>CAVOMT010000001.1:0-2082591 GCA_963697115.1 uncultured Solirubrobacterales bacterium
GTCGGCGAGCGCCTGGGCGGAGGTGAGCGTGAAGCCGCCGGAGATCTGCGAGCCCTGGGTGGAGTCGATGCCTTCCGGGTACTGCGTGTAGTCGATCGACGGGGCGGTGATCAGCTGGCCGTCGAGCGCGACCGCGAAGTGCTGCTGGGCCGATTCCTTGCTGACACCCGGCAGCTGCGCTTCCTGGCCGCGTTGGGCGATTTCCTTGGTGACCTGCTGGAAGACCTGCTTGCCGTGCGCGGTGAAGCCGAAGGTGACGTCGGGCTGGCCGCTGCCGCCGCCGCCTTCGTCGAAGCCCTGCTGCGGGTTGGTGATGTCCGCGCCGTTCAGCACCGGGTCGTCGTTGATCACATAGAAGCTGTTGGGGCTCTGCTGGGTGACCTTGCCGGTTTTCGGGGATTCGACCGGACGGGCCTGCAGAGGACGTGCCCGGGTTCACACGCACGGCCTTGGGCTTCGCGCCCGCCGGCGGTTTGTAGCCGTCGGCGTACAGGTCCTGTTCGGTTTCCTGGGCGGACAGATCGGCTTGCCGCCGGCGCACAGCATCTTTTCGTGCTTGGTGTCGAGCAGGTACCAGCTGCCGTAGATGCAGCCGTTGACCTGCGCGGGCGTGCAGCCGGGCTCATAGGTGGTGTCGTTCTTGCGCAGGATCGGCGGGCGTTTGGCGGCGCGCAGCACCGCCTGGTACTGCGGCAGGCCCGATTCGCGCGGCGCCCGCGTTGGGACCGCCGGTGACGGTCGGTTCGGTCGGCCCGCCGGCTTGCCGGTCGGGCCGATCACGTTCGGCTCCCAGTCGTAGAAGTACAGCTGGGCGGTCTTGCCGACCTCGGCTTCGGCGCGCTGGGCGTTGCTCACGTCGGGCAGGTGCGACGTCGATTTCGTTGCCGCGCCGCTGCGCTGGATTTCCGGCTGCGCGACGCCGAGCTGATCGACGCGTTTGCGCATGATGTCGATCGACCGGTTCGAGCGATTCGGGGTCGACTTTCGACTGCGCGGTCGGCTTGGCCTGGTAGACCAGCTGCACTCCGCCCTTCAGGTCGAGTCCCAGCCGCGTCGGCTTCGGCGCGATCACCGCGAGCGACGCGGCGAACAGCCCGGCGACGAGCAGCAGGATGAAGATGTTGCGACGGCGATCGTTCATCGACGTTCCGACGGTCGTGGTGTGCCGAATGCAGCATCGTTCGAAAGAGACTACTTCTCCGGGGTGAGCACGAGCAACAGCCCGCCGTCGTCGTCGTAGGCCGGGAACATGTCCGCTTTGGCGCTCGCCGGCCACGTCGCGTTCGCCGCTGACGCTGCACGGGCTTGTCCAGCGCGCGCACTCCCCACTCCAGCACGGTCGCGACGGGGTCGTCGCCGTTGGCGAAGCTCAGGCCCAGGACCTGCTCGACGCGCTGGCCGATCACCTCCTCCTCCTCGAGGCCGGTGAACGCGAAGGAGTTCTTGCCGCAGCCGATGATCCGGCCCTCGCCGTCGCACACGAAGAACGCGGCGTCGGGCGCCGGGTAGTAGTCGTCGAGCAACTCGAACAGGAACGCGAAGCCGCACTTCGCGCAGCCCTTGGGCTGGCGCGTGAAGCCGATGTTGCGGTCGAGCTCGGTCGTGCGGTGACCGCAGTTCGGGCAGATGAACGGGTGGGCCATAGGCACAGACTAGGGGAGCGGCGCGTCGAGGCCCCGCAGCCGGGAGCGCTCGGCGCTGCGCACGTCTCCGAGCACGCGGCACTCGCGCGAGGGACTGCGGCGCGCTGCGCGACGGCTCAGAACAGCGCCGGTCCGGCGGCGCGGGCGGCTCGCAGGCCGAGGTGGGCGAAGGCCGCCGGCGTCGCCGCGCGCCCGCGCGGAGTGCGCTTGATCAGGCCCTGCATGCAGCAGATACGGCTCGTAGACGTCCTCGATCGTGTCCTGCTCCTCGCCCACCGCCACCGCCAGCGTCGAGAGGCCGACCGGCCCGCCGTCGAACTTCACGCAGATCGCGCGCAGGATCTCGCGGTCGAGGCGGTCGAGGCCGAGCTCGTCGACCTCGAGCATCTCCAGCGCCGCGTGCGCGGCCGCGGCGGTGACGACGCCCGCCATGCGCACCTCGGCGTAGTCGCGCACGCGCTTGAGCAGCCGGTTGGCCACGCGCGGCGTGCCGCGGCTGCGGGCGGCGATCGCCGAGCGCGCCGTCCTCCTCGAGCTCGATCTCGAGGATCCCCGCCGAGCGGCTGACGATCGCCGCGAGCTCGTCGCGTGGCGTAGGGCTCCAGGCGCGCCTGGATGCCGAAGCGGTCGCGCAGCGGCGTGCGTCAGCAGGCCCGTGCGCGTGGTCGCGCCGACGAGCGTGAACGGCGGCAGCTCGAGCGTCACCACGCGCGCGCCGGCGCCCTGGCCGACGGTGATCGGCAGGCGGTGGTCCTCCATCGCCGGATAGAAGGTCTCCTCGAGCGTGCGCGGCAGCCGGTGGATCTCATCGACGAAGAACACGCTGCGCGGCTCCAGGGCGGTCAGAAACGCCGCGATGTCTCCCTTGCGCTCCAGCGCCGGCCCGGCGGTCTGCACGAACGGCACGTCGAGCTCGGCGGCGACGATCTGCGCGAGCGAGGTCTTGCCGAGCCCGGGCGGCCCCGCGAGCAGCACGTGGTCGAGCGCCTCGCCGCGCGCGGCGGCCGCCTCGATCGCGACCGCGAGCTGCTCGCGCAGGGTCTCCTGACCGATGAACTCCTCGAGCCGTCGCGGGCGCAGCGAGCGGTCGAGCTCGTCCTCGGGCGACGAGGTAGGGCGTCTGGATGCGCTCGGCGGCTGCGGTCGCTCGGTCATCGCGCGTCGCCGCTCACGCCGTCCGCGCCACGCGCAGCGCGTGCGCGATCAGCTCCTCGGCGCTGTCGCCCTCGGCGCTCGCGCAGCAGCTCCTCGACCTCGCCGCGGCGCGTAGCCGAGCTCCAGCAGCCCGTCGCGCGCGAGCGCCGCGCGGGCCGTCCGCCGCGCCGCGGCGCGTGATGAGCGGTCCGTCGCTCGGCCGGCGCCGTGCACGCCGACGACCTTCTCGCGCAGCTCGACGATGATCCGCTCGGCGGTGCGCTTGCCGATCCCGGGACGGCCTGAAAGCGCGCCGCGTCGCCGGCCGGCGATCGCGCCGATCAGCTCGCGCGGCGGGCCCGCCGGAGAGCACGGCCAGGGCGACCTTCGGGCCGACGGCCTGCACCGACAGCAGCATCAGGAACAGGTCGCGCTCCTGCTCGGAGTGAAACCCGTACAGCGTGAGCGCGTCGTCGCGCACGATCAGATGGGTGTGCAGCGTCGTCTCCTCGCCCGCCGCCGGTACGTGGCTCAGCGTCTGGCCGAGACCGCCGCGCGATAGCCGACGCCGCCGCACAGCAGCACGACGTGATCGGGCCGGCGCACGACGACCTCGCCCCGGAGCACGCCGATCATGCGCGCCGCACCGACTCCCGCGAGCGCGCGCGCGAGGGGCGCGCGGTTGGCGTGGCAGACGGCCACGGCCAGCGCGTCGGCGGCGTGGTCGGGCGCGGGCGGCGCGGACAGCCCGAGCAGCGCCTGCACCATGCGCGCGACCTGCTCCTTGTCGGCGCGCCCGTTGCCGCAGACCGCGCCCTTGACCTGCCTGCGGCGTGTAGCTCTCGCACGGCACGCCACGCTGTCCGGCCGCGAGCATCACGACGCCCCGGGCCTGTCCGACGGCGAAGGCGGTGCGCACGTTCTGCCCGAAGTACAGCTCCTCCAGCGCCACTCGCGTCGGGCTCGTGCTCGGCCAGCAGCGCGTCCACCGCCGCATGGATGTCGGCGAGCCGGCGCTCGATCGGCAGCCCGCGAACGGGTCTGGATCGTGCCGCCGTCGAGCGCAACGAGGCGGCCCTGGCGCTGAGCGACGACGCCGTAGCCGGTGTTGGCCAGGCCGGGGTCGATGCCGAGAACGATCACGGCCACGTGATTCTGCGCGCCGGCTCGGACGCCTGCCCAGGGCGCGGTCGCCGGACGCCCACAGGTCGTTCAGCGCGACGGCGTCCTTGTAGGTGTCCATGCACTCCCAGAACCCGTCGTGGCGGTAAGCGCGCAGCTCGCCGGCGGCGGCCATGCGCTCCAGCGGTTCGCGCTCCAGCACGCTGTCGTGGCGCAGGTGGTCCAGCGCGCCGCGGCGCAGGCAGAAGAAGCCGCCGTTGATCCAGTGCTCGGAGCGGGGCTTCTCGCGAAAGCCCGTCACGCGGCCGTCGCCGTCGAGCTCGGTGACGCCGAACTGCAGCGCGGGCCGCACGACCGTCATGCTCGCCAGTCCACCGTGTGCCGGCGTGAAAGGCCAGCAGCGCGGCCGAGGTCGATGTCGGCGACCCGTCGGCGTAGGTCGCGCAGAACGTCTCCTCACCCGCGAGCCGGTCCTCCAGCAGCTTGAGCCGCCCGCCGGTCGGCGTGTCCAGACCGGTGTCCACGCACTCGACGCTCACGCCGGGGGGCCAATCGCGCGCGCTGGCTGTAGCGCTCGATCAGCTCGCCCTTGTAGCCGGTCGCCAGCAGGAAGCGGCGAAAGCCCTGAGCGGCGTAGAGCCCGATCACATGCCCGACGATCGGCTCGCCGCCGATCTCGACGAGCGGCTTGGGGATCTCCCGGGTGTGCTCCTGCAGGCGTGTGCCACGACCGCCGCAGAGGATACCACGGGTGGCTGATGGGTGAGCCATAGCCGGTCTGCATCGGCTGCAGTCGGCGCCGCTCACCGCCGCCGTCGGCGTATCGGAAGCACTCATCGCCGAGCGCGGCCTAGCCGGCAACGCGCTCCAGCACCTCGGCGGGAACGTCGAAGTTGGCGTGCACCTCGCCGACGTCGTCGCTCTCCTCCAGCGCCTCGATCAGCCGCATCAGGCTGGACGCCTGGGATTCGTCGATCGGCACGAGGCTCGACGGGCGGTAGCCCATCTCGGCGCTCTCGATCTCGACGCCCCGCCTCCTCGAGCGCGGCGCGCACCGCCGCGTAGTCGGCCGGCGCGGCGACCATCTCCCAGAGACCGTCGTCGGCGGTGATGTCCTCGGCGCCGGCCTCGACGGCGACCATCAGCTCATCTTCGGCGTAGCGCGGCGCGTCGACCGCGATCGTGCCGCGTCTTGTCGAACAGGTAGGCGACCGAGCCGGGCTCGCCGAGCGAGCCGCCGTACTTGGAGAAGGCGTGGCGGACGTCGGCGCCGGTGCGGTTGCGGTTGTCGGTGACGGCCTCCACGAGCACCGCCACGCCGCCCGGGCCGTAGCCCTCGTACAGCACGGTCTCCAGGGCCGCCTCGCCGTCGCCGCCCGCGCCGGTGCCCTTGGCGATCGCGCGTTCGATGTTGTCCTTGGGCATCGACGCCAATTTGGCCTTGCGGATCGCGTTCTCGAGCGTCGCGTTGGCGTCGGGATCGCCCCCGCCGTCGCGCGCCGCGACCGTGATCGCGCGCGCGAGCTTGGTGAACTGCTGACCGCGGCGCGAGTCGACGATCGCCTTCTTGTGCTTGATGGAGGCCCACTTGGAGTGTCCGGACATGAGTCCAGAGTCTAGGATGCGAGGCCGCATGGCGTCCCGTCGACCCCGGACATATTCAAGGCGTACGACATCCGTGGCCTGTACGGCGAGCAGCTGGACGGCGACACGGCCGAGGCGATCGGTCGCGCGTTCGCGCAGCGTGCTCGTCAGGGCTCGCGGGCAAGCCCGTGTCCGAGCTGCGCGTGGGTCTCGGCCGCGACATGCGCTTGACCGCGCCCGAGCTGGCGGCGCGCTATCGCATCGGGCTTTGGAGGAGGGCGCGGACGTGATCGACGCCGGCCAGGTGGGCACCGAGATGCTGTATTACCTCGTCGGCTCGCGCGAGCTGGACGGCGGGCTGATGTGCACGGCCTCGCACAACCCCGCCGCCTACACCGGCGCCAAGCTCGTGCGCGACGGCGCGATCGCGCTGTCCGGAGACGCCGGCATCCAGGACATCCGCGCGGCGATCGAGGCGGGCCTCGGGCGATCGCTCCGGGCGGCGGCGCGGCCGAGGACGTGGACGTGTACGGAGAGTTCCAGGAGTACGCGCTGCGGTTCATCGACCCGAGATCGTGCGCTCCCGAAGGGTCGCGAGGGCAAGCCGCTGAAGGTGGTCGTGGACGGCGGCAACGGCATGGCCGGGCCGATGGTCGGCCCGCTGCTGCGAGCGGCTGGGGCTGGAGCTGATCGAGACCTACTGGACGCCCGACGGCGACGTTCCCCGACCACGAGCCCAACCCGCTGCTGGCGGAGAACCGCGAGTCGATCATCGCCAAGGTGCGCGAGAGCGGCGCCGATCTCGGGCATCGCCTGGGACGGCGACGCCGACCGCTGCTTCTTCATCGACGACACGGGCGCGTTCGTCGACGGCGACTTCCTGACCGCGCTGCTCGCGCGAGTCGCTGCTCGGCAAGGCGCGGACGGCCGCCCGCCCGAGGCGGTGCTGTACGACGTGCGCGCCTCGCGCGCGGTCGCCCGACACGGTGCGCGCCGCCGGCGGCATGCCGCACGTCAACCGCGTCGGGCACGCCTTCTTCAAGACGCGCATGCGCGCGGAGGGCTCGCTGTTCGGCGGGGAGGTCTCCGGGCACTACTACTTCCGCGAGTTCTACTGCGCCGACTCGGGCACGATCCCGGCGCTGCTGATCCTCGAGCTGCTGGCTCGCGAGGGCCGCTCGCTGTCGCGAGCTGCTCGCGCCGCTGCGCGCGAAGTACTTCATCTCGGGCGAGATCAACTCGGAGGTCTCCGACCCCGAGGCGAAGATGGCGGAGATCGCCGAGCGCTACGCCGACGCGCGCCAGGACACGGCTGGACGGCATCTCGATCGACTACGAGGACTGGCACTTCAACGTGCGCCCCTCCAACACCGAGCCGCTGCTGCGGCTGTGCCTGGAGTCGCTGCGTCTCGCGCGAGGACATGGAGCGCCGCCGCGACGAGGTGCTCGCGCTGATCCGCTCGTGAGCGACGACGGCGAGACGGAGGAGCCGGACGAGGAGGAGCTGCTCGCGCGGGCGGCCGCGGCCGGCATCCATCGCCTGGCGATCCCCACGCCGTTTCAGGTCGGGCGCGTCAACGCCTATCTGATCGAGGACTCGCCGCTGACGCTGATCGACTCGGGGCCGAACTCGGGCAAGCTCGCTGCGACGAGCTCGAGCGGGCGCTCGCCGCGCGCGGGCACACGATCGAGGACATCGAGCTGCTCGTCGTCACCCACCAGCACATCGACCACTTCGGGCTCGCCGCCGATCCTCGCGCGGCGCTCGGGCGCGGAGGTCGCGGCGCTCGACCGGCTCGCGCCGTACCTGCGCGAGTTCGACAGCGCCGACCGAGCTGGACGACGCGTTCGCCCAGCGGGTGATGCTGCGCCACGGCATCCCGCGCCGACGTCATCACGCGCGCTGCGCGCGGTCTCGGCGCAGCTTTCGCGCGTGGGGCGCGGCCGTGGAGGTCACGCGGCCGCTGCGCGACGGCGAGGAGCTGCGCGCTGCGCGACCGCACCCTGCGCGTGCTGCACCGGCCCGGCCACAGCCCGTCGGACACGGTGTTCTGGCGACGACGCGAGCGCGCAGCGATCCTGTTCGCCGCCGACCACCTGCTCGCGAACATCTCCTCCAACCCGCTGCTCGCGCGCCCGCTGGACGCCGGACCGGAGTTCACCGGGCCCCGCCCGCGGGCGCTGATCGACTACATCGCCTCGCTGGAACGAACCCGCGCGATGGACCTGTCGCTGGTGCTGCCCGGTCACGGCGCGCCGATCGCCGACCACGCCGCGCTGATCGACGCGCGCCTGCGCATGCACGGCGCCGCGCCGAGCAGCATCCACGGCCTGATCGCCGCCCGACCGCTGACCGCGCACGAGATCGCGCAGTCGAGCTGTGGGGCAACGTCGCCGTCACGCAGGCCTACCTGACGCTCTCGGAGGTGCTCGGCCACGTCGATCTGCTGCTCGACGAACACCGCGTCGTCGAGCGCGGGGCGCCGACGATGGCGTCGTGCGGTTCGCGGCTACTTAGGCGTGCCCAGGAGCGCGTGCGTCAACCACAGGCGCGTCTTGCCCAAGCCCTTTGCTCGCACCCGCCAGCATATCTTGGAAGAAACGCTCGTTGAATCCGGCGGCAAAAGCGAAGACCGCAACGAAAGCAAGCTGTTCACCAGCCCCCGTCGGGACGACCAAAGCCGAAATCAGCCCGGCCTTGAGTACACAGAATGTCACGAGACCGAACACGCCCCCAATCAACGGACGCAGCGCACCAAAGACCACAAGCATTTTTGGGTCTGTGCGGAAGTTCAGCCCATGGTGCCCGAGGTCATCCTCTGGAGCACGCTCACGCAAGCGCCAACCCCTCCGGCCAGCAGGCCAACACCGTTGACAGCCCATACTCCGCTTAGCAGAAACCCGATGCCCAAAATACCCGACACGACACCGAGCAACGCCGCCCCTATAGCCATGCCCTTGGCGTATCGGACCTGCGCCGCGCGCTGCGCATCTCTAAGAAATCGCTGCCGCGCGACAGTGATTTGCGGTTCAATCAAGTCGATGTCTTTTGTGACCTGATCCGATTGAGGTACGCTCTCATTCTGATCACGTTTACATCGTTGGTTCTCTCCCGCGATCATCGTGTGCACCTGGGTCGCGAGATCGAAAAGCACCTTCAACAGGCTCATCCGCTCCGTTAGATCTGGAATCCACTGCTTTGCTTCTTGAGCCAGCTCGTCGATTTCGGCGATAAGCCGTCTCGGGGCGGTCCAGTCGAATCGGATCGTGTTACGAAACACGATCATCTCGAGCTTGTCTTGATCCCCTACCCCAAGAGTGACTGCAAGACCCGCCGCCTCCTGTATGACGATCTCCGCATCTTCAGTGCTTCCGGAGAAACGCCGCCCGAAGTCTTGGATAGTAGTGAGCCCCGATTGCTAGACGAGCCGCGTCGTCGGTCAGCACTGGCGACCGCCATACGCAAGCCGAAACGACATCCAGAATGCCGACGTTGTCTTCCTCGAGCGGGATTTGAAAGATGTCGGCCGCGGGCGAGGTCCCCACTCCAGGCACCTCTGCACCATCGACCGTGTCGGATGATTGGCTCGACACGCCATAAGGCGGAAGATCGCCTACCAGACTGGGGCGATCAATCACGTTTGCGGTACTGGCCCGTAATCAGCCACCATCGTCACACGATACACCGCAGCGACATGAAGAAGCTGCGCTTTCGCAGGGTAGTGACGCTACTATGCCATCCATGGGTCGCCCGTCCACGGATTGGTACGATTGAGTCGATGACTGGAACGATTGTGCGCGGAATCAAAATCGTCTAGCTACTCATGCCCGTTTTCGCGGGGTGTGCTGGCAGACTCAATCTCACCGTATACGGGCTTCCTGTAGGCAGTTCTTCCGATCGCAGGCGCCAGTCGGCGTCATCGATCCTTCGGCCGTTGCCGCTCCGCGTAGCGGTTTGCCCGTCGCCCCGATCGAGCAGGCCCCCCGCCTTCTGACAGCCAGATCAACGAGGTCAGCCGCGCTCGATCTCCTGTAGGTGCGCGACGTTCGCGCGGTCGTCGGCTTCCTCGCTCGGCTCGGTCGTAAACCACGCGTCCAGGATCTCTCCCAGCACGGCCTCCGAGGTGGCGCGCAGGCTCAGGGCGAGCACGTTCGCGTCGTTCCAGCGCCGCGCTCCCGCAGCCGTCGTGGCGTCGGCACACAGCGCTGCGCGCACGCCGGCGGACCTTGTTCGCTGCAATCGAGGCGCCCGTGCCGGTCCAGCAGCACACGATCGCCTGCTTAGCGTGGCCCTCGGCCACGTCGCGGGCCGCTGCCTCCGACGCCCACGCCCACCCTTCGTGCTCGCCCTGCGCACCGTCAACGAGGGCCCCGTAAGTCAGCACCTCGTGACCGCGAGCGCGCAGCATCGCGAGCAGTCCCTCGGCGATTCCCGTCCGCTCGTCGGTCGCCACGGCGATCACGCTCATGTCCCGCAGTATCGCGGGCACCCGACTCCCACTGGTCAGAAACGCCACAGTGCGGTATCGTCTATGGACATTGGGGCACATACTGTAGATCAGTGGTCATTGACTGAGTCACGGTGTGATTGATTGATACATGGGTCGGTTGGGAGTGGGAGCGAGATAATCGTGACCGGGGGCGCAGTGCAGGGCATCACCTCGAACCCCCACCTGAACATGTTCGAGCCCTACCGGGATCTCGGGCGCGGCCACGAGGATCAGCTGACGCGCGCCGCGATGATCGTGCTGCGGCTCGTGCCCCTCGCCCGCGAGGCGCTGCTGCACGAGATCGGCGAGCGCTCTCAGAGCCGCCTGCCCGACTGCACGGTCGATCTGCAGGCCGCCCACCTCGTCGATCCCTCCGAGGAAAGCGTGTCCAACGGCAAGATCCAGCGAGGACGCCTGGTGAGCGTGTTCCTGACGCCCGACTTCGAGCCGCCGGAGATCGCGGGCGAGGTCACCGACACCGATCGCGGTCAACGGTTCGACGGCGTACTGCGGTTCGATCCCGAGTTGGTCGTGCTGCTGGAGAGCAAGGTCTGCCGCAAATGGGCCAAGCGCAACGGCCATCGTGTGACCGAGCTCAACCTCGGCGGCGTACAGTTCGCGCAGCGCCGCACCTGCCTGCTGCGCTGGCACGACCTGCTCGAGGCGTGGTGGCGCCTGGCCGAGATCGGCGTGCTCTCCCCCGCCGAGCACGCGCTCGTGCAGGACATGCTCTCCTATGCCCACCAGGACTTCGGACACCTGCTTCCGTTCGGCAGCCTGCGCCGCGTGGGCGCCGACCCCACACGGCGCAAGTGGCGACTGCGCTCGCTGTTGCGCGAGGCCACCGGTATCGAGCCCGAGCGCGTCGGGCTGGTGCACGTTCGCCTGGACAACGCCCTCGGCGCTCAGTCGCTGCAGCGCGCGGCCCTGGACATCGACGCGGACGACCGTCTGACGCTGCACATGTGGCCGGGGAGCTCAAGCCCCAGGCCGAACACCTATATGCGGCCGGCCATGCCGATCGTCTGTGCGAACTGGCGGCGCCGCCGGACTGGCGCGTGGAGCCCCAGCCACTGCTCGGGTTTCGCAACGCGCCCCGCCGCACCCGCGTATATCTGACCTGCACCCTCGACGCACCGACGTACGCGCGCCGCTGGGAGGGCGAGGACTGGTCACACGTCGGCGCTCACCACCGCAACTCGATCCACACCGAGTTGTGGCCATGGTTGCTGGAGCGCGGGTACGCCTCCGAGCAGGACGCCGATCGGTTGGACCCCTTCCTGCGAGCGCTCGGCCGACGGTTCGCGCATCTGCGCCCGAGCCTGCACGTCACCCGCTCATGGTCTTGGGCCGACGCCGAACGTCTCGAGGACGAAGGCCGGCTTGTGGAAGAGATCCGCGACGCCGTCAACGCCGTGCTCGCAGCGCTGGAGGAGCCGCTGCTCAGCGCAGAGAACCCAGGAACAGCCGATGCATCCGATCGTCAGCCGTCAACTCGGCGTGGAAAGCGAGCGCGAGCAGACCGTCCTGACGCGCCGCCACCGGATGACCGTCCACCTCGGCGAGGATCTCCACGTCCGGGCCGTGCTCGGCGATCCACGGCGCGCGGATGAACACCGCCCGCAGCGGGCCTCCCTCCAGACCGCGCACGTCGAGGTCGGTCTCGAAGCTGCGACTGGCGCCCGAACGCGTTGCGCTCGCGCGCGCATGTCCATCAGGTCGAGATGCTCGCGATCGAGCATGATCAGCCCGGCGCACGATCCCAGCACGGGCGTCCCGCCGTGCGACCAGCTCGCGCAGCGGCTCGCGCAGTCCCTCGCGCTCGATGCCGAGCGTCATCGTCGTGGACTCGCCGCCCGGGATCACCAGCCCGTCGAGACCGTCGAGGTCCGCGGGCGTGCGCACCTCGCGCACGTCGCGCGCCCAGGCCCGCGCAGAACACGCCCGTGCGCCTCGAACCCGCCCTGCAGGGCGAGCACCCCCACCAGCGGCACGCTCGCCCTACCAGCCGCGACCGGCGCGAGCAGCTGCTCGCCCTCGAGCTTCGAGCTCTCCAGGCTGATCATCGCCGGCCCGAGGCCGCGCGAGGCCGCCGCGACGCGCTCGGGGTCCTGCCAGTGCGTCGTCGCCTCGACGATCGCCCGCGCGCGGGCGGGCGGGTCCTCGGACTTGAAGATGCCCGAGCCCACGAACACGCCCTCGGCGCCGAGCGCCATCATCAGCGCGGCGTCGGCGGGCGTGGCGATGCCGCCGGCGCAGAACAGCACGACCGGCAGGCGCCCGTCGGCGGCGACCGACGCGCACGAGATCCGCGCGGCGCGCCGAGCTCCTTGGCGGCGCTCGCCAGCTCGTCCTCGCCGAGCGTCGTCAAGCCGGCGGATCTCGCCGGCGATCGCGCGCATGTGGCGGACGGCCTCGACGATGTCGCCGGTGCCGGCCTCGCCCTTGGAGCGGATCATCGCGGCGCCCTCGCCGATCCTGCCGCAGCGCCTCGCCGAGGTTCGTGGCGCCGCACACGAACGGCACCTTGAACTGGCTGCTTGTCGATGTGGTTGGACTCGTCCGCGGGCGTCAGCACCTCCGACTCGTCGATGTAGTCGACCTCGAGCGCCTGCAGCACGCGCGCCTCGATGAAGTGGCCGATGCGCGCCTTCGCCATCACCGGGATCGAGACGGCCTGCTGGATGCCGGCGATCATCTCCGGGTCGCGACATCCGCGCCACGCCGCCGTCGCGACGGATGTCGGCGGGCACGCGCTCGAGCGCCATCACCGCGGCCGCGCCGGCTTCCTCGGCGACCGTCGCCTGCTCGGGCGTGACCACGTCCATGATCACGCCCGCCCTTGAGCATCTCCGCCAGGCCGGTCTTGACCCGGAATGTCGCCTCGTCGCGCATACCCGGGAGGATAGCCTGGCGGTGTTCTGGCGGCGCATGCGCCGCCAGCGGGGACGCACATGTGCGTCCCCGAACCATGCCGCATGCGGCATGGTTGCGGATGGCGCATGCGCCATCCGACGAGGCAGTGCATGCACTGCCTCGGACCTGACCGCATGCGGTCAGGTCGCCCGAACTACTTCAGCCGGAAGGCCTTGATGCGATCGTCGTACTGCGCGCTGTCCTGCGAGTACACCCCATAGGCGAGCGCCTGGATGATGCTCAGCAGCGCCGTGTGCGAGCGCACGTACGCGGGCGAGTTCGAGGAGTAGTAGAGCTTGATCTGCCCCAGCTTCGCGACCTCCGAGAGCGTCGCGTCGGTGATCGCCGCCGTGCGCGCCTTGCGGTGGCGCGCGAGCTTCATCGCGCGCACCACCAGCGGATGCGGGCGGCCCGCGGAGAGCCCGATCACGAGCGTGCCCTGGTCGATCCGCCCCAGCCGGCTGAGCGCCTCCTGCGAGGGGCTCGCGACGACGTCCACGCGCAGATCCAGCAGCATCAGCAGGTGGCGCAGGTAGCTGGCGAAGAACGCCATCTGGTCGGTGCCCGGCCACGAGCACTTTCTCCGCTTCCACGATCGCCTCGACGAGCGCTTCCACGGAGCTGCGCGAGACCTTGCGCGCGGTCTCCTCGACGTTCAGGTAGTCGGCCGTGAGCGAGGTCTCGAACTCGTTCTGGTCGAGCGAGAACAGCGGCGTGGAGCTCGTGCCGGTCTCGCTGCGAGCCGGCCGGCGCCTTGGCGTGCACGCGGCGATATTCCTCGCGCGCGGCCGCCTGCAGCTCGGGGAACCCCTCGAACCCGAGCGCCTGCGAGAAGCGCACGACCGTCGAGCTGGAGGTGTTCGCGCGGCGCGCCAGCTCCTCGGCGGTCTGGAACGCCGCCTCGTCGAGATGGTCGACTATGTACTGCGCCACGTCCTTCTGCGAGCGCGAGCACTCGTCGAAGCGCGCGCGGATGTACTTCGACAGGCTCTGATGCTCGCTCGTGCCGTTCACGGGCGGCGCGGGAGCGGTGGGAGTCGCGACACGCTTCATCGGCGGTCTGATTCGACGCCACTGCCCGTCTCTCCTGCTCGGGTGTCTGAGATCGCGAGCCGGCTCCCCGACGCCCGGTAGGGTCTGCGCTCGATGAGACGGATCCTGTTCGAGGACGTGCACGAGGACTTCCGCGCGAGCTTCCGCACGTTCCTTGCGCGCGAGGTGATCGGCGAGGACGGTCGCTACGGAGAGTGGGAGCGCGCCGGGATCGTCCCCCGCGACGTCTTCGCCCTGGCCGGTCGCGGCGGCTTTCTCGGCATGGCCGTGCCCGAGCGTTTTGGCGGCGCCGGCGCCGAGGACTTTCGCTTCAACCTGATCATCGGCGAAGAGACCCAGCTCGCCGGCGTCGGCAGCTTCGGACTGGGGATCACCCTGCACAACGACATCTGCCTCCCCTACTTCCTCACCTACTGCACAGAGCCCCAGCGCGAGCGCTGGCTGGGCGGGATCGCTTCGGGCGAGCTGATCACCGCACTGGCGATGACCGAGCCCGGGATCGGATCGGACCTCGCGGCGATGACCACGCGCGCGCGCCGCGAGGGAGACCACTACGTGGTGAACGGCGCCAAGACCTTCATCACCAACGGCATCAACGCCGACCTCGTGATCCTCGCCGTCAAGACCGACCCCTCCGAGCGCCATCGCGGCATCTCACTGCTCGTGATCGAGCGCGGCATGGAAGGGTTCGAGCGCGGGCGCAACCTGCAGAAGCTCGGCCAGCACGCCCAGGACACCGCCGAGCTGTCCTTCACCGACGTGCACGTGCCGGTCGAGAACCTGCTCGGCGAGGAGGGCCAGGGGTTTCGCTATCTCGTCTCCAACCTCCCCCAGGAGCGGCTCTCGATCGCCGCCTCGGCCGTTTCGGCCTGCGAAGCCGCGCTCGGCTGGACGCTCGACTACGTGCGCGAGCGCCAGGCGTTCGGCCAGCCGATCGGCTCCTTCCAGAACTCACGCTTCGAGCTCGCGCGGATGCGCTCCGAAACCGACATCGCGCGCGCCTACATCGACCGTTGCGCGCAGGCGCTGGGGGTCGGCGAGCTCACACCCGAGGACGCCGCGACGGCCAAGTGGTGGTGCACCGAGCTGCAGGGCCGCGTCGTCGACCGCTGCCTGCAACTGCACGGCGGCTATGGCTACATGCTCGACTATCCCATCGCCCGCGCCTACGCCGACGCACGGGTCACACGGATATACGGCGGCGCCAACGAGATCATGTTGGAGATCGTGGGACGTTCATTGGGCTTGTAGATCGGACAGCGCGTCGGCACGGCACGCCCCGCTCGCCTTTACCGCGGCAAGCTCCACGAAGTAGTCCAGCGCGCTCGGGTCGGCCAGCGAATCGGCGCTCGCCGCCTCCTCCGGAGGGGCGCCCATCAGGATCTTCTTGATCGGCACCTCCAACACCTTGCCCGAGAGCGTGCGCGGCACCTGCTCGATCTGCAGGATCTCGTTCGGGTACGTGTCGCGGCGAGCAGTCCTCGCGGATGCGCCGCGCGATCCTCGCGCGCAGCTCCTCGTCGAGCACGACGCCCTCCTCGAGCACCACGAACAGGATCATCCACAACTCCGCATCGCGATCGCGTCGGGGCACGTCCACCACGAGCGCGTCCACCACCTCCTCCACGGCGCCCGCCGCGCGGTAGATCTCGCTCGTGCCCATGCGCACGCCCTGGCGGTTGATCGTCGAGTCCGAGCGGCCGTAGATGATCGCGCCGCCGCGAGGCGTGATCCGCACCCAGTCGCCGTGGCGCCACACGCCCGGATACATCGCGAAGTAGCTCTCGCGGTAGCGCTCGCCCGCCATTGCCCTCGCGGTCCGGCGGATCCTCGCCCCAGAAGTACAGCGGCATCGAGGGCAGCGGCTGGGTGAGCACCAGCTCGCCGACCTCGTCCACCACGCTGCGGCCGCTCTCGTCCCAGGCCTCCACCGCGCAGCCGAGCGCGCGGGCCTGCAGTTCGCCCTCGTACACCGGCAGCAACGGACAGCCGCCGACGAACGCGGTGCACACGTCGGTGCCGCCGCTGGTGGAGAACAGCCATACATCGCTCGCCGACGTGCTCGCTGACCCAGCGATAGCTCTCCGGCGCCAGCGGCGAGCCGGTCGAGCCGATCGCGCGCAGCGCGCGCAGGTCGTGGTCGCGCGCGGGCTCCACCCCGGCCTTCGCGCACGCGCCGAGCCAGCCCGCCGAGACGCCCATGCAGGTCATCCCGCGTCGCGCTCCGCCAGCCGCCACAGGGCGCCCATGTCGGGATGGCCGGGGCTGCCGTCGTACAGCACGATCGCGGCATCCGTGAACAGCGCGCCGATCAGGAAGTTCCACATCATCCAGCCGGTCGTCGTGAACCAGAACATGCGATCGCCCGCGCGCAAGTCCAGGTGCAGCCGGCCTTCTTCAGCTGCTCCAGCAGGATCCCGCCGTGGCCGTGCACGATCGCCTTGGGCAGGCCGGTCGTGCCCGAGGAATACAGCACCCACAGGGGATGGTCGAACGGCACCTGCTCGAACTGGAGCACGGCGCCTGCCGCCCTCGCTGCCCTCCCCGCCGGCGCCGCGCCCAGCTCCAGCAACTCGCTCCAGCTCATCCCCCCCGGCAGTCCCGGGCGCTCGCCTCAGGCGACAGGTAGGGCAGCAGCACCGTGTGGCGCACACTCGGCAGCTCGGCGAGGATCGCGCCCAGCGGCTCCGTGCGATCGTAGTCGCGGCCGCCGTGCCGGTAGCCGTCCACCGCCAGCAGCACGGCCGGCTCGATCTGGGCGAACCGATCGATCACGCTGCGCGCGCCGAACTCCGGCGCGGCGCTGGACCAGATCGCGCCGATCGAGGCGACGGCCAGCAGCGCGACGAGCGTCTCGGGGATGTTCGGCATGTAGGCGACGACGCGATCGCCGCGGCCCACGCCCAGCGCGCGCAGTCCGGCAGCCACCTCCGCGACCTGGACGGTCAGCTGCGCCCACGTCAGCGAGTCCAGCTCGCGCAACTCCGAGGCGTGCATGACCGCGACTGCGTCGGGGTCGCGCGCTCGCATCAGCATGTTCTCGGCATAGTTCAGCTCGCGCCCCCGAACCAGCGCGCGCCCGGCATCTGCGCCGCGAGTCGAGCACCTGCTCGTAGGGACGCGAGGCGCGCACGCCGCAGTACTCCCACACCGCCGCCCAGAACTCCTCGATCTCGGACACCGACCACTCCCACAGCTCCCCGTAGTCGGCGAACGCGTGTCCCGTGCGCTCGCCGGCCCAGCGCATGAACCGGGTCATCTCCGCGCGCTCGCGGTCCTGCGCGGTCGGTTCCCACAGCGGCCCTGCGCCCGTGTCGGAAGTCATTGTGCGCACCCTCCTTCACCCCCAGTATGCGTGCACAGAGACGGTCGCCGGTCTCCCCACCACCTGCGCATCGGTCGTCCTGCTTGCAATTGATACTCGCTTTTCGCCAACCGCGAATGCCGGTCGCCCCCCGCTCGACCTTCTCCGGTCGCCGGGCCGTCGCCGGTATGCTCGCCCGTCGTGGCCTGTAACGATCTGCGCGACGAGTTCCCGGTGCTGGCCGGCTCGCCTATCTGAACGCCGGCACCGACGGTCCGCTGCCCGCCGTCGCGGTGCGCGGCCGCCGGCGAGGAGCTGCACGCGAGGCCGCGCGATGGACGAGCCATGGCGCACTTCGAACGTCGCTCGGAGCTGAACGGCGAGCTGCGCGCTGCCTACGCCGCCGCGCTCGGATGCGACCCGGGCGAGGTGGCGCTGACGACGTGCACCAGCGAGGGCATCGCCCAGATCATCGGCGGACTGGACCTCGGCCCGGGCGATGAGATCCTCACCAGCGACGAGGAGCATCCGGGCCTGCTCGGCGCACTGGCGGGCGCACGGGACGTAAAAGGCGTGACGGTGCGCATGGCGCCGCTGGCGCGATATCGCCGACGCGGTCGACCCACGCACGACGCGCCTGGTGGCCTGCTCGCACGTCGGCTGGATGAGCGGACGCGTTGCGCCGGACGCGCTGGCGCAGCTGGAGGTTCCGGTGCTGCTCGACGGCGCTCAGGGCGTCGGCGCGATCCCGGTGGACGTCCGTGCGCTGGGCTGCGACGCCTACGCGGGCGCGGGCCAGAAGTGGATGTGCGGTCCCGACGGCACGGGGATGCTGTACGTCAGCGCGCGAGCTGCGGGAGCGGCTGGGGATCGAGCGCCGCGGCTATGCGAACCTCGCCGACCCCAACGCCGGCCTGGACGCCGACCCTCACGCGGACGCGCGCGCGCTGGACACGATGTCGCTGAGCGCCGAGACGGTCGCGTGCGCACTGGCCGCCGCGCGGGTGCTGGAGGGCGCGGCTGGCCCTCCGTGCACGAACGCGCACGGGAGCTGGCCGGCCGGCTGGTCGCGCTGCTGCGCGAGCGCGGCCGCACGGTGGCGCCGCGCGGGGACACCACGCTCGTGTCGTTCGAGAGCTCCGAGCCCGAGGGCGAGCGCGAGCACCTGCGCGAACGCGGGGTGATCGTGCGTAACATTCCCGGCAGCCCCTGGCTGCGGGCGTCCGTCGGGGCGTGGAACGACGAGGACGACCTCGACCGGCTGATGGGCGCGCTCGCACAGATGACGCTCCGCGAACATGACCTCGCTCAGCAGACGACCGCGACTCGCGTGCGCACGCCACGACGCTCGAGCACGGGACCGGCGCGCGCCGCTCGCCGCGCCGCGATGCGGCGCCGCGCGCGTGCTGCCGCAGCACATCGCGCTCACCGCCGTGCTGGCGCTGTCGGCCGTCCTGAACATCAACCACCTGTCGCGTAACGGGTACGCCAACACGTTCTATTCGGCGGGCGTGCACTCGATGCTGGACTCGCTGCACAACTTCTTCTTCGTCTCGTTCGACGCCGGCGGGATGGTCACGGTCGACAAGCCCCCACTGGGCCTGTGGGTGCAGGGGCTCAGCGCCGAGCTGTTCGGGTTTCATCCGCTCAGCCTGCTGCTGCCCGAGGCGATCGCGGGCGTGCTCGCGGTCGCCGCGCTGTACTGGGTGGTGACGCCCAGGTTCGGTCCCGCGGCGGGGGTCGCGAGCGCGCTCGCGCTGGCGGTGTTCCCCTCGTTCGTGGCGGTCTCGCGCGATAACAACCTCGACGCGATCCTGATCCTGCTGATGATCCTCGCCTGCGGAGTGGGGCTGCGCGCGATCGGCTCGGGCAGGCTGCTGACGCTGCTGGGCTGCGCGGCGCTCGTGGGGCTCGCGTTCAACACGAAGACCCTCGCCGCCTATCTCGTCGTGCCCGGGCTCGGGCTCGGCTATCTGGTGTGCGCCCGGGATCGCTCGCGCGCCGGGCCGCTCAACTGCTCGCGGCGGGCGTCGTGCTGCTGCTCGTATCGGCCTCGTGGTCGCTCGTCGTCGAACTCACACCCGCCTCGTCGCGCCCGTTCGTGGGCGGCTCGGTCAACAACACCGAGTACGACCTGACGTTCGGCTACAACGGGTTCGGGCGCGTCGAAGGACAGGTCGGCGGCCCCGGGCGCATCCCGGTCGTGTTCAAGCACGGCTCGCTCGCGCACATCGAAACGCGAAGCGCTGCGCGCCCGCGCCGCGCACGGCCGTGCACGGCGGGACCCTCGCACCTGCCGCTGCACCACGCGGCGGCGGCGGCGCGAGCGCGCATCCGGCCGCACCCGCGACCCATGCGGGCACGGCGCACCGGACCGCCGCTAAAAAGGTCGCCCTGTCGAAGTACCTGCGCAACGGTCGCTTGCGCTATCCGGTCGCGTTCGGCGGACCCACCGGGCCGTTGCGTCTGCTCGAAGAAGGCCTCGGGGGACAGGCCGGCTGGATGTTGCCGTTCGCCCTCGTCGGCCTGATCGCGCTCGCGCTGTGGTCGATCGGCGCGGGCCCGCAGGCCGGCGACGGGGATGTGGAGGCCCGTGAGAGTCAGCCCGCGAGCGGACGGGGATCTTGCGCAGCCACCTGACCGCGACTTCGAGCGCAGCGGCGGACGGCGAGACCCGCGCCTGGCGGGCTTGATCGTGCTGGGGGGCTGGTTTCTGGTCGAGGCGGCCGTGCTGAGCCTGTCGAAGGGGATCGTGCACCCCTACTACCTGTCCGCGCTCGGGCCGGGAACGGCGGCGATGGTCGGCGCGGGCGCCGTGGCATTCGTCGCGCCCGGCGCGCGTCGACGCCTGCGCCTCGCACTCATGCCGATCGCCGTTGCCGGCGCCGTCGCGGCTCAGCTGACGCTGCTCGGCTACGACCACTACCTGCACTGGTTCAGGCCGGTGCTGATCGTCGGCGCCGCGGTCGGCGTCGTGGCGATCCTCGCGTTGCGGCGCTTCACGCGTCAGGCGATGGCGCTCACGCTCGGTCTGCTGCTGCTCGCCCCGGCGGCCTACGCGGCCACCACCTGGCGGTTCGCGGTCGAGGGTACCTTTCCCGCCGCCGGCCCCCACGCCGCGGGTGCGGTCGGTCCGCTGGGACTGAAACCCCACGACCTGCTCGTCACCCGGGCGCTGCTCGACTATGTGGACGCTCGCCATCCGGGCACGCGCTGGAACGTGCTGACGGAGGCCTCGAACACGTCCGCGCCGATGATCCTGCTCGGCCACGACGCGGGCGCGATGGGCGGCTACAGCGGCAACGACCCGGCCGTGAACGGACCCGGCCTGGCGCGGCTGGTAGCCCGCGGGCAAGCCCGCTATGTCGTGCTCGGCGGGGCCTACTCCGAACGCGGCGGCAACGCGGGCTCCAACGCCGTGATCGAATCCTGCCGCGTGATCCCAGCCGCGGCATGGCAACCGCGCCCGATCAACCCCAACGCGTTGCTGCTGTACGACTGCGCCGGGCGCGAGCGCGCGCTGCGGGCGCACTGAGGCTCAGCCGCCGGCGACGAGCAGCTCGCGGTGGAAAGCACGGGCGAACAGCTCGCTCTCGCGGCGAGCCGCCCAGCGTGGGACGGCCGACTCACCGTCGGCGATCAACCGCAACTCGATCTCACCCTTGCATCGGTTGGCGTCTGTTTCCCCGTGCACCTTGCCTTCGGACCCGCCCGTGAGCGTGAACCGCGTGGCGCGCACCAGTTGGTCGCGCGAGCGCTCGAGATCCTCGGCCAGGCGCAGCAACACCGCGCAGCGATCCAGGCGCGCGATGTCATCCGGTTCGAACAGCGCCGCCAGGGGACCCGGATCGGGCATTCCCTTGCGGTGGTAGCGGGCGGCCTGCGCGACGATCGCAACCTCGATCGGCGAATAGCCCGGCAGACCGCCGTTGAGGATCAGATAGCGCGAGTGCTTGTGATGGTCGTCGTAGTCGACGGACATGCCGATGTCGTGCAGCATGCACGCCGCCCACAGCAGTTCCCGCTCGATCGGATCGCCCTCGTGCAGCCCAGCCGCGCGAGCTCGTCGAACATCGCCAGCGCGAGCGTCGCGACGTGGTCGGTGTGAGCCGCATCGGGCCGGTATTGCGCGGCCAGGTTCAGCACGCTCGTGCGACGCAGGTCGGCGAACAGCGGCGGGTCTCGATCGGCGAGCAACCGCTCGAAGAACACGCCCTCGCGCAGTCCCGCCTCGGTGATTTCCAGGCCGTCGAACCCGCCCGCCAGCAGTGCGCCCTGTACGACGATCGCGCCGGCCAGGATCAGGTCGGCGCGCGCCGGCTTGATGCCCGGCACAGAACTGCGCTGCGATGCCGGCAGCTCCGCGAGTCGCTCCACGAGCTCCTCCAGCGCCTCGCTCGAGACGACCGTCGCCTGCACTCCGTTGGAGGGCAGGCCCGACGCGCGTTGGACCGCGGCGGCGAGGTTGCGGACCGTCCCACCGATCCCCACCAGACGCGAGCCGGCGCTTGCGAGCCACTCGGCGCGCTGAAGCTCGGCGGCGACGTGCTCGCGCAGCTGCTCGATCTGCCTGCGCTTGGCGGGGCCGTTGGCGGGCAGGAATCGCTCGGTCATGCGCACCGCGCCCAATCGCCAGGAGCCGAGCTCGTGCGCGACCCGATCGACGACGCGCACCAACTGCAGCGACCCGCCGCCGAGATCCAGCACACAGCCATCCGTCAAGGTCGTCGAGTTGACCGCCGCCAGGTAGCCGTAGCGCGCCTCCTCCTCGCGGCTCAACACGCGAATCGGCAGATCCGTGCGTTCGCGAGCCAGCGCCAGGAAGCCGGCGGCGTTCTCGGCGTCACGGATCGCGCTGGTCGCGAGCGCGTCCACGGAGTGGCCGCTGAGACCGGCCGCGCGGCAGAAGTGGTCGAACACGTCCAGCGTCGCCAGCGCGCGGCGCATCGGCTCCTCCCCCAGCTTGCCGCTCGCCGCGAGTCCCTCGCCGATGCGCACCGGCTCATAGATCTCGTCGGTCCGCCTCCACCACCCTTCCCAGGCCATGAACACGACGAGCCGGAACGAGTTGGAGCCCAGATCGATCACGGCCAGCCGCTCGCGCGGCGCCGTCACGATTCATGCACCCCCGTCATAGGTCCAGCGTATTCACCGCACCGGAGGACTCCGCGATGCCGGTGAGCCCGCGGCGGGAAAGCTCAGGCGAAGCGCTCGGACAGGCCCAGCTCGGAGCGGGCGATGCGCATCCGCTCGGTCAGCTGCGCCTCCGCTTCGGCGTCCGCGACGATCTGGATGACAGGAATGCCGAGCCCGTCGGCCAGGCTCGTGAGCTTGCTCCAGGTCGGGTTGCGCCGACCCCGCTCGATTCCGGACAGGTAGGTTGGGTGCATGTCCGAGGCGTGCGCGAGACCTTCGATCGTGAGTTTGCGCGCGCGCCGCAGGCGGCGGATCGCGCGACCCAGCTCGGGATTCGTTGGCGCCGGCGTGGACACCCCGGGAACTTCGCTGGTCGGCGAGTACATGACTACAGGTAATAGAGTCCTATGTGTACAAATGTCTGTCTACTTTGTGTCTTCTTTCAAACACGGTCGGTTCGATGTGTATTCAGCTGCAAAACGCGCACTATCGGCTGGCAACTGTCACGGGGATGCGGGCTCGCCGGCCAGGTAGGCCGCGACGGCCAGTGCGTCGGCTCCCAACGCCGCTGCGTCCGCGCGTGTCAGGCGAGCGAACGGCCGCAGTTCGATCTCGCCCGCGCGCATGCTCCACACGGCGACCGCGCGGCCGCGCACGAGCGCGAACGGTCGGAACACGCCGTTGAGGGTGATGATCGGCTCCTTCTCCGCGAGCATCGGCTCGCGCGAGACCCACCCGTGCAGCACCGGATCGAACGAGCCCAACAACCGTGGCGGCGGCAACTCGGCCGCGGCCACGCCGCGCACCAAGTCCAGGAGCCCGTCCTCGCGCTCGATCAACTCGGAGGCGATCGCGCCCAACCCGGCGCGCGCGTCGCGCAAGGGCAGTCCGGCCCACTTCGCCAGATCGCGCTCGCCGGCGGGACCATGGCCCACGAGATAGCGGCGGGCCAACTCCTCCAGAGCGCGCTCCCGGTCGATCGGCTTCCGTTTCGGCAGCCACCCGCGGACGAGCACATACGCGTGCTCGCGGCCGATCATCGGGCCGCGCACCGCTATTCCCCGCAAGCTGGCCTCCAACAGCAGATGCACGAGCGCCTGCCCCTCCGTACGGACCCCCGCCGCCGCGATCCGCTCGCGCAGCTCGACCCGGGTCAACGGGCCTTCCTCGGCGAGCGTGCGCTCGATCGCCTTCACGCCGCGCTCCGTCGCGTCCGGGGTGAGGCCCTCCTGCGCCAGGCGCCGCGCGCTGCTCGTCATCAGGCGCGGCGCCGTCAACGCCTGCAGCCACGGGTAGTCCTCGCTGCGGACCAGATGCAACGTGCCTCTGTTCAACCATGTGATCACAAGCGCACGCTCGTTCAGCGCGCGATCCACGTCAGAGGCCGTCAATCCCTCGCTGCGCGCCCTGATCGCCAGGCGCGCGCCACGCGGATCCTGGCCCTGCACCGCCAGCAACCGCTCCACCACCGCCTCGGCGCTCTGCGCCCGCGGGCCGGCCAGCAGCTGGGCTGTCAAGCGCTCGCGGAGCATCGCCGTTCGCACAGTAACGTTCAATGGCCCGTCGATCGGGGTGAGTCAGCGACACCCAGGAGGACCGATGTACGTCAACCCCCACTTCGCCGAGCGCGAGTTGCCGGTTCTGCAGGACACCATCGAGGCCGTCCGCTTCGGCGTCCTCGTGATCTGCTCCGACGGTCCGCTCGCCGCGCACATCCCGTTCGTGCTGCACCGCGACGAGGGTCGCTTCGGGACGCTCGTCGCCCACGTCTCCGCCCGTGACCCGCTCGCGCGCCATCTCGACGGCGAACACGAGGCGCTCGCGATCTTCAGCGCGCCCCGCGCCTACGTCTCGCCGCGCTGGTGTCCGAGCGGCGGTCTGCCCACGTACAACTTCCTGGCCGTCCACGCCTACGGTCGTCCGCACCGTCTGGAGGATCCGGACATGGTGCTCGGACATCTCTCCGAGCTCGTCGAAGTCCACGAGCAGCGTTTCTCACAGCCATGGTCGCTCGCCTCCGTCGCCGATGACTACGTCGACGAACGATTGCCGCACATCGCCGCCTTCACACTCCAGATCGACGCGCTCCAAGGCAAGCGCAAGCTCAGCCAGAACCGCACTCCCGAGGATCGCGACAGGATCATCGGAGGGTTGCGCGAACGCGGCGGGGACGACGATCTGGCCATCGCCGAGGTCATGGCCGGTTATCCGTACTCCTCGCGAGAGGGGTAGGGCTTGGTGGGGACGCGTCTCCTCGTCGTCGCATTCGCGACTCGGTAAATGAATATGGGCGCCCTCGATCACTTGACGATCCGCAGCGCCGGCCTGCACGACATCGCGGGCGTGCTCAACCTGTGGGCCGAGGCGGGCAGTGTGCCGACCGTCAGCGACTCTCCCGACGGATTGGCCCAACTGCTTGCCATCGATGCCCAGGCGCTGCTGGTCGCCGAGCTCGATAGCGTCCTGGTCGGTTCGCTGATCGCCGCGTGGGACGGCTGGCGCGGGAGCTTCTACCGGTTGGCGGTCGCGCCCCAGCAGCGGCGTAAAGGGCTCGCGACCCTGTTGCTCAGAGCAGGAGAGCGACGGTTGCGCGAGCGCGGCGCGATCCGGCTGACCGCCATCGTCGCCGACGACGAGGAAGGCGCGATGGGGTTCTGGCGGGCAGCCGGCTATGAGAGGCAGAAGCACAGGGCGCGATTCGTGCGTCACCTCGACGCGTAGCTCCCCGACCTGGGGAGCGAGTTGCTTCTGAGCTGTTTTGGCCACCGAACAAGCCCGCGCGAAAGGCGGGGCTACAGCGGCGGGACTTGGTTGTTGACCTGTGTTCCGTGGTACAGGTGGTCGTGGGCCTTGCAGGATGCCGGGAACCTGAACTGGACGCTGTCGCTGCGCACGCCGTTGTAGCTGGCGAACAGGGTCGCACGTCCGATGGTTCCGACCTTGCAACTCGGATCGTTGCTGGCTCGCACGCGGACCCTGATCTTCATGATGTTCCCGGGAAACCCCCACATCACCGCATAGTGCGATTGGTAGACGAGGTGGTGTTCGACCGTCATCGTGATCGCACGAGTCGGCCGGTTTCGGACATGGTCTTCCTGGCAGATGATCCCGGAGACGGTGTGCGCTCCCAGATTGATTTCGCCGTGGCCGCGGGCGAAGCTGCCGGTGGACCCAGTGATCGGTGCACCGGTGTGAAAGCCCCATGGCGGAGTCCCGTAGACGATCGGGACCCGGCCGCAACCGGGCGAATACCCGGCGGCCTGACCGGCCGTGCCGGTGAGCGCAAGCAGCGACGTGAGCACCGCAAGCACGAGGCCGATGCGTTGCATGATCTGGTTGTTCATACCTGCCATTTGGAGGTTCCTGGTCCGGTCTATCGGATCGCAAGCGGCTTGGGCTGAAGCGTCAACGAGATAATCGGCGGAATGCGGAGTGGACGCGTTCGGGCGCACAAAGGCGCACGGCAACCCGTGGCCTATCCCGACAAGGCACTCGCAGCGCCGAGCGGCCCAAAATCTGGCTCAAGAATGCCCGATCCCGCCATGGGCCCGATTGGTTACGTCGAGCCTATCCGGCCTTTGCGGGCGGGCTGTCGTCATTTCGACTGCCTCCGGTTTGCCTCTGAGATATCCAGTCGATGCCTGGGCGCTGGCCCTGCCTCCGTCCGCAGCGCGGCTCATTATGTCGCCGTGCCCCGCGTCAGCTTCTTCTACGGCATCGTGATCACGATGTATTTTTACGACCACCAGCCGCCTCACTTCCATGCACAGTACGCCGAGCACCACGCGGTGATCGCGATTGACGGCCAGGCGGTGCTCGTGGGTGGACTGCCAAGCAGAGCGCTCAAGCTCGTGACGGAGTGGGCAATTATGCGCTGCGGCGAGCTTGAAGCCGATTGGGAGCTTGTACATGGCGGAGTTGTCCCCGAGCCCATCGACCCATTGCCGTAAGATTGAACCTATGGCGTTCGTAACCGTGACATCGGTAGAGGTGCTCGGTCACTACCGGCTCCGACTCGGCTTCAGTGACGGCAGCCAGCGAGACGTCGATCTCACCGGAGAGTTGCACGGCCCGGTCTTCGAGCCGCTGGCCGATCCGGACTTCTTCGCACAGGTGCGCGTAGACGACGAGCTTGGCACAGTGGTCTGGCCTAACGGAGCGGACCTAGACCCACTCGTGCTGCATGGAGATTTCGAGCCCGCATCTCGCCTGGTCAGCCACTGATCACCATCCGATGGCCGACTTGCGTAGTGATGCGAGGCAAGCGCCGGGGCCGATACTTGGCTCTACAAAGCCCGATCCCGCCATGGGCCCGCCAGGACTCGAACCTGGGACCAATCGATTATGAGTGCGTTCCAGGGTTTGCGGCTGTTTGCGGCTGGTCGTGGATTTGGCTCTAGATCAGGCTTCGGCCGACTCGGCGTCCCGGCGGTTTGCGGCTGTCTCCGGGTGTTCGGTGGCCCCAGGGGTGGCCCCGATCCTGGGGCCCCTCGGCTGGCGCGTCAGGCAGCTCGGGCGGGCGTGGCGGGCGCTGCGGGATCGCCCGTTTCGCTGGCCTCGCGCTTCATCTCGATAGCGCGGCGGGCGCCCTGGGAGAGCAGCATCGCGCTTTCGGCCACCTCGCGGTTGACCTCTGGCGTGGTCTTCACTAGGCGGCCTTTGCGGACCGTATGCGCCTGATCGAGCCTGGGGAAGCTGCCGTCCATACGTCTAAGCGTAGCTCATGCCTGGGAGCCCATCGAGCGCTGAATGAGATCGGCAAGCAACTGCGCGAAGGGCTCGATGCTCCCATTCTTGGATTCCAGGGCGGGCACGAGCGCATCATCGTGGGCGATCGTCTCCGCATCGTCCTCGAACTCGATGTTGGGGAGCCCGAATGACCAGAGCGCTGTGGAGAGTGCGACGAAGCTCACGCGATGGTTGCCGTCCACGAACGGATGCACTCGCAAGATGCCCGCGTAAAGGGCAGCCACAGCCCGCGTGCGGTCGAGAGCGCCTGTCGTGTTTGGATCGCCGAGCGCGTCTGCGTACCGGTTGAACGACGAGCAGACTGCTTGGAGCTCGCTACGGATCGCCTCTGGCACCACGCCCTCCAGCTGCCGCATCCCGCCGTTCGGCGTCGCCACGCCGAAGAAGGCCCGGTCGCGGCGAAAGCACCCGCCATCACGAGGAAAGTGGCGAGCGAAGATCGCTCCATGCCACCAACGGACGCGCTCCGGATCAATCCGCAGAGGAGCGCGCCAGAATGCTCGCTGCGCGTCGTCCAGCACGCGGGCCAGTTCGTCTCCGAGAGCCTGCCACGTCCGCTCCGGCGAGAGGCCCCGAGCCTGATAAAAGCGCGAGTCCTCACGGTCCCGGTATCCGGGCCGGTGGCAAGGTGGCTCGTCCATCCCCGCGAGAATGCCAGCAGCTTCGGACCCCGCGGGCGTTCGTCACTCGCCACCCTGCAGACAGTTCATCGCATCAGGTCAGCTCGGCAAGCAACGCCGCGACACCGCGATTAGGCGCCGAGGACGTACCAGTTGCGCCACGCCGTAAGGTCGGGCAGATCTTCGTCGGTGACGTTGGGCCAGCTGCGCATCGGCCTCATCGCCACGTCCTGCCCGTAGCAGCGGATCGCAGCCGTGTACCGCCGGTAGTCTTCGCGCGTCAGACGCACGAGCTGACCCTCGCAGTATCGCCCGGCGAGGCTCGGCGCCTGCTCGAGTGCCTTCATGTCGATTCGGCTCGCTCTGTGGATCAGGACGTCCCGGATTGCGCCGAGCTCGGTCAGGGCCACGTCGAGGTCCGCAGGGATCGGCCGATCGTCGGCAGTGCCGAGAGCCACGCCGCGGAGTCGCTGCTCGTAACGCTCGGCCCCGCTACCGAGTAGCCGATCAAGCCTCGGCTGCAAGTCGGCGACGGTCTTGAGCATCACCTCCCGCAGCACGCCGCGCTTCTCGTCGTCGAGTTCGGCCGCGGCGTCGGGAACCTGTTCTTCCACCCGCTTGAACGCCTGGTCCACGAACGCTTTGACCAGGATCTCGCGCATCGCGGGTGCGAATTCCTCGACCATCGAGTCGAGCGCGCTGTTCATAGCGACGAGCGCTTGCGCGTTCAGCCCTGGGAAGTCGTTGTCGATGTCGCCGGCCGCCAGTTCGGCCATCGCCCAGATCGGGTCGCTCTCGCGGATCGCCTGGGCGCCGCGGATCGCGAGTTTCCTGACACGTTCGGTCTCGTCCATCGCGTCCCAGAAGTCCGCGACGGCAGCTCGATCCCGCTCGAGCCGGGGGTCGTTGCGTGCTTTGTCGAGTTCTCGGCGCGCGGTCTCGCCTAGCGCGTCGTACGGATCCTCCGGCTGATTCGCGGGAACGTTCATGCAAAGACCGTATGCCTTCACCGCGTCGCATACAGGTGCAGATGCATGACGAGAGCGGTTGCGCGGGGGGTCATCGCGAGCACTTCGCGGTCGGGACTGCCGAGCGGTCCTCAATCGCGGTTGCAAGTCGCATCGAGTCCGTGGGCCACCTCAACCAGCGACGGGGACAGGTCCTCGTCGATCCAGAGCGTCATCGCCTACATTTTCAGTGCTCATTGGCAGGTTCGCCGGATTAGAACTAGGAACGGCCATTTCCGCCCGCGTTCCTCCTGCGCACGACGGAACAGAATGGAACGTCGGCTCGACTCGAACGGCCATGGCAAATAAGATACGGCGCGATTACGGGGCGGGGTCGCTGCGGCTCGTTGGGCGTTCCTAGTAGTGCTTTGTCAACTCGCCTCGATCGGCCGGATTTGGCTCTACACGACATCGACGGCGAGAATCCTGCGTTGGCCTGGTTGAGCGGGATCTCCAGGTCCGAAATGCCCCGGATCGGCTCAAACTGCCGAACCGACAAAGTACTACTAGGTGGGGAGTTGGCACGGCTAGGCGTCGTTGCTCGGGCCTCCCCACCCCCTCCAGCTACGACGCCTTCTTGTGGCGCCTCGCCGCCGCCACAGCGGCGAGGTTTTCCGGTGTCTCGGCGTCGAGTGACGGCAGCGTTCCGGTCCACCGCTTACCCCAGTCGGTGTAGATCGTCGGGTAGTCGCTGATCTCCTTGCATATGACCTCGCCCGCTCCGGCCCGCTCGATGAGCCGCTGCGCGGCCGTGGCCGCCGCGACGAGAAACTCGGCCGCCGCTTCGGGAGTTACTGTCGCCTTCCTCTTGGGCTTCGGGTGGACGAGAGCGTCACGTGTCTTAAACAGGCGCTTTAGTGTCTGGATCGGTTCAGTCCCCCTGTCGAACACAGATTCGCCCTCGGCATAGGTGACCCCGATCACGTACTTCTCAACAGTTGGCAGCCGGTCAAGGGCATCGAGAGCAGAGCCGGTGACCCGCCCATCGAGGAAAGCATTGACGTAGGACTCGGCCGCGAGCGCTGAGAAGAGGATGGCGTTGCGGGCGAACCGCGTCTGGTACCGGATTCCGTCATCAGTTCCGAAACCCTCGGGAAGCTCCTTCCCGAGCTCCCGCCCGCGCTTCGCCGCGGCATGCGCAACGACGAAGACGTCGGGTGCACTGCCACAGCGAGTCAAGTCCGTGACCGCCTCCTCCAATAGCGCCCCGGGACGGCTCAGATCGTCCGTTATCGGGTCGTCACTTTCATGCCGGCCTAGGAGGATGGAGCCGGCCTGTCGCAAGCCCGGTGGGGGACTCAGGACGACCACAACGCCGCCGTGTCCGCGCTGGTCATGCGCCAAACCATAACCAAACTCGGCTTCGGGCCGGTCAACGACCCCGGCGGCTCAGCGCCCTGTCCCGCGCCTAACATTCGCTGGCGCGATCGACCCCTCCCCAGGTCGTCCGCACGGACGTTTACCGTCAGTTTGCTTGTGGCTGATCTACATGCAGATGTGGAGCGGTGGCGCACATGGATCGAAGGCCCCATCCGCGCCGACATAATCGGGATGCACCACCGGCGATTCGTGTGGAGGCGAGTCGCACAGATCGCCGATGCAAACGAGGAGCTGCGCGACCGGCCGTCAACGTTCTGGGACTTCCTCGGGCAGAACTACGCCGCGACACAAGCGATTGCGATCAGGCGCCAAGCGGACACACGCCGCGACGTATTTTCGCTCGCAGTGGTGATCAAGCAGATGCGAGACAACGCGCAGGCCCTCACCCGCGACTCCTACGTCAGCCTGTTTGACCAGAGCGACGAGCTGATGGTCGAGCGCGGGCACAAAGGCTTCAACCAGCTGGCCGGGGGAGGCGATCACCTCGACCCTGAAATCCCACGCGCAGACCTTGCCGCGCTGAAAGACGCTGCGAAACGGGTTCGGCTATACGCTAATGAACACATCGCGCACGCTGCGGCAAACCCCACCCATCCGGCGATGCCGACATATAGCGACCTTCACGAGGCAATCGACGCCCTCGGGAATATCTGTCGGAAGTACACCGTAGCGTTGACCGCTGGCTGGTGGGCTACGTGGGAGCCGGTAATGCAGGACGACTGGGAAGCGATCTTCCGCGTTGCGTGGCTCCCCCCGCGCGCCTGACCGGAGTCCGATTTCCCAGACTTAAGCGGATTCCCGACGAACGACCGGACATCAGCTGAGCGACGGCGGCAGGATGTCGTCCCATATGTCGGCGCTGCCGAGCCCGTCGTCGACTTGGTGGGTGTAGACGTTCATCGTCGTGGTGAGCTGCGAGTGGCGCAGCCAGCCCTGTACCTGCTTGGGCGTCTTCCCGTGCGCGAGCAGCAACGATCCGCATGCCTTGCGGAAGGCGTGGAAGGCGATCCCTTGGTAGTCGTAAATCGGCTTGCCCTTCGGCGTCTCCCCCACCTTCGTTGCCAGGCCGGCGGCGAGGAGCGCGGGGTGAAGCACGCGGTTGTAGACGTTCGAGTAGGTCAGCGGCGTGCCCGTCTGGGATGGGAACACGGGCGCCGCTGGTCGTGCGTTCGCCGGGCGGAGTTCTGCCAGCCATGACGCCATGCTCGCTGAGATCGGTACTCTCGCTTCGCTGGCGTCCGTCTTGAGCTGTTTGCGCCGGCCCTGGTAGACCTGCTCGGCGACCATGATGTGCGGGTCATCGCCGAGGTGCACGTGCTCCCAGGTGAGCCCGAGCAGCTCGCCAATGCGAAGGCCCGTCTGGGCCAGCAGCGTGAAGAATGCCCGCCACTGTTCGGGCATCGCACGCAGGATCGCCACGACATCCTCGGCAGTTAGCCGACGCGGCCTGCGCTTCGGGTGGCGCTGCTTGGCCTTCTCCGAGGGTACGTAGCGGACGCCTGAGGCGGGGTTGGAGGCGATGTCTCCGTCTTCCCTGGCGCAGGCGAGCATGACCGACAACGCGATCCTCGCCCGGCGGATCGTGCTGGGCGACGCGCCGCGCTGCTCGAGCTGCACCATCCACTCTCGGATGTCCGGGGCGCAGAGGTCGCGCAGCCGTATCCGTGCGATCGGCAGCGGCAGGATGTGCAACCTGAAGCTGATCTCGTAGCCGCGTCGGGTTGAGTCCTCCAGGCCGCGCGCGGTGCGGCCGCGGTAGTTCGCCAGCCAGTTCTTGTAGTAGGCGCTGAGCGTCTTCGAGGAGAGCGGTCTGCGCGTCGTTTTCCCGGAGTCCAGCCCACCCTTGTGCTCGCGGGCGAGCTCGAACGTCGTGAACAGTTGCTTGCGGGGTTGGGCCCCGTCCTTCCAGCGCACGACGTATGGGCAGCGACAGTGGCTATCGCGTTTGCAATTGCTCGCGTGCCGGCGGTAGATGCCGGGCACGCTTGTCTTCTCCAGCTTGCGAGAGTCTTTGGACGGCGTCGTCGCCGCCGTGCGAGCCTTTGGCTCGTGAATTTTGCTCATCTGGTTTTCCTCCGTCTGTGAGTGCGTCTTTACAGCGCTCGAAATGGCGGTGGGCGGGCTCGCGGCTGCCGTCGAGAGGCGTGCGCAGAGTGCGGCGAGGTGGCTCATGGCCTCCGTCCCCCGCCGGTTCGTAGCCACGCGTCGAGATCCCCGCGATGGGCGATCAGGCTGGAGCCGTCGCGCTCGCACGGGATGCGGCCGGCGCTCGCAAGCGCGTAGACCCGTGAGGGCGGCGCATCGATGTAGCGCGCAATCTTCTCCGCACCACGCAGCCACCCAGTCTCAGAATCTCCCGTCTCACCGATCTTCTCGGCAATGATCGCCGCGAGGCGATCGAGTTGCTCCGCCGTCAGGGTGACCTCGATCCGCGCCACTCGCTCGTCAGAGCCGCCCTGCGATCAGGGCGGCGAGCTCGACGAAGACGTGTTTTTCGAGCCCGCCATCCTGCACGCGGCGTTCGACCGCCGCGATTACCTCGTCGGGGTCAAGACGTCTCCTGCGATCGCAGGAGACGTCCTGCAGCTCGCCCCGCCTGATCATGTTGCGCACCTCGGACTCCGGCACGCGCATCACGCGAGCAACCTCCATCAGCGAAAGCGTCGTGCGGTGCGCCTCGAGCGTGACACCGTCGATCATCACGTGCGGCCCTTCAATCGATCGATCAACGGACGCCCGAGCCGCCGGCGCCCTCGATCGCTGTCTGCTGGGACTCGTTTGCTGGCATACCTACGAATCTTGAGATTCGCTAGTGACAACCAGCCGCATTCAAACCCGGCCAACGCCGCCGCGACGGCGCCGATCGCTGCGCATCTCCGGGTGAAGCGTGCGCGACCCGCTCAGCCCGAAAGGGTGCTACGCGGCCACCTGCAGCCATGGTGCGGATACCCTGATCGGCTCTAGGCACCGCGGCGTCGGCTGCGCCGTCCTTGGTGGTCCAGCCCTGCTCTCGTGGCCAGCGCGAGAGTGTGTTCGCGAGCTCTTCCCGGCGCAGGCGGGTGCGCCAGAACGCTTCGTTGACACCGGGCACCCAGATCCGCCGGTAGTTCGTCCCGAGCGCGTCATCGACGGGCACCCACTCGGGCTCCCACGGACGCCGGTCGCGTCTTGCCGGGAGGTGTTCGCCCTTCGCCCAGCGTGTGAGCGTCGAGCGGGCTTGAAGATCGATGATCTCGCAGAACTCGCGAAACGTCAGCCAGTCCCGCACCGCAGAAGCATCCTCGACGGGCATCAGGGGCTTACCGAGCTTGCCCTTGTCGATCGCTTCCCAGTCGATCTTCTCCGCACCTGGGGGATCGGTGTCCGCCACCGCCAACCACGTCCCCTGATCCAGCCGGTAGAGGTCCAGCTTCTTGATCGTGTCGGCCTTCTGCCGCGAGAGCTGCACGAGCTGGTGAGTTATCGCCGAGCCCTCCAACAGCTCCCCTTTCAACTCCTCCACCAACGCGATCAAATCCTCCTGACGGCGCATGATCACCTCCAGACGATTGGTCTCCCCTACCTCGCCAGGAGGAAGCGCCAGCGGCCCTGGCCGTACGTGTTTGGTCTTGCAGGCGGTGCGCCGCCTGCTCGAGACGGCACTCCTCGTCCTCGATGCGCCGCAGACGGATCAGCTCCTGCTCATAGGCCTCGACGTCGGGTCGTTTACGCAGTCCCACGCCGGTCGTGAGGATCTCCCAGCCGATCTCCGTGGCGCGACCGGCGACGATCTCGAGCATCGCGGGGGCTTTCCTATCGCCGTAGAGCGCGCGCATGTCCTGCTCGGCGCCGCCGTTATCGAGCAGCGCCGCCGCGTAATACGGGATCGGGGGATTGACCTCCCCGCCGGTCGCGGGGTAGCGCTCGTTGAAGATCCTGCCAGCGCCTTCAGCGATCTGGTTGGCGAGATGACGAAACTCATGCGGCGTGTAACCGCAGTAAGGCGCCTCCTCCGGCGTGACGTGCTTGGGTAGCTGCCGAGGATCCCTGACCACGAGCGGGCGCTGCCCACCGATCTTTCCAGCCACCCGCACGTGGATCCATTTCGGTTGCACATGTCGCCAGCCCGGCATCGCCACGAGCAGGGGCGTCGACGGGATAGCAGGCGGCTGACCCTTCCCAGCAAGCCAGCGATCGATCAGCCTCAGATAACCGTCCACGACCAGCGCTGCTTGCCGCGGAATGGGCTTGCGGCGTACCTCGTCGCGATGCTTGCCCTTCTGGGGCCGTAGATCAAGCGCAGCCCCACGCCGGCAGTCCGGCGGAGGACCGACATAGTCGGGGATGTAGTCCTCACGGCGCAGCCGCGCAATCGCGGACTTGCGACCGCCGGTCAAGATCATCAGCACCAGCAGCAGTCGGTCGCGCATCGGCCGCCACAACCCGCTCGTGAACATCGCATGGTCGCTCAGGGCATCGATCGCGGCCAACTCCTCCTCGATCGTGCCGACACCGAGACGCGTATGGATATCGCACGTCATCGTTTGAAGCGCACCGCGAACGACCTCTATCCGCGGCGCGAGGACTTCATAACCACCGCGCGGCATCTGTGGCAACTCGATCTCGGGAACATACGTCCAGCGCTCGCACGCTGGCAAGCTCCGCAGACGATAAGCGACGTCAAACAAGCGCCTGGCCTCGACGACCGCGAGTTTCACGCTCGCCGCCGATCGACGACCCGCCCCGCGGCGACGGTTGGCGTGCACAGACTGCAACGAGAAGTCATACACCGCCGTCTGCGCCCTCGCGGCCGCAGCCTCCGGGCCCTCCGAGATCATCGCGGCGACGATCGGCACCCAATCCGCAGGAACCGCCCTGAACATCAGGTCGAGATCGACGCGAGCGTGAACCAGTCCACCCGCCCGCATGACCGCGTCGCGATACGCGTCATACAGCGCAAACGGTCCCAGTGCCGCACGCCGGCTCGCGGTGTCATCGAAGCACCGAGAGCAGACAAAGCCCGCGCGCTCCGAGAGGGAGGGAATCTCCGCACCGGACACCACCGGCCTCGCCTCGACATACTGCTTCAAGAATTCCCGCAACTGTGCAAGGAACGGGTATTCCTGCTGCTTCTGGCCGACCACCGCGAACAGAACACGATGAGCCGCGTCAAGCAGACCATCATCCATGAAAATCACCCCCTCGTCCAGAAAGCTGTGCATCCTGCCGAGCCCGCTCCCACTCGCCGAGGAGATAGTGACGGCCGACACCCCTGGATGCACGCCATCTCGGCCTAACCGCGATGCAAATGCACATCGATCAGACCCGCTTCCTCGAGCAACTCAACACGCGCCGCGTCAAGCCCGCCCGCCCGGGCAGCCCTCCGCTGTTCGGCAACCCAGTCGCGCAAACGCAGGTCGTGGCTTAGGCGTCCGCTGGACGCGGCGTCTAGCGCCAGCCGCACCCGCCTCTGAAACCCCTCCTGGAGCGGCTCCCACGTCCATCCCGGGAGTGACTCCAGCAACGCATCAAGCTCGGGATCCGTCCCACGACGGCGACGGCGACGATGAACCCACATCCCGAGCTTGAAGCCGTCATCGCATACATAGGACGTCGGCACCCATGCGGAATGACGCTCTCGAACGTACACCCATAGGTGCGCCAACGCTTCATTCCGGAACGTGACAGGCGTCCTGATCGGCCACAGATCGCCTCCGAGCGTCTGCCGGAGCAGCTGATGACGCTCCAGCCGTTGAGTCAGACACGTGCGCAAACGGAGTCCCAGCGGAAAGCCATCAGCGCATCGATATCGCCGCGCGACAGGGACCCTGCCGTACTCTACCTCGAACCTTTCAAGGCGCCGCAGGAGGTCTTCATCGACCGCGCGATCATCGACGTAACCGGCACGCCTTCTCGGGACATTGCCCATGCCATGATCATGGCGCTGGCGAGGGCCAACTCGCCGCATTCACGCCCACGCGCGCTTCCATCCCCCACCTACGGCATGTACGCGCGCTCGCCGACGCTGAGAGTTGGATCAGCAGCGTCTAGGAATTGGCTACTGCCCGCCCCCAAGACACACGGCCGCCCTGATAGGTGCCTGCCTCGACTAGGGCCAGTGAGCGCCAAGCCCGCAGTAGTGTCAGTCGCGTCGTCTGCGTGCGCGCCGACGCATAAAGAGAAATCCCGCCACACCGCCAACCACCATGATGACGCCTACCGCTACGAACGGCCAGGGGCTCCACCGTTCTTCGGAGCCCGTACAGGCGTTGCCAGTGTGGGCGGTGCACACTTCCCCGGGCCCATGACGGCTCAGATACGCGATCAAGAAAGCGAGGATGGAGATGCCCAATAGGATCCCTGGCCAGGCTACGCGCGCTTCCTTATGTCGTGCGATAGCTACGGCACCAGCGAAGGACGCTCCCCAAAGGACGAGCGTTACGGGAGGAGCAAACGCCGCTAGCAGACCCCCAGCGAGTCCGACTCCGACTGCCGACCAGGCGAGGAACCATGCCCACGCGCGTAGATCGGTCATGGGTCGTTGGCGCGTCATCGCGTGTAGGCCGGAATGTCGAAGTGACGTTGAAGCTCGTTCGCATAAGAGCGGCCGATCGAGCGGCTGTTCTCATCCAGCCATTCGCTGAACGCGATCCGGCCCAGTGGCGGATCGCGTGAGACGAGCAGGCCAGCGGTCAGACCGCTGATCTCGTCCGTCGTCAGCACAACGTCGTGGACGAGTAGGCTCAGTGCACGCGCGGCCGCCGACATGACTGCAGGCGGCAGATGCAGGATCGGAGAGCGGGCTCGGACCGCGCTGCGGACCGCTTGGACAAGCTCACCGAAGGTCATCGTCTCCGGCCCGACAGCATCCATGATGGCGTCGCCGGCGATGTGGGTGGATTGCTCGCAGATTCGCGCCAGGTCATCTACGTGCACCGGCTGGACCGGGTAGTCACCGCTCCCGGGCAGTGCAAAGACGGGCATGCGTTGCAGAATCCAGGCGATGTTGTTGACTAGAACATCACGATCGCCGCCGAACACCAAGGTAGGTCGGACGATCGAATACGACACGCCGACTTCAGCCAGCGCGAGCTCGACCAGCGCCTTGCCTCTGTAGTAGGGGAGCGTCGATTCGAGCGATGGGTTGGCGATGCTGACGTGAACGACACGTACCACCCCGGCCCGCTTTGCTGCGTAGAAGAGTGCCCGCGAGTTGGCAACGGCGTTAGCGAAGGATGCTCGACCGTGGTCGAAGCGGACCCAATACGTGTTGTAGAGGGTGGTCACTCCCTCAAGGCTCTTGGCGAGAGCCACCTGGTCATCGAATCGATATGACAGCGCCTCGACCCGCCTCCGCAGCGGATGCGGGCGATCCGGGTGAAACGTAAGAGTCCTCACGCTGCGGCCCGAGTTGAGCAGCAGCTCGGCTATACGAGACCCCGAGTAGCTGAACGCGCCCGTTACGAGGTCCAATCCTGTATCGGCGCTCACTTTGACTCTCCTTTCGGTTGCGAGGGCAGCATCGCGCTGAGGAGCGGCGCGTAGCGCTCGCCGAGATCGAGCAGCGACTCCGCACGAGAGTGTTCGCCTTCCAGGTGGCTGAGCATGTCCACGCCCAGATACAGCGCGACGATCGCGAACGCGATATCGCTCGTCGGGAGCGTCGACTCGAATGGTGATCCGGCGAGAAGCTCTCGCAGCTTGCCCGCGACCATCTCGATCCAGGGCTGCAGTCGGGCAACCACCTCGCCGCCCAACTCGGCGTCGCAAACGCCGCCGCCGACCATCTCGCCGAGCACGGTCACGTAACCGTTCTCGAGATCCTCGGCGTAGATGGTGCGGGCCAGGCTTGCCAGTTCGGGCATCGTCCGCGCTTGCTCAAACGCCAGCCTGTAAGCCCCCATCCGGCGAGCACTGACGAGATCGAGGGTCGCCAACAGAGCGCTGTGGACGCTGCCGAAGTGGTAGAAGATCAGCGCTTGATTGAAGTGCCCGGTGCTTGCTATCTCGCGCGCGCTCGCACCAGCAAACCCCTTCTCCTTCAAGGTCTGGAGCGCTGCCTCCGCGATCTGGAGCTTCGTGCCAGTAAGCGTTGCAGCAACACCTTCTGTCGAGATCCGTTCACGTTTGGCTTGCCCCAATGACTTCACGAACAGAATTATAGCACTCGCTCAAAGCGTATGCTCAAAGCGCTCGCTCAACAGCTAAGGAAGCTTGAACCAGGGTCGCGAACGACGGCCCGTGGTTGGCTTTCGATCACGCCGGCGTGTTCCCACTGGATCTCGTTGCCAACAAGGCAAGAAACCTTCGCCGGGCGACCGCTTGGGAGTGACCGGAGCCGTCATATGTCAATCGGAATGGCCTAGGGATCGTTGAGCGGGAGCTCGATGGGGTCTAAACGGGTGCTCATGGGGTCAGGGCCTCGGCTAGAGTCACTTGTGCGCCTGAGCTGTTGGTGTACCGACCCACAGCGGTGCATGAAGTCACTGACGTGCATGACACCCCATCCAGTTCAGCTTCTTTCGCGCCTGTCGGGGTAGCGGCCTGCTGGAACACCCATTCTGTTCCTGTCCACCCCTCGGCTAGAGCACCTGTGCTGAAGGACGTCCCGCCGACGGCAGTGCAGACTGTCGAGGATGTGCATGACACGCTGCCCAGGAAGCCTTTGCTGGCCGTCGTCTGGGATGTCCATTCAGTGCCGTTCCATCCTTCAGCAATTGGCGTGCCCGAGTTGTAGAAGTAGCTGCTGTTCCAGCCCACGGCAACGCAGGCTGTGCTGCTCGCACATGAGACGCCCATCAGCCCCCCGTCGGGTTCGGCGAGTTTGTTGGTTTTCTGGATCGTCCATTCCGTGCCGTTCCAGCGCTCGGTGATCGTCGCTTTGAGCAGACCACCAACAGCGGTGCAGGCAGTTGAGGAAGTGCACGACACGGATTCCAGGACGTTGTAAGCACCAGCTGCGTTTGGAGAGGATTGAACCACCCATGTCGTTCCGTTCCAGTACTCAGCGAGCGTGGCGTATTCGCTTTTGCTGTTGTAGTAGTAACCAACTGCGGTGCAGGCGGTAGAGGTTGTGCAAGACACGCCACGCAGATAGGCCGCTGAGCCACCCGAGGGGGTGGGCGGGTATTGCAACGTCCATTCGGTGCCGTTCCATCGCTCCGCTAGCGCCGCCTTGACCCCTGCGCTACTAGCGTACGATCCGACGGCTGTACAGGCTGTAGAGGAACTACAGGAGATTCCTCGCAGGCTGATTTCTTTCCCGCCGGTTGGATTGGGCATCGTCAGGAGCGCCCATTCGGTGCCGTTCCAGTGCTCGCCGAGGCTCACTTCCGTTTCGGTGCTGTTCTTGTAAGACCCAACGCCGTCGCACCAGGTTGATGTCGGACATGAGACTCCCCGGAGCGTGTTCGCCGTGCCGCCCGTGGGGTTGGGTGTGGCCACGATACTCCAACTCCTTGGCGCGATGGTTTGATCCTGACCGTAGGTAACACCCACGATGCTTGTTGCTACGAGCCGATAGTGGTAGGTCTGTTCCTGGAGTTTTAGCCCAGTGACAGTCGCCGTGAGGCTTTCGTTACGCCACCCGGCGCCGACGTGGGCTTCGGTAGCCGGACTCTTTGTCCCGTACGCCTGGGTCGGGCCATATTCGAACTGGTATGTCGTTTCGTAGCCGTAGGGATTGAGCGTGCCGTTGAGCGTGGCACTTGTGTTCGTCACTGCGGTCGGTCCTGTAGTTTCGGCAACGGGTACGCTAAGCGCACTAGCCAGCAGGTTCCGTCCGCCGGTGACGTCATGGCCGCCTACAACCGTGCAGCTCGTTGTGGCGCAAGACACTGCGTTGAGTTCTTCGATGTTTTCCGCGGTTGGCGGTGTGTAGAAACTAACGACCCATTCGGTACCGTTCCAGGTCTCCGCGAGGAGGCCACCGGTCGCGGTGCAGGCGCTCGGTGTCGTGCAAGACACGGACGATAGCCCGCTGCTGCTACTTGACGGCGGCTGTGGGGTTGCAAGGACTGTCCATTCCGTGCCGTTCCACTGCTCGGCAAGCGTGTGATGAGTGGAGGGCGCTTTACCAGTGTTCTGAATTCCATAGTTCCCGACCGCCATACACAAACTGGCTGACGTACACGACACGCTTTCTAGGTCTCTGTTATTCCCTTCAGGGTTGGGCGCCGACTGGATCGTCCATTCGTTGCCGAGGCCGGCCCAGTGCTCCACGAGGATCTTGCTGTGGATTTCCGAGCTTTCAGATTCGAAGTAGGTGTACTCACCGACAGCGGTACATGTATAGGCCGATGGGCACGATACGCCAAGCAGGGTTGATCCTTCGGCGCCAGTTTGGTTCGGCGATTTTGGAGTCCACCAACCGCCGGACCCCAATTGCTCGATCAAAGTCGAGACCTTACCGTTAGGTTCGTACTGCCCCACGGCCGTGCATTCGATCGCGGAACGACACGACAGTGCCCGGAGACTCGCGAAGCCCGAGCCACTCGGGACGGGAATTGATTCAACTGCCCATGTACTGCCATTCCAGTGCTCAGACATAAGGCCCCCGCCGCCCGTCTTTTCATACGATCCGACCGCCCAGCAGTCTTTCGTGGAGTCACAGCTCACCGCGCCCAGAACAATGCCATGGGTTTCTGGGAGGGCAGGCAACGACTGAGCGGTCCAAGTCGCTCCGTTCCACAGCTCTAGGAACGCGTTTTTGGGGTTTTGACTTTCGCCCGCGGCGATGCATGTGGTGGGCGAGGCGCAGGCAACGTGGCTGAAGGATGCTTCTTTGGAACCTTCGGGGTTCGCCGTCGGCTCGGAGGCGAATGCCGGAACGGTCACGAGAGTCGCTGTCGTCCCGTAGGTCGTCGCGAGACTATTCGTCGCCCGGACGCGGTAAGTGTAGGAGGTGCGACCCGTGAGTCCGGTCAGCTTCTGGCTCACCTTGACGTTAGCTGTGCCCGAGCCGACCGCTTCAGCCGAAGCAGGCACGCTTTTCGCTTCCCCGCTTTTCCCGGTCGGCCAATATTCGACCTGGTAGGTCGTCGAGTGTCCGCCTGGGTTGATCGTCGCGCCTATCGTTGCTTCGTGCAATGAGATGCCACTTGGCGATTCCGTTACGGCAGACGGCGAGGGAAGGGTTGTGAACGTTGCGTCTTTGCTGTAAGTCGTACCGCCGTTCGTGTAGGACACCGTGCGATAGTGGTACGTCGTGTTCGGGGCAAGACTAGTCAGGGCCACTTCCACTTCTTCCCAAAAATCCCCAAAGCTTCCTTCTTTGACTTCGGGCGTGCGCGAACCGTAGCTAATCGACGGACCATATTCGAAGTACGTCGTCCGACTAGCTCCACCGTAGTTCCGTACTTCGCCGTAGAGCGTGGCGATCGTTGGACCCACGTAGGCAGCCGGCTTGCTGCGCACTTCCGGCGGCGGGTACGGAGTCGTGAAGGAGCGGGCTTCTCCATATGCCGTGCCCCCACCGTTGGCAGCAATGGTGCGGTAGTAGTACCTCGTGTTGAAGTTCAGACTTGTCGCCGCCGTGCTGACCGCAACGCTTTCTTCTCCGGAGCCTGCGGGAGCAGCCAGCGACGGAAAAGCTGTTCTGCATCCAAACTGTTCGGTTGAGCATATTTCGAACTGGTAGGTGGTTTCGAAGCCTTGCGGATTTACCGTGCCGTGCAGGATCGCTTCGTCGTAGGTGACGCCAGTTGCCGGTTCGGTCGTAGCAGTAGGCGGCCTCGGTGTCGTGAACGTCTGATCCGCTCCATAGGTAGTACCGGCGGAATTGCTGGCGACAAGGCGATAATGGTAGGTGGTGTTTGGCTGTAGACCGGTAATCTGTTGCGCCTCAGCCACCAGATTGTTGCTGTTGCCTACATAGACTTCGGACGTCGAGGCGCCATACACTTCGGAAGTCCCATATTCGAAGTGGCAATGCGTTTCAAGATTTTCAGGATTCACTTGCCCCGAAAGCCACGCATTGGTTCCAGTTATATCTGACGCCTCGAGCGTGTTCACCGTTGGCACCACCCCGTGCGCAGGCATTTCTTCGCCTGCTTCTTCTTCATATTCGTGCGACGCGATTACCGCTGGAAATTCCAGGCTGGTCTTTTCGTGTTCTGGGCCATCCCAGCCCCAACCTGCATAGGTCACGTGATGTACGAGATTCGAGCATGCACCGCCCTTACTGTCTTCAGACTTGTACCCCATCGTATTGTTCTGATAGCCCCACGCCTTGATGTTGTGGTAGAAGTGCGTTTCGCCTGAACCTTCGCAAGTCAGTTCCCCGACGAGCAGTTTTTTGAGCAAGTTGGCAAAGTCGCTGTTATAGAAGGTCTCGTGGGCCGAGGATTCCCATCCGGAGGACGCGCCTGGTTCACCAAGAGTCGTCTCCCCGGGGAAGACACCGAATACTTCGTTTACGAATGGACCCCTTTGCCCTGTATTTTTCCAGCTATCCCACGCAAACTCGTAACTATAGACCTTTTGCCCCACAGGCCCAGGTTGACCGTATAGTGGCCAGCTGAGATCCGTAACGAGGCTGGTTATATTGATCGTGACTGGGTCACGCCAAATAGTCTTGGTGTGTCCGCTGCGGTAGTAGGTGTGGGCAGTGTCAGGTTTCGCTCCGCCTGCCGGGCGGGACGGTGTAGTGAGGTCGGCCGACCCGGCATGGCTGGCTGGCGCCGGCGCGCTGGTTGAGGACTGGCCAGCCTCAGCAGATGACGCCGTTCCTTCTTCCGCTGCCGCCGATGTGTGAGATGAAGCTTCGATCTGGCTTAGCTCAGACGCCGTTACGCCCGCGCGAACTACAGTTGCTTCACAGGTGACAGGATTGTATGCCGTTTCTTCTTCAACGATCTCGGTTGAGCCAGCAGGGACTGTGCCTGAACTGGCAAAGCTACAGCCTCCGCCAGGCAAGGGCTTGCCAGATACCGTAAGTGTTTGCCTGAACTGCGTCGGCACGCTCCCGATTACAGATTCGTTGTAATGAATCCAGCCGCCAGGCGAGACGGTAATTGGAGGCGGGAACGTAGGGCTACTAGGGCCCGGAGAAACAGGACTCTTGGGAGGTGTGGGTTCGCTGGGCGCTGAGGAGGAAGGGGGGAAACCCGGACTTACTGGGTTGGAAGCTGGCGGCGCACCCAACACCGGCCCCTTTTTCGACGGTGCTAGGGGCTTCCGGCCCACCTTACGCCTGCTTCGAGCCACACTATGTCGGCGGTGCCGCGAGTGGGTGATCTTGTGACGAGCCTGGGAGTGAACACGACGGCTCGACCGAGAACCGGTCTCGTGGCGTGCGGCCAAGGCAGGTGCGATCGTGAGCCCAGCAAACCACATGCAAAGCAGGAGCAGGAACGCGATAGCGATTCCGAAGAGTCGGAGTTCCTGTGCGTAGGCGTTGAGCCAGGAGCTGGTGCGTATGCCACCACGTCCTGAGTAGGATTGCGAGATCACCTGGTTCTCCCTTGTTCTCCGTTGGGCTTGCAAGACAGAGGTAAATCAATAACTGACGTTGCAAAGCCGCGGAAGGGCCATAGTGTGCACACTTTGCCGCTCGGGGTACCCGTTTTGGCCCGGCTGGTCCGAGCTCGCGGACAATGACGATTCGTGCTGTGGTGCCTGGACCGCTGCGCGAATCTTGTTAAAGCGTGACATCACACCCCCGCATCGCCAAACTAGGCAGCACCAGCGGTTCGGGCGTCGGCAAAGACCGCCGGGTATTCGAGCGCACGAGCGCCTGGCTGCACCGCAACCGCCGCCTGGACCGCTGCTACGACCGCCGCGACGACATACACGAAGCCTTCCTCACCATCGCCTGAGCCCTCATCTGCCACCAACACCTACAACGCTCATTTTTAGGCAACGCCTAGTGTCGTTAGCGTTTAAGGTCCTCGTGTCCGACGGTCGTAGACGCTCCCAACTGCCCGAGTAAGCAGGTTGAAATCAAAACAATCGGGCTTAGAGTAGCTCGTCCAGACGGAGTGCTAGTTCTAGCTCTGCCTGATTGGATTCGAGCAACGAGGGTAAGCTTTCTTCGATCAAGACCATCCGGTTACGCATCGTCCGGCGGCTGACATTGAGATTGCGTCCGGCCTTCGTCGCGTTGCGACCGGCTGCAAAATACTCCTGCAGCGTTTTGCGCAGGACTGAGCCTGGGCAGCGATGGTTGTCGAGTGCGGAGAGATATGTGTTAATAAATGCGCGAGCTCTTACCTCGTCTCGGAGCCAAGGCGCCAGTAACGCCACGTCGCAGTAGCGCGTGAGCGCCTGCGGCCGATGGAGAGACACCAGCAGAGCGTCCTGCGCCTGCTGGTGCGCCACACGCCAGCCCATCAAGCCTCCGGCGGGCTCTCCGAGCGCGAGCGATACGCCGGTCGGCCATCTGGCCGACACCAGCCGCCCGATCGCGCAATCCACGGTCTCGCGCGAGCCACCGAGCCACCCCCACACGCTCCGTTCATCCTGGGGCACAGATAACACTTTGCAACCCAAACTCGCCGACAAGCTGCGCACAGTCTGCCCTGCGCCCGGGCCCGAGGCGATCAAACCGGCATGCCACCCGTCGAGCTCGTACCCCAGCTCAGAGGCGTCGACAAGCTCACCGGCGAGCAGTCGCCGCACACGCTCGGCGAGATGCTGCTCGGGCGAGCGGTGTAAGCGCTCGATCTCGCGCGCATGCTCGTCGCTGACGATGGCGATCAAGCGGTCGAGCAAGGATGCCTGCGTCTGCTGCACACGTCGAAGAGCCGTTCCCTTCGTTAGCAGACCACTACGGCCGGCCTCCTGTATGACAAAATCCCCGAGTTCCGCATGCGCGGCCATATAGCGGCGAACAACGATCTCCACCGTCACTCCGCTACGCGCCGCGCGGTGCACCTGTGCCACCGCGGCGGAGGGAATCAGCGTCGCTCGCTCATCTCCATGCTCGATGCCTGTCAAGGCGTAGTCAAGGATCGCCACGACCGCGGCGCGCTGACCCTCGGCGTAGTGGGCGTCAACCACACCGTACGGATCGGACGCGACGTTGCGAATCCGTGCCACGATTGCCACCTCGATCTCCGCACGCCGCGAACGTAGCCGCGAGACGAGGTCACTGCGCACATCTTTAGAGGTCTTGCCCTTTGCGCGAGGGTCTGATTCATGGCTGCCATCAGTGGATACAGTAAAGATCATGCTTCGAGCACACGGGCGCGGTAGTGACCTCAGTCGATAGACAGAGACCAGCAGGCCTTTCCTCGATCCCGCAGGTGTCCCCTATTGCTCAGCGTTGGGCTGATAACCCAGCCGTTCAGAGATGCGGTCGGACGTTCCGACGAGATCAGCCAGTGCATCAACAAGGTCCGTGAGTGAGCCCTGAGGCGAATAAGTGACAATATTCACGGCGGCGACGACCTCGTGGGTGCCGTTGCGCACAGGAACTGCAAGTGAACATACGTCGGAGGTCAGCTCTTCGTTGTTGAAGGCAAATCCTGCCTCACGGACGTCAGTCAACTCTCTACGCAGAGCACTCTTGCTTGTAATCGTGTTTGGGCCATGCTTGGTGAGCTTCGCTATACGAGCGATTCGCTGCTGCTGCTCATCTTCAGCGAGGTATGCGAGCAAGATCTTCCCCATCGCGGTGCAGTACGCTGGCAGCCGCGATCCCAAATGTAGGTTGAGGTCGCGCTGGCGTTGCTCGGTGCGGAAACTCTGAGCGCGCGCAACATACACAATCTCCAGGCCATCAAGCACGGACAGGTTGACGGTGTACCGGGTGTGCTGCCGCAGTTGCTCAATATGGGGACGGGAGTGCTCGCGTAGGCCAGTTGAGTTCAGCGCAGACATGCCCAGGTCGGTTACACGTAGACCCAGCCTATACTTGCGCGAAGCGCATTGCTCGAGGTAGCCCAGTGCGACGAGCGTGATCACATAACGGTGCGTGGTCGAGCGGCTCATACCCAGCGCATCAGCGATGTCGGCGATGCCCAGCACGGGGCGCTGGGGAGTGAAGCAGCCCATAATCGCGAGACCGCGCTCCAACGACTGCGAGTAGCGCGGCTCGCGCAGGGTCGGGATAGACCGTGGCGGTCCCGTCTCGTCGATCGGGTCCATGGTCACCGCGCTGGTCACGCCACCGGCATGGCAGATCGATTATCACGAGTCACGCCTATTGTCGTGTTGCCGGACGAGATCGGAACCAAGATCTCGGGTTCGGCGGATTCAGGCTGCTTGGGCATCCGCTCCTGCTTCTCCGCGAAACCCCGCCGAGCAAGGCAAAGGCGAGCCGGACGACCACAAACCGTCTGCAGCCATCCGACTCGGCCTCGGGCGTCCCCCACGTTGCTAGCACCGAGATTGCTGATGGCAGGCCCGCCAGACGACGGTAGGGATGAGCCATCTAGCGTTGTGTGGGCCTTCTGCAATCTATGATGTGCCATCGCCCAATGATCACTACCAGAAAAAGTCTTCTAATCCGCTGAACATCCCGAAAGTCGTTCGTCCACTAACAGAAACGGTTCGTCCACTAACTTGCGAGCGTTGTTTGGGGGGCTTCGCAGGGTTCCTGGGACGCTCGCAGTGGAGCGTCACCGACGGGTGTCTGGGCCGCCGATGACGCTCTCGTGGCCTCGCGGTACTACTACCGCTCGCGGTCGCGGAGAATCACTCGCCCACCGTTACTGGGCACGAGAATTGCGCTGCGCCACCGTGGCGCCTCGATGCGGCTGCTCACCGGCAGCAGAGTCCTCGTAGAGAGCAGGTGGCGCAGGATGGTCTTGACCTCCAGCATCGCGAAGTGCCGCCCGAGGCAGTGCTTGCGACCGCCTCCCCACGGCAGCCAGGTCCGCGGCTGAGAGGTTGAGCCCAGGAACCGCTCGGGGCGGAACGTGTGGGGATCCGGATATAGGTCGGGGTTGTGGTGCATCAGGTAGGTGCACGCGGCGAGTTGCGCGGGCGGACGGTAGGTCCACTCCCCGATCTGCACGGGGGCCACGACTTCGCGCGGGATCGCGAACACGAACACAGGCTTGCGGCGCAGCGTCTCGTGGACCGTCGCTGTGAGGTAGTCTTCCTCACCGCCGTCGACGGAGTCGATGAGTCGCCGCTGAACGTCCGGGTGGTGAGCGAGTAGCTGGCAGGCCCACGCCAACTCGCCTGTCGTCGTCTCGTGGCCGGCGAGGATCATCGACATGAGGTTGTCGCGGATCTGTTGCGTGGACATCGGCGAGCCGTCCCAGTTCTCTGCCGCGAGCAGCAGGTCGAGCAAGTCGCCGTGCTCGCCAGCCTCACCTGATCGGCGGTCTTGGACGAGTCGGTAGATCAGTTCGTCGGCGTCGGCGCGCTGTCCTAGGAACCTGCGCCACGTTCCCCGCCAGGACGGGACGTGTCGCAACCGAGGGCCCTGGAGTAGGAGGGTGTCCGATACGGTCATCCGAAGAAGCCGCGCGTGAAGCTCCGCCAGTAGCGCCTCCTGCTGGTCGCTGAAGATGATCCGCAGGATCACCCTCAGCGTCAGCGACCGGATAAGCGGATGCAATGCGATCGATTTCTCCAGTGGCCATGACGCGACCGCCCGCTCAACCACATCGGTTAGAGCGGCCGTCTGCTCTGCCACCATTCGCTTGTGGAACGCAGGCGTAATCGCCTTGCGACCCCAAACGTGTTCGTCTTCCTCGAGCAGCATGAACGAGTGCTCACCGATAAGTGGAGCGATGACGTTTCCACCCGCGCCCGGATGTAGCTCGGCGGTGTCGCCGGTGAGAACCGCGCGTATGTCCTGCGGGTCCGCGAGAAGTACCAGCGGTGCGCGGTCCAGCGGGTAGAGAGTGAAACGATCACCGCACATCTCCTGGCAGTATTCGAGATAACCATAGGGCCAACGCCGGCCTCCGACTGTCTGCACTATCGCGGGGTGTCGTGGGCTGGGCGGCAGTTGGCCTTTGAGTCGTATCGCTATTGATGATGTTGCTATCGGTGACACGCTGTCTCCTTTGTTTGTATTAACTGGCACGGAGTGAGTACGCGGCTCGCCAGAGCCGCAGGATTGGAAGTAGGGTGCGTGTGAGCGATCCACCGGCGTCGGCGATCCGGTCACTTAGGCCACGCATGGGGTCACTGCGCGCGTTCTCCTTCGACAGATAGAGCGCGACCATGCTGGAAGCGATGAGGACGTGCGCCTCACCGTTTTCCAATGTATGAAGCTCACTCAAGCATCGCCGCACGAGACGACACGTCTCGGTTACAGCTATCTCGGGCGATGGGTAGTGGGCGATGTAGCTGTGATCGCCGTTGGCAACGTCCTCGGCCTGATCGACGTAGCTGTCCAACATGCAGGCGACCGCGGACGCCCACGGGAAATAAGCGTTGTGAGTGCGTGCTATTTCGCGCTCGTCACAGTCTGGTTCGCACGCGAGGGCCAGCAGCGCAAACGCTGCAAGACCGGCACTCGCTGCGCCGGTCAGCTCGTACCATCTCGCCTCGTGGTTGTCGGGAAACTCGCGGGCTGCCCAGCCCCTCAGAGCGGCGTCACGCCGTCGCGGGTCGGGGTCATGGTTCAGTGCGAGCACCTGAGCGCGCAGGGCATCGCGCATCACGAGATGGCGGACACGCTCGTAAGAGGGCAGGTGTGCGCAGCACTCGCGGCAACAGTCCACGAGCGCCTGTAGATATCCCCCGTCGTCCTGCCATGGGTTGTGTGTGTAGTAGTCGCGGGTGGGGCCGCCGGGGTCAAGCGCGTCGAGCAACGCAAGATGTAGCTGGCCTCCGTTGATAAGACCTACGCAGGCGCCGCGCTCGCTGACGCTATCCAGATAATCCCAAGTGATCTGATAGGCGACGAGCAATCGCAGGTAGCTTCGGTTTCGTGCGCGAGGCAAGATCGAGAACAGCGCCGCCCCATCGCTCTGACCACGCTTGCGATCGAGCGCGTCGAGGGCATCCTCACGCAGCGGCCCTTGGGGAATCCGGGCCGCGAGACGCCGCCAGTGGCGCACCTCTGAGCTGACGGCCGGAAGCCCCCAGGTCAACTCCCGTGTCCCGGCTGCGAGCAGCGCGCGTACCTGACGGCGGGAGACCGGGGCAGGGTCAGCTATGTGACGGTTAGGCCCGTGTGTGCGCCTGCTAGTAAGCCGGGCTGACGGTACTCGCCGGCACACGCACTACCAAATACCCCGGTATGGCAAGCACCGCGACCGTTGTGAAGTTCACTAGAGCAAAGCTCGTCAGCGCGGCCACACCTTCGATGCTGAACACAATCGGGAAGCCCGTCACAGTTGAGAGAAAGTGACTGCCCAAGAGCTGGCCGTAGACTCCGAAGATCGTCCCAATCAGACAACCGGCGGTCAGCAAGGCGGCCGTCTCAAAAAACAATGATCGCCACAACACGCCTTCTTCATAGCCATGACACTTCAGCGTCGCGATGCTTTCGCGGCGCGACCAGATCATCGCTGTCATCGCACCGATCACGGCCAGGATCGCCGCGAGGATAATGAGTATCCGTATCTGCGTGAGGCGTGAGAGACCCTGGGCCGCTGCCGCGTAGTGACGTTCCTCGCGTTCGGCGGAGGTCTGCACCGATAGCCCAACACCGGCAAGCATACGACGGACCAGCAGCCGCTCAGCGGCCGGGGTAGTTCCCGCGGTCGTCTGAATCTGGTAGGCGCTCGGGTCGCTGCTTTCCCACGCCCGCGCGTAATCGGCAGCGTTCATAATGATCGTACCCGGCGGCCATCCGAGGTTCGTGGTCAGCCCGGCGAGCCGAAACGTCGCGGGCCGTGGTGAGGGGAGCGTGAACCGCTGCCCGATGCGCAGATGGTGTTCGACGGCTACACCTTGCGATAGGACCACCCAGCCACCATCTCGAACGCGCGCCGTCGCCGACGCCTGGTCCCCGCTCACAAGCTGGCTCACCGGGACCGGGTGGGCGACACTGGACCCTGGCGCTATCACCCACATCCTCCGGTCGCCCCAATCCAGGAAGCTGCCGCGATACATCGACAGATGGCGCACTCCGGGCAGCGAGGCCAGAGAAGCGTCATCGACCGGCTGGAACGGCACAGTCGTCTGCAAGCTGGAGCCACCGCTGGGCACAACCCACAGGTTCGCACCCGAGTCCATGCCTCGTATCGAAGTGTCCAAACCCCGTTCGAGGTTCGCCTGGGTGCCTCCGAACTCGACAGTGCCAAGGACGGCCAGGGCTGCCGTAAGCGTGATCGCCAGCGAACGGACACGAGTCTGCGGAGTTTGCAGTTCCTCCACCGCAAATCCGGACCCAACATCGTTCAACACGTCCGACAAGCGAGCGAACAACGCCACCACACCGTCGAACAAGAACGGCAATAGACAGACAAGCGCGAAGATGAGAGTGATGTTTCCGAGTATGGCCATCCTTGTGTCGCCAAGTAGCGTGTATGTCGTAACCGCCAGGCACGCCAGCCCGGTCACGAGCAATCCGACAGTCCACGGCCAGCGACGCTTTGGCGCGTCCACCTTCGGCTCAAGCGGACCCCAAAGAATCTCCCGGACAGGCCATAGAACCCCAGCGACGGCTGCCGCCATACCGACGGCGACCGCGAGCACGACGGTTTGCCACTCGATGATGCGCTGAGAGCTGATCGGGAAGGCAAACGTGAGGTAGCCAGGAGTAGAACTGAATACCGCGATCGACAGCAAGTCGCCGAGCACGAGGCCGAGGACACACGCCAGCACGCCGAGTATCGCGGCGTCGATCAGCAAAACCTGGACGGTCATTCCGGGTGTGCCGCCGTGGGGGCGCAAATCTTCGATCAGCTTGCGGCGTGACGGCACCGTAATCAACATCGCGTTCAAGGCGAACATGAACCCAACAAGCGCGGAGATACCCGAGAACAGTTGCTCGCTTTTGTTCTCCGGCGCGATGGCTACCGCGAACACACGCGATTCGTACGTGCTCGGCTGCAGGTTTACGTTCCATCTCTCCGCCAGGCGCGTAAGCACGGCGTGTGCTTCGCCGGCGCGGCTTGGTTCGTAGCGAACGAAGACCCTCGTCAGGTCGCCCGGTTGCTTTGTCAGTCGCCGCGCGTAGTTGATCGACGTGACGGCGATCGGGCTATGAGCGAGGCCGCCAATGTCGGCCTCCCCTAGGGTCGTGCCGAGGAGCGGTTCCGCGAACCTCGCGCCGACCTGCACGTGGACACCTTGCAATGACTCCACGCCGATTTCCTGTGCGATGGAGGCGGGGAGCGCGATCGCTGGGATGTTGGCGATCTGCCGCGCCGAGAGGCGACGCGCGAATCGGCTTGCCAATCTCAGGGTCTTCGGTTCCACCCCGATCAGGTCAACCGACCTTTCGCCCCGAGGACCACTCACGTTGATCTGCCGCTCGACTATCGGAAGGGCGGACTTCACGCCAGGAGCACGGCGTACTTCTCCGAGCAGCCGTTCAGACACGCCATTGATACCCCTGGCCTTGAGCTGCACCTGCGCGTTTCCGACGAACTGACTGTTCAGTTGCGCATCAGCACCGTTGAGGCTCGTGCTCGAAACCTGTGAGGCAAAGAGCAGCGCGACCCCGACCGCGATCCCGAGGACCGCGAAGCCTTCCTGAACCAGCATGGCTTTCGCGCCCAGACGCGCACCGTAGATGTAACGAATGGCAGATAGGCGTGTCACGCCGTCTCACTCTCGGTGAACCCGCCAGCCGCGACCGGCGAGCGGCGGTCGCCCAAGTGCCCGTCACGCAGTTCATGAGTCCGGTCGGCGTAGGCGGCTGCCTCGGGGTCGTGCGTTACGAGCAGCAGCGCCATCCCACGGTCGCGGCACTGGTCCCGCAGCAGACCCAAAACCATTCTCGTGTTGTCCGTATCCAGACTCGCGGTCGGCTCATCGGCCAATACGAGCTTCGGCTGCCGGGACAGCGCAAGCGCGATCAACACACGTTGACGCTCGCCCATCGACAGCTGCTCGGTGCGATGGCGCAACCGATCACCGAGCCCGAGCTCCGCCATCAGCGGCCTGATCTGCGCGCGAGCCGCGCGCGAGCCTGAGTCCATGAGCTTCACCGACGCGCTGGCGATTGCCCTTGCACCCGGCCGCAGGGTGCTTGGCTGCATCACCATCCCGAGAACGTTCAGGCGATAGCTGCCCGCTTCCTTACGAGACATGCGGACAACATCGCGCTCGTCGACGAAGATACTGCCGCTATCCGGAACCCTGAGCCCAGCGATCAGTTCGATCAAGGTCGTCTTGCCTGAGCCAGATGGGCCATAGAGAGCGACAACCTCGCCGGCCGCAACCGCCATTGAAACGTCGTCAACGGCGTGGATCGGCTCACCGCCGCCCATCTGATAGTGCTTGACGACGTTGCGTAGCTCAAGCACTACTGGAGCCTACGTCCCGCGAGCCTCCGCTTGTGCGCGTGCTGGGAAAGGGGAGGACGTGCGCGTGAGCGTCGCGGGCGCGGTGGCCGGTCGTCGGCGTGAGCTTCCCATCCCGGCCGATCGACCACACCCGGTCCGCGAACATGGCCGAGTCCGCGTTCGAAGCGCTCATCAACACCCCGCACCGAGGCTCAGCCTCCGCGATCAGCGACCGCAGGAGATCGGACGCTTCCCCCGTCGCCGGCGACCCGAGCGCATCCAACAGATCGTCTATGACAACAACCTGTGGATTCCCCGCGAACGCCTGCGCGAACCCCACGAGTACCTGCTGCCACGGCGAGAGGTCACGCCACCGCTCGCGAGCGCAGTCCCGAGCCCCGACCCGCTCGAGCATCTCCATCGCCCGACGCTCTGTATCGCGACGCCCCCGACCACCCAACGCCAACCGCCAGCCAACGATCTTTGCAACCGTCAGCGGCTGAGCCATCCCCGCCCGATTCAACCACACGATCTCGCAGCCCCGCAGGCGTAGTCGCTTGCGTTCGGAGAGACGCGTCAGCTCGATCTTCCCCAGCCGCACGCTACCGCCTTCGGGGACTTCGATCCCAGCCGCAATACTCAACAACGTCGTCTTGCCTGACCACCGGCCACCGACAATCCCAACAACCTCACCCCACTCGACCTCAAATGAAGCGTCGCTGAGCAACGGCACCCACCCCTTGCGCCGCTCCAAACCCTGCGACACCCCCGCAACCACCAACACAGCCACAACTAACTCGCTTTCCGGGCGAACCGTTCCAAGACGCCTTCGAGCCTGTCGCCAAGGAGCTGGCGACGATCAGCCAGGTCGCTCCAAATGCCGGTCACGTCCTCCAGATGGACTTCGGTGAGCGTCCTACTTAGGTCCGCGCGCCAATCCTTGCTTCCCAGCGTCATCCGCAACCGCTGCTGCTCCAGCAGCCGTTCATGCGCGTCGTCGTGTGCGGCTCGGCAGGCGACCTCCAGAGCCCGAACGATCCGCACAAGCGCAGCCAGGTCCTCGAAGGTCGCGAACTCCACCTTGCCATGGACAGGCTCACGGATCGCTGGGGGCGGCGGGATGCTGATGACCCACCTCCGCAAGCGCTCAATCCCTGCTTTGGTGATCTCGTATCGGTCCCCTGATTGTTCGGCGCCTTTCTCAACGAGGCGGACCTGTCCCAGCTCGGCCAGGGCCGGAAGATTTCCGTGCGCCGCGTTCTTTGGGAACACCGCCCAGGGGAACCGGTCCGCAAGGCGGCGCTGAGTATCCGCGATCGTGCCGGGCTGGACGGCGACAAGGCCGAGGACCATCATCTGTGGCGTCAGGTCGCCCGCGCGATTCACAGCCGAGGATCGTAGACCTTAACGATGCACTGTGTACGTCTGAGTGGAACAATCCAACACAGTTGACACAGTTTGTTTCTGATCCTCTGAGGCGTCGTGCACCAGTGCCATGAGGGGTGACCTTGGCAGCTGTCATTGATGGCCGCTGTCGAATCTCGCGACCGCCAGCTGCGCGGAAGGCGGACGTTCTGGCTTGAACAGAAGGATATGGACGGTGCCGGTGTACGTAGACACCGAACGCCGGTCTGCCGAACGTGCAGGCATGTTGTCGGCGGTCACCAACAACAACGAGGTGGAGATCGTGCGAGTCAAAGCCGTGCTCGATGCCGCTGCGCTCGTGTACGCCCCCGAGGAACATGGGCCGCTCCTTCCGGTGACGTTCTATCGCGCCCAGGATGGGGTTGTGCACCAGGTGTGCATCAACCTCCATCCCGAGGTGGGTTGGCGCGTGATCGATCTCGCGGCTACGTTCGTCGGACGCGTCTGGAGGGCGCGGACGATCTCCGTCCAAGTGCCGCTGCCTGCGCAAGGGACTACGCGCAACAATGCCAGCTGTTCCACGCTGGTCTCAGGGAGAAGCCCCCGATCTCGCACCCAACGTCGATGAAGGTTCGCTGGCCGTCCTCGCCGGCCGGCGAGAAGGAGTAGGCGACCGAGATGCGCCCCTCACGTTGATCACTGTCTTGGGAGCGCGCGGTGCGGCTCGGCCGACGAGGGCCTTCCTTGAAGGGCCTGGGAGTGTCACAGGCCTGCGATTTCCGCTGGCGTGTGCCCCATAGCTCGCACGAGGCGTCCGGCGTTTTCGGTTGAGATCGTCGTCAGGATCCGGCCAGGGTAGACGTTCTCGCCCTTGACGACTTGCGAGGTCGGGAGCTCTCCCAGGAGCCGTTGCACTCGGCTCGTGGACGCATAGCCCGCGAGGCGTGCGAGCTCGGCGTACGTGTGCTGCTCATCGCGCTCTCGCCAACTCGCGAACAGTTCTCGTACGGGGCGAACATCGATCTCCCCATCGTGGAACCGGTGAAGGCGGTGGCGATCGTGGGCCTGCTCAAGCAGCCGCAGGATCCGTAGGTCGCTGATGCCCATGCGCTGCGCAATCTCGCCTACCTTCAGACCCTCTTGCTCCAGCAGTCGCAACGCAACGCGTCGCCGCGCCGCGCAGCTACGACACGGGCGGTCGGGATGCTCGACGCATCCCGGGCACGAACTCAGGCTCTTCTTCAGGACGGTGTGCTCATTGCTCTTGATGTCCATTCGCCGCGTGATGGCATTCCTGGGCTATCGCATGTCAGGCGCGACTCCCACCCACGGATTTCGGCACGGGGCTCCAGCTTCTTTGAGCCCGGGAGGCTTCGACCTTCCGTGTTCCGCGCGCGCGGTCATACACCGGGTGGCCCCACGGGTGGCCCCAGACGCCGATTTCGCCCTCTCCACACGGTCCGCCAGGCACGGAAACGGCACAACCACGCGGTTTCCCACCATGGGCCCGCCAGGACTCGAACCTGGGACCAATCGATTATGAGTCGACTGCTCTAACCAACTGAGCTACGGGCCCTCCTCGCGCCTGGACCGCGAAGGTCCGGACGCGATCCGGAGACGCTATCAGCGAGATGCTCGGCGATTCAAAGGTCGGCGAAGGGATTCCGCACTCGCACGCCCGCGTAGTCCTGCCCGTCGCTCATGTCCTCGGATAGGACGACCTCGCAGCCCAGCGCGCGGGCAGCCTCGAGGATCGCGCTATCCCAAGAGGAGATGCCGAACCGACGGTGGGTTGAGATGGCTGCGAGCGCCACGCCGATCGTAGTCTCTTGGACGGGGAAGCGTCGGAAAGACTCGACGAGGGCTGAGGCTTGCTCATCGGTAAGGCGATCGGATCGGCTGTCGCGGGTGGCCTGGACGTAGAACTCCTGCAGCACCTGAACCGATATGCCCAGGTCCCTGGAGACGAGCAGTTCGTTCGCTCTCTCCGCCTTCTCCCGCTCGTGCGAGTCTTGGGAGATGGCGTAGAGCAGAACGTTGGTGTCAGCGAATCGCACGCCCGTGCAACTCCTCGCGGTCGAGACGATCGCGAGCGCTGAAGCGGTCGATCTGGCTCTGGATGCTCTGCTGTTGAGCCTCGAGCCGTGCGAACTCGGCGTCCAGCTTAGAGAGCGAGGCCAAGTACTCGGCTACGAGGGCGCTGACAGAGCTGCCCTGCTCCGCCGCACGGATACGCGCGGCACGATAGACCCCATCGGGAACGGAGACGGTGATATTTGTCACTGTGCAGCACATTATCACAGTTACACAGCACATATGGGATGCTCGCAGCCACTCGCGGCACGCCCAGAATGTGGAATGCTCACGCCGCCGCCCCACGGCCGGGCGGATCGCCGAGCGTGGCGATGAGACGACGAGCAGAGGAGCGGCGAGATGGCAGAGCGTGCGGCGATCGTGACTGGGGCTTCGAGCGGGATCGGATTTGAGATCGCGCGGATCCTTGGCGAGGAGGGCTATGCGATGACGCTGGCCGCGCGTCGGCCGGAGAAGCTGGAGGCGGCCGCGGCGGAGCTGGTGAAGGAGGGCTTCGAGCTGCAGGCGGTCGCGGCGAACGTCTCCGATGAGGTGGCGATCCAGAAGGTCGTGGCGGCGCACCGCGAGAAGTACGGACGACTGGACGTGCTCGTGAACAACGCGGGTGTCGGGATCGGCGCTTCGGTTGGGGAGATCCAGACCAAGCGACTGGACATGCAGCTAGACATCAACCTGCGTTCGATCGTGCTGTTCTACCGCGAGTGCGTGGCGATGCTCAAAGAGGCCGCCGCGGAGCACCGCAGCGCACTGGTCGTGAACACCTCTTCGATCAGCGGCAAGCGCGGTGAGGCGTGGCTGTCGGTGTACTCGGCGACGAAGCACGGAGTGGTCGGGTGGACGGAAGCGATGAACAAAGAGCTGGGTAGCGAGGGGATCAAGTCGACGGCGCTGTGCCCGGCGTTCGTGGACACGCCGATGACGGATTTCGTGAAGGGGCAGGTGAAGGCTGAGGAGATGATCCGTCCGCGGGACGTCGCCGAGGCGGTGCGCTATCTGTTGAAGGTCTCGCCGGCGTGCGTAGTGCCGGAGATGATGTTCGTGCGCCCCGGCGACTCGATCTGATGCGCGACGTGGGCGGTGAACGGAGTAGAGAGGGTTCGTCCATGCAACTCCATGTAGGGTGTGCGCGATGAAGCTGGGCGTGCACATCGGCTACTGGGGTCTGGGCCTGAGCAGCGAGGATCAGCTGAACATCGTTCAGGAGTCCGAGCGGCTGGGCTATGACTCGGTGTGGGCGGCAGAGGCCTACGGGTCGGACACGGCGACGGTACTCGGCTGGCTGGCAGGGCAGACCTCGAAGATCCGCCTCGGCTCGGGCATCTTCCAGATGCCAGGCCGCTCGGCGGCGATGACGGCGATGACCGCGGCGACGATCGATCAGCTCTCGAACGGGCGGATGATCTGCGGTATCGGCTCCTCTGGTCCGCAGGTCGCGGAGGGCTGGCACGGGCAGCGGTTCGGAAAGCAGCTTCAGCGCACGCGGGAGTACGTGGCGGTCGTGCGGATGGCATTGAGGCGCGAGCGGGTGGAGTACCACGGCGAGACGCTCGAGCTGCCGCTGCCGGACGGGCCGGGGAAGGCCCTGAAGCTGACGATCGGCACCGTGCAGGAGCAGATCCCGATCTACCTGGCGGCGATTGGCCCGAAGAACACAGCCCTCGCGGGAGAGATCGCGGACGGGTGGATCCCCACGCTGTTCTCCCCCGAGCACGTCTCAGAGCTGCGCCCGCTGCTTGAGGAAGGCGCCGCGCGTTCGGGCAAATCGCTGGAGGGCTTTGACATCGCGCCGACGGTGAACGTGTTCGTGACCGACGATCTGCAGGGCGCGCGCGATGCGATGCGCCCGTTCATCGCGCTGTACGTCGGCGGGATGGGCTCGCGCAAGCAGAACTTCTACAACCAGCTCGTCTGCCGCTATGGCTTCGAGGATGAGGCGAAGACGATCCAGGACTTCTACCTCGAAGGCAAGCGCGAGGAGGCGATGGCCGCGATCCCCGACCCGCTGATCGACCAGGTCTCGCTGTGCGGTCCGCCGGACGTGGTGCGCGAGCGGCTTGCGATCTATCGCGACGCGGGCGTGGGCACGTTGGGGGTCACCCCGATCGCGTTCACGGCCGAGGATCGTCTCGCGCAGCTGAGGCTCGTCGCCGAGCTCGCGGCCAGCTGACCTCGCGGTCGTGCGCGCCGAGTCGGGTTATGGGTGGGAAACCCGCTAGCCAGTCCCTTCGTGCCGGCCTTGTTGGATGCTTCTATGAAGTCATGGCGGCATCCGTGACTGGTGGCGGGAGACAGATCCAACGGAAGGCACACAAGGCCAGCCGGTTTCAGAGTCATCCCGCCGCCAGCCACACCCTCGTTGGAGGATCGGACGCCTACCACCCGGTCGCCGCTGCGCTACGCCCTACAGGCCCCGCTCCGCGACGACCGGCCTGCCAAGCCAACGACTCAACAAGCCTCGCGAAACTATATGGCGCCGGTTTCGTTTGCCGGTGGCGCTAGCGAGCCCTTCGAGACGGCTGCTGCTGGGCGCGTTCGGCGACCCGGGGCACGCGTTTCCGATGATCGCCCTCGGCAAGGCGTTGCGCGAGCGCGGTCACGAGGTGACGTTGCAGACGTGGCAGCGCTGGCAGAGGCAGGTCGAGGGCGAGGGCCTGCAGTTCGCGGCGGCGCCCGAGTACACGGTGTTCCCGAGCGGTGGTCCGAACGGGGAGCCGCTCGACTTCTACGAGGCCGTGGTGCACGCCACCGAGGACACGCTGCCGCTCGTGCGCGAGCTGCGCCCGGATGCGGTGGTGGCGGACATCCTCACGCTCGCGCCGGCGCTTGCGGCGGAGCTGAACGACGTACCCAGGGCGACGTTGATCCCGCACGTGTTCCCGGAGAACGAGCCGGATGCGCCGATCTACTCCTTGGGCGCGCGGCGACCGCGGACGGCGCTCGGACGCGCGATCTGGCGGCACGCGCAGGGTCCGATCCGCCACGGGGTCGAGCGCGGCAGGATCGAGCTGAACGAAACCCGCGCGCGCGTCGGGCTCGGACCGCTCTCCTACGGCCACGGCGGCACGAGCCACGAACTGGCACTCGTGGCGACGTTCCCGCAGCTGGAGTACCCGCGCGCGTGGCCTGAGTGGGCGCACGTCGTGGGACCGCTGATGTGGGAGCCACCCGCGGAGGACGTGGAGCTGCCGCCGGGCGATGACCCGCTCGTACTGATCGCGCCCTCGACGGCGCAGGACCCCGACCACCGTCTGCTGCACGCGGCGCTGTGCGGCCTCGCCGACGCGCCGGTGAGGGTGCTCGCGACGTGGAACCGCCGCCTGCCCTCGAAGCCGCTGCCGGCGCCTGAGAACGCGAGAGTGGTCGAGTGGGTCTCCTATGCGAGCACGATGCCCAAATGCGACGTTGTCGTCTGCCACGCCGGCCACGGAACGCTCGCCCGTGCGCTGACCAGCGGCTGCGCGGTGGTGGCGTGCCCGCACATCGGCGACATGAACGAGAACGCCGCCCGCCTGGACTGGGCCGGAGCGGGAGTGCGATTGCCGTGGCGTTTCGTCAAGCCGCGCACGCTGCGCCTGGCCGTGGAAAAGGCGTTGAGCGATCCCGCGATCAAAGCCCGCGCGGGGGAACTCGCCGCGTGGACAGGCGTCAACGATCCCGGCGCGGCGGCGGCCGCACGGGTCGAGCTACTGGCGCAACGCCCTGCTAACGCCATTGCCGGCGTCGCCGCCGCGAGCGCCCACCGCCGTCGTCAAACGTCCTGACTTTCCCTCGCCGGACACGCCACAGCGTGCGGATCGCGGCTGGAGCTTCGCCGATCACCCAGATTGCGCGCCAGACATAGGCGCCGGCCAGCCCGCGCTTGCCGCGCCGGGCTAGCGCCGACCACCAGCGCATGTAGTCGGGTCGCGGGAAAAGATCCCTCGTGGCGATCGCCAGCTTCCGCCCGATCCCGATGTCGGCTGATAGCAATGCGTAGAGCTCCTCGGCGATCACGTTGTCCTCGCGCCGCAGTTCGCGCCGCAGCGATCGCACCCCGTCAAGACCGAGCCTGCGCGCCAGACCCTCACCCTCAGGCAAGAGTCGCAGGCCGGCGGCGAATGCGGGGACGCCCCGATAGGCCCGCGCGAGCTCCAGAGCATTCGACCACTGCGACGCCTCGACGAGAGTGAGCGCTCGCCGGAGATCCTCGAGTGGCTTCCCGTCGAGGTACGCATGCTGCGCGGCGTGCAGGGCCACGTGCAGCAGAACGGCGTCGCGATCGGGAACATGCAACTCGACCCCACCTATCACCTGCCGGTCGGCGCTCCCTGCAAGACGACTCCAGATCGCATCCGGGTCGCCGTCGAGCCCCTGCAACTGACAGTGAAGGTCCACCATGCCGCCCCCGCGGCTAAACGGCGTACCCCCTGGATCAAGGCATGCCGGCGAGGGCATCCACGGGCAATGCTCCACGAAGCCCAGCCGCTCGAGCACCCCGACCGCGTCCGCCCGGTTTTCAGGCGCCACCATCAGATCAGAGTCAATATACGGACGCACCTCGTCCGGATAGAGCCACTTGGCGAGCACTGGGCCCTTGAGCACAAGTGTCTGGACACCTTCACGATCGAACGCACCCGCGACCTCGGCCGTGAGCGCATCGACCTCGGCCGTGAGCGCGAAGTTACGCGCCAGCTGGGAATAACGCTGGTCTAGATGTTCCACGCTCATCGCGGCTCGGAGTGATGTCCCCGTCTCGGGATGAAGCCGCTCAGGCAGCCACGCTGGTCGCCCGAGATGGCATCTTGTGGTCAACCAATGGCGATAGCCGGGGTGTCTCGCTCTGAAGCGCGAGACGTATGAGCGACTCGATCGCGACGTAGCCGGCGACGGGCGCGCTGCGCACGGTACCGTCATGCGCGACGAGAACCGCGGACGGGGTGCCCCAGACTCCGTATGCGTGCATTACGGTGGCTTGCTCGTCGATGAGCACATCTGTCAGCGCGTGTTCACGCGCGAGCTTCTCGGCTTCAGCCTCGACGGTGGTTACAAGGGTCAGGGCTAGGCGTTCGGTCATCGTGTCGTGCCAGCGTGCGAGCTCCGGCAGGAGCGCTTTGCAAGGCCCGCAACCAGTGTCCACGAAGGTTAGTACGCAGGCCCGGTCGTTGGCCAAGAGATCCTGAAGGCTCACCGCGCGTCCCGCTGTGGAAAGCAACGAGAACTGCGGCGCCAGCGCTCCGATCTGCCGGGGCGCAATGGCCGCTCGGCCGCCGGTCGAGCGTAGCCGGCGGTTCTCACGCCACAGAAGCACGGATGTCGTTGTTGCAAGCACTGCCAGTACACCGACGGCAATCAGCCACAGCTCGGGCGCGTCGGTGTTTGCCACCCACGAGGACAGCGAAGGCCCGGGGCCGGTGAGCGCGACGAACGCGGCCGGGACTGCCAGCACGAGATTGCGGGCTACGGTGCTCCAATCCGCCGGCTTGGAGTGCAGTTGGCCGAAGCAGTGGCAGTCTGGGGCCTCGCCGCGACGCAGAACCCGCGTGAGGCCCACGGCGAACAACCCGAACAGCACCAGGCCGCCGGCGGCCCCCCAGCGCGCCGTTGTCGGAAACACCAGAGCAATTCCCACCGTAAGCTCGGCGGCGGGCAGGAGCCACGCGAACGGATCGATAAAGCGGGCCGGCACGTCGAAATTCGCCAGTGCCTGCCGTGTACCCGAGCGGTCGGCGAGCTTCGTCACCCCCGCGACGATAAACACAGCGGCAAGACCCAATCGAGCGATCACCAGCGCATCGTTCATAGTCCAAATGTACAACAGGTATCGTCCCGTGGATGGAAGGTGAAAGCGCGGCATCGGTGGCAATCGAGGCGTTTGGCGTGACTGTGGCGGTCACCGTCGACCCCGAGCACTTCGCGGCTGTTTCCGACTTTCTGCCCCCACGCGCTCGCACGGTGAAGCGCCCGCCCGAGCGTGGCCGCTTCGCGCTCGTCAAGGACACCGATGACGGGCTGCTGCGGATCACGTGTGACGAGCGGTCGATCGCGGGTCCGTTCGGCCTGCGGCTCGCACTCGGGATACTCGACGCCGAGTTGCGCATGTACATCGCGCTGCACGCTCCCGACCATGTCTTCGTCCACGCTGGGGTCGTTGGAGTCGAAAACCGCGCGATCATGCTCCCGGGCAGAAGCTTCGCGGGAAAGACCACGCTCGTGGCGGCGCTCGTGCAGGCGGGCGCGGAATACTGGTCTGACGAGTACGCAGTGCTCGACGCCGACGGACTCGTTCATCCCTACCCAAAGCCTTTGTCGGTGCGCATCGACGACACCCGCGAGACGGACGAGCAACCCGTCGAGAGCCTCGGCGGGCGAGCCGGCGACAGGCCTCTACCCGTCGCCGTGATCGCGTTCACGAACTACCGCCCCGGTGCTGCCTGGGCGTTGCGCGCCCGCACCTCCGGAGAGGGCGCCATCAAACTTCTAGAGCACTCGATCGCCGCGCGCTCACGCCCGGAGCAGGTACTCGCAGCCGTGCGGCGCGCCGCGACCGACGCCGTTGTCCTCGAGGGAGACCGGGGAGACGCCAATCAAGGCGCCAGCGTGCTTTGTCATAAGGCAGCAAGTTGACAAGGCGCTTCAGTTCACTCGCTTGCGCGCAGCGTGATCGAGACACCTGCTGACTGCATCATTCAGCACGACACCGAGCCTCTTGAGCACAGTGTGGATCCCTTTCACGGCCAAACACACTTGCGACCTCGGCGCCGTGAGCGCATCAACCGCAAGTTACGCGCAAGCTGTGAATAACTCTCAACACGTTCCGCGTTTCACCTCAGGGTCCACCCGAGATCCACACTGTCACAGAGCCAGGCGCCTTGGGGCTTCCCTTCAGCACTTTGAGTTCGTTGCGCCTGCCGCGCGACGAGACCTCATGTAGGAGCAAGCTATGGGCATTTGGCTTCGTTTGTGTATGTGAGGTACTTTTCTTTGTAGGTTGCCTGGCAGTAGGCTTCGCATTCATTTGCGTTGTTTGCTTTGAGTTTTTCAGTGCATTTTTTGTTCTGGCATACGCAACATATCGTTGTCCACCCTTTTTTGTTCTTACAAGGTGGGAATTTTTCTTCTTCTGGTTCGCCCGAGCTGGCCATCGCTGGCGTGGCTGCGGTCGCAGATAGGATCATCGACCCAGCGGCGGCGGCGCCGCCGTAACGCGCGACCCGGACGATCGCTTCCCGGCGAGATTCACCGGGGATGGTGCTCTGCAGGAGTTGGGGCTCGGCGTCTAGCAGATCCTTCTCGCGCAGCTCATGCAACGCGCTGGCGACCAGACTCTCGCTTACCCCGGCGAGTACGGCAAGATCAGTCACATCGCGCTTGCCGTTGCAGTGGCGCCAGACGCAAGCCGCGATCGGGCTCAAACAATGAGCGGTATGGCTGTCTTGATCGTAGAGGAGAAGCTCCTCGCCCACGGTGTCTTCAAGGAGACCGTCTTGGCGTGCTCGTGGTAACGATCCGTATTCGTGCATTCAATCTGTCCTCCGTCCTATCTCCTTATGCATGATTGGCTAGATGTAGATCCTGTAGATCCTGTTACTCATCCAGTCTCAACTGCTGGCACTCTGCGTCAAGTCGCCCACATGCTTCGTCCTCGACGTGGAGGAAAGAGGGCGCATCCAAGCGAGATCGGCTGTCTCGCGGGAGCCGCGAAGATGGAGACATTGTTTCTCACCCGCATTGCGGATAGCTCCAGTCAGCCCTGATGGGCGTGGAAGTCGGCCGAGGCGGCTCTCGGCTTGTATCTCCAGGCGCGCATAAGCCCTCGAGCAAACTCTTTCGCGCCACGCCGATCACGGCATCGTCGCCGTGCTCCAGTCAGATTGTGCGGATCGTCACTACTACTCCGGGGGTGGGACTCGAACCCACAACCTCTCGATTAACAGTCGAGCGCATCTGCCAAATTGAGCTACCCCGGATCGAGCTACCCCGCACAAGCGCCGGGGCCTGGACGCATTGTATGCGAGTCGAATCCCTCTATGCCACCGTAACCAACCCGGCCTCTACCTCCGCATGGCAGTTGGCGCAAAGAAGCACGCACTTGCTCGCCTCCGCCCTCGCCCTCTCGATGGAGCGCGCAACCCCTCGATGACTCAACGAGAAGCTCTTCTCGGACGGCTCAAGATGATGAAACTCAAGGGCCGCGATACAGCGACTGTAACCGCACAGGGAGCACTTGCCGCCCGCCTCGTCGACCAGCATTCGCTTGACCTTGCGACGGCGTCTCGAAACCGCTTCGGCGCGACACTTGCAGCACTTGTATCCACTGTCGCGCCGACGCCTGAATGTTGTCACTCCATGCCGGAGGCAGCGAAGCTCCAACCGCGGTTGACCTTCGTCCGATGCCTGCTGGCCCCGTTCCGCCCGCGTGGTTGTCAGCCCGTACTCCCGCAGCCAGTGTCGGACGGTCGTCTTGCTGCGCCCGACCGCGTCCGCGATCTGGGCAATCGACGCGCCCCTCGCGATCAGCGGCTCCAGATCCTCACGCATCAGGCCCCCTTTGGCGGCCGAATTATCGCGGTTTACAGCCCGCAGCCCGTGTTTCTCGACCCAGTAGCCGACAGTAGATTCGTGCAGGTCAACCCGCCGCCCGATCTCCGCAAGCGATAGGCCCTGGGCAAGCAACTGCTCAAGCGAGGTGCGGTCCATGCACCGCATTGTCCCCCGTGGTGCGGACGGAATCCTACGAACACACGTTCCGTTTTGTGTCAGAAGCGTGGCAACTTCGTGACTTCCAAAAGCGATCCCCTACCCCGTCTCCTCCAGCGCCCGCTCATAAGCGCGGTCGAACTCGCGCTTGACCTCGGCGCGGCGCACGGCCAGCTCGCTGACCTCGCCGGACTCCTGGGCGCGGGCGCGGACGATCTCGCGGTCGATGCGGGCGAGCTCCAGCTGCATGCGCTGGGACTCGAGCATCGCGGGCGCGGGCAGACTCGCGCCCGGCCTGGACGACCAGCTCGGCGAGCAGACCGGCGAGCTCGCGGGTCGTCCTCGGGGAGCTGAGCGCCCGGGATGGGTGAGGTGGCGCCTCAGATGCGCGGCCGCGCGGCGCAACAGATCGCTCGTGAAGTGAGCGTCGAGGTCGAGCTCGCCGAGCGCGCCGGCGCCGGCCTCGGGCTCGGCGATGCACTGCGCGAGGAACGCCCGCTCGGTGCTCTCGCCGCGCGAGGCGACCGAGGCCGGGCGCGCGGGGCGGGCGCGCGACCTCACCGCCCGCCGGCGCGGACGAGCCGCTCGGCCGGGACGGAGCCGTTCCGCGCAGGGTCTGCTCGGCGAGGCTCTCGGGCAGCTGCAGACGCTCGGAGACGGTGCGCGTGAGCTCCATGCGCAGCGCGCTCGGCGGGAGCGTCGCGAAGATCGGGTCGCAGCTCGTCGAGCATCCGGTCGCGACCCTCGGGGCTGTCGTGATCGCCGCTGTCGAGGACCCGCTCGACGCGGAAGCGCACGAACGGCACGGACGCTCGCACGGCGCTGCTCGATCGCCGCGGCGCCCTCGCTCTGCACGAGCTCCGCCGGATCGGCGCCCGCCGGGCAGCGGCACGACGCGCAGCTCGAGCTTGCGCTTGGCCGCGAGGCCGGCGGCGCGCAGCATCGCCTCCTGCCCGGCGCTGTCGGCGTCGAGCGCGAGCAGCACGGTCGGCGCCATCCGCGCGAGCTCGCCCACCTGCTCGTCGGTCAGCGCGGTGCCCATCAGGCCGACGGTGTTGCGAAAGCCCGGCCTGGTGCAGGGCGATCACGTCGGTGTAGCCCTCGCACAGGATCGTCTGCCCGGCCTTGCGCGGCGTGCGCGCGGGCGAGGTCGGCGCCGTAGAGGTGCAGTCCCTTGTGGTAGACGGCGTTGTCGGAGGTGTTCAGGTACTTCGGGCGCTGGTCCTCGCTCAGCGCCCGCGCGCCGAAGCCCGAGCACGCGCCCGCGGGTGTCGGCGAGCGGGAACATGATGCGCGCGCGGAAGCGGTCGTACAGCCGCCCGTTCTCCTGCGAGCGCTGCGCCAGCCCGGTCGCGTAGAGCTCGGCCTCGGTGAAGCCGCCGCGCAGCGAGCCCGTGAGCACCCGGTCCCACGCGCTCGGCGCGTAGCCGACGCGGAACTCGCGCAGGATCTCCTCCCCCAGACCGCGGCCCAGCAGGTAGTCGCGCGCGCGCGCGGCCTCGGGCGACTCCCACAGGCAGCGCTCGTAGTAGGCGCACGTGCGCGCGAGCAGCTCGAGCAGCCGCTCGCGCTCGCGGCGGCGCTCGGCCGCCTCGGGATCCTCCTGCTCGCGCTCGAGCTCGATCCCACAGCGGTCGGCGAGCAGCTCCAGCGCGCCTTTGAAGTCGACGCCCTCGGTCTCCTGCACGAACTTGAAGACGTCCCCCCCGGCCTGGCAGCCGAAGCAGTAGTAGACCTTCTGCGTCGGGTCGACGCCGAACGACGGCGTGCGCTCGTCGTGGAACGGGCACAGGCCCTCGTAGCTGTTCTGGCCCGCGCGGCGCAGGTCGGTGCGCGCGGAGACGAGCTCGACGAAGTCGACCGCGTCGCGCACGCGATCGCGAGAGTCGCTGGTGTAGCGAGCCATCGCCCGCCAACGCTAGCGGGCGAACGCCTGCGGCACCTGCAGGTCCTTGAACATCGCGGATGCAGTAGCGGTCGGTCATGCCCGCGAGGTAGTCGGTGACGCGCTCGGCGAGGCTCTCGTCGCGCCGAGCGCGGGGCCGGCAGCAGCTCGGGGTGGGCCACGTAGTGCTCGAACAGGGTGCGCACGACGTTCGCGATCCGCGCGTGCTCGGCGCGCACGGCCGGGACCGAGGTAGACGCGCTCGAACATGAACTCGCGCAGCTCGCCCATCGCCGCGCCCGCCTCCTCGCCCTGGACGATGTCGCCGGCGCGCGCGGAGTGCTCGACGAGGTCGTGCACGAGCGCGTCGATGCGCGCCGAGCCGCTGTCGCCGAGCACCGCGATCGGCTCGCCCGGCAGGTCGTCCTCGCGCAGCAGCCCGGCGCGCAGCGCGTCGTCGATGTCGTGGTTGATGTAGGCGACGCGGTCGATCAGGCGCACGATGCGCTCCCTCGAGCGTGCTCGGGAGGATCGGCTCGCCCGGAGTGGTGAGCGATCCCGTCGCGCACCTGCTCGGTCAGGTTGAGCCCGACCCCGTCGCGCTCGAGCTCCGTCGACGACGCGCAGCGAGTGCTCGTAGTGGCGAAAGGCGCCGCCGAAGCGCTCGCGCAGGCAGCGGTCGAGCACCTCCTCGCCGATGTGCCCGAACGGCGGGTGACCGAGGTCGTGGCCGAGCCCGATCGCCTCGGTCAGGTCCTCGTTCAGCGCCAGCGCCCGCGCGACCGTGCGCGAGATCGTCGTGACCTCGAGCGTGTGCGTGAGCCGCGTGCGGTAGTGGTCGCCCTCGGGCGCGACGAACACCTGCGTCTTGTGGGTGAGCCGGCGAAACGCCTTGCAGTGCACGATCCGATCGCGGTCGCGCTGAAACGGCGTGCGCAGCGCGCAGTCGGCCTCCTCGCGGGCTCGCCGAGCCGGGTAGGAGCGCGCCGCCAATGGCGAGAGCGAGGCCTCCTCGCGCGCGATCGTGAGCGCCGCGAACCGCGCGGCGACCGACTCCGGATCGCTCGCCGCGCCCATCAGGCCGCCAACCCTGCCGCTGCGGCGGGCATCAGGCGCACGTGGGCGTGGTGCTCGAGCGTCTCGGAGATCGCGCGCTCGACCTGGCCGAGCGCCGGCTTCGGGCGCGCTCGGGACCTCGGACAGGGACTGCCCGAGCGCCTCGGTCATGAACCGGTAGGCGTCGGGGTCGAGCGGGAAGGAGACGGCCTCGCAGGCGCCGCACACGACCCCTCCCGCAGCGCCGGAGAAGCCGACGAGATGCTCGCGCTCGCCGCAGCCCGCGCACGCTCCGAGCTGGGGGGCGAGACCGGCGGCGAGCATCAGCTTCAGCCGAAACGCGAGCGCGTCCGTGCGCCCAGACGCGCACCGGCGGCGCCGGTGTCGAGCAGCGACAGTCGCGGCAGAGCAGGTTGAACACGCCCGGGTGTGGCTCGTCGGTCTCGAACAGCCGCCCCACGGCGTCGCAGGCGCGCGCGGCGGCGTCGAGCGCGCGGGCGTCGGAGCGCAGGCGCGGATAGCCCTCGACGGTCTCCGCGCCGGTGACCGTCAGCAGCTCGCCGCGGCCTTCGTGCAGGTCCAGCTGCAGGCGAAAGAAGGGCTCCAGCCGCCCGCCGAAACGGCTGCGCGCACGGCGCACGCCCTTGGCGATCGCGCTCACGCGCCCGCGCTGGGGCGTGTATAGGTGCAGGATCCGATCGGCCTCGCCGTAGCGCAGCGAGCGCAGCACGATCGCCTCCGTCTTGACAGGTCCGGACATCGCTCTGTGCGAGTCTAGGATCGCGCCCGGCGCACCGGCGAGCACACGCCGGGAGAGGCGGCGGGAAACTGCCAAAATGGAGCTATACTTAGTGAAGTAATGAGTGAGATCACCGTATACAGCACTGAGCCGTGCTCTTTCTGTGCCCGCGTGAAGGGTCTGCTGAAGGCGCGCGGGGTCGAGTTCTCCGAAGTCAACCTCTCAAAGGACCCGCAGGGCCGCGTCGAGCTCGCGAGCAGGACCGGGATGATGACCTTCCCGCAGGTGCTGATCGACGGCGAGCTGCTCGGCGGGTTCGCCGAGGTGCAGGAAGCGATCGAGAGCGGTCGCCTGGACGAGCTGCTGGCCGCCTGAGCGGGACACGGCCCTCGTCTGCACGAGGATGACAACGACAGGATCATCCGTCGGCGACGTCTTTCGAAGCGAGCTGAGCTCCCTCACTCCCGCCGAGCACGAGCGGCCCGCCTGGGCCGTGGCTGGCAGGTCTCGCAAACATAGGTGCCGCGGCCGGCGACGACCATCTTCACGATCGTGCGCCCGCAGCGCGGGCAGGGCTCGCCGGCGCGGCGGTGCACGAGGAAGCGGTCCTGGAATGAGCCGCGCACGCCGTCGACGTGGCGGAAGTCGTCGATCGTCGCGCCGCGCGCGTCGATGCCTTCGTTCAGGGCCTCGATGATCGTCTCGCGCAGGCGCTCGTACTGCGCGCGCTTCAAGCGCTCCAGCGGGACGCAGCGGGTGGATTGCGGCGCGAAACAGCGCCTCGTCGGCGTAGATGTTGCCGATGCCCGCGATCCGCCGCTGGTCGAGCAGCAGCGCCTTGATCGGCGCGCGCCGCCCGCGCGCGAGCGAGCGCAGGTGCTCGGCGGTGAAGCGCTCGTCGAAGGGCTCGTAGCCCAGGCGCGCGGCGAAGAACGCCTCGAGCGCCTGCTCGCCGAGCAGCAGCTCGCCGGTGCCGAATCGGCGCGGGTCGACGATCACCAGGCGACGCTTCGGTCGCAATTGCAACCTGACGCGGACATGGCTGGGCTCCGGGCTCGGTTCAGACAGGACGGCGCCGGTCATGCGCAGGTGCTGGGCCAGGTAGACCTCATCGGAGAAGCGCCACACCAGATACTTGCCGCGGCGACCCAGCTCCTCCACGCGCCGCCCGAGGAGCGCGTCGGAAAGTTCCTCGGGCGCGAGCGGACGCGACCAGCGCGGATCGAGAATCTCGATCCGGATCAGCCTCCTGCCCTCCACCAAGGGCGCCAGCTGGCGTCTGATCGTCTCGACCTCGGGAAGCTCGGGCATGGATCCCCAGCTTATGAGCACCGAGCTTGTGCCTCGGACCTCATGCCTTGCGACGACAGAATCCTCGGGCGAGATTACGGAAGGAACGAACGACCGGGCATGACCGCCGCGTCGAATCCGCCCAACCAGCGCAGCACCGTGGCGCCGACGTCGGCGAGCGGTCCGTCGTGACGACCGCCGGCAGGTACATCCGTGCACTGACCAGCTCGCGACGCAAGCATCTCGCCGGTGACGGTCAGCAACGGCACATGCTCGCGCGTGTGATCGGTTCCCTCGTGGGCAGGATCCACACCGTGGTCGGCGGTCACAATCAGCAGATCGCCTGAGCGCATCTCCGGCAACCAACTCCCGATCTCGGCGTCGATCTTGCGCAGGGCCTCGTAGAAGCCGAGGGAGTCCTTGCGATGCCCGTACACCTGGTCGGTCTCGATCAGGTTCACGAACACGAATCCACGGTCGATCGCTTCGAACAGCTGCCGCGCGCTCTTCAACGCGCGCGCGTTGGTCGCGCCCGGGTGCGAATGGCTGAGGCCGACGCCGGCGAACAGGTCGGAGATCTTGCCGACGCCGTGCGTGGGCACGCCGACGTCGGCGAGCTCCTGCAGATAGCTGCGCGAGGGCGGGGCCAGCGCGAAGTCGCGGCTGCCCTCGGTGCGCTCGAAGGCGCCGGGCTCGCCGCTGAACGGTCGCGCGATCACCCGCCCGACGGCGTGCTCGCCGGTCATCTGCGCGCGCGCGGCTTCGCACGCGCCGTAGAGCTCCTCGAACGGAACGCGCTCGACGTGCGCGGCCAGCTGCAGAACGGAGTCCTGGGAGGTGTAGAGGATCAGCGCGCCTGTACGCAGATGCTCGGCGCCGTAGTCCTCGATCGCCGAGATGCCGTTGTAGGGGCGGTTGCAGATGAGCTCGCGGCCCATCGCCTCCTGCAGGCGGGCGATCAATTCCGGGGGAAACCCTCGGGGTAGGTCGGCAGCGGCTGCTCAAGCACGACCCCCATCAACTCCCAGTGACCGGCCGTCGAGTCCTTGCCGGGACCGAGCGCGTGCAGGCGCCCGTACACGGCTGGGGTATCGGGGGCGGGCGCCACGCCGGCGAGCGGCAGGATCGAGCCGAGCCCCAGCGAGGCCAGTGTCGGCAGGTCCATCCCACCGACCGCCTCGGCCACATGCGCGAGCGTGTTCGTGCCCTCGTCGCCGTACTCCTCCGCGTCCGGGAGCGCGCCGACGCCGCAGGCGTCGATCACGAGCACGAATGCCCGCCTGAGGCTCACCGGCCCCTCCGGGCGCGCGGATGGGCATCGAAGTACACATCCTTCAGGCGCTCGGCCGAGAGGTGAGTGTAGACCTGCGTTGTGGCCAGATCGGAATGTCCGAGCATCTCCTGCAATGAGCGCAGGTCGCAGCCGCCCGCAAGCAGGTGCGTCGCGAAGGTGTGGCGCAGCGTGTGCGGGCTCATCTTGCGCTCGAGCCCAGCACGGCGCGCGTGGCCCTGCACGATCTTGTAGAGCCCCTGACGCGTCAGCGCGCCGCCGCGCGCGTTCACGAACAGGCGCGACTGAACCTGCACGCCGACCAGCTCCGGGCGAGCACGCTGCAGATAAGCGCGCGTCGCGGCGACCGCGCTCGAGCCGATCGGGACGATGCGCTCCTTGATCCCTTGCCGCGCGCGCGCAGCACTCCCTCCTCGAGGTCGATGTCGCTCAGCTCCATGCTCGTAGCCTCCGACGCGCGCAGGCCGCACGCGTACATCAACTCCAACAGCGCCCGGTCGCGCAGTGCGAGCGGATCGGTGCCGCGTGGTTGCCCGAGCAGCCGCGTGACCTCTCCACGCGTGAGCGCCTGCGGCAAACGTTGGGTACGGCGCGGTCCGCGCAGCTCCGCGGTCGGGTCGTGCGTGATCGTCCCCTCACGGCGCAGATGCCGGTAGAACGAGCGCAGGCATGCGGCCTTGCGCCGCAACGTGGCCGCGGATACCGCCGTGCGTTCCTGCCGGTCCTCCTCGCCGTCCGCGGAGCTCGGCGTCGCGTCGGTGGCGAGCTCCGACAGGAACGCAGCGATATCACCGTGCTCGACCCGCAACGGATCTACGTCACGCGTGTGAAGGAACTCTCCGAACTGCAGCAGATCGGAGCGGTAAGCCTGCAGGGTGTTGCGCGAGAGACCGCGCTCGAGCTCGAGATAGGCGAGGAACTCGAGCACCAGCGGCTCGATCCGGCTGCCGGTGGCGGTTGTGGGACTCGTGCTCACATACCGAGCTTCGCGTCCGCTCGCGCGGCTCCTGCCCGTGGATCGCCGCCGTCGTGTCCGCCGCGAGAAGGTTCGGTCCTCCGTCTGGCCGACGAGCTCCGCCAACGCGGCGCCGGCCGCCAGTGCGGCTGCGAAGAACAGTGGGTCCTGCGTGACGTCGCGACCCATCGTGTGCGCCGGCAGCCCAGAGGCCGCATACGCCGGCAGGTCGATGCTCGCGCGACGCCAATCGTGGCGCGTGATGCGCGCGGGCCGCTCGACGTCGAGCTCGAGTCCCGGCCGGCTCGGCAGCGCTCCCCCGAACACCGCGCCGAGCCCGGCGCGCAGGTCGGCGCCGACAGGCGAGCGCATCCCCGCGGGAAGCGCCACGGTGACGGGCGCGAGCAGCAGATCGAGCACCGTGAGCGTGTGGTGGGAGATGCCGCGATGGCGCGCGCGCGGATCGCCGGAAGACATCCGCGCGACGATCAGAGCCTCGCAACCGAGCGCGAGCGCCGCGTGCGCGCTGTCGAGCGCCGCCAGACCACCGTGTCCGAGGGGCGAGTCCGAGCCGACGATCCCGGGTCCGGGGCCGCACACCGCAGCATCCCAGCCGAGCGTACCCAACGCGTGGTGCAGGGCTCCCGCGGTCGTGATCGCCTCCCCTTCGCCCCCGAACGCCGCGCCCGCCGTCAGGTGACCGGCGAGCAGGCCACGCTCGCGCAGCTCGCGGACGGTGCGCGAGTGTCCGCCCGGCAGCGCTCCGCCCTCGGTCTGCACGTAGCCAAGACGGGCTCCGGGCAGGGCTTCGGAGAAGGCCCATGCGAGAGCCGCGAGCTGGCCGTGCAGCGCGAGCACCGCGACGGGTCGACCTAGTGGCAGGTTCAGGGCCGCGCATCCTCGACCGGACGTACGGCGTGCTGAAGGCTCGTGTAGTTGAGCTTCATCACGTGCGCTCCGGACGCCCCATCGCCGTTCAGTCCACGCGTGAGGTTCACGTGCACCACGTCAAAGCCGCCCGAGCCCAAGTCCAGGTCGAGCGCCTGCGCGTTGACGATCACCTCGTCTCCCACCTGCGTGGCGCCGAGCAGCGCAACGTCGGCGATCGCCGCTCGTGTGCGACCGTCCAGTTCGACACGTCAGTTCCTGCTCTGGCCCATCTGGCGGTCCGGCGTCGGTGACGGTGGCGCGACGAAGCTTCAGCATGGACGGCGCAAGCTACACGCTGCCGACGCCGCTGGTGCCGGACGGTTCGCGCGCGAACGTTCACATCGACGTCGCACCCGTGCTCGGCCATGTTCGCGAGCTCGTGCGCGCGAGCGATCAGCTCGGCCGCGATCGTGTCCGCCTGCTCGGGGGCGAGGTCGTGGAAGACCGCCTCCACGCGCAGCACCGCGGGCTCGCTCAGCGCCGCCGTCGCGCCCGGGGCCCCTGGGCCCGGGCCAACGTCACCGGAGATCCCGGCGCCGCTCACGAGCGGGACGCCGACGCCTGGGCCTCGCCGGCACGAACGACGATCTCAGCGGGCCCCTCGCCGCTCGTTCCGACACCCTCATCCTCACCCGCCCGCGCGATCGCGGCGGCGACGAACTCGCGAAACAGCGGCGCGGGGCGCTCGGGACGGGACTTGAACTCGGGATGAAACTGAGAGGCCACGAAGAACGGATGGTCGGCCAGCTCGATCGTCTCTACCAGACGATCGTCGGGCGAGGTTCCCGACACGGTCAAGCCCCGCCGACTGCAGGCGCTTGCGCAGCAGGTTGTTGACCTCGTAGCGATGGCGGTGGCGCTCGTAGACGACCGCCTCGCCGTAGATCTCCCGCGCGCGCGTGCCCTCGTGGAGCTTGATCGGGTCCGCTCCCAAGCGCATCGTGCCGCCGAGGTCCGCGACCTCCTTCTGCTCGGGCAGCAAATCGATCACCGGATAGGGCGTCTCCAGATCGAACTCGGTCGAGTTCGCGCCCTCCATGCCGGCGAGGTGACGCGCGAACTCCGCCACCGCCACCTGCATGCCCAGGCAGATGCCCAGGTAGGGGATCTGCTGCTCGCGCGCGATTTGAGCCGCGGCGATCTTGCCCTCGATCCCGCGCCCTCCGAACCCGCCCGGGATCAGGATGCCGTCCGCCCGCGCCAGTCGCGTGGGCGCGTCGCTGGCCTCGGGATCCTCGAGGCTCTCGGAGTCGACCCACTCGATCTTCACGCGCCCTCCCTGCAGGGCGCCGCGCGTGACGCAGCGCCTCGGACACCGAGAGGTAGGCGTCGGCGAGCTGGATGTACTTGCCGACGATCGCCACCGTGACCTCGCGATCGGCGCGTTCGGCGCGCTCGATCGGCTCGCGCCAATCGGCCAGCTCCGGAGGAGGAGCCTCGATCGCGAAGTGGTCGAGGATGAAGTCGTCGACGCCCTGATCGGCGAACACGAGCGGCACCTTGTAGATGTCGTCCACATCTCGCGCGCTCGCCACGGCGTCCATCGGCAAGCTCGCGAACAGCGCGATCTTCTTGCGGATCTCCTTCGAAAGCGGACCCTCAGAGCGGCACATCAGCATGTCCGGGGCGATACCGATGCGCCGCAGCTCGTTGACCGAGTGCTGCGTCGGCTTGGTCTTCAGCTCGCCCGCATGGCCGATGTAGGGGACGAGCGTGAGGTGGATGTACATGCACCGCCGCCGCCCCACGTCCACGGGGAACTGACGGATCGCCTCGAGGAACGGCAGCGACTCGATGTCACCGACGGTGCCCCCAATCTCGGTGATGACGACGTCGACGTCGCTCGACTCGGCGATCAGCGCCACGCGCTGCTTGATCTCGTCGGTGATGTGCGGAACAACTTGCACTGTGCCCCCGAGGTAGTCCCCACGACGCTCGCGCCGGATGACCGTGTCGTAGACCCCGCCGGCGGTCACGTTCGAAGCGCGGCTCGTGTTCGCGTCGGTGAAGCGCTCGTAATGGCCCAGGTCGAGATCGGTCTCGGCGCCGTCCTCGGTGACGAACACCTCACCGTGCTGATACGGCGACATCGTGCCCGGGTCGACGTTGATGTAGGGGTCGAACTTCTGCATCGCCACCGTCAACCCGCGCGCGACCAAGCAGCCGTCCGATCGAGGCCGCCGCGATGCCCTTGCCGAGCGAGGACACGACGCCGCCGGTGACGAAAATGAACCGGGTCTTGGCTGGAGTGTCCGCGTGGCGGTCGGTGCTGGGCATGCTCATCTAGGCGCTCCGCACCAGAGTAGCTGACCGACTAGACGGCTGAGAGGCGAGCCCGCGACGATCGCAAAGACGCGGGCGCTCTATGCGAGAAAGCGTTCGCGAACCGCGGCCCCGCTCACACCGATCACTTGTCCAGGGTCTGCCCGGCGTGAACCTCAGGCCTGCCCAGGGAGTCGAGCTTTGTCAGCAACGGCATTCGCGCGACGAGCTCTGAGATCGAGCGCAGCTCGCCGTAGACGGTCACGACAATCAGCACCGCGAGCGCGATCAGCTGGCCTGTTTGGGAGAGCACCAGCACCATCCACAGCCCCGCCAGTGCTCCCAGCAGGTTTGAGCCGGTGTCGCCCAACATCGCCTCTTCGCGCAGGTCATATACGCCCGCCACAAGCGCCGGCCCGAGGAACAGCCCGAGCGTCCACAGCGGGCGCAGTTCGCGGGCGCCGATCGTCAAGCCGGCGCCGATCAGCACGAACACCTTAAGCGCGCGCCCCGGCCGCAGATCGAGCAGGTTCAGCGCGTTCGTCGCCAGCACCAGCACGGCCGTGGCCAGCAGCCAGCGACCGACCGTTAGGCCGCGGAAGTCCATCGCCAGCAGCGCCAACCCGAGCGAGCCAAACGCCTTCAGTGTCCCGGTGGAAAGCTCGCCGCGCAGTGCCGCCGCCCCATGTCCGCGCCAGCCGCGAGGCGAGACGATCCCCTCGCGCGGAGAGCCGAGGGTGTCGTCGATCAGACCCAAGAAAGCGACGCCGAGCGTGTAAACCGCCACGGTGATCAGCTCGGGATAGAAGATCTGCGTGTGCGCGAGCCGTTCGATCAGCGTCAACGGTACGAGCCCGAGCAGCGCCGCCGCGACGATCATCACGCCCAACGGGCACGGCAGTTCGCGACCGCGGTAGTTCGAACGCACGTGCCCACCCGCACGCAGCGCACGCAGCATCACCGGCGCGAGCGCCATGGCGATGGCGAGGGCCAGTAGAACCGGCAGGGCGCGCATGTCGGCAAGCTAGCGCCATTCGCGGATGGGAGCTCATGCGGAGTGTTGTTCCGGTCGGCGCACGCGCCGACCGGGCGAGGCCACGCATGGGTGGCCTCGAGACGTGCCGCATGCGGCACGTCTTCCGGGTGCCGCATGCGCCACCCGGCGGCGCCGCACATGTGCGGCGCCGTAGCAGGCCCGCATGCGGGCCTGCTGATATCCCCGCATGCGGGGATATCGACCTAATCAGCTTTAGAGCGCCTAACAAAAAGATCGGCACGTCCGGATGCGTCCCTGGACACCGCGCTGGATCGCCACGTGACGGCTTGCACGTGCTGGCCGATCCCGGACGATCGGTAGCACGCGCTGCACCGCCCCGCGTCGCCCAGCTTGATCCATGAACGCCCTACCGATCGGAGATCGACGGGATCTCCGATCGGCCAGCACCGCCTATTTTGTTTAGGCGCTCTTAGAGACAAGCATGCGGCGCCACCCTCGGGGCCGACTATGGAACAGCGCTCGGCAGCAGCGAGTCGGCGGTGGGCTTCACGCCGAACGCTCCGTGCGCGCCCGCCAGTGCGTACGCCAGCGCCGCCTGCCCGGCGGGCGCGTCGAGATCGTCGACGCTGGAGACGTCCTTGCCCTTGTACCAGATGATCTGACTCGGTTCGGTGCCCGTCAGCTCGACCCCCACCGCCGGCACTCCCACCGCGGCGACCCCGCTCAGCAGCCCCGTCTCGAACGCCGCGCTCGCGGCGGCCTGTTCGGGCGTCATTTCCGACGGGTCCGCGCGCACGACCACGAGACCTTCGAGACGGCCAAGCTGACCATCGAACGCGCTCAGCAACCCGCCTCGCACCCGGCTGAGCAGCTCGCGATCGACAGCCTGTCCGCCGCTGACGAGCTGCCGTCCGACGAGTTTGCCGAACCGTTCGATCAGCGCAGTCGAGCCGGCCAGCGCCGCGTAATGCGTGCCGGCCGCCTCCTGGGAGATCGCCGCGAGGTTCAGCGGCTCGCGCACCGCCGTCACGACCGTCAGATCGCCCCCGGCCTGCGTCACCGCCGAGCGCACCAGCCCGTCGACGCGGTCCGAGGAAGCGCCGAGGAACACCAACCCGACGCTGCGCCCACTCAACAGGTCGTGCACCGCCAGCGGATACAGACCGTTCGCGAACGCTTCCTCGTCGCCGAGCTTCTCCTGCAGCTGTTCGGCCTGCCTGCGCGAGCCGCTGACTTCCGAGTCGAGGTTCGCGACGATCCCGTTCTTCGCCGAGGACACCAGGTTCGAGTCGCCGATCGCCACGCCGATGACGATCCCGACCGCGAGCGCGAGCAGGACTGCCGCGAGGGACAGCGCGTGGTAGCGGTAGTCGAACATCGCTCGTCAGGAGAATAGATCGGGGTGCCGTTCGAAGGGCCCGGACCCCGCGCGACCGCGTTTGCGCATCGCGCCTTGCGTGCGTCAGCCGGCGCCGAACAGCAGTTGGAGCTTCAGCCACAGCAGATCGACCACGTCGCGCAGCGCGGGCGTCATCCACACGACCGCGATCATCGCGATCAGGCCCGCCGCGATCACCACCAGCAGCGGGGTAAGCCCGGGGCGCGGGTGATACAGCCGGCTGACGCCCTTCGCGTCGACGAGGATCTCGCCGATGCGCAAGGCGCGTGAGGAACGTCGAGGACATCCCTTCGCGGTTACGATCGAGGAACTCCACGAGGTTGAACTGCGAGCCGACGGCCACGATCAGCCGCGCACCCTTCTCCGCCGCGAGCAGCATCGCCACGTCCTGGCTCGTTCCCGGCGCGGGCACTAGCTTGTAGGGGACATCCAGCTCGTCCAGCCGCGCACGCCCGGGGGCACGGCCGTCGGGATAGGAGTGCACGACGAGCTCCGCGCCGCAACGCAGCGCCGCCTCGCCCGCCGAGTCCATGTCCCCGACGATCATCCGCGGGGTCAGCCCTGCCTCGAGCAGCGCGTCCGCACCGCCGTCGACCGCGACGAGCACTGGGCGCATGTCGCGAATGAACGGCCGCAGCGCGCGCAGGTCGCGCTGATGATCGACGCCGCGCACGACCACGAGCGCAGAGCGATCGCGAAAGTCCGTCGCGAACCGCGGCAGGTCGATCCTGCCGGCCAGCAGTTCGCGCTCCTCGCGCATGTGCTCGATCGTGTTGTGCGCAAAGCGCTCCAGTGCCTCGCCGATCTCGCGCCTGCGCGCCTCGGTCTCGGCGCGCACCCGCGCCAAGTCGAGCACCTCGCCGCTGGCCACGAGCCTGCCGTCGACGCCCAGCACCTGCTCGTCGCGCACCGTGATCGTCTCGCCGTCGGAGAACCGCTCGAACAGCGAATCGTCGGGCAGATCCACAAGATGGATGCCCGCTTCGACCAGCAGCTGCGGTCCCAGATTCGGGTAGGAGCCGCTGCTGGAGGAGCGGCAGTTGAGCACCGCCACGGCGCCCGCCGAGATCAGCTCCTCGGCCGATACGCGGTCGATGTCGAGGTGATCGATCACCGCTATGTCACCGCGCTGCAGATGGCGCACGAGCAGCTTCGTGCGCCGGCCCATCCGCGCCGGACCGGTCACGGTGCGCCACGGCGCGATGCCCGGCAGGCTCGGCGACAGCGGCACCACGGCCGCTCCTTGCTGTGGCGGCGATTCGCGCTCTGGCTTCCATTCGTGTTGCGGCGCCAATTCGTGCGCTGACACCGATCCCTGCGGCGCCGATTCCCGGAGTTGATCCACCGGAGGATCCGAAGCGACCGTCCGACCTGCCTCGTCGGGTGGCTGCGTGCTGGCGGCCATGTCCGCGAGACTACCCGCTAAGGCGGTCCCACGCGAGGGTTCCGGCAAACCTTTCATCCGGCGCAAAGCGCGCCCGCGGCATCTTTTCAGGCAGCCTTGCGCAGATCTCTTGCGTGTCGGCGCGCGGTCGCGTCGTCCTCCGGCGCGCCCAGCATACGGACCAACTCCGAGACCACCTGCGGCTCGCCCAACTGCACGACCGTCGCGAGCGTCGGATCGGCCGAGGTGTCCTTCACGACCGAGAAGTGCCGTGCTCCCAGCGAGGCGATCTGCGGCAGGTGGGTGATGCACACGACCTGCCTGCTCTCCCCCAGTGCTTGCAGGCGCTCGCCGACGGCCCGTGCCGTGTGCCCGCCGATGCCCGCGTCGATCTCGTCGAAAACCAGCGTGCCCAATCCGCTCCGTTCGGCTCGCTCCTCCTCGGCACGCCCCTCTTCGCTCGCCGATTTCCCGGCGCCCGAGCCGGAGCCTGATCCGGCGCCGGACACCGAGCGAGCAACGGACGCGGTGATCACCGCCAGCATCACCCGTGAAAGCTCCCCGCCTGAGGCAATCTCGCGCAGCGGTCCCGCCGGCACTCCCGGGTTGGGCGCGATCAGAAACTCCACCGCATCGCTCCCACTGGGCCCTGGCGCCCGTTCGGTGAGCGTAACCTCGAACTGCGCATCGGCCATCGCCAGCACAGACAACTGCTCGCGCACGCTCTGCGCCAAGAGCGGAGCGGCTTCCCGGCGTGCTCGGCCTAGTTCCTCGACATGCCCCTCCAGCCGCGCCCGCGCGTCCTTCAGGCTCGCTTCGGTCTGCTCGAGCGACTCCTGTGCTCCGTCGAGCTGCTCTCGTCGTGCACGCGCGTGCTGCGCGTAGGCGAGCACGTCCGCGATCGAGCCGCCGTGCTTACGGACCAACCGCTCGATCGCCTCAAGGCGCCCTTCGACCTCCTCCAGCGAGCCATCCTCGTCTGCGAGCCCTTCGCCGTATTCGCGCAACTCCCCCGCAAGCTCCTGCGACTCCACCACGATCGTGCTCAAACGTCCCGCGATCCCGTCGAGAACGGGATCGACGCCGGCCACCGCGTTCAGCCTCGCCAGCACCGACGCAAGCAACGTGACTGCGCCCGGATCCTCGCCCGAGTCCGGCGCCAACCCCTGCGCACCGTGCCCCGCGGCCGAGCACAGCGCGTCGGAGCGACGCAGTCGCTCGCGCTGTGCCAGCAGTCGCTCGTGCTCAGCTTCGTCGGGCGCGGCTTCGTCGATCTCCGCGAGCTCGTGCCCCAGCAGGTCGAGCTCGCGCCCGCGCGCCTCGGTGAGCGCGCGCAGCTCCTCCAACTCCCCCTCCAGCACCGCGCAGCCGCGATACGCCTCCCCGCACTCCCGCAGGCTCTGCGCCTGTGCAGGGCCACAGCATCCGTCGAGAACCTGCATCTGCGCGCCCGCGACCGTCAACTTGCGATGCTCGTGCTGCCCGTAGAAGGAAACGAGTCGCGCGCCGACGTCGCGCAGATCGGCGACCGTCGCAGCCCGACCGTTCAGATAGGCCCGCGTGCGCCGCCCATCGGCATCGATGCGCCGTGCCAGCACGACCTCCTGTGCATCCGACGCCAGTCGCTCTCCCAGCTCCCCACGCAGCGATCGGGCAGATCGAAGACGCCCTCGACGTAGGCCTCGCCGGCGCCCGGACGTACGATCCCCGGCCGCGCGCGCCCGCCCAGCAGGAGATCCAAGCGCATGCGCCAGCACCGTCTTGCCCGAGCCGGTCTCGCCCGTGAGCACGTTCAAACCCGGAGCCAGGCGTAGCTGGGCGCGCTCGATCAGCAACAGGTTCTCGACGTTCAGCTCTTGCAGCATCAGACCAGCATGTGTACCAGCGGACGGGGACGGTATTCGCCCGCGAGAGCGACTCAACCCGTCCCGATAGACCTCGGCGCTGCGGGAATCTGCTTGCGTATGGCGACGAGAGCACCGCGAGCAGGCATAATCGAAGACGCAACGGCGGGACGGATCCCGCCGGCGGGCCGGCTCGCACGTACACTCGACCGGCTGAAACAAAGGCATGGCTGCCAACGACACCTATCCGCGCATCCCCTCGCCCTCTCCGCAGGGACCTGAGGACGTGCGACATCCGATCGACTGCCTCTCCGCTGCCGCGCTCGCCGACCGTCTCGATGAGGAGATCAACCGAGCCGGTCGCCACGGCACGCCGCTCAGCTGTCTGCTCGTGGCGATCGACGATCTCACCGAGCTCGCCTCGCGCCACGGACGCGAGCTGCCGGAACAGGCGCTTGCCTACGCCGGACCGGCGCTGTTGCGCGAGCTACGGCGTTTTGACCGCGTGGGGCGCCCGAGCGACACCGAGCTGCTCGTCGTGCTTCCCGGCGCGGACGGTCCGCGCGGTGAGATCGTCGCCCGGCGCGTGCTCGACCGCCTGCGCGCGATCAAGATCGAGACCGACGGCGTGCGGCGTCCGCTACGCGTCTCCGTCGGGCTCGCCGCCTGGCGCGAGGACCTCGACGGCGATCAGATGCTCGCCCAAACCCGCGCCGCGGCGCAGCGCGAACGCAACGAGCTCGCACCAACTGACTCGTAGGACCTATCCCGATAGGGACGTGCGGACCTAGCGGGATAGGTCCTTTGGTCAAGCCGCAAGATCTTCTCGACGGACCCATAGTCCATAATCCCGCGCTGTGCTCACCGGGTCCGAGTTGTGGCTGCTGCGGCTGATGGCCGATCGCGGCCTCGCGTTGCTGGACGCCAGCTCGCTGCTGATGGTGATCGAGGAGCGCGGCGAGCTGCGCGTCGCCGCCGCCAGCGGCGAGAGCCGCCCGCGACTACGCATCGTGCCGGTCGAAGGCAGCGCTCTGGGCGCCATCTATCGCGAGGGCAAGCCAGTTGCGATGGATCGTCCCCGCGGGACAGGACGCGGCGCTTCTGCACGAACTCGGTGTCGAGGCGCGCGCGCTGCTCGTCGAGCCCTTCAACATGGAAGGCCAAGGCGGTGGTCTCGTGATCGCGCTGCGCAAAGACTCCGGCTTCAGGGGCCCCGACCGGGAGGCCCTCAGCGCGTTCGCGGCGAGCGTCGCGCAGCGCCTGCAGGCGGAGCGCTCGGTCGAGATCGAGCGACTGCGCTACGGCATGGAGGCCCGCGAGCGCGAGCGCACACGCTGGGCGCGAGAGATCCACGACGAGACCGTGCAGGGGCTCGGTGCGTTGCGCTTGAAGCTTGCCAACGCGCGCGATTTGGATACCGATCGAGGATCGGCCAGCGAAGCCCTCAGCGGCGCCGTCGACGCAGTGCTGGAGGGCCTCGGCGAGGAGATCGACGGCCTGCGCCACCTGATCACCGAGCTCAGGCCCGCCGCACTGGACGACCTCGGCCTCGCCGCCGCCCTCGAGGCGCTCGCGCGACGCATGCAAGCGATCGACGGCCTAGACGTACAGACCGAGATCGACCTCGGCCCCGAGCACGATCCGCACCGACTCGACCCCGAGCTCGAGAGCACCATCTACCGCGTCGTCCAGGAGGCGCTCACGAACGTCAGTCGTCACGCCGAGGCCGAGCGGGCGATCGTCAGCGTGACCGAGCGCGACGGTGTCGTACGCGCATCCGTCACCGACGACGGCAAGGGCTTGCCCGAAGCCGACCGTCTCGGCCCGCGCGGCGACGGTTTGGAGGGCGGCTTCGGCATGTCCGGCATGCGCGAGCGCGCGGAGCTCGTCGGCGGCGAGCTCGAACTGGTGCCCGCACCCGGCAAAGGCACCGTCATGCGCCTCGCCGTCCCGCTCGCCGGGCGCCCCGACCCGGCCGCGCTCGATCAGCTGCAGCCCGGCGGAGTCACATAATCGCGTCCGGCTCCCGCCGAGCCAAAGAGCCTATCCGCCGGGCGCTTTCTTCCCGTCGAGTTGCGCCCGCAACTCCTCGCAGCCGGCCCTTGAGCCGCTGACCACGCAGTTGACTTAGCCCGCGTCGACCCCCGGGAGCGCGCTAAGAACCTGTTTCAAAATAGGCGGTGCGGTCGGGGCGTTCATGGATCAAGCTGGGCGACGCGGGGCGGTGCAGCGCGTGCTGGTTGCACGTGCAAGCCGTCACGTGGCGATCCAGCGCGGTGTCCAGGGACGCATCCGGACGTGCCGATCTTTTTGAAACAGGTTCTAAGCCACCTCCGAGAGCTCCCGCTGTTGTACCTCGGCCTCACCTGTGCCGGCTTCGGCCTGTATGCGATGAGCCGGCATGCTCACCGGACGAACGACGGTGAGTACGACGAGGAACGCCACGGCCATCAGCCCCGCGCCGATGACGAACGCGAGGTGATATCCGCCCACCAGCGCGTCGGCGCTCGAAGATCCACCGGCGAGCAGGTGGCTCGTGCGCGTCGCCGAGAGCGTTGCCAGAACAGCCAGACCAAGGGCGCCGCCGACCTGCGCGGAGGTGTTGACCAGCCCTGAGGCCAGGCCCGCGTCCTCGGGGGTCGCGCCCGACATCGCCAGTGTCATCAGCGAAGGGAACGAGCTGCCGATGCCCAGGCCGAACAGGAGCATCACCGGTAGTACGTTCGTGAGGTAGTCGCCGTGAACGGGCGCGCGAGAGAACAGCAGCAGGCCAGCCGCGATCAGGATCAGGCCCGGGAACAGCATCGTCCGCGCACCGAAAGCCATAATCAGCCGTTCGGAGTAGCGCAGGGAGAGGATGCCCATCACCAATGTCGCGGGCAGAAACGCCAAGCCGATCTCCAGCGCGTCGTAGCCGAGCACCCGCTGCAGGTAGAGCGCGCCGAGGAAGAACATCCCGAACATGCCCGCGACCATCAGCATCTGCACCACGTTCGCGCCCGAGACGTTGCGCGAACGGAAGATCCGCAGCGGGATCAGCGGGTTGCGTGCCCGCGCCTGGCGCAGCACAAACGCGCACAGCAGCACAAGCGAGATTGCGCCCAGCTCGAGCGTGCGCGCCGCTCCCCAGCCATCTTCCGCTGCAGGCTTGACGATCGTGTATACGCCGAGCATCAGCGAGCTCGTGATCAGCGCCGCGCCCAGGATGTCCGCACCCGCGCCGAAGCCAATGCCCTTGTCGCGATGCAGCAGGCGCAGGGCCACGACGCCCGTGGCGATGCCGATCGGCACGTTGATGAAGAAGATCCAATGCCAGTTGATCGCCTGCGTCAGCACCCCGCCGGCGAGCAACCCGACCGATCCGCCCGCGGAGGCGACGAAGCCGTAGACGCCGATCGCCTTGGCCTGCTCGCGTGGCTCGGGGAACATCGTCACGATCATGCCGAGCACGACCGCCGAGGTCATCGCGCCGCCGACGCCCTGCACGAAGCGCGCGGCGACGAGCATCTCCTGGCTCTGCGCGAGCCCACATGTAAGCGATGCCGCGGTGAAGACGACCAGGCCCGCCATGAAAATCGTCCTGCGCCCGATCAGGTCGCCGAGCCGTCCAGCCAGCAGCAGCAGGCTGCCGAAAGCGATCAGATACGCGTTGACGACCCACGCGAGACTCGACTGGGAGAAGCCGAGATCGGTCTGGATCGAAGGCAGCGCGACGTTTACGACGGTCGCGTCGAGCACGATCATGAGCACGCCCACGCAGAGCACGTACAGGGCGATCCAACGGCCGCGGTCGGTCATCCCAGGAGTGTAGGAAGCCCGCCTGGGCGCTACTCGACGAGACCCAGTTTGCGAGCGTAGGCGGTGATCTCCGAGCGCGAGGAGAACCCGAGCTTCTCGATCGCGCGGGCGCGATAGGTCTTGACGGTGCGCTCGGCGACGTGCAACTGCTCGGCGATCTGGGGGTTCGTGTACCCGTTGGCGATCAGTCGCACGACCTCGCGCTCGCGCTCGGAAAGCGCGACGCCGTCGGCCGGCGCCTCCTCGCCGGCGGCCATCAGCGCGCCGAGACGCGGATGCAGGTAGTTGCCGCCCGCCACGGCCAGCCTGAACGCCTGCAGCAGCTCGGCTGGGCTCGGCCTCCTTCAGCACATAGCTGCGCGCGCCGGCGCGCAGCGCCTGGCGGGCGTACTCGGGGTCCTCACGCATCGTCAGGATCGCCACCGCAAGCGTCGGGTGGGCGACGAAGCAGGATGGCAGCGCCGCGAGGCTCGACCCGCCGGGCATCGTCAGGTCGAGCGTCAGCAGGTCGGGCTTGTGCTCGCGCACTTCCTTGATCGTCGAAGGCACGTCGGCGGCTTCGGCGACGACGTCGAACTCGCCGGCCTCGCGCTCGAGCACCATGCGGATGCCGTCGCGCACGACCGCGTGATCGTCGGCGATGATCACCCTGATCGGTCTGTCGACCCCTGGCATGCCCGCCTCCATCGAGCGCAAACCGTAGCGGGTGCTCCAGACCGCCTCGGTTGCAATCTCGTGCGGCCCGGTCTGGACGACACGCGCGGCCCCGAAGGACGACATAGATCGGCACCAAAAGGACGACACGATCGGCACCCTCTGCCCTACAGACAAACGGCCCGCGAGGACGCATCATGTCGGTCATGACGCACAGCCACCGAAATCGCTCGCCCAACACAACGCCAAAGGAGTTCCACGATGATCGCCCTGGGCATTCTCACCACATGGCTGATCCTGACCGCTGCGAGGCTTCGCCGCGCTGTCCGCGCTGCGCCGCTCGGCGCTCGTGAAGACGTCGAGGCGAGCAGGACGCCGACCGCCTTCTCTGCCTCGGCCTTGGCCGACGCTCGATTCTCGATCCCGCAGATCCTCTCGCGATGAGCCCGATCGTCTCACCGACGACTCTCCTCGAGCGGCTGAAACGCCGCGATGCTGCGTGTGCTCAAGCCGCGGAGAGCAAGCGCCGTCCGCCGAGGAGCGCGCTGGACACGGACCGAGCCGCGCCGAGCTGGCGCTGCGGCTGGTCGCCGACCGCGGACGCGAGCCTGCGCCGCGCCCGCGCCGGTGCTGCTCGCGGGAGCGGATGCGCAATGCCGCGCGATCCTGCGCGCAGAGTTCGGTGCGACGCTGCCGTCCCGCACCAGATGGGTCGAGGCCGGGGACGTCGCGAGCAAGCACTGGAACGCGCGGCGTCACAGCCGCATGGTGATCCTCGCCGGCGATCTCGACGACGCCGACGCGGACTCCCTGATGCACATGCTGGTCGTCGCCACCAGAGTTGCCGGTGATCTGCGTCGAGGCTTCTCGTGAGGCCGTCGCAGGGGTGTGCGGCTGATCATCGCCGTCCCGCATCGCTCGGCGCCGCGTTCCGGCCCGCCCCCGGCGCCGGGCCCGTGCCGGTCGCGCGGCCCAGATCACAACGAATCGCCCTCGGGTGCTCGACGGGCGATCGAAGCACCATGTCGTACCGGAGAACGCCTTTCTCGTGCGCGAACCCCTCGGCTGCAGCGGGATCGACGTTGCACGGCTCGTTGCCATCTCAAGCTGTCTGTAGCGTGGCCCGCAAGTGTCCCCGAAAGCGACCTCCATGACCGCTCCCTCACCGCTGCGTTCTTCCGCAGTGCGGCGCATCGTCTCGGCGTACACGGTCAACCGACTGGGCACCTGGTTCGGGTTCATCGCACTGTCGATCGCGGTCTACGACAAGACCGGGAGCGCCGTCGCGGTTGCTGCGCTGCTGCTCTGCAGCCAGGTGATCCCGGCGTTTCTGGTACCGGTGCTCGTGGCCAGGGTCGAGACCTCCACGCACAGGGGCGCAGCTGAGCCGCCTCTACCTGTTCGAGGCCGCCGCCACCGCGGCGCTCGCAGCCGTGGTGATGTGGCATTTCACGCTGTCCGCTGTACTCGTGCTGGTGGCGCTCGACGGCACGGCCGCGCTTGCTGCCAGCGCGCTGCTGCGCGCCGCGGCCGCCCGAGCGGCGCGCGAATGGTCCTACGCGCAGCACGCCACGACGAGCTCGCCCGCGGCGGATCTCCCGGCACAGACATACGCGGGTCAGGCCGGGATCGCGCTTGCAACCGGCGAAAGCGGTCTCGCCTCCTCCGGCTTGATCGCCGATCGCGAGGGCGGCGACGCCCGCGAGGAGAGCGCCCAGGAGGCCGAGCGCAGGGCCAACGCCGCGATCAACATCGGTTTCGCGATCACCTTCACGCTCGGCCCCGCGATCGCCGGTCCGACCGTAGCCGCGTTCGGCGTCCCGGTGGCATTGCTGATCGACGTCGCATCCTTCCTGGTGTGCGGGGCGATGCTGATCGATCTCACGCCACACGTGCAGGACGCGGAGACATCCTCCGTGCGCGAGCGTCTGCGGTCGGCCTGGGAGCACATCTCAAGCGCGAGGACCCTGCGCAGGCTGCTGCATCGTTCAAGCCGTCGCGCTCGTGTTCTTCGAGTTCTCCCCGCCGATCGAGGTCGCCTATGCGAAAAGCACGCTGCATGCCGGCGCCGGTGGATACGGTCTGCTGCTCGGCGCCTGGGGCCTGGGCGCCGCGATCGGAAGCATCGTGTTCGCGCGCTCGGTCAAGCGCTCCCTGGGACTGCTCTTGAGCGTTTCGACGCTGGCCGTCGGGATCGCCTATCTCGGCTGGGCCGCCGCGCCCTCGCTGGCGCCGGCGTGTGCGGCAGGCTTGATCGGCGGCATCGGCAATGGCATGCAGTGGGCCGCCCTGATCAGCGCGGTGCAGCGACTTACGCCCGAGCGTCTGCACGCACAGCTGATGGGCGCCGTCGAATCGATCGGCGCGATCTCTCCGGGCATCGGATTCGCGCTCGGCGGCGGTATCGCGGCGCTGGGCTCGCCACGCAGCGCCCTGCTCGTCGCCGGCATCGGCGCAACGGCGAGCACGATCGCGTTCGTACGCCTGCCCCTTGGAGGGCTGACCGCCACGCCCGCCGCGCCGACCCCATCCGATGTGGAGCCGGAGTGGGCGCCGCTCGATTCCTCGCGCTCACGCGATTCGCAGTCGTCCGGGGTGCAAATCTCACCTTAAGGACCACGCCGAATCGGCCGTTAAGTACGACAAGACCGCAAAACTGGACATGAACGACTCAAAGCTCACCATCCGAATCTTCTGTGCGGCCGAGGCGCTCGCGCTCGCCTGCGCGCTCGGCGCCGCCGCGTGGCTGTCCACTGCGCAGGAATGGCAGCCGTTGCTGCTGGTTGGCCTGCTGCTGGCGCTTTCGCTGGGCGGGCAGCGCCTCGTGTTCACGATCCGCGGACAGCACCTATCGGCGGGGTTCGTCGCGCAAGTGCTGGCCATCAGCCTGCTCGGCCCCGCGCCGGCCGTCGCGATCGCGCTGGCTGCAGCCATCTTCATCTCCGTCGGCCGACAGCTGCCGCTGTCGGCTTGGCTGACCAACCTCGCCGCGTTTGCCGTGTTCCCCTTGATCGGGGGGCTGCTCGTGCAGGCGGCGGTCGGCAACGTGCACGACCCGTCCAACCAGCTGGCCCACGAAGTCACGTTTGGCTTGATCGTGTTTGCGGTCTTCATGATCACGAACGCACTCAACTTCAGCGTGATCGCGCTCGACAACCACTTCGTCGAGAACCGTCGACTGATCGGGCAGGTGCGGGAACTGTTCGTGCCGATGCTGCCCGGGCAGATCGCCGCGGGCGCACTCACGGCGGTGCTCGCCGTTGCCTACATGAACCTCGGTCTGCCGGTGCTGTTCGGGTCCGTGCTTGTGATCGTCATCTTCCAGTATCTAATGGTCGCGCTGCTGCGCTCAGAGGACCGCGCCGACCAGCTGGAAGCGCGCTCGGTACACCTGGCCTCGTTGCAGCTCGGCGTACTGACCACACTCGTCGAGACCCTCGCGCTGCGCGATCGCATCACCGCCCGCCACGCCGCCGCGGTCGCGCGCTACGCACGCGCGCTGGCTCAAGAGATCGACTGCTCCGAGGCCGACCAGGATCTCGTTCATACGGCTGGGCTACTGCACGACATCGGCAAGTTCGCCCTGCCCGACAGGATCCTCAAAGCCGAGGTGCTCTCCGACGAGGACTGGGCGGTAATCCGCCGCCATCCCTCCGACGGGGCGACGCTCGTCGGGCGCCTCGACGGCTACGGGCCGGTGGCGGACGCGATCCTCTACCACCACGAGCACGTCGACGGCAGCGGCTATCCGGCTGGGCTGATCGGCAACGAGATCCCTCTGGCCTCGCGCATCATCGCGGTCTGCTCTACCTACGACACGCTAACGGCCCGAGAGACTTACCGCTCGCCCATGACCCCACAGGATGCGATGACCGAGCTGCGCCGCGTGGCCGGACGCCAGCTCGACGGCGAACTTGTAGAGAGCTTCATCTCGCTGCTCGAGCGCGAGGGGCCGGTCACGTTCGTGCACGGCGACGACGCCGACTTCGAGGCCGAGCTCGCGTTCGAGCGACGCGCACGCAAGATCGCCCAGCCCGCACTGAACTGACCGCTCCGCACACGCTCGCCACGCAAATGCCCGGCGCACGGCCCATGAGCCGGCGCCGTGCTGCCCCCCATTAAACGACGAAGGCGCCGCGAACCGATCTCCGACGAGGGGATTGGCGCGACGCCTTCAAATCTGGTCGCATCGGCGACCTCTCCATTGCTTACTTATGCCAACGCACGATAGGTCTCCTTCGCCGTGGCCCACGGGCCTTTTGCGAGGCGGCCCTGTCTGTCTCCATCCACAGGACAACCGCTACCCTTGAGTAGGTTTGCGAAGCATACTAACGGGATTGGACGAAATGTCCAGCTTAAGTTGAGTTTGTGCATGATTGATTGCACGAGCAGGACAGCCCCGCTGCAGGCTCGACGCAGGTTCGCCCGGTCAAACGTCCACAAACGTGCGCCACACTCAGCTAGTCGGCCCATTCCGGCGATACATGGGTCAGGCGGATATCCCATGCCGCCTACACGGGCTGTCGAGTACCGACGGCGGCCCGCCTACGACCGGAAGAGGACAGCCACGATGACCGCAACCACTCAGCCCACGACGCCCTTCCCGGGCACCGGCGACGAACGCCAACTGGTGTTCACAAGCTCACAGGCGGCGCGCTACCTGGGCGTCTCGCTCGCGACGATCCGTCGCTGGACCGACGCCGGCCACATCTCCTGCTATCGCACTCCCGGCGGCCAGCGCCGATTCTCCAAGGACCAGCTCGACGGCTTCATCGTCTCGCTGCAGAGCAGCGACGAACCCACAACGCACTCCGCGCCGCAGGCCGCCTGAGCCGCACCCGCTCGAACGCCCCCCGCGCTGCCTCCGCCGCGCTGTGTTCGGACATGCTGGAACCGCCAGACCGCTTGCTCAGCTGGAGAGACGTCCGAACTTCTCGCGCAAGCGGCGATAAAAAGAGGAGTCTGGGAGCTGCGCGATCGTTCCGACCGCATCGAGGAAGCGCGCATCGAGCGCCCCGCCGGGCGGGATCTCCCCGGCCGGGCGTCCATCCACAGCAATATCCAGAGGCTCGCGTGAGCGGTTGTGAATCGTCAGGCGATCTTCAGGCGCCACCACGAGGGCGCGCGCGGTCAATGAGTGCGGTGCGATGAACGACACCGCGAAGCCCTCCACCCCCCAGGCCATCACGGGTCCGCCATTGGCAAGGTTGTAGCCGGTCGAGCCCGCCGGCGTGGCGATCACGAGACCATCGCAGCGCACGCTGCCGACGATCTCTCCCTCCAGCGCATAGGCGATCTCGGCAACCCGCTCGCCAACCTTGCGGTGGATCGCCACATCGTTGATCCCGAGTCGCGCGCCCTGCTCCTGCACGCCGTCCTCGTCCGGTCCGTCGAGCACGATCGCCGGCAGCTGCAGCAGCTCGAACTCGCCCCTGAGCGCCCGCTCGATGCCCGTGTCGAGTTCGTCCGGGTCGACCGTCGCCAGAAACCCGATCTCGCCGAAGTTGACCGCGAACACGGGGACGCTCGTGCCCGCGTAGAGGCGCAGCGCCTTCAGGATCGTGCCGTCGCCTCCGAGCACCATGCAAAGCTCGACGTCGTCCCGCAGCGGCGCGTTCAGCTCAAGTCCGGGGCTCGCGACCAACCCGGAATGCTTGCTCGTCTCCTCCTCGTCGAGGCGCATCCTCACGCCCGCTGCAGCACCCGCCGCAATCAGCCTGCGCAACGCATCGATCGTGTCCGCAGGGCGGCGATGAGTGAGCACGGTCATCGAGCGCTCGCTCATGGCTCCGCCCTGCGCGCCATACTCGCGAGCTTCTGTGCGTTCGCTGCGGCGCCTGCTCGTCCCGGCTCGCCGAGATGCACGAACGTCTCGCGGTTTCCCTTCGGTCCCGGCAGTCCCGAGGAGTAATAGCCGAGGACGCTCGCCCCGAGCTCGCACGCAACCGTTCCCACGCCGATGAGCGCGTCGCGGCGAACCTCGCCGTCACGCACCACGCCACCTTTGCCCACACGCTCGCGGCCCACCTCGAATTGCGGCTTGATCATCGCCAGGACATCGTGAGAAGCGGCTAGACACCCGAGCACGGCCGGCAACACGATCCTCAGCGATATGAACGAAACGTCGATCGTGGCGAGGTCAGGGGGTGTCCGGCGATCCGGGGGCGTTTGGAGGCCCTCTTGCCGCGCGGTAAGCAGCATCTCCGGCGTGAGTGCGCGCGCGTTCGTGCGCTCCAGTACCGCCACCCGCGGGTCGTTGCGTAGACCGTAGTCGAGCAGCCCATAGCCTACGTCCACCGCCACGACACTCGCGGCGCCGTGCTGCAGGAGGCAGTCGGTGAACCCGCCGGTGGAGCTCCCGACATCGAGCGCGTGGCGCCCGCCCACGTCGATCTCGCACGCATCGAGGGCGTTCGCGAGCTTGATCCCGCCGCGCGATACGTATCCACGCTTTGCGCGCACATTTATCGTCTCAGCGGGGTCGATCAGCTCGCTCGGCTTGGCCGCGCGGCGGTCGCCGGCGCCCACGCGCACCTCCCCCGCCATCACGGCGACGGCCGCGCGGCTACGCGAGGGAAATAGGCCGCGCTCGGCCAGCACGGTGTCCAGGCGCACCCGACCGCGATGGGAACGCGAATCGCTCATCGCCGGAACGGTACCCGCTCACGACACCCATGCGACTGCTTCTGTGATCCTGCACACATGTTCGCGAACTCGCTACACATACGTCCGCGGCGGTTGTATCATCGAAGATGAGGTCGCGAACGAGCCCGCTCGAAGCGAACCTCGCGTAGGGAACGCAGTACATCTTCCGTCGCGCCGGTATCCGCATGGAACTGGACGAATCCGATGAGCTACAACGTCAACCGACGATCCTCGCCTCGCGCATGAGGACAGTGCGCGACATCACCGAGTTGCGCTCCGTGCTGACCCCCGGGCGTCGCGCCGGACGCACGATCGGCCTTGTGCCGACTATGGGCGCGCTGCACGAGGGTCATCTGTCCTTGATCGAACGAGCCCGCGAACAATGCGACATCGTCGTCGTCTCGCTGTTCGTCAATCCCTCGCAGTTCGACGAGCACGCCGATCTCGAGCGCTACCCCCGCCGGGAGGCGGAGGACCGAGCGCTGGCCGAACGTGCCGGTGCGGACCTGCTGTTCGCGCCATCCGCCGAAGAGGTGTATCCGGCGGGGTTCGCCACATCTGTTGAGGTCCTCGGCATTACCGACCGCTTGGAGGGAGAGGTGCGCGGCGCTGCGCACTTCCGAGGGGTGAGCACAGTCGTGACCAAGCTGCTGTGCATGGTCGGAGCCAGACATCGCCTACTTCGGCCAGAAGGACGCTCAACAGGTCCTCGTCGTCCGCCGACTGGTGGCGGACCTCAACCTGCCCGTGCGCATCGAAACCTGTCCGACCGTGCGCGAGGCCGACGGGCTTGCGATGTCAAGCCGCAACGCCCTGCTCGGTCCGGATCAGCGTGAGCGTGCGCTTGCACTGCGAGCCGCCTTGCTTAGCGCCGCCGAGTTGGTCGATCGCGGTGAGCGTTCGACGGCCAGACTGCTCGACGCAGCCTCGGCGGCAATGCAGCCGTTCGGAGTTCAGGCCGAATACCTGGCGATCGTCGACCCCGACACCTTCGACCCGGTTACTCATCTCGATAGGCCCGCGCTGTTGGCCCTCGCGGCGCGCATCGGCTCTACACGCCTGATCGACAACGAGATCTTGCAACCGAGACTGAAGCCGGTCCCGCAACCACCGATGCGACTTACTTCCAATCGCACCGCCGGCGCGGTCGCGCAGCCACCGATGCAACTCGTTTCCACTCCCACGAAGGACACGATCCCACAGGCGGCGATGCCAACACCCGACCCAGATCAACCCGATCAGAGGGAGGCCCAAACCACATGCAGCGCGTGATGCTCAAGTCCAAGATCCACCGGGCGACGGTCACCGATTGCGACCTTCACTACGTCGGCTCGATCACGATCGACCCCGATCTGCTGGAGGCCGCCGACATCCTCGAGCACGAGCAGGTGCACGTCGTCGACATCGACAACGGTGCGCGCTTTGAGACCTACACGATCCCGGGCGTGCGCGGCTCGGGTGAGATGAAGATCAACGGCGCCGCCGCCCGCCTCGTGCACCGGGGCGACACGATCATCGTCATCTCCTACGGCCAGTACGACCAGGCCGAGCTTCAGCGTTACGAGCCGCGCGTCGTACACGTGCAAGCACAGACGAACAGCATCATCACCATCGACGACGAGGTGGCGACCCTGCTCGCGTAGGGCGTCAAGCTCATCAGAGAGGACTCACTCAAGCCATGTCCAGTCACACCGTCCAAGCCCCAGCCGATCCCGGGCGCCTGCCCATGACCCTGCCGCTGCTCGCCGAGAAGAAGCGACTCGGAGAACCGATCGTGATGGTCACCGCCTACGACTACCCCAGCGCACGCTCGGCCGAGACCGCGGGCGTCGATCTGGTCTTGGTCGGCGATTCCGCCGCGACGACCGTCCTCGGTTACAACTCCACGACACCGGTCGAGCTGGGCGACATGCTCGTGCTCGCGCGCGCGGTGCGCCGCGGCCTGCGCACGCCACTGTTGATCGGGGACATGCCCTTCGGCTCCTATGAGGTCTCCGACGAGCAGGCGATCGCAAATGCGATGCGGATGGTCAAGGAGGCCGGCTGTGAGGCCGTCAAGCTCGAGGGCGGCGGACCGTCGTCGGTCAGCCGCGCGCGCGCGATCGTCGCCGCGGGCATCCCCGTCATGGGCCACGTCGGCCTTACCCCCAGACCGCGACCGCGCTCGGGGGCTGGAAGGCTCAGGGCCGCAACGCGGCCGCGGCCGCACGGATCGCCGAAGGAGGCGCTCGCGCTGCAGGACGCGGGCTGCTTCGCGCTCGTCTTCGAGGCGATCCCCGCCGCGGTCACCGAGGAGCTTGATGGGCGCGATCGAGATTCCCGTGATCGGCATCGGCGCCGGTCCCGCGACCGACGGTCAGGTGCTCGTGTTCCACGACCTGCTCGGCATCCGCGACGGCCTCGGCGCGCGCTTCGTCAAGCGCTACGCCAACCTGCAGGAGGAGATGAACGCCGGCGTGGCCGCCTACGCCGAGGACGTACGCTCACGGCGCTACCCGGGCCCCGAGCACACTTACTCGATCGACCCTGCCGAGCTGGCCGAGCTGCGAGACCGGCTCGGCTGAGGCCCCCCACAAGGCCCGCCGGTCGCTCGTCACGAGCCTGCACGCCGGGCTGCCACACGATGTATGACGGGCCTGCCGCACAATGCACGCCCTGCCTGCCGCACGATCAAGTCATTCCTTCACCTCCCGCGTCCTCGCGCCATTTTGAACTTTATGCGCTTAACCACATCCGAGGGGGTACGCTTGACCGGTGTTGCGCATGGGTGCCCGAGCGCCGCGGTGACGCTCCCGCACGATCGTTGCGGAACATCTTCATCGATCACACGCAAAGGGAGGCATAACGATGAGCGCGACAGCAATAGACGAAGCCAAGCTCGAACAGTTCATGGGTCAGTTCGTGCAGGATATGGGCGCGGCGATGACGGCGCCACTGGTGACCATCGGCGACAAGCTCGGCCTATACAAGGCGATGGGGGACAGCGAGCCCGTCACCCCCGCACAGCTCGCGGAGCGCACCGGCTGCCGCGAGCGCTACGTCCGCGAGTGGCTGTGTCAGCAGGCGGCCAGCGGCTATGTCGAGTACGAAGCCGCGGACGGGACGTTCAGGCTGCCGCCCGAGCAGGCGATGGCCCTCACCGACGAAGACAGCCCCGCGTTCATCCCGGGCGCCTTTCAGCTGCTGGCGGCGGTCATCAAGGACGAGCCGCACATCACCGAGCGCTTCCGTTCGGGCGAGGGCTTCGGCTGGCATGAGCATGATCACGACCTGTTCCAGGGCACTGAACGCTTCTTCCGGCCCGGCTATCTCGCCAACCTGGTCGAGTCGTGGCTGCCGGCGCTCGACGGCGTGGTGGAGAAGCTCTCCGCGGGCGCCCGGGTGGCGGACATCGGCTGCGGACACGGCGCATCGACGATCCTCATGGCCAAGGCATTTCCGGCCAGCACGTTCGTCGGCTCCGACTATCACGACGGCTCGATCGAGGCGGCTCGCGCCGCCGCCGAGCGCGCCGGGGTCGCCGACCGCGTGATGTTCGAGGTCTCCTCCGCCAAGGACTTCGGAGGCGGGCCGTTCGATCTGGTGTGCGTGTTCGACGCGCTGCACGACATGGGCGACCCGGCCGGCGCCGCGCGCCACGTGCGCGAGATGCTCGCCGCGGATGGCACGTGGATGGTCGTCGAGCCATTCGCGGGCGATGCGATCGAGGAGAACCTCAACCCGATCGGGCGCATTTTCTACGGCGGCTCGACGATGCTCTGTACGCCGGCTTCGCTGAGTCAGGAGGTGGGGTTGGCGCTCGGCGCCCAGGCAGGCCAGCAGCGCCTTACCGAAGTGTTGGGCGAGGGCGGTTTCAGCCGCGTGCGCCGGGCCGCCGAGACCCCGTTCAATATCGTGTTGGAGGCACGACCGTAGACGGCCAAGGGCACGCCCACGTGTCGCGTGCTAGAGCGATGATGATGATGATGATGATGCCTGTGCGATTTTCCTGAGCACTCGTGCGGGGGCGCCGGCCGCGAGCGAGAACGGCTCGATGTCGCGCGTGACGACACTGTTGGCCCCGATCACGCAGCGCTCGCCGATCGTCACACCGCTCGTCACAACCACATTCGCACCCAGCCAGCAGTTATCCCCGATCAGTGTCGGACCCTTGCTCTGAAAGCCCTGCCACGGCACCGGCAGCTCGGGATCGTCGTAGCGGTGGCTGGAGTCGCTGACGAAGCAGCCGTTGGCAAGCATGCAGTGCTCGCCGATCTCGACCAGATCCTGGGCCGCGATCATGACCCCGAGGTTCAGGAACGTACCCGCACCGATTCGCACGCGCGCGTCGTCCGGAGCGGTGATCCACACGCCCGGCTCGAGCAGCGCTCCCGGCCCGATCTCCAATCGTCGCTCGCGCAAAGCCTCCAGCACGTTCCCGTACACGGGCCAGCTCACGAACGCTTCGCGGCGCATGATCTCCCAGTGGATCCTTGCGCGATTCCACGGCAGCGAGTTGCGCTGATACCAACGCCACTTTTGCGACCATAAGCGGACCTGGCTTGCCGTACTCGCCATCTCGCGCTTAGGCGGGAACCTTGGCGCGCCGTTTGCGCTGGCCCGCCCGCGAAGACTTGGCCGCGCGCTTCGGCGCCGGCGTGAGCAGCTCGGCGAGGAAACGGCCGGTATGCGACGCCGGCTCGGCAGCGACCTCCTCGGGTGTACCCACGGCGATCGCAAGACCGCCCTCCTCACCACCCTCGGGTCCCATGTCGATCAGCCGATCCGCACACTTGATCACGTCGAGGTTGTGCTCGATCACGACCACGCTGTTGCCGGCCTGCACAAGTCGCGCGAGCACCTCCAGCAGCCGTTGCACGTCGGCGAAATGCAGGCCCGTCGTCGGCTCGTCGAGGATGTACAGGGTGCGTCCCGTCGCCACCTTCGAGAGCTCCGTCGCGAGCTTCACACGTTGGGCCTCACCACCGGAAAGCGTCGTCGCGGGCTGTCCGAGCCGCACGTAGCCGAGGCCGACCGCATGCAGCGTCTCCAACCGTCGGCGCACCTTCGGGATGTGCTCGAAAAACTTCAACGCCTCCTCCACCGGCATGTCCAACACGTCGGCGATCGAGCGGCCCTTGAACTTCACTTCGAGCGTCTCGCGGTTGTAGCGCTTGCCGTGGCACTGCTCGCACGGCACGTACACGTCCGGGAGGAAGTGCATCTCGATCTTGATCTGCCCGTCCCCGCGACAGACCTCGCAGCGCCCACCCTTGACGTTGAAGCTGAACCGGCCCGGCTTGTAGCCGCGCGCACGCGCCTCCTGCGTCTTGGAGAACATGTCCCGGATCACGTCGAACAGGCCCGTGTACGTCGCCGGGTTCGAGCGCGGCGTGCGCCCGATCGGGGATTGGTCGACCGCGATGATCTTGTCCAGCTGGTCCAGACCATGCACCGCGCGATGCGCCCCGGGACGCTGGCGGGCGCGGTTCAGGCGGTTCGCGGCCGCCTTGTAGAGCACCTCGTTGACCAGCGTCGACTTGCCCGAGCCCGACACGCCCGTAACGCATGTGAGCACCCCCAGGGGAACGTGCACGTCGATGTCACGCAGGTTGTTCTGGCTGGCGCCGATCACCTCCAAGTAGCCGCTCGGCGTGCGCCTGCGTGTCGGCGTCACCACGCTCAACGCACCGGAGAGATATTGCCCCGTCAACGATCCCTTCTTGCGCTGCACCTGCGCCGCGGTCCCCTGCGCCACGATCCACCCGCCGTGCTCGCCCGCGCCCGGGCCGAGATCGACCAGATGATCGGCGCAGCGCATCGTCTGCTCGTCGTGCTCCACCACGATCACCGTGTTCCCCAGGTCGCGCAGCCGCTCCAACGTCGCGATCAGCTTCGAGTTATCGCGCTGGTGCAAGCCGATCGAAGGCTCGTCGAGGATGTACAGCACACCCACGAGCGAGGAGCCGATCTGCGTCGCCAGACGGATGCGCTGCGCCTCCCCACCTGACAGCGTCGACGCCGCGCGATCCATCGACAGATAGCCGATGCCTACGTTCTCCAAGAACTGCAGCCGCTCGGAGATCTCGCGCAGGATCAGCCGCGCAACGTGACGGTCGGTCTCCGAGAGCTCCACCTCCTGCAGCCACTCCAGCGCTCGGCGCGCCGACAGGGCAGTGAAATCCTCGATCCGCGTGCCACCCACGAGCACCGCGCGCGACTCTGCCCGCAAGCGTGCGCCATCGCACACCGGGCACGTGCGCAACGACATGTACTGCTCGATCTTCTCGCGCGTCCCCTCCGAGTCGGTCTCCTTGTAGCGGCGCTCCAGGTTTTTGACGATCCCCTCGAAACGCGTCGCGTACGAGCGCCTGCGCCCGTAACGATTGCGGTAGGAGATCTGCAGCTTCTCGCCGTCCGTCCCATACAGGAACAGGTCGCGATCCTCTTGAGTGAGATCTTCCCAGGGCGTGTCGAGATCGACGTCGTAGCGCTCGGCGATCGCCTCGGTCACCTGCTCGTAGTAGTTCGACACGCTGTTCGCCCACGGCACGATCGCACCTTCGCCCATCGACAGCGACGGGTCCGGCACGAGCATCTCCGGGTCGATCTCCATCTGCGAGCCCAGCCCAGTGCAGCGCTCGCAAGCGCCATGGGGAGAGTTGAACGAGAAGATCCGCGGCTCCAGCTCGACCAGCGACGGGCCGTGCTCGGGACAGGCAAAACGCTCAGAGAACGTGAATACCGTCCCCGCCGGCGGCACCTCGCCCGGGACGATCTGCGCAGACGCCGAGCGCACTCCCTTGGCGCCCGTCGCGCGCGGGCGCTCTCCCTGCGCCGCATCCTCGCCGGAGGCCCCGACGATCTCAATCTCCACGAGCCCTTCCGCGCGCCCCACCGCCGTCTCGATCGAATCCGCCAAGCGCTTGCGCAGATCGTGACGCATCACCAAGCGATCGACCACGACCGAGATGTCGTGCTTGTAACGCTTGTCGAGCACGATCGACTCCTCCAGCATCCGTACCCGATCGTCGATCTTCACCCGCTGAAACCCATCCGTGCGCAACTCCTCCAGCAGCTTGCCGTACTCACCCTTGCGTCCGCGCACAAGCGGCGCCATCACCATGAAGCGCGTCCCCTCCCCCAGCTCCATCGCCTGATCGATGATCTGCTCCGCCGACTGCCCCACGATCGGACGCCCGCAGATCGGACAATGCGGCTTACCCACCCGCGACCACAACAGGCGCAGGTAGTCATAGATCTCCGTCACCGTCCCGACCGTCGAGCGTGGATTGCGCGAGGTCGTCTTCTGGTCGATCGAGATCGCCGGCGAGAGCCCCTCGATCGAATCCACGTCGGGCTTGTCCATCTGCCCCAGGAACTGCCGCGCATACGCCGACAACGACTCCACGTAGCGGCGCTGACCCTCCGCGTAGATCGTGTCGAACGCCAGCGAGCTCTTGCCCGAGCCCGACAAGCCCGTGATCACCACCAGCGCATCGCGCGGCAGCGTCAGCGAGATGTCCTTGAGGTTGTGCTCCCTCGCGCCGGAGACGACGATCTGATCGCTTGCTGGCATACTCGCGCCCATTCTATGACGGCGAACAGACGTTCGCCTTCTCAGGCGCCACTACCGCTATAAACGCTGCCGCCTCATGTCCGCGGAACAGCCCTACCCCTCGATCGCCGCGAACACCTCGTCCAGCAGCTTCGCCCGATCCGCCACCTCGTAGTTCTCCGCCAGGTAGCGGTCGGTCTGCCTCGCGCGAATCGCCGTTGAGGGCCATGTTCAGCGCGACCAGTCGCGCTCCGTCGATGTCTCCGTTCTCGGTCGCCGGCTGCTGCTGCGCGACCGGTGGCGGGGTAGATGGAGATGGAGATGGGATGGGATCAGGGGCGCTGCCGCGGGTGCCGGTGACGGCGGCTCAGAGGGTGCGGCCGCCGCGACGGGGGACGGCGGCACATCGGCCAGGCGCGCTGGCTCCGGGAGCGCCTGGCGAGGCTCCTCGGCGACGGCCTTCACCGTCGTCGCTCCTCCGCTCTCGCGACCCGACGCCGCGTCGTAGAGCTCGCCCATGTTCGTCTCCGCACTCGCCAAATCACTCGCCAGCCGCGTCGCCCCGGCGCGCAGGTTGTCCACGAGCGCGCCCGTCTCGCCACTCAACGCCTCTACCCGTCCCAGCAGCGTCGCCGTCGCGCGGCCCACTTCAGCCACGTGCGCCTGGGCTCGCGTAACCGCGTCCGCGCGAGTCTTCTCCGCATCCGCCGCAGCCTGAGCGCGCGTGTCCTGCGCGTTCGCATTGGCGTCGCTCTCGATCTCCGCCGCCGCGACCTCAGCCGCCGCAACGATCGCCTGCACCTGGGTTCCCGCGCTCGCCGCCAGCGAGTCCGCGCCGCGCCCCGCGAGCGCGTGCTGCAGCTCCTCGACCTCGCTCGCCAACGCCCGCAGATGCGCATCCACGGCTGCCGGATCGTACCCGCGCCGACCGATCGGAAAGTCGCGCTTCTCGATGCTCTGCCTGTCCAGATCCACTGCGTCCGAACACTAGCGAACACCCCGGCCGATGCTCACCGCTTGCCACCCGCCTGTCTGCGGTATGTCCGTGGGCAGCACCGCATGCTGCTTACTGCAGAAAAACCTCACAACCATGCCGACCGCTGCGGTGAGCGGCGCCTGCCGCGTCTCTACGAAGACGCGGGCTGTGGCTCACCCATCAAAGCCCGCCGCCTTACGCGACCTCGCCCGCGGGCTCCTCCGCGGCCTCGCCTTCGTTCGCCCGAATCTCGCGCAGGTCGCGGCGCAGCTCGCGCAGCTCGTCACGCAGCTGGGCGGCGTACTCGAAGCGCAGGTCCTCCGCGGCCACGCTCATCTCCTCCTCCAGCTCCACCACCATCCGCTCCAGCTCATGCGTACCCATGTCCTTCGTCTGCTCTCGGCGCTCCGCGGCCCGGCGGCGACTCCCGCGCGGGATCTTCGAATCGGACTGCAGGAACTCCGCGATGTCCGAGATCCCCTTCACGATCGTCGCCGCGGTGATCCCGTGCTCCTCGTTGTAGGCCAGCTGGATCTCCCGGCGGCGCTCGGTCTCAGAGATCGCCGCTTTCATCGCCTTCGTCTCACGATCCGCATACATCAGCACCGTCCCGTCCACGTTGCGCGCCGCACGGCCGATCGTCTGGATCAGCGAAGTCTCCCCGCGCAGGAACCCCTCCTTGTCGGCGTCCAGGATCGCCACGAGCGAAACCTCCGGCAGGTCGAGCCCCTCACGCAGCAGGTTCACCCCCACGAGCACGTCGTACTCCCCCAGCCGCAGATCGCGGATGATCTGGATGCGCTCCAGCGTGTCGATCTCCGAGTGCAGATACCGCGTCTTGAAGCCCATCTCCAGCAGATACTGCGACAGGTCCTCGCTCATTTTCTTCGTCAGCGTCGTCACCAGCACCCGCTCGTCGCGATCCACCCGGCGGCGCACCTCGTTCATCAGATCGTCGATCTGGTTCTTCGTCTCGCGCACCTCCACCAGCGGGTCCACGATCCCCGTCGGGCGCACGATCTGCTCGACCACCCGTCCCGAGCGCGTGCGCTCGTACTCGCCCGGCGTCGCCGACACGAACATCAGCTGCGGCGTGATCGACAAGAACTCTTCAAACGTCTGCGGGCGGTTATCCAGCGCGCTGGGCAGCCGGAACCCGTAGTCCACGAGCGTCTGCTTGCGCGAGCGGTCGCCCTCGAACATCCCCCCGATCTGCGGCACCGTCTGGTGGGACTCGTCGATGAAGCAGATGAAGTCCTTCGGGAAGTAATCGATCAGGCAATACGGCCGCTCGCCCGGCTTACGCCCGTCCAGGATCCGCGAGTAGTTCTCGATTCCCGAGCAGAACCCCATCTCGCGCAGCATCTCCATGTCGTACTGCGTGCGCTGGCGCAGTCTGTGGGACTCCAGCGGCTTGCCCTCGGACTCCAGCTGCTCACAGCGCTCGTTCAGCTCCCTGCCCGATCTCCGCCACCGCCGCTTCGACCGTCCCCTCACGGACGTTGTAGTGCGTCGCCGGCCAGATCGCCACATGCTCCACGTCGTCCTCGATCAGCTCCCCCGTCAGCGGGTCGAACTCCTGCAGCCGCTCGATCTCATCGCCGAACATGCTCGCCCGGAACGCCGACGTCTCGGAGTACGCCGGCCACACCTCCAGCGTCTCCCCCTTCACCCTGAACGTCCCCCGCGCCAGCACCGTGTCGTTGCGCGTGTACTGAATCGACACCAGTTTGCGCAGCAGCTGATCGCGGTCGATCGTCTCCCCCCGCTTGAGGATCTGCATGTTCATCTCATACACCTCCGGCGAGCCCAGCCCGTAGATGCACGACACCGACGCCACCACGATCACGTCCCGACGCGCGAACACCGCCGCCGTCGCCGCATGGCGCAGACGGTCGACCTCCTGGTTGATCGCCGAATCCTTCTCGATGTACAGGTCCCGGCTCGGGACATACGCCTCCGGCTGGTAGTAGTCGTAGTAGCTCACGAAGTACTCCACCGCGTTCTCCGGAAAGAACGTCCGAAACTCGTTGCACAGCTGGGCCGCCAGCGTCTTGTTGTGCGCGATCACCAGCGTCGGGCGCTGCACCGCCTCGATCGTCGCCGCCATCGTCATCGTCTTCCCCGTCCCCGTCGCTCCCAGCAGAGTCTGAAAGCGCTCGCCCGCCTCTACTCCTTCGGCCAACGACTCAATCGCCTTCGGCTGGTCCGCCGTGGGCGTGAACGTGGTGTCTAGCTTGAAATCGGGCATCGGACGGAGCCCCTACGTTAGCGGCGCCGTCTCGACGTCGATTCAGCTGATCCCCAGCTGGTGTCCATACAGAGCCCGGTATTCACGCTGTGCCTGAAGCACGCGCTGGACGTAAGCACGAGTCTCCCCGAAGGGGATTTCGTCCACGGCCAGGCTCTTGCCTTCGGCGCGAGCCCGCGCGACCCAGCTGTCCACGTTGGCCAAGCCGCCGTTGTAGGCAGCGACGGCAAGCATCTCATTGCCGCTGTAGTGATCGAGCAGGTAGCGCAAGTAGTAGCTCCCGTAAGCGACATTCACGCTTGGCGTGGCCAGATCGCTCGTGCGAAAGCGGTACCCGCCCGAAAGTTTGGCCAGGAATTCGGCCGTGGCGGGCTCGATCTGCATCAGCCCCTCGGCGCCCGCGGGCGAGGTACGAGGGTCGAACTTCGTCTCGGCGTAGATCACCGCCGCGATCAGCGCCGGGTCGAGATGCTTGGCCGCTGCCTGTTCGCGGATGACCTGTTCGTTGGAAAGCGGCAGCGCGAGCCGGCGCACGGTGTGATCGAGACTGGAACCGAACGCGATCGCCAGCGCGCCCAACGCCACCACAACCACCAGCACCACGCCCGGGCCGCGCAACCGCCCGCCACCCCTACCCCGGCCGGCGCCTCGCCGCCGCGAGCGCGTGTCCATGCGATACATCGCGCGACGGGGCGCGCTGCGCGAAACCGAGGACGAGCGCGTCGGGCTCATCCTCCAAGAGTGTCAAGCACGTCCGACAGCTGTGCCGCCAGCTCCCCCTCGCTGCCATCGTTGCGCACCGTGAACGTGGCCCGGCGCGCCTTCTCCTGCTGCGAGAGCTGGCGCTCCGCGCGCGCCTCTTCGAGCGCATGTCCGCGGCTCGCGGCGCGCTCGCGCCGTACCTGCTCATCTGCGATCACCGCCACCGTCGCGTCGTATACCCCCTCCATCCCCGCCTCGAACAGCAGCGGCACCTCGACCACCGCCGCCCGCGGCGCCGGACGGCGCGCGCGGACCTCCGTCAGCCACTGCCCGACACGCTCGCCGACCAGCGGCCACAGCACACCCTCCAGCCAAGCACGCTCCTGCGGATCGGCGAACACCCGCTCCGCCACCGCCGAGCGATCGACGACGCCCCCCGGCGCCGCGATGTCCTCTCCCCACCGCTCCACCACCGCATCGCGCAGACGCTCACCCCCGTAGAGCTCATGCACCACAGCGTCCGTCGAAAGCACCGCCGCCCCCAGGCGCTCCAGCTCCGCGAGGGCCGTCGACTTGCCGGCTCCCATGCCGCCCGTCAATCCGACGAACGGCACACGGTCAGACGTCATCCGCCCCGCGCCGTCCCGATCCTCGTGACGGGCTTCAGTCCTGCGCGGGCTCGCCGGCGGGCTGCAGCTCAGCCCCCTCGCCACCCTCGGTGGCGGCGGCCTCGGGCTCGGCCGTCGCCTCGGGCGCCGCTTGGGCCTCCGCGGCCGGGCCTCCTCGCTCGGAGCCTCCTCGACGGCGCCTCGGCGGCCGGGGTCTCCTCGGCGACACCGGTGTCCTCGACGGTGGCCTCCGCGGCCGGCTCCTCGACGGAAGCCTCGGCCTCGGGCTCCGACCGAGCGTCACGGTGGCCTCTACGGCGGGAGCCTCCTCCGTGGCTTCGCGTCGGGGCCACCTCGGCGGCCTCGGCGCGGGGACCTGCTCGACGGTGGTCTCGGCGACGACCTCGCCCTCGCCGGCAGCCAAGCATCCGCCTCGCCCTCCTGCGGAGTGACCTCGGACTCGCCCCTCGACACTCGGCGGCCGGAGCGTCGGGACGGGAGACGGGCAGGATCTGGTCCTCCACGCGCTTAGCCGACAGCGACAGACGCCGGCGCTCGGAGTCGATCTCAAGGATCTTCACGCGGATCTCATCGCCCGGATGGACGATCTCGCGCGGGCTTTCGACGTGGTGCCCGGCGAGCTCGGAGATGTGCACGAGCCCCTCGACCCCGTCGAGGATCTCCACGAAAGCGCCGAACGTGACGACCTTCGTGACCTTGCCCGCGAGCTCGTCGCCCACGTTGTAGGTGTCGACGATCCGCTGCCAAGGGTCCTCCTGGGTCTGCTTCAGACCCAGCGAGATGCGCTGGCGGTCGCGGTCGATGTCGAGCACCTTCACCTGCACGGTGTCGCCGATGTTGAGGATCTCGCTCGGGTGGTTCACATGCGACCACGAAAGCTCGGAGATGTGGATCAGGCCGTCGATCCCGTCGAGATCGACGAACGCGCCGAAGTCCACGATGTTCGAGATCTGCCCCTCCACGACCAGACCCAGGCTGCAAGCGATCGAGGATCTGCTGGCGGACCTCCTTGCGCTCCTCCTCCAAAACCGCACGGCGCGAGAGCACCACGTTGTTGCGCGAGCGGTTGAGCTCGATCACCTTCGTCTCGATCTTCGTGCCCATGTACTCGTCGAGGTTCGGCACGCGGCGGATGTCCACGAGCGAGGCGGGCAGGAACCCGCGCACGCCCAGGTCGATGATCAGGCCGCCCTTGACGACCTCGATGACCGTGCCCTCGACCGGCTCGCCGGACTCTGCGGCCGTTTCGATGCGTCGCCACGCTTTCTCGAAGCGCGCGCGCTTCTTGGACATGATCAGACGCCCGTCCTGATCCTCCTTGGTCATGACGATCGCATCGACCTCCTCGCCCTGATGCACCTCGTCATGCGGATCCACGGACTTGCGGATCGAAAGCTCGTTGGCGGGGATGACGCCCTCGGACTTGTAGCCGATGTCGACCAGCACCTCGTCCTTGTCGATCCGGACGACGTGGCCGGTGACGACCTCGCCCTCCTCGATCTCGCGGAAGGTGGCGTCGTAGTTGGGGACGATCTGCCCGTCGACCTCGAGCAGGAGTCCGTTGGACCCGGCGACCACGTGGGCCTCGGGATTCTCGATCAGTGTTTGCACCGCCGAGCTCGAAGCCTAGCGGCAGCCGTATCGATTTGATGGCCGAATGCCTACACGAGCGACCAAGCGGGGCGCCGAGCGCACCCCGTTCGCGAGCCCATCGCGACTGCGACGTGCTCGTCTGCGGCGCGTCGTTCGCCGGGCCTGGCCGTGGCGCGCGAGCTTGCGGGCTCCGGGATGCGCGTGCTGATCCTCGACCGCTACGAGCTCGGCGAGCGTCAGACCTCGGCGTGCGCGATGCCGACGCTGTGGCTGGAGGCGATGGACCTGATGGGCTCGCTGCGCCAGACCTTCGACGAGCTGGTCGTGCACACGCGCTCGCGAACCTCGCGCTGGCGGCTGCCGTGGTCGTTCTCCACGTTCGACTACCGCGAGATCTGCGCGCTGCTGTACGACCAGGCCGACGCCGCGCAGACGGAGTTCGAGACCGCCACCGTCACCGGGCGCGACGGACTCACCGTCCACACCGACCGCGGCTCGCTGACGCGCGCCGCTCGTCGTCGACGCGCTCGGCTGGCGGCGGGTGCTGTCCAACGCCGACCGCGATCCAGCCGCCGAACGCTCGCCTCTCGCGCGGCCTGGAGGTGCATCCCGCGGGCACGGGCGATGAGCTCGAGCTGTGGATCGACCACCGCTACGTCCGCTCCGGCTACGCCTGGAGCTTTCCCGCGCGCGAGGAGGTGCGCATCGGCGCGGGCTCCTTCTGGCCCGCCAATCACGTCAAGGAGCCGACCGTCAGGCTCGCCGGCGAGCTGGGGCTGCCGCCGGAGGGATATCAGGGCAACTGGATTCCCCACCAGCTGCGACCGGCCGTCGAGGACGGCGTGTTCTTCGCCGGAGACTCCGCCGGTCACTGTCTCCCACTCACCGCCGAGGGAATCCGCACGGCGCTGTACTTCGGTCTCGCGTGCGCGCGCGAGCTGCGCTCGGTACACGAGGGGCGCATCACGCGCGAGCAGGCCCTCGCGCGCTACGGGGCGTTCTCGGACACGCACGCGCGCAAATACGCATGGCTGCTGCGCGTGCAGCGCGCGGTCGGGCAGCTCACCCCCACCCGCCTCCCGCGACTGCTCTCGCAGAGCCTTGAGTCGCGCCGCTTCGCCGACTGGTCGTTCGAGCCACTACCTGGCGATCGCCCCGCCGTCGTTCGTCGGGACGGTGCGCCGCCGTCTCGCACGCGCCCGTCGCGGCCGTCCGCCGCGGGGTGAGCGACGAGTCGCGCCACGCCGTCCGGCGGATCTGAGCCGAGCGTCGAGACGCGGAAGACGACGCGGAGCGCTCAGGCCACTCGGCGCAGCTGCGGCCTGGACCGGCGCGCGCGGCCTCCAGCGCCAGCCGGCCGGCCTCGATCGCGCTGGCCCACGAGACCTCCGAGAGCAGGCCCGGCGCGGCGACCATGTCGCCGGCGAGGAACACACCGTCGCCGCGATCGACCGCGGGACGCTCGCGCCAGCTCGTGCCGGGCATGTCGAGCGCGCCGCTGCGCGCGTCCATGACCTGCCGCCGGCGCCAGGTCTCGCGCTCGCGCCAATCCGCCAGCGGAGGCGTCCAGCAGCCGTTCCAACCGTGCGGCGGCCGACTCGGTGTCCTCACCCGGACGAACCGGCATCTGCGCCTGGATCAGCTCCTCGCCCTCCGGGCGCCAGCGACGGATCGGGGGCGGTGAACCGCTCGATCCAGCCGGCCTCGTCCAGGTCGGACACCACGAACGGATCGCCGCGGCGATGGCGCAGACCCAGGTCGAGACACACCGTGTGACCGCTCGTCCAGCGCAGGGAGTCGTCGCCGAGCAGCTCGCGCGCCTCGCCCAGCTCGGTCGCGACGATCGTCGGCGTCTCGGGCAGCTCGCCGACGCCGCAGCCGGTCTCGATCCTCACGCCCAGTTCGGCGGGCGCGATCCTCCAAGGAGCGCACGACCGCGCTCCAGCCGCCGATCGGGTAGCGAGCTGCGGGCGGTGGGGTGAGCAGCGTCCTGACCGTCCGCGTCCAGATGAACGCGGCCGACAGCGAGCCGGGGTCGTGGTGGAAGGTGTACACGCCGGCGCCCGCCGAGAGCATCGCCGCGGTGCGCTCGTCGGTGTGCTCGGTCGCCCAGCGTGCGGAAGTCGAGGTCGGTCGGGCGCTTCGCGGCCTCGCAGCCTCAGCACCGCCGGGATCGAAGCCAGCGGCGGGGTGCGCCTGATCTCGCCCTGCCAGCGCAGCCTGAAGCCCGCCAGAGGCGGTCCCACGTGGTGGGGCAGCAGCTTGCGTTCGGCCATCCACTGCCACAGCGGGCCGTCTTTGTAGAAGGCGTGCGGGCCCACGTTGGCCTTGTACGGGCCGTCGCTGCTGCGCGCCCGTCCGCCGAGCGCCGAGCGGGCCTCCAGCAGGGATACGCGAGCGCCGCCCTCGGCGCAGGTGATCGCCGCGGTGAGTCCCGCGAGCCCTCCCCCTACGATCGTGATCCGGTTGGTCGAGCTGGTTGCATTCGGCAGGCTCATGGCGATGATCCTCCTGGCGTGCGGGGTTGTGAGGTCACGATCACCCTACGCCGAGACTGGTCCGGTATACAGTTCCAGTAATGGCAGACTCACAGGCCAGTTACCGGGGCTCGATCGCCTACGGTCGCGGTCGGCAGCGGGCCCGGAACTGCTCGTGGAGCTCGATCGCACCGGCGAGCTGCCGCTGCACGAGCAGCTGGAGCGATCGCTGCGCGAGGACATCCGCGCACGGGCGCCTTGCGCGCCGGCACGCGGCTGCCCTCCACGCGCGGGCTCGCCGCGGAGCTCGGCGTCTCGCGCGGCGTCGTCACCGAGGCTTACGGCCAGCTCGCCGCCGAGGGCTATCTGGAGAGCCGCCAGGGCGCCGCCGTGCGAGTCGCCCGCGCCGTGCGCGCGGCTGTCCCGCGCGCGCGCGGCGCGCTCGCTGCTGCCCACCTTCCCCTACCACTTCCACCCCGGGCTGCCCGACCTCGCCGGCTTTCCCCGCGACCGCTGGCTGCGCTCGCTGCGCGCCGCCTGGGCGAGTCCCCGCTGGACGCCGTGGGCTACGGCGACCCGCGCGGCGTGCCGAGGCTGCGCGAAACGCTCGCCGACTATCTCGCGCGCGTGCGCGGAGCCGGCGAGCGATCCGGAGAACATGCTGATGTGCACGGGCTTCATGCAGGGGTTCTCGATCCTCTGTCGCTGGTTGCACAGCCAGGGCATCGAGGCCATCGCGGTCGAGGATCCCGGCTGGCAGGTGCACCGCCTGATCGCCGAACAGGCGGGCCTGCGAGGCGATCCCCGTGCCGGTCGACGAGCAGGGCCTGCGCGTGGACGCGCTCGCGCGCACCGACGCCACCGCCGTGCTCGTGACCCCCGCGCACCAGTTCCCCACCGGGAGCGTGCTCAGTCGCGAGCGCCGCGCGGCGCTGATCGAATGGGCCGAGGACGGGAGAGCGGCTGATCGTCGAGGACGACTACGACGCCGAGTACCGCTACGACCGCGTCGCCGTCGGCGCGCTGCAGGGTCTGGCGCCCGAGCGCGTGCTCTACATCGGCTCGGCCAGCAAGCGCCTGGCGCCCGGCATGCGCATGGGCTGGATGCTGCTCCCCTCCTGGCTGGCCTGGCAGCTGATCTCCGCGAAGGCGATCGAGGACGGCGGCTCGGAGGTGGTGGGCCAGCTCGCTCTGTGCGACTTCATCGCGCGGGGCGAGCTCGACCGACACGTGCGCCGGATGCGGCTGCGCTATCAGCGCCGACGCGACTCGCTGGTGCAGGCGCTCGCGCGGTGGCTGCCGCAGGGACGCCCGAGCGGCGCGGGAGCAGGGCTGTACGAGCTGGTGGAGCTGCCCGAGCGGCGTGAACGAGTCCGCGCTGCTCGCCGCCGCCGCCGCGCGCGGCGTGGGCATGGAGGGTCTTGCCTGGCATCGCTACGCGCACGGCGGCCCGCCGGGCATCCTGCTCGGCTACGGCAACCTGTCCGAGCCGGCGATCGAGCACGGCGTGCGCCTGATCGCCGAGGCGCTGGCCGAGGTCGGCGAGACCTGCTGAGCACGCTCCTCGCCCGGCATCCGAGCCCGGTCGTCGCATCCGCGACGGCCCAGACGACGAATTGGCATCGACCCGCACCGCCCAACTGGACCTCTGCGAGACCGGGACGAACCCATATCGTGCAAGACGTGACCGCCAGCATCCGAGCCGCTTCCCCGAGCCGCCTCGCTGCGCACCCCAACTGCGTCCGTCGTCACGGTGGGGATCGCCGTGTTCGCCGTTCTCCAACTCGGCTTGGCGCATGCTGATGGCCGCTGGCCCCACACGAGTTCTACACAGCCGTGGGCCCGTTCGGCGCCTACAACGGCCACTACATCCGCGACCTCTCCACGTTCTATGCGGCGACGGGCGTCGGCCTGCTCCTCGCCGATCCGCCGCGCCTCCTGGCGCGTGCCGATGCTCGCGCTCATGACGATCCAGTACGCGCTGCACAGCCTCAACCACCTCCTCGACATCGGCAAGGCCCATCCCGCCTGGAACGGCTACTTCGATTTCGTCTCGCTCACCGCCGCGACCGTGCTGCTCGCCTGGCTGTGGCGCAGAGCGGCATGCCGGAGGCGAGGACGATGAGGGTGTTCGTGGCCGGAGCCACGGGGGTGATCGGCCGGCGGCTGCTGCCGGCGCTGAGCGACGCGCCGGCCACGAGCCGATCGCGATGACCCGCTCGCCCGAGAAGGCGGCCGCGCTGAGCGCGCAAGGGATCGAGGCGGTCGTGTGCGACGCCTATGACGCGGACGGCCTGGCTCGAGCGGTCGCCGACGCCCGAGCGGATCAGATCGTGCACGCGCTCACCGACCTGCCCGAGGAGATCAACATGCGCCGCTTCGAGCGCGACGTGCAGAGCACCGGGCGCCTGCGCAGCGAGGGCACGCGCAATCTCCTCGCCGCCGCGCGCGCGGCCGGGGTTCGGCGGATCGTCGCCGAGAGCATCGCCTTCATCTACGCGCCCGAGGGAGACCGGGTCAAGGACGAGGACGCGCCGCTCGCCACCGCGACGCTGCCGTCCGCCGCCGAGCCGATCGCCGACCTCGAGCGCCAGGTGCTCGACGCCGGCGGCATCGTGCTGCGCTACGGCCAGCTCTACGGTCCCGGCACCGGTTTCGCCAAGGACGGCGCCTGGGCCGCGAGCCTGCGCCGTCGGCGCCTGCCGATCGTGGGCGCCGGCAGCGGCGTGTTCTCGTTCCTGCACGTCGACGACGCCGCGAGTGCGACCGTCGCGGCGCTGGGGCACGACGGCCCCGCGACGTACAACGTCGTCGACGACGATCCGGCGCCCGTTCACGAGTGGGTGCCCGTGTATGCCCGCGCGGTGCAGGCGCCTGCGCCCTGGCGTGCCCCGGCCTGGGTGGGACGACTCGCCGCCGGACGGATCGCCGTGGAGATGATGAACGAGCTGCGCGGCGCGAGCAACGCCCGCATCAAGCGCGAGCTTGGCTGGCAGCCCGGCTACGCCAGCTGGCGCGAGGGCTTTCGCACCGCGCTGGGTTAACGCAGCCGCATGGCACGCCGCGGGCCGACGGGATAAGCCGGCCGACGCGACGTGCCGCATAGGGCTGCGTGAGCCCCAGCTCGCTAACCGACCTTGGCCGTGAACGGAACCTTGCCGCTGTCGCACAGCAGGCCGTGCGCGTCTCCGGCCGAGTACGTCAGATTCTGTTCGATATAGCCGCTGGCGGTGCCCTTCTTCGTGAACGTAACCGAAAAGGTTCCTTCTCCGGTCTCCGGTTCTCCACCGGGGATTGCCGCCGGCTCCGTGACGGCCCCGTGCTCGATGAGCTTGCCCGAGGCGGGGAGCGCAACCGGGGTCACGAAGCTCGCGAGCGGGTCTTCCATGACAACCGGAGTGGTGCACCCGAGGCGCGGCGAGACGGGCACCGAAACACACAGATGCAGCGCGGACGCGCCGGCGCCGGGCGCGGCGGCGCATTTCGTCTTCTTGAGGGTGATGTTGAACTTCTGCGCTACGGTCGGCGACGATGCGGGCAGCTTCACCTTGTAGGTGCCGGTCCTGATACTCGCCGGTTTGGCGTGAGCGCCGGCGGTGACGGCACTCACCAGGCATGCCACGACAGCGATCCCCATCAATGCTGCAAGCCGAAATCGGCGCATTGTCAACCTCATATTTTCGGGTGTAGACGGGCGATGTGCCCAAGCGCGAGCATACAAGGTGGACGAATGTTCGAAACCTAGGCGTTTCTCACCGCCGCACGACCAGCACCACCCCGACGACAAGCAGCACGAGCCCGAGGATGCGCGAAGCGTCGATGTGCTGCCTGGGGATGCCCAGCAGCCCGAAGCGATCGACGACGACGGCGACCACGAGCTGGCCGGTGACGACGATCGCGGTCAGGCCGCTGAGGCCGAGCGTGCGGACTGTGAGCAGCGCGACGGTGACGTAGAACGCGCCGAGCACACCCCCGATCAGCGCCCACCATGGTGCGCGGGTGGCGTTGCCGATCCCCGACAGGCCGCCGCTGGAGAGCGAGGCGACGAGAATCAGCGCGAGCGTGCCGATCGCGAAGGAGACCGTGGCGGCCTGCAGAGCGCCGATCTGGCGCCCGAGCCGCGCGTTGACCGGCGCCTGCAGCCCGACGAAGCAGCCCGCGGCGACGGCGAGCAGGACCGCCAGCCGCGCGGCTCACTACTTCGCCTCCAGCCAGTTCTCGCCCACGCCGACGTCCACCGCCATCGTCCGGTTCGAGCTCCCACACGCCGCACATCTCCCGCTCGATCAACGCGCGCGCGCCGTCGGCCTCCGCCGGACGGACCCTCGAACAGCAGCTCGTCGTGGATCGTCAGGATCAGGCGCGTGTCCAGTCCCTCGGCGGCCAGGACGAGCGTGGCAGCGGACCATCGCGAGCTTGATGATGTCCGCGGCGGTGCCCTGGATGACGGTGTTGACGGCCAAGCGCTCGCCGAGCGTGCGCACCTGGTAGTTGCGGGCACGCAGCTCGGGGATCTGGCGCCGGCGCCCCCACAGCGTCGTCACGTGCCCGTCCTCCTTGGCCTGCTCGATCGTGCTGCTCGATGAACGCCGCGACCTGCGGGAAGCGCTGCAGGTAGGCGTCGATGAACTCCTTCGCCTCCTCGCGCGGGATGTTCAGACGGTCGGCGAGCCCGTAGTCGGAGAGGCCGTAGACGATGCCGTAGTTGATCATCTTCGACTTCGAGCGCATCCCCGGGTCGATGTCCTGCGGGCGCGACCTGGAACACCTGCGAGGCGGTCGCGGTGTGAACGTCCTCGCCGCGGCGGAAGATCTCCTTCAGGGCGGAATCGTCGGCGGCGTGGGCGAGCACGCGCAGCTCGATCTGGGAGTAGTCGGCGGAGATCAGCACGCCGCCGGGCGCGGCCTCGAAGCAGCCGCGAATCTCACGCCCCAGCTCGGTGCGGATGGGGACGTTCTGCATGTTCGGGTTGGTGCTCGACAGCCGCCCTGTCTGAGCCACGGCCTGCAGGAACGTCGTGTGGATGCGCGAGCTCGCGTCGAGCCTGCTCTGGGAGCACGTCGAGATAGGTCTTGATCAGCGTCGAGAGCTCGCGCCAGCGCTCGATCCGCGGCACGATCGCGTGCTCGGAGCGGATCGCCTGCAACACGCGCGCGTCGGTCGAGTAGCCGGTCTTGCCGCGGCGCTTGCGCGAGAGCCCGAGCCGCTCGAACAGGATCTCCCCCAGCTGCGCGGGAGACGCGATCAGGAACTCCGTCGCCGGCGAGCGCGAAGATTTCCTGTTCGAGCTCGTGAATCTCCTCGCGCACCCGCGCGGTGATCTCCGCCAGGCGGTCGAGGTTCAGGCGCACCCCGTCGAGCTCCATCGCGCGCAGCACCGGCACCAGCGGCAGCTCGATCTCATCCATCACCCGCTCGAGCTCGCGCTCTGCGATCTGCTCGCGCTGCCAAGAGGCGAGCGCGCCCAGCAGCGCCGCGTCGCCTGCCACCGGATCCTCGGCGTCGCAGCGAGAGCCCGCGCTCTTCGCACAGCTCCGCGAACGGGTAACCGCGCCGCGCCGGCTCGAGCAGATAGGCGCCGAGCAGCGTGTCGTGGACGAGCAGGTCCGGCACGGCGCCGAGCGCCTTGGCGTCGTGGGCGATCACCGGCCTGCCCGCGCACGCCGCGACGATCTCCTGCGGTCCCGCGCAATCCCCAGCGAGCACCTCCACCGGCTTGCGCGCCGCCGCTTGCGCAGCCGGAGCGCCCTCGTCGGCCGCGGGCTCCGCGACTGCCACCGCAAAGCGCCACGGCGAGCCCTCGGCGAACAGCGCGCCCTCGGGCGCCTCGGTGGCGTGCACGACCACGCACAGCGCCTCGCCGGCGCCGAACCCCGCGATGTCCGCGGGCGCACCCGCGCGCACGCGCGCACGCAGCGTTGACCTCGGTGGTGTCGGTGGCGATCGCGGCGCCGGGTACCTGCTCGTCCTCACCGAGCGCCTCCTCCAGGCGGCGCAGCGGATCGCGCAGCTCGTAGCGGCGGAAGAACTCGCGCAGCCGTGAGCGGTCGGGCTCGCGCGAGACCTCCGCGCCGAGGTCGACACCGACCTCGAGATCGCGCTGGACGGTCGCCAGGCGCTTGGAGACACGCGCGTCCTCGCCATGGTCGAGCAGGTTCTGTTTGCGCTTGGCCCCGCCCACCTCGCGGATGTGTCCGAGCACGCCCTCCAGCGAGCCGTAGGTCTGGATCAACTCGGACGCCGTCTTGTCGCCGATGCCGGGAACGCCGGGGATGTTGTCCGAGGTGTCGCCCTTCAGGCCGTAGAAGTCGGGGATCAGCTCCGGCGGGATGCCGTAGCGGTCGACCACCGCCTGGTGGTCGTAGATCTTGGTGTCGGTGATCCCGCGCGAGGTCGCCATCACCTTCACGAGCCCCTCGGGGTCGATCAGCTGAAAGACGTCGCGATCGCCGGTGACGATCATGCTCGCAAGGCCCGCCCCCCGTGCCCGCTCGGCGAGCGAGGCGATCACGTCGTCGGCCTCATAGCCGTCGAGCTTGACGTTGCGATACCCGAACGCCTCCACCAGCGGTTCCATCGCCGGCCACTGCATCTTCAGCAGGTCCGGGCGCGAACGGCGCGTGGCCTTGTAGTCGGCGAACATCTCGGTGCGTCCGGATGTGCCCGCGTCCCAGGCCACGACCGTCGGTTGCACGCCGTACTCGGTGACGATCTTCACGAGCATCGAGGCGAACCCGAAGATCGCGTTCGTCGGCTCGCCGGTCGAGGTCGCGATCGACTCGGGCAACGCGTAGAAGGCGCGATAGACGAGGCTGGGACCGTCGATCAGGAACAGGCGGCGATCTCCGTCCCGACCCTCCCCGCCCGCCGCCGGGGAGCCGCTCGCCGCGCTGTCGCCTTGGTCGCCATGCACCGACCACTCTACGAGGACGCTGACATAAGATGCCGAGCCGCTGCCCATACCGGCGGCTGCCGCCTCGTGCAAAGTCGCCGCCTGACGCCGGGCGCACCTCAAGACCAGGAGAGCACTCCGTGACGAGCATCACCCCGAGCGCCCAGTACAGACTGAACGTGCGTGTAGAGATCGACGACAGCGCCGGCCTGCTCGGACGCGTGACGAGCGCGATCGGCGAGGTCGGCGGCATGGTCGCGGCGGTCGACCCGGTGGAGATCGAGCACGGGCACAGCCTGCGCGACATCGTCGTCGACGCCGCCGGACCCGAGCACTGGGCGCAGATCGTCGCCGCGATCGAGGCGATCGAGGGCGCGCACGTGATCGACCAGACCGACCGCACCTTCCAGCTGCACGTCGGCGGCAAGATCGAGCAGCACAACAAGCATCCGCTGAAGACCCGCGACGACCTCTCGATGGCCTACACCCCGGGCGTGGCGCGCGTGTGCCTGGCGATCGCCGAGGACGAGGACAGGGCTTTCCAGTACACGATCAAGCGCAACACCGTGGCGGTCGTCTCCGACGGCACAGCGGTGCTGGGGCTCGGCGACATCGGCCCGCAGCGCGGCGATGCCGGTGATGGAGGGCAAGTGCTGCCTGTTCAAGGAGTTCGCGGGCGTCGACGCGTTCCCGATCTGCCTGGACACGACCGACGCGAGCGAGATCGTGGAGACCGTCAAGCGGATCGCGCCCGCATTCGGCGGCATCAACCTCGAGGACATCTCCGCGCCGCGGTGCTTCGAGATCGAGGACCGGCTGAAGGCCGAGCTCGACATCCCGATCTTCCACGACGACCAGCACGGCACCGCGGTGGTCGTGATGGCCGCGCTGATGAACGCCGTCAAGCTGACGGGCAAGCGGATGGAGGACCTGAGCGTGCTGATCATCGGCCTCGGCGCCGCCGGCATCGCGGTGACCAAGATCCTGCTGGAGGCCGGTGTCGGGCAGATCGTCGGCGCCGACTCCCGCGGGGCGCTGCACACACAGCGCGAGGACTACCTCGACGCGACGATGAACGCGCAGAAGCGCTGGTTCGCCGAGGCGACCAACCCCGAGCTGCCGCGACGGGGCGCCCGCGGAGGTGATCGACGGCGCGGATCTCTTGATCGGACTGTCCGGCGCACGCGCGCTGCCCGCGTCGGCGCTTGCGCGCATGAACGAGGACGCGATGGTCTTCGCGATGGCCAATCCCAACCCCGAGGTCGTCCCCGAGGAGGCCGCCCCATACGTGCGGATCATGGCAACGGGACGCTCGGACTACCCCAATCAGATCAACAACGTGCTGGCGTTCCCGGGCATCTTCCGTGGCGCGCTGGACGTGCGCGCGGGCGCGATCACCGAGCGCATGAAGATGGCGGCGGCGAGCGCGATCGCCGAGATCGTGGCCGACGACGAACTGCGCGAGGACTACATCATCCCGTCGGTGTTCAACCGCGACGTGGCCCCCGCCGTGGCGGCCGCGGTCGCCAACGAGGCGCGCGCGAGCGGCACGGCCGCGGCGGCGGGCAACGAGGTGGGGTTCGCGCAGGGAGATACCCAGACCGGCACCCATCCGGTCGTGCCGGCGGGAGACGCAAGGACGTAAGTCTGGGCTAGCGTCACCATGCGCGTGACCCTCACAGGAGCGACAGGCCTGATCGGCACCGCGATCATCGCCGCCCTCTGCGGGCGCGGCGATGAGGTGACGGTGCTCTCGCGCGACCCCGAGCGGGCGCGCGCACGACTGGGCGACGACGTGCAGGCCGTGCGCTGGGATCCGCGAATCAGAGCCGGCTCCCGCGCAGGCGCTGGCCGGGCGCGACGCGGTGGTGAACCTTGCCGGCGAGCCGATCGCACAGCGCTGGAGCGAGCGGGCGAAGCAGGCGATCCGCGACAGCCGCGTGATCGGAACGCGCAACCTCGTGCGGGGACTGGCCGCGCTCGATGCGCGATGTCCGTCCTGGCGTGATGGTGAGCTCGTCGGCGATCGGCTACTACGGCGCGCGCGGCGCCGAGCCGATCGACGAGGAAGCCTCCCCGGGCGGGGACTTCCTCGCGCAGGTGTGCGCTGCATGGGAGGCCGAGGCGCGTGCAGCCGCGACGCTGCAGATGCGTTCCGTGCAGGTGCGCACGGGCGTCGTGCTCGACCGCTGCCGGCGGGGCGCTCGAGAAGATGCTGCCCCCGTTTCGCCTGGGCGTCGGCGGTCCGGTCGCGGGCGGACGCCAGTACGTCGCCTGGGTCCACCGCGACGATCTGGTCGGGATGATGCTGGCCGCGCTGCGAAGACGCACGCTGGTCGGGCCCGGTCAACGCGACGGCGCCCGAACCGGTGAGCAACCGCGAGTTCTCGCGAGCGCTCGGGCGCGCTGCTGCACCGTCCGGCGCTGCTGCCGGTGCCCGGAGCTGGCATTGCGGCTGCTCTACGGCGAGATGGCGGAGATCGTCACCACCGGCGTGCGCGCGGTGCCCGCCAAGGCGCTGGTTCTGGGCTATGGCTTCGAGTACCCGCGGCTCGAGGACGCGCTGCGGGCCACGTTGGCCTGAGCCGCGCTAATCGAGTCGAGCCAACGCGCTAATCGAGCCGAGCCAACGTGGCCCACCCCCTATCGGCCGCGTCCCTGTCATCGCCGCGCACCCTGCGCACGATGCACATGCCTAGCGAATCGATCAGCCGGTGTTGAGCTCCCGCCAGAACACCGGGACGCCACCCGCCACACGATCCACGCCGTAGCTGGAGAGCGTCGTTTCGCCGTCTGGTTCGATCGCGTAGCGCCCGATCACCGAGTCGCGGGGGCCGCTGGAGAACAACGCGTCGATCACCGCCTGGCGGTTGTTGCCGCGCGCGCCCGCGCGCGCGATCGCGCGCAGTGTCGCGCTCATCGCCTCATACCCGAACAGGGCATACGCTTCGGGCTGTTCGTGGAATGGCGCCGGTAGACCGCGAGCACGCGCTGCGCGGAGGCCGGGTAGCGGCTCACCGGCAAAATCGGCGTGCTCAGCAAGCGTTTTTGCGGCCGCGGCGGCGCCGATCGCCGAGGTGAACGTGGCGTTGACCATCGTGCTCGACCCGAGCAGCCACAGGCCGCGGATCGGCGGCGTGCAGCTGCTGCCACAGCGAGACGATTTCCGGCGTGGTCCCCCCGGCGAAGAACACCGCCTCGGCGCCCGAGTGCGTCGATCTTGGAGACCTCGCCCGCGAAGCTCGTCGTGGCGGTCGTGTCGAGACTGTCGTGCGCGGCGAGCGAGATGCCGGCGTGTTCGGCGTCGCTCGCGACCATCTGGGCGAGCGGCAGCTCGAATGGGTCCTGGTTGTCCAGCACGTACACCCGCCCTACCCCCAGATCGCGCATCAACGCCACCTGGGCTCGGGCCTGCGTCGGATCGCCGGGCTGCAGGCGTGCGAAGTTGCGCCGGCCGGTCGGATAGAACCGTTCGGGCTCGTCCTGACCGGCGTACGTCGAGGAGGTCAGACCGCCGTAGGGACTCGACGGGACTCACCTGCAGGATGTCGGCGGCGTTGATCAGCGGCAGCGAGATCGCGGTCGCAGCCGAGTTGTAGTCGCCGAGATAGGCGATCGTGCTGGGATCGTTGGCCGCGGTCTTGGCGTTGCTCGCGGTCACGCTCGGGTCCCACTGCCCACTCGTGGGGCTCGAGTCGTCCATCGAGTCGTAGCTGATCTTGAACGGGCCGATGTGCCCGCCGGAGTCGTGCAGCGCGAGCTTCTCGCCGTTGACGATCTGCGTGGAGACCGCGCCCGGACGGGCCCTGCAGCGGCAGGCTGGAGTAGACGGTCAGCTGGTTGCCCTGGCTGCTGGGCGCCCCGGAGACGCTGCCACAGCCCGACGTCGCGGCCGCGAGCGCGACCGCGACGATCAGTGCGCTCGTCGCTTGGCAGAGCCTGCGCGTCCGCACCCGGCGACTCAAGACAAACTTCTCAGCTGCGGCGGCCGGGCAGGTAGCCGGAGATGAGCTTCACCGTCGCGCCGACCAGGATGATCGACGGTCGCGAGCATGAACGCATCAAAGCCCTTCGCGCCGAGAGCCCAGAGCACGATCCAGATGACCAGGCCAGCGGTTGCGGTGAGGACCAGTCCCATGTTGCGCGCATCCTACCTGAGGCATGCCCGGACGGGCGGCGTTGGCACTGGAGCCCGAGTCCTCGCGGCTCGCGGCGCCCAGCGCCGCGAAGATCGACGCAGGCGGGAGTCGGCTCGGCGTAGCACTCAGTGCAGTCCAGCGGCCAGCTCGGCGACCACCGCTCCGACCGCGCCGGCCGGGTCCTCGGGCGCGTCGCCGGCGGCGCGCACCAGGCGGGTGCCGACGATCACCCCGTCCGCGCCCGCCTCGGCGGCGGCACGCGCCTGCTCGGGCGTGGAGATCCCAAAGCCGAGCGCCACCGGCACCTGCGGTGCTCGACTTCGCGCGCGCGATCACCTCCGCGAAGCGCTCGGACAGCGAAGGCGCCGCGCGCTCCCCGGTGGTGCCGACCACCGAGACCGCGTACAGGAATCCTCGCGCCCGCTCCCCGATCGCCGCCATCCGCGCGGGTGTGGTCGTGGGAGCCACGAGCGGCACGAGCGCCAGCCCATGCGCCTCGCACGCGCTCTGGATCTCCTCGCACTCCTCCAGCGGCAGGTCGGGCACGATCAGCCCGCACGCCCCGGTCCTGCGCCAGGCGCGCCACGAACGCCTCGGCTCCGGGGGCGAGCACCATGTTCGCGTAGCACATGAGCACCACCGGCACGCTCGGCGCCAGTCCGCGCGCGACCTCCAGCACACCGGCGACGTTCGCCCCGGCCGCGAGCGCCTGCGTGCCCGCCGCATGGATGACCGGGCCATCGGCGAGCGGATCGGAGTAGGGCATCCCCAACTCCAGCAGGTCCGCGCCCGCGCGCACGCAGGCTTCGCCGATCGCCAGGGACTCCGCGAGCGTCGGATAGCCGCCCATCAGGTAGGGCATCAGCGCGGCTCGCCCCGTCGCGCGGGCGAACCCCTCGGCGATCCGCTCGACGCCGGTCATCGGCCGCGTGCTCAAGTCCCTCGCGTCTCCCAGCACCTCCGCGAGGTCCTTGTCGCCACGACCCGACAGGCACACCAGGTCGAGCTCGCCGTCGCTCTGGGCCAGCGTCCAGGCGAGCGCGTGCGCGGTCTCCAGGGCCGGGATGATCCCCTCCAGGCGCGCGACCTCGCGAAACGCCGCGAGCGCCTGCTCGTCGGTCACCGCGACATAGCGCGCGCGGCCCGTGTCGCGCAGGAACGCGTGCTGGGGGCCCGGTGCCCGGGTAGTCGAGACCCGCGGAGATCGAATGCGCTTCGACGATCTGGCCCTCCTCGTCCTGCATGACCGCCGAGCGCGAACCGTGCAGCACCCCCGCGCGCCCGCCGACCGTCAGCGGAGCGCCGTGGCGAGGCGTGTCGATGCCCTCGCCGCCGGCCTCCACGCCGATCAGCTGCACCTGCTCGATCGTCGAGGAACGCGGTGAAGGTCCCGATCGCGTTCGAGCCGCCGCCCACGCACGCGATCACGCGCGACGGGAGCCTGCCCTCGCGCTCGAGGATCTGCGCGCGCGCCTCGTCGCCGATGACGCGCTGCAGGTCTCGCACCAGCGCCGGATAGGGCGCCGGGCCGACGGCGGAGCCGATCACGTAGTGGGTGTCCCCCACGTTCTCCACCCAGTCGCGGATCGCGGCCGAGGTCGCCTCCTTGAGCGTTCTCGCGCCCGGCGCTCCACCGGCTGCACGCTCGCCCCGAGCAGCCGCATGCGTTGCACGTTCGGGCGCTGGCGGCGCGTGTCCTCGCTCGCCCATGTAGACCACGCACTCCAAGTCCAGCAGCGCGCACACCGTCGCCGTCGCCACGCCGTGCTGCCCGGCGCCCGGTCTCGGCGATGATCCGGCGTCTTGCCCATGCGCTTGGCCAACAGCGCCTGGCCGAGCGCGTTGTTGAGCTTGTGCGAGCCGGTGTGGTTGAGATCCTCGCGCTTGAGATACACCGGCCGCCCAGCGCGCTCGGAGAGCCTGCGCGCGCGGTACAGCGGCGTGGGACGTCCCGCGAAGTCCCGCAGCAGGCCGTCGAGCTCCGCGCGATAGGAGCGGGTCCGCGCGCGTCGCGCGCCATGCCCGCTCGAGCTCGGCGAGCGCCGGCATCAGCGTCTCGGGCACGTACTGGCCGCCGTACTGGCCGAACCGGTGCTCGACCGTCGCCGTCACTGCGTGCTCGCCTCGCTCATACGGCTACCGTCGCCGCCGAGGTCGGCCTGGACCGCCGTCGAAGAACGCGCGCAGCTTCGCCTCGTCCTTGTGTCCGGGGGCGCGCTCGGTGCCGCTGGCGGTGTCCACGGCGTAGGGATGCACGCGCTCGACGCGCCTGCGCGACGTTGCCGGCATCCAGGCCGCCGCTGAGGATCAGCGGTATCTGCGAGCGACGCTCAGCCAGCAGCGACCAGTCGAAGGTCTCCCCCGTGCCGCCGCGCAGATCGCGCTTGGCGGGCGTGCCGGGCGCGCGCGTCGGCGAGGTGGAAGTCGACGTGGTAGCGCTCGAGCGTCACGCACGTCTCCGGCGCCGGCGACCTGGACCGCCTTGATCACGCGTGCGCCCGTGCGCCTGCGCACCTCCGCACAGAAGGCCGGTCCCTCCTCGCCGTGCAGCTGCAGCATGGTCAGAGCGAGCTCCTCGGTTCGCTCGCGTCAGCTCCTCGAGCGAGGCGTCGACGAACACGCCGCACAGCTCCACGCGCCGTCGCAGCGCAGTGGCGATCCGCAGCGCCTGCTCGATCGAGCAGCTGCGGGGACTGCGCTCGTAGAAGACCATGCCCGATCGCCCACGCGCCGAGCTCGACCGCCAGCTCGGCGTCGTGCAGGTCGGTGATCCCGCAGATCTTGATCTTGGGCGGCGTCTGGCTCACACCGCCAACGGTAGCGGTCGCCCGAAGGCGACCGCTACGCCGTGCTCGTCGCTACGCCGCCGCTCGTACGCCGCCTCCGACGCGTCTCCGTACCGGAGGTCTACCCTGCGGGCGTGTTGGGGTTCGGGACCGAGTTCGGCCTGCGTGCCGAGCGTGACCGAGACGGTCTTGTGTGCGTAGCCGCCTTTGCCGGTGGCGCGCAGCAGCCCGACCGTGACGGTGTCGCCCGGTTTCTTTGCGGCGACGTCGTTGCGCGAGATCTTCGGAGCTCGTCACCACCTTGCCGTCGAAGGAGACGATGATGTCACCGCCGATCGCGACCGAGCCGTTTTCGGTGTTGCCGCTGACGTTGCCGCCGCGGATGCCGGCTTTTTCAGCGGGCGTGCCGTGCTGGACGCTCTGCACGAGCGCCCCGCTTTTCACGGGCAGGTTCAGAGCCGACAGCGAGCCGTCGATCGTCAGCGAGGTCAGGCCGAGGTAGGCGCCTCGCAGCGTCCCGCCTTTCTCCAGCTGCGGAGATCTCGGACTTGGCGGTGTTGATCGGCACGGCGAAGCCGATGCCGACGCTGCCGTTGCCCGAGCCGCCGGTCTCGATCTGCGAGTTGATGCCGATCACCTGGCCCTGCGCGTTCAGCAGCGGACCGCCGGAGTTGCCCGGATTGATCGGAGCGTCGGTCTGCAGGACGTTGTCGATCGTGAAGCCGTTCGGCGCGGTGATCTGGCGTTGCAACGCGGAGATCACGCCGGTCGTCAACGTCCGTTCGAGATCGAACGGGTTGCCGATCGCGAGCACCGGATCGCCCACCTGCGCCTTGTTGGAGTCGCCGAGCGTCAGCGGGTGCAGCGTCAGGCCATCGGTGGGGATGCGCAGGATGGCGAGATCGTTGGAGGGATCCTTGCCGACCACCTGCGCGTCCACGTTCTGGCCCTTTTCGATGCTCACCTGCACCTTCACGGCGTTCTCGACGACGTGGTAGTTGGTGAGGATCGTGCCGTTGCCGTCGATGATGATCCCCGAGCCCGTGGCCTTGCCCTGGCGTTGCGTTTCACCGCCACCGAACAGGTTGAACGGCGAGGATTCGCCCTGCTGCACGATCGTCGAGGTGACGAACACGACTCCGGGCGCGTCGCGCACGTAGATCTGGTGCGGGGTCAGGCCCGTCGTGACCTGCGATGCGTTCGAGGGCTGCAGCGGCGCAGACTGGACCGTCGTGACGGTGCTCGTCGAGGAGCCGAGACCGCCGGCGGCGGCGATCACCGCGGCGACGACCGCGCCGCCGACGAGGGCCGCGATGAAGGGAATGGCGAACGCGCGCTTCATAGCGATCGATGAGTGTAGAGGTGGTTGTGGAAATTGCGTTTCATCTCGATCTCCCCCGAACGGTTTCCGGCTGATTGAGGCACAGGATGATCAGCAGCCATGAAGGCCATCTAAAGCGAAACATCCGCTCAACTAAAACTTCTCGGGCGGTCCCGCTCGTCCCCGGTCGGCGCTCGTCGGCGGCGCCCCGTCAGCGCGCGCAACGCCTCCTCGGGCGACGGGCGCCCGCATGAGCGACTCGCCCACCAAGCACCCCCGCTACGCCCGCGTCCTTCAGCCTCGCCAGCTGCTCGGGCTCGCCGATCCCGGACTCCGAGACGACGGTCACATGCGCGGGGATCGCAGCGAGCATCTCGAAGGTGCGCTCGACGTCGACGCTGAAGTCCCGCAGGTCGCGGTTGTTGATCCCGATCAGATCGGCTCCCGCCTCCAGCGCCACGCGCCAGTTCGGCCGGTTCGTGGACCTCCACGAGCACGTCCAGACCAAGCTCGCGCGCCAGCTCGCGCAACGCCCTGAGCTCCGCGCCTGAGAGCGCGGCGACGATCAGCAGAACCGCGTCCGCGCCGGCGAGGACGCGCCTCGTACAGCTGGTACGGGTCGACGATGAAATCCTTGCGCAACAGCGGCAACTCACATGCCGCGCGGGCGGTGCGCAGATCCTCGAGCGAACCTCCGAAGTGCGGCCCCTCCGTCAGGACAGACATCGCGCCGGCGCCGCCGCGCTCGTAGTCCCGCGCGATATCCACTAGCTCCGCGCCCTCGCGCAAGATCCCCGCCGAGGGCGAGCGTCGCTTGAACTCCGCGATCACGCCGATCCCCGGACGACTCGAGCGCCGCATGCAGGCTCCGCTCGCGCGCGGTCGCCGACAGCACGAGCGCCGATTCACGCAGCTCTGTTTCCGAACGCGCACGTCTGCGCTCCTGCAAGTTCGAGGCGTGTGCTCGTCGAGGATCTCGATCCAGGACGCTCATCGGAGCGCCTGCGCCTGCCTGTTCGGGCGCGTGCCTGAGCGCTCGCCTGCACGAACCGCTCGAGCGCCTCGGCGGCCCGCCCGCCTGCGAGCGTCTCGCGGGCGAGCGGCGACGCCGTCTGCGATCGAGTCCGCGGCTCCGGCCGCGTAGATCGCCGCGCCGGCATTGATCGCCGCGAGGTCGCTGCGCGGCGCCCGGCTCTCCGGCGAAGATCGCACGCGTCACCTCGCGCGTTCTCCTGCGGGCTGCCACCCGCGAACAGCGCGGCCTGCTCGCTCGCGTGGTCGACCTGCTGCACGCCGACATCGCTTCGGCGTGAGCGTGTAGCGCGTCAGCTCCTCGCCGTTGACCTCGATCACGGTGGTGGCCGCCGCGGTCGAGATCTCGTCGAGACCGTCCTCGCTGCAGACGACGAGCGCGCGATCTACACCGAGTTGCGCGAGCGCCCCGGCGATCGTCTCGAGGAAGGCCGGGTCGGACACGCCGATCAGCTGGCGGCGCGCACCTGCGGGGTTGGTGAGCGGCCCGAGGAAGTTGAAGATCGTGCGCACCGCGAGCTCGCGGCGGACGGGTATGACAAAGCGCGTCGCCTGATGGTGGGCCGGTGCGAACATGAAGCCGAACCCGGCCTCCTCGATGCACGCCGCCACGCCCGCCGGACCGAGGTCGATGCGCGCGCCGAGCGCCTCGAGCAGGTCGGCCGAGCCCGAGCGGCTGGTGGCAGAGCGGTTGCCGTGCTTGGCGACCGCGCAGCCCGCGCCCGCCGCGATCAGGGCGGCGGTGGTGGAGACGTTGAATGTGGCGCGCCCACCGCCCGTGCCGGCGGTGTCGAGCAGATCGGTGCGAGCGATCGGAACGTGCGCGGCCAGCTCGCGCATCGTGCGCGCGAGCCCCGTGAGCTCATCGACCGTCTCGCCCTTCGTGCGCAGCGCGATCAGGAAGGCGGCGATCTGCGTCTCGGAGACCTCGCCGTGCATGATCTGCGCGAGCACCTCGGCGGTCTCCTCGGCGCTGAGATCGCGCCGCTGGGCGAGCGCGTCGATCGCGCGGGTGAGGATCGCGTTGGGCATCAGCGCGTCTCGACCACCGGCGCGACCGGGCGCTCGGCGGGCTCGACGGCGCCTCGCCGCCGGCGCGCTGCGGCGACCCGGCGCGCACGCCGGCGTGGCGAGCATCGAGGAAGTTGGCCAGCAGCTCGCGACCCTGCTCGGTGAGCACGGACTCGGGATGAAACTGCACGCCCTCGGCAGGCAGCTCGCGGTGGCGCAAGCCCATCAGCACCCCGCCGCCGCGCGCCGACTCCTCCAGGCAGTCGGGCAGCTCGGGCGCGACGACGAGCGAGTGGTAGCGCCCGACCGTCAGCGGACAGGACAGGCCGCTGAAGATCGTGCGCCCGTCGTGCTCGATCGTCGTCGCCTTGCCGTGCACCGGAGGGTTCAGCGTGACCTGGCCGCCGAACGCCTGCGCCATCGCCTGATGGCCGAGACACACGCCCAGCGTCGGAATCCCCGCCTCGGGCATCCGCCGAGCGACCTCGAGCGAGATGCCGGCCTCGTTCGGGAGTGCAGGGGCCGGGCGAGATCACACAGCGCTGCGTAACCCGCTGCAGCAACTCGTCGACGCGTCGCGCGATCGTTGCGCACGGTGCGCACGTCGGCGCCCAGTTCGCCGAGATACTGGACGAGGTTGTAGGTGAACGAGTCGTAGTTGTCGATCACCAAGACCTTCATCGGTAAGCCTCGTGACATAGATGACGCGATGATGGGCGCACAGGGCAAGCTGGGCAAGGACGCACCGAGCGAAATGTGCTGGCCGATCGAAGATCCCGTCGATCTGCGATCGGTACATGAGGGAGGGAGGACGCCGATCCAGCGTAGACATGTGCGCCCATCATGGCCAGTCCGGCTGTTCGCACGCGAGCTCGATCGCTCGCAGCACCGCGCGGGCCTTGGCATGGGACTCCGCGAGCTCATACGCGGGCTTGGCGTCGGCGACCGTCCCCCCGCCCGCCTGGACGTGCGCGATCGCCGTCCTTGACGACGACCGTGCGGATGTGGATCGCGGTGTCGAGGTCCCCGCCGTAGCCGAGGTAGCCGATCGCGCCGCCGTAGCCGCCGCGCTTGATCGGCTCCAGCTCGTCGATGATCTGCATCGCCCGCACCTTCGGAGCGCCCGAGAGCGTGCCCGCGGGCAGCACCGAGCGCAGCGCGTCCATCGCGCTGACGCCCTCGCGCAGCAAGCCCGGTGACGGAGGAGACGATGTGCATCACGTGCGAGTAGGTCTCGACCGACATGAACGTCTCCACCTCGACCGTCCCCGGCTCGCACACGCGGCCGAGGTCGTTGCGCCCGAGATCGACGAGCATCACGTGCTCGGCGCGCTCCTTCTCGTCCTCAAGCAGCTCGCCCGCGATCTGCTCGTCCTCTTCGACGTTCGCCCCGCGCGGGCGCGTGCCGGCGATCGGCCGCGTGCTCACGCGCGCGCGGCCGTCGGTCCTGCCCGGCGGAGCTGACCGTCAGCAGCGGCTCGGGACTGGCGCCGACGACCTGGAAGTCGCCGAAGTCCAGGAAGTACATGTAGGGGCTGGGGTTCACCGCGCGCAGGCCGCGATAGATCGAGAACGGCTGCACCGGCGAGGGCGCCGACCAGCGCTGGGAGGGCACGACCTGAAAGGCGTCGCCGGCGTAGATGTACTCGACGATCCGCGCGACCATCGCTTCGAACTGCTCGCCGGTCATGTTCGACTGGAACTCGGGCATCGCGCGTGCCGGCGAGGACGCTCGTTCGCCGCCCGCTCCCGCGGCTCGCCCGCCCGCACGGGACCGCCGGCACGGGCCCAGCGAGCGCAGCGCGAATCTCGGCGACGAGCGTCTGGCTTGCGCTCGCGCGCGCTCGACATCCGGCTCGGCCTCGCAGGTCGGCGTTGGCGAGGATCGTGATCGTGTGCTTGAGATGGTCGAAGGCGACGAGCGCGTCGGAGAGCATCAGCGCCATGTCGGGCAGCCCCAGCGGATCGGGGCCGGGCTCGCCGAGCGGCTCGACGGTGCGCACGAGGTCATAGCCGAAGAAGCCCACCGCGCCGCCCGTGAACGGCGGCGCGTCCACGCCGTCGGGCATCGGCGCCTGGCGGTAGCGAGCGACCCGCTCGGCCGCGAGCGCGTAGGGATCGCCGCCGTCGGCAAGCGACCAGCGCAGGACCGAGCGCGGGCGAAAGCCGATGAACGACCAGCGCCCTACGCGCTGGCCCTGATCGGCGGACTCCAGCAGGAACGCCGGCTCGCCGGGCGCGAGCGCGCGCAGCTTCAGGAAGGCCGAGACCGGCGTCTCGCAGTCCGCGATGAAGCTGTCGCAGACGGGTATCAGGTTGTCGGCGGCGCGCTCAGCGACGGCGGCCATCGAGCACCTGCTCGGCGTCGGCGAGGTTCCGTCCGCGACCGTGCATCAGCACCAGCAGGTGGTAGAGCAGGTCGGCGGCCTCTTCGTCCACGCGCTCGTCGGACTCCTCGCGCGCGGCCCGCGTGACCTCCTCGGCCTCCTCGCGCACCTTCGCGCCCGCGAGCGCCGGATCGTCGAGCAGCGTGACCGTGTAGGAGCCCTCGGGACGCTCGTGCGCGCGAGCGCGCAGGGTCCGCTCGAGCGTCGGGCAGCATCTCGTGCGGCGCCGCCGGGTCGAGCTCGCCGCGGTGAAAGCAGCGTGCGCTCGCCCGTGTGGCAGGCGGGCCCGGCCGGCTCGACGAGCGCCAGCAGCGTGTCGCCGTCGCAGTCCAGCCGCAGCGCGCGAACCGCCTGCACGTTGCCGCTCGTTTCGCCCTTGTGCCACGCCTGCGCGCGCGAGCGGCTGTACAGGTGCAGCTCGCCCGTCGCACGCGTGCGCGCGAGCGCCTCGGCGTTCATGTAGGCGAGCATCAGCACCTCGCCCGTGCGCCAGTCCTGCACGATGCACGGCACCAGACCGCGATCGTCGTAGACGACGAGCCCGTCGATGGGCGCGGGCGCCGGGGCGTTCATGTATGGGATTGTAGGTCCCATGACGGTGACCGCATCGCTGCTCGAACGCAAGCTGCTGGTCGTCACCGGCAAGGGTGGCGTGGGCAAGACCACGATCGCCGCCGCACTCGGCCCTCGCTGCGGCCGAGCGCGGCCTGCGCACGATCGTCGTCGAGCTCGGCGAGCAGCGCCGGCTGCCGGCGCTGCTCCCGGCGCCTCCACGCACACCAACGGCCGTCAATCGAAGGAATCCGAGCCGGGCGCCGAGACCGCCCTCGGGGAGAATCTCTGGGGCGTCACGATCGACCCCGACAGAGCGCTGCTCGAGTGGCTGCAGGCGCTCGGTGGACGCGTCCCCGGCCGCGTGCTCGCGAGCAGCGGCACCTTCCAGTACTTCGCCGCCGCGGCGCCCGGAGCGAAGGAGCTCGTGAGCATGGTGAAAGTCTGGGAGCTGACCTGCGGCTCCGAGCGCTGGCGCAGGCGCGCCGGACGCTATGACCTCGTGGTGCTCGACGCGCCCGCGACCGGACACGCGCTCGGCCTGCTGCACTCGCCGCGAACCTTCGGCGCGATCGCGCGCGTGGGACCGATCTTCGGTCAGGCGGAGAAGGTCCGCGAGCTGCTCGAGGACGCCGACGCAGACCGGCTACCTGGCGGTCGCGCACGCGAGCGAGATGGCCGTCGGCGAGACGCTCGAGCTGCAGGCCGCGCTGCACGCGCAGCTGGGCGTGCAGCTCGACGCGACGATCGTCAACGCGACCCTGCCACGACCGTTTCGACACCGCGGAGCTCGAGCGGATCGCGCGCCTGGAGGGCGCCGGCGCGGTTGCCCGCTCGGCGCTGCTGGCCGCACGAGCCGTGCACGAGCGCGCGCGCGTACAGCACAACCAGATCGCGCGCCTGCGGCGGCACGGGAATGAAGGTGCAGACGGCGCCGTTCGTGTTCACCGCAGAGCTCGACCTCGACGCCGTGCGCAGCATCGGCCGGCGGCTGACAGGACGGGCATGAGGGGGCTTGCCTGGGCCGCATGCGGCCCAGGCCGGGGCTGCACATGTGCAGCCCCGCGACCGGCGCATGCGCCGGTCGTAGGTCAGGCCGCATGCGGCCTGACCCGGGAGCGCGCATGCGCGCTCCCGCCGCACCGATCGCAGATCGGTCGGCATCTACTGCCGGCGAAACGCCGGGCGTTCGAGACTATGCAGCCGCGATCCGGTAACGGCGCGTCGCCGGATCGCGTTCGATCAGACCGACCGCGAGCAGCGTCGTCACGTAGCGATGCGTGGTGCTCGTGTTCATGTCGAGCATCCGCGCGAGCTCCGCGATCCCCAGATAGCCCCCGTCGGCCGGGAAGCACGAGAGCACGAGCAGACCCGAGAGCAGCGAGCGCGACAGGCGCCTGTCCTCCATCTGCTCCGGATAGCTCCAGTCCTCGGAGTCGACCGCAAGCGTCCAATCGGGATCGCGCAGCGCCGAGAGCAGGATCGACATCGTCCCGCCCTCACCGGCGCCGCGCACGACCTGATCGACCTGCGACTTGGACAGCTCGATCATCACCTTGCCCGCGTCCCCTTCGCCGTCGCGGCTGTGCTCCGGTCGTCGCACCTGACCCTGCGGCCGTGGCCATGGGCGGGCCGGCGCCGCCCCCGAGGCGCCGTTGCCCGCCGCGACACTCCGAGAACGACGCCTCCCTCTCTCGGCTGTCCCATCCCGGCTGTCGCTGTTATCCAACATGGCGTACGTATGAGCATGTCGAAAAGGCCACGCTATGCAAAGACTGGCCTGAATATTCAGTTCTGACTAGCCCCAATAGTCGGCGTTTCGGCCTCTTCGGGGACGTTCACGCCGAGCGTCGCCCGTTGATCAAACGCCACATCCGCAGAATCGGCAGCAGCGACCGTGTCAGCGAGCCACCGGCCTCGACGAATTTGTCGGTCGTCGCGCGCATCGCCGGAGTGCGCGCCTCATCCGCCGACAAATACATCGCGGCCATGCCCGCGACGATCAGGGCGTGCCTCAGACCTCCCCGCAGTTCGCGCGCCTCACGCATCGATCGTCGGATGAGGTCGCACACTCGTTGCGCCGCGACCGACGCATCGGCATAGTGCGCAACGTAGCTATGACCCTCGCCCGCCAAGTCCGCGAGTGCGTCGACATAGCTGTCGAGCATCGTGCTCACCACACAGACCCACGGCATATACGCTCGATCGACCTCACCGAAGGCGCGGGGCGAGGAGTCGGAGTCGGCTGCTTCGGCGAGCAGCGCGAAGATGCCCAGCGTGCTGCTCGCCGCGGCCGTCAGCTCCCACCAGCACAGATCCCTCCGGCCGGCGAACTCCGTGCCCACCCACTGGCGCAAGCGCGATTCACGACGATGCGCGTTGGGGTCGTGGTTCAGGCCCTGCACACCGCAGCGCCTGGCTGCCCTCAGCACCCTTGCTTGCACGCACCCGTAGGCGGGTAGCGCACTACAGCACTCTCGGCATGTAGCAACCAGTGTCGTGAGATAGCCGCCGTCGTCCTGCCACGGGTGGTAGCGGTAGTAATCCGAGATCGGCGCTTCCGGATGCACCGCCTCGACCAGCGCGCGGTGCAGTTGATCTCCGTTGGCAACCGGTCGTGGCACGTGTCGCTCGGTCACGCTGTCCAGGAAGTCCAGCAGCACCTGGAAGGCAACCAGCAGGCGCACCAGATTCAGGTCATATCGACGAGGCAACACCGCGAACAGAGCGGCGCCCTCGGGGTTGAAGCGCTTGGCGGAGATCGCGCTCAAGGCGTCCTCGCGAATCGGCGCGTCGGGAATCGCGCGCGCGCGCTTTCGCCACACGCCAACTTCACGTGAGACCGTCGGTATCACGCACGCGATCTCTCGGGTCGCCACTGCGGCTAACGCCCGCAGCTGGCGTCCGGAGAGCGGCGACGAATCGGCTTTAGCTCCAGGGATCAGGACACTCCTAGAAACTAGTGGCAAGATTTGATGAGTGTTGCGCAGGTTTGCGGAGCTTCCGCAAAACCGTTACCCCTGAGCGTGCACGCTCCCGGAGTTCAGTCCTCGGAGTTCAGTCTCGGGGTTCAGTCCTGCAAGCTGATGCCTGGACGTACGCGGGCGGCCACATAGCCGGGCACCGCAACGATCGAGACGGCCACCGCCGTCACCAACACGAAACTGACCAGCGCCAGCAGTCCGCCGACCGAGAAGATCACCGGAAAACCGGTGACGCTTGCAAGCGCGTGGCTGAGCAGCAGCTGACCGTATATCCCGAACGACGCGCCGATCGAACAGCCCGCCCCGAGCAACACACAGCTCTCGATCAGCAGTGCGCGCCAGAGCACTCCTCGACCGAAGCCATCGACCTTCATGTCGGCCAGCTGGGGGCGACGCTGCCAGATCAGAGCGCCCATCGCGGCGGCCATCGCGAGAACCCCCGCGATCAGCACCAACGTCGAGATCTGCGTCAGGCGGGCGAGCCCCTGACGACTGGTCTCGCGAAAGCTCCCTTCGCGGTCGGTCGAAGTCTCGACCGCGAGCGCCGAATCGCCTCTCAACGCGCGCCTTACCTCCGATGCCATCGCCTTCAACGAGACTCCGGGCGCCGGCAGGAGCTGGTACGCGCTCGGATCATCGCTCGACCATGCCCTGGCGTAGTCGTTCGCGTTGAGAACCACAGCACCCGGCGGCCACCCGAAGTTCGTCGTGATCGCCGCGAGCCTGAAACGGGTCGGTCGCGGGGCACGCAAGACGAACGCCTGGCCGAGACGGAGTTTCATTTCGTCCGCCAGCGCCTGAGAGAGCGCGACCCACCCCCCTCGACGGATCCTCTGGACAGCCAATCTCGCGTTCCCCTGCAACACCTGGCCGGCGGCGATCGGCTGCTGGTCGGCGCGCGGCGAGGCGATTACCCACACCCTCCTCGGTCCCAGGTCAAGGAACGAGCCGCGGTAGATCTCGACGGCGCCAACCCCCGGCAGTCGTGCGAGATCGGTCCGTTCGCTACCGTAGAACGGAGTCGTAGTGAGCGCGTTCGCGGTACCCGTCGGTGAAACCCAGACTGCCGTGGTCACGTTCAGCTCGTGCGCCAGCCGGTCGAGCCCGTTCTGCAGATCACGATGGGCGCCCTGGATCGCGACGCTGCCGAAGACCGCGATTGCGCCTGTAGCGGCAATCGCGGTCGAGCGCGCTCGATTGGAGCGCGAGCGCAGCTCGATCGTCGCCAGGTAGCACGCGGCCCCCGCGCTGAAGCGCTGAATACGGTCGAACGCCGTCACCACCAGCTCGAGCAGCACAGGCAACAACAGGAGCAGCCCTGCCGTGAGGCTGGCCACACCGAACAGCGCCGCCTGCGGGGCGAACAGCAGGATCGCAGTCGTGAGCAGCAGACAACCCAGGCCCCATGGCACCAGCCCGACGGACCCAGCTCTCGGACGCGCCGGCTGCTGGATCCCCCAGCGCGATCGACGCGAACAGATTGCCGCGCAACGGAGCGAGCACGCCGAAGATCGCCGCCACCAGCCCGCCGCCGACCGCGATCGCATAGCTCTGCCAGGTGACGATCCGCTCGGCGCCGATCGGGAATGCAAACGACAGGTATCCGGGATCGGCGTGGAACAGAGCAACCGACATGAGCTCGCCCAGCGCGATCCCGACCACGCACGCCACGACGCCGAGCACGAGGGCGTCGAACAACAGCACCTCCACGATCATCTTGCGCGTGTAACCGTCGAGGCGGAGATCTTCGATCAGGTTGCGTCGCTGAGGCACGGTCAGGAGCAGGGCGTTGAACGCGAACAGAAAGCCCACGAGCGCGCTGATCGCAGAGAACAGACTCGTGGACTGGTTGGTCGGTTCGGCGGCCTTGTGAAAGAGCGTGTCGGTGAAGTTCGCAGGCACGCACATTCAGATGGCCTGCCGCCAAGGCCCTCAAGCCGGCGAGCACCTTGCGGTCCGTTCGCGGCCGCGAACGCACGTAGATACTTGTCAAACGCCCAGTCATACGAGTCAGCAGCTGGGCGTAGTGCAATGGCGCGATCGCGATCGGGCTCTCACCGAGGACGCCCGAGTTCGGTGCGAGCAACTCCGGCACGAGCAGCGAAGAGACGGTTCGCGCTCCGATCTGCAGCTGGACCGGCTGCAGCGAGGACGCGCCGATCTGCTGAGCAATCGGCGCCGGGAGCATAAAGGCCCTTGCTCGCCCGAGCTGGGAGGTGCCGAGCTTGCGCACGAGTGGACCACCGAGATAGGCCAAGCGTGGTTCAGTGCCGACGAGGTCGACCGACCGGCTGCCCTGCGGACCGACGACGTTCGCATTGGCCTGCAGCACCGGCACGGCCGCGAGCACGCCGGGAATACGTTCGACCTTGTGCAGCAGGCCGGCGTCGAAGCCGTGCGAGCCGCGCGCCGTGATCTGAAAGCGCATCTGCCCGATGATTCCCGAGGTCAACTGCCGCACAGCGCCGTCCAGCGATGTGCTCGCAACCTGAGAGGAGAACAGAAGCGCCACCCCAATGGCGATCCCAAGCACCGCGAACAGCTCCTGCACGATCCTGCTGCGCAGGCGCACACGGTAGAGCCGAACGATGTTCGACAGCCTCATCTCCGTCGCTCAGCCTACTGTGCGACGCCAACCGATACGAATGCCCGATCGGGCTGATAGTCGACGAGCTTTCCGTCGAGCAGAGCATGCACGCGATCGGCATAGCCCGCGGCCTGCGGGTCGTGCGTGACCAGCATCACCGACACCCCACGTTCGCGACAGACCTCGGTCAGCAGGCTCAACACCTCACGGCTGCGCGCGCTGTCGAGGCTGCCCGTAGGCTCGTCCGCCAGCAACAGCTTCGGTTCGGTCGAGAGCGCTCGCGCGATCATTACACGCTGGCGCTCACCCATCGACAGCTGCTCGGCGCGATGCTTCGTTCGCCCCTCCAACCCCAAACGCTCCAGCAGCGGCAGCACCCGGCGATGCGCCTCGCGAGCGCCGATATCGACCCCGAGCAGCTTCAGCGCGGCGTTGTCCAGGGCGCTCACTCCCGGGACCAGCTTCAAGGACTGGCGCACGAACCCCAGCTCGTGCAATCGGTAGCGCGCCGCGTCGGCATCCGAGAGCTCGCCGACATCACGCCCGTCCATCAGCACCGCGCCGGAGTCGGGGCGCAACAGCGCGGCGATCAGCATGAGCAAAGTGGTCTTGCCGGAGCCGCTGGGCCCGTACAGCGCCACCAACTCACCAGGGGCGATCGACGTCGAGACGCCATCGACGGCGCGCACGGTCTCACCGTCTCCTGCCTGGTAATGCTTGACCAGGGCGCACAGCTCGAGCATCAGCGAACCGACCCGGCGGTCAATGCATCCGCTCGATCGAACGGAGTGTGCGGCGTGCGGCGGCGCACCTAAGCCGACCGTTCCCTGCGCGGGAAGTCGATCACGTTCGCCTCGGGTGTGGGCTGGCGCGGCGGAGTGAGCAGCCGCCCTGCACTCAGAACCCGCACCTCGTCCGTACCCATCGCCGCCGGCATTCCCGGCACGGTCATCAGCACAGCCAAATCCTCTGCTCCGGTCAAGGACCGCAACAGCTCATTGACCTCCTCGCGTTCTCGCAACCCGAGGTTCGCCGTCGGGTCGTCGACGAGCAGCAGTCGCGGGCGACGCACGATCCCGTGAGCGATTCCCGTAAGGGCGCGCTCGCCGTCGGAAAGGCTGCCCCAACGCTGATCCGCGCACTGCGCCATCCCGACCCGCACGAGAGCGTCGTACGCCCGCGCGCGCGCCCGACGCTGACCGTGCTCAACGAGCAACGGCAAAGCGACGTAGTCGAGCATGCTCAGATCGCTGCGCGGGCCCGCACGCCTGACCCATCCAATGCACTCCCGCATCAGACGCGCGTGTCCCGACTCCGAGAACCCGGCCAGATCTCTGCCCTCGAAGCACACCGAACCGCCATCGGGCTTATCCAGGCCCGTCGCGAGCTTCAGCAGGGTCGTCTTGCCCGCCCCGCGCTTACCCCACACCGCGATGAACTCGCCGGCGCGGATCTCCATCGTGACGTCCGTGAGAACCCTCAGCTCATGGGAGCCTCGCCAGTAGCTCTTACGCACCGAGTCGAACGCCAGCAACGCCGCCTTCATCAGCGCCTCGATGCCAGGCTCAGCCTCGCCGCGCCACGCTGCACGCTCGCCGGCGTGAGTCGGCTGTCGTGGCGCATCAGCACGCCCGCAGGCGTCGATTCGACGGCCGGGCAACGCTCGCGTGGTCGGGCTCGCCGTGCAGTTGCTCGAGCAGTTCGCGCGCGTTCTGCAGCCATTCGATCCTCGCGTTCCAGAACGCGACCTCGGCATCCCTGGCCAGCACTCTCATCAACACCGACCACTCGTGCGACCCCGACGTTCGATCCTCCTCCGCAAGCCGGTTCAGGTCTTGAAGACGCGCCACGCAGGCCAGTTCCTGGCCATAGACCATGTCGATCAGTCGAGGCACATTGCGCGGCTGGCACAACGAGATCTTCATGTGCAGGTCATCGCGCAGCGGCGGTGTCGAGGAGGACGCCAGCATCCAGCTCTCGAAATGGTCCACCCCCGCCGGCGTGGCCTCGTAGATCGTGCGCGGAGCCGCACGACGCGCGGGACCGGCCCCCATCTCCCCGGCGCTGCGCACGAGCTCGTCGCGGGCGAGTTGGTCCAGGGCCGAGTAGACCCCGGACGGCGCAAACCCCGAAGCGCCGAAGCGCTCCTCCAGGCGCTGTGCCAACTGGTAGCCATACCCCGGACGCTCGATCACAAGCCCCAGCACCGCATGCTTGGCGGACATTCCTCACCCTCCTGGCGAACTTACATCACCGCAACAGACCTACCGATCGTTTCAGACGGTACCTGATCATGCGGCAAGCCGCATCTCAAGGCTGGAATAAATCAGATCAGACGGAATTGTCTCCGGTGACCCGAAGTGCTTGACCGGGATCTCAGCGCTAGGTGATCCCCAAGCGATCGAGCAGCCCTTCGTCTGCACGCCAGTCGCGACGCACGCGCACGGACAGATCCAGGTGCACCCGGCAGCCCAGCTCCCGTTCGAGCTCCGGGCGTGCGGCCGAACCGATCGCCTTGACCATCTGCCCACCGGCGCCGACCACGATCCCCTTCTGCGACTCGCTCTCGACCCAGATCAGTGCGCGCACACGAGCGAGGCCGGGGCGCGGGTGCTCGACATCCTCGATCACCGCCTCGATCGCATGGGGAACCTCCTGGCGAGTGCGCCTGATCGCAGCCTCGCGGATGAGCTCGGCCAACAGCAGTCCCAGCGGCTGGTCGGAACGTTCTTGGGGGGCGAACATGAACGGACCCTCGGGCATCACCGCATGAAGATGTTCCACCAACGCCGTCACGCCGCTTCCCGAGCGAGCAGAGATCGGAAATATCTCTCCATCGAGCTCCAGCTCGCCGGCCTGCTGCAGCGCCGTGGCTACACCCGAGCGATCGAGCCTGTCGATCTTGTTGACCGCGATCGTCACACCGGGCGCACCCCGCGCGAGCACACTCGCGATGAATCTGTCGCCCGGCCCCACCCCCTGCTCGGCGTTGAGGATCAACAGCGCCATATCCGCCTCCGCAAGTTCATGCTCTACGCGCCCTGCCATACGCTGGGTGAGCGCGTCACGGGGACGCTGCACACCGGGCAGGTCGACCAGCACCATCTGACTGTCCCCGCGCGTGCACACACCGCGGATCGCCCGCCGCGTCGTCTGCGCCCTGTCGGAGACGATCGCCACCTTCTCCCCCACAACCGCGTTTATCAGCGTCGACTTGCCGACGTTCGGCCGGCCGGCTAGAGCCACGAAGCCACTGTGTGTCGCGCTCACGATGACGACGCCTGACTCAGCAGTTGTGCTTGCAGGGCCAGCATCTCGCCCTCGTCGGTCTCGTGGTCCATGCCCAGCAAGTGCAGCACACCATGAACGATCGCCTCACGCAGGTCGGCGGTGTACTGAGGGCAGACGACCACATCGCCAAGCTCCCGCGGCGCCCCCTCTTGCCCGCCGAGTTCGTCGATCGGGAACGAGAGCACATCCGTGGGACTGCCTTTTCCCCGATGCTCGAGATTCAGCTCGGCGATGCGGGCGGCATCGACGTACTCGATCGCGAGATGGCCGTCCTTCACGCCCGCGGAAACGCCCGCCAAGACGCACAGATGCGTGACCTCGCTCAGAGACGGCGCGTCGAGCGCAAGACTCGCGCCGAAGACCTCGACCTCGATCACAGCGCTCAAGCGTGAGCGGGCGGGTTCGCGCCCGATCCACCGGCTTGGCGCGCCCCTGGCCTATCGCCGCCTGCGCGCTGGGCGTGCACGTCATAGGCCTCGACGATCCGCTGCACGAGCTTGTGTCGCACCACGTCCTCGCCTCCGAAGCGCACGAACTCGATCCCCTCGACTGTCTGCAGCACCTCTCCGACTGCGATCAGACCCGACTGCTGCTCGCGCGGCAGATCGACCTGGGTCACATCGCCGGTCACGACCATGCGCGACCCAAAGCCCAGGCGCGTGAGGAACATCTTCATCTGCTCGGGTGTCGTGTTCTGCGCCTCGTCGAGGATCACAAACGAATCGTTGAGCGTGCGCCCGCGCATGAACGCCAGCGGGGCGATCTCGATCACCCCGCGCTCTAGATATTGGGAGACCTTCTCGGGGTCGAGCATGTCGTGCAGCGCGTCGAACAGGGGGCGCAGGTACGGGTCGACCTTGGCCATCAGATCACCGGGGAGGAACCCCAGACGCTCACCCGCCTCCACAGCGGGACGCGTGAGAATGATGCGGTTGACCTCATGCGCAGAGAGCGCCGCGGCAGCCATCGCCACTGCGAGAAACGTCTTGCCTGTGCCGGCCGGACCGATCCCGAACGTGACCGTGCTCTGGCGAATCGAGTCGACGTAGCGCTTCTGATTGACCGTCTTCGGCGCCACCTGGCGGCCGCGATGGCGCCACACCACGTCCTCCAGCACCTGTGCAGGCGACTCGTGCGCGTCGAGCGCCCCCGTCACCGCGGCGATCGTCCCCGGACTGATCTCGTGACCACGCATGATCAGATCGGATAGCTCGCGCACTACCCGCTCACCGACACGCGTCTCGCCCTGATCGCCGTCGAAGGTGATGAGGTTGCCGCGCAAGAACACGCGGCACTGCAGATGAGACTCCAGCGCGCGCAGCACCGCGTCCTGGCTGCCTGCCAGCTCAGCGGCAACATCGTTGGGCAGCTCGATCTGGGTCCTCATCCGCCGTTCCGAGGAGTCCCAGCAGGTGCAAGCGTCATCCTCCGAGCGCCGCCTTCACCAGACCGGACACGCGCCCACCCTCAGCACGACCGTCGACCGCCGCCATCGCGCTGCCCATCGCGCGACCCATGTCTCGCAGCGACTCTGCTCCGCTCTCACGCACCGCGCGCTCGACGAGCACCCGCAGCTCCTCGTCGGAAAGCTCGGCCGGGAGGTAGGAGCCGATCAGCTCGGCTTCGGACTCCTCACCCTCGGCCAGATCCTACACGTCCGGCGTCCCGGTAGGCCCGCGCCGCCTCGAGCCGGCGCTTGCGCTCACGCCTAAGCACCGCAAGCTCGTCATCGGCGCCTTCCTTTGATGCCTTCTGCAACTCGGACAGCACCAATCGCAAGGCCTGAACGCGGGGCTTCTCGCCGGCGCGCATCGCGTCGCGCAAGTCGCTCTTGACGGTCTCGAGGATCGCCATCCCAGCCCAGGATACGCCGTCGCCACAGGTTGCATGTAGCGATCCGTGAAAGGCGAGTCCAGCGCAGAGCCCCGCGAACGCGAAGGCAAGCCACTAGGGTGCCGTCCGTGAACGACGCTCTATATGCCGACGCGCTCGCCCCGTTCCTCGCGGAGACACAGCGTTTGCGCCCGTCTAAGGCGGAAGTCATCGATGCGCACACGCACCTCGGGCTAGACGAGGACGGCCGCTCGCTGACCCTCGAACAGTTGCTCGTCCAGCTCGACCACGCCGGTGCGCGGCGTGCGTGCGTGTTCCCGCTGCACGACCCCGAGCGTCGTCCCGCCTACAGCCTCCCCAACGACCGCGTGATCGCGTGGGCGGCCGAAAGCGAGGGCCGGCTCACGCCCTTCTGCCGCCTGGACCCCGCCGAAGATCCGATCGCCGAGGGCGAACGCTGTCTCTCCGCGGGAGCGCGCGGCATCAAGCTGCATCCGCGCGCGCAGGACTTCGTCTTCGACGGCCCGGAGATGCGCTCGATCTTCGCGCTCGCCGAAGACGCTCAGGCGCCGATCCTGATCCACGCGGGCCGCGGGACTGCCGCCGCTCGCGGACGGGCTTGCGGACCTCGCGATGAGCCATCCGGACGTCGTGCTGATCCTCGCCCATGGCGCGATCTGCGATCAGGGCATCCTCACCTCGCGCCTGGCCGACCATCCGGGCGTGCTGTATGACATCTCCTGCTTCTTTCCGCTCGACGTCATCGAGCTGTTCGCGCGCGCGCCCGCCGAGCGGATCGTGTTCGCCTCCGACCCGCCCTACGGCCTGCCCGCCACCACTCTGTATCTCGCCCTGCGCGTCGCCGCCCAGGCCGGGCTGGACGAGCCTGCCATCAGAGGGATGCTGGGATCGACGATGGCCGGCCTGCTCGACGGCCGCGGCCTGCCCCCGGTCACGCCTCCGCGCCGGGGATCCTCGATCGGGCTCTCCGGGCGCCTCGCTCGCGTCTACAACTACGGCAGCCTCACCGGTCCGGCGCTATTCGCGGGCGTCCCCGAGCAGGCGCTGGCGATGCTCGACATGGCGATCGCCGCCTGCCGCGACCCCGAGCCCGGCGATGTCGGCGAGGCGCTGGAGACGATCGGCTCGGCGCTCACCGCCGCCGCTGCGCTGCTGCAGGACGCCGACGGGGTGCGCGCGGCGATCGACCTCGTCTACCGCGCGATCGTGCGCGCCGCGACCGAGCTGCCGGACAATCCCGCCTGACCGCGAGTCCTCCCGCTCGCGCTTCTCACGCGAATCTTCGGGCGCAACCGCCGCGCGTCCCGGCGCCCTCAGCGCTCGGCCTGCAGCCACACCGCGGCCCACTCGCCGTCGCTGCGCCGCTCGCGCTCTGACATGCCCAGCCGCTCGGCGAACGCCGAGCAGATCTCGTCGGCCTCCGCCACAGCAGCCCGCTGGCGATCAGATGGCTCGGCGGATCCTCGCAGCGCACGCGCCAGATCGAGCAGCAGCGGCCGCAGCAGGTTGGCCAGCATCACCGGGCCTTCCTGCTCGCTGCGCGACCGGCCATGGATCGTGGCGCAGATCGAAGCGGCGCACGTCTATCTGCAACTCTGTTGGCAGCCGCGTTCTGCTCGGCGGCGGCGACGCTCAGCGGGTCGTAGTCGAGCGCCAGCACCGGCTCGTAGCCGAGCCTCGCGGCGGCGATCGCGAGCACCCCCGAGCCGCTTCCCAGATCGATCAAACGCGACCGCTCGATCCTCGGCGACGGCGAGGGCGAGCAGCAGCTCCAGGCAGAGGCGCGTGGTGGCGTGAGCGCCCGTGCCGAAGGCCTGTCCGGGATCGATCACGATCTCCCGCAAGCCTCGATCGCTCGCTCGGCGCTCTCCCAGGGTGTGCGCACGCGCAGGGCGCTCTCGCGGTGCGGGCGCGGGCGAGGAGATCGTGATCGGGCGATGAAAGTCGCGCCAGCGCTCTGACCAGTCGTCGGGTATCTCGCTGGTGTGAGACCTCCACCAGCGTGTCTCCGGCCGCAGCGCGCAGGTCGGGCAGCATCGGCAGCTCTCCGGGCGCGCCGTAGATCGCGTACTCGACCATGCCGTCCTGCAGATCCGTTCTTCCACGCCCGCGGGGACGAGCTCGAGCAGATCCGCGAGCACCAGCTCCGCCCGCGCGCGTGCGCACGCGCAGCGCCAGACGGATCACGCGTGGCCGCGCAGCGCGCGCCGCAGCTTGGCGAACATCGACTCCTCCGAGCGCAGGTTCTCCTCGGTAAGAGTCTCCTGCAGGCGGCCGATCAGCTCTCGCTGCTCCTCGCTCAGGCGGCGGGGAACGACGACGTTCACGACGACCTTCAGATCGCCGCGCCGGCCTCCTCGCAGCGATGGCATCCCCTGGCCCTTCAGCGTGATCACCTCTCCCGGCTGGGTTCCCTGGGAAACCTCGACCGCCGCCGCGCCGTCCAGCGTCGGCGTCTGCAGCGTGCCGCCGAGCGCCGCGAGCGGTGCGGGAACGTCGAGCGCGGTGATCAGGTCGTGGCCTTCGCGCACGAACCGCTCGTCCTCGCGGACCCGCACGAGCACGTACAGATCGCCCTCCGGGGCGCCCCCCTCGCCGGCGTGCCCGTGCCGCGGAGAGCCTGATCCGCTGGCCGTCGGCGATCCCGGCGGGCACGTCCACCTCGACGCTGCGTACCCACGACTCGGCGACCGCGTCCACGACACTCTCGGCACGGCTGTCGCCGCCACGCGCCCGTCGCCATGACAGCTCTCGCAGACCACCCTGCGCATCATCTGCCCGAACGGCGTGCGCGTGACGGCCTGCAGCTGCCCGCTGCCGCCACAGCGCTCGCAGGTCTCGATCGGGGTGCCGGGCTCGGCGCCGTTGCCGTGGCAGTGCTCGCAGCGCTCGATGGCCTCATAGGACACCTCGACCCGCGCTCCGTCGCCGCTTCGCTCAGATCGATCTCGACCGCGACAGCCGCGTCCTCGCCCCGCCGTCGGGCCTGAGCGCCCGCCGAACGGGCCGGACGCCGCCGAAGAACGCGTCGAACAGGTCGCCGATCGAGCCGAACCCCTCGAAGTTCGGTGCGTAGCCCCCGGATCTGAGACCCTCGTGACCGTAGCGGTCATAGGTCGCGCGGCGCTCGGCGTCGGAGAGGATCTCGTAGGCCTCGGCCGCCTCCTTGAACTTCTCCTCCGCCTGGGGATCGTGGGCGTTTACGTCCGGGATGCAGCTCGCGCGCGAGCTGGCGGAACGCCTTCTTGATCTGCTGCTCGGAGGCGTCGCGCTGGACCCCGAGCACCTCATAGGGATCGCGCGGCATGGAGGTTCGGCTCACGTGCGACGCCGCTCATGCTTCCGCGTAGGCGTCTTCGACGAACCGCGACAGCTCGTGCGCGGCCTCGCGCACGGTCACGATCGCCTCCGCGTAGTCCATCCGCACCGGCCCGATCACCGACACCGCGCCGAGCTTGCGCCGGGCCACGCCGTAGCCGGTCGCGACCAGCCCCAGCGAGTGCATCGCCGGGAGCTCGTTCTCGTGGCCGATGCGCACGTACACGCCCTGCTCGCCCAGCGCCGCGCGCAGCACCCGCAGCAGCGCCACCCGCCGCTCGAGCATGCTCATCAGCTCGTTGATCTGCGCGGTGTCCTCGATCATGCCGGTCGAGAACAGGTGCGCGGTGCCCTCGACGTACAACGCATCCTCACCCTCGGGGTCGAGCTCGCCGAACGCCGGCGCCAGCCGGCTGCAGGAACGCGACCTCGGTCGCCGACAGGCCCGGGTCGATCAGGCGCTGATGGAGCATGCGCGCGCCCAGCCCCGTGCCGGGCAGCCGCTCGTTCAGGTACTCCCCCGCCCACGTCACGAGTCCCGGGTCGACCGGGCGATCGAACGTGACGAGCATCTTCGACACGCCGCCGGTGGAGGTGATGATCACGACGAGCACGACCCGCGGCTGCAGCGCCAGCACCTCGACGTGCCTGATGCTCGCGGTGTTCAGCGCCGGCGCGGAGACGACCGCGAGCAGGTTGGTCACCTGCGAGAGCGTCTCGGTGGTCGTGCGCACCGCCTCCTCGACTTCGCGGCGCATCAGCGACAGCTCCAGCCGCGCTCTCGCGCCCCGGCGTCCGGCAGGCCGTCGCCGGAGGCGAGCATCCGATCGACCACGTATCGCTGTCCGGCGTCGGTGGGGACCCTGCCGGCCGAGACGTGCGGGTGGGCGAGCAGCCCGTGCTCCTCGAGCAGCGCGAGCTCGTTGCGCACCGTCGAGGCACGGCAGTCGAGCTCGCGGTCGGCCGCGATCGACTTCGAGGCCACCGGCTGCCCGGTACGCAGGTAGTCCTCGACCACCTTGCACAGGATCGTCTCTTGGCGGGCCGTCAGGGCTTGCATCGACCTGATTCTAGGTCGCCACGTCGCGACCCTCCTCGGAGCGGGCTGCTCACGAGCTGAAGCTCGGCCTCGGCGTTGCGCACGATCTGCTTGTCGGCCTGCTCGGCGACCGTGTCGATCGACCACGCGTCCGTCGCGCAGCTCGCGCACGGTGCCCGTGACGACGACCTCCTGCTCGGGCACGCCCATGCCGCGGAACTGCACCGACAGGCGCTTGAGGTGCTCGGGTCCGCCGGCGGCCTCGGTCTGCGCACGCGCGACCTGGGCCATCGTCCACAGGCCGTGCAGGATCCTTCCGGGCAGGCCCACCGCGCGGGCGAACTCCTCGTCGATGTGGATCGGGTTGAAGTCACCCGAGGCGCCCGCGTAGCGGGCCGTCAGATACTTGTCCGGCGTGACCCGAACCTCGGGATCTCCCCGCCGACCTGTAGCTCGCTCATCGCTGCTCACACTCCTCGCACGATGTTGGTCCAGGTGCCGCGGCACACCTGCTCGCCGCGCTGGTTGGTGGATATCGACTCGAACACGTAGTAGCCGCGCCCGTCGCTTTCGGAGATGTCCTTCACGCGAGGCGGCGGTCGTGATCTCATCGCCCGCCACGACCAGCGGCCCCCACTCGAACTCCTGTCCGCCGTGCACCATCATCGCGAAGTTCAGTTCGATCTCGGGATCGAAGATCGGCGGCCCGACCGAGGGCGCGCTGTAGACGACGGCGAACATCGGCGGCGCCACCACATCCGCGTAGCCGGCGTCGCGGGCGGCCTGCACGTCGAGATGGATCGGGTTGGTCTCCCCGACCGCCCGCGCGTACTCCTTGATCTTCTCCCGGCCCACCGCGTACGTCGTGGGCTCGTACTGCTTGCCGATCGCTTGGGTGTTCACTGGCACCTGAAAAGGCTCCTTGACGGGGGCTGGTTGTCAGGGGTGGCGAGCCGCCTCGGCGACCGCGGCGCGCCAGTTTACGCAGACGCACCCGTCGCGGCGCTGCGGCGGCTCGTGGACTACGACGAGCTTGCAGCGTCGCGCCGTCTGAGCGTCGCGACCGGCGACGGGTGCCCGTTAAACCCAAAGGTCCCGGGGTCTCACACGGATGACGGCGGCAAGCGCCCGAATCGCATCGCCGCCGCTGCTATCCGGACGCTGGTCTTGAGTCCGTCTCAGAAGACGAGCTCCGCGTCCGCAGCGCCGGCGCCGACGCCGACGAGCTCGCGGTCCTCGCCATCGAGATCGCCGACGCTGTCCCCTGCTCCGCGCTGCTGACCGCCGGGCGTATCCAGGAACTGGACGGTGTCGGCGACGATGCTCACCGCCTGGCGCTTCTGCTGCTCGACGGTCTCCCACTCGCGCCACTCCAGCCGACCGTCGATCGCCACACGGCTGCCCTTGCGCATGTAGCGGCTGACGCTCTCCGCCGGCCCTCCGTAGACGCTGACATCGAAGTAGTTGGGCCGCTCGTGATAGCCGCCCTCGGCGTCCTTGCGGCATGAGCTGCAGGCGATCCGCAGACCGCAGACGCTCACGCCCGAGGGCAGGCTGCGGAGCTCGGGATCGCGGGTGAGACGTCCGACGAGCACGACCCGATTGATGCTGAAATGCGACATGATTCACGTCTCCATCGTTGAGGTTTCGACCCCCAACGACGAAGTTACGCATCGCTTGGGACGGTACTCTCGGGGCAGGCGTGCTCGTAGCTCCGGACCGAATGCGTCCGAGGGGTCAAACAGGGCAGCGCCTCGAGCCCGACCACCGCGATCTGTTCCTCGTGCCTGGGCCCTCGCAATCGCGCGCGCCCAGCGCACGCGCCGACGCTCGGCGGCGCGACGTACAACACTCCTGCGATCCCGCGACAGCGAGCCCACGCACGGCAGATGGCCGTCAGGCGCCGTCGGCGCCTTGATCGTCAGCTCGATCTCGACCGCCACCGGCAGGCCGGTCGTTGACTCAGGCACCTCGGCGATGGGCCGGCCGTCGACTCGGGCGGCCAGATCACCAGGTCTGGGCGGTGCAGCAGCGGCCGACCGTGCGAGTCCGAAGCCCATGTGCGCGCTCGCGATCGCGACGCCCAGCTCGCGCTCGTCGCGGCGCAGCTCGCGCTCGCCCACACTCGGTGATCTGGATAGGCGCGCCGCAACGCGGCGGCGACGGACGCGCACGCGATCGAGTGCGGGGCGCCCGCGGCGCTCAACCCGACACGGATCGAGCCCGCGCAGGCCGCATCTGCGCATGCCCGTCCGCGTCGCCGTGTACAGCGCCGGCCGCTTGGCCAGTGGCCGACTGCGTGCGAGCAGACCAGCGCGCTCGGCTGCCTGCAGCCGCGCGCGGGCCGAGGATGCGGGCACGTTCTCAGCGATCGCCAATGCTTCTGCGGTGACCGCGCCGATAGCGCGCCGTCCATCGGATGAGCGCCACTCGCTCGGGCGAGAGGCAGGATCTCTACGAACCATCGATGTCCTCCTGAGTTCGAGTATCTGCGGCGGTGGTCCCGACCCGGACCACCGCCCCCTTGTTGGCGCCACGACGAGGTGACGCCCACGCCTCAGCGCGGCGGATGCGACAGAGAGCATCCGTGCAACGCTCACGCGGCCGCCGTCGGAGAGCCCGATCACCGCCGCGCAGCCCTGGCTCAGGCTCATGACCTGGCCCGCCTGCAGCGCATGATCGAGATGCGCGCGTGCGGGTGATCTTGCGATCGTCGTTTCGCGAGGTCCTCCAAACTCCTCGTCGTTTCCGTCATCTGCGGCGATCAGCTCGGCCGAGCCGGGAACCACCTGGCGGTGGGCGATCAGCACCGACAGGTTGCCCACGACCTGCTCCAGCAGCATCTCCCGTCCGGGCAGCCGCATGTCTGCCAGCTCCTGCGTCCCCAGCACGAGACTCACGCCGGCTCCGCCCGCCCTGGCGAACAGACCGACCACTCGCTCGGGAGCGATCGCCGAGAACTCGTCGATCGCCACGATCGCAGGCTCGGGTCGTCCCTGCAGTCCCGCGACCACCGCCTGCAGGTCCCCGACGATCGCCGCTCCGAGCATCTGTGCCAGCAGCGGCCGGCTGTCGGCCTGGAGATTGAAATACACAACCGCCCGCGCTCTCGCCGCCTCCAGCAGGTCCAGGCGATTCGCGCTCGGTGTCTGCGGGTCGAGCCAGGGCCCGATGTCCGACTCGGCCATGATCGCCAGTCGATCGCGCACACCCGCGAGATCGCTCTGCTGGCGTGGGGTGAGCGAGTCCAGATAGGCATGAGCCCCACGGACCTCGCGCTTCGGGCAAGACTCCGGGCGAGCATCTCCAGGCGCTGCGGGGTCGAGGTACTCGACCAACGCCTTCAGAGTCGACCTCGACGCCGGCTCTGCGCAGCACGCGCACCTCGTGGCCGAGATAACGCTGGGCCTGCCTGCAGGTAGTGCGGCTCGGTGAATCGCTCGCCGGCGAGCGCCTTGTCGGCGATCTCGGTCTCGCTGCCCCGAGCGTATGGGTTGTAGACGGTGCGTCCGTGCGGGGTCCATTCGATGAATCGCCGCCCCCCGGCCGACGCGGCATCGCGCAGATGCATGCGTAGGTCGCGGTCCCCCTTCGGGTCGATCACGATCGCGCCCATTCCACGCTCGATCGCGTTGGCCACCATCCAGGTCATCGTGACCGTCTTGCCCGGAGCGGGTCGCGCCGACCACCAGCGTGTGCGTGCCTCCCGTCACACCGCCGAGCGGGATCGTGACCGCACGAGCGTTGCGCTTGTGACCAACCGTTAGCCGACCGCCTTTCCACCAGCCGCTCGAGGAGGGCGAGCTCCCTCGCGCTTTCAGCCGGCGTGCAAGCAGACGCAATCACGTCCAGCGGCCCCAACCGTTCTGTGGCGAGGTCGGCCATGTCCGCACCCGTGTCGAAATCTTCGCGATGCCAGCGCCGCGCGCGCACGGCTGCGCAAAGAGCTGCAGTGCCTGCGATCGAGCGCATCCGAGCCGAGCATCCTTCGCGCGAACACGACCAACATCGGGGCACCGCAAACCCAAGTCCACCGGAGGTGGTGCCGGCGCATCGTTCTCGCCACCAGCAGGCCGAGCGCGAGACCGATGGCGAGATGCACGGCGGTGATCGTGAGCCAGTGAATCAGCTGTTCGGCCGACGCCAGCGGATTCACCGCAGGTTCATTTGATGTTCTGATGAGCTCATCATCAGACCTTCCTTTCCGTTTATGGGGACCGGCGCTCTCGCCGATCGCGATGGTTAACGAGCGAAGGCGAGCCTCAAGGGCCCGCCTTCGCGGTGTTCTCGACGAGCCCGGTTGGCTCGTCAAGGTCTGTTGGTTGCGCTCCTCCGGCTCGACCGGACGGCGCTTCCTGTCTTTCGATCAGTGCAGCCGGTAGCCAACACCCCACTCGTTGATCACCCAGCGCCCACCGAACCGCTCTAGCTTGCAACGCAGGCGGCTCGCATGGCTGTCGACCGTGCGAGTCGACCCGCACGACCTGTAACCCCACACGGCACGCAGCAGCTGTTGCTTCGTGAACACCCGCTCAGGTTCTGCTGCCAGCTCCACGAGCAGCTCGAACTCGAGCCGGCGCAGCCGGACAGGCAGTCCGTCGATGCGCACGACGTGCCCGCGCTTATCGATCTCAAGCGCATCGACAGTCAATCGATTTGCAACCTCTGGCTCAAACTCTGTCCGGCGCAGCAGCGCTCGGATACGGGCCCGCAGCTCCAGGTAGCGCTCGTGGCTACTCAGAAAATCGTCAGCTCCCGCCTCGAAAGCACGAAGCGTGTCGAGCTGGCTTGCACTCGCCCCGATCACGATGACCGGTACCGCTGGTGGCCACAGCGGCCTCTCGGAGTCGGGTTCGCGGCGGATCTCCTGCAGCAGGGCCAGCGGACCGCGTGCACAGGTCAGGCCTCCAATCAGGATCATTCTCGGCGGGCTCCAGACCGCAAGGGCGCGGGCATGCTCGGTGGACCTGGCGAGCTCCACCTTGTAACCCTCGTGCGTGAGTTGCTCGCCGAGAATGCCCGCCTTCTGCGCGTCCGCCTCGACCACGAGGATTGGCCCAGGACTGCTCGAGACAGGACCGAGACTTTCACCTGCTGACCCCGAACGAGCGCCACCCCGCGTCGCGGCCGGCAGGCGTGTCGCCGAACCGGACTCGCACCCTGCGAGAACGGAGAGCGCCGCGACGCTGCCCCTCATCCGAGTTCCACCTCACGCGGACTGATTCCCAGGCCGTTACGCGCGATCAACGCCAGTACATCGCTGTGGACCCACGGCGTGAGTCGACCCGACCCACTCTCCGGAAGTATGCCCACGCGCCGGGCCAGCCAGCTCGTCTCGCCGCTCGTGTTGCCCCTGCGGTCCCGCTTGACGCGACCGCAGCGAATCGCGATCTCACTGAGGCTCAATCCACCGTCTTCGACGGCGGCGAGCACTTTGCATCGCAGCTCGCGGTTGAGAACGATCGGACTGTCGTTAAGCCGCTCCAGCTCGCCGCGCAGCGCGGTCGTCGATACGTTCGCGTCGTAGCGATAGCCGGCCAGTGCGCCGCGTGTGAGCCTGCATGCCGGCTCGTAGTTGTTCGATCGCCCCGATCGACCTCGCGCAGACACATCGGAACGGGAGTCGCGACGGATGGGTCTTGGCGTGAACGTCGACACCAACGCAACTCCCGCTCAGCGAGCTCGGTACGTACCAACTCCAGACGGTAGAGGGTGTTTCCCACGGTGATTCCTTCTCCCGGCAGGAGCTCGACCTCACGAACCATCAGCCGCTGCGTCTTCTTTCTCACGTCTTCGCCCTCCAGCGCCTTGCCGATCAGATCCTCCGCCGTCACCCGACGACAACGACCTCGATGCGTGTCCCGCAGATACAGCGCGCATACCAGAGCCGCGTTCGTGGCAGGCTCCTCTGCCGCGATCTGCGCCACCAGACGACCATCGCCTCGGGTCCGCACGTCACGATCCACCACCAGCACGCATCCATCTCGTCGGCGTCGCGCGATCACCTCACGTGAGCGGCCCGCCGTGTCGCGGTAGCAACCGAGAGCATTGCGTCTGCGCGGGGCGCGGAGGGCAGATCGTTTGCGAGGAGGTTCCATGCCTGTGCCGCCACGAACAATCGGCCTGTGAGCCGAACCTGCAAGCGATCGGAGATCGCGCGGCGCTGTTGGAGCTGGGCGCTGAAGGGAGAGTCGTGAGCACGCCGGCAACGGAGACGACGACTGCGGCAGGCTCTTCGTCATGGGAGTTCCTCCTGTCAGGTTTTCGAGCTGGCACTCCGGGGTCATGTGCCCTTGTAGGCCTGGCACGGTGAGGCGTCAAGAGCCGCAGGCCAAGTGTTTCGCGGCATGCGACAGCCCGAGACCCCCTATAGGGGGTCTCGGAACTTGGGCCAAGCGAGCGCGGGTTCGTAGAACTTGGCGCGAAAGCGTCCTGTTGAGAGAGACGCCGATCGCCTGTGTGGTCCGCTTGCGAGCTCAGGGTGAGCGCGCCGAGCACCCACAGCGGGCACGTTGTGTTCGGTCGGCAGCGCAACGTTGTCCAGCTCATGATCGACTCTTCTTACGGAGTCGTGCGAGTCAGGGTGCGTCTGTGAGCCGAAGAGTGGGAATACCAAGAAAAGACGAAGGCTCGATCGTAGGCCACAGAGCAGGCTCGCCGCACTCCTGCTCCCTGCGCGTCTTCATTTTCCACCTTTGCGGCTCTGATACTCACATCTGTTTTGGCGCCACAGAGCCAATCTGCGCGGCCTCATGGCGCAGTTACCCTCCTATGAGGCGCGAGGGCGAATGCATCCCTAACGCTCTACAGCCAGGGGCGACGGCGCGCCGGTGACGGGTAACGGCACAGGCGAGCGGGCAAATGCACCGGCGTTTACGCGCCATCCCAATCGAGCGTCCCGACCACGCCGTTGGTACCCGGCCTGTTGCTTTCCCCACATTCGTCACCCGAGCAGATTGCCGGGCCGGATGATTGACTCGCGTGCCCAGGGGTCTCCCTCGGCAACAGACACCCGCACCTCAGGCGGCAGCGGCGGGACGCGATAGCCACGCAGGCAACCCTCGTAAGCGTCGCGCTCGGCCACGAACACGATGCCCTCACGGCCCTGGTACTCCCAATCGGCGGGGTACTCACCGGCGTATGCGCGACACGCCGTCAAGAGGTGGTCGGCCCTGCGCGCACACTCCCGCGCGCGAGCGCGGTCGCGACAGACGAACACGACAAACGGCCGCACTCCTCGTCTTGCGCCATAGCGCTTGGTGTGCACCGACCATCCCGCCAGGAAGTGGTCATAACGCTCGAGCTTCCCAGCCGCGCGGGCCCGTGGGAAGACGGTCGTCGAACTCCACGAGCAGGTCGCCTCGCCTCCTTCGCCTCGGGCCGCTTCTGCGGACTTTGTGCCTCTAAACCCATCCCTGTTGCCTCACCTGCCGGCAACAGCTCGACCGTCGCATCGAGGACGAACCGTCTCGAAACGATCGGCCGGCACTCTCCGATCTGTCGCGTCGGTGAACACGAACTCGTGCGGTGTGCGTCCTCCCGGCAGGCTCAGGCTGAGCGGACCGAGCACTGAGCGACCGCCCGGGCCCCTGGCGCTGAGGCGGCGAGAGGATCGATTCCCGACACCCGTGAATCCTCACCCGTGACCGATCCAGCACTTGCTCCAACGCCAGTACCCATCCGGTTACATGTACGTCGTGTCGCGCCTGGCGCAACATGTGCTCTCCCACGGAGGCAGCGGTCCTCGAAGGCGACCTTGACGGTGTCGCGACATCCTCCGCCTGCAGGGCGCTCGCCCGCTCATGAGCGTGCAGCAGCTCGAGACCAGCGAGGGTGACCTCGTAGCACATCGGTACCCCGCCACCATCACGGCGATAGAGCTGAAATCGTTGCAAGAGGCCGGCGTCGGAGAGGCGCTTGAGGCGACGCTGCGTGGTCGTGGGCGCGCGTTCGGAGTTGAAGCGCCGATGAATCTGGCTGCTCAGCACGTGACGCATGCCGGCCACGAGCACAAGGATCTCCAGGTCCAGCGGATCGGCGTCGAGCGCTTGCGGGTCGATGCACGCGCTCGGCCCAGCGAACGCTGTGCGCGCCGTCGCAGCTCGACCAGCTCGCGGTAGCCATCCAGTAAAGCCTCGACTGCATGCTGAGCACTATCCGATCGCGCCGAGTCCGTCGAGGATCGATCGGAGGCAGCAGCTCGATCACGACTTACCTTTGCGTTGCCGGGGTCGTTGCCCTCCCTTCGTGGCGGGGTGTCACTCCTCGCGCTTCGTGGAGTGTCCCCGCTCGCGTTTCGTGACGAACGTTCGCCCTGCTCGCTGGAGAAGGCTTCCTGGGAGTCCCGTTCCCGACGCGTGCCCTCCCAGTGAGGCTGGCGCAGATCGTCCAGATAGCGCCCGCCACGTTCATGCCTGGCGCGTGGCGTGCAGACGCAGGCGCTCGCGGTCGACGCGCAATGGAATCGTCTCGGCCAGGAACGGAGCCTGGCGACCCTGCGGGGTGACCCAGCTGGCGATCGCGTGGTGCTTGGGCAGATACAGGCGCGCATCCGGTTGGCCGAGCGTCGAGATGCGCTCGATCTCGGGTCGTGATGGTGTCTGAGAACTCCGCCATCGTCAACTTCACCGCCGCGCGGGCGTCGTCGGCCGAGGACGTCGCGAAGTAGACGCGGTGCGCGAACAGCGCATCGAGCTGATCGCGTATCTCGCGGATCGACCCACTGCGAGTCGGTCTGCCAGCACGCAACGGTCTCGAGTCCGGCGGATCGCTTCAGCGCCATCGTCTCGGCGAAACCGCGGTTGAGCACCAGCGGAGCCTCGTCGACCTTCAGTGCGACCGCGACGCGTTCGATTGGGCGGCACCAGATCCTGTTGACGCGCAAGCGCCGCGTCGAGCATGCCCACGAGCAACTGCATCAGCACCGAGGTGTTGCCTGCACCCATCCCGCCAAGTGCGCCCTTGACGACCAGGACCCCTTCCCCGGAGATGAGACGGTCGAAGTCGATCTGCAGCGAGTCGTTGAGCAGTACACGCTTGATCGAAGGAGAGTTCAGCAACCGCGCGAGCTTGTTCACCGGAGCGTCGAGCTTGGCCGTCGTCGTGCTGCGCGAATCCGCGAGCTGCGCGACGAGCTCGGCCGTGAAGAACGTTGCAGATCTCCTTGAATTCCGGCATCGTGCGCAGCCGCGCGCCCACGGCGTTGCGATAGGAGTAGCCCTCCTCGCCCACCGACAGCAGCCGGGCGGCATCCCACAACGTCGAGGAGCGGTCATATGCAAGCACCGCGATGATCGCGTTGCGCAGGTATCGATCCGAGGACGCGCGGATGTCGGACATCGTCGAACAGGCCCTTCAATCGCTGCCACCACGTAGTCGGCGATCACGTCCGCTGGTGCATCGACGGCCAACGGATTGAACCCGCAGGTGGGATGCGCGAGAGTCGAGCAGCGTGCACACGCGCTCCGGCGGGACGAGGCTGACGGCGGCCTCGGCGGCATCGCCCTTGGGGTCGAGCACGATCACACAGCATCGCTCGCGGTCGAGATCCTCGGCGACCGTGGCGACCAGATAGCTCGACTTCCCCTGATCGACTGCGCCTGGGACCGGCGGTGTTCTGCCGTCGCATGCGCTGCATGAATCGAGACGGCGCCCAAGGCGTCGCGCAGCGTGCCGGGCGAGCCGCTACGCGGGTCGCGCAGATCCCCGGCGAGGCCGGGACGCGGGGCAGGCTCGTGCGAGCGAACGGGACGGCTGCAAAGTCGATGGACGGCAGCTGCCACAAGCGCCGCGAGCTCCGTGGATGCGTATACACCGCGGTGAAATGAGCGGCAGCGGGTTGCCCTCGCCGCGCAGAACCCGCTTGCCGATAGAGGCCCAGCAGGCCGTGGCGAATCGCGGTGCCGCGCTCGACGAGCGGTTCTCCGAGTTGACCGCGCGCAGCTCGGAGGCGATCCGCTCGCAGGTCACGCGACGCGAGGCGATGACGCGCAGATCCGCGAAGAACAGCGGACGGTACTGCACATCCAGACCGCCGCGGAGCTCGACGTCCTCGACCATCGAGCGATCGCGCTCGATCAGGTGCTCGCGGCGCTCGCGCGAGAGGATGCGCCTCGTGGCGCTTGTACAGATGCTTGGCGTAACGCTCGAACAGCACCGGCGCGGGCGTCAGGGCGAGCTGCACGAACGCCCGTTCCGCCGCAGGCCCCCATGACCGTCATCACGCGATTGACCGGTGGCTCGCGCTGGTGCTCGAAGCGATCCAGTACGGCCACTCGCCTGATGAACCCTGCCTGCTTCTTCAGGCGCAGCACCACCGGCGGGCTCGCCGGCGGCTCCGGCGCCGAGCGCAGGCGGCAGTTGGGGTAGGCGGTGCGCAGACGCGGTCTCGACTGTCGACTCGATCGCCCGCCGGACAGCTGACGGCAAGCCAGACCGAGCGTCCCGCGCCATGATGGATCTCGAGCGCCAGCGAGGGCTGGCCGGAGAGCGCTCTGCGCCACCATCGACGCAACAGACGCTTGTGCAGCGATTCGAACATCGCGATCACGCCCTCCGCGGTGGTGTTGTCGGTGCGGTAGACCTCGATGCCAAATCGCACGTAGACCCGCGATCGCCCGGTAGCGCACAGCGGACCCAATCCGAGCACGGCTGCCGTCAAGAAGGCGAGTGCAGCGAACGCTCTGGCGCCGGCCGCTTCACCCGATCGGCGCCCACCCCCACACGCCTGCGAGGCACGAGTCGACGGCGTACAACAGGGACCCCAGCGTGAGATGCGCTGGGTGGGGGCTGCCGGCCCCGCGCAGGGCCGCTCCCAGACCGCCCTCCAAGCAGCCATCCCGTCAGCGCAAGCGCGGCGACGAGCGCGATGAGACCGAGGATCCGCCACAGCAGAAGACGCAGCAACTCGTCTGCTTGTTCCGACCCAGCGCCGATATCGGGACGTCCTGCGCGAAGCGACCCTCCAACGGCGGTCCACTCGACCGGCGCCGATGCTCAAGCTTGCGCGTATAACGATCGAATGGACGTATAGATGAGTACGCGCTCGAGAACTTCATCTCAGGCTGTACTCCCGCGAGACCGCCACAACACCAGTCTCCGGTCGCGTCGTGCGTCTGGCCGCCACGACAGCGTCTACGGTCGCGCTGCTGCTTCTGGCGCTCCTTGCCGGATCTGCGGGCGCGGCGACGTTGACGTTCGGCAGCCCCCTGTCTGTTCCCGCGGTCAAAGACACGGCCAACGACCTCAACTACCAAGGCAGCAATGTGCCGCTTCCCGGATCGGTCTTCCACATCCCGCACGACGGCGCGGATGGCGCGCTCTGGAACGTGCAGCTCCCGGTGGGCGATCCGAGCGCCCCGGTCGGCGGGCAGGTGGTGAGCGTGCGCCTGGAGGGATGCGCAAAGTCGAATGGCCCAGCGCCCTTGACCCAGATCCACTTCCAGACGCTGGCTCCGGTGGCGGGCGGTGGGGCGAGAGTCGAACTCACCAGTCAGGCGTTCGAAATACCTGTCTGCGGCGTTGGCGGCGCGAGCGGCTCGACCATCAGCTCCTACGACCCGATCAATCTCTGTGTGGCTCAGGGCGACTACGTCTCCTTCAACGAGGAGGGTGGCTTCGTCCGCTGCCCAGAACGGTCCGCCGCCTTACCCTGCCGGCGTCCCCTACATGGTGATCGGCAGCGTGCCCGGCGCGACGATGGACTCGTTCATTCGCAACAACGGCGTCGGCAACGGAGCGACGTTCTCACCGACACGACACCACCAACCACGACGGCTTTGCCTCGAACCCAGACGAGGAACTGATGCTGCAGGCGACCCTCGCGACCGGTTCAGATGAGACACCGATCTGTCCGGGCGGGACCAAGGGCCTGCCTCCGCCCGGCTCTGTCCGCGTATCCCATCGCCACGTCTTTCCGACGTTGACGATCCCGACGCCACAACTCGACGGCATGAACATTCGCGGCGTCGTTCAGGTCGCCGTCTACTGCCATTCCGCGGTCAGCTGCACCGGCACGCTCACGCTGCACTCCAAGGCCCATGGCGGCTCGCGATCGGTGTGGTTGGGCGCTGCGAGATTCTCGGTGGCCGCTCACAGCACGGGTAAGGCACACGTCCATCTCAGCAAGCTGGCTCGGCGCATGGTCCGCAACACCAGCGGAGGCCTCGGCGTTGAGGTCACCGGCGGTCCGGTAGCCGGCGCGAACCTGTTCAAAGCCGCGATCGCGGTTCACGGCGCCTGACCCCGCCGGAGGCTCGACCGTTCAGCGCGGACGTGCGGCCCGCTCGACCTCGACGCCGCGCTCGGTGAGATACCAGGCGTTGGCGGCTCCCTTGGCCTGACCTTCGCCTCGGTTCTCGACTAGATCCAGCCGTCGTAGGCGTGTCAGGAGCTTGGAGATCTGGCCCTGATCGGCGATACCCGAGCCCTCGGCGATCTCGCGATTGCTGGCGCCCGGACGTCCACCGATGACCACGAGGACGCGAACGGTCCGGTAAGTGAGCCGCATCTCCAGGCCCTCGAGAGGGTCGCGACTGCCGCCGTGCCCACGCTGTCGGCCGGCTTGCCGAGGCGCCGGCGCCGGCCTTGTTAGCTCTTTGCCCGCGGCGCGTGCTCCCATGTATGGGAGCACGATCATGCTCATGAGAGGCGCGAGGAGCATCGAGAGCGGTTCCTTACCGCCCTCCAACAGACGGGTGTGGATCACCGCGAAAACCGCCCCGACGATGCCTTCGGCGGTCACCTCCGGCGGTTCGCGAGCTGCATTGCCCTCAGATCTCCCCCGATCGATGATCTCCGCGAGTTCGTCGAGCACTTTGGCCCGACTTTCGAGGACACGCGGTCCGGCTCCCAGCGCCTCGACCACGCAGAGCCTCGCCAGGCCGGGTTCTTCGTCCATGAAGTCAAGCAGCCGTGCCAAGCCCGCACGCACGCTCTCTCGCCATCCGGACTCCAGCGTGTAGGCGTCGAGCACCTGTGCTCGACCCCGGGCGATCGCCCCCTCGAATGCCGCGAGGAAGCAGTCCTCGCGGTCGATGAACACGTCGTAGAAGGTCTTCCTCGAGACCTTCGCCCGCCCGATGACTTGAGCCACGGTCATACGCGCGTACCCAACCTCTTCAACTGCCTGCACCGCTGCCGTGAGCATCCGGCTGCGTTGAATCTCTGTCACCTGCCCGCGCGGGAGCCCGTTGGGTCCGGGGCGCAACCGCGGGGCAGCCCCGCGCGTTTTTTCGATCGAAGCCATCGTTTCCTGCCTAATCGTCCTGTTCGACTATGAAAGTGACGCCAGCCCCAGAGCACGGCGCCCAGTGGCGGGCGTTGCGCCCGAACAGGCGCCAGGCCTGTTCATGCACTCCACAGAGGTTCATTGGTCGAAGGCCACAAGTCGAGACGCGTCTCCTACTTTTCCTCACCCTCCGCAGGTCACGCCATATTGGCTCTGGAAACCCACAAATGTGCGCACAAACCGAACTTGGAGCATCGTTCTTACGCAACCGCACCGGATTGCTCGCAGCGCCCACGTCGTCGGCTCCAGCGCACGAAAGCGCGCGTTATCCGCTGCAAGTCGATGCGACTGATCGAGGAGGTCCCACGACCGCTCTCACGGGCGCAATCCAACCACCCTCCTCGGCGCCTCGCCGGTCTGGGCGCGATCACTGGCGTGATCGGGTCCTCGATGATCGCACCCAGACATCGAACCAGCGGATCGACCTGGGCGCCTCTCAGTACCGCCAACGGGATTCGAACCCGTGTTACCGCCGTGAGAGGGCGGCGTCCTAGTCCCCTAGACGATGGCGGCGCGCGAAAGCTCGACCGAGGCTAGCAAAGCACCAGGAACTACCCGCGCGGACGCAGTTCGTGACGATCAGCGCAAACGTGTCACACTGGGGTCCGCCTCGCCGGTTCCGGGTTCGCGCGCCGGTGCGATATCTTCGCTCCCCACCCCACGCGGATGTGGCGGAATTGGTAGACGCGCACGGTTCAGGTCCGTGTCCAGGAAACTGGGTGGAGGTTCGAGTCCTCTCATCCGCACCATTTGATCTACGTTGGAACCAGCGGGGCGGTTCCGACGTTGTTCCCGGCTCCGCATCAAAACGCTCGGACTCAAACCCCGCGGGGTTTGAGTCCTGTCCACTCGCGCGCATCGCTTGGAGCCGGGTCGCCGCGCAAGGCTCACGCGCGGCCTCGACTGTGGTCGCCGGCGCGGCAGATCTAATATCGCACGAGTGTCGGCGCCGAGCGATGTCACCCTGACTGGGACGTTCGACGGGAGTCGTTCTCACCGTGTGACCCTGCGCCCTCTCGCCGATGGCGATGAGGACGAGCTGCGTCGCATTCATGCGACGCCGGGGGTCTCACGTTGGTGGGACATGCCCGGCGAGCGCTTCCCGTGGGATGAGCCGGAGTCGACGCGGCTGACGATCCTCGCCGACGGCGCGATCGTGGGGTTGATCCAGTTCCGCGAGGAGCTCGAGCCGAAGTACCGCCACGCGGAGATCGACCTGTTCGTGGACCCGATCGCGCATGGCCGCGGTCTCGGCACGGAGGCGGTGACCCTCGTAGCTCGCTATCTGATCGAAGTTCGCGAGCACCATCGCATCGTGATCGACCCGGCAACGGCCAACGCAGCGGCGATCCGCGCTTATGAGAAGGTCGGCTTCAAGCGCGTCGGCGTGATGCGCCGCGCCGAGCGCGACGCCGACAGACGGGGCTGGCACGACGCACTGCTGATGGAGCTGCTCGCGGAAGAATTCTGAAAGCGCGAGCGCGCTCGGGTCCGTTCGAGCTCTTACTGTTCGCGCGGTACATCGACGAACAGCTCGGAGGGATGAACGTCGAGCGCGGCGGCGATCTTCAGGACGTTGGTCAGGCTCGGGTTGCGGACCCCACGCTCGATCCCGCTGAGGTAGGTCCGATCCAGAGCACATCGCAGCGCGAGACTCTCCTGGGAGATGCCTCGGCGGTTGCGAATCTCGCGGATCTTCAGGCCGAACGCAGCGTGCGCAGTCGATCGGATGGCCATGCCCACATCTTTCCGCCTTGACGACTATTAGTCTACGGACTATCGGTCACATTACCAGGAAGTGAGCCCCGGCGCGAGCATCGCCGCCCCGGGCACGGTACGGAAGGAGACTCGCATGCAGAACCAAACCAAGCAGATCTCAACAGATGACGAGCGCCGACTCGAACGAGCGCTCGTATCGCAGACCCTTCGCCGCGACCGCGCAGGCGACTGGCCTTTCAGCGAGCTGGCGGCCGAGCTCGACGACGCGAAACCGCTCGCGCTCCGCGGTGCGCTCGCGAATCTCGCGCAGGCGGGCGTGGTCGAGATCCTCGGTGAGGACGTGCGCGCTTCGCCGGCCGCTAGACACCTCGACGAGCTCGAGATGATCGCATTGTGAGCCCTGCTCGCCAGAGGGGCGACCTTAGGGACGGCGCCGGCGAACCGCGCTCAGCCCGGTTCGAGGACCGAGCCGGGCGGCGGGCGCCCGGTGATGGCGGCGCCGTCGCAGGTGCGAACACAGCGGCGGTAGACGGTGTGAAAGCCCAGCAGTTCGGGGACCGTCACGAACCGATAGCCGCGCGCGCGCAGCGCGCGGATGATCCCGGGATATGCCGCGAGCGTCTGTCGTGCGCGGACCGCCGCCGTCGTGGGAGATCACGATCGAGCCCGGGTCGGACCTGCGCGAGCACGCGCTGACGGATCGCCGCGGTGCCCGGGAGGGCGTAGTCGCTGGGATCGACCTCCCACGTGATCGTCGCCAGGCCGAGCGAGGCGGCGGTGCGCAGGACCGAGCTGTCGTAGTCGCCGTAGGGCGGGCGGAACACGCACGGGGTGTAGCCGCTGCGCGCGCGGATCGCCTGAATCGTGCTTTGCAGCTGGCCGCGTACGTCTCCAGCGGTGACGAGGTCGGGGTGCGTGTAGGTGTGATCTCCCAGCGCGTCCCCGTTGCGCAGCTCTTCGTGCAGCGTGGACTGATAGCGCGAGGTGACCTGCTCGCCGATCATGAAGAAGGTCGCGACGGCGCCATCGGCGCGGAGCATCCGCACGAAGCTCGGCGTGAGCGGGTAGGGACCGTCGTCGAAGGTGAGTGCCACCTCTCGCCGTCGCGGACCGTGGGTGTAGTCGACCGCGGGTCCGCGTCGCAGGCACCCGACCGGGCGGTACCGAACCGGGAGCTTCGCGAACGGGTCCGGAGATGGGTTGTTCGGTTGGCGCATGCGCCAACCGGTCGAGCGCCGCATGCGGCGCACCGTTCCAGGCGGCGCATGCGCCGCCCGGAGATCTCGCACATGTGCGAGATCCGAGCAGGGCCGCATGCGGCCCTGCTGCCCTCGTCGCATGCGACGAGGGCGACCCTCCTGCTGTGTCATGCGGGATCAGCCACAGGATCAGCGCGAGCGTCGCGCCCAGCAGCGCGAGCCCGGCCAATCTCAGGCGTCGCCGAGTCGAGCCTGCGCGATGACTCTCGGGACCCACCCGTTGACGATATCGCGCGCTGGCGCGGTCTACTCGAGGAAGACTCGGCCCTGCAGCGTGCCCCTCGCGAGCCGCGCGCGTAGGACCATCAATCAACGGGAGGGGGTCTGACCCCCCGCCCGACCTTCCCCCGATGAAACACGCACACGGCCCTCAAGAGACCCATCCGCGAGCCTCGCCCGCAGGACCTTCTTGTCGAACTTGCCGACGCTCGTCTTCGGGACCTCATCGACGAACGCGAACTCCTCGGGGATCCACCATTTCGCCACGCGCCCGCTCGAGATGCTCGGCGAGTGCTTGCGCATCGACGGTGGAGCCCTCGCGCAGCACCACGCAGCACAGCGGGCGCTCGGCCCAGCGCTCGTCCGGACGCGCGATCACCGCCGCCTCGATCACGTCGGGGTGGGCCATCACCTCGTTCTCGAGCTCCACCGAGGAGATCCACTCTCCCCCGGACTTGATCACGTCCTTGGAGCGGTCGGTGATCTGCACGTACCCGCGCTCGTCCACCGAGGCGATGTCGCCGGTGCGCAGCCAGCCGGAGTCGAACTTCTCGTCGTCCTGCCTCGCCGTGGAAGTAGCGCGCGGCGACCCACGGCCCGCGCACCTCGATCTCACCCGTGGACTGCCCGTCCCAGGGCACCTCCACGCCGCCGTCGCCGATCAGGCGCAGCTCGACCCACGGCATCGCCCGGCCCTGCCTGGCGCGATCGTCCCAGTAGGCGTCGTCGTGCTCAGCCGCTCTCGTCCGGGCGCGAGTAGGTGGCGACGGGGCTCGTCTCGGTCATGCCCCAGGCCTGGAATATGCGCACGCCGTGGCGCTCCTGGAAGTCGCGCATCAGCTGGCGCGGCACCGCCGAGCCGCCGCAGGCGGCGTTGGAGAGCGAGGAGAGGTCGAGATCGGGGTGCTCGTCGGCGTAGCGCAGCAGGTCCGCGAAGATCGTCGGCACGCACCCCATCAGCGTCGGGCGCTCGGCGGCGATCAAGCTGCGCGAGCGGCTCGGCCTGCAGGAACCGGTCGGGCAGGATCAGATCGGCGCCCGCGAGCGCGGCCCCGTGCGGCAGGCCCCAGGCGTTGGCGTGGAACATCGGCACCACCGCCAGCACGCGGTCATCGCGCGAGAGCCCGACGGCGTCGCGCATGAGCGTCGCGGAGGAGTGCAGGCTGATCGAGCGGTGCGAGTAGAGCACGCCCTTCGGGTTGCCCGGTGGTGCCGCTCGTGTAGCAGAGGGCCGCGGCCTGGCGCTCGTCGACGTCGGGGTAGTCATACCCCCCGGGCCCGGCTTCCTCGAGCAGCTCCTCGTAGTTGAGCGCGTTCGGCAGCGACGTGCGGGCGGGATCTGAGTCTCCCTCGCCACCCATGATCACGTAGTGGCGGACCGTCTCGAAGCTCGGCGCGAGCTGCTCCAGCAGCGGCACGAGCGAGGCGTCGACGAAGATGACCTGGTCCTCGGCGTGGTTGGCGATGTAGGTCAGCTGCTCGGCGAACAGGCGGATGTTGAGCGTGTGCAGTACCGCGCCGACGCACGGGATCGCGAAGTAGAGCTCGAAGTGGCGCTGGTTGTTCCACGCGAACGTGCCCACGCGATCGCCCTGCTGCACGCCCAGTCGCGTCGAGCACGCGTGCGAGGCGGTCGATCCGCTCGGCGCTCTGCGCGAAGGTCATGCGCGTGCGCTCCCCGCCCTCGCCGAGCGTCACGACCTCCGCTCGCGGGTCGCTGTAGCGCAGGCGCCGCAGGATGTGGTGCAGCGTCAGCGGGAAGTCGTCCTGCATCAACCCCTCGATCGCAACGCCCGTCATCTGCGGTTGGCCTCCTCCCTGACCCGCGCTTCGGCGAGTTCGTCATAGATCGTGTGCGTGCGCTGCGCGATGTCGTCCCAATCGAATCGCAGCACGTGCTCGGAGGCCTCGGTCACGAGCCTGTCGCGCAGCTCGTCGTCGATCAGCAAGCCGCTCGATCATCGCGCCCAGGTGCTCGGCGTCGCCGCCGTTGAAGCGCAACCCCACGCGCTCGCCGGGCGGGACGACCTCGCGCAGCCCACCCGTGTCGGCGACGATGCAGGGACAGCCCGAGGCCATCGCCTCCAGCGCCACGAGGCCGAAGGGCTCATAGATCGAGGGCACCACGCAGAGGTCGGCGATCCGATAGAGCGAGTGCAGGGCGTCATCGCCGATCCAGCCCAGAAACACGCCGTGCTCCGAACAGTCCCAGCCGCTCGGCCTGAGCGCGCAGCTCGGCCTCGTGCGTGCCCGAGCCCGCGACGAGGAAGCGCACCGCGCCGACCCGCTCGATCACGCCCGGCAGCGCGTCGAGCGCGAGCTGAAAGCCCTTCTCGTACACGAGCCGCCCGACAGCAGCACGAGCCGGTCCTCGGGTGCGGCGAACTCGCGGCGCAGCGTCTCGAGATCGTCGACCGGCTGCAGGTCGTCGCGGGTCGATCCCGTTGGGGATCACCGCGATGCGCCGCTCGTCGATGTCGAAGATGTCCGCCACGTGCCCGCGCATGTAGTAGGAGCAGACGATCACCCGTGCCGCGCGCTGAGCCATCGCGCGCTCGACCGAATGGATGTGCGCCTGCGGCTGGTCCTGCACCCAGCCCTGATGACGGCCGTGCTCGGTCGCGTGGATGGTCGTCGCGTAGGGGATCGCCAGCCGATCGGAGAGCGTCCGTGGAGGCGCTGCGCGACGAGCCAGTCGTGCCCGTGGATCAGGTCATAGGAGCGCTCCCCGGCGAGCGCCAGGCCGGCGGCGAGCATGTCGTCGTTCATGCGCTCCACCCACGCCACGAACCGGTCGAGATCGCGCGGCCAGCCGGGCTCGGGCACGCGGTACACGCTCACCCCGCCGCGGGTTTCCATCGAGATCTCCGCCGAGCCCTCTCCGGCGCCGCGCGTGAGCACGTCCACCTCCACGCCACGGCGCACGAGCGCCTCGGCCAGCTTGCGCACATGCCGCGCGAGACCACCCTCGATCACCGGTGGGTACTCCCAGGAGAGGAGCAGCACACGATCGCTCATCCACAGACCCATCTGGCGGGCGCACCGCCGCCCGGTGACTGCATCGATCGCCGCCGAGGAACCATCGCCGGCCCACGGGCGCGCGATCGAGCAGACTGGGCGTGTGGAGACCGTGCTCGAAACCGCCTGGGAAGGCCTGCAGAACGCGCTGCTGATGGCCTGGCAGGTGTGGTGGGCGCTCGTGCTCGGGTTCGCCATCTCCGGCGCCGTGCAGGCGTGGGCGCCGCGCGGCACGAATCGAGCGCGCGCTCGGCGGCGGCGGTGCACGGCCGGTCGCGCTTGCGAGCGCGCTCGGCGCGGCCTCCTCCTCGTGCTCCTACGCGGCGATCGCCATCGCCAAGCTCGCTGTTCGCCAAGGGGGCCTCGGCGGCGAGCTCGCTCGCGTTCCAGTTCGCCTCCACCAACCTCGTCGTCGAGCTCGGCATCGTCATGTGGGTGCTGATCGGCTGGCAGTTCACGCTCGCCGAGCTCATCGGCGGCATCGTGCTGATCGCCACGATGACGCTGCTGCTGCGCGTTTTCGTCTCGCGGCGCCTCGAGGCCGAAGCGCGCGAGCACGCCGTGCACGCCGACGGCGGTCACGTGCACCACACTGCCGGCGGCGACGGCCTCGACGACGGGGGCGGCGGTGGGCTGAGCGGGCGGCTGCGCTCGTTGCAGGCGTGGTCTGACGTGGCGCACAACTTCCGCAACGACTGGGCGATGCTCTATCGCGAGATCGCCCTCGGCTTCCTGCTCGCGGGCTTCATCGGGCTGCTCGGGCAGGACTTCTTCAATCGCCTCTTCGCGATCGACGCCCCCGAACCGTGGCGACTGCTGGAGAACGTGATCGTCGGACCCGCTCGTCGCCGTCGCTGAGCTTCGTCTGCTCCGTCGGCAACATCCCCCTCGCCGCGGTGCTGTGGTCGGGAGGGATCGGGTTCGGCGGCGTGATCGCGTTCGTGTTCGCCGATCTGATCGTGCTGCCGATCGTGCTCGCCTATCGGAAGTACTACGGCTCTCGCTACGCCGCGCGCATCGTCGCGCTGATGTTCCTCACGATCGTCATCGCCGCCCTGATCGTCGACGGGCTGTTCGACGCCGCCGGCCTGATCCCGCAGACGCGACCCACGAAGGCGGAGGTGTTCGGCGAAGTGACCGTCGGCTACACGCTCGTGCTGAACGTGCTCGCGACGGCCGCTTTCGCGGCGCTGTTCGGGCTGACGCGTCGGCGCGGGGTGACCGATCCGGTGTGCGGGATGAAGGTCGATCGAGCGAACGCAATCGCGCGCGTAACGCGACGGACAGACGTACTGGTTCTGCTCCGAGGGCTGCGCCGACACCTTCGATGCGGCTCACCGCGATGCGATAATGGACTCTTCGGGGGACGCCGTTGCGCACGCACGGCCGAACATCTAAGGGTGGTGCAGACGCACATGTCCACAGACGAGAAGAATCGGGTCGCGGGCGAGCGCCGGCCGGTTGGTGACGCCGATATCCCGGAACTGCTGCGCCTCGAGCGGCGTCTGGAGGCGGTCCTCGCGCAGCTCGCCGAGGCGGTAACCGTGGTCGATGAGAACGGACGCACGGTGTTCGCCAACCAGGCCGCGGCCGACCTGCTCGGTGTCGCCACTCCGGGCGAGCTGATGAACGCGGCTCCGGGGACGATCATGCCTCGTTTTCAGGTGCTCGACGAGCACGGTCGCGAGCTGGACCTCGAGAGCATGCCCGGCCGCAGGCTGTTTGCGGGTGAAAACCCCCAGCCGCTGCTCGTGCGCAACATCGTCCGCGCCACCGGCGAGGAGCGCTGGCTGGTCGTCAGATCCTCCCCCGTCCTCGACCCGGACACCGACCGGATCGCCTACGCGGTGAACGTCTTCGAGAACATCACCGAGGTCAAGCGCGCGCAGTTGAACGAACGCTTTATGTCCGAGGCCAGTCGCGTGCTCGCCTCTTCGATGGACTACAACGAGACGCTGCAGCAGGTCGCACGCCTTGCCGTCCCACGACTGGCCGACTGGTGCGCGGTGGACGTGCTCAACGAGCGCGGCGAGATCGAACTCGTGGCCGTGCACCACGCCGATCCAGACAAGCTCGCGATGGCCGAGCGCCTCGATCGCCGCTACCGCCCGGCACTGGACGATGCGACAGGTGTCGCCGAGGTGCTGCGCACCGGACAGGCCCGCATTTTTACCGACATCCAGACCGACGCGCTGATCGCCTACGCCCACGACGAGGAGCACATGGAGCTGCTGCGTATGGTCGGCCCGCAGGCGGTGATCATCGTGCCGATGATCGGCGCCACCGGCACGATCGGCACGATCACGCTCGTCTCCTCAGAGTCCCCGCGGCGCCTCTCCGCCGTCGATCTCGCGCTCGCCGAGCGCCTTGCGCGGCGCTCCGGCACGTCGGTCGAACGCGCGCGCATCTATACCGAGCGCTCGCGCATCGCCCACATCCTCGAGCGCTCCCTGCTCCCCGACTCCCTCCCCGAGATCCCCGGTGCGCAGATCCAGGCGCGCTATTCGCCCGCCGGTGAGATCAACGAGGTCGGCGGCGACTTCTACGATCTCTTCCAACCGAGCGACGGCCAATGGATGCTCGTCATCGGCGACGTCTGCGGCAAGGGCCCGCGGGCCGCCGGTGTGACGGCGCTCGCACGCCACACCCTGCGCGCCACCGCGCTCAGCGGCCAATCCCCAGCCGAGATGCTGCGCACCCTGCACCGAGCGCTGCGCCTGCAACCGGCAGGCGCGGACCTGTGCACCGCTTGCGTGGTCCTGATGGAGCCCGCGACCGAGCACACGCGCCTTACGATCGCCCTCGCCGGACACCAACCGCCGCTGCGGATCGACCCAGAGGGCGCCGTGACGGCACTTGGCGAGCCTGGCACGCTGCTCGGGGTGCTCGATCCCATCGACGTCGTCGAAAGCGCCGGCGAGCTGCGCGCCGGAGAGACGTTGCTGCTGTACACCGACGGAGTGATCGAGGCCGGTCGCGCGGGCAAACAGCTCGGTGAGCCGGGGCTGCGAGGGCTCTGCGCTCAAACGGCGCACCTGCCCCTCGACAGCGTGCTGGAGCACATCGAGCACGCCGTGCTCGAGCGTTCTACCGGCAGGCTGCGTGACGACCTGGCCCTGCTCGCGGTGCGCCTCGCCTAGCGGTGGTCTCCAGCTCTGTGCTCGCCCGACGACCCACCCGATTGACCAGCGCCCGTTCGTGTCCGCGCCTCACGATTGGTCCGATGCGGACGTACCTGGCGCAGCGTGGCGTTCAACCCCTGCGATAGGATCGCTCTGTGGAGCCCGAGGGACGCATGCAGGCCGAGCACCTGCAGGTCGAGGTTCGCAGCGGGCCTGACAGGGTTGTGCTGCGCCTACTCGGCGAACTCGATCTGGCGAGCGCTCCACTGCTGCAGGAGGCGATCGAGAGCGCACAGGCCGACGCCGCGCAGCTGCTCGTGCTCGACGTCGACGGGCTCGAGTTCATCGACTCCACCGGACTTCGCATCATCCTCGCCGCGCACGAGCACGCCCAGGCAGAGGGACAGATGCTCGCGCTGACCCAGGGCTCACAGCAGGTCAAGCGACTGATGAGCATCACCCGCGCGGGCGAGCACCTGCGGCTCATCGAGTCTGCCGACGAGCAGCTCGTCTAAGCGGTCCCGGAGACGGAGCCGTGAAGGCCAACCGTTCCATCCCCCAATCCACGGTCATCCCGGTGCTCATCTATCCGGACGTGCGCGAGGCGGTCACATGGCTCAGCGGCGCGTTCGGGTTCGTCGAGCGCCTTCAGATCGGCGAGAACCACCGTTCTCAGCTCAGCATCGGCGATGGGGCTGTGATCCTCGGCGATGTGCGCCACGAGAGCCGACCCCCGCGTCCCGGCGAGGTGACGCACGCCGTGATGGTTCGCGTGGATGACGCGCACACGCACTGCGAGCACGCGCGCACGTATGGCGCGCGCATCGCCTCCGAGCCCACCGACCATCCATACGGCGAGCGCCAGTACACAGCCGAGGACCTCGCCGGCCATCAGTGGACGTTCTCCCAGACACTCGCCGATGTCGCACCCGAGGAGTGGGGCGGGATCTCGCTCGAGTCCGACTGACCTGCCTGTTCACGTCCGTTGTCCGTGCGATCTGTCGTCGATGGGAATGAGCGTGACAATGGGCCCCAATCCAACAACGGAGGTCACCATGAGCAGCGTCGAGCAGGAGATGGTCCTGGCCCACTTCATCGTCTCAGACGACGTCGAGCGTTCCCGTCGTTTCTACACCGACGTCCTCGGTGGCAGGACCGTCATCGCGGGCGAGGCCGGTGATGAGGTGACGTATGTAGCGCTCGCCAACAGCTGGATCATCATCAACTCCGGCGGCGGCCCCACCGACGACAAGCCAACCGTTACACTCGAGACGCAGCCAGACCCGGATCGGGTCTGCAGCTTCCTCAACATCCGCGTCAAGGACATTCACTCCGTCTACGCCGAGTGGAGCAAGCGGGGCGCTAATTTCCTAACGCCCCCAAAGGAGCACCTAACCGAGATCCGCTGCTACGTCCGCGATCCCGACGGCTACGTCATCGAGGTAGGCCAAACGACGCTCGCCAGGGGGTGGCGTCCGCCGTCTTGATGGACCACCGCTCGCGCCCCCGAGCGCGTCACCGTATGCGACCGTCGGCATCGAGTGTGAATCCCGGCAGAGCGAAGCGCTCGGCCAGCAGTTCCGGGATCGCCTCGCGCGGTGGCTCGGAGCCCTGGGTATCGCTGGGCGAGTGCTTTCTCAGCTCCAGCGGTCCGCTCCAGTCGTTGATCGATTCGCGGCTGCCATCCGGACGGTGGACGGCTGCGACCAGCCCGAACACGAACGGCGACTGCGGATGCGTGGACGTCCACCAGTTGCTCGTCTCGACATCGATGCGCGGGACCGGCTGCGGAGGGAACGCGTACAGGTCAGACCATGACCCGTCAGCAAGTGTCTGAAGAACCAGTTCGGGCTCCTCTTCGAGTACTCGGAAGCTCCATCCGGACTGCTCGTGGGCGGTAGCGCCGTCCGGCCCAAACGGGATCGGGTCAAGCAGCGTTCCCAGACCAAACCCAACATCTGCGTGCCACAAGCGGCCGTCGTCGTCGGTAACGCGCAGCACGAGATGACTGCGGGGACGCACAGTCCCCGGCGGCGCCCCGCGGCGTACGCGGGCAAGCATCGGCTCGACCGTTAGCCCGAGATGTTCAAGCGCCGACGCCAGCAGTAGGTTCTGCTCGAAGCAATAACCGCCGCGCCGCTCGTGCACGAGCTTTCGCTCGAGATCCTCCTGTGCCAGCGACACCGGAATTCCGCGATGCGGGTCGAGGTTCTCGAACGGGATCGAGGTTGCGTGCGCGCGGTGGATCGCCTGCAGCATCGGGCGCTCGCCTTCGCTCAGCCCGACACGCTCGAGGTAGGCGTCGAAATCCAGCATTCACTCGGACTCCCCGCCGGCCGCACCTGGCAACCATTGAGGGGGCGTCCAGTCACCTGGGTCCGTGGTCTGCCCCACCTCGATCAGATAACCGTCGGGATCGCGGATATAGCAGCGAGTCTCGTACGCGTGCTGCTTCGGCGGCGTCAGGAACTGAGCACCGCGGGCGCTCCATTCGGCGTACACCGCCTCGATGTCCTTGACCCGAATATTGAGGAAGCTGCTAACCCGATCGAGGTCGTGTGGCGTCTCCAAAGTGACCGTGGGCTTGTCGTCTGTCGGCCCTCCACCCACATTGATAACGATCCAGCTGTTGCCTAGCTTGACATTCGTCGGTTCTCCACCCGGACCGGAGAAGGCAACCTCGCCACCGAGCACCTCCGTGTAGAAGCGCCGAGAGCGCTCGACATCGTCCGAAACGATGAAGTGGGTCAGCACGACTTCATCTGTCGGCGGTCGGACTTTGGACATCTGCCACCTCCACTGGTTGGGACTCATGCCCCGCTTACGGGCGGGTCCGCAGCCGATACTACGCTGATCGGGATTCCGGTCTAGCGATACGACTAGTGAAATTCGTCGCCGCCGGGATCTTCAGTTCGGATTCTCGCCGTAGACGGCCAGTCCGTCGTCGGGGATCGGCTCCCACGGCGCGGCATTGTCCACGAACACACGAGCGCTCGGGCGGATCTCGGGGTCACGGTCGAACGCACCCATGCGAATGCCGATCGGCTCGGCGCGGCCCTCACCACTCGCGAAGAGCGCTGACCCGCACTTGCCACAGAACCACTTCTCACGCCCGTCGGTTGGACTCCAAACGCGCAGGCTCTCCTCGCCCGCGACAATCCCGAACGCCCCCGGTGCAGCGAGCGCGTTCACCGACGCGGCGGCGCCGGTCCGACGCTGGCACCGCGTGCAATGGCAGTACCAAGCCGCCACCAACGGCTCGGAGATCTCGAACTGCACGGCTCCGCAGTTGCAACGGCCTGTCAGCGGAAAGTCGCCCACACCAAGCCCATATCGCCGCCACCGAACACCAACCGACAGTATCAGCGCCGCCACCGGGTGGTGGTGGGCCGACCCGTCGCGAGTGTCGGAGCGGCTGATTGACGCGCCCGCTTTTGCGCTAAGGCGCGACGGCGGTGCTCTTCGGGTCGACCAGGATCTTTGCGTGGGCCTCGGGATCTCCGAGCGCTTCGAAGGCCCCGTCGACGCCGCCGAGCCCTACGGTGCCGGTGATAAGCGGACCGGCATTCACCTTCCCCTCGGCGAGCATGTGCAGCGTGTCGCGAAACTCGACGCGGGGTGTAACCGAGAACGAAGCGCAGGTCGATTTCCTTGTTGATCGCCATCGCCGGCCTGATCCTGTCCGTACCCATGCACACGCCGACGACGACCACGCGGGAGAACAGAGGCGCACTCGCGATCACCTGGTCGATCACCCCGGGCACGCCCACGCATTCGAAGATCACGGGGCTCTTGGGCTTGGCCAGGCCGAGCCCTTCGGCCGCTCGCCAGGTGTGATGCCAGGGAATCGGCAGCCGCTGCATTTTCCCATACCGTCAACTGCTAGGTCGAGGGCGGCGGGAACCGCGGTCGAGGTGCCCGTGCTTCTCGGCTGAGGCGTGGGGCGATTCGTGTGCTGGGTCGACGACGATATCAGCGCCGCATGCCCTCGCCAACTCGCGACGCCCCGCGGAGAAGTCGCTCGCGATGACGGTGCGCACGCCGTGCGCCTTGAGCATGCAGATCACCGACAAGCCAATTGGCCCGCAGCCGATGACGACCGCGACGGTGCGCTTCTTGACCTCACCGCGGCGCACGGCGTGCCAACCGACAGCCATCGGCTCGGTCAGCACGGCAACTCCGGGCGCGAGGCCATTGGGCACGGGAACGGTGAGAGACTCCTCGCATGAGCATCCGCTCTGCATAGGCGCCGGGCGCCGCCATCGACAGGCCGGTGGCGTGGACGTCCTTCCCGACACGCAGCAGCGGCAACGAGACCACCGTCGTCCCCGCCGGCGCCGACCGCCGACAGGAGGGGCCGTGTTCGACGATCTCACCGCAGAACTCGTGCCCCATGATGATGTCCTGGTCGGAGCGCATGAAGTCCGCATAGCCTGTCTCCAGGGCCACGTCTGCCATCTCGTCGCAGTGATGGCGAGCATGAAGGTCTGATCCGCAGATGCCGCAGCGAAGGACATCGATCAGTACCTGCCCCTTTTCGGGTGAAGGCGTCGGCAGATCGACGACCGTCAACTGACCTTCTTTACAGCTCACCGCCTTCATCGGGCACCCGCGACGGCCAATCCAGCACGCGTCAGACGGGTCATCGTGCGAACGCGTAGTCGTCGAGGTCGAAGCGGGCGCTGCGCCACGCCGCCTCGAGCGAGAGGCTGGGCCGAAACGGCGCGTCGCCGTGCTGGTCGAAGTAGTAGCTGTTCGCGTTCGCGCAGGCGCCTCGGAAGAAGATCTGGTTGTGGCGGCGTCCGAGCATCGACTCGAAGTAGCGACGGTTGGCCTCGGGCGTGATCTCCACGCGCGTGGCGCCTTCGCTGCGCGCCCGCTTCAGGCAGCGTACGATGTGGCGCATCTGGGTCTCGATCAGACCAAAGTAGGACTGGCCGTTGAAGCCGTAGGGACCGAGGATCGAGAAGGAGTTCGGAAAGCCCGGGACGCTCACGCCCTCATAGGCCTGCAGCCGGTTGGCATCCCACCACTGCTCGAGGTCGACACCGCCCGCGCCCAGCATCTCGAACGGCGGCATGTTGCCCTTGTCGAACACCTTGAAGCCGGTTGCAAGGACGAGCACGTCGAGAGGGTGCTCGACCCCGTCGCTCGTGCGCACGCCCGTCTGCTGTGATCGCCTCGATCGAGGTGGTTTCGAGCAGCACGTTCTCGCGGTTGAAGGTGGGGATGTACTCGTTGGAGAAGCTCGGGCGCTTGCACCCGAGGGAGTAGCTTGGGTGTGAGCTTCTCGCGCACGACGGGATCCTTGACCTCGAGGAGCATCTTGCGAGCGCTCGGCTTCGCCGCGGGCGGTGAGGCTCGGGAACTTGCCGGCGAAGTGGGCGGCGAGCACGAAGGTGACCTCGACGAAGGTCTGACTGGCCCAGCGTGTGGCGAGCTCGGCGCCAGGCACCAAGCGCAGCGCCCGGCGCGCGCGCGGGCTCATCGGAGCGTCGAGCTTCGGTAGGCACCAGATCGGAGTGCGCTGGAAGACCGTGAGCTGCTCCACTTCGGGGGCGATCGCAGGGATGAGCTGGATCGCCGAGGCGCCCGTGCCGATCACCCCGACACGCTTACCGCGCAGGTCGACCGAGTGATCCCAGCGCGCCGTGTGCATGGTGGTGCCAGCGAAGGACTCGAGGCCCGGGATCTCTGGCGGTTTGGGCTGGCTGAACACGCCCGTCGCGCCGACCACGAATCGCGCGGTGATCTGCTCGCCGTCGCGGTCTCGATGTGCCACGCGTGGGCGTCCTCGTCGAACCTCGCCCCGACCACTTTGGTGTTCAGCCGGATGCGGTCGCGCACGCGGTACTTGTCCACGCAGTGCTCGGCATAGGCCTTGAGCTCCGTCCCCGGCGCGTACACGCGCGACCAGTCGCTGCGCTTCTCGAAGGAGAACTGGTAGCTGAAGGAAGGGATGTCGACCGCGATCGCCCGGGTAGGTGTTCCAATGCCAAGCGCCCCCGACGCCGTCCCCGGCCTCGAGCACGACGAAGTCGCCAAAGCCGGCTTGGTCGAGCTTGATCGCCGCGCCGATGCCCGAGAAGCCCGCACCGATCACCACGACCTCGTGGTCGATTGCGATATCCGGAGTATCCATATGCTCAAGGTATCGAGAACGTTCGCCGAGCGCAGGTAGGCCCGCCAATGCGTGTTCAGACCCCTATGCCGTCTTCAGGCATAGGGGTAAGATCTAGCTGTGAGCGAGCCCAGGATCACCGCTGCAGTACTCAGCATCTTTGCCATACTCATCGAGGATCCCGGCCTGCCCCGCTACGGCTTGGAGATCGCCGGGGAGGCCAACCTCCGGCACACCACGATCTACGACACGCTCGCGAGGTTGCAGGCCGCTGGATGGCTGCGTAGCGAGTGGGAGGAGATCAACCCCCGCGCCAATGGGCGCCCCCGTCGGCGGCTGTACAGCCTTACAGGTATCGGCGAGGGCATAGCCCGAAACGCGCTTGAGCGGCAACTACAAATACTGACACGCGTTCGCAGAACTCCGAGGTGGACACCCTATCCTGGTGGGGTGACCTGATGACGACGGTCGCCACCATATTTCTGTCGATCGTGGTAGCGCTCGTGATTGTCGATCTCAGGCGCTGGATCCCGTGGCTTGCGGAGCGCATCGTCAGCGCCGCCGCCCGCAACTTCGACGAGCGAGACCGCTGGATTAAGGACGAGGAGTATCGGGCAAATCTCCGCTATGCGGCGGGTCCGCTCACATGCTGGCGCTAGCGGTCTACACCTTCATCAAGGCACCGTTGCGAGCTCGTGAACTGCGCGGCAAAGCACGCGAAGTCGAGACCACGATGGCAGCACAGACTGCGCAGCTAGTGAATACCCCCAAGCGCGGGATGGGAGTCCGACAGCCAGCGCAGCGTCGCCGAATATGACGCCTGGTACCAAGCCCTCTCCTCCGCCATTTTCACACAGGAGCGAGAGCGAGCGCGAGGAGCCAACATCAAGTGGATATGGGATCACCGGCTGAATGATCTTGAGCCGTTCCTGGGCGTCGGCCAGCGTACGTCCGCGAGGACGGCTCGTGATTCCGACCTGGCTGAGCAGTCCAGCACACAGGCCGGAGACTCCACGCCCAGACCGTGACCGGCGCTCTCTGCGGACCCTTGCGTTCCGGAGTCTTCCAAGCATCCACGAAATGCCACGAATACTGCCCCGCGAACCTCCAGAGTTTTCGAGGGTTTCGCCCGTATTCTCTGGTACTCGTGGGGCGTGAACCAAGCGGGGCGATTGGTGGTGGTTGGCTTGGTAGCTGGCGATTCGGCGGGCGTGGGTGGTTTTGTGGGAGTCGGCACCCGCTTAAAGGAAACCGGCCCACGAGGGGGGCGGATGAGTACGACAGATTGTAGCGATCTGTCCGCGAACGTCAGGCCGCTCGCTCGACGTATTCGCGCAGCGCGGTGCGGGCAATCTCGCTGACGGAGCGGTGCTCTTTGTTGGCGCGGGCTCGCAATGCCTCGGCCAGATCAGGGTCAACGCGAACCTGCACACGGGGTGAAGCACCGTCCTCGCCGAGCGCAGGGCGGCCCATGCGGACACGCTTGGCCTTCGTCAAGCCATAGCCGCGCTCCGCCTCCTCTGCTAGCGCATCGACGACCTTCTTGGTCAGCTTGGTGCCGCTTCGTGTTCTCAAAGTCGCCACTGCTTGGCCTCCTCGTATTGGACCCTGTACTTCTCGCGCAGCTCCATCGCGTGGATCACAATCAGTTCGCCCTTCGGTCCTTCCACGGCCATTACCTCAGGCTCCTCACCGGCGGCGTCATCGCCGAGGATGACCAGCCTGTCGTCGACCGTTTCGGACGCCCGTGGCGCTGGCTCCTCGAAGGCGAGGCCACAGCGTGGGATGACATGTTGGACGCGTTCCTTGGATATGCGGTGCTTGGTGGCCGAGCGCGCGAACCGCACGCACTTCTGTGATACGGTAGCACTTCTGTCAGACATAAGTATCTCCGCACAGGCTCTGCCGCGATGACGCGGCGTTAGATGATCCCGAACGCTTGGGACGGTTCTCTCGCACTGCGCCGCTCACGACATTGGCATAGGCGCCGACGATGCGGTCGAGCGTGCGGCCCTTGTCACGGTGCCCGTACAGGCGGCGGACGAGGTTCCCGCCGTCCTGATGACCGAGAGTGATAGCCACGTCCTCGGAGGGCATCTCCAGCTCGTTGACCATGTACCAGCGAAGTGCCGAGTAGCAAGATAGAGGCTTCCCCGCCATTCCGCGGCGGCCCTGACGGCTTCCGGTGGAGGCCAACAACAATTCAATCGGGGCGCCGGGATTCGAACCCGGGACCTCGGCCACCCAAAGGCCGCGCGCTACCAGGCTGCGCCACGCCCCGATGACATGGAGAGTAGACGTATCGGGTACCTCCTCGCCTGAGCGCACTTTCGCCGCTTGCCTTTCCCACTTAGCAGGCACCCCACTGCTAGCCTCACTAACCGCCCATGGCAGAGATCCAGCCGCTGCGAGCGTTGCACTACGACACGACGGTCGTGGGGTCGCTCGCGGACGTGACGGCGCCGCCGTATGACGTGATCGACGCGGAGCAGCGGGCCGCGCTGCTGGCCCGTTCGCCGCACAACATCGTGGCGATCGACCTGCCCAAGGCGAGCCCGACCCGTACGCGGCGGCCGCGAACTTGTTGGAGACCTGGCAGCTGCAGGGCGCGCTCGTGCGCGACGCAGAGCCGGCGATCTGGGCGCACGCCCAGGACTACACGGGCCCAGACGGGCAGCCGGCTGACCCGCCGCGGGTTCTACTGCCGGGTGCGGATCGAGGAGTACGGCCCGGGGCGGGTGCGCCCGCACGAGCGCACGCACCCGGGCCCGAAGGAGGACAGGCTGCGTTTGACGCGGGCGACGCGGGCGAACATCTCCCCCATCTTCTCGCTGTACTCGGACCCGACTCAGGCGGCGTGGGCGGCGCTGGAGCCCGCTACCGCGCTAGCGCCCTGGGGCGAGGTCACCGACGCGCAGGACACCACGCACCGTCTGTGGCGAGTCAGCCGACCCGCAGGCAATCGCGGCGGTGCAGGCGGCGACCGCGGACGCCGAGCTACTGATCGCCGACGGGCATCATCGCTACGAGACGATGCAGGCCTACGCGAGCGAGGTCGGAGGCGAGGGCGAGCACCGGTACATCCTGATGTGCCTGGTCGCACTGGAGGATCCGGGGCTGACGGTGTTCCCCACCCATCGTCTGATCGGCCGCCTCGACGAGGATCGCCGTCAAGCGCTCAGATCGGCGCTCGAGCGCGACTTCGACATCTCCGAGGTGCCCGTCGAGGAGATCGCGCCGCAGCCTGGCGAGGGTCCGCTGCAACTCGGCTACATCGACGCCTACCACGGTCGCGCCCTGCGTCTGACGTTGAAGGATCAGTCGATCGCCGAAGCTGCCCTGCCGGGGCGCTCGCAGGCGTATCGCCACTTGGACACCGGCGTGCTGGAGGCGCTGCTGCTGAAGGGCGCGCTGGGGCTAAGCGACGAGGACATCTCGCACCTGAACGGCCTGTTCTACGCGCGTTCGACCGAGGAGGCGCTGCGGCTGGTCCGCGCGGGGGATTACGACGCGGCGTTCTTCATGCGCCCGACGCCGGTCGCCCAGGTCAGAGACGTGGCGGGCGCCGGCGAGAACATGCCGCCCAAGTCGACGTTCTTCTTCCCAAAGCTGCTCACCGGACTGCTCCTGAACCCGCTCGCCTAGCGCATCCGCGCTAAGCGCTCGCAAACCAGCCCGTCTACGCCGTGCGCGAGGCCCGCGCACACGACGCATCGGGCCGACGCGTCTCGGCGGTCATCCACGGTGATCGGACCGGAGCCGGAGTACCATGTGAGCCAAGAGGCGTAGGTGCAATGAGGGGTCGATCGGAGGGGCTCAGATGATCGATATGAAAGGTGGGCCGGCAGCATGAAAGCGACGGCACGACGCGACGGCAGTACGTTGAAACACACGGTGCAGGTACGGGAGCATCAGTTCACGGTCGACGAGCCGCTGGAAAGCGGCGGAGAAGACTCGGGACCCGATCCGCAGGAGCTGCTGGCGGTCAGCCTCGCTTCCTGTACCGCGATCACGATGGAGATGTATGCGACCCGCAAGGGCTGGGATCTCGGTCACGTCGAGGTCGACGTCGAGTATCACCCGGCCGAGCGCGGATGTCCGACGAAGTTCGAGTTGGTCCTGCGCCTGCCCGACGATCTGCCCGAGGAGCAGGCGGAGCGCCTGCTGGTGATCGCCGCCAAGTGTCCCGTGCATCGTGCGCTGGACGGCGAGGTCATGTTCGCCGAGCGCGTCGAGCGCGTCCACATGGCCGCCTGAGGCATGAATCGCCCATAGCCTCGAGCACCGACAACTTCGCGAACACGGGACCGATCGCCGCGGCCGTGCTGGTGCCGCTGTTCCTGGCGCCAGGAGGACAGCGGTTCCTGCACGCCGTGTTCACGCGGCGGCGCACCGATCTGCGCCGGCACGCCGGTGAGATCTCATTCCCCGGAGGCCGGCAGGACCCGGAGGACGCCGATCTCGCGGAAACGGCGCTGCGTGAGGCCGAGGAGGAGATCGGTCTGCCGCGAGCGCAGGTCAGGCTGCTGGGCGAGCTGCCGCCGGTGTCGACGTTCGTGACCAACTACGAGATCCACCCGTTCGTCGGCCTGATTCCGAACGGTCTGCGCTGGGAGGCTTCACCCGCGGAGGTGGATGCCGTCCTGGAGCTGCCTTTGGATGCGCTGCGCGACGGCAGGACCCGCACTCGCATGGAACGCCGCGGGATCTCCTTCGAGACCGACGCCTACGCGTCGACGGGCAGCTCATCTGGGGCGCCACCGCGCGGATTCTCGAAAGCCTGCTGGAGCGGGCGGAGGAACTTGCGCTCCCCCGCCTCCCCAACAGCTGACGAACATCCCGGGCGGAGAAAGACTCGCCTCAGCTCGGCTGCGGCACGATCCGAATGTAGGGGCGGGGCTCCTCCCAGCCGTCCGGATAGGCCTCTTTCGCTTCGTCGTTTGAGACCGAGCCGGCGATGATGACCTTCTCGCCCTCTTTCCAGTTGACCGGGCGTGGCCACCTTGTGCTTGGCGGTCAGCTGCAGCGAGTCGATCACTCGCAGCACCTCGTCGAAGTTGCGTCCGGTGGTCATCGGGTAGATGAGGATCAGCTTGACCTTCTTGTCGGGGCCGATCACGAACACGTTGCGGACCGTCTGGTTGTCGGCCGGCGTGCGCGCGCCCGAGTCGCCCGCGGTATCGGCGGGCAACATGCCGTAGAGCTTGGAGACGTTGAAGTCCGCGTCGCTGATGATCGGGTAGTTCGGAGCGGAGCCCTGCGTCTCCTCGATGTCCTTCGCCCACTCCTCGTGCTTGCCGAGAGCGTCGACCGACAGCCCGATGATCTTCACGTCCCGCCGGTCGAACTCGGGCTTCGCATTGGCCATGTAGCCAAGCTCGGTCGTGCAGACCGGCGTGAAGTCCTTGGGATGCGAGAACAGCACAGCCCACGAGTCTCCGATCCAGTCGTGAAATTTGATGTGACCCTCGGTCGTATCGGCCTCGAAATCAGGGGCTGTATCGCCAAGTTGTAGCGTCATTGATGTATTCCTTTCTCGACACCCAACCGTCGTGAAGCGTCGTGAGCAGAGTCGCCGCTTTATGAATCTTGATCGGCTTTTGGGAATTAAGGTCAGGATAGCGTGTTCGATGCCGTCGGGCCCGACCCGCGAGCAGCCCCTCGATCGCCTCCCACGCCCCGGCCTGCCACGCGCGCGGCGTCGGCGATGTCGGCCTGCAGGATCGCCAGCGGGATCGCGTTGCGCTCCGCGATCGTGCGCACGATCCGCTCGCCCGCGAGGATCGTCTCCGGCGCCACCCTGCCGCCCGCGGCCTCGTAGACGAAGCCCCGCATGGTCGTGTCGATGCGCCTGACTCAGAAACGATTCCAGACGCGGACCGTGCAGCGCCTCGCGCCTGTCGGCGGATCCCCCTGCACGGTGGCGAGCATCCAACAGGCGATCGTCACGCCGTCCAGCGCTCCGCGCATGCTCGCCAGGCGGTCGGGCGTGCCGATCAGGCATTCGGCTCCGACTCGCCTCGATCGCGGCGCGGCCCGCCTCGGTACGGGTGGTGATGCGCACCGCATGTCCCCCCTCCTCGACCAACCGGACGGCGAGCGCTCTGCCACGGCAACCGCCGCCGACGATCAGGATGCGCGCCACGGCGGGCGATGCTAGCTGACGGTCTCCACAGGCAGGACAGCTGGTACGCCCACAAGAAGAAGGCTCTCCCGCGAGCGATGCCCCGGAGAAGCTGATGGCGGGCCCCAGAAGCGGATGGCCGCTGAGAGGCGGAAGAGATCGAGAAGCGGGTGGCGGCCCGACCGGCGCTGCTGCCCGGTCAGACCGCTGACGCCCACTCGAGGAGGCCGGCGCGATGCGGTCGTGTGCCGAGACCTGTTCGAGCGCCACCGGAGAGGTATGGGTAGCGGCGCTCGAACAGATCCCGGCACGAGTGCGTCTCCTGCGGATGGCGGTCCCGATCGAAGTCCGTTCCCATCGGGTTGGCTACCGTCCACTGCCATGAAGAAAAACACAGTTTCTAGTGGTTGTCAAGGGGGAAGCGAAAAGTTTTGTCAACCCATGCCCGGCGCAGCGCTCCGCGGCACGCCGACCGGGGACCTCGAGCAGGCACTCGAAGCCGGTGACGAGCGGGGTCCCAAGCGTCGAATACCATCCTGCGCGACGATGAGCGAGCAGCCCACGCAGACCGAGCCCGGCGACCTCCGCGACCGGCCACCCTCGGCGAGGACGTCGTGACGATGGAGAAGATCGTCGCGCTGTGCAAGCGGCGCGGGTTCGTGTTCCCCTCCTCGGAGATCTACGGCGGCGTGGGCTCGACCTACGACTACGGCCACTACGGGGTGCTGCTGAAGAACAACGTCAAGAACGCCTGGTGGCGGGCGATGCTGCAGGAGCGCGAGGACATCGTGGCGATCGACTCGGCGATCCTCCAGCACCCGCGCGTGTGGGAGGCGAGCGGACATCTCGCCGGCTTCACCGACCCGCTCGTGGACTGCCGCACGTGCGGACAGCGCTTTCGCGCCGACCACCTCGCCGACCTGCCGTGCGGGCGCAAACCCTCCAAGCATCCCGGGCGAGACCGAGGAGTGCGACCTCACCGCGGCGCGCGACTTCAACCTGATGTTCGAGACGACGATCGGCCCGGTCAAGGAGTCCGGCGCTACCGCCTATCTGCGCCCGGAGACGGCGCAGGGCATCTTCATCAACTTCAAGAACGTCCTGCAGTTCTCCCGCAAGTCTCCCCCGTTCGGGATCGCGCAGGTCGGGCAAGTCCTTCCGCAACGAGATCACGCCGGGCAACTTCATCTTCCGCACCCGCGAGTTCGAGCAGATGGAGATGGAGTTCTTCGTGCCCCCGGCCGACGCGCAGAAGTGGTTCGAGCACTGGCTCTCAGAGCGCGAGCGCTGGTATCTGGAGCTGGGCCTGCGTCCCGATCATCTGCGTCTGCGCGCCCACGATGCAGGACGAGCTCTCGCACTACTCCTCGGGCACGAGCGATGTCGAGTACCTGTTCCCGATCGGCTGGTCGGAGCTCGAGGGGATCGCCAACCGCGGCGACTTCGACCTGACCCAGCACGCGGAGTTCTCCGGGCAGAAGCTCGAGTACTTCGACCAGGCCAGCGGCGAGCGCTACGTGCCGCACGTGATCGAGCCTGCCGCGGGCGCGGATCGGGCGACGCTCGCGTTTCTCGTGGACGCGTATGACGAGGAGGAGGTCGAGGGCGAGCAGCGGACGGTGCTGCGCCTGCACCCCCGCCTGGCGCCGGTCAAGGCGGCGGTGCTGCCGCTGGTCCGCAAGGACGGCCAACCGGAGCTCGCGCGCGAGGTCTACGAAGCCGTGCGCGTGCTGGCGCAGGCCGAGTACGACGAGGGCGGCTCGATCGGCAAGCGCTACCGCCGACACGATGAGATCGGCACGCCCTTCTGCCTGACGATCGACCACCAGAGCATCGAGGACCGCACGGTGACCTTGCGCGACCGCGACTCGCTCGCAGCAGGAGCGCATCGCCGATCGACGAGCGTCGCACGAGAGATCGAGCGGCGTGTGAACGCGCCGTGGAGCACACCGAAGCTGAACGCCGCCGCGCCGAGGCTAGGGCGAGATGGAAACCACGACCGCCCGCGCGCGGGCACGAGGAGACAGACACGCATGGACTTCGACCTGACCGACGAGCAGCGCCTGATCCGCGAGACCGCACGCGAGTTCACCGACCGCGAGATAGTCGTGCAGACGCGCGAAAACGCGCGCAACCACCACTTCGACCTCGAGCTCGTGCGCAAGATCGCCGCGCAGGGCTACCTCGGGGCGATCGTGCCCCAGGAGTACGGCGGGGCGGGACTGGACTACCTCAGCTATGGGCTGATCGTCGAGGAGATCGGACGCGGGGACTCGGCGATTCGCACGGTGATCTCGGTGCAGACCTCGCTCGTGTGCTCGGCGATCCTCAAATGGGGCACCGAGGAGCAGAAGCAGACCTACCTGCCCAAGCTCTGCTCGGGCGAGTGGCTCGGGTGCTTCGGCCTGACCGAGCCCGACACCGGCTCGGACGCCGCGAACCAGAAGACGCGCGCGCGCAAGACCGACACGGGCTGGGTGATCAACGGCGCGAAGATGTGGATCTCGATGGGCAACTACGCGCAGCATGGCGCTGATCTTCGCCCAGACCGACCCCGAGCTCGGTCACAAGGGCCTGGCGTGCTTCCTCGTCGACACCGACCAGCCGGGCTTTCAGACGCAGACGATCGAGCACAAGATGGGCCTGCACGCATCGGACACCGCCTCGATCGCGCTGGAAGACGTCGAGGTCTCAGAGGATCGGATGCTCGGTCAGATCGGCGAGGGTTTCAAGGTCGCGATGTCGGCGCTCGATTCCGGGCGCTACTCCGTCGCGGCCGGATGCGTGGGGATCTGTCAGGGCTGCGTGGAGGAGTCGGTGAAGTACGCCAAGGAGCGCGAGCAGTTCGGTCGCCCGATCGCCTCCTTCCAGCTCGTGCAGGCGATGATCGCCGACATGGTGCTCAAGACCGACGCCTCGCGCATGCTCGTCTGGCGCGCGGGTTTCCTCAAGGACAAGGGACGCCCGAACACGCTCGAGACCTCGGTCGCCAAGCTGCACGCGACCGAAGCTTCGCTGGAGTGCGCGAACCTCGCGATCCAGGTGCACGGTGGCGCGGGCTACGTCGACGATCACCCGGTCGAGCGCTACTTCCGCGACGCTCGTGTGACGACCCTCTACGAGGGCACCTCGCAGATCCAGAAGCTGATCATCGGGCGCGGCATGACGGGCATCAACGCGCTCGTGCCCGCCTAAGGCGAACGGTCCACGATAGAGCCCTCCCGAACGAGCATGTCCGTGACAGAGCCCACAGCGATCGCTGGCCCGGCGCAGACGATCGGCGTCATCGGAGCGGGCACGATGGGCTCGGGCATCGCCCAGCTCGCCGCCCGCGCGGGAGCGCGAACGCTGCTGCATGACCCGCTCGCGCAGGCCCTGCAGCACGGGGCCCAGCGAGCGCGCGATGGGCTTGCCAAGGAAGCCGCCAAGGGCAAGCTGAGTCCCGAAGAGGCCGACGCCGCCGCGGCGCCGGATCGAGCCCGTCGAAGCGCTCGAGGCGATGGCCGAGTGCGAGCTCGTGATCGAGGCCGCGCCCGAGCGGTTGGAGCTCAAGCACGAGCTGTATGCGCGCCTGTCCGAGATCGTCTCCGAGCAGTGCGTCCTTGCCAGCAACACCTCCTCGCTGCTCGTGACGGCGATCGCGGCCGCCGCGACACATCCCCAGCGCGTGGTCGGCATGCACTTCTTCAATCCCGCGCCGGTGATGCGCCTGTTGGAGGTCGTCGCCGGCGAGCAATCGCGGCGAGCACGCGCTCGCGCTCGCGCACAGCACCGGCGAGGCGATGGGAAAGACGGTCATCCGGGCGCAGGACGGGCCGGGCTTCTTGGTCAACCGCTGCAACCGCCCGTTCGGACTGGAGGCGCTGCGGCTCTTGCAGGAGCGAATCGCGGACATCGAGACGATCGATCGGATCGTGCGCGTCGAGGGCGGCTTTCGCATGGGCCCTTTCGAGCTGATGGACCTGGTCGGAGTCGACACGGGGTTTGAGATATCCAAGAGCTTCTACGAGCAGAGCTTCGGTGAGCCACGCTGGCGACCCTCGCCGATAACCGCTCGCTACGTTGCCGCGGGACATCACGGCCGCAAGAGCGGTCGCGGCTACTACGACTACTCGCACGATCCCTACCGGCCCGCGGACCCGGAGCCGGCTGCAGGCGCTGCCCACGACGCCAAGGCGCAGCCCAAGCCCGGCGGCGTGCTCGAGCGAATCCTCTGCCAGGTGATCAACGAGTGCGCCTTCGCGCTCGGCGAAGGCGTGGGCTCGGCTGAGGACATCGACACCGGCATGGTGCTGGGGCTCAACTACCCACGCGGACCGCTGGCGTGGGCAGATGAGATCGGGCTCGACCGCGTGCTGGCCGTGCTGGACGGCCTGTGGGAGGTGTACCGGGAGGAGCGTTACCGCGCCGCTCCCGCGCTACGGAGCCTGGTCCGCGACGGCCACCTCGGACTCACCACCGGCGCGGGCTTCTTCGATCATCCAGCCGACTGAGATGACCGTCGCGTGAGCGCCGAGATCCGCTACGCGCCGCTCGATTCGCCCTTCGGGACACTCCACGCCGCCGTCACCGAACAAGGCCTCGTGCGCCTGGCCTTCCCCGAGGAGCCTCTTGAGGTGCTCGTGGAGCAGCTGGCGTGCAAGCTATCACCGAACGTCGTGGCCGCGCCCAGGTCGCTGGAGCCGGTTCGACGCGAGCTGGAGGAGTACTTCGCCGCTCGACGCCGCAGCTTCGATCTGGACCTCGACTGGTCCCTCATCACACCGTTCGCGAGACGCGTGCTCGAAATGACCGCGGCGATCCCCTATGGCGGACACCTCTCTTATGGGGAGGTCGCCGCCGAGGCCGGAAGTCCCCGCGGCGCTCGCGCCGTCGGCAACGCGCTCGGCTCGAACCCGATCGCGATCGTGATCCCCTGCCATCGCGTGCTGCACTCCGGCGGTGGCATCGGCGGATATGGAGGAGGCCTGGACCGCAAGCGCTACCTGCTGGAGCTCGAGGGCGCTCTACCGTCCACGCAGTAAGGCATCAGGCGGCCGCCACACAGTCCAGCCCGGTCCAGCTCCAGTCGCGACTCACACGCCGGCCGTGGGCTCCCACTGCGCCTCGGCGAGATCGCCTTCCGGCATGCCCGCGGGCGTGGGCACCTCGGGGGTGTCGCGCAGGTACCACTCGGCGTCGAGCGCCGCCTGACATCCGGAGCCGGCGGCGGTGATCGCCTGACGGTAGGTGTGGTCGACGAGATCGCCGGCGGCGAACACGCCCGGGCGGTTGGTGCGCGTGGAGCGTCCGGCGACCTTGACGTAGCCCTCGCCGTCCACATCGATCTGACCGTGCACGAGCTCGGACTGGGGCTCGTGACCAATCGCGATGAACGCGCCCGTGATCTCCAACTCGCGCGCCTCGCCGGTGTGGGAGTGCACGAGCACCGCCTTGGACAACGCGCCGTTCTCGCCGGGGAGCAGTTCTTTGACGGTGTACGGCGTGAGCAGCTCGATGTTCTCCTGTTCGCGAGCCCGCTCGAGCATGATCTTCGAAGCCCTGAACTCGTCGCGCCGGTGCACGACCGTCACCTCCGAGGCGAACTTGGAGAGGAAGATCGCCTCCTCCATCGCCGAGTCCCCGCCGCCGACGATCAGCGTGGGCGCGCCTTTGAAGAAGGCCGCATCGCAGGTGGCGCAGTAGCTGACGCCACGACCGCTCAACTCATCCTCGCCGGGAACTCCGAGCTTCTTGTGCTCGGCGCCCATCGCCAGCACGACCGTGCGGGCTCGATGCTCCACGTCTCCGACCCAGACCCGATGGATGCCCCCAGGCTCGTTCGCGAGCTCCACACGCTCGGCCTGGTCTGTCTCCAGGCGCGCCCCGAAGCGCTCGGCCTGGTCGCGCAGCTTCTGCATCATCTCGGGGCCCATGATCCCTTCGGGGAACCCGGGATAGTTCTCGACGTCGGTCGTCTGCTGCAGAAGACCGCCCCACGCGAATCCCTCGATGACCAATGGGTTGAGGTTCGCACGCGCCGTGTACAGAGCCGCGGTGTACCCGGCCGGTCCGCTGCCGATGATGATCGTGTTCTCGATCTCGCCGCTGCTCGTCTCGCCCATCGTCTCTCCGTTCTCGTCCACTGGTGTCACAAGGAGAATAGGCCCTACCAGACACAAGGCACTTTACTTTGTAAAGTATAGCGCAGCGTTCGTTCGCGGCCAGCCTTGCCCGGCGCGAGCGCCGCACCACCTGTCCGATCTCAGGCGCCCTGAACCACGCACCCCGAAAGCGTTCAGGATCCCTGCAAAACCCCTGCCCTCTCGACCGTGCCGGCGTGCGCGGCGAGCGCTGGATGTGCGCTCTGCTCCTCGCGCCAGCGCGCGACGGTGCGGCGCAGCTGGAAGTAGGCGATGGCACCGGGGATCGTCGGCAGCCAGAAGGAGATCGCGCGGTAGGAGAGCACCGCGAGCACTGCGAGGTTGAAGTCGACGCCGAACGCGGCGAACGCGCCGATCATGCCGCCCTCGACGCCGCCGAGACCTCCGGGCAGGGGCAGCAGGTTGCCGAGCATGCCGAGGAAGTAGGCCATCCAGATGACCGTAAACGGCGGCGGGGAGCCGAACGCGTGGAACATCGCCCACAGCACGCTGATGTCGAACCCCCACCACGCGACCGCTCCGAGCAGACCGGGATCGCGCGAGCGGATCAACTCGATCGCGGTACGCACTCCACTCGCCGCCAGGGCGGGAGCGGTCACTCCGAGCGCGACCCAGCGCGCGAGCCGGCCCGAGCCCGAGGCCCAGCTCTGCAGCCGACGCTCGATGTCGTTCGGGAGCAGCGCCATCGCGCCGACCGCGATGATCAGGATCGCGGCGACGATCGCCGGCACGATCGTCAGCGCGAACGAACCGCCGCCGGGGAACAGCCCGATCCCGAGGCCGATGCCGTCGATCAGCACCGAGCCCGCATAGACCGCGTAGAGCAGCACCATGAACGCGACCATCCGACAGGCGACCAATCGCGCCTCCATCCCCGAGCGGCGAAGCGCCCAGGCGGTCAATGCGATCCCACCCGCGCCGGCGGTCGCAAACAGGCGCGTGGCGGCCAGGCCGGCCATCGTGATCTGATAGCTCTCGCGCCAGCCGATCGGCTCCGAGGGATGCGGGTCCCGGCCGACGAACACCGCGCGGAAGAGGACCACGTAGCCGGCGAAGGAGACCAACTCGAGCACGACACCGATCGCGATCCACCAGCCGTCGCCGTCCTCGATGTGGTGCAGCGTCGTGCCGACCCCCGCGAGCTTGGGCAGCACGAAGTACATGAACCCGACGATCGTGAGCACGAACACCCCGAAACCGATCGCCTGCCGGCGCGTGATCACGACGCGCGGCATCTCCTCCTCGTGATGGGAGGAGGCGGCGACGCTCGACGGGATGTCGTTCGTGTCGTTTGCTGTCATCTCCGGCTCGCTCTCCCCCTCTCCATCTCGATCACCGCGCCTCGTGCGCGATCGCCTCGAGCGTCCCCACCGCGCGCCCGAAGCCCGCAAGCGTGGGGCCCGCTCGCGGGCCCCACCGGCGCACGACACCCGTCAGCGCCGCCCCGGCGAGCAGGTCGACCGCGTAGTGCTCGCCGAGGTAGACCAGCGCGAATCCCAGTACCGTGGTGTAGGTGGCCCCGAGGGCACCCGCGACCGGCCCCGCCTCTGCCAGCAGGAGGGCGGCCATCAGTGATGTGGCGAAGTGCAGCGAGGGCATCGCAGCCAGGGGATTGCCTCCGAACACACTGTATAGAGGGCCCCAGCCGTCTCGCCAGAAATGCTCGCCGTACTCGACCATCATGCGGCGCACGTCCTGCGCACCGTGCTCGTCGCGGCCGGCCTCAGATACCGCGTACCACGGCGGCGCGGTCGGGGCGACCCAGTAGACGCTCGCGCCGAGATCGAACACGGCGTAGGTCATCACCGCCGCACGCGGGAATTTCTCGGGGTGGCGGAAGAGGATGTAGGCGAGCGAGCCGTGGGGCACGAGGAACCACGACCAGTGGGCCCATACGAGCACCTTGTCGAGCAGGCGCCAGCGTGGCTGTCCGCTCGAGGCTTCGATCTTTGCGAGCGCGCGTTGCAGGCGCAGCGTCGGCAGCTGACCGAATCCGAGCGCGCGATCGACGTCGATCGGGTAGTCGATGTGCACGCGCTGGGCCTGCCCCTCCTCGTCGTCGTGCGGTGTCTTGTACGCGGCCAGATACGCCCACATCTGCAGGCTGCATACGGCGATGTCGCGCGTGCGCGAGCGGCGCACAGCCACGCACAGCGCGACCGGCGCGGCGAACGCGACGGTCTGGGTCACGAGCGGCGGCGCCGAAACTCGCTTGCGCACCAACGGCGCGGCAACTCCCGCCGCCGCCACCCCCCAGGCCGTCGCCCTGATCAATCTCGACAGCCGCACTGCGGGCTGAGTATATGAGCGGCCCCCGCGAGCGATCTGCCGCGCGGCGCGGACGGGCTCGGGCGAACGATCCGCCACGCCGCTCAGCCGGGTGGCCCGCGCGAGCGATCGCCTACGCAGCCCGGGCTGTCGGCATATGCGAGGCGGCGGCGGTGACGAAGGCGCCGATGACCGTGCTGGCCGTATCAGCCTCGGGGTGCCATTGCACGCCGAGCACGAAGCGCTTGTCCGGCAGCTCGATCGCCTCGGGGAGCTCGTCGAGCGTGGAGATGCCGCTCACGAGCAGACCCTCGCCGAGTCGATCGACGCCCTGATGGTGGTGGGACTTGGTCGCGTGCGCGACCTCTCCCGCCGCACGGGCCGCGAGCGAGCCTTCGTTCAGGCGAACGTCATGGTCGGAGCCGTCGAAGGAGCCGACGACACGGCGGTGCTCGCCATGGCCGTAGAGGTCGGGCAGGTGCTGCTGCAGCGTGCCACCACAGGCGACGTTGATCAGCTGCATGCCGCGACAGATCCCCAGCACAGGAAGGTCGCGTTCGATCGCTCCGCGCACGAGCGCGAGCTCGAAGGCGTCGCGCTCGGGGACCGTGTCGACGGTCTCGGCGTGGGCGCTCTGACCGTAGGAGCTCGGATCGATGTCGGCGCCGCCCGCCAGCATGACCCCGTCGAGCAGGTCGAGGATCTGCTCGGGGTCCTCGCTCAGCTGCTCGTCCACCGGCAGTATCAGCGCGAGACCGCCGGCGCGCTGGACAGCCTCGACGTAGTTGTAGGGGAGCAGCGCCGCGCGCAGGTCCCACACGCTCCAGCGCGCGCGCTCGAGGGCCGCGCACATGCCGATCACAGGTCGCCTCGTGCTCACCCGTGGGATTATCCGGGAAACCCGCGAAAGGAACGCCGTGAGCGATACCAACACTTCACTTCAGACCGTCAACGTGTCGCTCGCCGACGGCGTCGCCAAGATCGAGCTCAACCGTCCGCAGGCGCTGAACGCGTGGAACAGGCAGTTCGGCGAGGACCTCCTGGAGGCGCTGCATCGCGCGCGCCGCGAGGAGTCTGTGCGCGCGGTGCTGATCGAAGGCGCCGGCCGCGCCTTCTCCTCCGGCGCCGACCTGAAGGATTTCAGCGGCGGCGAGACCACACCGGACGGGAGACCGGACGTCTACAAGACGCTGACCGAGCGCTACCACCCGATCATGCACGCGATCCGCGAAATGCCAAAGCCGGTGATCGCGTCGGTGAACGGCCCGGCGGTCGGGATCGGCTGCTCGCTGGCGCTGTGCTGCGATCTGATCGTGGCGGGCGAGAGCGCGTACTTCCTGCTCGCCTTCGTGAACGTCGGGCTGGTCCCCGACGGCGGCTCCTCGCTGTTCGTCCCTTCGCGCATCGGCATGGCGCGCGCGAGCGAGCTGATGATGCTCGGCGAGCGCCTGCCCGCGCCGCGGGCGCTGGAGTGGGGCCTGATCAACCGCGTCTTTCCCGACGAGCACCTCAACGAGGAGGCCGCGGCGCTGGCGGCGCAGATGGCGGCCGGCCCGACGCGCTCCTATGCGGGCACGAAGCGCCAGCTGAACAACTGGCTGTACGCGCGCATCGAGGAGCAGCTCGAGCTGGAGGCGCAGATCCAGCGCGAGATGGCCGGAAGCGAGGACTTCGTGGAGGGTGCGATGGCGTTCGTGGAAAAGCGCCCGACACGGTTCTCAGGCCGGTAGAAACCCCGTCGCGCGGGTCTGTCGATCGCGCGCGATCAGATCAACCGATGCCAAGTGGCAATCGTCATCAAGCACGTCCCGTCCGGGCCTGAATAGAATCCCGCGCGCCTTGGGCCACGTGCTTTCCACAACGCTTGCGTTCTTCACGCCCCAGTCGGGTGGTTCGCCGAACGCGGACAACATCGACTCGCTCTACAAGATCGTGCTGGTCGTCGCGCTGGTGATCTTCTTCGCGGTCATCGGCGCGCTCGCCTACGCGCTGATCAAGTTCCGTGCACGCAAGGGCGCGAGCGCGGCGCAGATCCACGGCAACACGCGGCTGGAGGTCGGCTGGACGGTGGCGGCCGCGGTGGTCCTCGTGGGTCTCGCGATCCTCACGTTCACGCGCCTCGGCGCGATCCAGAACCCGCCAAACTCCAGCGCCGGCGGCGCGAGCCTGATCGGCGAAAGCGAAACGGGGACGCTGTACGCGACTGCCGACCAGAAGCTGCCGCCGAACGGGAAATCGTTGAACATCACGGTGATCGGCCGCCAGTACATCTGGCAGTTCGTCTACCCGGGCGCGAACGAACCGGACGGCCTCGGCGCGCCGTACTCCTACGAGGAAATGGTCGTGCCCGACGAAAACGACGGTGACACTGAACATCGTCTCCTCCGACGTGGTGCACTCTTGGTGGATCCCGAAGCTCGGCGGCAAGTTCCAGGCGGTGCCGGGCTATCACAACTACACGTGGTTCAAGATCGAAAAGCCGGGCGTCTACACCGGCCAGTGCGCGCTGCTCTGCGGGCGCGGCCACGCGCGCATGATCGCGACTGTGAAGGCCGTGCCGCCGGCGCAGTTCGAAGCGTGGCTCGCCTACCAGAAGAAGGAGATAGCTCAGGCGAACGCGGCCGCGAAGGTGGCGCGCGCGAAACTGGGCGCTCAGGTCGGCGCCGGTCAGGTCGAGAACCCGTAACCGCATCCGAGCAATCCAGGAGAACACCAGCAACATGGCCACCGTCGCAGCCAATCCGGTCCCCCAGATAGTCGCCCATCGCGCCGAGCGCGAGGCGCGCGGCTGGACGAGCTGGCTCACGACCACCGATCACAAGCGGATCGGGATCATGTACATGGTCACGACGTTCGTGTTCTTCTGCCTCGGGGGCGTCGAGGCGCTGATGATCCGCCTGCAGCTGGGCGCGCCGAACAACACGCTGGTGACGCCGCAGGTCTACAACCAGCTGTTCACGATGCACGGCACGACGATGATCTTCCTGTTCGTCGTGCCGATGATGGCGGGCCTCGGCAACTACTTCCTGCCGCTGATGATCGGCGCGCGCGACATGGCCTATCCGCGCTTGAACGCGCTCTCTTTCTGGCTGCTGCTGGCGGGTGGAGTGGTGTTCTACGCCTCGCTGTTCTGGAACCCGCCGGAAGCCGGCTGGACGAGCTACGTGCCGCTGTCCAACGCGATCTACTCGCCCGGCGGCGGGCAGGACGCGTGGATCTACCTGATCCACCTCACGGGCCTGTCCTCGATCCTGGGGGCGATCAACTTCTATGCGACGGTCGCGAACATGCGCGCGCAAGGGCATGAGCTGGGGGCGGCTGCCGCTGTTCGTGTGGGCGATGTTGACGTACTCGATCCTGATCATCTTCGCGATGCCGGTGATCGCGGCCGCGGTGACGATGCTGCTGACCGACCGGCACTTCGGCACCCACTTCTACGACCCGTCACAGGGCGGCTCGCCGCTTCTGTGGCAGAACCTGTTCTGGTTCTTCGGCCACCCTGAGGTCTACATCATGGTGCTGCCCGGCTTCGGGATCGTCTCGGAGATCCTGCCGGTGTTCGCGCGCAAGCCGATCTTCGGCTACAAGGCGATCGCGGCCTCGACCGTGGCGATCGCGTTCCTCGGGTTCTTGACGTGGGCCCACCACATGTTCACGGCGCCGATCCCGTTCGCGCTGCTCGTGTTCGTGATGCTCAGCTCGTTCTTCATCGCCGTGCCGACGGGCGTGAAGATGCTGAACTGGATCGCGACGCTGTGGCGCGGGACGATCGAATTCAAGACGCCGCTGCTGTTCTGCGTGGGCTTCATCGCGCTGTTCCTCATCGGTGGCATCAGCGGCGTGTTCCTGGCCGTGTTCCCGGTCGATTGGCAGCTGAACGAAACTTACTTCGTGGTCGCGCACATCCACTTCGTGTTGATGGGCGGCTCGGTCTTCACGATCTTCGCGGCGATCTACTACTGGTTCCCGAAGATCACCGGCAGGATGCTCTCGGAGAGCCTCGGGAAGCTGAGCTTCTACTTGATGTTCTTCGGCTTCCTCGCGACGTTCCTGATTCAGCACGTGATCGGTCTGGACGGTATGCCACGACGGGTGTACGAGTACCCGAACGTCGGGAACCTCGCGCTCTACAACCAGATCTCGACGGTCGGCTCGTTCATCCTCGCGCTCGGCGTGATCGTGACGATCGTCAACGTCGCGCGCAGCCTCAAGCACGGCGCGATCGCGGGACCGGACCCGTGGAAGGCGAACACGCTCGAGTGGTTCACGAGCTCGCCCCCGCCGGTGAACAATTTCGACGTGGTCCCGCTCGTGCGCTCGCTCGAACCGATGAAGGACATCCGCCGCGAGGTGGAGCGCCGCGGCAGCGCGGGCGTGCCGGCGCCGGGAGCGGCGACGGTTCCGACCGGCGCGACGCAGGTCGGGGTATAGGCGATCGTGGACGCTGCGCGTTGCTTTACCCTCGGTCACTCGCGTACCGAGTACGCCACGCTCCCCGCGTTCGCTGGCCGATCTCCGATCGGTCGCTTGGTCCACGCTCGCCTAGACCGGGTTAGCATCCACAAACGATGAGCGCGCGTTCAACAGGCGTGGCGGCGGCGATCGAGGCCACGCCGAGCATCGGCCTCGCCCCGCGCACGCGCCGGCTGCTGAGCGACTACGTCGAGCTGACCAAGCCGAAGGTCCAGTCGCTGCTGCTGCTGACGACGATCGCGACGATGTACGTCGCAGGAGACCCTTCGGTGGCGCTCGTCGCGCTCACGTGCCTCGGCGGCTATCTCTCCGCGGGCGGCGCGGGCGCGGTGAACCATTGGTTTGACCGCGACATCGACGCGCAGATGGCGCGCACGGCCACCCGGCCGATCCCGGCAGGGCGCGTGGCTCCGCGCGCAGCGCTGCTGTTCGGGTGCACGCTCGCCGCGCTCTCATTCCTCGAGCTCTCGCTGACGGTGAACGTGCTCGCTGCGAGCCTCTCCTTCGCGGGGTTCCTTGGCTACGTGTTCGTCTACACCTTCTGGCTGAAGCGGCGCACGCACCAGAACATCGTCATCGGCGGCGCCGCGGGAGCCGTCCCGCCGCTCGTGGCGTGGGCGGCGGTGACGGGCTCGGTGAGCGGCACTGCGGTACTGCTGTTCTTCATCGTGTTCTTCTGGACGCCTCCTCATTTCTGGGCGCTGAGCCTGCTGATGAAGGACGAGTACGCGCGCGTGGGCGTGCCGATGCTGCCGGTCGTGCGCGGTGAGGAGGAGACCCGCCGGCAGATCCTCATCTACACGGTGCTGCTGTACGCGGTCACCCAGCTGCCGTTCTGCGCCGGCGGACTGGGCACGATCTACCTCGCCGCCTCGATGACGCTCGGGCTCGGGTTCATCGCGGGCGCGGTGCTCCTCTATCGCCGCGCCGACCGTCGCAGCGCGTTGCGGCTGTACCTGTTCTCGCTCGCCTATCTCGCGCTGCTGTTCTGCGCGATGGTCGCCGACGTGCACCTATAGAATGCCCGCCTGCTCATGATGACCCGCCGACTCGCACGCAAGAACATCCGCACGGGACTGATCGTGTGCGGCATCTGCATGTTCATGTTCGGCATCACCTTCGTGGTGGCGGCGTACTACGTATCGTGAGCCCGCTCGACCCCGAGATACCGCCGACGGGCGAGGAGATCCATCTCCCGGGCCCCTCGATCCTGCCTCTGCTGACGGCTGTGGGCATCACACTTGCGCTGGTGGGCGTGACGACAATGATCGAGCTGACCGTCATCGGTGTGCTGCTGACGCTCGTGTGCGTGTGGCGCTGGATCAAAGACACGCGCCACGAAATCGACGAGCTCCCGCTGGATTGATTGGGTGGGCCCCGTCGCATGCGACGGGGCCGGGTGGGCCGCATGCGGCCCACCCTCGGAGCCGCACATGTGCGGCTCCGCAGACGGCGCATGCGCCGTCTGAATGACGTGCCGCATGCGGCACGTCACGACGTCGCGCATACGCGACGTCGCCTACCGATCGGCGATCGACGGGATCGCCGATCGGCCAGCACGCGCCGCCAGGGACATCATCAGCTTTCTCAAGTCATGTGCGGGCTCGCTCGCAAGCGCCCCGCCTAACCCGCGCGCCCTCAAGCGCTCACGGGCACCGGGCAGATCGCCCCGTCCTCGGTCCAGCAGCGCACGACGTCGCGCACGGACAGCACCCCGACGTCTCCCCCTGATCGAGCACGATCAGGTGGCGAAACCCACCGCGCACCATCGCCGCGGCGGCCTCCTCCAGCGACCAGTCGGGCGCGGCGAAGACCACGTCGCGCGTGAGGTGCTCGCTGACCGTCTCGCCGTCCGGGTCCTGGCCTGAGCCGAGCGAGAGCAGGATGTCGCGCTCGGTGATGATCCCCGGGCCGGGCCCGTCCGGGTCGATCACCACGGCCGCGCCGACCGCGCGCTCGGACATCAGCCGCGCGACGGCGCGCAGCGTGTGTCCGGGCCCTACCGTCAGGACCGTCGGGCTCATTCCCTCGCGTACCTTCATGCCCCGACTCCTTCCCGCTCGCATCTCGGACAAAACACTCACCGCACAGCATGCAACGATTGCCTCAATGTAGTACGGCGAACGTCCCTGGTCAAGACCCTCCACCGCCCGTTCGCGCACGCGCAGCAGACCGCCCAACATCGCATCGGCGCGAACCACTAGGATCACGCCTCGTGATGGAGGGGAACGCAGCAACCATTGCTTCGGATCGTCGGGCCGCGCGGGCGTTCCAGCGGCGAGCTCACCGCGCGCGAGGACGTTCGGCATGCCTAGCCGCCGCGCGATCGCCACCGCCGCGATCGCGGGCGCTGATCGCGATCGCGATCGGCATCGTGCTGAGCTATCAGATCCACTGGTTCCCGGTTCAGGCCAGCACCCAGGCCAAGGAAACGGACACGCTCTACCACGTGCTGGTGATCGCCTCGATCCCGATCTTCGTGCTCGTCGTCACGCGTGATCCTGTTCTCGGTGTGGCAGTTCCACATGCGCCCGGGCGAGGAGCTCAAGGACGGTCCGCCGATCCACGGCAACACGCGCCTGGAGGTCTTCTGGACGGCGATCCCCGCGGCGCTGCTGATGGGCATGGTCGCGTACTCGTTCGTGGTGCTGCACAACAACGAGAAGAAGCCCGCGGGCGTTCCTGAAGTGCAGATCGGGGTGACCGGACAGCAGTTCTTCTGGGACTACGAATACCCCTCGTCGGTCACCGGCGGCAAGCCCGTCAAGAGCTATCAGCTGTATCTGCCCGAGGGCTACACGGTCTACTTCAACATGCGCTCCAAGGACGTCATCCACGCGTTCTGGATCCCGGCCTTCCGCCTGCAGGAGGACGTTGTGCCCGGCATCACGACCCACTACCGCGCAACGCCCGACCGCCTGGGCACCTACCCGGTGGTGTGCAACCTGCTGTGCGGCTCCGGGCACTCGCTGATGCGCTCGGCCGTGCACGTCGTCCCGCCGGCCCGCTTCCGCGCGTGGCTGGCCGCGCAGGAGCGCTCGGGCTCGACCGTCGCAACGGCGTCCACCGCGGCTCCGACGAGCGCACCGGCGCCCGCTACCGTCGCGGGGGCGGGTGCGGGATAATGCGCGGCGAGCATGGGCAACCAACACACCGAGGGAGCACGCTGATGGCGAGCACGGTCCAATCGCCCGGTCCCGTTCGTCCCGGCGCGAGCGGCTCGCCTTTCGGCGAACCTCCGCAGCGCATGGGCCTCGGCGCGAAACTGCGCGCGCCCGGGTTCTATCGCGCCGCCTGGATGATGTTGCTGGGCGTGGCGTTCGCGTTCGGGTTGACCTGGGTCGTGCGCATGTCCTATGGGCATGCCACCTACCACCACTTCATCGACGGCGAAGCAATCCTGACGGTCTCGCTGATCTCCGCCGGACTGATGTTCCTGGTGGGAATCGGCGGCTTCGACTACTGGTTCTACTGGGCCGCGGGCCGCCCGACGCGCCCGGAGGACCACTCCAGCCACGGCGCGTACACGTGGAGGGACTACTTCCGCATCAACACCGACCACAAGGTGATCGGCGTGCAGTACACGGTCACCTCGTTCTTCTTCCTGCTCGTGGGCGGCCTCGTGGCGATGCTGATGCGCATCGAGCTCGCCCAGCCGGGAGCGCAGTTCGTCGACGCTAACACCTACAACGGCCTCTTCAGCGTGCACGCGTCGATCCTGATCTTCTTCTTCATCATCCCCGTGTTCGCGGGCTTCGCGAACTTCGTGATCCCGCTGATGATCGGCGCGCCCGACATGGCCTTCCCGCGCCTGAACGCGCTCTCCTACTGGCTGCTGCCGGTGGGCGGGGCGATGATGCTGCTGAGCTTCCTCGCGCCCGGCGGCGCCTTCGCGGACGGCTGGACGGCGTACACTCCGCTCTCTACCGACATGCCGGTCGGGCAGGTGTTCTTCTCGCTCGGCGTGCAGTTCGCGGGCGCCTCATCGATCATGACCGCGCTGAACTTCCTGGTCACGATCATCACGATGCGTGCGCCGGGGATGAGCTTCTTCCGGATGCCGCTGCTCGTGTGGGCGAACTTCGCCACCTCGCTGCTGGTCGTGATCGCCACGCCGTTCATCGCGGCCTCGCAGTTCTTCATCCTGCTCGACCGCTCGCTGGGCTTCAACTTCTTCAACGCGGGCGCGGGCGGAGACGTGCTGATGTATCAGCACGTCTTCTGGTTCTACTCGCACCCTGCCGTCTACATCATGATGCTGCCCGGGTTCGGGATCGTCAGCGAAGTCATCGCCGTGAAGTCGCGCAAGCCGATCTTCGGCTACCGCATGATGGCCTTCTCGCTGCTGGCGATCGTCGTGCTCGGGTTCACCGTGTGGGCGCACCACATGTTCACCTCGGGGATGGCCGCCTGGATCAGGATCCCGATGGCGATCACGACCGCGATCATCGCCGTGCCGACGGGCATCAAGATCTTCTCGTGGCTGGCCACGCTGTGGCGCGGGGTGCTGCACCTGGACACGTCGATGCTGTTCGCGCTCGGCTTCCTCACGACGTTCACGCTCGGGGGCATCAGCGGCGTGATGCTCGCGATGATCCCCTTCGACATCCACGTCAGCGCGAGCTACTTCATCGTCGCGCACATCCACTACGTGCTGTTCGGCGGCTCGCTGATGACGATCTTCGCGGGCATCTACTACTGGTTCCCGAAGATGACCGGGCGAATGTACGACGAGCGGCTGGGCAAGTGGCACTTCTGGAGCACGTTCGTGTTCTTCAACCTTACGTTCGCGCCGATGCACATCCTCGGCCTCGACGGCATGCCCCGACGCGTGGCCACCTACTCCACCCAGTACGCCGACCTGAACCTGTTCATCTCGATCTGCAGCTGGCTGCTGGGACTGAGCACGCTGATCTTCCTCTACAACATGGTCACCAGCTGGCGCGGCGGCCCGCGCGCGGTGGCCAACCCCTGGCGGGGCATGACGATCGAGTGGCAGGTCTCCTCCCCCCGCCGGTGTTCAACTTCGACCGCGTGCCCACGGTCGTCGGCGGCCCATACGAGTACGGCGTGCCGGGCGCGGTGCACGCGATCCTCGGCGGCCCGACGCCCGCGACGGTCGGCGCGGCGGCTGCAACGGCGAGCGGAGCCCCGCCGGGCGTGCACCTGGCGCCGAGCGAGTGACATGAACACCCGAACGAGATATGCGATGAAAGGCGGGCCGGCGCGATGACGGAGATCCTGGTCGTGGCCAACCGCACGCTCGGCGGCGAGAAGCTGCTCGATTTGGCGCGCTCGCGCGCGCAGGCCGTGCAGGACGTGAGCTTCCGGCTGGTGGTCCCCCAGACCAAGCCCACGGCGGGCCTCGTGATCTACGACGAGGCGGTCCGCGAATCGGCGCAGATCAGGGTCGACCTGGCGTTGACCCGCGCGGCTCAGGAGGGGATGCACGCCAGCGGCGAAGTCGGCGACCCCGACCCGTTCCTGGCGACGATGGACGCGATCGCGATACGCCGCCCCGACGAGGTGATCGTCTCGACCCATCCCGCGACCCAGTCCGGATGGCTGCGGCGAGACCTGATCGAACGCATCCACAACGCCTCGGGCCTGCCGGTCGAGCACGTCGTCACCGATCTCGACCGCGAAGGCCTGCCCTTCGGCGTGACGCTCGTGATCGCCTCGAAGACCTCCAGCGGTGAGGAGCTGATCGAGCGCCTGCGCGAGAAGGCCGCACAGGACGAGCGCACACGACTGTTCATCGCCGTAGTGCCGCTGCAGGACGGCAGCGGCGACGCGCCGCGCGAGGCGCGCGCGCGTCTGGCCGCGATGCTCGACAAGCTGCAGGGCGCCGGCCTGCTCGCCTCGGGCATGACCGGCGACCCCGACCCCTACACGGCCGCGGTGAACGCGCTCGAGCTGTTCAGGGTCGATGACGTGGTCATCTCCACGCTCCCCAACCAGCGCTCGGGCTGGATGCGCTCGAATTTGATCGGTCGCGTGCAGCACGCGACCTCCGCGAAGGTCGAGCACGTCGTCGTCGACGTGGACGACACCAGCGCCCCTGCGACCCCCACCGCGGCGGCTTAGGACCCAAGGGGCGCAACGATGGAGGCAGCCAGCATCTCAGCCCACGCGGTCGCGCACGGCGACCACGGCGACCACCACGGTCCCCCGCCCGCGAACCGCAGTTCGCGCGTGGACCCGCAGATGCTCGGAATGCTGCTTTTCATCATCTCCGAGGTGATGGTCTTCGGGGCCTTCTTCACCGCCTACTTCTTCATCCGCGTCGCCCAGGGCGACCCCTGGCCCGCCGTCGGCACGCACCTGCCGGTGCAGGTCGCGGGCGTGAACACCGCGATCCTCGTCTCCTCCTCGCTGACCCTGCACTGGGCCGAGCGCGCGATCAAGAACGGCAACCGCTGGGGTCTGAAGGCCGGCATCCTCACGACCTTCCTGCTCGGCTGCACCTTCCTGTTCATCCAGATCAACGAGTACGCGAACATCGGCTTCGCCCCCCAGGACGCCGCGCAGCAGACGATCTTCTACTCGCTCACCGGCCTGCACGGCGCGCACGTCTTCATCGGCCTGTGCCTGCTCCTGTTCGTCACAATCCGCTCCTTCCGCGGCCACTACTCCCCCGAGTCCCACCGCGGCGTTGAGGTGCCCGGCATCTACTGGCACTTCGTCGACATCATGTGGATAGTCGTCTACTTCACCGTCTACATCCTCTGACGGCCGTGGGCACGGCGCAGGCCTGCGTCCTCAGTCGCTCGCGTACATTGTCCTTGGCCTGCTTGACCCACGAACGTCAGAGAGCGCGGTGTTGGGATCCGTTCAATCTGGGCCACCAAGGAGGCGACGATCGTGCTTAACCCGCTGCGCAGCGAGGAGGAGGCGTTCCGTGTCCTGCTCTACGTGGTCGCCGTGTTCGTCGTGCTGATCGCCGTCGTGCTGATCGCTCGGGCTGTGTTCTGAGCTTCACCATCGACAGTGATGAGTAACGCATGATATCATCGGTTTCGTATGGGAGTGCTTGTTCAAATCCGTGAGGTGCCGGAGGACGTGCACCACACTCTGAAGGCGCGGGCGGCCCTGGCCGGAGTGTCACTATCGGAGTACGCCCGCGGCGTGCTGGCGCGCGCGGCATCCCGCCCTACGCCCGAGGAGCTCTCAGCCCGTATCGCGGCTCGCGGCGCCGTCGAGGGCGCCGAACCAAGCGAGGTTGTCGTCCGCGAGATACGCGACCGGGGCGAGTGACCGTACTCGACACCTCTGCCGCGGTCGACTACCTGACCGGCGTCGGCGTGGCTGAGCAGGTCACCGACATCCTGGCGAGCGAGGGCGAGGTGGCGGCGCCGGACGTGATCGTGTTCGAGGTGCTCGCGGCCCTGCGACGCAAGACGCTGCGCGGCTCCTTATCAACCGAGCGAGCCTTCGGCGCCCTGGAGGATCTATCCGATCTGTCGGTCGCGCTTTTCCCCTGTCTGCCTCTGCGCTGGCGAGCGTGGGAACTGCGGGACAACCTCACCGCCGCCGATGCGTTGTTTGTCGCGTTGGCCGAGCAGCTGAATGAGCCGCTCGCAACCAAGGACGGCGGACTCGCCGCCGCAGCGAGAACCCACACGAGCCTCACAATCAATCTCTTGGACGGCGATCCCCCGCCATCCTGATCGGCGAATCAGCGACGCACCGCTACGACTGAACGCCGTCGCGCGTCTTGCGTAGCCAGTCAGAGAGCTGCTGACCGGCGTCGCCGACCGATTCGCCGAGGTCTTTGAACGTGTCACGGAAGCGTTCGGCGTAGTGGGCGACGGCGTCGCCGGCCTCCTCACGCGGTCGCTGCGGCTCCCCGCGCGAGATGTAGGAGCCGGCGACGATGCGGTCGTAGTCCCCAGCCTGCACCCACTCCATCAGCTCGTGCACGCGCTGCACCGACATCGGGTGGGTCAGGTTCAGGTCGACCATCAGCCGCGAAAAGCGGTCGAACGGCGAGGCCTTCTCGCGGTAGTCATGCCCCTGACGCATGAACACGTCGAGGTCTAGCTCCGCCGCCTCGGCGCCGGCGGCGATGACCATCAGCGTGCGACAGACCGCCAGCGGGTCGCGAGTGACGAGCGCCGCCGCACGGTCGCAGGTCAACTCAGACGCCCGAGACCACTCCATCAGCGCGGCCTTCAATGGAAACAACGGCAGCGGCACGCCCGGCAGCGTCGACAGCCGCAGCAGGATCACGAGCGCCGTGCGATACAGCACGTGATCGGATAGCACGTGCCCCGCCTCGTGCGCGAACACCACGCGCAACTGCTCTGAGTCCAGCAACCGCACAAGCTCGGAGTTGACCACCACGAGCGGCCGTCCCGCCCCGATCGTGAGCGCATTGGCGATCGGATACTGCGTCAGATACAAATCCGGCGTCGGCTTCAGGTCGAGCGTTGCATAGGCGACACTGTGCGCCCTCCAGACGGCTCCCAGCTGATCCTCACCCAGGCGCACCGCCGAACCGAGCACGCCGCGCCGCAACGCCCGCTCGTAGCCCAGCTCGATCAGCTTGCGCACGACCGTGTCCAGGTGAGGTACCGCCTTCAGCGCCGCCGTCGCCGCCCGGTCCGCCGGATGCTCGTATGCCTTGGGGGAGATGCCCTTGAGCTGATAGCCCTCGGCGGGGAGCGACATGAGTGTGTACCTCTACTTGACGGTGAGCGTCCCGTACATCCCGGCCTGGCGGTGGCCGGGAGCCTGGCAGAAGAAGGTGTAAGCGCCGGGTTTGAGGGTGACCGTGACGGAGGCGGCGCCCTTGGTGACGAAGCTGCTTGCGCCGATCGGGGCGCCTTTGCCGCTCGCGCCACCGGCGCCGGCTTCGATCGCGATGTTGTGGGAGACGCCGGACATGTTCGGCATTTCGACCGTGACCGCACCTGCCGTGGCGGTTGCCTTGTTGGTGGCGTAGGCGAGCTGGCCTTCGGGGTTGGCGGGGATCTGCAGCTTGCCGGCCTTCTCTTCGGCGGGCTTGCCGCTGCCGGGCGCTTTGACGGCGCTCGCGAGCAGACCGGTGTCTTTGCCGGGGTTGGCGGCGGCGCCGGCGACGTAGGCGGCGATGTCGGTGACGGTCTGACCGTTGACGATGTCCTTGGGCATCGCGCCGAACGGGTTGGGCTCGCGGATCTGGTATTCGACCACGCCCTGGATCGTCGAGCGCGCGTGGGCTTCTTCGATGGACGCGCGGAACGCTTCGTCGAGGTCGGGGCCGACGGTGCCTTTGGTGCCGGCCCGCGCAAGCGTGTGGCAGGAGCCGCACTTGGCGACGAACTGCTGCTTGCCCACGATCACATCGGCGTTCTGGCCCTGCTTGGCCGAGCAGCCGGCAGCGGCGAGGACCAGCGCGAGCAGCGCACAGCAGGCGCCGGCCATGCGGGCAGCGCCGCGCAGGCGTGCCGGCCGTTGACCCTGCGTATCCCTCGTGGCTGCGACCCCAAGCATGAGCGCGGGAACTCTATCCGAACCTTCGGCCATCAGGGCTCTGACAGGCCGTCGAGCTCGCCGTGCGCCGCGGCGATCACCCCGCGGGCGACTCCCTCCCACGACCAGCGCTCGCGCACAGTGCTCACGAGACCTGCGCGCGTCTGCTCGCGCACGAACGGGTCGATCCGCAACCAAGCCACCACGCGCGCGGCCAGTGCGGGCACAGCGTCGTCGTCGACCGGGAAGGAGAGCAGCGGGCCCGCCTCTAGCGGCACCGAGTTGGCGAGTGCGCGCGAGACCTCGGCCAGACCGCTGTGGGCGGCGCTGATCGGTAGGACACCACATGCGGCCGCCTCGGCAGCCACCATGCCGAACGCCTCGGGGAACGTGCTCGGGACGACCATCGCCTCGCACGCCGGCAGCAGATCGACGAGCTCGCCGTGATCGAGCCGACCGGTGAACACCACGCGCTCGGACAGCGCCCGTGCAGCCTCTACGTAGTGAGCGCGCGCCTCGTAGTCCATGCCTTGCAGGAACGCCAGCAGATGAGGCAGCGCGATCGCTTCCGCAGCCTCCAGATCTCCCTGCGCAAAAGCACCCAGCAACCGCTCCAGCAGCGTCCGATCGGCGCCGAACCCGACGACTACGAGCGTGGCGTTCGACACGCCCTGAAGCACCAGCGGCCAGGACGCGAGCAGCAGGTCTACACCCTTGTTGACGATCAGCTTGCCGACGAAGATCACTGGTCGCTCGCGGTCGGGGTCAAGACGCTCGAGCGCCCCAGCGGCGGCGTGCTCGTCGCGAGTGAACGCGCTGGCGACGGGCTCCTGCTCGACATCTGTTGAGGAGCTCGAGCGCAGACGCGCCGTCAGCGCTCGCAGTCCCTCCGCGGCATGCTGCGGATCGCGAGGCAGAAACCGCGCCACGTCCACGCCCGGCGGGCCGAGCCGTGTGCGTTCTCTGAGCATGGGATCGTTGATCGTCGCCCACAGACTCGCAGCGGTGTGATGGGAGCCGACGAGCACCGCGCGCGCACCGGCCAACCCCTCGCGGGCAAGCTCCAAAAACCGCTCGCGGTGCGGCTTGACCGTGTACTCGAGCGCGCTGCCATGCACCTTCACGGCATACGGGACCTCGCCCGCCAGCGCCCGGGCGAGGATCACGGGGCCCATCACGAGATGGTTGGCGAGCGCCAGATCGGGGCGTACGCGCGCGCAGACCTCGCGCACGGCCGCGACGTTGGCCTCGATGTAGGAGGCGACCTCGGCATCGGAGCACTCGGCGAACGTGCGTGCCTGCATGCCCTCGTAGCGATCCGCAACGTACACCGGCAACAGCGAGCCGATGTTCGGCCGGTAGACGGTGCAGCGCGCCGCCTCATGCCCGGCGCCCGAGATCCCCTCGCCCTCGGTACCAACGACCATCTCGCCAGACACCACCTCGCGCCCAACGCCGGAGACCGCCTCGCGCGCGATCCCGCGCACCCGCAGCTCGCCGCCGTCCCAGTCACCGACAGCATCCACGAACGGCTGCTCGTCCGCATGGCGATCCTGACAGAGCAGATGCACCTCGTGCCCAAGCGCCACCAGCGCGACCGTGAGACGCGCGTTGTAGACATTCGATCCGGTCCCACCCAGCAGGTAGCCGTGGAAGATGAGGATGCGCATGATCGTCCGCGAGCCTACCGTCATGGCGCCCGCGTCCAGTGGCTCCGATAAAGTGCCGCACATGAGCACAGAACAGCGCTACCGCCTGCGCAACCCCGCGAGCGGACGCGAGATCCTGATCGAGGCCCAGCCCGAGGAGATCTACCGCGACCGCGACACCGGCGAGGAGCTCGAGATCGTCGGCAAGCTGCTGCCACTCGCGCCCTCGGACTCGAAGCTGCCATGGGCCGTCGAGAACCTGCGGTTCTGCCCGTGGTGCACGCAGCTCGCGCAGAAGGACCTCAACGACTGCCCGACCTGCGGACGGCGCATGGGTCCGCTCGGAGCGCCCGCGGCCGGGTGAGCGCGTGCGCGCAGACCACCACAACCCCTCCCCCATCGATTCTCCCGACCCGCGCCGACGTCGCGTTCTGACAGCGACGGCCACGGTCGTTCTCGTGCTCGGCTGCGGCGTCGGGCTGGGTGCGTGCGGCGGTTCGAGCAACGTCTCAGACGCCACGCCCAAGAGCACCCCCGAAATCACTCCGCCGACGAACACGAGCGGCGAAAAAGAAGCGGCGCAGATCACCTCCACGTCGACCACCGCCAAAACGAAAACTAAAACCGGCAGCGAAAGCGAATCGAGCTCCTCCGAAAGCGAATCGGGCTCCGAATCCACAGGCGGCAGCAGCTCCGAACCGGAACAGCGAAGCGGCCGGCGGCACCTCCGCGGGCGGCGACCAAAGAAGAAACGCCCAAAACCGAAAGCAAAGGCGGGGGCGAAGCGGGCGGTACGGGCGCCCCCTAGACCTCCTCGCTACGCGCTACGGCGTGGAGATCAAAGTCGCGCTGTAAGTCAGGCGCGCGGTGCGGTAGAGGCAGGCGTACTGGACGTTCGTACCGACCGTCGTCTGGGTCGTCTGCGTGGAGGTGCTGGCGCAGCTCGTTTTGGGGCGAGATGCTCGCCACGAGGTCGTGTTCGCGAAGCCCAGCGCCAATGCCGGGGCCCATGAGGGCACGGTGAGGGCGATCACGTCGCCCTTCTTGACCTGAAGCGTGGTTTCCAGCGGGAACTGCGCGGTCTTGCCGAAGTACGGTTCGAGTTTCACCAGCGGGCTCTGCGAGATCAGCTTGTACGTGAGGTTCGGCTTCTTCTGCGGGCGCAATATCGCGATGCCGGCCACAGAGGGCCCACCCTCGTTGGTGTTGAAGAACTTGATCTGCGTGGCGTTGGGCTTGCCGAGGGAGATCGTCCATGCGACGATCGTGCCCGAGCGCGGCGCTGACAGGATGTTCGTCGCCGAGCCGACCTTGACCTGGAAGCCGGTCGTACGGCTAACGGCCAAGCACGGGGTCGCAGGACAGCTGGGGACCGTTTCGGGCGTCGTCGCACCGATGATGCCGACTTCGCTGAGGGTCGCGGGTGCGATGGCGGGGAGTGCCAGCAGAGCCAGCACAGTTCCCCCCAGGATTGCCGTGAATTTGCGTCGCATATGCGTCATGAACACGCCCGCCTCGAAAAGGGTGCGGTCGCTTTAGATTCGCTGCGGGTCACCCAGTTCCTGCGCCGCGCTCGCGATCTCTTGTGGATCGCCGGGAGCGGGCACCCACGGTAGGCGCAGCGGGTCGTCGGCATAGCGCGGGATGACGTGGACGTGGAAATGAAAGACGGTCTGCCAGGCGACCGCGCCGCAGGAGTTGACGAGGTTCACGCCATCGGTCGCCAGGCGCTCGCGCATCCGTCTTGCGAGGCGCTGGGACGCCAGCGCCACGGCCGCCAGGTCGTCGGGATCGACCGACAGCAGGTCGGCGCTGTGCGCGCGCGGGATCACCAGCGCATGCCCGCGCGTTGCGGGGTTGATGTCCATGAAGGCGATCGTGCGCTCGTCTTCGTCGACGATCGTCGCGGGCATCTCGCCGGCGAGGATCTTGCAGAAGATGCAGTCGGGATCTGCCATCGCTTGCGAAGCCTAGACGTTCCCGTCCTGAACCAGCCGGCGTGCGCGCGCGAGGGCCTGCTTCCCGGGTGCGAGACCTCGCCGGCATACTGGGCGGCGCTCAGCTCGCGCAGGATCTCGCCCAGGCGCGGGCCCGCGGGAATCTCCAGCGCACTCGCCAGCTCATCCCCGCGCCACAGCGGCGCCGGTGGCCCATCCGCACGCCAGCGCAGCGCGTCAACGAGCATCGGGCGGGCGAGGCGCATGTGCGCGTCGATCGACTCGGCGGCGCGATCTCCGCGAGTGGCAAGACGATCGGCCACCGAAAGCAGCGTCACGTCGACCTCGACCGGCGAGGTGCGCTGCAGGTAGTCGAAGACCGTGCGTCGCTCGAGCGGCTGCGGACGGTGCACGAGGAACCCGAGCCGCAGATGGTGGCGCACGAGCGCAGCAACGTGTGCGCGCAGGCGCTCGCTCGCACGCAGACGCTCCAGCAGCGCAGCGCGCAAGCTCCGCCCCCCGCGCGTCATGGTCGAAGAACGTGACGCGCCCGTCGGCGCGCACCGCGCTGGTGAGGGGCTTGGCCGCGTCATGCAGCAGGGCTCCCCAGCGCAGCGCATCGCCGCGCGTCAGCTCGTCGGCCAGCGGCTCGCCCAGCAGGCTCGCCACCGGATCCGCCAGCTCGGCGACGCCCAGAACCTCCCCCGGGTCCGCCTGCAGGGCGATCGTGCGCGAGAGCGCCTCGAGCGTGTGCCCGTGCACGTCGCGGTGGTGGTAGCGGCTCTGCTGCACCCCGCGCAGCGCCTCCAGCTCTCCCAGCACCGCCGCGGTGATCCCGAGCGAGTCCATCAACTGCAGGCCCTCCAGCGCGCGGGGCGAGGCGATGATGCGGCGTAGCTCCATGAACACGCGCTCGCCCGACACCTCGCGCAGCTGCGCCGCCGCGGCGGCGGCGGCGTGCGCGGTGTCGCGCCTCGATCTCCAGGTCGAGCTCGAGCGCCAGACGGGCGAGGCGCAGGACGCGCAGAGGATCGTCGGCGAACGTCCGTTGGGAGGCCATGCGCAGACGGCGCGCCGCCAGATCTCCAAGTCCACCGAGGGGATCTAGATCGGCTCGCCGCCGGCGATCGGCTCGGCGATCGCGTTGACGGTGAAATCGCGCAGCCGTAGATCCGCCTGCAGCGAGCCGCCGCGCAATGGCTGCACATCCACCTGCCAGGAGCGATCGCGCGCGATCACCCGCCATCCGCAGAACTCCTCGGAGAGCTCGAAGCAGGCCGCCCCGCCCGCGGCCTGGGCGATCTCGCGAGCCGCCGTCTGCGGCGATCCGGCGACGACGATGTCCAGGTCGAAGGTCTCGCGACCGAGCGCACGATCGCGCGGAGCGCCTCCCACCAGCCATGCCTCGGCGCCGCTCAGCGCCGAACAAACCGCACTCAACGCCTCCGCGGAGCGCACCTCGCTCACGGCGACGGCACACGCGAGGGTGCGTAGGAGCGCTGGACTCGTGCCGAGAGCCCGCAGGTAATCTCGTAGTTGATCGTGCCCATGCGCTCCGCGAGCTCCTCGGCCAGGATCCGCTCGGGACCGCTCGCGCCGATCAGCACCGCCTCGGCGCCGCACAGCTCCATCGCCGCAGGGTCGGGACCAAGATCGACGGCGACGTTGTCCATGCTGATCGTCCCCACCAGCGGCAGGCGCGAGCCGGCGATGAGCACGTCCGCGGCTCCGGACAGAGCGCGTCTGAGACCATCGCCGTAACCGATCGGCAGCACGCCGAGATAGGTGTCCTGGCCGGCCACGAACCGCCGGCCATAGCCGGTGCTCTCATCGGCGCGACAGAGCTTGACCTCGGCGACATACGAGCTGAGCGCGAGCGCCGGGCTGAGATCGTGCGCGAACGGATCTAGGTTGAACGGATCGAGCCCATAGACAGCAACTCCGCAACGAGCCATGTCGAAGTGGGAGCGGGGCTCGCGCAACACCGCGGCGCTGTTGGCGGCATGAACGAGAACCTCGGGATGTTCGGCGCGCACCGCCTGCGACCACTCTGCAAACACCGCGAGCTGCCGCTCGAAGAAGCCCTCGTCGGCGGGCACGTCGGCGGTGGCGAAATGGGTCATCACCCCCGCCAACTGCACTCCCGGCGCGGCCTCGACCGCCGCCACGACCTGGGATGCCTCGCTTGCGCTCGCGCGTACCGAGACGGCCCATGCCCGTGTCGAGCTTGACGTGAACCCGCGCCGTACTCGAGACGAGCGCCGCGGCCTCGGAGGCGAGTGCGACCGCGCCCTCGCGCCACACCACAATGTCCGCGCGCAGCTCGAGCGCCCGAACGATCTCCGCGCGGTCTGCGAGCGCCCCCATGATCAGCACCGGCGCTTCGATTCCGGCTTCGCGCAGCTCGGCTGCCTCCTCGACTGTGGCCACCGCAACCCAGCTCGCGCCGGCACGCAAGGCCGCGCCGGCGCACTGCACGGCGCCGTGGCCGTAGCCGTCTGCCTTGACGACCGCGCACAGCAGCGAGCCGTCGAGCGCCTCGAGCAGGCGCCCGCAATTGCCGGCGATCGCATCCAGATCGACCCTCGCCGTGGCGCGCGCGATGCTCATCCGGGAACCTCTCGCGCCTTAGGCAACGCCGCGATCACGTCGCTTGCGATCACGCCCTCGGCCGCACCCTGCGCGCGCGCCGCCAGACGCCCAGCCTGCACGTGCAGCAGCACCCCGGCCGCAGCGGCGGTGAAAGGCGGCAGACCCTGGGAGAGCAGCGCGGCGATCACACCGCAGAGCACATCGCCGCTGCCGGCGGTCGCCAGCGCGGGACTTCCGCCGGGACTGACCGCGACCAGACCGGAGGGATCGGCGACGAGCGTGTCGTCGCCCTTGAGCACGACCACCGCGCCGGCGCGCCTCGCCGCCTGCCGTGCATGGGCCAGACGTTCGCGCGCGATCTGCGCAGTGTCGGTGTCGAGCAGCCGCGCGAGCTCGCCCGGGTGAGGAGTTAGCACGGTCGCGGCGGCGCGCTGGGCGAGATCGTCGAGGTGCCCGCCGCCATGCGCGCCGGAGTTGCCCGCGTGCGCGTTCAGACCGTCGGCGTCGAGCACCAGCGGGACCTCGGCGCGGCGTGCGAGCGCGCGGGCAAACGCGACCGCGTGATCGCCGCGCCCGAGCCCGGGGCCCGAGCGCGAGCGACCCTCGCCATGTCGCGCCGCCTCGAGCACGACTTCGACACCCGCGGGCGTCAAGGCCCCATCGGAGTCGGGCAGACCGCGAGTCATCAGCTCCGGTGGACCGCCGCTCGCGACGATCGCCTGCTGCGAGGCCGGGATGCACGCGGTGACATAACCGGCGCCCGCGCGCATCGCGCCGAGCGCCGCCATGCGCGGCGCGCCCGTGAGCCCGCGCGAACCGCCCGCGACGAGCACATGTCCGGAGGAGAACTTGGTGGAGACGGCCGTCCGGCGCGGGAGCAGACCCACGACCGCAGGCTCGATCAGACCGATGTCGGCGTCGTGCGGGCCACCGCGTGGGATGCCGATGTCGAGCACCTCCACCTCCCCCGAATGAGCCTTGCCTGGATGAATCCACAGGCCGGGCTTGGCCGATGTGGAATGTCACGGTCGTCGTCGCGCGCACCGCGACGCCGATGACGACGCCCGTGGAGGCATCCACGCCGGAGGGCACATCGACGCTGACAACCGGCGCTGCGCATTCCTCGATCGCCGCGATCGCCTCACCGACCTCGCCGCGGGGCTCACCGGCGAAGCCCGTCCCGAGCAGCGCGTCGACGACGACGCTCGCCCCGGCGAGCGCATGCCGTTCCCTGCGCGAGCTCCACGGGCGCGCGCCCGGCAGGCGCTCGAGGTTCGCCGCGCATCGCCGCTCAGCTTCGCCTGCGATCGCCGGCGCACACGACCGTCACCTCGCGGCCCGCGTCGCGCAGCAGGCGCGCGACGACAAGACCGTCGCCCGCCGTTGTTGCCCGTGCCGCACATCACCGCCACCGGCCCGTCGGGAACGAGCCGCTCGACCGTACGAGCAACGCCCGCGCCGGCTCGCTCCATCAGGTCGAGCGAAGGCACCCGCGCTCGTCGATCGCCCAGCGGTCGATCGCCCGCATGCGCTCGGCATCGGGCAGAGGGGTCAGCCAGTCGGGCAGCGAATCCACGAACAGCGATGCTAATGGGCCGATGCGCTACTCGACCGTGACGGTCTTCGCGAGGTTGCGTGGCTGATCGACGTTCAGACCGCGCCGGCGCGCGATCTCATACGCGAGCAGCTGCAGCGGGATCACCGCGAGGATCGGCTGCAACATCCAGTCGACCGCCGGTACGTAGATGACCGAGTCGGCGTGCTGGGCGATCTGCTCGTTGCCGGCCGTCACGATCGCGATCACGTGCGCGCCGCGGGCGCGCACCTCCTGCATGTTCGAGGCGATCTTCTCCAGCACCGGCGAGTCGGTCGCGACGCTCACGACCGGCGTCTGCTCGTCCAGCAGCGCGATCGGGCCGTGCTTCATCTCGCCCGCGGCATACGCGTCGGTGGCGATGTAGGAGATCTCCTTCAGCTTCAGCGCTCCCTCCAGCGCCACCGGCAGCCCGACGTGACGGCCGATGTACAGGAAGAACTCGCTCGCCAGTGCGCGTCGGCGACCGCCCGGACCTGCGCTTCGACGCCCTCGCCGTCGGCCGCGCCCGCGACGACCTCGCCCGTCAGCTCGGAGATGCAGTGCGGCAGGCGCTTGAGCTCGGACACCAACTCGGTGACACGCTCGGGTGGGAGCGTGCCGCGCAACTGGGCCAGGCGCAGACCGAGCAGGTACATGACCGCGACCTGGCACAGGAACGTCTTCGTCGCCGCCACGCCGATCTCGAGGCCCGCGCGGGTGAACAGCACGCCGTCGGCGTCGCGCGTGGCCTGCGAACCCATCACGTTCGTGATCGCCAGCACCTTCGCGCCGCCCGCGCGCGCCATCCGCATCGCCGCCAGCGTGTCGGCGGTCTCGCCCGACTGGCTGATCCCGATCACGAGATCGCCCGGACCGAGCACCGGGTTGCGGTAGCGGTACTCCGAGGCGACGTCCATCTCGACCGGCAGCCGCGCCCACTCCTCGATCGCATAGCGACCGATCAGACCCGGCGTGGTAGGAGGTGCCGCAGGCGACGACCACGATCCGGCGCACGTTCGCGAGCAGCGCCTCGTCCAACGCGCCCTGCTCGTCGAGATCGACGCCGTCCCCGGCGGCGGTACGGTCGGAGATCGTGTCGGCGACCGCGTCGGCCTGTTCGTGGATCTCCTTGAGCATGAACGTCTCATACCCGCCCTTCTCGGCGGTGTCCTCGTCCCAGTCGACCGTCTCCACGTCCCGCTCCAACTCCTCGCCCGCGGGCGTCGTGATCGTGACGCCCTCGGGGCGCAGCACGACGATCTCGTCGTTGTCCAGAAACTGAACCCGCCTGGTCTGCGCCAGGAACGCGGGCACGGCCGAGGCGACGAACTGCTCGCCCTCGCCGCGACCGACGATCAGCGGGCACTCACGGCGCGCGCCGACGAGCATCTCGGGCTCGTCCAGGCTCATCGCCACGAACGCGTAGTGGCCTTGCAGCTGCGCGTAGGCGGCGCGCACAGCGTCGGGCAGATCGCCGTCGTAGTGGGATGCGATCAGGTGCGCGATCGTCTCGGCGTCGGTCTCGGAGGTGAACACACACCCTTCCGCGGCGAGGCGTTCCTTCAGCGCGATGTAGTTCTCGACGATCCCGTTCACGACCACGTGCACGCGATCCTGCAGAGTCGTAGTGAGGATGGGCGTTCTCCTCGCTCACCCGTCCATGTGTCGCCCAGCGCGTATGACCGATGCCGGTCGTGGCCGGCTTCGCCGCGAGCGGCCACCGCCGCCCTGCGTCTGAGCCTCGGCGGCTTCGCCGTCGAGCTTGACCCGCAGCGCGCCGAGGTTGCCGACGGCGCGCACGGACTCGATGCGCCCATCCTCGATCGTGGAGATCCCGGCCGAGTCATACCCGCGGTACTCCAGCCGCCTCAGCCCGCCGAGCAGCAAGCTCACGGGCAGGGCGTCTACCGACGTAGCCGACGATCCCACACATCGCTCGAAGATATCAGCGGTTTCGGCACGCGTCCGGGCGAACTGGACGCATAGACACTTTAGGCAAGCTCGCGTCGCACGAGTCCAACCAACCGGTCGCAGACCTCCTGGGCCTCCGTGTCGGTCGGCGCCTCGACCATCACCCGCACCAGCGGCTCGGTCCCGCTCGCTCTCACCAGCACGCGCCCGCGCCCGCTGAGCGCCTCGTCCTCGACCTCGACGGCGGCCGCTCACCGCCTCCGAGCCGTGCAGCGCCTCGCGGTCGCGAACCCGCACGTTCACCAGTCGCTGGGGCAGCTTGGCCATCGCGTGACGCTCGCGCAAGTCCGCCCCGACGAGCGCCTCGAGCGTGAGCAGCGCGCCGGCGATGCCGTCGCCCGTGCGATTGAAGCCGAGCTCGATCAGATGTCCGGACTGCTCGCCGCCGAACGTCCAGCCGCGTGCGAGCAGTTCCTCCAGCACATACCTGTCCCCCACCTTGGCGCTCGCAACCTCGATCCCGGCCTGCGCCATCGCCGTATGAAAGCCATAGTTGGTCATCACCGTCACGACCACCCCGCCGCCGCGCAGCCGTCCGGCCTCGCGCAGATGCAGCGCCGCGAGCGCCATCAGCTCGTCGCCGTCGACGATCGCACCGGCGCCGTCCACCGCGAGCACCCGATCGCCGTCGCCGTCGAACGCGAACCCGAGCGCGTGCCCGCCCGCGACGACCCGCTCGGCCAGTCGCTCGACGTGCGTGGAGCCACAGTCGGCATTGATGTTGCGCCCGTCCGGCGCGTCCGCCAAGGCGGTCACGTTCGCCCCGAAGCGCCTGAAGATCTCGGGCGCAACGCGGTAGGTGGCGCCGTTGGCACAGTCGAGCAGCACGTCCAGGCCGGAAAGGTCCAAGCTCGGCAAAGCGCGTGTGCAACTCGCGCAGATAGTCCTCGTCGGCCCCGCGCAGCCGCGGATGCGCCCGATTCGCCGGGCGGCGAGCCCGGTGCTCCGCCCGCGCGACCCCGCTACAGCCGCACCGGGGGCGCTCGTCGCGCTCTGCGCCGGCGGCGCGCTCCAACTCGCGCTCGATCTCGAGCTCGGTCCCGTCGCTCAGCTTGTATCCGTCGCCGCCGAAGAACTTGATCCCGTTGTCTGATAGGGATTGTGCGAAGCGGACAGCACGGCCGCCAGGTCGAACCCGTAGCGGGCGATCAGCAATGGTGCGGCGGGTGTCGGCAGCACGCCACCGAGCAGCGCTTCTCCCGCCGGCCGCGGCCACGCCCGCAGCGACGGCCGCCTCCAGCATCTTGCCCGACTCGCGGGTGTCGCGAACGATCAGCACCCGCGGCCGCCGAGCCCGGGTCAGGCGGGTCGCGGCCTGCGCGAGCCCGAGCGCGAGCTCCGCGCTCAACAACTCGCCGGCGACGCCACGAACGCCGTCTGTCCCGAACAGCTTGCGGCATCGGATTACGGGTGCCAAGATGGCCATCTCCACCCGACGCGCCCCGCCATTCTGGGCCACGTTCGTACTAGCGCTTGGAGAACTGCGGCCGCTTGCGCGCCTTCTTCAGCCCGGCCTTCTTGCGCTCCTTCGCGCGCGAGTCGCGCGTCAGAAACCCGCGGCGCTTGAGCTCGCCGCGCAGGTTCGGGTCGGCCTCGAGCAGCGCGCGCGAGACACCATGGCGCAGCGCTCCCGCCTGAGCGGAGATGCCGCCACCGTGCAGCCGTGCGACGACGTCCATCCGGTCCTGATATCCGACCGTCTCAAGCGGCTGACGGATGTTGCGCTGCAGCGTGATGCGCGGGAAATGCTCCTCCAGAACGCGCCCGTTGACCAGATAGGTGCCGGTGCCCGGCCGCAGCGTCACACGCGCGATCGCCGTCTTGCGCTTGCCGGTCGCGCGGTATCGCGCGCCCGAGGCGAGATCGATCGCAGCGGTCGAGATCGGCTCTGCGAGATCTCCTCGTCCTCATGGGACTCGCCCTCGGCCGTGCCTCGGCGTCCTGCTCGTAGGCCTCCGCGACGCTCGCGTACGGGTCCGCGGGCTCTGTAACGCGTCCCAGCGGGTCGGCGCCCTCGGGCACGATGTCGACTTCCAGATGCGCTCCAGGCACGGCCGGCTTCTCGCGGGGCGCCGACTCCTCCTCGGCCTCCGCCTCGAGCTCGGCCTCAACGACCTCCTGCGCAATCTCCTCCGCAACTGCCTCCTCGATGACCTCCGCGACGATCTCCTCGGCGACCGCCTCCTCCACGATCTCCTCGGCAATCTCCTCAGCGATGACCTCTTCGACGATCTTCTCGGCGACCTCCTCGGCGACCACCTCCTCGTAGGCCTCCACCAGCTCCTCGGCCTCGGCACGCTCCTGCGCCTCCTGCGCGGCCTCCAAGCGGCGCGTCCTCGGCGGATCCGGCTATCTCCTCGCATCGTCGGTCGGGACGGCGTTGCCCGCGATCGGGTCGAACGGCTCGGCCTCGGCGGCCGGCTTGTCACCACGGTGCTCCTGCGCCTCCTCGAAAGCCTCCAGCGGCGCGTCCTCGGCGGATCCGCTATCTCGGCAGCGTCCTCGCTCGGGACAGCATGCTCGACAGGCGTCTCCTCGGCGGGGGTCTCAGGCGTCTCGTCGTCGGCCATGGTGATGTCTATGCCTCTATCTCGAGTGGTTGTGGCTTCTGCGCGTCGTGCGGATGCTCGGGACCCGCGTAGATCTTCAGCTTCGTGAGCTGCTTGCGCGCAAGCCGGTTGCGGGGCATCATCCCTTTGACGGCGAGCCTGATGACCTCCTCGGGGCGACGCGCGATCATCTCCTCGAACGTCCGCGAGCGCAGTCCGCCCGGGTAGCCGGAATGGCGGTAGTAGCGCTTGTCCGTGCGCTTGCTCCCGGTCACCGACACCTTCTCCGCGTTGATCACCACGACGAAGTCGCCCGTGTCGATGTGCGGGCGTGTACTCGGGCTTGCGCTTGCCCCGCAGCACATCGGCGATCTGCGTCGCCAGGCGCCCGAGCGTCTTGCCGTTCGCGTCGACGATCAGCCAGTTGCGCTCACGATCGGTGGGCTTGGCGACATAGGTCTTCGTGGTGGGGGTGGAAATCGTGCTCATCGCGTGAAAAAGGCCGCACGTCAGCGCGCGGCGCAGCGCAACATCATAGGCGACTTCCATCGCTTTCGCGGCGCCGACTGCTGCGGTGACCGGCGCCGACAGCGTCGTAGGGGGAAATCAGCTCACGGGTCTCCCAAAAATACGACGATTCGATGCACCCCAGGCCGACGGATCGCCGTTCCTGACAAGGACGCACCGAACGTGGCGTGCTTCGCACGCGAGTGAGGGAGGACGCAGTCGGGGGCGGCGAGACTAGGCCTGGTCACTCCCACTCGATGGTTCCGGGCGGCTTTGCTCGTGATGTCGAGCACCACCCTGTTGACCTCGCGCAGCTCGTTGATCATCCTCGACGCGATCGTCTCCAAAAGCTCATAGGGCAGCCGCGCCCAGTCAGCCGTCATCGCGTCGTCGCTCGTCACCGCGCGCACCACCACCACGTAACCGTACGTGCGCTCATCCCCCTGCACGCCCACGGTCCTCACATCCGGCAGCACGCAGAAGGACTGCCACAGCTCGCGATACAGCCCCGCGCCACGGATCTCCTCCTGCAGGATGTGATCGGCCTCGCGCAGCACGTCCAGGCGCTCCTTCGTCGCTTCGCCGCCAACGACCCTGATCGCCAGGCCCGGCCCCGGGAAGGGCTGGCGCCACACAAGCCGCTCGGGCAATCCCAGCTCGGCGCCCACGGCCCTCACCTCGTCCTTGAACAACGCCCGCAACGGCTCGACCAGATCGAACTTCAGATCGTCCGGCAGGCCACCGACGTTGTGGTGGGACTTGATCGTCGCCGCCCCCGTGCCGCCGCCGGACTCGATCACGTCCGAGTACAGCGTCCCCTGCACCAGATACTCGGGCGCCCACCCCCCCATCCTGCACCGAGATCTTGCCTGCCTCCTCCTCGAAGACCCTGATGAACTCCGCGCCGATCGCCTTGCGCTTGGCCTCGGGCTCGGTCACGCCACGCAGCTTCTGCAGGAAACGCTCCTCCGCGTCGACCGCCACCAGCGGCACCTTGAACGTGTCCCGGAACGCGCTCACCACCTGTTCGCCCTCGCCCTTGCGCATCAGCCCGTGGTCGACGAACACACACGTCAGCTGATCGCCGACCGCCCGATGCACGAGCAGCGCCGCCACCGAGGAGTCGACGCCGCCCGAGAGCCCGCAGATGACCTTGCCCTTCCCAACCTGCACCCTGATGCGCTCGATCTGATCTTCGACGATCGAGCGCGCCGACCACTGCCGCTCGCAGCCCGCGATGTCCGTCAGGAAGCGCGTCAAGATCTCCTGCCCGTAGGGCGTGTGCACGACCTCGGGATGGAACTGGATGCCGTAAATCCCCCGGGTCGTGTCCTCCACCGCGGCCACCGGCGAGGCGCTCGAGGACGCCAGCGCCGTGAACCCGGGCGGGGGCTCGAACACCGTGTCGCGATGGGACATCCAGCACGTCTGCTCCTGCGGCAGATCCGCGAGCAACCGTCCGGGCTCGGAGACCGTCAAGTCCGAGCGCCCGAACTCCCCCACCTCCGCCTGCTCCACCCGTCCGCCGAGCTCGTGCACGACCAGCTGCATCCCGTAACAAATGCCCATCACCGGAACCCCCAGCTCCAACAGCCCCCGGTCGAGCTTCGGTGCGCCGGGCGCATACACCGACGCCGGCCCACCCGAGAGCACGATCCCACGGGGTTTGCGCCTGGCCACCTCCTCCAGCGGCACGCTGTGCGGCAACAGCTCGCTGAACACCCCACAGTCGCGGATCCTGCGCGCGATCAGCTGGCAGTACTGCCCGCCATAGTCAAGGACGACTATCTCTTCGGTCGCCACCGGCGTCCCGTTCGGCCGCTCGCTGTCCTCGGCCGATGCCGTGGCGAGCCAGGTCAGCCATTGACCAGCGCGGCTGTCTTCCCGCTGACTGCTCCCATACCGACTGCTTGGTCGCGCTGCAGCGCCTTGCCCTCGGTTTGCAGTGCCGGCGCGATCACCACCTCCGCGCGGTTGAACTCGGCGAGATCCTTGTGACCGCACGTCGCCATCGACGTGCGCAGCCCGCCGAAGAGGTTGAACGTGCCGTCGTTCTCGCGCGCGGGCCCCACGAGGATCTCCTCGAGCGAGCCGTTCTGCGTGGTCGCAACGCGCGCACCGCGCGGCAGGCTGGGATGGAACGTGGCCATCCCCCAGTGAAAGCCGCGGCCCGGAGCCTCGTACGCGCGCGCGAGCGGAGATCCGATCATCACCGCGTCCGCCCCGAGAGCGATCGCCTTGGAGACATCACCGCCGTTGCTCATCCCTCCGTCGGCGATCACCTGGCAGTACTCCCCCGTCTCCAACATGTGCGTCGAGCGCGCGTGCGCCACGTCTGCAATTGCCGTCGCCTGCGGCACGCCGATGCCGAGCACGCCCCTGCGTCGTGCACGCCGCACCCGGGCCGACGCCCACGAGCACGCCCCGCGGCGCCAGTGCGCATCAGGTGCAGGCCCGTGTGGTAGGAGGCGCACCCGCCGACGACAACCGGCACGTCGAGCTGAGGGAATGAACTCCTTCAGGTTCAGCGGCTCGGAGACCGTCGAGACGTGTTCGCCCGAGACGACCGTGCCCTGAATCACGAGCACGTCCAAGCCGGCCTCCAACGCCAGCTCGTAGTAGTCGCGCACCCGCTGAGGCGTCAGCGACGCGGCGACGACGACTTTGCGCTCCTTGATCTCAGCGATCCGCTGGGCGATCAGCTCCGGCTTGACAGGCTCTGAGTAGATCTCCTGCATCTCCCGCGTCGCCGCCTCCTTGGGCAGCTGCGCGATCCGCTCCAGCTGCTCGTCGGCGTCCTCGTAGCGGGTGAAGATGCCCTCGAGGTTGAGCACCGCCAGCCCGCCCAGACCGCCGATGATCGCGGCCGTCTCCGGTGAGACGACCCCGTCCATCGCCGACGCGAGCATCGGCAGCTCGAACTGGTAAGGGCCGAGCTTCCAGCTGATGTCGATGTCGTCGGGGTCGCGCGTGCGCCGCGAGGGCACGATCGCGATGTCGTCGAAGCCGTATGCCTGGCGGGCTTTCTTGCCGCGCCCGATCTCTATCTCCATCGCCGCATCCTTTCAGTTCGGGCGGACGATATGCCTCGCCGGGCGGACGGTCTGTCTCGCGTTCGGAGGGCCCGCGGGAGGCGGTAGAGCGTCGCGGAAGCCCGTTGTCGGTGAGCGCGGCCAAGTGGCTTCGAGCATAGCAACGCTCACAACCACGCTTGGGCGCTTGGATATGCTCGATTTGCGATGAGCGATTCGGCTCACACGCGCTATGACCCGCACGCGATCGAGGCCCGTCGCCAGGCCGCCTGGCGTGAGCGCGACGCCTTTGCCACACCTTCCGTCGAGCGCGATCGCCCGCGCCGCTACATCAAGCCCTCGGCGCCCTTCACCTCCGGCGACATCCACATCGGCCACGTCCGTTCCTACTCGATCGGAGACGCCTACGCGCGCTTTCAGCGCGCGCGCGGCGAGGACGTGCTGTTCGCGTTCGGCTTCGACGCCTTCGGCCTGCCGGCCGAGCTGGGGGCGATCGACCGCGGCGAGGCTCCCGGCGACTGGGTCGCGCGCTGCGCCGAGCACATGACGGGCCAGCTGCTGCGCCTGGGCTACTCCTTCGACTGGGAGCGCACCTTCATGAGCTCCGACGCGCAGATGTACCGCTGGTCGCAATGGCTGTTCGTCACCCTCCTGCAAGCCGGTCTCGTCTACCGCGGCACCGGCGTCGTGGACTGGTGTGACACCTGCCAGACGACGCTCGCCACGATCCAGGTCGAGGACGGCAACTGCTGGCGCTGCCACAACCCCGTACGCCTGATCGAGCGCCCGACCTGGTACCTGCGCATCAGCACTCACGTCCCCGAGAACGACCGGCGGCTGGACGGGCTGGCCGAGAACGGGAGCTGGGACGAGGTCGCGCTCGCCAGCCAACGCTTCGTGCTCGGACGGGTCGACGGCATCGAGGTCGATCTGGAGGCCGCCGACGGCAGCGCTCTGAGCGTGTTCACGCCGCACACCGATGCGTTGGCGGCGGCGCGCTTCGTGCTGATCTCCCCCAAGCACCCCGAGATCGACGCCTGGGCCGACGATCCGCAGGTGCGCGCACAACTCGAGGAGCTGCGCTCCAGCGGTCTGCAGCGCAGCTCGCGCGACGCCGGCACGATCGGGCTGATCGACACCGGACGCACGCTCCCCGCGCCCGTAGGCGGCGGCTCGCTGCCGGTACTGATCTCACCTGGCGTCGACGGACGCTTCGGCGCGACCGCCGTGCTCGGCGTGCCCGAGCTCGACCGCACCGACGAGACGATCGCCGAGCGCCTGCAGAACTTGCCGCCGGTCCCGACGACGGGCGATCGCAAGCCGGCAGCGACCGCGGAGGAGAGCGCCACGACGGGACCAGTCGCGACGGCAAGCACAGCGTCTGCGACCGGACCGGGAGCGCCTGTAAGCACAGCGTCCGCGCCGCGCCCGGCCGTGCGTTACAAGGCCGAGGACTTCTCGATCTCGCGCCAGCGCTCCTGGGGCACGCCGATCCCGATCGTCTACTGCGAAGGCGACTGCGGGACTCGTGCCCGTCCCGCTCGAGCAGCTGCCGGTGGTGCTGCCGCTCGATCTGGTTCCCACCGGCGCCGGCAACCCGCTGGCCGAGCGCGCGGACTTCGTGAACACGACCTGCCCCACTTGCGGCGGCCCGGCCCGGCGCGAGACCGACACGCTGGACTGCCACTTCGACGCGCTCTGGCTGTGGGTGCCTGTCTGCGTTCCCCCCGCCGAGCGCGAGCGCCCCCTGGATGAGATCTTCGCGCTCGATGACCTGCGCGCCTGGCTGCCCTGCGAGCGCGTCGTCGCCGGCTCGGACAGCGGCAACTTCGTCTTCGACCAGCGCATCGTCACGAAGGCGCTGCGCGACATCGGACCGCTCGAGTTCCTCGCCGACGGCGAGCCGTTCGCGGGCTGCCTATTTCACGAGATGGTCATAAGCGACGGACGCAAGATGAGTAAGCATCTGGGCAATGTCGTCGACCCCGACGCGCTCGTCGAGCGCTACGGCGCCGATACCGTCAGGCTCGCGGTGCTCTACGCCGCGCGCCCACAGAAGACGCTCAACTGGAGCGACTCGGCGGTGCTGCGCGCCCACCGCTTCCTCACCCAGGTGTGGGAGTTCTCGCAGGCGCGCATGCTCGCCACACCGCCGCCCACGACGATCGGGGACGCCGAGGAGGCTTCCTTCAGAGACAAGACCGAGCATCTGCGCACGAAACTCGCGCAGTGGTGCGAGAAGGCGGTGGAGAAGATCACCGAGGACATGGATGGCCTCGAGATGCACAGCGCCGTTCGCAACGTCATGCGCCTGTTCGATCGTATCCGCGACTTCGAGAAGCGCGTGCTCGCACGCGAAACAGAGTTGAGCGCGGCAGATCACGAGGCCCTGCTCGACGCGCTGGGCGTGCTCGCACAGCTGCTCGAGCCGCTTGCGCCACACCTCGCGCAGGAGCTGTGGATCGCACTGGGCAACGACGGCGACGCGCAAACGCCTTGGCCCGGCGTATCGTCCCCTATACCGGCATGAGCTCCGCGCCCAACAGCCCATCCAGCGCCGCCCCCGGCCAGGAGGCCCGCAAGCGGACGCGTTCGTGCGCCACGGGCCTCGTCTGCCACCGTTGCGATAACCGCTATCAGCTGACCGACACCGTGTTCGCCTGCCCGGACTGCGGCAAGGGCCTTGACGTGGTCTACGACTACGAGCTCGCGGCCCGCCACTTCAAGGAGTTCCCGAGCTCCGAGCGTCCGCAGAACATCTGGCACTTCGAGGAGCTCCTGCCGATCGTCGACGCCTCCGCGCAGGCGCGCGTCGGGCAGTTCTCCGGCTACACACCGCTGATCCGCGCCGACCGCCTTGGCGCGGAGCTGGGACTCGACAACCTGTACCTGAAGGACGACTCGAGCAACCGGCCGAGCCTCTCCTACAAGGACCGCGTCGTCTCGATGTCGGTCGCCCGGCTGCTGGAGCGCGGCAAGACCGAGATCGGCTGCGTCTCGACCGGTAACGTCGGCACGGCCGTCGCCTCGCTGGCAGCCAAGGCGGGCGTGGACGCCTACGTGTTCTATCCCAACGCTCTCGAGGTCACCAAGGCCCGCGTGTGCATGGCGCTCGGCGCGAAGGTCTGCCAGGTGGAGGGCAACTACGACGAAGCCAACCGCCGCTGTCGCGAAATAGCGCAAGCGACGGGGATGGACTTCGCCAACATCACGCTGCGCCCGTTCTACGCCGAGGGCGCCAAGACCGCAGCCTTCGAGATCGTCGAGCAGCTCGGCTGGGAGGCGCCGGAGCACATCATCACGGCGGCCGCCGGCGGCACGCTCTCGTCCCGACTCCACAAGGGCCTCGGCGAGCTGGCGCTGATGGGGCTGTCCGAGACCGACGCGACGCGCATCCACATCGCTCAGCCCAGCGGGTGCAATCCGATCGCCTCGGCGATCATCGCCGAGGAGGCCGAGGTCCATCCGGTGACGCCCGAGACAGCCGCACATTCGCTGGCGATCGGCGCGCCCGGCGATGGCTACCTGGTGATCGACGCCGTGCGCAAACGCGGCGGAACCGGCGGGTTCGCGAGCGACCCGGAGATCTTCGCCGGCATCGACCTGCTGGCCTCCACCGAGGGACTGCTGACGGAGCCCGCCGGTGGCACCACGATCGCGGTGCTGGAGAAACTGGCCGCAACCGGACAGATCGCCTCCGGCGACACCGTGGTCGCGATGATCACGGGCAATGGGCTGAAGACGCTCGACGAGCACCCGCAGAAGCCCTGGCCGGCCAAGGTCGAGTGTGAGCTCGATGCGATGCTCGCCGCGCTCGAAGGACTCGGGCGCGCGCCGAGCCCCGTCGCGGCTTAGCCTACTCGTCGAGCGCGACGGGGCGGTACTCCCTCGTGGCGGGATCCTGCTCCATCAGGCCGATCGTCTTGAGCGTCTTTACGTAGCGGTGGGTCGTCGATGGAGACATGCCGAGCTGGTTGGCGAGCTCGATGATCGGGCGCCAGGGCCGGTCGGGGCCGTAGCACGCAAGCACCGACAGGCCGCGCAGCAGCGACTGTGAGAGCTGGGGATCGTCAAGCGCGGCGGTTAGCGCTTCCTGGGAGGCGCGCTGTAGGTCATACGCTTTGCGATGGCTCCCGGCGGGCGGGTCGTGTGCGTTGTCCAGCGCCGCGAGCAGCAGGTTGGACACCGTTCCGCTGGGACTCTTGCTCGCCGCGCGCATGACCTGCTCGACCTGCACCGGCGAGAGGGTGATGGAGATGTAGGCGTTGGCGTTGTGGTGATTGCTCATTCTGTTCGTCTCCCCAGGTGAGATTGACTGCGGGCCCATCCGAACGGAGATGGACGCCTTCTCTTGTTCTTTTCGAATACCACTCGTGTTCGGATCATCGGCTATCCCCAGATAACGGAACTGTATTAGATCCGCCGGTCGCGTTCCCTCGCGGGTCGATCCGGGTGGCGCTCTGATACACCCCCGGGCGATGGACGACCCTGAGCGACCGCGCCCTTCGCAGCGTCCCCGGGGCCGCCCTTCGCTGCCCTCCACGTTCAGAGGGCGTGCGGGAGCCGTGATCGCCTTGCTGTTGCTGGTGGGCGTGCTGGTCTACGCGATCTCGCGCCTGAACCTGAACCGCGTCGGGCACGCCCTGATCACCGCGACGCCCGGCTGGATCGTGCTCGCGCTCGCCCTGATGGGGCTCTCGCTGTTGTTGCGTGCGATCTCCTGGCACGAGGTGCTGCGCGCCGCCCTGCCCGATGTCTGCATCCCCTGGATGCCGGTGCTGCGCGCCACGATGATCGGAGTGATGGCCTCGGCGGTGTTCCCCGGACGTATCGGCGAGCCGACCCGCATCGTCGTGCTCTCGCGCCGTCTGGATGGGCCCCAGCGGCGGCTGCTGCCGATCGTCACCGGGACGGTGTTCTCGCAGACGCTGATCAACCTGCTCGCGCTCGCGATCCTCGCGTCGGTCACGTTCAGCAGCATTCCCGTGCACGGCAGCTTCGAGGCGATCCTGGCGGTCGCCGCGGTCCCGCTCGCGCTGTGCGCGCTCGTGCTGGTGGGACCGGCGCTGTTGCGTTTCGCCCGGCGTTCGCGCTCCCTACGTGTGCGGCTTGCCGCAGCGACGATCGCGCGCCTGCTGGGTCTCGCCAGGCAGGGCCTCGCGGTGTTCGTTACCCCGCGCCACGGGTTCGCCGCGGTGGCCGCGCAGCTGTGCGCGTGGACGCTGCAATGGCTCGCCTGCTACGCGATCCTGCTCGCCTTGGGCATACCGGCCCATCCGACGCTCGTGGCAGCCGCCGCGGTGCTGCTGGCGGTGAACGTCAGCGCCGTGCTGCCGGCGACGCCCTCGAACGTGGGTGTCTTCCAAGCCGCCTGCCTGGTCGTGCTCGCCGCCTACGGCGTCGGCGCGGGCCAGGCGATCGCCTACGGGATCGTGCTGCAGGCCGTCGAGGTCGTCACGGCCCTGGCGCTGGGCGTGCCGGCGCTGCTCGGCGAGGGCCTGACCTGGCGCGACATCCGCGCGACCTCCGGCGAGGCGACGCTAGGAGACGAGGGCGCGTAGGGACTGCTTGAGCGAGTGAGTCGTCTGCAGCACCGCCGTCGGCTCGTAGCCGCAGTGAGCCATGCAGTTCTCACAGCGCGGGTCGCGTCCGCGACCGTAGGCGCTCCAGTCGGTCGTCTCCAGGAGCTCTTTGTAGGTGCTCGCGTAGCCGTCGGACATCAGGTAGCAGGGGCGCTGCCAGCCGAACAGCGAGTAGCTCGGGATCCCCCACGCGGTGCAGTCGAATTCGGCCTTGCCTTCGAGGAAGTCGAGGAACAGCGGGCTGTGGTTCAAGCGCCAGCGTTTGCGACGGCCTTCGCCGAAGGCCTCCTTGAACAGCCTGCGCGTCTCGGTGACGCCGAGGAAGTGCTCCTGGTCGGGGGCTTTCTCATAGGCGTAGGCGGGCGAGATCATCATCTCGTCGACCTGCAGGTCGTCGTTGAGGAAGTCGAGCACCTCGCGCACGGTCTTGGGCGAGTCGTGAGTGAAGAACGTCGTGTTGGTCGTCACGCGAAACCCAGCGGCCTTCGCGGCCTTGATCGCCGAGACGGCCTTGTCGAACACGCCCTCGCGCTCGACGGAGGCGTCGTGGCGCTCACGCAGACCGTCCATGTGCACCGCCCAGGAGAAGTATGGGCTGGGCTTGAAGTTTTCGAGCTTCTTCTCGAGCAGCAGCGCGTTCGTGCAGAGGTAGACGAACTTCTTGCGTTTGACGAGCTCGTCGGCGATCACGTGGATCTCGGGGTGGATCAGCGGCTCGCCGCCGGCGATCGAGACCATCGGCGTGCCGCTCTCCTCGATCGCTCCGATCGCCTGCTCGACGGGCATCCGCCGGCGAAGCTCGTGCTCGGGGTGCTGGATCTTGCCGCAGCCCGAACAGGCGAGGTTGCACTGAAACAGGGGCTCCAGCTCGACGATCAGCGGGAACTTCTCCCGTTTGGCCAGCCGCTGGCGCATCAGATACCAGCCCATGCGCGTGCTCTGCCTCACCCGAACAGCCATGCGCTCTACCTTAGCCCTCCCGATCGTGTTCTTGCAGCGCAATCGCGGCGACGGCGCGCAGCACGCGCGCCGCGCGCATCGCGCCGCCGAGCGCTTGTGGGCGAAAGAGCTCGTGGCTTGGACTGTCGAGCACGACGCGTACGACGCCGAAGGGCCTGCCCGCGGCGCCCGCGGCGAGCCATGGCGACTCCATGTCCACGGCGAGCGCGCCGGCGGCGCGCAGCTGCTCGCGTCGCTCTCCGGTGGCGATCTTGCCGACGCCGACGATCGGTCCGGCGCGGACGGTCATCCCGGCCGCGAGCAGCGCGTCGGTCAGCTGCCGAGCGCCGTCGCAGCTCGCGCGCAGCGGATCGTGACCTTCGTCCTCGGTCGCGAGCACCTCCTCGGCGACGATCACTTCCCCGGGACGCGCCTGCGCGTCGAGGCCGCCGCAGAAGCCGAGCACCATCAGCTCCTCGCCCGGTTCGCGCGCGAGGCGCTCGGCGGCAAGTCAGCGACTTCTCGGGGCCCATGCCGGTCTTGCGCACGCGCGCGCCGCGGGCGCCGGAGCGAATCAGCGCCTCCTCGAGCGCCAGCGGCGCGGCGACGAGAAGCGTCCCTCGTCGTCTCACGCTCGCACCTCCGTCGCCGCCTTGCCGAAGCGTTGGCGACCGGTTTCGCGGCGCCCGGGCACGAGGTGCTCGGGCGCGAGGCCTTCAAGCACTGCCTCGGCGGCGGCGTGACCGCTCAGCACGGCGCCCTCGAGCGTCGCGGGCCAGCCGGTGTCCGTCCAGGCCCCGGCGAGCGCCAGGCCGGGAGTCGCGGTGCGGGCGCCGGCGCGCAGGCTCGCGACTCCGGGGCTCGCGCGGAACGTCGCGGCGTGCTCGCGCGTGACGAAGAAACGCTCGACTCGGGCTTCGCGGGCCCGCGGCAGCAGCGCGGAGAGCGCCGGCAGGTAGCGCTCGCGCAGCTCGTCCACGCTCATGCGCATCTCCTCCTCGGCGCCCGACAGCGACACCGCCAGATACTGACACCCCGCCGGGACGCCGCCGGCTGCGCTGCGATCGAACAGGTACTGCACCGGCGTGCCCACTCCCGCGGCGAAGCGGTGCTCGCAGACGCGACGGTCATAGACGACGTGGACGTTGACGATCGGCGAGCTCTCCAAGCGGCGCAGCGCGCTCGCGACATCGGGTTCGAGCACGTCGAGCAGGCCGGCGGCGCGGGCGTGTGGGAGGGCGAGAATCACCGCCGCGCTCGCGCGTGCGTGATCGCGCGTGCTCGGGGCGTCCGTCGCGCCCGCACCGCGTAGGAGAAAGCCCGATCCCGCACGCTCGATCGATTCCGCGCGCCGGCCCAGGCACACGTCAACTCCGGCGGCGCGCAGCACGCGCAGCGCCGGATCGGCGATCGTCTCGCTGAGGGGGCGCTCGTGAAAGCCGATGTCGGCTGCGCTCGCGCTCGCGAGCAGGCCCCTTTGGAACACGAACGCACCGAGCGCCAGCGATGCCTGTGCGGCGGGCAGGTTCAGCGTCGGCAGGGCGATCAGGTCCCACAGCGCAGCGAGCGCGTCCGCGTCCTGACCGTGTGTGGCCAACCACTCGCCGAGGGTCTGGCGTTCGAGCGCCGGGTCGCCCGGGTCGAGGCGTCCGAGTGCGGATGCGGCGCGTGCCGCGCGTAGGCGTCGGGGGAAGGTCAGATATGGATAGCGCATCAGCCCGCCCGCGAGATGCAGCGGCGCCGGGAGACGGTCGCGCCGCAGCACGAACGGCTCGTGCCCGGGGCTCAGCACGGGAATTCGCAGGCGCTCCTGCACGACCACGCCGCGCTCGCTCCCGAGCCGCTGCAACAGCCGGCGATAGGCGGTGCAGCAGCGCAGGAACACGTGCTGGCCGTTGTCGACGCGCAGACCGTCGCGCTCGAAGGAGTAGGCGGCGCCGCCGAGCCTGCGACGGACCTCGACGAGCGACACGCGCGCGCCGGCGTCCGCGCAGTCAAGCGCCGCGGTGATCCCCGCGAGACCGCCACCGATCACGAGCACGTCGCAGTCCGCACCAGCGCCGGCATCGGCATCGGCATCGGCATCGGCGGCAGTCAACGAGCGCCTCCGAGCATGGAACGAGTCGCGACCCACGCCTTCTCGTGCGCGGGCAGTGAGATCCGTTCGCGCAGCGCGCGCTCGGGCTCGGCGGCGATGCGCGTGAGCAGCCGACTGTAGATGCCCGCCATCGCCAGCAGGCAGGCGGCGCTGCGCCGATCGAGCAGCGGCGCGAGCTCGATCCCGCGCTCGAACCAGCCACGGGCGCGCTCGGCCTGAAAGCGCATCAGCGCGTCGAGCCACTCCGCCTCGTCGGGTTCCTCGGGCTCCTCGGGACCTGCTGCGCCGCGGCCGTCGATCGCCGTACGCTGAGCGAGGGCGAGGATCGTCGTGGGTGCTTCGGGCTCGGCGCCGGCCGCGATCAGGCCGAAGCGGCGCAGATCCTCCGCGGGCAGGTACACGCGACCATTCCGCGCGTCCTCGCGCACGTCGCGCAGGATGTTCGTGAGCTGCAGCGCCACGCCGAGATCGTCGGCGAGCTGCTGGGCTTGCGCCCGATCGGTCTCGCTCGGGTCGCGCAGCGCGAAGATCGCCAGGCAGGCCCGGCCGATCGCACCGGCGACGCGCCGGCAGTAGAGCACGAGCTCCTCGAAGCTCTCATAGCGCACACCGCGCACGTCCATGCGCACTCCCTCGATCAGCGCCTGCAACGCATCCGGCGGTATCTCGAAGCTGACGTAGGCGTCGGCCAGCGCGACCATCACCGGGTCGTGCATGTCCGTCGGTCGATACCCCTCCGCCAGGTCGCGCCTATCCGTCGGGCCGTGCGGCAGCGCGGCGAGAGCCTCGCTCTGAGCGTCGAGGCGGCGGAGCTTCTCAGAAGGCTCGAGCGTTCCGTCGCCGATGTCGTCGATGCGCCTGGCGAACGCGTACACGGCGCACATCGCCTCCCGCCGATGCGGTGAGAGCAGGCGGATGCCGTAGTAGAAGTTTGCGGCGCTGTGGCGCGTGATCGCCTCGCATTCGCGGTAGGCCTCGCGGGCCGCGGCGTTCACCGCCCGCGCCCCGCGAGCGTGGAGACGAGCACGAGCGCACGCCGCGGGGTCCCGGCACGGGGAGCTCCAGCGAGCACGTCGTAGTCGGCGGCCTCGATTGCGTCGAGCGCTGCGCGCCCTCCGGCGAGGAACGCGGCGACGGCTATGCGCGGGCGCAGTCCGCGCAGCTCACCGATCAGCAGGGCTCCACGCGCGAGCAGCTCACGCGCGCGAGCGCACTCGAAGGCGAGCGTTTCGCGAAGCGGCGCGCCGGCATGGGCTCCGGAGAGGTCCGTAAGCGTGCAGCCGAAGCGAGCGAGGTCCTCAGCCGGCAGGTAGACGCGTTGCCCGCCAGCAAGGTCCTCGGCGACGTCCTGGCAGTGCTCGATGAGCTGCAGCGCGGTGCAGATGTCATCCGCGAGCGCCACGTGCGCGGGCGTGGCCTGGCCGAACACGCCGAGCACGAGCTCGCCGACGGGATTCGCCGAGAGCGCGCAGTAGGCGCGCAGCTGCTCCCAGGTGTCGTAGCTCACGACGCGCTGGTCGGTGCGGTTGGCCTCGATCAGGCGAACGAGCGGCTCGCGCGGCAGCGCGCACTCGGAGAGCGTCGGCTGCAGGCGCACCAGCACAGGGTGCTCGGCCTCGCCGCGATAGGCGCGGTCGAGCTCATCTTCCAGCCACTGCAGCGCGGCAAGGCGGTCGCCGGCGAAGGAGTCGCCGAGCTCGTCCACGAGCCGCGCGTACCCGTACAGCGACAGCAGGCGCTCGCGCATCTCCCTACCGAGCAAGTGCAGGGCCACGGGGAAGTTCTCGCCTTGGGCTCGCGCCATCAGCACCGCGGCGCTAGGCATCTCCCGCCACGAGACCGGCGGGTGACCCGATCCGGGCGCTGCCTGGCCCGGCCCCCTCGACCCGTCGTCTACAGGGGTGGCACGGACCTCCATCACCGCTTCGCGGCGGTCGGGCCCAGGCAGCGGCCGAGGGCCGCGATCGGAAAGACGAGCCGGTAGAGGTGGTAGTTGATGTAGTAGTCCGACGGGAAGCCGGTGCCGGTGTACTGGGGCTCGTCCCAGGCCCCGTCGGAGCGCTGGGTGCGCACAAGCCAGTCCACGCCGCGCCGCACCGAGTCGGTCCCGGCGTGCCCGGCGGCGTGCAGCGCGAGCAGCGCCCAGGCGGTCTGCGAGGCGGTGCTCTGGCCGCGTCCGACCCACGCCGGATCGTCGTAGGAGCGCGGGTCCTCGCCCCAGCCGCCGTCCTCGTTCTGGTGGGCCTCGAGCCAGTCGAGGGCTCGACGCACGCACGCCTCACCGGGCGCGACGCCGGCGGCGATCAGCGCCGGCACCGCGGCGCCGGTCCCGTAGACGTGGTTGACGCCCCAGCGCCCGAACCACGATCCGTCGGGCTCCTGCTCTGAGATCAGCCAGCTTACGCCGCGGCGCGCGGCGGACGTGTCGAGCATGTCCACGGCGGCGAGCATCTCGACGGCGTGCGCGGTGACGTCGGCGCTGGGCTCGTCGATCACCTCGCCGAAGTCCAGGAACGGCAGCTCGCGCACCAGCGCGCGCGTGTTGTCGGCGTCGAACGCCCCCCAGCCCCCGCCGGAGCTCTGCATGCCCTGCGCCCAGCGCACGGCGCGCGCGATTGCGTGATCGCTGCGCGCGTCGAGCTTGACGCGGCACAGGGCGAGCACGACCTCGGCGGTGTCGTCGACGTCGGGGTAGTTGACGTTGGCGAACTCGAACGCCCAACCGCCGGGCGCGAGCTCCGGCCTGGCGGCCGCCCAGTCGCCGCGCACGGTGACCTCCTCGCCGAGCAGCCAACTCGCGGCGCGCACGAGCGCCGGATGGTCTTCGGCGAGGCCCGCATCGGCCAGCGCGACGATCGCGAGCGCCGTGTCCCAGACGGGCGACTGGCAGGCTTCCAGGCGGCGACTCTCGCCGGCCGGCGCGCCGACGCCGCGTTCGTCGTCGCGGTCCTCGACCATGAAACGGTCGAGGCCCTGCAGGCCGCGGCGCATGACGGGGTGCTCGAGCGGGTAGCCGCCGAGGTGCAGGGCCATCAGCGAGTAGACCCAGGGCGGCTGGATCCCGCCCCAGGAGCCGTCGGCCTCCTGGCGGCGCACGATCCAGCGCTCCGCCCGGCCGAGGGCGAGGCGGCGCAGAGGCCCGATCGGATGCTGCTCGTAGGCGCGCAGGATGCGATCGAGACCGGCAAGCAGACGCCGGTTCAGTGAGCCCGCGGCGCTCTTCTCGGTGGGCTCCTCCTCACCGGTGGCCGATCCATGCGATCGCGGGTCGGCCAACAGCTCGTCGAGCGCGAATCCGAGCGGGCGCACGGGCCGGTGGGCTTTGACGAGCGAGAGCGCGACGATCGTCTGGCGCGCCCAGCAGGCGAAGTCGTAGACGTTCAGCGGAACCCAGCGGGGCAGCAGCACGACCTCGGGCGGCAGCGCGGGCACGCGATCCCATGACCACAGTCCGAACAGGGCGAGCCACACGTGCGTGAACACGCGCGCGCGCTCGATCCCGCCGCCGCGCGCGCACGAACGCGGCGGCTCTGCGCATGTGCTCCTGCTCGGGCCCGTCGCCGGCGAGGCGCAGCGCCCAGTAGGCCTCGATCGTCGTCGAGAGCTCGCCGGGGGCGCCGTGGAAGTTCGCCCAGGTGCCGTCCTCGCGCTGCTGGGAGCGGATCCAGGCGGCGGAGCGTTCCGTCTCATCGGAGCGGCGCACGCCGAGGAACTCGCGCAGGAGCATGTCCTCGGCGTCCATCGTCACGTTCGTCTGCAGCTCTCCCTGCCACCAGCCCGCGGCGTCCTGCAGCGAGAGCAGATGCTCACAGGCTCGCTGCAGTGCCACGTGTGCGTCGCTGGGCGGTGATGCCTCTACCGTCGAAGGGGAGGACATGCGGGAAAGCTAGATGTTTTCGCGGGCGAGGGCATTTGCACGGACAATTGTGCCCGCAGCGTCGGGTGTCAATCACCTTCACACGCTGGGGTAGCCACCTAGGCTCCCGCGACGAGCACCTCGGGGTGGGCTTCGGTGATCACGTGCCGGCGCAGGGCCGCCTCGGAGACGCTGCGCGGCACGGCGGAGACGAAGCGATACACGATCAGGCCGTGAACGTCCCGGCGTTCGAGCAGGTGAAACCCGGGCGCCGGCGGCGTTCCCGCGGAGGCGCGCAGCGGCGAGTAGCCGGTCTCGTCGATCTCGCTCACGCTCACCGATGTGTCCGGGCGCAGGTTGTGCAGCCCGGGGAGGTAGTACTCGAGCGGCGCGGCTCCCAGCTCGACGGTCGTGATCACGCGCGCGCCGGCGGGGATCGCCGGGAAACGAGCGGGCGCGGACTTCGCGAGCTGTGTGGGCGCGGTGCGCAGCAGCAGTGCGAGGCCGCGCCAGTCGCCGCGTTGCAGGCGCGGGCTGAGCGCGACGTCGACGGAGATCGCGAGGAAGGCGAGCGCGATCAGCGCGGCGAAGGCGATCCCGACGCGCCCGGCGCGCTGGGAGGGGACGATCGCGGCGATCAGCGCGGTGACGGGGATCATCGCGCCGACGAGGTTGCGCGGCGCAAGGTAGTCGGCGCCGAAGGCGACGAGCACGATCGGGATCAGGATGCCCCCGGCGGCGACCGCCAGCGCGATCAGCGCACCGCGCTCCTCGGGCGGGGTCAGCACACGCCACAGGCCGTAGCCGACGCCCGCGAGGATCGGCAGCGCGACGAGCAGCTCGATGCCGTGTCCGAGCGCGGCGCCGTAGTAGTCGGTGAGGTAGTACTGCGGGATCGCCTGCAGGCGGCTGGAGAGCGCCCACTGGCCGATCCACTGGGTGCCGTGGCCGCCCTGCGCGGAGATCAGCGGCAGCAGCGCGAGACCGACGAGCACGAGCGCGCCGATCGCGGGCGCCAGCGCGCGCAGGCGGTCGGCGTGTGCCCAGAGCAGCCAGAGGACCATCGGGATGAGCAGGAACACGGCGAAGTAGTGGCTGAGCAGCGCGAGCGACGCCGCTGAGCGCGAACATGGCCATCCGCGCGGCGCTGGGTTCGTGCAGGGCGCGCAGGAAGCAGAGCATCGCCAGCGCGGCCAGCAGCACGAACAGGCCGTAGGCGCGGGCCTCCTGGGAGTACCAGACGAGCAGCGGGTTGACGGCCACGAACGCGGCGGTCACGATCGCGGTTGCGCGGCGGGCGGTCAGCTCGCGCCCGATCGCCCAGGCGACGGGCACGGTGGCGATGCCGGCGAGCGCGGAGGGCAGGCGCAGCGCGTACTCGCCGGTCCCGAGCAGGCGCGAGTCGGCCCACGCGATCAGGTACCAGAGCGGGGGCGTGTTCTCGGTGTGCACGACCGCGCGCAGCGTCGCGCCGAGGCTCGGGTGCAGAACGTGTACGGGCGTGAAGGCCTCGTCGTACCAGAAGCTCTGCGCGCCGAGCGTGCTCAGGCGCAGGATCGCCGCGAGCAGCGTGAGCGCGGCGAGCGGCCACCACGCGGGCAGGCGCGCTTTCAGAACCTGTTTCAAAATAGGCGGTGCGGTCGGGGCGTGCATGGACCAAGCTGGGCGGTGCGGGACGGTGCAGCGCGTGCTGGTTGCACGTGCAAGCCGTCACGTGCCGATCCAGCGCCGTGTCCAGATGCGCATCCGGACGTGCCGGTCTTTTTGAAACAGGTTCTTAGCGCGGACATATGCCGGCGGAGGCCGGGCCGAAGCAGCCGTAGCGATGGCGGCGCAGGTCTTCTTCGGTGTTCGCCGGCAGATACCAGCCGCCGTGCACGACGCGCTTGCCGGCGCTTGTGGGTCCCCAGATCGCGAGGCAGATCTGCATGCGCGCTTTCGGAGGCCCAGGCGTGGTGTTGCCGCAGACGACCTCGCGCTGGGAGCGTTCTCCGTAGAGGGTCTGCTCGATCGAGAGGTTGTGGTAGTCGTGGTGGGTGTAGGCGCGCCAGGTGCGCAGGTCGTCGATCAGGCGCTGGTTGACGTGGGTCTGGCGGGAGACGTCGTGGATCGTGGCGGCGGCGAGCAGCAGCCCAAGCAGGATCAGCAGGGTCGTCTCGATCAGGCGGACGCGGCTCATGCTCAGGAGACCGGGGCGAACAGCGGGGAGGTTTGGTGGACGATGAAGAGGCGCCTGCACGAACAGCGTGGCGACAGCAGGCGCCGGTCGCGGGTGACGACGGCGAGCGGCAGCGGCCAGAGGATGTACCAGGCGAGCAGCCAGGTGCTGGTGACGGAGATCGCCAGCAGCGCCCAGCCGGAGGCGGCGACCCAGTCATATCCGCGCCAGGTGCGCCACAGCAGGTGCAGGACGATCAGCACGAGCGCGGCCTTGAGCAGGTCGTGGTCGACGGGGAACACGCCGGGCTTGCCGAACAGGTGGGCGAGCTCGTTGGGGAAGCTGTCGGTGGAGACGAACGCCGAGTCGCGGTTGAGCGCGGAGACGACGTCGATGCCGTGGATGCCGAAAACGAGGTAGCCGACGAGCGCGCACAGCCCGAGCGCGGCGAGCGCGCCGTAGACGGCGGCGGATCGCCGCCGGGCGAGGATCATGAAGGGCAGCAGCGCCGCGACGGTGGCCTTGACGAGCGCGCCGACGACGACGGTCGCGCCCGCGGCGGCGTCGCGATCGGAGAGCGTGAAGGCGACGGCGGCCATCATCAGCGCGAGCATGATCAGGTCGTTGTGGGCGCCGCCGAGGCCGTAGATCACATACAGCGGGTTGGCGCCGACGGCGAGCAGCGCGAACACGCGGTCGTGGCCGCGCCGGCGCGCGACGTGCCAGGTGAGCGCGAGCGTGGCGAGCGGAGGCGATCAGCGCGTAGAGCTTCATCCCCCACAGCCCGCCGACCAGGCCGAGCGACCCGAGCGGGTAGGAGAGCAACGTGTAGACCGGCCCGTAGGCGGTGGCGACGCGCAGCCAGTCGTGCCCGACGTAGTAGAAGACACGGGTCGCCGACGATCGCGACGGGGCCGTGGGTGTAGGGGTTGATGCCGTGCACGACGCCCATGCGGGCGTAGGCGAGGTAGCTGAAGACGTCGGTGGAGATCAGGATCGGACCGACGAACACGATCAGGTTCAGCAGCGCGACGAGCCCGATCGCCCAGCGCGAGAGGCTGCGCTCGCGGGAGCTCTCGTCGGCGACCGGCACGACGTGCGAAGAAGAGCTCTCCCCGTCGCTCACGTCGCGCTCGCCTCGATCGACGGCGGGGGCGCGGGTACGCCCGCGGACGAGGGCGAGCAGCACGCCGTAGGCGACGCTCGCGGCGAGGATCGCGATCAGGAAGACGCGATAGCCGAGGCGCTCGCCGCCGAGGGAGGCGAGCCAGCCGGAGATCTGTGGCGAGCGCGGGACCAGCGGCGAGTGCCGCTGGGCGGCGTCGAGCACGATCTCGACGGTCGCGGCGAGCAGGACGAGCCCGCAGAGCGGCCAGCGGCCCGATGCGAGCCTGCCAGCTGCTGGCTGTGCGCGGCGCCGCTGCGCGTCGCCGGGGCGGGCGGGCGGCGCGCGGCCAGGACTACAGCGCGGTCCAAACCGTCTTGGTCTCCAGGTAGGCGTCGAGGCCGTCGCGGCCGTGCTCGCGCCCGACGCCGGAGGACTTGAAGCCGCCGAAAGGGGCCGATGGGTCGACGGCGCCCCAGCTGTTGACGTAGACCATGCCGGCGCGCAGCAGCGCGGCGAGGCGGTGGGCGTTGCCGACGTCGCGCGTCCAGATGCCGGCCGCGAGGCCGTACTCGCCCGCGTTGGCGCGCGCGGCGACCTCCTCGAGCGTGTCGTAGGGCGAGGCGACGAGGACGGGGCCGAAGATCTCCTCGCGGGCGATGTCGAGCTCGTCGGAGGTGGTGGTGAAGAGGGTCGGTTCGACGTAGTAGCCGCCGCTGTCGCTCGAGCGTCGCGGAGCCGCCGGTGAGGAGCTCGGCGCCTGCGTCGCGGCCGGAGTCGATGTAGGAGAGCACGCGCGAGCTGCTGCTCGGCGGAGATCAGCGGCCCGAGCTGGGTGGCGGGGTCGAGGCCGGGGCCGAGCGGCGTGGCGGCGGCGCGCTCGGCGAGGGCGGTGACGATCTCGTCGAAGCGCTCGGCGGGAGCGAACAGGCGCGAGCCGGCGTTGCAGGCCTGGCCGGAGTTGAAGTAGATCGCCTGGAAGGCGCCGGCGACGGCCGCGTCGATGTCGGCGTCGGGGAGGATGATGTTGGGCGACTTGCCGCCGAGCTCGAGCGTGACGCGCTTGAGGCCGCGCCCGGCGACGGCGCCGATCTCGCGTCCGACGGCGGTGGAGCCGGTGAAGGCGATCTTGTCGACGTCGGGGTGGGCGACGAGCGCGGCGCCGGTGGAGCCGTCGCCGGTGAGGACGTTGACGACGCCCGGCGGGAAGCCGACCTCCAGCGCGAGCTCGCCGAGGCGAAGCGCCGAGAGCGGGGTCTGCTCTGCCGGCTTGAGCACGACGGTGCAGCCGGCGGCGAGGGCGGGCGCGAGCTTCCAGGAGGCCATCAGCAGGGGGAAGTTCCAGGGGATCACCTGCGCGCAGACGCCGACGGGTTCGCGGCGGGTGTAGCAGTGCATGCCGGCGCCGGCGGCGACGGGCAGGACGGCGCCCTCGATCTTGGTGGGCCAGCCGGCGAAGTAGCGCAGGTGCGCGGCGGCTCCGCGCACGTCGACGTACTGGGCGAGTCCGACGGGCTTGCCGTTGTCGAGCGACTCGATCTGGGCGAGCTCCTGCGCGTGGGATTCGACGGCGAGGGCGAGATCGTGCATCAGGCGCTCGCGCCCGGCGGCGGGCAGCTGCGACCAGGGACCCTGCGAGCGCGGCGCGGGCGGCGGCGACCGCGCGGGCGGCGTCCTCAGCGCCGGCGAAGGCGACCTGGGCGATCTCGCGGCCGCTGGCGGGGTCGAGCGTGGCGAACGTGCGCCCGTCGGCGGCGTCGGGGCGCTCGTCGCCGATCAGCAGGCCGTGGGGTCCGGAGACGAACGCGCGCGCGGCGTCGTCGAGCGCGTCGGGAAGTGTGGCGGAGGCTGTGTTCATGACTGGAGCGTACCTGTCGCGGGAGCGGGTGGGTATGGGTGGGAAACCCGTGAGCCCCGCTGCTTCGTAGAGCGCTGTTGGCGCCGGTTACCGCAGCTGCGACATAACGACGGGGGTGCGAGCGCTTGCGGCGGTCACTGCGCGCGGCGCGAGTCGAACAGGCCGCGAGACGAGCCGACGGTGCGGGTTTACGGCGTGAGGACGATCTTCAGCGCCTCGCGCCGGTCGTAGATCGCGTAGGCCTCGGGGGCCTGGTCGAGGGACATGTGGTGGGTGACGAGCGGCGCGGGGTCGAGCAGGCCGGCGGAGACCATCGCGAGCACGCGGTCGACGTGGGCGATGACGTTCGCGAGGCCGAGCCTGAGCGTGACGCCCTTCAGCCAGGCGAGGCCGAGCGGGACCTCGCCCTTGCCGGCGTAGGCGCCGATGCCGGAGACGACGCCGGCGTCGCGCACGAGGCTGATGGCGAGGGCCAGCGGGGCGGGATCGCCGACGGCGTCCACGACGACGTCGACACCTGCGCCCTCGGTGGCGGCGCGGATCGCGCGCTTGGGGTCCTCGTCGGTGAGGTGGATGGGCGTGGCGCCGAAGCGGCGGGCCATCTCCAGGCGTTCGGTGACGGTGTCGATCGCGAACACCTGCGTGGCGCCGGCGGCGCGGGCGGCCTGGATCGCGCACAGTCCGACGGGCCCGAGGCCGAGCACGGCGGCGGTGTCGCCGGAGCGCAGGCCGGCGTGGGCGACGGCGTGATAGCCGGTGCCGAGCACGTCGCCGGCGAACAGCGCGACGTCGTCGGACATGCCCTCGGGGACGCGGCGCAGCGTGAGGTTGGCGCGGGGCACGAGCAGGCGCTCGGCCTGGGCGCCCTGCAGGTCGCCGAGCTTTGAGCCGTGGCCGAACGTGCGGCCGTGGGCGCAGCGGTGGTAGTCGCCGCGGATGCACGGCGTGCAGGTGGCGCAGGCGGTGTGAAAGCAGCCGAGCACGCGCTCGCCGACCGCGGCGCGCTCGAACTCGGGGCCGGCGGCGAGGACGGTGCCGACGAACTCGTGGCCGATCGTGAAGCCCTGCTCGACGGGCACGCGGCCGTGGTAGATGTGCAGGTCGGAGCCGCAGATGCCGCTGGCGTCGATCTGCACGATCGCGTCGTCGGGAGCGCTCGAGCTCGGGCTCGGGGACGTCCTGCAGGGCGACCTCGCCGGGGCTTGGAAGGTGACTGCGCGCATGGGAGCTCACCCTAAATGAGTCACGGCCCGTATGCTCCGAGCGGTATGGCGCAACGTTCGAAGGCGGTGTTGATCACCGGCTGCTCCTCGGGCATCGGCCGCGCGAGCGCGCTGCGGCTGGCGCGAGAAGGGCTGGACGGTGTACGCGAGCGCGCGCCGGCCGGAGTCGATCGCCGACCTCGCGCAGGCGGGCTGTCGGACGCTGGCGCTGGACGTGACCGACGACGGAGTCGATGCGCGCGGCGGTCGCGCAGGTCGAGCGCGAGCAGGGCGCGGTGGGCGTGCTGATGAACAACGCCGGCTACAGCCAGAGCGGCCCGGTGGAGCAGGTCGAGATGGAGGCGGTGCGCCGGCAGTTCGAGACGAACGTGTTCGGGGTGGTAGCGCTGACGCAGCTGGTGCTGCCGAAGATGCGCGAGCAGCGCTGGGGCAAGATCGTGAACATCGGCTCGATGGGCGGGCGGCTGACGTTCCCCGGCGGCGGCTTCTACCACGCGACGAAGTACGCGCTGGAGGCGATCTCCGACGCCCTGCGCTTCGAGGTGCGGGGCTTCGGGATCGACACGATCCTGATCGAGCCGGGGCTGATCGTGACGGAGTTCGGCAGCGCGGCGGTGGCGAGCATGGACGGCGCCCCGGAGGATGGTCCGTACGGCGAGTTCAACGCGAAGGTGGCGAAGCTGACGGCGGAGACCTACGAGGGCCCGATGCGCCACCTGGGCGGCGGCCCGGAGGCCGTTGCGAAGGCGATCGAGAAGGCGATCTCGCGCAAGCGCCCGTCGGCGCGGATGCGGGTGACGGCTTCGGCGCGGCTGGCGATCGCCCAGCGCCGGCTCACGCCCGACCGCGTGTGGGACGCGGCGATGCGCACGCAGTTCCCACAGCCACGATAGCTACGCAGCGAGAGGGAATCTCGGATGGGGCTTGCCCAACTCGAAGCCCTGGGCGTAGTCGACGCCGTAGCGGCGCAGCAGCGTGAGCGTCGGTCGGTCGGTGACGTACTCGGCGATCGTGCGCACGCCCATGCCACGGGCGATCCCGACGAGCGCCTGCACGACGAGCTGGTCGTTGCGCGAGACGGTCAGCCCGCGCACGAACGAGCCGTCGATCTTGAGGTAGTCGAAGGGGAGCCGGGTGAGGTAGTGGAAGGAGCCGTAGCCCGCGCCGAAGTCGTCGAGCGCGACCTCGCAGCCGAGCGCGGCGAGTCCTTGGCAGAAGCGTGCGCGCGCGGTCCATGTCGGAGATGGCGGCGGTCTCGGTGATCTCGATCACGAGCCGGCTCGGGTCGGCGCCCTCGCGGCTCAGGCAGCGTTCGACGTGGCTGAGCATCGCCGGGTCGGTGACCGACAGCGCGGAGAGGTTGATCGCCACGCGCGGACCGTCGCGGGCGCGAGCCGAGCAGCGCGGCGACGCGGGCGAGCACGAGCCGGTCGATGTCGCGCACGAGCCCGTAGCGCTCGGCCGCGGGCAGGAACCGCCCGGGCGCGACGAGCGGGCCGGAGGGTTCGTCGGCGAGGCGGACGAGCGCCTCGTAGTGGGCGGGGCGCCCGTCGGCGAGCGAGACGATCGGCTGGTAGTGCACGGCGAACAGGTCCTCCGTCAGCGCGCGGCGCAGGCGTGCGAGCCACGGACGGCGGTGCAGGCCCGCGGGCGAGGAGAAGTCCTCGGCGAGACCGCTGCCGTAGCGGTGGTCGGGCGCGTTCGGGCTCGGGCGTGCGCAGGATCAGGCGCGCGGCGGGCTCGTGGTCGGCGGTGGAGGAGTGCATAGGTCGAGGATTTCGACGCGATCGGCCCCACACCCTGCGCGCTGCGCGTATATGGAGGTTTGCGCGCAGAAGCTCGCGCAAAGCTGCACAAACCTGCGCATCGCTGCCCAGCCGCCGCTTGGCGACCGCTGAAATCGTCCGCGGCACGAGCAGGCGCTGGACAGATGGCCGTCGCGGGCCGGGCCGCGGGCGCGTTCAGCGGCGCGAGTAGGGCCGTCGCGCGCGGTCGGAGATCACGAGCAGCAGCGCGAGCAGCACGAAGTTCATCACGACCGAGGAGCCGCCGTAGGCGACGAGCGGGAGCGTGACGCCGGTCAGCGGGATCACGCGGGTGACGCCGCCGACGATCACGAACACCTGCATCGCGACGATGAACGAGAGGCCGGTGGCGAGCAGCTTGGAGAAGGAGTCCTTGGCGAGCATCGCGGTCTTCAGGCCGCGGGCGACGAACAGCAGGTAGACGAGCAGCAGGCCGGCGGCGCCGACGAGGCCGAGCTCGTCGGTGATGACGGCGTAGATGAGATCCGATTCGGGCACCGGCAGGATCGAGCGGCGCACGATCGTGGTGGTTGGCGAGTTCGACGGGGTACTGCAGCAGGGACTGGTCGAAGCCGGTGCCGAGCAGCCCGCCGTCGGCCTGTGCGAACAGCGACTGGGCGAGCTGGTAGCTGCCCTGGGGCTGGTTGTAGAGCGCGGGATCGAGCGGGTGTTCCCAGGCGAGCACGCGCGCGTGCACGTGGGAGACGTGTCCGGCGACGAACCACGCGCCGAGCGCGAACAGGACGAGCCCGATCAGCGGGAAGGAGAGCCGTCCGGTGGCGACGTACAGCAGCGCGAGGAACGCGCCGTAGAACATCAGCGAGGTGCCGAGCTCGCGGGTCAAGCAGCAGCGTGCCCATCGCGGCGCCCCAGACGATCAGCATCGGCCCGAACTGCTTCATCGGCGGGATCGTCAGCCCGAGCACGCGCCGTCCCGGCGGTGACGAGCACCTGGCGGTTGTCGTGCAGGTAGCTGGCGAGGAAGATCACGATCGCGACCTTGCCGAACTCGGCGGGCTGGAAGGAGACCGAGCCGAAGTGGATGTCGAGGTAGGCGCCGTTGACCTGCTCGCCGATGACCGGCAGGCGTGGCAGGATCGTCATGCCGATGCCGACAGCGGCGATCGTGTAGCGGTAGCGCTCGAGCACCCCCACGCCCTGGCGGCGCAGAGCGAGGATCGTGGCGGCGAACAGGACCAGGCCGAGGACCATCCACTGCGCCTGCTGGCGCGCGAGCACGGGTTCGATGCGGTAGACCATCACGATCCCCACGCTCGCGAGCACCGCGGCGAGCGGGAACAGGTAGGGGTCGGCGTCGGGCAGGCCGAAGCGGATCACGAGGTGCGCGGCGATGCACAGCGCGAGGAACAGCGCGCCGTAGGTCAGCGAGACGCTGGAGGCGTGGTTGAGCGTGAGGTTCGTGTCGGCGCCGCGCGAGGTGTCCTGCTGCTGGATGAAGATCGCGGTGAAGCCCGCCGTGACGAGCAGCGCGGAGGGAAGAAGGCCCAGCAGCTCGCGGTTGCGGGGGCTGAGCACGGGTGCGAGCGTAGCGGCAGGCCCGGCAGTCGCACGCCGCCTATCCGGCGCTCGACGCCGGGTCGGCGACTACCATTGCCCGACGAGCCGACCGATCGGAGATTGTCGCGATCCCCGATCGGCCCGCGGGAGAGCGGCGCGTGCGTGTGTAGGAGCGTTGTATGAGCGGCTATCCGGTGACATCCCAGGACGACGACGACGAGCGCCCGCCCTCGCTCGGGTGGAGCATGACCAAGCGGTTCGCGATCGCGGCCGTGGCGATCGTCGCGCTCAGCGCCGGCGCGACGGCGACGGTGGCGCTGAACAAGATCACGGGCATCGCCGAAGAGGTGTTCCCGAAGCTCAACCAGATCAACGCGCCCGAAGGGGGTCGTCACGGCCGAATACAGCGGCGGGCCGCAGACCTTCCTGATCCTCGGCACCGACCGGCGGGTGGGCGCGAAGGACTCCTACGACCGCGAAAACCCGCCGCACAGCGACACGATCCTGCTCGTGCGCTTCGACCCCGGACAGGGCCAGACCTCGGTGCTGTCGATCCCGCGCGACCTGATGGTCAACATCACGACCCAAGACCGGGCAGGTCTACACCAACGAAAAGATCAACGCGGCGTACACGATCGGCAACAAACTCGGCGCCACCAAGGGCGGGATGGTGCTCGCGGCGGAAACGATCGAGCGCGAAGTGTTCCCCGGGCTGAAGCTCAACGGCATCGTCGACGTCAGCTTCCAAGGCTTCATCAAAGTCGTGGACACGCTCGGCTGCGCGTACGTGAACGTGGATCGCCACTACTACAACCAGAACGTCGGCTCCACGGAAACGGACTACACGAGCGATCAACCTGCAGCCCGGCTATCAGAAGCTGTGCTACGAAAACGCGCTCGACTACGTGCGCTACCGGCACACCGACTCGGACTTCGTGCGGGTCGCCCGCCAGCAGGACTTCCTGCGCGACCTGCGCGAGCAGATCTCTCCGAGCAACGAGCTCGGCCAGATCGACACGGTCGCGAAGGCCGTCGGGCACGCGATCAGCTCGACCTTCCACGCCTCCGCGAGCGAGCTGATCGAACTGCTCGAAGCTGATCGCCTTCTCGCAGGCCAAGCCGTTGCGCCAGGTCAAGTTCCAGACCACCAACGTCGACTTCCAGGGCGCGAGCGGCGGCTCATACGTGACGACCACGCCGGCGCTCGCGCAGGCCGACGCTCGACGAATTCCTGCACGGCCACGAACAGCTGCACCCGACCGCGCGCCATCGCCCGGCGCACGCCAGCCCACGCACACCTCGCACAGCCACCACAGCTCGCACGAGCGGCGGCGTCTCGCTGCGCGCGCTCGAGCCTGTACCCGACCTCCTCGGCGGGCAGAGAACGAAGCGGTCAAAGCGGCCGTGGAGCGTGCCCTTCCGAGGTGCTCTACCCGGCGCTGCAGACCGGCCAGGCCGAACAGCAGCAGGTGCGCGCGTACGCGCTGAACGACCAGCAGGGCCACCTCCACCACGCCTACGTGGTCGTGTGGCGGCAGAACATCGATCGGCGGCTACTACGACTTCGAGGGCTCGGACTGGCTGAACCCGCCGCTGTTCGCGCACGCGCGCGTGCAGACGATCGACGGGCGCCAATACCGGTTGGTCGACGACGGCGCGCACATCCACGTGATCGGCTGGCGCTCGCACAACGTCGCTGTACTGGCTCACGAACACGCTGCTCGAGGAACTCTCCAACCAGCAGATGCTCGCGCTCGCCAAATCGGCGCAGCCGCTGCACTGAGCGGCCTGCTAGGGTCGCGCGTTCCGCGCTCAGGTCAGCGCCGGCGTCGCGGGCCTGGTCGAGAGCGGCGTTGACGAGCGCGTCCGCGTGCGGCGTTCTGCGCGCGTGGCACCGTGCGCACGCGCCAGCGCTCGAACCCGCGCAGCGCCGCCATCGCCTCGAGGTAGAGCGGGCGCATCGCGGGGTGCTTGACCTTGTACTGGCCGTTGACTTGCTTGGCGATCAGCTCGGAGTCGTTGACCACCTCCACGTCCGTCGCCGCCCAGCTCGCGGGCGCGTGCTGAGGCCGAGCAGCAGCGCGCGGTACTCGGCGACGTTGTTCGTGACCTGCCCCGAGCAGTTCGGCAGTGCTCGCCGAGGAACTCGCCCGCGGGCGTGGAGATGACGCAACCCGCGGCCGCCGGGACCGGGATTGCCGCGCGCGCCGCCGTCGACGTGGACGATCGCCTTCACGCGGCGAGATTATGCACGCGGCTTGGGACGGCCCTGAGGAAAGGCCTAAAGAGCCTGGCCAGCGGCGGCAGATCGCCGGGCATGCGTGCGCGGCGGCGGTCGCGGATGACGCGCTGCTGCTTGACCGCGTCGCGTGCACGGCCGCCGCGAGCGCGACGGTCGGACTCGCGGCGATCGACGATCACGGTGACGTTCTCCTCGTCCGCGTAGTGCTCGGCGAGCTTCGGATAGAGCTCCTCGGACATCTCTCGGGGTACGACGCAGTAGATCATCGTGCCTGTCAATCCTACCAGCGACAGGCGACCCATCGGCGCTGCAGTCTGGCCGTTCGCGAGCCGATCCTCGGTCCGCGAGTTCGCTCAACTCGGTGCCCTGCGCGACGACGCTCGCACCGGCCGACCTCGTCGCCGAGATCGACCTCGTAGCGATACCAGCAGAGCTCCCACGCGACCACGATCGCCACAGCCGCCTCGCCGGACTCGGGCGGCGGCGCACGCTACGCTCGGCTCCCCCAGCGAGCGTGAGACGCCGGCGACACGGCGCGGATGCTCGCCGGCGTTGAACACGTCGAGCGCGCGCAACGCCTGTGCGTCGCCATCGCTCAGCGGCTCCTCGAACCGGCGCGTGCGTCCGTCGAACGGAATCGACGCGCGGCACGGGGCTCGGGGCCGTGGGGCGCATCGGGCGCGAGCGAATCGGCATCCACGTCTGCGCTGTCCAGGAAGTCATAGCTCGCCGATCGGGCTCTCCGGTATCGCCGAGGAACTCTCCCTCTGCCCCCCGCGCCGGGCGCTCGCGCGGCTGGCGCAGGCGGTCGAGCAGGTTGCGTCCCCGCCGCGGGCGAGCCGGAGGCAGGCTGACGGCGTGATCCTCGGTCTCGCGCAGCCACCCCTCGGCGCTGGCGCGCGGCGAGCGCACAGCTCGCACACCATCCTGCGCCGTCCGCCGGCGAGGAACACGTCGGGCTGCTCGCCGCGCAGCAGCCGGCGTCCACACACGTCGCAGGCGACATCCGGCTGGGAGGTGACGATCATGCGCGTGGCCATAGGGTTCGTAGGAGAATAGATGGTGGGTTGAGGTGGTCGGGCCGTGGATGGCAGACGCCGCACGCGAGCGCAGGCGTGCTGGTGGCACGGCGAGCATCGTGGGTGGCATATGACGCCGCGGAACGGGCGCCTCAAGCCGCCAGATAGTCTCCTGCGGACCCCAGCAGCGCACCAGGGTATCGGGTGCGCGGACCTGTGTGGGCTCGTGCGCTCAGACGTGCGCGGTGGCGTGCTCGCTGGCGGCGCCGTCGACGATCTTGCGCGACAGATGCGCGGGCACCTCCTCGTAGCGCAGGAACTCGAGCGTGTAGTCGCCCCGGCCGCCGGTGATCGAGCGCAGGTCCGGCGCGTAGTCGAGCATCTCGACCATCGGCGCCTCGGCCTTGATCTCGGTCATCCCCGCCGGCGCCCTCCATCCCCTGCGGACGGCCGCGACGGCTGTTGAGATCGCCGATCACCTCCCCCACGCAGCTCCTCGGGGATCGAGAGCGTGAGGAGCATGATCGGCTCCAGCAGCACCGGGTCGGCGGCGCGCAGCGCCTCGCGCATCGCCTGCGCGCCCGCGAGCTTGAAGGCGATCTCCGAGGAGTCGACGCTGTGGTGGGAGCCGTCGTAGAGGCGCACGCGCACGTCCTTCACGGGATAGCCCGCGAGCACGCCCGCGGCCATCGCTTCGCGCACGCCCTTCTCCACTGCGGGGATGAACGAGCTCGGGATCACTCCGCCCTTGATCTGGTCGACGAACTCGAACCCCATGCCGGGACGCAGCGGCTCGATCTCGATCTGACAGTCCCCGAACTGTCCGCGCCCGCCCGACTGCTTCTTGTGGCGCCCGTGCGCCTTCGCGGCAGTGCGGATCGTCTCCTGATAGGGAACCCGCGGTGGCTTCAGCGTGACCTCCACGCCGAAGCGCTCGCGCAGCCGCTCGACGATCACCTCGACGTGCACCTGCGAGAGACCCGCGACGATCTGCTCGCCTGTCTGCGCGTCGCGGTGCAGGTCGATCGTCGGGTCCTCCTCCTGCAGGCGACGCAGCGCGACGAACATCTTCTCCTCATCCCCACGGCCGCCGGCCTCGACGGCGAAGGCCATCACGGGTGCGGGCAACTCCAGCTCAGGCATTTCGAGTGCCGCCTGATGCACGTCGCCGTCGCTCAGCCAGTCCCCTGCGCGTGTCTCCTTCAGCTTGGCGACCGCACCGATGTCGCCCGGCCCGAGCTCTTCCAGATGGGCGACCTCGAGCCCCAGCGAAGACCATCAGCTGGCCGATCCGCTCCTTCGCGTGCGCGCGCAGATTCGACACGTGGCTGTCGGCTCTGAGCGTGCCCTGATAGACGCGCAGCAGGTTGACCCGTCCCGCGAACGGGTCTGCGCGGGTCTTGAACACGTACGCGTACAGCTCCCCCTCGGGGTCCGCCGAGAGCGCCCCCACCGCCGGTCGCGGGCCCCCGAGGACGCGGCTCGTCGACCCAGCCTGTCCGGATGCGCGCCGTGCTTGACGGGCGAGGGCAGATCCTCGACGATCGCATCCAGCAGGCGCGTCGTGCCGAGGTTGCGCGTGGCCACGCCGCACACGACCGGGAAGATCTTGCCGTGGTTCGTGCCCTCCTTCAGCGCGTCCACGATCTCCGCGTGCGCGATCTCCTCGCCCTCCAGATAACGCTCCATCAGCGCGTCGGATACCTCGCTGACCTCGTCCATCAACTTCTCGCGGTACTCGTTCGCGCGCTCGGCGCACTCGTCGGGGATCGGGATCTCCGTCCAGCCGCCCCGCTGCGCGCCGTCCTGCCTGAAAGCGCGTCATATCCACGAGGTCGATCACGCCTTCCAGCTCATGCTCTGCGCCGATCGGGATCTCGGTCGCCACGACATGCTGCCCGAACGCGCCCTTCAGCTGCTCCAGCGTGCGATAGAAGTCGGCGCGCTCGCGATCGAGCATGTTCACGAACAACATCCGCGCGAGATCCAGCTCAGCCGCACGCTGCCACAGCCGCGTCGTGGCGACCTCGACGCCCATCACCCCGTTGACCACGAACACCGCCGACTCGCACACGCGCAGCGCGCCCAGCGCGTCCGCAACGAAGCTCGGCTCGCCGGGAGTGTCGAGCAGGTTCACCTTGCGCTCGCGCCACTGCAGCGAACTGAAGCTCGTCGAGATCGACATCTGCCGCGCCCGCTCGTCCGGCGCCGAGTCCGAAACCGTGCTCCCATCGGGCACCGACCCCAACCGGTCGATAGCCCCCGCCTCGAACAGCAGCGCCTCATGCAGCGACAGTCTTCCCCGCCCCTCGATGACCGACGAGGGCGACATTGCGAATCCGGTCCGCTGCGGGCATGCGGTCTCCTTATCCGGGTACACAAAACCATACCGCGCAGAAAAGCCGGAAGGGAAACCGGCGCCAGCCGGGCTGTACGAAGCCGCGCGCTAAGCGTTTCCCGAAAAAATCACTCCGCGAACGCCTCCTCCTGCATCCGCGAGCGCAACCGCAGGACGGCCTTCGTGTGCAGCTGGCTGACGCGCGACTCGGTCACGCCGAGCACCTCGCCGATCTCGCGCAGCGTCAGGTTCTCGTAGTAGTAGAGAGCGATCACGAGCTTCTCGCGCTCGGGCAGCAGCGCGATCGACTCGGCGATGCGATCCTTCAGATCGCCCACGTCCAGCGCCTTCGCGGGATCGGGCGCGCTCGGGTCCTCGATCGTGTCCATCAGCGAGACCTGATCGCCGCTCGAGTCCGACGTGCTCCACAGCTCGTCGAGCGCCACCATCGAGGAGTTCGAGATCGCGAGCAGCGAGTCGTTCAGTTCCTCGACCGTGATCTTCAGCTCGGCCGCCATCTCCTCGTCGGTCGGCGCGCGGTGCAGCGCGTTCTCGAGCTTCACGTTCGCGCGCTCCACTTCGCGGGCGCGCGAGCGGACGCTGCGCGGCACCCAGTCCAGCGAGCGCAGCTCGTCGATGATCGCGCCCTTGATGCGCATGATCGCGTACGTCTCGAACTTGATCTCGCGCGAAAGGTCGAAGCGCTCGATCGCCGCTGATCAGCCCGACGAGGCCGTAGGAGATGAGGTCGGCCTCCTCCACGTGCGGCGGCAGCCCCGCGGCGGTGCGCCCGGCGACGTACTTCACCAGCGGCGAGTACGCGACGACGAGCCGCTCGCGGGCGCGCTGGTCGTCCTCAGACTTGTATCGCCGCCACAGTTCGCGCAGCTCGATCGCTTTTACGTTCGTCTCCATCCGGGATCCTCGTCCTGTAAGTCCTTATGATCTCCCTTGCGCTGTCTAGGCCCGGGGGTGGCTGCGAGCATAGGCGCTTTTCAGCTTCGCCGACTCCACCCGGGTGTAGATCTGGGTGCTCGACACGCTCGCGTGGCCCAGCAGCTCCTGGATCGAGCGCAGGTCCGCGCCCCCGTCCAGCAGGTGTGTCGCGTAGCTGTGGCGCAGCGCGTGCGGTGAGATCGCGCCCGCCGTCGACTCCACGCCGCTGTGCCTGGCCCACCCTTTCAGCCTGCGGCGCACGTCGCTCGTGCCGAGCCTTCTGCCGCTCTTGGACAGGAACAGCGCCTGCTCGCCGCTCGCCGGCTCCAGCCAGCTGCGGGCGGCCCCTCTCGACGTACTCGCCGAGCGCCTTCAGCGCGACCTCCCCGGCGGGGACGAAGCGCGTCTTGCGGCCCTTGCCCTCGACGCGCAGCTGCTCGGCGTCGTGATCGACGTCCTCCGAGCCCCAGCGACACGACCTCCTCGGCGCGCAGCCCGCACGCGTAGGCGAGCTCGAACATCGCCCGGTCGCGCAGCTCCAGCGGTCCGCGCGCCGGGATCGCGTCCAGCAGCGTCGCGGCCTCGCGCGCTTTCAGCACGCGCGGCAGGTTGCGCGCGCGCTTGGGCGTCGACACGAGCTCCGCCGGGTTCTGCGCGATCTGCCCGTGCTCGCGCTGGCTGTTGAACAGCGCCCTCAGCGCCGCCAGCTTGCGCGCGCTCGTGCTCGGCGCCAGCTCGCGCTCGGACAGCGCAGCGACATACGAGCGCACGTCCTTCGGACCCACCTCCTCCGGCGCCAGCCCGCGGGCGCTCGGCCCACTGCGCGAACTGCTCGAGGTCGGCGCGGTAGGCGCGCACTGTCCGCGGGGCCGCGTCGCGACGGCGCAGATCCTCGTCCAGCAGCTTCAGCGCGCGTTCCCAGACGGTGCTCATGCGACCTACTTCGCCGCCACGACCTCCGTGCCCTGCCTCGCGCCGGCCCTCACCGGCCAGTCGCGCGCCCGGCGCGCCCTGCTCAAGCAGCGGTTCCAGCGCGCGCGCGAGCCCCTGCCAGTCCTCCGCGACGAGCACGTCCTCTTCTTCGCACACGTCCCGGTTCCAAGGATGGGCGAGCGTGGCGGCCGCGATCCCCCGTTCGAGCGCGCGCCGTGAGGTTCAGCGGGCTGTCGTCGATCAGCAGGTCGATCCGCAGCTCCTCGCAGCGCGAAACCTTGTCCCAGGAGCAGCACACGTCGTCGAACGGCACGCCGATCTCGCGCAGCCACCGTTCGCTCGCCGCCGCGCAGCGAGCGTCGCGATGGCTGGTCACGTGGATGTAGTGCCCTTCCGCCTCGTGCCAGCGGCGCACCGTCTCGACGGCGCCCGGGTAGGGGACGCCCGCGAGGATGCGCTCGTCGCAGTGGCTCTCCTCGATGCAGATCCGCAGCTGCTCGGGCTTCAGGCGCGTGATGCCCCACGTGAACTGCTCCTCGTAGGGCAGCTCGATGCCGAAGCGGCGCACCGCGATCTCCGAGAGCGTGTCCCAGTAGTGGTGCAGCGTCGAGTCGATGTCGATTGCGATTCTCATCCTTGATCGTGCCCCTGCCCACCCGTCGAGCTGTGCGCTCGACCCGGTGCAAGCATCCGACGCGCCCCGAGCGTCGGATTGCAGGCCCCCCGGCGGTGAGGCTGTAGATTATGCAGATGCGAGCCCTCCGGTGGCAACGTCGTAGAAACGGCATCCCGCAACGGCCATCACGCGCCGAATGCTTACGGCCCGTCCGGACGCTCTCCCTGGCTCGACGTCGACTGGCGCGAGCACCAGCGCTGGGTGAGCGTCGCGGGCCAGCCCGTCAACACGATCGACCTCGGCGAAGGCCCGCCGCTCGTGTTCGTCCACGGCCTCTCGGGCTCATGGCCGAACTGGCTCGAGCAGCTGCCCGTGTTCGCCGCGAACCACCGCGTGATCGCGATGGACCTGCCCGGCTTCGGGCACTCCCCGATGCCGCACGAGCGGATCACCATCTCCGGCTACGCCCGCCTGCTCGACGGCCTCTTCGACGAGCTCGCCATCGGCGCCGCGACGCTCGTCGGCAACTCGATGGGCGGGTTCGTCTCCGCCGAGCTCGCGATCGCCTTCCCCGAGCGTGTCGAGCGCCTCGTGCTCGTCTCCCCCGCCGGCCTCAGCTCCTACCGCAACGCGCGAGGCACGCGCGCGCTGCCGGCGCTGCATCGCGCGGAGCGCATCGTCGCCGCCTACACCGCCTGGATGGCCTCCAAGTCCGACACCGTCACCCACCGTCCCCTCCTGCGCAACGCCACGCTCGGCTTCGTCACACGCCACCCCACGCGCCTGCCCGGCCGCTCTCGCCGCCGAGCAGCTGCGCGGCGCCGGCAAGCCCGGCTTCATCCAGGCCCTCGAAGCCAACCTCGACTACGACCTCCGCGACCGCCTCCCCGAGATCGCCTGCCCCACCCTGATCGTCTGGGGCGACAGGACAGGGTCATCACCGTCCGCGACGCCGACGTCTACGCCGAGCTGATCCCCGGCTCGCGCAAGGTCGTCTACCCCGACACCGGGCACATGTCCCAGCTCGAGCGGCCTGAGGCGTTCAACGCGCTGTTGCGGGACTTTCTCGGCGAGTAGGCATGGCGCGGAGCGTAGACATACCAGCATCACCCACGGCGACGTCGATGGATCGCGCGATTGAGCGGGCAATCGCCGGCAACCCCTCCCATCCCGAGCGCACCGCGTTCGTCGAGGCCGACTCCCCCCATGCTGGGCGCGAGATCGTCCGCGCGCTCGACGACGGCTACGCTGTGGCGCTTGTCTGCGCCGACGGCGATGAGCGAATCATCGTCGCCAAGACTCCTTGAACGCGACGACGATTACAGCTTCCCGGTAGCCGATTCGTCACCTCAGCGCGCGATAGCGCCCTCGGCGGCGCTGCCGACGAGCTTTGCGTACTTCTGGATCGCAACCTCGACGTGGTCATCGCCGCGGACGGGAGGCTCGTAGGCGCTGACCCGTCGCGCGATCTCCTCGTCGGGCAGGGCGACGTCGATGTGGCGCTCGTCGACGTCGATCGTGACCTCGTCGCCGTCGCGCAAGCGCGCAGATCGGGCCGCCGCGTACGGCCTCGGGGGCGACGTGGGCGGCCATGAACCCGTGCGTGGCGCCGGAGAAGCGCCCGTCGGTGATCAGCGCGACGGTCTCCCCCAGACCCTCGCCGACGATGGCCGCCGTGACCGCGAGCATCTCGCGCATTCCCGGTCCTCCGGCGGGGCCCTCGCCGCGGATCACGACGACGTCGCCGGCCTGGATCTCTTTGGCGAGCACGGCGGCCATCGCGGCCTCCTCGCCGTCGAAGACGCGCGCGGGACCGGTGTGCTTGCGCCGCTCGTGTCCGGCGAGCTTGACAACGCAGCCGTCGGGCGCGACGTTGCCGCGCAGAATCGCGAACCCGCCTGTCGGCTTCAGCGGGTCACTCGAGCGGCCTTACTACCTTCTGGCCGGCGGTCTCCTGCGCGTCCTGTGCGTGCTCGCCGATCGTCTTGCCGGTGACGGTGAGAGCCTCGCCGTGCAGCATCCCGGCGTCCTGCAGCCGCTTCAGCACGAGCGGCACTCCGCCGGCCTCGTAGAGGTCGGTCGCGACGTACTGCCCGCCGGGCTGCAGGTCGCACAGCAGTGGGGTGCGCTCGGAGATCGCGTCGAACTCGTCGATCTGCAGGCCGACGCCGAGTTCGCGCGCGACGGCGAGCAGGTGCAGCACGCCGTTGGTCGACCCGCCGCTCGTGGCGACCGCGGCGATCGCGTTTTCGAGCGCGCCCTTGCTCATCACTTCGCTCGGCAGCCGTCCGGCGCGCAGGACCTCCATCACGAGCTCGCCGCACTCGCGCGCGACCGCGAGCTTGCTGCCGTCCTCGGCGGGGACCATCGCCGAGCCCGCTGGCGAGATGCCGAGCGCCTCGAAGGCCATCGCCATCGTGTTCGCGGTGAACTGTCCTCCGCAGGCGCCCGGCTCCGGGCGAGGCGGCCTGCTCGAGGGCGTGCAGTTCCTGCTCGGTGATCTTCCCGGCGGCGAACTCGCCGACGGCCTCGAACACCTGCTGGATCGTGACGTCGTGATCCTTGTAGCGGCCGGGCCGGATCGAGCCGCCGTAGAGCATCAGCCCGGGGATGTTCAGGCGCGCGAGCGCCATGACCGTCCCGGGGATCGTCTTGTCGCAGCCGGAGATCGTGACAAGCGCGTCGAACGCGTGGGCGCTGGCGACGAGCTCGATCGAGTCGGCGATCAGCTCGCGCGAGACGAGCGATGCGCGCATCCCGGCGGTGCCCATGGTGATCCCGTCGGAGATCGCGATCGTGTTCAGCTCCATCGGCGTGCCGCCGGCGGCGCGGATGCCCTCCTTGACCTTCGCGGCGAGCACGCGGTTGTTGAAGTTGCACGGCATCGTCTCTATCCACGAGTGCGCGACCCCGACGATCGGCTTCGCGAGGTCCTCGGCGCTGTAGCCGATCCCGTGCAGGTAGGCGCGCGCGGCCGCGCGCTCGGGCCCCTCTGTGAGGGCGCGGCTGCGGTGCTTGACGTCGAAGCTCATCGTGGGCGGCAGGTTATCGGGGGCGGCCTTTTCGGGCGACCCACAGCTCGGTCCCCTCTACAGCCCGGTTGGCGCCGGTCACCACACTGGGTTGTATACGCGAGAGCGCAGAGCGGAGCGAGGATCGCGTCTCGCCGGGTTCGCTCACGCGGCGCAGGTTGTCCGCTCGCGTTCCCAGCGCGCGAGCCGCCGCAGGTCGCGCCGAACGCGCTGCGGATCGACCTGGCGACCAGGCAGGTGCATGTTCGCGTCAGCGATCAGCCTGCGCTCGTCGGCTCTCAGCGCCATCCACTTCGCGAGCACGTCGTCGGAGTCGGGCAGCCGCGCGCTCCCGTATGGGCGCGAGTGGTCGGGGAACGCGACGCAGTACTCGCTCAGCAGCGCTCCCGTGCGGGGCACGTAGGAGACGATCGGCTTGTGGGGGTAGATGAGGTACGCGTAGCGCTCGCCGGAACGCCCGTATACGCGCAGAAACCCGAGGTCGCGATACATCGCCCACTCGCTCTCGTTCACGCACGAGCGCAGCAGCTCGCGCGCGCGTCGCTCGGCGCGGCGCTCACGGCCCGGGTCGTAATCGAGCGCCCCGCGCGTCCCGGCGAGTCCGACCGGCCAGCGAGCGCGCGCACCCGCGCGTACAGCGTCCCCAACCCGACCTTGACCCTCGGCCTGCTGAGCTCCCACACGAGCGCGCTCAGCACGAGCACCGCGGTGGCCAGCCCGAGCAGCACGCCGCGCCGATCCCGCCCGTGCGCCTGCGCTAGCGCGCGCCGCCGGCGGCGCGCGGAAAGAAGATCACGCGCTCGGCGTCGCGCGGCACCTCGGCGAAGCTCTTGACGAGCTCCGCCTCGCGTCGCCCATCGCGCGTCTCGGTCGGCACTGCCGCCCACATCCCGGCGTCCAGCTCGCGTCTGAACGCCTCGATCAGCGCCCGCTCCTGCTCGGCGACCTCCACGTCGCCCTCCGCGAGCACGATCTCGCCATGACCGGGCTTCATACGCAGGAGCCTCATCGTCCTCCGATTATGGCACGGCGAGGACGCTCGATCAGTCAGACTTTCGCGCATCCGCTCGAGCCCGAGCACGTCGACCGGGCCCGCGCCGGCGCCCACGTCGCGCAGCCCGTGCGCGACCGCCTCTCCCGCGAGCGAGCGCGCGATCCTGGCCGCCTGCAGCGTCGTGTCGCCCAGCGCGAGTCGCGCCGCGAGCACCGAGGAGTGCGTACACCCCGAGCCGTGCGCGGCGCCGTCGCGATGGCGCTCTCCGGGGATCTCCACGGCGACCGCCTCGCGACCCGCCTCCTCGCCGTGGCGCTCGCTCGAGCAGGAGATCGACCGCGCGCGCGCGATGCCCACCGGTGAGCACGACTGCGCCGGGCCCGAGTGCGAGCACGGCCCGCGCGATCTGAAGCGCTTCGTCGTCTTCCTCCTCAAGATCGGCCATCGCGTCCCCGGTTCCCCCGTTCCCGGATTTGGCCTTCGCGCCTCCGTTCCCGGGTTCGGCGATCCCGTCCCCCCTGCCCGCGGAAAATCCCGCGAGCACACGCGCCTCGGGCAGGTTGGGCGTGAGCACGCTCGCGCGCGGGACGATCTCGGCGATCAGCGCCTCCTGCGCGTCCGCGCCAACAGGCGGGCGCCGGACTCGGCGACCATCACCGGATCGACCACCACCGGCGTTCCAGCGGGCAGCTCGTCGAGCGCCTGCGCGACCGCCAGCGCGACCTCGGCGCTGCCGAGCATCCCGATCTTGACCGCATCGACGCCGATGTCGGCGAGAACCGCCCGCACCTGCGCAAGCACGATCTCCGGCGGCGCCTGATGGATCGCCGTGACTCCGAGGGTGTTCTGGGCGGTGATCGCGGTGATCGCGCTGGTGCCGTGCACGCCGCAGCGCGCAAACGCCTTCAGGTCGGCCTGGATCCCGGCGCCGCCGCCCGAGTCCGAGCCGGCGATGGTGAGGGCCACGGGGTTCTCGCCTCCTGGGCGCGCCGGCGGACTGCACCTCGCCCGGCGCCGAATCGCGCCGATCGCGCGCCATCACGATCAGTCCGGTTCGCGGCGCGGGGCGGCGTCGACGCGGAAAGATCGTGTAGCTGCCGATCGCCGTCACGAGCAGGCGGCCGTCCTCGTGGCGCACCTCGCTGTGCATCACCGCCGTCGTGCGGTTGCGCCGGTCGAGCGTGGTCGAGCACACGATCTCTCCCTCGGTGGCGGTCTGCACGTAGTTGATCGAGATGCCGATCGTCGCGATCCGCTCCTCGCGCGGTCGTCTGCGCCCAGAGCGTCGAGCCCATGCAGTAGTCGACGAGCGCGTACGTCACGACGCCGGAGAGCAACCCACCGGCGTTCATCAACTCCGGGCGGATCTGCAGGCGGACGGTCTGTGGATCGTCCCAGCGCATCCCCATGAACCCGCTCACGCCGTCGATCGAGCCCGGGCCACCGGCGGGAGCATCGGGGACTGGCGCCGCTGAGCGTCCGCAATCGGCTCTCGCTCTCCTTCCCCATATTCGGCGTCGGCTTCCGCCGACCCTGAGGCGGATGCCCGGGCTGTGCACGTCGGCGGAAGGCGTGTCGAGGGCGTCGTCCATGCGCCCAGGAGGCTACGCGAGCGCGCCCATTTGCGTCCGGCGAGGCCACTCGTCACAGATCTGTGACGGTCCTGAGCGTGAATCGTCACAGACGCGTATCTACGGTCACACCTGCCGATCTAGCGTGCTCGACATGCCCAGATCCGACGCGCCCGAACCGACGCCCGAGCGCACGCTGCAAAAACCTGACAAACCCGCCGATCCGCGCCACGCGCTCGGCCGTCGCGGCGAGCAGTTCGCCGCCGAACACCTGCACCGCCTGGGGTTCTCGCCGCTGGGACGCAACGAGCGCACCCGCTACGGCGAGATCGACCTGATCGCGTTCGACGGCAGAACGCTCGTCTTCGCCGAGGTCAAGAGTCGACGCGTGGACACCCGCCCGGGCGGCTCTCGACCCGACCAGCAGCCGCTGCACTGGCTGCGTCCCCGTCAGCGCATCCGCCTGCGCAAACTCGCCACCGCCTGGCTGGCCGACGAGAAGCACATCCGCCCCACCGCCCACACGATCCGCTTCGACGCGATCGGGGTGATGATCGACAGCAAGAGACCGGCTGCTGCGCCTCGATCACATGGAGGGGGCGTGGTGATGGCGGCATATCAACACGAACCCGTACGCGAGTCCGAATGACTGCCAAGGGCGACTTCAAGAAGATCCGACGTCGCGCCGAAGCTCAGGGATGGCGCGTGGAGAAGCGCAAGAAGCACTGGTTGTTCTTCCCACCAGACAAGAGACAGCCGCCGTGCAAGATGGCCAACACCCCATCATCCTCGCGATCGCCGGCCAATTTCCTCTCGCAGCTGAAGCGAAAAGGGTATAAAGAATGACGTGGAGTACACGAACGTGGACTTCAGTAGCGGATGTGCCGTTCAGCGACGAACATAAGTGGATGTCGCTGGCCGAGTATCTAGGAGCGCGAGCACGCCGAGCTTGGCCCGATCGCCTCCTGGGAGGACGAATGGACGACGTTGGTGCTCGTCCTCGCCAACGACGAGCCAGACCCGGCGACCGCGGCGTGAGAACGCTGCACGCGTCGTGAGCGAGGCTCCTGCACGCCACCGGGCTCGCCGACCGCTTCCCGACGGTCTTCGAGGTCGAGCTGGCGACCGAGCCTTCATCCCCGACGATAGCGGTCTGCGCGTACGGTCTCAGTGGCACCCGATCACCGGGCTGATCGCCGAGACTGCTCAGAGCGCCAGCTGCTGGTAGGCCAGCGACTGGAACGACATGCGGTGCAGTGGCGAGACGCCCTGCCGGGCGATCGCCTCGCGGTGAACGGGGGTCGAGTAGCCGACGTGCTCGGCGAAGCCCCAGCCGGGATGCAGGGTGTCGGCGTGCTGCATGTAGCGATCGCGGGTGACCTTGGCGACGATCGACGCGGCGGCGATCGCGGCGCTCGTGGCGTCGCCGTCGACGATCGCGCGCTGGGGGCGCTCGAACTCCGGCACCGAGAAGCCGTCCACGAGACAGATCACCTCGCCGGGGACACCGGCGGTGACGTTGCGCAGCGCGTCGCGCAGCGCCGCGAGGTTCGTGACGTGCAGGCCACGCTCGTCGATGCCGCCGACGCTGCGCGAGATCACGGCGACGCGAGCCGCGCAGCGCAGCACCAGCGGGTAGAGCTCCTCGCGCGCCTGCGCGGAGTGCTGCTTGGAGTCGTTGAGCGCGCTCAGCGAGCGCAGCTCGCGGGTGGTGAGCGCGTCGTAGTCGAACAGCACCCCGGCAGCCACGAGCGGACCGGCGAGACAGCCGCGTCCGGCCTCGTCGGCGCCGGCGACCAGCGGGACTTCGAGGCGACGATCGAACGCGAACAGCCGCCGTCCGCTGGTGCGCGCCCGCGCGCGGCGACGCCGGGCCCGCGACGGCGGAGCCGCTTCGCCCGTTGCCGTCGGTCGCTACGCGGGCGTTGGCCGCGATGCGCGACCTCGACGTCCGGCGATGGGACGCGTCGGGACTAGAAGAACCCGATGCGATCGGGGGGCCAGTAGGTGGCGAATGCTTCCCCGATGATCCATGAAGTTGGGACGGGTCCCCAGAACCTGCTGTCGTCGGATTCGCCACGGTTGTCCCCCATCATGAACCAGTGTCCGGCCGGAATCCGGATCGGGACCGGGAAGCTGCACTCGGCGCTGCCTTCGCACTGACGGATGTAGGAGTCCTTCTCGGCGTGCCCGTTGCGGATGACGTGGCCTTCGTGGATCGAGATCACATCGCCCGGACCGGCGACGATGCGCTTGATGAAGTTGACGCTCGGTGTCCTCTTTGGGGATCGGTTCAGAGCAGGCCGCCCCGCCGAGTTTGACGGTGTGCGGCAACCGGCCCGCACTCCTGCTGCTGGGCGCCTTCGGGCGGATGAAAGACGGTGATCTGACCGACGTGCGGTTTGCTGAAGTGCGTGCCGATGCGATCGACGAGCACCCGCTGGCCGACCGCCAGCGTCGGTTCCATCGAGCCGCTGGGGATGCGGTAGGGCTTGACGATCCACGCCTGGATCGCGAGCGCGAGACCGAGCGCGACGAGCACGATCACGACGAGCTCGACGATCGAGTTCGCGGTCGATTTGGTGCGTTTCGGGGTCACGACCGGCGCCGATCCTTCACGACCGGCTCCGCCGACGGGCTCACGCCGGCGCGTCGCCGGCGACCTCGTCCCCCTCGGTGTCGCCGGCATCGGGGGACGGGGAATCGGCGACGACCGTCTCGGACTCGGCCGTCGCGGACGTGCTCGCCTCTGTCTCAGCCCCCCCGGGCTCGACCGTCCCGGCCTTCGCCGGCTCGTCATCCCGCTGCTGCGACGCCTCTGCGCCCGCTGAAGACTTCTCGCCAGAAGCGCCGTCCGTGGCGGAGCCCTCGGACCTCGGTGGCGTCCTGCACCGCCTGCACGCCCTCGGCGACAGTGTCCTCGGCGGTCATGCCCTCAGCGTCGGTCGCTCCCGCGGGCTCCTGCTCGTGCAGCAGGCCCGGCTCGACGGCCTGTTCGGGGCCGGTGTAGCGGCGCTCGCGCACGCGCGCCCGCTTGCCGACGCGGTCGCGCAGGTAGTAGAGCTTCGCGCGGCGCACATCCCCGCGCGCGGCCAGCTCGATTCGCTCGATCTTCGGAGAGTGCACGGGGAACATGCGCTCGACGCCGACGCCGAAGGACTGCTTGCGCACGGTGAACGTCTCGCGGGCGCCGTGGCCCTGGCGCTTGATGACGACGCCCTCGAACACCTGCACGCGTCGGCGCGTGCCCTCGATCACCTGGAAGTGGACCTTGACACGGTCGCCCGGCGCGAAGGCAGGGACGCGGCGCAACTGCGCGCGCTCGATGGTTTCGATGACGCTGCTCATAACGTAAAGGGGTGCGAAGCATCGCGCCTGGACAACCGCTTCGCAAACCCCGAGAAGGGCACGACGGTCGGCGCGGTCAGGAATGGTAGCGGACAGTCGCTCCCCGCGCGCCCTATCGCCCATGCAGCCGTGTCTTCTCCAGACCGCCAAGGACCGCCTCCGCGATGACCTCATCCCTGGCGGCGAGCCTGTGCGTCGCGCTCGCAGGCTGCGCTGCGCTCGCCACTGCGCGATCCGCTCGTGGTGACCAGACAGCAGCACCTCCGGGACGCTGCCATCCGCGGTACTCCGCCGGGCGCGTGTAATGCGGATACTCCGGGCGTCCCTCCAGGGCCGGACTGAAGGACTCCTCGAGCGCCGAACTGCTCGTGCTCCCAGCGCACCCGGGCAGCTTGCGCAGCACGGTGTCGCAGAGGACCATCGCCGCCAGCTCGCCGCCGGCGAGGACGTAGCGTCCGATCGAGACCTGCTCGGTCGCGAAGTGCTCGAGGATGCGCTCGTCAAAGCCCTCGTAGCGACCGCACAACAGCGTCAACGCCGGCTCGCCGCGCAAGCTCGCCGGCGAGCTCGTCGTCGAGCAGTCGCCCGCCGGGCGTGAGCGCGATCACTCGACGTTGCTCGCGCAGACTCACTGGATCGACCCCGTAGCGAGCTCGCAGCGCACTGTCGAGAACGTCCACCCGCAGCACCATGCCGGCGCCGCCCCCGAACGGCGTGTCGTCTACCTGTCCGGCGCCGAGCGGCGTGCTGCTCGCGGAAGTTCACGCACTCGATGCGCGAGCCCGCCGCGAGCGCGTTGCGCACGTGACGCTGCTCGCTCAGCCAGCCAAACCACTCGGGGAACAGCGTGAATATGTCTATCTCCACGCCGCGCCGCCTCAATCCTCGACGAAGGCCATGTCGACGTCGATGCGTTTCGCCGCGACGTCGACGCTGCGGATCGCGTCTCTGACCATCGGCACGAGCAACGTGCCGCCCGCCTCCGAGGCGACCTCGAGCGCCTCGCAGGAGGGCAGCTCGATCATCCGCGTCACCGTCCCGACGCGACGCTCCCCGTCGAGCACCGCGCAGCCCTCCAGCTCGTGCGCCCACCATTCGCCCTCCGCGAGCACGGGCGCATCCGCGGCGGCCACGCTCAGCTCCTGCCCGCGCAGCGCCTCCGCGCTCGCGCGGTCCTCGACGCCGTGCACGCGCACGATCGGCTGCCTGTCGGTCCCGGCGCGGCGCACGATCTCGACGGTCCTGCCGGCGATCGTCACCTCCGCTGCCGAGCTCCAGCAGGCGCGGGCGGGCGCCGGTGACGTAGAAGCTTCCGTCCAGGCCGTGCGCGCGGCCGACCCGGCCCGCGGGCAGCTTGCCCTCAGAGGCGCCGTCGTCCGGATCCACCGCCGTCCGGGCTCCGTCTGTCGACCAAGCGCGCGGGGCGCCTCAATCGACGATGTCGACGAGCACGCGGCGTCCCGCGCCGGTCGCGGCCGCTTTCACGACCGTGCGCAGCGCGTGCGCGGTGCGTCCGCCGCGCCCGATCACCTTGCCGTAGTCGCCGTCGGCGACGCACAGCTCCAGCACGACCGTGCCGTCGTCCTCCTCGAAACTCTCGACCGAGACCTCCTCGGGCTCGTCGACGAGACCTTCGGCCAGATACTCGAGCAGCTGGCGCGGAACCTCGCCCGGGTCCGAGTCGTTCTCTTGCGTGGCCACCGTCCGTGCCCGGCTGCGCAGCATCGCGTCAGTCGCCCTAGGTGGTGATGCCCTGGATGCGCAGCAACTTGCGCACCGTGTCGGACGGCTGCGCGCCCGCGCGCCAGCCAGCTGCGAGCGCGCTCCTCGTTGATCGCGATCGTCGACGGGTTCGTCTGCGCGTTGTACTGGCCGATCGTCTCGATCACGCGACCGTCGCGCGGCGAGCGCTGGTCGGCGACGACCACGCGCCAGATCGGGTCCTTCTTGCCGCCCACCCGTGTGAGCCTGAGCCGTACCGACAACTTGTTCCTCTCGATGTGCCTATCGTTTACGAACGCAGAGCTTAGCTAACGAGCCTGGCGCATGAGCGCGCCGATGTCTGGCATCTTGCCGCGACCCACCTGCTTCATCAGCTTGCGGGTCTGCCCGAACTGCTTGACGAGCTGGTTGACCTGCTGCACGCTCGTGCCCGATCCGCGCGCGATGCGCAGCCGGCGCGAGCCCTTGATCAGCTCCGGCCGGGCGCGCTCTGAGGGCGTCATCGAGAGGATGATCGCCTGCACGCGGTCGAGCTCGCGCTCGTCGACCTTCATGTTCTGCAGCTGATGGCCGGCGAGCCCGGGGATCATCCCGAGCAGGTTCGTCAGCGGACCCATCCGCCGCACCGTCTTCAGCTGCGTGAGGAAGTCGTCGAGGCCGAATTCGTCGCGTGTGAGCTTGCGTTGCAGCTGCGCGCGCCTCGTCCTCGTCGAACTGGCGCTCGGCGTGCTCGATCAGGCTCATCACGTCGCCCATCCCGAGGATCCGCTGAGCCATGCGATCTGGATGGAAGCGCTCGAACTGCTCGAGCTTCTCGCCGGTGGAGGCGAACATGATCGGCTTGCCGGTGAGCGCCTTCACCGACAGCGCGGCGCCGCCGCGCGCGTCGCCGTCGAGCTTGCTCATGATCAAGCCGTCGAACTGGACCTCCCGCGCGAAGCTCTCGGCGACCGACGCGGCGTCCTGGCCGGTCATCGCGTCGAGCACCAGCAGCACGTCGTTCGGGCGCACCGCCGCGCGGATGCGCACGAGCTCGGCCATCAGCTCCTCGTCCACGTGCAGACGACCGCTGGTGTCGACGATCAGCACGTCCTTGCCCTCTTGCGTGGCGCGCTCCAGCGCCCACGTGGCGATGTCGACCGGGTCGCGCTCGGTTCCCTGCTCGTAAACCTCCGCCCCGGCCTGTGTGCCGACCTTGACGAGCTGCTCGACCGCCGCCGGCCGGTAGGTGTCGCACGCCGCTACAGCGACCGAGGCGCCGCGCTCGGTGCGCAGATGCAGCGCGAGCTTCGCCGTAGCGGTCGTCTTGCCCGAACCCTGCAGCCCCGCCATCAGGATCACCGTCGGGGGATGTGGCGCGAACGCGAGCCCGGCCGAGTCGCCACCCATCAAACCGGCGAGCTCCTCGGCGACGATCTTCACGACCTGCTGAGCCGGGTTCAGGCCTCCGATCACACCCGCGCCCAAGCAGCGCTCCTTGACCTGCGCGGTGAACTGGCGAACGACCTTGAAGTTGACGTCGGCCTCCAGCAGCGCGAGACGGATCTCGCGCATCGCCGCATCGACGTCCTGCTCGGTCAGCGTGCCGTGACGACGCACGTCGGAGAGCGTCGCCTGGAGCTTCTCTGAAAGCGCGTCGAACATCGCCCGGGATTCTCGCAGCCCGGCGCGCGAAGCCGTGTCGACTCAGTCCTTGCGCGCCCGCGGGCGGGTCCGGTGGCTCCGGTGCTCGCTTGGGCACGCCGCGCAGCGTCGACGGCGGGCGCGGCGGCTCGGGCTCGGATCCCGGCGGGCGCCGCGCCAGCGCCTCTCCGATCCCGCCGAACGCCTGCGCGAACTCGCTCGGCACCACGAACACCTTGTTCGCGTCGCCTTCGGCGAGTTGCGGCAGCATCTGCAGGTATTCGTAGCTCAGCAGCTCACGGTCGGGTTTGCCCTCGTGGATCGCTTTGAAGACCGTGTCGATCGCCTTCGCTTCTCCCTCAGCGCGCAGGATCGCCGCCTGGCGCTCGCCCTCGGCGTCGAGCACCGCGGCCTGCTGGGCGCCCTCGGCGTTGAGCACCGCGGCCTGCTTGGCGCCTTCGGCGGTGAGGATCTGCGACTGCTTCTCGCCTTCCGCCGTCAGGATCGCCGCTCGACGATCGCGCTCGGCGCGCATCTGCTTCTCCATCGCCGTCTTGATGTCCGGTCGGCGGATCGACCGACTTGATCTCCACACGGTTGATCCGGATCCCCCACTTGCCCGTCGCCTCGTCGAGCACCGTGCGCAGCTGCGCGTTGACGTTCTCACGCGAGGTCAACGTCGCCTCAAGCGTCAGCCCCCCGATCACGTTGCGCAGCGTCGTGACCGTCAACTGCTCGATCGCCTGCAGCGGATCGGCGATTTCGTATGTCGCCGAACGCGGATCGGTGATCGTGAAGTAGAGGACCGTTTCGATCGCCACGACCACGTTGTCCTCTGTGATCACCGGCTGGGGTGAGAAGTTCACGACCTGCTCGCGCAGGTCCACCAATGGCTTGACCCGGTCGATGAAGGGCGTGACGATCGTCAGACCCGGTTCCAGCGTGCGGCTGTAGCGACCGAGGCGCTCCACCACCCCTGCCCGCGCCTGGGGGATCACACGGATCGTGCGCGCCGCGACCACCAGCGCGAACAGCACGACCGCGGCGGCAATGACGATGAGTGCGGCCATAGGACCGGTTCCTTTCTCGGAAGTTCTCTTCGGAGCCTAGCCGGATCGCTGCACGCATCTACGCACAGCCCGCCACTGAGACGTCGTGGACCAAGCGGGGCGCGGACGCAGGGAGCGTGGCGTACTACGTACGCGAGCGACTGAGGACAAAGCATCCGCGAAGCGTCCACGACGCCTCAGTGCATCACCAGCGCCGTAGCGCCTCGTATTTCGACGACCTCGACGCGCTCGCCCGCGTCTATGACCTCGTCTTCGTCATAGCTGCGCGCGGTCCACACCTCTCCGTCGATCTTCACGCACCCCACACCCTCGCCGTTGGCGATCCGCTCGATCACCACCGCCGGTCGGCCGATCAAGGCCGCGGCGCCCGTCCGGATCGCCGGCGGCAGGCGACGGTGGCTGCGCGCGACCGGGCGCAGCGCCGCGAACACGATGCCCGAGACCGCAACGAACATGATCGCGCTCAGCAGCGCCCCCACGCCCAGCAGACCCATCACCGCCGCAATGCCCGCACCGACGGCGAACGGGGCGAGATAGAAGCCGCCCTGATGCATCTCGCCGATCCCGAGCAGGCACGCCGCGATCAGCCACACGACCCATACAGACATACCTCCCAGATTACCCCTCGCGGCCGAGCGCGCGTCCCCTTCATCACCGCTCCGGACATCGACCGCCCAACTTGCAGATCAGATCGGTGCGGTGAGTGTCACTCCGGTGAGGCCAGCGCGCGAGCAAACGCGTCGGGGTCGAACGGGCGCAGATCCTCCACGCTCTCGCCGAGACCTATCAGCTTCACCGGCAGCTGCAGCTCGGAGGCGATCGCGAGCGCGATGCCCCCGCGGGCGGTACCGTCGAGCTTCGTCAACACGACCCCCGTCACATCGGCCGCGGCCGCGAACAACCGTGCCTGACGCAAACCGTTCTGGCCGGTCGTGGCGTCGATGGTCAAGCAGCGTCTCATGCGGAGCGCCCTCCAGCTGACGCTCGATCACCCGCCGGATCTTGCCGAGCTCGGCCATCAGATCGTCCTGGGTGTGCAGCCGACCCGCCGTATCGACGATCGCGACATCCACGTTCTCCGCTCGGGCACGCGCGATCGTCTCAAACGCGACGCTGCCCGGATCGGACCCCTCAGCACCGGTCACGATCTCGCATCCGGCGCGCTGCGCCCAGCCGGCCAACTGCTCGCTCGCGGCCGCTCTGAACGTGTCGGCCGCGCCGAGCAACACTGTGCGACCCAGCTCATGGCGCAGGTGCCAGGCGAGCTTGCCGATCGTCGTCGTCTTGCCCGTCCCGTTGACGCCCACGGCCATGATCACCGTGGGCTGCGCACGGATGTCGATGCGCGCGTCTCCCACGCGCGCTGTCTGCGCGAGCAGCCCGACCAGCCGCTCGCTCAGCGCCTCGCCACCCGCCAACTCGCCCGTCTGCGCCTCAGCCTCCAGCGTGCCTACGATCGAGGCCGTCGTTTGCGCGCCCACGTCGGCAAGGATCAGCGCCTCCTCCAGGCGTTCCCACGCCGCCGCGTCGAGCGTGCCGAACAGCGTCGCCTGGATCTCCCCACCCAGCGCTTCGCGGGTCTTCGCCATGTTCTCGCGCAAGCGCCGGAACAGGCCCCGGCGAGGCTGCGCGCGACCGGTCGCGGAATCCTCGCCCGCGGACTCGCCGGTGATGAACAGCTCGCTCCAGTCGCTCGACACCGGGCGACCATAGAGGAAAGGCGCTCCGGCGTGCGAGGGGGGAACGCACGCCGGAGCTTCGTGAGCGCACGGTCAAAGGGGGTGACCGGGCTCAGATCGCGATCGTCTATTCGTGTTCTTGGACGACTTTCGGAGACGCCGACTGCAATTCCCCATCGAGAATGGCCGTGTTGCGCCCAGCCGCTGCCGGCAATTCGATTTTCGCGTTGACCACCGGATCGACCACGGCGGCCAAGAGTTCGCCGCAACCTTCGGCTTTCGGGGCCGCAAACGAGTTGTCGACCAGCGAGTTTCCTTCGTCTGTAAGCAAGCCTTCGATCACATTGATTTTACCTGCGCTGCCTTTGATCAATTTATTTGGGGAAGGTGGACTCGTGGCGCCGGTCGTCAGGTTGAGGGTTATCGGATCGGCGTTAGATCCGATGTAGCATTCGTTTCCCAACAAGACATTTTCGAGCTTCACCTTGATCGGCAACGCCAGTGCAACGCCTTCTTCGTCAAGCAGATTACCCTGATTGACGACGATCGAACTCGCCGGCGCAGCCAGTTCAGTCGTTGCAGTGACCTGTGTCAATCCCTCTTCGAAAATTACTTTGCAGCCGAGTCGCACTACCAGGTTCGTGATTTCTTCGCAGTTTATCAGGCCAGCCAGCCCGCCCGGGACGTTCTCGGGTGTTTTCGACATAGTGTTACCGTCCGCCGCACCGACAAATGCTTCAGTTTTTTTGATCAATCCACCCTGGAGCACGATCGTTGCTTTGATCGGCACAATGGAACTGCCAATCTTCACTTCGCCGCTCGTCGTCGTCGAGTAAATGCATTGAGCGAGGTTTGGCGTGCTCAACGGACAGTCGGAGAATACGGCGAATTTTCCCGTAGGAGTCGCGTTCGCAATCGACGGAATACCGAGAGCGATCAGCGGCGCCATCAGCGACAGCGCGACTGGGAGTGCGCGCCGGCGCAGCCTTTCGATCGAGAATACGTTACGGACATCAGTCATAAATCATCTCGCCTTTCTGTATTTATAGCTTCACGGACAAGCTCTTTGACAGCCGCTTGCCCTTCTTTGGAGCAAAGCTCAGCTTGACTGTGGTTCTTTTCCTTCCGATCCCGCGGCGACGGAGCGTCAGCTTCAATGCTTCGCGGCCGTCGGACGATCTCGATGCACCACTCAACCCCACGCCCTTCCCGCTCAGTCTTCCCGCGGCGGGGACCGCGACCGTGAGAATGACGGCGCCCCTCTTCAACGAGTGAGAGACGATCGCGATCGCATCAGGGCAACCTTGCGCCTCGATCGAAGTGTTCTGGCGCGAGACGGCCCCGTTTTGGCCGACGATCGTGGTCGGCATCACGAGCTTCTGCTCGCAAAGATTGACGTTGGCTGCCAGCGCGGAGTGCGGCCCCTCGGGAAGCGTCGCTTCAAACGAGCTGATGGGCGCATCGGGCACCGTTTCAAATCGAGAGTAGGTGATTCCTTTTTTGATGTCGGTGCCACCATCGAGTTCGATGCGCACCCCTTCTCCCTGCAACAGAAAGAGCACATCGGGGAACGCCGCGCCGCCATGGGAGACGAGAATCGCCGGACCGGTCAACGGCACGTTCAGCAGCGGCGAAACGGCCGTCGCAGTACCGATGACCGACCCCGGGGGGCAGCCCGCAGGATTGCTGTTGAATTGCGCTTCGGTGCACGCTTTCTGCAAGGTCGTCAGGCGCGCCGGCAGCGCCGCCGGAAGTGTTAGATCGACCTTGCGAATGTCCGCTTCACCGGGCCGCTGAGCCACCTTCACATCCAGCGCCGCACCAGCGGCTTTGCTGGTCTTCCCTTGTGTGAGCGCTAGAAACGACGGCTTGAACGCCAGTGCTGCGCAGTTCGAGGCCTGATAAGAAGACGCCACCGCCACGGCAGAATCTTCCTGGCTCATGATGTCAGCGCCGACACCCATCGGTTCGCAGCTGGTCGGGTTGAATACAAACCCTGGCCGATCGACCTCGACGTTCACGGTCCGTAGGTCAAGCGGGACGCCTTCCAGAATTCTCGGCAGCGCATCGCTGACGACCGTTATCTGGGCTGTATGAGGATCGATCTCGATCGCCGCGCGGACGATCACGTTGCCTAGGTCGAACGGACCTGCCAGAGCATGCGTCACGATCGACAGTCCAAACGGAGCCCCGCGGTACGGACCCGTCAGGTACACGGGATTGGTGGGCTGGCCGGCCTCGGGCACGAAGAACGGGTTCGGACCGGCGCCGGCGCCGGCCGTGACGGCGCCGATCTGGCTGGCCGGCGAGCACGTGCCCGTGTTTGCCTGCGCTTCGCCGCACAGCGGAATACCGGCGATCTTCGCCAACAGTCCTGGCGGCATGCGCATGGTGATCCCGCCCAGGCGCTGTTCGCCGTCTTGGCGGGAAAACGTGACGCTCAGCGGACTGTAGCCACCCGCCTGGTTGGTGCTCGTTCCCGCCGCAAACGAGGGGCTGAACCCGCCGCCACAGCCCGTGATCACCGAGAACCCGTCGAATGAGGTCAGACCCGGGATTCCGCTCCACGGCGTCAGGGTGCTCGTGCTCGTATACGTACCGCACGCGGCCGGCGTCACCAGCACTCCCCGAGACCCGCCGAAGAGGCTCAGCTTGAGGTTGCTGAAGGGTAGCTGCGGGTTGTTCTCAAACGTGGTCTGCAACTGCCCCGTGTTCGGGTTCGCTTCGACATGGCCCGCGAGCTTGACCAGTACGCCATCTCCCGAGGCGACGACGTACACAGCCAGGAGCGAGCCAAATGGGTTCGTACCGCCCCCCGGACGGTTCCCCTGCTGAGCTAGGTACACCGAGCCCTTCAACGGATCGGGAAGGACCGGGGTTTCGACTTCGACCGCGCCAATCGTCGAGGCATCCGGGCAATCGGGCTGGACTGGAGTGCTCAAGCCGATCTGCGCTTCCGAGCAACTCGCCAAGCCGTCGGCAGCCGCCGGATTGACCGCCATACCGGACGGAAGCGTCACCGCTGCGCCCTTCAGGTTCGCCTCCGCCAAGCCTCCCGGATTGTCGTTCTGGGGAACGGCCAGATCTACGGTGAGCCCGCTTGGCGAGTCCGCCGCAGAGGTGTCGGGTTTGACGGTGATCGTCGGGCTGAAGTCGAGTGCTTCGCAGCCGCTCACTCCGTTCGGGCTCGAGTAGGTGTCGGTCTTCCATCTGGGATCGCTCAGGTCGGGGAGACCGGCGGAGTCGACTCGCCCCGGTTCCAACCACGAGTCGGCGACGATCGACGTCTTCAGGGTCCCTGGACAGGACGTCGGAAGCGTGAGGAACGGCTTCGGCGCCACGTTGGCCGGACAGACCCCTTCGGAGGCGCCCGTCAGCGGGGATATGCACCCGCCCCGAAGCGCGTCGTGACTGGGATCGGCCGGCACCCCCCAAAGCGTCACCGAGGCCGTGTATACGGGCTCCGCCTGACTGATGTTGTGAATCGAGGCCGTCACGCCATAGTCGCCGCCCGTACGCACACCCACATCGATACGAACGGGCGCCAAGCCCGCCGGATTGAAACCGATCATCGCCGGCACGCCGGCAGGCGGAACGAGGTTGTAAACCGGGACGAACTGCGGAACGATCGTTTCCCCCAGGTTGGCCCAACCGACGGCCGTCGCATCCGGGCATGCGGCATGCTGGTTGCTTGCATTACCGGTGGTCTGCGTCGTGAACTCTGCTTCGGTGCACCTTGGCGTGGCGGTGGGATCGCCGACCAGTCCGACCGGGAGGTTGACCTGAACGTCCTTCGGATTGCCTCCTTCGGCATCCTGTTCGTTGGGCTGCCCTTTTGGGATCCGCTTCAGCAGAAAGCTCGTCGTCATCTGATATGGGTGTGACCCCGCCTGGGTCGCGGGCGATCCGCCTTCGTTCGCGGTCAGGGTGTTTTCAAAGCTTTCAAACCCCAATTCACCCAAAGTTTCGCTCGCTCGCGCAGGGACTGCGGTAGAGCAAGCGAGCGTACCAACCGCAATCATCACCGCTACGAGCAAGCACGCATGTATCTCGACCCTCTTTTCGAACTTGAACGTGCTCATGAATGATGACCTCGTATGTGAGACCTACGAGCGTGCGCCGATTTGCTCGCCTTTTTGCCGTGCCGTCCCTTCTTCTTCGTCTTCTTCTTCGTCCGCCGCTTGGGCTTAGCCTTCTTCGCGGGCGGCTTTGCATGCGTAACTTCCACCGCGGGGAGGAGATTCCCAACCCCGGAGAACATTGCGCTGGTCGGCGCCGCAAACGCGGGCTGAGTAGAGGGAAGCGGCTTGCAGGCTTCTCCGCTGCACGGTTCAGACGGCGCGGTGAACGGGAAGCCACCGTCGACGCGTGCGTCATAGAGATCGACGTTGTCGTCGGTGTCCTGGCCGACGAGTCCAGCCCGAGTTGTGAAGATGACCCCATCGCCGTTCGGGGTAGCGTCGACGAACCACGATTCCCCGCTGTCGGCGCCGCTCGAGATCAAGTACAGACATCCGTTTGAACTCACGCTAAAGCTCGCACTGGAACTCGTACAGCTGCCGCTGCTCTGCTGCTCCCACTCATAGACATCCTGCGCGCTGTTCACGTCCTGTGACGAGAGCGCATCGGTGCTGTCGAAGAACAGGCGCTCACCGTCACTCGACAGATAGCGCGGCAGATTCAGATCTAGGTCGTGCCCACCGGCCGGCTGCATCGACGACCAGCCGATGGGGGGCGCACCAGTCGGATTGCACGAAGCACAACTCAACGTTCCCACCAGATGGGCTTCGTCGGGGGCGGTGTAGAGGTAGATCTCAGGACACGGACGATCATGCGTTTTTTTAGCGGCGGTATCGCACACCGTCGATGCGTTGGCCGGAGTGTTGTCGTAGCCCGTAAGACTTTCGGTGGACGCAAATGCCAGATGTCGACCGTCGGGCGTCACCGTGGCATCGGCCTGGCTGACCGCGGAGGTCGACGCAAGCGCATGGATCAAGGTCGTAGCGCCTTCATGCCACAGCAGGAGCCCTTCGTTCGCGGTGTAGTAGACGTAGGAACCGTCTTCGCTCAGTCCGACGACGTGATTCACGCCTATGCTGCCGGTCAGCGCGGTCAACTGATCGGTGTCCAGGTCATACTCGCTCAGTACGCCTTCGTCGATCACAAACACCTCGGAGCCATCGGCGCTGGCCGCCGCGAAGCTGCCTCCCGGAATCGGGACAGTGAGCGCGCCATTTTCGCGCATGTAGAGCTGACCGCCTTTGGCGAGATCCGTCCAGAAGACGCGAGAGCCATCGACAGAGACGAAATGGATGCCGAGGTTGGCCGGTGAGATGCCGTGAAGCTGAGGCGAAGCAGGGGCGATTTCCACCCCGCTCACGCCGGCTCCGAGACCAACCTCGTTGCTGCTTGCGTCCTGCGGCGCCGCTTCGCCGCCCGGCAGCACGCTGACCGGCAGAACCTGCCCGCCGACCGCCTCGTAGATCATCTCGCCCGTCTCACCGGGATCGGTAGTGCCCTGCGTCAGCGCGTCGTTGGCGCCAAAGATCACGTGACTGAGGTCCGAGGAGGCGCCGAAGGGCCCACCGAGGTTGTATTGATTGCTGTTGGCTCCCGGGGCTGCGGTTTGGCGGAGCAACCGTCGTCAGCAGCTGATAATCGCCACCCACGTTTTCCCGTAGATAGAGGTTGGCGAATTCCGGTGGCGCTGTGGGCGTCAACCCCGGGCCGAAGGTCTTGAGCATGCCCGTCGACAGTTCCGGGGTAAAGGCGCTGTACAGCTGAGTGGACTCGGTGAGTCCCAAGTTGCTAGGGCCCAGCGGTGGGGTAATGCCCTCGGTCGACCAGCTCGCTGGGCCACGTTCGGCGAGATATGCGCTCTGGGTTATCGAAGCTTGGGTATCCGGTAAAACCCGTCGTCGATAGAAATACCGCCCGATCGCCGCTTGCCGAAATCTCCCCCGGCAACCAGCGTGACCCCTGAAAGATCGGGTTGTTGACATCGCCGCCGTTCTTTTCGACCGGCGAGACCTGCTCGTAAGCGCGGGCAGTCCGGAAGCCGATTCGAACGGTCTTCAACGCGGAGTTGTTCGTTGGGACACCCCTGCGCAAGCGCCCTCGCGGGCGCCGTGATGGAGAAGCTTCCCGCAAACACCGCCAAGAGCGCGGCACACATCGCCGCGTCCTTCACGGTGATCCTTGCGCCGGTTCGATACAACGCCGACCCGCACACGCACCCGATCTTTCCACTACAGACTCCCTCGCTCACTGTACCGCCTCCGTGATCCGCGTATCCAAACATCCGGCGCTCATGTCGTGCGATATGCGTGGGTGACGACCGCGTGGTCCGCGACGCCCCCACGCTATATCGCACTACTACTACCTAACTCAATTCATTGCGTGTTATCTCTATACGGCCTTCCAGAGATCTTTGCTGGTCAGCGTGATTTGGTCTTCAAGCGTGAAGGTTGCTTCGAGCCCGCCCGCCGTGAGCGGTTCCGAGGCTTCTTCGTTGCTCGCGACGGTGAAGTCGAGTTCGCCTACTTCTTTTTCTACACCAGGCGACACTACAACGGCCGCGGCCTTGCCTTCAACTTCGGTCTTGCCGAGCGAACAGGTGCCACCGTTGTTTTCGAATTCGAGCGTAACAAATTTTTTCCCTGTTTCCGGCGCGAATTCGTCTAGGAGGGTCGTGAAAGGCTCGACCAATACGTCCGTCGCTTTGACCACGATCGGTTCTTTGACTTTGCAGTTGGCCGGTTTGTCAACCGTGCAGCTGCTGAATTTGACCGTCACATCCGATTTGCCGGCCGGTAAGATTTTCCCTTCGTTCGAGACGACGCTACATAACACTTCAAGACCTGACGTTTTGAGAACAGCTTTCGTTCCCGATTTGTTCACCGACGTGAACGTTTCGCCGCCGGATGGGACTGGGTTTCCTAAAATGAGAAATTCGTGCGCAGATGCTGAGGCCGCCGTCGTTGCGACCAGCGCAAACGCCGCTAGGGCTGTAAGTCCAAATACTCTGACGCGCTTCATATCTATACCTGCTCCTTTGTCGTCGTGAATCGATCAACCGATCCCGAGTCTCGTCGCTTCAGGGCAGAGACGCTCTGGGATCAGACGTGAAAAGACGTGCTGTACTACGACCAGGTCGCGAAGCCCAGCACATCCGTCTGCATTGCAGGGTTACCCACTTCAAACCCGACATAACGTGGTGTTTCCCACTTTGTCCATTAGTGAATTTCTGGAACACCGTTCCAGTAGGTACGGCGCTCTGCCGGCCCGGACCATCCGCACACAGACACCAATAGCCTGCAAAAAGGCCAAATCGGCGGCCACTGGTATACGATCGACACCACTCCTGCCGGATACAACCGGCGTGAGTCGATTGCCAGCGCCGGGGCGCTCGTCTTTCAGGGCAGAGACGCCTCGGCGCCGGTCGCACCTCAGCCGATGCTTCGGAAGGGCAGCGTCCTGTCGCGCGTGCGGCAGAGTCGGGCGGGTGATGGGACATCAACGAGAAGCGACCCCGGCGTACAGCCGATGGTCTGGGTCGGGTTCTCAGGCATTACCCCTGCGTCGGCTCTCCCAAACTCGCCCGCTGATCGGGCACGCTACTGATTGCCAGGAGCGTATGGCGAGCTGCGGCTGTTTATGCCACGTCAGCCATCTCAGCCCCCTGAACGATGGGCCCCGAAGATGACGAGCCCTCCTCTCCCTCCTTCTCCGCCACCTCCGGGGGCAGTCTGCGCGAGAGCACCTTCGAGACGCCATCGCCGCCCATCGACACTCCATACAGCCAGTCCGCCGCCTCCATCGTGCGCTTCTGGTGGGTGATCACGATGAACTGCGCGCGGTCGGAGTAGCGGCGCAGCAGCGCCAGGAAGCGGTCGAGGTTGAGGTCGTCGAGCGCCGCCTCGACCTCGTCCAGGATGTAGAAGGGGCAGGGGCGAGCGAGGAATACCGCGAACAGGAACGCGAGCGCGGTCATCGACTTCTCCCCGCCCGAGAGCAGCGACAGGCGCTTCGTGGACTTGCCCGCGGGGGTGATCTCGATCTCGACGCCCATCGCGTCCTCCTGCTCGCCCTCGCCGCGCACGCGCTCCTCCTCGTGCTCGGCCTCCGCGTCGGCGGCGGCCTCCGCGACGGCCTCTCCGCCCTCCGCTGCCTCACCTGCGGCGCCGCTCGCGGCGGCGGACTGTCCGCCGAGCACCGCGCGAGGCGCCTGCTCGTCGCGCACGAGGCGCAGCCGTCCGCTGCCGCCCGGGAACACGTCGCCGACGAGCTCCTCGAAATTGCGCGCCGCCGCGGCGAACGTCTGCTCGAATGTCTCCGAGATCTGCCGGTCGGTGTCCTTGATCAGCGTCCTCAACTCGCGCAGCGCCGTCTCCAGATCAGAGCGTCTGGTCTCGAGCTCCTCGACGTGCGCGAGCGCCTCGGCGTACTCCTCCTGCGCGAGCGGATTGACAGGGCCGAGCTGCTCGCGCCTGCGGGTCAACCGCTGCACACGGGCCTCCAGCGCGCTCGCCTCCTCCGGCGGGAGCGGCTGCTGCGCGTGCTCGCCATCCGTCGAGCTCGGCAGCGGCCGCTCCAGACGCTCGGCGATCGCGCTCAGCTCCTCCGCGGCCTCGGCGGCCTGGTCGCGCAACCGCTGGGCCGCGACCTCGGCGCTGGTCACCGCCTCGCCGAACGCCCGCAGGCGCGTCTGGATCTCGGCCTCCTCCTGCGCGCACGCGCGCAACTCCGCCGCCACCTGCTCACCGGCCGCTTGATCGCGCGCAAGCTGCTCCTCCAGCTGAGCCAGCAACCCTCGGCGGCCTCCGCCACGGTCTCGAGCGCCGCGGCGATGCGCTGAGCTCGGGGCGCGAGCGCGATGTCCGCCGCGCGCCTCGCTCGCAGACGCGCGATGCGCTGCTCGCGCTGGGCGCGTTCGGCCGCCAGCCGCTCGGCCTGACGGTGCTCGGCGGCGAGCTCGCCCTGCAACTGCGCGCGGCGGACCGCCAGCGGACCCTGCTCGGGAGCGCTGCGCCGCTGCTCGATCAGCCAGCCCGGTGCGTCGCTCGGACTCGCTCGCCTCGGCGAGCGCGCGCTCCGCGACCCGCAGACGCCTCCTCGGCCTGTGCGCGCGCATCGTCCGAATCGCGCACAGCCTCGAGCGCGCTCTGCACCGCCGTCTGTGCGGCGTGCTCGGCCTGCACCGCCACCTCGCTGGAGGCGATCAGGCGCTCGCGCTCGTTGCGACGCGCCAGCACCCGCTCGGCGCCGCCCTCGCTCACCTGGCGCACCTCCCCCCACGCGGCGAACAGCACGCGCCCGGACCTCGTGACGGCGATCCCGGCGAACTCCTCGTCGATGTCCTCCAGGCTCTCGACCACCCACGCGTCGCCAAGCAGCCGTCGCGCAAGTCCCAGCGCGCCCGAGCGACCCGCTGACCAGCTCGATCAGCCTGACCGCGCCAGGGGCCGGCGGCGCGTGCGCACCGCCGGCTGCCTCGTTCGCCGGAACGGCGGCGACACTCGGCGCCGGAAGTCCTCCGCCGCGTCGCCCGCCAGCAGTGCGCTCGCGCCGTCGGGACCGGCGCCGTCCAAGCAGCGGGTGGCTCCCTTCAGATCGCGCACGAGCGCCGCGTCCAGACGTCCACCCAGCGCGGCAGTGAGCGCCAACTCGTAGCCGTCGCTCACCTGCAGCGCCTCGCTCAGAGCGCGCGCGCCCTGCGCCGGCGCCGCCATGGCGGGCGTGACTGCTCAGGAACTGGTTCGCCGCGGCCAGCTCCGCGCCCACCGCCGCGGCCTCGCGCCGTGCCGACTCGACCGCGGCCTCGGCGCCGCGCAAGCTCCGCGCGCGCCTGCTCGGCGAGCGCGTCAGCCTGCGACACGCCGCTCGCGCGCCGACTCGACGGCCTCGCGCAACTCCGGCCGCCAGCCGAGCCGCGCGCTCGCGCTCGGCCTGCAACTCCCTGCACCTCGCGCTCGAGCTCGCGCTCGCGCTCACGCTCGAGCTCGGACAACTGCTGCTTCCAGAGCCGCGTATCCGATCCTCGCTCGCGGCCTCGTGATCCTCTCCCTCGCCCGCACCCGCCTCACCGTCGGCGCCATCGTTCGGAGCGGTCAGCGCGCCCAGCTCGATCTCGATGCGGCTTCGCGCGCTCTGCCAGCGTCACCGCGCTCGCTTGAGCCTGCTCGCCGCGCAAGGCTCAGCCGCTCGCGCGCCGAGCGGATCTCATACGCCCGCCGCGAGAGCGCGTCGTGACGTTCGGTGCGCTGCGCCAGCGCGCTCTCCGCCTCTCCGCGCCGTGCCACGATCGCCTCGAAGCTCCGCCTCGACCGACTCGCGCTCGCTGCGCGCCTCGCGCACCTGGCGCTCGGCCTCGCCCAGCTCCAGGCCTCGCGCACGCAACGCCTCACAGGCGAGCGTCCAGCGCGCTTCCAGCAACTGGCGCTCCAACCGCTCGTGCAGCTCGGCGGCCTCGGCCTGGCGCTTGAGCGGGCGCAAGCGCGTGCGCGCCTCCCGCTCCACGTCGAGCGCGCGATCTAGGTTCTCCTGCGTGCGATCCAACTTCAGCTGCGCGCGGCGGCGGCGCTTGCGGTGCTTGCCCAGCCCCGCCGCCTCCTCGATCAGCAGCCGCCGATCGCGCGGCTTGGAAGTCACGATCGCCTCGACCCGGCCCTGAGAGATGACCGAATGCTGCTCCTTGCCGAGGCCCGTGTCCGAGAGCACCTCGATCACATCCGTCAAGCGGCAGCGCGCGCCGTTCAAGCGGTAGCCACCCTCGCCATTGCGATCCAGACGGCGCACGATCGAGATCTCGCTCAGCGGCAGATCGACCGTGCCGTCGGAGTTGTCGAGCACGATCTCGACCTCCGCGGCGCTGCGCGCCTGCACGCCCCGTCCGCCGCCGAAGATCACGTCCTGCATCGACTGGCCCCGCACCGCCAGCGGCGATTGCTCGCCCATCGCCCACAGCACCGCGTCGGTCACGTTGGACTTGCCCGACCCGTTCGGTCCCGACCACCACGCTCACGCCCGGACCGAAATCCAGGCGCGTGCGGTCGGGAAAGGACTTGAACCCCTTCAGCGTGAGCGACTTCAAGCGCATCGCAGGGACCTCATCGCCTGCGTCCTTGACCAGCTTGCCCCGCAAACCCAGGTCATGTCTGCGCCTGCAATCGCTCCACGGCCCCCTGCGCGGCTTCCTGCTCGGCGTGCTTCTTGCTTTTGCCCGACCCCGAGCCGAGCGTCTCGCCATCCACCAGCGCCACCACCTCGTAGGTGCGCTCGTGCGGAGGTCCGCTCTCGGCCGTGATCTCGTAGGCCACGACCGAGCCGCGCCGAGCGAGCAGCTCCTGCAGCGCCGACTTGAAATCGACCGGGTGCTCCAGCGCCTGCTCGATCTCCGGCTGAAACGCCTCCACGACCGCCTCGGAGGTGCGCTCGTAGCCCGCCGTCAGATAGCAAGCGCCGATCACCGCCTCGATCACCGACGCGAGCACCCGCTCGGTCTCCACCAACGCCACCGCCCCGCCCGCCGCGCTCTGGCGGAGCAGCAGCGCGCAGTCGCTCGGGCACACCCAACCGCTCGGCGACCGCGCGACAGCTCGGACCCGACACCGCCTGCGCGCGGATCTTCGTCAATCGCCCAGCCCCGAACCGCTCCGCTTCCAGGCGCGGGTACAGGTGCGTGGTGATCGCAAGGCCCAGCACGCTGTCGCCCAGGAACGCCAGCCGCGAGTAGGAGTCCTCGCGGCGTTCCGTCCAGGACGCATGCGTGAACACCTGACGCTCCAGCTCCTCGGGCAGCTCGTCCGAGCAGCTCGCCCAGCAGCTTCACACCCACGCTCCGATGAGCTCGCAAGGCAAGCAGTCTTCATCGCCCGACATCAAACCGGGGCATGCGCCAAGACAAAATCGACCGCCTGCCCAACGGTGGCGATCCCGGCCGCCTGCTCGTCGGTCATACGTACACCGTAGGTGTCCTCCAGCTCCTGCACGAGCGTGTACAGGTCGAGCGAGTCGGCCGCCAGATCCTCTTTGAACCGCGTCTGCTCGCCGATCGCGGCGGGATCGACGTCCAGCTCGTCGGCCAAATGGCCCTTGATCAACTCCCCCACCTCCTCACGCGTCATTGTCAGGCAGGCTAGCGATCTGAGCGGACACGGGCGTAGCCCGTCGCAGCGCCCCCGCCCGCGCCAGCGCGGCGTGCGTGCGACCGACCAAATCCTCGCTCACGGCACGCTCCGCGCGCAGTATCGCCTGCGCGAACCCCCGCCGCCCAAACCCTCCATGCGGCACCACCCCGAGCCGGCGCAACCCCAGCAGGTACGCGCCGCCTTGACCTTCGGGATCGATCTCCTCGCGCAACCCGCCCAGCGCCGGTTTCAACAACAGTCCCCCGACCTTCGCCCGCGTCGAGGACATCGCAGCGTCGCGGATCGCCCGCAGCAGCGTCTGCGAGACCCCCTCCATCGTCTTCAGCGCCACATTGCCCGTCAAGCCCGTCCGTCACGATCACATCCGCCACACCCGAAACGAGGTCTCCACCCTCGACGTTGCCGACCAGCTCAAACGCCACTCGCATCCCCCTCCACACGCTCGCGCAGACGCGCGTGCGCCTCCACCACCAGCGGACTGCCGCGCTCGGCCTCCTCGCCGTTTGAGAGCAGCCCCACGCGCGCACGCTCCACCCCTAGCAGCGTCTGCGCCAGGGCGACGCCCATGAACGCAAACTGCTCCAAATGCTCCGCGCGCGCCTGCACGTTCGCGCCGACATCCAGTAGCGTCACCGGCTTGCCCGGCACCGGCAGCACCAGCGCCAGCGCCGGCCGATGGATTCCCCGCGCGCGCTTGATGTTGAACAGGCCCGCCGCCAGCGCCGCGCCGGTTCCTCCGGCGCACACCAACGCCTGCGCGCGCTCCTGCGCCACAGCACGCGCAGCCTGCACGATCGAAGCCTCTGGGTTCGTCCGCACAGCCCTCGCCGGGTCGGGGCTCTTGGCGATCGACACGGGCGCGTCCACCACCTCGATCGCCTCCCGATCCGCGCCTGCCAGCGCTGCCCTCAGCTCATCCGCGGGCCCAAACAGGATCGTCCGCGTGCCCTCTCGCGCCGCGATCGCCGCGCCGGCCGCGACCTCCGCCGGGCCGAGGTCAGCGCCATTGCAATCGACCGCCACCACCACGCGCGAGCCCACACCCGGCCGGTCCTCTCGCCCCACTGCTGCCGCCTCGCCATTGCCCCGACCCTGGTCCTCACCGAGGTTTGCCCCCGCGACTAGTCAAGCTTCAACTCGCTCAGCTTCGCCCAGCGCGAGTCCCCCGCACGCTCGTGCGAGTGCTCGGGCCCGGCCTCGTTCAGATCCGCCGCGCACTCCGGACACAAGCCCGCGCAATCCTGCCTGCACAGCACCTTTGCGGGCGCCGCGAGCGCGAACGCGTCGTGCGCCCAGCCCGCCACGTCGACGGATCTCGCCCGTCACATATGGGCTTTCCAGCTCCTCGCCTTCGCCCGGCACGTCCACCTCGCGCGCCTCACCACGACCTCCGGCGCGGCCTTCTTCAGGCAGCGCATGCACGGTCCCGACCAGCGCCACGCTGCAACTCCAACTTGAACGCATATCCACCGCCGACCATCTTCGACACGTCCAGCGTCGCCGGCACGCTCGCCGGCCTGGCCTCATAGCGCTCGCCGCCCAGCTCGAGCGCCTCGATCGGGCACCACCAGCTCCAGGCGCCGCGCCCTTCCCCGGCACTGAGCCGCAGGCCCGCCAGGTCATACGTGTGCGTCTGCATCGGCACCCGCTCCAGGCTAGCGCCTGACTCGCCGAGCGCTACGCCTGGGCGAGCAGCTCGCGCTTGAGCACCTTGCCCGTCGCATTGCGCGGCAACTCCTCCAGGAACACCACTTCGCGCGGGACCTTGTAGCGGGCGAGGTTCGCCTTCACGTACTCCTTCACCGACTCCTCATCCAACTGCGCGCCCTCACGCAAAACCACGAACGCCTTCAGCCGCTCGCCGAACTTCTCATCCGGCACTCCCACCACGGCCGCCTCCTCGATCTGCTCGTGATCTGAGAGCAGATCCTCGACCTCGCGCGGGAACACGTTCTCGCCGCCCGAGACGATCATCTCGTCGTCGCGCCCGTCCACGAACAGCCGTCCACCGGCGTCGAAGTGGCCCGACGTCGCCCGTGCTCATCAACCCCCGCACGATCTCCTTGTTGCCACCCCCCGTATAGCCCTCGAACACCATCTCGTTGGCGACGAAGATGCGCCCGCCCTCCCCCGGCGCCACCTCGCGGCCCTCGGAGTCGAGCAGCTTCACCGCCGTCCCCATCGGCGCCCTCCCCGCCGTCCCCGGCGCGGCACGCAGATCCTCGGGTGTCGCGATCGTCGCCCACGCCACCTCCGTGGACCCGTACAGGTTGTAGAGCACGTCCCCCAGCACGTCCATCGCCCGGATCGCCAGCTCTCCCGGCAACGCCGAGCCACTGAGCGCGACCACCCGCAACGAGCTCAAGTCGTACTTCGCGATCGTCTCCGGACCGAGCTCCAATATCCGCTGCAACATCACCGGTACCACCGCCAGCGCGCTCGCACGATGATGGGCGATCGCGCGCAACGTGTCCTCCGGGTCGAACTTGCGACGCAATACGAGAGTCGATGCGAGCGGCAGCGCAAGCGTGAAGTGCGCGAACCCCCACGAGTGGAACATCGGCGCGGCAATCACCGTCGTCTCACGCGCCCGCAGTGGGATCTTCGAGAAAAGCGCCGCCAACGGCTCAATCGAGTCGGGCTGCTTGCGCGGCGCCCCCTTCGGCGTTCCCGTCGTTCCCGACGTCAGGATCACCACGCGCCCTTTCTCGGCCGGCGGCCCCAGTGGCTCGTGCGACTCCTTCGCGATCAGCTCCTCGAGCAGCGGATCGGAGTCGCTGAGCGGTCGCTCACCCGGCTCGTGCCAGGAGACGAACCGCTTGCGCCCCTCGCCACCGTCGCCGATCAGGTTCGCGAACTCCTCGTCGTAGATCAGCGCCGCCGGATCCTCGCGGCGCACCACGTCCGCGATCTGCGGTCCCGCGAACGCCGTGTTCAAATACAGCGCTCCCGCCCCCAGCTTCGAACAGGCCATCGTCGCCTCGATGAAGCCGCGATGGTTGCGGCACATGATCGCCACATCGTCCTGCTCACTCACGCCCGCCTTCGCAAGCACGTGCGCGAGCGCGTTCGCGCGCCGCTCCACCTCGGCGAACGTCAACGTCCCCCGCTCGTCCACGAGCGCCTCCCGCTCGGGATACCTGATCGACATCATCCTGCACGACGCCGCCGGCGTCGGCCCCCAGCGGCGCAACGCCGCCAGCGAGCGCACGATCTTGTCCGGTCGCATCGGCTCGACCATTCTCGTGCCCAGCAGCGTCTGAGCAACCTTCAGCTTGTACTTCGCTTCGCGCGTATTCACGCGCGAGACCCTACCCAATTGCGGGACTTTCGCGCGGGCGCGAATATTCCGCGAGCCCAGCTAGGGCGTCGATGAGCAAGCTAGCCAAGGACGCAGGGAGCGTGGCGTACTACGTCCGCGAGCGACTGAGGACGCCGGATAGCGCCGCTCAGCGGCGTCCTAGCTGACTTCTGCGGGTTCGTCCTTGCCCTGAAGTCGCTCGCGACCACGCTGCACGGCGGCGATGAACTTCGACAGGTTCACCTCGAGCGTGTTCAAGATCTCGTCCGCATAATCCTCCGCGCCGAGGCGGATCTCACGCTCCCGCGCGCGAGCGTCCTCGACGATGTCCTCCGCGGCGCGCTCGGCCTGCTTGGTGACCTCCTCCTCGCCGACCAGCCGGTCCTGGCGCTCGCGCGCCTCCTTAAGGATCCGCTCGGCCTCCTTCTTGGCCTCCGCGAGCATCTCCTGGCGCTCCTTCACGATCCAGCGCGCCTGCTTGATCTCCTCGGGGATCGTCGCGCGCATCTGGTCGAGGATGTCGTAGATCTCCTCCTTGTCGACGCGCACCTGATCGGTCAGAGGCACCGGCTTGGCGTTGTGCACCAGATCGTCGAGCTTGTCTATCAGTACCAGGACATCCATTGGCTAAACACTATCTCCGTCCGCGCCCACTGCGCCGGCGCGATTGGTTGGGCGAGAGCGCCGGCCACGCGTCTTGAGCCGCTGCTCTCCAGTGGGGTTCGGCCCTAAGTTCGTCAACGTCGCAACTCTTCCTGCAAGCGAGCCGCCACCGGAGCGGGCACCAGATCGTCGATTCGACCACCGAAGATCGCTAGCTCCTTTACGCCGCTTGAAGACAGGAAGCTGTACTGAGAGCTGGCCATCAGATACACCGACTCTATCTCCGGATCCTGGCGGCGATTGAGCTGGTGCATCTCCAACTCGTACTCGAAGTCCGATATCGCCCGCAGCCCCTTAACGATCGCCCGTGCGCCCACCTTGCGCGCGAACTCGACCACGAGCGTGTTGAACGGCTCGGCGCGCACGTTCGCCATGTCCGCCGTCGCCTGCTCGATGAACGCAAGCCGCTCCTCTATCCCGAACAGCGTGTTGTCCTTGCGCACCGACCGGTTCACCACCGCGATCACGACCTCGTCGAACAACATCGCCGCGCGTCCGATCACGTCCAGATGGCCGTTCGTGATCGGGTCATACGAGCCCGGGCAAACCGCTGTGCGCTGAGTTGTCTTCTCGGTCATTCGTGACGGTGGATAGCGATGATGGTGTCTCCATAGCGACGCTCTTTCTCGAGCGTCAACCCGAGATCGAGCGGACTGCGACGATCGTGCTCGAGAACCACGCGCGCCCTCGGCGCGAGCACCCCTGCCAGCGCCTCCGACAGCCGCGGCTCCAACTGGAGCGCCTGTCCGTATGGGGGATCGATCAGAACCAGATCGTATGTCTCTTTGCGCTCCCGTGCCCCGCGGAGAGCCAGCTCGGCGTCTTCGCGCCGCAGCTGCGCTTCCTCGCCACCCAATCCCAGCGCTGCCAGATTGCCCCGCAGCACCTCGATCGCTGCCCGCTCGCGCTCCACGAACACCGCCCGCTTCGCGCCGCGGGAGAGCGCCTCGATCCCGAGCGCCCCCGTCCCCGCGAACAGGTCAAGGACGCGCGCGCCCTCGATGTCCCCGAGCATCGCAAACAGCGCCTCGCGCACCCGCTCGGACGTCGGCCTCGTGCCTCGGCCCTTCGGCGCGCTTAGCCGACGCCCGCCGTAGCGACCAGCGATCACCCTCATCCGCGCACCGTAACGCGCAGCGCCTCCATCGGGCCCGTCACGAGCGTCGCCGTGGGCGCTCCGCGGAGTCGATCGGCTCCGATCGGGTCGCTCTCTCTATGCGGGGATCGGCTCGAGCGTCTCCGTGCCGAACGCACGCTCGAGCGCATCGCCCAACAGCGCGTGCTCAGGCTCGTGCAACTGAGGGTCCGCGGCCATAATCGTCTCCGCGCAAGCACGTGCGCGCTCCAGCAGATCTCCGTCGTCGGGCAGACACGCGATCCGGTGCTGACCGAGACCGGACTGCCTGACGCCGATCAGCTCACCCTCGCTGCGCAGTCGCAGATCGATCGCCGCGAGCTCGAACCCGTCGGCGTGCTGCTGCAACGCCCTCAGCCGCGCCGTCCCGGGCGGACCCATCAGCAGGCATGCAGAACGATGCTCGCCACGACCCACCCGCCCGCGCAGCTGATGTAGTTGGGAGATCCCGAAACGCTCGGCGTTCTCGATCAGCATCACCGTCGCATTGGGCACATCTATCCCGACCTCGATCACCGTCGTTGCAACCAGCACGTCGGCGGCGCCCGAGGCGAACTCCTCCATTGCCTGCGCCTTCTCACGCGCCCTCATGCCACCGTGCAACAGCACCAGGCGATGATCGGAAAGCTCACCGCCACGCAGCCGCTCGAGCTCCGCGGTCGCCGTGCGCAGGTCCGTCGGCGGCGCCGCCGCACCTTCCTCTTCACCCTCCACCTGTTCGATCAATGGACACACGACGTACCCCTGACGTCCCATCCGCAACTGCTCGCGCAGCTGCTCATAGGCGCGTTCGCGCTCGGCCTCCCCGGAGACGATCCGCGTCTCGATCGGCTGCCTGCCCTTGGGCAGCTCGCGCAGCATTGTCGTGTCCAGATCACCGTAGTTGGCGAGCGCAAGCGTGCGCGGGATCGGCGTCGCCGTCATGTGCAGCACGTGCGGCGCCATTCGGGCTCCGTCGGGTCCGACTCCGGCCTTCGCATCCAGCGCCGCGCGCTGACGCACCCCGAAACGGTGCTGCTCGTCGACCACCGCGACCCCCAACGCCCGGAACTCGACATCCGGCTCGATCAGCGCATGCGTCCCGACGATCAGCGAAAGCTCCCCTCCGGCCAGCTTGCCGAGCGTGTCCGCACGCCTGCGAGCCGGGGTTGAGCCGGTCAGCAGCGCGCACGTCACATTCCCCTGCTCACCACCCAAGAGCTGCTGCAACGTCGCGAAATGCTGCTCGGCAAGCGTCTCCGTCGGCGCCATCAACGCCGCCTGCAGACCATGCTCTACGGCACGCAGCAGCGCCCACACGGCCACTACCGTCTTGCCGCTCCCGACCTCCCCCAACAGCAGCCGCTGCATCGCCCGTTCCTGCGCGAGATCTCCGTCGATCGTCGCAATCGCGCGACGCTGATCGCCCGTCAACGCGAACGGCAGCTCGTTGCCAAGCCAACGCTCGCTGAGCGTCGCGGCGCCGTCAAGCGCCGGGGCGCCGCCGGCGGAGCGCCGCCGCGCACGGCGACGCAGAAACACAAGCTGTGTCAACAGCAGCTCCTCGAACGCCAGGCGCCGGCGGCCCGCCTCGCGCTCATCCAGCGCACCCGCGAAGTGCATCGCACCCAGAGCGCCCGCCCTGTCGGACAGTCCCTCCGACACCCGCACGCCGGCGCTGAGCGCCTCCGGCACATCCGCCAGCGCCCCCCTGCACGCGCGCACGAACGTCAAGATCTGCGTCGAGCTGACTCCCTCGCTCGCCGGATAGTGAGCGACGATCTCACCTGCCGCACCGTTCTCCGCCACCGCGAAATCGCCGCCGACGTCAGAGCCGAGCGCGTGATGGGCCACATTGAACCCCCCACGCGCAGTCGCCTTGCCGTGCAGCACCAAGCGCGTACCCGGCTTGTAGCGCTGAACCAGCCACGGCTGGTTGAAGAACGTGGCGCGCATCGTGCCCGTCTCATCGAACACGCTCGCTTCGACCAGCGGCTTCATCCCTCGACGCCGCACCGGCCGCGCAGAGATCGTCCGCACTGCAACGGCCACTGTCGCCGCCTCCCCTGTCCGCAGGCCGCTGACCGTACGCGCATCGCGACTGTCCGTCGGCAGGTGCTCCAGCAGTGCGCCCACGCTCGTCAACCCGAGCGCAGCCAAACCGTCGGCCGTCTTGCCGGGCGCCACATCCAGAGGGTCCTGCAGACGCGAGGGTCTTGGCCAGCGCACCGGTGCGAGCAGCAGCTGATTCCGCGTCATGTCCTCCCGCGAGGCGAACGCTCGTTGGGCGATCGATCGGTCAGGCGGCGAGCTCTGGGTGGCTGCGATCGTGGACATCCCCAGCTACCATCATGGCGAGCTTCGCGGTCGTCTTGGCCGGCGTCACACTCCCGTGGACGACGGTCCCTCGACAAGGCTCTCAGGAACCCTCGGCCCCTCAGCCGCTACTCGGCCGCCAGCAGCCACCAGTACGCATGCTGACCACCGTCGCGCAGTTCCAGCTCGACCTCGCCGTCGACCATCGCCTCAACCTCTCTCGGACCCAGCGGTGCGCCCTCACCCGCCAGGCAGCTGATCAACTCCGCACCCTCCGCAAGGCTCGCGATCACCGCGGTCAGTGTCCGTGAAGGATCCCCCCAGGCCACAACCTCCTCGCCCAGAAAGCCGACGGCCTCGCCACGTTTGAACCTGCCCTGGGCGTCGTCGCGGGCAGCGGGAGCCACCGCACCCGTGCTCACGTGCTCGAGCGCCTGCTCGAATGCGCGCGCGTTCTCGCGAACGCCGCGGTCGCCCTCCAGCGCGACCGCCGCCACCAACCCAGCCTGCTGACCCGCCGCCGGTGCGACCAGCACCAGCTTGTCCGAGAGCTCCGCGGCGCGCTCGGCGGCCATCGTCACATTCGGGCTGCTCGGCAGTACCAGCACCTCCTCCGCCGGCACCTCGTGAATCGCCGCGAGCAGCTCATACGTCGACGGGTTCATCGTCGGGCCGCCGTCGATCGTGCAGACCCCCAGCTCGTCGAACATGCGGGCCAGCCCTTCGCCGCTGACAACCGCCAGCACTCCGCAGCGTGCCCGCGAGACGAGTGCATTGGGCGAATCTGCGGACGACGCACCGTCGGCTACGGCGCTCGCGCTCAGCACGCGTTCGTCGCGCTCGGCGACCTGCAGACGCATGTCGGCGATATCCAGTCTCGATATCTCCCCCACCTGCGCGAACACCGCCGTCGCGCGCTCGGGCTCGTCGGTGTGCAGATGCACCTTCAGCGTGCTCGCATCGCCGACCACCAGCACAGAGTCGCCCAGCGCCTCCAAAGGCTCCACGAACGAGCTCGCGCTCAACCCGCTGCCGGTGACCGCGAAGTTCGTACAGAAGCGGTACGTGCCCGACACGTGCTGGGGATGAGTGATCTGCGCCGGCGCGTGATGGTCGAGATCAGGCGCCTCCTCACCGCGCAACGCCGCCACCACCCCCGCGAAGATGATCGTAAGCCCGTACCCGCCCGCGTCGACCACGCCCGCCTCGCGCAACGCCGCCAGCAGCTCGGGGCTGCGCTTGACCGACTCCTGCCCCGTCGCCACCGCCCGTTCGAGCGCGTCGGCGATCGCAACGTCCTGGGTGGCCGGATCGGTCGCCGGCCCCAGCCGCGTGTCCTGCGAGCTGTGCGCAACGTCGGTCATGATCTTGTGCGCCATCTCCCGCGCAACCGTTAGGATCGTGCCCTCGGCCGGCTCGCGCACCGACGCATACGCGCGGTCCGCCGCGTTCGCAAGCGCCGCGCCGATCAGCGTCGCGTCGATCAGCTGCCCCGGGCGCGAGACCAGCTCCTCAGCCGCGCCCCGGATCAGCTGGGAGAGGATCACCCCCGAGTTGCCTCGCGCCCCCAACAACGCCGCGCGAGCCACCGACTGCACGATCTCCTCGCGTCCGATCTCGTCGATCGTGCGCGCATGTCCATTCCCATTCGCACCCTGCAACCTGTCCAGCTCGTCGAGCACCGCCCGCAGCGTCAGCGCCATGTTGTCGCCCGTATCCCCGTCGGCCACCGGAAACACGTTGAGGTCGTTGACCTCCTCGCGGCGGGACTCCAGATGCGCGAGCGCTCCAGCCACCGCCGCGCGAAAACGAACCAGGTTGGTATCGCTCACTGCGCTAGGTCTTATCAGGTCGCTCGGAGGCGAGACTTCCGATGGGACGAACTCCGAATCCGCGTTGGCCGCGGCTGTAGGGTCGATGGGCAAGTCAGACAAGGACGCAAGGAGCGTGGCGTACTACGTACGCGAGCGACTGAGGACGCAGTATGACGCCGCCCAGCGGGCCTACAGGGCCTTCGTGACCTTTCCCGCTTTCAGACAACGGGTGCACACATACACGCGCCGCGGCGCCTTGCCGACGAGGATCCGCACCTTCTGCAGGTTCGGGTCGAAGCGGCGCTTGGTCGCGACCATCGAGTGGCTGCGGCTCTGCCCGAACGCCGGACCCTTGCCGCAGCTGTGACATACCTTTGCCATCGCGCCCGGCAGTTTAGCCGCTCGGCCGTTCAGTCGCCGAGCAGCTCCGTGCGCAACCCTGCCATCGCCATCACGGCCTCTGCCGCGTGACGTCCCTGATCGCGCCTGTCGCCGCCGGCGCGCGCGAGGGCCTGGTCCATCGTCTCGCAGGTCAACACGCCAAACGCGCACGGCACGCCCGTGTCGAGCCCGACCTGCATCACCCCGCGCGCCGCCTGCGCGCAGACGAAGTCGTAGTGGTCGGTCTCGCCCCTGATCACCGCACCCAGGCACGCGACGCCCTCGAAGCGACCGGACTCCGCAGCGTACTGCGCGGCCAGTGGAAGCTCATACGCGCCGGGCACGTCGAACACCTCGACATCCTCGTGCCCGGCCTGCGCAAACGCCTCGCGCGCGCCGCGCACCAGACGTTCGGCCAGATCCTCGTAGAAGCGCCCGACGGCGATCGCGTAACGCGCGCTCACCGTTCTATCTCGCTCTCGGCGCTGTCGTGGGCGCGCTCGGAGTGCAGCATCTCCTCGTCGAGGTTCAGTCCCTGGTGGTGCAGTGTGTGGCCCATCCGCTGCGCCTTCGTACGCATGTAGTCCTCGTTGTGCGGGTTGGGCGGGTGCTCGATCGGGACCTGTGCGGTGACCGACAGCCCATAGCCCTCCAGACCCTTGATCTTCTTGGGGTTGTTCGTGAGGATGCGGATCGAGGACAGGCCCAGGTCGGCGAGGATCTGGGCGCCGATCCCATAGTCGCGCAGGTCCGCGGGCAGGCCCAGCTGGAGGTTGGCTTCGACTGTGTCCAGACCGTCCTCCTGCAGGCGGTATGCCTTGAGCTTGTTCAGCAGGCCGATCCCACGCCCCTCCTGGGCCAGGTACAGCAGCACACCCTCGCCCTCGGCCTCGATCATCGCCAGCGCCGACTCCAGTTGCTCGCCGCAGTCACAGCGCAGCGAATGGAATACATCACCCGTCAGGCACTCCGAGTGGACTCGCACCAGCACGTCGTCGCGTCCCGACACCTCGCCCTTGACGAGCGCCACGTGGTGCTTCTCGTCCACCAGCGAGCGATAGCCGACGACTTCGAACTCGCCGTGCGCCGTCGGCAGCCGCGCCGAGGCGACGCGTTCGACGAGCTTGTCGTGGCGGCGGCGGTAGGCGATCAGATCGGCGATCGTGATCATCTTCAGCCCGTGCCGTGCGCAGTAGCCGGCGAGGTCGCCGACCCGCGCCATCGTGCCGTCGTCGTTCATCACCTCGCAGATGACCCCCGCTGGGTTCAGACCCGCCAGCCGCGCGAGATCGACCGCGGCCTCGGTCTGGCCGGTGCGCTCGAGCACGCCGCCCGCACGGGACTTCAGCGGGAAGATATGCCCGGGCTGCACGAGGTCGCGCGGATGGGTCTTCGGATCGATCGCCACCTGGATCGTGCGCGCGCGATCGTGCGCGGAGATGCCCGTCGTCACCCCCTCGCGCGCCTCGATCGACACCGTAAACGGCGTCTCGAACGACGATTCGTTCTTCGCCGCCATCAGCTCCAACCCGAGCTCCTCACAGCGCTCCGGGGTCAGCGACAGACAGATCAGCCCGCGCCCCTCCTTGGCCATGAAGTTGATCGCCTCAGGCGTCGCGAACTGCGCCGCCAGCGTCAGGTCGCCCTCGTTCTCGCGGTTCTCGTCATCGCACACCACCACCATCCGCCCAGCGCGGATCTCTTCGAGTGCTTCCTCGATCGTGGCGAAGGGAGTCGTAGTCTTGGACTGGCTCATACGCGTGAAGCCTCCATGAGTCGCTCTACGTGCCTTGCGAGCACGTCCGTCTCCAGATTGACCCGATCCCCGACCGAGATACCCCCAAGGTTCGTGCGCTCGAGCGTCTCCGGTATCAGCGAGACCTCGAAACCCTCCTCGTTCACGGCGCTCACCGTCAGGCTGACCCCGTTCACCGCCACCGAGCCCTTCTCCGCGAGATAGCGCCCGACCCGCTCATGCGCATCGATCCTCAACACCCGGGCGATGCCCTCGGCACGGATCTCGCTCACGACCCCCATGCCGTCCACGTGGCCCTGAACGACATGTCCACCCAGACGTCCATCGGCGCGCAGCGCCAGCTCGAGGTTGACCCGCGAGCCCGGCTCCAGCCCCCCGAGCGCCGAACGCCGCAACGTCTCCGACATCGCCTGCGTCGCGAACTCGTGCTCTCCTACCTCCACAGCGGTCAGACACACGCCGTCGACCGAGATCGAATCGCCCAACTCGAGCTCGTCCGCCAGCGGGGTCTTCACCTTCAGCGTCGCGCCCTGCTCACTGCGTTCGAGCGCGATGACGCTGCCGAGATCCTCGATCAATCCGGTGAACACGACGCTCGCTCGCTTACCACTCGCGCAATCTGGCGGAGATCAAGAGATCCTCGCCGACGCGATCGCATTCGCAGGTCAGGGCGCGCAGCGCCTCGGAGATCCGCTCCACACCCTTGCCCTCCAGCGGATCGCGCGCAGCGCTGCCACCGAGCAGCAGCGGCGCGAGGAAAAGGCGGATTTCGTCGATCTCTCCGGCGTCCAGGAACGCCCCGGCGAGGTGCGGACCGCCCTCCAACAGCACCGAGGAGACACCGATCGCCCCGAGCTGGTCGAGCGCCGAGCGCACCCGCGCGGGCTCGTTCTCACCGGTCGCCACCAGCACCTGCACCCCCGCGGCCTCCAACGCATCGGTGTCCGCCCGCGCGGCCGCCCGCGAGACGACGACCGTCAGCGGGATCTCAAGCGCAGCGGATACCAACTGCGAACCCGGCGAGAGGCGCGCGAGTGAGTCGAACACGACGCGCCTGGGCTGCTGGGATACCCCGTCGGCGAGACCCTCGGGGCGCGCCGTCAAACGCGGATCGTCCGCCAGCGCCGTCCCGATGCCCACGACCACCGCATCGACCGACGCGCGCCAACAATGTGCCAGCTCGCGACTGGCCTCACCGCTGATCCACTGCGAGTCGCCGGTGCGGGTGGCGACCTTGCCGTCGAGCGTCATCGCGGACTTGAACAGCACCCACGGCCGTCCCACGCGAGCGTGCTTGCGAAAAGCCTGGTTCAGCAGTCGCGCGGACGTGGCCAGCTCGCCGTCGGCGAGCACCACCTCGACGCCCTCGTCGCGAAGGATGCCAAGCCCGCGCCCGGAGGCCTTCTCGGTGGGATCGTCCGAGCCGACGACCACGCGCCTGATCCCCGACTGCACGATCGCATCGGTGCAGGGCGGGGTCTTGCCCTCGTGACAGCATGGCTCCAGCGACACATACAGCGTCGCGTCGCTGAGATCGGCCAGCCCGCACGCCTCGATCGCGTTGACCTCGGCGTGCGCCGCGCCGAACCGTTCGTGCCAGCCTTCGCCGAGGATCTCCGCTTCCCGCGCCACCACCGCACCGACGGCAGGGTTCGGCTTGACCAGGCCGACGCCCTTGCCCGCCAGCTCGATCGCGCGTGCCAGGTGCTCGGAATCGGTGTCTGTGCTGATCGTCATCTAGGCATCCAGGATAACCCCGCTCAGCCGCCGCACCGGCCGCCGTGCAATCGGTAGATCGTCATCGTCGGTCCCGGGCGCTCATATGCGAGCGGGTAGTAGTCGAAGCTCCAATCGAAATCGAACGCCACCGGACCCTTGCCGCTGACATACGGTGAAGCGCGGTAGACGACTTCGCCGGTCCGCGCCAGCGCGCGGTAGTAGGCGATCGCACGCGGCACCGCGCCCGGATCCGCAAGCGCTCGCCCTGACTCCGTCGAGCCGCTCACGACCCAGCAGTAGCCGTGCGCTCGGTAGTAGCCGAGTCAGCGCCGGGGCGAGCGTGCGCTCGTAGTCCTCGATGCCGACCTTCGCGCCGCCCGTCGGTTCCAGGGCGCCCGTCGCGGAGATGCGCGAGATCAGCGATGGGTACTTGTTCCAGCGCGTGCCCCACCCGTCGGGCGCCACGGGCTCGACCACGATCGGCGCATCCGCAGGGATGTGCGCGACCATCCACGCGCGCGTCAGGTTGCGCGTGTCTGCGCGCGCGAGCGTCCTGCCTGCATGGACGCTGTAGAGAAGACCCTGCGCGAGCAGCACCGCGACGAGCAGCAGCCGCGGCGGCGACGCGCAGACGCGGGCTGCGGCGCGCGATCGCGCTCCACGAGCTGCACCGCGAACAGCGCCGCGAGCAGGCACAGGATCGGGAAGATCGGCAGCAGCCAGCGACCGAAGTAGCGGCCCTGCAGGCCCATGAACGCGAGATACAGAAGCGGCGCCGGCACGAGCATCCAGCCGAGCGCCCGCTCGCGCCACCACACGCTCACCGCCCCGCCGAGCGCCGCCAGCGCGGGCGCCCAGCCGAGGCCCCAGGTGAGCGTCCACAGGTAGTAGGCCAGCCCGCCGTCGCGAGGCGCGCCGAGCTTGCCCTGGGCTTCGGCGGAGAGCGTGGACTGATGGACCAGTTCGGCGTGGAAGTCCGTGTAGTCGAGGAGCGCGTAGGGGTTCGCGAGCAGGAACGCCGCGAGCGCCCCCGCTGCCGGCGAGCGCGATCCCGCCGATCACGCGACGCCCCGCGCTAGCCGATCCGCGTTCGGCCGAGCCCTGCAGGTAGCTCGCCGCGGCTCGCCGCGAGATAGGGCAGGAGCACGATCCCGGCCGTGTACTTGGTCGCGCACGCCAAGCCCACACCCGACACCCGCAAGCAGGTAGTCGCGCGCGCGGCCTTTGCGCAGCACCCCCGCGGCCCCCAGCAGCGCCAGCGTGAGGGGAGCGAGCGTGGGCACGTCGTTGAGCGCCAGGTGCGCGTAGAACACCGGCAGGAACGCGACCGCCTCGATCGCCGCCGCGAGCAGACCGACGCCGCGACCGAACAGGCGCGCGCCGGTCGCGTACAGCAGCCACAGCGCCAGCGTCCCCAGCAGCGCCGCGGCGACGCGCGCGAGTGTGTACACGTCCGCCGGGTGCCGCGCCAGCGCGTGCGCGAGCGCCGCTCGCCCGCCGTAGGCGAGCGCGAGAGGTAGTGCAGCACATAGGTGTAGGCGGGCGGGTTGGCGAAGTAGTGCGGGTTCAGGCCGTGCCCGAACATCGCGATCGCGTGCGGCACGAAGTGGTCGGCCTCGTCGGCGTTGTAGGCGTAGGGCAGCCCCTGCCGCACCCCCCACAGCCGCAGTGCCGAGCCCGCCCGCGAGCACGACCGCCAGAGCCGCTCCACGCCCAGCGCCGCGCGCGCTTCCCGCTGCCGCCACCACTGTTCCCGCGGCGATCGCCGCCCTCACCACGCCGCGCCGGGCCGCTCGGAAGGTCCCGACGCCCGCGCTCAGGCGCCGGATCGAGCTCTTCAGCCGCAGTTGTCATAGACCGCGTAGTAGCGGCTCGTGTAGATGCGGTGGTAGCCGGCCTGCGGGACCTGGTCGCGGGGGTCGTCGCCGAGGTCGACGATCGCCTCGAAGAACACCGCGCTGCCGAGCGGATACACCGCGACGCTGCCGCGCGTTCAGACGGTTCTGCAGCTGCGTGAGCGCCGTGCTTGGCGTCCGCGCGCGCCTGGCTGCGCGCGACGATGTCGTGCTGCCCGACGCTGTCGAGGATCCAGCGCGCGTCCGGGATCAGCTTGTTGTCCGGCAGCGACAGCAGCGGACAGCGCTTCAGCGCCGCGTGCACCCGCGGGTTCGACAGCGCCGCGACCAGCCCCTCGTGGAAGTCCTCGTGATAGGCGAGCGTCGTGCGCAGGCTCGTCAGGCTGAGCGTCGTCGCGACCGACACCCCCCCGTAGAGGATCAGCGCGGCGGCGCCCACCAGCCACCCGCGCCGCAGCGCCGTCCTCGGTCGCAGCATCGCCCATCCGCCGATCGCGACCGCGCAGAACAGCAGCATCACGATCGCCGCGCCCATCAGATAGCGATCGATCACCGACGCTCCGGCCGCGCCCTCGGCGACGAACACCACGATCAGCAGCGCCAGCGCCACCAGCGGCGTGAGCACGCGCCGCGGGCGCCAGCCACACCGCGATCGGCAGCCCGAGGAGCACGCCGAGGACCACCGGCAGCTTGTCGATCCGCACGCCGAACGTCCACACCGACCCGACCACGCTCGACAGGCCCTGGGTGCGTTCGAGTTCCTGGGCCAGGCCCGCGGTGGCAGTGCAGCGAGTACAGCGGATCGCCCGTCACGACCCCGTCCACAGCCAGCCATACCACCGGTCCGACCAGCAGCGAGCCCGAGATACAGCAGCCGCTCGCGACGGTCGCCGATCCGCGTCCTCCCCGCGACGGGGCCATACGCACCACAGCCAGTACACCCCGCTCAGCACCCACGCGTCGGGGCGCAGCAGACCGGCGCGCCGCGAGCAGCACGAACACAGGCGTGCCCCGTCGCGGGCGCTGCACCTCGAACACGATCGCCCACACGATCAGCGCGACGTAGCTGATGTCGAGATAGCCCTGCGCCGCCAGGTTCTCGATGAAGAACCGGCTCAGCACGAGCAGCGCCGCGAACAGCCCCACGACCGGACCGAAGCACAGCCGCCCCAGCCTGTACATGCCCGCGACGACCGCCACGAACGAGGCGATCGACCCGAGCACCATCAGCCGTGCGCCGCCCTGCCCGAAGATCGAGCAGACCATCCCGAAGGCGATCGCCAGCGGATGCTCGGTCGGGCCGCGATACACCCGGAAGTCCGGCAGGTGCAGGTGCAGCAGGTCCCGCCCCCACAGCAGCGCGTAGAACGAGTCATACGTCGGGTAGGTCGGGATAGGCGAAGTAGCCGACCAGCGCGCCCACGCACAGCAGCGCGAACCCGATCTTCGCCCAGGTCGAGGCGTCGACAGTCGCGCAGCCGCCGCAGCGCAGTCGTGTCCTGCCGCGGCTCGCTGAGCGTCGCGCTGGCCATCGGTCGCAGAGCCTATCCTTGCAAGCAGCCGCCCCGACGACGCAACCCCACGGGGTAGGGTTCACCCCAGTGAAGCTCATCATCCAGATCCCCTGCTTCAACGAGGCCGAGCAGCTGCCCGGCACGCTCGCCGACCTGCCCCGCGAGGTGGAGGGGTTCGACGTCGTGGAGTGGCTGATCATCGACGACGGCTCGACCGACGAGACGATCGCGGTGGCGCGCGCCCACGGCGTCGACCATCTGGTGCGCCTGACCAACAACAAGGGGCTCGCCGCGGGCTTTCAGGCCGGCATCGACACCGCCCTGAAGCTCGGCGCCGACGTGATCGTCAACACCGACGCCGACAACCAGTACTACGGGCCGGACGTCGCGCAGGCTCGTGCGCCCGATCCTCGACGGGCGCGCCGACATGGTCGTCGGCGACCGCGAGGTCGGCGGCATCGAGCACTTCTCGCCGCTGAAGAAGGCGCTGCAGCGCCTCGGCTCGTGGGTGGTGCGCCAGGCGTCCTCGACCTCGGTGCCCGACACGACCTCGGGCTTTCGCGCCTACAACCGCGAGGCCGCGATCCAGATGATGGTCGTCTCGCGCTTCACCTACACGCTCGAGACGATCATCCAGGCGGGCAAGCTGCTGGTCGCCGTCGACCACGTCCCGATCCGCACCAACCCGAAGACGCGCGAGTCGCGCCTGTTCCCCTCGATGGGCGCCTACGTGCGCCGCAACACGATCTCGATCTTCCGCATCTACGCCCAGTACGAGCCGCTGCGGGTGTTCTGGAGCCTCGCCCTGCTGATGGGCCTCGCTCGCGATCGGCGTGTGGATCCGCTTCGCCGTCGCCTACGCCGAAGGCAACGGCAAGGGCCACGTCCAGTCGCTGATCCTCGGGGCGGTGCTGTTCATCGCCGCCGTGGTGCTGTGGGCGCTCGGCGTGATCGGCGACCTGCTCGCCGCCCAGCGCGTGATGACCCAGCGCACGTTCGAGCGGGTGCGCCGCATCGAGCTGCAGCTGGGCGTCGAGCCCTCCCACTACGAAGCGAACACCGACGCGCGCACAGGCGCCGTGAGCGCGAGGCGGTGGAGGTGTGAGCGCCGGCGTGACCGTGTCCGAGGACGGGATCGTCACCGGCAACACCTACGACAAGTACGGCTCGACCAACCCGCTGGTGCGGCGCATGATGGCGGGATTCGAGGGCGCGCTGGACGAGCTGTTCGCCCGCGCCGACCCCCGTTCGCTGCTCGACGTCGGCTGCGGCGAGGGCGTGCTCGTGCACCAGTGGGCGCAGCGTCTCGGGCGAGACCGGCGCGTCGTCGGGATCGACCTGGAGGAGGAGTCGATCCAGGCGGGCTGGGAGCAGCGCCAGGCGCCGAACCTCGAGTATCGCGTGATGCGCGCTGAGAACCTGCCCTTCGCCGAGACGAGTTCGACCTCGCCACCGCGATCGAGGTGCTCGAGCACGTCCCCGACCCCGAGCACACGCTGAGCGAGATGGCGCGCTGCGCCGAGCGCCACCTGCTCGTCTCGGTTCCCCGCGAGCCGCTGTGGCGCGATGCTCAACATGGCCCGCGGCGCCTACTGGCGCGAGCTCGGCAACACGCCCGGGCCATCTGAACCACTGGTCCAAGCGCGCGTTCGTGGAGCTGCTCTCGCAGCACGGCGACGTGATCGAGGTCCGCTCGCCGTTTCCGTGGACGATGCTGCTTGTCCGGCTCTAAGACTCCTTGGGCACGACAACGCCCGCCAGAGTGATGATGAGCAAGCGAGGCAAGGACGCAGGGAGCGAAATGTGCTCTGCACATGAGCGACCGAGGACGCAGCCTCGCGCCGCTCAGCGTCGCTCCTATGGCAGCGGCGCGCGCATCCTGTCGATCGGGATCGCCTCCACCGGCCTGCTGACGTTCGCCTACTTCTCGATCGCCAGCCACGTCCTGGGGGAAGCATCGGCGTCAGCGCGTGGACGTGCTGTGGTCGGTCATGTTCGTGATCATCTCGGTGATCTACCGGCCGATCGAACAGCTGCTCTCGCGCACGATCGCCGAGCGCAGGGCGCACGGACACGGCAGAGCACCCGCTGCGCGTGCCGATCGCGATCCAGGCGAGCTTCGCGCTCGTGTTCCTGGCCGTCGCGCTGGCGCTGCACGAAGAGCTCGTCGACGAGCTGTTCGACGGCTACTCCGCGCTGTACGACGTGCTGGTCGTCGGCACGCTCGCCTACGCCGCCAGCTACTTCGCCCGGGGCTGGCTGGCGGGGCACGAATACTTCGCCCTGTTCGGCGGGCTCGTGCTGATGGAGTCCGTCTCGCGCGCTGTGCTTCGCGCTCGCCGTCGCGCTCGGGCATCGCCAGCGGACAGACGGCCGTCGCGCTCGGGATCGCCGCCGCGCCGCTCGTCTCGCTGGTGGTCGTGCCGGCAGCGTTCGCCCGCCGCGGCGAGTGAGCGCCGCGACACATGGCGCCGTCGGCGCCGCCGCAATCGCGATCGAGGACGAGACCGACGCGGCGCTAACGGACGCGCCGATCACCGTCGACGAGGCCGACGCCGCGCTCGCGGGCCCCGGCGCCGAGGGCGTGCAGGAGGCCGCCGCCACGAGGGTCTCTCGCTGCAGCGGGGCGCCGGGTTCGCGCTGGCGGTGTCCGGGGATCATGCTCTCCGAGCAGACGATCCTGAACGCGGCCGTGCTTGACGGTCGCCGCCACCTCTCCGGACACGGCCCTGGCGGGGATCGTGTTCAACGTGCTGCTGATCGCGCGCGCGCCGCTGCAGCTGTTTCAGGCGATCCAGACCTCGCTGCTGCCCCACCTCACCGGCCTGGAGGCCACCGAGGGTCACGACGCGTTCGCGCGGGCGATCCGCATGACGGTGCTCGCGATCGCCGCCTTCGCCGCCGCCGTCGCGCTCGGCCTGCTCGCGATCGGGCCGTTCGTGATGGCGCACCTGTTCGGCCAGCACTTCGCCTACGGCCGCTTCGGTCTTGCCTTGGTCGGCTGGGCATGGGCCTGCACCTGGCCTCGGGCGCGCTCAACCAGGCCGCCTCGCGCGCGACCGCGCGCGCGTCGCCGCCTGCTGCTGGGCGGTCGCGGCGGTCGTGTTCGTCGCGCTGGATGTTCTCGCCGGCCGTGAGCGAACAGCTGCTGCGCACCGAGATCGGCTACTTCGGCGCGACCGGCGCTGCTGGCGCTGCTGCTGCGCCGCGGTCTACCGCAGGCGCGGCGCACGGCGCCGCGTCTCAGTCGGCGTCCGACCGCCGCGCGATCGCGCGGTAGGCTCGCCGGGGTCCTCCGCGCTGAAGATCGCCGAGCCGGCCACGAACACGTTCGCGCCCGCATCGCGCGCACGCGGGCGCGGTGAGCGGGTCGATGCCGCCGTCCACCTCGCACGGCCACCTCGTCGCCGACGATCGCCCTGACCCGCTCGATCTTCTGGGGCGAATGGGCGATGAACGACTGCCCGCCCCAGCCGGGATTGACGGTCATGCACAGCGCCAGGTCGATCGCGTCGGCGATCTCAGCCAGCGCGCCCACCGGCGTGGCGGGGTTGATCGCGACGCCGACCCCCACACCCTGCTTCGCGCAACAGCCCGGCGGTATAGGCGGCGTGCGGGGTGGCCTCGGCGTGAAAGGTGATCGAGTCGGCGCCCGCCTTGACGAAGTCGGGGACGTGGCGCTCGGGGCGCTCGATCATCAGGTGCACGTCGAGCATGGCCCCCGCCTCGTGCGTTTGCTCGCGCAGCGCGTCGACGACCACCGGCCCGAGCGTGATCGGCGGCACGAAGTGTCCGTCCATCACGTCCACGTGAATCACCCGCGCGCCGGCGTCGAGCACCTCCCCGACCTGCTCGCGCAGGCTCCCGAAGTCCGCGGACAGGATCGACGGCGCCACCCGTACGTCCCGAAACAGCTCTTTGGCTGCCTCGCTCATATGGCTTGGAGCATCGAATCGCCGCAGTTGTTGCACTTGAGGATCGCGGTGGAGGACATGCGCACGATCGTCGAGTGCTCTCCGCAGTTGGGGCACACGGAGGTCAGCTCGAAGCGGCGCAGGCAGTACACGCAGCGGTAGCGTCCCGGGCAGGTTCGTGGGACGCAGCCACGGCTCGCCGCAGTGCGGACAGCGCGGCCCGAGCTCGACTCGGCGCTCGCGGCGGGCTTCTCCGTCTCCGCCGGCCATGTGCCTCAGCCGCCCGTCCGACGCAGCCGCGCGATGAAGAAGCCGGCGGTGCGATCGCGATGGGGCATGGTCAGCAGGGTCTCGCGCATGCCGGGTAAGGGATGGCGCAGGGCGGGGTACTCGATGCCGAGGTCATCGAGCGCGAAGTCGGGGTGGGCGTCCAGGAACGTCGCGATCCGGCGCTCGTTCTCGGTCGGAGAGATCGTGCACGTAGAGTAGACCAGCACGCCGCCCGGACGGAGCGCCGCGGCGCCCGCGTCGAGGATCCGCGCCTGCGCTGACTGCAAGCTCAGCCAGGCGCGAGGGCTGCATCCGCCAGCGCAGGTCGGGGCGCGCCTGCAACGTCCCCAGTCCCGAGCACGGCGGGTCCACGAGCACGCGGTCATACACAGCGCCCCTCCGGTCGCACGAGGGCGGCGTCGGCGAGCTCGACGCGCACGTTGTCCGCGCGCAGCCGCTGCGCGGTGCGCACGAGCGCACCCGCGCGCCGGCGATCGCGCTCGACCGCCACGACCTCGCCCCTTCCCCTCCATCAGCGCCGCGATGTGCGTGCTCTTGCCTCCCGGCGCGGCGCACAGGTCGAGCACCCGCTCGCCCGGCTGGGGGTCGAGCAGCGTGAGCGACGAGCATCGCCGCGCGCGACTGCGCGAGGAACGCGCCCTGCGCCCACAGGGGCGAGTCGTGGACGTCGAACGCCTCCTCCAGCACGAGCGCCTCGGGCACGTCCGCGTCCGCGTGCGTGCGCACTGGGAGAGCTTCTGCAAGCTGCGGCCAGCGTCGGTCACGAGCAGTGTTCGCCCGCAGCGCCACCTCGCCCGGCTCGTTGTCGGCGGCCATCAGCGCGCGCGCGTCGTGCGCACCAAGCTCCTGCCACCACAGGCGTGCGATCCACGCAGGGTGGGAGTGCTTGATCGCGGCCTGCTCGGGTGTGGCGTCGCTGAGCGTTCGGAGCAGCGCGGCCGAGCCCTCGCGCCCTGCGCGTCGCAGCGCCGCGTTGACGAGCCCGTGACCGGCGCGCGCGTTCGTCTTGGCAAGCTCGACGGCGTCGGCGACGACGGCGTAGTCGGGCGCGCCGTCCAGGTACAGCAGCTCATACAGACCGAGCCGCAGCGCCGCCGCAGCGGCGGGTCCAGGCTGCTGACCGGACGTTCGGCGAGCGCTTCGATCAGGTGATCGAGCGTGCCCTTGCGCTGCACCGCGCCGTAGGCCAGGCGCATCGCCAGCGCACGCTCGCGCGGAGTCCAGCGTGCGGGACTCGGCGTGCAGCGCTTGATCGGCGTAGGCCCCGCCCTCGAACACACGCCGCAGCACCGCGTACGCGCAGACGCGCGCTTCAGAGGGCATGACCGCGCAGGTAGGCGCCGGCGTCCATGGAGCGTCCGCCCGGTGGCCGTACCCGCAGCAGCTCGAGTGCTCCCTTGCGCCGTCCCGTACAGCAGTCGTTCACCGTCGACCTCAACGAGACTTCCATCAGGGGGCGGAGCTTGCACCGTGCCCTGCGCCGCGACCCGCGCCTCATGAACACCGAGCAGGCTCCCGTCGGCACGGGCCAGGCGCGCGCCGATGTGTGGTTGCAGCGCCCTGACGGTGCGCTCCAGCTCCTGTGCCGAGCGCGCCGGATCGAGCAGCCGGTCCTCGGCGGTCGATCTTCTCGGCGTAGGTGACACCCGACTCGTCCTGCTCGACGAACTCCGGCGCCGCGCCCGCGGCGATCAGGTCGAGCGTCTGCACGAGCAGCTCGCCGCCGAGCGACTGCAGGCGCTCGGCCAGCGATCCGTAGGTGTCGTCAGGGTCGATCGCAAGCGAACCCGTCAAGCACACCGGTCCGCTGTCAAGGCCCGCGGTAAGGCGCATGATCGAGACGCCCGTGCGTCGCGTCGCCGGCCATGATCGCGCGCTCCACCGGTGCGGCGCCGCGCCAGCGCGGCAACAGCGACGGGTGCACGTTCAGCAGTTCGTGCTCGGAGAGCAGCGGCTCCTTGATGAGCGCTCCGAACGCGCACACGATCACCGCCTCGGGACGTGCTCGCGGCGATCTGCTCGCGCGCGTCGAGCTCGTTGACGCTCGCGGGCTGCTCCAGCGCGATCTCAAGGGCCCGCGCGGTGTCGGCCACCGGCGGGGAGCCGAGCTTGCGTCCACGTCCCCGCGGACGGTCCGGGCGGGTGAGGACCAGCGCCGGGCGATGCGCGCTGTCCGCCAGGCGCTCCAGCACCGCGGCCGCGAACGCGGAGGTGCCGAGGAACACCGTGCGCATGACCCACCCTCCCCCGCATGCCGCGACAGCGCGACTAGGCGGGACTCGTCTCGGATGCGACCACGCGCTCGCGCTCGCGCGGCGCGCTGCGCCTTCGCTGCGCTTCGCGCAGCGTGCGCATCGCCTCGCGGCGCGCCTCGCGCGAGATGCGGTCGAGGATCAGGATGCCGTCGAGGTGGTCGACCTCGTGCTGGATCACGCGCGCCTCGCAGTCCCTCGGCCTCGACGAGCACCTCCTCCCCGAAGGCGTCGCGCGCGCGCACCCGCACCCGCGCCGGGCGTTCCACCTCGACGTGCACGCCGGGGATGCTCAGACAGCCCTCTTCGGCGCTCTCCAGCTCATCGCTGCGCCACTCGATGCACGGGATTGACCATCGCTGTGATCGGATCGTCGGAGTAGGCGCGATACACCAGCACCCGGTGCAGGATCCCCACCTGGGTGGCGGCCAGGCCCACGCCGAGCGCGTCGCTCATCAGCTCCCCCATGCGCTCGATCTCGCTCCTGCAGCGTGTCGTCGAAGCGATCGACCTCGACCGCGCTCGCGCGCAGCACGGGGTCGCCCAGCTTGCGCACTCGCGCAGCGCCGCGTCGCGGCGGGCGCGTCTGCTCGTAGCTCCTCGACTCGGAGTCCTCCTCCTCGACCCGCCGCTCTCGTCCTCGCTTCGTCGAGTAGCGACCTCGAAGATCCCTCGTCGTCGGTGCATGACCGACGCTCAGTTCTATTGCGGGTCGACGTCGACGCTGAAGCTCACACCTCGATGCGCGCGATCCTCCGCGACGAGCCGCACCGGCCTCGCCGACGGCGCGCACCGCGGGGCGGCGCTCGGAGGCCTTGACGACGAGCACCTGGCGCTCCGACCGCGCAGCCGGAACAGTGCTGCGGGTCCGAGCACGCTTGTCCGCCACGAGTCGGCTCCCGCGAGCGCACAGCCGCTCCGCCAGCGCGCCGGCCGCCGCGCGCGCGGGAGCGCTCTCGGCGGCCGAGCACACGATCCTGATCAGGTGCGAGAACGGCGGGTAGCGCAGCGCCTCGCGGCGTTCCAGCTCGCCCGCGAGGAAGCCGTCGCTGTCGTGGTGTGCGGCGTAGGTGATCGCGCGGGCCTCGGGCGCGATCGTCTGCACGAGCACGCGCCCCGTCCCCGCCGCGCCCGACGCGCCCCGCGAGCTGGGCGATCAGCGCGAACGTGCGCTCCTCGGCGCGGAAGTCGGGAAAGCGCAGGGTCGCGTCGGCGTCGAGCACCACGCCGAGGGTCACGTCGGGGAAGTCGTGACCCTTGGCGACCATCTGCGTGCCGACCAGCACCCCGCGACTCGGCCGCCTCGAAGCGGCGCAGCAGCGTGGCGACGCCATCGGCGCCGACCGTGTCGGCGTCGAGGCGCAACACCGGGAAGCGCTCGTCCTCCGGCCGCCGTCGAGCGCGCTGCGCCAGATCGTGCTGGACGCGCTCGGTGCCGGCGCCGTGGCGTGCGACCGAGATCGAGCCGCACTGCTCGCAGCGCTCGGGCGCGGGCTCGCGGTGGCCGCAGTGATGGCAGGCGACGTAGCCCTCGCGCCGGTGCAGCACGAGCGCGACGTCGCAGTCCGGGCAGCTCCACACCCGCCCGCAGGAGCGACAGGAGAGGAAGTTCGACCAGCCGCGGCGGTTGAGCAGCACGATCGCCTTGCCCCGCTGTTCGCGCACATCGGCGAGCGCCTGCACGGTCACGAGGGTGCAAGCCCGGCGTCCTGCTCACCGCGCATGTCGAGCACCTCGACGCGCCGGCAGCGGGCGTCCGTCCACGCGCTCGGGCAGCCGCAGCCGCGCGGGCGCTCCCGACGCCGACGCTCGGAGGACTCGGCGCGATACACGCTCTCCGGCCGCGGCGTGGCGCTGCCGAGCACCAGCAGCGCGCTCGGCGCGTGCGAGCCCGCTGCACGGCCACCTCGCGGGCGTCGTAGCGAGGGTCGCCCTCGTGCTTGTAGGAGGCGTCGTGCTCCTCGTCGACGACGATCAGGCCGAGCTCTCGATCGGCGCGAACACGGCCGAGCGCGGACCCACGCACACCCGCGCCTCGCCGGTGCGCAGCCGCCGCCATTCCTCGTAGCGCTCGCCCGGGCGCAGGCGCGAGTGCAGCACGGCGACGGTGTCGCCGAAGCGTTCGCGAAAGCGGCCGACGATCTGCGGCGTGAGCGCGATCTCCGGTACGAGCACGATCGCCCCGCGCCCCTGCTCCAGCGCGCCTGCGGCCGCGCGCAGGTAGACCTCGGTCTTGCCCGAGCCGGTCACGCCCTGCAGCAGGGGCTGCTCGAAGCGTTGCGCCCGCAGAGCGTCTCCGAGCGCATGCAGCGCCTGCCTCCTGCGCAGGCGTCAGCGGCGGCGGCTGCGGGTCGGCGGGCGCCGACGGGCAGGTGCTCGCTGCGCACGACCTTGCGGCGTTTACGCCCGCTGAGCCTGCGCGCCGCGCCGGGTGGCAGCACGAGCGTCAGCGCCCGCGCGATCGTCGAGCAGTACTCGGCCGCGATCCACTGCGCCAGCGCGACCAGCTCGACGGGCACGCCCAGCTCGAGCGCGCGCAGCGGCGCGAGCAGCTTCTCCTCGGCGATCTCGCTGCGTTCGGACAGGCCCACGACGACGCCGAGCACCTGCCGGCGCGCGAACGGGACGACGAGCATCGAGCCCACCGCCGACCGTCGCCTCCGCGCAGCTCCTGCGGCAGCCGGTAGTCGAACGGCCCGCGCAGCGCGCGAGCGGCTCGTGGTCGAGCGGCTCGCGACCTGGGCGATGGCGGGACCTCATCGCCCCTGACTGAGTCCGTCATCGCCGGTCAGAGCCCGGCGGCAGCGCGCAGCGCCTGCGCCTTGTCGGTGCGCTCCCACGTGAAGTCGTGGTCGTCGCGCCCGAAATGGCCGTAGGCGGCGGTCTTCTGGTAGATCGGCCGGTGCAGGTTGAGCTCCTCGCGGAAGGAGCCGGGGCGCAGGTCGAAGACCTCGTCGACCGCCTTGGCGATCTGACCGCGCGTGCGACCCTCGAGCTCGGTGCCGAACGTCTCCACCATCACCGAGACCGGGTGCGCGACGCCGATCGCGTAGGCGACCTGCACTTCGGCGCGCTCGGCGAGCCGGCGGCGACGATGTTCTTGGCGACCCAGCGCGCCGCGTAGGCCGCCGAGCGATCGACCTTGGAGGGGTCCTTGCCGGAGAACGCGCCGCCGCCGTGGCGCGCCATCCCGCCGTAGGTGTCGACGATGATCTTGCGACCGGTCAGGCCCGCGTCGCCCACCGGGCCGCCGATCACGAAGCGCCCGGTCGGGTTGACGAGGAAGTTCCTGCGCAGCCTGCCCGCGTCGTAGAGGTCGCTCGGCAGGATCGGCTCGACGACGTGCTCCCACAGGTCGTCGGCGATCAGCGCCTCGGCGCCCTCGGCGTGCTGGGTGGAGATCAGGAGCTTCTCGATCTCGACCGGCCTGCCGTCCCGGTAGCGCACGCTGACCTGCGTCTTGCCGTCGGGGCGCAGGTAGTCGAGCGTCCCGGCCTTGCGTACCGCCGCCAGGCGCTCGGCGAGACGGTGCGCGAGCGAGATCGGCAGCGGCATCAGCGCGTCGGTCTCGTTGGTGGCGTAGCCGAACATCATCCCCTGGTCGCCCGCGCCGGCGACGTCGAGCTCGTCGTCGTCGTCGGCGTCGGTGCGCGTCTCGTAGGCCGTGTCGACGCCCTGGGCGATGTCGGGCGACTGCTTGTCGATCGCGTTCAGCACCGCGCAGGAGTCCGCCGAGAAGCCGAGCTCGGCATCGGTGTAGCCGATCTTGCGCACGGTCTCGCGCGCGATCTCCTGGATGTCCACGTAGGTGTCGGTCGAGATCTCGCCCGAGACGACGATCAGGCCCGTGTTGACGAGCGTCTCGCAGGCCACGCGACCGTAGGGATCGTCGGCTGAGCACGGCGTCGAGCACGCCGTCGGAGATCTGGTCGGCGACCTTGTCGGGGTGTCCCTCCGTGACGGACTCGGAGGTGAACAGGAACTCGTTGTCTGCGTGCTGGCTCATGCGGCTCCGGTGGTTGCTGGCGAGGAAGGAGCAGAGAGTCTACGCGGCGCGGCGCTGCGCGCGACGTCCGCGCTCGCCGCGCTGTACGAAGTCGACGATCAGCGGCACGCCGTCCATCCCGTAGCGGGCGCGCAGCCGGTTCTCCAGGAAGTAGGCGTAGTCGCGGGTGACGCGCGTGCGCGAGTTCACCTGGATCGCAAAGCGCGGTGGGCGCTCGCCGATCTGGGCCATGTAGAGGAGCTTCAGGCGGTGCTGACCGGCGCTGCGCCGCGTCCCTACCGGTGGCTGGCGCGCCTGCACGGCCTCGGCCAGGAAGCGGTTCAGCTCGGGGGTGGGGATCCGCCCGGACATGCGATCGCCGAGCGTGATCGCCTCGGTCAGCAGACCGTGCCACGTGCCGCCCCGTCTTCGCGCTCGCGGTCAGCACGCGCGGGCGCAGGCGCAGCTTTTCGGCGACGCGCGCGCGCTCGTGCTCGAGCCCGCTCTTCGTCGCCCTCGTAAACGTCCCACTTGTTCAGCACGAGCGCGGTCGCGCACCCGGACTTCATCGCCAGCTCGGCGATGCGCAGATCCTGGGAGGTGACGCCGTCGCGCGCGTCGCACACGACCAGCGCCACGTCCGCGCGTTCGGCGGCGCGATGGGAGCGCAGCGTCGTGTAGTACTCGACCGAGTCCGCGACCTTCGACTGGCGGCGGATGCCGGCGGTGTCGATCAGCGTCAGCTTGCGCTCGCCCACGAGCAGGGGCGTGTCGATCGCGTCGCGCGTGGTACCCGCTACGTCGGAGACGATCGTGCGCTCCTCTCCGAGGAAGCGGTTCACGAGCGAGGACTTGCCGACGTTCGGGCGTCCGATCACCGCCAGGCGGACGGTGTCCTCGTCGAGGAGCTCGTCCTCTTCGGGGAGCAGCTGCACGATCCGGTCGAGCAGATCGCCCGAGCCGAGTCCCTGCGCGGCGGACACCGCCAGCGGCTCGCCGAGCCCGAGGCGATGGAACTCGGCCGCCTGGGGTATGTCGCTCACGCCGTCGCACTTGTTCGCCGCGACGATCGACGGGACCGGTGAGCGGCGCAGCAGATCGGCCATCTCCTCATCGCCCGGCCGAACGCCGGCGCGGGCGTCCACGACGAGCACCGCCACCTGCGCATCCGCGAGCCCCGCCCGCGCCTGATCGCGGATCGAGCCCGCCAGCGGGTCCTCGTCCTCGAAGTCCACGCCGCCGGTGTCGATCAGCTTGAAGCGACGTCCGTTCCACTCGCAGTCGAGCTCCTTGCGGTCGCGCGTGATCCCCGGACGCTCGTGCACGACCGCCTCGCGGGTGCCCGTGAGGCGGTTGATCAGCGAGGACTTCCCCACGTTGGGATAGCCGACTATCGCGACCTTGTGCATCGGGCCAGTATGACCGTCCGGCGGCAGGGTCCCGGTTTTGCCGACCTGTCGGTCAGACGGCGCGAGCGGCGACTCAGCGCGGGAGCAACGCGGCGATGCGCTCCACGACCTGCTCCACGCTCAACCCGCTCGTGTCGAGCGTCACCGACCCCGGAGCGGCCTGAAGCGGACTGTGCTCGCGCGTGGAGTCGCGCTCATCGCGCAGGGTCTGCTCGGCGAGCACGGCATCCGGATCGGCGCCCAGCTCGAGCGCGCGCCGGCGGGCGCGCTCGCGGGGATCGGCGGTGAGAAAGACCTTCAGCTCGGCGTCGGGCGCGACGACCGTGCCGATGTCGCGGCCCTCGGCGACCCAGTCGCCGCTCGGCGATCAGCTCGCGCTGCTTGGCCACGAGCGCTTCGCGCACACCCGGGTCGGCAGCCACGCGCGAAGCGGCCTCGGAGACCTCGGGGCGCGAATCGCAGCGGTCACGTCGCGCCCGTCGAGCATCACCGTGTCGGCATCCTCGCCCTCCGCGCGCCTGGCAACGCCGAGCTCGATCCGTGCCCCACGCGCGAGCGCCGCGGGCTCCGCTTGCGGGGAGCGCAACGAGAGCAGCGCCACGCAGCGATACATCGCACCGCTGTCCAGGTAGGCGAAGCCAAGCTCATGCGCGAGCGCGCGGGCGACTGTGGACTTGCCCGCGCCGGCGGGCTCCGTCGAATCGCTGACGAGCACAAGCTCGCGCGAGATCCTCCACGAACCCCGGGTAGGACACCGCGGCCGCCTCGATCCCGACGACCTCGACTCCCTCGCGCGAGGCGAGCCCGGCGACGGCGCCCATCATCGCCATGCGGTGGTCGCCATGCGCGTCGATCACGCCGCCGCGCAGGCCGCCCGATGCCGCGCACGGCGAAGCCGTCGTCGGTGGCCTCGATGTCCGCCCCGAGGCCGCGCAGACCCTCGACGACGCCGGCGATGCGATCGGACTCCTTCACGCGCAGCTCCTGGGCGCCGCGCACGATCGTCTCGCCCTCGGCGTAGCAGCCGAGCAGCGCCACGAGCGGCAGCTCGTCGATCGCGAGCGGCACCTCCTCGGCCTCGACCTCGGTCGCCTCCAGCGCGCCGTGGGCGATGTCGAGGTCGCTGAGCGGCTCCTCGGCGACGAGCTCGCCGGTCTCGGGCTCGAGGTCGCCGAGCACGATCCCGCGCATGCGGCGCACGATCCGCAAGAAGCCCGTGCGCGTCCAGTTCACGCCGACGTCGCGCAGCAGCAGGCGCGAGCCGGGCACGAGCACGCCCGCGGCCACCAGGAACGCGGCCGAGCTGGGATCGCCGGGCACGCAGACCCGGTCGAGGATCAGCTCGTCGGCGTTGACGACGGTGACGTGGCGACCGTTGCGATGGATGTTGACTCCCGCGCGCAGCAGCATCCGCTCGGTGTGGTCGCGGCTGCGCTCGGGCTCGCCGACGGTCGTGGCGCCGTCGGCGGCGAGCGCGGCGAGCAGCACGCACGACTTGACCTGCGCGCTCGCCACGGGCAACTCGTAGGAGATCGCCCGCAGGCGCGCGCCGCGCACCGTCAGCGGCGGAAATCGACCATCGCGTGCATCCAGCTCGCCGCCCATCTGCCCCAGCGGCAAGGCGATGCGATCGACGGGCCGGCGGCGGATCGAGTCGTCGCCGTCGAGCGTGAACGTCGCGGCCTTCCTGCGCCGCCAGCCAGCCGGGGAGCAGGCGCATCAACGTGCCGGCGTTGCCGACGTCGATCGGCCCGTCCGGTTCGCGCGCCTCGCGCAGGCCGGTGCCGCGGATCGTCGTCTCCCCGTCGCGGACCTCCACGAGCGCGCCGAGCGCGCGGACCGCCTCGAGCGTGGAGGTGGTGTCGGCGGCGTGCAGGTAGTTCTCGATGCGCACCGGCTCAGAGGCCATCGCCCCGAGCAGCGCGGCGCGATGGGAGATCGACTTGTCCGCCGGGACGCGCAGCTCACCGGCGAGCCCGCTGGAAGGCTCGAAGCGCAGGTTCATTGAGCCCTCAGCCTATGCGTCTGCGACAGGGATCGGCCGGCTCGCCGCCGAGCAGAGCTTGACGGGCCGCCCGCAGCCTGCTCGTTCCAGTCTTCGAGGGCTCGGCGTCTCGCGCGGCCAGCAGTTCTCGCGCATCGGTTAGACGCACCGTGATCTCGTCGATGGCGTCGATCAACGCGGGGCCGTTGGCTAAGTAGATGTCGGTCCAGATCGCGGTGTTGGCGCCGGCCACCCTGATCGCGTCACGCAAGCTGGGACCGGCGGTCGGCTTGGAGTCCTCGCGTTCGATAGGCGGCCAGTGCCTGCGCCGCAAGAGCGTTGGCGAAGACGTGCGGGAGGTGCGAGATGCAGGCCATGAGGCGATCGTGGGCCGCGGCGGAGACCGTCCGTGGATTGGCTCCGAGACGCTTGATCAGGTCGCGCAGGCGGTCGAGCAGCGTCGGGGTCCTTGGTGGGGAATCGGCCGTCAGGTACCAGCTCGCGCCCTCGAACAGGTCCTCGCGCGCGTACGCAACGCCGGTGGTCTCCGCGCCCGCGAGCGGATGTCCGCCGAAGAAGCGCCGATCTCGGCGCGGCGTCGTCCAGCGCCAGCTTGGTCGAGCCGACGTCGCTGACGACGCAGTCCTGCCCCGGCATGGGCGAGCGCCTCGGAGACGGTCTCCGCGAGCGCGCCCACGGGCGTGGCGGCGAACACGACTTGGGCGTCCGCGACGGCCGTGGCGATGTCAGGCGCCAGCGGTCGATCGCCCCCAGCTCGAGCGCCGTCTCGCACGCTGCGGGATCGGTGTCGTATCCGCACACGTCGGCCCCGCTCGCCGCGCGCCGCAAGGCCAATCGAGCCGCCGATCAGCCCGACGCCGAGGACCGCGACCTTCACGCGACCGCGCTGAGTGCTCTGTGCGGCTCATCAGACGGCGCTGAGCGCCTTTCCGGCGAGTGCGGCGGCGCGTTCGACCGCGGAGGCGTACTCGGCGAAGGAGTCGGCTAGCAGCGCCTGGGGCCCGTCGCAGACGGCCTCGTCGGGGTTCGGGTGCACCTCGACGATGATGCCGTCGGCTCCGGCGGCGGCCGCGGCGAGCGACAGCGGCAGCACGAGGTCGCGCCGCCCGGCGGCGTGGCTGGGATCGACGATCACCGGCAGGTGCGTGAGCTCCTTGAGCACCGGCACCGCCATCAGGTCGAGCGTGAAGCGGTAGGCGGTCTCGAACGTGCGGATGCCGCGCTCGCAGAGCATCACGTTGGGGTTGCCTTCCTTGAGGATGTACTCGGCCGCCATCAGCAGCTCGTCGAGCGTCGAGGAGAGCCCGCGCTTGAGCAGCGCGGGACGCCCGGAGCGCCCGATCTCGGCCAGCAGCGGGTAGTTCTGCATGTTGCGCGCGCCGATCTGGATCACGTCGGCGACCTCGAGCACGGCGTCGAGGTCGCGCATGTCCATCAGCTCGGTGACGATCGGCAGGCCCGTCTCGGCCTTCGCCTCGGCGAGCAGCCGCAGTCCCTCGAGGCCGAGTCCCTGGAAGGCGTAGGGGGAGGTGCGCGGCTTGTAGGCGCCGCCGCGCAGCAGCGACGCTCCCGCGTCGCGCACCGCGCGCGCGGTCTGCAGCGTCTGCTCGCGCGACTCGACCGTGCAGGGGCCGGCGATCAGCGCGAAGTGCTCGCCGCCGATCTTGCGCCCTTCGATGTCGAGCACGGTGCGCTCGCCGTGGTTGATCTGCGAGGAGGCGAGCTTGTAGGGCTTGAGGATCGGCACGACCCGGTCGACCCCGGGCTGTCCCTCCAGATCCGAGGCTCTCGACGTTCGACGTCCTGCTCGACGTCGCCGATCGCGCCGATCACGGTCACGCGCGCGCCCGTGCTGCGGTGGGCGAGCGCACCGGCTCGCTCGATCTTCTCGACGACCGCCTCGACCTCCTCGGGGGTCGCGGTCTCCTTCATGACGATCATCATCGACTCATCCTTTCACCTTACGTCCAAGAGTTATACGCACCGGCGGGCGTGAGGGTGGCGTTGTGCACGCCGTGTGAGGCGCTCGGTCCCGATCTCGGACCCAGTGCGGCCGCTTGCGCCCGCTCTCACACGCGGGTCAAGGCCGAAGCGCCTAGATAAATCGCCAGGCGAAATAGGCGTAGGACGAAGACCACGCGGCGAGGGCGCTCGAGGTGCAGCCGGATGTGCGAGCCGTCGCGGTCATAGTCGTCTCAGATCTTTGTAGCAGACCGGCATGTTTCCGTCCAGCGCTTGAGAAACGGCCGAGCGACCGCTAGCGCCGACGGCGCGGCGGATCGGCGAGACCGAGGCTTGACGTCGGTCTCAGAGCAGCTCGCCGAGCGCGGCGAGGAAGCGAGCGTTCTCCTGCGGGTGTGCCATAGGTGACGCGCAGCGCCGGCGTCTCGACTGCCCAGTGCGCGCGCCGCCGCGCACGAGCACGCCGCGGTCCTCCAGCCCGCGCATGATCTCGCCCTCGTCGCGCTCGCCGAGGTCGATCCAGCAGAAGTTCGCCTGCGAGTCGGCGACTCCCAGGCCGAGGGCGCCAGCGCCTCGCCCACGGAGATGCGCTCGGCGACGGTGCTCGTCACGCGCTCGAGCACCGCGTCCTGGTGGGCCAGCGACTCGACCGCGGCGGCCTGGGCGAGCGCGTTGCAGAAGAACGGCTGGCGCACCTGATCGACCGCCCGCGGCAGCTCCGGCGAGCCGCACAGCGCGAACCCGACGCGCAGGCCGCAGAGGCCGTAGACCTTCGAGAAGGTCCGCAGCAGCACCAGGTTGGGGTGAGCTGCGAGCAGCTCGATCGAGGCGTCGGGATCGCCGAGCAGGTTGAACTCGCAGTAGGCCTCGTCCACGATCACGCACACGTGCGGCGGGACCGCGGCGACGAACGCGGCGATCTCCTCCGTCGCAAGCGCGGTGGAGGTGGGGTTGTTGGGGTTGCAGACGATCACCAGGCGCGTCGCGACGGTGATCTCGGCGAGCATCGCCGTCGAGGTCGTGGCGCTGCTCGGCGTCGAGCGCGACAGTGATCGCGCGCGCGCCCGAGGCGGCGGCAAGGTGCGGGTAGACCGAGAAGGACGGCCACGCGTAGCACGAGCTCCGCACCGGGCTCGAGCAGCGCCTCGCCGGCCGCGAGCAGGATGTCGCAGGAGCCGTTGCCGATCGCGATCTGCGACGACCGGCACTTCGTAGCGATCGGACAGGCGCTCGCGCAGGATCGAGTTGGACGGGTCCGGGTAGCGGTTCAGCGAGGAGCAGCGCGCGCTCGATCGCCTCGCGCACCGCCGGCAGCGGCGGGTGCGGCGACTCGTTGCTCGCCAGTCGCACCATCGGCGCCTGCTCGGCGTAGCCGCCGGCGGCGGGATAGACGGGGATGCGGCCGATGCGCTGCGGCGAACTCGATGGGCATGGTCGGCCCATTGTGCCGAACCGCGGCCGCGAGCCAGGTCTCGGGGCAGCTCGCCACCCGAACACGGTGGACAGCTCGCGCTCAGGCCGTGGCGCCGCGCCTCACAAAGACTCCGACGCGCAACCCGGCGCGGCGGTCTACTGCGCGGCCTGTAAGTCGGCGCGCAGCTCGGCGGCGTCGCCGAGGTAGACGTGCCGGGACTCGTGGTCGCTCGTCGGCGTGGTAGTGGATCAGCACCCTGATCACGCGCGGCATCGCCCGCGGCACGGGGATCTCGCGCGCGCACAGCAGCGGCACGCGCTCGAAGCCGAGCGCGCGCGCGGCGACGGCGGGGAACTCGGCGTTGAGGTCGTTGGTGGCGGTGAAGATGCAGCTGACGACGTGCTCGGGCGTGAGCGAGTTGCGCTCCATGATCGCGCTCATCAGCTCGGTGGTGGCGTCCGAGGATCTCCTGGGCGTCGTTGCGCGAAACGCTGATGGCGCCGCGCAGGGCGAACAGTCGCATGGCGGCGATTCTGTCAGAGCGTGTCAGGGCGCGAGCAGGCGCTCGATCTCCGCCTCGCTCAGCCGGCGATGCGCGCCCGGCGCGAGCTCACCCAGACGCAGCGGCCCGAAGCCGGTGCGCTGCAGCGCGAGCACGGGATGACCGACGGCCTCGCACATGCGCCGCACCTGCCGGTTGCGGCCCTCGTGGATCGTCAGCTCGATCTCACCCGCACGCACGCGACGGACGCGCGCGGGCGCGGTGAGTCCGTCCTCGAGCTCGACTCCTTCGCGCAGCGCGCGCAGGGCGCCCTCCCCCACGCGCCCGCCGGCGACGCGCGCGAGATAGGTCTTGGGCACTTCGTAGCGCGGGTGCGTAAGGCGGTTGGCGAGCTCGCCGTCGTTGGTGAGCAGGATCAGCCCGCTGCTGTCGGCGTCCAGACGCCCGACCGGATACAGGCGCAGCCCTTCGGCGGGTACGAGCTCGACGACGGTCGGGCGCCCGTGGGTGTCTTGGGCGGTGGAGAGGACGCCGAGCGGCTTGTTCAGCGCGTACACCACGCGCGGCTCGGCGCCCGCGAGCGCCTTGCCGTCGACCTCCACGCGATCGGAGGGCACGACGTCGCGCGCGGGGTCGGTGACGATCTGCCCCGCGACGGCCACGCGCCCCTCGGCGATCAGCCGCTCGGCGGCGCGACGCGAGGCGACGCCGGCGTGGGCGAGGTGCTTCGCCAGGCGCATCGGCCGCGGCGGCCCTACTCGGGCGTGGGTCCGCCCCCGGCGCGGGCCTCGCCGGCGCGCAGCAGTCGGTCGCGCAGCTCGGCCTGCTCCTCGGGGGTGGGGTCCCAGCGCGCGACGTCGGGCAGCTCCTGCAGCGAGCGCAGGCCGAAGAGCTTCAGGAAGAGGGTGCTCGTGCGGTAGGTGACGGCGCCGAACTGCGAGCGGCCGGCCTCCTCGATCAGGCCGCGCTCGAGCAGCGTGGTCGTGGCCGAGTCGGCGCTGACGCCGCGGATGCGCGTGATCTCCGGGCGCGAGACCGGCTGCAGGTAGGCGACGATCGCCAGCGTCTCGGCCTGCGCGGGCGTGAGCGTGGCGGTGCGCGGGCGGCTGAACAGGCGCCTGGCGGCGTCCTCGGTGGCGGGGTCGGTCGCGAACGTGTAGCCGCCGGCGAGCTCGCGCAGCACGATCCCGCGCGCGCCGGGGACGTAGCGCTGCGGCGAGCGCGCCGAGCGCCGCCTGGACCTCGGGCTCGCCGGCCTGGGCGGCCTCGGCGAGCTCGCTCGCGCTGAGCGGGTCGGGCGAGAGGAACAGCAGCGCCTCGATCGTGCTCGCGAGCGCATCGCGTCGAGCGCCGCGTCTCGACGGGCGCCCGCCACGCGGCCTCTCGTCGGCGCCGACGCGCCGGCGCCGCCTCGCGTGTGCAAGGCGTCGCACTGGCTCGACCTGTGCTCCATGCCGCCTATCCTGCCACGGCCGCGACCGTCGCGCCGGGCTGGGCGGCGGTGGCCTGGATCGCGATCTCGCCGAAGCTCTCCGGCTGGCGCCAGTCGACCTCGCCGCGCTTGTAGAGCTCCAGCAGCGCGAACAGCGTGACGGCGACGGTCATGCGGTCGGCCTCGCCGACGGCCTCGTCGAAGCTGAAGGCGCCGCGGCGCAGCAGCCCGCGCAGGTGCGCGAGGCGCTCGGCGACGGTCACGCGCGGCGTGCCGATGTGGCGCAGGCTGATCGTCGGCGGCATGCTCAGCAGCCGTCCGATCGCCGCGCCGAGGACCTCGGGGTTCTGCGGAGCCCTCCTGCGGCGCGAGCTCGGTGCGGCGCAGGTGCGCGGGCGGGGGCGCTTCGCGGAAGCGCACGCCGTGCTCGCCGCTGAGCAGCTCGCGCAGGTAGCCGGCGGCGGAGCGGTAGCGGCGCGCGTCGAGCATCCGCGCGAGCAGCTCCTGCGCGGCCTCCTCGGGCTCCATGTCGAGCAGCTCCGTCGTCGTCGTCCTCGCTCGCGAGCATCAGCTTGGACTTCAGCTCCAAGCAGCGCCGCGATCAGCACGATGAACTCGGTGGCGGTCTCCAGGTCGAGCTCGCCGCGGGACTCGAGATGGTCGAGGTAGGAGAGCACGACGTCGGCGAGCGCCAGCTCGAGCAGGTCGATCTCCTCGCGCAGCACGAGCGTCAGCAACAGGTCGAACGGCCCGCTGAAGACGTCCAGGTCGAGGTCGAGCGTCGGCGATGGTGCGTCACGCTCTTCACGGTACCGATCAGCCCCGACGGGGCGCGCCCACGCCCATCCGCTCGCGCACGTCGGCGAGCGTCTCGGCGGCGATCTCCCGCGCCCGCGCGGCGCCGTCCGCGAGCACCGCCTCGAGCGCGTCCTCGTCGGCGCGCAGGTCGGTGTAGCGCTCGCGCACCGGCGCCAGGTAGGCGATCGTCGGCCTCCGCGACCGCCGCCTTCAGGTCGCCGTAGCCGCGCGCGTCGGCCATCTCGCGCCTCGACCTCCTCGGGCGTGCTCGCGCGGGCGACGGCGAGGATTTCGATCAGGTTCGTCACGCCCGGCTTGTCGGCCGCGCGGCGGATCTCGGTGCCGGAGTCGGTGACGGCGCTCTTGATCTTCTTCTCGATCGCGCTCGGCTCGTCGAGCACGTACACGGTGCCCTGTTCGGAGCCGGCGGTCGTGGACATCTTGCGCGTGGGGTCCTGCAGGTCCATGATCCGCGCGCCCGACCTCGGGGATGCGGTGCTCGGGCACCACCAGCACCTCCTCGCCCTCGCCGAAGCGCGCGTTGAAGCGCCGCGCGACGTCGCGCATCAGCTCCAGGTGCTCGCGCTGGTCCTCGCCGACCGGCACCTCGTCCGCGCGGTAGGCGAGCACGTCGGCGGCCTGCAGCACCGGGTACATCAACAGGCCGGCGCTGACCAGCTCGCGCTGGAGCGACCGACTTGTCGCGGAACTGGTGCATGCGCTGCAGGCGCCCCAGCTCGGTGACGCCGCTGAGCAGCCAGCACAGCTCGGCGTGCTCCTGCACGTCGCCCTGGCGGAAGAGGATGCAGCGCTCAGGGTCGAGGCCGGCGGCGAGCAGCAGCGCGGTGAGGTCGTAGAGGCTTTCGCGCAGCCGCGCGGGCTCGTAGGCGACGGTGATCGCGTGCAGGTCGACGATGCAGTAGAGCGCCTCGCCGCGGTCCTGCCCGGCGACGTACTGGGCGATCGCGCCGATGTAGTTGCCGAGGTGCTTGGAGCCCGTGGGCTGGATGCCGGAGAAGATTCGCATCTACGCGCAGGCTGTGCAGTGCCTGGCGGATGACCGGGCGCTTGGCCGCGGCGACCTCGTCCAGCCGGCGCACGGGCGTCGTGTAGGGGGCGTTCTGGGCGATCTCCGGGTCCTCGGCGGCCTCGCGCAGGATCGCGGCGATCGCCTCGGCGAAGGCGTCGAGCGTCTCGCGCGTCTCGGTCTCGGTCGGCTCGACCAGCAGCGCCTCCTCGACGAGCAGCGGGAAGTAGACGGTCGGCGGGTGGAAGCCGTGGTCGAGCAGCCGCTTGGCGAGGTCGAGCGTCTTGATCTGCAGCTCGCGCTTCATCGGCCCGCCGGAGAGCACGAACTCGTGCATGCACAGCTCGCCGTAGGCGAGCGGCAGGTACTCGGCGACGCCTGTGCTCTCGCAGCCGCGCGAGCAGGTAGTTGGCGTTCAGCACCGCGGTCTCGGAGGCGTCCTTCAGCCCGTCGGCGCCGAGCGAGCGGATGTAGGCGTAGGAGCGCACGAAGCAGCCGTAGTTGCCCTGGAAGCCGCGCAGGCGCCCGATCGACTTCGGCCGCTCGTCGATCGAGGTCGAAGGTCGCCGTCGGACTCGTCGTCGCGACGACCACCGGCACGCGGCAGGAACGGCGCGATCCGCTCGGAGACCGCGATCGGGCCCGAGCCCGGGCCGCCGCCGCCGTGGGGCTGGGTGAAGGACTTGTGCAGGTTGAAGTGCACGATGTCGAAGCCCATGTCGCCGGGCCGCGAGATGCCCATGACCGCGTTGAGGTTGGCGCCGTCGTAGTAGAGCGTCGCGCCGACGCCGTGCACGATCGCGGCGATCTCCTCGATGTTGGGGTCGAACAGGCCGAGCGTGTTCGGGTTGGTGAGCATCAGGCAGGCGACGTCGTCGTCGGCCTTCGCGCGCAGGTCGTCGAGGTCGACGCCGCCGTCGGCGTTGGTGGCGACCTTGACGACCTCGAGCCCGGCCATCGTGACCGTCGCCGGGTTGGTGCCGTGCGCGGTGTCGGGCGTGAGCACCTTGTGGCGGCGTCTCGCCGCGGTCCTCGTGGTAGGCGCGCGTCAGCAGCACGCCCGCGAGCTCGCCGTGCGAGCCGGCGGACGGCTGCAGCGAGACGTGCGGCAGCCCGGCGATCTCGGCGAGCGCGCCCTGCAGGTGCCACATCAGCTCGAGCGCGCCCTGCGCGCGCTCGGGGTCCTGCAGCGGGTGCAGGCGCGCGTGGCCGGGCAGCGCCGCGACGCGCTCGTGCAGGCGCGGGTTGTGCTTCATCGTGCACGAGCCGAGCGGGTAGAAGCCCGAGTCGAGGTCGAAGTTGCGCTTGGAGAGGCCGACGTAGTGGCGCACGATCTCGGGCTCGGAGACCTCCGGCAGGCGCGGCGGCTCGCGCGCGGCGGAAGCGCGCCGGCAGCAGCTGCTCGGCGTCGACGCGCGGGCACGTCGAGCGCCGGGCACACGAACGCGCGGCGCCCGGGCGCGCCCTTCTCGAAGATCGTCCGCGCGTGCTCGCGCTGCAACGGCGTCGCGCGCGTCGTCGGCGCTCGTGGGCGCGCGCGAGCCTGACGGCGTGCGTCCGTCGATCTGCCAGGCGGCCGCGGTGCTCGGCGGCGCGTCGAGGCGTCATGCGCGCGCCGCTCCGCCGTCGGCCGCTCGGCAGCGACGCCGCGCCCAGCACGTCGGCGAGCCGGTCGATGTCGCGCGCGCGAGCGCTGCTCGGTGATCGCGACGAGCAGCCCGCCGCGTCGTCCTCGCGGCGACGGTGAGCGCGTGCACGTCCACGCCGGGGTTGACGCCCGCGCGCGGCGCAGCGGCGCCTTGACCGCGGCGACGTCGGCGTCGAGGCGCAGCGCGAACTCGCGGACGACCGGCTGGTCGTGCAGCGCCTCGACGCCGTCGAGCGCGGCGAGCGTCTCGCGCGCGTAGTGGGTGCGCGCGAGCAGCAGCTCGCCCAGCTCGACGATGCCCGCGGCGGCCGAGCCAGCCAGGTAGACGACGCCGCGCGAGCGCGTTGAGCGCCTGGGCGGTGCAGATGTTCGAGGTCGCCTTCTCGCGGCGGATGTGCTGCTCGCGGGTCTGCAGCGTCAGCACGAAGCCGCGCCGGCCGTCGACGTCGACGGTCTCGCCGGCGATCCGCCCGGGCATCCGCCGCAGGTACTCCTCGCGCGCGGCGAAGAAGCCGAACGAGGGCCCGCCGAAGTCGAGGCGGTTGCCGAGCGTCTGGCCCTCGCCGACGGCGACGTCGACGCCGCAGTCGCCGGGCGGCGCGAGCACGCCGAGCGCGATCGGGTCGACCTGCGCGATCGACGCACCGGGGCGCCTTGCCGCCGTCCCGCCGTCGGCGGCCCGTCGCACGGCGCCCTTGGCGGCGGCGCTGAGCGCGGCGGCGTCCTCGACCGCGCCGTAGAAGTTCGGCTGCGCGAAGATCGCGGCGCTCGTGTCGGCGTCGATCGCCGTCCAGCCCAGGCGTCGAGGTCGGTGACGCCGTCGCGCGAGCGGGCACCTCGACGACCTCCATGCCGTAGCCGTGGGCGATGCGTGCGCAGCGTCTGCGATCGAGTGCGGGTGCAGGCCCGCGCTGACGACGAGGCGTGCGGCGGCCGTTGTGCAGCTTCGCCAGGTAGCCGGCGGCGGCGACGGCGCTCGGGCCCTCGTACACCGAGGCGTTGGAGACCGGCAGCCCGGTCAGCTCGCAGATCGCGGTCTGGTACTCGAACATCACCTGCAGCCCGCCCTGGGAGATCTCGGGCTGGTAGGGCGTGTAGGGCGTGAGGAACTCCGAGCGCTCCATCAGCATGTCGATCAGCGCCGGGCACGTAGTGGTCGTACATGCCGGCGCCCGAGGAAGCTGAGCTCGTCCTCGGCGCTGACGTTGCGCGCGGCGAGCTCGCGCAGGTGCGCGTAGACGTCCTGCTCGGGCATGCCCGTCGGGCAGCTCGAGCGCGCGGCCCAGCCGCACGCCCGCGGGGATCTGGCGGTCGAAGAGCTCCTGCAGCGAGCCGACGCCGATCGCCGCGAGCATCGCGGCGAGGTCCTCGGGGGTGGTGGCGGTGTAGCGGCTCAAGCTGCCGTCAGCCTAGCCGCCCAGCGTGGCGGAATAGGCGGCGGCGTCCAGCAGCGCGTCGCGCTCGCCGGGATCGCTGAGCGCGATGCGCACCAGCCAGCCCTCGCCGTAGGGGTCCTCGTTGATCGGCTGCGGGCTGTCCGCGAGCGCGTCGTTGACCTCGACGATCTCGCCCGACAGCGGCGCGATCACGTCCGAGACGGCCTTGACCGACTCGACCTCGGCGTAGGGCGCGCCCTGCACGAGCCGCGTGCCGACCGCGGGCGGCTCGAAGAAGACGACCTCGCCGAGCGCGTCCTGCGCGTACCAGGTGATGCCGAGCGTCGCCTCGCTCGGACTCGCCGGCCTCGATGCGCGCCCAGTCGTGCTCGGGGTGGTAGAGCAGGTCGTCGGGGTAGCTCGCCTCGGCCATTCACGAGCCCTTTCGGTAGAGCGGCTTCTCACGGACCACGGCCGGGCGCATCTTGCCACGGACGTCGATCTCGAGCGAGTGCCCACGGCGGCCTGCTCGGCGGGCACGTAGGCCAGGCCGATGCCGATCCCCAGGCGTCGGCGAGAGGGTGCCGCTGGTGACCACGCCGCCGCCGGCGATCGGGTTGCCCTGGCGCGCGATCCCGGGCCCGTCGATGGCGAACGCGACGAGCCGCTCGCGCGGGCCGGCGGCGCGCACCGCGCGCACGGCGTCCGAGCCGATGAAGCCCGTGTCCTCGTCGCAGCACCAGCCGAGCCCGGCCTCGATCGGGCCGCGCTCGGTCGAGAGGTCGTTGCCGTAGAGGTGGAAGCAGACCTCCAGGCGCAGCGTGTCGCGCGCGGCCGAGCCCGCGGGCGCGGCGCCGCGGCGCAGCAGCTCGTCCCACAGCGCGGGCGCGTCGGCGGGCGCGAGCAGCAGCTCGACGCCGTCCTCGCCGGTGTAGCCGGTGCCGCACACGAGCATCTCGCGCGCCCGTCAGCCGGCGCGTGGCGGCGCTCATGCGCGGCGGCAGCGGCGCGTCGGAGATCGCCTGCACGAGCTCGCGCGCGCGGGGACCCTGCACGGCGAGCATCGCGTAGTCGTCGATGCGGTCGGCGACCTGCACGTCGAGTCCGTCGGCGTGCGCGCGCAACCACTGCGAGGTCCTGCTCGTGGTTGGCGGCGTTGGTGACCGTCAGGAAGCGCTCGGCGTCCAGGCGGTAGGTGAAGAGGTCGTCGAGCACGCCGCCGTCCTCGCGGCACAGCACGCTGTACTGCGCGCCGCCGATCGGCGACCTTGGAGACGTCGTTGGAGAGCAGCCGCTGCAGCAGCTCGAGCGCCTGCGGGCCCGAGGTCTCGATCTCGCCCATGTGCGAGACGTCGAACACGCCCACGTCGGTCGCGCACGGCGAGGTGCTCCTGGCGCACGCCCGTCGTACTGCACCGGCATCTCCCAGCCGGCGAACTCGACCAGCTTGGCCCCGCCTGCGACGTGGCGGTCGTACAGGGCGGTGCGGCGCAGGGTCGTGGGCACGGCCCGCAGGCTAGCGAGTAAGCGCGCGATGCCTGCTGTTCGACCTCGCACATGTGCGAGGTCGCCGTCCGGCGCATGCGCCGGACGGTCACACGCCGCATGCGGCGTGTGAAGAGACCGCACATGTGCGGCTCACCGTTGGCGCGTGCGCCAACGGAAGACGTGCCGCATGCGGCACGTCTCGCGATGCGTGCATGCACGCATCGCCGGGTGGCGCTTGCGCCGCCCGGCCCCCATCAGCCTTACCCAAGCATGCTCCCCGTGGGGTCCACACATGTGCCGCTCCGGCTACATCAGCGCAGGAACGGCGGGACGTCGATGTCGTCGTCGCAGATCTCCAGCGACGAGCGCTGACGATCGTCGATCCGCGGCCCGCGGTCGCGCCGGCGAGCGCGTCTCGCGCGCGGGCGGAGCGGCCGGGGCGGTGGTCGAAGCCGGTGCCGATCACCGTGACGCGCACCTCGTCGCCCATCGCCTCGTCGATCACGGCGCCGAAGATGATGTTCGCGTTCGGGTCGGCCGCGTTCTGGATGATCTCGGCGGCCTCGTTGACCTCGAACAGGCCGAGGTCCTTGCCGCCGGTGATGTTCAGCAGGATGCCCGTGGCGCCGTCGACGGACTCTTCCAGCAGCGGCGAGGAGATCGCGGCCTTGGCGGCGTCGCCGCAGCGGTTCTCGCCGCCGGCGCGTGCCGATGCCCATCAGCGCCGAGCCGGCGTCGTGCATGATCGTGCGCACGTCGGCGAAGTCGAGGTTGATCAGGCCGGGGATCGTGATCAGGTCGGTGATGCCCTGGACGCCCTGGCGCAGGACGTCGTCGGCCTCCCGGAAGGCGTCGAGCATCGACGTGCGCCGCTCGACGACGTCGAGCAGCTTCTCGTTCGGGATCACGATCAGCGTGTCGACGACCTCGCGCAGGCGCTCGATGCCCTCCGCGGCCTGGCGACCGCGCTGGGAGCCCTCGAAGTCGAACGGGCGCGTGACGACGCCGACGGTCAGCGCGCCGATCTCGTTCTTGGCGATCTCGGCGATCACGGGCGCCGCGCCGGTGCCGGTGCCGCCGCCCTCGCCGGCGGTGACGAACACCATGTCGGCGCCCTTCAGCGCCTCCTTGATGTCGTCGCGCGACTCCGACGCCGCGCCGAGGCCGACCTCGGGGTTGGCGCCGGCGCCGAGGCCCTTGGTGGACTCGTGGCCGATGTTCAGCTTGATGTCGGCGTCGCACATCGCGAGCGCCTGAGCGTCGGTGTTGGCGGCGATGAACTCCACGCCGCGCAGGCCCGCGTCGACCATGCGGCTGACCGCGTTCGTGCCGCCGCCGCCGACGCCGACGACCTTGATGACCGCCAGATAGCTGCCGGCGCCGGTCATGCTGCCGCTACTCGCTGAGCTCTCCATGATGGGTTCCGTCCGACAGCCTTCAGTAGGAGTTAAGGGTTCGATCGGCACTGCTCGCTCGGCCCGCTGGATTGTGCACGTTATGCAGGGAACTTCGCCCTGTCAACGACGCGCGCCAATCTCGCAACAATCGTTGCAGATCCAGGAACTCTCGACCGGGCCCCGAGACACGCCGTTCTCGATGGGATCAACCTCAAGTTGAGGTTGAGGGTTCAGGATGGCGGCGCGAGACGGCGCTTCAGCCCGCGGAGCTCCGCTCGCGGAGGGCGTTTCCGAGGCTTCCGCCGACGCCGCTTCCGAGGACGCCGAAGTGCTCGTCGCTTCGCCCGTGGACGAGGAAGCCCGCTCGATCCGGTTTCAGACGCACCTGTGCCCGACTGCGCTGCTTCGCCGCAGGAGCTCGGTTCGGCGCCCGTGCCGCTGCCGCGCTCGTGCGCTGCCCGAGCCCCGAGCCCGAGCCACCGCCGACCGCGGCATCCAGCCCACTGGCCAGTTCGGCGGCCGTGTTCGGGTCCGACGAGGCGCCGCTCGATTCCAGTTCGGTCGAGCTCGCGTCGGGCCTGCTCGTGCCGGGAGCGAACCCCGCGGCGGGACGTTCGGGCAGGCGCACGTCGACGTACGATGGCGCCCGCCGAGCTCGGGTCGGCGAGCACGCGCGCGAGCGACAGCCACTTCGCGTGCGGCAGCGTCGCGTCGCCGAAGTACGCGAGCAGGCCGCCGCGCAGCGCCACCGTGAGGCCCTTCGGGCCTCCGTAGACGCGCGTGACCTCATGCGCGAGCGGCGCCGGGTGCGGCGCCGAGCACGCGAGCGCCCCGAGCAGCGAGCGCGCCGCGGACGCTGCCCCGATCGGCGGCAGCGCTCGTGCCGGCAGTGGCGGACGTGGAGGTCCGACGCGCCGTCGAGGCGCCCGACGCAGCGGACTTGCCCTGCGCTCACCAGCGGCAGCGAGCTCGACAGGAAGCCCGGGCCGAGCACGACCCCGTCCGCCGCCACGGCGGTGCTCGCGCCGCCGACGATGAGCGCCGCGACCGGCGGGCGCTCGATCACCTCGATGCGCAGGCCGTGCGGGAAGCTCGGGTGAACCCTGACCGCGCCCACGATCGGATAGGCGCGACCGCCGCCCGCAGCGCCGCGGGGCTGACGTCGAGCGTGCTCATGTCGTGCGCGGCGCCCGTCAGCGCCGTTTCGATCGCAGCCGTGTCCGCGCCATGCACCGCCGCGAGCCCGCTCACCTGCACGTGCTCGACGGAGCACCAGCGAGGAGTGGCGCAGCAACAGCCAGCCGCCGCCCGAGCAGCGGCATCGCGACCAGGATCGCCGACCAGCGCGATCCGCAGCCGCCGGCGCGCCCGACAGCGTGGCGATACCCGAGCGCGCCATGCTCACGGCCGCGCTCAGCGGGCGCGGCGGACCAAACGCGAGGCGTGCCCGTCTGCGGGTAGGCGGCGAGGGCGGGCACGGCGATCGATCGGGCCATTCACGAGGTTCTTCGACCTCCCCGCCCGAACCCCTACTCCAGGGAAAGCGCACGTCCCCCAGCGTCTGCACCTCGGGCTCGAGCGCCACGCCGAAGCGCTCGAGCACGCGGGCGCGGCCCTCGGCCATCACCGCGAGCACGTCCGCGGTCGTGGCCGTCGCCGGTGTTCTCGACGAAGTTCGCGTGCTTGGGCGCGAAGCGCGCGCCGCCGACGGTCAGGCCGTTGCAGCCGGCCTCCGCGAGCAGCAGCCCGGCGCTGCGGCCTTCGGCGCGCGGGTCTTCGGGGTTCTTGAAGGTCGAGCCGAACGTCTTGATCCCCTGCGGCTGGGCCTCGTGGCGGCGCGCGCGCATCTCCGCGAGCGTCGCCTTGACGGTGCTCGGTGTCGGACTTCGGCGAGCTCGAAGGAGGCCCGGGCGACGATCTCCCCGGCCGCGAGGTTCGAGCGGCGGTAGGCGAAGCCGAGCTGCTCGGGCAGCGCGGCGCTCGAACCCCTCGGCGGTGACGATCTCGACCCACTCCAGCGTCCGCGCGAGCTCGCCGCCGTAGGCGTTCGCGTTCATCCGCACCGCGCCGCCGACGGTGCCGGGGATGTTGACGCCGAACTCGATCCCCGACAGTCCCGCCTGCGCCGCCCGGGCCGCGACCGCGGGCAGCCGCGCGCCGCCGCCGCAGACGATCCGCAACGGCGCCCTCGCGCTCGATCAGCGCGAGCTCGCGGTCGAGCTTCATCACCAGCCCGCGCACCCCGTCGTCGGCGATCAGCAGGTTCGAGCCCGAGCCGACGACCGCCACCGGCAGTTCCGCGGCGCGCGCCCAGGCGAGCAGCTCGCGCAGCTGCGCCTCGCTGCCGGCGCGCGCGAAGAACTCGGCCGTCGCCGCCCGTGCGCACGGTCGCCAGGCGCGCGAGCGGGTAGTCGCGCTGGACGATCGACGGCGTCGGTCGTCGGCGAGTCTCTGCGACGCGGGCTTACGCGCCATCGTCGCTCACCACCAGCCGCGCGCGCGAGCGCGTCGACGTCGCCCGCGCCCATCACCACGCACACGTCGCCCGCGCTCAGCAGCCCGCGCAGCACCGGCTCGGCGTCCGGCGAACGTGGGCAGCCAGTACACCGGCCTGCCCCGCCGCCGCGTCGGCGGCGGCCTCGGCGATCAGCAGGCCGCTGACGCCGGGGTGGTCCTCCGCGCGCTCGCGCGCGGGGTAGACGTCGAGCACGACCACCACGTCGGCGTGCGCCAGCGCCGGCGCCGAACTCGCGCGCGAGCAGCGCCGTGCGCGAGTACAGGTGCGGCTGGAACACCGCGACCAGGCGCTCGTGCGCGAGCGTGCGCGCCGCCCGCGAGCGTCGCCGCGACCTCGGTCGGGTGGTGGGCGTAGTCGTCGTACACGCGCGCCCCGCGCGCGCTCTCGCCGAGCAGCTGAAAGCGCCGGCCCGCGCCGTGGAAGCCGGCGAGGCCCGCGATCGCACCTGCGCCTCGGCGCCCGCCAGACGGGCGGCCTCCAGCGCGGCGGCCGCGTTCAGCGCGTTGTGCGCGCCCGGCACCGCCAGCGTGCACCTCGTGCGCCGCGCCAGTCGAAGCGCGCAGCGGCCCTCGTGAGCGACGGCTCGGGCGCGTCGTAGGCGCGATCGAGCGCGGCCCGTCCGGCGCCCGACCCCGCCTCGTCGCGCACTCCGCACTCGCGCTCGCCCGCCCGGCGCCGCTCGGCGCAGCGCCAGCAGCTCGGGGCGATCCCACACGACGATCGCCGTGCGCGCGCCGCGCGAGGAACGCGCGGAACGCCTCGCGCAACTCGGCCAGCGAGCCGAACGTCGCGTGGTGGTCGAGCTCGACGTTCGTGAGCACCGCGATCTCGACGTGCAGCGCTCAGCATCGAGCGGTCGGACTCGTCGGCCTCGACGACCAGCCACTCCCCCGCCCCGCTCCAGCTGCGCGTTCGCCAGCCCCTCGCCGATCGATGCCGCCGATCGAGCCAGCCGGGATCGCAGGCCGGCCGCGCGCAGCGCGTGCACGAGCATCGCCGAGGTCGTCGTCTTGCCGTGCGTGCCCGCGACCGCGATCGTGCGCCGCAGCGCGCTCAGCTCGCCCAGCAGCTCGGCGCGCGGGCGCTCGCGCAGGCCGCGCTCGCGCGCCGCCGCGCGCTCGGGGTTCTCGGCGGCGACGGCGCTCGAGTAGACGACCTCGACGTCCCTCCCGTCGGGCACGTTCGCCGCGTCGTGCTCGCCGATCCGGCGCCTGCAGCACGCCGTCCGCGGCCAGGCGCTCCGGGTAGGGCGAGTCGGCGCGGTCCGAGCCGCTGACCTGCGCGCCGAGCGCGTGCGCCGCGCGCGCGTAGCCGCTCATGCCGGCGCCGCCGACGCCGACGAAGTGCAGCCGCCGCCCGCTCCACGGGCGCTCGCGGTGTCGCAGCTCATGCGCGCCCCGCCGCGCGACTCGCAGCAGCTGCGGCGAGCAGCTCGCCGGCCACCTCCTGCGCGGCCCGCGGCCGCGCCAGCGCGCGCGAGGCCGCCGCCATCGCCGCCAGGCGCGCGCGGTCGGCGAGCAGCGCCGCGACCTCGCGGCGAGGCGCGCGCCGTCAGCTCGGCGTCGGGGATCACGCACCGCGGCGCCCGCGTCGGCCATCCAGCGCGCGTTGGCGCTCTGGTGGTCGGCGGAGGCGTGCGGGTAGGGCACGAGGATCGCCGGCAGCCCGTAGGCGGCGATCTCGAACACCGAGCCGCCCGCGCGCGCGACCACGAGGTCGGCGGCGGCCAGCGCCTGCGCGAACTCCTCCAGGTCGAGGTACTCGCGCAGGTCATACCCGTCGCGCAAGCGCGCGCGCGGCCAGCTCGGGATAGTCGCGGCGCCCGCGCTGACGATGCGAGCACCTGCGCACAGGCCTGCTCCCACTCATGCCCGCGAACGCCTCGACCGCGGCGAGGTTGATCGAGCGCGCGCCCAGCGAGCCGCCGAACACGAGCACGCACGTCTCCTGCGCGCCGATCCGAAAGTGCGCCCGCGCCTGCGCGCGATCGGCGTCGGGCGACCGGGATCGGCCGGCCCGGTCACGCGGTAGCGATCCGCCGTCGCGGCCGGCGATCGGGAACGCCAGGCACACGCGCCGCGCGCCGCGCGCGAGCAGGCGGTTGGCGAGCCCGAGGTGGCTGTCGGCCTCGGTGAGCACGAGCGGGATGCGCAGCGACAGCGCCGCGAGCCCGACCGGGCCCGGCGACGTAGCCGCCGCCGCCCAGCACCGCGTCGGGTCGCAGCTCCGCGCAGGATCGCGCGCGCGCGCGGGAGCGCGAGCGCGGCGCGCACGAGCGCGCGCGCAGCGTGCAGCGGGTTGGTGCGGCTGAGCCCTTCGACGGAGATCGTGCGCAGCTCATAGCCCGCCGCGGGCACCAGCTGGGCCTCGGCGCGCGCGCCGCCGACGAACGCGACCTGCGCGCCCTCAGCCCGCAGCGCGTCGGCCACCGCCAGCGCCGGCACGACGTGCCCCGCGGTCCCCCCGCCGCGATCACGATCTTCGTCTGTGTCACGGCCCCATCCTGCCTGTTTTCGCGCGTCGGCCACCGTCGCGGCGTCTTACCGCGGGAAGGCACGGCACGCACGTGCGCGGTGCCGCCGGCGGCGACGTTCAGCAGCAGCCCCATCGCCGCGAGCATCACGATCAGGCTCGTGGAGCCGTAGGAGACGAACGGCAGCGGCACGCCCGTCAGCGGCGCGAGGCCGAGCACGGCGAACACGTTCAGCAGCGCCTGGCAGACGATCAGCGAGGTCACGCCCACGGCGATCAGCGCGCTGTGCAGGCGAGCGCGCCGACTTCGCCACGCGCAGCCCGGCGTAGGCGATCAGCCCGTACAGGAACAGCAGCGCGCAGACCCCCACGACGCCGAGCTCCTCGCCGATCACCGCGAGGATGAAGTCGGTGGGGGCCTCCGGCAGGTAGAAGATCTTCTGCACCGACTGGCCCGGCCCGACGCCGAACAGGCCGCCCGAGCCGATCGCGATCTGGCCCTGCACGGCCTGAAAGCCGCTGCCGGAGGCGTGCGCCCAGGGATCGAGGAACGAGGTCAGCCGCGCGCGCGCGTAGGGGCGCGCGAGCGCGTACATGCGCGACGAGCCCGAACGCGACGCCCGGCGACGATCGCGAGGTTGCGCACCGGGATCCCCGCGGCGACGAGCAGCGCGACGGTCGTGAAGGCGATCGCCATCGCCGTGCCGAGGTCGGGCTCGGTGGCGACCAGCAGGCAGGCGCCGCCCACGACCACGAGCAGCGGCCGCGAGAGCTCGCGCAGGTCGTGCACGCGCTTGGGACGCGCGCGCGAGCAGCGTCGCCGCGTACAGCACCAGCGCGAGCTTCATCAGCTCCGAGGGCTGGAACTGCAGCGGCCCGGGCCCGAGCCAGCGCCGCGCGCCGTTGATCGACACGCCCACGTGCGGGACGTGCACGGCGAGCACGAGCACGAACGAGACGGCCAGCAGCGGCGCGACGAGGCTCTGCGCTTTGGCGATCCCGTCGCGCGCGAGCACGCGCATCACCACGAGGCCGACCGCGCCGTAGACGCACGAACTTGATCAGGTAGCCCGTGCCGTTGCCCGAGCCCTGCAGCAGCGCGGTCGCCGAGGTCGCGCTGTAGACCATCACCGCGCCGAAGGCGAGCAGGCACAGCGTGGCCGTGATCAGGATGCGGTGCTCGAGCGACTGCTTCTGCGGCGTGGCCGGCATCCATGCCCACTTCGACGTATGTCCGCTTAAGCCTCCATGCCGAGAACCAGCTCGCGGAAGCGCTCGCCGCGGGCTTCGAAGTCGGCGAACTGGTCGAAGCTCGCGCAGGCCGGCGAGAGCAGGATCACGTCGCCCGGGCGGGCGGTGGAGACCGCGACCTCCAGCGGCCTGCTCGAGTTCGCCGCATTCGAGTAACGGCACCGGCATGCCCGCGAGCGCGGAGGCGATCAGAGCGGCGTCTTCGCCGATCAGGTACACGGCCTGGCAGTGGCGTTCGACCGGCTCGCGCAGCGGCGTGAAGTCCTGCCCCTTGGCTGGCCGCCGAGGATCAGGTGCACGACGCCGGGCGCGAACGCGTCGAGCGCGACGAGCGTCGAGGCGACGTTCGTCGCCTTGGAGTCGTTGACGTACACGACATCCTCGTGGCGGCGACTCCTCGAGGCGGTGGGGCACGCCCGCGAACGTGCGCAGACCCGCGCGCACGGCGTCGGGTCGATCCCGCGCGCCAGGCAGACCGCGGCGGCGGCCATCGCGTTGTCGAGGTTGTGGCGTCCGCGCAGCGCAATCTCGCTCGCGGGCAGCAGCGGCTCGCCCTGCCACAGGATGACCCCGTCGTCCCCGAGCGTCACCGCCGCCGAGCGCGGATCGCCGCGCGGGATCGAGGGCGGGCCGAAGGTCACACGCCAGACGTCTTCGTCGAGCTCCACATCGAGGTCGGCCGGGAGCACGGCGACGTCGCCGCGGGACTGGCGCGCGAAGATCTGGAGCTTCGCGGCGGTGTAGTCCTCGATCGTCGCGTGACGGTCGAGGTGGTCGGGGGCGATGTTCAGCAGTACCGCGGCCTCGGGCGCGAACGCGAGCGTGTCCTCGAGCTGAAACGAGGAGGCCTCGCAGACGATCGTCACCTCGGGGCCGATCGTCGCCGACGAGGCCGCTGAGCGCCGATGCCGACGTTGCCGGCGACCGCCACCGGCAGCGCCGGCCGCGCGGTGGATGTGCCCGATCAGCTCGACCGTGGTCGTCTTGCCGTTCGTGCCCGTGACGGCGATGAACTCGTTTGCCAAGCAGCCGCCACGCGAGCTCCAGCTCGCCGAGCACGGGCAGCCCGCGCTCGCGGGCCGCGGCGATGACGGGCGCCTGCGCGGGCACGCCGGGGCTCTTGACGACAGCGCAGCGACATCGCTCCAGCAGCGCAGCCCGTCCTCGGCCAGGTGCAACTCCACGCCCGCGTCGCTGAGCGCGTCGAGCTCTTCGGGCGCGTCGCGATCGACGCCGATCGTCGGCTCGCCGCGTTCGCGCAGGACAAGCGCGGCCGCACGTCCGGAGCGCGCGAGCCCCACGACCAGATAGGGACCGTCGGGCAGAGCCGGCCTGGGCTTCGAGGTGCGTGCGTCGCCGCTCAACGGATCAACGGATGCTCTGGTGGTAGATGGTGAAGCCGATCGCGCAGAAGATCGCGGCGACGATCCAGAAGCGCAGGATGATCTTCGTCTCAGACCAGCCCTTGAGCTCGAAGTGGTGATGGATCGGCGCCATCAGGAAGACGCGCCGGCGGGTGGTCTGGAAGGAGAAGACCTGGATCGCGACCGACAGCGCCTCGATCACGAAGATCCCGCCGAGCAGGATCAGCAGGACCTCGGTGTGGGTCATCACCGCCAGGCCCGCGATCGCGCCGCCGAGCCCGAGCGAGCCGGTGTCGCCCATGAAGATCGTCGCCGGGAAGGCGTTGAACCACAGAAAGCCGATGCAGGCCCCGACCAGGCAGCCGGCGAGCATCGCCAGATCGTAGTCTTCGGTGACGAACGCGATCGCGATGTAGGCGAGCAGCACGATCGCCGCGCAGCCGGCGGCGAGACCGTCGAGGCCGTCGGTGAGGTTCACCGCGCTGGTCGTGCCGGCGACGACCAGGTAGATGAGCACCGGATAGAACGGCCCGAGTTCGACCGTGTAGTCGACGAAGCGCAGCCGCAGCTCGGGCGCGAGGTGGGCCTTGTGCGCGGCGATGAACCACAGGCCGAGCGAGATCGCGATCGTGATCGCGAGCTTCGTGCGCCCGCGCAGGCCGAGCGAGCGGCGGCGCACGAGTTTGGTGTAGTCGTCGGCGAATCCCAGCAGCGCGCAGGCGATCATCGCTCCGAACACCCCCACCGAGCGCCAGTCCCAGTCGGTCAGGATCAGGAAAGGGATGGCGACGGCGAGCATCACGATGATGCCGCCCATCGTCGGCGTGCCGGCCTTCTTGGTGCCCCTCGGGACCGTCCTCGCGAATGTGCTGGCCGAACTCGCGCCGGCGCAGGAACTCGATGAACTTGGGGCTCAGGAAGATGCAGATGAGCAGAGCCGCGGTGCCGCCGAAGAGGATGCGCCCCATTCAGCGCCCGTCCGCCGAGCGCCCGCCGGTGCAGCCTTCGCGCGCGAGCAGCGCCTGCCCGACGCGCTCCAAGCCCACGCCGCGCGAGCCCTTCACGAGCACCGTGTCGCCTGGGGAGAGCAGTCGCGCGAGGAGCTCCGCCGCGGCCGGAGCGTCGGTGACCGAATGAGCGTCGGCGACGGTATGAGCCTCGGCGCCGGCGAACGCCGGGGCCATCTCGGCGGCGAGCGGACCGACGGTCACGAGCACGTCGACGCCGCTGCGCGGCCGCATGAGCGCCGATCTCGCGGTGAAAGCGGCGCTCTTCGGAGCCCAGCTCGAGCATGTCGCCGAGCACGGCCACCCGCCGCCCGGGGGCGGTCTCGGCGAGGTCGTCGATGGCGGAGCGCATCGACATCGGGTTGGCGTTGTAGCAGTCGTCGATCAGCACAATTTCCTCAGACAGTGAGATGCGCTCGCCGCGTAGCGCGGAGAACCGCACAGTAACCTCGCCGCCGGGCGTAACGCCGAGCGCGCGGGCGGCCGCTACGGCCGCGAGCAGGTTGCGCAGGTTGTGCGTCTGCGTGAAGGAGGGCCGCAGGACGATCTTGCGGATCGCTCGGCTGGAGGCGCCGTCCGACGATGCAAACGCAACCGTCGGGGCTGCTCGATCGCACGAGCTGGACATCGCCACCGGGGCCAAAGGTGACCGTCGGGATCTCGTCCCGCAGGTGCTCGCCGAGCAGCGGCTCGCCTGCCGGCACGATCGCTCTTGCGCCGTGCTGCAGACCCGCGATCAGCTCGGCCTTGGCGGCGGCGATCGCCTCCAGCGAGCCGAGCAGCTCGAGATGGACGGGGCCGACGTTGACGATCACGCCGACCTCCGGCTCGGCGATCGCCGTCAGCTCGGCGATCTGCCCGGGGCCGCGCATCGCCATCTCAAGCACCAGCGCCTGCGTGTCGGCGGGCGCCGCGAGGATCGCCAGCGGCAATCCGATCTCGGTGTTGAAGTTCGCGGGACTTGCGACCGTCCGCAGCTGCGGTGCGAGCAGCGCCGCGAGAATGTCCTTCGTCGAGGTCTTGCCGGTCGAGCCGGTGATCGCCACCACGCGTGTGCCGGCGCCGGCGCGCAGCTCGATGAGCCATGCGCGCGCGAGCGACTGCAGTCCCTTGAGCGGGTCGGGGTCGGCTAGCACCACGCCCTGGTAGCCGATGCCCGCGTCGGCGCCGGCGGCCTCGGCCATCGCGGCCACAGCGATCGCGTGCTCGGGCGCCACCAGGACCCCCCAGGCGCCGGCCTGCAGCGCCTGCGCGGCGTACTCGCCCCCATCGGTGGACGCGCCGCGCAGCCCGACGAAGAGATCTCCCGGGGCGACCGCGCGCGAATCGATCGACACGCGCAGCGGTCCCGACGGCGCGCGATCCTGAACACCGTTCGGCAGCGCGTCCGCATCGGGGCGAAAGACAAGGCGCGCGCCGGCGGCGCGCGCGAGGCGATTGGCGTCCCAATCCCTCATTTGCCTGCCCTGGCGGAGGCGCCATCGCTCGTATGCGAGGCATCGATCCGAGCCCTGAGCAGTTCGCGCGCGACCGTCATGTCGTCGAAGGGCTCCTTGCGGCCCTCGGCGAACTCCTGCCCCTGCTCATGGCCCTTGCCGGCGATCACCACCACATCGTCCGGCATCGCGAGCGAAAGCGCCTGCTCGATCGCCGCGCGGCGATCGACCTCGACGTGGACCGATCCATCCGTGAGCGCCGCCGGCGGTATTCCGGAGACGATCTCGGCGACGATCTGCGCGGGCTCCTCAGAGCGGGGGTTGTCGGAGGTGACGAGCGTGATGTCGGCCAGACGTGCCGAGATCTCCCCCATCAGCGCTCGCTTGCCGCGGTCGCGATCTCCCCCGGCCCCGAACACGCCGATGACGCGTCGACCCTCGGCGATGTCGCGCGCCGCGCGCAGCACGTTCTCGAGCGAATCGGGCGTGTGGGCGTAGTCGACGAGCACCGCGAAATCCTGTCCGGCGTCGACCGGCTCGAAGCGTCCGGGCACCCTGACACCCTCCTTCAGGGCCGCGAGGAGGGTGTCGAGGTCAAAGCCGAGCGAATGGACCGCGGCGAGCGCCCCGAGGGCGTTGGCGACGTTGAAGCGGCCCGGCATCGGCAACGTCGCCTCCGTGTGCCGCCGGCGGTGTGCAGCGCGAAGCGACAGCCGGTGGAGTCGCAGCGCAGATCGCTAGCGCTGTAGTCGGCCGGAGCGTCGAGGGCGAATGTCCGCGCGCCGTCGAGCTCACTCGCGAGTCGCCGCCCGTAGGGATCGCCGACGTTGACGATGCTCACATCGGGAGGCGCGCCCTCGCCGGGCAGGAACAGCAGGCGCTTGGCCAGGAAGTAGTCCTCCATGCTCGGATGGAAGTCGAGGTGGTCCTGCGTCAGGTTCGTGAACACCGCCGCGGCAAAGCGAATCCCGCCCGCGCGCCCCAGCTCGAGCGCGTGCGAGGAGACCTCCATCGCGCACGCGCCATCCCCACCGTCGAGCATCGCGCGCAGGCACGCCTGCAGGTCGATCGCCTCGGGGGTCGTGCGCCGGCCGATCGAGAAGCCCGTCGATCCTCGATCGCCCGACTGCTCTTCGCCGCCGACAATCGACGTGACGGTGCCCAGCAGACCCGTCTGCACGCCAACCGCCTCCAGCAGCGCGCGCACCAGGAACGCAGTCGTCGTCTTGCCGTTCGTGCCCGTGACACCCACAACGCGCAGCGCGGCGCTCGGATCGTCCGTCGAAGCGACTGGCGATGGGACCCATCGCGCGCGCGCACCGAGGGGACCAGCACTTCGGGCGCGCCCAGGCCCAAGGGGCGCTCCACGACCAGCGCCACAGCGCCATCCGCGAGCGCCCGCGCGGCGAAATCGTGCCCGTCGCTGCGAAAGCCCGGGACGCAGAAGAACAGCGTGCCAGGGCGCACCGCGCGACTGTCGTAGGCCAGCCCGGCGATCTCCACGTCAGAACCCGCGCGATCGACAGAGCCAATGCCCGCGACCAGCCGCTCGAGCCTCATGGATTCAGCCACCGGACCACATCGCAAGTCTAGTTTCCGCCCCCGGCGGAGCCGCGCGGAGAACCCGATCGTCGCCGGTTGGGGACTCAGCGGCCGAACAGCTCAGGGTAGAGCTCACGCAGAGCGGCCACGGGCAGGCCGACGACGTTCTCGACCTCGCCGTCGATCTGCAGGGCGAGCTCTTGGCCGGCGCCCTGGATCGCGTAGCCACCGGAGCGCCCGCGCCACTCCTCGGTACCGAGGTATCGGTGCAGCAGCTCCGCGTCGATCGGCCGGAACGTGACCCGCGTGCGTGCCACAGCCACGCGCTCGACCACCCCCGTGTCTGCATCGCAGAGCAGCAGCGCGAGCCCGCTGATCACCTCGTGCGTGCGCCCGCTGAGCGCCGTGAGCGTCGCGCGCGCCGCCGACTCGTCGGGCGGCTTGCCGTAGATCACGCCGTCGAGGGTCACAAGCGTGTCACATCCGAGCACGACCTCGGCCGTCCCCGGGCGCACCGCCGCCCGTGCCTTGCGCAGCGCATTCTCGCGCGCGACCTGCGCCGGATCGCCCTCGCTCAGCTCCTCCACGTCGGTCACGCGCACCGTGAAGGGGACTCCCAACCCTTCGAGGATCGCGCGGCGCTGCGGCGAGCCCGAGGCGAGCACCAGCGCCGGAGACGCCGAGGCGGCGGCGTGTGCGCGCTCGCCCTGCTCTCCGCCGTGCGCCGGCGCCACGACCTCAGCTGAGCTCTGGGAAGAACAGCGCCGCCTCGCGCGCGGCGCTCTCGGGCGAATCCGAGCCGTGGACCATGTTCTGGCCCATCTCGATCGCGAAGTCGCCGCGGATCGAGCCCGTGGCGGCCTCGAGCGGGTTGGTGGCGCCAATCGTCTGGCGCGCGGCCTTGACGGCCTCCACCCCTTCGAGAACCATCGCCACGATCGGACCTGAGGTGATGAAGTCCACGAGCTCGCCGAAGAAGGGGCGCTCGGCGTGCTCTGCGTAGTGGCGCTCGGCCAACTCGCGCGTGACGGTCATGTGGCGCAGGGCGATGATCGCCAATCCCTTGCGCTCGAAGCGGGCGATGATCTCTCCTGACAACCCCCTGGCGAAGGCGTCGGGCTTGACAAGGATCAGGGTTCGCATCACGATAAATGGTGGGTTGAGGTGGTCGGGCCGTGGATGGCAGACGCCGCACCCGAGCGCAGGCGTGCTGGTTGTACGTCGAGCATCGGGGGTGGCGTATGACGCCGCGGAGCGGCCGCATCAATCCCGGCGGATATCGGGTTGTGGGCCTTATTAGTGCGGTCCATGGGCTTGCAGGGTCCTTTGCGTGGTTGTTGACGGAAGGCTCAGCCGCGTGCCGGCGGAGCGTCAGGAGGTAGGGCGCGGGCGGCGAGCGCGACCGCCGCCACGGGAACGCGAGGAGGTCGGGTCGGAGGCGGCGACGGGTTTTGCCCTAGCCTCCTCCCCCTCCCGAGCGCCGCCCGCGGGCGTGACCGCTCCGAGGCCTTCCTCGGGCGCGAGCTCCTCAGCGCTCAGCGAAATATCGCGCGTCAGAGCCTGCTCGCTGTCGAGCGAAAGCGAACCCTCGTCTGTCTCCGAATGACGAGCGCTGCTGCCGCTACGGCGTTTACGTCGCGTGGGGGCCACCGCGCCGGGCACCTCGGTCTCACAGTAAGGGCAGATGGTCCAGGCCTGGTCCAATGGGCGCTGACAGCTGACGCAGCGGTCCTTGAGCTTGCGCAGACAGCTGGGGCAGCGCACGAAGTCGCGCTCGATCCGATAGTCGCAGTGCGGACACAACGAGCTGTCCATCTCGTGCAGGCGCGCCTCGGCGGCCTGCACCTCCAGTTCGCGCTCACGCACGTCCTCCAGATACTCCGGCGGGCGCAGGATCATGTAGACGATCGTCCCCACGAACGGGAACAGCGACGCCGCCGTGGCGCAACCCACGAGCATCGGATCGAGGATCCGCCGCCGCGCGTCCGCGTAAGTCCAGTAGATCAGCGAGAGGTACAGGACGACGACGAACAGGATCAGCAGATCGATGACCAGGTTCAGGCCGCTGCTTTCGATTCCAAAATATGCGAGCGGTGGCATCGGCCGGCTGAGTTTAGAGAAACAGGCGGCCGAAACCGTAGCCCGCAGCAAAAAATACAAGGATCACCAGTGCCACGATCAACGCGACGGCGCCGATCATGGTGAGCACGGAGGGCCCTTCGTCGTCGTCGTTCATATCGCTCGGGTTTGCGCGCCAGCCCGCGTGTTCAGGGTATCGGAGGCATCCAGTCCGCGCAGGAGATCGCCGACCAGGTAGATCGAGCCCGTCACGAGCACCGCCCTGCCCTGCCCACTTTCTTTGCTCCCCCTATTCTCTCCGCTCCCCCCGCCCTTACCACCCTTCCCGCTTTCGCGGCCCTCCCCGCTTTCGCCGGCCCAGCTGCGCGCCGCTTGCAGCGCCCGCTGCGGCTGGGGCTCGCAGCGCACATTCTCGAAACCGAGCTGACGCGCGAGCGACTGCAGCGCCGCCGGCGATAGCGCACGCGGACTCGGCGGCGCGGTGAACCACGCGCGCGCACACAGCGGCAGCAGCGTCGCGAGCATGCGCGCGGCGTCCTTGTCCTCGAGCACGCCCATCACGAGCCCCAGCTCGCGACCTCCCGTAACTTCGGGCAGCGAGCGCGCCAACTCCGCGATCGCGTCGGGGTTGTGCGCACCGTCGAGCACCGTCAGCGGGCGCTCGTCGACGACCTGCAAGCGGCCCGGCACCTCGGTCGCGGCGCCCGCCGCGAGCACGGCTCGCTCGTCGATCTCGATGCCGGCGCCGCGCAGATGGGTTTCGGCCGCTGCACGCGCCAGCGCGAAGTTGCGCCGCTGGAAAGGCCCCCTCGCCGCAAGCGGCACGGCGCTGGGGAGCTCCTCGACGCGCACGATTCGAGCCTCGCGCTCGCCCGCCACACGCTCTGCCACAGCCAGCGCCTCCGCGGCGAGCCAGGATCCGAGTACGAGCGTCCCTTCGGGCCGCACCACGGCGAGCTTCTCCTCGGCGATGTCTCGCAACGTCGGCCCCAGCCAGCGCGTGTGCTCGAGCCCGACGTTCGTCAACACCGTCACCGGAGCGTCGATCACGCTCGTTGCGTCATAGCGCCCTCCGAGACCGGCCTCGACCACCGCGACTTGCACCTCCCGCTCGGCCATCTCCGACAGCGCCGCGGCCGTGATCAGTTCGAACTGGGTCACGTGATCATCCTCGGCCAGCGTGCGGTTCACTCGCTCCGCAGCTCTCGCCGCGCGCGCGAGCGCGGCCGCGAACTCGCCCTCTCGCAAATCGCGCTCACAGATCCGTACCCGTTCGCTGTAGGAGACCAGGTGCGGAGAGGTGTAGACACCCGTGCGCAGGCCGTGACGCTCCAGGATCGCCGCGGTCATCCGCGTCGTCGAGGTCTTCCCGTTCGTCCCCAGCACGTGGATCGTCTGCAACCGCTGCTCGGGCGAGCCCAGTGCGGTCATCATCCGTCGCATCCGGTCGAGCCCGAAGCGCATCCCGAACAGCTCAAGCGTCTGCAGATGGCGCTCGGCCTGCGCCGGCGTCCAGCTCCCGTCCGCGCGAGGCCGTGAGCCGGATGGCGCCACCGCATCGGCGTGGCGCTTGGAGCTGTGTGGTCCCTGCATGCCCGCGATCGGCGCCCGCGGTGAGCTAGGCGTCTGAGTGCTTGCGCAGGTAGTCGATGAACAGCGGCCGCAGCGCCTCGCCGAGCGCCCCGTCACCGCTGTGCACCGCGTCGGAGATAAGTCCTTTGGAGGACTCGAGGTCGTAGTCGGCCTCGCCCTCGTCGCCGCTGAGCATCTCCGCGGCGGGGATCGCTTTCAGCAGCGACCAGAAGAACTTCACGTCGACGTGGTGCTCCGCGCGATGCACGGCGCGGTCGTGCAGCTCGTGCGTGGACAGCTGATCGAGATCGTCGGTCATCTTCAGATCAGTGACGCTTGCGCCCACGCTTGTTACGGCGTTGGCGCAGCACGAGCGGCGCGAGATCGCGGCCCATGCCCCTGACATCGAGCTTGTGCGCGAGTTTGTGCAACTCCAGGCGCTCCTTCGTGCTCAGGTTGCGCACACGTCCCCGTGAGCGACGCACGAGCTCGGTGAACCGCGTGCGCTCCTTCTCCGAGAGCGAGGCCCAGCGCCGACCGACGATCATCGTGCCCTGCAGCAGCGTGGCCCACGGCACGGCCTTTGCTGTGCGCTTGAGCTTCGAGTCCGACGTCTTCGGCGTCTTCGAGGGCTTGGTCACAGCGCGATGGTATCCACGCCCGGCGCGTTATGCGGACTCCTCGCGCAGCTCCGGCCCAGAGGCGGCGGAGTCCTCGGGCGCAGCTTCCGTCACCAGCGTTGGGGTCAGGCCGCGTTCGACCGTCTCCTTGGTGACCACGCACTTCTTCACGTCCCGGCGCGAGGGCAGCTCGAACTGGACCTCCAGCAGGATCTCCTCGATGATCGAGCGCAGCCCGCGAGCTCCCGTTTCGCGCTCCAGCCCGCGCTCGGCCATCGCTGTCAGCGAGTCCTCGGAGAACACGAGCTCGATCCCGTCGAAGGAGAAGAAGCGCTGGAACTGCTTCACGAGCGCGTTGCGCGGCTCGGTCAGGATCGAGACGAGATCCTCGCGCGTGAGCTGGTGCACGGCGCTCATCACCGGCAGACGCCCGATGAACTCGGGGATCAACCCGTACTCGATCAAATCCTCGGGCAGGCACTGCTCGAAGACCTCACCCTGATCTTTCTCGGCCTTGGCCTCGATCGCGGCCGCGAAGCCGATGCCCTTGTTGCCGATGCGCCGCTCGATCACCTGGTCGAGGTTCGCGAACGCCCCACCGCAGATGAACAGCACGTTCGTCGTGTCGATCGTCAGGAACTCCTGGTGGGGGTGCTTGCGCCCGCCCTGAGGCGGCACCGAAGCCTGCGTGCCCTCGAGGATCTTCAACAGCGCCTGCTGCACGCCCTCACCGGAGACGTCGCGCGTAATCGACGGGTTGTCGGCCTTGCGTGCGATCTTGTCGACCTCGTCGATGTAGATGATCCCCGTCTCGGCCTTCTTGACGTCGTAGTCGGCGGCCTGGATCAGCTTCAAGAGGATGTTCTCGACGTCCTCCCCGACGTATCCCGCCTCGGTCAGCGCAGTCGCGTCGGCGATCGCAAACGGCACGTTCAAGATCCGAGCGAGTGTCTGGGCGAGCAGCGTCTTGCCGCACCCGGTCGGCCCGAGCAGCAGGATGTTCGACTTCTGCAGCTCGATCTCCTCGTCGCCCGAGGTCATCATCTGCACGCGCTTGTAGTGGTTGTAGACCGCCACCGACAGCGTGCGCTTGGAGGGCTCCTGACCGACCACGTACTCGTCCAGGACCTCGTAGATTTCGCGCGGCTTGGGCAGGTTCTCGAGGTCAAACGCCGGCGGCGCCGCGAGCTCCTCGTCGATGATCTCGTTGCACAGGTCGATGCACTCGTCGCAGATGTACACGCCCGGCCCGGCGATCAGCTTCTTGACCTGCCTCTGGGACTTCCCGCAGAAGCTGCACAGCAGCTGCTCGTTGGTGTCTGTAGGTCTGGCCATTGTCTTAGATGCTCATTTCCCGATCTCGTTTGTATGAAGACGGTCGCTGGGCAAGAGGTCAAGGACGCAGGAAGCGTGGCGTGTTCTGCACACGAGCGACCGAGGACGCAGAGATGCGCCGCTCAGCGTCCGTCTTCAGTGCTCCGTTATGACACGGTCGATAATCCCGTACGCCTTGGCCTCCTCCGAGGACATGAAGTAGTCGCGCTCGGTGTCTTTGCGCACGTCCTCGAGCTCCTTGTGCGTGTGCTTGGCGATGATCTCATCGAGCCGTTTGCGCACGTCGATGATCTCCTTGGCGTGAATCTCGATGTCGGTCGCCTGTCCCTGGAAGCTCGAGCTCACCTGGTGGATCAGGATCTTGGCGTTCGGCAGCGCCATGCGCTTGCCCTCCGCGCCGCCCGCCAACAGCAGCGCCCCCATCGACATCGCGATACCGACGCAGATCGTCTGCACCTTCGGCTTGATGAACTGCATCGTGTCGTAGATCGCAAGGCCCGCGTAAACCGAGCCACCGGGCGAGTTGATGTACAGCGAGACGTCCTTCTCGGGATCCTCGGACTCCAGGTGCAAGAGCTGCGCGACGATCAGATTCGCAATCTGGTCGTCCACGGGCGTGCCGAGGAAGATGATCCGCTCGTTGAGCAGACGGCTGTAGATGTCGAACGCGCGCTCGCCTCGCGAGGTCTGCTCGACCACCATGGGTACTAGTGGGCTCATTGTCCTCGCTTCAGTTTGTCATCGCCGGCTCGAATCCTTCAGCGGGCGTGTCGGCGTCGGTCGGTCCTCGAGCCCACCGGCATCTCCCACGCCCGCCGTCTGCGCGTCCAACGTTAGCGCTCCGGCGTCCACAATCCGCCGTCGCCGGCGCCCTCGCCGCTTGAGACCCCCGCGCCGGCCGGCTGCTGCTCGGAGTCCTTCTCGGGGGTCCACAGCTTCTCGCGCGCCTGCGCCTGCTGGACGATCGGAGATCCTGTCGATCTCCGATCGATCGGGATCGGCTTGGCCTGCTCTGAGATCAATTCCACCGCCTGACGTGCGGCAAGATCCTCACTCAGCTCCTCCACGCGTCCCGCCTGGCGCAGCTGGGAAAGCACCTGCTCGGGCGCGATCCCCTCGCGCTCGGCCATCGGCGCTACGGCTGCCAGCAGATCCTCCTCGGATGGCTCGATCTGCTCGGCCGCCACGACCGCGTTCAGCACCGCCTCACGGCGGATCCCCTGTTCGGCCTCGGGAAGCATCTCGGCGAGGATCTCCTGCTCCTCGCGCCCCACGATCTGCAGGTAGGCCTCGCGCGTGATGCCGCGGTGGGAGAGCGTGTGCAGCATCCGCTCCCACATCTCCCTGGCGCGTGAGCTCGCCAGCTCCTCGGTGACGGGCACCTTCGCGTTGCCCACCGCGGCGTCGAGCGCCGCCTCGCGGAACTCCTCAGCGACGCGCTGTTCCTCGGCCTCGAGGATGCGCCGGCCGATGTCCTCGCGCAGCTCCTTGACGTCGTCGAACCCGGCATCGACAGCGAAGTCCTCGTCGAGGTCCGGCAGTTCCTTGCCCTTGACCTCCTTCACGGCGATCTCAAACGACGCCTCTCGACCGGCCAGCTCGGTGTTGCCGTAGTCGGCCGGGAACCGCAGCTCTACGCTGCGCGTCTCCCCGGCGCCGGCCCCGATCAGGCCCTCCTCGAACCCCGGGATCAGCTTGCCGCCGCCCAACTCGATCAGCTGGTCGCGACCCTCGCCGCCGGCGAACGCGACCATCGTCGTCTCGCCCGTCTGCTGGTCCACGGTGGGCAGGCGTCCGACGTAGTCGACGACCACGAAGTCACCCTCGCCGGCGGGGCGCTCCGCAGTCTCCAGGCGCGCCAGGCGCTCGCGCATCGCCTGCACCTCACGATCCACCAGCTCCTCGTCCAGCGCCGCCTCGCGGCGCCCGACCTCCAGTCCGGAGTACTCCCCAAGCTCCGCCACCGGCAGCACGCCGATCTCGAACGAGAACTGCAGCGCCTGCTCTTGCGCGGGCAGCTCTCCGAGATCGATCTTCGGATCTCCGATCGGCACGATCCCCGACTCCCTGATCGCCTCCGCATACCAGCTGCCGAGGCTGTCGCGTACCGCATCCTCGAGCACCGCCTCGCGGCCGAGCCGCTGCAGCACCAATGGCGCCGGCACCTTGCCCTTGCGAAAGCCCGGCAGCTTCAACTGGCGACCGAGCTCACCGGCCTTGCGCTGCACGCGCGTCTGCATCTCGCTCGGCGCCACCTGAACCTCTACACGCACGCGGGACTGCGGCAGCTCTGTGATGGCGGTCTGGACGGCTGGCTCATTGCCGCCACGATACCGTCCGTCCGATGGGGACCGTACGCCCGCCCGCTCACAGACGCCTGGAGACGTGGCTGTGGACCGGCCCGCTGGGACACCTGCTCGGTGGGGGCGTCGACTTCTGCCATGCCCTCGCGGGCTACCTGCTCGCCCGATACCGAGCCCGCTCCGCGCTCGACAGCAAGAAGTGATGCACCCTGCTCCCTGTTTTTGCGAGCGCTCCGTGCAAAGCAGCAGCACCCCGCGCAGGCGTCCCCTCTTCGAGACGCCACGCGCGGGGCTTACCCCAAAACTACGCCGCTGCAGCCGCCGGCGCGCCACCAAACTGCAGCGCCACCCCGCTCGCCAGCACCAGCACTGGGCACGTCGCGATCTCGATCAGATGCGAGGCCGAGGAGCTGATCGACACGCGACCTTGCTCTGCGCCCGCACGCGAGTCGATCACCAGCAGGTCGGCGTTGGCGTCGGCCACCGGCACGACCTCCGCGGCGAGCGCGCTCGCGATCGCCTGTGCCGTCGCCTGCGCGCCACCGGCGCCACCGGCCTCACCGACGGCCACGATCCTGCGCGCCGAGCCGTTCGCCTCGGCCAGGCCGACGGGAGCGATCCCGACGGCGACGCTGCCTCCCTCCAGCAGCCGCGCGGCCGAGTTGCCGATCGTCACGTGACCGTGAGCGGTATGTGAATCGGAGCAGAACAGCACCGCCTGAGCGCCGATCTGCGCCGCGAGCGTCTGCAGGCCCTCGGGGGTCGAGCGGTCGGTCACCGCGTGAGCGCTCGCGAACGTGCCCGCGAAGTGCGCCGCGCCGCGATCGAGCACTTCCTGAGCCTCCTCATCGCTGACGGCCTCGTCGGTGTGGCGTACGTAGCCGAGTGAGACCTCGGCGCCGGCGCGAGCCAGCAACGCGCCCAGCGCGATCGCGTCATCCTCGTTGGCGGTTCCGTCGTAGGAAACGATCACCTTGGTTGCCATTTCAATTCTCCTCTATCTATGAGCCTGCGGAAAGTGGTGTTCTCGAAGTTCTTGGTTTCGCTCATCGTGGCACGATCCTGCTATCAGTCCCAGTGCAATTCTTGATCTCTGGGATAAGCTCTACTTATGCTCAATGTGAACCGCCTGCGCATCCTCCACGAGGTCGCTCACCGTGGCTCCTTCTCCGCCGCGGCCGACGCCCTCTCCTATACGCAGTCGGCTATCTCCCAGCAAATCGGCGCGCTGGAGGCCGAAACCGGTATGACCCTGCTGGAGCGCCACCCTCGCGGGGTGAGCCTGACGGCGGCCGGACAGACCCTCATCGGTCACGCCGAAAGCGTGCTCGCAGACCTCGATGCCGCCGAAGCCGCGATCGCCGCGATCGCCGGCCTGCGCGGAGGCAGGCTGCGGATGGCCTCCTTCCCGACCGCCGGCGCCACGCTGATGCCGCTCGCGATCGCCACCTTCCGCGCCCGCCATCCCGACGTCGAGCTGACCCTCGCCGAGGGCGAGCCCGAGGAGATCGCACCGCGCCTTCGCACCGGCGAGCTCGACCTCGCGTTGCTGTTCGAATTCGACCCCTCCCCCGCGAACGGACGCGCGCTCATCTCCGGGCAAGACCAGGAGTCCGAGCCGCTGCCGTCCGGACGCCTGACGCGCGTGCAGCTGCTGCAAGACCCCCTCTACCTGGCGCTGCCCCGCGCACATCGCCTGGCCGAGCGCAAGCGACTGCGCCTGGAGGACCTGCGCGAGGAAGCATGGATCCAGACCTCCAAGGACAGCCCCTGCGCACGCCACGTGGTGCGCTGCTGCCACGCAGCCGGCTTCGAGCCCCACGTCTCCTTCCAGAGCGACGACTACCAGACCGTCCAGGGTCTCGTCGGCGCCGGCGTCGGCGTCGCGCTGATCCCCGAGCTCGCGCTGTCGGTCGTGCGCGAGGACATCGTCATCCGCGCCCTCTCCCCTCGTCCGCCGGCGCGGCGCGTGATCGCCGCGACCGCCGCCGGCGCGCGCCTGCTGCCCGCCGCACCGGCAATGCTCAGCGTGTTGCGGGATGTCGCCTCGGGCTACGTCGCGCTCGACCCCGCACGCCTGGCGGCATAAAGCGGACAAGCCCGGCCATCGGACGCCCGCCGGTAGACGGGCGTCCGATGTGAAATTGGCCTACGAGGACTCGGCGGTCCCGGTCAGCGGGCGGGATTGACCAGGTAAGCCTGATTGACCAGCCTGCCCAACACGCTGTAGCCGAGCGACGACGGGTGGATGTCGCCGTCGTCGGAGCTTCCACCCGGGTCATTCGGGTTGCACATTTCGGTGTACTGACAGATCGACGTCTGCTCCTTCGCCGGCTTGTTGCCTTTGTTGAACACCGGGAACGGATTCGCGAACGTCACGTTCGGGAAGTGCGGCAGGATGTCGGCTTCGATCGCCGCATTGAGCCCCTCCTGCAGCGCGTCGCTGCCCGGGAGTATCAGCGCATCCGGGTTGTAGAACCCGACCAGGACGATCGGCCCCGTGTAGTGACCGCCACCCGGAGAGGTGCTGTCCAGCACCTCCAGAATGTCGCCGATGTTCGCGATGATGTGTGGAGCGGTGATTTTTTCAGAGCTCTGCTGGATGCAGGCCGTCACCGCCGCTTCGGGCGTAGCGCCATATTTGCTTTTGCCGGTGTGGGTGAATTCTTCGGTGACTTCGATTTCGCACTGCTTGATCGCCGCGAGCTCGTCGTTGGAGCCGATGTTCAGCGTGATCGCATCCACGGGGTGCGCCGGGTGGCCTTCTTTGAGGATGCTCAGCGCGTCTTCCAGTTGCGAGATCGACTGCCCGCCGACGCCGAGCGAGTTGTGCAGCGGCAGACCGTCCACGTTGTTGTACGCGCAGGGGTGATAGTCGCCGAGACCCTGCGGGTTGTGTCCCGCCGGTTCGGTCGAGGGTTTCCCGCCCAGCGCCGGGTTTTCCCCGATCAGTCCATTCGAGGTCTCGCCCGGGCAGCCGTCGTTGACGAGCGTGAGGCCCCTGCCGACCTCATCTGGCCGTCTGAGGTGATGGGCGAAATGGTCTGTGAATCCTTCTTCGAAGTACGAGGGCGACTCGTTCGGCGCGTTTTCGTTGAACACCTGCTCGCTGTAGCCGAAGCTGATCGAGTCCCCGAGCGCCAGATAGGTACTCACAGGTGGCTTGGTCCTCGCCCCCGCGGCCGGCGCCAGGACCGCCGACGCCATGAGTGCGACGAGTGCGGCAGTCGAGCGACAGGAAGCCCCCGACGGGAGGGCGGTGGGATCGGATGGAACTCTTGAGGCCGCGAGCTGACGATTGCATGGGTGTCTCCTTCAACTGATTGGCGGGCCCCACACACCACGGCCTCTCCCCTCGCGACGGTACAGCCCATCTGACGGAATTTCTCCACGCTACTCCTCGATCTTATGGCGCTGTCAAACGGGAACCCTCGCAAGACGTCCGCGGCGGATGTCAGCCGTGTTCTGTTCACACCGTCTGCGAAAGGCCGATCGCCCATGAGCATCCTGTTGCTGATAGTCGGACTGCTGCTCGGCGCAGCATGCGCGCTTGCGCTCTCCCGCCGTGGAGCGCCAGGCAGGCAAGGAGCACGAGCTGGCCTCGCAGCAGGAGAGCGTGCGCGAGGAGCAGGCGCTGGAGCGCGAGCGCCTGCGCGACGAGCTGAAGGCGATCTCCCTCGACGTGCTGCAGCAGACCGGCGACTCGCTCGCGCAGCGGATGACCGAGGCGCGCCGCGCCGAGGAGGAGCGCGCCGCCGGCGAGATGGCGCGCCGCGCCGAGGAGCTCAAAGGGCTCGTCGGACCCGTCCAGGAGAAGCTCGGCCGGATGGAGAGCGAGATCGGCCGCCTCGAGCGCGAGCGCCGCCAGGCCCAGGGCGAGCTGGCGCAGATGGTGCGCTCGCTCGGCGAGGGCGTCGGCAGCCTGCGCCAGGAGACCGGCAACCTCGTATCCGCGCTGCGGCGCCCCGAGCACGCGCGGCTCCTGGGGCGAGATCCAGCTGCGCAACGTCGTCGAGATGGCGGGGATGGTCTCCCATTGCGACTTCGTCGAGCAGATCCACGATCCAGACCGGCGAGGGCACGCTGCGACCCGACATGCTCGTGCGCCTGCCCGGGGGCAAGCTCGTCGTCGTCGACTCGAAGGTGCCGCTCGACGCCTACCTCTCCTCGCTCGAGGCCGAGGAGGACGAGCGAGCGGGCGATGCACGCCACCCGGCACGCCCGCCAGACACGCGAGCACATCTCGAAACTCGCCGCCAAGGGCTATCAGAGCCAGTTCGACTCGACGCCCGAGTTCGTCGTGATGTTCGTGCCCTCCGACGGCATCTATCAGGCCGCGCTCGCCCAGGATCCGGCGCTGATCGAGTACGGCGTGCAACAGCAGGTTCTGATGGCCACGCCGACGACGCTGATCGGCCTGCTGTGGGCCGTGCACTACGGCTGGCGTCAGGAGTTGATCGCGGAGTCCGCGCGCGAGATCGCCGAGTCCGCGCGCGAGCTGCACAGCCGCCTCGGCCGCTTCGCGCAGCCGCTGTCGAAGGTCGGCCGGCAACTCGACTCGGCCGTGTCCGCCTACAACGAGGCGGTCGGCTCCTTCGACCACCGCGTGATCCCGCAGGTCCGCAAGATCGAGCAGGCCGGCGCCGCCTCCGAACGAGAGGTCTCCGCGCCGCCGGCGATCGAGACGACGGCGCGAGCGATCACCGCCCGGCTGGAGCCCGTCGTGGAGGAGTTCGCGCTGGGTCAGGCTCCGAGCGCCCCGGTGGCGCCATCCGCGAGCCGAACCGGATCGTGCCCCCGGCACGGGAGGCTTCGAGCTCGCGATGAGGAGCCGTCGTCAGAGCGGGCCGCCGACGTAGCGCCATCAACACGAGCAGCGTGAGCGCCACCGGCACGGTCGCCGGCAGCTCGTCCACGAAGAAGAACAGCAGGTCAAGCCCCAGCGCGAGCCCGCCGTGAGCGCCGCGCCGCGCAGCTGCCAGCGCCGACCCATCGCGCTCGCGAGCAGATCCGCCGAGGACGCCCGCGACGAACAGGTCGCCGTAGCCCATCACCGCCGAGCCGAACACGGCGCTCTGCAGTCGCGGCAGCCCGGCCGCCGGGTGAGCGGCATTCAGCGCGTTGTTCGGTCGCTGCAGCAGATCCGAGACGACCAGCGCGGTGTCGGCGAGGGCCATCGCCACGATCCCCGCCGCCAGCCAGCGCGGCGGGCGTAACCGCCGCGAGCAGCGCCCCGAGCGCCGCACAGCTGAGCGCCGACAGCACCAGCGCCGCCGCCTCCCCCGCGATCCCGCCGCGGTCGGCCCAGGCCAGCGCGAACAGCGGCACGACCAGCAGCGCCCAGCCGCGGGCGAGGCGGCTCGGCGTACCACGCCAGCCAGCCCAGCGTCAGGGCCGCGAGCAGCGGCACCGCGACGAGCGCCAGATAGGTCAGACCGTCGGCGCTCGCCCGTTCGGCCTCGCGCGCGATCAGCACGAACGCGATCACCGACAGCGGCGGGATCAGCGCCCACCGGCGCCCGCGCAGTCGCGCCAGGCGCTCCGGCGCCCACGCGCGGGGAACGGCCACGACGGCGCCCTGCACGAGCGAGAGCACGGCGATCGAGATCGAGAACGGGAATCATCGCTCTCACCACCATACGGTCAGCGTCCCGATAGATGGTCGGTTGTGGATGTGTGGCGTACGGTGACGGCCCTACACTCTTGCGCGATGGTCGCTCGCCCGCAGCCGCCGCCCAGCCGCCCGCACGAGCATGTCTATTGGCGCCGCCGCGCGGTCGCGGCGATCGTCGCGCTGGCGCTCCTGGCACTGCTGATCGCGGCGCTCAGCTCGCACGGCGGCAGCGCGCATTCGGCCACCACCGCCGCCACGCGCAAAGGCCGCGCCCAAACGCACCCCGACCGAAGAGCCGGCGCTCGACCGCGGACGGCCGAAGGACAGGGCGATCGACCACGTCCTCTCCTACACCCCGGCGATCCCGCGCGGCGGCAGCGCACGGCAACGAGGTCGCGCTCACCTTCGACGACGGCCCCGGCCCCTACACCCAGCAGCTCGTGAGCGAGCTCAACCGTCTGGGCGTGCACGCGACGTTCTTCGCGATCGGCGAGCGAGGAGCGCTACTTCTCGCCCGGCACCGCGCTGGAGCTGCGCTCGGGAGACGTCGTCGGCGATCACACCGAGACGCACCCGATGCTGGCCTCGCTCTCCGCCCACGACCAGTATGAAGAGCTCTTCGAACAGATCGCCCGCATCGAACTCCTCGATGGTCCGCGTCCGCGCCTGTTCCGCCCCCCCTACGGCTCGTTCGATGCGACGACCTTCAAACTGCTGCACAAGCTGCACCTGCTGATGGTGCTGTGGTCGACCGACACCGACGACTACACCCTGCCCGGCGTCGGCGCGATCGTGCAGAGCGCGCTCGCGGGCGCCCATCCGGGCGCGATCATCCTCATGCACGACGGCGGCGGCGACCGCTCGGAGACGATCGCCGCGCTTCCCGGGATCGTCGCCGGCCTGCGCAAGAAAGGCCTGCGCCCCGTCACGATCCCGCGGCTGATGCTCGACGACCCGCCGCCGCCGGGGCAGCCGCTGCCGAGCAGCCTGGCTGGAGATTGACGGCGGTGGGAACGCAAGCGCACCCCATGCGATACGTCCCCCGATCGAGCGCCACCGACCCCGTGCGGGCCCTACGATGAGCCACATGAACGCGCCCGCCGCGCAGGCGCCCCCGATCCTGCACCTGTCCACAGTGACGGGCAGCCCGTTGCGCGACTCCGACGGCGAGCGCCTGGGCAAGGTGCGCGACGTGATCGTGCGCCTCGGGGGCGTCGGCTACCCGCCGATCACCGGCTTTCTGGTGACCGTCGCCGGGCGGACCTCCTATCTCGGGGTCGAGCGGGTCTCGGACATCGGCGCCGACGGCGTGGTGCTGCGCAAGGCCAAGCTCGACCTGCGCCGCTTCGACCGCCGCCCCGAGGAGGTGCTGCTCAAGCGCGACGTGCTCGACCGCCAGCTGATCAACGTGCAGGGCGCGCGCCTGGTGCGCGCGAACGAGATCGAGCTGGCGCTCATCGCCGGGATCCTGGCGCGTGGTCGGCGTCGACACCGGACCCCGCGGCGGCCTGCGACGCCTGCTGCCGAAGCCGCTCGGCGCGCGCATCGCCACGGGCGAGTTCCTGGACTGGGCCGGCGTCGAGCCGTTCGTCGGGCACGTGCCGACTGTGCGCCTGCGCGTCCCCCACCCGAAGCTCGCAAAGCTCCATCCCGCCCAGATCGCCGACCTCGTCGAGGCCGCCTCGCGCCGCGAGGGCGAGGAGATCATCCAGGCCGTCGGCGAGGACGACCGCGAGCTCGAGGCCGACGTCTACGAGGAGCTCGACGACCAGCACCAGCGCGAGTTCCTCGAGAACCGACCCGACGAGCAGGTCGCGGAGATCCTCGCGCGGATGGCGCCCGACGACGCCGCCGACATCCTCGGCGAGCTCGACGAGGACCGGCGCGAGCCGCTGCTCGCGCTCCTGCCCGTCGGGCCACCGCGTGAAGGTCCGCGCGCTGCTCGGCTATGACCCAGCCGAGGCGGGCGGCCTGATGAGCCCGGACTTCATCCTCCTGCGCGAGAGCACCGCCGTCGGCGACGCGCTGGAGGCGATCCGCCGCAGCAAGATCGCCCCCGAGCTGCTGACCGCGGTGTTCGTGAGCGCACCCGACGGGGCGCTGCAGGGCAGCATCCCCGTGACCGCGCTGCTGCGCGCCGAGCCCGGCCGGCGCCTGGAGGAGCTCGTCAAGCACGAGGCCCCCTCGCCTGCGCCCAGACGCCTCCTTCGAGGAGCTCGCCCGCCTGATGGCCGACTACAACCTCACTGCGATCCCGGTGGTGGACGAGCACGAGCACATGGTCGGCGTCGTAACCGTCGACGACGTGCTCGAGGCGATGCTCCCCCGCGGCTGGCGCCTGCGCTTCGGGCTGCTCGGCGAGGACTGATCTCCCCCGGCGCAAGAACCCGACCCGACACGGCGCTCGCAGGCCGTACGCGAATAGACTGGCGGGCGTGAGCGTCCCCACAGGACAGTTCGATGGCGGTCCGAGTACCGCCCGTCATGCGTCGTGCCCGCTCGGCCATCCGTGGCCGACCGCGCCTGCCTGCCCGCCTCAGCCCTAGACGCACCCGCCTGTTCATCTTCCTGGGCCTGCTCGGCCCCGGGCTGATCGCCGCCAACGCCGGCAACGACGCGGGCGGCGTCGCCACCTACTCTTCCGTCGGCGCCAAGTACGGCTACGGCCTGCTGTGGACGATCCTGCTGATCACGATCTCGCTGGCGATCGTGCAGATGCTCGCGGCGCGCATGGGCGTGGTCACCGGCAAGGGCCTGGCGGAGCTGATCCGCGAGGAGTACGGCATCCGCTGGTCGGTGATCGCCACGACCGCGGTGCTGATCGCAAACCTCGGCATCTGCATCTCGGACTTCGTCGGCGTCGGCGCCGCCCTCGGCCTCGCGGGCATACCCGTGCAGGTCTCGGTGCCGATCGCGGCCGTGGTGATCTGGACGATCATCGTGCGCGGCTCCTACCGCTCGGCCGAGCGGATCTTCATCTGGCTGACGATCCCCTTCTTCGCCTACCCGATCGCCGCGATCCTCGCCCACCCCGACTGGCACGCCGTCGGACATGGCCTCGATCACGCCCCAGATCCACGTCGAACCGGCGTTCCTGCTGCTGCTGATCGCGACGGCGGGCACGACGATCACCCCCTACATGCAGCTCTACCTGCAGTCGGCCGTGGTCGAGCGCGGCGTGCGCGAGGACGAGCTCGCCCACGAGCAGCGCGAGGCGGTCGCGGGCTCGATCTTCGCCAACCTGATCGCCGCCTCGATCATCATCGCCACCGGCGCGACGCTCTACACGCACGGCATCCACAACATCGGCTCGGCGGCCGAAGCCGCGAGCGCGCTGAGCCCGTTCGCCGGCAGCTACGCCGAGGCGCTGTTCGGCGATCGGACTGTTCGGCGCGAGCCTGCTCGCCTGCGCGATCCTGCCGATCGCCACCTCCTATGTGATCTCGGAGTCCCTCGGCTATGAGAAGGGCATCGGCCGCCGCCGCGAGGAGGCGCCGGTGTTCGTCGGCATCATCACCGCGATGATCGCGATCTCGACGGTCGTGGCGATCATCCCCGGCGTGCCCGTCATCTCCCTGCTCGTGGGCGTGCAGGTGGTCAACGGACTGCTGCTGCCGATCAACCTGTTCTTCATCTGGCGCCTCTCGCGCTCGGCGCGCGTGATGGGCAAGATGCGCAGCGGACGCCTGCTCGGCGCCGCCTCTGGCATCACCGTCGTGGTCACCTCGACCCTGTCGGTGATCCTGGTCATCGCGACGGTCGGTGGGTTCTAGCCTCCGTCGGGCTCGACCAGCAGCGACGGCGCCGATCGCGCCGCCGAGGTCGCCGAGCGCGGCGACGTGGACGTCCGGCGGGCGGGTGTCGGCGAACAGGTGCGGCTGCATCTCCTGCGGCGATGCGCTTGGCGTAGGGATCGCCCAGGCGCACACCCAGACCACCGCCGATGATCACGGCCTCGACGTCGAGCAGGTTCACCGCCGAGGCGATGCCCGCGCCGAGCGCACGTACCGCGCGCTCGATCGATCTCGGTGGCGAGCTTGTCGTCGACGCTCGAGCGCGCGCGCCCAGATCCCGCTCGTCAGGCGCTCGCGCTCGTGCTCGCGCATCAGCTTGAAGAGGTCGGTCTTGTGGCCCTTCTCCTCGTGCAGCTTGCGCGCGTGCAGTCTCCATCGCCGCGCGCCCGGCGTAGGCCTCCATGCAGCCGCGCCGCCCGCAGGTGCAGCGCGCGCCGTCGATCTCCACGACCATGTGCCCGATCTCCCCCGCGCCCCCGCGCCCGGTCCAGGGCTTGCCGTCGAGGATCAGGCCGCCGCCGACTCCGGTGCCCCAGAAGACGCCGAGCAGCGAGTCGTACGGCCGCCCGGCGCCGAGCTTCGAACTCCGCGTCGGTGGCGACCTGCACGTCGTTGCCGACGCGCACCTCGCGGCCCGAGCGCGCTCCTGGAGCTTCGCCGCCAGCGGGAACGTGCCGTCCCAACCGGGCAGGTTGCGCGCGCTGGTCACGGCTCCGTCCGTCGATCGTCCCGGGCGAGCCGACCCCGATCCCCGCCAGCCGCGCCGGCTCGACCGCGGCGGCCTTGGCGGCGTCGCGCAGCGCGAGCCGCCATCGCATCGGCCACGTCCTGCGGGCCGCCGCTCGTCGGCGTGGGGCGCCGCGCGGACCCGAGCACCTTGTGTCCTCGTCGACGACGACCGTCTGGATCTTCGTCCCGCCGAGGTCGATCTCCGCCGTAGGCAGCTCATCGGCGCCATCATCGCGCATAAAGAAGCGCCGGCGCAACATTTAGGCGAATTTAGGCGCTCTTGCAGGGTTTCTTCGTACCCTCTTACGCCCCCGCCTCACCATCGGAGGCCGAGCGAGATGACCGAGCGCACCAGAGCATCCTGGCCCGTCTTCGCACTGGGAGCTCTGAGCGCCGGTGCGATCGTCGTCGCGATCCTCTCGTGGGACCCGCGTCCGGCAGCTCGAGCACCGTCACCCGCACCGCCACCGCCGCCGCTGGGGTCGTCCAGTCGACGGTCTCCGGCAGCGGCAACCTGCAGCCCTCCATCCAACTCGACCTCGGCTTCAAGACGAGCGGGGTCGTCAGCGAGATCTACGTCTCCCAGGGCCAGCACGTCACCGAGGGCCGGCTGCTGGCGGAACTGAACCCCAAGAGCGCCGAAGTGACGCTCGAACAGTCGCGCGCCGACCCTCCAGGCCGCGCGCGCAAGCCTCGCGCAGCAGGAAGAAGACGAACGGCGAAGGCTTCGAGCGGCTCGGCCAGGCTCGGGCAAAGCCGCCACGGTCTCTCAAGACGGCCACGGAACGCACACGGACTCACCCGACACCCTCAAAACCGACCGAGAGCGAGGCCATCCGCGAAGCGAACCTCGCCTCGGCGCGAGCAGCTGTCAAGAGCGACGGACTGACCGTCGAAGGCGACGAACAGGCGCTCGCCGACACCAAGCTGTACGCACCCAAGACAGGCACGATCGTCTCGCTCGCGGGCGAAGTCGGCGAAAGCGTCAGCGCGAGGGAACCACGAAGGCCTCGAGCACGAGCTCCTCCAGCTGGATCGGGCTCCTCGGGCGCCGGTGCGAGCGCAACGGGCTCCTCCTCCAGCCGATCGGGCACCGCGTCCTCGAGCGCGACCGGCGGCTCGTCGGCTCCTCCGGCTCATCGGGCTCCTCGAGCTCGGCGTTCGCGGTGCTCAGCGACCTCGACTCGCTGCAGCTCGTGGTGGCGCTCAGCGAATCGGAAATCGGCAACGTCAAAGTCGGCCAGATCGCGACGGTAACGCGTCGAAGCACTCAGCGGCACGCAAGCTGGCCGCGCACGTCGCACGAAGTCGCGATCCTCTCCACGAGCAGCAGCGGCGTGGTCAGCTACGACGTCACCTTCCAGCTCGACCAGCTGGCGCCCGGGCTGAAGCCCGGGATGAGCGCGACCGCCGAAGTCGTCGTCAAGCAGGCCGAAGGCGTGAACGTCCCGACCAGCGCGATCTCGGCGGGCTCGGTGACGTCGTGCACGGCGGCAAGCGCGAACGCCGGCGCGTCGTCACCGGCCTGGCCGGTAACAGCTCGACGATCGTCCTCAGCGGACTGAACGCGGGCGAAAAGGTGCTCCTGCCAAGCGCGAGCACCACGGGCGCGGCAGCGAGCAGCCTCAGCTCCAGGCTCGGCCGCGCGTTGGGTGGCGGTGGCGGCCTCGGCGGTGGTGGCACAGCGATCGGTGGTGGCGGCGGCGGCGGTGGCGGTCCGGCGCTTCTTCAGGGGCGGGCGGCTGATGGGCGCCGCTTCGCGTCCGTGTCATACGACCTGCGCGACGAGGTCAGCAAGACCTTCGAGCTGGGGCCGGAGATCCGCGTGCGCGCCCTGCGCGGGGTCTCGCTGCGCATCGACGCGCGGCGAGCTCGTGGCGATCATGGGCAGCTCCGGCAGCGGCAAGAGCACCCTGATGAACATCCTCGGCTGCCTCGACATCCCCACCGAGCGGTCGCTACCTGATCGACGGCAGTGGACGTCGAGCCAGATGGACGAGGACGACCTCGCGGACCTGCGCAACCGCAAGATCGGCTTCGTCTTCCAGAGCTTCAACCTCGTGGCGCGCACGAGCGCGCTGGCGAACGTCGAACTGCCGCTCGCCTACGCTGGGCTGCGACGGCGCCGAGCGCCGCCGACGCGCCGAACGAGCGCTGGGCTCGGTGGGCATGGGCAACCGGCTGCGACCACCAGCCCTCCGAGCTCTCCGGCGGCCAGCAGCAGCGCGTCGCGGTCGCGCGCGCGATCGTCACGAACCCGTCTCTGATCCTCGCCGACGAGCCGACCGGGCAACCTCGACTCGCACTCCACCGAGGAGGTCCTGCGGATCTTCGCCGGCCTGAACGAAGAAGGCCGCACCGTGGTGCTGATCACCCACGAGCCCGACGTCGCCGAGCAGGCCAAGCGGGTGATCGCTTGAGCGACGGCGAGATCGTCGAGATCGCGACGCGGCGTGACGATCCGCCGCCGGTCGCACCCAGAAGTCCGCTTCACGACCGCAGCGCCGTCGCCGCGCTGGGGGCCGCATGATCGGCGCCGAAGATACTGCGCATCGCCTGGAGCGGGATCACCGCCAACAAGCTGCGCTCGGGCCTGACGATCCTCGGGATGACGATCGGGGTGGCCTCGGTGATCGTGCTGATCGCCGTCGGCAACGGCTCCTCCACAGGCCGTCAGCTCGCGCATCCAGAGCCTCGGCACGAACGTGCTGTTGGTGCAGGCCAGCGGCGGCTTTCGCGGCGGCGCGCGGGCGAGCAGCACGAGCACCGTCTCCCTGACCAAGGCGGATGCCGCAAGCGCTGCAGAACCCGGGCCTCGCGCCCGACGTCAAGAGCGCCTCGCCCGTGGTGAACGCCAGCGGCGTGAAGCTCGTCTCCGGCGGCTCGAGCTATGAACCGTCCTCGTTCATCGGCACCACCCCCTCCTATCTGAGCGCCCACAGCTACGAGCATCGCCGCAGGGAGCCTCGTTCACCCACGCCGACGTGAGCCAACACAAGCGCGTGGCGGTGATCGGCCAGGACAGTCGTGCAGGAACTGTTCGCCGGCGCGAGCGCCGTCGGGCAGAACATGAAGGTCAACGGCAGTAACTACGAAGTGCTCGGCGTGCTCGCCACAAAGGGCGCCAACGGCGCCGATCAACGAGGACGACGTCGTGATGGCGCCGATCACGACCGTCCAGGACTCGCTCACCGGCGCCGGTCCGATCGACTCGATCACCGTGCAGGCCACCTCGGAGTCCGTCACTGAACGCCGCCGAAGCCGAGGTCACGCAGATCCTCGAGGAACGCCACAAAATCAAGGACACCGCCGAACCCGGCTTCAGCGTGCTCAACCAGGGATCGCTGCTGGAAACCTCGAGCTCCACCAGCAGCGTGTTCACCACCCTGCTCGGCGAGGTCGCCGCGATCTCGCTGCTCGTCGGCGGCATCGGCGTGATGAACATCATGCTCGTGTCGCGTCACCGAGCGCACGCGCGAGATCGGCATCCGCAAGGCGATCGGCGCCCGCCGCGCGCGACATCCTCACCCAGTTCTTGACCGAGGCCGTGCTCGTCTCGCTGATCGGCGGCGTCGCCGGCGTGCTCCTGGGCGTGCTCGGCAGCCAGTTCGAAATCGCCGGCGTGCACCCGGAGATCGCCACCTACTCGATCTTCCTCGCGTTCGGCGCCGCGGCGCTGTCGGGCCTGTTCTTCGGCACCTACCCGGCGGCCCGCGCGGCCCGCCTGAGACCGATCGAAGCGCTGCGCTTTGAGTGAGCGCACCACACACCGACGAGGAGTCAACGATGTCCACGAACAGCACGACAGCCGTTCACCAGCCCGCGGTGGCCGAGGACGACCCGTGGGCCGAGGATGCCTCGAGGAGCTGCCTCCCCGACCGCGCCGGCGCCTGCTCGGCGCCGATCCCGCCTGGCGCTGCTCGGCGTGCTGCTGATCGCCTGCGGGTTCATCGCCGGCGTGCTGGTTGAGAAGGGTCAGACGTCCTCCGGCTCCTCCGGCGGCGCCGGCGGCCGGGCCTGGCTGCTCGCTTCGCCGCGCTGCGCGGTGGCGCCGGTGCAGGCTCAAACGCCGCTTCAGGCGAGTCCCGAGCGCCGGTGGCGGCACCGCAGCCACGGGGGCGGCAAGCGTCCTCGGCGCCGGCGGATCAGGCGGTGGGAGGAGCGCGACTATCGGCCAGGTGGCCTACGTCGACGGGAGCACGCTGTATGTGACAAGCCGAAGGCAACACCGTCAAGGTGAAGACCTCCGCGGCCTCGGCCGTCACCAAGACCGTGAAGGCGAACGTCAAGGCGATCCGCCCCGGAGAAACCGTCGTCATTACCGGTCCACGCGCCACGAACGGCAACGTCAGCGCCGAATCGATCCGTGTCGGTGGCGCAGGTGGAGGGTCGGGCGGCGGCATCGGCGCCCTGTTCGGCGGCGGGAGCACAGCCGGCGGCGGGTCGGCCACTGCGAGCGGAAGCACTCGCGGTTCCTCTGGCGGCAGGGAACCGTCCCTGTTCGGCAAGGGCGGCTAGCGCAGCCGTCGCCCACGCCGAGACCACTGACTATCTTGCGGAGCGCAATCGCCGTCAGGCCGCCGCGCATCCGAATGTCACACGATCATCGAAAAAGGAGTCTCATGTCCCACACCCACAGAAGAAGGCAAAGGCCAACGGCGATAACCGCGATCGCGACGCTTGGCCTGCTGCTGGCCTGCTTTGGCCTTGCAGCCTGTGGCGGATCGTCGAGTACGACCTCCACGAGCACAAACGCTTCGGCCACGGTCCCCCGCGGCGCCGCAGGCGGGGGTACCTCGGGACCGCGCGGAGCGCGCTTCAAGGCGCTGCGCGAATGCCTTCAGAAAAACGGCGTCAACCTGCCGCAGCGCGCCGCCGGCAAGCGCGAAGGTCGGCCCGGCGGTCCGAGCGGTCCCCGCGGATTCCTCGGTGGCGCCGGCGGTCCGCAACTACCCAGTGGCGTCTCTCGCGCCCAGTTCCAAGCCGCGATCAAGAAGTGTGGCGGCGGCAGTGGCGGCGGCGGAGCCTTTGCTGGGCGCGGAACGCGCCTGAAAAGCCCCGCGTATCTCGCCGCGCTGAGCGAAGTTCGCGGCCTGCATGCGCTACAATGGCGTCAATGTGCCGACTCCCAATACGTCCGGTAACGGCCCGGTCTTCAGCACCAAAGGCATCAACACCGCCGGCGCCCAGTTCCGGGCGGCCGAGGCGAAGTGCCGCAGCAGCCTCGCAGGCACGTTCGAGGCCGCGCAGGTGCGGGCGCCGCAGGCGGGCCCGGAGGCCCCGGAAGCCCAGGAGGGCCACCGCCGGGGTCCGAAGCAGCCGGCTGAGAGCCGGCGCCTCGCAGACCGGGGACCTCCGCGTTCAGGACATCGGGCCGCGTTCGACGAACGCGGCCCGATTTGACGCTATCCGCCGTTGCCCGCCGTGGAAGAACCGGATCCCGCGGAACCCGATCCCGACGAGCCCGTCGAGCCCGCACCGGTGGCCGGGGTCTGCGACTGGCCGCCGGACTTGTCGGGGATCGCACCGGAGCTCGGCTTGACGGCGACAGTCGGGGCTAGGCAGCGCGGCTATGCGCCCGATCAGCTGTTCCCACTGCGCCACGCTCAGATCGCCCACGACCGCCACAGGCGCCGGCGCCGTCTGACGCGGCTTCCCGGCCGAGCCGGCGACGGCGGCCGTCGCCGAAGGACTTCAACGCCGCGCGCAGTGCGGCGCGGGGCTGAAAGCGATCTCGAGGTAGTCGCCGTGGTCGGCTCGCGCGAGCGTGCTCGGCGCGCCCGGGTAGTGCATCAGGCTGACGATCCGAGCCGGGGTGAAGTCGCCCCGGAGGGTCAGCAGCGTGCGAATCGTGGTGTCGGTGATCGAACCCGCGCCCTGGTGGCCGGCGATCGGAACGCCGTTGATCGCGACGATCGCGACCGCGTCGCCGGAATGACCGGGGGTCGACGTAGCCGGCGGCGTCATACGCGCCGCAGCGCAGCGTGCCGACGGTCGGCTTCAGGCCGCTGCGCGAGAGGAACGCGAGCATCGCCAGCGCCCGCTTGTCGATCGCTCCGGAGGCCACTTCATGGCGCGAGCACGCCGGACAGCGCGACCCCCGGGTCGGAGAGCACCTCGCGCTCGAGCTGGCCCTTGGACAGCAGGAACACGTCGCTCGCCGTCGCGCCGAGCAGGCTCGGGCTGCCTTTCGCTCCCTGCGGGTGCAGCGCCGCGTCGAGTTGGGTCCAGTTCGCGAGGATCGCCCGCGGATCGATCGTGCTCGTGTCGCCGGCCGGCTGGATCGCGAACCGCAGATGGCCGTCTTTGGCCCCGCCGGAGCGCTCACCTGGCCGAGGACCGTGCCCTCGGCGACGACCGAGCCGACGCCGAGCTGCAGCCGCCCTCCGGCGGTCGACGTTCCGCAGGACCCTCGCGCCGCGACTGCCGCCTGCGCATCGGGGTTGCCGGGGTGCGGGCGAACACGCGCATCTTGCCGCTCGGCCTGGCAGCCGGCCGTGGAGCCACCGCCGAGCCCGGCGGATCCAGTGGACGTGCCCGACCCGGAGGCCGGCTGGCTCTGGGCGGAGACACCGGCGGCCGGCTGGCCCTGTGAGACGGCGCCCGCGGCGGGCTCTGCCTTGGGCAGCTTGTAGGTGTGTGCGATCGCTGCCCAGTCCGGCGTAGGTGAATACGTCACCGTAGACGTCGCGCAGGATCACATAGCGGCCGAGCTTGCGTGAGTAGCCGAGCTTGACGATCCGCCCGTCCTGCACGGCGACGGCGCGCGCGTTCGGTTCGCCGCGCACGTCCACGAGGCTCAAGCCGCCTGCGATGTCGCGCTCGCCGGTGTCGCAGCCGGCGCCGCGGAGAGGGCGGCGTCGCGGATCCGGGGGTCGCCGAGCCGCGCGGACGTCGCGGAGGCGTGGCGGCGGAGGCAGTGGCGACGCGGCGCGAAGCGGAGGCCGCGGACGGAGTCGCGGTCGCTCCGGCGGTCGCGCTGGAGGACGAAGGCAGCGTCGTGACGCTGGGCGCGAGCGCTGGGGCTCCCCAGCCGATGTGCTTGCCGGTCACCGGCGGGCGCCCGTCGATCGAGGCCGGTCAGCGTAGCGATCACCTGATTGGGATAGGCCGCGATCAACTTCGCGCGCAGCAGCACCGAGCTGACATACGCTTCGGAGTGGTTGTAGGCGAGGATCGCCCCGCTCAGGTTGCTGGCCGCGCCGGCCGCCTTCAGGTAGCGAGCCGCCGCGTAGATCGCGTCGACCGGGTTGTAGGGGTCGGCGTAGCCCGCGTTCAGGGCGTCGACGCCGTACTGCAGCCACGTCGAGGGCTCGAACTGCATCCAGCCCTCCGCGCCGGCCGAGGAGACGGACAGGTCGGTCCCGTAGTCGGTCTCGATTTCGTTGATCGCCGCGAGAATCGGCCACGGCACGTCGTACTGGATCGCCGCGGCCCGGTAGATCGGCAGCAGGAACAGCGGGATGCGATAGAAGTCAGCGCCTGCACCGACGCCGCGTTGCGACCCGCCCAGGAGCGCCGCCAGCGCGCCGGCCTGGCCGGCCACGAGCTGCGGCGGCAGCGCGACGTTGCCGGACGCGCTCGTGCCGGTGCTTGCCGGCTGCGGCGCCGGTGTTCGCCGGAGCTGCCGTGGTCGCGGCTCTTCGTCTGGCGTAACCGTGCCGGCCGACTTGTCTGCTCGGGACTGGTGCGCTGTTTGTGGCGAACGACAACGGTCGGGCCTTCGCCGCCGGTCGCGCCCGAGCGCCGGTCGGCGTCGGCGTGACGGCAGTCGTCGTCGGCGCCGTCGAAGCGGGCTGGGTGGCTGGTCGTGGTGGTCGTCGACGTGGTGGACGGTTCCCAGGGCACTTCCTTGGCGGTTTCGCCGCCGCCGGCAGGTGTGGTGGAGGTCGGCGGCGGCGAGCCGTCGGTGCTCGTCGGACCGGTGGCTCCTTCTGCGCCCAGCGGCGCCGCCCGCCAGCGGTCCGCCGAGGCCCGCCGCGGTGAGCCCGCCGCCGGCGAGCACCGAGAGCGACCGTGCGCCATGATGCGAGCGCCGTGCGCCCAGCGCTGCGCGAGCCGCTCGCCGGCGGCGTTCTCGGAGGGCTTGTCCTGGTGCGGTCCCTTATTCATTGCGGATCGATGGTCGGCGCCGCTGACCCACGATCGCGGGCACGCCACCGGTATTCATATCGGCAGACAAGCAAGATCCCGTAAAGGATTCGTTAATGCGCCCACGATGGACGCCTGGACAGCGGCACCGTAGCGAGGTTTGCGGCGGAACGTCGCAGTTTGCGTCAAACCGCTCTATTCTTCGTCGCCGAGGGTTCAATGGTCTAGCGGCCGACGCTCGCAGCGAGCGTGGTCGGCGAACACATAACGACGGAGGAGGGATCGCGATGTTGACGACTGCAATGTCCAGGGTACGGATCGGTCGCCACGACACTGCTCGGCTGCGCGCTCGCGCTGTGCTTGGCCGCAAGCGCGGCGCAGGCTGAAGAGACCGTGACGATCACCGAAGGCCGGCTTCTCTCCGGATGCGCTCGGCGTGCCGACGAACGTGTTCGGCGAAGCGAAGATCGGCTCGACGAACCTGCCCGTGCCCTCCCCGATCACCCACGTCAACGTGATGGGTCCCGCCGGCATGACGCTGAACCTCGAAGGCACCGGCACGTGCACCGTGGCGATCCTCGAAAACACCGGCCCCGAAGGCTGTCCAGCGGACTCCAAGGCCGGGTTCGGCGGCGGGCTGGGCGCGTATGAAATCGCCCATGAAGTCATCAACGAGAACTTCACGCTCGACTTCTTCCTCGGCAACAACAAGCCCGGACACGTCGAAGCGCTGATCTACCTCGACGGCGCCACACCGGTCTCGATCCAGCTCGTGTTCACAGCGCCCGTGATCAAGGAGCCCAAGCCCTACGGGCTCGGCTTCAGCCTCAACGTGCCGCTGATCAAAGTGCTGCCCGAAGCCTCCGACGCCTCGGCGATCAGCGCCTTCTTCACCGCCGGCGCGAAAAACGTCGCCTACTACAAGAAGGTCCACGGCAAGCGCAAGCTGTTCCACGTCAAGGGCATCATCACCCCCAAGACCTGTCCGCTCGGATACTGGCCGGGAGCCTCGGAAATCAGCTTCGAGGACGGCTCGACCGTCAAAAGCCACGACCAAGATCCCCTGCCCGAAGACGAAGAAGAAGTAGCCGGGACCGGGAGACGCGGCCACATGGGTGCGGGAGGAGCAGCGAAAGATCGAACCGATGAGCGTCGTCCTGTGCACCGCGCAGGACGACAGCCACGACGCGCCGGGGCATGGTCGCGCTCGTGGCAACGGCGCTGACACTCGTATGCTGCGCGAACGCCACGACGGCTCGGCGCAGGCACAGACGGAAACAAGCGCGAGCATACGCCCATCCCTGCTGCCCGAACCGACTCGGCGCGAGCACCGCGCTCACGCTCGCGTTCCGCTTCTCCGGCGGCGCCGAAGGCGTTCCGGCGCCATTGCGCGGGCTGGTCGTGCACCTGCCCGCGGGGCTGAGCGTCAACCTGCGCGGCGCCCGGATCTGCTCGCCATCGCGATTGCGCAGCCGAGGCGCCGGCGGCTGCCCGTCGCAAGTCGCTCGTCGGGCGCGGCCACGCGCTGATGAAGGTGCACGCCGGCTCGCTGGCCGTCCCCGAGGAAACCGCGATCTCGATCTTCCGCGGCCCCAACCGGGGCGCCCGCCAGACACTTGAGATCTTCAGTCAGGGCTCCACGCCGTTGGATGAGAGCACGATCGCCACCGGTGTGCTCTCGCCGGAAAGCGGCCGCTACGGCTCCAAGCTGACCGTGACGGTCCCCGCAATCCCCACGCTCGTGCTCGAGCCGGACGCTTCGTTTCTCTCCCTGTCGCTGACGATCGGGGGCGTCGGGCGCACACCCCGAGCGCACGCCGCCGCGGGCTCGATCCTGGTGCCGCGCAGCTGCCCGAGCGCGGGCTTTCCGTTCATCGCCGAATTCACGTTCGCCGGACGGCGCCGCCGCGAGCGCGTCGGCCGCGGTCGCATGTCCGTGAGACCGCACCCGCCGTTCTCACACCGCATCCCGAAGGACGCGATAGGCTGGCTGCATGACGACGATCCTGTCCATCATCCAGCTGGGGATCTGCGTGGTCCTGATCTTCCTGGTGCTGATGCACTCCGGCAAGGACTCGGGCCTGTCCGGCGCCTTCGGGGTCGGCAGCGGTCAGGGTCCGCTCGGCGGCGGCTCGATGGTCGAGCGCAACCTCAACCGCTGGACCGTCGTGTTCGCGGTGCTGTTCTTCCTGAACGCCATCATCCTGCTGAAGTCCTAAGACGCCGCTGGGACAGCGCGAGGCTGCGTCCTCAGTCGCTCGCGTACGTAGTACGCCGCGCTCCCTGCGTCCTTACCGATCGTAGATCGACGGGATCTACGATCGGCCAGCATGCCCAGCGACGCCCTGAGTAGCGCACTTCAAGAATCGCCTATCTCTGAGAGTCCTCGCGCTCCTCATCGCCCTCGCCATCGTCGAGCGCGTCGAGGCGATCGAGGATCGCGACGGCCTCGGCGCGCAGCGCGCGCGTCGATCGCGTCGTAGTCCTCGGCTGAGAGCTTGCCCGTGCGGTAGTCGAGCTCGGCGTCGCGGATCTCGCGGTACTTCGCCTCGCGAGCCGCGTCGAGCTCGGCGCGATCGGCCACCGACTGGGGATCGGGCGCGCGCCGCTTGGTGAGTAGCGGCGCGCTGACCACCAAGATCACGGCCCCGAGCAGAACGACGGTGAGCAGGCCGACGAGAGCGTTCACGTGCTGGCCTTCGCGGTGCTCAAGCGCGTGCCAGGCCCTGCTCGGTGCGGGCGCGGCGCCCGCGCGCGAGCACCGCGACGCGCCGGCGCATCGCGCTGGGCGCGGGCCAGATCGCGATCAGGCCGCCGCCGAAGACGATCAGCCCGCCGATCCAGATCCACATCACCAGCGGCGAGACGATGAAGTGAAACTGCGCCGGCGGCGGGTGCTGCAGGTAGGAGCGCGCGAGAAAGGCGACCGCGATCAGGGCCTCTTCGGGCCGCACGAACGGGATCGTGCTGTTGCCGACTTCGACGATCCGCTTCAGCTGCGGCGTTTCGATGTTCGGCGCGATCGCGCTCCACACGTCGCGGGTGACGCCGGCGCTCATCGCGACGTGGCTGACGGGCTGACCGCCGATCAGGCTGCCGACCGAGCCCTGCGAGGGTTCGTCGGAGGCGTAGTAGCCCTCGCTCGGATACAGCGTCGCGACGTGGCGCCCGTGCTTGCTCACGTCAGGACGGCGCCGAGGCTGAGCGTCGCGCCGGTGTGGGCGGCGTCGTTGCTCGGCGTGACGGTCGCCGTGGGGCGCACGTAGTGGACGGTGTAGGCGCCGACGCGGGTGGACTGCCCGACCGAGAGCGTCGGCTCGACGGCGTGCTGGAAGGACGAGGACGCCGCCACGCCGACGAACAGCACGGCGATGCCGACGTGCACGATGTAGCCGCCGTAGCGGCGGCGGTTGCGCGCGCACGAGCGCCACCAGCGCGACCGGGACCGCCTCGCCGGCCATCGCCCGCCGCGCGCGCACGCCGCGGACGAACTCCTGACCGACGCACCCGAGCACGAACGCGGCGCAGCCGAACATCGCCAGCGCGAACGGCTTGCCCGAGACGCCCGCGAGCAACAGCACCGCGACCGTCGCCCAGCGCGATGGCAGACCGGCGCGAGGAAGTTGCGCCGCGCGTTGGCGAAGCGTCGCCCGCCGCCAGGCGATCACCGGGCCGATGCCGCTGAGCAGCACCAGCACCAGCGCGAGCGGGACCGTGTAGCGGTCGAACCAGGGCGGCCCGACCGAGGCCGCTTTGCCGGTCAGCGCTTCGGAGATCAGCGGGAAGTAGGTGCCCCAGAAGATCACGAAGCAGAGGCGCGACGAGCACGAGGTTGTTGGCGAGGAACATCGACTCGCGCGAGAGCAGCGAGTCGAGGCGGTGCTCGGAGCGCAGCATCTCGCGGCGCGTGACGACGAGGTAGATCGAGCCGGCGATCATCACCGCCGATCAGGCACACGAACGGCACGCCGAGCGTCTGCCCGCCGAAGGCGTGGATCGAGTTCAGCACGCCGCTGCGCACGAGGAACGTGCCCATGATCGCGAGCGTGCCGGTGGCGAGCACGAGCGAGGCGTTCCAGACCTTCAGCATCCCCCGCTTCTCCTGGATCATCAGCGAGTGCAGGAACGCCGTGCCCGTCAGCCACGGCATCAGCGAGGCGTTCTCGACCGCGTCCCAGCCCCAGTAGCCGCCCCAGCCGAGCTCGGAGTAGGACCAGCGCGCGCCGAGCAGGATGCCGATGCCCAGGAAGAACCAGGCGGCGAACGCGAAGCGGCGGATCGCGCTGATCCACTCGGCGTCCACGCGCCGCGCGAGCAGCGCGCCCATGCCGAACGCGAACGGGATCGTGCAGAGCGTGTAGCCGGAGTAGAGCATCGGCGGGTGGATCATCATCGTCGGGAAGCGCAGCAGCGGATCGAGGCCCGCGCCTTCGACCGGCGCCGGATGGGTCGTCGCGAAGGGGTTCGCGTAGAAGATCATCAGCGAGATGAAGAACGCGCCGAACCCGAGCAGGATCGCGGTCGCATACGCCGCGACGTCGCGCATCCGCCCGCGCGTGAGGAACAGCACGAGGCTCGACCACATCGACAGCAGCCACGCCCACAGCAGCAGCGAGCCTTCCTGCGAGGACCACACCGCGGCCGCCTTGTAGGACGTCGGGGTCGTCAGGCTGGAGGTGTCGGCGACGGTGTTGAACGAGAAGTCGTTGCGCAGGAAGGCGATCTCGAGCACGGCGAACGCGACCGTCAGCACACCCGCCAGCGCGTACACCGCGCGCCGGCCCGAGTCGGCGACCACTCCGGGCGGGCGCGCCGCACCCCGTACAGCGAGGCGCCGATCCCGTAGGCGCAGACGGCGAGCGCGAGCAGCAGGCAGGCGCTGCCGAGCGAGGCCATCTCAGTAGCTCGTGCTGGCGCCGCTGGGCGGCGCGGCCTTGTACTTGGACGGGCACTTCGTGATCAGCGAGTCCCGTTCGCCGACGTAAGCGCCGCCCTGCTTGCTCACGGTCACGATCACCTCGCGCCCTTCGCGGAACGGGTCGGGGACCGTGCCGGTGTAGGCGACCGGGACGACCGTCCCCCCCACGCGATCCTCGACGCTGAAGTCGAGCGTGTCCGCCGTCGCGATGCACCGAGCCCGCCACCACCGTGCCCGTGAGCTGGTAGCTGCGCCCGGGCTGGGCCTGGCGCACGAGCTGGCTGGGCGTGAGCGCGGGCGAGGCGGCGCTGAAGCTCGTGTAGATCAGCGCGCCGGCCAGCACCACGGCCGCGCTCAGAGCCACCGTCAGCCGCACAGTTCGCTTGCGTGCGGGATTCATCGCCGTGAAGTATTCCACGCGCCGCCGACCCCGGCGCGGGTCGATCCGCGCGCGGAGGCTCTCGAAGCACGAGCATCTTCAAGGAAATCGCGCGCTTACAGCGAAACCTTTGCTGGTGCGCGGAGTCTTTACAGGTAGATCGTCATGAGAGCCACCGCACTGCTGCAGCGCCTACCGCACTCCGCCGATACGCCGCGTCCCCGCCGTCCGCGTCGCAGCAAACGCAGACGCACGGCTACTTCCCACTACCGCGAACCTGCACCTGGCCGAGCCCGGTTACCGAGCAGGGCGCTAGCCTCGCACGCGTGCGCCTCGCCGGCGGGCCGATCGACAACGCCTCCTACACTTGCTCCTGCGGGTTCGTCTTCGCCGCCTCGGTCTCCACCACGGTGCGCTGTCCGCACTGCGGCGCCGACCAGGCCTGGTAGGAAGGCCGTGGACACGGCGCGGGACTTTGTCCTCCCTCGCTTATGTGCAAAGCACACTAAGCTCGATGCGTCCGTGTCCCGCTTGATCCACAACCTTCCTACAGGCGCACAGCAATAGTCAGGCCTGGTAGCAGCTACCTGATCTGCATGCCCGAGATCGCGCGGGAGATCACCAGCTGCTGGATCTCGGCGGTGCCCTCGAAGATGTCGTAGATCTTCGCGTCGCGGTGCCAGCGCTCGACGGGGAACTCGCGCGTGTAGCCGTTGCCGCCGAGGATCTGGATCGCGCGCTCGGTCACCCACACGGCGACCTCGCCTGCCTTGAGCTTGGACATCGAGCCCTCGGCGTTCTCGAACGGGACCTGGTTGCGGCCCATCCACGAGGCGCGCCAGACGAGCAGGCGGGCGGCGTCGATCTCCATCTTCATCCGCGCGAGCGTGAAGGCGATCGACTGGTTCTCGATGATCTTCTTGCCGAACTGCTCGCGCTCCTTGGCGTACTCCAGCGAGTACTCGTAAGCGGCGCGCGCGATCCCGAGCGCCTGAGAGCCGACCGTCGGGCGCGAGGCCTCGAACGTCTGCATCGCGGCTTGGGACTTGTTTTTCTTGCCCTCGCGCACGCGCGCGAGGCGCTCGTCGAGCTTCTCCTTGCCGCCGAGCACGTAGCCGGCGGGGATGCGACAGTCGTCGAGGAACACGTCGGCGGTGTGCGAGGCGCGCAGAGCCGTGCTTGGAGACCTTCGTGCCCTGGGAGATGCCCTTGGCTTCGCTCATCGGCACGACGAACGCGGCGTGGCCTTTGGAGCCGAGCTCGCGGTCGACGGTGGCGATGACGACGTGCACGTCGGAGATGCCGCCGTTGGTCGCCCACGCCTTCTGGCCGTTGAGGACCCACTCGCCGGTCGCCTCGTCGAACTTGGCGCGTCGTGCGGACGCGCGAGACGTCCGAGCCGGCGTTGGGCTCCGAGGCGCAGAACGCGGCGACCTTCAGGTCCTCGGGGGTGCCGAAGCAGCGCGGGATCCATTCGCCGATCTGCTCGCCGGTGCCCTGGCCGAAGATCGCGGCGACGGCGAGCGCGGTGCCCATGATCGACATGCCGATGCCGGCGTCGCCCCAGAAGAGCTCCTCGTTGACGATCGGCAGCGTCAGGCCGGTCGGGTCGGCGAAGAACTGCGCGAGCCCTTCGAAGCCGTACAGCCCGATCTTGGCGGCCTCCTCGATGATCGGCCACGGCGTCTGCTCCTTCTCGTCCCACTCGTGCGCCGCGGGGCGCATGACGTCGGCGGCGAAGCCGTGCACCCACTCGCGGATGTCCTTCTGGTCCTGGGTCAGCGCCATCGAGAACGCCGCCTCCTGGTTGGCCGAGCTCGTGATCGCCTCGACGGCGGCCTCGGCGGCCTCGGTATTGCGCTCCTGCGGCGGTGGGGCGACGGTGGGCGTGGCTGACATCTGGCGGGATCTCCTTCGGGATGGGGCGCGCGGAGCGCCGGGGCGGCTGCGGACAAATGCCTCGGATGAGGCATGGTGCGGCCATTAAGCCTAGCCAAAATCGAGGACAACCTCAAATCTGGTTACTCCAAATGAGGACATCGTCGAAACTCCCTAATCTGGATTTGTTTTATGGTATTAGTGTGCATCGGCCTGTTCATCATGTCGTCGATGCAGAAAGTGGTTATGTCGATACGCACTCCCGTCAGTCGCCCTGTCCCTACTGGCCGCCGCCCTCGGCCTCGCCGCCTGCGGCAGCGGCTCCTCCAGCTCCGAGCTCGAGTGGCGGCTCGCACGTCACGCTGGTCGCCTACTCCACGCCGCAGGGGGCCTACGAAAAGCTGATCCCGGCCTTCCAGGCCACGCCCGAAGGCAAGGGCGTCTCCTTCAGCCAGTCCTACGGACCCTCGGGCGAACAGAGCCGCGCGGTCGCCAACGGGCTGCACGCCGACGCCGTCAACTTCTCGCTGGAACCGGACGTCACGCGCCTGGTCAAGGCGGGGCTCGTGTCCTCGAGCTGGAACCAGAACGCCACGCACGGGTTCGTGACGGAGTCGGTCGCGGTGATCATCGTGCGCAAGGGCAACCCAAAGCACATCACCGAGCTGGTCGGACCTGACAAAGCCGGGCGTGGGAGTGCTGACGCCGAACCCGTTCACGTCGGGGAGCGCGCGCTGGAACATCATGGCCGCGTACGGCGCGCAGATCAAGGAAGGCAAGAGCCCCGCGGAAGCCGAAGCGTATTTGAAGGCGCTGTTCCACAACGTCGTCAGCCAGGACAGCTCGGCGCGCAACGCGCTGCAGACGTTTCTCGCCGGCCGCGGCGACGCGCTGATCGACTACGAGAGCGAGGCGATCGCCGACCAGAAGAAGGGCGCCGCGATCGAATACGTGATCCCGCCGCACACGATCCTGATCCAGAACCCCGTCGCGGTCGTCGGCACGAACGCAAGCGCAAGCAAGTTCGTGAACTACCTGATCTCGCCCGCGGGGCAGAAGATCTGGGCGCAGGAGGGCTACCGGCCGGTGGTCCCCGGCGTGGCCGCACCGGGACAGTTCCCGACGCCGACGGGACTGTTCACGATCGACGACCTCGGCGGATGGACCTCCGTGGACAAGCAGTTCTTCGAACCGGAAACGGGGATCGTCACGAAGATCGAGCAGTCGCTGGGAGTGTCCACCTCGAAATGAGTACACCCGCCGTCCTCGCTGCCGCGCCCGCGCGCCTGAAGGCGCCAATCGTCCTCGGCGGCGGGCGCGCGGCGGGGGCGCTCGGCAAGGGCTTGATCGGCGTCTACCTGTCGGTGCTCGTGCTGCTGCCGGTGGCGGCGCTGCTGGCGAAGGCCGGCAGCGGCGGGCTGGGCGCGTTCTGGCGCGAGGTGAGCGGACCGGAGGCGCAGGCCGCGATCAAGCTGACGCTCGTCTCCTCGGCGATCGTGGTGACGATCAACGCGATCTTCGGAACGCTGATCGCGTGGGTGCTCGTGCGCGACGAGTTCCCGGGCAAGCGCACCGTCAACGCCCTGATCGACCTGCCGTTCGCGCTGCCGACGATCGTCGCCGGGGTGGTGCTGCTGGCGCTGTACGGCACCAACAGCCCGCTGGGCATCAACGTGGCGTTCACGCGCGCGTCGATCGCGCTGGCGCTGCTGTTCGTGACGCTGCCGTTCGTCGTCCGCTCGGTGCAGCCGGTGCTGATCGAGATGGACCGCTCGATGGAGGAAGCCGCCGCCTCGCTCGGCGCCGGACCGCTGACGGTGCTGCGCCGGATCGTGCTGCCGACGCTCACCCCCGCGATCGTCTCCGGAGTCGCCCTCAGCTTCGCGCGCGCCGTCGGCGAGTTCGGCTCGCTGGTACTGATCACGGGCAACCTGCCGTTCAAGACCGAGGTCGGCTCGGTGTACGTGTTCAGCCAGATCCAGGACGAAAACCTGCCCGCCGCGGCGGCCGTCTCGGTCGTGCTGCTGGCCGCGGCGCTGATCGTGCTGGGCGCGCTCGCGCTTCGTCTCGAGCTGGAGGTCGAAGCATGTCCTTTAGCAAGCTCGGCCTGCGCACGCTCGCGCTCGGATATCTCGCGCTGCTGCTCGTCGCGCCGGTGGCGATGATCTTCTACCGCACCTTCGAACACGGGATCGCGCCGGTGTGGGATGCGGTGACGGCGCCGAACGCGGTTCACGCGTTCTGGCTCTCGATCGAGATCGTGGCGATCGCGGTGCCGCTGAACACGGCCTTCGGGGTCGGCATGGCGCTGCTGCTGGAGCGCGGCTCGTTCAGGGGCAAGGCGCTGCTGGGCATGCTCGTTGACCTGCCGTTCGCGATCTCGCCCGTCGTCGTGGGGCTGGCGCTGGTGCTCGTGTATGGCAAGACGGGCTGGTTCGGGGACTGGCTGATCGGACACGGCATCCAGGTGATCTTCTCCGTGCCCGGCATGGTGCTCGCGACGGCCGTCGTCTCGCTGCCGTTCGTCGTGCGCGAGACCGCACCGGTGCTGCGCGAGCTGGGGACCGACGCCGAGCAGGCCGCCGCGACGCTCGGGGCGGGTGCATGGCAGACGTTTCGGCGGATCACGCTGCCGGCGATCCGGTGGGGCGTGGTCTACGGGGTCGTGCTGACGACAGCGCGCGCGCTCGGCGAGTTCGGCGCCGTGAGCGTCGTCTCGGGGCGGATCGAAGGTCAGACGCAGACGCTGCCGCTGTACGTGCAGGGGCAGTTCGAGAACTTCAACATCACCGGCGCCTACGCCAGCGCAGTCGTGCTGGCGCTGCTGGCGCTCGCAACGCTGGTGGCGATGAACCTGTTGACACGTCGAACTCGCAGACGGGAGGCGATCTGATGGCCATCGAGGTACGGAACGTGAGCAAGCGCTTCGGCGACTTCGTCGCGCTCGACGACGTGTGCATCCGCGTGAACGACGGCGCGCTGACCGCGCTGCTGGGTCCGAGCGGGAGCGGCAAGTCGACGCTGCTGCGCATCATCGCCGGGCTCGAGATCCCCGACGCGGGCGAGGTCGAGATCGGCGAGCAGGTCGTCACCGACACGCCCGCGCGCACGCGCGACGTGGGCTTCGTTTTCCAGCACTACGCCCCGTTCAAGCACATGACCGTGCACGACAACGTCGCCTTCGGCTTGACCGTGCGCAAACGTCCGAAGGCCGAGATCCGCGAGCGCGTGAGCGAACTGCTCGGGCTCGTACGCCTCGAGGGGCTCGCCGAGCGCTACCCCTCGCAGCTCTCGGGCGGACAGCTGCAGCGCATGGCGCTCGCGCGAGCGCTGGCAGTGCAGCCGCGGGTGCTGCTGCTGGACGAGCCCTTCGGCGCGCTCGACGCGCAGGTGCGGGCGGAGCTGCGCGAATGGCTGCGGCGACTGCACGAGGAGATCCACGTGACGACGATCTTCGTCACTCACGACCAGGAGGAGGCGATGGAGGTCGCCGAGCAGATCGTGGTTATGAACCGCGGCAAGATCGAGCAGGCGGGGAGCCCCCGCGAGCTGTACGAGAGCCCGCGCAACGAGTTCGTGATGTCCTTCATCGGCCCCGTCAACCACCTCGGCGAGGCGACCTTCCTGCGCCCGCACGACATCCAGATCCTGCCGTCAACCGCCGGCGAAGGCACGGAGGCGCTGATCGAGCGCGTGGTGCACCTCGGCTTCGAGGTGCGCGTCGAGCTGAAGCTCGACGACGGTCGTGATGTCTGGGCGCAGGTGACACGCGAGAGCGCGCAGGAGCTCGAGCTGCAGGAGGGGCAGATCCTCGCCGTGCGCCTGCCCGAGCCGCGCGTTTTCGCGGCCTAGCTTGTGAGATTGGGGTGCGGCCTTGCATGCAAGGCCGCGTGACGGGTCGTATACGACCCGTCAACCGACGGCGCATGCGCCGTCGGCGACCCCGTACATGTACGGGGTCGAGTCAGGGCCACATGTGGCCCTGACGACCTCGCCGCATGCGGCGAGGTCCCCTCAACGCGTTTCCCAGGCTTCCTCTTGTTTGGTGAGCGCCACGATCTCCTTCGGCAGCTTGCCCGAGGCGACGTCCGCGAGCGTGACGTGCTCGAGGACTTTGCGCAGGTTCGCGCGCAGCGCCAGCCACACCTGCTTGCAGCGACTCGGCCGAGCCCTCGTAGGCGATCTCCTCGGGGCGCAGCCCGCGCACGCCCACGAGCGGCCCCTCGACCGCGCGGATGACCTGCGCGAGGTTGACCTCCTCCGGGCGGATGTGCGAGCCAGTAGCCGCCCTCGGGGCCGCGCTGGCTGCGCACGAGACCGGCGGAGCGCAGCTGCGTGAGGATGTTCTCCAGGAACGACACCGGAATCCCCTGGGCCTGGGCGACCTCATCTACCTTGCGCGGCGAGTCCGAACTGCCGGAGGCGAGCTCGACGACGGCGCGCACGGCATAGTCGGCCTTGGCGGTGACGTGCATTGGCGGTGATTCTCACGTATTTCGCGGCGGACAGCGCCGAGGTCGAGCCGCGACAGCGCGCACCCTCCCGCGATGCGGATCTCTCGGGACGCGCCGGGATGCGATTGTGCGGCGCCGGCGAAGGGACGCCCGTAGTCGAAATGACCAAGATCGGCTCAACCGCGGGGCGCCGGCAGGTGGGGCGCCGATCCGTCCGTCACGTGCCGCAGGATGCCGGGCTCTTTGAGCAATCATCCCTCTCCCCCGACACTGCTGCGCTCGTGGCAACGCGACGCCCTCGCGCGCCTTGATGATTGGCAGGACGGCCCGTTCCTCATCTCAGCCGCCCCCGGCGCGGGCAAGACCCGCCCGGCGCTCGAGTTCGCAAACGAACTGCTCTCGCGGGGCGCCCTCAGGCGCGTGGTGGTGCTCTGCCCGACGACGCCCCTAACCCGTCAGTGGGCGGCCGCGGCGGCGGCGCTCGGCCTGCAGTTGCAACCCGACGCGCCCGGACCGAACCCGCCGCGAGGAGACTTCCACGGCGTCGCCGTCACCTACGCGCGCGTCGCGAGCGATCCCGAGGGGTGGGCAGCGAAGATGCCGAACGACGCGCTCGTGATCGTCGACGAGGCTCACCATCTCGGCGAAGACCTCGCCTGGGGGACGGGCTTTCAACGCGCTTTCGCCGCCGTCCCACGCTGGCTGCTGCTCTCCGGTACGCCCTTCCGCTCCGACGCGACGCCGATTCCGGGCGTGCGCTACGACGCCGAGGGGCTGGTCGTGCCCGACGTCTCCTATACCTACGCCGAGGCCGTCGCCGACGGGATCTGCCGCCCGGTCGCCTTCGTCACGTTCGACGGGACCCTCTCGTGGCGCAGCGGCGAGGACGTGATCGAGTCCTCCTTCGAGACCGTCCTCACCGCGCGCGAGGCCGGCCGTCGTTACCGCACCGCGATCTCCACCGAGCTTCCCGATGGCTTGCCACGCATCCTGCGCGAGGCCGACGCCAAGCTCCAAGCGCTGCGCGGCGCCGGGCACCGCGACGCGGGCGGTCTCGTGGTCGCCGCCGACGCCGCCCATGCCCGACAGATCTCAAAGCTCCTGAGCGAGACGACCGGCCGGACGCCCGTCGTGGTGCTCCACACCGAGGCACAGGCAGCGCGTAAGCTCGCGCAGTTCCGCACCTCGCGCGAGCCGTGGATCGTGGCGGTGAACATGGTCTCCGAGGGCGTCGACATCCCCCGTCTTCGCGTCGGCGTCTACGCGAGCGCCGCCAAAACGCCGTTGATCTTCCGCCAGATCGTCGGACGCTTCGTGCGCACCATCCCCGGCAGGCCCCCCGAGGCGAGCTGGCTGTACCTGCCGGCCGACCAGACGCTGCGCACGCACGCCTCCGAGGTCGAAACGGAGCTCCGCCACGCGCTCCATCGCGACGACCCCGAGGAGGAAGGCCTGGAGGAGCTGCGCGAGCGTCGCGCCACCGAGCCCTCGCCAAACGCCGAGTTCGTGCCCCTCAGCGCCGAGTTCGCCGCGCAGATGACCCTCTTCGGCCCACCCCAGCGAGCGTCGGCGCCGGCGCTCGATCTCGTGCCACCGCCCGCGCCCACGCCTCCCTCCCCTCCTCCGTCCGCATCCGCCTCCTCGGCGCCGGCAGCAGCGTTCGAGCGCCGCGAGGACCTGCGCCAAGAGCGCAGCCGCCTCGTCGCCGAACTGCACCGCCGCGACGGGCGCAGCCACCGCGAGATCAACGCCTGGCTCAACCGCGCCGTCGGCGTCGAGCGCGTCCAGACAGCCAGTATCAAACAGCTCGAGCGCTCGATCGAGGCGCTTCTCGCCGAGCTCATGCGTGGCAGTCGGCGCGCCGCCGCGCGCTCCTAGCGGACGGCCGCGGCGAGACCGCTCTAAGCGGCGGACGGGGGTCGAACCCGCGACCTCAAGCTTGGGAAGCTTGCGCTCTACCAACTGAGCTACCACCGCGCGAAGCCTGATCTTAGCCCCTGGGCTCCGCACGCCCGAAGCTCACACGGCGCCTCGCGCTCTACCGCGGGCCATCTATCCTCCATCGCGTGCGTGGCCGCCTCCTGCCGATCCTCGTGTGCCTCGCGGGCGCCTGCCTGATCGGGCTGCTGGTGTACGGCGTAACCACCCAGGGAGCGAGCCGCACGCTCGACGAGGCGGTGGCCAAAGGCCAACATCCCGCTGCGCCACAGGCAGGACGCACGCTTCCGGTGCTCTCGGGCGCCACGGCCGGAGCCGGCGATTCGCTGGCTGCATACAGAGGGCAAGGTCGTGGTGCTGAACTTCTGGGCCTCCTGGTGCGTGCCCTGCCAGACGGAGGCGCCGCTGCTGGAGCACGCGCAGAGCCGGCTGCAGGCGCACGACGCGACGGTGCTCGGCGTGACCTACCTCGACGCTTCGACCGACTCGAGGACGTTCCTGCACGAACACCACATCACCTACCCGAACCTGCGCGATACGACCGGTGAATTCGCGCATGCCTACGGCACCGACCAGCTCCCGGAGAGCTTCGTGATCGACCGCAACGGCGGCGTCGTGGCCGTCTCGCGGGGCGAGATCGGACCGGCGTTCATCGACGGCGCGATCAAGCTCGCGGAAAGCAGCTCATGAGGATCCGCGCCACCGCGGGGATCCTCACAGCCATCGGCGTCATCGCCGCCCTGGCGACGATGGCCCTCTCCCCCGCCTCGGGACTCGCGGCCCCCGCGCGCGCTTCGCTGCCGGCGATCGAACGCCGGGTGATGTGCGTGACGTGCAAAATCCCGCTGATCGTCGCCGAGTCCCCGCAGGCCGACCGCGAGCGGGTTTTCATCAGGGGACTGATCGCGGAAGGCAAGACCGAGTCCGAGATCGAACGTGCGCTCGTCAGCCAGTACGGGCCGACCGCGCTGGGCCTGCCGAGCGCGCACGGCTTCGACCTGACGGCATACCTCGTGCCACTTGCGGCGGTGCTGGCGCTGCTCGCGGCATTCGCGCTGCTGCTACCCCGGTGGCGCAGACGCACCCGCGTACAGCCTGACTCATCTTCGGTGCCGGCGCTGGGCGCGGCAGAGCGAGCGCGCCTGGACGCCGATCTCGCGCGCTTCGACGGCTGAACCGCAAGCCTACATCCGCTCGGGCGCGCTGACCCCGAGCAGATCCAGACAGCGCGCGATCGTGCGCTGCGCCGCGACGGACAGCGCCATGCCGCAGCGATTCAACATCCGCCGCGCTCCCCGGCAACCCATTGGAAGCATCGACGTCGACGATGCGGCAGGCGTCGTAGAAGGAGGTGTAGTCCTGCGCGAGCTCGAGCGCGTAGGCGGCGATCCGGTGCGGTGCACGGCGCTGGGCCGTCTCGGCGATCTCACCGGGAAAGGCGAGCAGCCGCTTGATCAGGGCGCGCTCGGCTCGGGTGCAGGGTCCCCTCGCTCCCATCCCCCACGTCGGTGAGCGCGCCGCCACGGTGGCCCACGTCGGCGCTCTCGAGCGTAGCGTCAGCCATCGCGGCGGCAACGCGCTCGGGACCGGCTAGCGCGAGCACCGAGACGATCCGCGCGTGCGCGTACTGCACGTAGTAGACCGGGTTCTCGCGCGATTGCGCGCGCGCGAGATCGAGGTCGAGGTCGATCGTGGTGTCGTGCGAGCGCGAGAGCAGAAACCAGCGCGCAGCGTCCACGCCGACCTCCGAGACGAGGTCGTCGAGCGTGACGAACTCCCCCGCGCGCTTTGACATCTGCGCGCGCTCTCCGCGGCGCACGAGATGGACGAGCTGCATCGTCAGCATCTCCAGGTGCTCGGGATCGCCGCCGAGCGCCGCATAGGCGGCCCGCATCCGCCGCAGGTAGCCGTGATGGTCGGCGCCCCACACGTCGATCTGGCGCTCGAAGCCACGCTCGCGCTTGTCCTGGTGGTAGGCGATGTCCGAGGCGAAGTAGGTGTGCTCGCCGGAGGAGCGCACGAGCACGCGGTCCTTGTCGTCGCCGTAGTCGGTCGTGCGCAGCCACAGCGCCCCGTCCTCGCGATAGGTGTGGCCGTGCTCTTCGAGCGTTCTGCAGCGTGTGCGCCACGGGGCTCGGATCTCCCGCGTGCAGCGCGAACTCGTACTGCCAGTGATCGAAGCCCTGAACGGCGAAGGACCGCAAGCGTCGTTTGCATCCGCGCCGATCATCACGCCCACCGCCGCACGCCCAAGCTCCGCCGGCGTCGAGGGTCGCGGCGTCCTCGATGTCATGCGCGAGCTCGCCGACGTAGTCGCCGTGATAGCCGTCCTCGGGAATCTCCTGCCCCCTCGCGACAGCACTGATCGACTCGCCCAGCGCCCGTCACCTGCGAGCCGGCGTCGTTGACGTAGAACTCGCGTTCGACCTCGTGCCCGTGGAAGGCGAGCACTCGTGCCAGCGCGTCGCCGTAGGCGGCGTTGCGCGCGTGGCCGACGTGCATCGGCCCCGTGGGGTTGGCCGAGACGAACTCGACGAGGATACGCTCAGGCGATCCCGCGCCGCCGGCGCCGAACGCGGCGTCCTCGGCGCGAGCACGCGAGCGAGCGCGCCCCGCAGCCAGGCATCGTCCAGGAACAGGTTCAGGAAGCCGGGTCCGGCGACCTCGAAGCGCGCCAGCCGCTCGCCGAGCCGGCGCCCGAGCTCGACGCCAAGGCGCTCGGCGACCTCGCGCGGTGGGCGGCCCAGCGAGGGCGCCAGCAGCAGCGCCGCGTTGGTCGCGTAGTCTCCGAAATCGGCCTTGGGCGGGCGCTCGAGTACGATCGCATCGGGCCTGCCGAGACTCGATGCCTCCGGCCGGACGTGCTCGGCGCCCGACGAGCGCCTCCGGCGCTCGCCAGGACCGCCTCGCGCAGCTCGTCTACGGGAGTTCTCGCTCCCGTCGCATGCATCGGACTCACAGATTGGGATACTAACTACGTGAACGACCAAGACCCAGGCGCCGAGCGCCACATAAACATCCATCTCTCCCCCGAGATCATGGGGGGCGTGTACGCGAACTTCGCCAACGTCAGCCACTCCGACTACGAGTTCACGGTCACTTTCGCGCGCGTCGACCACGAGGTCGAGTCCGAGGAGGTCCCCGGCGTGGTCGTCTCGCGAGTCAACATCTCGCCGCGGTTCATGCGCGAGCTGATCGACGCGATGGAGGACAACTACTCCAAGTGGCGAACCCGCGAGGGAATCAAGAACCTACCCGAGTACGGCGGCGCCGAGGCGGGGGAGCGACGAAGGAGAGTAGGACGGGAATGCGCCAGTCGCGAACGACCGAGGACGCGACCAATCCTCGATCGAGGGGATCGTCGATCGGCCAGCGAAGCGCCATCACCGCCCATGAAGGTCGCGGTGATCTCCGACATCCATGGCAATCGGCATGCGTTCGAGGCGGTGCTCGAAGCGATCGCCGCGAGCGACGCCGCGGAGCTGTGGTGCCTGGGCGATCTCGTCGGCTACGGCGCCGAGCCGGACGCGTGCGTGGCGCTCGCCTCAAAGCACGCCGCCGTGTGCCTCGCCGGCAACCACGATCTCGCGGTCACCGGCGAGATCTCCTTCGGGGAGTTCTCCCGCGGCGCCAGCCTCGCCGCGCAGTGGACGCAGGAGGTGATCTCCGCCGAGCACCTCGACTTCCTCGCCGGCCTGCGCCCGCAGGGCCAGGAGGGACCGATCGGGCTGTATCACGCCAGCCCGCGCGACCCCGTGTGGGAGTACGTGCTCTCTGCCCTGCTCGCCGAGCTGTGCCTGGACAGGCAGCCGAGCCGCGTCTGCCTGATCGGCCACTCCCACGTGGCGCTGTCGTTCGTGCGACACGAGGGCGAGCTCGCCAGCGGCGAACCGCGACGCGAGGGCGCTCAACTGGACATCGCCGAGGGAGAGTGGCTGCTGAACCCCGGCAGCGTCGGGCAGCCCCGCGACGGCGACCCGCGCGCGTCGTGGCTGATGCTGGACCTCGACGGCCTCACGGCGTCGTTTCAGCGCACCGACTACGACGTCGCGGGCGCGGCCGCCGCGATCCGCGCGGCGCGCCTGCCGGACTCGCTCGCGGAGCGGCTGGAGTACGGTCAGTGACCATGCACAGACAATTCGACCGGCAACGTCCTCTCCTGGCGAGCGGTCTGCGACTGCTCGCGGCCGCGCTGCTGGGGGTCGCGGTCGCGATCGTGCTCGTCTCCTGCGGCAGCTCCGGCAAGGGCCTGATCCCGATCGCCAACGCGGGACCGTTGCAGAGCGACTTCGAAGCGGTCGCGCAGGCGGCGCAGAGCGGAGGCGGCGAACTGCACCGCGACGACCGAAGCGATCAACAAGACCGAGCAGGACTTCGCGGCGCTGCCCGCCACGATCGACTCCGGACTGCACAGGCGGCTCAGCGAAGGCATCTCCAACCTGCGCGAACGCGCGCTGGCGCTGTGCGCGCAGCCGCTCGCCCAGACCGACACGACGACCACCCCACGCACGACGACGACCACCACGACCACGAAAACCGCAGACGACGCCGACGACGACCACGACCACGACGAACACCCCCACGACATCAACCCCGACGCCCGTCACCCCGCCGAACAACGGCGGCGGCACGGTGGCGCCCGGCGAAAGCGAACGCGTCGGCCGGCAAGGGCAAAGGCAGGACGAACAGGGCGAATCCGGCGGTGTGGCGCCGGGCGCGGCCGGACAGGAAGGCAGGCAAATGAGCTCGGCGATCCTGCTCATGCCCCCGCCGCGCCACATGCGCCACGCCGCCGGCCACTGGAGGCGCGAGGGGCGAGCGTGAACGACGGCGACACGATCGCCGGGCGCTACCGGCTGGAGGGCAGGCTCGGGTTCGGCGGGATGTCGACGGTGCATCTCGCGTTCGACATGCGCCTGGAACGGCGCGTCGCGGCCAAGCTGCTGGCCGAGCACCTCGCGGACGACCCGACGTTCGTCTCGCGCTTCCAGCGCGAGGCGCAGGCCGCCGCGCGACTCGTGCACCCGAACATCGTGCAGATCTTCGACTCGGGCCTGGACGAGCAGCTCGGGCCGGCACTTCATCGTGATGGAGTACATCGAGGGCCAGTCCTGCGCGGAGATCCTGCGCGACGACGGCTGGGTGCAGGTGGACGAGGCCGTGGCGATCATCGAACAGGCCTGCGAGGGGCTGCACTACGCCCACCGCCACGGCGTCGTGCACCGCGACGTCAAGCCCGGCAACCTGCTGCGCGCCCGCGAGGGCGAGGTCAAGCTCGCGGACTTCGGCATCGCCAAGGCGACCGAGCAGTCGAGCATCACCCAGGTCGGCTCGGTGCTCGGCACCGCCGCCTACCTGGCGCCCGAGCAGGCGCGCGGCGAGGAGGCCGGTCCGCGCGCGGACCTGTACGCGCTCGGCGTCGTCGCCTACCAGCTGATCTCCGGACGCCTGCCGTATGAGGCGACCTCGCTGACCGAGCTCGCGCTCAAGCAGCAGCGCGAGGAGCCGCCGATGCTCGACACCGCTCGTCGCGGCCGTCGGTCCCGAGCTCGCCGAGGCGATCGCGCTGGCGCTCGCGCTGGACCCGAACGAGCGCTACCAGACCGCGCGCGAGATGGGCCGCGCGATCAGCGACGGCGCCGACGGCATCTCCCCGCTGGAGGCGCCCGCCGGGAGTCGGTCGGCGGGTCGCGGCGGCGAGCCAGCCGGCGACACAGGCCACGAGCGTGCTGAGCGGCGGCGCCCGCGGATCGGGCGGCGCCGGGGCCAAGCCCGCGGTCGCGCCGCGTCAGCCGCGCCAGGGACCTTCGAGGAACGCCACCGCCGGCGCGAGCGCCCGCCCAGCCGCCGCTCCGTCGTCCAACGCCAGGCGCAGCGGCCCCGGCGCCTGGCGCTGGCGCTCGCTGGGACTGCTGGCGCTCGGCGGCGTGATCGCCGCGATCGTCGCGGTCACCGCTCCCGCGCCCACCAGGGTCGTGCTGCGCAACGTCGTCTACAACGACGTCGAACAGGCCTCGGTGGCGCTCAAACAGCTGGTGAGCGAAAACACGAAATAGGCGCCTGGACAGGCGAGAGGCCCGCTACAGCGAGCCCCTCGCCCGGCAACCGTCACTCACCCAGCAGCATAGCAGACAACTGTATACGAACTGTGATCAGTGTCACTACAGGCGAAAGGCCCGCTTGCGCGGGCCCCTCGGTAAGGCGACTGCCCTTTCGGGCTGGACACTGTCACGTGTCCAGCAGGCTAGCAACCTCAACCGTCGCCTTCAACGTATGGCTCCGGCGGCCGGACTCGAACCGGCATCTGATAGTGACAGGTCATCCGTGTTGCCCTTACACCACACCGGAATGCCACGATTCAAAATACGCATCACTTGGGATGGAATTCTCCGGCGCGCCACTGCGCACGCGCACACGCGCCCAGATCGCCGTCGACGATCCCCTGCCGCAGATCGCCCATCAGCCGCGCGAGGAAGGCGAGGTTGTGCATCGTGATCAGGCGCGTGCCGGTCAGCTCGCCGGCGCGGGCGAGGTAGCCGAGGTAGGCGCGGGAGAAGCCTTTCGAGCAGGCCGGGCAGGCGCAGCCCTCGAGCAGCGGCTCGGGCGAGTCGCGCACGCCGGCCTTCGTGAGATCCAGGCGCCAGCGCGCGTCGGGGTCGGGCACGAGCGCGGTGCCGTGACGGCCCAGGCGGGTGGGCATGGCGCAGTCGAACGTGTCGATGCCCAGCTCGACGCCCGCGATCAGGTCGTCCACCTCGCCGATGCCCGAGCAGGTGACGAGGGCGGTCGCTCGCAGCGCGCCATCGAGCTCGGCGGTGGCCCAGGAGACGACCTCGTACATCTGCGCCTTCTCCGAGCCGAGCGAGCCGCCGATCGCGATGCCCGTCGCAGGCGCTCGCGCCGACCAGCTGCGCGGATTCGCGGCGCAGATCCTCGTGGACGCCGCCCTGCACGATCCCGTAGACGAGCTGCTCGGGCGGGCCGTGCTCGGCGTGCCAGCGCAGGCAGCGCTCGAGCCAGCGGTGGGTGCGCTCGGTCGAGCGCTGGGTGTAGGCGCGGTCGACGTGGAAGGGCGTGCACTCGTCGAACACCAGCGCGATGTCCGAGCGCAGGGCGGCCTGCGTCGCCATCGAGTCCTCCGGGGAGAGGAAGCGCACGCGGCCGTCGACATAGGAGCGAAAGCGCACGCCGGACTCGTCGATCTCGAGGATCGCCCCCTCGCGCTCGCCGGGCACGGCCGCGGGCGCGGCCCTTGATCTCCTCGGCGACCGTGCCGTGGCCCATCGAGAACACCTGAAACCCGCCCGAGTCGGTGATCGTCGGTCCGGGCCAGCCCATGAACGGGCCGAGCCCGCCGAAGCGCTCGATCAGCTCCGGGCCGGGGCGCAGCAGCAGGTGGAAGGTGTTGCCGAGCACCATCTCGTAGCCGAGCGCCGCGACCTCCTCGGGCAGCAGGCCCTTGACGGTGGCCTTCGTCGCCAGCGGCGTGAACGCCGGGGTGCGGACCTCGCCGTGCGCGGTGCTCAGCACGCCCGCGCGAGCGCGCGAGGACTGCGTCGCGGGCGATGATCGTGAAGGCGGACACCGCCGCGGCATCCTATGGACCGGCGTCGGCCACCATCTATCGTGACGCTGACCCGAGGGTCCATGCCGTACCCTGGGGAAGCAGCAGCGCCCGACCATGCTCGCCGCGATCGTCAACGTCAGCCATCTCGTCGAAACGTTCGGCTACCCGCTGCTGTTCCTGGCGGTGATGGCGGAGTCCAGCGGCGTGCCGATCCCGGGCGAGACGGCGCTGATCACCGCGGCGGTGCTGGCCAGCGGGGGCAAACTCCAGATCGAGCTCGTGATCGCGATCGCCGCGGCCGGGGCGATCGTGGGCGACAACATCGGCTACCTGATCGGCCGCAAAGGAGGTCGCTGGATGCTGGAACGACCCGGGCGCTTCCACGACTCAGCGCCGGCAGGCGCTGCAGAACGGAGAGGTGTTCTTCGCGCGCCACGGCCCCAAGGCGGTGTTCCTCGGCCGCTTCGTGCTCGGGTTGCGCGTGTGGGCCTCGTGGCTGGCCGGCGCGACGCACATGCACTGGCGCGTCGTTCGTCTTCTGGAACGCACTCGGAGGCATCTGCTGGGCCACGGCGATCGGCCTGCTCGCCTACTTCCTCGGCCACGCCGCCGGCAACGCGATCGAGACGTTCGGCATCTATGGGCTGGTGGCGGTGCTGATCGCCGCGGGGGGCGCTGCTGGCCCACCGTCGCCACAGCGCCGGATGAGCAGGAATTCAAGAATGGGAGCTGAGCAGCGGGAGTCGACGCCGAGCATCAAAGCGCACGTGCCGCCGAGCGAACCGTGATCCTGCATTACGTCGTGAGCCGCGGCGATGCGCGAGTCAGCAGGCGTGAGCAGCGCTGACCGGCGCCGTTGCCGTTGCCGCAGGGCGCGATGCGGTCCCACAGGTCCGCCAGCGCGCCCAGCTCGGGCTCGGAGAAGCGCGAGAAGAAGTGCTCGCGCACGACCGCCAGGTGGGTGGTCCGCGCCTGCGCGAGGCGTTCGCGACCGAGATCGGTCAGGCAGGCGTAGGAGCCGCGCGCGTCGTGAGCGCACGAGCAGCGCTCCAGCAGCCCGTCGCGCTCGAGCCGGTCGACCAGCCGGGTGAGACCGCTGCGCGAGAGCTGCGCCTGCTCGGCGAGGTCGCACATGCGCATCCGCCCCGCGCCCGCGTCGTCGAGATGATGGAGCACCTCGTAGGAGCTCATCGGCAGGCCGTGCTCGCGCTCGAGCTCGGCGTCGAGACGCTTCGCGAGGCACGCGTGCGCTCGCAGCAGCCCGCGCCACGCGCGGAGCTCACCTTCGCTGAGAGACTCCTGCTCCCCTGGTGGAATCTTGACTGCGGTCGCGGTCGACATGATGACAATCGATACGAAAACCCTGCTCAGTCGAACATAGCAGCGTCAGGGATCGATCTCCGGCGCCCGAGCGCTCACGATCGCGTCGCGCGCCAGGCCCAGCGCATCATCAGCGGCTGCAGCGGCAGCCGCGCGTACAGCGCCCAGCGCGGGATTCGCGGGAAGCGCTCGGGCTCGCGGGCCATGTACAGGTTGGCTGGAAACACCGCCGCGAGCAGCGCGATCAGACCGAGGCCCGCGAGGCGCCGCGTGCGGGGCAAGCAGCACCCCGACACCGCCCGCGATCTCCGCGACGCCGCTGATCGCCACCAGGCGCTCGGCGTTCTCCTGCATGCTCGGCGGCACGATCGACCGGTAGGCGCGCGGCATCACGAAGTGGTTGATGCCCGCGCTCGATGAAGAACGCGCCGAGCAGTGTGCGCGAGCGATTCATCGCTGCGATATCCTAGCGACCGCTCGAGCAAGCGAAGCGTCTGCGTCATCGCCACCCGCTGGTCTCGACGCCGAGCAGGCTCGAGCAGCCATGGTGCGATCAGCGAGACGTCCGGTCATCGCCGCGGCTGCGCGATGCCGAGCAGCTCGAGCACGTCGGCGCGACGTCGGCGAGGACTCCGCCGCGGTCCGCCGCAGCTTCCACGCGTCCGGCCGGCGTCGTACCCGACGACGATCAGCGGGACGGGGTTGAGCGAGTGCGCGGTGTTCGGGCTGCCGTCGGGCTCGAGCATGTGGTCGGCGTTGCCGTGGTCGGCGGTGATCACGCACACGCCGCCGGACTCGCGCACCGCCGCGACGACCCGTCCGAGGCACTCGTCCACCGTCTCGACGGCGCGCACGGCCGCCGGGATGACGCCGGTGTGTCCGACCATGTCGGCGTTCGCGAAGTTGATGATCCCGAACTCGGGACCCGCCCGCCTCGTCGTCGCGCCACGCCCCCACGAACAGGTCGGCGGCCTGCACGGCGCTCATCTCCGGCTTGTGGTCGTAGGTGGGCACGTCGCGCGGCGAGGGCGCGAGCTCGCGCCGTTCGCCCGTGCTGGGCGGCCTCGACGCCGCCGTTGAAGAAGTAGGTCACGTGCGCGTACTTCTCGGTCTCGGCGACGTGCAGCTGGCGTGCGCCGGTGGCCGCGATCGTCGCCGCGAGCGTGGTCGCGGGGCGCTCGGGGACGAACGCCACCGGGTAGGACCAACCTTCCTCGTACTCGGTCAGCGTCGCGTAGCGCGCCACCGCGCGCACCGCCCCTGCCGGTCCATCCTGGAAGCTGCTCTCGCCCTCGCCGAAGCCGGGCTCGGCGAGCGCGCGCGTGATCTGGCGCATGCGGTCGGGACGGAAGTTGAACGCGATCACGCTGTCGCCCGGCCGTATCCCGGCCTCCTCGCCGACGAGCGTGGGCTCGACGAACTCGTCGGTCTCCCCCCGCTCATAGGCCGCGCGCACGGCCTCCTCCCCGCCGGCGGCGGCGTAGGGCGCGCGCGCGTGGACGAGCAGGTCGTACGCCCGCTGGGTGCGCTCCCAGCGGCGGTCGCGGTCCATCGCCCAGTAGCGACCGACGACCGAGCCCACGCGCGCCCCGGCTCGGTCGCGTCGAGCTGCGCCAGGTAGCCGGCGCCCGCGTGGGGCAGCGTGTCGCGCCCGTCGGTGAACGCGTGCACGATCACGTCTTTGTGTCCGCCCGCGCCGGCGCGCGGAGTGTTCGGCGGCGCAGGCGATCAGCGCCGAGCAGATGCTCGAGCGAGGAGTGCACCCCGCCGTCGGAGACCAGCCCGATCAGGTGCACGCGCTCCGTGCCCTCGAGCGCCGCGCGCAGGACCGGGTTGGCCGCGAACGAGCCGTCGGCGATCGCGTCGTCGATGCGCACGAGATCCTGGCGTACGACCGCGCCCGCGCCGAGGTTCAGATGGCCGACCTCGCTGTTGCCCATCTGCCCGTCCGGCAGGCCGACCGCGCGACCGCACGCGCGCAGGGTCGTGTGCGGACAGTCGCGCCACAGCTCGTCGAATACCGGCGTGCGCGCGAGCGAGACCGCGTTGCCGGGACCGGGCTCGGCCAGGCCCCAGCCGTCGAGCACGACCAGGCAGACACCGGAGCGTGCCGATCAGCGGCGTCAGACGGCGTCTCGGTCGCTCGCGTGCAGAGCACGCCACGCTCCCTGCGTCCTGGTCGACTTGCTGCTCGACCCGCTCCGATATCCATCACGCAGCGGCGGACGCGGCAGCGCTACGATCTGCGCGAACGAGTCGGCCTCCAGCGAGGCGCCGCCGACGAGCGCGCCGTCGACGTCGGGCAGCGCCAGCAGCTCGGCGGCGTTCTCGGGCTTGACCGAGCCGCCGTAGAGGATGCGCACGCGCTCGGCCGCGGCGGCGTCGCGATCGCCGACGAGCGCGCGGATGAACGCGATCGCCTCCTGCGCCTGCTCGGGGGTGGCGACGCGCCCGGTGCCGATCGCCCAGATCGGCTCATATGCGATCACGACCTCCGCGAGGCGCTCCTCGGGGACGGCCGCGAGGTCGTCCCAGACCTGCTGGCGCAGCGTGCGCTCGGTGTCGCCGGCGTCGCGCTCGGCCTCGGTCTCGCCCACGCACAGGATCGGCGCGAGCCCGGCGGCAAGCGCCGCCGGGAGCTTGGCGGCGAGCGCGCGGTCGGTCTCGCCGAACAGCTGGCGGCGCTCGGAGTGGCCGAGCACGACACCGTGGACGTCGAGCTCGGAGAGCATCGGCGCGGAGATCTCGCCGGTGTAGGCGCCCTCGGGCTCGGCGTGCATGTTCTGCGCGTACACCTCCACGCGCGAGCCGCGCGCGCTGTCGACCATCGCGCGCAGGTCGGTGAACGGCACGCAGATCGCGACGTCCACGCCGTCCACGGCGGAGACGCGCGGCAGCAGCGCCTGGATGTAGTCCTCGGCCTGCGCCTCGGTCTTGTACATCTTCCAGTTGCCGGCGATCAGCGGCGTGCGGACTGCGACGCCGCCCATCAGGAGACCGCCCCCGCGCCTTCCAGCGCCTGCACGCCCGGCAGGGTCGCGCCCTCCACCAGCTCGAGCGTCGCGCCGCCGCCCGTGGAGAGGTGGTCGACCGCGTGCTCCAGACCCGAACTGCGCGAGCGCCGCCGCCGAGTCGCCGCCGCCGACGACGGTCAGCCCGCGCGCGCTCGCGACCGCCTCCGCCACCGCGCGTGTGCCCGCGGCGAACGGCTCCAGCTCGAACGCGCCCATCGGCCCGTTCCAGAAGACCGTGCCGGCGCTCGCGATCACGCTCGCGTAACGCTCGGCCGTCTTCGGGCCGATGTCGAGGCCCATCCAACCCTCCGGCACCTCCACCCCGTCGAGCACGCGGTGGGGCGCATCGGCCGCCAGGCGCTCGCCGATCACGAGGTCGTTCGGCACCAGCAGACGCGCGCGGCCGGCCTGTGGCGCGTCGCGTGTCGCTGGCGCGCGACAGCGCGCTGCGCGCGTGCTCGACGTCCTCCTCGCCGCACAGCGAGTTGCCCACCGCGTGCCCCTGCGCGCACAGGAACGGGAAGCACATCGCGCCGCCGATCATCACCACGTCGGCGACCTCCAGGAAGCGCTCGATCACGGCGATCTTGTCCGCCACCTTCGCGCCGCCGACGATCGCGACGAGCGGATGGCGGGGATGCTCGAGGATCCCCGTCAGCGTCTTTACCTCCCGTTCGAGCAGCCGTCCGGCGGCGCTCGGCAGCAGGTGCGTCACGCCCTCGGTGCTCGCGTGCGCGCGGTGCGCCACGCCGAAGGCGTCGTCGACGTAGACGTCCGCCAGGTCCGCCAGCGCCCGTCGCGAGCTCGGGATCGTTGCTCGTCTCTCCCGGCTCGAAGCGCACGTTCTCGAGCACCAGGATCTCGCCCTCGCTGCAGCTCCTCCGCCAGCGCCGTCACCTCCTCGCCGACGACGGCCGGCGCCAGCGTCACCTTCGCGCCGGTCAGCTCGCGCAGGCGATCGGCCACCGGCGCCAGCGACAACTCCGCGCACGCGTTTGCCCTCGGGCGTGCCCAGATGCGAGACCAGCACCAGCCGTGCGCCGCGCTCGCGCAGCTCTTCGATCGTCGCCAGCGCGGCCGCGATGCGCGTGTCGTCGCTGACGAGCGGCACGCCGCCGGCCGCGTCCTCGTCGTCCGCGGCGCAGCGGCACGTTGAAGTCGACGCGCACGAGCACCCGCCTTGCCCGTCGCACGATCCATGCTCGTCGATCGCTCGCGGTCGAATCGCTCACAGCACCCTCTGCACGAGGTCCACGAGGCGGTTGGAGTAGCCCCACTCGTTGTCGTACCAGGCGATCACCTTCAGCATCGTGCCGTCGATCGCGCCGTCAGCGCGGAGTCGACGATCGAGGAGAAGGGCGAGCGCACGATGTCGCTGGAGACGATCGGGTCGGTCGTGTAGGCCATGATCCCGGCCAGCGGACCGGACTCGCGAGGCGGCCAGCAGCGCGCCGTTGATCTCCTCCACGCTCGTCTCGCGGGCACACTCGACGGTCAGGTCGACGACCGAGCCGGTCGGGCACGGGCGCGCGCACGGCGAACCCGTGCAGCTTGCCCTGCAGCTCGGGGATCACCAGGCCGATCGCCTTGGCCGCGCCGGTGGAGGCGGGGATCAGGTTGATCGCGGCCGCGCGCGCGCGGCGCAGGTCTTTGTGCGGCAGGTCCTGCAGGCGCTGGTCGGCGGTGTAGGCGTGGATCGTCGTCATCAGCCCGTGCTCGATGCCGACCGTGTCGTTGAGCACCTTCGCGACCGGCGCCAGGCAGTTGGTGGTGCAGGAGGCGTTGGAGATCACGTCGTGCTGCGTCGCGGTCGTAGACCTCGTCGAAGTTCACGCCCAGCACGACCGTCGCGTCCGGGTCGGTGGCTGGCGCGGAGATGACGACCTTCTTGGCGCCCTGCGCGAGGTGCTTGGCGGCGCTCTCGCGGTCGGTGAACAGGCCGGTCGACTCGATCACCACGTCGACGCCGAGATCGCCCCAGGGCAGCGCGCCCGGGTCGCGCTCGGCGAGCACCTTCAGCTCCTTGCCGTCGACCTCCAGCGCGCCGCTCGCGCTCCTTCACCGAGCCCGGATAGGGGCCGAGGATCGAGTCGTAGCGGAGCAGGTGCGCGAGCGTGGCCTCGTCGGTCAGGTCGTTGACCGCCACCCACTCGATCTCGCCCGCGTCCGCGCGCGCCTGCGCGGCGCGGAACACGTTACGGCCGATGCGGCCGAACCCGTTGATGCCCACTCGTACCGCCATATGTGCACGGCCTCCTAATCGCGCGAAAATGAACGAGGCCGGGTCCGGCGGGTACGACTGCCGTCGCCCGGCATGCCCGGGGAAGGCTATCAGCGAGGGATTTCGCGGCCGCTCGAAGTCCTGCGGCGTGGGACCCCGATCGGGACCACCGCAGGCTCCGGCATCGGCGCGGCGGGCCACGCCGCAGGGCGCGTCAGGAGCGCCGCGAGGCCTTGTCGATGTCGCGGTGGGCGACGGCCACGTCGAGGTCCTCGTTCTCGCGGTAGCGCGCGGCGAGGTGCTCGGCGATCGCGACCGAGCGGTGGCGCCCGCCGGTGCAGCCGATGCCGATCACGAGATGGGACTTGCCCTCGGCGACGTACTCGGGCAGCAGGAAGTCGAGCAGCGCGTGCAGGCGCACGTACAGCTCGTCCAGGCGCCCGTCGCGCGCGACGTACTCGACCACCCGCTCGTCGTGACCGGTGAGGTCGCGCAGCTCGGGCTCGTAGTGGGGATTGGGCAGGAAGCGCACGTCGAAGGCGAGGTCCTCCTCGCGCGGGGGTCCGTGCTTGAAGCCGAAGCTCATGAACGTCACCGCCAGGCGCCCGGCCGTCTGGCGGGGCAGCAGCTCGTCGGCGATGCGCCCGCGCAGGATCGCGGTGGACATGCCGGTGGTGTCGATCACGAGGTCGGCGCGGCTGCGCAACGGCTCGAGCAGCGCGCGCTCGGCGGCGACGCCGGCGGCGACGCTGCCCTCGGGCGCGAGCGGATGGCGGCGGCGGGTCTCCTTGTAGCGGGTGACGAGCGTCTGCTCGGCCGCCTCCAGGAACAGCACGTGGTGGCTGAGCCCGAGCGCGTCGAGGTCGTCGACGACGGCGCGCAGCGCCTCGAAGTAGACGCCGCCGCGCACGTCCGAGACGACGGCCGCGCGCTCGACCTTGGAGCCGCCGTGGACGAACAGCTCGACGAGCGAGCGGATCATCTCCGGCGGGAGGTTGTCGACGCAGAAGTAGCCCGCGTCCTCGAACACGTTCATCGCCGTCGACTTGCCCGCTCCCGAGAAGCCGGTGATGACGACGAGATCCTGCAGCGCGCGACTCGCACCGCGGGCTTCGCCGCGCGCAGAGCGGACGGAGGGGCCTGATGACGGCCATCGCCACCGATTGTGCCGCGTTAGGCGGACGAGCGTGTCATTTTTCGTGCACACGCGCTCGGTCGGCTCAGCCCGCTCGGTGCAGATGGGCGTGCAACTCCCGCGCGACCTTCGCGGGCAGGCCCGGAACGGCCTGCAGCTCCTCGCTGGAGGCCGCCGCGACAGCCTCGGGCGAGCCGAAGTGGGTGAGCAGCGCCTGCTTGCGCGCGGGACCGATCCCGGGCAGGTCGTCGAGCAGCGAGGCGGTCATCGCGCGGTCGCGGCGTCTGCGATGGTGGGTGATCGCGAAGCGGTGGGCCTCGTCGCGTACGCGCTGCAGCAGCTGCAGCTCGGGCGTGGAGTGGTCGAGCACGAGCGGGGCGGCGACGGCCGGGCATGAACACCTCCTCGATGCGCTTGGCGAGCGAGACGACCGCGACGCCGCGCTCGCGAAACCCGCGCAGCGGCCCGAGGCCGGCGGCGAGCTGACCGGAGCCGCCGTCGATCACGACGAGGCTCGGCAGCGAGGCGAAGCTCGCGTCGTAGTCGGAGTCGTGCGGGGAGATGTCGGCCTGGGACTCCCACTGGGCGTAGCGGCGCGCGAGCACCTCGGCCATCGCGGCGTAGTCGTCGGAGGCGCCCTCGGGCAGCGAGCGGATGCGAAAGCGGCGGTAGTCGGACTTGCGCGGCGCGCCGCCCTCGAAGACGACCATCGAGGCGACCGTCTGCGTGCCGCCGAGATGGGAGATGTCGTAGCACTCGATCCGGATCGGCGGGACGTCGAGGCCGAGCGCCTGTTGCAGTCCCTCCAGCGCGTCGACGCGGCTCTGGCGGCGGCGCTCGGCGCGCAGGCGCTCCTGGTCGAGCGCGAGCAGCGCGTTGCGGTGGGCGAGCTCGAGGATGCGCCGCTTCTCGCCGCGCTCGGCCGGGCGGATCTCGACGGGCCCTCGCGGCGGCTGGCGAGCGCTTCGGCGAGCGGCTGTACCTCGGGCGCTCGCGGAGAGCTCGCGCTGGACGACGATCAGCGCGGGGATCGAGAGATGGCCGGCGTAGTACTGGAGCATGAACTCCTCCGCCACCTCGGCGACGCCGCGCTCGGTCTCGTTGGAGAGGTAGAAGGACTGCCGGTCGGTGAGCACGCCGTCGCGGATCTGGAAGACCTGCGCGTTGGCCTCGCGCCCGTCGATCGCGACGGCGACCGCGTCGAAGGTGCCGGCCGTGGCGTTCGCCACGCGGCGGCGCTCCAGCAGCGAGTGGACGGCGCGCAGGCGGTTGCGCTCGAGCGTGGCCTGCTCGAACTCCTCGGCCGCGGCCGCCGCGCGCATGCGCGCCTCGAGGTCGCGCTCGATCGCGACGAAGCGCCCGGAGAGGAAGTCGCCGACCTGCTCGATCGAGGAGCGGTAGTCCTCGCGGGAGATGTAGTCCACGCAGGGCGCCGTGCAGCGCTTGATGTAGTAGTCCAGGCACGGGCTGCCGCTGCGCCGCCCCGGCTCGGGGCCGGTGCAGGAGCGGAACATGAAGACCTTCGCCAGCACCTCCAGCGTAGCGCGCACGCGCTTGGCGTTGGAGTAGGGGCCGTAGTAGGCGCGGCCGGGACGGTGGCGCTCGCGGGTGAAGTACACGCGCGGGTAGTCCTCGTCGAGGGAGATGGCGATGAACGGGTAGGACTTGTCGTCGCGCAGGCGGATGTTGAAGCGCGGGCGGTACTGCTTGATGAACCCCTGCTCGGTCAAGCAGCGCCTCGGCCTCGCTGGCGACGACCACGCACTCCACGCTGCGCCACCGACGCGACCATCTCGGCGTGTCCGGGAGAATTGGATCCCGGCCCACCCACCTGCGCTTTGGAGAAGTGCGAGGCGACGCGCTTGCGGATCGACTTGGCCTTGCCGACGTAGATGACGCGACCTTTGTCGTCGCGGAAGAGATAGACCCCGGGCTGGTCCGGAAGCGCACGCCGCTGCGCTGCGAGCGTGCTCGCGCCGGCCCCCTCGCCCTGCTCGGCTGTCGTCTCCTCGGCGGTCTTCGTGGCCATCGCGTTCGAGGATAGGCCCCGCGCTCAGCGGCCTCGGCGGCCGAGCGTGCTCGCTCAGTAGGCGCGCCAGCGACGGAAGACGGCGAACAGCGCGTATGCGACCCCGGCTGCGAGCACGAACCACAGCAGCTCGCCGAGGCCCGTGTGCCACATGCGCGAGTAGGCCATCCACAGGAAGATCGCCATCGCGATCGATCCGTACAGCAAGCCGCGGTGGAGATCGCCGAGCGAGTGCAGCGCGACGCGGTGTTCACGGTAGAAGCGCAGCCCGATGTAGCCGATCGCCACGCCGAAGCCGATGTAGAGAAGCGCTTCGAACGTGTGCGCGACCCGCCCGCCCGAGGGCAGGAAGTACACGGCCGCGGCGATCAGCGCGACGATCGCGATGTTGCGCGCGTTCTTCACGCCGTCGGTCATAGCCAAAGGGTAGTCAGCGAGCAAGCGCACCGAACCGCGACCTCGCCCGGTCGTAAGCACAGGGCGATCCCGCTCGAACAGGCGCAAACGTCCACCGGTCCGGAGGCTCACTCCACAAGCGCCTCCAGCTCGGCGTAGGCCGCCTCGACGGCACGGCGCGCGGCGGTGTGCCGCGCCTCGGACTTGGCCGACTCGTACTGCGTGGCCCAGGCGGCCGGATCGGCGAGCTGGTCCTCCAGCTCGCGCATCGCCGCCTCGGCATCTTCCACGGCGCGCTCCGCGGCGGCCTGCGCGGTGAGGCGGTTCTTCGAGGGTCCCGTGGCTTTGGGCTTGCGCTTGCCCTTCGACCCATTCGCGCCGGGTGAGGACGCTGCTCCGTCCGGCACACGCTTTTTTGAAAGCTGATGTTGTCCATCCGGCGCATGCGCCGGATGGCGGGGCGGCGCATGCGCCGCCCCGCGGGAGCGCGCATGCGCGCTCCCTGACGAGGTCGCATGCGACCTCGTCGCCGGGGCCGCATGCGGCCCCGGCGCAGACGCCGCGTGCGGCGTCTGCCTCCCCGACTCCGCGCGCCGTTCGTCGCGCACGTACTCGGGCCAGCCGCCCGTGTAGCTGCGCAACGAGCGCTCCTCCACCGCCACCGTGCGCGTGCCGACCGCGTCCAGCAGCGCGCGGTCATGGGAGACGAGCAGGATCGCGCCCGTGAATGCGCGCAACGCGTCCTCCAGCGCCTCGCGCGACTCGATGTCGAGGTGATTCGTGGGCTCGTCGAGGATCAGCACGTTGGGTGGGTGGGTACCCGATCCGATGAGCACCGCCAGCGACAGCCGTCGCCGCTCGCCGCCGGAGAGGCCCGCGAGCGGTTTTTCGGCCTCTTCGCCGCTGAACAGGAAGCGTCCGAGCAGCGCGCGGGCCTTGTTCGGCGTGAGGCCCGTCGCGCGCCCGGCGGCGTCGAGCACGCTCTGTCCGGGGTCGCCTCCCGCGCCGAGCTCGTCCGCGTGCTGGGAGAGGTAGCCGACCGTCACGTTGTGCCCTGTGCTGAGCCTGCCCTGCGCGAGCGCGCGGCGTCCGGCGAGCGTCTCGATCAGCGTCGTCTTGCCCGAGCCGTTCGGACCGACGAGCGAGACGTGCTCGCCGCGCTCGAGCCACAGCTCGGCCTGCTCGATCAGCTTCACCGGCGGCTCGCCGATGTCGATCTCGCCGTCGATCAGCTCGAACACGACCCTGCCGGAGCGCTCGGGGGCCTTGAACTGGAACTCCAGCCCCTGCTCGTCGCGCGGATCGCGCTCGATGCGATCGATCTTCGCGAGCTTCTTCACGCGCGACTGCGCCTGTTTGGCCTTCGTGGCCTTGTAGCGGAAGCGCTCGATGAAGCGCTCCATCCGCGCGATCTCCGCCTGCTGCTTGTCGATCGCCTTGCCCAGCGCCATCTCCCGCGCTGCCTGCTCGCGACGCCACGAATGCCACGTTCCCGCGAAGAACCTCGAACGTCCGGCCTCCAACTCGAGCACCGAGGTGCCCACGGCCTCGAGGAACCAGCGGTCGTGCGCGACCAGCACCACCGCCGCGTCCAACGAGACGAGCGTCTGCTCGAGCCACTCCAGCGACTCGATGTCCAGATGGTTAGTCGGCTCGTCCAGCAGCAGCACGTCCGCGTTCGTGGCCAGCGCGCGCGCGAGCGACGCGCGCGTGAGCTGTCCGCCCGAGAACGTGTCCAGGGGACGATCCAGATCGGCGTCGACAAACCCGAGCCCGTGCGCCATCGCCGTCGCGCGATCACGCCACAGGTAGCCCCCGTGCGTCTCCAGCCGGGCCTGCGCGCGCGCGTAACGGTCGAGCAGCGCCTCCTCCGCCGTGCCCTGCGCCATGTGCGCCTCCATCGCCGCGAGCTCCGCCTCGATCTGCAGCTCCTCGGTGCAGCCCGATTGGATGTACTCGCGCAGCGACACCCCGCGCTCGCGCGGGGGACGCTGGTCGTGCAGCGCGATCCGCACGCCCCTCCCCACGCTCAGCTCGCCGCGGTCGATGCTCGCCTCGCCCGCGAGCGCCCGCAGCAGCGTCGTCTTGCCCGCGCCGTTGCGACCCGCGATCGTCATCCGTTCGCGGCGCTCGAGCTTGAACGAGACCCCGCACAGGAGCGGCCGCCCGGCCATGTCGATGTGGATGTCGGAGGCGATCAGCAGTGCCATCGCCAAGCATGGTAAGGACCGATCCGCGCCAGACCCGCACGCTGCTTTTTGGGATCGCCCCAGCCGCATGCTGCGATAGCATCCCGGCCCACATGCGCCGGCTCGCGACCACCCTCTCCACGTCGATGCTGATGCTGCTCGTGCTCGCTCCCGCGGCGCTGGCCGAAAACGACGGGCGCGGCTGGTACGGAGCGACGAACGACAAGGTCGTCACGAACGCAGGCTTCATCGTGATCATCTTCTTCCCGACCTTCGTCTTCGTCATGAGCATGATCCAGCGCCGCCTCGAGAAGCGCAAGGAAGCCCGCAAAGCAGCCGCGAAACAGCTCGGCGCCGCCGACTGGCACGGCGGCTGGTAGCGCCGTGAACGAGCCCGGCGCCGTGCGCTACGAGCGCGAGGGCGCCGCGGCCCTCGTCACGATCGACCGCCCCCACCGTCGCAACGCCGTCGACGGCGACACCGCCGCGCGACTGCACGAGGCCTACCTGCGCTTCGAGGCCGACGACGATGCCCGCGTGATGGTGCTCACGGGCGCCGGCGGCATCTCCTTCTGCGCCGGAGCCGACCTCAAGGCGACCGAGACGATGGCCGGCAGGCTCATGTCCGCGGAGGGACCGATGGGCTTCACGCGCCTCACCCCCTCCAAGCCGACAATCGCCGCCATCTCCGGGTTCTGCCTCGCGGGTGGGCTGGAGCTCGCCCTGTGGTGCGATCTGCGCATAGCCACCGAGGGCTCCACCCTCGGCTACCCCGAGCGGCGCTGGGGCGTGCCACTGATCGACGGCGGCACACAACGACTCCCACGCATAGTCGGCCTCGGGCGCGCCCTCGACCTGATCCTCACCGGACGCATGATCGACGCACAAGAGGCGCTCAGCATGGGCCTGCTCACGGAGGTGGTGCCCCCAGGCGCACACCTAGAGCGAGCGCTCGCACTGGCCGAGGGCCTGGCCCGCTTCCCCCAACGCACAATGCTCGCCGACCGCCGCGCCGCGATCGAAGGCCTCGGAATGCCACTTGCAGATGGCCTCGCCCTGGAGGCGAAGGCCGGTCCCGAGGTCTTCCAAGAAGGCGCCCAGGGCGCTCAGCGCTTCGCCGCCGGCGAGGGCCGCGGCGGTGCCGGCGCAGGCGCATAGGGATATCCTCGCCTGATGGCGTACTTCGTCACAGGCGCGACCGGCTTCATCGGACGCCGACTCGTCGAACAGCTGCTGCAGAAGCGCCAGGGCAAGGTGTACGTGCTCGTGCGCGAGGCCTCCGCGGGCAAGCTCGACGCGCAAATCTCGCACTGGAAGGCACTCGCGGGCTCGAGCGCCGGCAAGCGCGTGGCGCCGGTGATCGGCGACCTGCGCCGCCCGCTGCTGGGCCTGGAGACCGAGCGCGTGGAGGAGCTGCGCGGCAAGGTCGACCACTTCTTTCACCTCGCCGCGATCTACGACATGACCGCGCCGGCCGAGCAGAACACCGCCGTCAACGTCGGCGGCACCACGCACGCCGTGGAGCTGGCGCGCGCGCTCGATGCGGGCGTCTTGCACCACGTCTCCTCGATCGCCGTCGCCGGCACCTACAGGGGGACGTTCGAGGAGGAGATGTTCGACGAGGGCCAGAAGCTGCCGTCGCCATATCACCGCACGAAGTACGAGTCCGAGCGGATCGTGCGCGAGCAGCCCTACGTGCCGTGGCGTGTGTATCGGCCCGGGATCGTCGTCGGCGACTCGCGCACGGGCGAGATGGACAAGGTCGACGGGCCGTACTACTTCTTCAAGGCGATCCAGCGAGCCCGCCAGCTGCTGCCGGAGTGGGCGCCGCTCGTGGGTGTCGATCTCGGCAACACCAACGTCGTCCCCGTCGACTGGGTCGCGAGCGCGCTCGAGCACATCGCCCACCAGCCCGATCTCGACGGGCACGCCTTCCATCTGACCGACCCGCGCCGCCAGCGCGTGGACGAGCTGATCAACGAGTTCGCCGCCGCCGCGCACGCGCCGCGGGTGGCCGTGAGCATCGACAAACGCCTCACCGACCCGCTGCCGCGCTGGCCGCTACAGCTCGCATTGGCGCTGCCGCCATGGCGCCAGGCGAAGAACCTCGCCTTGCGCGAGCTGGGGATCCCGCAGGAGGTCCTCGCGCACATGGAGCTCGTTCCCCGCTTCGACAACCGCGAGGCCGCGCGCGCTCTCGCCGGCACGCCGCTTGCCGAGCCGCCGCCGCTGCACGATTACGCGCAGCGCCTGTGGGACTACTGGGAGCGCGACATGGACCCGGGCATGGCGCGCGGACGCACGCTGCACGAAGCACTCGACGGACGCAACGTCATGATCACCGGCGCCTCCTCCGGGATCGGGCGCGCGAGCGCGTTGAAGGTCGCCGCCGCCGGTGGCATCCCCCTGCTCGTGGCGCGCAACGTGGAGAAGCTCGAGGAGACCCGCGCGGAGATCGTCGCCGGTGGCGGGACCGCCTACGTGTACGCGGCCGACCTCTCCGACATGGAGTCCGTCGACCGTCTGATCGAGCGTGTGCTCGCGGACCATCGCCACGTGGACATGCTCGTGAACAACGCCGGACGCTCGATCCGGCGCTCGATCGCGCTCAGCTACGACCGCTTCCACGACTTCGAACGCACGATGCAGCTCAACTACTTCGGCGCCGTCAAGCTGATCATCGGTCTGCTCCCCAGCATGCGCGAGCGCGGCTCGGGGCACATCGTGAACATCTCCTCGATCGGCGTGCAGACCAACCCGCCGCGCTTCTCCGCCTACGTCGCCTCGAAGTCCGCACTCGACGCCTTCACCCGCGTGGTCGCCTCGGAGGTCGTCGGCGACGGCGTGACGTTCACGACGATCCACATGCCGCTCGTGCGCACGCCGATGATCGCGCCGACCAAGATGTACGACGCCTTCCCCGCGATCACCCCCGACGAGGCCGCCGACATGATCTGCGAGGCGCTGCGCGCGCGCCCCAAGCACATGGGCACGCGCCTTGGCACCTTCGGCGAGGTCGCCTACGCGCTCTCGCCCAAAGCCGTCGATCGGCTGCTGCACCTCGCCTACCGCGTGTTCCCCGACTCGGCCGCCTCCAAGGGACAGCGCGACGTCGAGGAGCGCGCTTCCTTCGAGCAGATCGCGATGGCGACGCTGACGCGGGGCGTGCACTGGTAGTGACCGCGAACGCGATCGAGGTTCGCGACCTGCACAAGCGCTACGGCGAGCACGAGGCGGTGCGCGGGATCGACTTCGAGGTTCGCCGCGGCGAGGTCTTCGGGCTGTTGGGCCCCAACGGTGCGGGCAAGACCACAACGGTCGAGATCCTCGAGGGCTACCGCCAGCGCTCGAGCGGCGAGGTCTCGGTGCTCGGCCATGACCCGGCGCGGCGGCAGATCGAGCTGCGCCGACGCATCGGCATCGTGCTGCAGAGCGGCGGCATCTACAACCACCTAACCCCGCGCGAGGCGCTCGCACACTGGGCGAGCTTCTATCCGCGACCGCGCAAGGTCGAGGAGGTGCTGGCACTCTCCGGGCTCGCCGAGCAGGCGGACGTGCGCAGCCGCAAGCTCTCGGGCGGACAACAGCGCCGGCTCGACCTAGCGCTCGCGCTGGTCGGCGACCCCGAGCTGATGTTCCTCGACGAGCCCACCACTGGCTTCGACCCCAAGGCCAGGCGCGGCGCGTGGGAGACCGTGCGCAAGCTCAAGGAGCTCGGCAAGACCGTCGTGCTGACCACGCACTATCTCGACGAGGCGCAGGCGCTGGCCGACAGGGTCGCGATCGTCAAGGACGGGCGCGTGCTCGCGATCGGCCCCCCGCGCGAGCTGGGAGCGGACGGCGAGTGCTATCGCGTCGCCTATCGCGACGGCAGCGGGGAATTGGTGGAGCGCCAGACCGACGATCCGACGAGCCTGCTGCACGAGCTCACGGCGCAGGCGCTCGCGCGGGGAGAGCAGCTGGAGGAGCTGAGCGTCGGACGGCCCACGCTCGAGGACGTCTATCTGGAGCTCACCGCCGATGCCTAGCGGGCCGTGGGCGCGGCGCGGATGCTTTGTCCTCGATCGTTCGTGTGCAGAGCACACTTCACTCATTGCGTCCTCGCCCCGCTTGGCCCACGGCCCGCTGGGACCTGAGAGAACATGACCGATGCCTGACGCGATGATCCTCACTTGGAGGCAGTACCGGCTGGAGCGCCGGATGTTCTGGCGCAACCCCAGCGCCGCGTTCTTCAACTTCGTCCTGCCGCTGCTGTTCCTCGTAGCCGGCGGGGCGATCCTGCACGGCAACCAGAGCCGGCTCGATCGACTGGTGCCGGCGATCGCGGGGATGAGCGTGATGTCCACGACGTTCACCGCGCTCGCCTACAACATCGTCTTCCTGCGCGAGCGCGGCGTGCTCAAGCGCATCCGCGGCACGCCCCTGCCGACCGGCTCCTACCTCGGCGGGGTCGCCGCCAACGCCGTCACCAACACCGCGCTGCAGATCGCGATCGTGATCCTCGCCGGGCGCGTGTTCTTCGGGATCGGCTGGCCCAAGGACTGGGTGGAGCTGATCCTGTTCGTGCTCGCCGGGGTCGTGTGCCTCGCCTCGCTCGGCGTGGCCTTCGCGCACGTGATCCCCAACTTCGAGTCCACCGCCGCCTACGTCAACGCCGTGTTCCTGCCCGTCGTGTTCGTCTCCTTCTACGCCTTCGACACTACGAGCGCGCCGGAATTCATCCGCAACCTCGCCGACGCACTGCCGCTGAAGCCGCTGATCGACGGACTGTATGGCGCGATGGTCACGGGGAAGGGTCTCGGGGACAACCTCGACGCGCTGGCCGTGATCGGTCTGTGGGGCCTGTTCGGCATTTGGCTCGCGATCCGCGGATTCACGTGGGAGCAGCAGCGCGGATAGGCTGTGCGTCGAGCGAACCCTGCCTCCCGCCCGCCACGCACCCGGTCCCAGCACCCTCCCAAGTTCGATCCCGACACAGGAGAACGCACATGAAGCAGCTCGCCGAGGACGTCTACCAGCTGAAGGGATGGCCGCGCAACGCGATCAACGTGTACGTGATCGGTGACGTGCTGATCGACTCCGCGACTCGCCAGGCCGAGAAGCGGATCATGCGCCAGCTCGCCGGCAGAACGATCACGGCACACGCGCTCACCCACGCCCACCCCGACCATCAGGGCTCGAGCCACGCGATCTGCGAGCAGCTGCGCATTCCCCTCTGGTGCGGGCAGGGGGACGTACCCGCGATCGAGACGCCCGGTGGAATCAAAAACCCGAAGGCGCCCGGCTGGCTCAACCGCGTAGAGGAGCGCTTCTGGACCGGACCCCCCCACCCCGTCTCGCGCGCGCTCGGCGAGGGCGATGAGGTGGCGGGCTTCACGGTGCTCGATACGCCGGGCCATTCCGTGGGACACGTCTCCTATCTGGCGCGAATCCGATCGCACGCTGATCGTCGGCGACGTGCTCGGCAACATGAACTTCATCACCGCCATCCCCGGCCTGAACATGCCCCCGGACATGTTCACACCCGACCCCGCCCGCAACCGCGAGTCCGCCAGGCGATTGGCGGAGCTGAGGCCGGCGCTGGCGTGCTTCGGCCACGGCGCGCCGCTGCGCGATCCCGGCAAGCTCGCCGAGTTCGTCGCCAAGCTGCCGGACTGAGCGATGGCCGAGGGCCTTTTCATCCCGTCCACCGACGGGCGCGTCGAGCCGACCGAACACGCCCGTGGACCGTGGGATCCCCGCGCCCTGCACGGGGGCGCGCCCGCGGCTCTGATCACCAGCATCTTCGAGCGCACGCAGCCCGGAGCGGAGCTCCCGATCGCGCGACTGGGCTTCGAGTTCCTCAAGCCGATCCCCTTCGCCGAGCTCGAGGTCAGGACCGAGATCGTGCGCAACGGCAGGCGAGTGCAAGAGCTCTCCGCCGAGCTGCTGGCCGGTGAGGAGACGATCGGGCGGGCCAGCGCGCTGCGCATCCAGGCCGTGCCCGAGGGCCTGCCCGACCCCGACGATCGCCGTGGGCTGCCGGGGCCCGAGCCGGTGAGGTCGATGCCAGGACCGGAGCAGGGCAAGACGGTGAAGTTCGCCCTGAACGACACCGAGACGAACAGCCTCGCGACGACCGGCATGGAGATGAGCTGGCTCACCGACCCTTGGTCGCTCGGCCCCGGACAGGTGTGGATGCGGCTGCGCCGGCCGCTCCTCCCGGGCCAGGAGGCAAGCCCGCTCGTGCGGCTCGCCGCCACCGCCGACTTCGGCAACGGCATCAGCGCCGAGCTGAGATTCGACCGCTACCTCTTCATCAACGCCGACCTCACGATCCACCTGTGGCGCCGCCCGCAAGGCGAGTGGATCGGACTCGACGCGAAGACGGTGCTGATGGACGGTGGCGTGGGCACCGCCGAAAGCGTCCTGCACGACACCCTCGGCCCCGTGGGCCGTGCGGTGCAGACGCTCGTCGTGCAGCCGCGTTAGCGCTCGCTCACCAATGGGTAGTTGCACAAGCAACGGGTACTGCTATAACAAGAGCCGTTGCACGTACAACTATCTGGTCGATCCCCTGTTCGGCCGCGAAGGGAGCCCTCATGTCTGCCGATACCGCCGTTGCCAGTCCCACAGCGACACCTCTTCTTCCCACGGGTACCTGGAAGGTCGATCCGGTCCATTCGAGCGTGGAGTTCCAGGTCAAACATCTCGGCATCGCCACCGTCAAGGGCCAGTTCAAAGAGTTCGAGGGCACGCTCGAGATCGGTCCCGGTGGGACCCTCGCGTACGGAACCGTGCAGACGGCGAGCGTCGACACGCGCGAGCCCCAGCGCGACGAGCATCTGCGCTCGGCCGACTTCTTCGAGGCCGCCACCTATCCGACGATCGACTTCCGCTCCAGCGCCATCCGCGCCGCCGGCGAGGACGAGCTCGAGATCGACGGCGAGCTGACGATCCACGGCGTCACCCGCCCAATCACGCTGCATGCAGAGATCGAGGGCACCGAGACCGACATGCAGGGCAACGACCGCGTCGGCCTCTCCGCGAGCGCGCAGATCAACCGCTCGGACTACGACATCAAGTTCAACGCCGCCCTCGGCTCGGGCAATGTCGTGGTGAGCGACAAGGTCAAGATTCTGGTCGACATCTCCGCCGTCAAAGCCGGCTAGCGGCGCGCTGGCACGGCGCCAGGCTGCGTCCTCGGTCGCTCGCGTACGGTAAGTACGCCACGCTCCCTGCGTCCTTGCCCGGCTTGGCCATCGGCCCGCTAGCGCACAATTACATCACCGAGCGCAGCGTCGATCGCCGCGAGCGTGTCGGCGCTGAGCTCGATGCCCGAGGCGGAGGCGTTGGCGTGGACCTGCTCGGGCCGGCTCGCGCCGACGATCGCCGACGCCACGTTCGGCTCGCGCAGGACCCAGGCGAGCGCGAGCTGAGCCATCGTCAGGCCGGCCTGCTCGGCGACGGGACGCAGGCGCTGGACCGCCTCGAGCACCCGCGGCTCGACGAGGCGGTCGATGAAGGTGCTCATCTCCTCGCTGGCGGCGCGCGAGTCCGAGGGGGGTGGCTCGCCGGGCAGGTACTTGCCGGTGAGCACGCCCTGCCCAAGCGGCGACCACACGATCTGGGAGATCTCCACCTGCTTGCACAGCGGTATCACCTCGGCCTCGGGCGCCCGCCAGAGCATCGAGTACTGCGGCTGGCTGGAGACGAATCGCTCGACGTCCGGTAGCGCCAGCGCCTCGTCGATCCGCTGCACCGGCCACTCGCTGAAGCCGATATGGCGCGCCTTGCCTGCGCGCACGACTTCGGTGAGCGCGCCCATCGTCTCCTCCAGCGGAGTCTGATCGTCGTAGCGATGGCACTGATAGAGGTCGACGTAGTCGGTCTGCAGGCGCTGCAGCGAGGCGTCGATCTGCTTGTGGATCTGCGCCGCCGAGAGCCCGCGGTCGGTGGGCGACATTTCGAAGTAGACCTTCGTCGCGAGCACGTAGGAAGAGCGCTCGTGCCCGGAGAGCACCTCACCGAGCAACGTCTCGGAGGCGCCGCGCCCGTATACGTTCGCGGTGTCGATGAAGTTGATCCCCGCGTCGAACGCCGCCTCGACGCACGCCCGCGCCTGCTCACGCTCGACGCCGCCGGAGTACGTGAGCCATGAGCCGAGGCTGATCTCGGAGACCTCGATGCCGCTGGAGCCGAGCTTGCGAAAGCGCATCGCCACAGCCTACCCAGCCGGGCACGCCAACGACTGCCACAGACCTCATCGTCCACCCGCACCGATCGAAAGCCTCTACCCGTACGGGTCGAAACGTCCGGCATGCGTAGCGACGATTATCGGTTCGAGCATGTGGGTATACCCCACTGGCTTGGACGTTTGCTCCCAAATATTTGAGCCTTACGAGATAGACGCCGATAGTTAGTCTGCCATGCAGACAAAAGGGTCACGGCGGGGCTCATGGCGAACGATGCCGATCACGGTCTGCATCTGCCTGCTCGCGCTCACCGCGGTGGCTGCGGCGACCGCCTACGAGCAGGCCCACCGCGAAGCGCGGATGCGTCGCTCGGCCCTCTCCGCCCGCGCGAGCGCGCAGGTCGCCGCCGCCGTGGACCCCACGATCGAGCGGCTCCGCGACCTGGCCGTCGCCACCGGCCAGGACAGGTCGGGGGGCCTCGCGGAGTTCGAGGCGGTCGCGAATGGACTGCTGGAAGACCAGACGATGAACGGCATCGGCCTGATCGAGTTCGTCCCGGCACACGCGCGCACCGCCTTCGAACACACGCACGGTCAGATCAAAGCGCTGCCCAGCAAACGCTCGAGCACAAGCGCAAGCGCGAGGTTCAGCTCCGACTACTACGTCGTCGCCGACGTGCTGACAAGACCGGGCCAGCCCCGCAACATCGACACGAACATCGGCGAAGACCCTACCCGGCGCGGGGTCATGGTCGCCGCCGCGAAGTCGGGGCAGCCACAGGCGACACCGCCCGTGAGCAGGGTCAACAGCCACGAGCTCGTGACCGCCCTGTATGTGCCGGTGTACCGACCCACCACCTCAGCGTCGGCGCCAAAAACACCCAGCGCGCGCATCGCCGATCTCGAGGGATTCGTTTCCAGCAGCTATCGCTACGCGTTGCTCGCCCCCGACGTGCGCGCCGTGCTGCCGCGAGGCGCCGCGTTGACGCTGCACGACGGTCGCTCGACCCTGCTCAGCGACGGTGTGCCCCACGACGCCCAGCGCACCGACATCTCGGTCGCCGGCCGCTCATGGGTACTCGCGATCGGCGAGCCCGCGGCGGACCTGTCGCTGACCGAGACGGTACTGGTCGTCGGCGGACTGCTCACGCTGCTGCTGGTCGCGCTCAGCGTGCAGGCAAGCCGCCGCGAGCGCTACGCGCTGGAGATGGTCGACCGCCGCCTCGCCGAGCGCGAACAGGCCGAGCTCGCCCTGCGCCAACTGACGGCCAACGATCCGCTCGGTCCCGAGCGGATCGAGACGCGCCTGGAATGGGTCGCGCGGATCCGCGCCGCACTCGACGATGGACGCCTCACGCTGCACGCGCAGCCGGTGGTCGAGACCGCGAGCGGGTGCACCACCCAACACGAGCTGCTCGTGCGCATGATCGACACCGACGGCTCGCTGATCTCCCCGGCCCAGTTCCTGCCGATCGCCGAGCGCTTCGGGCTGATTCGTGAGATCGACCGCTGGGTGGTGACCGAGACGATCGCGATTCTGCGCCGCCAGCGCGAGCTCGGGCGCAAACCGACCGTCGAGATCAACCTCTCGGGCCAGTCGCTCGGCGACACCCGCCTCGCCGCCCACATCGGCTCGGAACTGCGCGCCGCCCAAGTCGATCCCGGACAGCTCGTGTTCGAGGTCACCGAGACGACCGCCATTGGGAACATCGCCGCGGCACGCGACTTCGCCCAGCAGCTGGCGCGACTCGGCTGCAGGTTCGCGCTGGACGACTTCGGCGCCGGGTTCGGCTCGTTCTACTACCTCAAGCACCTCCCGTTCGACTACATCAAGATCGACGGCGAGTTCGTGCGCAACTGCACCGTCGACGTCACCGACAGGCTCGTAATCCGCGCTGTCGTAAAGCTCGCGCAGGGCATGGGCACCCGCACGATCGCCGAGTTCGTCGGCGACGAGAAGACCTTCGCGACGGTCGCCGCGCTGGGAGTCGACTACGCGCAGGGGTTCCACCTCGGCAAGCCCGCGCCGGTCGAGAGCGCGCTCGGCGCCGACCGCGCCATTCAGGTCGATGACAGCAGCGCGCCGGCTACGTAGCCGTCGTCGGGGGAGGAGGCGATCGCCTCCTCGCGCCGGGTGCTCTTGACGCCGTACAGGTACCTGTCGGCGCGCGCCAGCGGCGCGTCGAGGCTCTCACCCGAACGCCACTCGCTCACGCCGACCGACCAGCCGACCGGGTCCTCACTGTCGCGCAGCCGCTCGAGCACGGCCTCGGCCCCGATCGAAGTGGTGGCGGGCAGCAGCAGCACGAACTCGTCGCCGCCGTGGCGCGCGAGGATGTCACCGGGGCGCACGCGCGCACGCCAGGAGCGACCGAGGCTCGCCAGCAGTCGATCGCCCGCGGCGTGACCCTCACGGTCGTTGATCTGCTTGAAACCGTCGAGATCGAGCACCGCGAGCGTCAGTGGGCTGCCGGTGCGGTCGGCCAGCGCGCGCTCGCGCAGCGCGGCGGTTTGAAAGCCGGCCCGGTTGAGCAGGCCGGTGAGGTGATCGGTGCCGGCCTGCAGGCGCATCTGCTCGCTGAGATTGCCGAGCACCATGCAGATCGACCAGATCGTGGCGACCACGATCGTCCAGTAGACGACGATGTCTGAGAGGCCGCTCAGCAGGAGCCCCACGCTGAAGCCAACCGACATCAGCGCGCCCTGGAGGATCACCCCGCGCCGCGGGAAGAAATGGGCGGAATAGATCGCGATCCACGGGTATGCGAACGCCGCCACCATCATGCCGCCGTGTGTGGATGACTGGGCCACGAGCCAGCTCGCGAGGATCGACCCGACCGCGGCGATCAGCTCGAAGCCGAGCAGCGGGATGCGCCACCCCACGAGCCAGATCACAGCGGCGCAGAGAACCGCGACCGCACCGACCACGCCCACCATCGCGGCCGGCTCGCTGGAGCTGACCGGATATGCCGCCGCCAGCAGGCCCACGAAGCCCTTGAACAGGAACAGCAGCGCCAGCGACCAGACGATCGCCGGTCGGCGCTCGGTCAGGCCGTCCGCGATCGAGCGCAGCGCGGCGATCCGCCCGGATGAGCGTGGCGGCCGGCGGTCGGATAGCGGCATGGGTCTTGCTTGCGTATGGAGCACCTGTCTGACTATTCGGTCATGCCCGCCCCGGGCTTGAGCCGGGACGGCGGTTTTCCACCCAGTACCCTGGATGTAATGCTCTTCACACGCAAGCCTCCCACCCTCGTCGATGCCGCCGGCGCTCTGCCCGGACGGAGCACCGAGACGCCCGTGCCCGTGCGGCACGAGGTATTGGGCACACCGCTGCAACCGCCCTTCCCCGAGGGCGTCCAGACGGTCGTACTCGGCATGGGCTGCTTCTGGGGAGCCGAGCGGATCTTCTGGCAGGCCGACGGCGTCTACAGCACCGCGGTCGGCTACGCGGGAGGGTTCACCCCCAACCCCACCTACGAGGAGGTCTGCTCGGGACAGACCGGCCACACCGAGGTGGTGCTCGTCGCCTTCGACACCGCCCGCACCAGCTTCGAGGAGATGCTGAGACTCTTCTGGGAGGGCCACGACCCGACGCAGGGCATGCGCCAGGGCAACGACGTCGGCAGCCAGTACCGCTCGGCGATCTACTACGCCGACGAGGCCCAGCACACCGCCGCGCTGGCCTCGCGCGACGCCTACCAGCAGATGCTCACCGCGGCCGGCCACGGTGAGATCACGACCGAGATCGCCCAGCGCGACCCAGAGCACCCGCTGTACTACGCCGAGGACTATCACCAGCAGTACCTCGCCAAGAACCCCGCCGGCTACTGCGGGCTCGGCGGGACGGGCGTGAGCTGCCCCATAGGTCTCACCGCAAGCGGCTCATAGAACGACCGCGACCCCGCTGAAAGCGGGGCCGTAGTCGTTTTGTTGTCCCACCGGGACACGCCCTCCGCCCGTGGGGTGGACGAAGGGCGCGGCCCGGAAGCTTGTCCCTGCCCTACGTCGCGCTGCCCAGTGCGGGTTCGCTGCCCGGCTGCCAGGTCGGTGGGTGCGGTCCACCGAGGGTGGGCACGTCCGAGGGGTAGACCTCGTTGCCGTGGATCGCGTGATCCCCGATCTCGAGCTCCTCGTCGGTGAGCCGCAGGGGGATGAAGATGCCCACTAGCTTCAGCAGGATGAACGTCATCACGCCGCTGAACACGATCACCCACGCGGCCGCCTCGGCCTGCCAGCGCAGCAGTTTCCAGCTGCCGCCGTTGAACACGCTCGAGAAGCCGGGCAGACTTTCCGCGCCACCGATCCCGATGTACTCGACGAGATGCGGATCGGCGAACAGACCGACCATGAGGCCACCGCAAAGGCCGGCGATCCCGTGGGTGTAGATCACCCCCAGCGTGTCGTCGACGTGTCGGAACACGGGCGCTCGACTCAGGAATCGGATCGACATCCACACGATCGTGGAGGCGATCACACCCACCGCGATGGCGCCGTAGCCGTTGACGAAACCGGCGGACGGCGTGATCGCCACGAGCCCGGTGATCATTCCGTTGACGGAGCCGAGCAGCGATGGCTTGTCGCGGAAGATGTAGTCCCACGCGATCCACACGAGCATCGCTACGGCGGTGCACAGGTTCGTGTTGACCACAGCCGCGGAGGCGTTCGCGCCCGCGTAGTAGGAGTCTCCGCCGTTGAAGCCGTTCCAGCCAAGCCACAGCAATCCCGCTCCGGCCGCGACCATCAACAGGTTGTTGGGCGCGTCGATCTCTCGATCTCGCTGCAATCGCGGTCCGATCACCGCCGCGGCCACAAACCCTGATATGCCGGCCGCCAAGTGAATGACATAGCCGCCGGAGTAGTCAAGAGCGCCGTGCGCGGCGAAGTAGCCGCCGCCCCAGATCAGGAACGCGTTGACCGTGTACACGAACGTGATCCACAGCAGCACGAACGGGATCCAGGCCTTGAAGCTGATCCGCCCGAGCACTGAGCCGAGCATCAAGATCGGCGTGATCGCCGCGAACACGAACTGGAAATACACCAGCGAGGCCATCGGGAAATGGAATGCCGGTCCAGTCGTAATCGACGGAATGATCGCCTGACCCTCCTCGGCCCCGGTCGACAGGACCGTTCCCGACTTGCCCCACATCGTGTCGAGGAAGCCTTGACCGCTCCCGATCGGGGAGCCGAAGCCCATCTTGAACGCCCACAGACACCAGGCGACCAGGACCAGACAGAACGCCACGAACGTGAGCATCATGCTGTTTACCGACCAGCGCTTCTGCATGACCCCGCCGTAGAGCACGGCCAGGCCGGGCAGGCTCATCAGCCCGACGAACGTCGCGGCGGTCATCTGCCACGCGTTGTCTCCGGCGTTGAGCCACGATGGGTATGAGAGCCATTCTGCTGTGGCAAGGACGGTGGACATACGCCTCCATTTCTCTCTGTCGATGCAGCCGAGTCAACGCCCGCCCGTGCGGAACGACGACTGCGACAATTGCGGTCCGCGTATGTAAACCGGCGCCGGCGCAATCGGGTAGGGACACCCTGGCCAACAGTTGGCGAACGGGTTTCGACATTTGTATAGACGCCCCCCCGCGGGACCCGGTTTTCCGGGCGCAGACGGATCAGCCAAATGGGAAGCCGGCACGCCGGCAGGCCGCGCGCAGCTGGTCCTGGACGCCCTTGAACCCGCCCGGCGAGGCGCACATGTTTCTGGCCTTCGCGCCGCATGCGTGCTGGGTGGCGCCACCCAGCGTGCTGGCGAACGTGACTTCGATGCAATCGTGGCGAGCCGGCGCTCCGCTCGTGAGCGCGAAGGCGCCGAGGCCGATCGCGGCGATCGCGACACACGCCAGCAGCGCGGCGATCGCGGCGCGCTCGCGTTTGCCCCAGCGCAGCGGTTCGGACAGCCGCTTGGACTGGTCGATCATGATCATCGCGGCGAGCCTACCGGTCTATGCCGTGGCGGGACCCGACGGGGAATCGCCCGCCGCGGACGCTTTGCTCTCGTCCGCCCCGGCCTGCGGCTGGAAGGAGAGCGCGGCCGAGTTGATGCAGTAGCGCTGCCCGGTCGGCCCGGGCCCGTCGTCGAACACATGCCCGAGATGACCGCCGCAGGTGCGGCACACGACCTCGGTGCGGCGCATGAACAGGCTGTTGTCCGGACGCAGCTCGACCGCCTCGGCGACCGCCGGCTCGGTGAAGCTCGGCCAGCCCGTGCCGGAGTCGAACTTGGTGTTCGAGTCGAACAGCTCCGTGCCGCACGCCGCGCAGCGATAGGCGCCCGAGGCCTTGTTGTAGACGAGCTCACCCGTGAACGGCGCCTCGGTGCCGGCCTTGCGCAACACCTCGTACTGCTCGGGCGTGAGCTCTTCGCGCCACTCCCGCTCCGACTTCTCCACCGCGCGCTCGGCCATGGACCAGTTCTAGCACCGTCCGCCTTCCGCCGAGGCCCGGCCTGCTAGCATGATGTTTACGTTCACGTCAGATTTGAGCCACCGCTCGTGAGGAGCACGTCACAGCTTGACCGTCACCACGACACGACCCGCCCCACCGCCCTCACAGGGCGCCGCCACGCGCAGATCGCGCATCGGGGTCGCCGAAGGTCACGCCCACTACAAGTGGTGGGCGCTCTCCTGCACGAGCCTCGGGATGCTGCTCGCGGCCACCAACTCGGGGACGCTGATCATCGCGCTGCCCGACCTCGAGCGCTCGCTGCACGCGAGCCTGCTCGAGCTCGTGTGGGTGATCCTCGCCTACCTGATCGCCGCCACCGTGCTCGTGCTGATGGCGGGTCGCCTGTCGGACCTGTTCGGGCGCAAGCGCGCCTACGTCGGCGGGTTCCTCGTATTTGCGTTCGCCTCGCTCGGGGCCGGCTTCTCCCCCGACGCGACCGTGCTGATCGGCTGGCGGATCCTGCAGGGCATCGGCTCGGCCTTCCTGTTCGCCAACGCCGCCGCGCTCGTCACCGACGCCTTCCCGCGCGAGGAACTGGGCCTGGCGATGGGCGCCAACACGATGGTCGCCGCGATCGGACTGGTGCTGGGACCGGTGCTCGGAGGCGCGCTGGTGGCGATCTCCTGGCACTGGGTCTTCTGGTTCAACGTCCCCTTCGCGCTCGCCGGCGCCGCCTGGGGGGCGCTGATCCTGCGCGAGCTCGCCCGTCGCGAGCACGTGCCGAGCTATGACGTGCTCGGCACCGCCACGTTCGTGCTCGGACTCACCGGCCTCGTGCTCGGCGTCTCCAAGGGCGGGCTGAGCGGATGGGACGACCCGCTCGTGGTCGTCGGCCTGCTCGCCGCGGTCGTGCTGTTGCCCACATGGGTGGTGATCGAGCGCCGCTCACGCGCACCGATGCTCGACCTGAAGCTGTTCAACAACCGCCTCTTCGCCGCCGCGACCGCTGCGGCGTTCATCAACGGGCTCGCGCGCTTCGCGCTGATGTTCCTGTTCGTCTTCTACTACCAGGGCGCTCAGTCCAACTCGCCGATCGAAGCCGGCATCAAGCTGATCCCGCTCGCACTCGGAATGCTCATCGCCTCGCCGCTCGCCGGGCATCTACGCCGACCGCCACGGCTCGCGCACGCTCGCCGCGCTCGGCATGTTCGTGAGCGCGATCGGCCTCGCCGGCATGACGACCCTCGACGTCGACAAGCGCCTACTGGCAGAGCGCCGTGTGGCTCGCGCTCGTGGGGGTCGGCTCGGGCATGTTCAATAGCCCCAACACCGCCGCGATGATGGGCGCCGTCCCCGCCCAGCGCCGCGGGATCGCCGCGGGCGCACGCACGCTCGTGCAGAACACCGGGGCGGTGCTCTCGATCGCTTTCGTGCTCGCGATCGTCACCTCCTCGATCCCCAAATCGACGCTCTTCGCCGTGTTCTCGGGCCTGGCCAAGGGATTGTCGGCGGAGAAGCTCGCGCCCTTCATCCACAACATGCACGTCGCCCTGTGGGTGCTGGCGGCGACCTCGCTGCTCGGCACGTTCGTGTGCCTACTGCGACCGAGCCATGTCTCACCGCCCATCTCAGACACCGTCTCGGACCCCGTCGGCGCCCAACCGCAGAGGGCCTCCTCATGAGCGGAAACGCGCCCAGTCTGAGGATCGGCGATGTCGCCAAGCTCGTCGGCACGACACCACGCACGATCCGCTACTACGAGGAGATCGGCCTGCTGGCGCTCAGAGCCCGAGCGTCCCTCCGGCGGGCATCGCGTCTACACCGAGGCCGAGGTCGAGCGGCTGCGCGAGGTGATGCGCCTGAAAGAGCTGCTCGGCGTCACGCTCGAGGAGCTCAAGACGCTGCTCGCCGCCGAGGAGTCGCGCGCGACGGTGCGCGCACAGCTACGTCGCGAGGACGTCGAACCGCCGCGTCGGCGGGCGCTGCTGGAGGAGTCACTCGGTCACATCGACCGCCAGCTGGAGCTCGTCGAGCACCGCGCCGCCGAGCTGGGCACGCTCAAATCCGAGCTCAGCGAGACCCGCAAGCGCGTGCGGCGCAAGATCCGCGAGCTGGACGCGCACGCCGAGGGCTCCTTTCCTCCGCCCACAGAGATCCCCCAGCCGTGAGCCATCGAAGCGTGAGCTGCCGAGCCGTGAGCCGCTGAGCCGTGAGCCGCCCAACCGTGAGCCGCCCAATCGTGAGTCCCCGGCCGTGAACGCCGCCGACTCCACCGCGGCCGTCGCCAACCCGGCGGTGTTGGTCGACGACCTCGTCGTGCGCTTCGACGAGGTCACTGCGGTCGGGGGTATCTCTTTCGCGGTCGCCCCCGGAGAGGTGTTCGGCCTGCTCGGGCCCAACGGAGCCGGCAAGACGACCACCGTGCGCGTGCTCACCACGCTGCTCGCCCCGACCGCGGGCCGCGCGCTCGTCGCCGGATACGACGTCCGGGCCGCGAGCCTCGCGGTGCGCGCGAGCATCGGCTACATCCCCCAAGCCATCTCGGTCGACGGCGCGCTCACAGCATGGGAGAACCTCGACTTCTACGGCCGCGTCACCGGGGTGCCGCGGCGCGAGCGGCGCGAGCGCATCGCGGAGGCGATCGAGACGATGGAGCTGCAGCAGATGCTCGACCGCCTCGCACGCACACTCTCGGGAGGCATGCTGCGCAGGCTGGAGATCGCCAGCGCCCTGCTCAATCGCCCGCGCGTGCTGTTCCTCGACGAGCCCACCGTCGGCCTCGATCCGAATGCGCGCGCGATGGTCTGGGAGCGCCTGCGCGCGCTGCGCGAGCAGTGGGGCACGACGATCCTCGTCACGACCCACCTGATGGAGGAGGCCGAGCGCCATTGCGACCGGCTCGGCGTGATCGACCGTGGCCGCCTGATCGAGCAGGGAGAGCCGCTGGAGCTGATCGAGCGCCACGACGCCGACAGCCTCGAAGACGTCTTCAGGGCGATCACCGGTCGCCCACTCGGGGAGGACGGCGGCGAGGAGAGCGGCGAGGAGCCCGTCGACGAGGAAGGGAGGTTGAGCGATGTCCGCGCACAGCGCCGCACCGCCCGGCGCCTCGGCTGAGGGGAGGGGCTATCCCCCGGCCCTCGCGACCAGCCCGCTCGTGCGGGTTCTCGAAGGCACGCTGGCGATGGCGCGGGCCGAGCTGCGCAAGCTCCGCCACGATCACCTCGACATCATTACCCGATCTGTGCAGCCGCTGCTGTGGCTGTTCATCTTCGGCAGCGCCGTCGAGGGCGCGAAACTGCTGAACACCGATCACGTCGAATACCGCGCCTACCTGGCCCCGGGCGTGATGGCCCAGGCGGCGATGTTCATCGCGATCTTCTTCGGGCTGGCCGTCATCTGGGAACGCGACGTCGGACAGCTGCAGCGGCTGCTCGCCACGCCCCTCTCGCGCACCTCGATCGTCCTCGGCAAGGCCGCCGGTGCATGCGTGCGGGCGCTCGTGCAGGCGCTGCTGCTGCTCGTAGTGCTCGCGATCGCCGGCATCGGCGTGCGCTGGACGCTTACGGGCGTTCTCGGAATGCTCGCGATGCTGATGCTCGGGACCGCCGCGTTCGCCTGCATGTCGATGCTGCTCGCCGCCGCCGTGCGCGAGCGCGAGCGCTTCATGGGCATCGGCCAGCTGATCATGATGCCGCTGTTCTTCGCCTCCTCCGCGCTGTATCCGCTGGCCGTGATGCCCGGATGGCTGCGCGCGATCGCGCGTGTGAACCCCCTCACCTACGAGGTCCAGGGTCTGCGCCAGATGCTCGTCGGCGTCGGCGGAGCGGGCGTCGTGTGGCTCGACTTCCTCGTCGTCGCGGCCTTCTTCGCGGCGATGCTCGCCGCCGCCACCCGCGCCTATCCGCGGGCGATCCTGTGAGCCGGATCCTGTCAGCCGATCCTCTGGTCCGAGCGATCCTGTGAGCCGCTACACCGAGAAGGGAGCCACGACGCATGTCCCCATACGTTGAGATCGAGCCGAGTCCCGAGGGCGTCCCGGGAGCGATCACCGACCCCGCGAGCGTGCGCGGCGAAGAGGTCACCTATCCCGGAGCGCACGACGATCGGATCGACGGCTACCTCGCCACACCTGCCGAGCCGGCGAGCGAACACGGGCGTCCGGGGATGATCGTCATCCACCACGCCGGCGGCCTCGACGCGCACACCCGCGACGTCACCAACCGCATCGCCAAGCTCGGATATGTGGCGTTGGGCGTAGACCTCTTCACCCGCGACGGCGGACCGCCGCCGACCGAGGACCTGCAGGCGATGATGCGCCGCCTGTTCGCGATGTCCGACGAGACCGTTCTCGGGGATCTCGAGGGCGCCGCAGATCTGCTGCGCACCCGCGAAGACTGCGACGGCAAAGTCGGCGCGATCGGCTTCTGTATGGGTGGGCGCTACGCGCTGCTCCTCGCCTGCGCGTCCAACCGGCTCGACGCCGTCGTGGACTGCTGGGGCGGGTTCGTCGACACCGCCACGCCCGAGCAGCGCTCGAGCACCGAGCGGCCGACGCCGCCACTGGAGCTCGCCGATCGCCTCTCGTGTCCGTTGATGGCGGCGATCGGCGCAGAGGATCACAACCCCTCGCCGCAGGTCGGCGAGCAGCTGCGCGAGCGTGCGGGCGCCAGCGGCCAGGAGGTCAGCGTGGACGTGTACGAGGGCGCCGGACATGCGTTCTTCGCCGACTACCGTCCTTCCTATCGCCCCGAGCCGGCGGCCAGGCTGTGGGAAAACATCGTCCCGTTCCTCGCCCGCCATCTCCGGCGGCCCTGATCTTGCTTGCGTCGGCGGCCCGACCGTGCGCGCTCTCGAGCCAAACCTCGCCGCCGTGCGAGCGCCGGGCTCTACTCCGCTCCGCGCGGCCGCTCTCGCGCCTCGTGCCCCGCACAGGCGAGCACCGGCAACCGCGGGTAGCGCGGGTAAGCTGGGTCGGTGCGCGAGCGGGCGCACAGGGAGAACACCGACCCGCGTGTGTTCGGGACCTCGACCTGGTGCTCGCACGTGTCGCACAGGCCCGCCGTGGGCCGCGCGCGCCGCGGGACGGTCGGTCGATCTGACATCACCGCAGCGTAATACCGGGCGGCCGCCGTGCTTGCCCTGCAATAATCGTTGACTGCACAACTATGACGACCTTCTATCGACTCCTCGGATTTCTGCGCCCCTACCGGCGAGGCCTGACCGTCTCGTGGGTGCTCGCGAGCCTTGCGATGGTGATGACCGTCGCGCTTCCGGCGCTGACGGGTCGTGCGGTGCAGATCATCGGCACGGGCGTAGGCGCGAGCCCTCACCATCCGGTCTCCGTCACCGACAAGCGCCACGAACTGACGCTGATCGCCGCCGCGATCGCGCTGGTCGTGCTCGTGCGCTGGGGACTCACGTACTGGCGCCGGATGGTCGCCGGTCGGGTCTCGCTGGGCGTCGAATACGACCTGCGCAAGCTGCTCTACGGCCACCTGCAGCAGCTCGAGCTCGGCTTCTTCGACCGCCAGCAGACCGGCCAGCTGATGTCCCGCGCGACCGTCGATCTGCAGGCGGTGCGCTTCTTCCTCGGCTACGGGCTCGTGTTCATCTTGCAGTCGATCCTCACGATCGCGCTCGCGGGCATCGTGATGATCGCGATCGAACCGCGCCTGGGCCTGATCTCGCTCGCGCCGGTGCCGTTCGTGGTGCTGATCTCCTACCGCTACGGGCGCCGCGCGCGCCCGGCGATCCAGGAGACTCAGCAGCGCATCGCCGAGCTGACAGCAGATGCCGAGGAGAACATCTCGGGGGTGCGCGTCGTCAAGGCCTTCGCGCGCGAGCCCCGCCAGCTGGAGCGCTTCCAGGGCAGCGTCGGGCGCGTGTTCTCGCCAGGCGATGGTGGCCACGCGCCTGGAAGCGAAGTACAACCCGATGATCGGCTTTCTACCCCAGCTCGGCCTCGCCGCCGTGCTGCTGATCGGCGGCAACGCCGTGATCCACGCCCACCTCACGCTCGGGCAGTTCACGGCGTTCTACCTGTACCTGAACATGCTGATCGCGCCGATGCGCACGCTCGGCGTGATCCTCAACCTCGCCCAGCGCGCGACCGCATCGGGCGGGCGACTGTTCGAAGTGCTCGACCGCTCTCCGCGCCTGACCGAACCGCCGGGCGCGCCGCAAGTGCCTGCCGGCAACGGACACGTGCAGTTCCAGGATGTGACGCTGCGCTACGAGGACTCCGACGAGTTCGGCGCGGCCTACTCGCAGTCGGGCGCCTCGAACGGCGCTGCGCCACCGGGCGCCTCGCCATCGGCGAGCACGTCGAACGGGGCGTCGCCGCCGGCGAGCGCACGGGCGGTGCTGAGCGACATCGACCTGGACGTGCCCGCGGGACGCACCGTTGCGCTCGTGGGCGCCACCGGCTCCGGCAAGACGAGCCTCACATCGCTGATCTCGCGACTGTATGACCCGAGCGAGGGACGCGTGCTGCTCGACGGCGCCGACGTGCGCGAGGTCAATTTGCGCTCGCTGCGTCATGCCGTGGCCGTCGTCAGCGACGACCCGTTCCTGTTCTCGCAGACGGTCGCCGAGAACATCGCCTACGCCCAGCCACAGGCCACACGCGAGGACATCGAAGCGGCCGCGGCTCGCGCACAGGCGAACGAGTTCGTCGAGCGTCTGCCCGACGGCTACGACACGCTCGTGGGCGAGCGCGGTCTGACCCTCTCCGGCGGCCAGCGTCAGCGATTGGCGATCGCCAGGGCCCTGCTGGCCGATCCCCGCGTGCTGATCCTCGACGACGCGACCTCCTCCGTCGACGCCTCGACCGAGCGCCTGATCAAGCTCGCGCTCGACGAGGCGATGGCCGGCCGCACGACGTTCATCATCGCCCACCGCCTCTCCACAATTGCGCTGGCCGACGAGATCGTCGTACTCGATCACGGGCGCGTCGTCGCGCACGGCGACCACGAGCATCTGCTGGAGGCCTCCGAGCTGTATCGCGAAATCGTCGAGAAGGGCCTCCCCGACCAGGTCTTTCTGACGAGAGAGTTGCCAAGAGAACGCGAGGTGAGCGGGATATGAGCGCGTATGGCTGCGCTGGATCTGCGTCCTCAGTCGCTCGCGTACTCAGTACGTCACGCTCCCTGCGTCCTTGCCCAGCTTGCCCTACGCGCTCATATCGGAGCGCGTGTCCAGGGGTGAGCGAGATATGAGCGCGCACGGCGGCGCACGAATGGTCAGCGGTCCCGGCCTGGGACGTTCGCAGTGGACGGGCGAGCGCGCTGCGAAAGGCACACGCGCTCGCAACCTGCGCGGCCTACTGGCGCTGCTGCGCCCCTACCGCGTGCGGGTGATCGCGATGATGGTGGCGCTCCTGCTCGGCACGGCCGCCTCGCTCGCGCCACCGCTGCTGGCGAAGGTGGCGATCGACGAAGGCATCGATCGTCACGACACGCGCACGCTCGTGCTCGTCGTGATCGCCTTCCTCGCCTCGGCGCTGCTCGTGTGGGCGATGACCTACGCTCAGACCTACCTCGTCGGCTGGGTCGGCCAGCGCGCGCTCGCGGACCTGCGCCTGCGCATCTTCACCCATCTGCAGCGGCAGCCGATCGGCTTCTACGAGTCGCGCCCCGCGGGGGTGCTGATCTCGCGCATGACCAACGACGTGGAGGCTCTGGAAAGCCTCGTGACGGACTCGGTCGTGACGTTGTTCCAGTCCACCCTCACGCTCGTGGGCGCGGTCGCGGTGCTGCTGTATCTGGACCTGCACCTCGCGCTGCTGACCTTCTGCGTGGTGCCGCTGGTGGCGGCAGGCTCGATCTGGTTCCGGCTCGTCTCCGCCGGCGCGTTCCGGCGCACGCGAGAGACGATCGGCGCGATCACCGCCTATCTGCAGGAGACCCTGTCGGGCATCCGCGTCGTGCGGAGCTTCGGTCAGGAGCCCCTTCACGAGGCGCGCTTCGCGCAGCTGAACACCGAGAACTGCGACGCGAACATGGTTACGGTCAAGCTCAACGCCCGCTACTTCCCGGCGGTCGAAATGCTCTCCGGCATCGCCCTCGCGGTGATCGTCCTCTACGGCGGCTTCCAGGCGCTCGACGGACACATCACCGCAGGTACGGTCGTCGCGTTCGTCGGCACGCTCTCATACCTGTTCGAACCGATCCAGCAGCTCTCCCAGCTCTACACCACCTATCAGTCGGGTATGGCCGCGCTGGAGAAGATCTTCCAGCTGCTCGACGTCGCACCCCAGCTGAGCGACCGGGTGGGCGCTACGCATCTGGAGCGCATCCGCGGCGAAATCCGCTTCGAGGACGTCTCCTTCGCCTACAACCCCCGCAAGCGCTCCAGGCGCGCAACCACCGCGGAGAGTCCCGTGGACGCGTCCTCCGCCGACGAGGAACCCGAGGAAGTGAGGGCGCTCGAGCACATCGACCTGACGATCCCTCCAGGGCAGACGGTCGCGCTCGTCGGCGCCACCGGAGCGGGGAAGTCGACGATGGCCAAGCTGCTGGCGCGCTTCTACGACCCGACCTCCGGGCGCATCCTCGTCGACGGGCACGACCTGCGCGAGGTCTCGAGCGATTCGTTGCGCTCGCAGATGGGGATCGTGCCCCAGGAGGCGTTCCTGTTCTCCGGCACGGTGCGCGAGAACATCGCCTTCGGTCGGCCCGACGCGAGCGAGGAGCAGGTGCACGAGGCCGCGGCGGCGGTCGGCGCGCAGGAGTTCATCGCGGAACTCTCACACGGCTATGACACGGAGGTCGGCGAGCGCGGTGCGCAGCTCTCCTCCGGTCAGCGTCAGCTGCTCGCCTTCGCCCGCGCCCTCGTCGCCGACCCGCGCATCCTGATGCTCGACGAGGCGACCTCGAACGTCGACCTGCACACCGAGGGGCGCATCGAGGCGGGCCTGCGCCGTCTGCTCGCGGGCCGCACCGCGATCGTGATCGCCCACCGGCTGTCCACCATCCGCCAAGCCGGACGCATCGTCGTGCTCGAACACGGACGCATCGTCGAGCAGGGCACGCACGACGAGCTGATCGCCGCCGGCGGGCGCTACTACGAGCTGTATCGGGACTGGGCCACGCAGGCAGCCGCCTGAGCGTCGCGGCCTACTGTCGCGAGGCAGGTCGTCTCGATAGCTCCGGGACAGGGATTCGAACCCCAAATTCCTGCTCCAGAGGCAGGCGTGTTGCCGGTTACACCATCCCGGACCGGACGGCCAAGGATAGCGATCGGCCAAGCTCCGCCGGGTTTTGACGGACCGGTGCCGGCAAGCCGGCGCTCGGCTGGGCAGGCGCCGTTGGACTTCGCGGGAGCTACGCCGAGGCGGGCGAGCCGTCGGGCGCGAAGTAGGCGGTGATCGACTGCTCGAGGCCGGGGTCGAGCACGAGCAGGACCTCGTCGCCGTCTTCGATGACGGTGTCGGGCTTGGGCACGAAGCCGGCGCCGCCGCGCAGCACGGAGATGATCAGGCTGCCCTCGGGCAGCTCGATGTCGGAGACTCGTTGCCCGACGACGGGCGCGTCGGAGCTGACCTCGAGCTCGATGATCTCCAGGCGCTCCTCTTCGAGCGCGAGCAGGTGCACGAGGCCGTAGCGGGGCACCTCGTGCTCGATCAGGCGCAGGATCAGGTCGGTGGCGGAGACGGCGGGCTGGATCCCGAGCAGGCGGAAGTGGTCGTGGTTGCGGGGGTTGTTGACGCGGGCGATGATGCGATCGCAGAGGTACTTCTCCTTGGCGACCTGGCAGACGAGCATGTTGTCCTCGTCGTCGCCGGTGACCGCGATCACGAGGTCGGCGCGCTGGATGCCGGCGCGCTCGAGCACCCACAGCTCGGTCGCGTCGCCGTACTGCGCGGCGTGCTCGAACTCCTCCTCGATCGCCAGATAGCGCGGGCGCGAGGACTCGATCAGCGTGACCTCGTGGCCCTTGACGATCAGCTCGCGGGCGAGGTTGCGCCCGACCTTGCCGGCTCCTACGACGATCGCGTACACGATGTTCGCTCCTCAGGCGCTGCTCTGGCGCGAGCGCGCGCTCGAACATCTCGATCGCGTGCTTGGTCGGGGAGATCGTGTCGCAGGCCCTGTTCGCCGTACCAGTTCGCGCGCGCGGGGTCCATCACGCGCACGATCACCTTCTCGCACACCGAAGCGCTTCTGGGCGATCTGGGCGATGATCAGGTTGGTGTTGTCGCCGTCGGTGGAGGCGATGAACACGTCGGCGCGCTCGATCCCGGCTCCGATCAGCGCGTCGGTCTCCAGGGCCGTGCCGACCGTGAACTGGCCTTCGGCGTCCTCCCAGCTGCGGCCCTGGCCGGCGTCGAGGCGCTCGTGCGAGAGCGGGTCCTCGTCGAGCACCGACACTTCGTGCCCGGCGGCAAGCGCCGACTTGGCGACGGCCGAGCCGACGCGGCCGGCGCCCACGATCATCACGAACATGCGGCAGGCCTGGAGCGGTGCTGGCGCTGGCGAGGTGATCCATCGGCGCGGAGATTAGACGATGCAAGCCGGCGGCGCCCTCAGGAGCTCGCGGCGGCGAGCTCCTGCGTGCGCCGCTCGGCCTCGTCCGCGGCCGCGGGCGCGGTCACGATCACGCGGCAGCCGGCCTTGGCGATGACGTACTTGGTGACGTCCCCGACGAAGTCCTCCAGCGGCCCGCCGCGGCCCCCCAGGCGCGCGCCGCCGCGGATGCGCGAGGGCTCCTCGGCGGCGAGCACGATCGCCTCCACGCCGCGGCGGCGCGCCTCCTCGACGATCGCGTAGCCCGCGCGGCGCGTGCGGACGGTGGCGGTGGCGACCTGCACGCCGGTGTACTCCTCCCCCACTACCTTCGCCCGCGCGAGCGCCTGGCGGGCGTGCTTGACCTGCGCTTCGGGCAGGCGCGCCTCGAGCGGCAGCGACATCGGGATCACGAACATCCACACGGCCTCGATCGTCGCGGTGTCGATCGCGGCCTCGTCGGTCTGCTCGCCCGAGACCAGCCGCGCGGCGGTCTGCACGATGTCCTCGTCCAGGCGAGTGCCGAGCAGCGGCACGAGGATCGAGCCGTAGTCGCGTTCGGCCGGCGGCTCGGAGCGCAGCATCTGCGGCGAGACCGTGACGCGCCGCAGCAGCGAGGTTTCGTCCGCGCGACGGTAGACCACGTACAGCGCGATCCCCATCGCCATCCAGCCGAGGCCGACGTAGCGCGCGGGCTCGTGCACGAACATCACCGCCACCCATCCGGCGGCCGAGACGAGCGCGCCGAAGGCCGCCGGCAGCGGCAGCTCGCCGCCTCTGAACGAGATCGACAGCGGCACCTTGTAGGGGCGGTCGCGCTCGGGCTCGGAGTAGCGCAGCTTGCAGATCGAGAGGTGCGCGATCGTGAACGCGAGCATCGCCCCGAACGCGTACAGCCCGACGAGGAAGTCGAGGTTCTCCGAGGCCGCGAGGCCGGCCGCGATCACGCCCGCGAGCACGATCAGCACGTACGGCGTCGAGCGCGGTCGGGTGCAGGCGCCCGAGACCGCTGGGGATCTGGCGGTTGGTCGAGAGCGAGTAGGCCAGGCGCGAGAGCCCGAGCATCGCCGAGTTGGCGGCCGCGACGAGCGTCAGCGTCGCGAGCGCCGCCGACGAGGTAGCGCAGGCCCTGCGCGAGCCAGTGCGGGTGCATCTGCGTGACGATCCCCATCACGGGATCGTTCAGATAGCGCCCGGCCAGCGCCGTGTGGCCGTTGTGCACCGGCAGCGCCGTGATCGGCCACAACCGCGATGCCCACGTAGCCGATCACGACCGTGGCGGCGCCGCTGGCGACCATCTGGCGCAGGCCCGCGCGGCCGATGCGCACCTCGCCGGCGAGGCCCGCGGCGGACTCCAGGCTCGTGAAGGCGATCGCGGCGATCGTCAGCGCGAACACGAAGCTCGACCACGTCGGCGCGCTGCCGAGATGGATCTGGGCGGTGAGCGTGTGCGGGTCGAAGAACAGCACCAGCCCGAGCACGACGATCAAGAGCTGCAGCGCGAGGTCGCCGATCACGAGCATCCCGATCCGCCGCGCGCGCCGCCCGCCGAAGCCGCGGATGTTGGCGAGCACGACCGAGCGCGATGAACGCCAGCGAGAGCAGCAGCGCCTCGTCGTACTCGCCCAGCGGACTGCCAGAACACGCGCAGGTACTGCGTCGCCGAGTAGGTCGTGACGGCGATCAGGATGATGTAGTCGAGCAGCACCGCCCAGCCGGCGATGAAGCTGACGAGCTCGTTGAAGGCGTAGCGCGCGAACACGGTCGCGCCGCCGCGATCCTGGTGCAGCGAGGCGCCCTCGACGTAGGTGAGCGCGGTCAGCGCGAAGAACAGCGCCGCGAGCAGGAACACGAGCGGGGTCAGCCCGAGCGCGTGTCCGGCGATCGCGCCGAGCGAGAAGTAGATCGCGCTCGCCAGCGAGGTGTAGACGATCGCGAACAGCCGCGGCGAGCCGATGCTGCGTTTGACGATCACGCGCGAGCGGGCCGCCAGCTCGGCGCTCGCGCGCTCGACCTCGGCGACGCCCTGCTCGACCTCCTGGCGGCGTGCTCCAGGGCCCCCTCCTCGGGCGTTGGCGCTCCTCCGTGGCCGTCCGGCGATGCTCATCCCCGGCTCCTGCGCGTGCTCCACGTAGATGCGTCCGGCGCCCGCGGCGATGAACAGCACGCCGAGCAGCAGTCGCGGTGAGACGACGCCTCCCTGCCCGCTCACGGCCTGCACGATCAGCGCCACGCCGATGGCGCGCCATCAGCAGGGAGAGCGATGCAGCGTGCCCGCGCGATGAGCCTGTCTGCCGTTCATCTCATCGCTGAGGTTACGCCGAGCTTCGACGAGTCAGTGTGGATTCCTCAGGTGATCAGCGGGATGATCAGGATCGCGACGATGTTCGCGACCTTGATCATCGGGTTGATCGCCGGCCCGGCGGTGTCCTTGAAGGGTCGCCGACCGTGTCGCCGGTGACCGAGGCGGCGTGGGCTTCGGAGCCCTTGCCGCCGAAGGCGCCGTCCTCGATCAGCTTCTTGGCGTTGTCCCACGCGCCGCCGCCCGAGGTCATCATCACGGCGAAGAAGTAGCCCACGACGATCACGCCGATCAAGAGGCCGCCGAGCGCCTGCTCGTCGATCAGCCCGACGATCAGCGTCAGCAGGATCGGCAGCAGCGAGGGCAGGATCATCTCGCGCTGGGCGGTCTTCGTGACGATGTCCACGCAGGCGGCGTAGTCGGGCTCTTCGGTGTAGTCCATGATCCCGGGGTGCTCGCGGAACTGGCGGCGCACCTCCTCGACGACCGCGCCGCCGGCGCGACCGACGGCCTCGATCGAGAGCGAGGCGAACAGGCACACCATCAGGCCGCCGAGGATCAGCCCGATCAGCACCGGGGGTTCGTTGATGCCGAAGGAGATCAGGTGCCCGGCCTTGAACTCGAGTTCTTTCTCGAAGCCGGCGAACAGCACGATCGCGGCGAGCACGGCGGAGCCGATCGCGTAACCCTTGGTGACGGCCTTGGTCGTGTTGCCGACCGCGTCGAGGCGATCGGTGACCTTGCGCACGTCCTCGGGCAGGTCGGCCATCTCGGCGATGCCGCCGGCGTTGTCGGTGATCGGCCCGAACGCGTCGAGCGCGACGATCAGGCCGGTCAGCGAGAGCAGGCCCACTGCCGCGACGCCGATGCCGTAGATGCCGGTGATGCCACCGCCGGCGAGCTTCCACGAGCCGAGGATTCCGAGCACGATCACGATCGCCGGCAGCGCCGTGGCCTGCAGGCCGGAGGCGAAGCCCTGGATGATGTTCGTCGCGTGGCCGGTCATCAGACGCCTTGGCGGTCTTCTGCACCGGCGAGAAGCGCGTCGAGGTGTAATATTCGGTTAGTCCGAACAGCAGCGCGGTGACGGCGATCCCGATCAGCGAGCACAGGTAGAGGTGCGTCCAGCTGGGCGTGTTCACGAGGTTGCCGACGACCCTGAAGGTGAGGTTGCGCATCAGCCAGTAGGTGATCGGCGCGAACGCTGCAGCGGCGATCACGCCGGAGACGATCAGGCCCTGCAGCAGCGCGCGCTCGACGTTGTCGGTTTTCGTGCGCACCGCGAACGTGCCGATGATCGAGGCGATGATCGCCACGCCGCCGATCACGAGCGGGTAGAGCACGACGCGCGTGGACTCGTGGAAGGTGAGCACGCCGAGCAGCATCACGGCGATCGCGGTGACCGCGTAGGTCTCGAACAGGTCGGCCGCCATGCCGGCGCAGTCGCCGACGTTGTCGCCGACGTTGTCGGCGATCGTCGCGGGGTTGCGCGGATCGTCCTCGGGGATGCCCGCCTCGACCTTGCCGACGAGGTCGGCGCCGACGTCGGCGGCCTTCGTGAAGATGCCGCCGCCGAGCCTCGCGAAGACTGAGATCAGCGAGCCGCCGAAGCCGAGACCGATCAGCGCGTCGACGGCGGTCTTGGGGCTGTCGTTGAAGATCGAGGTGAGCGCGCCGTAGTAGCCGGCGACGCCGATCAGCGCGAGCCCGACGACCAGCAGGCCGGTGATCGCGCCGCCGCGGAAGGCGACGCTCAGCGCCGGGAGAGACGCCGCTGCGCGCGGCCTCGGCGACGCGCGCGTTGGCGCGCACGGAGACGTTCATGCCGATGTAGCCGGTCGAGCCGGAGAGGATGCCGCCGATCGCGAAGCCGCAGGCGACGGCGATGTTCTGGATGAAGATCAGCGCGACGAACAGCACCACCCCGACGAGCGCGATCGTCGTGTACTGGCGGTTGAGGTAGGCGCGCGCGCCCTCCTGGACGGCCAGCGGAGATGCCCTGCATCTTCTCGTTGCCCGGCGAGAGCGCGAGCAGGGATCGCGTGGTGACCAGGCCGTAGATGACGGCGCAGGCGGCGCATACAAGGGCGACGACGACCCCATGGTTCGTCAGAAAGCTGCTCAACGGTTAATCCTCCGCGGTCTGATTGGCGTGCCGCGCGAGGATCGCGCGCACATTTCTCGCCCGAACACGCACTCGTCACACGACGAGCGCGCCGTCCGGCGTAAACGCGCGGGCAGTCTATCGTGCCGGCCCGCGGAAAGCCGCGCGGCTACTGGCCTGCGCCGCCCGCGCGGCGCTTTCGAGCATGGGCCCGGCTCACCGCCCGGGCACCCACAGCCTCCCGCTGGATTGCGCGGGTCCCGGCCCGCGGACGTCTCCCCTGCCGCGGGCGCCTGCGGCTGCGAGCTCGCCGCAGGACGATCCGTACCCGGCTGATCGCCACCCGGTGCGCCCGGCGAACCAGACGCGCCCTGCGCCGACGCAGCGCCGGCACCGGCGCCTGCCGCGCCGCCGGCCTCGCGCGCATAGGCCATCTGCAGCTGCGAGAGCGCATCGCGCAGCGGACGCACGTTCTCGGGCTCGCGGCGCTCGAGGATCGGCATCAGCGCGCGCACGCCGTCGATCGCGTCGCGCACCTGCTCGAGGTCGCGCGGGGATCCCGACTCAGACCCGTCCCCCCGGCTGCAGCCTGCGCTCCCGGCGCGGAGAGCCCGAGCCGGTGTCCGCCGACGTTCAGCAGCGAGACGACCGACTGCAGGATCATGTCGGTGCTGGTGACGCGGCTGATCTCCGCTTCGTAGGCGGCGCGCAGCTCCTCCTCGCTGGGTTGGCCCGAGAGATCCCCGGCGCCCGTGGCGCTCGCCGCCTGCATTGGATCGGTGCTCACACCGTCACCTCCTGTGAGTAGCTGTTTCTGGTCTCCGCGACCGAGGCGGCGAACACCTCCTCGCGGGTGGCGCCCGCTTCGATCATGCGCGCGCTGGCGCTGGGCGCCGTTGCGCTCGGGAAAGACCGGCTCGATGCCGAGCTCGGCACGCACCGGCGCGGTCCAGGCGAGCAGGCGTTCGATCGCCGCCCGCGCGGGGTACTCCTCGCCTCGCTCCAGGTCGATCAGCCGCCCGTCGAGCCCGTGGCGGATCGCCCGCCACATGTTCTCCTCGATCAGGCGCGGCGGGTGGTCGGTGTGGGGAGCGCCCTCGTCGACGTCGCGCACGGCCTGGGCGATGCACGCGACCATCAGCGCGGCGAGCGCGTCGGACTCCTGGGCGGTGGCCTGCGCGTCGCAGATGCGCACCTCGACGGTGCCGAAGCTGAAGTGCGGCCTGACCGACCACCACACCTGGGTGAACTCGACGATCGAGTTGGTCGCGCGCAGGAACTCGATGTACTCGCGGTAGGCCGCCCAGCTCCCGAACGCGTCGGGCACGCCGCAGCGCGGGAAGCTCTTGGTGAAGCTCTGGGTGCGCGCCGAGTGCAGCCCACTGTCGCGCCCGTCGAGGTAGGGCGAGTTGGCGGAGATCGCCAGCAGCAGCGGCAATACCGGGCGCAGGCGATCGCAGGCGCGAACCGCCCGGTCGATGTCGCGCACGCCCAGATGCACGTGCAGGCTGAAGGTGTTGTTGCGCCAGGCGACGTACTTGAGCCCCTCCTCGACGCGGCGGTAGTGCTCGGTGTCGATGATCGGCTGCTCGCGATAGTCCGCCCAGGGGTGGGTGCCGGTCGCGCCGAGCGCGGCGTCCTGGTCTTGGGCGAGCGCGAACAGGCGCCCGCGGCGGTCGCGCTGGCGCGCGAGCGCGTCGTGCAGGTCGCCACCGACGCCGGAGATGATCTCGATCTCCGAGGAGATCAGCTCGCCGGTGATGTGCTCGTGCAGGATCGGATCGCTCTGGGCGAGATCGCGCAGCTGCTCGAAGCGCTGCGCGAGTTCGAGCGTGCGCGGGTCGAGGATCGAGAACTCCTCCTCCACGCCGACGGTCTGATCGGGGGCCCGCGCGAACGTCTCGACCGCTGCGTCTAGATCCAGGCTGGTCATTGCTTGCAGCGCTCTAGGAGTGCGAGTCCGCGGTCGGGGCGTTGGGTGTGCGGTTGACGATCGTCATGCCGATGAGGCGCCTGCTCAGGCCGGAGGCCTCAGGTCAGATAGAAGTAGAGCGCGTAGAGCAGATCGACGGCGGGACTGGAGGTGTGGACGGTCACGTCGGGGGGCACCGCGAGCAGCGACTCGGAGTAGTTGAAGATGATCTTCACGCCCGCCTGCACGAGCTCGTCGGCGAGCTGCTGGGCGGCCGCGGTGGGAACCGCGAGGACGCCGACGACGATGTCCTCGTCCTCGACCATCTGGCGCAGATCGTCGATGTGGCTGACTGTCTGAGCGCCAACGCTGCGTGCCGACCTTGGCGGGATCGACGTCGAAGATCGCGACTACGCGAAAGCCGTGGTCGGCGAAGATGTCCGAGGAGGCGATCGCCTTGCCGAGGTGTCCGGCGCCGATCAGCGCGATGTTGTGCTGTCCGGCGGTGCGCAGGATCTTGCGGATCTGCGAGACGAGCGCCTCGACGTTGTAGCCGACGCCGCGCTTGCCGAACTTCCCGAACCCCGAGAGGTCGCGGCGGATCTGCGTGGAGTTGACGTGCGTGTAGTCGGAGAGCTCCTGCGAGGAGATCGTCTCCTTGCCCATCTTCTTGGCCTGGGTCAGCACCTGCAGATAGCGCGAGAGGCGCGCGGCGACCCCCAGCGAGAGCCGCTCGGCGGCGCTTGCGCCATTGCGCTCGGCTCCGGCCGCGGCGGGCGCGGTGGTCGGGGCGGACTCGCGATAGCTCATGTTCGTGACTCTAGACGCTCGCGCAGGATCTGCTCATCGACGACGTAATCGAACAGCTCTTCGCCATCGAGCGCGATGACGGGGATTCGCTCGAAATAAGCGCGGTGCAGCGCCTCGTCGTGGGTGATGTCGCGCTCGCGCAACTCGAAGCCGAGCTCGCCCCGCAGAGCTCGAGCTCGGCGAGCGCGTCGCGCGCAGAGATGGCAGTCGCGGCGTGGAGTACACCGTCACCACTCGCCCTGCAACGACGGCGGCGGGTGTACGGGAGCGCGCCTGCCGCTCATTGCGGGCGTTCCCCGGTCGGCGGGCGTTCCCCGGTTGCGTAGGCGTCGAGGCCGAGGTAGTAGGGGTAGGGCAACGTGCGCGTGTAGCGGGCGGCGGAGGCGATCATCGCGGCGTTGTCGGTGCAGAGTGCGCGCGCGGGGACGTGGACACTCGGCGTCGAGCGCGCCGAGGCGCCGGCGCAGCTCGCCGTTGGCGGCGACGCCGCCGCCGAGGGCGAGCCGGTCGAGGCCCGTCTCTCGCAGTCCCCGCTCGCGCGCTCGATCAGGCTGTCGACGATCGCCGCCTGGTAGGAGGCCGCTAGATCGGCTGCGCGTCGCTGAATCTCGGCCGCGGAGAGCTCGCGCAGGCGATAGAGCAGGGCGGTCTTCAGCCCGGCGAAGGAGAAGTCGAGGCTCTGCTCGAACGCCTGCCTGCCGACGCCCTTGCCGCCCCGCGCGCGCTCGGCGGCGGAGCCGGGGAACGAGTAGGCGTGGGGGTCTCCCCCGTCGGCCAGCCGTTCCAGCGCGGCGCCGCCGGGGTAGCCCAGCCCGAGCATGCGCGCGCCCTTGTCGAAGGCCTCGCCGGCGGCGTCGTCGAGCGTACGTCCGAGCACGCGGTAGCCGTCGTGGGCGGTCACGTGCGTCAGCAGCGTGTGACCGCCGCTGGCGATCAGGCACACGAACGGCGGTTCGAACACCTCTCCGGCAGCGGCGGGATGCCTCTCGTCGAGGGGATCGGGCAGGACGAAGTTGGCGGCGACGTGCCCCTGCAGGTGGTCGACGGCAGCGAACGGCAGCTCGCGAGCGGCCGCGAGGGCCTTGGCGGTGGAGAACCCGACAAGCAGCGCGCCGACCAGTCCGGGGCCCTGCGTGGCCGCGACGAGGCCGATGTCATCGAATCTCACGCCGGCCTGCGCGAGCGCTTGCGCAACCACGAGGTTGACCAGCTCGAGGTGGTGGCGGGAGGCGATCTCGGGCACAACCCCGCCGTAGCGGTCGTGCACGCCTTGGGAGGAGATGACGTTCGAGAGGCGCGCCCGCGGGCATCGAGGATGGCGGCGCAGGTGTCGTCGCAGCTGCTCTCCAGCGCGAGGATCGGTCCCTGTACGGGGGCGCCGGGCACGGCCGTGTCGAGCACGGCGCCCCGCGCGCGACGGCGCCGGGCGCGGAGTCTCGCTCGCGACAGGACAGTCGCTCACGGCGCCTCACACGGGTCCGGGGTTGGGGACGTCGTCGAGACGCCCTTCGAGCGTTGCCGGGGTGCGCCACATCACGAGCGCGTCCTCGCCGTTGTCCTGGTAGTAGCGGCGGCGCAGGCCGGCGGCGCGAAAGCCCTCGCGTTCGTAGAGCCCGATCGCGAGACGGTTGGAGCGGCGCACCTCGAGCGTGTAGCGGGCGACGTCGTCGTCGACACGCCGGTACAGCTCGGCGAGCAGCGCCGAGGCGACGCCGCGACCCTGGTGGGCGGTGTCGACGGCGATGTTCATGATGTGCCAGACGGTCTCATATCGCGAGCAGACAGGTACCCGATCAGCGGCGCTCGCCGGGTGCGGCGGAGGTGGTGGCGGCGAGACAGATGCCGGATTGCTTGGAGAGCTCGAGCACGAACATCGCCAGCGACCAGGGTGTGGGGAAGACGCGGCGCTCGATCGCGATCACTTGCGGCAGGTCGGGGTAAAGCAGGCGCCTGATCTCGATCTCACGGGGAGAGTCGACGCCCGACTCGGCCGTCCGGGTGGAGCTCATGCGCGCGCTCCCGCGCCGGCCGCGCGTTCGAGCGTGAGCTCGGCGTCTGGCCGGCGGCGGTAGTCGGGGAGGACCGTGTCGAGATCCTGCGCGACGCCGCTCGCGCCGAGCGTGCAGATCGCCTCGCCGCTGATGCGGTGAAGCGGAGAGTCGTCGACGGGAACGGTGATGCTGAGCGTTTGGAGGGCGTCGCGGTAGAGCGTCGCGCCGTTGCCGAGCGCGAGCCAATTCGCGATTTCGACGCCGTCCGCGGCGACCTCATCGAGGATCTCGTGGAAGCGTTCGGGCGCGAGGGCGCGAGGCGGGGCCAGCTCGGTCGGCAAGTTCGGCTCGATCGGGGGCAGGTCGGCTGGAGGGCTCGAGGGGCGGTCGCCGAGCGGCTCCTGTGCAGCGGCGTAGGCGGCGGCGAACGCCTCGCCGCGACGGGCGTCGATCAACGCGAGCACGCCGGCAGCCGCGCCCGCGCGCACAGGGTCGTCGGCGGCGGCGAGCGCGAGCGCTTGCAGGCTCGAGACACCGACGAGCTCGGCATCGAGTGACTGTGCGAGCCCGCGGGCACTGGCAAGCCCGATGCGCAGCCCGGTGAAGGTCCCGGGACCGACGCCAACGGCGATCCGCTGCACGTCGGCGAAGCGCAGGCCGGCCTGCGCGAGGAGGTCCGCGGCGAGGGGCAGCAGCCGCGTGGCGTGACCTGGGCGTTCGCCGGCGGCGGGATCGTCACGCGCCTGCAGGCTTGCGCCGTCGGACAGGCGCAGCGCGATGGCGGTCGCGGGCGTGGAAGTGTCGAACCCGAGGACGATCATCGCGGCGCGCCGTCCGTGCCGGCCCCAGCGGCGGAACGGGGCGTAATCGGCATCGGCATCGTCGTCGCGGGCTCGCCGATCTCGATGCGTCTGCGATCGCCGCCGGCGTGGGCGAGCGTGACGCGCACGCGCGCGTGCGCGAGCTCATCGGAGCCGGCCTCGGGCCACTCGACGAAGGCGATGCGCTCGGGCCCGAAGTAGTCCTCGAGCAGCTCGGGATCCTCCGCTTGCAGACCCTGCAGGCGGTAGAGGTCGAGGTGCGTAACGGTGACGCGGGAGCCGCGGTAGCGGTGGCCGATGCTGAAGGTGGGGCTCGTGACGGGATCTGCGACGCCTAGCGCCCGAGCGGCGCCGCGCACGAAGGTGGTCTTGCCGGCGCCCAGCTCGCCATGCACGAGCACGACGTCGCCGGGGCTCAGAGCGGCGGCGATCTCAGCACCGAGAGCTTCGGTCTCGCTCGGATCTGCGCTCTGCACGATGCGGACGGCCACGACGGAACTCTGACAGGAAACGTCGCGCGGCCGGGTCCGGTTTATTGAGGGGAGACCCAGAGCCAGTCCCACCTATGGCGCAGTCGGCGCCGGTCACCGCAGCTGTCGGCAAAGCGGGAGCTTAAAGAGGACCGGCCCGCAGGAGAGGGTGGCGGGCCGGTCGATACTGCTAGGGAGGATGGAGACAGGACCGTTATCGGCAAGGGAACCGGACGACTTTAGGGTCCTGACGAAATTTTTTCGACGTGCCGCGGGGCCTGTCCTGCCGATGAAGCCGGATTCGCAGTTCTGATGCGGAATTTGCGGCATCGTCTCAAGTTGAAAGGGGATCCGCTTCAGGATCGTGAAAATCCGCAATTTGCGAAAATCGCGATCGCAGAACATCGCGCTGCGGCCCGCAAGCGAGATCGGCGCGGGCCTCAGAAGAGCCCGAGCTGATCGACCTCGGCGGGCTGAGAGGCCGGAGCGGGCGCAGCCGGAGCGGCCTCCTGTGCCTCCGAGCGCGCAGCCTCGGCGAGCTCGCGCGGGTCGATCTCCGGCAGCTGCGCTCCAGTCCGGCTGCTCGGGGGCGCCCTGCGCGAGCAGCGCGGGCAGCCGCGCGAAGTCCTCGCGCAGGGTCTCGAGCATGCGCGGGGTGTAGAGCGCGGCGGCGGGGTGGAAGATCGGGTACAGCCGGACGGCGCGCCGGCCCAGCGTGAGCATCTGGGGCTGACCGTGCAGGCGCGTGATGCCGGTCGGATCGTCGCGCAGGAGCTTGGTGGAGAAGTTGCCGAGCGTGCAGATCACGGTCGGCTGGATCAGCTCGACCTGGCGGTAGAGGTACTCGTTGCAGTTGGCGATCTCCTCGGGGCGCGGATCGCGGTTGGCGGGGGGCCGGCACTTGAGAACGTTCGCGATGAACACCTCCGCGCGCGTCATCCCGATCTCGCCGAGCAGCGTCTCGAGCAGCTTGCCGGCGCGGCCGACGAAGGGGACTCCCTGCTCGTCCTCGCTCGCGCCGGGGGCCTCCCCTACGAACATCAGCTCCGCGTCGGCGTTGCCGGCGCCGAAGACGACCGTTTTGCGCGTCGCCGCCAGTTCGGTGCAGCGCACGCATTGCTGCGTCTGCGCGTAGACCTCCTTGAGGATCTCGCGCCGCTGCGAGGCCGAGGACTCGCTCTCGTTGGCTGACACGGGGTGAATGCTATGAGCGATGATCCCTCGATGACGTCACCCTCCGAGCCCCACGCCGAAACCGAGGAGGACGAGCGCGCGGACGTGCGTGCTGTGCGCGAGCGCCACGAGCTTGGGCTGGACGCGGCACGCTCCGAGGCGGTCGCCAAACGTCACGAGCGGGGCCGGCGCACGACGCGGGAGAACCTCGGAGAACTGCTGGATGAGGGGACGTTCGTGGAGTACCGCCCGCTGGTGTTTGCTGCCCAGGAGCGGCGGCGGCGCGCGCGAGGAGCTGATCGAGCGCACGCCCGCGGACGGTCTGGTGGCGGGCGTAGGGGATGTGCGAGGGGATGCGTTGCGTGGCGATGTCCTACGACTACACGGTGCTGGCGGGCACGCAAGGGATGCGCGGGCACGCGAAGAAGGACCGTCTGTTCGAGCTCGCCGAGCGCCGGCGGCTGCCGGTGGTGCTGTTCGCCGAGGGCGGCGGCGGGCGTCCGGGCGATGTGGACTGGCCGATGGTGGCGGGCCTTGACTGTCGTGCTTTCAACCTGTTCGCGCGCCTGAGCGGGCTGGCGCCGCTGGTGGGGATCGCCGCGGGCAACTGCTTTGCGGGCAACGCGGCGCTGCTTGGCTGCTGTGACGTGGTGATCGCGACGGAGGACTCGAGCATCGGGATGGGCGGCCCGGCGATGATCGAGGGCGGCGGGTTGGGCTCGTTCGAGCCGCGCGAGGTCGGCCCGATCGACGTGCAGCACGCAAACGGCGTCGTCGATCTGCGCGTCGCCGACGATCGCGCGGCGGTCGCGGCGGCGAAGCGCTACCTCACCTACTTCGGCCCGCCCTCCGACGAGGTTCGCGTCCCCGACCAGGCGCTGCTGCGCGAGCTGGTGCCCGAGCGGCGCAGGCAGATCTACGACGTGCGCAAGGTACTCGACGGACTATTCGACGAGGACTCGGTGCTGGAGCTGCGTCGCGGCTTCGGCGCAGGCATCGTCACGGCGCTCGCGCGAGCAGATGGTCGTGCGCTGGGCGTGATCGCCAACAGCCCGCCCCATCTGGGCGGCGCAATCGACGCCGAGGGCGCAGACAAGGCGGCGCGGTTCATGCAGCTGTGCGACGCCTTCTCCCTGCCGATCCTGTTCCTGTGCGACACGCCCGGCTTCATGGTCGGCCCGGCAGCAGAGCGCACGGCGACGGTGCGCCACTTCGCGCGCATGTTCGTGACCGGCGCCAACCTCAGCGTCCCGACCGGCACGATCGTGCTGCGTAAGGGCTACGGCCTCGGCGCGCAGGCGATGGCCGGTGGCGGCTTCACCGCACCACTGTTCACGGTCGGCTGGCCCACGTCCGAGTTCGGCGGCATGGGCCTGGAGGGAGCGGTGCGCTTGGGCATGCGCCGAGAGCTCGAAGCGATCGAGGACGAGGCAGAGCGCGAGCGCATCTTCCAAACAACGGTAGCCGCCGCATACGAGCACGGCCGCGGCATCAATATGGCCGCCTACGGCGAGATCGACGATGTCATCGACCCAGCCGACTCACGTCGCTGGATCGCAACCCTGTTCGCCGACACCGACGCGTCATGGCGAGATCGCAAGGGCAAGACCCGCCCGTTCGTCGATACGTGGTGAGCGTTGTCTGCAACACCGCTCCCGGCGGTGACGCGGCCCCCCCAGAACACGGGCGCTTATACAGAGGTTGCCCATGTGTGGGCCATGTCACACATATACCCTCGGACCAGGGAGACGGCTGTCTGCACCCATTGTGGACGAGGACTCCGCCTGATTCAATGGGAAGCGGGGCGTCCCCCGGAGGTTAGCTGATACCGCTGGATTGCGGCTCAAGCGCCTCCGGGGAACGCGGGTGTCCATGGACATAGGCGGTCTATCACAGACCCCCTCTTGACATGTCGTGTCAAGACCCCCTCAGGCTCCGTCTAGCTCGTCCAGCAGCTTTCCGGGCTCCACATCTAGGCCACGGGCGATACGCAGGATGGTCGTCAGCCGGGGCTCTCGTGAGCCGCGCTCCAGACGCCCTATAGCCGTGGGATGCACGTCTGTCTCGCGGGCGAGGTCGTCCTGAGAGATGCCCCGCTCCGCGCGCAACTGGCGCAACCGCGACCCGAAGGCGACGCTCGCGGCGTGCGGGTCCTGATCGAGATGAGCCATCCGTCCATGCTCGACGCTGGATGCCAGACGGTCCAGAGCGACTTGGTAGGGAGCGGATTGGTCTGCTACGATCCCGCGCCATGAAAGCCCACATATTGGTTCTTCCGCTGATGCTCGCGGCGCTGGCCCTCCTGTCGTCAGTCGCTCACGCCGAAGGGGCTCACGGGACCATTGAAATCAGCGGGTCCGGGGCGACCTTCCACGTCGTAGCTCCCCCGAAGGAATGCGAACAGGGTGGCATCGGCCTCTGTAACTGGTACACGTGGTACGCAGACGCATACACAGACCCGGTGAGCGACCACTGCGCTAGCCCCGACCCAAACAACATCGTGGCCGTATCGGGCGAAGAGACGGGCACCGAAGCCAGCTTCTCGACCAATCTCGCGCAACATCGGGACCACATAGGTGCTTGGGACATCTGTCTGTACGCATACGGCTTCGGGGCAGGCGAAGGACTACTGGCCGAAGCTCCCTATGTCTACCCATCACCAGCAGGAAGCATCACGGTCACAAGCCACGCTCCCAACATCCTCGAAGTGCCGGGATGGATGAACGCCCATGTCGAAGTGAGAGAGCAGTATTCTGGACCTCCCGGCTGGCGCTGGTGGTGGGCCGTGACAGCACTCCCGGGAACATCATGCCCGGCGACCTTCGCTCCCCATAGCTATATCGGGTCCAGCGCCGTTCGTGAAGCGAACTTCACGATCATCCCGGAATACACAGTGCTTGACTTCCCCGAAGCTACTGGCAGCTACACGCTATGTCTCTATGTGGACATTGAAGACACACCCGAAGCGGGCGTGCGGCTGATTGGCAGCGGCAGCTACACATTCCCTGCTGCGATGCCGCTTGCTCCATCCGTGCCTGCTAAACCCATGGGCGCGTCATCCAGACCCAAGCCGTTGACGCGGGCACAGAAGCTCTCCAAGGCATTGAAGGCGTGTCGAAAGGATCGGAAGAAGAGCAAGCGCCGGATGTGCGAAAGGCGGGCTCGCAAGAAATATGGGCCGATCAAGAAGAAGAGCGCGGTCAGATAGTCTCCGGTCGTAGGCTGTCATTGCGGCGGGCGGGACTCGAACCCGCAATCCCATGTAGGACGCCGATTGGTAATCGGCTGCGTTTGCCAGTTTCGCCACCGCCGCTATCAAAGGGCGGGAGGGGTCCGATTCCCTCCCGTCTCTATTGACTACCCGACGCAAGATTTGCGTTCCGGCATGTGGAACGATCTTGTGAAGATTCTTCACGAATAAGGGCTAGGGGCCGCAGACAGCCGTCTCCCTGGTCCGAGGGTATATGTGTGGGCCATGTCACACATAGTTTCCTGCTCAGCGGGCAACATAGTGATCGACCCGAAGTACAGCAGCATCCCTCCTCCCCGAAACGGCCCGCCTCCCCAGCGGGTCGTTTCATTTAAGCAGCCCACCGCGCACGAGGCCTCGCGGGCGAAGCCGCGCCGTGCCCAACGAAAGCCGCGTCATGTACAGCACACGGCGCAACCGTTGCGTACCGGGTGCTCGGGATCGCCGCTTCAGCGCTCCCAACCATGCCACCGCTGCGGTGACCGGCGCCTACTGCGTTGTTCGCGAGCAACCCGGCTCCCGGGTCTCCCCTCAAGGCCCGCCCGCCGATCAGCGATCGGCGTTTAGCTCAGGCGCTGATCGTCGCGGAGTCGCGCTCGAGGATCGCCGCCCTTACGCGCTCAGCGATGCGCGTTCCCGTGTAGCCGACCTCCTCGTGCAGCAGCGCCGGCTTGCCGTGCGTCACGTAGCGGTCGGGCAGGCCCACGCGCAGGATGCGCGGGCTCGCGCCCGTCTCGTTCAGGGTCTCCCACACCGCGCTGCCGAACCCGCCCGCGAGCACGCCCTCCTCGACCGTCACCAGCAGATCGTGCTCGGCCGCCAGCTGCGCCATCAGGCCCGCGTCGATCGGCTTCGCAAAGCGCGCATCGGCGACCGTCGCCGCGATCCCGCTGCGCGCTCAGCTCTCGCGCCGCCTCCAGCGCCTTGCCGACGCCGCTGCCGTAGCCGATCAGCGCCACCCTGCGACCGATCGCTCGCGCCCGCTCCGCCCTCGCGCAGGATCTCGCCCGTGCCGATCCGCATCGCGCGCGGCTCGGCCGGCAGCTCCACGCCCACGCCCTCCCCGCGCGGGTAGCGCAGCGCGATCGGCCCGTCGTCGTAGCTCAGCGCCGTGCGCAGCATGTGCACGAGCATCGCCTCGTCGCGCGGCGCCATCAGCACGATGTTCGGCAGGCAGCGCAGGTAGGCGATGTCGAACGCCCCGTGATGCGTCGGCCCGTCGTCGCCCACCAGCCCCGCGCGGTCCATCGCGAACACCACGTTCAGCCGCTGCAAGCACACGTCGTGCACGATCTGGTCATACGCGCGCTGCAAGAACGTCGAATAGATCGCCGCCACCGGCTTCACGCCCTCCAGCGCCAGCCCCGCCGCGAACAGGATCGCCTGCTGCTCGGCGATGCCCACGTCGAAATAGCGCTCCGGCATCGCCTTCTGCAGGATGTTCAGCCCCGTCCCCGAGTTCATCGCCGCCGTGATCCCCACCACGCGCTCGTCGCGCTCGCACTCGCGCACCAGCGCCTCTCCGAACACCTGCGTGTACTGCGGCGGGCTCGCCTTCGCCGGCTTCCCCGTCGCGGCCGCCGGCATGCTCGGCGCGGGGGCGCCGTTGGCGATCGAGTTCGGCTTGGCCGCGTGCCAGCGCTCCATCCCCTCCAGGCCGCCCTCCTCGGCGGGCGCAAAGCCCTTGCCCTTGACCGTCGCGATGTGCACCACCACCGGGCGCTCCGCCGCCAGCGCCTCGCGCAGCGCCTCCCGGAGCGCGCGCACGTCATGCCCGTCGATCACGCCCATGTAGGCCCAGTCGAGCTCCTCCCACCACAATCCCGGCGCCCAGAACGCCTTGATCGACTCCTTCAGCTGCGGCCCCAGTCGCTCGAACGCCGAGCCGATTCCCCCCGGCAGCTTCGCCAAACCGCCCTCCACGCCCGAGCGCGCGTGCCACAGCTTCGGGTTCAGCCGCACCCGGTTGAAGTACCGCGACAGCGCCCCCACGTTCGGCGCGATCGACATGCCGTTGTCGTTCAGCACCACCACCATCGGCGTCCCCAGCCCGCCCGCCTGGCCGATCGCCTCGAACGCCACGCCGCCGGTCATCGCGCCGTCGCCGATCACCGCCACGACCTTGCCGTCAGCGCCCTCGCCATCGAGCCGGCGCATCCCCTCCTTGATCCCCACCGCGTACCCGATCGAGGTCGATGCGTGCCCCGCGCCCATGATGTCGTGCTCGGACTCCTCGATCGAGCAGAACGGCGCCAGCCCGCCGTACTGGCGGATCGTCGCCAGCCGCTCCGCCGGCCCGTGAGGATCTTGTGCGGATAGGCCTGATGGCCGACGTCCCACAGGATCTTGTCCCGCGGCGATTCCAGCAGCGAGTGCAGCGCCACCGCCAGCTCACACGTGCCGAGGTTCGCGCCGAAATGGCCCGCCGATCTCCCCGACCGTGTCGATGATCTGCGTGCGCACCTCCTGCGCCAGCTCGCTCAACTGCGCGTCGGAAAGCCCTTTCAGGTCCTCCGGTCCGTGGATCGTGTCGAGCAGTGGCGTCTTCGTCATGAGGTGCGCGTGTAGATGAAATCAGCTATCTGCTCGAGCTCCGCCGCGGCACTCGGCTCCCCCGGCCCTGCCGTCGCCGCCTTCGCGAGCGCTTCCCTCGCCGTCCCATGCGACTCCGCCGCCAGCCCTCTTGCCCGTTCCATGCCGAACTCGCTCACGTATGTCCGCTTGCCGTGCCGCTCGTCGCTGCCCCGCGGCTTGCCGAGCGCATCGTCCGTGCCGGTCACGTCGAGGATGTCGTCGACGATCTGAAACAGCACGCCCAGCTCGGCCGCGAACCGGCGATACCACATTGTCGCAGGTCCGTCGATTCCACCCAACAACAGTACGCACACGACCGACGCGTCGATCAGCCGGCCCGTCTTCAGCTCGTGCACCCGGCGCAGCGCCTCCGGCCCGTCCGGCGTCTCCGGATCTCACGTCCGCGTACTGCCCGCCCACCATCCCGTCCACGCCCGTCGCCCCCGCCAGCTCCGCGGCCGCCGCCAGCACCCGCTCCGGCGGCGAGCGCCGCTCGGAGAGCAGATGCCGGAACGCCTCCGCATACAGCCCGTCCCCCGCGAGGATCGCCACGTCCTCGCCGTACTTCACATGGCACGTCGGCATCCCGCGGCGCAGCGCGTCGTCGTCCATCGCCGGCAGATCGTCGTGGATCAGCGAATAGGTGTGGATCAGCTCGATCGCCCCCGCCAGCGGCATCGCCTCGTGCTGGGCCAGCCCCACCGCCCGCGCCGTCGCCAGCGCCAGCACCGGCCGGATGCGCTTGCCGCCCGCCAGCAGCGAGTAGCGCATCGCCTCCTCCAACCCCGCCGTCAGCGGCTCCGCGCGAGAAGCGCATCCCCTCCAGGTAGCGCTCCACCTCCATGCGCAGATGCTCCGGATAGCCGCTCCCCGCGGCCCCCGACGAGGACATCGAGGACGAACCCTCAACCGGGCGCTCGGCCTCCGGACGATCGGACTGCTCCGGACGCACTGCCCTCACCTCGGCCGTCACACCGCTACAGCAACGAGTCCTGGCCGGGCGCGACCGTCGAGACCTCCGCGCGCGAGCGTCGCTCCAACTCTGCCGCCGCCTCCCCCGCCAGCGCCCGCGCAGTCCTCCACCAGCGTCGCCGCCGCATCCGCGCTCAGCTCGCCCGAGCGCAACTGCTCGGCCGCGCGCTCCAGCTTCGAGATCAGGTCGTCCAGGCGCTCGTCCACCAGCTGCTCCGCATCGTTCATCTCGGGCTCTCCCTCGGCGCGTTCTCCGGCATCTCCGGCGCATTCTCGCGCACTTCCCGCAACACCGCCGCCAGCACCCCGTTCACGAACCCCGGCGCATCCGCGCCGCAGAACACCTTCGCGCTCTCCACCGCCTCGTCGATCGCCCCCTCCGGCGGGATCGGCTCGTCCGCCGGCGCCACATCCGGGTGCAGGATCTCGATCAGCGCCACCCGCATGATGATGCGCTCCAGCGGCTGAATCCGCTGCACCGACCAGCCGTGCGCGTGCCTGTCGAGCACCGCGTCGAGCTCATCGCCGCGATCGGCCGCCGCGTGCGCCAGCGCCAGCGTCATCGGCGAGGCGTCGGCCCCAGCGTCTCCCCCAGCGACCTGCCCCGTCAGATCGTGCTGGTAGAGCGCCACCACCGCCGCCCGGCGCTGCTCGTGCGGCGCATCTACGCGCGCGAGACGTATTCGCCCGAGCGCGTATCCACCCTGATGCGCTCGCCCACGTCCACGAACAGCGGCACCTGAATGCTCGCGCCCGTCTCCAGCGTCGCCGGCTTCGTCCCCCCGCCGGAAGCCGTATCGCCGCGCAGGCCCGGGTCGGTCTGCGTCACCTCCAGGTCCACCGCGCTCGGCAACTGCACGTCCGCAGGGCTCGTCGTCGATGAACAGCACATCCACCTCGCTGCTCGGCTTGGTCCAGCGCAGCGCCTCCGCCAGCGTTCTCTCCGGTACCGCGATCTGCTCGAAGGACTCCGTGTCCATGAAGTGCGCGTCCGTCCCGTCTGCGTACAGGAACTGCATCCGCCGCGCCTCCGTGCGCACCGGCCTGAACTTCTCCCCCGCCCTGAACGTCTTGTCGATCACGTTCCCATCCGAGGCCCGGCGCAGCTTCGTGCGCACGAACGCCCCGCCCTTGCCCGGGCTTCACGTGCTGGAACTCCACGATCTTGAAGATCGTGCCGTCTACCTCGATGTGGTTGCCGTTCTTGAACTGGTTCGTCGTGATGATGGTGGATCAGCCCTTTCTAGAGCCAAACTGAAGATGGATTTCGCGCAGCTGGGGCCGTCCCGCGGCTGAATCACGATAGCGGTAAGTCAGACCCTGCGAGCGCTACTGAGGCCGAATCAGATGCAGTCCGGCTATTGAGCTTTCAGCTCGATCGCCAGCCAGCCCGCGTCGGGGTACATGAGGTGAGCCAGCTGGCACAGCCCATCGGCGAGCCGCGGCGCCGGGCGCGAGTAGAAGCTGTCGGCGTCGACCGCCACCACCCGGCATGGCAGCCGCAGGTCGAGGTCAGCCGCGCGCGCGGCCGCTTCCTGCGCGTGAAAGCCACAGGGCGAGATTACGACGAGGTCGGGCGCAAGCTCCAGCACCGCCCGCCAGCTCACCCGGCGTAAGGGCTCGCCCGCGCGCCCCAGCAGGCACGTGCCCCCGGCGCGCTCGATCATCTCCGGGATCCAGTGCCCGCCACAGTACGGGGGCTCGATCCATTCGGCGAAGAACACCCGGGGTCGTTCGGCGCCAGCCACGGCTCGCTCGATCGTCCCCCACATCTCCCCCACGATCTCGTGCCCACGATCCTCCACCCCCCAGGCGCCGAGCGAGAGCGAGCACACTGTCGGACACGTCCCCCAGGGTGCGCGGGTCGAGTGAGAGGATCTCCGTGTCCACAGGGCAGGCGGTGGAGAGGTCATCGCTCGATACGGCACACACGGCGCACAGATCCTGAGTCACGATCAGATTGTTCAGAGTTCTGTACAGTAGGATTTCATTACTATGCGCGCAAGCATACCCATGTCGCTCGTAGTCTTCTTCGCGGCACCCTTGGCCGGAATCAGCATCCTGCGATTCGTCCTTGATGCTTCGCTTGCAATCGTACCCGCGATCGGTGAGATGACTGGTGGCATGGTTGAGATTGCGCTCTGCACTTTCCCCCGACAAGACCACGTTCCTAGACCAGCAGGCTCACGAGACGATTCGGAAGCGCCTGCCACTCGTGCGAGCGTGGCCGACAGCTGCTCGGCGTCATCCGGCAACGCGCGCGCTTGCATCGCGATAGCGATGTCAGCAGCAGTGCTGCTGCTAGCGGGATGGCCCGTGGCTTCCGCAGCTTGGGCGGACGGTTCGGTCGGCGGGATAGTGAGCTATCCAGGTGGTTCTCCCGGCGCCGGCGTGGAGGTATACATCTCGCCAAGCCCTCCCCCCGTCGGCGTGTACATGACAAAAGAGGCACTTACTGATTCGTCCGGCCACTGGACCTACAATTCACTGACGCCCGGCACATACACCGCCATATTCGTGGTAAGCGATATTGGCTTGCATGAAACCCAGGCGACTCAGTCCTTCACGGTGCGCGAGGGCGAACAGGCTTCACTAACGACCAACCTCAGCGGTCCACCGAGACCAGGGGAGGGCACACTCGCCGGCACGGTCACCAATTCTCTGGGTATCCCCGCAGGTGGAGCGCAGGTCATGCTGACGTCGTCCGGCGGATGGACCCCTCCGTCCGCGTGGGTCGATGAGAACGGCAGCTTCCGAGCCGTACTAGTGGCCGGGACGTACGGAATCGTGATCCGCCGCGAAGACCCCGGTACCTCGAGCCGCTATCAGCCGCTTGGACACCTCGAGCAGGTGGCCGTCGGGCGTTAGGGTCTCGAGCGCGATCGAGCAGTCTTGGTGGATCAAGGAGTCGGAGGTTTTGAGCATCGCGTCAACAATGTCGTCGATGAGATCCGTCAGGTTCAGGTCGGCGGCCGCAACGGCGGCTTGGCGTATGACGACGCCATTGCGGTCGGGATCGCGGAGCACCACGCGTAGATCCTCGGTGAATCCAGCCGGCCTGACCCGCGCAAGGATGCGGACTGCGTTGCCTTGCTCTGTCTCGCTTCCATGCCGCAAGTGGTCTCGGAGCATCGCCACCTGGCTGCCGTCAGAGTCGTTGCGTAGCAATCGCGCGATCACCTCAGTGTCCTCTACGAGGTCTGGGGCCGATCAATCCCACGCCCAGATGCCCCAGTCACTGTAGGTGTCCCAGAGCAAGTCGACAGCGCGCGCGCGCTTGACTGGGACAGCATCTGATGGAGTCGAGCGCGCGGCGGCAAACGGGTCGCGACGAGCGACCGCTTCCCGCCAGGTCGTCGAGCGTAGACACAGAAGACTGACGGCGATAAAGAGGTCGTCGCGGACTCCCGTGAGCTGCTCGTCAACAACGGGCACAAGTGCGTCGAGGAGCGCATCGGACGGCTCTACCGACGAAAGTGCCTCTGCGACAAGCTCGTCTGCCAGGAGGCGGTGTGCAAAGCGAACGTGCCCGTCATCTTCTGCCAGGAGCAAACGAAGCTGCAGCTGATGGATCAGGGCAGCCAGGCCACCGACGGTTTCCCCGTCTACAGGGACTCTCTGAAGCTGCTCAAATGTGAGCGTGCGTCGTCCGGCTATCGCGGCAGCCAACGCGACGCGTCGAAGCCAAGCCCGGGCGTCTTCAATCGCGACAAGGGGCAGCAACTCCTCCTCGCGCGACAGGGCGAAGTCGATGAGCCGCTCGAGTAGCTCTCCAACATCGCGCAGCCCTGCTAGTTGTCCACCCCTGAACAGTTCGATGGTGCGTGTGAGGAAGAAGGGAATGTGCAACAGCTCACGCATGTCCGTCAGAGCCGGCATCACTTCCTGTAGCTGGGAGAGCGTAAGCCCAGTGTCAGCAAGGTAACGCTGCTGCCAGGTTGCGCCAGGAGCAAGATTGACGAAGCGCCACGGAGTCGCCCCGGCAGTGTCACCGTAGCCGAGCGCCGTGAGTGCCGGGAGAGGCCGACTCGTGACCGTGAACGCGTGCTGCGGAAAGCGCTCAGCAACTTGCGCTATCAGCGTCGCTGCTTTGTCCTGTAGCTCGTTCGTGACTTCGTCAAGGCCGTCGAGCAGGAAGTGCAGCCGGTCCTCTTGGAGCGCCGCGGCGCCGATATCGACAGTCGGCTGACCGCCATCAGCGCGAGCCCGCAGGGCCCAAGCCTTCAATATGGCCTCGGGTCGTCCTGAGCCCATCGGGACATCGGCGAGCCTGACTCGGACGGCAGGTCTCTCGGTATCGCTCTCTGCGGCTAGCCAGCTGAGCAGGTGCGTCTTTCCTGTCCCTGCTACGCCGACTACAACGGTGCGCTGCCCGGCGAGAATGTCCGACTCCGTAACCACAACTCTCGTCAGTTCCGCGTGGAACTCCGAGGCTATGTACTCGGCTGGGTCAGGTGTAGTAGCGGGATCGAGCGCGCTTGCTGGTGTTGTTGCCTCGCGGGGCGGCGGCGGGACGTTCAGCCAGAGCGGTAGCACGATGAGATCGACGTGGTCGGGATAGCCCACAACCTTGAGATGCTGACGCATCGAGAGTGCGGCCCGCTCGGTTGTCAGCGCTGTGACCTCGTCCTCGCGACAGAACACCATGTGAAACGGCGGATTGAGCTGTTCCTGCAGCTTGGTAAGGAGATAATTCTCGTCGAGCCTAGTTCCAACGAACGCTAGAGCGTGGAAGTGCGAAAGAGAGAACACGATCTCGTCGATCTCGCGCAGCCGTATAAGCCGATTGTATGACGCGGAATCGAGCACGACGGTGTCTGGAGTCCGTGCCTGTCCGTGGAGATGAAAGACGGTCAGCTCAGGCGGAGGGCCGCCCGCCTTGTCGGTCAAGCGGCGGTGCGCCTCCGCCAGCTCGACAGGGTTCAAGGTACTGAGACGGCGTACTCTAAGGCCCTGCCGTTCGGCCGCAAACCGATCACATCATCGTAGTTCAGGGTGATGATGAAGCGAGACGGGATCCGGACCAGCTCGTTGATGAACGGCGTGGGCTGCAGCGGAAAGCTCGCGACATGGTCGGCGACCATGCGTTGCAGCTCGCCCGCTGATGTCTTGTCCGGATCGACGGCGTCCACCACCGAAAAGAGGCTCGCGTCGTCCGGCGGCGAATCAATCATCTGCGCGTGGTGAGGAAGCCACTTGGCTAGCTGCGCCGCGTCCGGAAGCCCAGACCCTCGGCTGATTCCTGCCCCCAGCACAGGGACAACTGCTCGTGATGGCCTCAGCACGGAGCTGACGCCGGCTGTCGACCACCACTGCGGAAGCTGAAGATCGTCCTCGGCCAAGGCCGCGACCGTAGCACCGGTCCGGCGGGCACGCCTTCGCCCGGATCTCACGCGGCGGGCTCACCCCTGAGGGGTAGTAATTCGGTGCGTGGATCGTAGCTTGCCCTTGGGCTTCCTCTCTCGATGATATGATGATCGCATATGTCTCGTCTTCTCTCGATATCCGTCCCAGACGATCTCGCTGTAGAGGCTGAAGCCCTTGCCCGCGCGACAGGAAAGACAAAGAGCGAAGTCGTGCGCGACGCGCTGCGGCGCCATGTACAGCACGAACGATTCGCTGCTCTGCAGCTGCACGGACGCGGCCGGGCCGAGACTCTAGGACTCGCACCCGAAGATGTCGAAGGACTAGTAGACGATCTGCGTGCAACGCGCGCGTGACCCTACGCGCACTCTGCGACACGAACGTACTTGTGTCGGCGTTCATCGCCGGCGGCCCGCCGAGCCGTGTGATCGAGTCATCGATCGAAGGGCGCATCGAGCTCGTGCTGGCCGATCCGGTCCTCGACGAGCTCGAGCGGGTATTGACCGTGAAGCTCGGCTTCAAGCCCGATCGAGTTCGTGAGATTACGGCGCTCCTACTGGATATTGCAGTTGCGCGCATTGACTCCCCGACGGATCAGGTCGAGGCAATCACAGGGGACCCCGACGACGACGTGATCCTGGCCTGCGGTATGAGCGCAGATGTGCACATCATCGTGTCGGGCGATCGTCGGCACATGCTTCCCGTCCGAGAGCATCGCGGTATGCGCATCATCACTCCCCAGGCCCTACTTGCGGAGCTTGCCAACGAGCACTGACGTGTGCCTCCCGAGCCGATCGAGGCGCCTAATACGTTCTGCACACCTTCTTGAACTGGTTCGTCGTGATGATGGTGGATCAGCCCTTTCTAGAGCCAAGTCTTATGTGGTTCGATGCTCGACGCCGGGAGCGAGTTTGGCAATCCTGGTCTGCAACGGATGGTCGTGCAAGGCCCCGGACGCATCTCGCCAGCTAGCAAAGAGGCTATCGCTCGTTTGGCAGAGTACTGGGACGTGGAGATCGCGGCTCAGCGCGTCACCAAGGACGAGTCGGTGGGAACCCAAGGGATCGCCCCTGGCCCACGCGAGGTGAGCCAGATCTCGTCGATGGCTGGATCACGATAGCCATCATCGGGCAGGTCGACGAGCCAAACCGCGTCAACAGATCCGTAGGCGCTGCGCGGCTCCGGTGCAGGCGAAGTGGCGACCGTGGTCGCGTCGATAGGTGCCGCTCACCGCGCGGATCCCACCATGATCTGTGCGGATGAGCAGGCAAAGCATGGATGAGCCACGAAAGCGTCGGCTGGCGCAGGCAAGGTCGTAACCTCTATACGCACGTACTCGCGGCCTCGTGAAGCTTTGCCCCGGATAGTGGCTCGTGACGTAGGCGAGATACAGATTCGCCACCGGCTCTGGAGATGCTGCTCTGTGCTGAGCGAGAAAGGTGCCCCACACCACGGCCAACGCCAATAGAAAGGCGAGGGAAACCCACAGTCGCCTCCACAATCTGCGCCAGCCAATACTCCACCAACGATCAAGCTTGTCGCCGGGGACGTAGGCGCCGGCGCGAATCCGCTGACCAAGCTCAGGATGGCAATGATCACAGCAAGCGCCGGCGCCCTCGACTCGGACGCGACTGGAGAACACGAGATCGAGCAGCCATCGCGCCGGTGATCGTCGCCGCCTGCGGCGAGGACCCTCAAGGACGTCGAGAAGCGCGGCTCGAAAGCAGCGATCGTTCTCACTCAGCCGCTGCATTTCGCGAATGCGACGCTCTCGTCCGGCGAGGGTCGCCCGCACGTCCGCCGAGCTACGTCTGCCGCTCGCCTCGGCCTCTTCGGCAGTCTTCTCCGCCATGTATTTCAGCAGACCCGTATCTCGCTCGCCCGCGGTAAAGAGCAGTGCGAGAGCGGGCTTGCCATCGCGTCCGGCACGCCCGAACTCCTGCAGGTAGTCCTCGACGGAGGCGGGGTGCTGCCAGTGCACGACGAGCCGAACATCCGGTATGTCGACACCCATCGAGAAAGCGCTCGTAGTGACGATGGCATTGATCGGCGGATCAATCCGGCCGCTGAAGCGTGCCTGGATATCGTCGCGCTCGAGCCCGTCCAGCTTGCTGTGGAACAACGGCAGCTCACAGCCCATTGACGCCATCGCTGCCTGGACCTTCACCCCCTCTTTCTTGGTGGGTACGAAGATCATCGCCCGACCTGAGATTTTTGCCAGCAGAGCCGTGACTATCTGGGCACGGCTTCGAGCGTTTGGCTCATGCAGGCGCACCAAGGCGATATTCGGACGATCGACGCCCGAAACCAGCACACGTGCATCGGGAACGTCCAACGAATCGAGGATACGCCGCTGAGTCTCCACGCCGGCGGTCGCCGTGCAGGCGATTACGGGCGGATTGCCGAGCATACGCCTGATCTCTGCAATGCGGCTGTAGTCGATCCTGAAGTCCGCCCCCCAGCGATCGATCAAATGCGCCTCGTCGACCACGAGGAAGGACGGCCGGTGCCTGCTGAGCCACGCGACCTCTTGCGGCTTGACTCGGTCACCGAAGCGCTCGGGGGCCATATACAGCAGCGTCCAAGCCCCCCGCTCGAGCAGGTCGTAGCGCGCCTGCTTCTCGCGTTGCCCGATATCGGAGTTGATGAACGTCGCCAGCAGCTTGCGGTGATGTAGCCCGTCGATCTGATCAACCATCAGCGTCTTCAGCGGTGAGAGAACGAAGGTCGTGGGCTGACCCTTGAGGATCGCGGGCAACTGGAAGCACAGGCTCTTGCCGCCCCCGGTCGGGCGGATCACCAGCAGGGATTCACCTCGCAGCGCACCGAGGACCGCGTCCATCTGGCCATCGCGAAAGCGCGTCACGCCAAACAGATGCAGTCCCGCACTGAGTGCGCGGGACTCTTCTGGAAGCTCGCGGCCACGATCGAGAAACCGCGCGAGAGCCAACGCCCACCGTTCGATCGTGCGCCGAGCCAAGGAGACCTGGAGGTTGAGATGACGCCCCGCATGACAGCCGTCGCAGAGAGTCACGCAATTGCTCGCGCTATCGGGCCCGCCAGCCGCCCGCGGGATCAGATGATGGACGTCCAGCTCACGGGAAGGTGACCGCTCGTGGCACTCTGTGCAAGTCCACCCGTCGCGCTCCAAGACCACGCGGCGAACCTCCTGCCATGCTTGCTCTTCGTCTGCCGAGCGTCTAACCACAGACCTCTCCGAGAAACACAAGACGCCCCTCTTTCGCGGCCACCGTCGCGAGCCCCTTGTCGAGCGTGATCAGTCCAATGTCCAGTCGCCGCGCGAGCGCCAGGTAGGCGGCGTCATAGGCGGTCAGCTCAGAGCGCAGATCCCATATTGCATCGGCGAGCTCAATCACGGGATATCTCACCGCGCGCAGATCGATCAGCGCCGCAAGCGCCTCCGCGGCTCGACGCCGGCCCAGCTCTCCGCGAATCGCATAGCGGCGCAACACCGACAGTAGCTCGACGTGGAAGTGCTCAGGAACATGCAGCTCAGGATGAGGCGACAATGCCGCGCGGATCTCCCTGGCCGCAGGCCGTGCGAGCAGCAGCTCTGCGATCACGCTCGCATCTGCGACGATCACGCCGCGTTGCGATCACGCTCGTCGGCAAGCACAGCGGCCGGCGACCGATCGACCTCAACCGACTCCCACGACTCGCTGTGCGCAAGCCACTCTCGCATCGTGGGTCGTACCGCCAGAGCGCGCAGCTCAGCAAGTAGATAGTCGGAAAGCGTCATGCCGGTGCGCGCGGCGCGCACCTTCAATTCGCGATGCAACTCATCGGGCACGTTGCGAATCTGGATCATTGATGACATGCTTTCTTGATGATAACATGTCGCTAGCATTGTGGGCGAACTCGCCCACCCCTAGTGTGGTTAGCGAACGCACCTGAATTGGTTGGTTGTGATGGCGGTGGATCAGCCTTTTCTAGAGCCAAATTAAAGATGGTTTCGCGCAGCTGGAGCCGTCCCGCGGCTGAATCACGATAGCGGTAGGTCGGACCCTGAGGGCGCTGCCGAGCCGGATCAGATGCAGCCTGGCTATTGAGATTTCAGCTCGATCGCCGGCCAGCCCGCGTCGGGCACCGCGTCGGGGTGCATGAGATGGGCCAACTGGCACAGCCCATCGGCGAGCCTGGGTGCCGGGCGCGAGTAGAAGCTGTCGGCGTCGACCGACACCACCCGGCATGGCAGTTGCATGTCCGCCGCACGCGCGGCCGCTTCCTCGGCGTGAAAGCCGCACGGCGAGATCACAACCAGGTCGGGATCGTGCTCCAGCACCTCCCGCCAACTCACCCGGTGCGATGGCTCGCCCGCGGACCCCAACAGGCATCTGCCGCCGGCGCGCTCAATCATCTCCGGAATCCAGTGCCCGCCACAATACGGCGGCTCGATCCACTCGGCGAAGAACACCCTAGGCCGCTCGACGCCGGCGACGACTCGTTCGACCGCCTCGATCGCTCCCCACATCTCCCCTACAATCTCGAGCCCGCGATCCTCCATCTCCAAGCGCCGGGCGAGAGTCAGCACGCTGTCGGACACGCCCCCCAGCGTGTGTGGGTCGAGTGAGAGGATCTCCGTATCCAGAGGGCACGCGGTGGAGAGGTCTTCGCTTGACACCGCACACACCGCGCACAGATCCTGGGTCACGATCAGATCGGGAGCGAGGCGCTCGACGAGCTCCGCGTCCACTGCATACAGCGATCCGCCATCGCCGACCGAATCGCGCACGAGCTCGTCGATCTCGATGCTGGACAGTGCAGCAGGATCGAACCGGGCGCTCGAGACGACCGGCTTTCCGATCACCTCAGCCGGCCAGCGGCACTCGGCGCTGACACCCACCAGTCGATCATGCAAACCCAGCTGGGCGATGATCTCGGTCGCGCTCGGCAACAGCGAGCAGATCCGGATTGGTGCGCTCATGGGCGGCCCTCGTTCTGAGATACAGGACTAGCCAGAAGATCGGCGAGCCCATAGGTTAAGCGGATGGGCGAGCGGGTGGGTCGATCGGCCGCACGACTTCGAGGGAGCTTGGCGGGGGCGCCCTGGAGATTCTGGCGCTCGCCCGAGGATCAGCCACGATGGGCGCGCCCGGTGCTCCTGGCGATCGCGGCGATCGCGGCAGTGACATACGCGTGGGGCATGAACGGCGCGGCGCTGGAGGCGTTCTACGGAGCCGCTGCGAGGAGCATGTCCATGAGCTGGCACAACTTCTTCTTCGGCGCGTTCGATCCGATGGGCACGGTGAGCGTCGACAAGCTGCCGGGAGCGCTGTGGCCACAGGCGCTGTCGCTGCGGGTCTTCGGCTTTCACACATGGGCGATCGTGCTGCCGCAGGTGATCGAGGGTGTCCTCACGATCCTCGTGCTGTATCGCGCGGTGCGCCGTCTGGCTGGTCCGGCGGCAGGGATCGTCGCGGCCGTCGTCGTCGCGACAAGCCCGGTGACGGTCGCGTTGAACCGCGGCAATGTGGCGGATTCGCTGCTGATCCTGCTGCTTGTGCTGGCGGCGGACGCCGCGACAGCGGCAGTGGTGAGCGGGCGGTTGCGCTCGCTTGCTGCTGGCTGGCCTGTGGGTGGGGTTGGCGTTTCAGGCGAAGATGACTGTCGCATGGCTGGTGTTGCCGGCGCTGGCGGCGGTGTACCTGCTCGCCGCCCCCCCCCGGCTGCGCACGCGTCTTGGCCACGTCGCCGCTGGCGGGAGCGGTGACGGCGGTCGTGTCGATCAGCTGGATGACGGTCGTCTCGGTGGTGCCGGCGCACGACCGGCCGTATGTGGACGGCACGCAGAACGACTCGGTGTTCAGCCAGACGTTCGACTACAACGGGATCGCGCGGCTGCGGCGAGGAAGCGACGTGTTTGCCGGGGCGGGACATCCGGCCGCCGTTCCTCGTGCGCTTTCTCAATCCAGCGCAGGCCCGATTCACGGCATTAGGCCCAGCTGGCACCGGCTGCTGAGCGGCCCGTTCGGGCGCGATGACGGATGGCTGCTGCCGGCAGCACTGATCGCGGCGATCGGCGGTACTCGTGACTCGTCGCGGTCGTAGTCGGCGCGATCCACTCAGGGCCGCGGTCGTGCTGTGGGGACTGTGGCTATTCGTTCTCGGGGCGTTCTTCAGCGCGGGTGGGTATCCCAACTCCTACTACGTGGCGGCGCTGTCTCCGGCGATCGGGGCGCTCTGCGGGACTGGCGTGGCCGTCGCGTGGCAGCGACGACGAGGAGCTCGCGGCGCAGGCGTGTCTGGCGGGCGACTCTGGTTGTCTCGATCGCCTACGGCGTGTATCTGCTGGACGGGGGATCGCGTGTACCGGGATGGCTCGTTCCGGTGGCCGTGTTCGCGGGCGTCCTCGGCGTGCTGGGGATGCGCGGTGGTGCACCGCGGCGACAGGGATGACATTCCCGCGGGCGGCGTCGTGGCGCTGGCGATAGCGTGCGCGCTGCTGCTCCCGGGCGTCGCCTCCGCGCTGATGGTCATCCGCGGTCTCGGACCGTTCGCGGCGCCATATGAGCCGTCCTCGGCAACGATCTCGCGCGCAGGCAAGCCAAGCGAACGCGGCAGCTGGACGAACAGATCGTCGCGGAACTCTCCTCCACGTACGGCACACCGATACCGATGGCCACCGATTCCTCGATCCTGGCGGCGCCGTACATCCTCGCGACGGGCAGGGAGATCCTGCCGATCGGCGGGTTTCAGGGCGGGATACCCTCGCCGACGCTGGCCCAGCTGCAGCAAGACGTCGACTCCGGTCAGGTTCGTGCGATGCTTGTGCCACGAGCGAGCAACGACCCACGGATTGTGTGGATCCGTGACCACTGCACCGCGCCGGAACAGTCCGGTGGGGCGACCGCGCTGTATGACTGCAGCGGGAGTTGAGGGCCTGCCTTGAGGCGTCCGCAGAGACAAGACCGATAGCGAGTCCTGAAAGCTCAAGCACGCGCCGCGTAGCGCCGATGCCGACATATGAGGCGAGCTACGCGCGAGAACGCCGTGTGCATGCTGACGGCAGGAGCCGCAAGCGCAATCATGGGATGGCTCGGGTTGTATGGGTTCGCGTGGAATGATTATGAAGATGAAGTGAAGCCCGCGCTGGATGCGCTCACGCATGGACACGTGCTCGCGTTCCTGCAACTTGCACCGGCCTACGGAGGCTCGCTGGTGGAGCGCGCGCCGTTTGCGTTGATGCCGGGATTGTGGGGCGGTGGCGCGCTGGCGGTGTACCGAGCAATGGCCATCCCTTGCCTGCTGGCCGGAGCGGTACTCGCGGTGTGGCTATGCGCGCAGATGCGGGCACTCGGACGCCCAGCCATGGCCCGGGCGGTGGCCGTGGGTGTATGCGTGGCCAACCCACTGACGCTGCGCGCGCTGGAACTGGGGCATCCAGAGGAATTGCTAGGGGCTTGTCTGTGCATCGCTGCGGTGGCGCTCGCCGCCCGTGGGCGGCCGATATGGGCAGGGGTGGTGCTGGGGCTCGCAATCGTGAACAAGGAGTGGGCGGTGCTGGCCATAGGACCGGTTCTGCTTGCGGTTGGAATTCGCGCCGCCAACCGGAGTTCAATCAACGTGGCGAAAGCACGCGCAACTACAAGCATCGCTCGACAGCGCGTCATGTGTGTGGGAAGCGCTATCGCCGTGTGCGTTGCTGCGTTGGCACCACTGATACTTGCCGCCCCCACCGCGTTCTCAGCAGGTACGCGCGGCGCGGCGGTGGCACAGAGCGCGATCTTCCAACCGTGGCAGGCGTTTTGGTTCTTTGGTTCGCACGCAGGTGTCGTACACGGCCTGTTCGGCGTCCCCAAGGCCGGCTACCGCACGGGACCCGCGTGGACAAGCGCAATCAGCCACCCGCTGATCGTCGCCGTCGGCGTGGCATTGTCAGGAGTGGTGTGGCTACAGTGCCGCCGCAGCACAGACAAGGGAACGGTGAGCGAGCGCGACGCGCTGCTCACGCTCGCTCTGATCCTACTGCTGAGATGCGTGCTGGACACCTGGGACACCGCTTACTACAGCTTGGGTTTCGTGCTGGCGCTACTCGCGTGGGAGGCGCTAGGTCGCGGCACGCGACCTCCGGTGCTTGCGCTCGCAAGTACGGTCTCAGCGTGGTTTAGCTATCAGTGGCTACCTACCCACGGTGCATCGCCAGACGTGCAGGCCATGGTGTTCCTAGCGTGGACAATGGCATTGGTGGCAGGCCTTGCGCTGCGACTGTACGCACCCAATGTGACGCGACGGATTGCCGCCGCCACCTCTCGCAGCAGTCATCCTGTCCGCGCCTCGAGCGACATCGGCGCACCTGCCGGCTCTCAGCCCGCTTAGGGACCAGCACGCCAGCCCGCCGAAAGCGCTCAGTCGACGACGATCAATTCCTTGGACAGCCCCGTCAGCACCTCGTGACCGTCCGCGCGAACGACAAGTAGATCCTCGATGCGCACGCCGCACTCCCCGGGCAGATAGACGCCTGGCTCGACCGTCACGACGTTGCCGGCGAGCAGCGGATCCTCGCCGGCGGTGCGCGACAGGCGCGGACCCTCGTGGATCTCCATGCCGACGCCGTGTCCGAGGCCGTGGCCGAAATGATCGCCGTGTCCGGCGGCCTCTATCGCCTCGCGCGCGACGGCGTCGAGCTCGCGACCACTGAGACCGGCGGTGACGGCGTCGAGCGCCAGCGCCTGGGCTGAGCGGACGAGCTCGTAGACCTCGCACGCCGGCGCGCTGAGACCCTTGCCGGTGGAGTAGGTGCGAGTGCAGTCCGAGCAGTAGCCCTCGTGAAAGGCGCCCCAGTCGATCGTGACAAGCACGTCGCGGGGGATAGGCTCAGCGCGGGGCTCGGCGTGCGGCAGCGCACCGTGGTGTCCCGAGGCGACGATCGAAGGGAAGCTGGGCCCGTCGGCGCCGAGCCTACGCATCTCCAGCTCGAGGTCGATCGCGACCTCTCGCTCGGTACGCCCCACGAGCCCGCGCTCCAAGACGCTGCGTCGCAGCGCCTCGTCCGCGAGCTCGCTCGCGGCGCGAATGCGGGCGATCTCCTCGGCGTCCTTGACCGCGCGCATGCGCTCAACTGCGCCAGCGCTCGCAACGAGCTGCCATCCGGCTGGCAGCAGCTCGCGCAGGCGCGTGTGCTGGGCGACGGTGACGCTCCCATCATCGAACCCGAGGCGTCCTGCGCCTGTGTTCGTGGCGAGCAGCACGGCGACGGCGGCGTCGAGCAGCTCTCCGGAGACGATCTCGCGGGCGAACAGGTCGGGGACCTGTTCGGCGGACTGGGTCTCGTAGCGGAAGTCGGTGAGGAAGCGGTGCACCCCGGGATGTCCACCGGCGGCGAGCAACACGAGCGCGTTGCTGCCGGTGAAGCCGGTGAGGTAGCGGATGTTGACGGGGCTCCAGACGAGCAGCGCGTCGAGCTTGCGCTCGCGCAGCTCGCCGGCGAGGCGCTCCACGCGCTCGCTCTCGACTCCACCGTTCGCCACGGTCATCTCCGACGACCCCCTCCCGATGTGATGTGTGCTCATGGGCCTGCCTCCTCGAGGGCTTGGCGTATGCGCTGGAGCGCGAGTCGGTAGCCGTCGGAACCTTTGCCCGAGTACGTCGCCAGACAGAGATCCCCGATCACCGACGATCGCCGCCAGGGCTCACGCGACTGCACATCGGAGAGGTGCACCTCGACGGCGGGCAGTCCGGTCAGTTCGAGTGCGTCGTGAATCGCGTAGGCGTAGTGCGTCCAGGACCCGGGGTTGAGGATCACTGCGGCAACCTGTCCGCGCAGCGCGTGTAGGCGCTCGACGTAATCGGACTCGGCGTTGGTCTGGAAGAAGCTCACATCGAGACCGTCCTCGGTGGCCCAGGCGGCGATCTGCTCCTCGAGGTCGGCGAGCGTGAGCGTGCCGTAATGCAACGGGTCGCGCTCGCCGAGCAGGTTGAGGTTGACGCCGTGTAGGACCTCCACGCGTTGGGACTCGGATGCGTTCATGGCTCGGTCAACTCTGTCACGGCCTTACGCAACTCGCTGTCGGAGACCTCGCAGCCGATGCGGGGCTCACCGGGGTCGGAAAGCAGCACGAATGGCACGCCGCCGGTGCCGAGGCGCTTCTTGTCTCGCGCGACGGCCGTGAGGACCTCCTCGACGTCGACGCTCGCTCGCTCGAAGCTCACCGGCAGGTCTCGCGCTTGCAGCAGCTCGCGCACCTGCGCGCGCAGGTCCTCGGCGCCGGAGAGTGCCAGCGCGGCGAGCAGTCCGAGCCCGACGGCCTCGCCGTGACGGTAGCGGCCATAGCCGGTGACGGTCTCGATCGCGTGCCCGACGGTGTGCCCGAGGTTGAGGACCTGGCGGGCGCCGGAGTCGCGTTCGTCAGCGGCGACGATCGCAAGCTTGGTGGCGGCGCAGGCGACGATCGTGCGCTCGTCGACCTCGCAGCCGCTGGAGCTGCGCACGCGCTCCCACAGCTCCCCGCCGGCTATGAGCGCCGTCTTGAGCACCTCGACCCAGCCGGCGGCGAGCTCGGCGGCGGGCAGCGTGGCGAGAGTGTCGGGATCGACGAGCACGGCGGCGGGCTGGTGGTAGGCGCCGACGTAGTTCTTGGCGGTCGGGGAGATCGACGCCGGTCTTGCCACCGTAGGCGGAATCGACCTGTGCGACGAGCGTGGTGGGAATGTGCACGACGGGCACGCCGCGCTGGTAGGTCGCGGCGCAGAACCCGGCGAGGTCGCCGACCACGCCGCCGCCAAGCGCGACGAGGTGATCCGAGCGAGTCATGCCCGCGCTCGCAAGCTCGCTCCACACCCGCTCGGCGCTCGCGAGCGTCTTGTGGGACTCGCCAGGAAGAATCTCGATCGGGCTCGCCTCGCCCATGACGTACCGCAGGCGCTGAGGCGTAGAGCGCCGCGACGATCTCGTCGCTGACGAGGAAGGGCGTGGAACGGGAGAGATCCAGCGGCCAGGTCTCGGCGAGCCGGCGGCCGTTCCCGCGGCTCAGCAGCCCGCGGCCGATAAGCACGGGATAGGCGCTTGCGGAGGAGGACTCGGCCCACAGCAGCACGGCGTCGGCCAGATCTTCGTAGAGCTCGCGCCGCTCGGAGTGCAGCGCGGCGAACGCCTCGAAGTCGCGCGCGAGCGGTCGCTCGACACTATCGGCAGAGATTTGGGCGCGCTCCCAGGCGAGCGCCGGGTCTATGTCGAGCAGCAGCGTGAGGTGCTCGGCGAGCGCGGCGCGCACCGCGGCCGACAGGATGCTCCCGCCACCGAGCGCGACGGCGTCGCGGGGACCGGCGTCGGTGAGCAGCCGGCACACGAGCTGCTCCTCGCTCGCCCGAAAGGATGCCTCGCCACGAGACTCGAACTCGTGTGCGATCGAGTGACCGAGATGTTCTTCGAGCAGGGTGTCGCTGTCGAGCGCCCGTCCACCGAGGGTGGTGGCGAGCTGGGCGGCAACAGTGGACTTGCCGGCGCCCATGAAACCGATCAGGACGAACGCCACCCGATCCTCTCGCAGTAGGCGTCGAGCGATGCGCGAGCGTCGTCGATGTGATCTCCGCCGAACTTCTGGATGTAGGCGTCGGCGAGCACGAGCGCGACCATCGCCTCGCCGACGACGCCGGCGGCGGGCACGGTGCACGAGTCGGTGCGCTCACGCAGTGCCTCGGCGGGCTCATGCGTGGTGGTGTCCACGGAGCGCAGCGGCCGCGTTAGCGTCGGCAGCGGCTTCATCGCGCCGCGGACAAGCAGCGGCTGGCCGTTTGTCATGCCTCCCTCTAGACCTCCAGCCCGGTTGGTTTCGCGGTAGTAACCCCCGCGCTCCTCGTCGTAGAAGATCTCGTCGTGGGCCTCTGATCCGGGGACGCCAGCGATGTGAAAGCCGTCGCCGATGGAGACGCCCTTGAGCGCCTGGATCGAGCAGATCGCCATCGCGAGACGGCCGTCGAGGCGTTGCTCCCAGGAGATATGCGAGCCGAGACCGGGCACGAGCCCGAAAGCCTGCACCTCGAAGACGCCGCCGAGCGACTCGTTGGCCTTGCGCAGGCGGTCGATCTCGGCGACCATCGCACGGGTGGCCTCGGCGTCGAGGCAGCGCACGGGCGAGGCGTCGACTTCGGCGAAGTCCTCCAGGACGAGCGGCTGCTCAGGCGCGGGGGCGTGGATCGAGGCGATCTGCACGACGTGGGAGCGCACGTGGACGCCGAGCGCCGCGAGATAGGCCTTGCACAGCGCGCCGCCGGCGACGCGCGCGGCGGTCTCGCGCGCAGAGGCCCGCTCAAGGATGTTGCGGATGTCGGTGTGCTTGTACTTCTGCGCACCGACGAGATCGGCGTGCCCGGGGCGCGGGAGGTGGACCTCGGCGACGGCCTCATCGACCGGCCATGGGTTCATGCGCTCCTCCCAGTTGGCGTAGTCGCGGTTGGCGACGTTCAACGCAACGGGTCCGCCGAGCGTGAGGCCGTGGCGTACACCAGCGGTGACCTCGGCGCAGTCGCGCTCGATCTTCATGCGCCCGCCGCGTCCGTGTCCGAGCTGGCGACGAGCGAGGTCGGCGCTGAGCGCCTCCTGTTCCAGGCGCAGGCCGGCCGGGAGACCCTCGACGATGCAGGTCAGCCCGGGGCCATGAGACTCGCCGGCGGTGATCAGACGAAGGTTCATACGCAGCAGCTTATTTGCCGCTGCGCACGAAGCTCGTTTCGGTCGAGTAGCGGGTTCCGGGCAGCGCCGAGAGACCGGAGCGGCGCAGGAGGGTGCGCCCGGCCTTCGACGAGGCCGCAGACGCCGCATGGGCCTTGGCCGCAGCGGCCGAGCCGACGTTCTTGGAGATGCTCACGAGCTTCAGCTCATAGGTGGCCGACTGGCCGTTGGCTTCGACGACTTCGAGCGTCTCGCTCTGCCCGATCGGCAGTTGGATCGCCTGGCATTGCGTGGGGCTGGGCTTGCAGACGCCATTGCCATGCAGGATCGCGGCGCCGGTCAGCGCGAACACCGCGTCCTTGCCTGTGCGCAGGACCACGCCGAGGAACAGGAGCTGCGGGTTGGTCTTGCTGGGCAGCGGTTCATCGAGCGCCATGTTGGGATAAGTCTTCAGCTGTGCGGGCGCGCCTTCGGCGGCTGCCGGCACGAGTCCGAATTCGGCGGTCACGTGGTAGTGGATGTAGACGCGCTTGACCGGGGCGACCGGTTTGGGGGTCGTTTCGGTCTTGAGCGTCGAGCCTCCGGTCGAGGTGGAGGAAGAGGAGCTCGATCCAGAGCTCGAACTCGAACTCGAAGCGCTCGAAGACTTCGCGGGCGTGGACGCCGTCGCGGACTTCGCCTTCGAGGAAGGCAGCGGCGTGAAGGGGTTACGCGGCGCACCCGAGTGCTGGTGGGCGCCGCTGGTCGTCTCGGCGACGGCCTCGTTGGCGGTCGGCGCCGGGGTGATCGCGATTGTTCCCACGGGTCCGGTGGCGCTGGTGGCGGCGCTGGTGGCGGACGGGGTCGAGCCCGTCGAGGAGCCGCCACCGAGCACAGCGAAGGCCAGCGCAGCGATGAGCGCGACACCAAGCAGCGCAAGCACCGGGAGAAAGCGCCTGTCGAGCAGGTCCGAGCGCAGCGAGTCGAGGAAGTTCCTCATGGGTTCACCTGCACTACGGCTGCAGCGTTGGTGGAGCTGGTGGCGCCGGTGGAAGCGGACTGCGTACTCGTCCCGGAAGGTCCGGTCGGCGTCGCGCCCCCGGTGAGCGACTGCCCGGCGGGAAGCACGTACGCGGTTGCGGTGATCGTGCCGGAGAGCTGTTCGGAGCCGCCCGTGGCACCAGACGCGCCGGCGGAGGTCCCCGAGCCGTTACCGGCGGGCGCTAGCTTGACGCTCTGGATCGTGAGGAGACGGCCGCTCACGCTCAGAGCGCCCGCCGCTCCCCGTGTTGTAAAGCCGTCGAGCTGCTGGAAGAGGCTGTAAAGATTGTTGAAGCCACCGTTGAAGGTAAAGGTAAAGGGCATCTGCTCGAAGCCGGCCCCCACCGCCGTGGAGGAACTCGAGGATGCGGAGCTCGAACCGGTCGCGCCGGCGCCCGAGACCGTGGTGGTTATCGAGGCGAATTCGACGTTCTTCTGATCGGTGGCCTGGGCCAGCTGATAGATCAATGCGGGCACTTCCTGGCTCGCGGGGACGGCTTTACCGAGACGCACAATCGAGGCGTAGGCGCCCTGGTAGCGCGCCTGCGCGGCGCTGGCACCGGCCACCTGGCTTTCGGCACTGGCGAGCTGTCCCTGCGCAGCGCTGACTTCGCTCGCGAGCTTGGCGGCCTGTTCGCGCTTAGGCGCAACGGCCATGAACCACACGCCGGCAAGGATGCCGAGCGCGACGATGGCCATCACGACGATGCGATCGCGACCGGTCATCGGACCGCCCCCGAGGAGGATGTCGAGGCGGCGTGCGCTGTAGGCGTCGAGGATGTCGTCGTGGTACTCGCAGGAGCACTCGTCGCAGCCGGAGAAGCGGCGCCGGCGCCGGCGGACGTCGTGGAGGTTATCGAGGATGCGACCGTCGAGGCGCTTGAGCCCGTGCCCGCGCTCGAGGCGGGGATCGCGGGTAGCGCGTCGAAGGTGATCTGGGCGGTGAACGCCGGATTGCCACCGGCGCAGCTGCCGCCCGAACCGGATCCGACGCCGCCGGCCGCCGCCTGGGTTGAGCTCTGCAGCGAGACTTCATCGACGCCGTCGATCAGACGCAGGCGCTCGAGCATCAATGCCACCTCTGACTGGCTGACAGCGCAGCCGGTCAGCTTGAAGACGGGGATGCTCCCGGGAGGCGTCGCGGAGGTGACCGAATCGTCGCCGCAGAGGAGCTGGAACTGCTGGGCGCGGGTGCGGCGGTGGTGGAGCCAACCGTGCCTTCGATCGAGCCGAGCGAGACCTTGCCGGCAGGCAGCACGCGCCCAAGTTCCTGGAAGGTCTGGGCCCAGTCGAAGCGCGAGTCCACGAGCGTCGTGACGGCCTGGACGCGCTGTTCGCGCATCTGCAGGAAGGAGGTGTAAGGGGATAGTTCGCCCGCGCGGACCTGCGCCTGTTGGGCGCGAGCGGTGAGCGAGGCAACTTCAGAGCGGTCGCTGGAGATCTGGTGGTCGGCCAGGCCATAGAGCAGCGCGAGCAGCGCCAACCCGGCGAGCAGTCCAGCGACTACGAACACGCCGCCACCGGAGCGTCCGGCGCTGATGGCTGCGCCGCCGCGTTCGTCACTGGGGATCAGGTTGACGGCCCTCATCGCTTCGGAGCCTCCTCGACCGCGAGGCCGGTTGCGATCGCCATGCGCTGCGGCGAGACGCCGGTATCGCCGGCGCCGTTCGACGTCGCCACGGTCTCGCGCCTCAGCGGTACGCCGAGTTCTGCCTGGAGCGCGTCGGCGAAGCCGGGAACGTCGAGCGAGGCGCCGCTGAGCACGATCTGCGAGACCTCCCCGCCGGCGTCTTGGGAGCGGTGGAAGTCGAGCGAGTTGCGCACCTCGCCGGCGATCTCGCGGATGCCGTTCTCGAGCACGATGCGCAGCTCCTCGTCGAGCTCGTCAGGCACGGTGAGATTCGCGGACGCGATCTGCGTACGGGCGTCGGCAACGGCGATGCTACGCCGCTCGGCCAGTTGGCCCGCCATCGCCTCGAGGCCACCGCCGACGACGCGCGTGAAGCGGCAGACCGAGCCCTCGGCGATCGCCATGTTAGTGAGCCCGTCGACGTTCAGGTAGAGGACGCGACCGTCATGCTCTGCGTCGTCGCGGTAGAGCGAGCGGATCAGCGCGAACGCGGAGAGGTCGACTCCCTCTGCGCGCAGGCCCGCTTGGCGGACGGCGGAGAGCAGATGGGCGATCATGTCGCGCTGGGCGGCGACGAGCACGACCTGCTGGCGCGGGCCGGCGGGGGTGTCGTGGACGCCCAGCGCCTGGAAGTCGAGGACCGCGTTTCCGAGCGGCATCGGCACCTGATCTTGCGCCTCGAACTGGACGGCGGCGGCGAGCTCCTTGCGGTCGGTGACCGGTGGCAGCTCGAGCGTGCGCAGGACCGTGCGCTGGTTGGCGACGCCGACGCGGACGCGCTTGCCCAGGCCGCTGCCTGCGAACAGTTCGCGCAGGCGTCTCGGCGAGCGCCTGCTCGTCGAGCACCTCGCCCTCGCGCACGATGTCGGCCGGCAACGGCAGTGCGGCAGCGTGCTCGGCGACGATCGAGCCGTTGACGTGCGCCTGCACGGCGGTGACGTGGCCGGGCTGGATGTCCAGGCCGACGACGCTCGGGCCCGAGCGTCGTCCGAAGCTCAGATTCAGTGAGGGCTTGGACAGCTTGGGCCGCGAGAGCGTGGGCTTGGAGAGTTTGGGCTTGGAGAGCGTGGGCATGAGAGAGGATCTGCGCTTGGATGCCCGGCGGCGCTCGCCGGTACGGTCCTATCGGCGCGGCGGGGACGAAGCCTTAGTGCAGAAAATTGGTGGTGTAGAGGTCGATCAGGGGCTGTCCTGCATAGACGGCGACGATCGCCCCGAGCGCGAGGAACGGGACCGAACGGGACAGCGGTCTTGCGGCCCTCGCGCGTGCCCTTGCGGAGCCATCACGAGCGCGCCATAGAGCACGCCGGTGAGCAGCGCGATCAGGATCGCGGGCGCGACGGCCCGCCCGAGGAACAGGCCCATGACGCCGGCGAGCTTGACGTCGCCCATGCCCATGCCGCCCGGGATAGGCGAGCGCGGCCAGCAGCAGGAAGCCGCGCGGCGGCGGCGCCCGCGATCAGGCGCTCGGGCTCGCCGGAAGGGTCGAGCGCCGTGCCGAGCACAATCGCCGCGACGGCGCCGAGCAGCGTGAGCCGGTTGGGGATGATGCGGTGCTCGAGGTCGATCAGCGCGGCCGGGACCACGATCAGGATCAGACCGATGCCCAGCGCGATACCCGCAGCTGTGTCATGGGTGAGCACGACACCGACGCAGAGCACGGCCGTCGCCGCCTCGACGAGCGGGTAGCGAGGCGAGATCGCCTCGCCGCAGCTGCGGCAGCGACCGCGCAGCAACAGCCAGGAGAGGATCGGGATGTTGTCGTAGGGCTTGACCGGCGTGCCGCAGCGCGGGCAGTGCGAGGCGGGGCTGACGAGCGATTCGTGGCGCGGCAGGCGATGGACGACGACGTTCAGGAACGAGCCGACGATCGCGCCAAGGACTCCGGCAAAAGTGATGGCCTCCATGGATGTCTGATCGACAAGTAACGCATTGCCCTTAAACGAGAAGAGGCGGCCTAGGCCGCCTCTTCTCTGCGTCCGTCCGGCATCAGCCGGATCCAGCCGCTACCAGCTCCCGCCCACACAGCCACCGTTAGTGCCTGTAGCTGGGGTGCAGGTGCGTTTTACTTCTCCGGTGCTCGTCTTTTCGATCGAGAACGTATGCCCACTCGTCGATTCCGTAGTCACTTTGTAGCCTGCGCCCGAGCTGACTTCTTCAGCTTTCGACAGACACGCTTCGTTGGTGTTAGGGCAGCCGGCGAGTCCTTTTTCGTAGGCTTTCAATTCAGTGAGGCCATTTGCTCCCCACTTGTATTCGCCACTGTGGTCGGTCGCATACGTCTCAGCCGTCGTCTCAGCCGTACGCGCAAGCTCCTTCGCTGACGCGTCAGTCGCCTTGCTCTTCTGGTTGAGGAACGACGGAATGGCGATCGCAGCCAAAATGCCGATGATCAGGATAACCACCAAAAGCTCGATGAGCGTGAAACCACCCTCATTACTCAAGCGCTGGCGCAGTCGATACAACATTGAATCCTCCTAGGATCCGATTGCAGGGTGCCAGCCCGACCCATCACCCCAAACGGCGATACGACCCCCTAGAGAGTCGCCGGCATTGCTACACACCTGTGACGGTGTTCTGCCATGGCGCTCGGTACTGGCTTGTTAGACCCCGCATCGACACGGTCCGACTCGACCTTTAGCTCCGCATCGAATCTGGACAGGTTGGGCTCTGCACAGATGGCCCCGTGCCAGAGGTGTCCACAGATAGTCTAGGCATCGCCAGCGATGCCTAGACTGAGAGCGAGCCCGGCCCCATCGGCCGAGCCCGCTCTGCGAAACGCCGTACTGCAACGCTCCCTACCAGCTGCCCCCAACGCAACCACCATTGGTTCCGGTGCTTGGTTCGCAGGTGCGTTTTACTTCTCCGGTGCTCGTCTTTTCGATCGAGAACGTATGCCCACTCGTCGATTCCGTAGTCACTTTGTAGCCTACGCCCGAGCTGACTTCTTCAACTTTCGACAGACACGCTTCGCTGGTGTTAGGGCAAGACGGAAGCCCTTTTTCGTAGGCTTTCAATTCAGTGAGGCCATTTGCTCCCCACTTGTATTCGCCACTGTGGTCGGTCGCATACGTCTCAGCCGTCGTCTCAGCCGTACGCGCAAGCTCCTTCGCTGACGCGTCAGTCGCCTTGCTCTTCTGGTTGAGGAACGACGGAATGGCGATCGCAGCCAAAATGCCGATGATCAGGATAACCACCAAAAGCTCGATGAGCGTGAAACCACCCTCATTACTCAAGCGCTGGCGCAGTCGATACAACATTGAATCCTCCTAGGGATCCCGTGAACGGGGTTTCGGATTGCCAGGCCTAAGCTCATCGCCTTCCTGGCGATGCTCCCCCTTGGCCGGTCACCCGGCCGATGAGAGTGCCACCGGCTGTGTCAAACACCCATCGGGGTGCATGCCTCGACGCCTCAGCACTGGCTTTGTCCATGCCGAATCGGCCGACTTGAATGTTGGCTAAAAAGTGCCGGGCGTGTGTGGACATATTGCGGATCAAGGCCCGCACGCTCTAATGAACTACGACGCTAATCGCCTCGCTCACCGGAGCACTCAAAGCGACTATGCGGTGGTTTCCGCGGCCTTCTCGCGCCATGCAGCCTGGGCGTCGACGCCCGGCAGGCGCACTCCACCGCCCCCGCACCACGGGCAGGGGACCATGCTCTGCTCGCCGCCCAGGTTCGAGATCACGCGGCCGGTGCCGCGGCAGGGCATACACTCCCGCGGCCCGTGAGACGCCTCGGTCCGATCTCCGTCGGTTTTGCCCTCGTCACTCGCCACGCAGGCCGAGAGACTAGCGTGTCCGCCATCACATGAACCGTCGACGCGACAGTACGTGCCCGCAGGCGAGCCTGGAGCGGTGCCTATGACCACGATAGGCATGGATCCCGCCCCGACGGCGGTAGAGCCCGATTCGGCAGCCGAGTCCGCCCCAAACCGGCGGCGATCGAAGCCAACGCCGCTATGGGCGTGGGCTGCGGTCGCGCTGATCACGCTCGGCGCCGCGCTGCTGCGCGTCGTCTACATCAATCGCGTCTCGCCCGACCCGTTCTACGACGCGGCCGTCAGGAGCATGGGCCTGTCGTGGCACAACTTCTTCTTCGGCGCGTTCGAGCCCGGCGGCAGCGTGTCGATCGACAAGCCGCCGGTGGACCTGTGGCTGCAGGTCGCGAGCGTGAAGCTGTTCGGGTTCAGCTCGACGACGCTGAAGCTGCCCGAGGTCCTGGCGGGGATCGCGGCGGTGCCGCTGCTGTTCGCGGCGGTGCGGCGGATGTGGAGCGTCCGCGCGGGGCTCGCTGCGGCGGTCGGGCTGGCGGTGCTGCCGGTCGAGGTGATCACCTCGCGCAGCGACACGATGGACGCGGTGATGATGGTGCTGATCGTGCTCGCGCTGTGGCTGATCGTGCGCGCGTGCGAGAGCGGGCGCTACGCGTGGCTGCTGGCGGGCGCGGCGGCGCTGGGGGTCGCGTTCGACGTGAAGCTGCTGGAGTCGCTGGTGGCCGTGCCGGGACTCGCGCTGCTCGCCTATCTGGGCCTGCCGGGTGCCCGCAGGCGGCGCCTGCTGCAGATGCTCGCGGCCGGCGCGGTGTACATCGCGGTCGCGCTCGGCGTGGTTGACCGCGACGCTGCTCGTTCCCGCCCATGACCGCCCGTACGCGATCGGCTCGACGAACGGGAGCGCGTGGAACGCGGCGTTCGTGTTCAACGGCACCGACCGCCTCGCCGGCAAATCGACCGAACCGCAGCAGATCGTCTACCAGCCCGGGCACCACTATCCGGTGGCGACGCAGTCCGAGCGCGATCACATCCCGATCGTGCCCCCCTCCCCCACGCGGCTGCTGGCGCGGATCGGACCGCTGTCGGGCGAGCGGCTCGGGATGGAGCTGCTGATCGCGCTGCTGCTGGGGGTACCCGCGCTGATCGCAACGCTGCTTGATCGACAGGCGCGCCGCGCGCGAGGAGGCCGGCGAGCGCTACCCGGCGAGCTCGGAGAGCAATGACTCCGCGGAACGCGAATGCGGCTGGCGGTCGCCGCGGGACTCTCGCTGTGGACGCTGACCGGGATCGCGCTGTTCAGCGACATGGTGCGACTGCACCCGCGCTACGTCGAGGGCTTCGTGCCGGCGGTGGCGGCGCTGCTCGGGCATCGGCGTGGCGTGGGCCTGCGCGAGCGGATCGGAGGCGGCCTACCGCCGAGCGCGCCTGATCGCGCTCGGCGTGGCGCTCGTGGCCGAGCGTCTACTACGTCGAGCGGCTGCTGTACGGGCGCACCGGTGTCTGGTGGGTCACGCTCGCCGCGGCCGTCGGCGCGCTCGCGCTCGCGGTGGTCGCGCGCGTCGCGAAACGTCGCGAGCGGCGGCCGCGCGGGCTGGCTTGCCGGCGCGGCGATCGTGCTGACGCTCGTGACGGTCGGCGCGCTGCCGTTGAGCGCTGACATAGCCTCGATCGACAGCGGCGTGACCGACGCCGGCTACGTCGGCGCGCTGCCGCGCGAAGAGCAGCGCCTGGTGAGCGCCTACCTGCGCTCACATCAGGGCAGCGCGCGGTATGAGCTGGCGGCGGAGTCGGCGACGCAGATCGGCTCGCTGGTCGTGCAGGACGGCGCGGCCGGTGCTGGTCCTGACGACGTACGACGCGCGCGTGTTCACGACCGTGCCGGAGCTGCAGCGGGCGATCGCGCGCGGCGAGGTGAAGTACGCGTTCCTGAACACGTTCTGCGGCAAACACATCTCGCCGATCAACGCCGCCTGCTCACGGCCCGGCGAGGTGGATCCGGGCGCACGGCACCGACGTATCGCGTCAGGCGGGGCTCAGCCGCGGCGGGGTGCTGTGGCTGCTACCTGGAGCGACTCCGTGAGCTCGACGACGCGCCAACCGATGAGGCGCCCGACCTGAGCGAGATCGCGGACGCCGCCCGCGCGAGCGGGCAGATCGCGCTCGACACCGAGTTCATGGGCGAGGGCCGCTACCGCACGCTGCTGTGCCTGATCCAGCTCGCGGTCCCCGAAGGATGCCTCGGCCGAGCGGATCGAGCTCGTCGACCCGCTGGCCGAGGATCTGGACGGCGGGCCGCTGGCGGACGTGCTCGCCGACCCGGCGGTGCAGGTGGTGGTGCACGCCGGGCGCCAGGACATCGCGCTCGTGCGCCGCCGGTTCGACACCGAGGTGCGGAACGTGTTCGACACGCAGGTCGCCGCGGGGTTCGCGGGGATGGCCGCGCAGGCGTCCTATGAGACGCTGCTGCTCAGAGGTGCTGGGCGTGCAAGGTCGCCAAGAGCGCGAGCTTCACGCGCTGGGACGCGCGCCCGCTCTCGGCCGAGCAGCGCGCAGTACGCGCGCGAGGACGTCGTGCACCTGCTGGAGCTGGCGGGCGAGCTGGAACGCCGCCTGGCGGAGATCGGGCGTCTGGAGTGGGCGCGCGAGGAGTGCGCGCCGCTGTGCCAGTCCAGCGACGTGCGCGACCTCGAGACCGTGTTCGCGCGGCTGCCGCGCGTGCGCGGCCTGAGCGCCTCGGCGCAGACGATCGCGCGCGAGCTCGTGCGCTGGCGCGAGGAGATCGCCGCCACCCAGGATCGGCCGGTGCAGCGCGTGCTCGCCGACGCCGCGCTCGTGGAGATCGCCAAGCGCAAGCCGACCTCGCCGGCCAAGCTCGAGCAGATCCGCGGCGTCAACCAGGGCAGCCTGCGCCGCCGCGGGGCAGGACCTGCTGGACGCGGTGCGACGCGGCGCAGAGCGCCCGCCGCTCGAGCCGCGACCCAGGATGCGCGCCCGCCGGCGAGCGAGCCCGACGACGCGCCGCTGGTCGCGCTCGCCGAGGCGCTCGTGCGCGCCCGAGCGCGCGAGGCGGGCCTCGCCTACGAGCTGCTCGCCGCCCGCGCCGACCTGCAGGCGATCGTCGCCGCCGGCGCGGAGCGGCGAGGAGGCCGACGTCCGCACGCTGCGCGGCTGGCGGCGCGAGCTGGTCGGCAACGAGCTGCTGGAGCTGCTCGGCGGCCAGGTCTCGCTGTCGGTGCACGAAGAACGGCAGCGCCGCGCAAGCTGCACATCGCTCTGTGATCCGCCCGCACTAAGTGGCGGAGGACTATTGGATGTGGTTGTAGACCTTGAACAGCGGCAGGTACATCGAGATCACGATGAAGCCGACGATGCCGCCGATGACGATGATCATGATCGGCTCGAGGATCGAGGTCAGCGCCTTGACGGACGCCTCGACCTGGTCCTCGTAGAAGTCGGCGATCTTGTCGAGCATCGCGTCCAGCGCGCCGGTCTCCTCGCCGACGCCGACCATGTGGGTGACCATCGTCGGGAAGATCGGCGCCTGTGCGAGCGGCGCGGCGATCGTGCCGCCGCGCTTGACCGAGGCGATCACGCCGTCCATCGCCTCCTCGACGGCGACGTTGCCGCCGGTCTTGCCGGTGATCTCGAGCGCCTGCAGCAGCGGCACGCCGGCGCTGGTGAGCGAGGCGAGCGTGCGCGACCAGCGCGCGACGGCGACCTGCTGGACGATCGTGCCGATCTTCATCGGGATGCGCAGGCGGAAGCGGTCCCACTGCGGGCGTCCCCAGGAGGAGCGCTTCCACTTCAGGAAGGCGACGACGATCGCCGACGGTGACCGGCGAACAGCAGCCACCAGTAGCCGGTGACGGCGTGGGACATCGCGACGGAGACCTTGGTGATCGCCGGCAGTTCGCCGCCGAACTGCTTGAAGACGCCCTCGAACACGGGCACGAGGAAGGCGACGAGCGCGATCATCACGCCGACCGCGAACGATGATCACGAGCGTCGGGTAGACCATCGCCGAGTTGATCTGGCGGCGCAGCGAGGCGTCCTTCTCGAGCTGGTCGGCGACGCGCATCAGCGAGCTCCTCGAGCACACCGCCCGTCTCCCCCGCCTGGGTCATCGCGACGAACAGCGGGATTGAAGACCTTGGGGTGGCGGGCCATCGCGTCGCTCAGCGACAGGCCGGCCTCGACGTCCTTGCGCACCGCGACGATCGTTTCCTTCAGGAACTTGCTCTCGGTCTGCTCCTCGAGCACGTACAGCGCGCGCAGGATGCTCATGCCCGAGGAGATCATCGTCGCGAGCTGGCGCGAGAAGATCGCCAGGTCGGCGGCCTTGACGCGCTTGCAGGAAGCTCGAGCTCGATCTCGCGCGAGGCGTGCTTGTCGCCGATGTCGAGGACGATCAGCCCGCGCGCGCTTGCAGCTGGTCGGCGACGGCCTGCTTGGAGTCGGCCTCGACCTCGCCGCTTGGCCTTGACGCCGGCGAGGTCCATCGCCTTGAAGACGTAGGTGCTCATGGCGTCAGCTCGCCTACGCCGCCCGCCGAGCGTCCTGCGAGCGCCGCGCCACCAGCAGGCGCCGCAGCTCCTCGGGCGTCGAGGAGCGCGATTCGGCGAGCTTCTGGCGTGATCTTGCCGGCGCGCACGAGCGCGGCCAGCGAGGCGTCCATCGTCTGCATGCCGTGCGCGGAGCCGGTCTGCAGGACCGAGTAGATCTGGTGGGTCTTGCCCTCGCGGATCAGGTTGCGCACCGCCGGGGTGGGCACGAGCACCTCGGTCGCCACGACGCGGCCCGGAGCCGTCGGCGGTCGGCAGCAGCTGCTGGGTCATGATGCCCTGCAGCGCGACCGACAGCTGCACGCGCACCTGGCCCTGCTGGTGGGCGGGGAAGACGTCGATGATGCGGTCGATCGTCTGCGCGGTGTCCTGGGTGTGCAGCGTGGCGAACACGAGGTGGCCGGTCTCGGCGGCGGTCAGCGCGGTGGAGATCGTCTCCAGGTCGCGCATCTCGCCGACGAGGATCACGTCGGGGTCCTGGCGCAGCGCGGCCTTCAGCGCGTCGCCGAAGCTCTGCGCGTCGGAGCCGAGCTCGCGCTGGTTGACGAGGCACTTCTTGTGCGCCGTGCAGGAACTCGATCGGGTCCTCGATCGTCATGATGTGCTCCTCGCGCGTCTCGTTGATCTCGTCGATCATCGCCGCCAGCGAGGTGGACTTGCCCGAGCCGGTCGGGCCGGTGACGAGCACGAAGCCGCGCGGCCTGCGCGTGAACTCGTGCACCGCCGGCGGCAGGCCGAGCTCGTCGATCGAGGTCAGGCCGAAGGGGATCAGGCGGAAGGCGGCGCCGATCGCGCCGCGCTGGTAGTAGGCGTTGACGCGGAAGCGGGCGTGGCCGGGGATCGAGTAGGCGAAGTCGAGCTGCCAGTCGGTCTCCAGGCGCTGGCGCTGGTCGCCGGTGAGGATCGAGTAGACGATCTCGCGCGTGTCCGTCGAGCGACAGCGCGGGATAGTCCTCCAGCGGCGAGAGGCGGCCGCGCACGCGCACGGTCGGGGGCGCGCCGGCGGTGAGGTGCAGGTCGGAGGCGCGGCGGGCGACGACCTCCATCAGGAGGTCAGCGAAATCGATGTCCATGCCCGCCCTCATCGGCCAGCTTTCGCGGCGATGTCATGTAGCTGGCGGACGACGACCGAACGCAGATCGGCGCAGCTCAGTGTGCTGCCGATGACGCGGGCGATCTCGGCGATCGAGGTGCGCCCCTGGCGGACCTTCTCCAGGCCGTCGTCGCGCAGGCGGCGCATGCCCTGGCGCACGGCGACGTCGCGGATCTCCTCGGACGGGCGGCGCTCGAGCGCCAGCTGCTGGATCTCGGGGGTGACGTCCATCACCTCGTACAGCCCGACGCGCCCGCGGTAGCCCGAGCCGCCGCAGCGCCGGCAGCCGACCGGCTCGTAGGCCTCGAGGTCGACGAGCGCCTTGTAGCCGTTCTCGCGCAGCACCTCGGCGGGGATGATCGTGCGCCGCTTGCAGCTGGAGCAGAGCATGCGCGCCAGGCGCTGGGCGACGATGCAGTCCAGCGCGGAGGCGACGAGGAACGGCTCGATGCCCATCTCGATCAGGCGCGTGATCGCCGAGGGCGCGTCGTTGGTGTGCAGCGTCGAGAGCACGAGGTGGCCGGTGAGCGCGGACTCGATCGCGATCTGCGCGGTCTCGCGGTCGCGGATCTCGCCGACCATGATCACGTCGGGGTCGGCGCGCACCATCGAGCGCAGGCCGGCCGCGAACGTGAGGCCGGCCTTGGGCGAGACCTGCACCTGGGTGAGGCCGGCGATCTCGTACTCGACCGGGTCCTCGACCGTGATGATGTTCTTCTCGGGCGTGTTCAGCCGCTGCAGCGCGGCGTAGAGCGTCGTCGACTTGCCCGAGCCGGTCGGGCCGGTGACGAGCACGGCGCCGTGGGTCTCGTGGAAGGCGCGTTCGAAGCGCTCGCGCTCGGCCTCGGCCATGCCGAGCTTGTCGAGCTCGACGACGACTGAGTCCTTGTCGAGGACGCGCATCACGATCGCCTCGCCGTGGACGCTCGGCAGCGTGACGACGCGCAGGTCGACGTGGCGGCCGTCGACGGTCAGGCCGACGCGGCCGTCCTGCGGCAGGCGGCGCTCGGCGATGTCAGCTCGGCCATGATCTTCACGCGCGAGACCACGCCCGCGGCCATGCGGCGCGGGACGGTCGTGATGTCCTGCAGCACGCCGTCGATGCGGAAGCGCACGCGCAGCTCGTGGCCGTCGGGGGCGAAGTGGATGTCCGAGGCGCCGCGCTCGACCGCCTGGGCGACGATCTGGTTGACGAGCTTGATGACCGGCGCGTCCTCGGCGGTCTCGTGCAGGTCGACGACCTCCGCGCCCTCTTCCACCTCGTCGATGTGCCGCGTCGGAGCTGGCCGACGACGTCGTCGAGGCGGTCGAGGCGCAGGATCAGGCGGCGATGTCGTCGGGCGGGGCGACCGCGACGCGGACCTCGTAGCCGGTCATGATCGCGATGTCGTCGACCGCGAGCACGTTGGAGGGGTCGGCCATCGCGACCAGCAGCGTGCGCTTGTCCGCGAACGCGACCGGCACGGCCTGGTAGCGCTTGGCGGCGGTCGTGGTGACGAGGTTGGCGGCCGACATGTCGACGGAGAAGACGCCGAGGTCGAGGTGGTCGAGGCCGTAGCGCTCGGCCAGCGCGCGCGCGAGCCCGTCGTGGGTGAGCGCGCCCGGCGTCGAGCAGCACCCGCTCGGGTGTGGTCCCGAGGCCGCGCGAGCTCTCGATCGCCTCGTCGACCTGGCCGCGCGAGGCGAGCCCCATGTCGACGATCACGTCGGTCAGGAAGCGCGAGGAGGAGCCGCGGCGGCTGGGCCTCGTGATGCCCGTCCACTCACCGCCGGCTGCGGCCGTCGCGCCGGGTCGACCTCCACAGCGTGCTCGGCCGACGCCGCAGATCCTCGGAGCACGTCTCGGTGGCGCCTCTCGCCCGGCGACGTCCTCGGTGGCGAGCGCGCGCTCGACCTCGACGACGGGATCGCTCGCACCGCCGCCCGCGGCATCGCTGTCCATGCCGAAGATCGCGTGCAGGTCGGGTCCGGTCTGCGGCGCGTCGCTCATCGCGAGCGCTCCCGCTGCGCCGCGTCGCCGCGTGCCCGCGGCGCGCTCAGTCGAGGCGCTGCCAGCGCGTCGCGCATGACCTCGAGCGGCGCGCACGCCCGTCCACAGCTCGAAGCTGAGCGCGCCCTGCGCGAGCAGGACTCGAGCCCGTCGACCGCGTGGGCGCCGTGGGCTCGCGCGGCGGCAAGCAGCGGTGTGGGTGTGGAGCTGTAGACGAGATCGACGACATGGGAGTAGTTACCGACTTGATCGAACGTAATCGCCGGGAGGTTGAGCCCCTGCGCCTCACTGGCCGACTGTTTTAGGCTCGCCGTCTGCGCCTCAAGTCCGACGGAGGTGCAGTTGACGAGCAGGTCGGCCGCCTCCGGGGCGCTCCACCGCTCGCGCGCCGAGATCGCGCGCGAGCGCCGCGGCGCGCTCGGGGGTGCGGTTCCAGACCGACACCTCGCTCGCGCCGGCCTCGCGCAGCGCCCAGACGACCGCGCGCGCGGAGCCGCCCGCGCCGAGCACGAGCGCGCTCATGCCCCTGGGCGAGACGCCCGAGCGCGCTCGAGAAAGCCGGGGGCGTCGGTGTTCTCGGCCGCGATCGCGCCGTCGGGGGCGAAGGTCAGCGTGTTGGCGGCGCCGATCGCCCGCGCGGCCTCGCTCGCCTTGTCGGCGAGCGCGAGCGCGGCGTGCTTGTGCGGGATCGTCACGTTCGCCCCGACGAAGCCCGGCGCCGGCGAGCGCGCGGACGGTCTCGGCGAAGCAGCTCGGGCGGGACCGGCAGGAGCTGATAGCGCCAGTCGCTCCATCCCGAGCGCCGCGAGCGCGGCGTTGTGCATCGCCGGCGAGCGGCTGTGCGCGACCGGCCAGCCGAGGACGCCCAAACGTGGCATCGCGAGCGCCCTCTGCTCCGCTACCGCTTCTGCAGGTCGGGACGTGCCCGCCGTTGGCGCGCGAGCGCTTCGCGGTAGGCGGCCGCGTCGTGTTCGAACTGGGCGTTCGTGGTCGAGAACACCTGCTCGCCGCAGCCGTCGGGCCGTCGACGTAGTAGAGGTAGCCGACGTGCGCGGGGTGCGCGGCGGCGTCGATCGCGGCGAGGCCCGGGTTGCCGATCGGCGTCGGCGGCAGGCCGCGGTGCAGGCGCGTGTTGTAGGGCGAGTCGAGCTGCGAGCTGGGCCGGCGGTCAGCGGCTGGGTGTAGTCGTTCAGCGCGTAGCGGAGGGTCGCGTCGATCCCGAGCGGCATGCCCAGCGTGCAGGCGGTTGTAGATGACCGCCGCGACCTTCGCGCGATCGCCGGGCAGCTGCGCCTCGCGTTCGACCATCGAGGCGACGATCAGCAGCTCGTAGGGGGTGAGGTGCAGCTCGCGCGCGCGGCGGACCTCGTCGTCGCCGAAGTGTTCGGTGAAGGCGATCAGCTGTTCGTGCACGAGCCGGCCGGCGGGGTCGCCGCGATAGAGATCGTAGGTGGCCGGGAACAGGAACCCTTCGAGGTTGGGCGTGCCGGCCGGCGCGCCGTAGTGGGCGGGGTTCAGCAGCGGGGAGCGCTCGGACGCCGTCAGATAGCTGCCGGTCAGTCCGGCCGCGTGCGCGCGAGCGGCGATCTGCCGGCGCGTTTCGCCCTCGGGGATCAGCACCCGCACGACGTCGGGGCGGCCACCGGCTTGGAGGCGGGAGTGGGCTTGGAGAGGCGATCGACGACCAGCCAGACCACTCCGGCGACGAGCAGGAGAGCCAGGACCGCCAAGCACCCGTGTCGGCCATGAGCGCCCGTGCCGTGGTGGTGGCGACGGCGATGGCGAGGACAGTACCGGCGAGGGTACTGACGGCGGTCTGCGAGCGTCTACGACGAGGCGTCTGGACGGGCGGCGGCAATGGAACCTCGACCGCCTCCGACGACCTCGGCCGCGAGTCGGCACGCCGCGCTTCGCGCTCGGCACGATCGCGCTCGCGCTCCTCTTCGGTGCGCTCAGGCACCCTGGCGCAGCCTGGCGTGCAGCCAGCTCTCGAGCATGTGGGCCGCCGCGCGCGAGTCCTCGCCGGCGCGGTGCGAGCCTCGATCGTGGCGGGCGATGTGGGTGGTGTAGCGCTCGTCGTGCAGCTCGACCGGGATGCCCTCCCCCAGGCGCAGCGACAGGCGCCGCGCGAACTCGCGCGTCTCGCGCGTCTGATCGGAGTCGCCGCCGCGCAGCGACACGCGGCAGCCCGACGACGACGCGCTCGACCTCGCGCTCGCGGATCAGCTCCTCGATCTCGTGCATGCCGCGACGGCTCGCCGGGCCGGGCGATCGCCTCGATCGGCGTGACGATCGTGCCGCTGGGGTCGCTGAGCGCGCAGCCGCAGCGGGCGCTGCCGTAGTCGAGCGCGAGCACGCGACTCATGCCCGCAGCGCCTCCTCGATCGCCTCGCGCGCGGCGCGCAGCGCCTCCTCGAGCTTGTCCGGGTCGCGCCCGCCCGCCTGGGCGACCGTGTCGCGCCCCCCTCCCCCACCGCCGACGATCGCGGCGGCGACCTTCACGATCGCGCCCGCCTTGACGCCTCGCGCCACCAGCTCAGGAGCGACGCCGACGACGAGGTGCACGCGCCCGTCGGCGGCCGTGCCGAGCACGACCGCCGCGCCGTCGAGCCGGCCGCGGACGCGGTCGAGGATCTCCATGAGCGCGTGCGCGTCGGGCGCCTGCACAGCTGCGGTGAGCACCGGCACGCCTGCCACCGGCTCGGCGGCCGCCGCCAGCGCGTCGATGTCGACAGCACCGGCTGCCGGACCACGCACCTTCGCGCAGCGAACGCTCCAGCTCCCGGCGCTCCGCCTCACGGGCGCGCAAAGCCTCGAGCGCGTCCTGCGGGCGCGCGCGCAGCTCGGCGGCGATCTCGGTCGAGCAGGCGGTCGTGCTCGCGCAGCAGCTCCACCGCGCCGGACCCCGTGAGCGCTTCGATGCGGCGCACGTTCGCGGCCGAGGAGGTCTCGCTGAGGATGTGAAACACGCCGATCTCGGCGGTGCCGCGAACGTGCGTGCCGCCGCAGAGCTCGCGCGAGTAGGAGCCGTCGCCGATCTGCACCATGCGCACGACATCGCCGTACTTCTCGCCGAACAGCGCCATCGCACCGAGGCTCCGGGCCTCGTCCAGGGTGGTGGAGATCGCGCGCACGGGATCGCCCGCGGCGATCCACGCGTTGACCGCGTCCTCGACGTCGCGCAGCTCCTGAGCCGTGAGCGCGCCGGTGTGGGTGAAGTCGAAGCGCAGCTTGTCCGGCCCGACGTAGGAGCCGGCCTGGCGGACGTGGCCGCCGAGCCGCTCGCGCAGCGCGGCGTGCAGCAGGTGGGTGGCCGTGTGGTTGCGCTCGGTGGCGCGCCGCGCGGCGTGATCGACGCGCGCGAGCACCGGCTCCTCGGGCGCGAGCGAGCCCTGCTCGATCGCGACCTCGAGCGCCTGGTCGTCGCCGAGACGGTAGACGTTCGTCACGCGACCCACAGGCAGTCGCCGGAGGCGCATTCGATCGTGCCCGTGTCCGCGACCTGCCCGCCGCCCGCCGGGTAGAAGGGCGACTCGGCGAGCTTCACGAGCATGCTCGTGCCGGCAGCGCCCGCCGCGAGGGCTTCCGCACTGGCTGCGTCGCCGGGCGCATCGACGGCGCCGGCGGCGAGCGACGCGCTCCCGTTCGCGACGCCGACCGCAGCGACCGCTCCGACCGTCGTCTGCTGCGTCTCGGTCTCATATCCGGTGAAGCGAGTCTCCGCGGCCGAGGCCGCGAGCTCGCGAGCGAGCTCGCGGGGATCTGCAGCCTCCGCCCTCGCGCGCACTGCCGCCGGCGCCGGCGGCGGCCGCTCGGGCGCGCGCGCGCTGGGCGTCCATCAGCTCCTCGAACCCCCGCTCCTCCACACCGAGCCCGCGCTCGTCCGCCAGCTCGCGGGTGAGGTCGAACGGAAACCCGTAGGTGTCGTGCAGAGCGAACGCGTCGGCGGCCGCGATCGTCTGCGCCCCGGAGTCGAGCGCACGCGCGATCAGCTCCTCGAGCAGCTTCGTGCCCTGCTCGAGCGTGCGCCCGAAGGCGTCCTCCTCGGATGCCAGCCAGCGCTCGATCGGATCGCGCTGATCGTTCAGCTCGGGGTAGGCGCCCGACATCAGCTCGCGCACGAGCGCGGCGTAGCGCAGCAAAAACCCGGGCGCCATCTCCAGGCGCCGCGCCTGCAGGATCGCGCGGCGCGTGAGGCGGCGCAGGACATAGCCGCGATCTTCGTTGGAGGGGACAACGCCGTCGGCGATCAGGAACGACATCCCGCGGGCGTGGTCGGCGAGGATGCGCAGCGCGCGATCGGCGTCAGGATCCTGACCGTAGGGGTGGCCGGAGAGCTCCTGGCCGAGGTCGATCAGCGGCTGGAACTGGTCGGTGTCGAACACCGAGTCCTTCCCCTGCAGGATCGCCGCAAGCCGGTTGAGGCCGAGGCCCGTGTCGATGTTGCGCGTCGGCAGCGGCCGTGAGCGCGTCGTGAGGGTCCTGGTCGTACTGCATGAACACGAGGTTCCAGTACTCCAGGAAGCGCTCGTTCTCGCCGCCCGGGCAGATCCTCGGGCGCGCCGAAGTCCAGGCCGCGGTCGACGTACAGCTCCGAGCACGGTCCGCTGGGGCCGACGGGACCGGCTTCCCAGAAGTTCTCCGAGCGCGGACAGCCGACGATCCGCTCGCGCGGCACGCCGATCGCCTGCCACAGCTCGATCGCCTCCTCGTCGGGCCCGAGCCCGAGCGCGTCGTCGCCGGAGAAGACCGTCACCCAGATGTCGCCCGGATCGAACGAGAAGGCCTCCAGCGAGAGCTCCCATGCGAAGCGGATCGCCTCGGCCTTGAAGTAGGCGCCGATCGAGAAGTTGCCGAGCATCTCGAAGAACGTGAGGTGGCGCAGGGTGCTGCCGACGTGCTCGATGTCGGGCGTGCGGAAGCACTTCTGGCAGCTCGTCAGCATCGGCGCGGGCGGATCGTCACGGCCAAGGAAGTAGGGCTTCAGCGGCTGCATCCCCGCGGTCGTCAGCAGCACGGTGCGATCCTCCGCCGGGGGCACAAGCGAGGCAGAAGGTATGCGCAGATGATCGCGTTCGGCGAAGAAGGTCAGAAACCGCTCGCGGATCTCATCCGAGGTCATCGCCGACTGATGTTAAGGGAGGTGCGCGCCGACCGGGATGGAAACGGGTGTGAGGATCTTCACGCAGCCACACAACGCCGGCGCCACCCACGACGTGCGCCCACCACCACGCGAGCCCGCCGATCCGTCGAGCCCACCGATCGGTCAGGCGATCGTGCCATGACCGACGATCCGCTCGCCCTCATACAGGCAGGCGATCTGCCCCGGGGCTGTGCGCTCGGCCGGATCGCACAGCTCGACCTCGATCGCCTCATGCCGGCCGGGCTCGGCCGGCGCCGCCAACCGGCAGGGCAGCCGCGCACCGCGGTAACGGACCTTGATCGCGTCCACGCACGCCCCGTCGCGATGGAGGGTCGCGTCTCGCACGCGCACCGCCCCTGTGAGCAGCTCTGGGCGCAAGCCGACCGTGACCGTGTTCGAGGCGGGATCGGTCTCGAGCACATACAGCGGCTCTCCCGCCCGGTCGAGGCCATCTCCGGTTCCCAGCCCGCGACGCTGCCCGACAGTCACCGTGTGGACGCCCGCGTGCTCGCCCAGCAGGCGCCCGTCGCGGTCGCGGATCGCACCTGGGCGCGGGGTCAGGCGGCCATGACGGGCGAGGAAGTCGCCACGTTTGGTGCCGGCGAGGAAGCACAGGTCCTGCGAATCGCGCCGAGTAGCCACCGGCAGGCCGGCACGACTCGCAATCTCGCGAACCTCCGGCTTGGTCAGCTCGCCGAGCGGGAAGCGCATGCGCGCAAGCGAAGTGGGCGCGAGCGCGCTCAGCGCGTAGCTCTGGTCCTTCGCGGGATCGACCGCGACCCTCAGCAGCGGCGGGAGCGAGTCCCCGTCCCGATCGATGCGCGCGTAATGGCCGGTGACGAGCGTGTCGCGCCCCCAGACGGGTGGCGAGGTCGAGCATCGCGTCGAGCCGCACCGAGCCGTTGCAGCGCACGCACGGGTTCGGGCGTCAGGCCGGCCGCGTGCTCGCTCAGCCACGGTTCCACGACCCCCGCGCGGAACTCCGCGCGCAGGTCGATCGAGAAGTGCGGCAGGCCGAGATCGTGCGCGAGCGAGCGAGCGCCACGGACGGCCTGGGCGGAGCAGCAGCTGAGATCGCCGTCGTTCTCGGGATCCGACCACAGCTCGAGCGTCACCGCGACCGTCTCGTCTCCGACTTCAGCGCTCAGCAGCGCGGCGACGGCCGAGTCGACTCCACCGCTCATCGCCACGAGCGTGCGCCCCGCCACAGGTGCGAGCTGCGCCTCGCGCAGTGCCGAGCCGAGCGCGCGATGTAGCGCGTCGGCGGCCAGCTCCGCGGCGTGGCGCTTGGCCGGGGTCAGGCCACCGAGCTCCGCTGCGATCGTCTGCGGCGCGATCCGCGCGGCGTCGAGCAGCGAACGCTCGCGCAGCAGCGCGACCACCGCACTGCCGGCGGCGATCGTCGCGCCGCAGCCGCTCGCATCGAAACCCGCGTCGAAGATGCGCCCGTCGGGCGTGGACTGGTCGAGCGCGAGCGAGATGCGGATCAGATCGCCGCACGCCGCACCGCCCGCGGCGCCGGTGTGCGCGCCCACGGGCGCATGACCGCGCGCGAGCGGTGCTTCCAGATGCTGAGCCAGGCCCGTAGCAAACGTCACACGGCCGAGTGTAAGGACCCGATCAGGAGTGATGCGATTCGGTAACGGCCTGCTGGATCGCAAACGCTTCGGTGAGCCCGGTGAGCACCGTCGTCTGACCGTGCGGGTTGACGATCAAAAGCGTCGGGGTCTGCGTGACCTGCACGGCGTGCGTGATCGTGCCGAACGCCCCGACCTGACCGGCGCTCGCGTAGTGCACGGCGACCTTCGAGCCGAGCGCGTGCTGGACGGCCGGGAAGCGCGTTGTGAACCGCCATGTCGTCCGAGCCATGGGGGTTCCAGAAGAGGATCAGAACGGTCTTGCCCTGCTGCAGCTCGTGTTCGACCGTGGCTCTGCATGCTCGCCTTCGCCGCCGCGGTGCTTCACCGCGGGCGCCGTCGCGTGGACCTGCGTCTTCGGCGTCGCGGTCACCCGGTGCGCCGGCGCGTGAGCTGCAGTCGTCGAGGCGTGGCTCGAATGCGCGCTGCTCGCGGAGCTCGACGATTTCGCGGTAGAGGACTTCGTCGCGGAGCCGGAGGCGGAGGGTTCTGACGTTTCCACGCGATGGGCTTCGTGCTGGGACTGCGCGACGGCGCCGTGGGCCTTGTCGATCGCGCGAGTCAAGCCTTCGACTCCGGGGGCCGCGCCGTGGTAGACGCGCGTGGGCGCGGCCGCGGCTTTGGCCTGCGCCGCGGCCGATGGGGTCGCGGGCCCGCTTGAGGAGGCCGGCGCTCGACCCCGAGCCGCCGCCGGACGCCGGACGGATGGCGGTGCAGCGCGGCGAACCACACGAGCACGAACAGCGCGAGCGTAACGAGCGCGATCTGGAAGGGGCGGGAGATCTGGGTCATTGGTCTAGGCCCAGTGTCGGCACATATCGCCCGCGAGTTGAACCGCGCACTCGGCGATGGACTCGCCCGCGACGCTCAATCGGGCCGCTCACGATGGTGGTGACACGCCACGAACTCTCAAGAACGGCCACGCCCGGCATCGCTCGGCCAACTGCCGCGCTGGCTCCGCCGTCCCAAAAAGCCCGACTCCTGATCCCAACGCGCCGCGGGACGATTACAGTGAGCGCAGGCCTCGCAGGACGGCGTGCACCACCGCGTCTGGGGCCACCGTCTCCTGCGAGGCGCCGAGCATGTCCTTGAGGACCGTCTCGCCGTCGCCGAGGATCGCGACGTAGCGGGCCTCGAGCGTGTTCGCGTAGCCCAGCTGGCCCTTTCAGCGAGCGGCCCGCGAGCTCCATCTGCGCCGTCAGCCCCGCGGCGCGGGCCTCGCTCAGCAACGCGAACGCCTCCGCCGGCGCATGGCGCCCCGTGGCCGGCTCGCTCTCGCGCGAGGGCTCGTAGGCGACGAACAGGTCCACCGGCGCCGGCGCCGGATGCGGCGAGGCTCCGGCGAGCAGGATCCGCTCGATCCCCGCCGCCCAGCCGATGCCCGGCGTCGGCGGACCGCCGAGCTGCTCGCACGAGGCCGTCGTAGCGCCCGCCGCCGCCGACGCCCGACTGCGCGCCCGAGGCGCTCGGAGGTGAACTCGAACACCGTGCGCGTGTAGTAGTCCAGTCCGCGCACGAGCGTCGGGTCGATCTCATACGCGACGCCCGCGAGGTCGAGGCGCGCGCGCACCTCGGCGAAGTGCTCGGCGTCCTCGGCGCCGAGGAAGTCGAGCAGCCGCGGCGCGCTCTCCATCACCGCGCGCGTGCCGGGGTGTTCGGAGTCGAACGCGCGCAGCGGGTTCAGCTCGATGCGCTCGCGCACCTCCTCGGACAGCTCGTCGGCGTGCGCGCGCAGGTGCGCCTGCAACCGCTCGCGGTACTCCTGCCGGGCCGCGAGGCTGCCGAGGCTCGACAGGCGCAGGCGCAGCGAGGCGACGTCCAGCTCGTCGAGCAGCGCGGCGAGCAGGCAGATCGACTCGGCGTCCACGGCCGGGTCCTCCGAGCCGAGCGCCTCCGCGCCGACCTGCCAGAACTGGCGGTAGCGCCCCGCCTGCGCGCGCTCGTGGCGGAAGAAGCTCGACAGGTACCACAGCCGCACCGGCTGGCGGAGCTTGTGCATGCCGTGCTCGACATACGCGCGGCACACCGGCGCGGTGCCCTCCGGGACGCAGCGTCAGCGAGCGTCCGGAGGCGTCCTCGAAGGAGTACATCTCCTTGCTGACGATGTCCGTCGACTCCCCCACGCCGCGCGCGAACAGCTCGGTCGCCTCGAACGTCGGGCGTCTCGATGCGCTCGTAGCCGGCGCCCCCGAGGATCGCGCGCGCCCTCTCCTCGAGCACAGCGCGCGCGGCGGACTGCTCGCCGAGCACGTCGAACGTGCCGCGCGGCGCTTTGATGCGGTCGGCTCCGCTCAACTGCCGCCCACACCCGGAGCCGGCGCGCGCTGCGGAGACCGCGTCGGTCGGGGCGAAGCTCCGACGAGGAACGGGTTCGTGGCGAGCTCGCGGCCGATCGTCGTGATGCCCATGTGGCCGGGATACACGGCCGTCTCGCGCCGGCAGCGTGCGCACGAGCGTCTCGAGCGTCCGTTCGAGCGTCGGATGGTCGGCGAACGGCAGGTCCGTGCGCCCGATCGAGCCCTGGAACAGCACGTCGCCGGAGAGGATCGCCGCGTGTGCGGGCAGCGAGAACGTGAGGTGGCCGGGGCTGTGGCCCGGCGTGAGCAGCACCTCGATGTCGAGGCCCGCGAGCTTCAGCGACTCGCCGCCCGGCGAGCGTGTGCTCGGGCACGTAGTTCTCGAACGGCCCGAACCCGGGCGGGGTGCCGAGGCGGATGTCTTCGAGCACCGGACGCTCGATCTCCGGGCAGTACACCGGCGCGCCCGTCGCGCGCGCGAGCGGCGCGACCGCGCCGATGTGGTCGAAGTGGCAGTGCGTGATCAGGATCGCCTCGATCCGCACGCCGAGCTCCTCGATCGCGCGCGTCAGCCGCTCGGGCTCATCGCCCGGATCGATCAGCAGCGCCTCCTCTGCGCCGGCGCAGCGGACGATGTAGGCGTTCTCCTGCACCGGCCCGACCGTGAACGAGCGGACGTCCAGCGCTCATCGCCCTCACTCGGTCGCCGCCGCCGCGCCGGCGCGCTCATCGCGCGGGCGCCTTGCCACCGCCCTGCTTGGCTTTGTTGCGCATCCGCCGGTTGTAGAGCCACATGTCGGTGTAGTAGCTGATCGGGATGTAGAAGATCAGCACGATCGGGAACAGCGCGATCGCCTCGTTGGGCTTTTTCAGCAGGAGCAGGCTCACGAGCAACATCAGCACCGCCGCGGCCATCGCCCGGTAGAACGCGCCGCGACCAGGTCGGCGGGCGGTCGCGCTTGGGGATCTGCTGCTCGGCGCGCGGCTTGCCTTCCTTCTCCGCTTTCGTCGGCTTGCGCCCGGTGCGACCGCGCGACTCCACCACGCCCGCAGCGTTGCCACGGTGCTTGGTCTGGCGCTTGCGCTTCGTCTGGGCCATCACCGCAAGCCTACAGCGCGAGCGCGGACTCGATCAGGTGGCGCTGGAGGGATCGAACCCGGGCAGCGGCACGTCGTCGGGGAAATCCCGCGAACGCCGCCGCGCGGCGCGAGCCCGACCAGCTCCGCGCTCGCGAGCGGTGCGTGCGCGCGGACGCGCTCGATCACCAGCGCGAGCGGAACCTCGAAGGGGCGCTCGACGTTCATCGACACCTGCGCCACCTCACCCGCGAGCCTTACTCCGATCGCGCGCACACCCGGCAGACCCTCGGGACCGCCCTCGCGGATCAGCGCGGCGATCCGGCGCGCGTCCGCGACGTTCGCGGGTCGGCGCGAGTTGAAGGTTGAACGCGACCAGCGGCGCGCGCGCACCGACAAGCGTCGCGCCGGCCGTCGGATGCAGTCGCGCCGGCCCGAAGTCGGGCGCGACCTCGCCCATGGCGATCCGCTCGGCCAGGCCGGCGGAACCGCCGGAGCGCAGCTGCGCGCGGGTGCGCCCGCCGGCAAGCTCGCCATAGAGGAACACCGGGATCTGCAGCTCATCGCCGATGCGATCGGCGATCACGAGCGCCTGTGCGCAGGCCGCACCGCGGGAGGACTCCTCGAGGTAGACAACCGGAGCGACGTCGAGCGCGCCGACGTGCGGGTGCTCCCCGCGCGCTACCCCCGCAACAGCCTCGCTCATCACGTCGATGCGCGCGCTCGCCTGAGCCGCGCCCGCCAACAGCGGCGTCGGGAAGCGCACCCGGCGCTCCCGCGAGCGTGTACACCGAGCGATGATGGTCCGGCGTCGCAGTGGACGTCCAGCAGCCTCACGCCCTCCCGCGCCTCCACGAGCGCCTCCGAGATCGCCCGCACGGTCACCTCATCGCGTCCCTCGGAGAAGTTCGGGATCGCCATCAGAACGTTCGGCCGATGTTCCGCAGTGCATGCCATGGTGGGACCCACCGCAGTGTTCGGCCGTCACGCCAACGAGGCGCGCGAGAGATCTGATGCCGGAGGAGGGACTCGAACCCCCGACACGCGGATTATGATTCCAGTGTTGCCACCTTCAGTTGGCTCCAGTTAGCGCGGTTTCCCCGTAGATAAAGGGTCTATTTCGGCCTCGAAATAGCCCACTTGGGAAATAGTAGGGAAATCGTCGGGCAGTCGCTCAATTCCAGACCCCCACAACTCGTTGGCCGGTTCGACAGTTTGGAGGTCTATAACAGCATGGGCGACACAACAACAACACATCCCACAGGACACCTACAAGTCAAGCTCGACTGGAACGGCCGCACCCGGTCGTTCCACGCGTTCTGGCGAGACCAGCACGGCAAGCGCGGCGGATGCCGTCTCGGCCCAGCCCATGTCCGCGACTCAGGACGCCGGACAGCACGTGATGCGATTGTTTGGCGCGCGGGCAGTGGACCACGCCCTACCCTTGAGCATCTGACCCCGAAGGATGCCGAGAAACGTCTTGCGGCGATCTTGCGCGATCTTGAGAGCAAGTCGTTGGGAGACGGCGAGCTGACGGCCAATAGCTCCCTCCGTGATGGCACCGAGGGATGGCTTGCAGAGCGGATGGCCGAGAAGGGACTGAAGCGCTCGACTGTTGCTGGCTACGAGGACATGTTCGAGCGGCTCTATCGAGATCTTGGAGCCGAGACGCCGGTGAGCGAGTTTGCCGACGGGAGGTTGCGGGACTACTTCGCAGACTTCAAGTCCTACCGCGTGCTGGGCGAGAAGGCTGCGCGCAAAGCCAAGGCCGAAGGTAAGGACGTCCGCCGCATCGAGATCACACGCTGGACGGCCCAACCACCGGGCAGCGCGGCGGTCGAGGTCAAGACCAAGGCCGAGGCCGTGCGCCTAGCCGACGAGCTGCCCGGCACCTGGAAGCACAGGCGCCGCGGCTGCTACCGCGTCGTGCCGCTGAACGCACAGCGACCAAAACGTGTCTCGCACGCCATCGCCAGTGAACGAGAAGCCGAAGGCTGGATCATCGGGCGCCGCACGACAAGGCCTTGGATGCTCATCGCACCCGCGGCGGCGCAGACCCACAATGCCTACCGCGACATCTTTGCGGCAGTTCTCGACTATTGCGTTCGTCGAGGCTGGCTATCGGTCAACCCGCTCGCCGAGGTCAAGCACAAAAGCAAGAAGCACGAGCGTCAGCGCGTCTTGCGTCGCGACGACTTCTACGACCGCGACGAAATCGATCGACTGCTCCAGCACGCTTTGGATATCCGCGAGGAAGCCTTCTGGCTGCTCGGAGCCGATGCCGGTTTCCGCTTGCCCGGAGAGGCGCTGGGACTCAGAAAAGGCGCCGTCGACTTCCAGGCCAACGTGATCCGCGTTCACGACAATTGGGTGCGTAACGCTCCAGACACGACCAAGACCTCTGATTCCGAGGCGATCCCAATGACGCCCCGCTTGGCGCGTTCGCTCGCCAAGGTTATGGACCGTGACCACGCCACCGAGAATAAAGACCACGTTTTCGCAGCTGAGGACAGCGAAGGTCCCATCAGCGAACGTTCGATGCGCGACGCCTTCATGCTCGCCCAGGAGCAGGCCGGCTTGAAGCCGATCAAGATGTACAACCTGCGCCATTCCTTCGGCACGACCCTAGCCAGGGAAGGCATGGACGTTAGGACGGTCCAGGCACTGATGCGTCACAAGCGCATCACAACGACTGAACAGTACATGGCCTATAGACCACGGCCCGAGCTCGCCAACCAGATCACACGAGCCTTGGACCCAAACAGCCTGCCCACGAACATCATTCCAAGTCCACCAGCCACCGAAGATGCAACCACTATGCTTCTGCGGCGCTTGGAGGAGGAGATCCCGGCGAAGTGGCTACGGGAGATTCAGCGGATTGTGGCAGAGACCTACGTCCATCTCCCCGCATAAGTCCACTTTGATGTGTGCCAACTGGCCGACCTTTCCCGACCAGGCCGCATTCCGACCCGACACACACTGGGCGTGCGTTAAGCCGCCGACGGTCGCATTGTCGAAACTGCCAGAGGCATGAGCAACGGCAGCGAAGCTGGACTACACCAGACTTAAGGCCAAAGAACGGAAATCCCCGTGGCGACGACGACGGACCATCGGCTGCGCGCGGAGCAATTCATCTCACTCTATCTCCGGGCAGAGCAGTCAAGCAGCGGTCCTCCATAACGTTAGCCGGGTATGTCGTGCTTGTCGTCATTGACTATGTTCAGGTGCGCCGCGCGTATCCCACGAGCGTCAATACTGAGCATCACGTTCTCGGGGAGATTCACTGCTTTGACGTCGTTTGACAACTCCACGTTCACCTTACCGCCCTTTCCCTTCACCGGCGTTGACTCCAAAGGGGCCCACTCAAGCTCAATCGCCATGACATCAAGCTCCGGAGCCGGCTTCGTGGCGTCCTTGCGCCGGAGTTCGCCTTTGACAACAATCAGCGGTGGCACAAGCCCACGAGGTTCTGCATACTCCCCACCCAGCAGCTTTGTAGTCATGAACTCGTCGACCCCAAGTGCGTTGATGAGAGCCCGTCGCACGTGTCCGAAGCAACGCTCAAGCACGGGCTCAAGCAGCCCCATGACATCGCCAATGGCCATATAGCCGTGCTCAAATCCATTGCTCGCCTTTTCCAGAGCCGTCAAAGCATCTTCATCCCCGTGGAAGGCTTCTTTTAGGAAACCATTGCGGCGCTTCGATTCAGCGCGTTTTTTCTTCTGACCCTTCAGCCTTGCCAGCGCACTTAGGTCTGCCTTGTTGACAGAGTCGTACTTCCACTCCTCATACCTATGACGACTGAGTGTCTCGGCCGAGATATAGAGGAACTCCCCGGCAAGGAGCCGGGTCTCGGGCGTCCAATGGTTGAGCGCGTCTGAATAGCCGTTGATCGCGCGCCGCAGCGGGCCATTACTGGGCTGCCTCGAGGCCGCCTCCAAGAGTGCAAGAGTGGCGTCAACGTGCAGTTTCCTCACACCGGGCGGAAACCATTCGCTCGCCTGAGGCGTTCTATAGCCGATAAAAGGGCGTGGCTCAGAAAGCTCAGTCCCATATGCTGCCACGGCAATAGGCGTTGCGACTGCGGCGTTCCCGGCCAGCGCGATCAGAGTGAGTACGCTCGCAATCGCGTTCCCTAGTCGTTCCTGCTCTTCTTCAGGCGACTCCCCGAATCCTCGTGCCTCGGCGAGGATTGTAATGGGGTATCGCGCGTCCGGACCGCCCCTGTACTCGCTCTGGAACAGCGCTTTAGCGTCTGCCCACTCAACCCCGAGGACCTCATCCCACTCAAAGTGAGCGGCCGCGTAGGCCCGCATTTGGAATGCAACTTCGTAAGCCATCACGCACCATCGTACGGGCGAAATCCTGTCTACTCCGTGCTGGCCTCACAGATCTCTCGACTACGGACGCATTGGCGCGACCGCGGGCCTGATCGGCAAGGCCGCTCGTCCGCTGTCTGGCCGGTCCGGACCCTGCGGTCCATCGATAGGACGGGACGCACCAGACAACTGGTCCAAGGACGCCATGCAACAGCTTGTAGGGCGGGGTCGGCTTGCCCGGCCATTTTCGCATCCCCTTCTGGGGATGCAGCCAGGGCTGCGACCGGCCCCGCATCGGGCGAGGCCGCATGCCCAAAGGATCGCGATATGCCCGCTGGACTTACAGATTCAGACTCAATGTTTTCCGTGCGCGTCACGCCCTGGCACGCCCTGGCACGGCCATGGAGCCGTGCTCGAGCAGCCCCCCAAGACCGTCGCCGAGGCAATCGAAGCGTCCGGGCTTGGTTGGCATGTGGCCAAGGAACCCATCGCTATCCACAGCGGTGCCACTCATCCCGGCGCCTACCAGGCCAAGGAGATCCCTGGCTACTATGCAACCGTCCGCACGGACACCAACGATGTGCTTGGGATCGTCGGTGAGCGCTACCGCATCGTGCAGAACCGCGAGGCGTTCGCATTCGTCGATCAGCTGCTCGGCAGCGCGATCAACTTCGAGACTGCCGGAAGCCTACACAGCGGCCAACGTGTCTGGGTGCTGGCCACACTGCCTGATCACGTCGAGGTCGGCGGCGATGCCGTGCGCCCCTATGTGCTCCTAATGAACAGTCACAACGGTTCGACCGCAGTCATCGCCGCCACAACACCGATCCGTGTGGTCTGCCAGAACACCCTTAACTGGAGCCTGCAGAGGGCACGGCACAAGTTCTCGATCCGTCATACCGACAGGGTCACACAGCGCGTCCACGAGGCGCGACGCGTCCTTGACCTCTCGATCAACTACTACGAGCAGTTCAAGCGCTACGGCGACAAGCTCGCCTCGGAGCATTGCACCGAGCGCCGGCTTCGCGCCGTACTCGACGGACTCTACCCCAACGGTACCGAGGACTCCCTGAGCACCCGTACACGACGCTCCCGCCAGCAAACCAAGGACCGTATCGCCGACCTCTTCCTCCACGGGACCACACAGGGGAACACGCCCGGCAGCAAGTGGGTGGCCGTAAATGCGATCATCGAGTACGGAGATTGGATTCGCCCCCTACGGGCGAATAGTCAGCGCTTTGCCCGTGCGCTCGATGACGGCGCCGAGAAGACCCGCGCCCTACAACTTATCGTGGCCGTATAGGTTACCTCCGGCTGGAAATCTGTCTTGTAGATCTGGGTAAAGGCAGGCGTCTTGCGTGCAGGTGAACGCTCGTGACTTGCGAGTGATTGTCCGGTGTGCTCTGACGGATCGTCAGGCTTGCGTTGAGGTGGCCGTGACTTGTACGCAGTAGCGCTCGTCCGGACGTGTTCAGCTTGATTTCGACCGTGGTAGTCTCGTTAGCCGGGATCGAGAATGTCGCCGTCCCAACCCGCCTGGTTTGCTGGCGCTTGCGTTTGCCCGTCAGTGTCGTATGTGTCGAAAGCGTGAGTTGTCCAGCGCAACTCTGGCTCGCGCTACATTTGAGCTTTACGAGCGCCATCCCGTTGCCCTGCACCGGGAAGCTGTGTGATGAAAGGGACAACGCCGTGGTTACGGTCGGTTTCATGGATTCCTGAACTGTGCGCGCAAGCCGTTCCGCTTCTCCGCGTGCGTTACTTTCGGCGAGACGGGCACCTGAGACTGCTCCCCATTCGATGGGATCTTCTTCTCGTACATAAGGGTTGTATTTTTGTTCTGGTTCAGAAACTTCAGTTCCGCCAGGCACCGTGCCGGTAACGGCCTCCAGGCTTCCGTTCCTGTGATAGGCAATGCGTAGATGTGTAGACGGGTGTGCAGAGCAGTTTTTCGAGAACCTGACTGGTATTTCGGCTCCTTCGGCAGCGTTGCCAAACGCGCCTGTGAGTGCTCCGTTGGTGGAAACAAAGGCGTATTTCGCCCCGGGCGACGGTGTTGGACAGCTCGAGCCTGATGTGGGAGCCACGAACACACTCACGGTTGCACCTCCCAGCGAAACCGGGCCAGCGGACGACAACCGCCCGTAGTCGCTGTCCGCGACTACGCCGGTGCCAGTGATCTCGAATTCCACTTCGCTTCCCGCGTCGAACGTGGCGCTCCTCGCTTCGATACCCCCGGTGGGATAACCGCTGCCGACACCCAGTTCGGCATCGCTCGTCGTTAGCGCGCCGATGCTGCCGCTCCCAAGCATGGCGACATGGCTCAGCAACACAGTGTTGTCGTCCGATGAATTGACCTGCGCGCCCAAGAGACCCACGAACCCGTTGAGAGCGCCCGCCTCACCTAGATCTGCGCCGGCGAACGTCAGCGACCCGACCTCCAGGTCGTTGTGCAGATAGAGCACCGCCCCGTTTTCGATGCCCACCGCAAGGCTCTTATCAGAACCGGTGACAGCGCCTTCCATCAACACACCATTTTCGCCGATTGCATCGCTGCTGCGACCAGCCATGTCCCAAGCCTGCGACGCGCCAAGTTCGATCGGCAAACCAACCAAGTCCCCGGCGGGACCGCTGCTCCCGGATGCCGGTGACGCCACAAGCCCTTCGCTCCCTAGCGTAATTCCATCACCCCCGAGTTCGTATTCGTCGCCGTCATCGACACGCAGCGATTCGACTGCTACATCCCCCACGTCGTTCTTGCTCGTATAGCACGTGTCGCTCGGCGAAGCGGAAGTGCAGGCCGGGTTCAGCAGCCGCGGGAATTCGAGCCTAAACGGTTCCGACAAAGACGGCGCCGTGCCTGTCCAGTTCGCGCCCGACGACCAACCGGAAGAGCCGACAGCTGCACCACCGGACCATGTAAGTGACCAGGCTGTAGACGGAACAACTACCAGAAACAAGCACGCTACGCACGTACATAGCACACTGGCGCTCCACGCGCTCATCTTCTCCTGGTGACCCATGAGCATCCATCTGAACATATAAATGACCGACAATCCCTCTATCCAATCTTCCTCAGTGAATATCGTGACTCTAGCGGACTCGACCATCGGAACGAACTAGCCTACAAATGCACCGTCGCACGCAAGTGTTCAAGCAATTCCACAGGCACGCGTGAACCTATGTTATCTTCTTCTTCTACTACCAACCAAGCCCCGTGTATACGTCGCGCGAACCTGTCTGGCGGAGCCTCAAAAACTGAGGAATGGCCGGCGAACGGCACCATTCCAGGGAGACCAGGGGGTTCGGTTCCTGGATGCGCCGCGTCCAAAAGCACCGCTGCGGGAAGATCATGTTCGTCTTGATAGAAGTAGGTCGTCTCTGCGCAAGAGGTGAACGCCTGTCCGAGAAGTTCCGGAAATGGCCTCACTCGGGTCGCCTCTACACCTTCGATAGCCACAATGTCCCGAGGCAACCTCGTCGAGATGAGCTGGCAGGCGCCACTGGGAGGGCGCGCAGGCCGGTCCCAAGATCGCCTGGGCAGTCGAACCGCGAGCGGTGCAGCTGACGTTCCATGTGTGCTAATCGGCCTGCCGTTCGCGTCAAGTGGTATCACCCTGGGACATGGAAGCCACGGATAGCCGAAAGTAAACGACTTAGGCACGATCTTGTGTCCCGGTAGTTCGATCGAGGCCCCGCGCAGCCCGACCGGAAGCGTGGAGTTGGATTTCGTCGGAATAGATGACCCACCAGCCACCGTGACGGCAGCCACGTCACCTCTGGTTAGCACAACGACTTGTGCACTGTTACTTCCTCCGCTGCAAGTCTCAATAAAGATCGGCCCGGTCGACGACATGGCCCCGGTGCAAACGGTACCACCACTCTTCCTGTACGTGTTTGTCAACGCAATACACCAGCCGGCATTGCCACCATCCAGCATCGGAGTCAGCCCGATCCGAACACCGGGTGTGGGTCGTGAAACAACCTTATGGCCTCCAGCAACGTCCGAGGAGGTTCCGCGCGCGCTCGAACATGACGACACCATCACCGTGCACGCCAATGCCGCCACCAACCCAACGAACCGCACATCCGGATAAACCTTATGGCGCATCAGGGCCACTGACTCCACCGTGACATGACGTCCTGATCTCCGCCTCACGGCCTACTGACCACCACTGAGCATGATAGCTGCCGTTGTACTGCCGTCCAAACACCCAGGCATCGTAGTCGGCGTGTTCTGGGCCACAGCGCAAATCCTCATCGTAAGGCTCTCCATTACTGCTGCTTACATCAAAATATTGCAAAGGGTCCGCTGACGAAATCCCTTCCCATTTTCCATCTTCAGGGTTCAAGATTAGCAATGCAACCTGAATCTCAAACTCACCAACGGCTTGATGGCATTGCCAATGACCATCGACTTCTATTTCGCCAGATATCCCTGACAGCCCATTCTCGCTACCATAGCTTGCCCACACGCTACACCCAGCGTAGCCATTACCCCCTTCAATATACGCAACCACGCCTTCGTGATGGTGAGGATTGTAACCGTAAAGTGGGTGAAGACCCAGGCAGTGATTTCCACAACCACCTTCTGGGTTCGGGATCGCGCCCGGCGGGTCTTCCGCTTCTTCTTGTGCACGTTTTGTCTGCCAGTATTCGGCGGCACCGATAGCGCCAGCGATTGCTCCCCATTCGACGCTGTCTTCTTCTCTTACGTATGGATTGATGGAGTTTACCGGCTGTGGCAGATTGATTGCTTCGGTTTGTAGCGGTCGGCCGGTTTGAGGGACGTAGGTTGCGCCGTCTTGCGTGATCGTGCCCGAGGGTAGCTGGCTGCTGATTCCATCAGCGCCGAGCCATGCGTATTTGGGTGGCGCTTCTTTGCCTGTTGGCACGCCGTACTCGGTGGGGTTGTAGGTTTTCAAGAGTTTTGGTTCTGTTTCATTCTTGGCTGCTTCGGCCACTACATTGCCTTGCAGATCGTGCACTAGTAGAACTGGGCTAGTCGTGTTGGTTTGTGTGGCTGTCAGTGTGCCGTCGATGCCGGGGATGTTTCTGGTCCATTTGCCGTTGGTAGGTTCGAGCGTCCATGCTAGCGCATTGCCGGGGCCGTCGTAGTGGCTAATGGTTTTCGTTGTTTCCGCGCCGCCGCTAGTGATCGTTTCGCGTGTGCGGTCTTCGGGGTCGGTCATGTATTCGATGGTGGTGCCGTTTTGGGTCTGCTTGTACACTTGGCTGTCGACGTAGAAACTGCTCGTCAGTGCTGTTCCGCCGGCGTCGTTGGCGGGTAGTGCTGTCGTGTTGCCAAAGGCTTCATAGGTCACGCCGGTGTCAGTTAGCCGGTTGGCGTTATCGTAGGTGTGTCGTTCTACGGTTCCACCTTCGGTGGCGCATTTATGTTCGGCTGTTGGTTCGCGAGTGGTAAGGCTAGTGCGATTACCTTCTTCTTCATGAGCGTAGAGACGGGTTTTGCAGCCTTCTCCGGTAGGGGTTTCCTGGACCTGATTGAGCCAGCCCACGGAACCGTAACTGTAGGTCTCTTCTGAGAGGGTGCTGGATTGGTTGATCGTTTCACCGTGGATCGAGGGAACGACGTGGTCGCTGAACCACACACATTTTTCACTGCAGTGCGTTTCCTTTTTATATTCGACAGATGTGTCTTCACCGGAGGGGTTGACCGTGTAATAGGCGGTCATGCCGTTAGGATAGGTCTCGTTAGCGATGTTGTCACCGATGGTGTAACCAGCACCGAAAGTACCAGCAGCCGAGTCTTCGAGTTTAGTCAGGTCGCCGGTCGTTTCGTCATAGTGGTACTTCTGCCATCCGTCGTACCCGTATTTTTTGGTTGCTTCTTCGCCGCCGTCGGTGACTTCAGTGACACGCCCGTCAATGTCACGCCTGTATTCGGCTGTGTTGCCGTCGGCGTCTGTGTACCGTTCGAGCTGTCCGAGAGTGTTGCCGGTGCTCGTGATCGTCTTCGTTGTTTCGCCGATTTTCGTGCTTTGCGTTTCCAATGAGCCTGTGTGTTCGTTGTAGGAGTCGGTCACTGCGGGGAGCGGCTGGTCATTGCTTGACGTCTCTGTCGTTTTCAGCGGTCGTCCGGCTTCATCGAACGTCGTTTCCTTTTTGCGTTCAGTCGTGCCGAAGTGTTCGGTGATGATTTCGGGCTGCTCCCACATGTTATAGGTGATGTTCGTCACGGCGAGATTGGGCATGCCTTCACCGGGTTGTTCGGCCGGTTCGGTCTGACAGGGTAGATTCACCCATTCTGGATGATTCCAGCATGCTTCTACTTCGGCTTCGTTTGCAGCTGTGTAGTACACGGTCTTTGCGTCGTGTACAGGTGATCCGCTTTGCGTCAGTCTCTGGATGCGGTTGTTACCGGCGTCGCTTACAAAGACTTCCTTGTGACTGTTGACCTGGATGCCCCACGGTTCGTGGAACCGTCCGTTTTCTGATCCTTCTTGACCGAACTGCGTCTCATATATTCCTTTGTTGGTGAACTCCTGAATACGATTGTTTTCGGCATCCGTGACCCAAATATTATTTTGCGCATCTACAGTGATGCCTTTAGGTTCTTTGAACTGTCCGTTGCCCGTACCAGTTGAGCCGAAGGCTTGCAAGTATTCGCCGTTTTCAGTGAACTCCTCGACTCGATTGTTGTCGGTGTCTGTTACCCACACATTTCCCGCGGAGTCGGCGGCCAGCTCTTGAGGCCCTTCCAGCTGCCCGTGTCCTGATCCGGGGTTCCCTGCTCGACAGCTACTTGTACAGCTCTCTAGTTTTTCTTCACCGTTTTTTACCCCGAACCCGTATACAGCGACGAATTCCCCTTTTTCGTTGAACTTCTCGATACGATTGTTGCCCGTGTCTGCCACCCACACATTGTTATGCGCGTCAATGGCGATTCCCTTAGGTTCGTTCAGCTGTTTAGCACCGGTGCCGTAGGAGCCGACGGTTTTGAGATATACGCCTTTTTCACTAAACTCCTGGAGGCGGGCATTCCCTTGATCATCGGTCCAAATGTCGCCTTTACTGTCTACCGCTACGCCTCTGATTTCCAGGAACTGGCCCGCTTCGGTCCCCCACGACCCAAACGATTTGACAAATTCACCGTTTTCCTTGAACACATCCACACGGGCATTTTCTTCATCCGCGACTATGACGTTTCCTTTGCCGTCGAGCACTATGCCCTTCGGCGAATTAAACTGGCCGCTACCTTCCCCTGCTGAACCGATCTGTGATGCAAAGGCTAGACCTGATCGGGTGCCAGCGGGCGTCTTCGTCTCGATAACATCTCCGGTGGTTTCATTATATTCTACGGTGTTGGTGAGATCCATGCCGCTTGGGTCATTAGTCGTGGAAGTCGGTTTGCGCAGTTTCCAGCCGAGCCCTTTCTGCCCACTATATGAGGTTATGGACGTACGCTGGTCATATTCTTCTTTGCTCGCTGTTTCTGCGCCGTCTACGACCTTTGTCACGAGCTCGTACGCTTCACCTTCGGGTGCTTCTTCGTCGTAGAAATATTTGACATGATTGCGTGCCGATACCGTTTCGTTGGCTTCGCTCTTACCTTTTGCTAGCTTCACGGTATGCTGCGGCCCCCATGTGTCGGTGAGCTCCCCTCCGCTATAAGCGCTTTTCGTGTCGAGCAGTTCCGAGACCGCGGACGGGTTTGATTCTTTCAGCGCTGTCGCGCGGTTCTCCGCGCTGAGGGCCCGCACGATCTGGTTATCGCTGTTGTATTCGCTCGTGCTGATCGCTTCGGTCGGGGTGGTGCCGCTTGGGCTGGCGACGTTAACGGTGCGCATCTGTTCGTCCTGGTAGGAGATGCTCGCGCGTTTGTAGTTCGCCGCAGGCCACCCCATCGGCTCATCCGGCGGGAAGATAGCGGTCCCTTCGACGGGATTATCTTTCTGCGCCCATTTAGCGACTTCCCCACTCGTCATATTCGGTAGGCCAGACCCCGACAACGGAACGTTGTACTCGATCGTCGAGACGGGGTTTTCCGTCAACGCGGGGGGTGTCGGCACCGGATTGGTCGTGGAATAGCTTGCTTTCCACTTTGAGATCCGGTTGTTCCCCGAATCGCCCACATATACCATGCCGCCCGACCCCACCGCAATTCCTGCCGGCGCGGAGAAGTTGCCTTCACCGCTGCCGGTAGTACCAAACTTGGTCAGAAATATACCAAACTTGTTGAACTCCTGGACACGGCCGTTGCCGCTGTCGACAACGTAAACGTCGTTACCCGCCGGTTCGCACGCCACTTGCGAAGGTTTAATGAATTCACTGTTGCCAGTGCCTTTTTTCCCCCAGCGAGAGAGGAAATTGCCGCCTTCGAGTGGGAGCGCCTGCACTTCATCCCCCGTTTCGTCCGCGACATACAGCGCCCCACCGCATTCAGCCACCCCGACAGGCGCTTGCAGGTGAACACCATCGTCGCCCCACTCACTCGCAATATACGTCCCCACCGCAGAGAACTCGTCAACGCGCCCATTCCCCGTGTCAGCGACCCATACGTCTCCATGCGAATCGATAGCCAGCTGATTGGGATGACTCAGCTTGCCCGGTTCGGAGCCTTCACCGCCAAACGACCTGATCAAACTTCCGGCTAGCGAGAGCTGATCAACGCGGTCGCGGCCACGGTTCGTAACATACACGTTGCCATTCGTTGCACTGAACGCGACCCCAGCGGGTTCCAGCATCGAATCCGGAGCGTAGGACGCGAGAAACCCACCGCTCGCCGAGAACTTCTCAACACGGTTGCCGCCAAGATCCGCAACCCAAACATTGCCTTCCGAGTCGACCGCAACACCGGCAGGTTTGCTCAGCTTTTCGCTTTCCAAACCAGTCGTGCCAAACGCGCTCGAATAGACGGGGGCTGGCATCGCGATCACATTGCTCGCTGCCGTAGACACCGTCACCGCCCCCCAGACGCCCTCAGCCGTGACCTGCGCCTCGATCGCATATCCCGCATCGCGCGGCTGAGGCGTATAGCTCGCGTTCACCGCACCAGGGATCGGTGTGCACGCCACCCCACCAGCGAGGCAGTACTCCCACTGATAACCATACAGCACCGCCGACGTCGACCAGGTCCCATTCGTCACCGAAAGCGTCGTACCGATCGAGGGACTCGTGCTGGACAACGTCGGAACGGTTGTGTTTTTCAAGACTTCGCCGTTCCACAACGTGGTTTTCGCGCCCAACCGGCCCACCGACAGCAACCGCCCCGCCGTCGCGTCCTGCGCCGTGGTGCCATAATGCATCAGCCACGGTTGCTGCCCCGGCGGCGTCAGAGCTGTCACATGCCCTTCGCTGTCATAACCATAGATCGTCTTCAGCGCGGGTTTGATGCTCGGGTTCCACTTCGCCCGCAACCGGCCCTGCGCGTCGTACACGTACGCGACTTCAGGCGTTTTCACGATCGCTTTGCTCGCGGGGTTGTAAGCAACCGCGATGACTTCCTTCAAGCGGTTCTTATAGCCCTTCCATTGCCCTTCGGCTTCCCCTTCCGCCGTTGTTGATTCGTTATACACGAATTCAAGCGCGCGACAACCGGCATGCCAATGTTCTTTTGCGCATTCCAAATTCGGATGCGGTGCGAGCTCCAATGTCGGCTGAATAATGAACTTACCGCTGCTAACTTCAACGGTGCGATATTCGTCGGTCGTCGTGTCCGTATTGATCGGTCCTTTGGACACGGTCGGCATCCACGAGCTGGCGTGTTCGGGCAGCGTAAAGACGGTCGTGGTGTCTTCCTTGGCGTCCTTGAACAGATAGGCGTGTTTGCCTTCATAACTCGCTTCGTACTTCAGTTCGAGGTTCGCATCGCCCTGCGGGGCTTCAAAGCCGCCACCGCTCTTCGCTTTGAAGAACGACAGCCCCGTTGGCCCGACGACCATCACGCTTCCTTCGGGCAGCACTTCGAGACTCGCGAGACTCCCAAGGCTCGCGTTCCACGGCGCACCGAACGGGCCTTCTTCGCCCTCCTTCAGATTCCGCGAGTCGTAGTGGCGCGAGAGCGCCAGCGAGCCCACGCCGCCGCTCATGCTCACATCCGACGCTTCCAGAGCAAAATCTCCGGACTCCGGATTCACCGATCCGGGACCAGCCGCCACCGGGCTTGCAGCATACACGTTCAACGTGTATTCCGCTTTTCCCACTACACCGGTGTTGCTTTCGGCGATCACCGTCAGGACGTGGGCGCCAGCTCCGAATTCTGACCCCTTCAGCGACCACTGCGCGGCAGCGACGCACGGCCCCGGGGCGCACGTCCCCCCGCCATGCCCAATTTCCGTTCCGTCGATACCGAGCCGGATTTCTTTCATCCCCGAGCTGGGGGTCGTCCCTTCTCCCTCGCTCGCTTCGGCCACGAGATGTGCCGGCCCTTCGCCGAGCGTAAGTTCCTTGCCTTCCGTGCCTTTGGCCGGCAGGCCGCTCACCGTGATCCCGTGCGGAGGTTTCGCGTCGACTTTCAGCGTCGTTTCGCCTTCTCCATGTTCATTAGAAGACGAGTACGGCATGTAGCTTTTCGCGGCGACACGAATATGGGCTTCGGGTTCAGGAAGTGGCTTGGTGTCATTGTTAGTCAGGCTTTCATAACTCACAACTTCATGCTGAGTTGCTTCGCACTGAATGCCAGCACAGCCAGTCGTCGGCAGATAGTTTTTACCTCCCACTTTTTCCCAGCCACCTGACCCTTTTACTTCCAGCATTGATTCTGAGACACCTAGACCACCGTCTTCCATCGTATATTCGAGCCTGCCCGAATTCGGTCCCGAATGCGGTCCGATCCATGCTCCGCCGCCCGCCAATACATTGGTCGCTCCTTCGATCTGGCTCGAACTTGTGTTGTACGCCACTTTCGAATGTTCGCCGTGTTTCTGTGCTATCCCTGTCGAGACCTGCCCGGCGTGTGCGTAGAACTGTTCACCGGTAGAACCAGCTTCCGTAGTCGATAGCTCGAAAAGTGCATTGTTTCCGTTGGACGCTTCTTCAGCCGAAGCGCATCCACCTTTACCGCACACGGTAGCTTCGGTGGCATATGGGCTACCGTTCAATGGAGTCTTATTTTCCGTGCCTTCCGGGGTTTTATAAGTTTCGATAAATGACTGCAGCCACCCCGGTGTATCGCGTTTGCCTTCCGACACGCTCCACGGATAAAGTTCAATTTTGTTCACATACACGTCGAATATTTTGGTGTAGCCTTTGGTTTTCTCGGTATAATAGGCGTAATCGTTATACGCATAACTACCCGGTTCGTGCTTCATCCTAAGTTCAGAACCGGCGATTTCATGCGTGTACCCGATCCATTCATGAAAACCCCAGTTACCGGCCACTACATTCGACCATGCCTGCCAATAACCCGATAGTTCTGGATCAACCTCGATTGGGTAGCGATAACTCCCGCCATGATTAACACTCACGACCAGCACATCGCCATGTGACACCGACATGCCCACCGGCACCGCGGTCCCTTCCGCGTCACTGGCAACGGGCGGCTTGACCGTCGCTATCACCACACCTTCATCCACAACTTCCGCACCGAGCCCATCCCCAGATGCGATCAGACGCGCACCCTGTGGCATCCCGACTCGGTAGTCCAGGACTTCGGTACTCGCGGCAGACCGCAGGACAGCAATCGCCTCGACTCCAAACAGCGAAGACTTCAAAACAGTGTCGGTGTCCGTTTGCGTGTTCGCGAACAAAACTCCCTGGCCATCCGCCACGCCTTCCGAGCCGCCCAACGGACTCCCGCTCGCGTCCACCGGGGTCAACGAGACCCCAACGCTGGGGATCTGCGCCCCTTCACCGAGGCGCGTGGGGAGCCGCACCGTGACCAACGGACGCTGCGCCTCGAACCCCCCATTGGCTTCCTGCGGAGCGAGATTCACCGCGTCCCAGTGACCGTTGCCGGAACTGACCGCCACCGGCGCGGTCGACTGCACGACACCGACATCCCCGGACCCAGTTTCGATCTGCTCAACGTTCGCGTTCTTGAAGCCCAGCGACTTCTCGCCCTCCGCCAGCGGGGGCGGACCGCCATCCTGCCTGCCCACCACAGCCGGGAACGCTTCCCCGAGCGTCTGGATTGCCTGCGCCTGATTCTCATTCTCATAGCGTGTACGTGACGCTTCCCGCGCTGCGACACCTTCCGGGCTCGCCAGCCCAGCTTCGCGCGCGGCCTGCAGCTCTTCGCCCGCGCTCGGCGATTCGGGGGTCACCAGCGGACCGCCCAGCGACAAGGACATACCACCCCCTTCAACGGACATCAGGGGCGAGGATGACTGACCTTCCCCAAGCGCCGGCACCGCCCCGACGAGCACGCTCGCGAGACACCACAACCCAACCACAGCAAGCCGAGCAGCAATACGCATCCTCAAACCCCCATCACCATGAGACATCAGTCTCGTTGTCGAAGACAAAATCGAACTACCCGACGATCCACCCAACACGCAGCTCGTGACAATAGTCTGACCAGGCGGCTTGCCGCGAGTACCGTTTCTGACCTTCTTACATCTCATCGTCCCTCCGATATCCCAGTTGCGCAGAGATCCGATCTGCTGTGGAGACAAGATGCGGGCCTATTGCGTTTACCATTCCCTCCAACGAGATCATCGAAGAATGCGCGGCGACACTCATGGCTGCGACTACCTCCACCGACTCGTCACGTATCGGAACGGCGATCGCGTACAATTCTGACGTCAACTCTTCATCGTTGACCGCAAACTGAGCAGTGGCTACAGCGTCTAACTCCTCGCGTAGAGCGCTCTTGCTCGTGATCGCATTCGGTCCCCGCGTGATCAACTTCACCTCTGAAAGTCGCACGCGCCGCTCATACTCAGACAAAAACGCAAGCAGAACCTTACCCATCGCAGTGCAGTACGCCGGCAGCCGCGAACCAGGATGCAGGTCAAGATCGATCTTGCTCTGACCGCGACGGAAGCTGCGAGCACGATCGACGTAGAGGATGTCCGAACCGTCGAGCACGGACAGGTTGACGGTGTAGCTGGTGCGCTGACGCAGCTCCTCCAGATACGGATGGGAGTGCTCACGCAAGCCCGTGGAGTTCAACGCGGACATGCCCAAGTCGGTGACCCGCAGGCCGAGACGGTACTTGCGCGATGCGTTCTGCTCGAGATAGCCGAGCGCCGCGAGCGTGATCACGTAGCGATGCGTGGTCGAGCGGCTCATGCCGAGCTCCTCCGCAATGTCCGCGATGCCCAGCACGGGGCGCTGGGGAGTGAAGCAACCGAGAATCGCGAGACCGCGCTCCAGCGACTGCGAATAGCGCGGCTCACGCAGGCGGGGGATCGACCAAGCAGGCTCATCCACTGAAGACGACATCTCAAAGACCCCTCGCTCGCACCCACAGGAGAACCTGCGCGGCACTACGCTCCGCGCACGGCACAGGAAAAAACACCTTCCTCACACACTCATCCCTCACAACCAACATCAAACGCCGATACCACCTCGTCCCATCCAGATCGAACGTCGGAAGACCAAGCTCTGTCGCCAACGAGAGCCCTGGATCGCTGAGAAGTCCGTGAGCGACGCCACTGTTCAGGCCTTCCAGATGCTGCTCGACCATCTCCTTGCTACTAAGACCCACAACTGTCAAACGGTGCGCGGCCAGGTCCGGCTCAGCATCCCGAAAGACACAATGCTGCACCGCATCATCGACCCTACTACCCCTCCCACCATCAGGAGAAGCAGGGCTCCCCGGATACACATAGACCACAGCCCGACACGCGACAGCCCGCCGTAGATCAACCGACCCACCATCAAACGTACCCACCTCTACCGACGGGATCTCACGACCCGTGAGATGGACAGCGACCATCCGCTCAAACTCACGCTCACTCGCAGCCTTTCCTAAACCCTCGCTACCACTCAACGATGTCCGCCAACACTCACGTAGCGCGGCGACCGTCGCGGGAGCGATCGCGCGTGGTGGTTGGTTCCAACCAGGATCGGCGAACGCACGGCCGGGTACCGGCCTCTCGCTCGAGTGCTGGCCACACGCGACGCTAAGCACGATGCTCCCTGATCGACGCCGTCACGATCGCCGCGTCACACTCGCCACAGGCCGCAGGATCAAACACTCGCGAGACACGCCCATCCCGAATGAGAATCGTCAACGCCTCAAAGACCCTCAATCCATCCGATCCGCGCTTAGTCGGCACCCCCAGCTCGTCCGCGAGGAACAGGCCAGTGTCGCTCAGCAGCGTGAAGCCCAACAACCAATCCTCCCCAAACCGCGCCTGCACCTCCGCAGACTGCGCACTAACACCCACCACGCGATAACCCAACACCCCAAGCTCAGCCCCGTAACCACGCCACCCCTGAGCACGAACCCTCTCAACCTCAACCCCAGCCAGATCCTGACCGGCCTCTGCACCCAACGGCACCAGCTCCGGATAGAAAGACACCGCCAAGGAACCCCGCCGCGCCAGAGCCCTGAGACTGACCACCGTGCCCGAAAGCAGCTCCCCCGGCACGAACGGCAACGGCGCGTTCGGCGCAATCCTGCCCAACAAGCACTCCCCTAACCCCTCCCAGCCGCTCACCGGACCGCCAGACCGTAGTCGTGACGTCACGGCAGCCGCGCTCGGATCTTCAAGAAGCCTCACGTGGACCTGGCGCTTCGGTATTTGCGGCGAGCCGGCTCGCGCTCGAGGAGTCCCGCAGCCACCAGCGTGGTTATGTAGCGGTGGGTGGTGCTTCGTGTCATGTCGAGCCTGTGAGCTATCTCGGCCACACCTCGATACGAACCGCCCGGCCGGAAGCAAGCGAATACCATGAGCCCGTTCAGAAGACTGCGAGACAGGCCGGGATCGTCCAATTGCCACGGGCGCCTGTCCCCCTCAACGGCCATCGACAGCGTCCAATCCGGGTCCCACAACGCAGCCAGCAGCACGGACATTGGTCCCTGCCGTCCGGCGGAGCGCAACACTTCCCTGGCTTGTGCGTTGGTTAGTCTAAGCGTGATCGCCTCACCGCTAATGGGACCCGGGCCGTGGGACTGCCTGGGTCCCTCTCTGGCGAGACGATGAGGTTTGCGAGACGCGCCGGCCGCAGGGGAGGCGGAGCGCCCCGAACGTTGTCGGTCCTCTCCGCGGCGCTCTGCCCCTGTGGTCTGCTCGTCGCTCATCGCTCACGATCATGTCGTCCCACCCGAGACTGTCAAGACCAAACTAGGTTGATCAAACGGGTTGGCATTTGATAGACAGAGAGTTAAAGCCGCTAGGAGTCCGGCTGATTGTGTACCCCTCTCGTGATGGACGAATGACAGCACCCGGCCGTAGGGACGCTTTCTTAGACCCCGCAGATCACGACTCTAAGAGTCCGAATCGTCAAAGATTTGGACGTTTTCGATGCTTCTCTAGCATTATGTATTGTTCGAGCCCTACAGATACGCGACCAGATTTGGAATCCCTATGTCGGCTGCTAACGAACCATCTGCAGAGGCAACGAAGACGACACGGAAGTCCGTCACCGCTCTGCGTGGACCACTGCTTGGCCTTCTGGTCAATCAGGACCGACCGAACCATCTCTATAGGATCACTGGCCTGCTTGCGCAATACCTTCCTCCGTGGCAGGTGTCGCGGGGCGGCGTCAAACACGTACTCCAAGTCTTGGTAAAGGAAGGTCTCGTCCGCTCGGCGGAGTCTGACGACCAGAAGACGGTCTTCATTCCTCTCGACGGTGCATGGTGCGCGCTGGACGAGTGGATGGAGGAAGCTGTCTCGCATCCATCGGTTAGGGACGAGTTGCACGCGCGGATCGTAAGTTCGAGTCCCTCTCACGCTCCGTTACTTGTCGAGGCTTTGGGCGTGTTTGAGCGGGAGTGCTACGCGAGGCTTGACGGGGCCCCAGTCGTTGCGGAGGCCGGTATGGAGTCCTGGAGAAGCCTGACGATCAGTTCTATTCGAGCAGCCGAAGACGAGGATACTCGTGCGAAGATCAAGTGGGCTCAGGACACTCGAAAGGCGATCAAGGACTATGTCAAGCGATCCGCACATGACTGATTCGACACCGCTGCTTCAGTTCGATGCTGTCACCAGGCGTTATCGGGTTGGGCGGGAATGGGTCAGCGTTTTGGAGGACGTGTCCTTCCAGGTCGATGCGGGGGACTTTGTTGGTCTGCATGGTGAGCGGCGCTCCGGTAAGTCGATGCTCCTGCGAATAGCAGCAGGATGGGAGCCACCCGACGAAGGGAGCGTACGCTTCGACGGTCATGATCTGTCGCGACTTTCGGGCCGTCAGAAGGCGAGATTGCGGCGCCGGCACGGGATTGGGCTTGCGTCGGGGATCTGGCGGCCGAATAGCAACAAGCCTGCGATCGATCATGTCGCGGAGGTGCTGTTGTGTGATCGCGTCAGTCCGCGCGAGGCGATGGGTCCAGCGTTGCTCGCGCTCGAGCAGGTCGGACTGTCCGATCGTGCTCACGAGCCCTCAGACCTGCTTTCTCAGGGAGAGCTGATACGCCTCGGACTCGCGATGCGACTTGCTCATCGGCCGCGCGTGTTGCTGGTCGACGAGCCGGCAGTCCTCCTAAGACCGAACGAGACGGCCGAGCTGTATGGGCTGTTGGCCTCGCTTGGCCGCGACCTGGGCCTGGCGCTCGTGATCGCCTCCGAAGACATCGCACCGATCCGGATGGCACGCAGACGAATGTCCCTCGATGACGGTCAGCTACGCGTGATGGACACGCCACCCAGCTCGGAGCAGCCTGGGACGGTCGTGGACTTCCCTGCCAAGCTGACCGCCGTGGCGACGAGGCAGAGTTCCTGAACCGTGAGCGCCCTTGAACTGCGAGACGCCGTCAAGGACTATCACGGCGGAAATCTCGTTCGTGCCGTGGACGGGGTATCGCTGACCGTCTCTCCTGGCGAGTTCGTCGCGCTGTTCGGACCGAGTGGGTCTGGCAAGACCACACTGCTGCAGCTCGCTGCAGCGCTTATGATCCCCGACAGCGGGAGCGTCCTGTTCGGCGAGCGTGATCTCTCGATGTTCTCTGCTCAAGAGAAAGTCTTGTATCTCCGTCGAGACGTGGGGCTGGTCTCGCAGTCCTTCTATCTCATGCCCACGTCCGCGTTGAATAATGCCGCGTCGAAGCTAGTCGCTGACCGGATGAGCTTTCAGGAGGCACGAGCGGTGGCACGACCGTGGCTTGAGCGTGTGGGCCTAGGTGCTCGTCTTGAGCATCGCCCGGAGCAGCTCTCGATGGGTGAGCGCCAACGCGTGGCTATCGCCCGTGCACTTGCCTGCAAACCCACCTTGCTGCTCGCCGATGAGCCAACGGGAAACCTCGACTATCACCGCAGTCAAGAAATCCTCGGCCTGCTGCGCGATGTCTGCCATGAGCGCAACATTCCCGGCCTGATCGTCACCCACGACCCCACTGCCACTGCGTTCGTCGACTCTGCGCGCACACTCCGCGATGGACGACTGCAGGACGGCGTCGATGCCGAGATGGTCGGAACACCATCGCAATGAGACGTTACCGAGCCCGCAAAGCCCTACATGATCCCGGTGGGCCCGCCACGGGCGAGGAGGCTGGCGTCGGGATGATTGAGCTTGTGATGAGGCCGGCGATCTTGGGCGTGCGTCTCAGCGCGCTTGTCAAGATGTATGGCTGGCGGTTGAGACGCCACGGCATACAGGAGCTTCTCGCGGGAACCGGTATCGCTATCGGTGTCGCGCTGATGCTCGGGGTGCTCGTTGCGAGTACCAGCATCACCAGTTCTGCTGGGCAGACCCTTCACAGCATAATTGGTTCAGCTCGTCTGCAACTGCTCGCGCGCTCACCCACGGGGTTCGACGAGAGCCTTGTCGAACACGTCGCTCACCTGCCGGGAGTTAAGGTTGCGGCACCGCTCTTGCGAGAGAACGCAATGATCGTGGGGCCAAAGGGACGCGCAACTATCCAGCTCGTTGGTCTCACACCCAGCCAGGTCGCGTTGAAAGGGGCCTCGACGCGCAACCTCGGCGCTGGCGCCGGACTTCTCGCCGGCGGTATCGGCCTACCCTCAAGCATCGCTGAACATGTCGGGGTGAGCAGCGGCGGTCTAGTCAAAGTGCTCGCGGGAGGAGAGTCTCATCCTGTTTTGGTGCGTGCGGCGCTGGGAAGCCAAGACGTAGGACCGATCGCGAACAGTCCTATCGCGGTAGCACTGCTGCCCGTAACCCAGAGATTGCTCGACCGGCCCGGGAAGGTCACTCAGGTTCTGATAGAGCCCGCCCCGGGAACCGACGGTCAGGTCGCGCGTGAGCTTCGCCAGCTGGCCGCGGGGCGTTTGGAGGTAGCTTCCGCTGACCACGAATTGGCAGTCCTGGAAGCGACGTCGCAACCGACGAGCCAGTCATCGAAATTGTTTGCTGTGATCGGGGCGATGGTTGGGTTCCTGTTCGCTGCGAACGCGATGCTGCTGACCGTTCCCGAGCGTCGCCGATGGGTCGCCGAGCTCAGCACGGAGGGGTACGGTCCCGAGCAGATCGTGCTGATACTGGCCTGTCAGGCGATCATTCTTGGCGTGGCTGCCTCGCTCGTGGGAGTGTTGCTTGGCGGGGTTCTCTCGCGAACGTTGTTCAGTGCCGCACCCAGCTATCTGACGCTGGCGTTCCCAATAGGCACTCATCCCGTTATCTCGCTGGATGTGATCTTGTTGGTACTCGGCGCTGGGGTGCTCGCAACACTGTTGGCTTCCGCCGCACCGATCCGTGACCTACTACCCAAACAACCGATCGACGCGGTGCTCCACACCGTCGGCAAAGCAGGACAGCGTGTCGGGAGGCGCACCACGCTCACATCCGCGGCCATCGGGAGCACGATCGTCCTCGTGATCACACTGCTAGTCCTGATCGCGCCAAGCCTTAGCATCGTTGGCGGCGTACTTCTGGGCCTAGCGGTGATCTGTCTCGTACCAGTCTTCCTCGTGCTGATCGTGCGATGTCTAGCACCGCTCAGCGAACGTCTACGCGGCAGTATGCTGGCTATCGGCCTGATCGAACTGGACGGGACCGCGACTCGCTCGATCGCTCTCGCTGGCGTTGCAGGGTTGGCGATCTACGGCAGCGTCGCGGTAGAGGGCGCAAGACACGACCTCGTGACGGGACTCGACGCGGCCGTCACGCAATACCTGAACCCTGCAGAAATATGGGTCACGACGACCGGAGACAGCTTCCTCACCGTCGATGAATTCAACAACGACGGTGCCCAGGCAGCGATCGCTCACGCGCCCGGCATCGCATCAGTCCGCGTCTACCAAGGCTCCTTGTTGGACGTCGGTACACGACGGTTGTGGGTGCGTGCACGGCCACCCGGTGATCGCGCACTGATCCAAGCCAGTCAGCTCATGCAGGGCGACCTTGCTCGAGCAACAAGGCTCATCCGGCAGGGAGGATGGGCCGCGATCTCAGACAGTCTCGCTGTTGAACGACACCTCAAAGTCGGAAACATTTTCACGCTTCCCACGCCGTCGGGCACAGTGTCTCTACGTGTCGCCGCGATCACGACGAACGTCGGATGGCCACCGGGCGCCATCACCATCACCACCAGCGAGTACCGCCACCACTGGCAGTCAAGCAACCCCACAGCGTTTGAGATCAACCTCCGTCCTGGCGTTAGCGCTACTGCGGGCAAGATCGAGGTCATGCATGCTCTCGGCACAAGACCCGGACTGGTGGTTCAGACTCTCGCGCAGCGCGAGGCTCAATACGAGCAAAGCGCACGGCAGGGCGTGAAGAGTCTCAGCGAGATCTCCACACTCGTGCTCGTGGCTGCAGCACTAGCTATCGCGTGCGCGCTCAGTGCCACGATCTCCGCGCGCCGGCTTGACCTCGCGGCACGCAAGACAGAGGGATATGACACCCAGCAATTGTGGCGCTCGCTGCTCTATGAGAGTGCGATCGTGCTGAGCGTAGGCTGCCTAGACGGCGCGCTGCTCGGCATATATGGGCATGCGCTTGCCAGTCGTTGGCTGCGACTGAGCCAGGGCTTCCCGGCACCCTTCGCTACAGACATGCCCGGGGTGCTGCTGGCGCTCGTCATGATCAGCGCTATCGCGCTGTCCATCATCGCTGTTATCGGGCGCCTTGCCGCGGAAGTGCCGCCACGCTTGAGTCTCCAGGAGTGAGCATGGCCGGATTCAACGTCCGCGTAAAGCTATGCGCATGGCAGCAACGCGTCTCGCACTCGCGGCGACATTCGCCGGCGCGACGATCCGTTACTGGTCCTCTGTTTATCCCACCATCTGCCGCGAGACTCGCTACTGGCATCACCGAGCACAAGCAATACCCGACCCCGTCCTGCGCCGGCTAGCCCTCGAAGCGCAACACATCAAGCGAGGAAACATCGAGGGTGCCGCAGCATTCGCCGCGTTCGCACCCCGCACCCACCGCGACGCAGCGATCAGAGCACAGGTCGCGTTTCAAAGCATCTACGACTACGCTGACACGCTCGCAGAGCAGCCCAGCGAGGACCCGATCCTCAACGGTCAGCAACTACACCAAGCACTGTTAGTAGCACTAGATCACCTGACTCCCCACAGCGACTACTACGCTCATCACCCCCAGCAAGACGACAACGGGTACCTCCGCGAGATCATCGACGCATGCCGCAACGCAGTCAGCGCACTACCCTCCTACCCCCTGATCGCTGCATCAGTGGGACGTCTCACGGCTCGGATCGTTGCTTATCAAAGCCTGAACCTCAACGAATCACATGGCGGCCACCTCGCCCTTGAAAAATGGGCGTTAGAAGAGACTTCGTTCGGAACGGAACTGCGGTGGTGGGAGACAGCAGCCTCAGCCGGCTCATCTCTCGCAGTCTTTGCGCTGATCGCCGCCGCCGCTCAACCAGCACTCCCGTCAGCACAAGTCGACGGCATCATTGACGCGTACTGGCCGTGGGTCGGTGCTCTGCACTCGCTGCTTGACAGCGTCGCCGACCAGGCAGAGGACGCAGCCGCGGGACAACGCAGCCTCCTGGACTACTACACCTCACAACAAGAAGCCTCCGACCGACTGGAAATGCTAGCCACCGAATCATTGCGCCGCACCGCCCCGCTACTGGACAACCATCAGCACAAGGCCGTGATCACGGCAATGGCAAGCCACTACCTCTCATCGCTCGAGGCATCCTGTGCTATCCACCAGCAAATCACCCACAACGTTCTCGGGGCGATGGGCCAGCTAGCCACGCCCACCATGATCGTCTTCAAGACCAAGCGCCGCGTCAGCAATGCTAGCGCATGTCTGCGGTCGCGTCGAGGACGCGACCGTCTTGCACAGTCCGATATCCTGGACCGACCATTATGATGGATCAGACAGTTCATAGACAACGCCCGTCCAAACCTGCCAGCCCGCGAACGTTCTCGCCCCGTACGACGCTCCTCATCAGCACGCTGCTGCTCACTACGACGTTCGCCCTCGTCGCTAACGCCACCGGTGCCGACAGCCTACGAGCTCGCTCGGCGGGAACGATATCCATCAACGACAAAGCACGTATGACCCTCACAGGAGGAAGTGGAAACACTCTACAAGAGGAAGGCAACGCGGCGGGCACCCTACCGGGAAAAGCAAGAGTCAGTCTCGCGATCCTTAACACCACTACCGCAAAATCGACATTCACCGTACACCCCAAAGGCGGTTCTATCCCAGGGAGCGGGACCGTACAACTACACCCAGGGAAAAGCGGCGCCTATGAGAGCTTTCGCGGCACACTATCGGTCAAACACGGCACCGGGCGCTATGCACGCGCCTCCGGTTCGGGAACAATCTACGGTGTGCTGAACCGCAGCAACGATAACGCCGAAGTACAAGTCATCGGCACCTTGCACTACTAACGGACACGAGACCGAGAGCGCGGCACATGAAGCGATCGCCAACCATCGCCGCTTGTTGCATCTTCTTCGCATGCGTGCCAGGCACCGCGACCGCCTCGCAACAGGTCAGGTTGAGCACACGCTTTGAGCCCGACAAGCTCGGCGCCAGCACCACCATGATCTACGGGTTCCGGATCACCACACCCAGTGGAGAACCGCCTTCACCCGTTACCGATATCGACCTACACATCCCAGCAGGAATGGGACTTGCAACGTCCACGCTCGGACTAGCGAATTGCACACCCACCATCCTGATAGAAGCGGGACCGGAACACTGCCCATCTAGCTCACGCATTGGCTATGGGCAAGCACTCGTACAAGTCCCGATCGAAGGCCAAACGGTCAAGGAGGACGCTAGCGTCGAAGCCATATTCGGACCACCACAGAACGAAAACTTCGTGGTGCTGTTCTACGTACAAGGAGCCTCACCAATTAGTGCACAGCTCGTACTACCCGGAGAACTACTCTCAGACTCCTACCCCTTCAGCGGACGCCTGAACACCGCCATACCCCTCATCCCGACGTGGCCAAAGGGACCCGACGTAGCACTCACAAGCTTCAGCTCAACAATAGGACCACTAGGCCTTACCTACTACAAGCACACCCACGGGAAGTTCGTGCCATATCAACCTCGTGGCATCGCGGTCCCCGCAAGCTGTCCGCGCAAAGGATTCCCCTTTGCCGCCGATTTTTTCTTCGCCGACGGAACACACGCCATAGCCAAAAGCAACGTGCCCTGTCCGCCACAGCACCTCACGGCCAGTGCCAAACAGTGACCTAACAAGCCTACCGTCAGTGCGTGCCCCCGCCTCATGGCAAGCACTGCACTACCTACACGACCCAGAAGGATTCTTCACCAAAGCACACCACCGACACGGGGACGTATTCACAATCAAGATGCTCGGCGAGGCATGGGTCGTACTTGCACATCCCGACGCGATCACCGAAATCTTCTCGCAACACCCCGACGCGCTGACCTCAGGCGAAGCACTCCAAGTACTACGCCCCGTGATCGGCACCCACAACATACTCCTCATGGACGGAGACGAGCACCTACACCGACGACGCACTGTCCTCCCCGCATTCCACAACAACCACACACAACATTATGAGCCAATAGTCCGCAAAACCATAACAACAGATCTACAAAACTGGCCAACCGGCGAACCTTTCACCTTCCTGCCACGAGCAGAAGCACTTGCCTTCACAACCATAGTCAGTTGCATCTTCGGGCCACAAGAAGCAGAACGAATGAACACGTTTGCCGCACGCCTACTGAATATGCTCAGATGGATCACCGACACACGCCGCCTGCTCGTACTCTTCTTTGCAGGGCCCGACATGCTCATGAAGCTCCCTGGATTTCGGCATCAAATGCAAAGAATCGACCACGAAGTCCTTACCGAGATCACACGACGACGCGCCCAGACAAACCTCCAACAACGCCACGACATCCTGTCCATGCTGATCACAGTCCGCGACGAGAACAACACCGGCCTCTCAGACACTGACCTACGCGACGAACTACTGACCCTCCTAGTCGCTGGCCACAAAAATACATCAGCACTTCTCGCGTGGGCCATCCATGAACTCGCCCGCGACCAAAACACCCAAAAACGTCTCGCCACCGAACCCGAAACCCTCGCGGATGCGGTCATCACAGAGACGCTACGACTCAGACCACCAGTACCACTCATCGTCCGCCGACTACGCAAACCACTCACGATCGCAGGACACCAACTACCAGTCGGCACGAACGTCGGACCATGCTCCCTCCTAGTACACCGCCAACCCGACCTATACCCCAAACCGCTCACGTTTGCACCAACACGCTTCCCCGACCACAAACCACCACCTTCCAACAAGTGGTTCCCCTTCGGCGGCTCCACCCGCCGCTGCATCGGCGCCACCTTCGCACGATTCGAGGCTCGCATAATTCTCACAGAGATCGCCCAAAACATGCGCATCACACCCGAGCAACCTCAACCAGAGCGAAGCAAACCACGGGCGGTCGTCCTCGTCCCCAATCGCGGAGCCCGCATCATCGCGACCAGACGCTAACGATGTCCTGCGATGCATGGTTCGTGCAATAACGCAAAGCTCTTGCCAAATTTCAGATGACGCCGAGACAGTGTTTCTGTGACGGTGCCTCCGTGGCCGAGCGTCGCGGTGACTCGAATTGAGGCGTGGGTTGCAGTTCGGGGACCGAGCTTGAAAATCGCTGTCAGCCGCCCGCGTTTGAGTGCCACGGTCTTTACGCCCAAAGCGACAGTTCGACCCCTAAGCCGGCCGGTGAACCTAACACGCACCTTCCCTGTCGCCGGACCCCTTACATGCACAACGAGATCCCGTTTGTGCAAACTCGCACTGATATGAATTGTCACCTTCGAGGCCGATGGAATCCCGGGCGGTGTTCCCGAGCCGCGGGAACCCGTTTCGTTGCCCAAATTGTGTGCTGAATCTGAGCCGTCCTGTTCGTTGTTACTTGTCGCTTGAGGAACGGTAATGGTGGTGTGCGCTGAGTTGGTGGCGGTGCTGTTGCCTGCCGCGTTGGTCAGCCAAACGGCTAGGTCCCAGTTTCCGGCGCTGGGTACTGCCACTGTCGCTGGTCCAGTTGAGGTTGTCGTCGTGGCGGTGCCGCAGGCGCCCTGTCTGTTTGCTGGGCAGAGTTGGTAGGTCGCTGAGGTAATTGGTGCGATTTGTCCTGGGGGGTCTGTCCAGGTGGCCGTGAAGGTGGAGCCACCGGCCTGTGTTGGGATGGCTGTGAGTTCTGTGGGTGGTGGGGGCGGGTTGTTGTCGATGGTGATGTCTGCGGTTGCGATCGTGGATTGATTATTTGCGGCGTCGGTTGCTAGGAGCGTAAGTGCGTGTGTTCCGTCGGCGAGTTGGGTGGTGGGCAGTGTCAGTGTTTGTGGTCCGGTGGATGAGGGGCAGGGTTGAGCGAATGTGTAGTCGCAGGTGGCGTGGTAGGTCTCGATGGGTTGGCCATCGGCTGCGAGGATGATGTTCTTGACGCCGCCCCCGATGTCCTGTGCGGTGGTCGTGACGCTCTCTGTGCCCTTGTGGAAGCCTGCGTCCTGGCCTGGTTCCCATAGGGCACCGGCGGGTGCGTTGAGGGTTGGCGGTGTCGAGTCGGCGAGTGTGATGTTTGCGCCGTACATCGCGGCCCATGATTTGTGCCGGGTTGCGCCCGTTACACATTCTTCTTCTGTGGGTGCTCGGCAGACGATACCGAGGGAGAGTTCGTGTGCTGAGAGACCGGTGAGAATTCCTGGTTCGCCGCCCTCGCCTGGTGGTCCGCCTACGAAGCAGGTCTCGCCGTTCTGCACCGTATCTAGGCAGGTTTCTTCGGGCACGATCGTGCCATCGACGCGTAGGGCTGGTGACCAGTAGTTGTCTGGATCGAACTGGTGGCCGATGTAGCGTTCGTAGGTGATGCCCGTGATTGTTGTTCCGGTTGGTGCGGTGAAGGTCCAGTTGGCGCTGGTGCCGGGTGGGGCGCCGTTTGCGAGTCCGAGTGCGTCTGTTGTTGAGAGGCCGCTTTCCTGGTCGATGGTGCCACCTGAGCCTCCGGTGCGGTAGGGGCAGCTGGCATGCTCGGCGTAGTGTGAGGGTTGTGATGGGTCGGTCGTCGTCCAGTCCCACGAGTTGTTGACCGCTTCGGGTGCGTAGTCGCAGGCACTGACTTCGTAGGTTCCCGTCGTCGCAAGCGCACTTGAGGATGTCACGCTGGTGAGACCCATGATGACGACGGCAAGGAGGATGATTCGGTGTCTCATCGGCCTTTGGAAGTCATCGCTGCCCTCAATGGCAATTGCATAGTTGTCCACGGGCTTGCTCGCTGAACGTCGTACGGGTCGGTGTAGCGCACTGAGATCTCGCTGACGCCGGATGCGGGCAGGGTAAGATCCGTAAAGACACCGTTTAGCGTGCGTAGAACACGAAGGTGCCGTGAGTGCCCGTGGTGTCTGAGATAGCGCACCTGAGTATGCGCTTCCTCGGGACGACCGGATAGCACGAGCATGAACCGTCGTCCTTTTCTTCGCTTGAGCAGTGCTCGAGGCCGCGGGAAGGGGGCTAGCAGTGTCATGGAGGTGGATGTTGCCATGTTCTGCGGAGGGATGGTCGCAGTCGGTGACTGTGTAGCGGGCACTGGTTGGCTGCTGGGCTCTGCGTCTTGACCTGCCGTCACGATCGCGCCGAGATCCTCGTTGCGGAACGCTTGAGCGATGTCGAGAACACCGCCGTGGGCCGTCCTGAGGGCTTGCTCGGCTGCTTCGACGGATAGATCGGGCCCGTATGCACGTAGCGCGGCGAGTGCCGCGGCGGTCATCACGGAAGACTCGCTCGTTCCCTGCCAGTAGTTGTAGTCCTGGGCGCCGGTGATCGGGTCCGAGCCGTCAAGATCACACCCTGGTGCGATCATCTGCAGACCTTCGCCACGGTTTGAGAATGAGCAGAATGCCCCGCCGGCGGTATCGCTCGCACCGACCGACAGCACTCCTGGGTAGGCAGCCGGGTAATCCACTGCGCCAGCGTCGTCGTTGCCAGCGGCCGCAACGACAGCAACACCGTAGTCGCTGGCTTCCTGAATGGCGTCGCCGACCATTTCGTAATCCTGGCTCGACGGCGTTTCAGAATTACCGAGCGAAAGATTTACGACTTGAATGTTGTACTTGTGACGCAGTTGAAGGCACTTGGTTATGGCTCCTGCATAGGAGCTGAAGGGGAAGGTTGTTTGTTCGGGCTCGAGTATCCTGACTGAGACGATCTGAATGGAGCGTGGTGCTGTTCCCACCATCCCCCAGTTGTTTGTGGGTGCGCCGGCCATCATCGCGAGGACTGTGCCGTGGGTGGTCGGGGAGTTGTCTGAGCCTGTACCGCCGTCGATTGCTGTCCGGTCGACGACGACACTTTCGGTGTCGGGATTGAGGTTCACGCCTGTGTCAACGAGACAGAGGCCACTGGGCTGTGCTGGCGGTGGCGCGTAGGGAAGAAACGTGCCGTCGTCGGCGATCGCTTGTGCCGTGACCGGCGTCTCGGCGTGCGCGGATGTTGGGAGCAGAGCGAGCATGAATGCCGCTATTGCTATTGCTGTTGGGCGTCGTGCGGGGTGTGATGCCCCGCACGACGAGGATGAGGTTGCTCTAGCGGGTGGTGACATTGACTATTGGGCTTTGCCCTTCGGAGAAGGGGAAGTTGGCTTGTCCGGAGGGGACCGTGGCACGGAATGGGAAGCGACCGATGCCGCCTTGGAATTGGTAGATGACGTGGAAGTGTCCGTGGTTGTCTGTTCGTGGGGTTCGGAATGGCTCCCAGCGTCCCCGGTAGTGCACTAGTAGATCGACGATGGTGCCTTGCTTGGGGATGGGTCCGTGTACGGTGCCGCTGATCGTGATCGCACCGTTGGGGTTGGTGTTGTGCGGAGTAATGTGTAGTTGCACGCTCGCCTCGACGGACTCGCGGATCGTTGCTTGTGCCGCGGCGTGACCGGTTTCTGTTGGGAATGCGTGATAGGTGATCCCGATCATTCGTGATGACCCCGCTGGGACATGAGCCGTGAACGTTCCATCCGGGCGTGTGCGGGCACGCGTCACCGTGCGGGTGGTATTGCTGCCAGCCGCCTGCTGAGAGATGATGAGCGTGGCGTTTGTGATTGGTTGTCCTTGAGCGTTGAGTAGGCGTCCTGTGGCTACGAGCGAAGGTACGCGAGAGTGCGTGCGCGAGTCCGAGGCGTAGCTGTGCTGTTTCGCTCGCCGCGATCCCGTTTGACGGAGACATGCTCGCGGTTTCTGGCCCTGTGGTTGTCGGACCGCGTGTGCCGGGACCAAATGCTGTCCCGAGTGATCCCTGTGATGCGAGAACAACGCTCGTGACGGTACTGCTTGCTGAGGTTTGACCGTCGTTGTCGCTTGCGTTGATCAGGACGCGTAGGGTGTGCCCGACGTCGCTTGGTGCGGGAGTGTAGGTCGCGTTCTGAGCACTAGCGATCGCAACGCAGTTGTTGCCTTGGGCGTCGCAGTCCTCCCATTGGTAGCCGTAGGCGATTGGTCCGGCACCGGTGGGTGCTGACCAGTTCCCGGTGTGAGTGCTCAGTGCGGCTCCGGGAATGATCTGTCCGGGTGTGAGGATTGTTGGCGGGGTACTGTTTGCTGGTGCGTTCTGGGTCGTGATTGTGGCGTCATAGACGATGCTCGTGTTCTGAGCCGCGCTTTCCACGATGGCCTGCACGGCATGTTTACCGTCAGCTACCGATGCTGTGTTCCAGCTCATGGTGTCCGAGATATGCGTAGGGCACGCCGCGAAATCCTGGTAGGGGCATTGTGCGATATAATCGTTCTTGGCTGCGGGTTCGCCGTCGACCGTTAGCCTGGCGGATCGCACGCCGGAGTCTGGCTCATCGGCTTCATAATCAAGAGTCCCAGTACCGGTGAGCGTGCTCGAGTCTGCTAGTGATCCGCCGAGTACTTTGCTGGTCGGAAGGTCGCTGTCGGCGAGTGTGAGTTGTGCACCGAAGAGCTGGAGGTTGTTGTTAGCTCCGCTTCCGAATACGCATCCCTGTGGACCATCGCTGCTTGAGCAGTAGTCCTCCAGTGTCAGTGTTGTGGTGGAGGACGGCAGGACGAGGTTTTCGGGTGTGCTCTGCCGTTCCAGGGGCGTCAGACCGCCCCCTACCCCTGATCCGTTTGCGAGTGCTATCGCGAATGTTTCGGCACCAGAGATTTGGTGTGGCACAGACCACCACACCTTCGCTTCATGGATCGTGATGCTGTTGCCCGCGGGAGCGCTCACGCGCACACCATCTGCGGTGTTCGGGCTCATGCTGCCGCTGCGCGGAGCGATGTAGTCCCCCGTCCCGCCACTGCAGGACCCTTTATCGGACTGCAGGCTGCCGATGACTGTCCACGGTCCCGGGTTCGCGTTGGCTGTCGGCGCCGAGGGACAGTTGTTGATTACGTAGGTCCCCGCGCGCGCCGTCCCCGGAAGGACGACCGTCACCACGAGCAACAGGAGTAGGACTGTTCGTGGGATCGAGTAGCGCAGTACACGCTCGCCCGAACTCCTCACTGCGGCGGTGGCAGTGGCCTCGGTGGCGGGATGATGCGGGGATATAGGGCTGATGGTCATCGTGTGTCGATCTCCTTTTTCGGGCCCATTCGTTTATGGGCTATGTCATCCATGACCGCGAAAGACGCAAACCGGCCAACAACTTTTTTCTAAAGAGGCTCACGGCGCGAACTGCCCCCCACCCCCGCTCGCCGATACCGGGGATCGTGACGCGGCTGCGGCGATGACGGGAACTCCCGAGGACGGACCGACCTTTGACGTCGGTACCCCGAGGTAGGCGAACCCGGCCGGTTCGTGCTGCACAGGACTCTTTCGAGAGCGCGCTGACCCCGACCGCGCCGTAACGGCCTGGCCGGGACCAAACTCCATGCCAGCAGCAGCCTTACGTGATCTGGAGCCGAGAGCTCGAGCAGACACCCCCAGTGTGGGCCTACCAGTCCCGGCCCTCGTCCTCGCCAATGAGCCAGGCGTCGAGATCTCCGCCGGTTCGCTTGGCTGGCTGCGTGTTCTGACGCGACTTGTGTGCGGATGGTGAGATGGGTGCAGCGCCAGTGTTCCGCCGGCGACGAGCGCGACGCTGAGGATCGCGGCGGTCGCCAGTTTCGCTGCGCTGCCGGCACCGGCGATCTTCTCCACGAGATGTTCCCTGGTGCTAACGCCACGCGAAGGCGCGAAGCGAGCCAGGAATCGCAGTGGCCGCTCCGCGATAGCCTGCATGCGATCGAGCATCACCATATGCCAGTGCGCGAGCGCCGGTATCGGCAATAGGCCGAGTACGCGACGGTCAAAGGTGCTTCGCAGCTCCTCGCTGGTCGTGCTGTGTTCTGCCTGACAGGCACGGCAATGTCCGAGGTGTATGAGTGCTTGGTCGAGCGCGAGATCCGTGTCGCCCAACAGTGCTCCCGAGAGCAGGTTGCTGATCGTTTGCGAGCGGTAGCCGCACAATCGTCCGCTTAGATACAGCGTCAGGAAACGCTCGCGCTTTCGCTCGCAACGGCGGGTGAGGGTTCGTGCCTCACTCTCGGGCAAGTCAAGGCTCCTCGCTATCGCTCTCCATGAGCGCCCATCAGCGTGGAGCACGAACACTTCGCGCTCCAGTCTGCTGAGATCGGCGAGGAACTCGCTGATGATCAGGTCGTCCTCGCGAGCTATCAGGACGCGCTCAGGCTCATCCTTCCAGGCTCGTTCCTGCTCGCTGCCATACAGTGCTGGTGCAGTGTGCGAGAGCAGGTACTCGTGCGCCACGCGGTCGCGATGTAGGCGCAGGGCACGCATCTTGACTCCCTTGCGCAGCGCTGCGAACAGGTGCTCCTCAGAGCTATATGAGCGCGGCAGCAACGCCGTGATGGTGCTGTCGAGGATTTCTTCGATCTCCGCAGTACCGGTGCCGGTGCACTCACGAAACGAGTGCGCGATGTCGATCTCGCGGGTACGCCAACGCGCGAGCAACATCGGCACATCGACAGCCCTTGCGTCGCGCGAGGACCCTGGTGCTGGCGTGGCAGCGACGGGGCTCACGGTGCGTGCTCCCGTCCTGACTGCTTGTTCTGCGAAGGGCGCGTATGCGCAGCCCGCCCGTTCATGGGCTACCTCTCCTGTGGTGGTCGTCCGTTACCACTCCTGACCAGAATACTCCGGTCCAGCCGAATTATAGCCAACATGGACTTAGTTTGTCAATCCGACTTTCAAGCGTCCTGACTTGCTCGGACCACAGCATCCAAAGATCCGGCCAGTACCAGCGGGCCTGAATACCTGTGCCTGCCCGGGTAGATTGCAGTGCTCTAGCGTGTCTTGCGTCGACGCGATTTGGTGATGGTGTCACCGGTGGGGTACCACCACGGTCTCAAGGATCGCGCTGCAAAGCACAATGCTCGCGGTGAGGGCAAGGACTCCGACGCCCTCGGCGAGGGTGAGAGCTCGTCGGCGTTGCAGTACCCAGGAACTCGCGCCGAGCGCGAGAGCTGCCCACTCAAACGGCAGGTGGGGAAGATAGGCCAGCAACCGTGTGCCGTAGGCTCCGAGCGCTATACCGACCTGGAGCGTGTTGATCGCGACGCTTACCGATAGGAGACCGTCAGCGATGTGCGTCGCGAGGCGGTTGCGGTGGGCTCCGATGACGCCGAGCAACAGCGGCCACGTGAGGATCGAGATGTTGTGAGCGCCCAAAGCGAGCACGTGCACGAGATCGGCCGGAGGATTGCGGCGCGCGACGAGTTCAAGCCCGAGCACTCGCCGTACGGGCAGTCGCAAAGCTCCGCCGTCTACGAGCACGACGATCGCCGCGAAGCTGATCGTGAGGACCCAGACCGCCGCGTAGACGTGCAGCCATGCGCTAAACAGTCCCTCCGGCAGCCACCGGTGATGGCGGTGGCTGCCGTTGGTGAGCTGCTGCCCTGGACGTATCGGGGTGTCGGTCGCGCTGGTTAGTTCTGTGGTAGCCATTGGTTTACGGCGTAGCCGCCGGGGACGTGCGCGAGTTGCGCCAGCGTCACGTGGTAGGTCGCGGGTAGTCCTTCGTATTGGGTGTCTCCCCCGGTCTGCTCGCGGGTGACTACGGCCCAAGTGTCGGGTTGTGTGAGATCGTGTGCGATGCTGATGAGCTGGCCGGTGTTCCAGATGTGCCCGCGGGTGATGGTCGTGTCGGCACTGCTGCTCGCCGCTGCTTGCTGCTCGGCCAGTCGCGCCGCGGCGACCGACATCGCGGCGAGTGTTCGCTGGTTCTCAGTCAGGGTGCGATAGGTCCAGTTCGTGTAGAGATGACTGAAGGCAGCGAGAGCCTTCGCGGGCGTCGCCTGCACCGCGATAGGGCTCTGCGCACCAGCTGGTGGTGGTGTTGGCGCTCGTGGCTCACCGGCGTTCTGTGGCCCTTGATTGGGGGCACCCACAGGATTCATACCCGCAGCGTCAGGGTTGCTGCAGCCCGCGAGAACCACGACCGCGAGCAGCAAACACACAGCGATACGTGCTTTGGTACGAGGACTCGTCATAGGCCCGGTGGGTGTCGGACGGTCCATGACGCCCAGTCGGGGACCGATGGTGATACGCGCCATTTCGGGCCAGGCTTGCCCGAGTTCGGCCCGTCGTCATACGCGGGATCTTCAACGGTGTCAAACCGCAGACCACCGACATACATAAAGGCATGCGCGGCGTTGGCATAGATCGAGACATACCGTCCGGGACCGGGGTCCCCATAGACGGCCAGCCCGGTGGAATCCAGTGCGCTAGTAGTACCGAGAACACCACCCCAATGCAGCACGTAGGACACTGCGGAGGAGCAGTCATACGCCGGTTGCAACGTGTTCAGCGACGTGCCGTGCGCACCACCGTAGAGGTAGACAGTCCCGAACAGACGGTTTCCGGCAGCGACCATCCCGCGGACCGCCGCGGGGGCTTGTTCACCGGCGGCGGCCAGGCCGCTCGGCAGGATCTTCGTTTGCGTGCCCGGCGTCAGCGCCAGCGGGATGCTGCCCGCATCTTCGCCGGCTGGACAGGACGCGCTCGCTTCACCAGCACCGCTCGCTTTGCTTGAGGAAGGCAGTGCGCCGAGCGTCGAAGCCGCTCCCGTCGCCGGTGCGAGCGCTACCTTTACTGGGCTCTTGGTGATCCTGAGCGGCTGCGCGGCCTGCCACCACACGTCCAGGCGGTAAGGCTGTCCGTTGGCGATGAACTGGCCGGGACCTTGTCCGTAGCCGGTGTCGCGCTTGAGTAGCAGGCTCTCGCGACCATCATGGGCTACCCGCAGGCCCGCGAGATAAGGAAGGTTGCTCAGCGCGTTCGCGTCCGTGAAAGTGAACGTCTCGCCGTTGGCGGGGTTGCTGTCGAGTACCGACAGCTCCGCGAATGAGTCCGGGTGAGAGGGAAGGTAGGACTCGCCCAGGTTCGGGATCGAGCCGTAGTCGCCCGATGTTGGGTCCCCCGGCCCGCCATACTCTGTAGCGCCGACTTCATACCAGCGTCCCGGCTTCAGTTCCAGCGGCGCCGCATACAGGCCCTGCGCGAGCGGACCACCACCGGCAGGCTCATCGACCGCACCAATGCTCGCACCATCACACAAGCTTTCGGCTTCCTCGGAGAACACGCCAGCCACGCCCGCGGCGACGATCACCGGCAACAGCACGACCATCAGCACACCCACCACCAGGACCGTCTGGACCTGCCGGTTTTTCAGCAGTGCTATCGCGACGCGTGCCTGCATCACGCCGCCAGCTCAAGCTCGGCGATCGCTGTTGCCCGCCACTGCGCATCAGCGCACAACAGCAGGGCCTGCCAGCGCTCTGCCCAGTTCCGATCGCCGGTCTGACGCAACGCCAGTCGGCGTACCGGGTCATCGCGCGCGGGGTTCGACGTCGCGATCCAATACTCGAGCTCGGCGACGATCACCTGCACTGTCGCCTCACCACGGGTGCCGTTCTCGACATACACGAGCGCGTACTCACCAGGAACGGTCCGCAGCTGCGACATCGCTGCCTCGCGCTCCTCGGTGTTGCTCAGAGCCTCCCGCATCCGCGCTAGCTCTCGAGCCTCCTGGCGCCCCGTCACGCGCATCCTGGCGTTCGCCACGAGCGCCTTGCCGTACTCGTTATCGAAGTCGGTGATCTGCTGAGAGATCGCGATCACCCATACCGCCCAATGGCGGCTACGGCGACAAAACTCGTTAAACCAGCGGCCCGTGGCGGGCCGCTCTGTCAGCTTCCAGCACTCATCGACCGCCAAAACGGTGCGACCGGCCCAGGCGTGTTTGGGACCAACACCCGCGAGATATTCGGCTCGGGTGCGCTCGATCTTACGCTTGACGTACTCGCACAGCACGAACAGCACCGCGGCTGCCTTCGCCTCCGGCACGCTCTGCGTGTCAAAGACAATCAGCGGCGCGTCCGACATGATCGTCGTCGGGCGATCTGTCAGATACGCGTAGGGACCGTCGAGGACATAGTTGTTCAGGCGCATCGAGAGATTGCGCAGCGCCTCCGCGATCCCCACGGAACCCTCATCCCGTTCGACGAGGTAGCGGCGCTCAAGCTCCTCCTGCAACAGCAGCTCGCGTGGTTCCTCACCAGTCAGTGCGCAGCGCTCATACACCTCCGCGATCCCCAGGCCAAGAAGGTTGCTCTCAAGATCGGTGAGCCCGTAGGAGTCCTGGCCAGGATGATGCTCGCCGAGCAGCTGCGCGTGAAGCGCGAGCAAGTAGTCGATCTTCTCCGGCGATACATCGCCTGGATCTTCGACATCCCACGAGTTGATCGCGTGCGCGTCCGCGCCGATCTCCACCGACGCCGCACCCGGAATCAACGACGCCAGGAACGCGAAGTGCCCTGCCCGGTCGATGATGAACCCGGTCGCGCCCTGCGCGATCGCACGGATCAACAGGATGATCGTCGCCATCGTCTTCCCCGAACCGGTGATCCCCGCGACCAACATCAGATGGTTCGAGTGCGCGCTGTCAAACGGGTCGATCCGCTCAAGCGTGCGACCCGGCAGCGCATAGCCGAGCGGGATACCGCCGGGGCTGCTGGCGCTCGTCCCCACCAGCGAGAAGGTGTCCCCCACGTTGCGGCTGACGTACTTGCGCCTGCGCTTGGCGACATCCCTCCCGAGTGGCAGAGTCGACTGCCACAGCTCGGCTTGCGCGAACAGGCCGTGACCGATGCGCGCATCGCTTGCCATCGTGACCTCCCGAGCCGTGGCCTGGCAGAGCTCCGCAAGGCGCTCAGGGTCTGTGTCGCTGATCGACTGATAGATACTCACGCGGTAGATGCCCGCGCCGGCGCTCGTCGCGAGCTCATCGACCAGTTCGGCTGCCTCCTGCTCCTTGACCCGCGCGTCCGGATCAAGCGGGCGGCCGTGAGCCTCCACGCCCCTGTTGACACCGTAAAGGCGCTTGTACCGGCGCTTCTGCGCCATCCGCTCGCGGTAGCGCTCCGTCGCCTCGATATGCACGCTCAACACAAACGGGTTCAGCGACTGCATCATATGAAGCAGCCAGCCGAGCCAGGTCTGCTCCGGCGGCAGCGAGACGTAGAAGACCTGCTCAAGGGACTCCCCGATCCTCAGACGGTTGCGATCGCAGAGATCGAGATCCGTAGTGCAGATCGCCTCGGCGAGTGCCTGCGCGCGAGCGCTCGCTGCCCGCGCCGTCTCGCCTGCCACGAGCGGCCGCACGACCTCGCCCTGCATGAAACTGGCCGGCAGTGCCCCTGACTTCTCGCTGCCGGGGTCAAAACGGCTGTGCAGCAAGTCCAGGACCTCATGCCCGGTGAGCGACCGCGCCGAGAGGCCCATCGCGTCGAGATCCGCACGCATACCTTCGCAATGGCGCAGCGAGTCGCGAATCGCACGCTGATGCACGACGTCCTTGACGTGTAGCGCCCGCCGCCCGCGTACAGCCGCGAGAGTCGCTCGCCCTGTCGGGCGCCAGGGACAGATCACGAAGTAGCGCAACCGCAACGGCTTGACCGCCTGCGCTGTCTTTCGGATCGACTGCTCCTGGGCTATCCCCAACCGGCGTATCGCCGTTGCGCGATCATGCTCCCCCGCGTCTTCCGCCGCACCCGCTGCCCGCTCGCAACGGTAGGTCTCCTCAGCCAGCAACGCCTCTACATCAAGCGGGGTGCCCTGCACGTAGAGCTGTAGTGACTGGCGATCAGGTAGCCGCGCGGCGACCTGCCCAAACGCTGCGGAGATCTGCTGTCCCTCTGCCTGCACGACAGCCAGCGGATTGACCGTCCCGACCTCGAGATAACGCACATAGGTTCCTTGCTCTGTGACCAGCAGCCCGTCGGGCTCTATCGCGGCGATACCAAGCAGATCAGCAGCACCGTGCTGGCGGCCCATCAGCCCCACCGTTCCCACAAGTTCATTCCGTCGATTCCGTCATCGGGCAGCGATACTGGACACTCCTGCTCGGAGTTCTCCTCCGGAGCGAGAACCATGAGCCCTGGGACCGGCTTCTCGGTAGGCGACGCGGCCCACCGGACGCGCGTGCTCCAGCGCCACCGCCACATCGCGCGCAGCAGCACGCTGAGCTGTAGACCCCCGGACTCCGAGACGTAAGTCAGAGCCGCCGGGAGTCCGATCACGAAGACACAGATCGTGATCGCGGGCTTCGTCGGCACATGCGTGAGATGGATCACACCAACGAGTGAGCCTGCACCCGAGATGAGCACCGCCCACTGCTTGATCGTGAAGCCGACCAGCTTCGGCGGATCATCCAACGACCTGAACATGCGATGAATCACGACCCGCTCCGTGGGCGCCGACCCCTCGTCGATGGCTTCTTTTTCGGCTGTCTGGGCGCAGACGGTGGAGGCTTCGGCGAGCCCGCCCTCGGCTGCTGCGCTCGAGCGCCAAGATCACGCTGCGCGCTGCCCGTCACTTTGCGACCGGGGTGCGCCGTGCCCTGTCCCGCGCTCGCCGGCCGCGCCGGCCCGCCCGCCGGAGTGGGTGCAGGCTGCACGCGCGGTACCGGCCGCGCTGAGCCCTTCGCCGGAATGGACGCTGGCTGCACGCTCGGTGCCGGGCGCGGTGCCGGCGAAGCCCCATTAGGCGCTTTCGCGGCGCCAGTCGTGCCGCGTTGCGCTGCGCCTGGCGCCCGGGCCTGGGTCCTACCCTTCGGTGTGGCTGTTGCCCCACGCGTGCCAGCTGCTAGAGCAGCGTTTTGCGCTGCTCGCGTGGCTCTGCGTGTGCCGCCCGCCATCGTTGCCCGCGCATCGCTCGGAGCGCCCGCGATGATGCTCTGTGCTCGAGCAAGCCGCCCACGTACTCCGCCATGGGCACCGTCACTCACCACAGCGCGCGGGGTACCACCGGTCATTGCGGCTCTACCGAGCGCTCCAGTTCTGGGCGCCGCCGCTGCTGGTGTCATTCCGGGCACCAAGCCCGTCCGTCGTGCCGCGCCAGTCAAACCTCTGCGCGCCGTGCCGAGCGGCCCGCCCTCCGGGGCGCCCATAGCTCCAGCAGCGCGACCCGCGCTTCGCCCAAGCGAGGGTATTCCCTCCAACGCGGCGGTACGTAGCCGCGCGTGCGCGGTGCGTATCCTCTCCGCGCCAGGCATCGGGCCTTGGCCCTGCGCACCACCAGCACCGGCACCGGTGGCGCCACCGCGCATCGCGCCGCCGAGGATGTGCCGCAACTCCCCGAACAACATCAGTGGCAGCTTCACCGCGAGCACGAACGTGATCAGTCCCGCGAATGCCGCCTCGACACGACCAGGGATTCCACCGGCACCGCCGGTGAAGCTCGTCGCGTCCAACGTCAACGCGCCCGCGGTCGCGAACAGGATTGTCCAGCCGATAGGGACGAGCACGATCGCCATCAGCGCGTGCCCCCAGACACGAGCGAGATGCGAGAACTCGGGGATCGGCGAGAGAGCGATGAACGGCGGTCCCGCGCAGAACACGAGCGCCAACATCACCGTCAACGCCACCTGGGAAGCGAACAGGCCGGCCGCGAAGAACACACCGACGATCACCAGGAACGCTCCGAACACCCCGCCCCCACCAATCAGCAGCGCGCCGCCGAACAACACGGTGATTATGCTGGCCAGGCCGTTAGCGACAATCGGAAAGCCGAGTATCGCGTGCGTGAGAGTGTTGGTCGCCGCGACGGTCTGCTCGACCAGCCAGCGGTAGATCACCAACACGAAGGTCGCCCACCCGCATTGCGCGAGCGCCGTGACCGGATGCGCAGTACCGGTCAGGCCCATCATCCAGTAGCGCAGCGTGCAGACCGTCACCGTTACCGGCATCAACGACATCCCGAGATAGGTCATGTCGCTCTCCAACTCGCCTACATGCCCCCAGCTCGCGGGGTCCGGCAGCGCCACGAGATGCTGGATCGTCGCGACGGTGCCGTGCTTCAGAAACCCGGGAACAAGTGCGCCCGCCAAAGCAGAGAAGAAACCTTTGGCGATCGCTTCGATGATGCCGTGCAGACTCGGCAAGCCGAGAAACGCCAACAACGCGATCCCATTGCCGCTGCCGCTGCCGCGGGTCACGGCAGCTGCTGCCGGCGCGAGCACGAGCAGCACACAAAACGAGCCCGCGACCGCAACCGGCAACAATCGTGCATGTAGGCGAAGACGCACCCGGCACACGCCCCTTACGCCACGATCCCGCTGATCGACGCGAGTATCGCAAGACCGATGATCGTCTTGATCGCGACGTCATGCGCCCTTGAATGACCAGCCATGAACATGATCGCGACAACAGCGATGACCAATCCCATAGCCGTGCTGCCCAACCACACCAGACTGCCCTCCAACTTTTCAACGAAGTTCTGAACCCCGCTGATCGGTGTGCCATGAAACGCACCAGCCGCGTTCAACGCATGCGCTCGAGCGTCAGGAAACACCACGACAACTACCGTCCCGAATACCAATCCCAACAGGACACCGAAAGCCCATACGGCCCTTCTGTGTGCCAAATACGGGATGCCTGCCCATCTGAATGTGAGTGCCATCACTGGCCCCACCTCCTTTGTGTTGATTTGCAAACTCATGGCGAGAACAAACCCCCCTGGGCCTGTTCCGCTGCAGGAGCAGGCGTGCTCCCTCCATCCGCGCTCACTGGACGCGGCGAAGAAACCGCCCGAGACCTCCCGCGATCACGCCGCACGCCCGTCGCACTGACTCGTGCCCCGCGCCGAGAATCTCGCGACACCACCCCACGCTCCGTACGGGCGTCGGCGAGCGAGGATCGGGACTTCAAGCGCAAGCTCGACGAGCTGCCACGGGACGCTCCTCGGTCGTGCTGCTCGCGCCCGGGGACCGTGACGCGCGACCTATGGCCCGCGACAGCACTCGCGGGCCCAGGCTGGGCGCGCGGGCCGTCCAGCGCCACGGTCAGGCCTACCACCACCAGCACGACAAACATCGCGCCCACGACTTTGAGCAGCCGCGGGTGCTGCGCCAGCCAGACAGTGCCGCTCAACTCTCCGCCGAGAACCCTCACGATGCGCCTGAGCAGACCGGTGCCGGGCCACTCGGACGGACCGTCGTGCGCGGTGAAGGCACCGTGGTCCCTATGCACCACGAACTCGTCATGCGAACACTCTTCCTCTCCCCCCGCCTCAAGGTCGTCCTGATCGAGACCACCTTCGTCAGGCGCATAGAAGTCACCCTCCCCTGACTCCCATTCCTGCGCCGGCGACGAGACCCCTGCTAGGGACGTCTCAGCCGTCTCGCCTTCTTGCTCCACGCCAGGCAGGACAAGAGTCCGCGAAACAGCTTGAGGCGCTCGTCTAGCGAGACCCGGCTTGCGCCGCCGGCGGCAGGCACGTACCCCGCCCGCATTCATCATCCCCGATTCCGGTGCCTCAGCCCGATCGGACATATCCCGTGCCGGCAATGCAGAATCGCTCTCCACCATTGACGGTGCGGCGACGTCCTCGCACGCACCAGCCTCCCCAGACGCCGCGACATACAACGTGACCATCCCATTGCGCGCCATATCGCTGCCCGCCACAGGCTCCTGAGCAACGACCAGCCCGATCAGATCGGCCTCGCAACCAAACAACCGCTCAACACCAGGGCGCAACCCCACGCGGCGAACCCCCTGCGCAGCCTCTCCCGCAATCCGGCCGACATAGTCCCCGACCACCTGGCGCCCCACACCAGGGCCACCACCACGAGCCGATTTCCCGCCCCGAACCCGAGGCGCCAGCGATGCGTTCTTGTCGTCCATCGGGGTTACTGACCACGAAACCCCCAAACCGGCCAACAACTTTTTCCAGGACCGCCCGCGCGCAGGCCCCAGCAACCGGACGAATACCCGGTCGGAACGGGTCCCGGTCCACGAGAGACTTCCCATCCCGGTACTCGTAGAACGCACGTTCCCCACTGCCGAGCGAGTACGTCGAACCAATCAAGGTAGGCGCCTGAGGCCGTGGCAACTACGTCCGGCTTATGGCCTGTAACGCCCGTCCCACGTCGGAGTAGTTGATCCGTGAGATGGTTTCGCAAGATCAACACACCGCACAAGCGCGAATTGCTGCTGAAACGGTTCATCGCAAGGACACGTCGACTACGAATGGCCGTAGTCGGGTTCGTCGGGACGATCGCGTTGATCGCGACCGGACTGTTTGCTCTGACAGAGCTTGTGGGCCCCAGAACGACCGAGAGCTCACCAACCCCCGGCGGCGGAGCTACGTCTGCCGAAGTTCGTTTCGCTCTCTTGGTGTCGCAGGCCTGCAACGCGGGCAACCACTACAGCCATGACACGGTACGAATTGCAAGCAAACTACAGGCAGGTCTTCGTGCGGCCCACTCATCCACCCAGGCAAAGGGCGAGGTTCTGCAGGCGATCAATACACTGGCAAACAATACAACCGACATCGAAAGCATCCTTGCCTCCGCCACGCCGCCTCCGGCGGACAGAATCAATCAGCAAGCTACCGTTGCGGCACTCAAGAGAAACGCCTCGCGACTCCGTCAGTACGGACTGCAATTGAACCTAGCGGTCACACCACAGCAGACGTACACGGTGCTCCGAACCACTGGTGGAATGATACAAGCCATCGCAGCAGATCATGCGCTAACGCGATCGAAGTTGCTCGCGATAGGTGGCGGTGACTGCCGTCTTGACCCAATTCCCACGCCCGTCCCGGTCTTCGCGCCAGCGATATACGCTGCGGCGCGAGGAGCTACAAACTCGGTTCCTGTTTCAAATCCATTTTCCGGTTCCACACCAACGGCGACGGCTGAATCAAAGCCCGACAGCGCAGTTACCCCAGACTCCTCGTCAAGGCAAAGAGCACCGAAGTCACCCATTAACCATAAGGGGCGAGCCAAAAATAAAACGGCACCTCCGCAACCAGCGAATGGCGGCACCCCAGCACCGGAAATTCCTCTGCCCGAAACGCCGCCGATCCCGTTCCCCACGCAGGCACCGCCGATCAACGCGCCTCCCAACACTTCGCCGGTGGCTGAGCAGGAGACGCCCGCGCATGGCGCGGAAACATTCACCAGCTATCGCGAACCATATGGTGTCGGCCCGATAATCCCGGCCGGCCAATGGGTCCAGGTTGCGTGCAGGGTGTACAGTCCAACCGACCCGAGAGGCCTACCAGAAGACTTCTGGTATCTGATCGCAAGCGAACCTTGGAACAGCGCTTACCTTGCACCGTCAAATACCTTCCTGAACGGTGACCCCGAAGGCGGCCCATACATCCATCACACCGACCTCACGGTCGCTATCTGCGTCGAATGAGGCATCAAGGTACCGGTCTGGGCTCCGCGTCTAGGGTTCGCAGATCACGTCGCTGGCGGTGCTTGCTCCCGTGCATGGTGTGGGCCGACCTTGGTGTTTGCGAGCAGCCGAGTGTAGCGTGCGAATCGGGGGTCCTCGAACCATCCTGGGGCACGGACGATCGCGGGTGGTAGGTCGCGGTAGAGGAGTATGGCGCGACCGCGGCCGATTTGTCTGAGCCACGGTGCTGGGCCGGTCTTCTGGTGGGCGACGTTTAGGGTGTGTCGTGAGGCTCCGCTGGATGTTGAGGCGTTGGCTACTGGTTCCTCGCCGAGTAGTTCGGTGAGATATGCAGTGCTTGTGGGGTCGGCAAGTGGCGGGATGAATATTTGGGCTGTCGAGGCGGCGCAGATCGCGTCACGGGCAGCGCGACCGTAGCGCTGGTCTATTTGGGCGATGGACTGCCAGATGGTCGCTATCACGATGCCGTGATCTCCGCATTGTGAGAGCTGGGATGAGAGGTTTCGCACGGGTGCGATATTCGCTGCCTCGTCCATCAGGATGAACAGGCGTGGGTTCAGTGCGCCGTAGCGGCGAGCCTTGACTATCGCTGTCTCATATATCGCTGCGCACAGTGCGAGGATCACGGGTCGTAGTGCTTCTTGGTCATGACCGGCTGCTACGACGTAGATCGTGTTCGCTTTGCCGTCTAGGAACCGCTCGGGTGTAAGGTCCTTGGTTGCGCGCGCCGCGACTTGGGGATAACGGTAGGCGCGTAGCAAGTTCAGTGCGCTCATGACTGTCGTCTCGCGGTTTCGCTCATCGCGGCGTCCTACTCCCTCCAGCTGGTCCGCTGCGGCGGAGGCTCCGGTGCTCTTGAGCGTCCGGATTGCTTCTGTGAAGTCCCGGGCGTCGAGCCATCGCACCATCTCGCTTATGCACTTGTCGCTTAGCGCAGCGGCGTGCAGTAGTGGTGCCAACATGCTAGCGGCCTCCTTGTCCCAGAACTCGTTCGCCGCGTTGGCTTGGTCGGGGTGCGCGGCTGAGGCGAGCGCCTCACCGCCACGGATCGCGCCCGGCCATGTTCGTGAGTGGACCAGCGGTGTGAATCCCGCACTGGTCTCATCACCGAACGGGTCATACACCCATACCCGGCCGAGATCGCGCCGGTGGGGTGCCGTCACGTCGTAGATGTCGCGCTTGGTCGAGAGGACCAGTGCTGGACCCTGATGATCCAGCAGCCACGGCACGACAAACCCGCTTGACTTGCCGGCTCGTGGTGGTGCGATGACCATTGGTTGGACCTCGAGCTCGGCCGCGAGCGTGCGCGAGGGTACCCTGCCGATCGTGCCGAGGTAGGGGCGACCGGACGCTGGTCCCGGAACCCACAGGCGCTGAAGGTCGGTGGGCAGCGCCCATGTTCGTTGAGCGACCCAGCCATGATCGACAGCACGACGAGCGATCGTGCGTTGATCTTTACCCAGCGGCGAACCTGCTTGCCATGATCGGACATGCAGGTATAGGCGCCGTCCGACGATGCCCAAGAGCGCTAGCAGGCAGGTCGCGACGATCACGTACGCCGGTGCTCCTGGTGCTCCGGTCCGCTCAGGCGTTGTCGGGAACGCCCGATATGGCGCGCTCCAGTCCCCGTGCAAGAGTAGGTGCCACGTCGCGCTCGCGGCGTCACCGGCGCCCAGGTGCATTGGTGCGCGTAGGGACAGCAGACACGCGGCCTGCGTCCAACACCACGCCAGCATGCCGCTGATGATGCTCACGAACATGAACACACCAAGACCGCAGAACAGCAGTCTTCTGCCAGGACGACGCCCGGCCGTCTGAACCCTCATCCGGTCCTCTCCGCTGCGGGCGCGAGCAGCGGTGCCTTCGAGGGTGGCTTGCGCAGTGGTGATGAACCGTCCATGGGTCGTTACTGACCACGAACACCTCAAACCGGCCAACAACTTTTCGGGTTCCGTTCCCGCCGATGGTCCCCGCGCGCGTAGGCACCGTGCGCGCAAGGCCGGGCACGCCCCGGGAGGAGCTGTGAGAGCAGTTCACGCGAAATTCGTTGGCCGGTTCGGCGCAGTTGTGGTCAGTAACCGACACGCGGCCATACAGAACCGTGGCCGGGACATGCAAGGAGACACAACGATGCCCCGCACCCAACGACGAGGAGCAGACCAGGCCAGGCCGGTGAATGACACCGACTGGTGTTCATGGGTCGTCCCTTGTGGATTGGTGGAGCGTCGTGTCTTGCCCATTTTGGACGCCGCCGGACTAGCGCTTCGGCCCCCTACGGGGTCTCCCCTTCGCCCTCACGGGCTTCGGCTCCGCGCGCCGATCGGCGTCTTTTTTGGGCTGCGTCACTAGCACCACCAACCACCAACAGGAGGAACGAACCATGAACAACATCAACCGAGTCGTTATCACCGGCAATCTGACCGCCGATCCCGAGCTGCGCTCGACGCCTAGCGGCACACCGGTCTGCAACATGCGGATCGCTTGCAACACACGCCGCAAGATTGACGGCGAGTGGGTAGACAAGCCCAACTACTTCAACGTGACCGTCTGGGGCACTCACGGCGAGAACGCGGCGCGCTACCTCTCGAGGGGACGTCCCGTCGCGATCGATGGACGCTTGGAGTGGCGCGAATGGGAGGCTCAAGACGGCAGCAAACGTCAAGCGATCGACGTCATCGCTGACTCCGTGCAGTTCCTCAGCAACGGCAACACGGCAAACAGTGACGAGGGCGGCACTGAGCCCGAACTGGTCGGTGCCGGGACCGCCGCGGGCGGCGATGACATCCCGTTCTAGGGATCAACCAGTAATGGCGGTGGGCCCGCGTCCTTCTGGGGAGCGGGCTCCACCAGTCCCTAACGGAGTGTGAACGCGATGCATCAAGGCCTTCTCATAGACCGTATCTTTCGGGATCTCAGCGTGCGGGACGGGTGGCTGCGCGTGTTGTGGCAGATGACTCCCAATCAGCGCGTTGCTGCGATGCGACGCGGCGAGCTGGCCCTGGAGCAGTGCGCGGCATGGGCTGCACGCTATCCGGAGCAGGTGCCGTTGCTAAACGGCGAGTTTGAGTATCTCGCGGTCCTCACACCTGAGGTATGCGAGTGAGCACCAATCCTCAACAACCCAGCGCGCCGGAGCTACTCGCCTACCTGCAAGTGTTGGCCAGAGACGCCAATCCGCGCCAGTTCTTTGACGTGCGCCACATCACCAGGGATGGCCTGATGCGTAGACGGTTCATCTCGGTACTACAGATAAACCAAGCGGTGCGGCTGATCACCCACAACGCACCGTTCACTGACGTGTATGTCGGCGTCGTTTTGCGTGACGGTGCTCGTAGCGGCTCGAATGTGATCAGCGGTTCGCGTTTGCTTTACATCGAGTGTGATCACCCCGATGCCCGCTCATCACTGGAGGGTTTCGCTTGCCTGCCGTCGATGATCGTTACCTCCGGCTCACCGGGACATCTGCACGCGTATTGGTCACTTCGGGAACTCGCGAGCGTCCGACAGGTCCAGAGCGCTAACCGCAGGCTCGCGCTCGCATTGCACGGAGACCCTGTTTCCGTGGATATCGCGCGATTGCTGCGCCCCCCGGAAAGCATGAACCACAAGCACGATCCGCCGCTCCCGGTCCGGCTCATACGTTCGGATCGCCACGTCGACTACGAGCTCTCGCGACTCACCGCTGAGCTCCCACCCGACCCACGACCAAGACAACAGACGTTAGACCATCGAGGCTCACCTCACAACACGGGTCGCACCTCGCTTGACCGTGCACTGTTGGCGATACCCGCCGTTGAGTACGTGAGGGTGCTCGCAGACCGTGAACCTGACCGTGCCGGGAAGGTCCTCTGTCCCTTCCACGAGGACACCGACCCAAGCCTTCAGCTCTACCCCGACGGCACGTTCTATTGCTTTGGGCGCTGTGGAGATCGTGCTTGCGGTAAGGGCGGGACGATCTTTGACTTCGCCGCAGCACTGTGGGGTACGGGCACCCGCGATCACGACTTTCTTCAGCTGCGTAAACGCCTTGCCGGCATCTTTGGGCGGACCTAACCTCCCGTTGCGGTGACGCGGGGGCGCTGGTGGTGACGAGCATCCGTCGATGGATAGGTCCCAAGCACGCGCTACCGTTCTGGAGTGTGAGGGACAGACGAACGATCATCCTCAATATCCGGCTCGACGATCGCGAGATCGCGAGCGAGACTATGTGTGCGTGGGTCGGTCCGTACATCCTTGGGATCGTGACGGTGCTGCCGGAGCACGATCTCGCCCTTGAGGTCAATTCGACGTTCGTCGGCCACAAGGGCGTCCCCACGTGCGCCACGCACCTGGTGCTGGGCCCCGTCAGGCACGCCCCGTTCATCGTCAGCGTCGAGCACGAGCACGAGAGCCTTGACCCGAACATTCGTGCGCGGGAGTGCGTCTATGAGCACGCCCAAACGATTCTTGAGGCATTGACGAATCTCGGTTATGCGGTCAGCATTGACGTTAGCGATGGCACGTTCATGGAGATGGAGCACGTTGAGCGCTAGTGCTGTCGGTTGCTCACACGCTGTGTGAGCAACTCTCTAATTGGCAAAATCCTGCCCGTGCGACTCTCGCGGGGTCACACTATGAGCTGCTGCAGGGTTTGGGCATAAGTGCGATAGCGGGCCGACCCCATCCCAATGATCGCACGCCTATGGCGTGCGTGGGAAATGGGGATCGGTCCCGCACCGGGTGGGACCACCTCACAGGAGGTTTCTCATGAGCACTACCGTTATCAGTTCCGCGCGTCGCGTACCCCTCGACCTGATCAATGTCGGCGAGAATGTCAGGGAACTCGATCTCAAGCATGTCAAGTCCCTCGCAAGCTCGATCGCGTTGCGTGGGTTGATCACGCCGCTGGTCGTTCGTCCCGGCAGCAATGAGCGCTTTACGCTCGTCGCGGGGCATCACCGTCTCGCGGCTTGTCGTGAGCTCGGGCATGAAGAGGTTGAGATCACTATCCGTGAGCAAGAGGACTCAAGCGCTGACAGTGCCGCTGAGAACGTCGTGCGTAAGCAGCTTACGCCTTTGGAGGAGGCCCGCGCTATTCAGTGCATGCTCGATGAGGGGTACACCCTCGATGGTGCTGCAGCGATCCTTGGATGGTCACGGACGCTGGTGACTGCCAGAGCAAAGATCCTCTCACTACCCGAGACCGCTCAGCGACTGCTCGGTAACGGTGAACTGCCCGTAAGTACCGTCTCCATTCTCACCAAGATCATGGAGGTCTCGCGCGAGATATGCGAGACCCTACTGGTCTCGATCGCTGATCAGAAGATCAGCGGTGAACAGTTTGCTCGTCGCCCGGGATGGGCTGTCTCAAACAGTCTCGGAGACTCAAAAATATTCGCGGCTTACCTCTCTACATGTAGGCCTCATGAGATCGTGGAGCTACGACTGGGCAAGCGGGCTCAGGGCGAGTATGCCAGGGCTGAGCAGTTGCACAGAAAACTGGATGCCTACGCTTACGGTCCGCCAACTATCCGGTTCTGTGAAAGCGATATCAATCAGGCTCGTGCAGCAGCGGTTTTGATCGAGTTTGAGGACGAGGTCCCGATCATCACCGATCGTGCGCTCTATCGCGAGCTGGCTAAACAGGCCATCAAGCGAACGGTCGGTGAGCTGCAGGCGACGGTGGATGCGCAGGGTGTTGAGCGCGAGGCTCGTCGGGGGAAGGGCAAGGAGGAGCGCACGCCGGAGCAGCAGCTCGAAGCTGAGCACAGGGCAGCGATGCGCCAGTTCGCGGTTCGTGGGCATGGGACGAACCTGGATCTGGGTACGTCACTGCTGCAGAATCTCGCCGTTGTTGATCCCAACGACATCAACGTCGCGCGGTTCTTCGCTCACGGGCTTCTAGGCCCGAACAATCTGGATCTTGGTGGTGGCGGCGATCACACCGTTGCGATTATCGCCGCGAACGGCATCCGGCTCGTGATCGACGAGTTCAGGACCACCACGACACCAAGACTCAAGAGCGGCGGACTCGGGAAAACGAAAGTCGTTTATGGCGAGATTGAGGACGCCGCGGCATGGTTGTGGAAGTTCATCGCAGGCACCAAGAACGCGGGCGAGCTTTACGGTCGTACGCTCGTCGTTTTCGCCGCACAACACTACGCACAACAACTGGTCCTGCCGACCAGCAAGCGTCGCTCCTCAGCACTGCCCTACTCCTATAACGACACTGCTCGCATCGCATTCGAGCGAGTAACCAAGAAGGTGCTCCCAGCCTCCCACAAGGAGCTACGACGCGCGATCGAGCGTGAGGCACACACCCACACCGAACGCAAACAAGCTCTGCTCGACAACGCCTCCGAGCACAACGCAGCCTAGCCCAATCAGCATGGTCGGACGGAGGGGTCGCGGCTTCCGTCCGACCTCATTCCTACCTCCACCGAACGCGGCCCGTTCTTCCTGTGTTCGCACCCCAGACGTGCGATGGGTCAAGAAACAGGTGCGTACTACAGGCAAGCCATCCCGTACTGCACAAGGAGACACGAAACGATGACCACCAATTTACATTCGACGCCGCGTATCTGGATCGGTTGCCTTGCGGCATACAACGGCGGCGACTTGCACGGACGGTGGGTTGACGCCGACGATGCAGAGGAGATAGAGCAAGCGCGCGCAGAGATCATTCGTACCTCACCTGCCTGGAAACACGGGGGATTCCCCGAGGAGCACGCGATCATGGACTACGACGGGTTCGGGTCGCTTAGCCACACCCTCGGGGAATGGCCCGACCTTGAGATCCTCGCGATCATTGGTCGCGCAATACGCGAACACGGTCACACCTTTATCGCATACATCGAGACGTACAAGCCCGACCTAGATAAACATGTGACAATCAATGATGCAGGCTCTGGTGACTGGACCAGTGAACGAGACTACGCAGAGCACTTGATCGCCCGATTTGGCTCGTGAGATCGACATCGTGTTGGGCATGTGCTTCACGCTGAACCGTTGGTCGCAATCAAGACACGAGTTCTCTTTGACTGTGGGTGAGCCACCCCCTTAGGCCAGCAGACCGGCTTTGCGGCGCGTAAAGCCCTGCGCTTTGCGTCGCCTGACGGCGATCCCTGCCGAGACAGGGCTTGACCCGCCTCGCCGGCCCGCTTTGGCCGGGGCGTGCTCAACCACGTCCAAAGGAGAAAACAGTGACCTCAACAACGACCGACAACGCTCCCACTCAACGACAGCTCCGCTATCTCAAGACACTCGCCGAGCGGACCGGCACGAGCTTCACCTACCCGCAAAACCGCAGAGCCGCCCATCGCGAAATCGAGCGTCTGCGCTCGGTCAAGGCCAACAACAGCGCTCCGTTTCGGCGCGAACGTTCGATCGCGACGGACCCACTCGTTTACGCCACCGCAGTCAATGACAGCGAGATTTCGGGGTTCGGGTCATCCGCGCACTGGCGCACAACTACACCCAAGAACGTCCCACAACAATCCACGATCGGCGCCCGGACTGAGCTTGGGCGCTACACCCTCAGCGTCGGGGAACGAGTGATCTATGGTCAGCGCATCAACGGCCTAGTACGGCTCACCGACCGGCCAGCTTCTGGTGCTGGACGTTCCTACATCGTCGAACGCGGGCTCGAGGTCGACGGCTACGCAGCGCTTAGGGACCTGATCAGCGAGTACATCGGACAGGCACGGAACATCGACGCGATCCCGATGGCGAGCAGCGTCATCCGGCGCGACATGCAACTGACGGCCGCGAACGAGTAGTCCTCATCCCTCTTGCGACCCTCAGAAGAATACGCGGTGCACTGACGCGACCCGGCTAAACTCACATTCCGCTGGATGTGCAGAAGGCGGGCGAAGTTCACGGCAGCCCTCTCTCCGGTCGGGGTTGAGCTCACCCCTTTAGGCCAGCAGACCGGCTCTACGGCAAGTAAAGCGTTGCGCTTCGCGTCGCCTGGCGGCGATCCCTGACGGGACAACGCTTGACGTGGCCTTGCCGGCCCGCTTTGGCCCGGGGCGTGCTCAACCCCGACTTACAGGAGAAAACAGTGAGTAGCTACGCAAGACGCTCAAACAGCGGTCTACTAGTCCCAGCGCACGTGGACCTCGGAGAGCCGCGTGTTGTGCATTGCAAGCGCGAGCGCCACCACGTATGCATCGGGCGCCCCTCAAAGTGGGGCAACCCGTTCGTGGTCGGCAAGCACGGCACCCGTGAGGAGTGCATCGCGCTCTACAAGGACTGGCTACGCCAGAACGACACGCTGCTCGCGGCGCTAGATGAGCTGCGCGGGCTCGTGCTTGGCTGCTGGTGCGCGCCACGCGCGTGTCACGGCCACCCGCTGGTGTGGCTCGCAAACGCGACCCCCATTCAGCGAGAGCGCTGGGTCGCACACGCGGCATAACACGCACCGCACGAGCTCGCCGGCTGCTGACCAAAGCACTGCAAAGAGGGTGGCGTAGCGCGGGCGTGCCCCTCCTAATTTTCGCACGCTACGCGTGCGTGCTGACGGGGCGACGGCCCGCACCCGGCAGGCCAGAACCCTGAGAAAGGATGGTGCGCGATGAACACCACCGCAACACCCGATCAAATTGTCCGAGGACCCGCACCTTGCCTCGGCCGCTACGTCGACGCAAGGACACGACAAGCCCGTGAACTGACCAGCGTTCCGAGACCTGACGGCAGCGTGTTCGTCCTCGACCGGCTCGTGTATACCGGTGGTGATGAGCGTGTGGTCGCGCACCTCGCGACCAGCGAGCCTCCCGAGAACGCCAGCATCATCGCTGAGATGTACCTCGCCGATGGGCGCCGCGGTCGCTGCCGTCCGCTGAGCGCAGAGGATCTCACCAGCACACGAGCCGCATCCCCTGCAGCGAGTACCCCGAGCACGGTCCTCGAACATGCTGTGTTGCCCGACGACGGGGGGTACTGTTTTCGCCTGCATGAGATGGCGAGCACCGCCGGCACCGTGCCCGAGCTGCGCTGGACACGCTCACGTGCCCAAAACGAACAAGACCCCCCCAGATCGTGAGACTGCGCGATGTCATCGCGCACCTGGAGGACTACGAGCCGGCCAGAACACTCACGACCAGCGCGCTTGCGTCCTATCGCGAGGACCAGAACTGCGCCACCAGCGTCCTCGATGACGAGCTACCCCATCTTCAGGAGAGCCCTCAGGTCCTGAACCGCAAGTTGCGCGAAGCGGTCCTCACCGCCGTCGGCGAGCATGGTCTGACGTTGAGCGAGATCGCGCGGCGCTGCGGACGCACCAAACGCGACCGTGCAGGAAGGATCAGCGGCCAAACTAGCTGGCTCGCACGCCGCATCGGGCAGCTACTGGACAGCGGACAGCAGCACCCATCCCGGTGGGTACGAAGCGACTTACTCGCGCTCATCGCGCGTGAGGGCCTGCATGTCAGCCCCCGCGAGATCGAACTATGACCCCAGGCAAGTCAGGCGAGTGCGATGGTGCGGACAACGACAACGGGGCGCGCACCCTAACGGCCTCGAAGGCCAAGCCGCGCGACAGACCATGCCCCTGACGCCTGCTCTTTGGTTCAGTCAGTCGCCCACACCGCAGCAGAGTCTCCCACACACCACGCCAGACCCGCCCGAGCTCAACAGCCCGGCAGGTCATAGCGCCGGCAAAGGACCGCGAGATCCTCCATCGCGGTGTTCGCATCATGGGGTAGCGCACTCAACGCTTCGGCTGCGTGCTTGAGATCGGCGAGCGTCGCGTCGCGCGCCTCGATCGCGAACCAGTCCGCGCTCGAGTGCCCGCCGAGCGGCTCCCCGTTCAAGTGGGGTCGCCGTCGAGCGGGCTGGCGCCCAGCCCCACTCCCTCCCGAGCCGCGCACACGCGGGGGGCGTTGTGGGACCTACGGAGAACGGCGAATGTACTGGCACGGGCTTTGCCCGTCGTGAGCGATCCTCCCTGATGGGTCGGCTCTGGGACCGTTCCCGGTGCTGTACGTGCCCGCGGCCTACGCGCCTGCTCGCTGGACTGCTGGCTGCGCCGCTATCCAGCACGGCCCTGCCGCTACGCGGCGGCGGCCTTCGCAGACGCTGCGGCCTGCGCGTCTTCGCCTTCGGCTTCGCGCGCCCGGCGCACAGCACCAAGCCCGGACAGACTAGATGCACACCCGTGCGGATGCTGTGTGGGTGCTGTGTAAATTCGTTGGCCGGTTTCGGGATTTCGCGGTCTATAGGGGTTGTGATGACCGCAGCCAGCATCGGTGCCGCGAAGGGTGGTGGGTATGCGCGCTACCTGGAGTCAAAGACCGTTACCCCGGAGCGCGGGGACTACTACCTCTCCCCTGACGGGGAGCCCACACAGGCCCCCGGCAAGTGGCTCGCCTCACCGGATACCCTCGCTCGATTCGGTATCGAAGGCACTACCGTCGAGGGTCCCGAGTTCATCGCGTTGATGGAGGGCCGCCATCCCCGCACAGGTGGGTGGGTTCGCCGGGCTGGCGCTGACGGAAGCCGAGGCGGCGGGATCGACATCACGTTCAGCGCCCCGAAGTCGATATCGGCGATATGGGCACTCGGAACGGAGTCCCAGCGTCGTGAGATGGAGGCCGCGCACGCCGCAGCAGTAAGCAAGGCGATGACCTATCTCACCGAGACGGTGCCAACGGTGCGCCGTCACTATGGCGCGGGGATCGTCGAGGAGCGCGCCCAGGAGCTCGTGGCCGCCGAGTACCGGCACACGACCGCTCGCGGTGTACTTGAAGGCGATGCGCCGGACCCGCAACTACACAGTCATGTCGTTATCACGAGCGCAATTCGTCAGGACGAGCGGATCGTGGCTGTCGCTTCCAGGCCGATCTTCCGTGCAGCACGGGAGATCGGCGCCTACTACCGGTCAGCATTGGCGCACGAGCTTCAGCAGCGGGGGTATGCGATCGAGCGGGGAACCGGCAAACACGGGCGCTACTTCGAGATCGCCGGGGTACCACGCGAACTAGTGGATGCCTTCTCTGCTCGCAGCCGCGAGGTAGCCACAGCGGCCGAGCGCTTCCGTGCGCGATGGGGCCGCGCCCCCGAACGGGGAGAGCTACGAGCACTCAAGCTCGAGAACCGCCAAGCGAAGACGCTCACCACCCACACAGACCTGCAAGCAGCATGGAACGAGACCGCCGCACGCTTTGACTACACCCCAGACCAACACACACGCCCACACGCCGATCGTGGCGCCCGAGGAGAGCAGGCGCTGGAGCGTGCGCTTGAGAATCGTGTTGAGGAGCGCCTGACCGAGCACGCCGCGACCTTCAAGCCGGGGGAGTTCCGTGCCGTCCTGCTCGAGCAATCCGTGGGTGAGCTCTCACCCCAGAAGGCTCTCGATTTCTCGCGGGCGATGATCGCTGAGCGCCGAGTCCTGCCTTTGCAGGGCGGAGTGATGACGACGCTCACGGTACGCGCTCGCGAGCAAGCGATCGAGCGTAGGTTCGCGATCCTCGCCACCACCAGTGACCGTGACGTTGGCGAGCACGCGCGCATGCTCGCCAGTGATCAGGTCGCCGAGCGGATCAGCGGACACCTCTCAGCCGAGCAGACCAAGGCCCTTCAGATCATTACCGGTCCCGAGCGCGCCGCGATACTCGTCGGGCCCGCCGGGACCGGCAAGGGTGTCGTGATAGACGCCGCGGCCCGCGCCGAGCAACACACCGGTCATCAAACGCTAGGGATCGCGGTTTCGGGATCAACCGCGCAGCGACTCGGACAGGACAGTCCCGCGCTCGCCGGTCAAACACTCACCCTCGACGCTCTCCTCTCACGCATAGAACACGGACAGCTCGGCGTGGATCAGCACACCACGATCTACCTCGATGAGGCCGGGATGGCTGACACAGACAGGCTTGATCGACTCACCGACGTCGTGGAGCGCACGGGCTCGAAGCTTGTCGCGATCGGCGACGCTGCTCAATTGCCCTCGATCGGCGCCGGCGGCATGTTCGACCGTCTCTCCTCGATCGCGCCCAGTGCGGAGCTATCGAACATCCGCAGGACCCTCGACCCCGACGAACAGCGCGCTTGGGGTGATCTGCGCGCGGGACGCTCAGACAGGGCTATGGCGCACTACCACGCACGCGGACAACTGCTCATGGCTGACACGCGTGATGAGGCAGTCGAGCAAGCCGCACAGCAATGGGCCGAGCTCACCAAGACCCTCGATCCGAGCGAGGTCGCGCTGATATCCGATGCCTCAAACCAAGAGATCCACCGCCTGAACGCCCGCGCACAGCACTACCGATCCAAACGCGGTGAACTCGGCAACCTAGAGATCCAGGTACCCGGCGTCCACTACAGCCTGCGCGAAGGCGACCGAGTAGCGCTCATAGATCAGTACTACAAGCCCGGGACTGAGCGCATCGAGAACGGCAGCCGCGGCGAAATACTCCAGATCACCCCCGCTGGCGAGGTACTGATCGAGTTCGACGTCACCGGGCGCCAACGCACACTCACAGGTGAAGACCTCGGCCGGGTGCGGTTGGGGTACGCGCAGCACATCCATCGTGCACAGGGAGCAACCGTTACCCGCACACTCGTCGTTACCGGGGGCTGGCAAACCAGTAAGGAGCCCGCCTACGTCGAGGCGTCCCGCGCCCGTGAAGGCACGACCTGGTTCGTCTCACGCGAGGACCTCGGAGTCGAAGGACACAACACCACACGCATCGAGCAGCTCGCTCAAAACATGAGCCGAAGCCACGCACAAACACCATCACTCGCTCACCCAGAACTACCAGACCCTGACTACGGGCCGCGCTATCGCCACCACCCCACCGCGCCCAGCCGCACCAACCACCTGCCAGGAATCGCACGCGCGATCAACCACATCATCCAACCACCAACACAGGAACAAACACGATGAGCAAACGACGACAAATCGTTCTACCCGACCCCGTAGACCTACAACTCGCCGAGCTCGCCGCGGCCGCGGGCACTCCACCCTCAACCCTCGCCGCGCAACTCGTCACAAGCGGCGTCGCTCAAGCCGTCAAAGACGGCAAGGTCCGGCCACTCAGACCCGCAGACCTACTCGTCGGGACCAAGGGCAGCGACCGCGCACCGTGGCTAGAACCCTACGGCGGCGACCCAGACTGGAGCCGAGAAATGTGGGGAGCAATAGTCGCACTACACGGCCGCTACCCCACCCAACTAGAAAAGCTCAAAGACGGATGGTGGAAAGACGAATCACAAACCGAGACACTATGCGCACTCGCGGTATGGCGAGCAGAACTCGACGACACCGGACAAGACCCCCGCGAAGAGCTCGCCTTCCAACACCAACTCGCCGACCACGCCCAAACCCTACGCCAACAAGGCGGAGGAGTAACCAAGAACTGGCAACCAAGCGGACCACCACTCGAGTGGATCGCTGATTAATCCATACTCCCTGCGAAAGTCGTTGGCCGGTTTGGCTCAGTTGTGGTCTACAACGGTATGGAAGACACATTGCCAGCAAACCCACAAGCCGCCCTGGCCCAAGATCGACTCCTTCGCCCCGAGTACGCCGCCTGGTATCTCGACGTGAAGACAAGCTGGGTCTACGAGGCCGTGCGAGCCGGTCGTCTGCCTTGTCGTCGAGTTGGCCGGCACATACGATTCACGCGCCAGATGCTCGACGACTGGATCGCTGAACAACCAACGCATTAGGCACCCATCTACGGGGCTTCAGCGGACCAAGCCCGATGACCAACGTCACGCGGCTCGGCAACAGGGCCGGCAGATACGACCGCGCTTTCTGATCTAGTCCACAGCAGTGGCCCCCGACCCTATCCCACTGCTCGCCGTCCCGAACATCTCTGAGGGCCGCAACCGAAACCTGATCGACGACATCGCGTCGTCCTTCACCGCGGGCGGGCATGCGCGACTCCTGGACGTTCACGCCGATCCCGACCACCACCGCGCGGTGCTGACGTTGGCGGGCAGCCCCCGCACCCTCTCAGAAGCACTCTTCGTAGGCGCGAGCGCCGCCGCGGATCGGATTGATGTCATGCGCGAACCACCCGGTGGCCGGGGGGCCCATCCACATGTGGGCGCCCTCGACGTGCTTCCCGTGGTCTACCTCGACACCGCTATGCGCGGCGCGGCGTGCGCCGAGGCCCTCGTCGCGGCCGACCGAATCGCCACCGAGCTTCAAATCCCGGTCTTCCTCTACGGCGAGATCACGGCCACGGCCGGGGAACCAGGGCGCACACGCGCCGAGCTGCGCCGCGGGGGGCGCCAAGGTCTGGCCGCGCGGATCGCCGCCGACGAGCTTCGCCCCGATTTCGGCCCGCCGGCGCTGCATCGGACGGCAGGAGCAACGCTTGTCGCCGCGAGAGAGCCGCTGGTGGCATTCAACCTCGAACTCGCCTCGCCCGCCACGGTCGCCGACGCTCGCAGGATCGCCGCGCTGATCCGTGAACACGGCCCCGAGGGCCTCCCGGGACTCAGAGCGATCGGTGTGGCACTCCACACCCGCGCTGCAGCAGCGCAAGTGTCGATGAACGTGGAGCGCCCCCTGGAGCTGCCGCTGGCAAGCATCGTGGAGGCCGTCTCCCGGCATGCGGACCTCGCGGCTGCCGAGATCGTTGGCCTGGCGCCGCGCGCCGCACTCGAGAGCTTCCCGAGCGAGATCCCCATCCGCGGCTTCGACCCCGCGCGGCAGACGATCGAGTCTGTTCTATGCCTCTAGACGCCAGTTTTCGAGGCTGCGCGCCTCAAATACGGCCCTCCAGGGAAATCGTTGTGGAAATCGTTGGCACCGTCCACAGCCCCTGATAGCCTCTAGATCGTTGTGTGGGCTGGGCTTCTGGCGATGCCGGAGGAGGGACTCGAACCCCCGACACGCGGATTATGATTCCGCTGCTCTAACCAGCTGAGCTACTCCGGCGGGACGGCGCAGTTTAGCTTCGCTCCGCTCTAGTCGCCGGTGGCCGAGAAATGCTCCGGGTCGACCGGGCCGAGGACGCCCCCGACGAGCTTCATCGGTCCTGGGTAGGAGCGCAGCACGACGATCAGCTGGGAGGGGTCCGTCACGTCCACCGCGCCACCCGGATACACCGTGGTCTCGTGATTGCTGTGTCCGGCCACCGCGCTGTAGGCGCCGGCGGCGTTCAGCTGGACCTGTTCGTAGTAGGTGCGATATCCGCTCGTCACCGTCCCGGTCCAGCCGTGCTGCGAGGCCCACTCAAGGACCGGGACGATCCAGGCGGCGATCGGCTTCAAGCGGGGGTTCCACGGCGTTTCCGGTGTCTGGATCTGTGCGGCCTGACCGCCCGTGCTGGATTGCGCGTTTTCGAACGACTGGGCGGAGTCCCCGGAGGGCAACACGATCCCCGCCTTGCGCGCTTCGTTGATCTCGCGGCGAATCTCCGCATCCGAGGCCGCACCGGGCGCGATGTGCACCTTGCCTTCGGCCAGCACCGCATCCGAGGAGGCGTCGATCCGCGCGACTGTGCTGTTCGACACCGCCGGCGCGGGGCTCGCCTGGGTGGTTGCCGTCGTCGTGGTCGGTGTTGGGCCGCTGCCGGCGGGAGTGGCGCCGTTGCCGTCGACGCTCGTCGCCTTGGCGGAGGGTCCGCTTGGGATCGTGGCTTCGCCACATCCCGCCTCGCCGGCGCAGGTGATCGCCGCGAGCACCATGAGCACGACCGCGGCGAGACGAGCGGGACGGCGATCGAGCGGTCCGCGAATCCCCATGTCGATCAGCGTATCCGGGCTGTCACTCGGGAGGACCCCGTTCCATAGAAAAACCCCGCCGGAGCGGGGCTTTTCCTTAGCAGGTCGATAAGCCGGGTTCTGTCGTTGAGCAGCCATCCATCTGCGCGGCCTACCTGGATCTCGGCGGGCTACCTGCAATCGATCCGCTTTGACCTTGCACCGGGTGGGGTTTGCCCAGCCGTCGCGTCACCGCGACGCTGGTGCGCTCTTACCGCACCATTTCACCCTTGCCGGCCCGCCGTTCACGTGGGACGGCGGACGTAGGCGGTTTGTTTCTGTGGCACTTTCCCGCGGGTTTCCCCGGGTCGATCGCTCGACCACCCTGCCCTTCGGTGTCCGGACTTTCCTCGAGAGCCTCGCGGCCCCCGCGGCTGCCTGACCTGCACCTCCACGGTAGCGCTCCTGTGAGGTCGTGTAAAGCGCCGCGGATCCGGCGCCGACAGCGGCGGACGGGCGCTCAGACGCTTCTGAGCAACCCCACTACACGCCCGAGGATCTTTACGTCGGTGCTAAGGATCGGCTCCATCGTCTCGTTCTCCGGCTGCAGACGGATGTGGTCGGGTTCGCGGAAGAAGCGCTTGACGGTCGCCTCTTCACCGAGCAGAGCCACGACGATGTCGCCGTCGCGGGCGGCGTTCTGAGAGCGCACGACCACGTAGTCGCCCTCGAGGATGCCCGCTTCCTTCATCGATTCGCCGCGGATCCGCAGCAGATACTGACCGTCGCCGCCGCCGGCGATCTCGGGCACCGAGACGTACTCCTCGACATTCTCCTCCGCGAGCACGGGCGCGCCCGCAGCGACGGTGCCCACCAGCGGGAGGCTGTCGGGGCGCACAATGCCACGCACGCTCTCCACAGCCGCGCCCGCGGCGCGATCCAGCAGCTCGATCGCACGCGGCTTGGTCGGATCGCGGCGCAGCAGCCCGATCTTCTCGAGGTTCGCGAGATGAGCGTGCACTGTCGATGAGGAGGCCAGGCCGACCGCTTTGCCGATGTCGCGCACCGTCGGCGGGTAGCCGTGCTTGGCCGAATGCTTGCGGATGAAGTCGAATATCTCCTGCTGGCGCTTGGTCAGATCCATGATTGCCTGCTCCGCTCCCTGTGGTTCGGTGGACGGGGGACTTCGACGAACATGTGTTCGCACATTAGCGGGGCCTGTGGACGGATGCAAGGAAGAGATGCGTCTTGTCGACTCAGCGCGTGACCCTGGGCCCTGCCACGGCCATTCCCGATGCGGCGTCGATGCTGATGTCGGGACCATGTCGGAACGCCTGTTCGTCTCGCTGTGCCGCTGACGCGCGGCTATACTCGCCCACTCTGCGCCGGTGGCGGAATTGGTAGACGCGCAAGGTTGAGGGCCTTGTGGACCGCTTGGTCCGTGCTGGTTCGAGTCCAGTTCGGCGCATTGGCATCGACGCTGCGAGGTGGACGTGATGCGGAAGCTGATCTACTCAATGACTGTGTCGCTGGACGGCTACATCGCGGCGCCCGGTGACGTGATCGACTGGACGGCGCCGGACGAGGAGCTGTTTGCGTTCCACACCGAGCATGTGCAGGAGCTTGGTGTGCACCTCTGCGGACGGAGGCTGTACGAAGCGATGGTCTACTGGGAGACCGCCGAGGAGAGTCCGCTTGCCGCGGAGCAAGCCAGGTTCGCCCAAATCTGGAAGGCCCTGCCGAAGGTCGTGTTCTCGACGACGCTGGAGAGCGTGGTGGGCAACACCAGGCTGGCCAGGGGCGGCGTCGGCGAGGAGGTCTCGAGACTGAAGGAGGAGTCCGGAAAGGACGTCGCCGTCGGCGGCGCGGGCCTCGCCGGAGCGTGTATGAAGCTGGGGTTGATCGACGAGTGGTGGCTGTTCGTCAGCCCGGTGATACTCGGCGCCGGCACGCCCTACTTCCCGGCCCTGGACGACAGAGCCAACCTGGAGCTGGTCGAGACGAAGACGTTTGGGTCTCGCGTCGTCTACCTGCGCTACAGGCACACATAGACGGTGCGAGCCCGCGTGAGTAATCCGCGGCGCGCGTGTCTAAGCAGCCAGTCCACCAAAAACGCGCCGAAGTGCGCCTGTTCAAGGAGGAATGTGGCATGAAGAGGAATCTGCTGATGGCAGCGGGAGCGACGGCGCTCGCGCTGGCGATGCCGGGCGCCGCGCTGGCCCATGACGGCCAGCCACCATCATCATCACCACGGGGCGAGGGCGCATGCCCACCATGCGAAGTTCCGGACAGTCCACATCGGCCCGGCGAGCCCGGCGACGCCGCCGACGATCCCCTCGCCGACGCCGCCGACGCCCGAAAACGCGGGCACGGTGACGTCGTATACGAACGGCGTGTTGACGTTGACTCTGAACGACGGCTCGACGGTGAGCGGGAAGGTGACGAATGAGACGCGGATCCGGTGCGTGAAGGCGGGCCCGGCGACGCCTCCGAGCTCAGGGACCCGGCGATGAGGGACCGGGCGATGACCGTGGTCAGGGCGATGATCAGGAACGTGGTGACATGAACGATCACGGCCAGGGCGGCTGGTGGCACGGGAGTGGTCCGGGCGCGCGGGGAACCGGAACCGCCTTGTGACAGCTCGTCGCTGGCGCCGGGTGCGGTGGTGCGTACGGCGGAGTTGCGAATCGGACCCGCGGGGACGGAATTCGAGTGCGTACTGCTGGTGCGCGCCGAGTCCACGAGCTAGCGATCGGCGGATATATGTTTGGGGGCGGTGGCGTGCGGCTGAAGAACACGCCACTGCCCCCGCTGACGTCCGCGAAGGTGTGTGGGCTCGAACGATCGTCCGCGAGCGCTTCTGAAGGACGGCGTCGGGGTATAGGAGCTGTGGCGATGGCGTGCGCGAGACGATGCGAGCGAGTTAACGGATGAGTCCGTCGGTGTCGGCGCGGCTGTTGTTGACGCAGAGCGATGCGCGTCTGGTGGCGTTCGCACGGGCTGGGCACGAGCGGGCGTTCGAGGCGCTGGTGCGTCGCTATCGAGGCCCGTTGCTGGGGTATTGCCGGCGTTTGCTGCTCTCGGATGAGCGCGCGGAGGATGCGTTGCAGCAGGCGCTGACGCAGGCGTGGTTGGCGTTGCGGGCGGATACGGAGGTGCAGAACGCGAAGGCGTGGCTGTATCGGATCGTGCACAACTCGGCGTTGAACGCGCTGCGGGGGTCGGGGTATGACTACTGCACGCTGAGCGAGAGCCTGTCGGGCGCGGGCGCGCCGCAGGAGGATCTCGACCGGCGGATCGCGGTGCGCGAGGCGCTTGCGGGTTTGGCGGCGCTGCCGGAGATGCAGCGTGAGGCGCTGCTGCGTACGGCGGTGGAGGGGAGCAGTCATCGCGAGGCGGCGCGCGAGCTGGGGGTCAGCGAACCGGCGTTGCGCGGGCTGGTGTACAGGGCGCGAACAACGTTGCGGGCGACGGCGGGCGCGTTCATGCCGGCGCCGGTCGTGAGCTGGGCCTTGAGCAACGGGAGCAGCGTGCCGGCGGGTGAACGAGCGGCGGAAGTCGGCGTCGCGGGCGGGGCGGGCGTGGCTGGATTGCTGATGAAGGGCGGCGCGATGGCGGTGACGGCGGGAGTGCTCGCGGGGAGCATCGCGACGGTGCACCTGCATCGGGTACCGGTGAGCGGGCGAGGGTCGCCGGCGGGTGTGCATCGGCGGACGCGCGGGGGGACAAGACAGCTCGCGCTGGCAAGCGTGAGCAGCAGCAGCAGGAGCTGGCGGCCGTCAGCGCGCGTGATGCGACTATCTGCCTCACCGAGCGCGCCGGCCCCGACGCGTCGATCGACGCACGAACCGAGTGTCGCGCGGGTGAGGGGACGCGAACACTATGAGCCGTCTCCCGCCGTTTCGACTCCCACGAGGACGCCCGTGGCGATGGGTCCGACGAGCTCGGGCAGCGAGCGTGGCAACCCGGGCGTTGGGGGCGGCGAAGCGCACGAAGGACAGCCAGGTACGGACCCCGGCAGCGCGGGCGGTGCGGACCATGGTGGCTCGGGTGGCGCGGCCCGTGGACGCGGCCGTGGCGGAGATGTGGGCGGCGCGGGCGAGGGCGGGCGTGCGCACGGCCACGCGGGCGATCGAGATCGCGGACCGCGCGGGAGGGGCTCGGAGGAAGGCGAAGGTCGCGCCTCGAGCGCAGGAGCAACGGGCAGGCAACGTGATGGCGGTCCGGGCGACGCTCGCGGCGGTGGGCGCGAGCACCAGCGAGAACGACCGGCTGCCGCGGCAGGTGGAGCCGGTGAATCGGGCGGCGGGGACGGTGCGTCGGCGATGCCCTCGCCGGGGCAGGCGGCGGGAACTACGACGCGCGGGGGCGTCGGATCGCCGGCGGTCGAGGGCGGGAAGGTGGCGCTGGGTGGGATCGGCGGAACGGGGCGAGGCTAGGAGATGTCGGCGACTCCGCTGAAGTCCTCGCCGGCGATGAGGAAGAGCTCGTTGCGGGCGCCGGCTTGACGGCGATCGCGATAGGGGCGGTAGTCGCCGGACTCGTAGAAGGCGTCGGCGGCCTCGCGTGAGGGCCATTCGATGAGCAGGAAGCCGGGCAGGGGCGCGCGCTCGCCCTCGATCTGCTCGACGTTGGAGGTGCGGGCGAGGTAGCGCCCGCCGTGGCGTTCGACGAGGGGCGTGACGTCGGTTATGTAGTCCCTGACCCAGGAAGGATCGGTGACGTCGAGTTCGGCGAAGGCGTAGCAACGCATGCGGGCATGATCTCACGGCGAGGACGGCGGCGTGGTGTGCGACGGGAGTGGTTGTTTGGGGGGCGAGACCGAGCGGGCGGTGGGCCGGCGCGCGGCGCCCCGTATCGATCGCGTGTGCGGATCGAAGCGCTTTCAAAAGCGGGCGCGTCCCCACTGAGAGAGACGGTGGGGACCGGAGTCGGGATACTGCGCGGATGGCATCGGCAGGCCTTGGGAGCGGTTCTGGGCGCGGCGGCGCGGGTGGTGGTGCTGGGCGGGGGTTTCGGCGGGGTGTATGCGGCGCTTGGCTTGGAACGGCTGGCGGCGAAGCGCGGGGTGCAAATCGAGGTGTCGCTGGTGAACCGGGAGAACTACCTGGTGTTCCAGCCGATGCTGGCGGAGGTGGTGGCGGGCGACGTGGGGATCCTGGACACGGTGAGCCCGTTGCGGCAGATGCTGCCGCGGACGGAGCTGTATGTGCGGGAGATCGAGGCGGTGGACGTCGAGCGCAAGGTGGTGGTGCTGGGCGCGGGCATGACGCCGCAGAGGTATGAGCTGGAGTACGACCACCTGGTGGTGGCGCTGGGGAACGTGACGGACTTCCGGGGGATACCGGGCTTGCCGGAGCACGCGATGGGGTTCAAGACGCTCGCGGATGCGGTGCGGATTCGCAATCACGTGATCAACGTGCTGGAGCAGGCGTCGGTGGTGTGGTGACGAGGAGGTGCGCCGCTCGATGCTGACGTTCGTGGTGGCGGGCGGGGGGTTTTCGGGTACGGAGGTGGCGGCGGCGCTGAACGACTGCGTGCGGAGGACTGTCGGCGACTATCGCTCGCTGCGTCGGGAGGAGATCAGGGTGGTGCTGGTGCACAGCGGCAAGCAGGTGCTGGAGCGCGAGCTGACGGCGAGGGCTGGCGCGGTATGCGACGCGGGCGCTGGGCGAGCAGGGGATCGAGCTGGTGTTGGGGGAGCGGTTGGTGGCGGCGAGCCCACAGAGCGCGGTGCTGGGCGACGGGCGGCGGATCTCGACGCGGACGCTGATCTCGACGGTGCCGTCCTCGCCGAATCCGATCGTGGAGCGGATGGGGTTGGCGACGATGAGGGGGCGGTTGGAGTGCGAGGGGACGACGGCTGTGAGGGGGTGCGACGGACGTGTGGGCGGTCGGGCGATTGCGCGCAGATTCCGATGCGCGACGGCTCGGCGAGCCCGCCGACGGCGCAGCATGCGATCCGCGAGGCGAAGGTGCTGGCGGCGAATATCGTCGCGAGCGAGAGCGGTGGGCGCAGGAAGTCGTTTGCGTTCACGGGCCTGGGGAAGCTGGGCGCGCTGGGGCGCCGCCGGGCGGTGGCGGAGCTGCCGGGGGGGGTGACGGTGGAGGGTCGGCTGGCGTGGTTGATGTGGCGGTGCATCTACTGGGCGAAGCTGCCGGGGGCGAGCCGGAAGGCGAAAGTGGCGGTGTCGTGGCTGAGCGATCTGGTGCTGCCGGCCCATCCGGTGCCGTTGAACCTGGGCGGCGGTCGGGGCGCGAGGCAGGCGCATTACGAGCCGGGCGAGGTGGTGTTCGAGGAGGGCGAGGTGGGCGAGAGCCTGTTCATGATCCTGTCGGGGACGGTCGAGGTGAGCAAGCACGTGGGCGGTGAGACGCGGCAGATCGGAACGCTCGGCGCGGGTGAGTATTTCGGTGAGATGGCGCTGCTGGGCAGCCGCACGCGCAGCGCGAGCACGCGGGCGGCGACGGCGCTCGATCTGCTGGTGTTGCCGAGCGTCTGATTTCGTCGGCGTTGACGGAGGGCATGAGCGAGTTCCGCGGGCAGTTCGAGCAGATCGCGCAGGCGCGGGCCGAGGCGGATGTGGCTCGCGAGCGCGGCGGCGATGGGCGGTAGGCCGACTGTTTTGCGGAGAAGAGGGCGGAACGGCCGATCGGACGGGGCGGCGGCGTGCCCGTAGTGGACGAGACGGTGGCGTACGGGTAGTGGGACGAGATTGCGATCGAACGAGCGAGGAGCGATGAGGATGTCTGGAGCGAGCACTGAAGGCGACGACCCGCTGGACGACTTCGATCCGCGCGAGATCGCGTTGGAGGGCGCGACGAAGGTGGTGCAGGTGACGGGGAGCGGACCGGCGGTGATCGTGATGGCGGAGATGCCGGGGATCAGCCCGCATGTGGCTCGTTTCGCGCGTTGGGTGAGGGATGCGGGGTTCACGGTGTACATGCCTTCGTTGTTCGGTCGCGACGGGGCCGTCCCGAGGGCGAAGGAGGGCGCGGAGGTGTTCCAAAAGGCGTGTGTGAGCGCGGAGTTCAGGGCGCTGGGCGCGAACAGGTCGAGTCCGGTGACGCGGTGGCTGCGGGCGCTGGCGAGGCTGGCGCACGAGGAGTGTGGCGGCGTGGGGGTGGGCGCGATCGGGATGTGCTTCACGGGCAATTTTGCGTTGACGATGATGTTGGAGCCGGCGATGCTGGCGCCGGTGCTGTCACAGCCGAGCTTGCCGCTGGACGATCCGGCGGGGTTGGAGATCGCGCCGGAGGATCTGGCGGCCGTGAGGGATCGTCTCGAGGAGGACAATTTGACGGTGATGGCATATCGCTTCGCGGGAGATCGTTTCTGCCGAGCGCAGCGGTTCGCGGCCTATGAGGAGGCGCTTGGAGATCGTTTCGTCGGGAGGGTGCTACCGGACAGCGCGGCGAACGAGGAGACGACGCCGTTCTTCGAGCACGTGGTGGCGAGCCCGCATAGCGTGGTGACGGCGCATTTGATCGACGAGGAGGGTCAGCCGACGATCGCGGCGCGCGATGAGATCCTGTCGTTCTTCACCGCGCGTCTAACGCCGTGAGGTCACTGGTCTCGCCCGCGATGGCCACTCGCCTCGCCGGCGAAGGTCGCTCTCCTCCCCCGTAGGTCTATTCTCCTCCCCCGTAGGACTATTCTCCTCATCTGTGAGGCGACTCATAGTGTGAGAGCGGCCCGCCCCTCGCCTCATTTTGGGCGGCGTAGTCATCCTGTGATCGCACTTGCAGAGCCAAATATCCAGCGTTGCGCGCGGGCGCCGCTACGCTCGCAGGGTGACGCCGGAGGAGATCGACAACCTGGCGCATTTGCGTCGCGCCCGTGATCTGATGGACCGCGAGTACTCGAGGCCGCTGACGGTCGCGGCACTCGCCCGCGCGGCGTTGATGTCGAGCGCGCACTTCTCGCGGCAATTCCGGGCTGCGTACGGGGAGACCCCCTACTCGTACTTGATGACGCGACGAATCGAGCGGGCGAAGGCGCTGCTGCGCGGGGGTGAGTTGTCGGTGACGGAGGTGTGCATGGATGTCGGGTGTACGTCGCTGGGCTCGTTCAGCGCCCGCTTCACGCAGCTGGTAGGTGAGACACCTACGGCCTATCGGGCCCGTGATCACAGCGCGCTGGCGGGCGTGCCGGGCTGCGTGGCGAAGGAGCTCACGCGTCCGGTACGCAGAGCGAGCAGGATCGGAGAAGCGAGCGGGGCGCCGGCTCCGTAGCCTTGGAGGCATGAACCTAACTCTTTCTACTTGCTTTGTATTGGTGCACGATCCCGAGGCTGCGCTGGCCTTCTACCGCGACACGCTGGGCCTGGAGCTGCGCAATGACGTTGCCCGCGAGGATTTCCGCTGGATCACGGTGGGAGCCGCCTCCCAGCCGGGTGTTTCGATTGTCCTGACGAACTACCTGAACGGCAGCCCCGCGGACAGCGAGGCGCTCGCGGGACTGTTGGCGAAGGGCGCGCTGAACGGCGTGCATTTCCATACGGACGATTTGGACGGTGCCTTCGAGAAGCTGCGCGAGGCGCACGCGGAGATCGTGCAGGAGCCGACGGACCAGCCGTGGGGCACGCGGGATTGTGCGGTGCGCGATCCGTCGGGCAACATGGTGCGGATCGACCAGCCGCCCGCGTCGGTTGGCGTGTAGCTCGTCGATGTCGATGCTGACGAGGTCGGGCGCGGGCAGACCCCGTGGCGTCACGCGCCTGCGCGTCGGAATGAGCAGTCCGTCGATCCAAGTGTGCTCGTAGCATCGCTGCTGGGCTGAGGCGAGCGGTCCGAGGATGGCCTCGGCGGTGCAACAAAGATCAGGGCGACCCCACCTAGGGACTCAGCCATTCAGCCACTCCTCCGTGGTAGGAGCAGGTGCCGCTTCGATGTTCGCTAAAGCTGTAGGTTCCGTCTTCACAGCGAGCCGTAGCGCCCGCCGGCGCAGTTGAGGATTCCTCTGGTTTGCAGACAGTGTTGCCGGAGGAGTTTTCGTAGGTGCCGCTCGTACATTCCGCGCCCGGTTCGTGCGACCCTTCTTCGGATTCGGGTGAGCTTTCGGGCGCTGCTTCTTCGGTGGACGGGGTCGGAGCATTGGATTCATCTTCGGGCTTTGCCGGCTGGTAGACCTTGGCCGCCCACAACGGAAATCGAACGCGAGCGTCGGCGCCGCCGGTACAGACAGTCACTTCGTGCGTAGTGCCGCAGCGCACCGTGTAGGTTTTCCTTGTGGCGGGACTCGTCGCGGTGACGCTCGCTTCTTCTGACCCCTGCGCCGCTTCTTGTGCGAAAGCACGGAAGACATTGTCCGCGAACCCACAGGTTGTGTGTGGACCGGCGCTGATGTTTTGATCGCACGCCGTGTAGTGAATGTGCGCAGCCACGGGACGAGGAGACGGAGTGGCTGGCACTACGACCGACGGCGTCGAGCTGGTCGAGGCGTTGTCGGCGTTGTGGCTTTTCCCGTGCGAGCTAAGCGCTCCCACAACGATGATTAGCCCAACCAGGATTATCGCTATCCGCCCCATTCCCATTGTCCCTCAAGATGAAAACTATCAAATCAAACTCTCGGGATCGTCTGGCAGCACGGGATGCAACTGCGCCTACAGGGCGGCCCTCCGAGACACAGCGCGATCAAGGCTGCGATCTGCTGATTCGTCATCTGGGCGAGCGGCAGTCGGTCAGGAAGTCGGTGGAGATTCGTTGCCTGTTTCTTCTTCCAGGCGCGCGCTCAGACGTTCAAGCTGCGGGCGCAGAACCGGCAGTTCTTGCTCGACGACATCCCAGACCAGTGCCAGCTCGACCCCGAAGTACTCGTGGATCAGCTTGTCGCGCATGCCTGCGATCTTCCGCCACGGGATCTCCGGATCGAGAGCTCGCGTGTCCTCGGATATGCCCTTGACCGCCTGGCCGAGATCTCGATGTTGCGGATCACAGCATCCTGGGTCTTGTCGTCCGAGAAGAACGCCTCGCGACCGTCCACCGTGTAGCGCTGGATCGCATCCACCGCGTCGATCGCATGGAGCAGGCGCGCCCGCTCATCCTTCACAGCGGAACAGCCTCGGCAAAGATGCGCTCCCGCATGTACGGACTGACACCTCCATCAGTCAGCACATCGACATTGGTGCCGAGCAAATCCTCCAAGTCCTGCCAGAGCCAACAAGATCAAGCAAATTTCGCCCCTGCTCCATTTCGACAAGGAGGTCTACATCGCTGCCGGCTGTCGCTTCGCCTCTGGCGGTCGAGCCGAACACACGCACATCGCGGGCACCCGCTTCCCAGCCCGCGGCGTCTCCGTCCTGTGCGTCCGAGCAGACTACAGCCCGAGCGACGTCGGCCGGATGGTGCTACCAGCTTCAGCCGGAGACCTTGTGCTGATATATAGAGACCAAAGCCCTTCGGTGCTATTTTATTGAGACATGGCGAAGATGCGACACGCATATTCGAGGACCGTCACCTATGCGGCTGAGCTCTTGGGGGCGGAGGTCCGCCAGGCTCGTCTTGAGCGGCGCTGGTCAGTGCGCGAGCTAGCCGAGCGAGCCGGGGTCAGCACCGGCACCTTGCAGAAGGTGGAACACGGCGATCCCTCGGTCTCGCTGGGTACTGCTCTTGATGCAGCGGCTCTCGTCGGGGTCCCGTTGTTCTACAGCGACCACGAGCGACTGGCAGACGAGGCTGTGCGCGCACGCCGCCGTCCGGTCTTGCTGCCCAGGGCGGTGCGCAGGCGGACACAGGACCTAGACAATGCCTTCTGAGGCGCCCACACATGCCTTTGTCTGGATTTGGTTGCCGGGCGCGACCGACCCAGTGGTTGCGGGTCGGCTCGATGAGGAGGGCGGCGAATCCACGTTCGTATACGGCCGCAGTTACTTGGAGCGCGACGATGCGATCTCTATCTATACCCCGGAGCTGCCACTAGTCGAGGAACGCATCAGGCCGCGGCCGGGACTCGATGCGCCGGGCTGCATCCTGGATGGGCGTCCGGACTCGTGGGGTCAGCGAGTGGTCATGAACCGTCTGATCGGCGCGGCGGCCGCTGCCGAGGCGAACCCGTCGGAACTGGGTCTGATGACGTTTCTGCTTCAGTCGGGATCTGACCGGAGCGGCGCGCTCGACTTCCAAGAGGCCTCTGACGTGTACGTCCCACGAGACCGTGAGGCCGCAACACTTACAGAACTTGCGAGTTCCGCACAACGTGTCGAGGAAGGGATTCCTCTCTCGCCCGCTCTTGATGATGCGCTCCTTCACGGGAGCTCGATGGGTGGCGCACGACCGAAGGCACTGATTGACGACGGCGATCGCAGACTGATTGCGAAGTTCTCATCGAGCAGCGACACGATCGCGATGGTCCAAGGCGAGTACGTCGCGATGGAGCTCGCTCGTCGAGCGGGGCTGAGCGCGGCGCCAGTTCAGCTGGATGAAGCGCTGGGACGAAAGGCTCTGCTGGTCGAGCGCTTCGACCGCATCCCCGGAAGCGGCCAGCGGCGCGCCGTCGTGTCGGCGCTGACCATGCTCGGCCTCAATGAGCTAGCTGGCCGCTGGGCCAGCTACGCCGATCTCGCCCAGATCATCCGCGAATCTTTCACAGACCCGGGGGCGACCCTGAAGGAGTTGTTCGCAAGAATCACCTTCAACATCCTCGTCGGAAACAACGACGACCATGCGCGCAACCATGCCGCGTTCTGGAACGGAGAGATGCTGACGCTTACACCTGCCTATGACGTCTGCCCCCAAGTCCGTAACGTCGGAAGAGTCGGGCAAGCAATGATCATCGGCGCGGACGACGGCTTCAAAGACAGTCAGGTCGCCGGCTGCGTCGAGCGTTGCCACATCTACCACCTGAGTAAGACGGAGGCGAGTGAGATTGTCGACGGCCAAATCGCGACGATCACCGAGCAATGGGATGAGGTCTGCGACATGGCCGGGCTCCCTGACGTCGAACGCAAAGGCTTTTGGAGACGCCAGTTCTTGAACGACTACGCACTTGAGGGCTGGACGACTCCTCTGCCTAAGAGGACGCCGGCGGCTCGATAGAGCCCAGGGCGGCGATTGATGGGCAGCGATGCTCGTGCCATCGGGATGCACGCGCGCTGCGCGCGCAGGTCGGCGTCACAGGTTCTACCCCGATGGGGAAGGACCGCAGCGCCTCTCCTGCGGTCCTTTTGCGGTCCCGCGTGCCGAGAACAGCCGGGAACAAATGAGAACAGCCTTGCGCGATCCCCAGCGTTTCCGCAGCTTTCGCTCCTGTTCATGAACCTCTGCAAGGTTCTGAACCTGCGACTTTTCATCGGGGAGACAGGTTCAAAGTCGCGGACATCCCAGTGTTTATGGGCTTTCTGTGATGCCTTCCCCCCTATTTCCCCCCTATTTTTGTCCAACTCGCCGTCCTTTCCCCCCTAACGGGCGATGGTGTCGCTTCGCCGGCTACCAGATCGCGAGGGTGTCGAGCGGGACGACTATACGATGCGGCGCGTCGGTCCTCTCGGGTTCTCTGTCAGCCTGTCGCCAGCGGGGCGCGGGGCACAGACCCGAAGGTCAGGGTCCGCTCCACCTTGGAGCGCTTCAGTCTGCCGGGCATGGAGCTCGCGGCATCCAACGACCCCGGCCGTGCTCCACACGTAGACCCGAGCCTGCACGACACCTGCACGAAACCGGGCCACCAGTCAAGGAGCGGGTTCCGCATGCGCTGACCTCTCGCTGTTGTTTGCGAGAAGCCCGTGACCGCCCGTCCGACGCACTCGGACGTCGTCCAGAGCGAGCACCTCAGCCTATGCGTCGACACGCTAGCAACCACGGGCAAAGGAGCAGTCTTCTGGTAAATCGAGCGAACCATTGTCTGTCTTTAGCTCGTCGTCAACCGAGCGGCAGTGATTGCCATGTTAGCTGACAGACGCCGAGTCAAGTGGGCAGCGGACTGTAAAACGTCGGGTGCAGAAGCGTCGATGCATCGTCGAGTCTGCTTGACGCACGGCTCCGCGTTGGCCAGCCAGCCCCAGTGAGGGCGCCAACCGCGACCTGCCCAAGTTCCGAAGAATGGCTTGCCACCAGCGATCGGATAGGCTCCGCGAATGCTCGCCGAGATCTCGTCAGTCCTGCTCGGTCCAGGTGCGACCCCGCTGCATCTACACACGGTGCCCAGGGGGGCTCTTGGTGGAAGTGACGTGCCGTTCGAGCAAGTTGTCGAACGCATCGACCCGGCGAACGGCGGCGGAGGCCTTTCGCTGGAGCGCTGGCAGGAGCTGGCTCTGAGCCTCGAAGAGAACGACTGGCAGGCTGCGGCGCGCCAGATGCGCGCGGTCGCACCGATGGCAAGCGATGGGCTGCGTGAGTTCGAGTGCACCCGATGCCTCGTCCAGGAGCTCGCCCGAGAACCGATCCCGCGTGTATGCGAGGTGATTCTCGCGAGGTTGCTCGCCCCTGAGCCAACGCTCAACGCGCCGCCTCTGCTAACTGTCTCAGCACCGGCGTTCGTGCTCTATAACCAGCTACGTCAACGTGTGCCGGCGACCGCCCAGACGAGTATCACCTCTTGGCCGCGACTGACGTCATTCCTGAACTCGCCAGAACCCCAGACCCCTGAGGCCCTGGGCAAGCTGTTGGCGACGAGTATCGCACACCAGAACTCACCCGAAGTCAGCTCGACCAAGCTGGGCGACCTGCTCGAGTCATTGCGTCACGCCGTATTCCTGCCGCTGAGCGCAGGCGCGGTCGAGGCAGCCTCTCAGCTAGCCCATCAAGAGTTCGTGCTAGCTCTAGAGTCCACCGTTGCAAGTGGGGCGATCACGGTCGTGTTTGCCGCGACGACGAGTCTCACGTCTCGTCTGATCGAGGCGCGTCGGCGCGATGACTAATGAGCGTTGGCGCAATAGGGCGGCGGTGCGGCCCCGCAGCCACCCGCCCGAAATCGACAGCCTCGTGCGTTACGCATTCGCCCAAGACGCCTCGATCACCGGCCGGGACTGCGAGATCCGAAAGGCCGTCGATCTGCTCACCGATATGACGGTTGCGGTGAAGCTGACACGCGTCGACCGGGTCGGTGAGCCCGACCTGCACGAGCGGCTTCGTAACGAGGCAATGATCGGTGCGAGGCTCGGCCACACCCACCCCAACATCCTCGGTGTGCTCGACTTCGGGTTAGTCGGTGACTGCGTGTTCCTGACTACGGAATGGATCGAGGGCGGGAGTCTGAGGCCGCTGTGCGGCCGTCTAGCGCTGAACGAGTGCCTGACGATCCTCTCCCAGTGCGCGGCTGCGGTGCGTGCCGCGCACCGCGAGAGCGTGACGCACACCGATATCTGTCCAGAGAACATCCTTTACATCGCCAAGGAGAGGCGGGCGATGCTGGGTGACTTTGGCCTCGCGACTACGCTCCAAGGCCACGCGGCATGGCTCGGGCGGGAGAACGGGTTCTCCCGCCGCCCGCACTACTTGCCGCCGCAGGGGCACCCCGCACACCCGCCCCCGTCAAGCAAGGCGCTTGATACCTACGCCCTAGCGGTGATGCTAGGGGCGCTATTGACAGGACATGAGCAGGACCCCACCGAGGATCACGGGATGATCATCGGCCGCTCGGGAACGGCTGTTCCCAAGCGCATCGTGAACCTCATCGCCCGCTACACACTCGAGGGGAAAGCAGACGACGACGCGGAGGGTTTTATGAGCGACCTGTGGAAGGTGAGGCGTTGACCGACATAGAGAACGAAAACCGTGCGATCGCATTGATCCCGGCGTGCGATCTTCTATTTTACCGCCCCCCGGAGTACTGGATTAAGCGCTTCCACGAGACTAGTGGAGAGTGGCCTACGGACATCGTGCTCCCGGCTATTACCAACGACGGTGCGGCATTCGAGAGCGCTCACGCCGACCAGCATCAGCTGACAATCGGCACCGAAGGCAAGCTCGATAGCTGGGTCAGGGAGATCCGAGACCGTGGCGATGAGATGAGGATCTGGCTGCTGGTCAACGTCAACTTCTCGTCGATTGGCAACGAGCTGCTGGTCGTAGTAGATCAGTGGGATGTGAGCCTCCCGGGACATGCATGCATCGGCAACCCATTGGTGCAGAAGATCGCTGCGGCGATTGTCGATGAGCTCATGCCTTTCCAGACCGACGGTGTCGTGTTCGATCTCGCGGATGCTTACCCGAACAGCGCCTCGGCGCTCTACCCGAAGCGGGGCGAAGAGGACTCCTCTCGGCTGCAAAACACGTGCTTCTGCACCACATGCGTCGCAGAGCTTGACAAGTACGGCTGGAAGGACGGCAACGCGAGCTTTCAGGCTGGCAAGCAGACATTGGCCCGCTACCTGCTGCAGAGCACACCGACAGGCGTGTCGCACATCGATGTCAACCAGCGTCTGATCGATGACGGGGACGAGGCGCTGATGCTCCAGCACGCGCACCAGCGTGCGTTTGTAGAGGAGGGCGATGCGGAAGAGACAGAACGCCAACTCGCGGACGCCGGGAAGGTGCTGCGCTATCTCGCGGCCCGCGGCAAGGTGACAAGCCAGGCGGTGCGTCGTCTTTCAGAGATCGTACGAGCGGCAGATATGCGCTCAGCCGTAATTCTCGGAGACACTAAGTTCGATCTCTCTCAGAACACCAGTATCGACCTGCTGTACCGCGCCGAGGCCGCCGACGAGTACTGGGTTCCGTTGGAGCAGGCAGGAACAATCCCTGGAATGAGTCCCCTGGTCGTGCAATTCCTCAGCAACCGCGCCAGCTACTACATCAATTCGCTGTTCGAGGACATCTGGCGCCGAGTGGAGTCAAACAACGAAGATATCGGCGATCTCGACAGTCGGCTACGACGGACCGCGAGTCGGATGGGCATGTACAGAAGCAAGCTTGGCCTGAGCAAGGGTGCAGCGAAGGTTGCGATGATGAGCGAGGATACGCAGGGGTTTGTTGGCATGCCGTTCGACCGCGACGACCTGGTACAGACGGTCCGCCAGCTCGGCCGTGAGAACCGAACCTCAATGCGACAGGTGGATATGATCGTTAAGGCGATTGCGGACGCGAGCCCACCCGGCGAGGACGACGCACCAGATCCAGCCGGGGGGCTATATGAGTGAACGCCCCGAGATCTACGCCGCGACCTTGCCGCGCGAACTGGATGGGCCGCTTGCGGGGCGCACCATCGTGCGCTGGGCGGGGCTGAAGCTCACGGGTGCGGACCCTACGAGCGTGAGTTCCTCCGAGGAGCTCCATGAGATCGCGCATCGCTTCGACGTACTCCTGGAGTCAGCGTGGAAGCCAGGAGAGATCGCGCTTGTGGCAGAGCTTGCGGCTGAATATGACCGCTCACGGGCGACCATGTCACTGACGGTAGTGCTTCTTATCGGCCTCATCGACGATGACTCCTCTTCTGAAGGCACGGCGCAGCTCGAGTCACTCTGGAGCCTCGCACGAAGCGAGCTGACGGCGCCACCGAGCCCGTTCGAGGTCGCCGCGTGCGACCCCCAAGTGATCCTGACGCGAGACGATCCCTACTGTGACCTGCTTCTGCCAGGGTCGTCGAGCGTGAGTGCCAACGGGAGGAGCTGCTCGACGCTGGTGCATTTCAACGGAGCGCGAGGCACATGGCTGAGCCTCGCGGTGGCGCTCAGTGACCGGGCGACTTCAACGCGTCTGCGTACGAGCCTGTTGAGCTGGGCGCCGCAGGATGCTCAACGCAGCAAGGTCCGGGAGCAGCTTGATACGGCTCTCGCGATGGTGGATGACCCGCACACCTCGTCCGGTCAGCGCTTCGAAGCACAGCGTGTCGCGTTCGCCTCCCGGCAGCTGCTCGATGCTTACGAGGGGCCTGTTTATTTCGCAGAGGTCGCGGTATGCGGTGATGAGCCCGTAGATCCTGCCGTCTTGAGGCGTGTCGCGTTTGAGATCGTCGGGACAAGCCAAAGGGAGAGTTTGCGCAGGTCATCGCCGCCGCTGGTCTTGGATCGGACGTTCGGAATGTCGCTCACCCTTCCGGGTGTTTTCCGAGTCGAGGCTCCTCCCTTCGGCCGAGCGTCGGCGAGCGCCGTGGGACTGCCGGCAAGAGTCATCGGGAGTGAGCCTCGCGTGGCCGACCTATTCCCAATCACGGCGGCCCGCAGCGCCTTTCAGTGGCCGATCCCGTGGGGTGGCCCCGTCCCGTCGGTCCCAGCGACGCGCTTTGAGGCTCTGCCCGCCAGCCACGAGTCGCCAGTGACGGGCGTGCCGATTGGCAGGGACAAGAGTGGTCAGCTCGTTCGGTTGGATCCTGCAGCGCGCAGCCGTCATATGCATCTTATCGGTGTGCCCGGTAGTGGCAAGACGACACTGCTGAGCGTGCTGATCAACCACGACCTATCCGTCGGCGCGGGCTTTGTGATGATCGACCCCCATGGAGATCTCGCCAGCCGAGTACGTGCAGCTGCCGGGGAGTGTTCAGTGAACCTCCTTGAGTTCGGTGTGACCGATGCGAACGGGCCAAGGATCTGTCTATTGCCGGGCGCGAGCGGCGATGAGGAGGATCCGATCGTTGAGCGGGCGGTCGGACGTCTCATCGACGCTCTCACCTCGCACCTCCCGGAGAACTACTCGGGGCCACGTTTTCGTAGCATCGCAAAGGCGGCACTGACGGTCCTAGCGCATACCAAGCAGGGGGAGCCGCTGTCCAGCGCCTCGGAGCTTCTCTACGATGACGCCTACATGAGGGGGGCTCTGCTCGGGTACTCTGGGCCGCCTTGGGCCGCGCGAGCGTTGCGAAACCACTTCAGCCAACGGGAGGCGGCGGATATCGCAAGCTGGGCGGCATCGAAGTTCGAGGACCTGTTTACCAGCAGCATGAGCCAGCGGCTCGTGGGATCCATCGGGGAGGGAGTGGACGTGTCAACTCTTGTGGCAGACAATTCGCAGGTGGTGGTCACACTCGACCAGAGCGCACTGTCTAACCTTGAGGCCGGGTTGCTTGGCCATGTTGTGCTCGCTGGGTGCATCGACGCAGCATTCGACCGAGGTACTAACGCACAGGATCTGTTCAGCGTCTACGTCGATGAGATACATAGCTTTCCAGCAAGGAACCTCGCTCGGGGACTCTCCGAGGGTCGTAAGTTCGGGCTGGGACTGGTGTTGGCTCATCAGACGTTGAGCCAGCTAGATAGCTCGATGTTTCACACTATGGTCGGTCATTGCGGTGTGGACTTCATCTTCAGGCTTGCGCCAGAGGATGCAAGACACTATGCGGAGATATTATCTGTTCCGGCGGCGAGCCTGCGGGACCAACCAGATCTGCACATGTTCGTCCGTCAGGCGGTGCGTGGTCGGGCCGCGCCGACGTTTAGCACGTGGCTGGATCCTCCAACCGACGGTGTCGCGTGGTGAGGGGTTGCCACGTCACGAGGATCGAGCCACGCGAGTGTGATGCGGGTTATCAGGACAAAGCCTCGCATCGCTGCCGCATTGACAGTATTGCAAGCGTCTCAGCACTTCTGTGCCTCGCTTGCGCTCTGGACGAAACGCAGGCACGCACTACGCCGCATGCGAGTGCTGACTATGATGGTCTGCAGGGGATCGGGGTTGCTCTCGTGAGCAGCACTGATCGCGCACCGAGGCCCGGCTTGACGCCGGGTCTTTGGCCTTGCCCAGGCCAACCTCACGCTTCATGCGAGCAGCACCCGAAGGTGCCGCGCGTTGCACACGGCCCCACTTGCAGGCAATCAGCTTGCAGACAATAATCGTCCGAGAGTCGTGGAGACAGGTTCAGGTTGGCTTTCCTGAGCCGTTTTCGTGCTCTCTGCGGTCTTTTTGCGGTCCAGATCCCCGGCCCGGCTCGCGTGCGGCACCACACCCAGTCGTAACCCTCGGCGCTGCGGTTTGGAGACTGGCCGTTAGAGGGCGTTTGGGCCTGGAAGCATTGGGTTGGCGGACTCTGGGGATCGGTGGAGGGATCGAAGAGCCACCGAGTGTGGGATCAAAATGGATTCAGAGTCCGGCTCAGGTCTTGCAGAATCCGGAACACTGAATCGCGATCGGCATGATCCGCAATCGTGCGATTCACGAGCCCCAGCTGCCACTTCCTCGCGGTAACGTCATCCGCGCGCGACGCCGCGAGTGCTTCTTTCGCAAGCAATGCTTTCCCGTCCGCGTCCACTAGGGCTCGAAACGCCTCGCGATCCGTCAAAAGGAATATCGCCCGGGCGGACTCGCGAGCGCGCAGCATGTCGTGACTGACGTGGGCCGCAAGCACGAGGCGTAGCTCTTTGTTGGTCGTTCCCTTTTTCGGTCCAAGTGCCTTGGCGAGAGTCTTACGCCGGCTATTGGAGGCGAGTCGTGCGTAGCCCTGCTCATACGCTGCCATCGTCACCGATGCCCACCCGGGACGCAATGACGCCTCGCGTGCTGCCAGCAGGCACGCCACAACGAGGTCTTCCGGGGGCGAGGCCGACAGCGCCTCGAGAACGACGTCCGAGGCAAGTGTTGCGAGCTCGGACGGACTGAGCCTTGCAAGCGCCGACACAAGAATTTGGCTCGGGAACTTCGAACGGCTAACGCTCCGTGAGATCTCTTTGACGTCTACTACCGTGAGCCAAATAGAGACAACATCTTGGCTTGGCTTAGTCTCGGCGAGAATCGAGAGCACGAGCGAGCTTGCGTTGCCCCAAGCATCGGCCACCACCTTTGGGTCGACTGCCGCGCCAGCGACGATTATCGCCGCGAGCGTATTCCTCCGTTGCTTTGCACCGCGCTGGCTTGCCACCGCCGTCCAAAGATCGCGCGGCGGGAGGATCATCCAGATTCCTGGATCGTGAGCTAGGGCGGGTTCGTAGCCGACGAGGGAGATGAGCGCGGCCGGAGCATGTTTCGCGAGGGCACCCGCCATTCCCGAGTCAATCTCCTGGGCAAGGCTCGCCAAGAAGCGCGATGCAAGCAGCTGGCGGGGATCCTCGATCGAACCAAGCACCTGCGCTAGGTCTGCGCGGCGTGGGGCGACCAGGAGATTGTGGGCACGGTTCTCAATCTCGAGATCGCCTATGTCGAACGATGCATAACCTGAGGAGTTCAAAAGAGCCGTGAGTCGAACGGGCTCGGAGATCGGCGATAGCCATGACGGCGCCTCGCAATAGCCAACGACGTCGCGCTTCAGCCTCGGTGCTTGCAATGGGTCCGGATAGGTCGCGGCAAGCTTTGCGACCAGCTCTCTAGTCGGAGCCTCCCGCGCATCGCGACTCACGCCCAACTCGTATACCTCGCGAAGGCCTGGCAGCACAGACCGATCGGAGCCGAGATCCCCATCGTAGGTTCTCAGGAACGCGGCAAAGCCATCTGGAGCTACCGCTTCAGCGAGGAGGCGAGTCGCCCACGGAGGCGGCGAAACCTTCGGAACACCACGCACGACACGCTCCCCAGGGGCCTTTTGCGCCACTCGGCTACCCTCGTGAAGTTGCAGATCGTAACGGCGGTCGGGCAGTTGACGTTCGCTGTGTGGCGCATCAATGAAGCTGAGGCAACCTCGGAGTGTCGGCCAAGCGGCACTCCAGACGGCGAGCAGGACCTGGTGACGGTCAGCGTCCTGAAGGTCCACTCCCGCCGCGTGCACTGGTCGCTCGGGTGCATCGTAAACCGCCCACATGAGGGTGCTTCCCCAAGCGTGAGCACGTCCGCTCAGCGGTGCCGCCCGTATCGGCTCCAGAGAACCCGTGGAGAGCGGTGTCGTGTAGTCGGTTAGATCGGGGTCTGGCCCTGCAGGACGCCGAAATAGGCGCAGCAACTCCGACGGCTCACAAGTTACGAGGTCATGGGCGTTGAGCAGCAGCGTGTGGGTCCAGACGCAACCAGGCCGCGGCATCTCGCGCGCCGGCCAGGTGAGAGATATCGCGTATCGCCCTGAGGGGAGTGGACAGCCGGCCAGTAGAGAGTCCCACTGGCGGGCGCGGCCAGCGTCGGGGTGGTCAGTCTGTCGGACGAGCAGACCGCGATCTTCAGGCGCTAGGTCGCCAGTGGCGGCGAGCAGGCGGTGGCCGTCGCGATAGCCGAACAGCGCCTGATCTAGTGTCGCTACTCGCGTTCTAGTAGCCATCGGAGGGGCTCGATAATGGTGTCGCCGTTGGGAGGTACCGGCCGATGAGTCGCGTCCTGTCCAAGCTGCTGGCGCACTGCGTCGTCGTCAAGTTCGCCTCCTTGGGCACTCACTCCAAAGACGCGCGTACCGATCTGGGGTACGCGCGCTTGTAGCCACTGGGCTAGCAGCGGAAGCTGCCATTGCAACCACGCGTCGGGCGTGAGACCGTGTTCGGCGACGGCATCCCACGCTGAGATCAGGATCGCGATTGGCGGTATCACTTCACCCCGCAACGCTGCAATCTGTTCAAGGAGGTCGCAGATGATGGCCTGGGTTGGGGAGTACTCCGGCTGCCAGGGTTGCGGCTCGCTTGAGTCGGCCATTTGAGGAGGGTGGCCGATGCTGATTAGCTCTGGCTGCGTGATCGTGTCAGCCCTAATGAAGACGAGGAGCCCGCTGGCTCCGTCCACGAGATCGTGGAGGCCGTCAGCCCAATGCCCGTTTTCGTACGCATGCATGTAGGTCTCGCCGACGACATCGGGGATGTTGAGCGATAGCGAGCGCACCGGCTCGTCGAGCAGGAGCGAAAGCGTGACTTTGCGTGGCCCACTGAGGCTGCTGCGAGCCAAGGGCTTGAGCGAGAGCCATGCGTGCTCGATTTCGACCAAATAATCACGCTCTTCCGGCAGTGCCTCAAGCCGCATTCCGTCTGTGCCGTCGTCTTTGAGGATGTTGAACATAGCGCCCAAATAGGTGGACTTGCCTGTGGACGGAAGGCCAACCATGAGCACAGTTCGCTGTTGGGGAGCCATGTTCATGCGAGGAACCTCCCCAGGGCGGTGGCCGGCTCCCAGTGGGCGTCAGGAGCCAGGATCTGAACACGTGGCCGTGCGCCAATCAACTCAAGTAGACTCTCAAGACCGTGACCGAGCGGATAGCCTGGATCGTAGGAATACACTGCAAGCCTGAGCATCGGCAGAGCCCGACCCGCGAGGTCTTTCGCGGTCTGGCTGACCGCCGCTAGGGCGTCCTCGGCACCCGCGAGTTCTGCGCCGTCCATGAAGCAGTCGACCTTCGTGACGATCAGCGACAGCGCTTCGGGACCTGCCAAGACTCCGGGCTCAAGTAGGCGCTGAAGGAGATACCTAATGCGCAGGAGCTCGGCAGCTCGGTCAACGGCCGTCGCAATCTTCGAGCCGTCGACGACCACGCCAACGTGATCGGCTCGCTGAAGAAAAGGGAGCTGGTCGGCCTGCACCATGTTGTTGGCGAACTGGTCGAAGAACTCACCATCGAAGTCGCCGCACAGGAGGTCCCGTATCGGCCCCCGCCGCTCTACATCACGTATCCGAATATGAAGCCACGGCAGATCGGCGGCTTGCGTGTGTCGCATCCCGTGTTCGGATGTCCCCGACGCGGCTCGCCACCAATGGCAGCGCTCCTCGAAGCCTGGGATCGTCAGCGACCCGGCGAAGGAATACCCACCGAAGGGCCCCCGGCCGAGCCGCTCGTATATCGCCGCGTAGACAGACGTCTTGCCGCACCCGATCGTGCCCGCCAGTACGAGAACCGTTGGTCGGCGCTTGGCGGCTAGAGCATTCGCCTGTTCGGTCGTGAGAGCGATTGGCCGATCGGCAGGGTCTGGGGCGGCTGCGGCAACCTCATCACCTCCGCTCTGCGCGGTGGTGGCGGTCTCTTGGAGAACCTCGTCGATGCTCGCATTCGGCGTGGCCTCGGGAGAGACGGGATCCTGGCTGTCGGTCATGCTGCCTCCGGGGGTCTGACGATCTCGATGAGCTGGAGTTCATGGTAGATGCGCACCGCAGCCTCGTGCGGGGCAAGCGAGACGTCCTTAGCGACGACGTGCCCCGTTACGAGGCTGCAAATGCCGTGCAGCTCGTCCGGAATGGGGCGTGCAGCGACAGACGCGAGGTCGCCAAGCGGGATCGACTTGTCCGCCCCAGCTTCAAGTGTTTGGCCGAGCGCGCGTTCGAGCAGCTCATCGACCCCAGGCGGCCCAATCGGATTGATTGCGAGACCCCACAACTCGTCGACGACGCTGACGACTGCGTCGAGGGAGCCCCGTCGCGTCCGAGCACTCATGAGCCACCAGGAAATGTCCTGCTGCTCTTCAAGCGCCGCGATCTTGGCGGAACTGCTGCTTAGGCGGAGCCAAGTAGTCAGCTTCTCCGAGTGCTCAACAATCTCGGCTACGCCGATCTCTGCCGGCGCTTCGCCCTCCGTTGGCGGCGTGGCTGCAGGCTGCTTCGTCAGCTCGGGCGGTGCACTCGATCGCCCAGTGCCTCTCAAGTACTCGGCCGCGAGAGCTAGCCAGTCTTTGGCGACGCGGGTCAGATCCGGGTGGGCACTCTCCCGTCCTTGCTCGGACAGCACGACGATCGCGCTGGCGGCAGCTGCGTCCGGGGAAAGCGTGTTGAGTGTACGTCGAGCTAGCGGAGCAGCGAACCGCTCGATCATCGTCAGCATCGTGAGCGTCGCGGCCAGTTGAGCCTGGCCCGGCTCGATTGGCAGACCCGCCTCAGACGCAGCTACGAAGAACCTGGCCCGATCTGCGTCGTTAACCGGCAGCCCGTAGGTTAGCCGGACCAGCGTGAGCGTTCCCTGGACTGTCTCCCGCGCGCTCGCGAGCGCAACTATCCCGTCGCGCATCGCGGCAACGCGCGAGGCGTCGACTACTACGACGGCTTCACGGAGTCGGTTTTCAAATGCGTTGCTCACTTGGCGAGACTACTGGTCGTCATGGGAGGAAAGCCTTTCACGTGAAGGGGTTCTTGTCGCTTCGGGTGCCTCCTCGGCGCCCGACGGTCTCGTCCCACAGCCGAGGGAGCGCCCTGGTGCGTCGCGCATGCTCGACCACACGACCTGCATGCTGGTAATCTGGCGATCCGGCGAGGTCGCCAAGCGTCATCTCGATCTCGTCCGCGACCGATAGCATGTCGGCGGGAGCGAGCTGTCCAAGAAGTTCGGTGAGGCGGGCTATCGCCGTAGTGGGATCAGCTACGGTCGGAGCTTCGTCCCGGGAAGCTATCAGGATGGGGACTGTCCGCTGCTCTGTCGTGTCAAGCACGAATCCGTCCGCCTCCCGCTTCCAACGCGCGCAGAAAATTGTGACCGTCGCGCTCGCTTGGCTTCCCGTCTCGAGGATCTCAACGCCTATGCCGTACAGGCGCGGGTCCCATTTGTCAGCGCGCTTCGGCTGGAGAGCACCAGCCCGCAAATGCACAGTGTGAGTCTCCGGGTCGGTATCGAGCTGATGCGCATGCTCATGCCCGGTGATGTGCAGCGCGCTTCGGTGACGGAGTCGGTGGCGTTGGCGTTCCCCGTCGAACAGCCACTCGAATGGGTGGTGACACAATGTAACATTCACACAACCTGGACGCTCCTCTAGGTCCGTCACTTGCACGTCGCCAATCATCAACCGATCGGCAGCCTTGTCGTCGTGTCGCTCGGAGAGCAAGACGGAGGTGATCCCGCGCACGTCCAGGCGATAACGACCGTCCAAGGGCAGACAGACATGCCACGAGGGATCTCTCTCAGTGACGGTGCAGCCATACGTCGCGGCGAACGCGTTGTAGGCGCCAAGCGGCGCGAACAGTCCTGGGCCGGCCGTCGTATCGGCGAGTAGGGCCAACAATGCACAGTCGCGTCCGTCATCATCTAGTCCGCTTCGCTTGGGCGCGCTTCGCCAATTCCGCTGATCGGGGGTCTCGACGAGACCACGATCAATGTCGTGGTTGCCGGGAATGACCAGCACCCGCGGTTCCCCTCCGATGTGGCCCTGCAATTCCCGCAAGAAGGCTGAAGCTGCGCTGTATTGGTTACCAGTGGCGTCGAAGGCGACATCGCCACCTACGAGAATCGTGGAGATCTCGGGTAGCTCGCGCTTGAGCTCCGGGAGAAAGCGCAGGACGCCATTGCGGAGCTCGATGTCGGGATCGTGCCTCGGCGAATCGGGCTTGATGAGATGTATGTCGGTGACGAGCAGCGCGCCGAACACAGGCCGTACCTCGTGTCTGTGGCTGGTCGCGCGTGCCGTTCGCTCGGCGACCTCTTGATCAGGAGTCGAACCCTAACGCACATCCGTCCCATGCTTACGCAATGCCCCAATCACCGGGATTTAGCTGAGTTCAGAAGTGGGCATCGAACACCAACGCGCGTGCTCCCCGACGCTACTAGTCTAGGAGGTTGGAGTTCTTCTGTGGTCCCTTTCGCCCCTCGCTGCGGTCCATTTGCGGTCCGGCGTACCGAGAACAGCTGCGAACAGACGAAAACAGCCGACCGCGAACCCCAGTCTTTCCGCGGCTTTTGCTCCTGCTCGTAGATCTCTGAAAGGTTCTGAACCTGCGACTTTTCATCGGGACACAGGTTCAAAGTCGCGGACATCCCAGTGTTTACGGGCGTTCTGTGATGCCTTCCCCCCTATTTCCCCTATCTTGGTCCCCGCTTGCCGCCGTGTTCCCCCTTATGTGGCGAGATGTTCTGACCCAGCTGTGGAGCGTATGGTCGGCGGGTTAGCCTGCACCTTGATCTCCGGCGCGAGTGTCGCACCATTGCAGCGTCGCCGGGTTCCATTGTCCCCGCGCCTCTCCTGCTAGCGCTGGGTCGATGAAGCGTCCGACGGTTGTGAGGGCGCTCGGGAGGTCACGCTCCTGCAGATGTGATGCATCGCGTGCCACGCGGGCGTAGCCGCTCGGCCAGTCACGTCCGGAGGGTGTCGCGAGGCGGTCGGGGAGAGTTAGCCCGCGGCGCTTGGCCTCAGAGGCGAGCGCCACGACGAGCTCGTCAGCGTCGACGGTCACTGTGCGGGCGAAGATAGCCAGGTCGGCCAGGTCTCGAAAGCGCGTGCTCGGCTCCTTCAACCCACTGGAGCGCTCATGCAGCTCCAGCAGGGCACATACCTTGTCAGCCACATGGTCAGTGAGCGGGTACGCGCGGTAGGGCACGGATGCTAGCCCGAGAAGCTCCAACGGCACCAGCGGCGAGACGGTGTCGGGAGTGCCTGTCATCGCGAGGTCAACGACGAGATCGACGTGGAACCGCACGAACTCCTTGAGCCCCAGGAACGCGACGATGTCCACGCGTACGGCTCCCGCACCCTGAGCGATCCGTCGGCCAGGGCTCAACGTGAAGCCAAAGTAGTCATCCAGGTCGAGCCCAGCGGCAGCCCGTAGAGCCTGCTCAGCATCAACCAGGTCGCCGGCGCGACTGAACAGATCAATGTCGCGCGTATGCCGAGCGTTTCCTCCCAGCCGAGCAAGCATCGCGGTCGCGCCCTTGAGCACCCACCGATCGGGTTCGGCACTGAAGACTCGGCATAGCAGCCGGTCATAAGCGAACTGTCGCTGGAGGCTGCTGAGTGGAGTGCCCCGATTGCGAGCGAGCGGGCGCAGGCGGTCAGTGATCGCATTGCGCAGCGCACTCGGATCGCCGTATGGGCTAGCGCTCATCGCCTCTTGCCAGCACGACCATCTCGGCCCGCTCAGAATAGTTGGCCAGCGTCAGGAGATAGTCGAGCAGGGCCACGCCATCATCTCGGCGGAACCCGAAGCGCGGTGCGGACGGCGCTATGCACTCGGCAATGACGCCGGGATAGTCGAGCACTCGGCCGACCACCTCCGCCGTGATCTGCGCCACGCCGGCGGGCTCGACGTGATCGTCGAGCAAGTCGGCGATCATCTGTCCGGCGCGGGTTGTGGGAAGCCCTTTCAGCAGTATTCGCTGCCCGTCAGGCACATGACCGCGGTGTAGGCGCACATCAGCCCTACGAGTCTGGCGTCGCGCTGGAAGCGTGAACTCGTGCACGTCAGCGCGCAGATCACCGACGCCGTACAGAGACGCTGCCGACGCGTGCGACACAAGCGCCACGTCGGGCGAGCGTGCCCGAGCCCATGCCGGCACACCGGGCTCGAGCGCAAGCCACGCAGCCCGTAGCTCAAGATGGTCTGGCTCGCCCCCCCGCGGACCCTGTAGACACCATGCGCGACGCGCTCGAGCAGCCCGTCATGTGTAAGCCGCGCGAGCGAGCTCGCCCCAACGCCGGCTTGCTGAGCCTGCTGGCGCGTGCAAAGACCCCACTGCCCCTCGGCGACATCGAACAGGCGTTTCAATGGACGAGCCATGCTGCATATTATACCAGGACCGGGCTATTTTGCAGATAGTCAGGCACCATAACTCTGCAAAATCGCCTGTATACGAGCTGTTTTGCAGACCTCACTCTGCCGGTCGATCCGTAGAGAGCATCATCGAGGAGTGCGGTCGGGATACCGCCGGGAGTTTCGAGGCTGTTTCCCCCCTATCGGGGCGGAGCTTCCCCCTATTTCCCCCCTAATTGTGAGGGTCGAGCCCAAAATATCCTGCAATTTAGGCCGCTCCTGTCCTGCCACGTCCGGCCTCCAAACGGCAAAATCCCCTGTCGTGACCGCGCATGTCCGCACATGTCCACATTTTGCCGACAATAAGCTTCATCGGGGAGACAGGATTTGAACCTGCGACCGCCCGGCCCCCAGCCGGGTGCGCTACCAGACTGCGCCACTCCCCGTGGCACTACAAGCGGGCGACGGGAATTGAACCCGCCCTTAAAGCTTGGAAGGCTTTCGTGCAACCACAACACTTCGCCCGCAAGCGACCTCATCCTATCGCCCCAGGGCTCCCGGGCTCGGCCCAACGACATCGACTTTGTCCTACCCCTCGCCTGGCCCTTTACGAGCCTCGGTCGGCACCTCCCCCGTGCCGCCCGTCAGCCCCATCGGCGGCCACGGACCGAACCAGTTGTCCCGTGCGCCGTCCAGCGTGATCGTCGACCCGTTCAGCGCCCGCCCCATCGGCGAGCACAACAGCGCTACGAGCCACGCATGCTCCTGGGGCTCGCCAAGGCGCTGCATCGGCACCGAACGTCCCATGCCAGCGCGCACCGTCTCCGGGTACTTGCCCATCGCCTCCGTATCGAAGTGCCCCGCCGCGATCGCCGTCACCGCGATCCTCCGATCCGCCCAACGCTCCGCCATCTCCCGCGTCAGCGCCTCCACCGTCGCCCGCGCCGCACCCGAGTGCGCCATGCCCGGCATCCCGTGGTGCGGAGACAGCGTCACGTTCACGATCGCGCCCCCGCACCGCTCCGGCGCCGTCCACGCCGCCCAAACCCAGCTCGACCGCCGCCTCGGACATGTTCAGCATCCCCTCCACGTTCAACCGCCACACCGCCCGCCAGCCCTTCAGCGCGATCCCCTCCGCCGGCGTGAAGTACTGCCCGCCGGCGTTGTTCACGAGCAAATCCAGCCTCCCCGCGCGCTCCGATCGCTGTCTCGACCAACCGCCGTGCGTCCGCCGGCTCGCGCACATCGCCCGCAACCCAGTCCACTAGTCCAGCCGACGCGTCCGCTCCACCGCCGCTGCCCGCACCTGCGCTCATGTCCGCGCCGACCTCCCGCAAGATCAGCCCCACCGCCGCTTCGAGCGTCTCTGCGCGCCGTCCCGCGATCACCACCCTCGCCCCGCACCGCGCCAGCTCGATCGCGCGTCTGCCTGCCCAGGCCCGTGCCGCCACCCGTCACCAGCGCGACCCTGCCCGCCAGCACGCCCTCGGCGAACACCGCCGAACGGGGATCGTTGTCTGCCATACCCGCGATCATAAGAGCGTGGCCCGACCCTCGCTCCCCAAGCGCGCGCGCTGGATCGCGGCCGGACTGCTCCTGCTGCTGATCGCCGCGCTCGCACTCGGCGGCTACCTCTACGAGCGCCACCGCACCGGCAGCATCTACCACCCCCACGCCCGCTTCATCCCCCAGCCCTCCCCCGTCCTGCCCGCGCGCGGGCCCGAACGCTCTGCCTGGCCCTTCTACGGCTACTCGCGCAACCACACCCGCTTCTTCCCCGCCCCCGCACGCGTGTTCCCGCCCTTCCGCCGCCTGTGGGTGCGCAACGGCAGCTCCCTGCTCGAGTTCCCGCCCTCGATCTACGGCGATCACATCTTCCAGCTCGCCGACGACGGCACGCTCAGCGCGATCAACCTGCACACCGGCCACACCTTCTGGCAGCGGCGCATCGGCTCGCTCTCCGCCTCCACCCCCGCGGCCGTCCGCAAGCGTCGTCTACGCCACCGTCCTCGCGCGCGCCGAGCGGCGTGCGCAAGGGCGAAGTCTTCGCGCTCGCCTACGCCACCGGCAAGATCCTCTGGCGGCGCGCCCTGCCCAGCCCCAGCGAGTCCTCGCCGCTCGTCGATCACGGCCGCGTCTTCTTCGGCTCCCAAGCCGGCACCGTCTACGCGCTCAACGCCCACAACGGCAACGTCGTCTGGACCTACCACGCCGCCGGCGCCGTCAAGGCCAGCCCCAGCCTCTCCGGCGGCATCCTCTACTTCGGCGACTACTCCGGCCATCTGCAGGCGATCTCCGAGTCCACCGGCCGGCGCATCTGGGACAGCGACTCCGGCGGCGCGCTGCTCGGCAGCGGCACCTTCTACTCCACCGCCGCCGTCATGTACGGGCGCGTCTTCCTCGGCAACACCGACGGGCGCATCTACGCCTACGACGCCTCCACCGGCCACCTCGACTGGGCCGTTCAGACCGGCGCCTACGTCTACGCCTCCCCCGCCATCGCCAACGCCCCCGGCCTCGGCCCTACCGTCTATGTCGGCTCCTACGACGGCGCCTTCTACGCCCTCAACGCCCGCTCGGGACACATCGAGTGGCGCTTTCACCCCGGCGGGCGCATCTCCGGCTCGGCCACCGTCGTCGGCCGCGTCGTCTACTTCGCCGACCTCGCCTCCCACCGCACCTACGGCCTGGGCATCTCCACCGGGCGCGTCGTCTTCCAGATGCACACCGGCTCCTTCGACCCCGTGATCAGCGACGGGCAGGACATCTACCTCACCGGCTACACCGGCCTCTACGGCCTCGCGCCGCGCTAGCACGCCCGCCTCCTGGACGAGATGGCGAGCGTCCTGCCGCTCGCACGCCCCCAAGAGCTCGGCCCGAGCTGAGAAGCCGCCAGCCCCAGGCCCACCACGAGAACCTCGCCCCCACGACGCTCGCACGCGCCCGCACTTCATGTCCAGCCCCCCGGCGCGCTCGCCACGCAGCCGCGTCCCGCGATGCACCGTGTCGTAGCGGGTGTAGTGCACCCGCACCAGCAGCCTCCCCGGCGCGTTCGCATACACCGCGAACGTGTCGCTCCCCAGCGCCATCACCCGCCCCGCCCCCCTGCAGCAGCGGCGTCGTACTCACCACGCGAAACACCCGCCAGTGCCCGTTCGCTCCACACCTGCCGCAGGTAGGGCAGCCCGCCGCGGATCAGCGCTCCCTCGCGCGCGCTCGAAGGGTCCAGCGGCACATCCGGCAGCGCGACATACGCGACCCCCTGCTGCGCGCAGCCACGCGCGATACCCCGCCGCCGTCAGGCCCGAGCTCGAGCAGCGGCGAGTCATAGCGCTCTTCCAGCTGCTTCTCCCACCCCCGCGCCAGCGACACCCTCGGCGCCAGCATCGCCGCCTCCCAGTGCGAGCGCGTCAGCGGCACCTCCACCCGCTCCACCGCCGCGCCGTGCGCGAGCAGGTAGCGCTCGACCGGCGCGTAATAGGACGGCCCGCGTCGCCGGCGATCCCGCGACCGCCCGCGTCTCGCGCACCGGCCCCCACACGGTCCACACCATCGCCACACACACCCCCACACCCACCGCCGACGGCTCGCGCGTAGGACGCCGCGCGCCGCGCCACACGCCGCGCCGGCCACCGCTCCTGCCGCCCTGCGAGCGCGCTCCCGCTCCCCTCCCCCGCGAGCCCGCACAGCAGCAGCGGTCCCGCCAGCAGCACGCCATAGCGCTCGATGTTGCTGCCCATCGGCGTGCGCACCACCACGCACAGCAGGCACGCCAGCAGATACACCACCGCCCCCACCCGCAGCACCCGATTGCGCTCCCCCCGCGGCAGCGCCCACAGGAACAGGCACACCACGATCGCCGTCGCCGCGAACGAGGTCGCCGGGATATGGCTCATACCCGCCTTCCGGGAACAGCGCCCGCACCGCCCACAGCCACCACCGCCACCGGCGCGCCCACCGCGAGCAGACACCAGCGCGTCGCGCCGCGCGAGCGCATACGAGAGCGCCGCCAGCGCCAGCAGCACGCCCGCTACCGGGCTCGCCGCCGCGCACAGCCCCGCCGCCAGCGCCGCCGCCAAGCAGCCGTTCGCGACTGAGCGCATACGCACACGCCAGCGCCAGCGCCACCCCCAGCGCGAACGTCAGCCGCCCGCTCCACACGTCCCCCACGGCCGCCACCGCGAACAGGCACGCCCCCCAGCGCACGCACGCCTCGTCGCCGTAAGCGTCGAGCACGATCCGTTCGAACAGCGCCACCGACACGAGCACCGACACGACCGCCAGCGCGCGCATCCCGATCAGCGACGCGAGCGGCCCGAACAGCAGGCTGTAGCCCGGCAGCGCGTGCCCCGCATACCAGTGCTCGTCGAACACGCTCAGCCCCGCGCGTTCGTAGAGCCCCAGCCGGTACACCTGCGCCGCGAGGTCCGGCGTGCGCGGATCGACGAGCAGCCACAGCGCTCAGCAGCGCACCCGCCACCCCCACCGCGACCGGTGATCCGCGCGAGGCTCGCGTATAGGCCGGCGCCCGGGGTGCTACCCCACCGAGCCCCGGCCCATGCCTGTCTAGAACCGGCCGCCCCGCGTGAAGTAGCGTCGATAATGGCCCGATAGGACACGCGCAGATCATGACGAGGACTCCGACATCGCGAGCGACCGCCGGCGTCGGCGCTCCTCTGCGCCGCTCGCCATCGCCGCGCTCGCCGCGACCGGCTGCGGCACGACCCGGGCTCCCGGGCCGATCGGCGCGAGCGAGCTCGCCGAAGCGCAGACCTTCCCCTACTACCGCATCTACTGGGCCGGACCCACCTTCCAGGGCGAACCGCTCGTCGCCGCAGACGGGCGCAAGAGCTACAACATCGCCGTCGGCGACAGCGTCTACTACGGCGACTGCGCCCGCGGCCACGGCGTCTTCGGCGGCGGCGGCTCCTGCCGGCTGCCGCTGCAGGTCACGACCGTGATCTACCGCCTGCACTCCAACTCCGCGCTCGGCCCGCAGCGCAACATGCTGATCCGCGGCGTGCCCGCGACCGTCTATGACGAAGGCCGCTCGATCGAGCTCTACAGCGGCCGCCTCGCGATCGACATCTTCTCCGACACCTACTCCCGCGCCCGCGCCGCCGCGCTAGCAGCTGCGCCCCCTGAACGCCGCCGGCTCGGCCACCGGACCGCTGCCCCCGCCCGTCTTCTGCCCCGGGCTCTACGGCCCGCAGGAAGCCCGCCTGCGCCACGCGATGGCCCACCTGCCCGGGCACGCCTGCCAGACCGCCGCCGCCGAGGTCGCCTTCGCCGACTCCCTGCGCGCTTGCTTCGCCAACCCCGGCACGACCTCCGCGTCCGTCCCGCGCACGCCGGCGCACGTTGCGAGCCGGCCGAAGACGCCACAGGCGCGAGCGCGCACGGCGCCGGCCTATGACGCGGTCGCACTCGGCTTGACGATCGGCCGGTCGAGCTCGCGGCGCAGGCTGAGAAACGCCACCGAGCCGATCAGCGCCGGAACCCACAGCGAGATCGCCCGGTAGGTGACGACCGCCGCCAGCACCAGCGAGCCCGGGCGCACCCCGAACGCCAGCAGCATCGCGAACAGCCCCCCTTCGACCGCGATCAGCCCCGCCGGGATCGGCAGCGAGTTCGGCGAGCATGCCCACGAGGTAGGCCATCGCCACGACCCACCACGACGGCGCCGGCCCGTAGGCGAGCAGGCACGCGTACAGCGCGCCGATGTCGAACAGGCAGTACCCGACCGCTCCCAGCAACCGCCAGTCCCGCCGCGCGCGGATCAGCTCGAGCGCGTCGAACACGCCGCCACTCAACGCCACCAGCGCCACATACATCCGCCCGCGCGTGCGGATGCGCCGCTCCGCGCCCCGGCGCGCCCATGCCGCCAGCGCGATCGTCCCGGCGATCGTCGCGATCGCCGCCACAGCAGGCAAGAGCGTCAGCAGCGGGTTGCGCGAGCCCGGCAGCAGCCCCAGCCACATCGGCACGCCGATCAGCGCCGTCGCACCGACGTTCACCGCGCTCGTCAGCACGAAGATCAGCACCGAGCGCTTGGCGATCCGCTGCACCGAGACGCCCTTGCTGCGCAGCACCCACGCGCCAAGCGCGATGCCCGCCAGACCGCTCACCGACACGACCGAGTTGACCGCCAGCTCCGACAGCGACAGGCGCGAGTACAGGCGCCGGCCGAGCATCCCGAACACGAGCCCGAACAGCACCACATAGCCCGCGCACGAGGCGAGCTCCAGTCCGATCCCCGCCGCCACCCATCCGGGGCGCGCATCGCTGATGCGATCGGCGGCCGCGCGCAGGCCCGGCACCGACAACAGCAGCGCCGCGACGAGCGCGAAGAAGACCGCCAACCCGATCAGGCTGTTGCGCAGCTTGCGCGACTGCGCGGCCATCGCAGCCGCCGAATCGCCGACCTCCTCCGCTGAAACTTCCTCTTCGTTGCGATCACTATCGGCGATCTCGCCCATCCTCTCCGCTTTAATCAACTCATGGCCGAGCAACCCGCTCGCATCCTCGTCGTCGACGACGAGCCCGCGGTACAGAGCGCGCTCTCACGCGCCCTCACGCTAGAGCACTACACCGTCGTCCAGGCGACGGACGGGCGCCAGGCGCTCGAACGCCTCGGCTCAGACCCCTACGAGGCGGTGATCCTCGACGTCGCCATGCCTCACGTCGACGGTCTCGAAGTCTGCCGGCGCCTGCGCGAGGGCGGGGACCGCACGCCCGTGCTGATGCTCACCGCGCGCGAAGAGATCGACGATCGCGTCGCCGGCCTGGACGCCGGCGCCGACGACTACCTCGTCAAGCCCTTCGCGCTGCGCGAGCTGCTCGCGCGCGTGCGTGCGCTGCTGCGCCGCGCCGGCGACGAGGATGACGACGAGCAGGAGCGCACGCTCGCCTTCGAGGACCTGCGCCTGGACCGTCTCGCCCACGAAGCCTGGCGCGGTGAGCGTCTGCTGGCGCTCACTCGCACGGAGTTCCTGCTGCTCGAAATGTTCCTGCGCCACCCCCGGCAGGTGCTCACGCGCTCGGCGATCTTCGAACACGTCTGGGGCTATGACTTCGGCGCGACCTCCAACTCGCTCGGCGTCTACATGGGCTACCTGCGCCGCAAGACCGAGTCCGAGGGCGAGCCGCGCCTGCTGCAGACCGTACGCGGCGTCGGCTACGTGCTGCGTGCGCCATGACACCTCGATCGCGCGCATCCGAGCACGCACTCCGCCATGCTGACATCGGCCGGGCGTTCGATACAAGTCGAGCATCCCCACGATGAGCTTTCGCCGGCGCATCACCTTCGCCTCCGCGGCCGCCGTCGCCGTCGCCGTGCTGCTCGCCTCGGCGCTCGTCTACGTGCTTACCTCCAACGAGCTGCACGGCCAGATCGACTCGCAGCTGCGTGCAGGCGCTCGGACAACCTGCGACTGATCGAGCGCCACCCGGTGCGCCGCCACGACGACCGCCTGCTCGACGCGCTCGCCGGCCGCAACGGCGTCTCGCCTCAGCAGCTGTTCGAAAGCGGCCCCCAGCAGCCCGGCGAGGTGCTCGGCAACGTTTCGCCCCGACCCAATCAGGTGCGCGGCTACCAGCAGCTGGTGGACGCCCGCGGCAAGGTCCTGTTCCGCTCCGGCGCCAAGAACGTGACGCTGCCCGTCGACGCACGCACGCGCGCGCTCGCCGCGGGCAAGGGCAAGAGCATTCTTCCGCGACGCCACCGTCAACGGCCTGTCGCTGCGCATTCTCGCCGAGTACTTCGCCCCCGGCAGGGTCGTGCAGTTCGCCCAGCCGCTGGACGAAGTCGACGAACTGCTCAGCCACCTGCGCCTGATCCTGCTGCTGTTCTCACTCGGCGGGATCCTGCTCGCCGCGCTGCTCGGACAACTCGTGGCCCGCGCCGCCGTGCAGCCCGTCAGGCGCCTGACCCGCGCGGCCGAGCACGTCGCCGAGACCCAGGACCTGTCCGGACGCATCTCGCCGACGGGCGATGACGAGGTCGGGCGCCTGGCGGTCAGCTTCAACGCGATGCTCGACGCGCTCGAGGTCTCGATGGCCGCGCTCGACGCCTCCGTGCACGCCCAGCGCCAGCTCGTCGCCGACGCCTCGCACGAGCTGCGCACGCCCGATCACGAGCCTGCGCACGAACATCGAGATCCTTCAGCACGCCCCCGACATGGACGGACCCGAGCGCGCACGCCTGCTGGACGACGTGGTCGAGCAGATCGGCGAGCTGACGCTGCTGATGAACGACCTCATCGATCTCGCCCGCGGCGAGCAGCAGCGCGCCGACGCCGAGGACGTGCGCCTGGACATCGTCGTCGAAGAGGCTGCTCGCGCGCGCACAGCGCAACTCCCCCGCGACGCCCCTGCAGGTCAACCTCGACCCGATCCTGCTCAGCGGCGTCGCCGCCCGCCTCGATCGCGCCGTCGCGAACCTGATCGACAACGCGATCAAGTACAGCCCGCCCGGAGAGGCCGTGGAGATCGATCTCCACGGCGGCGAGCTCACCGTCCGCGACCACGGCAAGGGCATCTCCGCCGAGGACCTGCCGCACATCTTCGATCGCTTCTACCGCGGCGCCGAGGCGCGCGGGCGTCCCGGCTCGGGGCTCGGACTGGCGATCGTCCGCCAGGTCGTGATCCAGCACGGCGGGCACTGTGACGGCACAGCGCGCCCCCGGCGGCGGCACGCTGATGCGGGTCACCCTGCCGGGGGTCGAGCCAGTCGATCATGACGAGGAGCGGGAACCCTCGACGTCGGTGCAGGACGGCGCGGCGCTCGGCCCGCACGTTCACGCGTAGGGCTCGCCTTCGCCGCGTGCCGTAGGGCACGCTTGCGAAACAGAGCGGGCGAGAGACCGTAGCGGCGGCGAAAGGCGCGCGCGAAGTACGTGCTCGGATAGCCCACCAGCCGCCCCACGTCGGCGACCGGGATCGAGCGCTGCTCGCTGAGCAGCTGCGCCGCGACCGTCATCCGCCGCGCGTACAGGTCCTCCTGGAAGGAGCTCTCGAACTGCGCGTACGCGCGCTGCAACTCGCGCGGAGAGCTCGACAGTGCCTGCGCGACCGCCGCGAGGGTCAGCGGACGGCGGTAGTAGCGCGAGACGATCACCCGCGCCAGCAGATACAGCCGGCGGCGGTCTCTGAGCGTGTCCGGTTGCACACTCTCTCAACCGACCCGCCCTCCTCGCCGGGACATGGCCGACCGGGACGACGAGGATCCGCTAAGCGGGCGACCGGCAATCGCCGATCGCAACCCCGCCGACGGCAACGGCCGCGGGCGCCGCCGAGCGCGCTACTCCTCGCCGAGCTCGAGCACCGCGAGGAAGGCCTCCTGGGGCACCTCCACGCGACCCACCTGCTTCATCCGCTTCTTGCCCTCCTTCTGTTTGGCGAGAAGCTTTTTCTTGCGCGTGATGTCGCCGCCGTAGCAGCCCGAGATCACGTCCTTGCGAAACGCTTTCACGGTCTCGCGCGCGATCACGTGCGAGCCGATCGCGGCCTGGATCGGCACGTCGTACTGCTGGCGCGGGATCCGCTTGCGCAGCTTTTCGGTGAGCGTGCGCCCCATCTCATAAGCCTTGTCGCGGTGCACGACCATCGACAGCGCGTCCACCGTGTCGCCCGCGAGGAGCACATCGAGCTTGACAAGATCCGAGAGCTTCATGCCGCTGAGCTCGTAGTCGAGCGAGGCGTAGCCACGCGTGCGCGACTTCAGCTGGTCGAAGAAGTCCAGCACGATTTCCGCGAGCGGCAGGTCGTAGTTGAGCTGCACGCGCTCGGGCGAGAGGTAGGTCATGCCGCTGTGCTCGCCGCGGCGCTCCTGGCAGAGCTCCATCACCGCGCCGACGAACTCTTTCGGGGCGATGATCGAGGCCTTGATGAACGGCTCGCGGACCTCCGCGATCGTGCCGGGATCGGGCATGTCCGAGGGGTTGTGCACCTCGAGCTCCTCGCCGTTGGTCAACGTGAGGTCGAACTCCACCGAGGGCATCGTCGCAAGCAGCTCGAGGTCGTACTCGCGCTCCAGGCGCTCGCGCACGATGTCCATGTGCAAAAGGCCGAGGAAGCCGCAGCGAAAGCCAAAGCCGAGCGCGTCCGAGGTCTCGGGCTCCCACGAGAGCGCGGCGTCGTTCAGCGTCAGCTTCTCCAGCGCGTCGCGCAGATCGGGATAGTCGTCGGAGTCGATCGGGAATAGCCCGCAGAAAACCATCGGCTTGACCTCGCGATAGCCCGGCAGCGCTTCCGTCGCGCTCGCCCCGGCCGACATGCCCGCCCGCGCGCGTGTCGTAAGGGTGTCTCCGACGCGCAGCAGCGTCACGTCCTTCAGACCGGTGATCAGATAGCCGACCTCGCCCGCCGCGAGCTGGTCGGTGGGCATCATCTGCGGGCTGAAGCACGCCGATGTCGTCGATGTCGGCCTCCGTGCTTGTCGCCATCGCGCGGATCGCCTCGCCCTTGCGAAACGTACCGTCGACGACGCGGATGTAGGCGATCACGCCGCGGTACTGGTCGAACTCCGAGTCGAAGATCAGCGCCCGCGGCGGGCGCCTGCGGATCGCCCGACGGCGGCGGAACGCGCGCGATCAGCTCCTCGAGCACCTCCGCCACACCCTCGCCGGTCTTGCCGCTGATCTTCAGGATCGACTGCGGATCCTCACCGATCAGCTCGCTGACTTCGCCCGCCACCCGCTCGGGCTCGGCCCCCGGCAGGTCGATCTTGTTCAGGCAAGGGATCAGCTCGAGGCCCGACTCCACCGCCAGGTAGGTGTTCGCCACGGTCTGCGCCTCCACCCCCTGCGCCGCGTCCACCACCAGCAGCGCGCCCTCGCACGCCGCCAGCGAGCGCGAGACCTCATACGTGAAGTCCACGTGCCCCGGCGTGTCGATCAGGTGCAGCTGATAGCTCTCGCCGTCGCGCGCGGTATAGAACACGCGCACCGCCTGCGCCTTGATCGTGATCCCCCGCTCGCGCTCCAGATCCATCGAGTCGAGCAGCTGAGCGCGCATCTCCCGCGCAGCCACCGTATGCGTCAGCTCGAGGATGCGGTCGGCCAGCGTCGACTTGCCGTGGTCGATGTGCGCGATGATCGAGAAGTTGCGGATGTGAGCTTGGTCCATGAGCCCGCGTCACGATAGATGGTGCGCTGATCCTCGTGCGGGTCGAATCGCACGGCGAACACGCCTGCGCTCGGGGCCAAGGGGCCGGAACGTCGAACCGCTAGCCTTGTATGTCCGGCGGATCGCCAACTCGACGAGGATGTATTCAGCCGCGGCTACGCGCCGGCCTTCGGGCCGGCGGCCTGTCCAGGTGTCGAGAGTGTCACGCCGCCCAGGCAAGACACATAGTCCTGGGACGTAAGTAGTAAGCGGCGATCTATGTCCGGGTCAAGCCGGGCGGGCCATCGGCTCGTCCGGCTTCACGCCCGTGCTGGAAAGCGCGATTTGAGCGCGCGCGCTGCCGGAGATCGCGCGGTTTAAGGTAGCGACCTACCGGTGATCGCACGATCCCGAGGCGCACGCCGTTCGCGGCCCTAAGCCCGCCCAAACTGCGTGCGAATCAGCCGGTTGACCTGATGGGCCTCGGGAATGCGCATCGCGAGCACGGCCCGCGCATAGACGAACAGCCCAGCCGCAGCGGCCCCGCCGACGCTGATGATCTGAGCGGGCAGCGAGCCGCCGAAGATCTGGTTGAGCAGGGTCCATACGACCCAGGCGACGGCGCCGAGCAGCGCCGAGGCGACGAGGATCCGCGCGGTGATCATGGTCGTCTGCGCGCCTTCGAGGCTGCCGTTGAAGCCGATGCGCAGGCGGTGGAACTGCAGCGCGGTCATGACGGCGTTGGCGGCGACGGTGCCGATGATCAGCCCGGCGATCCCCAGCGGCTTGTAGAGGCCGATCGAGACGATGATGTCGACGACGATGTTCAGCCCCGCCAGGCGCGTGGGTATCCAGGGGCGCTGGACGGAGAAGAAGACGCGGGTGAGCAGCAGGTTCAGCCCGCCGAAGGGCAGGCTGAGGGCGAACCAGAAGAGGGCTTCGGAGACGAGGCTCGTGGAGGTGGCGTTGAACTGGCCGCGTTCGAAGATGAGGCGCACGATGGGGGTGGTGAGCACGAGCATGAACACGGCGGAGGGGATCAAGCAGGAGGTTGATCTGGCGCATGCCGATGCCGATCGTGCGGCGCATGTTGCCGACGTCGTGACGGGCGGCCATGCGGCTCAGCGTGGGGAACAGAACGGTGGCGACGGCCACGCTGAAGAGGCCCTGCGGGAGCATGTAGATGCGAAAGGCGTTGTCGATCGCGCGCGGGGCTTCCTTGTCGACGAGCGTGCCGAAGACGGAGTTGATGAGCTGGTCGAGGTTGACGATCCCGAGGCCGATGGTGACGGGGAGCATCAGCGTGAACACCTGGCGGATGCGCGGGTCGTGCCAGTCGATCGAGAACTGCAGACGGAAGTCGATGCGGCGCAGCGCCGCGAAGACCATCAGCGTCTGCACGAACGTCGCCGCGAGGATCGCGATCGCGTACGCATAGACCTGGTTGCCGTTTTCATGGCCGCCGTGGAAGTGCGGGCGCAGCACGACGAGCAGGACGATGATCACGAGGTTCCACACCGCGGGCGCGATCGCGGGGATGGTGAAGTGTTCGTAGGACTGCAGGATCCCGACGAACAGGCCGGTGAGGCCGATGAGCAGGACGACCGGGAAGAGAATCTGCGAGAAGGCGACGGTGAAGGCGTCCAGCGGAGCGCCGAAGGTGGGTCCGGTGAACAGCGGCATGATCAGCCCCGCCGCGAGGATGAAGACGGCGGAGATCGCGCCGAGGACGATGAGGATGATCCAGAACAGGGTCGAGGCCAGCCGGAAGGCCTCGCGCTTGCGCCCCTGCTGGAGCAGTTCGGTGAAGACCGGCACGAACGCCGCGGAGAGGGCGGCGTTGGCAAACAGGTTGCTTACGAGGTTGGGGATCTGAAAGGCGATCGTGAACGCCGAGATCGGTCCCCTCGTCCCGAAGAAGCTCGCGGCGACGATTTCCCGCCCGAGTCCCGCCACGCGCGAGACGCCGGTGGCGAAGGAGACGATCGCGGTGTTGCGCGCAACGCGTTCCCCGCCGCCCGCCGGTCCCGAACCAACGCCCTCCCCGGCCATCTGCTCGGGCTCGGGCTGGCCAAGCCCGCCGTATTCCTCCCCGAAGCTCGCATCGGGTATGCCGACGAACTCGACGCGCGGATCGGCTGGTGGCTCGGCGCCGGGCTCGGGCATACCGAACAGCTCTTCATCGCTCAGGTCGCCGAGCGGCTCGTCGGGTGGCTCTGCGTCTGGTGGGATCTCCGACAAGGCTCGCTATAGTACGGCGCTCACACGATGGCGAACATTCATTCACAGAAGAAGCGCATCCTGCGCTCCGAGCGCGAGCGCCTCGAGAATCGCCAGTACACGTCGGCGATCAAGACGTACTTTCGCCACCTCGAGGCGGCGGTGCAGAGCGGCGACGGCGAGACGGCCGCGAGCGAGCACCGTAGGCTCGTGAGCACGATCGACAAGGCCGTGAAGCGCGGCGCGATGCACAAGCACACGGGCGCCCGGCGCAAGTCACGCGCGGCCCGCACGCTCGCCGGTATCTAGACGTTCGCTGGGCGGCGCGATGCTGCGTCCTTACCGATCGTCGATCGAATGGGATCGCCGATCGGCCGGCACGCGTGCAGGGCACGCCACGCTCCCTGCGTCCTTGCTTCGCTTGCCCATCGAAACGTCTAGATACCTGATCGGATACCTGATCGTCAGCCTGTAATTGTCTCTATAGCGCGCAGCGCGAGCGTCTCTTCGTGCAGGCCTGACATCCGCGAGCGCGCCTGCGGCATGGGCGAGCCGCCGCGGGTGTCGAGCTCGAGGTCGGCGAGCGCGCCGAGCGCGGCGCGCAGGCGCTCGGGCTCGGTCTGGGCGACGTCGCGCACGAAGCGCTCGGCGGCGCGCGGTGGCATGCGCAGGCCGCGCTTGACCTCGGCGGCCGACTCGCCGGCGCGTAGGCGCAGCGAGATGGCGAGGGCTTCGCGCAGGCGCGAGGCCATCAGGTAGGTCAGTCCGGCGAGTCGCTCCCCCTGCTCGCGTAGGCGCACGTATGAGCGGGTGGCCGCGCGCGCGTCCGCGGCGACGAGCGCGTCGGCGAGCGTGAAGGCGCGGTATTGAGCGGAGTGGGCGGCGCGGGCTTCGATGTCCTGCGCGCTCACTTGTCGCGGCGCGTCCTCGGGCAGTTCCAGCGCGAGCTTCTCGAGCTCTCGCAGCAGTCGCTGCTGGCGCTCGCCGACCTGTCCGACGAGCGCGTTCGCGGCGGCCGGGTCGAGCTCGATCCCCATCCGCGAGGCCTGCGCGCGCGCCCACTTGGGTAGATCCCAGGGCTTGACGTTCGCCTGCGCGACGATCTGCCCACCGGCGCGTTTGACAGCGGTGTGCAGCGCCGCGGGCGCCTTGGCGCGGCCCTCCTCGCGCGCGAACAGCGCAAGCGTCGTGTCGGGCGGCATCGCCGCAAGCGCGGGCACGAGCGACTGCTCGACCTCGGCCTGCTTCCAGCGCTCGACGCCCTCGACGAGAATCACACGACGCCCCACCATCAGCGTCATCGCCGCGAGCGCACCGGCAACGCCCTCGGGGGTGGCCGCTTCGCCCTCGAGCGACTCGACGCTGTCGCGGCCGCCGTCGCGTTCGGCCAGCGAGCGCAGTCCCGCGCGACGCTCGGCGACGGCGCCATGGTCGTCACCGTGGATCAGATACGCGGGCTTGAGCTCGGCCACCCCAACCAGTGTATTCCGGGGAGGCGACGATCCTCACTACGCTCGATAGACGGCCGAGACGCATGCTGGCCGATTGGAGATCCCGAGGATCTTCAATCGGTAAGGACGCAGGGAGCGTGGCGTGCTTTGCACGCGTGCTGGCCGATCGGCGATCCCATTCGATCGACGATCGGTAAGGACGCCGCGTCGCGTCGCCTATCGGCCGTCTATCGGACGACGAGATTTACGAGCTTGCCTGGCACTACGATCTCCTTGACGATCTCCTTGCCGTCGAGGTGCGCGCGCACGTTCGGCGCGGCGTGGCAGAGCGCCTTCAGCTCATCCGGGCTTGCATCTGAGCCGGCCTGCACGCGGTCGCGCAGTTTGCCGTTCACCTGGCAGACGAGCTCGTAGGTGTCGCGCTCGAGCATCTCCTCCTGCGCGCGCGGCCACGGCTGCTCCCACACGCGCTCACCCATGAGCATCTCGTACACCTCCGCGCTGACATGCGGCGCGAACGGGAACAGCAGCGACGCGCCCGTCGCGAGCGCGAAGCGCTGACTCTCCACGCTCACCCCCTCGCGCAGGCGCGAGCACTCGTTCAGCAGCTCCATCACCGCCGCGATCGCCGTGTTGAAGGCGAACCGGCGCAGGTCCGAGCTGACCTTGTCGATCGCCCAGTGGGCCTTCCGCAGCAGTGTGAGGTCATCCCCCGCGGGAGATGCGGTTCCATTCGGCGCATGCGCCGAATGGCGGGCCTGCGCATGCGCAGGCCCGGGGGAGCGCGCATGCGCGCTCCCCTCCGGCGGCACATGTGCCGCCGGAAGCGGGGTCGCATGCGACCCCGCTGGAGCAGCCGCATGCGGCTGCTCCCCCCCACCACGCTCGACCGTCTCCGCCGCCAACCGCCACAGCCGGCTGAGGAAGCGGTGCACGCCCTCCATTCCCTCGTCCGACCAGTCGGCGTCCTGGTCGGGGGGGCCGATGAAGAGGATGTAGCAGCGCGCCGTGTCCGCGCCGTAGCGCTGCACGATCGCCGCGGGCGAGACGACGTTGCCGCGCGACTTGCTCATCTTCGCGCCGTCCTTCGTGATCATCCCCTGCGTGAACAGCGCCGCGAAGGGCTCTTGGAAGTCGAGGTGTCCGAGGTCCGCGAGCGCCTTCGTGAAGAAGCGCGCGTACATCAAATGCAGGATCGCGTGCTCGACCCCGCCGATGTACTGATCGACGGGCATCCACTCGCGCAGCACCGCCTCCTCCCACGCCGCCTCGTCGTTGGACGCGTCGCAGTAGCGCAGGAAGTACCACGAGGAGTCCACGAACGTGTCCATCGTGTCCGTCTCGCGGCGCGCCGCGCCGTTGCATTCGGGACAGGTCGCGTTTACCCACTCCTCCGCCGCGGCCAGCGGCGAGCGTCCCCGCGGCGCGTAGTCCTCGACGTCGGGCAGGCGCACCGGCAGCTCCTGCTCGGGCACCGGTACCGCGCCGCAGTCCTCGCAGTAGACGATCGGGATCGGGCAGCCCCAGTAGCGCTGGCGGGAGATCAGCCAGTCGCGCAGGCGGTAGTTGACCGATGCGTGCCCCTTGCCCTCGCGATCGAGCCAGCGCACGATCTCCGCGAGCGCCTCACGGTTGCCCATGCCGTCGAACTGCGCGTCCGAGTCGACCAGCGGGCCGTCGCCGGTGTACGGCAGACCAGCCTCGTCGCCCTCGCCTTCGGCAGGCGTGCCTTCGATCACGCGCTTGACCGGCAACTCGAACGCGCGCGCGAACGCGTAGTCGCGCTCGTCGTGCCCCGGCACGGCCATGATCGCGCCGGTGCCGTACTCCATCAGCACGTAGTCCGCGACGAACATCGAGATCTGCTCGCCGTTCACCGGGTTCGTGACCGTCCGTCCGAGAGCCACTCCCGTCTTTGGCTTCTCCGCGTTCCCGCGCTCCTCGCCGGACTCGGTGATCGCGTGGCTTACATACTCGCGCACTTCCTGCTCGCGCTCGGTGCCGGCGACCAGTCGCAGCACGTCCGGGTGCTCGGGGGCCATCACGAAGAACGTCGCGCCGAACAGAGTGTCCGGACGGGTCGTGAACACGGGGTAGTCGATGCCGAGCTCCTCGCAGCGGAACGTCACCTCCGCCCCCTCGCTGCGCCCGATCCAATTGCGCTGCATCGTCTTCACGTGCTCTGGCCAGTCGATCTGATCGAGGTCGTTCAGCAGCCGCTCGGCGTAGTCGGTGATGCGCAAAAACCACTGCTCGAGCTGGCGCACTTCGACCGTCGCGCCGCAGCGCTCGCACGTGCCGTCGGGCGAGACCTGCTCGTTGGCGAGCACCGTCTGGTCTTTCGGGCACCACTTCACCGCCGCCTCCTTGCGGTAGGCGAGCCCCGCGTCGAGCAGCTGCAGGAAGATCCACTGCGTCCAGCGGTAGTAGCTCGGTTCGTGCGTTGCCAGCTCGCGCGACCAGTCGATCGAGATTCCCCACTCGCGGAACTGGCGCTGGAAGGAGGCGATCGAGGCGTCGGTCGAGGCACGCGGGTGAACGCCCGTCTTGATCGCGTGGTTCTCCGCCGGCAGGCCGAAGGAGTCGTAGCCCATCGGGTGCAATACGCGCCGTCCGAGACGGCGGTGGTAGTGGGCGATCGCGTCTCCCACCGAGTAGACCTTCAGGTGACCGATATGCGGCTCGCCGCTCGGGTAGGGCAGCATCTCCAGCACATACGAGCTCGTCTGCTCGGACTCCGCGCTCCCGGGCCCAGGTCCGGGTCCGGGTCCGCCCGCGGCGCCACGCGCGCCAGCCGTGGGCGCGCCTTCGTTGGCGACCTCCCACGTGTGCTCGCGCGCCCACACCGCCTGCCAACGGGGCTCGATCTCATGGGGGTCGTATCTGCGCTCTGACATCCGAGTGCGGAGGTTAGCGAGCGGGCTGGGACGGAACTCTCGGGGCACGCCGTTTGGAGTGAGATCCAACGAGCTCGAGCACGTGACAGCGGCTTCACGCATCGTGCGAGTGAGCGTGTAGCATCTCCGCCTGATCAGGGCGAGCTCGCGCTCGTCACTACCCGCAGATTTCGCCGTAGGGGGTCGCCGCTCATGAATATGTCCATGTCCGCCTCGACGCGCTCATCTCGTCGCGGCCGAGTATCCACGTTGAGCGCAGCCATCTTGCTCGCGACCCTCGCGATCATGGCGATCGCGGCCACATCCGCCGCGGGCCGCGGCGGACCGGGCCGGGGCCTGCATTCACCGCGGCTGTACTCGCCCCAAGGTGCGCATCTGCCGTTCGGCGGCGCTCAACAGCAGGTCTGTGGATCGACCGCCACCGGCGCCGGGCAGTGCCTGATTCACATCCTGCAACCGGGCAGCGGCGGCGGCGCGACAACGCCGCTCGCGCGCAACAGCAGCACGATCGTCAACCCCACAGGTCTTGCGCCCGGCACGCTCAAGAGCGTCTACGGGTACGCGACCACCCCCACCGCGGGCGCCGGCGAGACGATCGCCCTGGTCGACGCTTACAACGACCCGAACGCCGCTAGCGATCTGAGCAAGTTCAGCGCCCAATACGGCCTGCCCGCCGCGACCTTCGCGCAGGTCAACCAGACCGGCGGCAGCTCCCTGCCCGCGACCAACGCGAGCTGGGATCTGGAGATCAGCCTCGACATCGAGTGGGCGCACGCGATCGCGCCCGGCGCGAACATCCTGCTGGTGGAGGCTTCGAGCAACAGCCTCGCCAACCTGCTCGCCGCCGAGCGCTATGCCGCCGCACACGCCAACTACGTCTCCAACAGCTGGGGCTCCTCCGAGTTCTCCGGCGAGGCCGCCGACGACTCCAACTTCACCACGACCGGCGTCAGCTACTTCGCGGCCGCCGGCGACAAAGGCTCAGAAATGCTCTGGCCCTCGGCCTCGCCCGACGTCACTTCCGTCGGCGGCAGCAGCCTCACGCTCACCTCCGGCGGCACACTCGCGCAGGAAACGGCCTGGAGTGAAAGCGGCGGCGGCTGCAGCCGCTATGAGTCCGCCAACCCCGCGCAGCTGACCGGCTCGATCAGCTGCGCCGGCAAGCGCGCGACGCCCGACGTCGCACTCGACGCCGACCCGAGCTCCGGCATGTCGGTCTATGACAGCGTCACCTACGAGGGTCAGTCGGGCTGGTGGACGGTGGGCGGCACGAGCGCCTCGACCGTGCTGTGGGCCGCCGAGTCCGCCGTTTCCGACAGCAACATCACCGCCTCTTATGTCTACGCCAATCCCGCGCACATCCCCTTCCGCGACATCGCCTCGGGCAGCAACGGGCATCCTGCGCTCACCGGCTTCGACCTCGTCACGGGCCTTGGCAGCTGGTCCTACACCCCCGGCGCACCCACCGGCCTGACCGCGACCAGGAGCGCGAACGGCGTCTCGCTCTCATGGAACGCGCCCACCGGCGCGCCGCCCACCGAATACGTCGTTTGGCGCGGCGCCGCGCCGGGCGAAGAGACGACGCAGGTCACAAGCCTGACCGCGCCCGCGACCTCCTACACAGATACCTCCGCCACCAGCGGCACGACCACCTATTACTACGAGGTCCAAGCCCTCGACGGCGTCGGCGCCGGCCCGTTCTCCAGCCAGGCCCTAGCCGCCCCGCCGAGCACGCCGCCCGTGGCGAAATTCAGCAAGAGCTGCTCCGGCGCCACGTGCAGCTTCACCTCCACCTCAACCGACGCCTCGGGCACGATCGACGCCTACGCCTGGAACGGCGGCAACGGCAAAACCGGCAGCGCGGCGAAATTCTCAGACACCTACGCGACGGCCGGCAAATACACGGTCACGCTCAAGGTCACCAACACCGCCGGACAGTCCTCGGGCCTCGCCGAAGGGCCGGTGACGTGCTCGGTGACCACGACCAGACAGCGCGGGCGCACGCAGTCGACGCTCGCCTGCACCTGAGGTCGAGCGCGACAAGATCACATCGCGTGCGATGGCGCGGATTGCGCGCACCCCGGGGTTACCGCGGGGACGCCGGCGCGTGATCAGCGCCCGCCGAAGATGCGCAGCAGCGTGAGGAAGATGTTGATGATGTTGATGAACACGCCCGTCGCGATCCACACCACGTCGCGCTCGGTCGCCCTGCGACGGATGATCTGGAAGTAGATCGCCAGGTACGCGCTCACGATCACGTAGATCGCGAGGTTCAGCAAGAAGCTTTCGCCCGAGCCGATCAGGATCAGCACGATCGCGAGCCCGAACACGCCGAGCAGCGCGAAGAACAGCGGCCGCATCCAACGGATCAGGTCGCGCGAGGTCGCAAAGCCGTAGGAGCCCATCACTCCCACCGTCAGCGCCGTGCCGCCCGCGGCTTGATAGATCGCGCTCTGATCGACCTGCGCGTACTCGTTGATCACCGGTCCCAGCCCGAGCCCCAGCAGCAGCGCGAGCCCGAACATCCACGTCATCCCGCTCGACCCCTCGCGCAGGCGCGGGACGAACATCTGCACGATCAGCATCCCCAGCGCCGCCAGCTCGAGGATCAGCCCGGTGCCGTAGCTCAGGTCGCGCCCGATGTAGGTGCCGCCCGCGAAGAACGCCAGCGCCACAGCCACCAGGAACATAACCTGACCGAGCAGGAACGTCGAGCTTGCTTCGCGTTCACCGGCGCGTGAGTCGAAGACGCTCAGCGCCGCCGGCTTTGACGTGGTGCTGGTTGCGAACGGGTTCTCGGCCATCCACCCCAATCTTACGTCAGCGGCGCCCCTTCGGTTGTAAAGCGCGCGTGTGCGCGCACCGCCTCGACGATCGCCGCGGGCGCCTTCTCGGGCGAGCCCGCGTCGAAGGGCGGCTGCGGGTCGTACTCGATGCCCAGCTGAATCGCCTGCGCGAGCTCCGGGCCGGCGATCGTCGCGACCAGCGTGAGCGCCATGTCGATTCCCGCCGAGACCCCCGCGGCCGTGACGATCTTCCCGTCGAAGACCACGCGTTCGGACACCGGCTCCGCGCCCAGCTCGCGCAGACGCTCGAGCGCCAGCCAGTGACTCGTCGCACGCTTGCCCTCCAGCAGCCCAGCCGCGGCGAGGATCAGCGAGCCGGTGCATACCGAGGTCGTCCAGGTGCTCGTCTCGTGGACCTCCCGCAACCAGTCCAGGGCCGGTCCCCCGGCGCGCGCGGCGACCTCTCCCGGCCCTCCCGGCACCAGCACTATGTCCGCTGCGCTCGCGTCCGCCAACGAACTCTCGGCCACCAGCGTGAGCATGCCGTTGTCGGTCGTGATCGGACCCGGCTCGACCGCGACGAATCTCGCACTCGCACCCGGCAGGCGACTCAGCACCTCATACGGCCCGATCGCATCCAGCGCGGTCAGGCGGTCGTACAGCAGTATCGCGATCTCCATCGTGAAGGTCCTTTCGTGGTTCAGGCGGCGAGCGCTCCGGAGGGCGCTCCGTCAGGGTGGTAGCGGCGGCGGTACTCCGCCGGGGCGACGCCCAGCGCGCGGATGAACGTGCGGCGCATCGTCTCCGGAGTGCCGAACCCGCAGGCCTTCGCGACGGTCGCGATCGGCTGCCCCGTGTCCTCGAGCGCGCGCCGCGCCGCCTCCAGACGCACGCGCTCGACATAGCGCGCCGGCGTGACACCGGTCTCTGCGGCGAACGCACGCGCGAAGTTGCGCGGGCTCATGTGCGCACGCTCGGCGAGCGCCTGCACGGAGAGGTTCTCCGAAGGGTGCTCCACGACGTAGCTCTGCACCTCGCGCAGCGGCTCGCGCTCGGGCTCCTGCGCTGCGAGCGTCGCGCTGAACTGCGACTGGTTGCCGGGTCTGCGCAGGAACAGCACTAGATGGCGCGCGATCGTCAGCGCCGCCTCACGATCGAGATCCTCCTCTACGAGCGCCAGCGCCAGGTCCATGCCGGCGGTGACCCCCGCGGAGGTCCACACGTCGCCGTCGCGCACATAGATCGGCTCGGGATCCACCTCCACCGCGGGATGGCGCTCGGCCAGCTTCGCGGCCGAGGCCCAGTGGGTCGTCGCGCGGCGCCCGTCCAGCAGGCCGGCGGCGGCGAGCACGAACGCGCCCGTGCACACCGACGCCACGCGCCGCGCACCGGGCGCCGTCTCTCGCAGCCAATCCAGCAGCTCCGGCTTCGTGCTCGCGCCGGCCGATCCGGCGCCGCCGGGGATCAGCAGCGTGTCGATCCGCTTAGGCGCATCGCTGAGCGCGATGTCGGGGACCAGTTGCAGACCGCTCGAGGCGCGCAGCGGCGCGCCGTCGAGACTCGCCACGCTCACGCGATAGCCCGGCTCGTTGCGTCCGGTGGCCGCGCTCAGCTTCTGCGCGGCGACGAACACCTCCTGAGGTCCAACGAAGTCGAGGCTCTGCACGTCCGGATATACGACGATGACGACGTTCCTGGGGTCCGGCGCTCGTTTCGACATCGCTCGATCATGGCCCATGCCGCGCGTGTCCGCAAGGACATATTTCCAACAATCCCTGCCACACCTTCCGGCGGCCTACACGCTGCGGTGACGGCTGGCGACACCCAGCGCCGAGGCGCGGGTCTAGGATTGCCTCGTGGACTCCTCCGACGCCCCGCACGCGGCCTCCGAGCGCGTCGCGAGCATCGTCGAAGCGGCCGAACGCGCCGCCGCGGAGCTGCGCGAGCAGGCCGAGTCCCGTGCGCGCGAGCGAATCTCCGAGGCCGACCGCGCCGCCGAGCACCGCGTGCTCGCGGCCGAGGAGGAGGCCCAGGAAATCCTGCGGGCCGCGCGCACCCAGGCTGAGAGCGCGCGCAACGAGGCGCTGGCCGCGGTCGCGGAGATCCACGGCGAGGCCGACGAGCGCCTGCGCGAGGGCCAGAACGTCCTCGGTGAGGCACGCGAGCAGGCAGCGCAGATCGCCGCCGACGCGCACGCCGCGGCCGAGCAAACGCTCGCGGCCGGCCGCGAACAGGCCGAGCAGGCCCTTGCGGACGCGCACGCACAGTCCGAGCAGGCGCTCACCCATTCGCGCGAGCAGGCGACCCACACGCTCGCAAGCGCACAGGAGCGGGCCGCCCAAGCGCTCGCCGAGGCAAGCGCCGAGTCAGAGCGCGTGCTCGCGAGCGCGCACGAGGAGGGCGCCGGGATCCTCGACGGCGCCCGCACACAGGCCGAGCTGCACAGCTCAAGCGCCGAGGAGGAGTTGACCACCCGCCAGGCCGAGGCCCACGCCCGCGCCCAGGACATCCGCGCGATCGCCCGCGCCGAGGCCCGCGAGATCGTCGGCGAGGCTCACGCCGTGACCCACGAGGTCGTGCGCGAGGGGACCGAGATCTCCCGCAACCTGCGCGAGCTCTCCTCCTCCCTGCGCAACAACGCCGAGCGCCTGCTGCGGGATGTGCGCCTTGCGCACGGCAGCATGACCGCCCGGATCGATCAGGCCGGGCCGGGCGGCGGGCAGCGCCGGCGGACGGCGCGCGATCCGGGGCACGACCTGCCCGGCGAGGAGGAGCTCGACGTTCCGGAGTTCATCCCGCCGGGGTAAGCAGCGCCCGCGCCCCTGGGGCCCGTTGTACGATGTTTCTTCACCCGGGGCTATAGCTCAGCTGGGAGAGCGCTTGCATGGCATGCAAGAGGTCGTCGGTTCGAGCCCGACTAGCTCCATAGTCTCAATTTGCGGCGGTTGCGGCGGCACCGCATTGACGGTGGTCGAACCGTGCGTCGTGGTCGTTGCGACAGGGGGTCGTACAATCCTGCGTATGGTCACGCGAACGATCCACCTGCCAGAAAGTTCCTACGCGCTGCTGTCTGCCGAGGCGCAGCGGCGTGGTGTGGACCCCGACGCGCTGGCAGACGAGCTGGTGCGCGCCGACCTCGCCGCATACGGGGGGCAAGACCTTGAGACGACGCTCAAGGGCCTCGCGGAGTTCCGCGCGACGCTGTCGGAGATCGACGGGATCGTGCTCGCGCGCGAGGCTCGGACGCAGCTCGAACAGCGCAGCGACAGTTGAGCGTCGTCCTCGACGCCAACGCGCTCATCGTGCTTGCGCTTGATCGGCAGCGTGCGATCGCCGTTGAGGAGCTGCTGCGCGTCTGGAAGGCCGACGACCAGGAGTTGCACGCTCCGGTGTTGTTGCGCTAGGAGATAGCGAGCGCCTTGGCACAGGCGGTGTCCTCCGGGCATCTCACGTCGGAGGCCGTCGCCGATGCCTCGCTGCGTATCGGCTCAGTGCCGATCGTCTTGCATCAGCCCGGCGATACGCCGGCGATCGTGGCCATGGCGCAGCGTCTTGAGCGTCGAAGCGCTTATGACGCGGCGTATGTCGTGCTTGCCGAAGAACTCGGCACGCAGCTATGGACGCTCGACGGGCGACTTGCTCGAAACGCTGCCGCGCGTGGATTGCCGGTGCAGCTGATTCAGACGGACTGACGCTCGTCAGCGCTGACTTGAGGTCGGTTGGCTCCATTTTTCTTGTCTGCGCGCAAACTTAATGGCCAGAATCCAAGGACCTCGTCGACGCGTTAGTTTGTCCGCTGTTGTTGTTCGCGTCCATCACTTTCGCAAACGCTCTTGGATACGCTGGAACCCTGCTGCTCGGGGCGATAGCAGGTGTCTTGCTAGACAACGTGCTTTCACCGAGGTTGAACGTACGGCGGGCGCGTCGCTCTTCTGAGCGAGCCAGGAGGCACCATCGCTCCTATGACTACGCAGGGCGGTAGATGTACGTTGCTGTGCCGCTTCGTCAACGCTCGTGATCTGAATGAGGCATACGCCGAGGCAGAGTCGCTTTTGTCATTGGCCCCGCAGCGCACGTGCGTTACAGAAAACAAACGAGACGGCTTCCCTCCTCCAAGAAGCCTTCGATCTGAACCGGCGGTTGCAAGACAGTGCCGGCTTAGCGTGGTGCTTGCTCAAACTTCTACGAGACTCCGGCAACCTCAGACGCTGGCGTGCCGGCGCCACTGTCAGCACCGGCCCTGTGCTTCGTCCAGGTCTTGTGCGCGAGCAGCGCCGCGGCAGCATAGATCGCAAGGGCGTTTATCCCGTGTAGGAATCCCAGCGCCGGGGCCGACGTCGAGGCGGCCCCCAGGATTGCCTGCAATACCCCAAGCAGGAAGATCCCACCGGCCCACTTGCTCTCTGTGGATCCCAGTCTGCCCGCGAGCGCGACGATGAGCAACAGCAGCATGATCAGCAGCACGATGTAGCCGAAGACGCCGTGGGCCCCAAGATCATCTTCGAGCGCTTTCTGCGTGATCGGGGCTGTCTTTGCCTTGTGGATAGCGTTGAATATGCCGTAGCCCGCGAGGCCGACCTGGACGATCACGGCGACGAAGAGGACCGACGTCAACGACCTGAACACGCTGCGCATCGTGCACAGCATAACTCGATAGGCTCGCCTGGAGCACGTCATCGAAGGCTCGGAACACACCACTAGTTTGCCACCAAGCCCGATGGCTAACCGCGGGTAGTTAGGCTGCTGGACCCTCTGTGACCTCACCCTTGTAGCCGGCCGGCGGGCCTTCCTGGGGACCGAGCGCAGATGTGAACGCGGCGGAGTAGGCATCGAAGCGCGACTGCCATTCGCGAGGCGGATCGAGCCCGGCGAGGCGATCGAGGCACACGTCCCAGCCGGCGGCGTTCCGCGCTGCGGCGCCGGGTGGCAGCTCGTCGACGAGGACCAACCGCGTTCCCTCATCCCGCGAGGTCAGCTCGAAGCGCAATGTCTCCTCTCCCCAGCTGAAGGCAAGCGCGTTCGGCCGATCGACCTCGAGCACCTCGCCGGTGAGCGTCATGTCGATCACCTCGGGCGGGAAGGGGAAGGCGATGGCGGCGCCCACCTCCCACCGGCCGCCCTCGACGATGACGTCGCAGGGAAACCACGACCGGAGTTGCTCGCGATCGGTGAGGGCCTGCCAGACGACGGGCGGCGGATCCGGCAGCTGCCGTTCCAAGCGCACGGCGGGGCGCGCATAGTCGTGGACCAGCGTTGCGTCGTTCATTGCATCCTCCTGCGTTCGAGATGATCTTCTAGTTGGTCAAGGTGCGTGGTCCACAGCCGGCGATAGGGCGCCAACCAGCCATCGAGCTCGACCAGTGGCTCGGGTCGGATGCGATAGAGGCGGCGCTGCGCGTCGACGCGCGCCTCGACCAGTCCGGCTTCCTTCAGCACCCGGAGGTGCTTGGAGACGGTCGGCTGACTGACGCCGAGCCGGTCTACGAGCTCCCCGACAGGTCGCTCCCCATCCCGAAGAACATCCAGAATCGCCTGCCGGTTCGGCTCGCCTAGAACTTGAAGTGTCGTCACCGGGGCCACGCAAAATCTAGTATGCCAGCATGGCTATATGCCTGTCAAGGCATGTTTATTCCCCAGCCGTATCAGCAGACCGACACGGCGGCGCCCGGGCTTCGCCGATCGGCGCCGGCGGATCGCCCGGCGCAATGCTCGTACAGTCCTGCGGCGCCGCGACAATTGCCCTCCTGTGGCGAGGCCGACGGGTCCGCCCTGCATGTGCGACGATCGGAAGCGGTCGGCTGCGAGCAACGGCGCTCGCGGAGACCGCGATTCCGGGAGGAACTGCACAATGAGGCTCTACGTAGGTTTCACGGCCTTTCAGACCTACATCGCCCCGACGGACGTGGATCGTCTTCGAGCCAAGGTCGGCGAGAAGGTGCAGGAGTGGCAGCAGGCTGGGAAGTTCGAGACCGGTGGGATCTTCGCGGGCAACCGCCGGGGATTCGCGGTGCTGAACGTCGACTCTGAGGTCGAGGCCTTCGAGCTGCTCGGCGACATGGCCGACTTTGCCGTCATCGAGACCCATCCCGTCGTTTCATTTGAGACGCTCGGCCAGTTCTTCGCGGAGCATCCGCCGAGCTGACGCACGACGCGCTCGCTAGGCGATGCTCGTCGCCCGCGATTTCGCCGCGGGGCAAGACCACATAGTGCAACACCGGGCCCTATAGAGACCGTGCCGTAGCCGGCGCGGTCTCCCCTACCAGCTCCCGGACTCAGTCGACCGCGGTCCAGCTGACGGTCTCGCCGGCGCTGCTCGCGTTGAAGTGCGAGGTGACTTTGCCCGTGGCCTCGCCGTGCCCCAGGAACTTGCCGGTGACGGTGTCGCTGCCATAGACTTTGCCCGACCCCGGGGCGGTCAGCTTCAGGGTGGCCTTGAACTTGCCCTGCTTGGAGATCTTCGCCGTGCCGCCGCTCGGGCTCGTAACGCCGCCGCAGCCGCCGCCACACTTGAAGGGGGTGCTCACCGACAGGTCGATCACCTGCTTACCGTTCGCGGAGACCTTGAAGGAGATCGTCCCCGATTTCGCGCCCGCGTAGCTGCCCACGTAGGAGGCGCCCTTGACGGCGCCCGAGGCGAGCACGACCGCCGGGCTCGCAAGCGCGAGCACGACAAGCAGCGCTCCACCTCGCCACAGACGCCCGCCGGGAAGATGTTGAGTGTTCATTGCCGGAAACCCCTATAGCTCGCTCGCGCCGATGAGCGCACCGTATCGCATGACCGAACGACGCACCGAACGGTCAAGACTCCGTCGAAATCCATACCATCTGACTGTGACCAGCAAGCAGAGTCGCGGCATGGGCTATGTGCTGGCGATCGGGGGAGTGGCCAGCGCGCTGATCGTCCTGATCGTCGGGGCCAGCACGATCGCGGCGCTCGGGCACGCGGTGCCCAAGGAACTGTGGGCGATCGGCGGCGCGCTCAGCGGATCGCTCGTGGGTATCCTCGCCAAGTCCCCCGCGGGGCGCGGAGCCGGTCAGGCGGCGATGCCGCTGGCCGCCGCCCAGGAGACGATCGACGCGGCCAACAAGGCAGCCAAAGAACGCGGGGAGACCGAGCAGCGATTGCGTCCAGCGCTTGCCCAGACCGTCGCGGGCGCCGTGCAGGACGTCGAACGCGTGGGCGAACAGGCCAAGCAGAACGTCGTGAGCATGGCCGGCATCGGCGCGGGCACGGACGCCGACGCGGACACCGCGGCGCTGACGGCCGCCACGAGCGTCGCGCACGCACAGGGACAGAAGCTCCTGACACTCGCAACCAAGGTTCAGGCGGCGCCGGCGGACGACGCGCTGGCCGCCTCGCTGCGCGTCCACGAAGCCGCCCAGAGCGCCGCCGTGACAGCCGCAGCGGTCGCCGCGAAGCCGAGCGACGCGGGCTGGCTGTCGGGGTTGAAGGCGATGGTGACCGAACCGAAACTGCTTGTCCCCTTCGGCCTGTTCGTGATCACCGCCACGCTCGGCATCCTGCTCAGCCTGGGCGTGATCAAACCGGCGGCCTGCCCCTCGGGTCTGACGTGCACCTACGCGAAGACCACCGCACAGGCGGCCAACGTGATGATCTCGCTCGCCTCGGCCTCGGTGGGCGCTCTGATCGGCATGTTCGCCACGGCCTCCGCCACCGCCGCCCCCACGGCCAAAGCCCCCGACGGCACGGCCAAACCGGCCTGATCGCCGCCCAGTCGATCGATCCTCCGCCGCGCATGGCGTCGCGGAGGGTGAACAGCACAGCGGAGAGCACCGCGCTGCGCAGGGACGTACGCGGGGCGCGCGACTAGAGTGCTCTCGCGTGAGACGCGCAAGACTGGCCAGATCGGGAGCGCTCGGGACCGTGCTGCTGGTGGTGTGCATCGCGCTGAGCGCGTGCGGCGGCGCGAGCGGGCTGGGGGCGGCCGGGAGGTTCACGCCGCGCACGCCCGACACGTTGACGGTCGCCACGGCCCAGGTCCCGGACCCGGGGTTCTGGGAGGGCACGGTCGCGCACCCCACCGGTGGCTTCGAGTACGGGCTCGCCCGCGCGCTCGCCTCGCGCTTCGGGCTCTCGCGCGTGGCGGTAATCGAAGTGCCCTTCAAACAGCTGACCGCCGGCAACCTGCGCGGCGCCGACCTGGCGCTGTCGGACATCACCATCACCAAGCAGCGCGCCGAACACGTGGACTTCTCGGAGTCCTACCTCGATGCGCCGCCCGCGATCCTCGTGCGCCCCGGCACCGAAGTGCCCGATGTGCACGCCGCGCAGGGCCTCAGCTGGGCGGTGCAGGATGGCACGACCCTGCAGGAAGCGCTCGCCGAAGCGATCGAACCTTCCGCTCCCGCGCAGGTGCTCGAACACCAGCACGAAGTGCTGCTCGCGCTGCGCGTCGGCCGCGCGCAGGCCGTGATGCTGGACCTGCCCGTTGCGCTGGCTTACGCGCGCGAAGCACCCCACACGTATGCCGTCGCGGCTCAACTGCCCAGCGAAGCCGTGCTCGCCGCGGCCCTGCCCAAGGGCTCGGAGAACCTCGAAGCCCTCGACTCGGCGATCCGTGCCTTCAAGGCCGACGGCACGATCGAACGCCTCGGGCAGGAATGGCTGCACACCGACCTGCAGGACGGGCGCGACGAAGAAGTCCCGGCGCTGAGGACCGACGAATGAGCGCGCTCACCGCGTTCGCGCCGCCCGCGTTGCGCGCGCCGGTGATGGCGGCGCTCGTGGACATCTCCTCCCCCAAGGGCGCCCCGTGGGAGTTCCTGATCCTCTTCGCCACGCTGCTGCTCGGACCGGTGCTGTTCAAACGCGCGGGCGTGCCCGGCATCATCGGACTGCTGCTGGGTGGCTACGTGATCGGCCCGCACGGGCTGAACCTGATCGGCTCGGGCAACGCCACGCTGCCCGACCTCGGTCAGCTTGGGCTGCTGTACCTGATGTTCGTCGCCGGCGTCGAGCTCGACCTGAACCTGCTGCGCATCCATCGCCGCTCGACCATCGCCTTCGGCCTGCTCACGTTCGCCTTCCCGATGACGCTCGGCACGATCGTCGGCCTCGCGCTCGGCTGGGAAACGGAGGCCGCGCTGCTGCTCGGCTCGCTGCTGGCCTCGCACACGCTGATCACCTACCCGACCGTCCGCGAGGCGGGCCTCTCCTCCGACCCGGCCGTCGCCACCGCGGTCGGATCGACCGTGCTGACCGACACGCTCGCGCTGATCGTGCTCGCGGGCGTCGCCGGCTCGGTCGGGGGCGGACGCTCGGGCGTGGAAGTGGCCGTGCAGATCGCCGTCGGACTGATCGTGCTGGTCGCCTTTAGCCTGCTCGTGCTGCCGCGCCTGGCGGCGCTGGCCTTCCGGCTGCTGGGGGCAGAGCGCTCGGTGCGCTACATCGTCGCGATCACCGCCTTCCTGTCGGCCGCAACCGTCGCCGAGCTGTTCGGCATCGAGGGCATCGTCGGCGCCTTCTTCGCGGGCCTCGCGCTGAACCGGCTCGTGCCCAACGAGGGGCAGCTGATGGACCGCATCGAGTTCTTCGGCGGCGCCGTCTTCATCCCCGTGTTCCTCGTCTCGGTCGGGCTGATCCTCAATCCCGCGGTGATGGTCCAGGGACAGACGCTCGAGCTCGCGGGCCTTTTCATCCTCGCCTGCCTCGGCGGGAAGGCGCTTGCGGCGCTGCTCTCCGCGCGCCTGCTCGGGTTCTCCCGACCGCAGGCCACGCTGCTGTTCTCGCTCAGCTCCGCCCAAGCGGCCGCGACCCTGGCGGCGACCGTGATCGGCTTTCAGCTCGGCCTGTTCGACAGCTCGGTCGTCAACGCCGTGCTCGTCGTGATCCTCGTCAGCGTGCTCGCCTCGACCTTCACCGCGATCCGCGCGAGCGTGCGCATGCCCACGCACGATCACGGCCCGCAGCCACTGGGCAAGCGCGTGGTCGTCGGCATCGGCGATCCCGAGCTCGCGCAGGGCGCGCTCACGACCGCGTTGGGTCTGGCACGGGCCGACGGCGGCGTCGTGCGCCCTGTCCTGGTCGTGCCCGAATCGGCGCCCTTCGCGCCCCACGCCGCGCGCGAGCGGCTCACGCGGATGGCCGCCGCGATCGGGGTCGACACCCTCCCCACCACGATCGTCGACCGCTCGGTGATGCACGGCGCGCTGCGCGCAGCCGCGGCCGAGGAAGCCACGCTCGTGCTGGTCAGCGAGCCACCCGCCCAGGACGGCTTCGATCCAGATGGGTCGTCCGTGGCGAAGCAGCCTGCAGACAAGCTGAACACGCCCCCGGTCGGGATCGTGCGCGACCACGAGACAGTATGGGTTGACGCGCCCGAAGATTCGTGTTACTCTTGGTAACGTGAAATGGAGGGACCGTCGATCGCCCGTACGGTCGTGGGCGAAGCTCCACGCGATCACCCGTCGAGGCGACATACTTCATAGCAGATGTACTTCCCGCAGATCGACATCGCCGGCACTCGCTCCATCGGCGCCCTGGGAGTGGCGCGAACGATGATCGTCGCGCTGAGCATCTGCGCCGGGCTGGCGGGGACCGCGCACGGCGAAAACTTCGCCTCGATCGCGCCCGCCGTGTCCCCCAACCGGCTGCACGCCAAGGTCGCCCTCACCGTCACCATGCACCTCTCGGGCACCCAGTTCGGCGTGGCCGCCCCCCTCAGCAAGTCGATCGTGCGTCTGCCCGCCGGGATGACGCTCGATATCCCCCATCTGAGCAGCTGCAGCGCCGCCCGCCTGCGCGCGCGCGGCCCGAAGAGCTGCCCCGCCGGCTCGAGGCTCGGCAGCGGGCACGCGCTCGTGGAGGTCCACGCGGGCACCGAAAACATCACCGAGGAAGCCGAACTGTGGGCGTTCCTCGGCCCGCCGAACAACCTGCAGCCGACGTTCGAGATCCTCGCCCAGGGCTACACGCCGATCGACGAACGCAAGGTGCTGCGCGGGAGCGTGCTCCCGGCGAGCCCCCCGTATGGGGAAGAGCTCGTGATGTCGATCCCCCCGATACCCACGCTGATGTTCGAGCCCAACGCCTCGATCGCGGACTTCACCCTGACGATCGGCGCGAGCTCGCGGCACTCAGGGCACGCAGCCAACGCGGTGCTCACGCCCTCGAGCTGCCCGCCGGGCGGGTTCCCGTTCGCCGCCGAATTCGACTACGCCGACGGCACGGTCGGCCAGGCGCTCGCCACGACCCCCTGCCCGGCATGAGCGGATCGAGGACACCCACCCGCGCTCTCGCGGCCCTGGCCGTGAGCCTGCTCGCGCTGGGCGCGTTCGCTCCCCTCAGCGCCGGCGAGCGCCCCGCCGCCGAGCGCGCACCCTCGCCGCCGAGCGCGCACGGGGCGCGGACGATCTCGCTGAACGAGACCGGTCGGCTGCACCTGACGAGCAAACACGGTTTTACCCTGAACGAGCAGGGCTCGGCCACGGGCACGGTCGTGGGCACGATCTACGTACACCTGACGGCGGTCTCCAACACGCGCGTGACGGCCGAAGTCAACATCTACGCGCACGGCGCCTCCTTCTCGGGCAACGGCAACGCGAGCTACCACCGTTCGAGCACGCTCGCGAGCTTCTCCGGCTCGATGTCGATCAACCGCGGCACCGGCGGCTACGCGCACGTCCACGGCACGGGACTGAGCTTCAGCGGCACGATCGCGGAATCGGACCGCGACGCGATCACCGTGCACGTGAGCGGCCGGGTCTCGGACTGATGAGCGGCGCCGGAGATCGCCTCCGGCGCACACTCGAGCATTGAATCGAGCTATCGGGTGCTAGAGCTGCGTAACCTCGTCAAGCACTACCCAGCGGTGGGCGGCGAGCCGGTGCGGGCGGTGGACGGCGTATCGCTGACCGTCGCCCCAGGGGAAACGGTTGCGTTGTACGGGCCCAGCGGCTCGGGCAAGACGACCCTGCTGCTGATGATCGCGATGCTGCTCGAGCCGAGCGCCGGCGAGATCCTGATCGGCGAACGCGACATCTCGACCCTCTCAGAGCACGAGGCCTCGCACTTCAGGCTCGCCGAACTGGGGTTCATCCGCCAGAGCTTCGACCTGCTTCCGGGCGTGAGCGCGATCGACAACGCGACGCTGAAGCTGCTGAAGACGCGGCGCTGGCGCGAGGCCCGGCGTGAGATCGCGCCGCTGCTCGCGCGTCTGGGCCTGGGCGAGCGCATGAGCCATCGCGCGGAGACGCTGTCGATGGGCGAGCGCCAGCGCGTGATGATCGCGCGAGCGCTCTCCACCGGTCCGCGCCTGCTACTCGCGGACGAGCCGACCGGAAGCCTCGACAGCCGCCGCGGGCGGGAGGTGCTCGAGCTGCTGCGCGAGCTGAGCCGCGAACGCGAGGTCGCGGCGGTGATCGTCAGCCACGACCCGATGGCCGCCGAGTACGCCGATCGGGTGCTCGCGCTGCGCGATGGACAGCTCGACGAGTACGCCCCCAACCACGACGTGTATGCGGGTCGATGAGCCCACTGAACGCCCTGCACCTGTATCGCGTGCGCCTGCGCGCGCGCTTCTGGCAGGAGTGCTTTGCGATCGTCGGGATCGCCGCCGGGGTCGCGTTGCTGTTCGCCTCGCAGGTCGCCAACTCGAGCCTGCAGAGCTCCGTCTCGCAACTCTCCCGCGGGATCGCCGGTAACGCCACGCTGCAGCTGCTGGCGCGCGACCCACACGGCTTTCCCGCGGCGACGCTTAAACGCGTACGCGCGATCCCCGGCGTTCAGGTCGCCGCGCCGGTGCTCGAAGCCGGAGCCCAGGCAAGCGGCCCGCGCGGCAGCTCCTCGGTGCAGCTCCTCGGCGCCGACACGAGCCTCTCCGCACTCGGCGGCTCGCTCGTGCGCGGCACGCAGCTGCGGCCATTCGGCGGCATCGGCGCGGTGGTGCTTCCCGCTCCGCTCGCGCACACCATCGGCGTGACCCGCTTCGGCCAGGAAGCGCTGCTGAAGATCGACGGGCGCACAGCCGAAGCGCCGCTCTATTCGCAACTGCATGCAAGTCAGATCGGCGCGCTCGTCAACAGCTCGGTGGCGATCGTCCCACTGTCCTTCGCGCAGGAACTGACCGGCCTGGGCGCCCGCGTGAGCCGCATCCTCATACAGCCCGCCGCCGGCGCACAGGCACGCGTGCGCTCCGCGCTCACGCACCTGGCGGCCGGGCGCCTGAACGTCGAGGCGATCGACTACGAAGAACGACTGTTCGCCAAGGCGGCGGCGGCGAGCAACCAGTCGACTGCCCTGTTCTCCGCGATCAGCGCGCTCGTGGGGTTCCTGTTCGCGTTCAACGCCGTGCTGCTCACCGTCCCCCAGCGCCGCCGCCTGGTCGTCGATCTGCGCCGCGACGGCTACACGCCGCGAACGGTGATCGCGGTGTTGCTGCTCGACGCGGTCGTGCTCGGGTTGATCGCCTGCGCACTCGGGCTGGTGCTGGGCGAGGAGCTCTCGATCCACGTGCTGCACTCGAACCCAGCCTTTCTCTCTCTGGCCTTTGCCGTCGGCTCGGAGCGGTTCGTCAGCTGGCAGAGCGTCGCGTTCGCGATCGCCGGAGGGATGGGCGCGGCGATCGTGGCGGTGCTCACGCCACTGCGCGACATCCTCTCGCGGGATCCCCTCGCGGCGCTCGGACTGCACCAGGGCGAGGGCGAGGAACAGGGCGGACACAAGGTTTCCGCTCGCACGCCCGCGCGCGCGGGCGTGCTCGGCGTGGTGTGTCTGCTCGCCGCCACCGCGATCCTGCTCGCGGCCCCCGACGCGGCGATTCCCGGCATGGTCCTGCTCGTGGCGGCACTGCTGCTCGTACTGCCCTTCGCGCTGGGCTCCACGCTCGCGCTCGTCGGGAAGCTCGCCCGCCTGATCACAGGCGTGGTCCCGCACATCGCCACGATGGAGCTGGGCTCCGCCGGCGCCCGCGCGGTCGCAATCGCAGCGACGGGGGCGATCGCGATCTTCGGCAGCGTCGCGATCCAGGGCGCCCACGGCGATCTGCTGCACGGCCTCGAAAACGCCGCCCAGGACATGAACGCCTCGGCCGAGGTCTGGGTCTCCCCCGCCGGCTCCTACAACCTGCTCAACACCACACCCTTCGCACCGGTCGATCGCTCCAAGCTCGAACACGTCGCCGGGGTTCGAGCCGTACGCCTGTATCGCAGCGGGCTGCTCGACTTCGGCGATCGGCGCGTGCTCGTGATGGCGCCGCCCGCCCAGGCAAGGCCGCTGCTGCCGGCGACCCAGCTCGTGCGTGGGAACCTGCGCCAAGCCGAAGAACGCGTGCGCGCAGGCGGTTGGATGGTCATCTCCGAGGCGATCGCCACCGAACACCACCTGCACATCGGCCAGGCGCTGACGCTGCCCACTCCCATCCCACGGACGCTGCGCATCGCGGCGCTCTCCACGAACATCGGCTGGGCGCCGGGCGCGGTCGTGATGAACGCCGACGACTACGCGCGGGGATGGGGAACCACTGACGCAAGCGCCTACGGAATCCTGCTCGACCCCGGCGTCTCGCCGACGCAGGCCGTGCTCGGCATCCGGCGCGCCCTCGGCCCGCACTCGGCCCTGGCCGTGCAGAGCGCGGCACTGCACGCGCGGCGCCAGAGCGCGCTCAGCCGTCAGGCGCTCGCACGTCTGACCCAGATCGCAACGCTGATCCCGATCGTCGCGGTGCTCGCGATGGCCGCGGCGATGGGCGCGATGATCTGGCAGCGCCGCCCACGCCTGGCCAAGCTCAAGCTGGAGGGGCTGCCGCGCGCCGACCTATGGCACACGATCCTGCTGGAGAGCCTTTTGTTGCTGGGCGTCGGTTGCCTGACGGGGGCGATCTTCGGCCTCTACGGTCAGCAGCTCGCCGACCGTGCTCTGGCGCAGACGATCAACTTCCCCGTCGTCTACTCCGTCACTGCGCTGACCGCGATCGAGAGCCTCGCGCTGATGACGGGCACGGCGCTCGCGATCCTCGCCGTGCCCGGCTGGTTCGCGAGCTCCGTGCCGGCCTCGCTCGCCCTGCAAGACTGACGGTCGCAGATGGCACGAGGGGAGTCCCCACAGCGCGCCTACAAGCAGGTCGCGCGCGCCAAGTCCCAGGAGAAAACGCGCGAGACGCTGTTGCAGGCCGCCACCGAGGAGGTCGAGCGAGACAACTGGACGCAGGCCTCGCTCGAAGTCCGTGGCCGGTCGCGCGGGCGTCAGCAAGCAGACGGCGCTGCGCCATTTCGGCTCCAAGCAGGGACTGCTCGACGCTGTCATCCGCCGCACGAGCTCGCTCGTCGTCAAGGAACGCAACGAGGCCCCGATCGGCGACATCCACGGCGCGGTGACCAACCTGATCCGCCACTACGAGCGCTACGGAGACATGGTCGTGCGCATGCTCCCCTATCGAGATGCGATGACGCGCGTGATGGGCGGCGAGCGCGGCGGCAACCCGATCATGCGCGCGGTCGACTTCGGCCGCGAGGTTCACGAAGAGTGGGTTCTGCGTACATTCGAGCCGCAGCTCGCAACCCTGCCCCCGCGCGCACGCGAATTGCGCCTGGCGCAACTGGTGGCCCTGTGCGACGTGTACGTGTGGAAGATCCTGCGACGCGACATCGGCCTCGAGGTCGAGCAGGTCGAAGCGGCGATCGTGGAGATGATCGAGCGGCTGGTGGCGCCCGACGCCTCTGCGTGACGTGCGCCCGGAGCACCTGTAACACTCCTGCGCGTCGTCGAGTCCTTCGGGAACGGAGAGAGAAAGAACGGTGTTCAAGCGGATCAGCAAGCTCGTGATCGCACACCCGTGGCGGGTCATCGCCGCGTGGGTGGTGCTGGGCGCGGTCATCGTCGGGCTGGCGCCGGATCTGAGCACCTACACCTCGAACAACAACTCCTCCTTCCTACCGAGCACCTACCAGTCGGTGAAGGCGCTGGAAGCGGCCGAACAGTACTTCCCGCCGCTGGCTCAGGCGAGCGGGCTGATCGTCGTCAGCGCGCACGACGGCGGCGCGCTGAGCGCAGCCGACCAGTCGAAGGTCGCGGCGCTCGCGGGCTCGCTCGCCGCCGATCACATCCCGGCGGTGGCTCGGTGAGCACCTCGCCCTCATATCTGTCTGAAAACAAGAAGGTGCAGCTCGTCCAGGTCGTGTTCGACGGGCAGGCCGGCGATCCCGGCCCCAACGGAGCCGTGCCGAGCGTGCGCGAACGGACCGACAGCTTCCTGGCCGGCTCGGGTCTGCGCGGCCAGCTGACAGGCAACGCGGCGATCAGCGTCGACTCGACCACCGCGTATGAAAACGCGGAGATCGTGATCGGGATCGCGACGGTCGTGCTGATCTTGGCGCTGCTGCGGGCTCGTGTTCCGCAGCCCACTGATCGCATTGCTGCCGATCGTCGTCATCGGCGCCGTCCACGAGGTTGCGCAGAGCATCACCGCACTGCTCGCCGACTTGCTGAACTTCCAGGTCGGGCCGGAGCTCGCGCCGCTGCTGCTGGTGGTGATGTTCGGCGTCGGCACCGACTACATGGTCTTCCTGCTGTTCCGACATCGCGAGCACGTCGCCAAGGGCGAGGCGCCGCTGAGGGCGCTCGACACGGCGGTCAGCCGCGTGGGTGTGGTGATCGCCTCCGCCGCCGCGACCGTCATCGCGGCGTTCGCCGCGTTGCTCGTCGCGAGCCTGGAGTCGCTGCGCACGCTCGCCCCTGGCCTGATCGTGGGTGTCGCGCTGATGCTGCTCGCGGCGCTGACGCTCGCGCCGGCGATCATGAGCCTCCTGGGTTTGCGGCTGTTCTGGCCCAGCCCGCCCAAGCCCCCTCCGACGACGCCAACCATCGCACGCGCTCGGAGCGGATCGGCGCGATGGTCTCAAGGCGCCCTGCGATGGTGCTGTCGGTGTGCGCCGCCGTGCTGATCGGGCTGGCGCTCGGCACGCTCGGCTACAAAACGACCTACAACCAGCTCGCCGAGCTTCCCTCTTCGACGCTCTCACAGCAGGCCTACAACGAGATGGCCACCGCGTTCCCGCCGGGCTTCTTGGGTCCGACCCAGGTGTTCGTGACCTCTTCGCAGAAGGTCGACCGTCAGCAGATCAGCCAGCTGGCCGCGAAGCTGTCGAAGACAAAGGGCGTCGCGAGCGTGCTGCCGATCCAGTACAACCAGGACGGCAAGGCCGCCGAGTTCCAGGTGATCCTGACCGACGATCCCTACTCGATCGAGGCGATCGACAACGTGCGCGGACCGGTGCGCGAAACCGCCAACGGCTCGATTCCCGGCGCGAGCGTGCTCGTCGGCGGGACGACCTCTCAGCTCGTCGACGTGCAGACGGCGCTGCGCAAAGACATGAAGCACGTCTTCCCGCTGGCGCTCGCGATCGTGGCCGTGATCCTCGCGCTGCTGCTGCAGGCGCTGCTCGGCCCGCTGTACCTGCTGATCGGCGTGGTTCTTACCTATGCGGCGACGCTGGGAACGATCGTGCTCGTGTTCCTGGACGGCGCCGGCTTCGCCGGCCTGGACTTCACGATCCCGATCATCGTCTACCTATTCGTGATGGCGATCGGCACGGACTACAACATCCTGATCGCCTCGCGCCTGCGCGAGGAGTTCAAAGCCGGGCTCCCGCCGCGCCAGGCGGCGCGCCTGGCGATCGTCCACGGGGCGCCGGCTGTCTCGGCGGCGGGTCTGATCCTCGCGGGCACGTTCGCTTCGCTGCTTTTGACGGGCATCCAGCTGCTGGAGGAGATCGGTCTGGCGGTCGCCCTCGGCGTGCTGCTCGCCGCCAACATCCTCGCTACAAGGATCGTGCCGACACTCGCCGCGATCCGCGGCTTTCACTTCTGGTGGCCCAACGAGCTGCACTCGCAGACGGCCGCGAGCAAGCACGAGCTACTCGAGGCCGAGCCCGCTCCAGAGCATGAGCGCGAAACGGTCGACGAAACGGTCGACGAAACGGTGGACGCAACGGAGCCGCAGCGATGAGCGCAGCGATCGTGGCCAGCGCTCTGCGGCGAACCTTCAAGGGCGGGGTCGAGGCCGTTCGCGGGATCGACCTGGAGGTGCAGCAGGGCGAGATCTTCGGCTTCCTCGGACCCAACGGCGCCGGCAAGACGACGACCGTGCGCATGCTATGCACGCTGCTGCCACCCACTTCGGGCAGCGCGCGGGTCGACGAGCTCGACGTGCTCGCCGACCCGGCCGCCGTGCGCCGGCGGATCGGCGTGGCGCTGCAGGAGATCGGCCTTGACCCACTGCAGACCGGGCGCGAGCTACTGGAATTGCAGTGCGGGCTCTACGGGATCCTCGGCGCTCGGGCCCAGGCACGGACCCAAGAGCTGCTCGAGCTGGTCGGTCTCACCGACGCGGCGCAGCGGCGCACGAACACCTACTCGGGCGGGATGAAGCGCCGGCTGGATCTCGCCAGCGCGCTCGTGCACTCGCCCGACGTGCTGTTCCTGGACGAGCCCACCACCGGCCTGGATCCCGCTTCGCGGCTGACGATCTGGGAGGAGGTGCGCCGCATCAACGCGCAGGGGACGACGGTCTTTCTCACCACGCAGTACCTGGAGGAGGCCGACCAGCTGTGCGATCGCGTGGCGATCATCGACGACGGTCGGATCGTCGCTCAGGGCACGCCCGAGGCACTCAAGTCACAGCTCGGCCACGATGTCGTATCGGTCGAGCTGGACGGCGCCGACCTGGCCGCGACACAGGCCGCGATTGGGGAGCTCGACGGACTCGACCGCGTCGTCGCCGGCTCGGGCGCGTTGGCGCTGTACCTGGAGGACGGCCCCGGCTCGATCGCGGAGATCGTGCGACGTCTCGACAGCGCTCGGATCCGGGTGGGAGCGCTGTCGGTCGCGCGGCCCTCCCTCGACGACGTCTTCCTGCGTGCAACCGGCAGGAGGCTGGAGGGCGAGCGCGGGGAAAGCAACGAGGAGGTGGCCGCATGACCGAGGTGCTGCTGCTCGGCCGTCGCGCTGTGCGCGAAGTGATCCGCCTGCCCGCGGCGACGGTGCCGACGCTGTTCATCCCGCTGTTCTTTCTCGCGGTCAACATCGGGCAGATCTCAAAGACGTTCCCTTCGAGCACGCCGTTCCTGCACGGACAGGGCTATGTCGGCTTTCAGGTGCCCGTCTCGCTGATGTTCGCCGTCTGCACCGCGACTTCGGGACTGGCGCTCGTGACCGAGATCGACCTCGGCTACTTCGACAAGCTGCTCGTGGCCCCGATCCGGCGCTCGTCGATCATCTTCGGGCGCCTGGCCGCCGATCTCGTGCGTGGCCTGGCCGTGGCGACGCTCGTGCTGCTCGTGGCACTGGCATTCGGGATGCAGATGCGCAGCGGTGTCCTCGGCGCGATCGTACTGGTGCTGCTGGCGGCGCTGTGGGGCGTCGCCTACGCGGGCATCGGCATGCTCGTGGCGCTGCACACGCGCAATGTCCAGGCCACGAACGCGAGCTTCCTCGTGTTCTTCCCGCTGCTCTTCCTGACCCCGAATTTCGTGCCCTTCGAACTGCTCACCCCGCTGATGGAGGCGCTGGCGCGAGCCAACCCCGTCAGCTACGTGATCGAAGGGCTGCGCTCGCTCGTGCTCGAAGGCTGGGTGATCGACAAGCTCGCGATCTGCTGCGGTGTGATCCTCGTCACGGGCCTCGTGCTGACGTGGCTGTCGGTGCGCGCGATCGACGGCTACGACCGCTAAGAACCTAACTCTCGGCCTCGGTGCTCGGCAGCGGTTCACGCGCGAGCTGGTGGCGGACGCGGTCGCGTACGTCGGCGTAGCGCAGCGCCTCGTAGGCGATCAACACGACGAGCAGCGCAGCGAGGATCGCGAGCGTCGCGAGCGCCGGCAGCACCGCTCCGAGCGGCAGCAGCGCGAGCAGCACGATCGCGCACAGTAGGCGCCGGCGGTTGAGCGTGTGCATGTTGCGCAGGCGAAAGGCCACGTGCGCGAGCAGATACATGGCGGCTCCGCCCAACAGGGCGGCCGCCGCGACCAGGTGCAGCGGATCGTCGACCTCGATCAGTGTGCGCTTCATCCCGACGGCGATCAGGGCGATGCCGGCGACCATCGGCAGGTGCAGGTAGGAGTAGGAGTCGCGCGCGATCTGATTGCGCTCGCGCCCCTCTCGCGCTCGGGCCAGACGCCGTGCGGCGACGATCGCGACGACGTCGAAGTAGGCCCACCACAGCGCCGCGGCCACGACCACGCCCAGCACCGCGGCCGTCACGACGCCCGCGCCGATCGTGGCGCGCGCACCGACCCCGATCGCGACGATCGACTCACCTAGAGCGATCAGCACGATCAGCCCATGGCGCTCGGCGAAGTGCCCGGGCACGAGCTTCCAGCCTTCGATCCCGAACAGCAGCGGACCACCCATGTCGAGCAGGATCGCCAGACACCACAGCCCCAGTTGCAGCGCCCCCGAGGTGAATGCGGCAAGGACCAGCAGCCCTACGCCGAGCGCAGTGCTGGCGGCTAGACCGAGAACAGAATGTCGCAGCGCCTCGTCGTCGCGACTGGCGAGCATGAACAGGGCGATGTGCGCTGCGCGTACCGCGCCGTACGCGCAGGCGAACAGCAGCGCCTCGGAGTGAAACGCGCCCGGCACGCACAGCGCGCACACAAGGAACGCGGCCATCGCGGCGAACATCACCAGGCGCACGGCGCCCTCCTCGGGATCGACGACGCTCGTCAGCCACGCATACCCGCACCAGGACCACCACAGCACGCCGAGCACGAGCAGGCCCTCGAGCATCCCCTTCCAGGTCGGATCGCGCGCGATCAACGTCGTGCACTGCGTCAGCGCAAGCACGAACACGAGATCGAAGAACAGCTCCAGCGGCGTGACTCGCTCACCGTCGCGGAGCACCGGGTTGAGGTTCGGACGATGGCCGGATGAGGACGCCGTGGCGCTCATCCAGCCATCTTCGCAAGCTGCAAGGCGCGACCTGTCCTATCCGCCAAGGTCCACCCTGAAAGCCACAGGCCGTCGCGACCCTCGGCGCGACGGCCCGGGATGTGGCAGGCGGCTACTTCTTGGGGCAGGGCGCCTTGTACAGCGAGGTCACCGTCGCGCCGGTGGCGAAGGTGATTTCGGACTTCACCGGGAAGCCGCCTTTCGGGCACTTCGTCGGCAGCGTGCCGTAGGAGATCGTCTTCTTGCCCTTCTTGTACGCGGCGCCAACCTTGATGTTGATGGATTCGGTCGACACCGGAGGAGCGCCGGGAACCGACTGCACCAGTTCGACCGCGGCGTTCAGCTCGGGGCCGTAGGGCGCTTTCGCGTTGACGATCGGCCCCTTGGCGACAAGCAGCTGCGCGGAGATCGGCGAGGCGGCGTTGGCGTAGAACTGCAGACCGCCGCCGGGTGCGAAGAACGCCTGCAACGTCGCGTTCTCTTTGACGAGTTCGCCGCCGATCGGATCGACCACGCCGGCGGTGCCGACGGGGCTGGCCTGGGACTTCTTCGGGCAGCCGCTCGGACCGATGTTTTCAAGCGTCGCCGGTGTGCAGGTCACGAAGCCCTTCGGGTTGATCTTCGTGCCGGCCGGCAGGGCGAAGTTGACGTGGGTGATCTGCGAGACGACGCCGCCGGTCGATTCGGTGCCTTTGAGGGTGTATTTCGCTTCGAGCGCCGCGCCGGCGCCGAGTTTGTTGCCGGTGCCCGGGAAGCCCTTGATCGGAACCGCTTTCGCGATCAGCGTCACCGTCGGGCAGGGGCCCGCGGTGCTGCAGGTGGAGGTGGACGCTGATGACACGGCCGGCAGAACGAGGGCGGCCAGGCCGAGCAGGACCAGACAGGCAGACGTTCTGCGCATTCGATGGATACGTCCGATTGTGCGCATGCGATAGCTCCTTGTGGGTTCGACGGGGTTGGTGTCCGCCGGGTCCGCACCCGTCTGGGCGCCGTGAGCTCCGGCCGTACAGCTGTCGTCTACCCATAGAACCCGCGGCACACGCCTGAGTAGCGGTCAGACGCTTTCGGCGAGAGGCTCGCGCGCCGCGCCAGGCGCCGGATCGGCACGCATGTCGCGGGCCCCTGGGCCCGGCTCGGCGCGCACGTCGCGGGCGCCCAGCGGCTCGCCGCAGCGCGAGCAGATGCGCCGCTCGCCGAGCTCGCCGCCGCAGCCCTTGTGGCGCAGGAGCACCGGCGGACCGCCGGGCGCGGCATGGCGGTCGCCCCAGTGCAGGAGCTCGACGACGATCGGCCACAGGTCCAGGCCCTTGTCGGTCAGCCGATACTCGTAGCGCAGGGGACGTTCGCTGTAGGGGACCTTCGTGAGGATGTCCTCGGCGACGAGCCGCTCCAGGCGCGCGGAGAGCACGTTGCGAGCCACGCCCAGGTCGCGCTGCAGCGCATCGAAGCGGCGCACTCCGAGGAACACGTCGCGCAACACGAGGAACGTCCAGCGCTCGCCGACCAGCTCCAGCGTGCGAGCGATCGAGCAGTTCTGATTGCCGTAGTCAGACCCAAGCATCCCAGCAGCACGATATCACCACTTAGTTGCATGACGAAACGCAATCGTCTAGAGTCCTGCCGAATAAGTCTTTTCATGCAACTTACCTGCCGGGGGAGGTCTCCCGCCGCCCGGCGCGAGAGGAGCGAGTGAGTGATGGCACGCAGATGGAAGGTCCTGATGGTGGTGGTCGTAGGCGTGTTCATGGCCGGCCTCGACGTGTTCATCGTCAACATCGCGTTCCCGCAGATCCACACCGACTTCCCGGACACGAGCCTGGCGTCGCTGTCGTGGATCCTGAACGCATACACGATCGTGTTCGCGGCGTTCCTGATCGCCGCCGGACGCTGGTCCGACGGGTTCGGGCGCAGGCGCGCGTTCCTGCTCGGCGTCGGCCTGTTCGTCGCCGCCTCGGCCGCCTGCGCGGCCGCCCCGTCGATTCCGGTGCTCGTGGGAGCGCGTGCGGCTCAAGGGCTGGGCGCGGCGCTGCTGATGCCGGCCTCGCTTGGTCTGCTGCTGCCGGAGTTCGGAGCCGAGCAGCGCCACATCGCGATCGGCGCGTGGGCTGCGGTGGGAGGGATCGCCGCGGCCGCCGGCCCTCCCCTCGGGGGTCTGCTCGTGCAGGCCGGATGGCGCTGGGTGTTCGTCGTCAACGTTCCCGTCGGCATCGCCGGCCTGATCGCCGGGCGGCGCGTGCTGCGAGAGATCCGCCATCCCGACGCCGAGCGCGCCGACGTCCTCGGCGCGATGATGCTCACCGCCGCGGTGGCCACCCTGACCGTCGCGATCGTGCAGGGCGAAAGCTGGGGCTGGGCGAGCGCCGCGACGGTCTCACTGCTGGCGTGCTCGCTCGTCCTGCTGGCGCTGCTCGCGCGGCGCATCCTCACCCATCCCGCCCCGATCGTCGAGCCCGAGCTGCTGCGGGTCCGCGCGTTCAGCGCCGCGACGCTCGCGTCGCTGCTGTTCTTCGCGGGCTTCGCGGGGATGCTGCTCGCCAGCGTGCTGTTCCTCACGGGCGTGTGGCGAGAGCCGATCCTGACGGCCGGGCTGATGATCTCCCCCGGCCCGGCTATGGCCGCGCTCATGGCGATCCCCGGGGCGCGCCTCGGCGCGCGTTTCGGCGCCGGACGCGTCGGCGCGCTCGGGACCGTCCTGTTTGCGCTCGGCGGCGTCTGGTGGCTTGGACATCTGGACTCCACACCGGACTACGTCTCGGCGTTCCTGCCGGGCATGCTGATCGGCGGTGTCGGCGTGGGCCTCGTGATCCCCTCCCTGACCGGCGCGGTCGCGGCGACGCTGCCGCCGGCGCGATTGGCGACGGGAATCGCGGTGCAGACGACCGGTCGCCAGCTCGGCTCGGCGCTGGGATTCGCGATCGTGATCGCCGTGCTCGGCACGCCGCAGAGCGCTGCGGACTTCGCCGGCGGCTGGAGGTTCATGCTCGCGGCCAGCCTGCTCGCGGGAGTCTCACTGCTCGCCGTCGGGCGCACGCCCGCGCTCGCTCGCGTCGGGACAGCGGCGGACGAGACAGTCTCGTCCGCCGCCCCGGTGCGTGGCGCCCGATCCCAAACCGGGACGGTCCCGGCGGGATAGGACCCATCCCGCGAGGCCCGCACTGGCCTCTTGGGATGGGTCGAATCGGCCCGAGACCTCTTAGGACCTCAGTGCAGCGACATGTTCGGCTCGCCGGCCGCGTTCAGGCCGGTGCCGGAGATGCTGCAGGTGCCGCCCTTGGGCGTGCCGGAGTTGTAGGCCTGCGTGACGCAGTTGCGCAGCGCCAGCTGCGCCCAGTAGTTCGGGTGCAGGTCTTCCTGGATTTCATACGGCGGGAACAGGCCGGTGACGGTGCGAACCTGGTTGATCCACTCCGTTTTGTCGACGGCGCCTGAGGATTTCCAGGAGGAGAGGCCCTCTTCTTCGAGCAGGCCGACGCCTTTTTCGCACAGCCGCCGACCGTTGAAGGCCGAGGAGAGCTGCATGTACTTGATGTTCGTCAGACCTGTTTTTTCACCGGCGCCGAACACGGAGCTGTCGATCGTGGGCAGCGCGTAGGAGTTGGCCCAGTTGGCGTCTTCGTTCCAGAACCCGCAGCCGCCGACTTCCTGGCGGGTGTAGCCGCTCTGGGCGTAGCGGAACCCGGAGCCGTTGGGGATCGGCGAGGGGTAGTCCTGCAGCAGGATCGTGTACTGGCTGGTGGTGTAGCCGGCTTCGCTCATCGCTTTGGCGACGTTTTCGATCCCGCCCTTGACCGCGTTGGTCTGGGCGGTGATGTTCGACGAGGTGAAGTTTTCGAGCACCGAGGAGCTGTTCTTGCAGTAGGACGGCCACCATTCCGGCGTCAGCAGGAAGTCCTCGATGCAGGTCTGCACGATCGAGGCGAAGTTGTAGTTGTTGCCGCCGATCGAGATCGCGACGAGCTTCACGTTGTGACTGGCGGCGAAGTGCTCGAGCATCAGCGCCTGACCTTCGTGCCCGCCTGAGTTGTAGAAGTCGAGGCCAGGCTTGAAGTCTCCTTCGGAGGTGAACGAGGAGGTCTTCGCGCCCGAGCACGCGAGGTTCTCGCCGCTTACGCCACCGCCGATGTAGACCTCGGCCGATTGCGAGCGGTGGCAGCCGGGGATCAGTTCGGCGGTGTGGCCGGAGTTGTCGTAGTAGGCGGTTTCACCGAGCGCATCGGTTTTCGAGGAGCTTCCGTTGGTGTTCCCGGCCCACCGTCCGGCCTCGCCGGAGATGTAGGAGTCGCCGAGGCTCGCAACCCAGGGCGAGCCTTCGCCGGGTCCTTCGGCGTGCGCCGGTGCTGCGGTGAGAGCGCCGAGGCCGCATGCCAGGGCCAAGGCCAGCAGCGCGGCGAGAAGCAGCGCGCTGACGCCGCCCTTCGCCTGGACGCCGCGGGCAGTCGTGGTGCAGGTCATCTTGATCTCCCTCCAGAGTGCGCACCGCGCTCACCGCGGGGCGCTGTCCGCGCGACCCTACCTCGAAGGGAAAATCTAATCAACAGAAAATGGACAGATGTTGGGAACTGTTTCCAGCTCCTGCGGCACCCCGAGGGAGCCGGCGCGGATCCCCGCTCCTCGCGCGCCGGCGCTCAGGAGAACCTCCGCCCTTACGCCTCGCCGCCGGCCGCGCTGCGCGCGGGCGCCTCGCCCCAGAGCTGCTCCAGCCGGTAGTACTCGCGCGTGGCGGGCGTGAAGATGTGCACGACGACGTCGAGGTAGTCCATCAGGATCCAATCCCCGCGGCTGAAGCCCTCGACGCGGCGCGGCAGCGCGCCATGCTCGCGCTTGCAGCCTTCGAGGATCCCGTCGTGGATCGCTTTGGTCTGACGCTCGGTGTTGCCGGTGCAGATCAGAAACCAGTCGGTGTAGCCGAGCACTTCGCGCAGGTCGAGCTCGAGCACCTCCCCGGCCTTCTTGTCGGCGGCATAACGTGCGATCTCCGCGAGCAGCTCGCCCGAGCGTGGCTCCTCGGCACTCACGCCGCACCACCGCCGGCGCTCGTCGCGGGGCTCTGCGCGCGATAGAGACCTTGCTTGGCGATGTAGTCGGCGACGCGGTCCCCGACCAGCTCGAGGACCGATTCCCCCGCGGCGACCCGCCGTCGTACAAGCGAGGAAGAGACGGCGACTGGATCCATCCGCAGCGCGGTCAGGCGCTGTCCGGGATCTGCTCCCGCAGCAGACGGCGCCAGCAGGGGCTCCAGCGCGGCCTTGGTCTCGTCCAGATTTAGATCATCGCGCTGGGCGACCGCCACCCGCGCGGTCATCTCGAGCAGTCGCGCGGGTTCGCGCCAGTCCGGCAACGTGCGCGCGGTGTCGGCTCCCACGATCAGCGTCAGCTCGGCGTCGGGATGGGCGTCATGGATGGCCTGCACGGTAACCACGGTATAGGACGTTCCTCCACGTTCGATCTCGAGCGCCGAGGTATCGACACCGGACTCCTCGGCGACCGCGAGTCGACACATCCGCAGGCGGTGCTCGGGACCCGGGTCGTCTTTGACCGCGGGCTTGTTGGGCGCGAGGTTGGCGGGCATCAGCAGCACCTTCTCGAGGTCCAGCTGAGTGCGTGCGTGGCGCGCCAGCGCGAGATGCCCGAGGTGCGGCGGATTGAACGTCCCGCCGAGAATGCCGATGCGCTTCACGGGGCGTTCAGCCGCGGATGTGTCCGTCGCCGCTGATGAGGTACTTGTACGTGCACAGCTCGCGCAGTCCGATCGGCCCGCGGGCGTGGAGCTTTTGCGTGGAGTTGCCGATCTCGGCGCCCATCCCGAACTCCCCCCCGTCGGTGAAGCGGGTCGAGGCGTTCACATACACGCAGGCCGCGTCAACGCCCAGCTGGAAAGCGCGCGCAGCGTCGGTGTCGCGGGTGAGGATCGCCTCGGAATGCCCGGAGCCGTAGCGCGAGATGTGCTCGATCGCCTCCCGTGTGGAGTCGACGACGCCGATGGCGAGGGTCAGCGCGAGGTACTCGCTGGCCCAATCCTCCTCGGTGGCGGGTTCGATGGTGAGCGTGCGAGCCCCCTCCCCCAGCACGCCTTCCTCGGAGAGGATGTCAGCGAGCGCGCGCACGCGCTCGTCGGCGCGGACGAGCACGCCCGCTTCGCCGAGCGCGGCGAGCAAGCCGGGCAGCAGATCGGTGAGCACGGCCTCGTGTATGAGCAGCGTCTCGAGCGCGTTGCAGACCCCCGGTCGCTGGGTCTTGGCGTTCAGGACGATCGCCTGCGCCTGTGTAGGGTCGGCGGTGGCGTCGACGTAGATGTGGCAGTTGCCTGACGCGGCGTAGATCACGGGCACGGTCGCGACCTCTTGCAGGGCCGCCTTCAGACCCTCCCCGCCGCGGGGGATGATCAGATCGACGGTGTCGTTCTGGCTCGCCAGCTGCGCGAGCTCCTCGCGCCCGCCGCCGGAGACGAGGCCGATGCAGCCATCGGGCAGGCCCGCGGCGACGGCGGCCTGCGCGGCGATCTGCGCGAGCGCGGCGTTGGAGTGAGCCGCGGTGGAGGATCCGCGCAGGACGATCGCGTTGCCCGACTTCACGCACAGCGCGGTCGCGTCGATCGTGACGTTGGGGCGAGCCTCGTAGACGACCGCGACGACGCCCAGGGGCACGCGCACGCGCTGGATGTCAAGCCCGTTGGGCAGGCGTCGGCCCTCGACGATCTCGCCGACGGGATCGGGGAGGGCGACGATGTCCTGCACGGCGCGCGCGATCGCGGAGATCCTGGAGGGGTCGAGAGCGAGTCTGTCGAGCAGAGCGTCGCCGATACCCGCCTCGCGCCCGAGCTCCATGTCCAGGGCGTTGGCGGCGAGGATCTCGTCGCTGCGCTCGATCAGCGCCTGCGCGATCGCGGACAGGGCGGCGTCCTTGCGCGCACTGTCGATCTGCGCCAGCTCGCGGGCGGCGCGTCGGGCGGCGCGGCAGGTATCGGCGACCGATGAGGTGAGTGCTGTGGCCATGGCTCTACAGGGTAGGGGTTGGTCGAGCCGGGATAGGACTAGTCGAGCACCAGATAGTCGCGATGCACGGCCTCGTCGGTCGCACGCGGCAAGAGCTCGCGCACGGCCGCGGACTGCAGGCCCTTGACCTGGAGCAGCTCGGGGGCGGAGTAGTTGCAGATGCCCTTCCCCACGGGCCTCAGCCGCCCCCCGGCCGAGTGATCGCGTTCGATGATGTCGACAGCGTCCCCGGCGTCGAATTCGCCCTGGACGTCGATGACGCCAACCGGGAGCAGGCTCGCGCTGCTCTCGCGCACCGCGCGCGCGGCGCCCTGGTCGACGAGGAGCCTGCCGAGCGAGGGCTTGGCGTACTTGAGCCAGAGCTTGAAGGATGAGTAGCGGGCCTCGCGGGGAGCGAAGCGCGTCCCGGCGCGCCCGCCCGCGAGCACAGTGCGCAGCGCGTCGGCGTCGAGGCCGTTGCAGATCGTCGTGGCGATCCCGGCGGCGGTGGCCATGTCGGCGGCGACGACCTTGGAGCGCATCCCACCGGAGCCCAGCGGAGAGGTGGTGTGGCCAATGTCGAGCTCGTCGAGGGCCGCGAACTCGCTGACGTCGTCGATCAGCCGCGCGTCGGGGCGCAGGCGTGGATCGGCGGTGAAGAGGCCGTCGATGTCGGTCAGCAGGATCAGCTCCTCGGCGCCGATCAGCACGGCGACCTGGGCGGCGAGGAAGTCGTTGTCGCCGAAGGAGATCTCGTCGGTGGCGGTGGTGTCGTTCTCGTTGATCACCGGCAGCACCCGCCAGCTCAGCAACGTTGCGAGCGTCTGACGCGCGTTCAGGTAGTGGGTCCGGGCGGACATGTCGAAGAACGTCAGCAGCACCTGTGCGCTGGTGACGCCGCGTTCGCGCAGCAACTCGTCGTAGACGCGATATAGCTTGCCCTGACCGACCGCGCTGGCGGCCTGCAGTTCGCCGACCGCGCTCGGACGTTGGGGCAGGCCCATCGTGCGCATCCCCCGCGCGATCGCTCCGCTCGTCACGAGGATCGCCTCGTCGCCGCCGCGGTGAAGCTCGGCGGCGACCTCGCACACACGCGCGAGCGCGTCCTCGCGCAGCTCACCCTCGGCGTCGGCGACGACGGAGGAGCCGAGCTTGATGACGACGCGTTTCATGGCGGTACGCAGCGTAGACGGTCGTTATGCGGGTGGCATGTACGCGCTAGGTCGTGGAGGGGTGGGGCGAGCTGAGGCCCGGCGTCAGCGGGCGCAGTGACGCCCACCTGGATCGGGCGGTCCACACAGATCCATCCGGTCCCGTTCAGAGCGGAGCGGGCGGGGAAGGTTCGCCGGCATGCGGTGTGTCGCGGGCGGATGAATCGTCATCGCCGGCGACGTCGTCCTCCGGCGGGCGCAGTCCCTCGACGAGCTCACCCGGATCGACCCCCAGGCCCGCGGCGAGCTTGAGCAGGTTGTGGAGGCTCAGGTTGCGCTGTCCGCGCTCGACCTGGCCGAGGAAGGTCCAGTGGATGTTGCTCTTTTGAGGCAATACTGTTGTCATCGTCGAAGATATACGGTGAAGATATGAGCGCTGTCGATGACTAGATATCAGCGTAGAAGACTAATAGGAGGCAGCCACGCGGTAGTCGCCGTACTGATTCTCGGTATCTTTGTTGTCACCTTGTTCATGCTCGGACTGCCGAGCATTGTGGCGATAGCGATAGGCGCACCTCTTGCAGGCGCTATATCAACTGCTCGTCGCGGCGTAAGTGCTGAGACCCCGGACATCGTCCACAAGGGTACCGACAGACCTGAACGCACGGTAAGCTAGAGCTGATGAGCTTCACGAGAATCACAGTGCGAGGAGATCAGATGGACGGCGTTCCGTGCATTCGCGGTCTGCGGATCCCGGTCGCGACGGTGGTTGGGATGCTTGCCGACAGCATGGGCGACGCAGAAATACTCGCCGCGTACCCCGACCTGGAAACTGAGGACATTCGCGAGGCGATGCGCTACGCCGCGGAGGCCGTCCGAGAGCGCGAGCTCCCGCTTGCTGCCTCCGCGTGAAGTTCCTGATCGACAACGCGCTCTCGCCGACCGTCGCCGAGCGACTCAACGCAGCCGGACACGACGCGATGCACGTGCGCGACTACGGACTGCAGGCAGCCAGCGACGATGAGGTCCTCGATCGCGCACAGCAAGAGCAACGCGTGGTCGTTTCCGCAGACACGGATTTCGGAATGCTGCTCGCATTGCGCCGAGAGCGATCGCCCTCAGTCGTGTTGTTTCGCCACGGCACGCAGCGACGACCCGAGCGGCAATCAGAGATGCTGATCGCCAATCTCGCGACGATCGACCACGACCTTGTCCAGGGCAGCATCGTTGTCTTTGAGCCAGACCGTATCCGGGTCAGAGGGCTCCCGCTGATCCCGTAGGTTGGAGATCGCGTTTGCAAACGATTACGCGGAGTTCAGATCCCCTCCGCAGTCGGACACCTTGTACGCTTTTTGGCAGGAGGTGCGTTTGAGCCACCGTTTCCGAAAGTGACGCACAAAGGGACTCAGACCGCCATGCTTGGAGGCGTGCGCGAGCATTCGCGAGGTGAGCAGATTCAGGCGCACGCGCAGCAGTAGGTCTTCCACGGTCTGGCCGCTTGATTCCAGGAACTTGGTGAATTCGCGTGTGTGCGGGAACTGTTGGTGGCGAATGTGGTCGAAAGTGCGACGAACCTTTGCATCCGTAACGACGATGTGCAGTTCCTGAGCCTCCCCGATTATCCAATCGGATGAGATGAGGAAGCCCATGACCTCCTGCAGGAGACCGGCAGGGTGGGCTCGTCCTGTAGGCGACGCGCTTCGTTCGGCGATGGTGAACCAGTGCGCGAAGATCATTCCCGTGACAGGCGTCGCGCCGACGCAGGCGAGCAGCGCTTCGGGTGCGGGATGGTAGACATCCGTTGCTGTCGGATTCGACGGCGCAGGAACGGGCATGGGAGTTGGTGTGACCGGCGGACAGCCGGCCTGTGGTCCGCTTGGCGCCTGAGCGCCGGCGGGCAGAGCAAACACGCACAGGAGCGCTACGAGGGCGATCGGCACGATTAGCGTTCTGGCTTGCGACATGCTCTGACGACAAGCGTATCAGATGTCAGATCTTACGATAGTTTGAGAGATTCATTTCGCGATGGTGGCGGCTGTCCATGAGCGTGCGTCCTGGATGGTGGTGACGACGACTCGATCCTCGGACTCGATGAATACGTACACGAGGAGCAGCCACCGCCAAGGTCCCAGGAGAAAGCGGAAGCCCTCCCAGCGTCCGGTCAGGGCTGGTCCCAGGAGCGGGAAGTGCTCCCAATCCGCTCAGTGATCGTGCGACCCGAGTACGGGTGTCGGCCATGCCAAGTACCGCAAGACCGCAAGATTGGGCCTGTCCGTACGAATGCCGTACACTACGAGGATGGAGCCAAGTACGACGACCAAGACACGCAGGATCGAGATTCGGATCACCGAGGAGGAGCGCAACATCGAGCAGGCTGCGGCGACCGTCAAGGGCGAGACCCTGAGCGAGTTCGTGCGTCAAGCCGCGCGGCGTGAGGCCGAGCGCACGCTCGCGGAGCGAACGCGCTACATCGTCGACGAGGAGGCTGCGCAGCGGTTCCTCACCGCACTGGAGCAGCCTTCCCCCGACGCTGAACGGGGCCTGCGCCGGCTCACCGAGAAGCCGAGTGTCCTGCCCGAAGCGTGACGTCGCGGCTCACCGCTACCACCGCGTTCGACCGTGGAGTACATCTCGTCGAGGCGTTCGACTGTGGCGAGGACACCCTGAACCACTGGTTGCGTGCCTACGCCGGCCAGAGTCAGCGCCGCGACGCCGCTCGCACATTCGTGACTACCGAGCCGGATGGCAAAGTCGCCGGCTACTACACGCTCGTCGCCGCCCAGGTCGAGCACGAGCAGGCAACCGCCGGCGTACGGCGAGGACTTTCACGGCACTTCCCGGTCCCCGTCGCGCTCCTTGCCCGCCTCGCGGTCGCCATACCGCATCAGGGCGTTGGCGTGGGCCGCAGCCTCCTGCTCGACGCACTCCAGCGCGTGCTGCGAGCCTCTGATGAGATGGCGATTCGCGCAGTAACGGTCGATGCCATCGACGAGCACGCCGCATCGTTCTACCGCGCCTTCGGATTCGAGCCTGCAGACCTCGCACCCGACACGCTCATGGTTTCACTCCAAGCCATCCGACAAATGCTCGGCCCCTGACGGAGCTGGCGGCCAGCCACTTTTCAGATGCGTTCACCGCTTGATCGGGTTCGACCGCAGGCGTCGTCGGGCGATTTCGAGCGATTCGATGTCAACCAGATCCTGCGGACGGCCTGCGGCGCGCTTCATGGCAAGCATGTCGTCAATGGATGCAATGCGAACACTCAGGCCTGCGAGCTCCATGATGTCGGCACGGCGGCTTAGAGTCCTATAGGTGGGGGCGCCCTCCGGACTGGCCAGCAAATCGATATCGCCCACGGGCGTCGTCAAACACAGGATCTGAGTCTGACGCAGTGCACGAGCGTCGGGGACGAACGGCACGTCCTCGGGTATGCCGCGTAGTCGTGCTTTCAAGGCCACGAGCACGCTGCCGAGCGCATCGAGATTGTCTTTCGAGGTCGAGTAGCAGATGTCGAGATCCTTGGTGAAGCGTGGCATCGCCTGCAGGACGACCGCCACACCACCAATAACCACGAAGTCGACGTTTCCATCGACGAGCGCCTGGACCAGCGCTGCCGGATGGTAGGAATCAGGCAGATTCGCCACGAGCCCTGGCTCCCGCCAATGAGAGTTCACGACCCCAGTCGAACATGCCTTCCAATTGGGCAAGTCTCTGGTCGGGAGTCAATCTGAGCTGCTCGACCACCAGAGTCTCGTCGATACCTGACAGCAGTGGCTCTGTGGTGAGCACAAGACGTCGGCCAGTGCTACGCAAAGTGTCATCCAGCGTCGCAAAGGTGGGATTCGCCCCTGGCCGCTCCAGCTTGGCGACGGCTGCCTGGCTGACGCCCATGCGGCGGGCAAGACCAGCCTGCGTGAGACCAGCTTGACGCCGCGCGTTCTTGAGTAGAGCCGCCGCTTCGGACATGGCCACATTATAACCTAAGGGTTGTTTATGTTCTCCGCCCGCGTATCCCTTTGCATGCATCTCTTTGTATTCAAGCAGATCATGCCGTCGCCTCTGAATCCAACTCGAAGAGGACCCCGGCGATGCGCACCTCATCCCCCGCGACGAACCCCTCGCGCTGCAGCGCGTCGAGCACACCGATGCGGCGCAGGCGTTCCTCGACGTAGGCGAGGGCGTCTTCGTTCTCGACGTCGTAGCGGCTCAGCAGCCGCTCGACGCCGCGGCCGTCGACGGCGAAGGAGCCCGGACCAAGCCGCTCGACGACATAGCCGCGCCCACCGTCGCGCGCGCCCGGACGGAAGACCATGTGCTCGGCGATCTCCTCCTCGAGCGCACCGGTGGACATCGAGCCGCCAGGATCGCCGGCCTCGCCCTCGCGCTCTCGCCCACCCCCACGCTCGGTCTCAGGCGCGGTGTCGGGCACGATCCGCAGCAGCAGCTCGCCCAGCTCGCGTATACCCGCGCGCGTTGCGCTGGAGGTGCTGAGCACGGGCACGCCGGGTCCCAACCGCTCCTGCCACTCCGCGACGGCCGCCTGCGCGCGCTCGGGCGTGACGAGGTCGACCTTGGAGAGCACGAGCACGCGCGGCAGGCGCGCGAGGCGCTCGTCGTGCGCGGCCAGCTCGTGCTCGATCGCGGCGTGGTTGGCGACCGGGTCGGCGTCCTGCGCGCCGGAGAGCTCGGGGGCGATGTCGAGCACGTGTACGAGCAGGCGCGTGCGCTCGACGTGGGCGAGGAAGTCGTGTCCGAGCCCTGCCCCTTCGCTTGCCCCTTCGATCAGCCCGGGGATGTCGGCGACGATCAGCTGGCGGCGCTCGTGCTCGTCTTCGAGCACCCCAAGCACTGGGGAGAGGGTGGTGAAGGGATAGCTGGCGATCTTCGGCGCGGCGCGGGTGAGACGCGATAGCAGCGATGACTTGCCGGCGTTGGGCATGCCCACGAGGCCGACGTCGGCGAGCAGGCGCAGCTGCAGCTCGATCCAGCCCTCCTCGCCGGTGAGACCGCGCTCGGCGAAGCGGGGCGCTTGACGCGTGGGGGTGGCGAAGCGCTTGTTGCCGCGCCCGCCGGAGCCGCCGCGCGCGATCGTGGCGCGCTGGCCGTGGGCGAGCAGCTCCCAGCGCCGCCCCTCCAGGTCATCGCCCTCGCCCTCCCCGGCGCCGCGGGCTTCGGTGCCGGGGGGCACGCGGATCATGAGGGTCTCGCCGTCGGCGCCGTGCTTGAGCGCGCCCTGGCCGTGCCCGCCGCGGCCGGCGTGGTACTGGGCGCGGCGCCGGAAGGAGTGCAGGTCGCGCAGGGAGGAGTCGCAGACGAGCACGACCTCTCCCCCGCGCCCGCCGTCGCCGCCGTCGGGTCCGCCGCGCGGCACCTTGGCTTCGCGGCGAAAGCTCATGCAGCCGTCGCCGCCCGCGCCGGCTCGGACGTGGATTCGCGCGCGGTCGTGCATCGCGTGGCCTAGCTAAAGCGCCTGGTCACGGGACAGGGGTCCGAAGCGCTGGCTACGGTCTTTCGCATGCAATCTCCCGCTCTCTCTGACTGGAACACGAGCGCCGCCGAGACGCTCTCGCAGCTCCCGGCCCTGGTGATACCGTGAAGATCGCTATGCCACCAACACAAAGCGCCCTCGAGTTCGCAGACTGGTTCGAGATTGGCAAGCACGTCAACGTCCGTATTGTGCGCGATCTCTTCCCCGCTGTGGTCCTTGAGGATCGCGGTGCGTTCGGCCCCGAGGGTCAACACATCGTGCGCGTTGCGATCTTCCCAGACGACCCTGAACAGCGCGCCGAGTTCGAGGTCTCCGAAGGCCAGATCCAGCTCGACGCTGCGTGAGCTGACCTAGGTAGAGCTCTCGTCGGCGGCGAGCACGCTGACGACGCGCCCGCGCCGCCCGGTGGTGAACTGCACGGTGCCGGCGGCGCGCGCGTAGAGCGTGTCGTCCTTGCCGATGCCGACGCCGGCGCCGGGCTTGAATTTGGTGCCGCGCTGGCGCACGATGATCTCTCCGCCGGTGACGGTCTGACCGGCGAAGGTCTTCACTCCGAGACGCTGGGCGTTCGAGTCGCGCCCGTTGCGGCTCGATCCGAGCCCCTTCTTATGAGCCATCGTCGGTCTCCTTGCTCACGGCTTTTTTCGGTTTCGCCGGGGCTTTTTTGGCGGCTGCGGGTTTGACGGCGGCCGCTTTCGCAGGCGCGGCTTTCTCCGCGGCGGGCTTCGTGCCCGCCGACGCGGCGCTCGCCTTGGCCGGAGCCTCGCTGTCTTTGGCGGCTTTGGCGCGCGAACCGGCGCCCATCGCCAGCTCGGTGACCTCGATCCGGGTCAGCTCCTGGCGATGCCCGTTGCGCCGCTTGTAGCCGCGCTTGGGCTTGAACTTGAACACGCGCAGCTTCTCGCCGCGCTCGTGGGCGATGATGCGCGCGCTGACCTTGACCTTCGCGAGGCCGGTCTTGTCGAAGACGGTCTCCTCGGAGCGGTAGAGGATCGGCTCGAGCGCGATGGTCTCGCCCTCGGCGGCGGGCAGGCGCTCGACCAGCAGCCGCTGGCCGCGCTCTACGCGGTACTGCTTGCCGCCTGTCTTCACGATCGCATACATGCCGGTTCCGCCGCTGCCTTTCAATGGGGTGCTATGACTCCGTGCCCGCCTCGGCCTTGGCCTTGGCAGCCGAACGGCGTCGCCCGCCCCTGCGGCCACGACGCCGAGGTTTGGATTGTACGCCATCCTCGCCGCCCTCGGCGGGCTCGCCGGATGATGCGCTCTCCCCGGCGGTGTCGGACTCGGGCGCCGTGTCGGCAGACTGCGCGGCGGGCTCGACGGACGTCGCGGGCTGCTTGAGGACGTTCGAGGGCGTGCCCTCGCTGTCGGGTTTGGTGCCGGCTTTGGCGGCGGCGCGTTTGCGCGGTTTGCGTTTGACCGGTGCGGGCGGGCGCGGGGCCGGCACGACGACCTCGCCGGCCTCGTCCAGCAGCAGCGCGCTGGCGGCGGTGCGCCCGACCTGGTCGATGCGCACCATCCGCTTCTCGCCGACGTGGGGCGCGGCGCCGGCGATCGAGATGATGTAGCCGTCGATTTTGGCGACGGCGTCGTCGACGTCGTACATGTGCGGCTCGACGATCTCGACGAGCACCTCGTCGCCCTGGCGGAAGGGCAGGGCGCGCTCCTCGACTTCTTCACGGGTGCCGGCGAAGGTGATCGCGAAGTGGTCGAGCGTGAGGCCCTCGGAGCCCTCGAACAGGAACGACTTGCCGGTCTGGGCCTCGAGCGCATGCAGCACGCGCGAGCCGTGGCCGGTGAACTGGGTGGATACGCGCGGGTTCATCTGCACGAGCAACGCGTCGGCGTCGGGGTGCTCGCCGGCGAGGTCGCGCAGGCGGCGCTCGAACTCGATCGCGATCGTCTCCTCGCTCTTGATCGTGCCCTCGCCCTCGCATGTGGGGCAGGGTCGGCTCATGATCTCTCGCACGCCCTCGGTGACGTTCTGGCGGGTCATCTCGACGAGGCCGAGCTTTGAGATCTCGGCGGTGAAGGTCTTCGTGCGGTCCTCGTCGAGGGTCTTGCGCAGCGTCTTCATGACCGCGTCGCGGTTGCGCGCGCGGGCCATGTCGATGAAGTCGATCACGATGATCCCGCCGATGTCGCGCAGGCGCAGCTGGTTGACGACCTCCTCGGCGGCCTCGAGGTTGGTCTTGGTGATCGTGTCCTCGAGCGCCGCGCCTTTGCCGCGGCCGATGAAGCTGCCGGAGTTGACGTCGATCACGGTGAGCGCCTCGGCGTAGTCGACGATCAGGTAGCCGCCGCTGGGCAGATCGACGCGCCGGGACATGACGCCTTCGATCGCGGTGTCGACGCCGTAGGCCTCGAACAGGGGCTTTCGATCCTCCTCCTCCTCCCACAGCTCGACGCGCTCGACGAGCTCGGGGGCGGTGCGGGCGAAGAAGGAGACGAGCCGGTGGTGCTGCTGCTCGTCGTCGACGATCGCGCGCTCGAAGTGCTCGGAGAAGATGTCGCGCACGACGCGCACGGACAGGTCGGCCTCCTGGAAGACGAGGTCGGGCGCCTGAGTGTCGTTGACGCGTTTGACGAGCACCTCGTGGAGCTTGTGCAGGTACTTGAGCTCGCGTTCGAAGTCCTCGCGTTTGGCGCCGTGGGCGGCGGTGCGGACGATCGCTCCGCCGCCGCCGAGGTCGAGTTTGGCGGTCTGGCGGCGCAGCCGCTCGCGCTCTTTGTCCTCCAGGCGCCGGGAGACGCCGATGCCCTCGCCGGTGGGGGCGTAGACCATGTAGCGGCCGGCGATCGTCAGCTCCATCGACAGGCGCGCGCCCTTGGTCTTGAGGGGATCCTTGATGACCTGCACGACGATCTCCTGCCCGGGCTTGAGCAGCTCTGAGATCTTCTGCCCGCCGCCGCGCCCGCGGCGGCCGACCTCGACGCCGGGGAGCACGATCTCGTCGACGTGCAGGAAGCCGTTCTTCTCCAGGCCGATGTCGACGAACGCGGCCTCGAGGCCGGGCAGGACGTTGTCGACCTTGCCCTTGTAGATGTTGCCGACGATCGAGCGCCCTCCACGGCGCTCGATGTAGAGCTCAGCTATCCGGTAGCCGGCCCCGGGTTTGCCTGAGCCCTTGCGGGCGCGGGTCGAGGAAGACTTTGCGGCGCCCGGTGTTCCGGTCGCCTCCAGCAGCGCGACGCGCGTCTCCGCGCGGTCGACGCTGACAAGCACTTGCTTTTTCAATTTTTCGATCCAGTCTTATCATTGGCATAATTAGTAAAGTGGCACGCGGCCCTTCAGCGCGGCTGAGGCGCGCGCCCGGACGTAGATTGACTGCAGCAGACCTACGGCCAGAAGGGTTGCGATCACCGACGAGCCGCCATAGCTCATCAGGGGCAGCGTGACGCCGGTGATGGGCATGATCCCGATGGTCATTCCCACGTTTACGAACACTTGAAACATCAGCATAGCCGCTACCCCGGCGGCCAGTAGCGATCCGAAGAGATCCTTGGACATCGCGAGGATGCGCAGGGTACGCCAGATCAAGAGCGCGTACAGGCACAGCACGAGACCGGCGCCGACGAACCCGTACTGCTCGCCGACGGCGGCGAAGACGAAGTCGGTGTGATCCTCGGGCAGGTAGTTGCCGGTGAGCTGGGTGGAGTCGGACCCGCGTCCGGTCTTCTGGCCTGAGCCGATCGCTATCTTCGACTCGGCGAGCTGGTAGGCGGGGTCGGGTTCGCCGGTCTTGGCTTCTTTTTCCTTGATCTCCTGGAAGTTGGAGGAGGGGTGCAGGAAGGCCGTGAGGCGTTCGCTCTGGTAGGACTTGAGCGCGTGGACGCCGACCGCGGGCGCCACGACGAGCACGACCGTCAGGGACACGCATACGAGCGCGACGAGCCCGCCGAGCTGGCGGCCGGGCGTGCCGGCGACGAGCAGCAGCACGAAGGCGATCGTCATGTAGACGAGGCCTGAGCCGAGGTCGGGCTGGGCGATGACGAGCATCGCGGGGATGAGCGCGGCGAGCATCACGCGTGCGGTGGTGTCGCGCTCGCGCAGGCGGCGGGCGCGGTCGACGACGAAGGCGGAGAGGGCGAGGATCAGCAGCACCTTGCCGACCTCGGAGGCCTGGAAGGAGAAGAACGGCAGGCTGATCGCGCGCTGGGCGCCTTTGACGGAGTGTCCGGCGCCGAGCACGGCGAGGATGCTGAGGATCAGCAGCGCGTAGATGCCATTGCGAAGCGGCCGCCAGCGGGCGTAGTCGATACGTGCGAGGACGAGCATCAGCACGGCGCCGACGACGAGATAGATCGCCTGGCGGTCGACGTAGTAGTTGGGGTTGCCGGGCACGGCGTTGTGGGTGGCGGCGCCGAGGGTCATGACGGAGGCGATCGCGAGGCCGATCACCGACAGCGTCAGCAGCGGGTCCAGCGGCAGGCGCAGAGCGAGCGGCGTGGAGCCGGCCTTGGCGGCGCTCGTGGGCGGCTCGGTGGCTTTGATCGGGCTGAGTGTGCTCATCGCGGGCGTTAGAAGGTCTTGGAGGTTCCGGAGACGAACTGCTCGGGCTTGCCGAACCACTTGGAGGCGATCAGGCGTGCGATCGGCGCGGCGGTTTCGGCGCCGAAACCGCCCTGTTCGACGGTGACGGCGATCACGATCGGGCGCTGGGGGTCGCCGACGAGGCACATGTACCAGGACTGGTCTTCCTTGCCGGCGTGTTCGGCCGTGCCGGTCTTGCCGTAGACGGGGTGCTGTGACTGGTTCCAGCCGCTCCAGACGTCGGCGGAGGTGCCGCCGGCCTGGCTGGCGGCCTCGTGGATGCCTTCCATGACGAGGCTGAGGTCTGAGTAGTTCAGGTGCACGTGGCGGGCGGGCGGAAAGTTGAGCGTCTGCACGAGGCCGCCGTCGGATTCGTCGATCTCCTTGCCGAGGTGCGGGCGCACGACGGCGCCGTAGCCGCCGTGCATGTAGGCGTTGGCGAGCGTGGAGTAGGCGACGGCCATCTGCAGGGGCGAGGTCAGGAGGTCGCCCTGGCCGACGGCGAGATCCATGTTGTCGCCGACGCTCCAGGGCCTGACTTCGGCGACGATGTCGCAGGCGCCGTGGTGGCGCTGGTGTTCGCAGCGTTCCTGCAGGTGGTTCTGTTTGGCGCGCCAGGCGGGGTCGGGGATCGTGCCTTCGATCTCGCTGGGGAGGTCGATCCCGGTGGGGTGGCCGATACCGAGCCGGCGGGCCATGTTCTGGATCACTTCGTGGTAGTGGTTGGCGAGCTCGCCGACTTCGAAGAAGTAGGTGTCGGAGGAGACCTTCAGCGCTTCGACGAGGCCGACAGGGCCGTAGTCGGCCTTGCCGGCGTTGCAGAACTGCTCGGTGGAGACGTGGATGCACTGGCCGGCGCCGAGTCCCTCGGTGGGGTTGATGACGCCTTGTTCCAAGGCGCCCATGGCGGTGAAGGGCTTGAAGGTGGAGCCGGTTGGATAAGCGCCGTTGACGGCGCGGTCGGTGAGTCGCGCGGGGACTTCTTCGCCGGAGGAGCCGGCTACGGTGCCCTCGAGTTCTGAGAATTCGCGCTGGGTGAGCGGTTTGGCGAACTTGTTGGGATCGAAGCTGGGGTAGGAGCCGATCGCGAGGACTTCGCCGTTGAGCGGGTTCAGTGCGGTGAAGGCGCCGGCGGTCGCGGGTTTGCCGCCGGCGCGGGCGTTTTCGATCCCCTGCAGCAGCGCTTTTTCGGCCTCGCGCTGCAGGCCAAGATCGAGCGTGACCTTGAGGCTGTAGCCGGCCTTGGGAGGAGTCGGCTGCAGACGTGTGGGTTCGGGGTAGCCGGCGGAGTTGACCTGCACGCGCTGCACGCCTTCGACGCCGCGCAGGTAGCGGTCGTAGTAGTACTCGAGCCCTTCCTGACCGACGACGGCGCCCTGCTGAACACCCTGAAACGCGCGCTTCTTCAGCTCCGGTTCGGTGATCCGTCCAACGTAGCCGAGCGCCTGCGCGGCCATTTCCCCATAGGGGTAGGAGCGGATCGAGACGGGCTGCTGGATGACGCCGGGAAACTCGTCTTGGCGCTCGGCGAGGACGGTGAGGACGCCGCGGCCGGCGTCGGTCTTGATGACGACGGGCGCGTAGGGCAGCGCGGTGCGGCCCTTGATGACGAGCGCCTGCACGTGCTGGGCGCTCATCCCGAGCAGTCCCCCGAGGCGGCGGTAGAGCGCGATGCGGGCAGGACCGGCGGGCGGCAGCGCGGAGGGCACGATCTGCACGGCATTGGCGACGGTGCTGGCGGCGATGGGGCGACCTTCGCGGTCGAAGATCTGCCCGCGCGGGGCGGCGATCGGGAGGTCGCGGACGCTGTTGAGGGCGGCTTGCTGGACGTAGCGTTCGCCGGTGAGCACCTGCAGGTACCAGAGGCGGAAGAAGATCACGCCGAACATGACGAGGGCGATTCCGCCGAGGATCGCCACGCGGAAGGCCATCTGCGGTGCGACGGGGGGCATCCGCCCACCCGATGACCTCGCGGACGAGCCGCCGCCTCCACCGGAGTCGCCGGGGCGAAAGCCTTCGATCGCGCTCATGTCCGCACCGCGCTTAGGACCTCGACAGTGGACTGAGGCCACCGGTGGTGTAGGCGCGGCGGCGTCGACGGCGGGGATCGTCGGGCAGCCCGCCGATGAGGCAGCGGCGCACGAGTATCCACATGGGCAGGGCGACGATCGTGTTGACGAGCACGCCGAGGACGATCTGGCGCAGGAGCTCGAGGCTGACGGGGGCGTCGACGCCGAGCATGAACTCCATCAGCGAGTAGGCCACGAGCGCGCCGGCGGTGGCGGCGGCGCCGACGAGCAATGGTGTGAGCGCGGCCTGGGGGTCGCGCAGCTCGCGCAGGCGCCCGCACCAGTAGCCGACGAGCGTGAACACAAGCGAGGTGAGCCCGAGCGTCTGGATGAGCGCGAGATCGACGAGCAGGCCGACGGCGAAGCCGGCGGCGGCGCCGACGGTGGAGCCGCAGAGCAGGCCGATGAAGGCGACCAGCAAAGGGGAGAGATCGACGGTGACGCCGAACACGGAGACCTCGGAGACGACGCCGGCTTGGAAGAAGACGACTACGAGCGAGAGCGCGGCGATGCGCGCGATCAGCCCACCGGAGACGGCCTGTTGGTCCACTAGCCGGCTCCCGTGGATGCGAGCTGCCCGGCGGAGGCGGCTTCGGCTTCGGTGCCCTGGTGCCCTCCGGCGGGGATGTTGGAGAGCACGCTGCTGAGCCTCGCGGGCTGTGAGCCGGCGCCGGCGGTTAGGACTTGGACGACGTCGAGGTTGCGGAGGTTGGCGAGCGGGTGGACGTTGACGGACTCGTAGGCGCTTTCTTCGTCGACGGAGGTGACCTGCCCGATGGGGATGCCGCGCGGGTAGAGGGAGTCGTCGGGGCTTGCGACGGTGCCGGAGGTGTAGACGTATTCGCCCTTGAGCGCGACGGTGCCGCCGGGGAGGTACTGGAGCAGCAGGTCGTTGGGGTCGCCGACCTTGGGCTGCACGATGCCGGTGGCAGAAGATGAGCCGATGCGGGCGGAGACGCCCATGGAGCTGTCGGTGATGAGGCTGACCTGGGCGCCGTCGGAGGCGGCGAGGGTGACCTTGCCGACTAGCCCTTCGGAGTTGATGACGGGGTCTTCGACCTGCACGCCGGCGGAGGTGCCTTTGTCGATTGTGACGGTGGAGTACCAGATGTTGGGCGTTTTGCCGATGACGGTGGCGGTGACGGGGCGGTAGTCGGAGATGGAGAGCTGGTTGTCGAGGTGGAACATGCCCAGCAGCTGGTGGTAGGACTGCTGGTCGACGTGCTCGGCGATCACTTCGCGGCGCAGCGCGGCGACCTGCTTGCGCAGTTCGGCGTTCTGGCTTTTGGCGTGGAGGGTGTCGCCGAACCAGCCGAAGAGGTCGCGGACGGGCTTCAGGGCCTTGTTGGCGCCGTCCTGGATCGGGGAGACGACGGTGAGGAAGCCGCGCTGCACGGAGTGCAGGCGCCCGCCGGAGGCCTCGCCGAAGTAGGCCGTCAGGAGGATGAGGGAGAGCACGACGAGCAGTGCGAGCACCGCGCGTCGACGGCGAACCGTCTTGTCATACACGAGTGGGGGCCTTCCGAAGCGTTCATGGGACAGGGTAACCGGGCCACCAGAGCAACGCGCCGCGCTAGCGGCGTCTTCGGTTGCGGGATGAGTTGCGGTTGGAGCGGTGGATGGCCTCGAACTCCTCCAGCGAGCGTCCGGAGCCGACGGCGACGCAGGTGAGGGGCGATTCGGCGAGGTGCGCGGGCATCTGCGTCTCCTCACGCAGGCGCTCGTCGAGGCCTTGCAGCAGGGAGCCGCCGCCGGCGAGCATGATGCCGCGGTCCATGATGTCGGAGGCGAGCTCGGGCGGGGTGCGGTCGAGGGTCTCCTTGACGGCTTCGATGATCTGGCTGAGCGGTTCCTCGAGCGCCTGGCGGATCTCCTCGCTGGTGAGCACGACGGTCTTGGGCAGCCCGGAGACCATGTCGCGCCCGCGGATCTCGGCTTGGAGCTCCTCGGACATGGGGCAGGCGGAGCCGATCTCGAGCTTGAGCTCCTCGGCTGTTTGCTGGCCGATGAGGAGCTTGTACTCCTTCTTGGCGTAGTTGATGATGGCCTCGTCCATCTCGTCGCCGCCGACGCGGATCGACTGCGAGACGACGATGCCACCCAACGAGATGACGGCGACCTCGGAGGTGCCGCCGCCGATGTCGACGACCATCGAGCCGGTGGGCTCGCCGACGGGCAGCCCGGCGCCGATCGCGGCGGCCATGGGCTCCTCGATCAGGTAGGCGGTGCGCGCGCCGGCGGACAGGCAGGCCTCCTCGACGGCGCGCTTCTCGACGCCGGTGACGCCGGAGGGCACGCAGACGACGACGCGGGGGTGCGCGAAGCGGTTCTGGTGGACCTTCTGGATGAAGTGGCGGAGCATCTCCTCGGTGACGTCGAAGTCGGCGATGACGCCGTCCTTGAGCGGGCGGATGGCTTGGATCGTGCCGGGGGTGCGCCCGAGCATGCGCTTGGCCTCGATGCCGACGGCGTGGACTTCGCCGGTGCGTGAGTCGATCGCGACGACGGAGGGCTCGGAGAGCACGATGCCGCGCCCGCGCACGTAGACGAGGGTGTTGGCGGTGCCGAGGTCGACGGCCATGTCGCGGCCGCCGAAGCCTGTCAGGTAGGTGAAGATGCTCATCGGTCAGGTATGGAGGGTGCGTCGGTCCGCGCATGTGCGCGAATTCGGCTCTGGGGCGCGGATTTCGGGGTCGCTCCCCCGGTTCGAGGAGCGTGTCCGGCGGCCGGCGCTTGCCCGCGGCGGAGTCTAGCGGACGCCCTTTGGCGCCTACCACGGTTGCGAGCGTATTTGCAGGGAGTTCGCGGGGGCGGGCTTTGGGGGGAGACCCGGTAGCTCCTCCCACCGACGGCGCTGTCGGCGCCGGTCACCGCAGCGGTTGGCGTTGCGGAGAGCGTCCGAGGGGATGGGAGCTACTTCTTCTTGGTGTTCTTGGTCTTCTTGAGGGGCCCGTATTTCTTGCGGGCTTGACGTTCGCAGGCTTGGCGCTTCTTGCCCTTGGGCTTCTTGTGGCAGGCCTTCAGTGCGAGCGCGAGCTTCTGCGCACGGGTGAGGACCTTGACCTTCGGGCACCCGGTGACGGCGAGTGGTGTGTTCTGTTTGGTCTGTACACCGTTCTGGGCGATGAATTCGGTGGGCATGCTCAGGTGTTGGGTGCAGGGGTTCCCGATCGCGGTCAACGCCGAATACGGGCCCGAGGGCAGCATCAGTTCGAAGCTGGTGACGGGCTGGTCGGGAACGGTCTTGAACGTTGAGCTGGTGATCCCTGTTTTGCTGATGAACGTGCTACCGACGAGGTCGATCGTGATGCCGTACCCCTGTAGTACGAGGACAAGGTTCGGGAACGCTTCGCCACCATTACTGACGAAGTAGGCGGGCCCTTCGAGTGGGACTGGCAGGATCGGCGTGATGGCCCTGCCGTGTCCTACGACTGAGGCTGCGGGGCAACCGGCGGGGTTGGTGTGGAATTGTGCGGCGGTGCACGCCTTCTGCAGTGTTGTTAGACGTGAGGGTAGTTGCTTGGGTAGTTCGACTTTGACGTAATGAATGTTCGCTTCCTCATGACCAGCGTTCTGTGCGCCCTGGGCGGGAGCGGTGAGCTTGACGTTCAGGCTCGTACCATCCGCTTTGGAGACCTTGCCAGAGGTCGTGGCGCTGAACTGCGGTTTGAAGGCGAGGCTCGCACAACCAGCAGGCTGGAACGGACTACTCGCGCTCGCGGGGGTATCATCGGCGGGGCTTGAGAAGTTTTGTCCGGACCCGTAGACGGTTGCTGAGAACGTGGTTTTTTCGCAACTGGTGGGATTGCTTGTGAAGTTCGGGCGGTCTACATGGATTTGGATGTCGCGGACGTGGACGATGATCCCGTCGATGATGTGCGGGATCTGATCCGAAGGACCCTGCGGAATACTCACTTTCGCAGTGACCGGATCGACCTCGAGTGGTAGGTGCACCACGACTGTCCCGAGATCGAACGGCCCTACCTTCGCAGCGCTGATCGAGACTATGGAGAATGGCGCCCCTTCAAACGGACCACCCAAATACAGCTTCCCCGGGGCGTAAGCCAACACTGTGCCGACGCCGACACCGACTTGTGTATGCCCGATCTGACTCCCGGCGGGGCATGAGGGTTCTGTCTCCTCCGCCGCACCAGTCTTTGAGCGCGCGAGCGCGATCTGCGCTTCAGAACAGAACGGGATGCCGTTCAGGTTCGCCGTCAATCCTTCCGGTAGTTGTGTCGTGAAGCCTGTGATCTCTTGTTCGCCGTCTTTACGCGTGATCTGCAGGTCGAGGGGACTGTAGGCGCCGGCGGCGTTATTCGCTGTCCCCGCGCTCAAACCAGGACTGAACGGTGGCGTGCCGCCGGCAGGACAGGAACCGCCTTCCTCGCCGTGTTCGATCGTAAAGAACGAGTCGCGCTCCACCGGTTCACTGGAGGAAAACGGCGTCAGATCCGTCACAGTCTTGAACTGTCCGCATGTCGGCGGTGTCGCCAACGGTGCACGAGCGCCTTCACGGAAATGCAGATGGAAGGTGCTGTAAGGCAACGGCGGTAGCCCTTCGAAGCTCGTTACGAGCTGTCCGGTGACGGGGTTCGGTTCGACGTGCCCGGCCTGCTTGATCAACACACCACGTTCAGGAGCACGCAGAACCATATAGATCGCAAGCAGCGAACCGAACTTGTTCTTATACGGTTCCGCCAAGTAGAGGGATCCTTCGACGGGTTCTTCGATCAGAGGTGTTTTCGCGATCACGGACCCCAGCTTCGATGTTTCTGGACACCCCGCACCGGGCTGGGTTTCGAGTTGCTCGCTCTGATATTGCGCTTCTGAGCAGCCCGTTATGCCTTCAGCGAACGACGGGTTGGCGGTAAACCCTTCCGGTAGCGCGACCACGACCTTCGAGGGCTGCGTTTCAGCGACACCACCAGGATTCAACAACCCTTCATCAGCCAGCGACAGTTCGAAGTCAAGACCGCTGGCGCTACCAGCGTTCCGCGTCGTTGGTTGCGCTGCCACACTCGGACTGAACGGTACCGTGCCACAGCCAAGCAACGGTGAAGGATTAGCAGCCGCACCCAATGACTGCGCCGTCGCAGAAACATAATGACCCGGATTGAGCTTAGAGTCGATCGAGATCGTGGTAAGGATCGGCGCAGTGCAACTCGCGGGCACAGTCAGAAAGGCCAATTCACGCGCGGTCGACCCTACCGGCGCGCCGTGACCGGCAGCTGCTTGAGAACCGCGCAGGGCGTCATGGCCGGGGTTGGCAGGCACGCCCCAGACCGTCGCGGTAAGCGAGGTCACTTCCAACGGGACGTCACCGGTAAACGAGCGCAGACCGTAACCGGCTTCGCTCAGCAGCGAAAAGTTCTGCAAAGCATTCAGCCCGATCGCGCTGAAACCGAGCTGCGCTGGCATCCCTGGCGGAGGGACGAGATTATAGATCGGGCCACCAACCAGACCGGTACCGGGGATGTTGACTTTGACGATCCCGACCTGGGTCTCTGGAGCGCACTGCGGGTTGGCGCCCTCGAAGTTCTGGCGGGGGCAGCGTGGAACTGCTAGCGGGTCACCAGACATACCCTGTGGGAGGTCTATCAAGACATCACGCATTTCGCCACCTTCACTGGTGCCTTCACTATTCACATTAAGCTTGAAAGCGAGGGTAAAAGCATAGGGGTGCGAGGAGGCCTGCGGCACCACATCAAGACCTTCAGCATTTTGGAACGTCGTGCTCACCGAACCCGCCTTGAAACCAAACTGCGCGCTCGCAGAGACAACACCAACACCAAGCGACGCGACCATCACCACCAGACATACCAACAACACCAGCACACCTGTCTCGATTCGTGTGCGTGTCGCAAACATTGCTCGCGTACTCATCGCTTGCCTCCCTTCTCAGAGCGCTTGGTAGCTCGCGCGCGGTGTGCTGTCTTACGCGCACGCTTTTCGCAAGTGACGCGCTTGTGCTTGGAGCGATCTCGGCGACATACCCGCAACTTCTTTGCCAGCGCTTCACTACTACTAACGATCTTCTTCTGTTTCACAGCAGGCGCTGGACTGTCCGCTGGGGGTGGTTGCAGGAGGTTCCCCGGTCCGGAGAACGTCGCGCTGCCCGGAGTCGTGAACAACGGCGGTGTCGGGGTGGCCTGGCACGCTTCGCCCTGACATTCGACACGCTGGGTTTCGGTCTGCGAAGCGAAACCGCCGCCTTCGCGAGCATCATAGACATCTATCAATTCGTCCTTGTCCTGCGGCACGAGCCGTTCACGAGTCGTGAAGAACACGTTCGCTCCCGTTTCATCCATCGCGAGGAAGTTCGAGTCAGCAGACCCCGTCCCCGGCGAAATCAACAACACACAACCCACGGCCCGTTCGCACGTATCACCAGCCGACTCACCAGGACCACGAGCCGGCTCATACTCATACACATCTTCGACATCACCATTGGAATCCCCCGCCGACAACCGGTCACCACTGTCAAACACCAAACGACCTGCATCCGTCAAATAGCGAGGTTGGGGCAACCATTCCGGAGCTTGGGCGATCCATCGCAGCGTCGAGTTCCCACGCGGGACTTCCCCAGTCGGATCGCAAGAGACACACGCGAGCTCCCCGCCCCGCGAGTCATAGAGAAAGGCCTCGGCACAGGAAGATTCAACGAAAATGGTTTCACTGCCAGATCTCTCCTTCGTGCACGCTCCGACGTTGTCATACCCCGTCAGCTGCGCGGTCGAGCCGAACGCGAGGTAGCGCCCGTCTGGACTTGCCTCCGCGGTGCGTCCTCCCGGCACCTGCGCCCAATCGGTGCCGTCTGACGCGGCAACAGTGGCAATGAAGCGTACGTGGGCACCTTCTTCGTAAAGGTAGAGGTTCGGCTTGCTCTTTGCTGCTGATTGGTGGCGCTCGTTTTCACCCGAACCAGGGAGGACTGCTGTATCGACAAAGTAGACATGTGAGAGATCTCCGCTTTGCCCTGCGATTCCTTGGAAGCCTCCTTCGCCCTGAGTCAGGTCGGTGCACGCTTCGGTGAGTAGTGAGTACAGGCAGCCATCTGAGAGCAGTACCTCAAGACCGTTTTCGGATCCAGTGAGAAATCTTCCTGGGTGCCTGATTTCACGGGTGCTCTCGCCGTCTTCGCGGACGTAGAGCGTTGAGCCGACATGCCAGTAGACGCGTTGCCCGTCGGTGGAGATCGCGTGAGTGTCCGGAGAGGCCGAGGCAAACGCAGCACCCGTCGCGACGGTTGTGTTGCCGGGCAGCACGTTGACCGGTGCCAGTACTCCGGCGTGGAGTTCGTAGAGGTCGCGTCCTGTCTGCCCGGGGTCCGGTGGTTCGGGAGCGAAGGCACTCGCTTTGCTCAACGCGTCGTTGGCGGCAAAGAGCTGTGTCGAGAAGTCGGGAGTGTGGCCCGCGTATTCGAGGACAAAAGATATCTGGGGGCCGTGTGGAGGCGCCACGCTCAGAATAGGTTCAAGAATTGTGGGGTCCGCGGCGTTCTGGAGATAGAAGTTGGGGTATCCAACCGGAGCGTTCGGAGAAAGCTGCGGGCTCCCCTGGGAGATCAAGCCCTGGTCGAGTTGTTCGTCGTAAGCGAGGGTGCCTCCGCTATTGGTGCTCTGCAGGGTGGGGCTCATGGTCGTGGTCTGCCACCCCGTCGCGGTACGATGAGAAATATAGGAGTCAAAGACAGCGCCCTCGGTGGGCGAGAAAGCGAACCCCATGTACGCAACAGCGTTACCGTCCGGGGCGCTCTGCATCGGAAAGACGTCTTTGATGGCCGAACCTGGGGGCTTGCATGTTTCGTTCTCCTGGCAGCTGCCTAGGCGTGGGTCGGCTGGGAAGGCCTCCCCGCCATTCTTGTTTATCGGGGAGACCAGCTCATAAGCACGACCATCGGGCAGGCCCGCGGCATAGGATGGGTAGGTATCAAAGGCGGCGGTACCGCCAGCGGTTTCGCAGCGTGGTTCGTGTGGTCCTGCGCATTCGCTGCTGGCTACCACCCGATAGCGGTAGGCAGTGCCCGGCGAAAGACCGGAGACACCGACAGCGGCGCTACCAACTTCGTTGCTTGAGAGTTCCCCACCACCAACCGGGACTTCCAGGGCGCCATGAGCGAAACCTCCACCACCGTCATGCAGCGTGGCAACGGTCGCGGTAGCGGGACCACCACTCAGACCAGAGGCATCCACTTCCAACGCGGGGAGGTTCTGGTTTGTAAACGAGCCGGTGAATTCGATCTCATAGGGGCTTGAGCCTGTTTCATCACCAGGGCCACCAGAGACAGCGACGTTGCCCTCACCGATCCTCGACAGACCTTCCAAGGCACTTTGGACTTCCCCAGCGGCGATGTCGAAGGGCAAGCCCGCGCGCAGATGCGCACCGGAAACGGTGGATTCAGCTGGGGTTGAGAGCGTCAGTTTTCCCGCTTCGGTCGCGATGATCTTTGTATTGGCGGGGATGCCTGGGCCTTCGATGCTCTCCCCGACCATCAGGGGCGCTGGACCATCGGAGGAGATCGCGACCGCGGACCCGGACTGGGTCGGGGCGTTAGAGATCACCAGCGACCCTGGATGCACCGCGACGATCGTGGTACCGGACGGTATACCAGTACCGGAGATCGTGGTTCCAGCTTCGAAGATTCCTTCGCTGGCAACCTCGCCGGTGAGGGTGGTCGAGCCTGCGCTGATCGCGACCGCGGTACCAGGTTTTTCGGTAGGTGCAGAGAGCGTCAGTTCGCTCGCACCGACAGTCTTGATCCTCGCCCCCTGTGGTATGCCTGTGCCGGAGATCGCCTCGCCGACTTCGAAAACACCTTCACTAGCGCTAAGCGAGGTAAGGGTCGTGGTTCCCGATCGAACCGGCGTGTTGGCAAGCGACTTGGTCGCGGCAGCGGAGATGGTCACTTCCGACCCCGAGACCGTAACGATCGTCGTACCCGACGGGATGCCTTCGCCGCTGATCGTCTGACCAATCGCGAAAGTGCCTTCGCTCGCGGTGACCGCGGTCAATGTTTTCGAGCCCGAGATGACCGTGCCCTCCCCTACCGCTCCGCTCAGATTCGCGGTGCCGCTGGCAGCATGAACATCCGCAAGACCCTTCGCGGTTACAAGGCCTTCGAGGGTTTTGGAGCCGGTGCTGAGATCAGCGCTGAAAGCGCCCCCCAGCCGGCGCCCTTCAAAACCCAAACCCAACAAACCACCCGTGGCCCTGACCGTCAGCGCCTGGCGCTCGTTCGGTTCGTTCGCCTCAAAGGCCTCCTCACTCAAGTACTGAAACGCATAGGTAGTGGTGAAGTTGCGCGCATTGATCGACGCCTCCAGCGTCGTCGATACCGTACTCGTATCAGCCACAGACTCCGACACCACCTCCGGCGAAAACGCCTGCGAAAAAGCAAAGACATCACCGATCCCACGCTGAACAGCCGGACTGGTGTGTTGTACGGCGTCGACGCCGTACACGGTGCCTGCCGGGCGCAGGGAACCCCACGCCAACCCCGGGTTCACCGCCAACCCCAATATCTGGTTCGTTTCCGGTGCCGGTTTCAGCGCCGTCTGCGCTTCTTCAAATTTCCCGGTCTCTTCATTACACGCCTTCAATCTGCGAAGTTTGCGGTCGGAGAAAGTGAAATAGAATACTTCCCCGTTGACCTGGTTCGTCGCCATCGCGTAGAGCTGCCCACTCACCGCCAAACTGCAGATCGGCGTACTACTGGAGCCAAGCGCATACTCCCGGATCGTCCCCGCGCTCGCTGCCACCAGCCGATTTGACCCCACCAACCCCAACCGCGTGAACCGTTGTTCCGTGCCGGTCACAATGTCGTTTTGCTGTCCGGCGTAAACGTAGTGTTCGTAGTCGCCCGGGCTCTGCGGCTTGAAGCTCATCACCCGTGCCTGCGAGTTCCCCACCCCTATGTAGTCTTCGTCGGTGAGATAGACCACTCCGTTTTCATCGACCGCTATCGCACCGTCCGATGAAGATACTTCGTGTATCTTCCCCGGCCCTTTGGCGATTGATTCCAACGGGGACTTGACCCCCGCATCACCGAAGCCTTCACCGACCGCTGTCCCAGTGGCGCTGAACACCTCCACAATGTTATGGTTGCGGGTTTTGCCGAATTGGTTATTTGCGTTCAGGATGTAGACGTTTCCTGTCGACTGGTCGACCGCGACACCCGCCAGGTTTTCGAAATGGCCGCTCTCTTCCCCTCCGGAGTTCCCCACGCCAGGGGCCGGCGTGCAGGTATGGAATGTGTGCCGGGCTTCGTCAGTTGCCAGTGCCGGCCCGCAACGCTGATATTCGCTCGCTCCGTTGCCGACGCCCCAGCCCCAGGCTTCACGAAACGGCGGCGCTTCGCCTTCACCACCAGGCCCAAAACGCAACACCCGGCCATTCAGCCCGACGACATAGAAGCTCCCCGGTTCAACACCACCCACACCGCTCGTGTTGATCGCGATCGCGGTCGCGTTCTTCAGCTGTTCGGCTTCGCCGCTCGCCCCGAAATGCTGGTATTCGCTTCCTTCTTTGACCTGTTCGTAATTGGCCTGCGCGACGGCAGGCGCCAGCAACAACACCCCGACCACGACAAGCAGCGTGCCCACTCGACGCAGCGAGAATACCCGCCGCTGCGCGACATCCCCACGCTGAGATCGCGCCTTCCCCCCCAGCGAGCGTGTTAGTCGTAGTCGCCGTGTGCTATGGGTGGTTGCGTCAGCCGACATGGATTACCGTTCCTTTGTGCTGGCCTTGGAGATAGAGGATGTAGCTGCCATGACGCAAGGATCCGAGCTTGATACGAGGCGCACCCCTACTCTTACCGTGCTCGACGACGTGTCCGTGACCGACCAGCACCCAACGCAGCGTGTCGGGTAACGCCGAGGACTTCGCTGAGATGATGTACTTGACCGTGCACGTCACCTTCGCCTTCGTCTTGCCCTTCTGCGTGATCTTGCACGTGACCCTGCCTGTTGGGCCGGCAGGGCCTTCCTTGCCCTGCGCGCCGGCGAGGCCTGCTGCGCCGGGGGAGCCTGTATCACCCTTGGCGCCCTGAGTACCAGCCGCTCCAGCCGCGCCGCTGGGACCGGTAGGTCCCGGTTCGCCCTGGGTGCCCGGGAAGCCGGGATTACCCAGCGCACCGGTCACGCCTTTAGCACCTTCTTTACCAGCCGCGCCTTCTTTACCAGCCGCCCCTTCTTTACCAGCCGCGCCTTCTTTACCAGCCGCGCCTTCTTTACCAGCCGCGCCTTCTTTACCAGCCGCGCCTTCTTTACCAGCCGCGCCTTCTTTACCAGCCGCGCCTTCTTTACCAGCCGCGCCTTCTTTACCAGCCGCGCCTTCTTTACCAGCCGCGCCTTCTTTACCAGCCGCGCCTTCTTTACCAGCGGTTCCTTCTTTACCTTCGATGAAGATGGCGGTGGTTTCGATTTCGGGGGTGTCGAGTTTGACTTGGCAGGTCGTGGCTGTGAGGTGGCGGCAGCCGATCCAGCCCGCGAATACTGAGCCTGGTTCGGCGGATGCTTCTAGTGTGATGGTCTGGCCTTCTTCGAAGCTGGCTTGGTTTTCTTCACAGGCAGCGTTACAGACGATGGCTGTGTGCGGCGGGAGGCTTGTGACGGTGCCTTTGCCGTTGCCTCCCTTGAAGAGGGTCAGCGTCGAGGGATGAGCGATCGCGGTGAACCCGACTGTGACAGTGCTTGCTTGCTTGATTTCGAATTCGCATCCGCTTGTCCCACACGCGCTCGCAGAGCCGGTGCCCGATAGCGATGAGAGCTCAGCTCCCAGGTTAGGGACGGGCTTGACTGTCACGCTCGTGCCGTATGGCTGCGGGCTGGTGCACGCACCGTAGGTACCGCTGTGCGCGAATTCGCATTCCACGCCACCCGGACCCGAAGCATTGACCGTCAACGCCTCCGGTTCAGCCGTGAACGCGACCGTGACACTACTCGCCTGCTTAATTTCGAACTCGCACCCACCCGTAGAACACCCGCTCGCGGACCCGGTACCAGCCAGTGAGCTCACTTCAGCGCCCACGTTCGTGGTCGCTTTCACTTTCACGTTCGTGGCGTATGGTTGCGGGCTCGTACACGCACCGTAGGTACCGCTGTGCGCGAATTCGCATTCCACGCTACCCGGACCCGAAGCATTGACCGTCAACGCCTCCGATTCCGCTGTAAACGCGACAGTGACGCTGCTAGCCTGCTTGATTTCGAACTCGCACCCGCCCGTAGAACACGCTCCTGCCGAGCCGGTACCCGACAATGAGCTCACTTCAGCACCCACGCTTGGGGTCGCTTTTACTTTCACGTCCGTGGCGTACGGTTGTGAGCTCGTACAAGCGCCGTAGGTTCCGCTGTGCGCGAATTCGCATTCCACGCTACCCGGACCCGAAACGTTGACCGTCAACGCCTCCGATTCCGCTGTAAACGCGACAGTGACGCTGCTTGCCTGCTTGATTTCGAATTCGCATCCGCCCGTAGAGCACGCTCCTGCCGAGCCGGTGCCCGATAGTGAGCTCACTTCAGCACCCGCGCTTGGGGTCGCTTTTACTTTCACGTCCGTGGCGTACGGTTGTGGGCTCGTACAAGCGCCGTAGGTTCCGCTGTGCGCGAATTCGCATTCCACACCACCCGGACCCGAAGCGTTGACTGTCAGCGCCTCTGTTTCAAGCTCAAAGTCGGCTTTGAGCTTGGTCGCTTCGGAGATCGTCACCACACACGGCGAAGTAGTGCCGGTACAGTTACCGGGGTTGCCTTCGCTGGTAGTCCAGCCCGTGAACTCGCTATGTTCTCCCGCGGTCACGGCGAGTTCGACTACTGTCGCGGGCGCAAACAGTTCGGAGCAGTGAGGGCCACAAGCGATCGCTTCGAATCCCAGTCCGCTCTGCACGCTCGTTACCGTTCCCGTGCCACTACCACCCTTTTCGACCGTCAACTGAAAACCGGAAAGCGCGAAGCTAGCCCCTGCCGTGACGTTGGTCGTTCCGACCTGGATCTTGCAGGGCGATGTCACACCACTACAGGTAGTGCTCGCGGCCCCACTAACACTCCACCCTTCCAAATGATTGTTCGGTTCAGCGGTAGCTTCGAGTTCTGGTTCCTCAGTTTCGTAGTATTCAGCCGAGCAACCCGCGCCACCCGCCGAGGTGCAGTTCGAGATCGAACCGGACACCGGCGCTGGGGAGCCCACCGCTTCGCTGACCTTACCCGACCCTGTGACGGTGACCTGCAACGTGCGCGTCGGCAACCCCACGAATTCAGCCTGCACTGTACTGGCAGAAGAGACCGTGAACGTACACGTGCTCGTCGTTTTGTTCTTGCAGGACGCTTCGGCTGCACCAGTCGCGTTACTCCACTTCACAAAGCCCGAATGAGCCCCTTTGAGCGCCTTCAGCGTTACTTCAGTCCCGGTTTCATACTCAGCAGCACAAGGTTCTTCATGACCTTCCACTTCGCACACAACCGAACCTTCACCAACCACACTCGTCCCCAGTGAAAGCAACGCCGGACCACCGTAACCAAACGTCTGGACCTCTTCGTGCCCGTCATCAGTGGCATAAACCTTCCCGCTGGATTCATCAATCGCGAGCTGATTGTAGATCTGGGTGCCGCCGACTTCGAACAGACCGGACCCGAATTCGTCCAGTTTCCCGCCACCAGCACGATACCTTTCTACCCTGAACGTGCTACCACAACCCCGCCCGACAAACACCTGCCCAGTCTTCTTATCAACCGCGACCGCGCTGACTTCGCCGTGCCCAGCAGTACCATTCAGACCCGCGAACGCACCGACTTCGGTGAACCCACCGGAACCGTTGGGCTTGTACTCAAGCACCTTGCCTGCAGCATTATTAGTGCAACTGGTGGCGCCAGCAGCGACAAAGAGATCCCCCGACGCATCAAACGCCGCGCTCACCGGTTTTGTAAGACCAGTCGTAATGAGATTTTCGCAAACACCAGCCGGCGTACATTTCTGCAACTTGTTGGCAGTCGGAACAGGAAGGTAGATGTTGCCGGCAGAGTCAATCGCGGACTGCGGCGGAGTTTTTGCGAGCGTCACTTCAATCGCGAATTCGCCCAGCCTCGCACCACAAGATTCACCAAACGTAAGCATCGCACCCGAAAACGTTTCGAGCTGAAAAACATATATATCCCCGTTTTCGGGATTCACAGCCACACTCGAAGGACGAGTCGGCGAACCTTCAAGCACACAGCTGAGTTCAATACCCGCAGAATTGAACTCCTTGAACCCACCGGTACCTTCGACACATGTCTTTTTTCCTTCCCCTTCACTTCCACAACTGGCGACATAGACGTTGTGGGTCGATTGGTTCACCGCCACACCGCTCGCCAGCTTCCCACCGGTCAAAAGAGGAGAACCGACGCTATAGCTCGCCGCTTGCGCACCCACAACGCACAGCAGAGCGAACGAAAGAGCAAACGCAACCACTGCAACCGCCACCAAACCGATACCACCACGACCAAGCACAGTCGAGGACGCACCACTCCCGCCGGCACGGGGCAGAGACGCACCGGTAGGGGCAGTCCCGCGGAGAGCGCGGCCGTGGCGGGTGGCCTGACGGCGGGTCGATCCGATGGGCGATGCCTGCATGTGCGAGATCACTGATCCCTCCCTGTTGGTCCTGTTAACGATTGTTTGACGGCCACGGCCAGACAACACCCAAACATCAGAGCGTTCCGTGAGAGAAAACCGACGCCTCATACCCCAACCCCGTTCTCGCGCACGTCCGTACCCACACGAATCCCGTGCTCGATCTGCACGCCCTTGAGTGTCAACCGCCACGCGTTTGGCTCACCCTTCAAATGACCATCACCCGTATTGGCCGCCAGACCCAACCGCTCCAAGCGCGCGAGGAGCTTTGAGATCTGCCCCTGATCGCTAACGCCGGCGTGATCGCCGATCACACGATTACTCGCCCCCGGCTCCTGCGCGATACAACCCAGCACCAACGCAGTGCGATACGTCAAGCGCATCGGCACCCCCGCGAGAGGATCGCCATTCGACGAGGAACCACTCCCCTGCGCAACCAGTGCCACTGCGGGGATCAAGACGTTCAGCTCGCGACGAGCGGCCGCGGCGCCCAGATAGGGCAGCACGATCATGCTCATCAACTCGTTCGTGAGTCGCGTAAGCGAGTACGTGTCCTGTTTGGGCTGTAGGCGCGCGTAGACGATCGCCAGCGACGCACCGATCAGACCCTCCGCCGTCAACTCCGTAACACCACTGCTCCGAGAAGACGTAGCGCTCTCCCCGCGACCCTCATCCAACACGGCAACCAACCTCCCGAGCACCTCCTCACGATGCTTCAACACGCCCGGACCGCCACGCAGCGACTGCACAACACAGATCTGCGCAAGCGCCGGCTCACGATCAAAGAACGAGAGAATCGCTATGAGTCCTCCACGCACACGCTCACGCCATGACAACTTCTCTAGATCGGCGTGCCGGATCTCACTTTCGATCCTCGCGAGCACATCCTCGATCAACACGTCAAGACACGCCTCACGATTCTCAAACAAGTCATAGAACGTGCGCCGAGACACACGCGCACGCTCTGTGATGTCCGCGATCGTGACGTTCGCGTAGCCCTCTTCGTTGACGGCGGCCACGGCGGCGCTCAACAGGCGCGAGCGCTGCATCTCAGACACCCGGACGCGCGCGGGAGACGAACCGCGGCGCGCAAGGACGCCTGAACGCACACGCTTTGTAGTGCGCGCAGACATCACGCGACCCTCCCCGCCAGCGGGACGGAAAACCGGCCGAAATAGCCGGCTAGATCAGAGGTGCTACTGGGACAAGAGAGAGAGAGAGAGAGAGAGATGCATCAGCGATGCTGAGGCATCTACCTACGGGCGTGTTTTGACGCACACCGACTCTCATCACATCTGTCCCCAAAGAACTCACGCGAAAACAACCCCTCATCAGCGAACCGGAAAGAAGCCCTCTCCCAAGGTCTCTCTGCAAAAGCGCTTGAAATCGATCCAGACGACCGACCCAACACCCGATCTATGACGGTCACCCACACTGGGAAACCATGAACACCAAAGAACATAGCGTCAACACCCCCACTTGTCAAGAGCGAACCAACACCCGCCCCCACAACACACACCCCACACTCCGCAAACCGCACCACAAAGCGCAGAACCCGGACTCGCAACGGGTCCACTGCACAGGGTCCACTGCACATCCAGACGCGCGCTCGCTCGCGACTCAAGACTGCGCGGCTCCGTCAATCCGGGTAGTGCGGGCGGTCGAGGCCCGGGCGTTTGACGTTGCAGACACCTCCGCCATCGCGACGAGATGTCGAGCTAGAAAGTCTCCATCCGTTAGATAGAAAGGTGTCCATCTGTTAGACTGACTCGACCTCGTCACGTAGGTTCTCCGATCGAGGTTTCCCGGCATCAGGGACCTGCCCGAGCAGGCGCGAGCGCTCCAGCTCGACAGCTATGTCGCACGCATCCTCGAACGCGACCTGCCCGAGAACGGTGTCAACGTGCGCCGCCAGGGTGCGCTGCGAGCGTGGCTGGCAGCCTACGCGGCGGCGACCGCCACCAACGCCGCGTACAGCACCATCCTCGATGCCGCCACGCCCGGCGGAGGCAGCCACGTCTCGCCCGCCACGGGCAGCTGGCTCGGCGCGCTGTTCGAGTCGCTGGTCGCGCAGACGGTCCGGATCTATGCCGACGCAGCGATGTCGAAGGTCGGCCACCTGCGCACAAAGGAGGGCAACCACGAGATCGACCTTATCGTCGAGGCCCCCGCGCGGCGCTGAACCCGACGCCTACTTCTTCTTGGTGTTCTTCTTGGTCTTCTTGATGGGCCCGTATTTCTTGCGGGCTGTGCGTTCGCAGGCTTTGCGCTTCTTGCCCTTGGGCTTCTTGTGGCAGGCCTTCAGTGCGAGCGCGAGCTTCTGCGCGCGGGTGAGGACCTTGACCTTCGGGCACCCAGTGACGGCAAGTGGTGTGCTCTGTTTGGTCTGTACGCCGTTCTGGGCGATGAATTCGGTTGGCATGCTCAGTTTTTGTGTGCAGGGGTTACCGATCGCGGTCAACGCCGAATACGGGCCCGAGGGCAGGGCCAGTTCGAAGCTCGTGACGGGCTGATCGGGAACCGTCTTGAACGTCGAGCTGGTGATCCCTGTTTTGCTGATGAACGTGCTACCGACCAGATCGATCGTGATGCCATACCCCTGCAGGACCAGGACAAGGTTCGGGAACGCTTCCCCGCCATTACTGACAAAGTAAGCGGGTCCTTCGAGCGGTACGGGCAATATCGGCGTCATGGCCTTGCCGTGCCCAACGACTGAGGCTGCCGGGCACCCCGCGGGGTTCGTATGGAACTGTGCGGCGGTACAAGCCTTCTGCAGCGTCGTCAGCCGGGAGGGTAGTTGCTTTGGTAGTTCGACTTTGACGTAGTGGATGTTCGCTTCCTCATGACCCGCGTTCTGCGCGCCCTGCGCCGGAGCGGTGAGCTTGACGTTCAGGCTCGTACCATCGGCTTTGGAGACCTTCCCCGATGTCGTGGCGCTGAACTGCGGTTTGAACGCCAGGCTCGCGCAATCAGCGGCCTGGAACGGGCTACCCGCCGCCGCGGGAACATCATCGCTGGGACTCGAGAAGTTCTGTCCTGACCCGTAGACGGTCGCTGCGAAGGTCTTGTGTTCGCAACTGGTGGGGTTGCTTGTGAAGTTGGGGCGGTCCACGTAGATTTTGATGTCGCGGACGTGCACGATGATGCCCTTGATGATGTGCGGGATCTGATCCGAGGGACCTTGGGGGATGCTGACTTTCGCGGTGATCGGATCGACCTGTAGGGGTAGGTGCACGACGACGGTGCCGAGGTCGAACGGTCCGACCTTCGCCGCGCTGATCGACACGATCGAGAACGGCGCGCCTTCAAACGGGCCACCAAAATACAGCTTCCCTGGGGCATAGGCAAGGACGGTGCCGACACCGACACCTACCTGTGAGTGCCCTATTTCGCTGCCCGCAGGACATGAGGGTTCTGCCTCCTCCGCAGTCCCGGACTTCGAACGCGCCAATGCAATCTGTGCTTCAGAGCAGAACGGGATCCCGTTCAGATTCGCGGTCAACCCTTCCGGTAGCTGCGTCGTGAACCCGGTGACCTCTTGTTCGCCATCTTTGCGCGTAATCTGCAGGTTCAGGGGGCTGTACGCGCCCGCTGCGTTGTTCGCCGTGCCCGCAACCAAACCCGGGTTGAACGGGGGTGTCCCTCCGCTCGGACACGCGCCGCCTTCCTCGCCGTGTTCGATCGTGAAGAACGAGTCGCGCTCCACCGGCGTGCTGGAGGAGAACGGTGTGAGGTCGGTGACGGTCTTGAACTGTCCGCAGGTTGGGGGTGTCGCGAGGGGCGCGCGGGCGCCTTCACGGAAGTGCAGATGGAAGGTGCTGTAAGGCAGTGGGGGTAGGTTTTCGAACGTCGTGACGAGCTGGCCGGTCACGGGGTTCGGCACGACGTGCCCGGCCTGCTTGATCAGCACTCCACGTTCGGGAGCACGCAAGATCATGTAGATCGCCAGCAGCGACCCAAACTTGTTCTTGTACGGTTCCGCCAAGTACAGGGAGCCTTCGACCGGTTCTTCGATCAACGGTGTTTTCGCGATCACCGATCCGAGCTTGGAGGTTTCCGGGCAGCCTTCGCCTGGCTTGGTTTCGAGCTGCTCGCTCTGGTATTGAGCTTCGGAGCAGCCGCTGATCCCTTCAGCGAAGGAGGGGTTGGCGGTGTACCCTTCCGGCAATGCGACTACGACCTTCGATGGTTGTGTTTCGGCAGTGCCCCCTGGGTTCAGGAGTCCTTCGTCGGGGAGCGCGAGTTCGAAGTCAAGACCGCTGGAGGAGCCCGCGTTGCGGGTCGTCGGCTGCGCCGCGACGCCTGGATTGAACGGCACCGCGCCGCAGCCGAGCAGCGGCGCGGGGTTACCCGCAACATCCAGTGACTGCGCGGTCGCTGAGATGTAGTGGCCGGGGTCAAGACGGGAGTCGATCGAGATCGTGGTCAGCAGCGGCGCGGTGCAGGCCGCGGGTACCGTCAGGAACGCCAGTTCGCGGGCTGTCGAGGCGACCGGTGCGCCGTGACCGGCCGCGGCTTGCGAGCCGCGCAGCGCGTCGTGGCCCGAGTTGGCGGGAGTGCCCCAGATAGTCGCTGTCAGCGACGTTACTTCCAACGGGACGTCGCTAGTGAAAGAACTCAGACCATATCCGGATTCGGTCAGCAGCGAGAAGTTCTGCAGACCGTTCAGCCCGACGGCGCTGAACCCAAGCTGGGCCGGCATCCCCGGCGGCGGCACGAGATTGTAGATCGGACCCCCAACCAGACCGAAACCGGGGATGTTGACTTTGACGATCCCGACCTGGGTCTCCGGTGCACATTCTGGGTTGGCGCCCTCAAAGTCCTGGCGGGGACAGCGCGGGACCGCGAGCGGATCACCGGACATCCCCTGGGGGAGGTCGATCAACACGTCGCGCAGTTCGCCGCCTTCAGATTGCCCTTCGGAGTCGACATTCAACTTGAAGGCGATGGTGAAGGCGTAGGGGTGAGAGGAGGCCTGCGGGACGATATCCAGGCCTTCGGAGTTTTCGAAGGTCGTGCTGAGCGAACCGGGCCTGAGCCCAAACTGCGCGCTCGCAGAAACCGCCCCAAGAGAAAGCGAACCGACCGTCGCGAGCAGGCACACCACCGCCACCGACATGACCGCACCTACTCGCGTACGCGATATGACCATCGTTCGGATGCTCATCGCTTGCCTGCTTTCTTGGCATGCTTGGCACTGTGCGCGCCGCTAGCGCGGTGCGCCGTCCTACGCGCACGCTTTTCGCAGGTCACGCGCATGCGCCTGGATCGTTTCCGATGACAGGCCCGCAACCGCTTCGCGAGCGCGCTGCTGCCCGTCACGGTCTTCTTCGGCGTCACCGTGCCGCCCGCCGCGGGCAGCGACTGCACGAGGTTCCCTGTTCCTGAGAACGTCGTGCTGCCCGGACCGGTGAACGACGGCGGTGTCGGGGTGGCCTGGCACGCTTCGCCCTGACATTCCACACGCTGAGTTTCGGTCTGCGAAGCGAAACCCCCGCCTTCGCGGGCATCATAGACATCGATCAGTTCGTCCTTGTCCTGCGGCACCAGTCGTTCGCGGGTCGTGAAGAATATGTTCGCCCCAGTTTCGTCCATAGCGAGGAAGTTGGAGTCAGCAGACCCCGTCCCAGGCGAAATCAACAGGACACATCCCGCGGCCCGTTCGCACGTGTCGCCAGCCGGCTCACCAGCACCACCAGCCGGCTCGTACTCATACACATCTTCGACATCGCCATTGGAATCCGCCGCCGCCAGCCTGTCACTGCTGTCGAACACCAACCGGCCGGCATCCGTCAAATAACGCGGCTGCGGCAACCATGCCGGTGCCGCGTCGATCCGTCGCAGCGTCGAGTTCCCACGTGGACTTTCCCCGGTCGGGTTACACGAAGCACAGATCAGCCGACCCGTGCCAGAGTCGTATAGAAACACCTCAGTACAAGCTGCTTCGATCAGATTTCCACCAAATGCCTTCTCGCAGAGTCCAAGGTTCTTGTAGCCGGTCAGCTGTCCCGTCGATCCGAAAGCCAGGTAACGCCCGTCAGGGCTCGCCTGCGCGGTACGTTCTCCCCATGACGACGTCCAATCGTCAAGGTTCGCGGCACCGCCGCTACCGTCCGTGGATGGGAGGGTGGCGATGAAGTGCAGGCCATCTTCGCTCCATGAGTAGAGATTGTCCTTTTCGGACTGGGGTGACTGTCCCCGGTTCGTGCTCGCCCGGGGCAGCTCGGCGGTGTCTACGAAGTAGATGTGGGAGAACCTGCCGTCTTCTTCGCCAGTGCCCATAATACCCTGGAAACCTCTCTGCCCTTCTGTCAGATCGGTGCACGTTTCGCTTTTCAGGGAGTACAGGCAGCCGTCTGAGAGCAGTACCTGAAGACCGTTTTTCGATGCGGTGAGGAATGTTCCTGGGTGTCTGATTTCGCGGGTGGTATCGCCGTCTTCGCGGACATAGAGCGTTGAGCCGACGTGCCAGTAGATACGCTGCCCGTCGGTGGAGATCGCGTGAGTGTCCGGAGAGACCGAGGCAAACGCGGCCCCTTTCGCCACCGCCGCATTGTCCGGGAGCACGTTGACCAGCGCCAACACACCGGCGTGGTATTCGTAGAGGTCACGTCCGGTCTGCCCGGGGTCAGGCGGTTCGGGAGCGAACGCGCTCGCTTTGGTCAGCGCGTCGTTGGCGGCAAACAGCTGTGTCGAGAAGTCCGGGGTGTGACCCGCGTATTCGAGTATCAGCGAGCCCAGGCCGCGATGTTCCGGTTCCGAAGTCAACATAGGTTCCAGCGCCGCCGGATCAGCGGTGTTCTGAAGATAAAAGTTGGGATATCCAACCGGAGCGTTCGGCGACAGCTGCGGGCTTTCTTGGGAGATCACACCCTCATCGAGCTGTTCATCGTACGTCAGCGTACTCCCGCCGTTTGTGCTCTGCAACGTCGGGGTCATCGTCGTCGTCTGCCACCCGGTCGCGGTGCGACGAGAAATGTACGAGTCAAAGACAGCGCCTTCGTTCGACGAGAAGGGAAACCCCATATACGCCACCGCGTTGCCGTCCGGAGCGCTCTGCATCGGAAAAACGTCTTTGATGGCCGAACCTGGGGGCTTGCATGGTTCGTTCTCCAGGCAGCTGCCCAGGCGTGGGTCGGCCGGAAAGACCTCCCCTCCGTTCTTGTCTATCGGAGAGACAAGCTCATAAGCACGACCATCGGGAAGACCCGCGGCATAGGCCGGGTAGGTCGCAAGCGCGGCTGTGCCACCCACTGTTTCGCAGCGCGGTTCGTGCGGTCCCGCGCATTCGCTGCTGGCCACTACTCGATAGCGGTACGCGGTATCCGGTGAAAGACCTGAGACTCCGACCGCGGCACTACCAACTTCGTTGCCAGCTAGCTGCCCGCCGCCGACCGGGACTTCTAGAGCACCGTGAGCGAAACCCCCACCACCGTCATGAAGCGTGGCGACGGTCGCCGTGGCAGGACCACCGCTCAGACCGGACGCGTCTGCTTCCAGGGGGGAAACGTTCTGGTTTGTGAACGACCCCGTGAATTCGACCTCATAGGGGCTTGAGCCTGTCTGATCACCCGGACCACCGGAGACAACGACGTTGCCCTTACCGATCGTCGAGAGACCATCCAAGGCGCTTTGAACTTCTCCAGCGGTGGCATCGAACGGCATTCCCGCGCGCAAACGAACACCGGAGAGAGTCGATTCAGCCGCGGCCGAAAGAGTCAGCTTCCCCGCTTCGATCGCGACGATCTTGGCGCCCGCGGGGATGCCCGGGACTTCGACGCTCTCCCCGACCATCAGTGGCGCGGGACCATCGGAGGAGATCGCTACCGCAGACCCAGACTGGGTCGGAGCGTTGGAGATCACAAGCGATCCAGGATGCACCGCGATGATCGTGGTGCCCGACGGGATGCCGGCACCGGAGATCGGGGTCCCAGGTTCGAAGGTTCCTTCGCTGGCGACCTCGCTGGTGAGGGTGGTGGAGCCCGCGCTGACCGCTACCGCGACACCCGACTTTTCGGTTGGTACGGAAAGCGTCAGTTCGCTCGCGCTGACAGCCTTGATCGTTGCCCCCTGCGGTATGCCGGCACCGGAGATCACCTCGCCGACTTCAAAAGCCCCTTCACTGGTGCTAAGCGAGGTAAGGGTCGTGGTTCCCGACCGGATCGCCGTGTTGGCGCGCGATTCGGTCGCGGCCGCCGAAATCGTCAATTCCGACCCCGAGACCACAACGATCGTCGCGCCTGAAGGTATCCCCGCACCACTGATGGTCTGGCCGACAGCAAACGTTCCTTCGCTGGCCGTCACTGCGGTCAACACCTTAGAGCCCGCAATCACCGTGCCCTCTCCCGCCGCCCCGCTCAGACTTGCGGTGCCATCAGCAGCGTGAACATCCGCGAGCCCGTTCGCGGTCACAACGTCTTCGAGTGTGTTGGAGCCGGAATTGAGATTGGCACCGAACGCACCGCCGAACCGGCGCCCTTCAAAACCCAAGCCCAGCAGGCCGCCCGTCGCCTCGACCGTCACCTCCTGACGCTCGTTTGGTTCGTTCGCCCGAAACGCTGCTTCGGTCAGATACTGAAACGCATAGGTCGTAGTGAAATGACGCGCATTGATCGCGGCCTCCAATGTCGTCGACACCGTAGTCGTATTAGTCACTCCCTCTGACAACACTTCAGGCGAAAACGCCTGCGACAGCGCAAACACATCACCGATCCCCTTCTCGACAGTCGGGCTGGTGTGCATTTCGGCGTCGACCCCGTAAACGGTGCCCGCCGGGCGCAGCGAACCCCACGCCCGCCCCGGGTTCACGGCCAGCGCCCACATTTTCCCCGTCTTTGGTTCCGGCGTCAGTGCCGCTTGCGCTTCTTTGAATTCACCGGTCGCTTCATCACAAGCGCCCAATCTATGAAGCTTGCTACCGATCGTGGGACCCGCAAAGGTGGAATAGAAGACTTCGCCGTTGACCTCGTTTGTCGCCATGGCATTGATCTGTCCACTCACCGCAAAACTGCAGATCGGCGTGCTTCCGGCACCGAGCGCGTACATACTCTCGGATCCGAGCGCATACTCTCGGATCGTATTCTCCGTCGCCGCCACCAGCCGATTCGCCCCCACCAACCCCAAACGCGTGAACGGCGCGCTACTGAAAACTTCGCTTTCGGGTCCCGCGTAAACGTAGTGTTCATAGTCGCCCGGACTCTGCGGCTTGAGGCTCATCACCCGCTTCTGCGAAGGTGCGACTCCTTCATAATCTTGGTCGGTGAGATACACCACTCCATGTTCATCGACCGTGATCGCTCCATCTGTCGGAAATACCTTGTGTATCTTTCCGGGGCCTTCAGCGATCGATTCCACTGGCGACTTGGTTCCCGCATCACCGAAGCCTTCCCCGACCGCAATCCCAGTCGCACCGAACACCTCGACAAGATGATGTTCCCGCCTCTGGGGGGGTTCTCCGTTTTCGTTAAGCACGTAGACATTTCCGGTAGTCGGATCGACCGCTACACCCGCTAGCCCTTCGAAATGTCCGCTCTGTTCGCCCCCAAAAGCTCCAAAGGCACTGGGGGCCGGGGTACATGTGTGGAAGGTGTGCTCGGCTTCGTTGGTCACCAGTGCCGGTCCGCACCGCTGGTATTCGCTTGCTTTGTTGCCGACGCCCCAGCCCCAGGCTTCGCGAAATGGTGGCGCTTCGCCTTCACTGCCGGGCCCATAACGCACGACCCGGCCGTTCAGGCCGACGACGTAGAAGCTTCCCGGTTCCACGCCGCCCGCACCGGTCGTGTTGATCGCTATCGCGGTCGCGTTCTGAAGCTGTTTGGCTTCGCCGCCTACCCCGAAATGCTGGTATTCGGATCCTTCTTTGACCTGTTCGTAGTCGGCCTGCGCTACGGCGGGCGCCAAAAGCAGCACACCGATCGCCATGAACAATGTGCCCGCTCGGCGCAGCGAGAGCGCCAGCCGCCGCATCACGTCTATGGGCGCCTCTCGCGTATCACTCATCGGCAGAAGCCCCTGTCGCGCTTGCTGGATACTCTCGGTGCTGGCTTCAGCCGACATGGATCACCGTCCCCTGGTGTTGACCTTGGAGGTAGAGCGTGTAGCGACCGCGATGCAGCGCTCCGAGCCTGATGTGCGGCATCCCCCTGCTCTTGCCGTGCTCAACGACGTGCCCGTGGCGGACGAGCACCCACCGCAGCGTTCGGCGCAATGCTGAGGATGTCGCCGGCGTCGTGTACTTGACCGTGCACGTCACCTTCGTCTTCTTGCCCTTCTTCTGCTTGACGGTGCACGTGACCTTGCCGTTCAAGCCGGCGGGGCCTTCTTTGCCCTGCGCCCCCGTCGCGCCCTGAGCGCCGGTTGATCCCGTATCGCCCTTGGCGCCCTGAGCGCCGCTCTGACCGGCCGGTCCTGCCGGGCCCTGTTCGCCCTGTTCGCCGGGGAACCCGGGATTGCCGAGCTGACCGGGTTCGCCTTTGACGCCGCTGCAGACATAGGTGGTGGAAACGCCGACTTTGACTTCCACGCCACCGTTAGTGCAGGTGCCTTTGGCGCCCGTGAACTGCGTCACGGTCGGTGTTTCACCGCTCGTGCCGTTCGTGCCTTTGACGCCGTCACAAACATAGGTCGTGGACGCGCCGACTTTGACTTCCACGCCACCTTCGGTGCAGGTGCCTTTGGCACCGGTGAACTGCGTGGTGGTCGGTGTTTCACCGCTCGTGCCGCTCGTGCCGTTCGTGCCTTTGACGCCGTCACAAACATAGGTCGTGGACGCGCCGACTTTGACTTCCACGCCACCTTCGGTGCAGGTGCCTTTGGCGCCCGTGAACTGCGTCACGGTCGGTGTTTCACCGCTCGTGCCGTTCGTGCCTTTCGCGCCGTTGCAAGCATACGCCGTGGTAGCACCCACCTTCACTTCGATGCCACCTTCACCGCACGGCCCTTTAGCCCCAGTGAATTCCGTCACGGTCGGTGTTTCCCCCGCCGCGCCTTTTTCCCCTTCGGTCAAGAACACCGCGGTGACTTCAACTTCGGGCGCATCCAGTTTGACCTGGCAGGTCGTGGCCGTCTGATGACGACAGCCGATCCACCCCGCGAACACCGAACCCGTGGACGCGGAGGCTTCCAGTTCGACGGTCTGTCCTTCTTCAAAGCTCGCCTGAGCTTCTTCACAGGACGGGCCGCACGTAATGCCTGTGTGCGGTGAGAGGCTCGTCACGGTGCCCTTCCCGCCGCCGCCCTTGAACACCACCAGCGTGGAGGGATGCGCGATCGCCGCGAATTCGACGGTCACACTGCTCGCCTGCTTGATTTCAAATCCGCAGCTGCTGGTCGAACAGCCGCTCGCTGACCCTGTTCCGGACAGTGAGGACAGTTCCGCGCCCGTGTTCGGCCTCGGCGTGACCTTCACGTTCGTGCCATAGGGCTGCGGGGTCGTGCACGGCCCGCTGCTGCCGCTGTGCGCGAATTCGCATTCAACCGTACCCGGACCGGATTCGTTGACGGTCAACGCCTCCGATTCCGCCGTGAACAGGACCGTGACGCTGGTGGCCTGCTTGATTTCAAACTCACAGCCACTCGTCGAGCAGCCGCTCGCTGACCCTGTGCCGGACAGCGACGTCAGTTCGCCGCCTGTGTCTGGGGTCGCCTTGACGCTGACGTTCGTGCCGTAAGGTTGCGGGGTGGTGCAAGGCCCGTAGCTGCCGCTGTGCGCGAATTCGCATTCCACCGACCCCGGACCGGATTCGCTGACGGTCAACGCCTCAGGTTCAAGACCGAACGCGACAGTGACGCTGCTCGCCTGCTTGATTTCAAACGCACAGCCACCGGTCGAGCAGCCGCTCGCCGACCCGGTACCCGACAGCGACGTTACTTCCGCTCCGGTGTTCGGTGTCGACCGGACGCTCACGCTCGTGCCGTACGGTTGCGGGCTCGTGCACGGCCCGTAGCTTCCGCTGTGCGCGAATTCGCATTCGACCGTCCCCGGACCGGATTCGCTGACGCTCAACGCCTCCGATTCCAGCGCGAAGACCACGGTCACGCTGCTCGCTTCCGTGATTTCGAATTCGCAGCCGCCGGTCGAGCAAGTGCTCGCCGACCCGGTGCCCGACAGCGACGTCACTTCGGCGCCCGTGCTCGGCGTCGCCTTCACCTTCACGCTTGTGCCGTACGGCTGCGGGCTCGTGCACGCCCCGAAGCTGCCGCTGTGCGCGAATTCGCATTCCACCGTCCCCGGACCGGATTCGCTGACGTTCAACGTCTCAGGTTCAAGGCTAGATGTCGCCTTCAACGTCGTCGCTTCGCTGACCGTCACGATGCACGGCGAAGTGGTGCCCGTACACGTCCCCGGACTGCCCGCAGTCGTGCTCCACCCCACGAACTGGCTGCCCGCTTGCGGCGTCGCGGTCAGTTCTACCATCGTGCCAGGCGTAAACAGTTCAGAGCAGTGCGCACCACACGCGATCGGTTCAAGACCAAGCCCGCTCTGCACGCTTGCCACCGTCACCGACCCAGAGCCTTCCTTTTCGATCGTCAACAGGAAACCGTTTGACGCGAATTCCGCGGTCGCCGCCACCGCAGATGAGCGCACTTCGAATTCGCACTTTTCTTCGCTGTCATGGCCAACGTTTTCGCACGCGCTCGCGCCCCACGTAACGAAATGGTTGTTGGCGTTGTGCGTAGCCGTGAGAACGACCTTTTCCCCTTCATAGCGTTCCTCTTCACAGCTGGCGCCTCCGGCCGATGTGCAGCCGCTCAGCGAACCCTGTGCCGCGCCGACTTCACCCGTGCCGGTCACCGTAACGCTGACACGCCGCTTGGGGAACGCCGCGAATTCCGCATTGACGCTGCTCGCCGACGACAGCGTAAACGTACAGGACGTCGTGAGGTTCACGCACGACGCGGCCGCGCCCGTCGCCGCGCTCCACTTCACAAAGCTTGAGTGCGCGCCTTTGACCGCCTTGACCGTGACTTCCGTCCCCGTTTCGTATTCCGACGCGCACGCCGGTTCTTCATGACCTTCCACTTCGCACACAACCGAACCTTCAGCGCCGGTCGTCGAAACCGACAAGGCGCTCATCGACGGCGCCGTATACGGATACACCTGGGTTTGAAAGTTGCCGTTGTCGGTGACGTAGACCTTTCCGCTGGTTTCGTCGACAGCGATCTGGTTGAAGATCGCGCCGCTGCCGGTAGCGAATCCCGAGCCGAATTCGGAGAGCTTCACCCCGCCGGCACTGTACTTTTCGACCTTGAATGTTTCACCGCAGTTGCGACCCACGAAGACCTCGTTGGTCTTGCGATCGACCGCTACCGTCGTGACATTGCTTGAGAGACTCGCAAACGTTCCTACTTCGGTAAAACCGCCGGAACCATTCGGCTTGTACTTGACGAGCTTACCACTGGCGTTATTACTACAGGTGTACGTTGTGGTCGCACCACTTGCGACATAAAGATCGCCCGCTGAATCAAAAGCCACACTCGCGGGCCTATTGAGGCCTGTAACCAGTTCGGTACACACCCCAGCTGGCGTGCACTTCTGCACCTTGCCGGTACTTGGACTCGGGCTAAAGAGATCCCCGGAAGAATCGACAGCCGCCTGCGGCGGCACCCTGCTAGCACTCGCTTCAAAAGTGAATTCGCCGAGCTTAGCCCCACATGCGCTTCCGTACGTAAAAATTTTAGATGCGCTTGCGGTCGCTTCATCCTGAAGCACATAAATATTGCCGTTTTCGGGGTCAACGGCCACCGAAGAAGGATGTTCCGGCGCACCTTCAAGCGAACACGCGATTTCGGACCCCACAGAACTGAACTCCTGAAAACCACCAGGCGCACTGCACGCCTTCAGCCCAAGCGATTCAGACCCACAACTAGCAACATACACATCATGAGATGACTGATTCACCGCAACACCACTCGGCAGCCGCAAAGAACCAGCCGCAAGCGGAGAACCAGCCGTATAACGCGACTGAAAGACGGCGCTCACGGTCTTGCCCGCGGTCATCGTCACTTCGCAGGCCCCGGAGCCGGAGCATCCTCCACCCCATTCTTTGAAGGTGGAGCCCTGTCTACCGGAGACGGGTATCAGCTTGACGATTGTGCCTTCGTCGTATTCCGACAGGCATATTTCCGTGATTCCGCCTCCATTGAGCTGACACTTCACAGTACCCGTGCCTGTGGTGGATAGCGTCAATGGGTACTGCGCGGGAGCGTTATACACCTGGGTTTGAAAGTTGCCGTTGTCGGTGACGTAGACCTTTCCGCTGGTTTCGTCGACAGCGATCTGGTTGAAGATCGCGCCGCTGCCGGTAGCGAATCCCGAGCCGAATTCGGAGAGCTTCACCCCGCCGGCACTGTACTTTTCGACCTTGAATGTTTCACCGCAGTTGCGACCCACGAAGACCTCGTTGGTCTTGCGATCGACCGCTACCGTCGTGACATTGCTTGAGAGACTCGCAAACGTTCCTACTTCGGTAAAACCGCCGGAACCATTCGGCTTGTACTTGACGAGCTTACCACTGGCGTTATTACTACAGGTGTACGTTGTGGTCGCACCACTTGCGACATAAAGATCGCCCGCTGAATCAAAAGCCACACTCGCGGGCCTATTGAGGCCTGTAACCAGTTCGGTACACACCCCAGCTGGCGTGCACTTCTGCACCTTGCCGGTACTTGGACTCGGGCTAAAGAGATCCCCGGAAGAATCGACAGCCGCCTGCGGCGGCACCCTGCTAGCACTCGCTTCAAAAGTGAATTCGCCGAGCTTAGCCCCACATGCGCTTCCGTACGTAAAAATTTTAGATGCGCTTGCGGTCGCTTCATCCTGAAGCACATAAATATTGCCGTTTTCGGGGTCAACGGCCACCGAAGAAGGATGTTCCGGCGCACCTTCAAGCGAACACGCGATTTCGGACCCCACAGAACTGAACTCCTGAAAACCACCAGGCGCACTGCACGCCTTCAGCCCAAGCGATTCAGACCCACAACTAGCAACATACACATCATGAGATGACTGATTCACCGCAACACCACTCGGCAGCCGCAAAGAACCAGCCGCAAGCGGAGAACCAGCCGTATAGCCGGCGGCCTGAGCACCGGCGGCGCAGACCGAGACAAGAAGGAGCACAAGGACGATTGTGAGGCCGAGCGCGCCGAGGCGGACACGCCCGAGCGCGGACGCACCACTCCCGCTGGTATAGGGCGAGGACGCACGGGTGGCGAGGACCCCACGGGAGATACGGCTGCGGCCGGTGGCCTGGCGACGCGTCTCTGCGGTGGACGATGCCTGCGTGTGCGAGATCACTGATCCCTCCCTGTTGGTCCTGTTAACCATTGATTGACCGCCACACCAGACGCCATCCCGGACGTCCGAGCGTTCGGTGAGAGAAAACCGACGTCTCATACCCCGACCCAACTCTCACGCGCGTCTGTGCTGGCGCGAATCCCATGCTCGACCTGTGCGCCCTTTGATGTCAACCGCCAAGCGTTCGGCTCACCCTTCAGATGGCCGTCACCGGTGTTGGCCGCGAGTCCCAACCGCTCCAGTCGCGAGAGGAGCTTTGAGATCTGACCCTGGTCGCTGACCCCGGCGTGATCGCCGATCACACGGTTGCTCGCCCCCGGCTGCTCCGCGATGCAACTCAGCACGAGGGCGGTGCGATACGTCAAGCGCATCGGCACGCCGGCTAGAGGATCCCCATTGTGCGAAGGCTCCTCGCTTCGCGTCGCGGGTGCGATCACGGTGACGGGTACATTCAGCTCGCGGCGGGCGGCCGCGGCGCCCAGGTAGGGCAGCACGATCATGCTCATCAACTCACCCGTGAGGCTTGTCAAGGAGGGCGTGTCTCGTTCGCGTTGAAGGCGCGCGTAGACGATCGCCATCGACGCGCCGATCAGACCCTCGGCCGTGAGTTCCGTGACGCCGTCACTGCGGGAGGACGCGGCGCTCTCCTTGCGACCCTCATCCAGGACCACCACCAGGCGCGCGAGGACTTCCTCGCGACGACTCAGCACATCCGGACCGCCGCGCAAGGACTGCACGACACAGACCTGCGCCAGCGCCGGCTCGCGATCGAAGAACGAGAGAATCGCGAGGAGTCCCCCGCGCACACGCTCGCGCCAGGGCAAACCCGTCAGGTCGGCGCGCTCGATCTCGCTTTCGATCCGATCGAGGATGTCCTCGATCAACTCTTCGAGGCACGCATTGCAGTTCTCGAACAGGTCATAGAACGTGCGTCGCGAAACGCGGGCGCGCTCGGTAACGTCAGAGACCGTCACGTTCGCGTAGCCCTCCTCGTTGACGGCTGTCACGGCCGCGTTCAACAGGCGCGAGCGCTGCATCTCAGACACACTCACGCGCGCGGGAGAAGAACCACGCCGCGAGATCACACTTGAACGCGCACGCTTTGCCGTGCGCGCAGACATCACGCCACCCTCCCCGCGAGCGGGGCGGAAAACCGGCTGAAACGCCGGTCTAGAAGAGGGGCGCTACAGGGACAAGAGAGAGAGAGAGAGAGAGAGATGCATCAGCGATGCTGAGGCATCTACCTACGGGCGTGTTTTCACGCACGCCGACCCTCATCACATCTGTCCCCAAAGAACTCACGCGAAAACAACCCCTCATCAGCGAACCGGAAAAGCCCTCTCCCAAGGTCTTTCTGCAAAAGCGCTTGAAATCGATCCAGACGACCGACCCAAAACCCGATCTATTTGACGGTCACCCAGACTGGGAAACCATGAACACCTAAGAACATAGCGTCAACTCCCCCACTTGTCAAGAGCGAACCAACACCCGCCCGCAACAACACCCTCCCCTGCTTCGCGAACCGCATCGCAGAGCACAGGAAATCCAGATTCGCGGAGGGTCCCACGGCACATCCAGACATGCGCTTACATACGACTTGAGACCGCTCTGCCACGTCAGTTGGGTACGTACAACTCGACCTGCCGGCCCATTGCGCTGGCGATCCGGCGCAGGTCGTCGGGGTCGCTGGTCACGATCATATCTTCGCGCGCAAGCGCCGTCATGACCACTGCCGCGTCGATCAAGTCGCTGCTCCCGCTTGCCGCCAGTGCCGCGCCGGCCGCACGCGCTTGCTGCTCTGTGAACGGCTCGATGCGACAGCCGCGCGCAAGGCGCGATAGTCGCGCCTGCGGTCCACCTCTCCAAGCCTGCCCAAAGACGACCGTCGGGAGCGTCGGCTTGATCCCGCGTTCGATCGTGCGTCTGTGCAGTCGCCACATCGATCTCGAACCGCGTTCGGCCGCGATCAGCGCGCCCGCGTCGTAGGTGACGCCGTTCACGCGGCGCGAGCGGACTCGCGCTTGATCCCGATCCCCGCGGCGTCGAGGATGGCGTCGGCCTTGGCCAGCTCCTCCGGAGTGATCGGCCCGCTTTCGGCTTCCCATTCCGCGACTGCGGCCAGACCATCCGCCAAACTGGCTTCGGTCTCCAGAGCGCTCTCGGACACCTCGTTCAGCCACGCCGACAGGCTCATCCCCCGGCGCTGGGCGGCCTCACGAGCAGCCAGAAGCACGGCCTCGTCAAGGGAGACGGATACCTTTTGCACGGACATGACCAAATGGTAGCACCAGATTCCTACCGCGCGTGGGTGACTCCGGCCCAGCGGGCTCTTCCATCCCCCGCCGGGCGCCGCGGGTGCGCGCCCCCGCCTACTCGGCCGGAACCCCTGGCGTTACGTGGTTCGGTGGGCCCTCGGGGCCGGTGTCGGCGTCGGCGTGGCCGGCGAGCCCATCGTCATGCGCCCCCGGGAGGGTCGAGGGTCGAGCGGAGCCAGGACGCAGGGAACGTGGCGTGCTTTGCACGCGAGTGACCGAGGACGCCGCTCCGCGAAGGCCATCGGCCCTCCCGGCGAGGTAGCGGTCGACCATCCGGGCGCACTGGCGGCCCTCGTTGATCGCCCACACGATCAGCGACTGTCCGCGGCGGGCGTCGCCGGCGGCGAAGACGCCCTCGACGGAGCTCGTGTAGGGCTTTACCGCCTTGACGTTCCCGCGCGGGTCCTTCTCTACGCCGAGGCCGTCGAGCAGCGCCGGCTCGGGGTGCAGGAAGCCCATCGCCAGCAGCACGAGCTGCGCGGGAAGCTCGCGCTCGGTGCCCGCGACGGGGCCGAACGGCGGCGCCGGCTCGGCCTGCGCGATGTGCAGCGCCGCGACCCGGCCGTCGGCGTCGCCGGAGAAGTGGGTGGTCGCGATCGAGTAGTCCTGCTCGCCCACGCCCTCCTTCAATGCCTCCTCCATCGCGTAGCTCATGCGGTACTTCAGCGGCCACTCCGGCCACGGCGTGCGCTCGTCCGGGCGCTTGGCCGGGGGCTCGGGCAGGAGCTCGAGCTGGACGATCGAGCGGGCGCCCTCGCGCAGCGCGTTGCCGACGCAGTCGGCGCCCGTGTCGCCGCCGCCGATCACGACCACGTCCTTGCCGGCCGCGCTGATCGGCGCTGACCTCGGCGGGCTGGGCGGCGTCGGCGCGGGGCCGAACTCGCGCGCGGCCCAGCGGTTGCGCCCGTACAGGTAGTCCATCGCGAAGTGCACCCCGTCGAGCTCGCGGCCGGGGACGGGCAGGTCGCGCGGCACGCGCGAGCCGGTGGCGAGCACGATCCGCGTCGAACGCAACCGCGAAGCTCCTCCGCGACGGCTCACATCGCCGCCGACCTCCACCCCACAGCGCAGCTCCACGCCCTCGGCGACCAGTTGCTCGACGCGCCGCTGCACGACCCGCTTCTCGATCTTGAAGTCCGGCACCCCGAAGCGCGCGAGACCGCCGGCGGCCTCGTCGCGCTCGAACAGCGTCACGCCGTGACCGGCGCGGCGCAGCTGCTGCGCGGCGGCCATTCCCGCCGGGCCCGAGCCGACGACCGCGACCGACTGACCGGTCTCGTGGCGTGGCGGGCGGGGCACGATCCAGCCCTCGTCCCACGCGCGATCGACGATCGCGAGCTCGATCTGTTTGATCGTCACCGCGTCGTTCTCGCGGATCTCCAGCACGCACGCCGCCTCGCACGGCGCCGGGCACAGCCGGCCGGTCAGCTCGGGGAAGTTGTTCGTCGCGTGCAGCTGCGCGATCGCGTCCTCGCCAGCGGTCGCGGTAGACGAGGTCGTTCCAGTCCGGGATCAGGTTGCCGAGCGGACAGCCGTTGTGGCAGAAGGGCACGCCGCAGTCCATGCAGCGCGCGCCCTGCTCGCGCAGCTCCTCGGTCGGGCGCGTGAGCAGGAACTCGCGATAGTCGTGCGCGCGCTCGTCCGCGTCCCGGTAGGGGATCCCGTGGCGCTCGATCTGCAGGAACCCGCCGAGCTTGCCCATCAGGCGCGCCACTGCCGGCGTGCCGCTCGCCGTCGGCAGCGCCTCGGGCCGGCGCCTGCGTCTCGCGCCTGTTCGGCCAGCACGCGCTTGTAGTCGTGGGGCATCACCTTCACGAACGCGCCCCGCGCGAGCAGCTCGTCGAACTGCGCCAGCACCCGCGCCGCGACGGGCGAGCCGGTGCGCTCGCCGTGCTCTGCGATCAGCGCGCGCAGCTCGGCGGCGTCCTCGGCGCTCGGCGCTTCGAACCCGACCATGCCCATGTTGCAGCGCGCCGCAAAGCCGCCGTCCTCGTCGAGCACGTAGGCGACGCCGCCGCTCATGCCCGCGGCGAAGTTGCGCCCGGTCGGGCCGAGCACGACCACGCGCCCGCCCGTCATGTACTCGCAGCCGTGATCGCCCACGCCCTCCACGACCGCGCTCGCGCCGGAGTTGCGCACCGCGAAGCGCTCGCCCGCCAGGCCGCGGAAGAACGCGCGCCCGCCGGTCGCCCCGTAGAGCAGCGTGTTGCCGACGATCACGTTCTCCTCGGCCACGAACTCGCCCGCCATCCCCTCGCGCGGGCGTACCGCCAGCACGCCTCCGGAGAGGCCCTTGCCGGTGTAGTCGTTCGCGTCGCCGCGCAGCGTGAACGTCACACCCGGGGCCAGCCAGCCGCCGAAGCTCTGCCCGGCCGAGCCCTCGAAGTCGACCTCGATCGAGCCCTCCGGCAGCCCCGCGGCGCCGTGTGCGCGCGCGATGTGGCTGGAGAGGATCCCGCCGACGCAGCGGTTGACGTTGCGGATCGGCAGCTCGATGCGCACGCGCTCGCCGCGCTCGATCGCACCCTCGCGAGCGCTTCACGAGCTCCCAGTCGAGCGCGTCCGCCAGCACCGCCGGCGGCGGTTTCGACCCGCCGCCTCGGAGCGTCCTCGGCGAGCTCGATGTGGGTGAGGATGTGCGTGAGGTCGACTCCCCGCGCCTTCCAGTGCTCGATCGCGGGCTGTGCGTGCAGCAGGTCGACGCGCCCGATCGCCTCGTCCAGCGAGCGCAACCCCAGCGAGGCGAGGATCTCGCGCACTTCCTCGGCGACGAAGAAGAAGAAGTTCACCACGTGCTCGGGCGTGCCCTTGAAGCGTTCGCGCAGCACCGGGTCCTGCGTGGCGATCCCCACCGGGCAGGTGTTCAGGTGGCAGGCGCGCATCATGATGCAGCCGGTCGCGATCAGCGGCGCGGTGGAGAAGCCCATCTCATCCGCCCCGAGCATCGCCGCGATCACCACGTCGCGCCCGGTCTTCAGCTGGCCGTCTGTCTGCACGACGATGCGCGAGCGCAGATCGTTGAGCAGCAGCGTCTGCTGGGTCTCGGCCAGCCCGATCTCCCACGGCACGCCCGCGGACTGGATCGAGGACAGCGGCGAGGCGCCCGTGCCGCCGTCGTGCCCGGAGATCAGCACGCGGTCGGCGTTCGCCTTGGAGACGCCCGCGGCGACCGTGCCGACGCCGACCTCGGAGACGAGCTTGACCGACACCTGCGCGCCGGGGCTGGTCTCGGTCGGCGGGTTCGAGCAGCGCAGGTCGTAGATCAGCTGCTTGAGGTCCTCGATCGAGTAGATGTCGTGGTGGGGCGGCGGCGAGATCAGGCCCACGCCCGGCGTCGTGTGGCGGATCGAGCCGATGTAACGATCGACCTTGTGCCCGGGCAGCTGGCCGCCCTCGCCGGGCTTGGCGCCCTGGGCCATCTTGATCTGCAGCTCGTCCGCGTTGACGAGATAGTGGATCGTCACGCCGAAGCGCCCCGAGGCGACCTGCTTGATCGCCGAACGCCGCCGGTCGCCGTTGGGGTCGGGCGTGAAGCGCGCCGGGTCCTCCCCGCCCTCGCCCGTGTTCGAGCGCCCGCCGAGGCGGTTCATCGCGATCGCCAGCGTCTCGTGGGCCTCGCGCGAGATCGAGCCGAGGCTCATCGCGCCCGTGCAGAAGCGCCGCACGATCTCCGCTCGCCGGCTCGACCTCCTCCAGCGCGATCGGCTCGCGCGCCTGCGATCCATCAGCCGCGCGCGGACCGATCTCGAGCAGTCCGCGCAGCGTCGCCTTGCGCGCCGCGTCCTCGTTGATCGCGCGCGCGTACTCGCGGTACTTCGCGAAGGCGTCGCTGCAGCGCACCTCCTCGAGCGCCTGCGCCTCGCCGCTCGAGCGCCGCCGCGACGTTGCCGTTGGCCGCGCGCACCGCGTGCTGCACGAGCGCGATCGTCTCCGGGTTCCACATGTGGTGCTCGCCGTCGCGCCGCCACGCGTACACCCCGCCGACCGGCAGCAGATCGTCCTCGGGCGGCCGGGTAGGCGCGGCCGTGGCGCTCGAGCGCCTCGGTCGCGAGCACGTCCAGGCCGATCCCGCCGATGCGCGAGGCGGTGCCGGTGAAGTGGCGCTCGATCAGCTCCCGCTCCAGCCCCACCGCCTCGAAGATCTGCGCGCCGCGGTAGGACTGGATCGTGGAGATGCCCATCTTGGAGATCGTCTTCAAGAGGCCTTTGCCGATCGCCTTGATCGTGTTCTGCGCCGCCTGCTCCAGCTGCGCGTTCAGCTCCTCGCCCCGCGGCGGTCCCGTCCGGCTCGGCGCCCGCGGGCACGATCCGTCCGTCGATCACGAGCTCGTCGAGCGTCTCGAGCATCAGGTAGGGGTTGATCGCGCTCGCGCCGTAGCCGATCAGCGTCGCGAAGTGGTGCACCTCGCGCGGCTCGCCGGACTCCAGCACGATCCCCACGCGCAGGCGCGTGCCCTCGCGCACGAGGTGATGGTGCACGGAGGCGACCGCCAGCAGCGACGGGATCGGCGCGCGGCGCGGCCCGAGCGAGCGGTCGGAGAGCACGATGATGTTCACGCCCTCCGCGATCGCCTCGCGCGCCTGCGCACACACGCGATCGAGCGCCGCGAGCATGCCCGCCCGCGCCGTCGGCGACGGGCCAGGTGATGTCGATCGTGCGCGCCGCGAACAGCTCGTGCGAGACGTGCCTGAGCGTCTCCAGCTCGCGGTTGAGCAGGATCGGGCGCTCCAGCACAAGCTTGTGCGCGTGCTCGGGCGTCTCCTCGAACAGGTTGCGCTCGCTGCCGAGCGTCGTCTCCAGGCTCATCACGATTTCCTCGCGGATCGGGTCGATCGGCGGGTTGGTGACCTGCGCGAACAGCTGCTTGAAGTAGGAGAACAGCGGCGGCGCCTGGTCGGAGAGCACCGCGAGGGAGATGTCGTTGCCCATCGAGCCGATCGGCTCGGCCCCGTCGCGCGCCATCGGCGTGAGCAGCACGCGCAGATCCTCCTGGCTGAAGCCGAACGCGCGCTGGCGCCGGTGCAGCGGCTGATCGGAGATCGTCACCTGCTCAGAAGGGTCGAGCTCGTCGAACGCGACCGAGCTTCGCTGAAACCACTCGCGGTAGGGGCGTTGCGTGGAGACCTCGCGCTTGACCTCGCCGTCCTCGACGATCCGCCCGCGCTGCAGATCCACCAGGAACAGCTTGCCCGGCTGCAACCGTCCCAGCCGCTTGATCTCCGACGGCGCCACGTCGAGCATCCCCGTCTCCGAGCCGAGCACGACGTGCCCGTCGGTCGCTCTCCACCCACCGTCCCGGGCGCAGGCCGTTGCGGTCGAGCGTGGCGCCGACGACGCGCCCGTCGGTGAACGCGACCGACGCCGGCCCGTCCCACGGCTCCATCAGACAGGCGTGGTAGGCGTAGAAGCCGACCAGGTCCGCGGGCAGATCCTCGCGATTGCGATAGGCCTCGGGGATCATCATCATCGCCGCGTGCGCCGGCGAGCGCCCGGCGAGCAGCAGCAGCTCCATCACGTTGTCGAACGTCGCCGAGTCGGAGTTGCCCGGCGTCACGACCGGCAGGATCTTCGCGCAGGTCCTCGCCGAACAGCTCGCTTGAGAGCTCGGACTCGCGCGCGCGCATCCAGTTGACGTTGCCCATCACCGTGTTGATCTCGCCGTTGTGGCAGATCGTGCGGTAGGGGTGGGCGAGCTCCCAGCTGGGGAACGTGTTCGTGGAGAAGCGCGAGTGCACGAGCGCCAGCGCGCTCTTGCAGCGCTCGTCGCGCAGGTCGGGGTAGAACTCGGCCAGCTGGAAGCTGATCAGCATGCCCTTGTAGTTGAGGGTGCGCGAGGAGCTCGAGGCGACATACAGCCCCTCGCCCTCCGCGGACTGAGCTCGCACACGCGCCGGATCACATACAGCTTGCGCTCGAACGCATCCTGGTCGCCGGCCTGCTCCGGCCCCGCGCCGACGAACAGCTGGCGGATCTCCGGACGGCACGCGCCCGCGACCTCGCCGGTGTGCTCGGGGCGCACCGGCACCTCGCGCCAGCCCAGCACCGTCTGGCCCTCCGCGCGCCACGGTCCGCTCGAGCAGCTCCTGCAGCTGCTCGCGGCGCGCGCGCTCGGTGGGCAGGAAGCACATCAGCACCCCGTAGCGCCCGGCCGGTGGCAGCTCGAACTCGACGACGCCGCGCAGCAGCTCGTCGGGCATCTGCATCAGGATCCCCGCGCCGTCGCCCGTGCACGGATCCGCGCCCGAGGCGCCGCGGTGCTCGAGGTTCTTCAGCGCCGCGATCCCGCGCTCCACGACCTCGTGCGTGGCCGTGTTGTCCAGGCGCGCGACCATGCCCACGCCGCACGCGTCGTGCTCGAAGCGGGGGTCGTAGAGACCGACGGCCTTGGGCGGCTGCATGGTGTGCGTAGTCATGGAAGTGCTCCCTGGGGGCGGTGCAGCCTGCACGAACACTCATCGCGCGGGCACGGGCGGACACCTGAGGCGGAGCCGAAAGGGTATCAGTGCGTGGGGTGTCTGGATGGTCGCTCGCGTATGCTCAGCGTGTGAGATTCGCCGCGATCGGGCACCATTAGCGATGACCGAAGGCAACTCGAGTACCCCAGGAGCGAGAATGACGCCGGACATGGAGCTAGCGCTCCCGGCTCGAGCAGAGAACATCGCGCTGATCCGCCACGCGTTCGGCGCGCTCGGCGAGGCGCTGGCGGTGGACGAGGAGCTGCTCTCAGACGTGCGCCTGGCGGTGACCGAGGCGTGCTCGAACGTCGTCGTCCACGCCTACGCCGACGACACTCCCGGGCCGCTGGAAGTCCTCGCGGCCGTCGAAGACGGCGCGCTCACGGTGGTCGTGCGCGACGGGGGCCCGGCATCGCCCCGCACCCCGACAGCCCCGGCCTCGGCCTGGGCCTGCCGCTGATCGCCTCGCTGGCGGAGTCCGTGCAGCTCGGGCGCGACGAGCAGGAACGCACCGAGGTGTGCATGACCTTCCCGCTCACCAACGGCCTTCACGAAGGGGCGTCCGCGAACTTGTCGGCGGAGAACGGCTCGGCGGCCGCGGGACATGAGGGAGGACTCAGGATCCTCGGCGGGCGCGGCTCCGCGGCCGCCCGACAGGACGATCGGATCGACCCTACCTCGCCTACGTGAGCGCAGCAGCGAAGCCCGAGCCGGACCCCTCCTCGAACCCCGCACCGATCGGGCCGGTCTCGCTGCGCGTAGCCAGCGGCCCGCTCGCGGGACCGGTGCTGGGCCGCGTCGCCTCGATGGTGCTCGCCCGCGCCTCCTGCCCGCTGGATCGCTTCGACGACGCGCTGATCCTCTGCGATGCGATCTCCGCGCACGCCCCGGCACACGTGCGCGACAGCCATCTCGCCTACACCCTCACCGCGCACGAGCGCGCGGTCGAGCTGCGCGTCGGCGAGCTGCGCCCCGGCGGCGCCGCGGGACTGATCGACGGACGCCAAGCTGCCGAGCGTCGGCAACGTGATCGAGCGCTACTCCGAGCGCCGACGCGTCGAGCCGGCCCCGGACGGCGCCGGCGAGGAGCTCGTCCTCACGATCCCCTTCGCCTGACCGAGCTAACCCGTCTGCGTCTTCGCCTTCGCGGCCGGCTTGGCCGCGGCTTTCTTCGCCGCCGGTTTGGCCGCGGCTTTCTTCGCCGCCGGCTTCTTGGCCTTCTTCGGCGCCGCGCCATCGCCGTCGGCGACCGGCACGACGACGCTCCCATCGCGCTTGCGAGCGCGCTCCAGGCTCGCCTGCAGCGCGCCCATCAGATCCGGCGACTGCAGCGCCTCGACAGCAGGGCGCGGCTCGACCACGATCTCTTCGCCGCTGGCCTTGCGGTCGATCAGGTCGAGCACGGCCTCGCGGTAGGTGTCGCGGTAGCGCGTGATGTCAAACGGCTCGGCCAGCGACTGCACCAGGCGCTTGGCGACGTCGAGCTCGCGCTCGCCCACCGGCGCCACCGCCTCCTCGCCGCCCAGCTCGCGCAGCTCGCTCGCCGGGTTGACCTCGTCGGCGTAGGTCAGCGTCGTCATCATCAGCACGTCCTCGCGCGGGTGCACCGCGACGAGACGCTCGCGCGAGCGCAGCACCACTCGCGCGATCGCCACCTTGCCGGTTTCGCGCATCGCCTGCAGCAGCAGCCTGTAGGAGCGCGCGCCACCGCGGTTGGGGACGACGTAGTAGGGCTGGTCGAAGTAGATGCGGTCGATCTCCTCGATCTCGACGAAGTCCTCGATCTCGATCGTGCGCGTCGCCTCCGGCGCCAGCGCCGCGAGCTCTGCGTCCTCGATCACGACATACCGTTCGGGCGCCAGTTCATAGCCCTTGACGATCTCCTCGAACGGGACCTCCTCGCCGTCGGCCGAGCACACGCGCTTCTGCTGGATGCGCGCGTGATCGGCGCCGTGCAGCTGGTTGAAGTGCACGCTCTTGTTCGTGACGGCGCTGTACAGCTTCACGGGCATGCTCACGAGGCCGAAGTTGAGCGTGCCCATCCACATCGATCGGGGCATCCTCACAGTGTCGGACGTACACCCGCCTGTAATCGTCAACTCCGTGGGCTCACGCGCACACGGTTCGCGGCTCAAGCGAACCGAGCCGGCGATCGACGACCTACTTCTCCTCGCAGCGCACTCCCGCAGCCGCGCGAGCGCCTGGCGGATCAGCCGCGAGACCTGCATCTGCGAGACGCCGATCCGCTCGCCGATCTCGGCCTGCGTCAGGTCCTCCGCGAAGCGCAACGTCAGCACCAGCCGCTCGCGCTCGGTGATGTGGGCGAACATCGGTCCGAGCGTCGCCCGCTCCTCCGCGCGCTCGAACCCGTCCTCCTGCGTGCCGATCGAATCGCCCACGCTCTCCCCCGGCGCATCCTCACCGGCGCCCGGTCGCGGCGCGTCCAGCGAGCCGGCGCGGTAGGCCCCGGCGGCCTGCAGCGCCTCCAGCACCTGCTCTTCGCTGACATCCATCGCGGCCGATATCTCCGCGACCGTCGGCGCGCGGCCGTGCTCGGAGGAGAGCGCCGAGGCGGTCTTGTCCACTCGCAGCGACAGCTCCTGCAGCTCGCGCGGGACCCGCACCGACCAGGTGCGATCGCGGAAGTGACGGCGCAGCTCGCCGAGGATCGTCGGCACGGCAAAGCTCGAAAAGGCCGTGTCGCGGCCGGCGTCATAGCGATCGACCGCCTTCAGCAGTCCCAGCGAGGCGACCTGCATCAGGTCTTCCAGCGGCTCCTCGCTGCGCTGGTAGCGGCGCGCCAGCCGCCGCGCCAGCGGCAGGTAGCGCTCGACGAGCTGCTCACGTGCGCGCCCGTCGCCGCCCGAGCCCGCGCGAACAGCTCGCCGTCCGCAGGCGTGGGCTGATTCATCGCGCCGCCACCGGTGTGTTCAGGCGACAGCGAATCGGCACGTCGGTCCCCTCGACGTTCAGCACCGGCGCCAGTCGCTCGCCCGCCGCCCGGCTCCCGCCCGCCTGACCCCCGTCGGGCACTTCGGCCTCGCCGGCGCCGGGCTCCGCATCCGGCCGACCGCGCCGCGCGGCCTCCGCGCACAGCGCCGCCAGCTCCGGCGCAAGCGCCGGCCCCAGCCATGCGATCGGCGCCGCGCCCGGGCGCTCGCGCGGCCAGCTCGCGAAGTCCACCGCGCCACTCAGCAGCAGCCGCTCGCGCGCGCGGGTCATCGCTACGTAGACGATCCGATCCTCCTCCGCGGCCTGCGCCTCGCGGCGCTCGGCCGCCAGCTGCGCGTAGTCGAGCGCCGGGCGCGGCTCGGGATCGGCGAGCTCCAGCAGCCGCACGCCCACGCGCTCGCCATCCACGAGCAGGTCGGGCACGCCCGCGCTCGGCGCGCGACCGAGATCGGCTACGCACACCACGTCGAACTCCAGCCCCTTCGCCGCGTGCACGCTCATCAAACGCACCGCCTCCAGCTGCGCCTCGTTCTCCGCCGCCGCATCGGGCTCGGCGCTCGTATCGGCCCCCGCCAGAAACCCCATGCCGCCGGCGCGCTGCTGGTAGGCGGCCTCCTCCAGGAAGCCGCCCAGGTCGCGCCCTTCGCTGCGTTCCCACTCCCCCACCACCCCGATCAACTTGTCCACGTTCGCGAGCCTACGCGGTTCGTCCTCGTCGGCGCGCACACGCACGCCGCGCGCGATCGCGCGTTCCAGCAGCTGCGCGAGCGTCAGCTCCTCCGCCGGCTCGCGCTCGGACTGAAGCCACGCGCAGTGCGCGACCGTGCGCTGCGCCTCGGCGCCCGCCAGCGGATCGGACAACGGGTTCGCCGCCTACCTGTGCCTCGGCGCCCCGCGCGACCTCCCACAAGCCGCAATCCCGCTCGCGCGCCGCCCGCCCCAGCAGCGCCAGCGCGTCGCTCGGCAGGTTCCACCGGCGGCGCCGCCAGCACCCCGTACAGCGCCAGCTCGTCCTCGCGATCGGCCAAGCGCGCGCAGGTGACGCGAGCAGATCGGCCACCTCCTGGCGCGCCCAGAACGACCCCGCGCTCGCGAGCGTGCGCAGTCCCTGTCCACGCAGCGCCTGCTCGTAGCAGTCGATATCTCCCATCCCCCGCAACAGCACCGCCACGCCACCGGCGCGTGCCTGCCCGCGATCGACCAGCTCCCGCACGCGCCGCGCCAGCGCCAGCGCCTCCGCCTCGCGCCAGTCCGCCGCGCCTGAGCACGCCCCCGATGCCGGCGCGCGCCGCTCCACCCGCGCCGATCGGTGAGCAGCAGCTCGATGCGCGGTTCGCTGCGAGCCGCCTCCTCGCGCTCGTGCTCGCGCCCGGCCCGCAACGGGATGTAGGCCTCGCCGAACCGCTCGCGCGAACACCGCGTTCACCGCCTGCAGCAGCTGCGGCCGGCCACGGAAGTTGTGCGCCAGCCGCAGGCTCTGCCCGAGCGGCGCCAGGCGCGCGTCGCGCTCCCTGAACAGGCCCACGTCGGCGTGGCGAAAGCCGTAGATCGACTGCCACTCGTCGCCGACCGTGAACAGGTTCTCGCGCTCCAACATGCTCACGAGCGCAAGCTGGCGCGGGTTGACGTCCTGCAGCTCGTCCACCATCAGCAACTCGAAGCGCTCCGCCCAGCTCTCCTGAGCGTCTCATCGCCGGCGAGCAGCTCGCCCGCCAGCAGCTCGAGATCGTCGAAGTCGACGCCCTCGCGAGCCCGCTTGGCGGCGTCATAGCGCTCGCCGAAGCGCGCCAGCAGCTCATCCCACAGCACGACCGCGCGTGCGCCCGCCTCATCCACCGCGCGCGCCTCGCGCGCCGCCTCCTCGTCCAACTCCGCCGCGCCCAGCAGCTCGGCCTGACCCACCGGCCCCCGCTCCGGCCGCGGCGCGGGCAGCCGCGGCGAGCGCTGCCCGCGACTGCGCAGCTCGGCGTAGACCCCCAGCACGATCGCGCGCGCACGATCGGCGGTATAGGCGGCGATCAGATCGACCGCCTCCTCGCGCCCGTCCCCCACGAACTCGCCGAGCGCCTGCGCGAACGCCTGCCGGCGCAATCGCCCCGCGAGGCCCTCGTCGAGGATCTCGTACGCGGCCTCCTCTCCCGAAGCGGCCCCCTCTCCCGAAGCGACGCCCTCTCCCGAAGCGGCCCCCTCTCCCTCAGCGACCTCATCTCCCGCGGCGAGCTCATCTCGCGACCCGGGGTCCCCTCGCGTATCGAACTGCCCTCCCGTACCGATCTGCCCCGCCTGCGCGCGCAGGATCCGCGCGCAGAACCCGTGGAAAGTGCCGATGAACGCCCCGTCGAGCGCGCGCGCGGCGCCCGTCTCCCCCAGCTCCGCCAACCGCGCGCGCACGCGCTCGCGCAGCTCCCCCGCGGCGCGCTCGGTGAACGTGATCGCGAGGATCTGCGCCGGCGCGATCCCGTCCTCGCGCACGGCCCGCACGAACCGCTCGACCAGCACCGAGGTCTTGCCGCTGCCCGCGCCCGCCGCCAGCAGCAGCGGCTCGCGGCGGCGCTCCACGGCGTGCTCCTGCTCGGCCGTCAGCGTCTTCGGCGCCGCCGCCGCCGCGGTCGCGGGCTCGGCCTCCGGCTCGCTCACGCGCGAGGCCGGATCGGCCAGCTCCCATCCCGTCAGCCGCTCCACGATCAGCGCCCCGACCGACAGATCGCCGGGTGTTCGCACCCGCCCGTAAACGCGCACGTCAGCGGCCGCGCCTCGATCTCCCCCGCCACCGCCTGCGCCGCCGCCGCGCGCGCCAGCACGACGCGCCTCCTGCACGAGCGCCTCGATCTCCTCCGCCTCCATCAGGTCCGTGCGCACGCACTCCACGCCCACGCCCGCCCCCGCGTCGAGGACTCCCCGCGCGCGCAGATCGACGCCCACCCAGCGGCTGATACAGCCCTCCTACTACCCGCAACCCAGCAATCGTTCGGCGGCGCGCATGTACAGCGCGAGCTGGATCTTGCCGTCCTCGATCCAGCGCGCGCCCGGCGTCACGCGCGCGCCCTTGTAGTCGTAGACGATCGCCGCATCTCCCCCGGGCAGGACGTCGATGCGGTCGATGCGCCCGCGCAGCATCACCCCACCGCCGAGATCCAGCGCCGGCAGGCCGTCCTCCTCGTCCTCGAAGCCGAACCCGACCTCCAGCCAGCTGGGCTCGAGCGGACTGTCCTGGCTCGCCGCATGCGCCAGGTAGCGCTCCAGATCGGCCTCCAGCCGCCGGCGCGCGCTCGGCACGCGCTCGGCGCGGGCCGACAGCGGGAACTCGTGCGCGTGGCGCGCGAGCGCCTCGCCCAGCAGCTCGCGCGCCAGCCCCAGACCGCGCCGGCGTCACCCGCGCCGAGCCCGTGCGCTCGCGCAACCCCGTCCAGCGTGTCGCGCAGCGCCGCGTGCGCCAACCCGCCGCGCGTCAGCGGCTCGGGATCGGGCTCGGGGCTGTCCGGACGCAGCATCCGCTCGACGAACCACCGCGCCGGACAGGAGATCCACAGCTCCAGCGAAGACGCCGACCACGGCCGCGCGCGCAGTTCCTCGAGCACCCGCGCGTCGCGCAACGGCGCCGGGCCCGTGCCGCGCGCCGTGGGCGCTGCTCCCGCAACGCCCGCAGGTGCGGTGACCGGCGCCACTACGGGCGGTCGCACCGACTAGCCGGCGTGTCTCCCAAAATTGTCAACCCGCTAGGCGGCAGTGCGAGCCTCGATATCGCTCGCCACGGCCTCGGTAGCGGGCTTCTCGGCCTCCGCCTCGGCCTCAACCTCCGGCGGCTTGGCGCCCTCCTTCGCCCACGGCTCGTCAAACTCGACCCGCCATTTGCCCTCCTCGGTCTGCTCGAGCGCGAGGTGCGCTCTGAAGCTGCGCCCGCTGCGTCCTTTGAAGCCGGTGATCGCGCGCGCGGTGTAGCCCGTCTTGATCAGCTCGCGCGCGACTTCCGCCGGCAGCTGCTTGCCGGCTTTGCCCTTCCAGATCACGAACCCGCAGCCCGGGTCGTTGCGCGCCCAGCACGAGTAGCCCTTGCGGTTTTCCATGATCTCGTGCCCGCACACCGGGCACGGGCCGAGGTTCGCGCGGGGGATGCGCACGTCTTTCAGCTTCTCGTCGAGCTCTGCGATCGTCTCTTTCGCGAAGCCCGCGATGTCGCTCATGAACTTCTCGCGCGAGTCCTCCCCGCGCTCGATCTTGCCCAGGCGGTTCTCCCAGTCGCCCGTCAGCCCCGGCGAGGTCAGCGCGTGCTCGTTCAACAGGCGGATCACGTTCACGCCCTTCTCGCTGGCCACCAGCGAGCGCCCGTCGCGTTCGATGTAGCCGACCGTGATCAGCCGCTCGATGATCGCCGCGCGCGTCGCCGGCGTGCCGATGCCCGAGTCCTTCATCGCCTCGCGCATCTCCTCGTCGTCGACGAGCTTGCCCGCCGTCTCCATCGCGCCCAGCAGCGACGCGTCGGAGTAGCGCCGCGGCGGTTTCGTTTCCTTGCGCGCGCTCTTGATCTCGCGCGTGCGCACGCTCTCGCCCTTCTCCAGCTTCGGCAGCTGCTGGTCGGCGCCCTCGTCCTCCTCGCCCTCCGCGCGCGCGCCGCTGGTCTTCGCCGCGCCGGCGGCCGAGATCTCGTCGTAGACCCCGCGCCAGCCCGGCACGAGCAGCAGCTTGCCGCGCGTGCGGAACACGTACCCGCCGTCGCGCTCGTCATCGCCCGCCGGAATCGTCGTCTCCACGCGCGTGTTCTCGAACACCGCCTCCGGGTGGAACACCGCGAGGAAGCGCCGCGCGACCATGTCGTAGATGCGTCTGTCATCCGAGCCCATCCGGTCGAGGTCGTGCTCTGACTTCGTCGGGATGATCGCGTGGTGGTCGGTCACCTTCGCGTCGTTCACCACCCGACCCAGCGGCAGCACGTCGAGACCCCGCACGTACTCGGCCGCCTTGCGGTACTCCGCGTGCGCGCCCACCAACTCGGCCGTCGGCTTGATCTCCGCGACCATGTCTTTCGTCAGGTAGCGCGAGTTCGTGCGCGGGTAGGTCAGCGCCTTGTGCTCCTCATAGCAGCGCTGCGCCGCCGCCAGCGTGCGTTTCGCCGAGAACCCGTAGCGCGTGTTCGCCTCGCGCTGCAGCGTCGTCAGGTCATACAGCATCGGCGCTTTCTCGCGCTGCTCTTTCTTCTCCAGCTTCGTGATCGTCGCCGTCGTGCCCTCGCACGCCTCGACGATCGCCACCGCCTCGGCCTCGCTCGCGATCCGCGGCTTGGCGCCCGCGTGGAAACGACCGCGATAGATGCGCTCGCCCGCCTCGCCGTCGCCGTTTGCCGTCCGCACCGCTGCAGCGGATCGGCCGCGAACGTCGCATCGACCAGCCAGTAAGGCTCGGGTTTGAACGCCTTGATTTCCTCCTCGCGGCGCGCCACGATCGCGAGCGTCGGCGTCTGCACGCGCCCCAGCGAGACCGCCCCGTCGAAGGAGCTGCGCAGGCGGATCGTCGCCGCGCGCGTCGCGTTCATGCCCACGATCCAATCGGCCTCCGAGCGCGAGCGCGCGGCCTGCTCGAGCGAGGCCAGCTCCTCGGCCGGGCGCAGCGACTCGAGCGCCGCTTTCATCGCCGCGTTCGTCATCGAGCTGAGCCACAGCCGTTTGACGGGCTTATCGCCCTTCGCCTTCTCGTACAGGTACGCGAAGATCAGCTCGCCCTCGCGCCCGGCGTCGCAGGCGTTCACGACCAGGTCGACGTCCTCGCGCCCGAGCTGCTTCGTGACGACCGACATCTGCTTGCGCGAGCGCTCGTCGCGCACGACCAGCTTGAAGCGATCGGGCACGATCGGCAGGTCCTCCATCCTCCAGCGCTTGAACTTCTTGTCGTACTCGTCGGGCTCGGCCAGCTGCACGAGGTGCCCGACCGCCCACGTCACCACGTCCTCAGGTCCCTCCAGCCACCCCTCCTTCTTCTGGAACGGTCCCTTCAGCACGCGCGCCAAGTCCTGACCCACGGAGGGCTTCTCGGCTATCAGGAGGGTCTTCGACACGGCGCCCAGCGTAGCGGGTGGGCGGCGCGAGGCTTCGTCAAGTCGCTCCGCGCCGGACTCATGACGCGTTTGAGGGGAGACCCATAGCCAGTCTCGCCTACAGCGCAGTCGGCGCCGGTCACCGCAGCGGTTGGCATCGCGACGGCCCGCGACCAAAGCGCGAGCCCCGATCAAGCTACCCGCCGATCGGGGCTCGCGGTTTGGCGCCCCAGAACACCTGCGTGCCGAGCATCCCGATCAGGTTCACGCGCACCAGGTTCAGCACCATCGACTTGGCCGTCGCCGTGCCCACGCCCACCGGCCCGCCGCTGGCGTTGTAGCCGTAGTAACAGCCCACCAGCACCACCACCGTGGCCATCGACATGCCCTTGATCAGGCTGAAGAGGAAGTCCGGCGGGTTCTGGAACTGCCAGAAGACCAGGAAGTACCCGCCCGAGGAGACGTAGCCGATCTGCTGCACCACCGCCAGGTAGGAGCCGAAGTAGGCCACGCCGATCGCCGACAGGTACATGAACGGCAGCACCAGCCACGCCGCCAGCAGGCGCGTCGCGCACAGGAACGTCATCGAGTCGATGCCCATCACCTCCAGCGCGTCGATCTCCTCGCTGATCCGCATCGCCCCCAGCTCGGCCACGATCCCCGTGCCGACCTTCGCCGAGAGCATGTACCCGAACGTCAGCGGCACGGCCTCGCGCAGATCGCACCACGCGGCGAACACACCCGCGTAGGCCGGCGCGCCCTGGGCCTCGGTGAAGTAGGCGCCCTGTACGCCGCACGTGCCCAACCCGATGATGAACACCAGTCCCCAGATGACAAGCGTCGAGGAGACGATCATGATCCCCGACTGGCGCAGCGCCTCGCCGAAGAACCGCAGCACGCGCAAACCCCACACGTCGCGCACGACATTCCCGGCGAACCCGGCGATCTCCCCAGTCGCGGCGATCCATTCGCGTGGCATCGCCAGTAGTTCGTTCACCGCTCGATCCCCCTCCATGCCCCAGGGTTCACTTGATCACCAGAATGCTTGGATGGGTGGCCAGCAGCGTCTGCGTGAACACCGCGTTGAAGGCGCCGATCCCCAGGAAAGTGACCACGACCGCCTGGTTGACCGCCCTGCCGACGCCCTCGGCGCCGCCGGAAGCGGTCATGCCCTTGTAACAGCACACGATCGCGATGATCGCCCCGAATATCGTCGTCTTCAGCACCGATCCCCACAGGTCGGTGGACGTGGCGTTGGCGAACAGCGTGTTCCAGAACGGCCCCAGCGGCTGCCCGTAGGTGATCGAGGCGAGAATGCCGCCGAACAGGCCGAACAGGATCGCGTACAGGTTGAACAGCCCCGTGACGAGCATCAGCGCCAGAAACCGGGGCACGACCAGGTTCTTGATCGGATCCACGCCCAGCACCTGCAGCGCGTCGAGCTCCTCGCGGATCTTGCGCGCCCCCAGGTCTGCCGTTATCGCGGTGCCCGCGACGCCCGCGAGCACGATCGCGGTGATCAGCGGACCGATTTCGCGGATCGCGAACACGACGAAGAATCCGCCAAGCCGGTCGGTCGCGCCGAAGATCGTCAGGAAGTTGTCCGCCTCCAGGCCCGGTGCGCCGTAGCTGATCGCGACCGTGGACAGCAGCAGCGGCAGCCAGCACAGGCGCAGCGCGAACAGGAACTGCGACACGAACTCCCCGCCGAACGGATATGGCGGGCGCAGCGCCGACAAGACGGTCTTACCGGTCAGGAGGACCATGTCCCCGATTTCCTCCATCAGGCCTTTGCCCGGCGCCAGCGCGCGCTCCGCTATCTCGCGCCTGGCGGCCGACGCATCCCCTCGCGAAGAAGACGGCGGGGGAGCGGGCAAGGGCGGCGAGCCGGTCGACGACTGTGACGCTGAAGGCTCTCCCCGGCTGACTGCCATTGCGCTAGTGTACTAGTTGACCAGCACACTAGTCTTTTGCGTGTGCGAGGCGCTACCGTTGAGATGTGAGCATTCAGCCTGAGCACTACCTCTCTTCCCAACCCGTCGACGAGCTCTCGCCTTCGAGTCAGCGTCGCCTGGAGGAGTTCGCGGCGGCGATCGACCGCGACGCCGACGTTCCCATCGGCCTGCAGCTCGGCTGGGCGCTCTCGGCGCGCATCCACGACGGCGAGATCCAGCCCGGACAGCGCCTGCCGGGCCTGCGCGAGATGGCGCGGGCCAGCGGCCTGAACGTCAACACCGTCCGCGCCGTCTACCAGCGCCTGGAACAGCGAGGCCTGCTCGAAAGCCGGCAGGGCAGCGGCACGTTCGTCTCCTCCACGCTGCGCCGCCCCTCGGCGGTCGGCGCGATCGCCGCCGACGCCGCCCGCGAAGCCGAGGCGATCGGCGTGGACCCGCGCGAGGTCGCCGCCGCGCTGTACGTCGCCATGCCCCAGGACTCCGCCCATCGGCGCCGCGCAGGCGGTGACCGTCGTGCGCGGCAGAGCGCGGGCGCCCGCGCGCAGGCGCGCGCTGCGAGCCCAGATCGCCGCGCTCGAGCGGGCGATCGGCGAGATCGAAGCCGAACACCCCGGCGTCGCGCCACTGCCGAGCGCCGCCGGGCGCGCGCCCGGCCCGACGCTGCTGAGCGCGCAGGAGCTGGAGCAGGTCCGCTCGGGGCTCGTGCGCCGGCTCGCGCTGGTGCAGAGCGCGATCGACGAGCAGGCCGGCGCCGCCGCGGGCGCCGCTCAGCCGGCGGCGCAGGGACCGGTCGACACGGCCGCCGAGCCGGCTTCGGCCAAGAGACGCGCGACCGTCGCGTTGGCCACGCCGTAGCCGCCGGCGGGATGGCCGCCGACGGTCCCGGCGAAGACCGTCGTCAGCACCGCGCCGGCGCCGTCCACGAGCGGCCCGCCCGAGTTGCCGGGTCGCACGAGCCCGCGCAGCGGCGTCAGCAGCCGGCTCACGGGCCCACGCCCGTAGGCGTCGTCGGTGAGCACCGTCTGCGTGCGCCCGATGCGCCCCGGCTGCACGTCATACGGCCCGTTCTCGGGATAGCCGAGGATCGCGCCCGGCGTCCCCGACGCCGGTTCGCTCGCGAGGCGCAGCGGCGCGATGCCGTCGCCGAGCTCGGGCACGCGCAGCAGCGCGATGTCATCTCGCGGATCGAACGCGATCGCTTCCGCTGCGAGCGCCGGCGGACGGCCGCCGACCTCGACCGTCGTGTCCTGCTCGCCCGCGACCACGTGGGCGTTCGTGACGATCTCATCCCGGCGCGCCACCCAGCCCGAGCCCTCGATCGCAAGCCCGCAGGCGCTGCCGAGCACGCGCACCACGCTGCGCGAGGCCGCCCGCACGCCCGGCGCGCGGCCGATCCGCGGCAGCGGCGCCGCCACGTCCGGCGAGGGCCCCGCCAGCTGCGGCAGCGGGTCCAGGCGCGAGAGCGCGTTCAGGATCGGGCCCGACGGCGGCAGCAACCGGTTGAGCTCGCCCAGGACCACCGAGCGCTGGATGTCCGCGCGCAGTTGTCCTGCCCCGGGGGTCTGCGCGAGCGACCGCCGCGGCGATCCACACGATCCCCAGGCCGAGCGCCGCGCCGAGCACCGCCCCGAGCAGGCCGTCGAGCAGGCCCGCGCCCGGCACGAGCAGCGTGCGGCGCAGCAGCCTGAACCCGACGCCCTCGAAGCCCGTCGCGAGGATCGCGCCCGCGAGCAGCGCACCGATCAGCCCGAACGCGGGCGCGTAGGGCGAGGCCGACCCCTGCGGCAGCAGAAGAGGACCGAGGCGAGTTCCGAGGAATGCACCAAGTGCAAAGCCCGCGAACGAGAGCACGCCCACGATGAACCCCCGCCGGAAGCCGAAGGCCGCCAGCAGCGCGGCGAACGCGACGATGATCCAGTCGAGCGTCGTCACCGACCATGTTCTACCGTTCCGTGACCGTGAGCAGCCGCACTGATCGCCTGCGACGCGCCCGGCCGGTGGTCGCGCTCGCAGCGGTCGCCTTCGTGATCGGAGCGATCCTCGGCGCCGGCCACGGCTCGAACGCCGCGCAGGCGCTCGCGGGCCGCTTCGTCGACGCCTGGGCCGATGGCGACTACGCGACGATGTACGGCGACATCGACGCGCCCTCCAAACGCGCCGTCTCCGCGCAGGAGCTCGCGGACGACTACCGCCACGCGCTGCGCACCGCGACCGCCACGCGCCTGCGCGTGACCGGCAAGCCGCGCGCCGCCCCAGGCGGTCGCGTGGCGGTTCCCGTGCGCGTGCACACGCGCCTGTTCGGCACGCTGCAGCTCGCGTTCGTGATCAAGGTCTCCGGCTCGAGCGCCGCGGGCAGTGGCGGAATCGTGTGGTCGCGCTCGCTGGAGTTCCCGGGCCTGCGCACAGGCGAGGTGCTCACGCGCAAGATGTCCCTGCCGCGACGCGCGAGCATCCTCGCGCGCGACGGCTCCGTGCTGGGCGAGGGCGCGGCGCTCGAAGCCGGGCAGCGCGAGTCGCCGCTTGGCGCCTCCGCGGGTGCGGTGCTCGGCGAAGTCGGGCCCCTGCCGGCGGCGCTCGCGCCCAAGCTGGAAGCCGAAGGCGTGCCCTCCGACGCGCTCGTCGGGGTGAGCGGCATCGAGGCCGCCCTCGACGCCCGCCTGCGCGGCACGCCCGGAGGGGAGCTGCTGGCCGTGGCCGCCGGCTCAGGGACGGACGGGCCAACCCGCGTGCTCGCGAGCGCCGCCCCGAAGGCGGCGCCGGCGGTGCACACGACGATCTCCCCGCAGGTGCAGCAGGCGGCCGTCACCGCGCTCGGCGGCCAGCTCGGGGGCGTCGTGGCGATGCAGCCGAGCACCGGCCAGATCCTGGCGGTGGCGGGCCTCGGCATCGACGATCTGCAGCCCCCGGGATCGACGTTCAAGATGATCACGCTCAGCGGCGTCCTGCAGGCCGGCATCGCCAACCCGCACACGACCTTCCCCTACGCGACCTACGCGACGCTCGACGGGGTCAAGCTCAGCAACGCCAACGGCGAGGAATGCGGCGGCTCGCTCGCGCTCGCGTTCGCGGTCTCCTGCAACTCGGTGTTCACGCCGCTCGGGGTCAAGCTCGGCGCGCCGCGGCTGGTGGCGATGGCCGAAGCGTACGGCTTCAACCACTCCCCGGGCCTCCCGGGCGCGGTGGAAAGCACGCTGCCGGCCGCCTCGCACATCCAGGGCGAACTGGAAGTCGGCTCGACCGCCATCGGCCAGGGCGAGGTGCAGGCGAGCCCTCTGCAGATGGCGACCGTCGCCGCGACGATCGCCGACGGCGGGCGCCGTCCGCAACCGACGTTCGCGCTCGACGCGCACCCCCACACGGTGGCCACCGCCACGAGCGCGAGCGTCGCGCGCACCGTCAGGCGACTGATGATCGGCGTCGTGCGCGAAGGCACCGGCACCTCGGCCGCGATCCCGGGCGTGACCGTCGCCGGCAAGACCGGCACGGCCGAACTGGGCGCCGCAAGCTCGTGCTCCGGCTCGAGCGAAGAAGGCTCGGCGAGCGAAAGCTCGAGCTCCGAAGAAACCCACGACGGGAGCTGTCAAGGCGCGCCCAGCGACCCCGCCAACACCGACGCCTGGTTCGCGGCGTTCGCGCCCGCGCTGCACCCGCGCATCGTCGTGTGCGTGCTGATGGTCAAAGACGGCGCCGGCGGCGCCACCGCGGCGCCCGTCGCGCGCGAAGTGCTCGAGGCGGGCCTGCACGCGAGCAGCTGAGGACGCGGGGGACGGCGAGGCGCCGTCAGAGCTAAACGTCCAGCTCGGCCGAGGCGCGCTGCGTCGCGGTTCCGCGGATCGACGAGGTGGATCGTCAGCGGCCGGTTGTCGAGCGAGACGACCTGGATCTTGTAGAGCAGCAGCGCGCCCTGAGTGCCGCCGTTGGCCGCGATCGTGCTGGGCGCCGGGACGCGGCTGTTGGCCGGGATCAGGCCGCCGCGGTAGGCGAATGGGTTGGTCGGACCGGGCACGATCGGCGAGTAGATGTTGTTCTGCGTGTCGCTGATCGTCATCGAGCTCGCGCCGGGATGGGGCACGGAGGAGTGGTTGTAGACCTGGATGAACACCGCGAACCACTCTTCTCCGGGCAGGAGCTTGCGCTGTCGCGGCGTGAGCCCCTGCAGGTAGGCGGCGTCTTCGACGTTCTCCGGGTTGAGCTCGCGCGAGAGCTGCACCTCGTAGACGAGCGGGCCGACGTTCAGATACGGCGCGTTCTGCCCCGACTCGCCGGCGTAGGTGCCGGTCGTGACCTTCGTTTCGGAGTTCCCGCAGGCGCTCAGCGCGAGCGCCGCGAGCAGCAGCAGGGCAAGGACGGGCAGGGGCTTGCGCAGGCGAGTAGTAGGGCTGAACATGCGCGCGGCAGTCTATCCACCGGCGACCGTGACGCGCCGGCCGCGGTCAACGTCTGACTCGAGGATCGTGCGCAGGCGGCGCATCGCGCGGTTGTTCTGACGGCGCATCCAGCCGCGCGCGCCGAACCCCTCGAGCAGCCGATCGGAGAGCGTCGCAGGCTGGGTCTGCAGCGTGAACTGCACGCGTGTCGTGCCCGCTGAGGCCGGTCGCGAGCTCGTAGACGCCGCGCGTGCGCACGCGGTTGCTCTTGCCGGTGCGGCCGACCTCGACGATCCGGTGCGGGCGCTGCACCTCGACGAAGGTGACATCGCCCCAGGCGAAGCGCGCGCCGGGAGCCTTCACGCGAAAGCGCGCGCCCGCGCCGCGCCGACGGAGTCGATCCGGGTCAGGTGCCAGTCGACGAGGTAGTGGTCGGTGAACTCCGGGTGGTTGGCGATGTCCTGCAGGTAGTCGAACACCTGCTCGCGCGGGCGGTCGACGAGGATCGACACGGTCATGGGACCCATAGGGTGCGTTCCAGAACAGGTTGTGGAATTGAGGGGGTCGGGCCGTGGATGGCAGACGCCGCACACGAGCGCAGGCGTGCTGGTTGTACGTCGAGCATCGTGGGTGGCGTATGACGCCGCGGAGCGGCCGCCTCAAGCCGCAAGATGTTCTGGAACGGACCCATAGGCGCGCCAGTTTACGTGTCGCGCCGAGCGGCCGCCGTGCGAGGAGCGCCGGAAACCGCTACGCGGCGCGCCTGAGGCGCACGGTTTGGCCGTGCTCGGAGTGGCGTACGAGCTCGGTCGCGACCGGCGTGCTCGCGGCGCAGCGGGCTGCACAGCTCGCAGACGATGCCCTGCGCACGCGCGTACAGGTGGACGTGCTCGCCTACGAGCGGCGTGCGGCCGCAGTCGCGCGCAGCGGTCGCGGTCGGCCTCCAGCGCGCCCACGCCGCGGCGCAGCAGGTAGCGCTCGAACTGCTCGATGTCCTGTTGGGCGGGGCGACTCATGGGGCTGGGTTCGCCACGGCCCGCCGGCACTCCTTCCGCGGCAAGCCCGCGCTCGGCTCGATGCCGCGGGTTTACACGGACATGGGCACGGGTAGAGAGACTTTGAGCTCATCGGAACCCACGGATACAGGGTCGCGAGTCGAGTGCTGGATTTTCCTTGCCAGAACTCGTGACCGCGGCTTACACGAAGTTGCCAGGCTTGTTATGATCGCCACGAGTTCGTCCTGACTGGCGCGGCACCTGGGGAAACCAGAGAAAGCGAGAAAGGGGCGCAGGCACAGGATGGAATCGCTTACTTCGGGCACCATGGCAGGCACCGGCTCGTTCAGGTGCGGACACTGCGGATACGTCCTGACCCTCGCGGGCACCGACACGCTGAGCGAGTGTCCGGGCTGCGGCGGGCACGACTTCGTGCGAGCGTCGCTGTTCAGCGCCGGTGGACTGGCGCGCGGACGCATCACCGGTCCTCCCCGCTCGGCGCTCTCGGGCGCGGGCGATCCGATCCGCGCCGGACGCATGGGCGCCGGCAAGGCGAGCGCCACCGGCGACTCGGGCGAGCGCGTGAGCTACGCGGACACCCTGAGGACGGGCGCTGCTCGGCGCCGGATCGCTTTCGCGCCCGGAGCCCGTGGACAGCGACGCGTGGCTGCGAGCACGCGCGCGAGCAGCTGAGCGAGCCCGGCGAGTACCTCGCCTACGAAGAAGGCGGGGAGCTGAAGACGTGGCGCTGACCCGCGAGTGGACGCGCATCGGGCGCAGCCTCGCGGCGGACGTGCGCTTCGACGACCCGACGGTCTCGCGCCGCCACGCGCTGATCGTGCGCCAGGCCGACGGCGTGAGGGTGCTCGACGACCGCAGCCTCAACGGCGTGTTCGTGAACGGCGCGCGGATCGAGCGGAAGGTGCTGCAGGACGGCGACGAGATCCTCGTCGGGCGCTACCGCCTGCGGTTCCTCAGCATTCCCGCCCAGCTGGATAGCCCGCCTCGGGGCGCGCAGCCGGCGCAGGGCGCGGCCTGATCAGAACGCCGATCGGAACGCCGTTCCGGCGCGAGCCGCGCGCGGCGCCTCGCGGCGCGTAGTATCGCGCCTCAATGACGCCCGCCCGGACGACGACGACACGATCGCGGTGCTCTCGCAGAAGGGCGGAACCGGCAAGACGACCGCGGTGCGTACGCTCGCCGACGCCTTCCGGCGCGCCGGCGTGAGCACGCTCGCGGTCGATCTCGACCCGCAGGGCAACCTCTCCGACTACTTCGACCTGCCGCCGGACGTGGAGCCGACGATCGCGGACGTGCTCTCGGGCCGAGCCGGCGCTGCCGAGGCGATCCACGAGGACCTGATCCCGGCCAACCTCAGCCTCGCCGAGGCCGAGCTGATGCTGGGCGCGAAGATGGGCCGCGAGCTGACGCTGCGCCGCGCGCTGGCGCAGACGGCACGGGCGCTACGAGCTGATCCTGATCGACTGCCCGCCCTCGCTGGGGCTGCTGACGGTCAACGCGCTCGTGGCCGCCGATCGCGCGCTGGTGACGGCCGAGGCGCAGTACTTCGCGCTGCAGGGCGTCGAGCAGGCGATGGAGGTGATCGAGCTCGCGCGCGAGAGCCTCAACCCCGAGCTGCGAGCTGCTGGGGTGCTGCTGAACCTCGCGGACATGCGCACGGTGCACTCGCGCGAGGCGCTCGCCTCGCTGAAGGAGCGCTTCGGCGAGCGGGTGTTCGACACCCCGATCCGCTCCTCGATCGCCTACGCCGAGTCGGCCGAGCGCGCGAAGTCGATCCTCGACCACCGGCCGGACCTCGGCGCGGACTACCTCGCGGTGGCGCAGGAAACGCTCTCGCGGCTGGACGGGTTCGAGGAGGCGCGCGGGCGGGTGGTTGGACTGGCGACCGATACGACGGTCCCGAAGAACTCATGATCAGCTTGTCCCGACTGCGCGGTGGTGTCGGACAAGGAAGCAGGGATGTCCATCACCGCCACCATCCACGTCCTCTGCGAGACGAGCCCTTCGCTGGGGACCGCCCTCGTCAACGGTGTGCTCGCCTGGACGACCGTGCTGGGCGGCGGCACCGCCCTCGGCGCTGGACTGCCGGCCGCGCTGGTGGCGCTCGACACCACGCACGCGGACCTGCGAGCCGACCTGATCAACCGCGGCATGGGCGTCGGCTTTATGCTCGGCATGGCGTTCGGTGCCTTGCTGTTCTTTGTCTTCATTGCTAGATTGGTCTCATGACCGACTACGACCGCTACGATTTCGCGATCTCGATGTTGTTCGGGCTGATCATGGTGGCCGGCCTGCTGCTGGGCGCGACCCTGTGGATAGTGCCAGTGCTGCTCGCGATCGCGGTCACGATCAGCCTCTACCGCCACCTCCCCTCACCACGGCGCAGGTAGAAACCGAGGAGCCGTCGCCGTGCGACGGCTCTACATCCCCTCACGAACGCGCCCTGCACCTCGAAGGGCGCGCGCAGCAGGCTCGCCCAGCCCTCGATCTCGGGGCGCAGGGCCTCGACGACGGCGCCGGTGTGCTCGTAGAAGCACCACACGAGCACGGTGGGGCCGGCGCCGGAGATGGTCGCTCCGAGCGCTCCCAGCTCGCGGGCGCGCAGCGCGAGCTCGTAGGAGCGCGGGAAGAGGTGCGCGCGGCGGGACTGGTGCAGACGGTCGTGCAGGCCGCGCGCGACGCAGGTCCCAGTCGCCGCGGGCGAGGCCGAGCGTGAGCAGCGAGGCGTGGGCGACGTTGTAGACGGCGTCTGCGAGCGGCACCTGCTCCGGGAGCGCCGCGCGGGCCTCGCGCGTGCGCACGGCCTCCTCGGGCACGACCGCGATCGCCTCGAGGCCCGTGGGCGGGTCGAAGCGCGTGGCGGCGCCGTCGGCGCAGATCACGAAGCCGCCGTGCAGCGCCGCGGCGACGTTGTCGGGGTGGCCCTCCAGCTCGGTGGCGAGCGCGAGCAGGTCGGCGTCGAGCTCGAACAGGTGGTCGGCGGCCATCAGCCCGGCGACGATCGCGGCGGCGCTCGAGCCGAGGCCGCCGGAGAGGGGGATCTCGGAGGCGATGCGGAAGGTGAAGCCCGTCGGCGGGGTGCAGCGCCTCGAAGGCGCGCACGCACAGGTTCTCGCGCCCGCGCGCGACCGGGCAGGTCGGTCTCGACGGCGAACTGCGCCCGTCTCGCTGCACCTCCAGCTGCAGGTGCAGGCCGACGGCGGCGGCCATGCAGTCGAAGCCCGGGCCGAGGTTGGCCGAGGAGGCGGGCGCGCGCACGAGCCGCCTACGGTCCATCGCGGCGCCTCCCGGCCGGCCGCGAGCCGCGCCTCCGCCCGCCACGGCCGCGGCTACGGATCACCCAGCACCGCCTCCTCGATCGCGGCGATCTCCACCGGGCAGGCGATGATGCGCCCGTCGTTGTTGGCGATCGCGGTCTCGGGGTCCTTGATGCCGCGACCGGTGAGCACGCAGACGATCTGCTCGGCGCCGTCGGCGCCGTACTTGAGCAGCCCCGCGACCGAGGCGGCGGAGGCGGGCTCGCAGAACATGCCTTCGCGGGAGGCCAGGAGCTTGTAGGCGGCGAGGATCTCCTCGTCGCTGACCGCGCGGATCGAGCCGCGCGAGTCGGTCGCGGCGGCCATCGCGTCCTCCCAGCGCACGGGGTTGCCGATGCGGATCGCGGAGGCGACCGTTTCGGGGTGCTCCACGGGCCGGCCCTCCACGAGCGGCGCGGCGCCGGCGGCCTGGAACCCGTACATGCGCGGCGCGGCGCCCATCTCCTGAAAGCCGCGCCAGTAGGAGGTGATGTTGCCGGCGTTGCCGACGGGGATGCAGAGCGCTTCCAGGCCGCCTTCGAGGCCCTCGTGGATCTCGAAGGCGGCGGTCTTCTGGCCTTCGATGCGGTACTCGTTGACGAGTTCACGAGCACGATCGGGTGCGTGTCGGTGAGCTCGCGCACGAGCGTGAGCGCCTGGTCGAAGTTGCCCGCCAGCGAGATCACGCGCGCGCCGTGCACGAGCGTCTGGGCCATCTTGCCCTGCGCGATCTTGCCCTCGGGGACGATCACCGCGCAGGTGATGCCCGCGCGCGCGGCGTACGCGGCGGCGCTGGCGGCGGTGTTGCCGGTGGAGGCGCAGATCACGGCCTTGGCGCCGTCGCGCACCGCGGCGGAGACCGCGCAGGTCATGCCGCGGTCCTTGAACGAGCCGGTCGGGTTGGCGCCCTCGAGCTTCAGGCGCACCGACGCGCCGACCATCTCCGAGAGCACGGGCGCGCGCAGCAGCGGCGTGGAGCCCTCCTGCAGGCTGACGAGCTTGTCGCCGGCCTCGAACGGCAGGCGCTCGTGGTAGCGCTCGATCAGCGGCACGTGCGTGCCCGAGAAGGCCGCGCCTTCGACACGCTGCGGCAGCGGGCACGCGGCGGGACTCGCTCGATAGGGGCGTCGGCAGTGCTCATGTGAACTCCTCTTCGATCACACGGATGGTGCGCGGAGGGGAGCGCACGAACGTCGAACTCCTCCAGCAGCGCGACCGCGGCGCGCAGGCGGGACTCGGGCACGGCGTGGGTGACCATCACCAGGCGCGCGCCCTCGCCGGTGCCGCGCTGCACGACCGAGCGGATCGAGACCTCCTGCTCGCCGAGCACGCGCGTGACCGCGCGAGCACGCCGGGCTCGTCGGCGACGTCGAGGTGCAGGTAGAAGGCGCTCGGGACGTCCTCGAGCAGGCGCAGCTGCAGCGGCGGCGCGGGCGGGCGGGCGCCGCCGGTCATCACGCTGACGACGTCGCCGAGCACCGCGCTCGCGGTCTGGCGCCCGCCGGCGCCGGGACCGGACATGGTGATCTCGGTGATCGTCTCGGATTCGACGGTGACGGCGTTGAACGGGCCGGAGACCGAGGAGAGGGGATGCCCGGCGTAGAGGAACGCGGGATGCACGCGCACGGAGATGCCCGCCGTCGCGGCGCTCGGCGGTGCCGATCAGCTTCAGGCCGAGGCCGAGCTCGCGGGCGTACTCCATGTCGTCTGACTCCAGGTGCTCGATGCCCTCGTAGGGGACGTCCTCCAGGCGCACGGGCGCGCCGAAGGCCAGGCGCGCGAGGATCGCCATCTTCGCCGCGGCGTCGCGACCGGTGACGTCGTCGGTGGGGTCGGCCTCGGCGTAGCCCAGGCGCTGGGCCTCGGCGAGCGCCTCCGGGTAGGTGCGCCCGGCGGTCATCTCGGAGAGGATGAAGTTGGTGGTGCCGTTGACGATCCCGTGGATGCGCTCGATCGGGGTCACGGCGAGCGATTCCTCGAGCACGCGCACGACCGGCACGGCGCCCGCGACGGCGGCCTCGAAGCGCAGGCGCACGTCCTGCTCGCGCGCGAGCGCGAACAGCTCCTCGCCGTGCTGGGAGAGCAGCTGCTTGTTCGCGCTCACCACGTCGCGCCCGGCGCGCATCGCCGCCAGCAGGTACTCGCGCGCGGGCTCGGTGCCGCCGATCAGCTCGACGATCAGGTCGGCGCCGGCGAGGATCTCCTGCGAAGTCGCCCCGCGAGCGCGTGAGCACGCCGGTGATCACGGGCGCGCGGCCGTTCACGCGCTCGATCTCCGCGGCGCGCTCGTCGAGCAGCGCGGCGAAGGCCGCGCCGACGGTGCCGTGGCCGAGCAGGCCGATGCGCAGCGGCTCAGCGACATCGCGACGCGTCAGATCCTCGAGGCGTCTCGCGGCGCACGACCACGCGGGCGTTACCGCCTGAGCAGAAGATCACGGGCGGGCGCGGGACGCCGTTGTAGTTGGAGGCCATCGCGTGCCCGTAGGCGCCGGTGGCGGGCGTGACGATCACGTCGCCCGGCCGGGGATCGTCGAGCAGCGCGCGAGCGCACGATCACGTCGCCGGACTCGCAGTGCTTGCCCGCGAGCACGCACTCCGTCGCGCCGCCGAGGCGGTCGGCCACGTGGGCTTCGTAGCGCGCGCCGTAGAGCATCGGGCGCAGGTTGTCGGACATCCCGCCGTCGACGCCCACCCAGCGCGAGACGTTGCGCTTGACCGACTCGACCGTGTAGAGCGTCACGCAGGCGTTCGCCACGAGCGCGCGCCCGGGCTCGATCAGCAGGCGCCGGCCGGGCTCGCCCATGCCGTGCGTGCGCGCGCCCTCGACGAGCGTCTGCACGTAGTCCTCGATCGCGGGCGGGGCGGGCTGGTCGGCGGTGTACCGCACGCCGAGCCCGCCGCCGAGATCCCACACGGGGAACTCGCCCAGGCGCGCGAGCTCCGGCGACCTCGCGGCGCGAAGGGGTCGAGCTCGCAGCAGCTGCGAGCCGATGTGCGCGTGCAGCCCCACCAGGCGCAGCCCCGGCACGGCTTCGATCCGCGCGATCGCCTCGGGGGCGTCGGCCATGGCGAATCCGAACTTCGAGTCGGCCTGCCCGGTGGAGATGTGATCGTGGGTCTCCCCGCGCACGTCGGGCGTTACGCGGATGAGGACGGCTTGGGTTCCCGTCGGCGCATGCCGCCGAGGCGGTCGATCTCGTCGAAGTTGTCGATCACGATCAGGCCCACGCCCGCCTGCCAGCGCCATCCGCAGCTCGGATTCGGACTTGGCGTTGCCGTGCATCACGATCCGCTCGGGCGCGAAGCCGGCGTTCAGCGCCAGGTGCAGCTCGCCGCGCGGAGGCCACGTCGCACCACAGGCCCTCGTTCGCGAACAGGCGCAGGACGGCGGTGCAGGGGAAGGACTTGGAGGCGAACACCACGTTGAAGTCCGCGTGCCCGGCTGCGCGTTGCCGGCGTCCACGAACGCGCGCGCCCGCGTGCGCAGGTCGTCCTCGGCGACGATGTAGGCGGGCGTTCCGTACTCGCGCGCGAGCTCGATCGTGTCGCACCCGCCGACCTCCAGGCGACCGCGCTCGTTCAGGGGGCTGCGCGAGCGGGAACGCCGGGCTGAGAGCGCTCTGCGAGGGGGTCGTGCCGGTGGCCATCCGCTGATTATCGCTGGCGCGTCACGCCCGGGCCGGCCGGGCGCTCGCGCGGGGGCTCGCTTTGGGGCTCGCGCGCAGTCCGGAGAGGCCACCATCGCGCGCCATCCACGCGAGCCATGCGAGACCGATGATCATCAACGCGATGCTCTCGAGCTGCGGCGCCGTGAGCCCTGCCCAGACCTCGGCGTTGCGGCGGATGAACTCCACGAGCAGCCGCTCGAGCCCGCTGAAGACGAGGTACAGCGCGAACACCACGCCCGGGCGCACGCGGTCGCGCAGCTGCCAGAGGAAGTAGCGCGAGCAGGCACATCGCGACCGTCTCGTAGATCGGCGTCGGCTGCACCTTCACGCCCGGCGGGGTCGGCACGGTGCCGTGCGGATAGCCCATCGCCCACGGCAGGCTCGAGCGGATCCCGTAGTCGCCGTCGCCCGAGACCTGGCAGCCGATCCGCCCGATCCCGTAGCCGAGCGCGAGCGCGGTCGCGGCCATGTCGAACATGCGCAGCTCGATCGCATCGCGCCAGCGCATCCACAGCAGCACTCCGATCGCGCCGCCGATCGCGCCGCCGTACCAGACGAGCCCCGAGCCGGAGAAGACCGAGCCGAGCAGGTCGTGCTGCACGGAGGAGTAGTTCTGGATCAGGAAGTACCCACGCGCGCCGATCACGCCGCCGAGCAGCGCCGCGAACACGAGCTCATAGGCCCAGTCCACGGGCTTGTCCAGCTCACGCAGACGCCGCGCGATCACGAGGCCGCAGGCGAGGAAGGCCAGCGCGAAGGTCACCCCGAAGGTCTTGATCGAGATGCCCAGCACGTGTATTTCGGGCTTCATCCTCGCTGCTCCTCGCGGCTGCTCATCGTGTGTCGCACTCTACGGATCATCGCCGCGACAGCGCGCCGTCGCCGCCCCCGCGCGCCGCTGCCGAGCCGCACTCCCATGCCGTCGCCGGGCGGACCTCAGGCGCCTCATGGAGAGATGAGTTTTATCGGCCCGTGAGCCCCGTCTGCGACAATGCGGGCATGGCGAAACGCCCCGAGAAGTTCGGCAAGGACACGGGCCTGCAGGCGCGGATGGTGCTCACGATGTTCCTGCTGGGCTGGTGTACGTGGTGTTCATCGGCGTGCTCTTCGCGGCCGGCGCCGGCGCGGGCGTGATCGTGGTCGTTCGCCGCGGGGATCCTGCTGGTGCAGTTCTTCGCCTCCGACAAGATCGCGCTGGCGACGATGGGCGTCAAGGAGGTCACCCCCGCGCAGGAGCCCGAGCTGCACGGGATCGTCGAGCGCCTGTGCGTGCAGGCCAACCTGCCCAAGCCGCGCGTGGGTGTGATCGAGACCTCGATGCCCAACGCCTGCGCGATGGGCCGCTCGAAGAAGGCCACGACCGTGTGCGCGACGCGGGGCATCCTCGAACTGCTCGACCCCGCCGAGCTCGAAGGCGTGATGGCGCACGAGCTCACGCACGTGATCAACCGCGACGTGCTGGTGATGACGCTCGCGAGCTTCTTCGCGACGCTCGCCTCGACGATCGCCCAGTTCGCGCTGTTCTTCGGCGGCGGCTACGGCAACCGCGAAGAGGAGGAGGACATCATGCTCGTGGTGCTCGTCTCGGTGCTCGTCTACGCGATCTCCTTCCTCCTGCTGCGCGCGCTCTCGCGCTACCGCGAGTTCGCCGCCGACCGCGGCTCGGCCGTGCTCACCGGACGCCCTAGCGCGCTGGCCTCGGCGCTGTTGAAGATCAGCGGCACGATGGAGCGCATCCCCAGCCAGGACATGCGCACGGCCGAAGGGATGAGCGCCTTCTTCATCATCCCCGCGCGCACGAAGAAGTCGCTGATGAACATCTTCGCCGACCACCCGCCGCTCGAGCAGCGCCTGGCCGCGCTGGAGCGGCTGGAGTCACAGCTGCAGGGCACGCCCGGCGCCGCCCTGCCTAGACGTGGGCCTGCGCGACATCCTCACGGGCCGCCATCAGGTCGCTGGACCGGCGCCCGATCGACTGTTCGCGATCACCACCGCCTACGTCGCGCTGCAGGCCGAACACTCGATCGACTCCACGGGCGTCGCCGCGATCGTCTTCCAGGCGCTCGCCACGAGCGAGTTCGAAGCGACGCTGCGTGACATGGAGGACGTCGTGCGAGCCACCGGCGGGGACAGCGGGCACGCGGGTCGCGACCCAGGACGACAGCTACGGCTACCGCTGGATGGTGCTGCGAAACCCCGACGGCGCGCCGAGCGTGGAAGACCTCGCGGTCGGCATCAACGCCGTGTCGAGCTCGATCGAGACGGCCGGGCCACGGCGAGCGATTGCTGTGCGCGGTGTTCGCCTTCACCGACGCGCAGAAGCGGCAGGTGTACTTCATCTACAACTACAAGCGCGGCTACTGGTACCCGTTCGTGCCCGGACGCGCGGGATCCGAACGACCAACGAGCGCGCGACCGAGCGCGAGCTGCAGCTGAAGGCGCAGATGGCTGCCGAACTGCCGATCGAGCCCGAGCTCGAGCGCTGGTTCCCGCTGTGGGGGATCCCGATCTAGTGCCTTACGAGCGCCGGCGAGCAGGCGGCGACGACCCGCGGAAACGCCAGCCTCGTGCCCGGCTGGCTGTTGGTCGTGGTGGCTTGTGCGTGCTGTTTGTCTACGCGGGTTGGATCCCCGTGCTGATGGTGATCGTCGCGATGTCTGCATCGGATTCATCCTGACCCAGCAGAAACGGGACGAGCGCCGCCGCGACCGCGAAGCGCGCTCGGGCGAGACCCGCGACTAGTCCGGGCCGCGACTAGTCCGGGATCAGGCCCTCGCCCGTGAATTCGCGCCCGGCCTCGGCGAACGTGAGGTCGGCGGGCGGCAGGATCACCTCGGAGGTCTCGATCTCATCGTCGCCCACGCGCGTGCCCTGCGCGCGCACGTAGTCGAGCAGCGTGCGGTAGGCGTCGGCGAAACCGTCTTCCTCGCCGCGTCTCGACGATCGCGACGACAGCGTTCTCGAGCTCGTTCAGCCGCGCGGCGTCGTCGTCGGCGAGGCGATACTGGTCCTCGCCGGAGATGCGCACGATCATGACTGGCCCTCGGCCGGCTGGCCGTCGCCCGCGGGAGCGGCCTCGGCCGGCGGCGGCGGCGCCGCCGGCGGCGCCGCGAACTCGCCGGCCGATGCCGGCGCGTCCCCGGCGCCGATCTCGGCCTTCATCTTCGCGAGATCGTCATCCACGGCCGAGGAGCTGGAAAGTTCCTTCAGCTGCTTGTCGATGTCGTCTTCGCCGGAGCCCAGCGCGGTGATGTCGTCGAACGTCCCCGCGGCTTCGAGCTCGGAGACGGCGTCGGCGCGGGCTTTCATGTTTTCGGTCTTGTCGACCGCGCGCTGCATCGCGAGGCCGACGTCGGCCATCTGCTCGCCCACGCCCGTGGCGGCCTCGGAGATGCGCACCTGGGCCTCGGCGGCGGAGTACTGCGCCTTGATGACCTCCTTCTTGGTGCGGAACGCCTCGATCTTCGCGCGCAGCTTCTGCTCGGAGTCGGTCAGCTTCTGCTGCTGCTCTTCCAGTTCGGTGACCTGCGTGTCGAGCCCCTGCAGCTCGGTCTGGGCGACGTTCTTGCGCTCGAGCGCCGTGCGCGCGAGATCCTCCTGCCCGGAGGAGAGCGCCTGGCGGGCCTGCGTGTCGAGCTTGACCACGCTCTGCTTGAGCGTCGTCTCCTGCATCTGCAGGCGCTTCTTCGCGGTGACGACGTCGGCGATCCCCTTCTTGACGTTCTGCAGCTGTTCGACCTGCTTCTGGTAGCTGTAGTCGAGCGTCTCGGCGGGATCTTCGGCGCGATCCAGCAGCTTCGAGACCTTCGCCTTCACGACGGTTGACATGCGCCCGGTCAGACCGGCCATCTGATCCTCCTATTGCTGTTCGCGCGTACGGTTCGCCCAAGCGTAGCCGAACCGCCTCGGCGCATCCGCAGCGCCCGCCGTCGAGCCAGTCCGGTACGCGCGTTTGCGCTACCGCAACAACCCTCCGCCTTGCCTGTCGCGATACGCGCGTGAGCTGTGCCTCGGCAATCCCCGCCGTCGTGCCCGCTGCAGCGACTACAGCCCGAGCGGGTGGCGTACGACGAACCCGGCGTTTTCCGGGCGCAGCGGGCGCCAGCGGGGGCCCTGCTGGTTGGACGGGATCGTCGGCGGCGCTCGTGTCCAGGCGCAGACCGGCGACCGTCATGTAGGCGTGGCCGGCGTTCGCGAACACCGCGATCCAGCGTCCGGCGCCGTGCGAGCCCCAGCCTTCGAATTCGGAGGAGTCCTCGGGGCTCTGCAGCAGGTCGCCGCCGTGCAGCGCGAAGGAGACGGTGCCCGAGCAGTCATAGCCGGGCGAGATGAACGAGGCGTGACCGCCGCCGAAGATGTAGGGCAGGCCGATGATCTGGTTGCCGGCCCAGATGACCTGCTGGATGACCGCCGGGCGCGGACATCGGCGCGGCCGCGAGCCCGTTCACGTAGCGCGCCAGCGTGCCGGGGACGAGCAGGTCGGGCTTGGTCGTGGCGCTGGCCGCGACGGCGCTGCCGCCGGTGGCGTCCGCTCGCCTGCCCGGGCGTCGGCGGGCGGCGTGTAGGGGATGACCTGGCCGGTGGCGGTCTTTTCGTAGACCGGACCGCTGTAGGCGATGTTCGGGGTCTTGGCGGTGATCGGCGAGAGGTGCAGCCCGGCTTCTTCGGCTTGGGCTTCTCCGTCGGCGTGGCCCCGCCGCTGGCGGAGGTGGAGGTCGATCCGGCGGCCGCGCCGCCGGCGATCGCGGCCGCACTGGTCGTGCCGGCCAGCGCCGGAGCCGCGCCGAGCGCGACCGTCAAGCTTGAGCAAAGCGCCACACTGAGTGTTCGCAACCGCACTTCTCGACCTCTTTCGTCGGCCTGCGGGGTTAGCTGACGGGCTAGCGCTGAAAGAGCCTGCGCTTCTCACGGTTCCACCGTGGGATTCGCCCCAACAAACTGGGTCCCCCGTTCCCTGATGTCTGACCAGGGATTCGGCGTTGATCGCGGCACCCTAGCAAAGTGCAACGACGGTTGCACCACCTCTACGTCGTTTCGCAGCTTTTCCCTGCATTTTGCGGTGAATCGGCGTTTTGAGGACGCTTTGGGGACGGAAATTGCCGCCTCTCGCCTTGGCCGTTGCGGCGTACTCGCTCCTGGGCGCTTGTACGAACGGCTCCCCGAGGCCGGGCTCCGGCCGGCTCGCTAGTGTCCCGGCGGTGCCTGAACGTCGCTTCCTCCTGCCGGCTGCGGTCGCGCTGGCGATAGCCCTCGGCGGGCTGCGGCAAGAGCTCCTCCGAAAAGGCGAGCGCGGGAGTCGAAACGATCGTCGTGCACACCGGCGCGGGCGGCACAGCGGCCACCGTCACGCGCAACACGACCCGCTTGGGAGGCGCCGACCCGGTGAGCACCGCGGCGGCGGTCGCGCGCGCTGCCTACCCGGGCCTGACCGCCGACACACAACCTCAAGCAGTGGCGATCGCGGAAGTGAGCAACTGGCCCGAGGCGCTCGCGGCCTCCTCGCTGGCGAGTGCTCCGTTGGGCGCGCCGCTGCTGTACGCCGAAGGTCACAGCCTGCCGCGCGTCAGCGAACTGGCCCTGCGCGCGATGCATCCCGCTGGCGCCGCCGCGCTGGGAGGCGCGCAGTTGCTGCTGCTCGGATCCTCGATCGAAGCGCCCGCGGGCTATCGCGCGCGAGGAACCGCCCCCGCCGACGCCTACTCGCTGGCCGCGTCCGTCGCCAAGCTGCTGAGCGTCGTGCGCGGCTCGAACCCGCATCAGGCGATCGTCGTGGCCGCCGACGGACCGCCGGCGCTGGCGATGCCCGCCGCGGGTCTCGCCGCGCAGAGCGGGGCGCCGATCCTGTTCGTCACCTCCTCAGGGGTGCCCGCGGCAACCGCCACCGAGCTCGAGAGCCTAGGCAGGCCCTCGATCTACACCGTCGGCTCGACGGCGATCGGCGAACGGACGCTCACCGAGCTGCAGCGCTTCGGCCCGGTCACCCGCGCCGAGGTACACGCCGGCGAAGACGCGACGCCCGCGGGCAACGCGATCGCCGTCGCACGGTTCTCCGACGGATCGTTCGGCTGGGGCATTCGCGAACCGGGCCACGGCCTCGCGTTCGCCAACGCGACGCGCCCGTTCGACGCGCCCGCAGCGGCGATTCTCTCCGCGACCGGGGATTACGCGCCGCTGCTGCTGCTCGACGATCCCACGGGTGTGCCGCGCGTGCTGAGCGCCTACCTGAAGGACATCCAGCCGGCCTCTCCGCGCTCGCAGCCGGTGAAGGGCGTCTACAATCACGGCTGGCTGATCGGCGACGAACGTGCGATCTCGGCGCAGCACCCAGGCCGAACTGGATGCGGCGCTCGAGATCTCGCCGAACGCTCCCGCTTCCGAAGAATCCTCCAGCCTGCCCGTCGAATGACCTCAACCGCTCCTCACACCATTCCTTTCGCCGCCCAGATCCTCGCCTGGATGCCCGTGACGGGAAACCGCATGGCCCGCACCGAGACGCCAGCGGTGGAGACCGCGTGAGCCAGGCCGAGGATCCGGTGCTGCTGAGCAGGGAGCGCTCGCACGAGGTGAGCGTCGAGGACGTGCGCCGGCTGATGGGAGCCTCCACCCCGCACTTCGCCCTGCAGCTTCGCAACCGCATCGCGCGCCTGATCGCCGAGCTTCCACCCGAGCATCCGGCGCGCCTTGAAGGCGAGCGCGAGATCGCACGCCTAGAGAGCCTCGGCCTAAATGGCGAGAACCGCGGCGAGGCTGCGGACACGGGCGAGCGCCCGATGCCCTCGCTCAGTGGGCTCTGAGCTCAGCCCTGGGCCGGGCGCCCGATTTGCGGACGATTCCGAGATTCCGAGGGTGAGCGACGGGACTCGAACCCGCGACCGCCTGGACCACAACCAGGAGCTCTACCAACTGAGCTACGCCCACCACGCGAGAGGTTGAGTCTAGCGGCGCCCTCGGGGCGACTCTCTGGCCGCTCAAGAGGGCGTGTCGTCCAGCGAGCGCAGCGTCCGTTCGGCCAGCGCCAGGGACTCGCTCGGCGAGAGCTCGGGGCGACGTTCGGCGGCTAGTCGCCACGCCTGCAACAGCGCCGTCGGATCGGACCCGAGTAGTGGCTGCAGGTCCTGGCGCTGCAGGTCGTGGCGCTGCAGGTCGTTCTCGCGCGAACCAAGCGAGGGATCGTCGCTTGAGACAGCGTTCGCGGTAGAGGTGGCCGGCGCACCGTGCGCGACGGGCTCGGCAGATGTCCGCGTGCTGGGCGTGGTCGTCTCGCGGGATGTGAGCGCGTGAGCGATCACGCGCTCGGTGACGTCGGTGGAGTGGCGCTGGGCGTTTCGCCAGCCGCGACCCATCGACAGGTCCTCGATCTCCAGGTGCGGCCCCTCCAGCACCGTCAGGCGGGCCTGATGCGGGCTCCACTTGCGTTCGCCCTCCTCGATCCACTCGTCTCGAGACCACGGCTCGACCACTGCCCACATCTCAGCCTCGGTCAGGTTGAAGCGACAGGCGTTGTGCGGGAACTGGCGCAGCTCAAGATGGAACACGCGCCGAAGGCTCGCACGTCGGCCTTTGCGGCGTCGTTTTGGCCGCCCGCGTGTATGGCGCCTCCGGACCTCAACTGGGGCCAGGATGCGCGGCGACCGGATATGTTGAGGGCATGCGCAGGCGCATAGCGATATCAGTAGCCGTACTCGCCCTCGCGCTCACACCTGCAGCAGCGGACGCCAGCTCGCGGGACGCAGCCTCGACGCACGCTTTCCTGGTGGCGAGCTACACATTGCTGCACACCGCTGTCAGCACGTGGCCCTCTACCGAACAGAACATCCACAAGCTCAACCTGCGCCTGCACGCCGAATGCCCAACCGCGGGAGTCGGCTCGCCCGAGAACGAAGCGGAGCAGAAGCTCACCTACGAGGCGGTCGGCGCCATCTGGGCAGTCGGCTACCGCACCGACGCCGCGAGCATCCACGCCTACAGCCGTGTTGTCGGACGCCTGACGTGGAGCAATCCGAAGATCACTCACGAAGCCCACAGGCTCTCTAAAGGACTTCTGGAAATGGCTGCTCTCAAGGTGCCCAACCTCTGCGCGGACGTGCGCGCCTGGCACGCCGACGACTTCGGGGCGATGCCCGCAGGCGTGGAACCCTACGACCGGCACGTTGAAGCGATCGACATCCACGAAGTCCCACAGCGCCTGTTTACGCCTTCTCTACGTCCCTCAGACAGATCGCTGCGCCGGAACGTCGAACACCTCGCCACGAGGTTTGAAGAACTTGAATTCACGCACGGTCAGGTGGACTGGATCGCGCTGCTGGAAGCGGTTGGGCTGAGCGAGTAGCGGCGGGTGTTCGCCAAGCGAACTGGCGCTGTAGACCGGACACCTAGACTCGCTTTTGCGAGGTCGCATCCATTCATACCGACCCCCGGTCGATCGCCCTAACCCTCGACAAGTAGCTTCGCGCGAGCGGCGATCACCTCGAGGATTCGATCCAGGCAAGCATGATCCCAGCGCTCGCACCGTGCCTGATCGCGCAGCAGCGGAGCCTGCGCGCTGACCCGCTCGGCAAGCTGCATGCGCGCGTGGACGAACGCGTTGGCGCTCAGGCCGAAGTCCTCCGCCAGATCTGACCAATGGAGTGGGGTCAGCTTCATAGGGTCGAGCTCGTCGCCGACACCGAGCGCAAGCTCACTGTTCAACTCCGGGTACGCAGCGGTGCATACGACGTCATAGAGCGGCGCAAGGCGGACATCGTCATCGCCGTGTAGCAGCGAGATGTTCTTCGCATGCGCGTCCGCGTTACCGATGAGGAATTGAAACACGGCGCCGAGCGCACCAGCCAAGCGATCCACTCCGGGAGCAGATGAATGCTCGTTGAGCAGCGCGGCGAGCGCGAGGTAGGACGGCAGCCGCCAGCCCTCCCGCTGGTACTTGAAGTCGGGTGTGAGTCCGAGTGCCTGGCAGAGATCCTCCTGGTGAATCCTTCGCGGCGGCCAGCCGCTGAGATCGCGGTCAAAGCGCTCGACTACAAGACATGGCCTGCCGGCGATGCCTTGTAGAGCAACCGTCGCGGCGCTCAGACCACAGCGACCGGCGAGCAGCATGCAGAAGTGCTCGTTGGCGGCCAGCCCTGGGTAGTCCCCATCCGCAGGTTCGGGCTTAAGGATATGTGTGCTCGGCATCCCCTCCAACGGCTTTCCGAATCGGCTCTCGTTGTCGCACACGAGGACGGCCTTCTCCTGCACCCCAGCGAGGCTGAGCCGCAGACGTTGATCGCCGGCATGCAACCCGAGCGGGTGACGCGGCAGTTCGACGATCAATCGGTCGAGCTCCTCGGCGTCGAGCCACGCCACGGACGGATTCTCTGACATACGCCCGGCCTCGACGATCTGCAAGGCGCCGGCGCAGTCCCGGCCGATCTCGCCAAGCAGACTGAAGGAGTCGCCTGCCGCAATCTTCAGCTGACCGGCGAGCTGGTCGCGGATCGCTCCCTCGGGGAGCAACGCCTCGAAGAACGGTCGCGTCTCCGCCGGCTTGAAGCTCTCGCGGCTCGTTGGCAACGAGAGCGAGATCGCGCGGCTACGGTCGGTGTAGCTGAACGAGTACTCACGACTGTGCTCGAAGACGCGCTGCAGACGGCCGACCTCTCTGCGGTCCCAGTAGACGCCGAGCATCATGTCCGTTTGCGGCGGCCGAGCTCGAGGTCCAGGCCGAGGGCGGCGAGGATCCGCGTGAGCACGTCGAGCCGGACGGTCGGCTCACCGGCCTCAACACGGTGAACCGAGCGTACGCCCACGTTGGCGACCAGCGCGAGCTTCTGCTGGTCGAGACCCTGTCGAAGGCGTTCTTCTCGGATCAGCCGTCCGATGCGTTGTGAGGTGGAATCAGCGCTCATATGCGTGATCTCGCATATTATAGGCAAGAAGCGTTTATTGGCAGGCTATATGCGCGATCAAACATATTCCCTAAAGGGGCCCCCCAGAACCCGCCTGATCTGCGCGATCACGCAGATCAGGGGGTAGGCGGCAAGCAAGCACGCCGGCCGGCCTCAGCCGCCACTCCACCCTCATCAATTTCGATGAGAGGACCATCGCCCACACAAAGCCGGGTCATCCGGGCACGGAGACACTGAGCTTGGCGCAATCGGCGGATGATCAGACGGCTTGTCCGGCCGGCTCGGGACGGCTGATCCACTCCTCGACCCACTCGCCCGTGATCTGCCTCGTGGCCGCATTGATGCGGTTCCAGGCGTTGATCGAGGCGATCGCGATGACCAGGCCGGCGAGCTGCGACTCGTCGTAGTGGCGAGCCGCCTCCTCCCAGACCTCGTCGGGGATCGCATCCGAGCGGTCGGCCAGCCGCGTGGCCGCCTCGGTGAGGGCCAGCGCGGCACGCTCGGCATCGTCGAAATACGGAGCCTCCCGCCAGGCGCCGACCATGAAGACGCGCTCGTCGGACTCGCCCTCGGCCTTCAGCTCGCGCGAGTGCATGTCGAGGCAGACGCTGCACCCGTTGATCTGGCTCGCCCGCGCCTCGATCAGGTACAGCGTGGTGGCCGGAACTCCGGCCCGTCGGGCAGCGGTTCCGAGCTTCTGCAACGCCTGCATCGCACCGCGAACGATCCGCGCCGGGTTCTCGATTCGTGGTTGCATGATGTTCCTCCGATTCGGTTGCTCAACCGCGGTCACATCATGTTGTTACCGCGGGTCTATCTCTTTGACACGCGACACGAAGGGAATGTGACATGACCGATCAACAGTGGCTGGCCGAGCGCTTCGAGCAGCAACGCTCCAAGCTGCGAGCGGTCGCATACAGGATGCTGGGCTCGCTCAGCGAGGCGGACGACGCGGTGCAGGACGCGTGGCTTCGCGTCAGCCGCGCCGATACCGAGGAGGTCGAGAACCTCGGAGCGTGGCTGACGACCATCGTCGCGCGCGTCGCTCTGAACATGCTGCGTTCTCGCAACACACGCCGGGAGCAGCCGCTGGACAGCCACGTTCCCGACCCGGTGGTCGGCGCCGCCGAGGGCACAAACCCCGAGCATGAGGCGCTGCTGGCCGATTCGGTGGGCTTGGCCTTGCTCGTGGTGCTGGAGAGGCTGAGCCCGGCACAACGCCTGGCGTTCGTTCTGCACGACATGTTCGCGATGCCGTTCGAGGAGATCGCGCCGATCGTCGAGCGCTCTCCCGAGGCGACTCGGCAGCTCGCCAGCCGGGCCCGCCGACTGGTGCGCGGCACGGCGCGGGTTCCGGACGCTTCGCTCAGCGACCAGTGGAAGGTGGTCGACGCGTTTCTGGCAGCGGGACGCGACGGCGACTTCGATGCGCTCGTGGCCGTGCTCGACCCCGACGTAGTGCTGCGGGCCGACGGCGGGACAAGCGGGCTCTCCCACCACGCGCGCGGCGCGGAGGCCGTCGCCGGTCAGGCGACCATGTGGGCGCGCGCTGGACTCACTGTCCGACGCGCGCTGGTCAACGGCGCGGCAGGGTTGGTCTCGGAAAGAGACGGCAAACCGTTCTCCATCGGCGCATTCACGATCAGGGACGGGAAGATCCTCGAGTGCGACTTCCTAGTTGATCCTCAGCGGTTGGTGTCGCTGGACCTTGGAATGCTCGAGAGCTCAGCGGGATGACCAAGCGCCAGCGCGCGCCCGAGACCGGCGTCGACCTGGCGATCAACCAGTCGGGTGGACCACCAATCTGTCGTTCGAGGGCACCCGTAGATCGTGGCGACCTGTGTGATGCCGACGACCAAGTCCGCTGCGAGACCAACGAGGTCCACCGCCGACACAGACCAGGTGCAACTGCGGTGCTACACTCATCAGATGCCGACCGCACATCCACGCATAGCACTGACCCGAGACCCAGAACTCGATGAGGCGTTGCGGCGCGCCAAGCCACTACTCGGCAAGGACAAGCCTACGGCTGCACTCGCGCGCGAGCTGATCCTGCGCGGAGCGCGCGAGCTGCACGCCAATGAGGGTCCAGAGCTCGATCGGTGGCTGACCGATCGGCATGCCACTCCGGTCGAGCGCTCCACCAAAGAAGTGCTCGCTATGGCCTCCAGGCTTGGGCGGCCCGATCCCACACAGCCGCACGCCGTGTCGCGAGCGTTGGAGGATTTGCGCAGCGAGCGAATCTGAGCAGCCGTGGCCAACGCGAAGCTTGTCTACATAGACACATCTGCGTTTGTGAAGCTCGTGATCCCTGAGCCCGAGACGGAGGCGCTGATCGCTGCACTCGCGCCAGACGTTCGCATGGTCGCCTCGGAGATTCTTGAGATCGAGGCTGTACGCGCGGCGCGCCGGGCAAGCGGGCAGGAAGCCGCCGACACCGCGAGAGCACAGCTCGCCGGTGTGCGACTACTGCCATTGACCACACAAATCCGTGGGTGCGCATGTGAGCTGGACCCCGATGCGCTCCGCTCGCTCGATGCGATCCACATCGCCACCGCGCTGGATCTGGGCGAGCGCCTGGACTGTGTGTATGCGTATGACACGCGCATGATCGCCGCGGCTGAATCTCTCGGATTGCGCACGAGTACACCCATGCCTGGGCCACCCGCCAAGAATGCGGCGGCCGGTGCAGATCTGGACGACCCAGCTAATTCCGAGCAGCGCAAACCGTGAGCACCAAATGTCTTTACTGACCCGCTGACGTGCTACTCTGCCGAACCCCATGTCACGAATTCAGGAAGGAGGAATGAATCCTAGTAGCAGCCAGCCATATACAACCTGACGGAAACGTGTCGACCAAGCTTCAGCCGCGACCGTCGCTCTCCCCTCGGGGATTGAGCGCGACAAGGCCTTTCGCTTTCCCAAGACACGGCGACAGCCACCACGCCAATACGTGTGGCTCGCACCGTTTCAGCGCTGAGACAACCAACGTCGCTGAGATGACGCGGCGCGGTCGCAGCCCGTATAGACACGCCCCGTCGCGATGGCTGGTCCCCAAAAACCCCTTGCGAAGGGAGCCCGATGCAGGACCATCGCGATCCGTCCACCACCTCGAAGCAGCCGCTGCAATGGCTGCGACATCATCTTCGCTTCGAGCCGGTGCGACGACAGTTCGGCGACCTGACGGCCTACTCCGTGATCATGCTTCTTGCCGCTATGGCAACGATCATCGGCGAGCTTGTCCGTCTCTAAGGCTTGTCGGGGCCACCAAGGAACTTGGTGGCCCCGACAACACGACGCAAACCAAGCAGACTGCATATGGAAGGTCGGGAAGGAAGGGGAAACCGTCAAGCTCGGGTTGAGGCTTTGCGGCAGGCCCTGGTTGACAGCCACTGACTCGCGGCCTCAGCCGCTCATCGCTTGGATCTGCTCACCGGCCCAGTGCCTTATACGTTCGATCAGCTCAAGCGTGGTTTGACGGTCGAGCGCAGGTTCAAAGTCAGCCTCGTAGCGGAACTCAACCGCCCATGGGTTCAATTCGGCCGCTTCCAGCACCGTAGACGGCGCGTCGATGCCGTTCGATTGAACCAACTCGATGAGGTAGCCGAGCGCATGTGTCTTCGCGTAGTCGACCTCGCGGGCGGCGAGCACGGCCTTCAGGGACTTCTCGACCGCCTGCTGCGCGTGGAAGCCGACAATCGAGTCCGGTATGTCGGGACTGTCTCGCACATGCCGGACGAGCGCCAGGTCGCCATCAGCGCGTCCGAGCAGCACCAATGCGAGATCGCGCCCCTCACGCAGCGGCAAACTCGCGGCCCTCGCTCAGCGCGGCATGGACAACCGAATTCCTCACGCTCCCCCACTCCGCGGCGTAGGCCTCGCTGACCACAAGGATGTCTACCGGGACGCCGAGCGAGCGCACCTCACGCTCCAAACGAACCATCTCGGCGTGGCGGTCCGGCACATCGCGCTCGATCACGAGGAAATCGAGATCGCTGTCGGGTCCGGCGTCTCCGCGCGCGTGCGAGCCAAACAACAGAACACGAGCCGGCCCCTGCACCGCCGCCGCTAGCCGATGGCCCGCCATCTCGATGACATCGTTGGAAACCATGGCGACACCGTAGCGAAGCGCTCGGCAGCCGCCAAGGTTGGGCTTGCCGAGCGTATCGTCGGGGTTTACACGTCGAACCTCAATGGACGGTCGGGAAGGAAGGAAAAACCGTCAAGCTAGAGTCGAGGCTTTGCGGCGGGCGCTAACTACTGCCCGACCAACCTACTCTGCCAGTCCAACAAAGATCGCCTCGATTTCCCGGCGTTCATTGGCGACGTCACGTCCAGCCGATGGGCTCTGATAGCTCGGGTCATCCTCGATTTCTTTATCGCGCTCAGCCTTCTTCCGAGTCACCGTGTCCTCGGCGTCAGCCCAAGCCTCGTCATCTATCTCGAGGCCGTACAGGTCAGCGATCCGCTCGACTAGCTCGAGCTCACCAGGATCAGTCATGTCTTCCGCACTTCTCCGTAGATCGTCCTGTAGCCATGCCTCAAACTCCGCGACGTTCCTCTCCCACTCGTCATCCTCAAAGGCCTCCGGGAACTCTGATCGCAAATCATGGAGCCACTCCAGCGAAAGCATATAACTCAGCGAGCCAGTCGTTAGCACCGACTTGGCGACCGTCGCAGCATGTGTGATATCAATGCCATCGTCTTCAGTGAGGTATTTTAGGAGTCTGAGAAGCGACTCTGGCTCGCCTTGTCCTTTCTCCCAGTCGGGCAGACGCCGACGCAACTCGTGACGCCACCATTCCCCAAACTCCACGTCACTGTGAGCCATGTCTTGTAGATCAAACAGCCTCTGCTCAAGATCACGGGTACCATGTGGCCGGTATGCCCATGAATTCGGCCCGACTGACACCGTAACTGGCGAAATTGCGGTAGCTGTGTAGGTGCGCCGTAGCGCATCACGTATCGCGCAAAGTACCTCCTCGCTCAACGGAGTGTCCACCTTCGTGGTTCGCGCCCTCAACCACGAAGCCTGCTCAAAAAAGATACAGGCCCGAGCAAGCTCCAGCACATCCTCGAAGCTGTGTCGCAGAAAGCCCACCACAAAGTCGATTACAGACGGGTCGTATGGCGTAACAACAATCCCACGTCCAGTCGGCCCTCCATTCTTGTCCTGAAATGTCTGAATCAGACTGTCATCGAGAGAAGCAAGCGTCCGCTCAAACGCCCTATTCCCAAGTGACAAGCCGCGCTCACGGCACAAGGCAACATACGCCGATTCAAGATGCCCCAGTGAAATGTCCCGCGGCAAGGAAACAAGCGCAAGAACCAGTGCTCTCCCGTGATCGTCGAGCTCTTGCTCAAATGCCGCTTTCCATATCAACGTAGGCCGCTCAAGCGTGCGAAGTGCATACTCGACGTAATTGTCTGGAGCAACCGTGTCGTCCCATCGTTTCGCGAGCCCCGTGATCAACTCAATTGTCCTCGGGTTATAATTTGGGTGATGAATAATTTGCTCGTAGCCTCTCTCAACCAGCAAGGCCCGCCGAAAGGGCTTGTCTAGGCGGGGTGAATGAAACACATGATTGGCGAAGATCCGGGCGCGGTCGAGAGATGTATAATTCGGCAACTCAAGCAGGAATCGATCGGAATCAAGCCCCTCCAGACTCAGCCGCTCATAGAGTTCCGTGGCCTGCTTCAAAATATACTCGCGCGTAGTGAGAATAAATAGACTCGATGGACTACGAGTAGCACGGCGCATAAAGTCAATCAACCGCCGATCCTCGTTCTTGGCGAACCTTTCAGACAGCGCCGTACGACCAAGAAAGTCATCGTAGAGAAATACCTGCTTCACACCGTCATCAAGGGCCGCCCAGCCCTCCTCGATATCTGACGACACCTCAATCGGCTCATAACCGTCCACGACGGCATCTGCGAGCAACATCCGCGCTAGCGTTGTCTTCCCGATGCCAGGGATGCCAGCGATCACGAGCACGCGTTGCTCACGAAAGCGTTCCCGCGCCTCAGAGAAAACACGACTTTGCACGTAGCGCGGCATCGCGCTCTGTATCTCCTCAAGCAGTGTCTGGCTTCGTTGAATAGCACCTGCTCTCAATAGAGCCGCCAGTTGTGTGCCTCCGGTAAGCCAAAGCTTGACTTGTCGTCGCTCGACTTCCGGATGCTGATCGAGAAGAGTCTCAAGATCGTTAGCCCCAAGAACATCCTGTTCCCTCGTGACCCACGGGTCCAGCACGGACATCAGGCGTGCCTTATTGCCCTCCGTAAGTTCTCTTGAGGTAACGAACCGGTAGGTGGACGGCTTTGGCTTTAGCTTCTCAAGTTGCTTCGCCTCGCGTTTCGCGGCCACCAAGAGCGTCGAAAACGAACTGCGTGCGTAGTGCTTACACTGTACAACGTGTGGCCGGCGGGTACCCTTCGACACGTAGCGGAGGTCGATTCCGCGATCTGGTCCGCGAGCGAATGTCTCAAACCGGACGCCCAAATCAGCACCGAGAAGATCTGCTACGAAGATCTCGAAGTCGTATGGGGAGAAAGCGTCATAGCGACGCATCGCATCCTCCATCATGGCTACGGCAACACATGGCACTCATTATTATGACGCCATCGCAAGAGTGCTAGCTTGCTTGAAGTCGTGTATCGCCTTTACAACGTGCAGAAAAATCTCAGGCATGTCATCGAGGCTCGCCTCCATTGCCGCCGCGCGATAGGCAGCGACATCCTTTTTACGTAGCCCCCCGCCAATGTTGCTCAACGCCGTCATGAAGCTTGGCCAGCTTTGAAGCTCAGACTCAAGATCATCGTGCAAAAGGGCGTAGCGCTCGGCTACCACGGAGGCATCGCCGTATATAAAAGGAAGCGCACCGCAGTACGCGACGGTAGCTGGCGGAAGCCAACCCAATACTGATTCCGTCGCTTTCCTGTGGCTCGCTTCCGCACTGTCTTCCTTAGCTTGATCCCCTTTATATCGCCGCCTCGCGCCTAATGCATCGCAATCGGCGACGACATATGCAGGTATTCCAAGCTGGTGCAGGATCACGAACGGAATGTGCATGTTCTCCTTTCCCCCCATCGCAAGTACAGCGATCCCGGCCCTGTCGAGAGCCTTGCCGCCGCGATCAGAGACGACTTCGTAAATGACACGATCCGTATCACCCTCGACAAACACCACCGCATCCGCAAAGAAGCCCTCGGAAAAGGTGCGCGGGAGTTCCTTCTCGACTGCCCGCGTAACCTGCGACTCAGGCGCATCGGCACTTGCTGCGACCTCCCCGAGCGTGGTCGCGGAAATCATGGTAGCGCCATCAGTGAGCGCAAAACATCTGAGCGCAGTGAACTGCTCAGGAGTGACGAAGTATGGACTATGGGTGGCGATGAACACCTGTGTTTTAGCCCGCACAGCGAGCCTACTCAGTACGCGTGCAAAGTTGCGGGCCCTCACCGGGTGCTGGTAGATCTCGGGCTCCTCGACCCCGATGATTAGACATGGACGGGAATCATGGTCTAACGGAGACGCTGTGGCGACCTCCGCATCACTACTATTCTCGGCCGGCTCGACGCTTTGAGAATCCGGAACGAGTGCTTGGAGCATCGCGATCATAACCGCGCGTTGCACCCCGTGTCCTTGCCTTGAGACATCATTTCGCATGCCGTCAATGATTACATCGGTATTTAATGAACCGTCCCCCTTCAGCGACCAGGACGGTGCATCGGCGGTAAACTCGACGGTCGCGTTCGGTACGAGATCGCTCAAACGCTCGTTAACGCGATCGGCCTGAGCGGCAGTAGAGTCGGCTACACCCTGCCTGATCTCATCAGCAAGCTCTTGAATTTGATCCGCAAATCGTGTCTCCCAGTTTGATCGAGCTGTGGCGACAGCCTCCGACATCATGCTACCGATGAGATCCGAAAGAGCGGAGCCGCGGCCAGCTGTGCCCACTTGCGAAACGATGTCGGTCGCGGCCGGAACCAGTACAAGGCGAACCCGTTTTGCCAGGGTATGCTCGCCATTGAAACCGAACATGTGCGTCGCGTCGGCCTCCGGTACGTCTTCCAATCCAGCTACGTTAGCTGGATCGTTCTCCCAACGTGTTAGCTCATCCAGAATCTCTTCCTTGATAGTAACCTCTGCAAGAGCCGGCAACTCATTACGGAGAGCTGCATACTCCGACCGCAGCTCGCCGATACGGGTTTGACTGCGCACTTTGGAGAAGCCGGGACCTTGCTTAGAGTTGCCAATCATCTTCTCCTTGCCACTAGATGACGACCAAATGCGACGGAAGTACGCGAACTCCCCACGGCCATAAGACTCAAGGACACGGCGATCCTCGGCATCCAATTCACCGAACGTGACAGCTACGTCAATATCGGTTGCGGCTGGATTGCCAGCAACGCGATGGATGTCCTCCTCGCTGAGAGGCCCACCATTCAGAAACCAATCGAGTGCGTATAGGACGGACGACTTGCCCGAGCCGTTGGGTCCGATCAGAGCCGTGTAGTCGTCAAGAGAGACCTCGAGATCTTTCAGGCATCGGTAGCTACGAATGCGGACCTTAGCCAGCCTCATGCCCTCCGCGAAGCTCCCGCACACGGTGGAAGGGCGTAGCGAGCAAGCATCCGGCTCTTCATGATGTCAAGATCTGGTCGGATAGAGGATAGTTCGAGCATTAGAACCTCGCTAATAACCGCCTTTACTATACACTGGTATGACGCATCGCGATAGCTGGTTGTGAACTACCATCCATGTCGGTAGTCACATTGCGCAAGCGGTGTTGGGCGGCGATTGAAGCAGCCAAACTAGAGCAGGCGCCGCAGCTCGTCGCGGCTGATGTCAGCGTCCTTGAGCAAGCGGGACAATGTGCCGATCGACATCGGGCGCTTTGCTACCGGCACGCTCAGTGTCCGGCGAGTGGCCGAGTGGACATAGATGTGATGGCTACCGCGGCTGCGATCGTGCTCCCAGCCCTTGCGCTCCAGCACGCGGATGAGTTCCTTGGCGGTGAGGCGAGGGAGCTTGTCGCTCACGCGGCCGGGGCGAGTTTGCGGTGCTCAATCTTCGGCAGCGCCCAGCCACGCTCCCGCCGCGATTCGAGGTAGAGCGCCATCGCCTCTTGGATCATCTCGGTGGCTTGTTCAAGCGTCTCGCCCTCGCTGACACAGCCGGGCAGATCCGGGACATAGGCCGTGAAGCCGCCCTCATCCTGTGGCTCAAAGATGACATCAAACTGGTGTTGTGGGCTGAGATTGCTCATGGGTCGAACCTTTCTGACCCTATTCTACCGGGCAGGCTCGATGACGGCAAGCTGTCTTCATGCCGACACCAGATGTCGCACAACGGGCATTCAGCGACGTGAATCACCGACTGTGAGGGATCGGAGCGGTATCAGCAGTTAGGTACGGAGAAGTCCGTATTGTGCGTGTATGGCCCGCCGTATGGGTCACCGTTCATAAACGTGTTCGCTGGCGAATAGTAGGAATTACTCCAAGGCGTACTCGCAATCCGATACCAATATCCGTCAGGGTTGACGCTCGCGATGGTTGGGTCGTAGACCTTGCACGATATTTCGACCCACTGACCTGCTGCGATCTGCGGACCAACCCCTGATGCGTTGTGGTAGTTGGTGAAGGTATTAACGGGATGGTTCGGGGTCTCCTGCTCCAGCCAGGTCTTTGGGGGCGGAGGCGGCAAGGCTGCGGGGCAAGCACCTACTCCCGGAGACGGCGTATTGATTGGGGCCTGGTCATTGATGAAATGCTCGCTGATCCAGCCGCTGCCGCTACCCGGCCCGCTCACCCAGCTAGCCTGCTCCCACATGCTGTCTGTAGAACCAGGCACGTTTCCAGCCCCTGTCTGGTAGCAACTGATCCTGATGATCGTCCCAGGGTAGAAGCCGTTGCCTGTCACGGCCACGGGCGTATTCCAGTCAGGCGCCGAGCGCCAATAGACGCCGCCCGACGCGTTCATGACTTCGAACTCACCGGCTGGCAATGGCGTCGAGCGAAGGGGGCGACCCGGGAGGACCTGGCTGGGGCGGTGGCGACGGAGTGGACGCGGAGCCACCGGGCTTTTGCCAGGAAACGCGTTCCTTCGTACCCGTCGGACAGCTTTGGGGTGCAGGCGCGCCGACCATCCATCCGAAGCCGCCCTTTGCGGTAGTCAAGAATTCAGGATGCCCCAGCCTCTTCGACGTTGAATAACAGATGAGTACCTGTCGCTGCTGTGTCGCTGAGAGGTGGCTTAGGTAGTAAGCGTCCAGACCAAGGTACTTGTCAGACTGGGTAATTGGCCCGGCCATGATTACTAGGCGGTTCGTGGGGCGCATACCTAGCCAACCCGAGAGCGCCGCAGTTGGATTAAATCCCTGAGGCCGTGTCGCAAGACGCCAGCATTTCAGATGCCGAGCCGGGATCGAACAGAAGGATGTAGCTAATTTGCGACTCCCAGGCTGGGTGGTCGTCTAGAAAATAGATTGGACCAAGGCGGCCGATGCTAAATCCGGCCAGCTCGGTTATTGGCTCGCGATTCGCGGGCAGCTGGCTAGGTACAGCGTCTGAGGTGTTGCAATTGCCAGCTCTCCACTGGCCGTCATAAGCCGGCCCAAGTCCAAGAAACCCTCGACTCTCGACAAGTCGCACGACGCTACTACCGTTCACGTCAGGCGCCCCCGCGTCTTTCTCGCCTGAGTAGAAGACAGCCCCTGGGTCGCCCGCTACCAAAGAGATTGCCCGACTTAGGGCGACAAGCTGACCCCGACCGACCAAGGCTATGCGCAGGATGAGCGGTTGCTCCGAAGGTGGATGATGCCAGGTCAAACTAAACGCACTTGAGCGGTTACGGATGTGGCGTCGTACTCTGGTGGCCCAGAGCCAGTGACCGTGCTTCTCGGTTAGCTGCTGGATTAGGCCCTCAAGCCGCCCCTCTTTCGGGGAGTCCACACCGTCGATGACGCCGGTGAGAACAACCTCGCGCTGCCGCCCATCGGCCGCAATCGACACACTCGTCGCGCGAGTGGGATGAGCCGTCGTCTTCTGGCCAGATACTGCCGAACTCAAGGCGACCAGCGCGAGCGTCAGGCCTAGTACGACCAATCCCACTGTCCAACCGCGTCTACGTCCGAGCTTCCGCACATTTGCCCCTTCGGAATTTGGTCGCTGTAAGCTACCAGAACAGGCGCGCCGCGTCAGAAAGCGTCACGACCGAAGCCAGCATGGTCGCACAAGTGCCATTGAGCGGGGATGGTATGCGTCCGATGACGGGCTCAAGGCCCTGATGGTTGCTCGCGGCTGAGCGCCCCGCAGGCCGGGCAGGTGTCGTGTTCGGCCTCTCGCGCCACCGCCGAGATCGGGAGGCCCAAGGCGTCCGCCAGAACGCAGAGCTTGGCCCAAGTGGGGTTGCGTCGGCCGCGCTCGATGCCGGAGAGGTAGGTCGGATGTATCCCGGCGTCCAGCGCGAGCGTTTCGATCGTGACGCGCTTGGCCTTGCGTATCCGGCGGATGGCGCGGCCGAGGGCGGCGTTGGTAGGCGCGCGCGGGGTCTCGGCGTGCTGTGGGGAGCCCGTGCCCGCCGTCTCGTGAGCCACGGTTTAGGGGGTGATTTGGTTGAAGTGGGCGGCGGCACGTGTCACGAACACGAAGCCGCTGGTGGTGCGGTGGATCAGGCCGGCGCCGTGGAGCGCGTCGATGGCGTCGGCGACATCGACGGGCCTGCCGATTTCGCGGGCCAGCTCTTGGGTTGACCAGACCCGGTGCTGGTCGGCGTCGAGCATGAGGTCAAGGACGATCCACTCTGTGTTGGCGGACCCTTCGGTGGGCGTGGGGTTAGGCTGCATATCAGGCATGGGAGGTTCACGCTCCTGTGTCTGGGCCTCGGCGCGGCTACCACCGTGCCGGGGCCGCTTGGGTTTATGGAGCCGCTGACGATAGGCGTGAGACGAGTGTGCGGTCAAGCTATGGGCTGCGCCCATCAGCCCGGCGGGTGTCAGCGCTTGGCTGATGTGGCGGCAGGCTCGCCGGCGCTGCTCTCGAGGCTCTCGGCGCGGGCAATCAATTCCGAGGCGGTGAGTTGGAGCCCCGCGGCGAGGCGTCTGAGGCTGGCATAGCTTGGATTGCGCCAGCCGTTCTCGACGTTCGAGACCCAGCGTTGATGTAGGTCGCCGCCGGACGCTACCTGCTCCTGGGTGAGGCCCAGCTCGCGGCGGCGGGCTACGACGGCCATCCCGAGAGCGACCTGCGAGGTGGGCGATGTGCGCATGGAAGCAGCTTTTCGTCTGCCCGACCCCCTGTCTATCTCATCGCAGTAGACCTATTTCTTGACATTTGGGTAGAGTCCGGCCATGACATTTCAGTAGAGGCCGCTATACGGGCACGGCGGCGACCCCCACCCGCTGCCGTGCCCGTATGGACCTCCAGACCACAAAGGAGCTATACGCATGGGAGCACTGGAGAGGATCGTTGGGCATCGACACGGAGGCAGGCGATACGCGTGCCTGATCACGCTAACCCTTGGCCTGCTCGCCCTGCCCGCGGCGGCGTCGGCCACCACCACCGCCCAAATCTTCCCGTCGTTTAGCGGGGGCAAGCCGGGCGGGAGTACGTCGATGCACTTCCGCTTCGTGACCATCGACAGCACCGGCGGCCTGCCACAGCTGCCGACCGAAGCCATCATCCACCTACCGAAGGGAACCCATATCGACCTCACCAGACTGCTGAAGGGCGACCTCTGTACTCCCAACACCCTCGACGCGGCTGGCCCGTCAGCCTGCCCCAAGGGTTCCCGCGCCGGGCCGGTGGGGTTCGCCCACCTTGAGGCACCCGTGGGCGGCCACCTGACCACCGTCAAGGCCACGATCTACCCCGTCGTAGTCGCCTTGCACGGGGGTAGCGTGGGGCTGGCACTGTTCATGGAAGCCCCGGCACCGTTCCCCACCGCCATTTTGGTCCCGCTGATGCCCTACACCGTGGGTGGCTCCCAGGAGTTGATCCTGAACGGTTTTGGAGCGCTTGAAGTCAGCCCCGGCGTGCGCTCATCCATGCTCGACCTTTCAATCACGCTGGGGGCGAACCTCAAGGTGAGGCGGGGTGGCAGGAATGTCACTCAGCCGCTTATCACGAGGCCGGAGAGCTGCCCCAAAGGCGGCTACGCCTGGAGCACCAACTTCACCTATTGGGACGGCTCTATGACGACCGCCACAGCCACCAGCCCCTGCCCTGGCAAAGGGAAGGCGGCGGTTGCTCGTATCGCCACCACTCCCAAAACCGTCTTCCAGTGTGAAAAGAAGTACAAGCAAGCGGCGAACCGGGCAAACTGTTTCAAACAGCTGCCGGGTGCTAGCTGCGCCCATCCATTGGAAGTCCAGAAGACCAACCCAGAGTTCCGGGGGGCGACCAAGTATTTTACCGCCAGCCTCAAGGAGGTGGTTCCGCTTGGTTCGGAAGAAGCGATGCAGTATTGGTCGTGGTCGGCGAAGCCTAATATAGCCATCTGCCCGTACCCAGAGGGCGCGGTGTATAAAGTGGCTTTGGCGTATCGGACGCTCCCAAACGGTGAAACCCGCAGCGGGGAATATGATACCAAAAACATCCCGGAGCACACCACCTCCCGGGGTGGCAGCTTCACCTACCTCATGACCGGCAAACCGGTTAAGACCTGGTATCTGCTCGTGAAGGGCTATTTTATTCATCCACCGTGGGAAGGTCGGCGTAGATGATTGATAAGGCGCTGCAAAAGATAATCCCCGGCGCTCAGGTGAGCGCCGGGGATTTGACAAAGCCTATGCCTTCGGAGTCAGGCGGCGGCCTTTGGTGGGAGTGAGCGGGAGGAGAGGTCTCCCCACCGCAGCTCATCGGTGGTTGTAAGCGGCAGCGGCCCGTTCACGCCCTGTGGCACGAGTTGCACGAACCCCATCTCGTATTCGAGCAGGAGGTGTATGTGGCACAAGATGACCGGTTTGCGATCGATGAACCACCGCCGGTCTGGATCGCGCTCGACAAGACTGCCGCGGAGATACCAGTGGGGCGCTCCCGGACCGTCCCATCGCCGTCGGATTTCACGCACAAACATGGGGGTGAAGTAAACCACCCCGTATCCCGAGCCGTCCGGGACGAGGGCACCCGTCCGGATGATCGGTAGCTCTTGGGTTACCGGGTCGTTGTAGTCGCCACCTCTCGGGAACGTCAAGGCGTGGATGATGGCCTGGAGGTCTTCAGTCTCGCTGTGGTTTGGGACGCTGAACAGTGGGTAGCCAAACTGAAAGCCGGCCTCCAGCAGTATCCTGCTGTGATGTCGATCGAGTGCTGCTCCAGGTGCGAACCCCTTTGGGGCACGACCGTACCTTGTCGATTCGCGGTCTCCGGACATGGATGAACCTCCTTTGCTCAAGGAGACCGCCTATCGGCCTCCGGAGCGCTACCGCTGACTACCGATTAGCAACAGCGCTCCGAGGACCGAACACCCATAATCTTAACATAATTAGTGAAGAATGTCAAATATCTTTGAGCGTCTCAAACCACCCACTCGCCAGCACTAGGCGGGCGGCGGAGGTCGGCATGAGCCCGCGATCACCGAGGCCGGTGGCTGTTTTATGCGGGTAGAGCGCTAGCTCAGCGTCAACATCGTCTTTGGCGCAGAGTTCTTCGAGCAAGTTCTTGTTGTCCCATCGTCCCTTTGCGGAAGCAACAAAGCGCAATACATCGGCACGGGAGACGAACCGGATGCCCGCCCAGGCCCGGTGCTCATCGATGTCCTCGATACCAGCCGCCTCATCCAAGTTCGCCCACACGTCGGCCAGGGCAATGTTTAGACGACAGGCGGTGACGATGGTGGCGCTCAAGTTGAACATCAACTCCTCGCGGAAACGGTCGCGCCCCCACTCGCGCCCAATCGCTAGGCACGAAGATATCTCCACGGCGTCCTCGTCGATACCCCACTCCTCGTACAAGCCTCCAACAATGACGTTGAGCAGCGTCTGATCGCCGGCGAGTGGGCCGGTGAAGTCGCGAGCACCAACCGCAACCTGCTCCTCAAAGGTTGCCGACCACGTCCGTTCGTGGAAGGCAATATCTGGTGCCCGCAAGCCGAAAAGTAGGTAACCGTCACTGGTCTGGACGAGCGTGTGAACGCCCGCGATACCGGGGTATGCCGGACGGCCGACCACGCCAAACGCCGAAGGACGCGATGGATGGGCGAGTATCTCGTCACCATGCGATTTTGCCCACTCGTAGGCAAGCCCCCAGTTGGTCCTGCCACACAAAATCTCCTTTTTCGGATTGTCGCCGTAGAACGCGGGAGCTTCGAGGATCGTGGCCTTGTCTTTAGGTTCGTCCGCTTCTGGGACATCGAATCGGGCGGCGTCATACACATCATCAATCAGCGTGAGTGCCACCTCCTCGCATCGCCGCGTATTCAGCTTCAGCCAGAAGGCAAAGAATTTGCCGAGCCACTGACCTTTCGACCACCAGGTATGGGCCTGGTCTTCGCCGGCTTCTTCGAGCTCGTGCGAGAGGCGCTCCTCCCCGTCTGGGCAAAGCTCAAAGAGATCGGCGGCGCAGTAGTTTCCAAGCAGCTTCGGTGGCCTACGCCGAGACGTTTGAGTCTCTTGTCCAGTAGCTGGCGCTTCGGGGGTTTCGGGCGTAAACCCAGACCAATCTGCGGGGGTGTACGCGGCGAACTGTTTCAGCAGTGGCCCCACGGTGTCGAGCGACTCCGGCACGGGCGTTTTAGTACGCACAAGGCTAAGGCGGACGCGCTCTTCTACGTCCATCTTGATCTTCGTTCGGAGATCGTCAAGGTTGATTGTTCCATCGGTCTTGACGTCGAGAAGCGGAAGGCCCCGAAAGAGCGATAGGGCCTTCTCATCTTCTTTAGCGAGCTGGTAGTCCTGGAAGTCATGCCAGTCCACCCGTAGTGAGCTACTTGCAGGGCCGGTCAGACCTGGAACGACCCGACCTTTTGAGAGCACATCACCGTGTGGCTTGAGCTGTTTGCGAAGTCTCTGCATATGCTTGCGAAAGTTGGCATCACATTGCTTCTCTTCGGACAACAATACAGACGGACCCCACATATATTCAGCGACGTTTGTCCATGTAGTGACCTCTTTAGATCGGAAGATGAAGACGCCAAGCAACCCTGCAGTGCCTCCTCCCGTACTGATCTGGAGCGGATGCCACACACCGTCGTCATCGACATCCCATAGGCGGAGGGGTCCCAGGATTTGAATCGCCAGATAACTCATAGCGCCAGAGTCTACGCCCAGCAGCGTGACACAACGTGACACGCTGCTGGGCACCTCACGGCGTGTCACGTTGTGTCCAGTCCCCCCACGTAGCGTCCTCCTCGTTAGCCAACGAAAAGGAGGTTTCCGATGCACCACCAGCCACGAAGCGAGCCGGACATAGCAGTCGACGCCTGTGGGGCCATAGAGACCCTGATCTCAAAGGGAGTTCGTCCCCGAGGTGCTCTGCGCCGCACGGCCAGAAAATACGGGATGAGCCCAAAGCGCCTCCGGGCATACCGCGCTCAAGGCGAGAGGAACCTAATACGATGAGCAACGCACTTGTGCCGTCGGGAGGGCTTTTGCCCTCCCGACTCGAGCGACAGGTCTCCAAGGCGCTGGAGCAGATCGACGCCGAACAGTTGGTCGCGGCGCGGCGTGACCAAGCACGGCTCGATCGGGTTGCCGGCACCGCCGAACGTGGGATGGTGCGGGCCGCACAGCTCGGCGTGCTTGAGGCCACGCTGGTGCAGATGGCCCCACACGCGGCCGCCTACGTCCACGCCAGCGCCGTCGGCGGCGCGATCGGTATCGCCGGGGTGGTCCACGACGCCTCCAGGGGTGCGTGATGTGGGGCCTGCTGCTGATCGGCCTATTCATCGAGCTGTGGGAACTGGTCAGAGGACTATGGCCGTTGCTCGTGGCCGTAGTCCTGCTCTGTCTCCTGTGGCGGTGGGTTGTTCTCCCCGCCCGAGAACGGCGGGCACGGGAGATACGCGAGCGCTTGCGTCACGAGCAGGCGCGGCGGGAGATCGACCGCATCGCGTTGGAGACCAGCCGGGCGATGTATGAAGCCAGCCACAGCAATCCTCGTGTTATCGAGGGCACGGCGGTCGAGGTGGATCGGAGGTGAACAGACTTATTTCCACCCTGGCGAGCGTGATGGTGGGTCTGGTCGTCATCACTGCCGCAACACCTGCGTTGACCAGGCTCGCCCATGCGTTGTTGCCGCTGGTGCTGGTCGTAGGTGTGGTGGCGGCGGGCCTCCGCGTGGTCTGGGCGGCGGCTCGCCGATGGTAAGGACAGTATCTACCCATCTCGTAATTGCAAAGAAAGTGAGAGAAAAATAGGAAAGTTAATTATTTTTTAATAACCGCCGTGTACCGTGGTAAATCGTGGCTCGAGCCACAGGCGCCCATGCCAGATTGCGCCTGATCGCATATTCCGCTCGACCACTACCTAACCACAAGGGAGGAAACAACATCATGTAATAGACGGAAGGAGGATTTCCTATGGCAAGATCAAGACGTATAAAGGTGAAGGGAGTACGCAAAGACGAGATTGACACCGAGCAACTCGCCCTCGTGTACTGGCTTCAAGCAAAGCGCCTGCTCAGAGAGCGCAGGGAGCAGGAGGCCAAATTTAAGGCCAAGCGCCAGGAGCGCCAAGCGTGAATAGTGACCTTATACCGGCGGTGGTCGCGGCCGGGGGCGGCTCGACCATGATCGCCGGCATCCACCTGTGGGAGAGAAAGCGAGACAACGCCATGCGTGCCAGCATGGTCCCTCTCAGCCTGAGATTCCCGGCTGGCCTTGAATCATCGCAGACGCTTGCAGCCTTGGATGGGCTGTCCGGCTTGCCGCACACCATCGAACTTATCGCTGAGGTCGCGGCCGGGGAGGGTTCCATCACTCACGCCCTGTGGGTGCCTGCGGCGGTACGCGCGTCGGTGCAATCGATCCTGGCTGGAGTGATTTCGAGTTTGCGGATCAATGAGGAGGCATCTTCGCCGGTTGAGGCAGCCACGTTGAGCCTGCGCCTATTCATCCCGAGCCTGTGTGTTCTCTCGGGGGAGAACGCGATCTCCGCGTCGAGGTCGCTGCTGGCCAGTATGGCGACCCTGCGCTCAGGCGAGCAGGTCATCATCCGCTGGGCGCTCAGGCCGGGGAGCGCCCGTTCCCGGGTGGAGGCGGAGAACCCCAGCCAGCGGGAGCGTGAGATCGAACGAGCCTGGCAGCGTAAGACCTCTGTCCCTGGCTTCAACGTCGGTGGCTTGGTGCTGATCCGGGCGTCGAGGGCCAGGGCGCGGGAGTTGGCCTCCCACATTGAAAACGTGCTCAGGGGTCGCCGGGGTCTCGTTGGTGGTATCCGTGTCACCTCAGAGCGCGGTAGCCGCGCCTCCAGCCCGCTTCCCCGCGCAAGGCGATCGTCGGGTTGGCTCTCCAGCGCTGAGCTTGCGCCTGTTCTGGCGTGGCCGCTCGGAGTCGACGTCACACCAGGCGTGGAGCTCGGCGGCCGGGAACTGCGCGCCTCAACCCATCTGCCCAAGGCGGGCCGGCGACTGTTCCTCAGCCTCAGCGCCTCGGGTGAGGAGCGTCCGGTGGCACTTGACGCAACCGCCGCGACGCACAGCATGGCGGTGGTGGGGCCGACCGGCTCGGGCAAGTCGGTTCTGCTCGCTGGTTGCATCCTGAGTGACATAGCGGCTGGCTCCAGTGGTGGGGTGGTGATCGACGCTAAGGGCCCCGATCTCATCAACTCAGTTCTGGAGCGCGTCAGGCCGGAGGACGCGTCGAGGGTCGTCGTCCTCGATCCCGGCGACACCCAGCGCCCGACCCCAGGTGTCGCGGTGTTTTCCGGTGGCGACCCGGACCTGCGGGCGGAGGCGCTGACCGGAGCGCTGCGCTCCACCTTCGCTGACGTCTGGGGCGTGAGAAGCGACTACTACGGCAGGCTCGCCACCCGTACCTTGAGCGAGAGTCCCACTGCCACGCTGGCGGACATCGGGCGGCTGTTCTTCGAGGAACCATTCCGCCGGGCGGCGGTCGCGCGGCTGCGCGACCCCTTCCAGATTGCTGCCTGGCAGCACTACGAACAGCTCTCGCCTGCAGCCCGCGGCGAACATGTCCAGGCCCCGATGGCACGAGTGACCGCGCTACTGAACATGCCGCGCGTCAGAGCGGTGCTGGCCAACCCTGAGCCAAAGCTGGACATTCCGCGCCTGCTCGCTGAAAAGAAGTGGCTGCTGGTGTCGCTATCGCCGGGCCAACTCGGAGAGGGACCGGCCATGTTCATGGCCAGCGTCCTGGCCTATCTCGTCTGGAGCGCCATCGAGGCGCGCTCTGCCCTCGCGCCCGAGCAGCGCTCCCCGGTCTCTCTTTGTTGACGAGCTGGCAACGCTCACCCGTGGCGTCCCCTTCAGCTTCGAGCTTCTGGCTGAGCGCGCGCGGGGATTCGGGAGCCTCCATCGCGGTCAGCCTGCAAACGGTGGGGCGCGTCCCGGAACCGACCCGTTCCAGCCTGCTCGGCAACGTGGCAACCCTGATCACCTTTCGCGCGTCGGCCGACGAGGCCGCCCGCCTCAGCCGTGAGCTTCCCGGACTCTCAACCCAAGATGTAATGTCACTCGGCCGCTTCGAGGTCGCCGCGCGGGTCGCCACCGGAGCCGGGAGCACGGTCTCGGTCGTGACCGGCCGCACCGAGCCCCTGGGTGAGCCCACCGGCCAGGCCGAGACCATCCGTGAGCGCTCCGCCACCGAGTACGGGACAGCCGAGCCCACAAGCACCGCGCCGCCACCGGCCGAAGGCGAGGACGAAATCGGGCGTACACGGAGGCGCTCATGAGTCCGATCGCTGGTCCGCTCGCGTCAAGCACATGCGCCCAAAACCCCACTAGTGGCGGGGGCTCCCACACTTCCAAGCCAATACAACACCCGCGTCCCACCAGACGCGGACTCCCCTCCCTACCCACCTCCATCTCCACCCCCACCTCCCCATCTCCCACCTCCGAACAGCTATCCGACCGCGACCAGGACGTGCTGGCGGCGGTGGCGCGCTTTCGAGTGATGAGCGGCGCACAGCTACGGGAACTGTTCTGGCCGCAGGGCACAGCCGAGACCCCGGGCGCGTTTGGCCCGACGGAGCCTGGCGAGGCTGGCCGCGCTTGAGCTGCTCACCCCTCTCGCCCGCCGCGTGGGCGGGGTGCGCGCCGGTAGCGCTGGCCTGAGCTTCGCAGTCGGACGCGCCGGACAGCGCCTCCTCGCGACAAGCGCACCCCAGCGGCGGGTGCGCCCTCCCCACACGCCGGGAGAGCGCCACCTCGCCCACACCCTGGCCGTCGCCCAACGCTACGTCGACCTGATGGTCGCCCAGCGCCAAGACCACGCCGAAGTGCTGGCGTTCGACCCCGAGCCGGACTGCTGGGTGAACTACCCAGGGCCGTATGGGGCACAGCAGATCCTCAAGCCGGACGCCTTCGTGAAGCTGGGCGTCGATGACTTCGTCTACTCGTGGTTCATCGAGCAGGACATGGCAACCGAGGCAGCGGTAACGATCACTGGCAAGGCCCGGCGCTACCTCGACTGCTGGCGCACCGGCACCCTCCAAACAGGTCGCGGCGTATTCCCCCGCACCGCCTGGGTCGCACCGGACCCGGCCCGAGCCGAGACCATCCGCGCAGCGCTCGACCGCCTCCCAGCCGAAGCCCGCAAGCTGTTCGCGGTCACGACCGCCATCGAAGCCGTCAACCTTCTCACCGGCGGTGAGGTTTCATGAGTACCGGGTCCAAACTCGCCCTCTACTCAGACGACACGGAAGCCTGGGGACTGATTGAGGCGGACGCGCTGCTGACGCTCGCCAAGCTACCGGACGCCTGCATCGACACGATCGTCACCGACCCGCCCTACGGCATCGACTTCGGCGGACAGGAGTGGGACGGCAAAAACATCCGCACAGCAGCCGTTGCGCCGGGTGAGCGAACCAGCGCACCGGAGGCATTCGAGCGCTGGACGCGGATATGGGCCACCGAAGCCCACCGCGTGCTCAAGCCGGGCGGGTTCATGGTGGCGTTTGGGGCACCGCGCACCTTTCACCGGCTGGTCGCTGGAGCCGAGGACGCCGGACTGGAGATCCGCGACATGCTGATATGGCTCAACGGCCACGGACTGCCGAAGTCACCGCGTCTGCCCGGTGGACGTGGCACAGCCCTCAAGCCCGCCCACGAGCCCGTCTTGCTCGCTCGCGCCCCGCTGGCCGGTAGAACAGCGGACAACCTCGAGCGCTTCGGCACCGGCGCGCTGAACATCGATGCTACGCGCCTGACCCGCCCCCAAGCCCCGGAGGGATACTGGCCGGCCAACGTCACCCTCTCGCACGCCTCGGGCTGCACCGAGGAACAGTGTCTGTCGGACTGTCCGGTGGCGTTACTCGACGGGACACCGGCATACGCGCCTCCCAGCCGCCTGTTCTACTGCTCCAAAGCGTCACGGTCTGAGCGGGAGGCCGGGTGCGAGCAGATCCCGCGTCGCTCGGTCCAACTCTACACCGGCAAGGCCCACCCACCACGCTCGATTCACAACATTCACCCCACCGTAAAGCCACTGGAACTCATGCGCTGGCTGGTGAAGCTCATCACGCCACCGGGCGGCCTGGTTCTCGACCCCTTCGCGGGGAGCGGCACGACCGGGGCGGCGGCAGTGCTTGAGGGGCGACAGTTTCTCGGTATCGAGCGGGAGCCGGACTACGTGGACATCGCCTGTGCCCGAATCACCCACTGGGCACACCAGGCCACACCGGAGCCGGCGTGAGGCGTGGACGGTTTCACGGCGGGCGGAAGGACTTTGGTCTTTCTACTCGCCGACATGGCCATCCAACCACAAGGAGGAACCACTACATGGCCACCAAGGCCGAGGAGATCTACGACAAGGTCAAGGAGCTGGTCGCATCGGGCGTAGAGAAGAGCGACGCTTTCAAGCAGCTCGCCGAGGAGGCGGGTCAGGCCGTATGACTCAATACGCGGCTCCTACTACAGCCACAAGCGCAAGATCGAGGGCGGCACACGCAGCCCTCGCACCCGCCGCCGGGCCACAACTCCCGAGACGCGCTGGCCGACGCCCGCGCCTCGCTGGAGCGGTCCATCGATCCATCGACCGGGAGGTCGAGGTAGCCGAGGAGCGCGCCGCGGAGAGCGCAGCCGAGGCCAAAGAGCTCAAGGCCAGCGCCACCGAAAGGAAGAAGGCCATCACCGAGCGCCTGGAGGCGCTCAAGTGAGACACACGCGGGCCGGTCGGGGTACACACCTTGACCGGCCCGCATCTGCCAATTAACAGCTTGCATAAATCACGACTTAACGGGAAAATCCTTAAGCCAGATTAACCGAGAAAGGAGGAAACACTGTCACCACCTACCCCACTAATCGAGAAGGACATCACCGCCTCGTTTGAGACGGAGGCCGCGGCGATATACGTCCGTGTGTCGAGCACCGGCCAGCTCGGCGCGCGACGGACGACGACGACGGCTATTCCATTCCCGCCCAGGTGCAAGCCTGCGAACGCGAGGCCGAATCCAGGGGCGTTCGAGTCGCCAAGGTCTACATCGAGCGCGCCGAGTCGGCCCGCAGCGATCACCGGCCCGTACTCCAACAGATGCTGAGAGAGCTGCCGGAGCCTGGGCGTCAGCTACCTCATCGTCCACAAGGTCGATCGTCTGGCCCGCAACCGCCTCGATGACGCCACTTTGTACGAGCGCCTCATCGGGATGAGCATCAAACTGGTCTCCGCGTCACGAGAACATCGACGAGACGCCCGCCGGGCGACTGATGCACGGGATGCTCGCCACCTTCGCGGAGTATTACTCGAACAATCTGGCGACCAAGATCAAGAAGGGACTGCACCAAAAGCACCTGACCGGCGGGACACCGTTCAAGCCGCCCATCGGCTACCTATCCAAGCGCGAACTGATCGGCAACACAGGACATTCGCACCGTGATCATCGACCCCGACCGCGCCCCACTCGTACAGGAGGCGTTCGACCTGTACGCGACCGGCAACTGGACGCTGCACTCGCTGGCCGAGCACCTGGAGGCTCGCGGCCTGCGCAGCCGCCCAACCCCCAAACGCGGACCTCAGCCGCTGCGCATGACCTCAATCCACAAGCTGCTGAAGAACATCTACTACACCGGCATCGTGGAGTACTGCGGGCGACGAGTCCCCGGTCGCCACAAGCGACTAATCGACCCGGACACGTTCGACCTCGTGCAGGCGCTTCTCGCCTCCCGCGCGATCGCCGGAGACCGCCCCTCCAAACACCACCACTACCTGCGAGGGACGCTCTACTGCGCGGAATGCGGTGGCCGGTTGCTCTATGGCAAATACCGGGGCAGAGGCGGCGTCTACGAGTACTTCTCCTGCATCAACCGAACCGCCCGCCGACCGAACTCAACCTGCGACACCCCTCACTACCCCGTCCATGCGATCGAGGAAGCGATCCAAGAGCACTATCGCACCGTCCACCTCAGCAAGACGGTCCGCGAAACGGTCTGGGCCGATGTAACGCGGGATGCCGATGACCGTGCCGCCGTGGTCAAGCGCGACATCGACCGGCACCGCCGCAAGACCAAGACCCTCGAAGAGAGCCAGGCACGGCTCGTCCAGCTTTCCTATCGCGAGCTCGTCTCCGAGGAGGTGCTCGCCAGCGAGCAACAGCGCCTGGAGACCGAGAAGCGCCAAGTCGGTCGGCTACTGCGCCAGGCAGAACTCCAGATGCAAGAGATCAAGACGGCGCTCGACGGCGCTCTGAGCAAGACCAAGACCCCCCACGCGACCTATCGCGCAAGCACACCCCTTGAGCGACGCCTGCTCAACCAGACCTTCTTCAAGCGCATACTCGTCAGCCAGGAAGGCCAGGTCGTCGGCACGACCCTCACGCCCGTATATGCCGCCCTGGCGGCCTGGAACGGGACGCTGGGCCAGCCACAGGCGCCTATAGCGGCCCACAGGCGCGCGCCCAAGACCCCGGTACGGACAAAGGCAAACCCCGACCCTTCTTCTAGCGGCCGGGGTTTACCCTTCGATTCAATGGTGGAGACGGTGGGAATCGAACCCACGTCCGCGATCGCGTATGAATGGCTTCTACGAGCGTAGCCGGCGCTCTGATCTCATCCCTCGCTCGCCTCGCCGGCGGGGTTGCGGGGGACCAGCCTCCTTGAGATGTTCCCGGTTTGGCGAAGGCGGACCGCGCCGGGTGAGCCCGCTTTCTGATCCCGGCCTTCCCCGCCGCGGGCGAGCGGGGCCCGAGACCTCGCGTTTAGCTCTTAACTAAACGGCGAGGGCGTACTCGTGAGAGTCCGCACTTATGGTTTTCCCGGGAGTTTTACGAGGCCACCCGGGACCTCGACTCGCCACCATCCACACGAGCCGACCGCGTCGAAGCCTGTCGTCCCCGTGGATGTTGCACCTCCCAGTGTAGCCGAGGCCCATCCGGCGCAGCTCGACGTCTAACGCCCGCGTTCACGACTGGCCGCCGGGCCGTGTCGCCCGCCCTGCGCAGAGTCTCGCCCGATCGTGGCGGGCCGCAAACTGGCTAGTGAAACTCCCGGACATCACCCGGCAGAGCGCCCCACAACGCAAAGCGACGCGGTCCCGGGCCGCTTGAGGAACCCTTCCCGTCCGGCCCGGAGGCCCTTCGGTTCGGGTGGCGCGGCCTCACACCTCAGTGGCCTCGCTCTTTGCGGCTCGGTTCCGCGTCTGTCATTCAAGGTAGCTCGCTCCCGCCACCGATTGCAACCCCCTGGCGACGTCCTCCCCGCACGTTGCGAAAAAAACGTTTCTCACCGTGTCCCGCGCCTCTGGGACCGTCGTTAGGCGACGCTTATCCGGGCTGCCACAATGGAACTCATGGCCAACGGCCTCGATGTCGATGTCCCCCTGCCGGCGTCCACCGCGTCGCCGTCCCTCGCTCGACGCCCATCGCCCGCTCCTACCCGTCGCACGCCGCTCGCTCCAGCCGCTCCAGCCGCCCTCGCCCGCGAGCTCCGCCAGCCAGCACGCCGGCGCCGCCGCCGCCTCCTCCGCCGAGGCATCCCTTCGGCACGCAGCGCCGCTCGCGCGTGCAGTCGCTGCGCAAGCGCATCGGCAGCATGCTCGCCGCCGATCGTCGCCCTGATCGCCAAGTTCTTCACCGCCATCAAGGGCCTGCTCCTGCTGCTGCCGAAAGTCAAGTTCCTCGACGACCACCGGCACCGCGCTCATCTCCGTCGCCGCCTACAGCCTGTTCTTCGGCTGGGAGTTCGCCGCCGGGTTCGTGCTGCTGCTGTTCGTGCACGAGATGGGCCACGTCTTCCAGCTGCGCCGCGAAGGCGTCCCCGCGAGCGCCCCCATGTTCATCCCCGTCCTCGGCGCCGTCGTGATGATCGAAGTCGCTCGCCCGACGACGCCCTCGCCGAGGCCCGCGTCGGCCTGGCCGGCCCGATCCTCGGCACGCTCGGCGCCGCCGTCTGCCTCGCGCTCGCCGAAGCCCTGAACAGCGACCTGCTGCGCGCGCTCGCCTACGTCGCCTTCTTCCTCAACCTCATCAACCTCATACCCGTCATCCCCTTCGACGGCGGCCGCGCGATGGCCGCGATGGCGCCCGCGATGTGGTTCCTCGGGTTCGGCGCGCTCGTCGCGCTGTTCTTCATCACCGGCAACTACTTCCTGCTGATCTTCCTCCTGCTCGGCTTCACGGACACGCGGCGGCGCTGGCAGCAGCGCAAGACCCGCTCGATCGAGCAGGCCGCCTACTACCGCGTCGCGCCCCGCCACCGCCTGCTACGTCGGCGCCGTCTACATCGCCCTCATCGTCGTGCTCGTGCTCGGCATGGACGTCTCGCACATCCTCGCCTCCGGCGGGCACACCTTCCGCTCGATCTAGCCCTCCCATCGCGCGTCAGGCCAGGGCATGCCGAGCTCGTGGGCAGCCAAACAGGCCCCGCGCGCGCTACGCCTCACCGGCGTCGCTTCGCGCACCGCCCGTTCCATATCCCGCTTGGTCTCCCGATCGCGGATCGTCTGGCGTTTGTCGTACACGTCCTTGCCCCGCGCCAGCGCGATCTCGACCTTCGCGTGCGAGCCCTTGAAGTAGATCCGCGTCGGCACCAGCGTCCAGCCGCGCTCGGCCACTTTCGCCTGCAAGCCGGTCGAGCTCGCGCCGATGCACCAGCAGCTTGCGCGGGCGCTCCGGGTCGTGGTTCTCGCGCGAGGCCGGCTCATACGGCGGGATGTGCACCGAGTGCAGCCACAGCTCGCCGTCCTTGATCGCCGCGTAGCCGTCCTTCAGCTGCGCGCCCGACGAGCGCAGCGCCTTGACCTCCGTGCCCGCCAGCACGATCCCGCACTCGATCCGCTCGATCAGCTCGTACCGATAGGACGCGTACCGGTTCGACGCCACGTCGCCCGCGCCGATCTTGCGCTTGCCTTTCTTGCTTTTCGCCATCGCGCTATCCGAGCCTAGCCGGCCCGGGGCGAGGTCCACCCGGCCCGCGGACCGTGTCCACCCGCGCCACCCGCACCTCGATCGGATCTCCCAGCCGCAGCGTCGCCCCCGCTGCGCTCGCCGCGCAGGATCGTCTCCTGCTCGTTCAGCTCCCACCAGTCGCGCCCGTCCTCGCTCGCATCCGCCTCCGGCAGCATCCCCTCGTACAGCGCGCATCCGCCGCACCGGCACGCATCCCCTCGACCCGTCGCCGCCTCCGTGCCGGCAGCCGCCGAACGCGACGAACGCGCCCGCCGAGATCAGCCCCGTGACCTCCCCGTCGAACGCCCGATCCCAACCGCTCCTCGTACAGCGCCTGCTCCAGCGCGAAGCACCGCGCGAGATCGTCCCCGCCGCGCTCGATCTTCATCGCCTCGCGCTCGCGTTCGGAGGTCCACTCGCCCAGCTCCCCCAGCTCCCCCGCCCGCGGCGCCGCCTCCTGCCCGCCGAGCGTCGACACCAGCGCGCGGTGGCACACCAGATCGGGATAGCGCCTGATCGGCGAGGTGAAATGGCAGTAGCACGCCGAACGCAGCCCCGCGTGACCGATGTTCTTCGGCGAGTAGAACGCCTGCCGCAGCGAGCGCAGCACCAGCGAGCTCAACGCGATCCGCCCGCCCCACGGCCCCGTCCCCGCGCCGCCCCGCGCGCTCCAGCGCACCGCGCCACGTGCCGCTCGACCCGCTGGGAGAGCTCCCCCATCAGCTCCGCCGCCTGCGACGGCGAGATCGTCGTCGGCCACCGCCGGCGTGGGCACCCCCAGCGACGCCAGCTGCTCCACCAGCCGCAGCCACCCGCGCGGGCTCGCGGGCGCTCGTGCACGCGATACAGGCACGGCACTCCCCGCTCCGACAGGTGCCGCGCCACCGCCTCGTTCGCCGCGATCATCAGATGCTCGATCAGCCGGTGCGACTCCGTCTGCGCGCGCATCGCGATCTCGCGCACATTGCCCTCCTCGTCGAACACCACCTCCGGCTCCTCGGAGTCGAGCACCAGCCCCCCCGCCCGCTCGCGCGCCCTGCCCAGCGCCGCGTCGCCTCGCGCGCCGCCGCCAGCACCGCGCCCCACGGGTCCTCCGCGCGCTCGCGTCCCGGCGAACATGCGATCGACCTGCTCGTAGTCCAGCCGCACATCCGAGCGGATCAGCGAGCGGTAGAACGCGCTCCGCACGCACCTCCGCCCCACGCAGATCCAGCTCCACCGTCACCGCCGCCCGCTCGGCCCCCGGCACGAGCGAGCACGCGTCGTTGGAGAGCGCCTGCGGCAGCATCGGCTCCACGGCGCCCGGCACGTACACGCTCGTGCCCCGCCTGCGCGCCTCGCAGGTCCACCGACCGAGCCCTCCCGCACATACGCGCTCACGTCCGCGATGTGCACCCACACGCGCACCACCCCCGTCCTGCCCGTCCGGCCGCTCGCGCGGAGATCGCATCGTCGAAGTCCCGCGCGCTCGCCGGGTCGATCGTCAACGTCGCCAGCTCGCGCAGGTCGCGCCTGCGCCCCTCCCTCGCCTCTCGCATCGCCGCCTGCGCAGGCCCTCCATCGCGCGCACGCTCGCGCCGCCTCGCTCCACCTCCGGCTCGAACCCCCGCGCGAGTCCCCGCTCGAGCATCAGCGCCTCGATCGCGTCCCGCGCCACGTCCGGCCGCCCGATCCGGCGCACGATCCGCGCCCTCCGCCGTCGCCCCCGCGCCCGCCGCCGACGCCAGCTCCACCAGCACGAGCTCGCCCGCGCTCACCGTCCCGCCGCCTGGACCGTCCACGCGGTTGGAGCGCCAGCACGATGCGACGCCCCCCGCGCGGACCGCCGCCCGTCCCCGCCGGAGCGCATCGATGGGAAGTGCGGCTCCGCCGCCCAAAACCTTCCCCGCTTCTCGACCACCGCTACGACCCGTGCTACGCCGGTCACTTCGACCTTCGTCGCCAGCGTATTCAGCGCCACTTCCAGCCCGTGCGGCGTGTCCACCCCGTGCGCCACCACCACTTCCGGCGTCACGCCCGCGCCCTGCTTGATCCCCCCGCCGCCGAGGTTGCGCCCGTTCGGCGTGAAGTACTCGCCGACCGTGATGTCCAGCGCCCCGCCGTTCGACAGCGGCGTCTCCTCCTGGAACACCCCCTTGCCGAACGTGTGCGTGCCCACCACCGTCGCGCGCCGATGGTCCTGCAGCGCCGCCGTCACGATCTCCGACGCCGACGCCGTGTTGCCGTCGACCAGCACCACCACCGGGATCGACGGCTCGGGATCGCGTTGCCCACCGCGCTCAGCGTCTGCGTCGGCAGCGAGCGCGCACGGGTCGTCACGATCGCGCCGTGCTCGATGAAGATGCTCGCGATCAGCTGCGCCTCCTCCACCAGCCCCCCGCCGTTGTCGCGCAGGTCGAGCACGATCCCCTTCGCGCCTTCACGGCGCACTTCTTTCGACCGCTTCCCGCACTTCCGCCGTGCGACCCCGGGCTGAACGTCGACAGCGCCACCACCCCCAGCTTGACCCCGTGCACCGTCTTCGTCGCCGACGCCACCACCGGCTCTGAGATCGTCGCCCGCGTCAGCTTCACCGTGCGCGCCCCCTGCCCCCCGTGCGCGCTTCGATCGACAGCGTCACATCCGTCCCCGGCGGCCCCACGATCAGCGCCCGCGACCGGTCCGGCGGCCATCCCCGCGATCGAGCCGGCCGTTCACCGCCACGATCGTCTCCCCCGCCTTCAACCCCGCCCGCGACGCCGGCGAGGAGTCGAACACCCGCGCGATCGCAAGCCCCCGCTTCGCCGGCTGCACCTCCACCCCGATCCCCGTGAAGCTCGGCGGTTCGTCGAAATCGTGAAATTCCTTCGGGCTCAAATAGTGCGAGAAGCGATCGTGCAGGCTCCCCACCGCGCCCCGCCACCGACGCGTTCGCCAGCGAGCTCTCCGGCACCGGCCGGTAGTAGTCGCTCGGCGATCCGTTCGATCGCTTCGTCCACCACCCGCGTATCCGCGTGCGCCACCAGGCTCGAGCGCGCGAACCCCGGCAGGTCTTCCGGATGCCCGCCCCACCACACGCCCACCACCAGCAGCACCGGCAGCATCGCGATCAGGACATACGTCAGGCGCCGCCGCGAGGACATGGCCTCGCAACCCTAGTCGAGCCACGAAGCATCCTGAGACGGTCATGGACCAAGCTGGCCCAGGACGCAGGGAACGAGGCGTACTACGTACACGAGTGACCGAGGACGCCGGCCACGCGCCGTGTCCATGGGCGTCTCAGACGCGCAGGAAGCGGCGCAACGACAGTCCCGAGCCCGCCGCCGAAACGCCGATCGCGCAGGCCATCAGGATCGCGATCAGCAGCGGGAAGGCGATCATGTCCGGCTGGGAGATCAGCTTCACCGTGTTCGCCAGCGGATCCACCAGCGTGACCTTCGCCAGCGCCAGCAGCCCGATCGCCGCCACGCCGCCGAGCGCGCCCAGGAACAGCCCCTCGATCACGAACGGCCAGCGGATGAACCAGTCGGTCGCGCCCACCAGCTTCATCACCTCGACCTCGCGCCTGCGCGAGAACAGCGACAGCCGGATCGTGTTCGAGATCAGCAGCACCGACGCCAACACCAGCAGCGCCGCCAGCAGCGCCATCGTCAGCTTGATCACGCGCGTGGCCGACAGGATCTTGTTCGTCTCCGCCTGGCGGTTCTGCACCGCCGCGATCGCCGGATCGGTCACCAGGCGCGTCCCCAGCGGGCTCGACTGGTCGAGCTCCGCGCGCACCGCGCCCGCGTCGTTCGGGTTCGACGGGCGTCACCCGGTAGATGTCCGGCAGCGGGTTGTAGCCGATCAGCGCGAACGCCTGCGGGTTGAGCTTGCGCTCCTGTTCATACCCCGCCTGCTTGGACACGAACTGCACGCTCTTCACGTGCGGCGCCTTCACGATCTCCGCGCGCACCCGCGCCTCTTCCGCCGGCGTCGCCGTCGTGTTCATGTCCACGTCCACCAGCACCCGCCCGCGCACGTCGTTAGCCGCGCCGTTCGTCGCCTGCACCACCGGGATGAACACCCCCAGCACCAGCGTCGTCACGAGCACCGACGCGAACGCCGCGAAGCTCGGCACCGCGTTGCGCCGGATCGAGCGAACGCTCTCTTTCAGGAAGAAACCCGGCTTCATCAGTCTGAGCCGTGCGGCGTCTGCGGCGTCCGGTCGCTCGCTACTACGCTTCCTGCGTCGCTCGGTCCACGACCTCATGAGGGCGTACCGTTCGTTGCTCCGAGCACGCTGCGCGCCGCATCCACGGTCGCGCTTTCCGCGCGCAGCCTGTCGCCGAGCTCGTTCGTGTTCTCTTCGCGCGCATACAGCCCCGTCGCCTCGTCGCGCACGATCCGCCCGCGGCGCAGCTCGATCACGCGGCGGCGCATGCGATCGACCATCTCACGGTCGTGCGTCGCCACGATCACCGTCGTACCCGCCCGGTTGATCCGGTACAGCAGCTGCATGATCCCGATCGAGGTCTCCGGGTCGAGGTTGCCCGTGGGCTCGTCCGCCAGCAGCAGCGGCGGATGCCCAGCGAACGCGCGCGCCACCGCCACGCGCTGCTGCTCGCCGCCCGAGAGCTGGTGCGGATAGTTGTGCAGCTTCGTCGAGAGCCCCGTCAGTCGCAGGATGTCCGGCAGCGTCGTGCGGATCTGCTTGCGCGAGGCGCCCGTCACCTGCAGCGCATACGCGATGTTTTCGTACACCGTCCGATTCGGCAGCAGCTTGAAGTCCTGGAACACGACCCCCACGTTGCGCCGGTAGTACGGGATCTTCTTGCGCGCGATCTCCGCCAGGTCCCGTCCCGCCACGCGCACCACGCCCTCGCTCGGGTCGAGCTCCTTGATCAGCAGCCGCATGATCGTCGACTTGCCCGAGCCCGTCGGGCCCACCAGGAACACCATCTCCTGACGGCGCACCGCGAACGTCGCCCGCTCCAGCCCCGTGTCGCCCGCGCCGTAGAGCTTCGACACACCCCGCAACTCCACCACCAAATCGCGCTCATCGCGCACCGTGCCGGGCCGCCCGCTTGGGGGTCGAGCGCGGGCGTCGCGGCACGCCGCGGCAGCCTGCGGCGTCGCGCGCCGGCAGCGTGACCTTCAAGCGCCCACCCGCGATCGTCTTCGTCGGCGTCTTCTGCGGTGTCTTCGTCGGTGACATGGCCCGGGAGGGTAGCCGGGCATCGCCCACCTGCCTAGCGAATGGCCTGCATGCAAGCGTATTTGCACCACCTACCCGAGAGCCGGGGCCTGGACTCGGCTCAGGCTAGGCTGCCGCCATGGCCACCATCGAAACGACGACCGTCCCCGGCAACGACCTGCCCGTCCACAGCATCGCGCATCCCCGGCACCCGCGCGCTGACCGTCCTCGTCGCCTTCGACGCCGGCGCGCGCACCGAGCGCCCGGAGGAGAACGGCATGGCCCACTTCCTCGAGCACCTCGTGTTCAAGGGCGGCGAGAAGTACGACAGCTACCGCGCCGTCAACGAGACCGCCGAGCGGCTCGGCGGCGTGCTGAACGCCTACACCAGCCACGACCTCGTCGCCTTCCACATCACCGTCCGCGCCGAGTCCGCGCCGCAGGCGATCGACCTGCTCTCAGCGACTTCGTCGGGCGCCCGCGCCTCGACGCCGAGGAGCTCGACCGCGAGCGCGGCGTGGTGATCCAGGAGATCAACCGCTCCTACGACCAGCCCTCGACCGTCGCCGAGTACCTGATCGACCGCGCCGCCTTCGGCGAGCACCCGCTCGGGCGCACCGTGCTCGGCCCCGAGGAGAACCTGCGCACGCTTCACCCGCGAGGCGATCGTCGCCTTCCGCGAGCGCCGCTGGTCGGGCGCGCGCGGCGGCGCCTTCCTCGCCGGCAACGTCGACAGCCTGCCCGACGAGGCGGAGCTGATCGAGCGCTTCGGGCGCTTCCCGAGCCTGCCCGACGCCCGAGCCCTACGTGCCGGCGCCCGACGTTCGCGCCGCAGACGCTCGTCGAGCAGCGCGACACCAACCAGTCGCACCTGCGCATGATCTACATCGCCCCAGATCGAGGTCTCGAACCTCCGCGAACGCGCCGCGCTGTCGATCTACGCCACGCTGCTCGGCGGCTCGATGGGCTCGCGCCTGTTCGAGGAGATCCGCGAGAAGCGCGGCCTCTGCTACTCGGTCTACGCCGCCGACCACGCCTTCGCCGACATGCCCGTGCTGCAGCTCGGCTCGGGCCTCGAGTCCGCCAAGTGCATCGAGGCCTACACGCGCATGCGCGAGATCGTCGACGAGCTCCGCGACGACGGCCCCACCGAGGAGGAGGTCGCCCGCGCCCGCGCCTACGCCGCCGGGCGGCTCGTGCTCGCGTTCGAGAACACCGGCGCCGTCGCCCGCTACGGCGCCAGCCGCTCGATCGTCTTCGGCGAGGACATCGACCCCGACGCCGCCATCACCGCGCTCGACGCCGTCACCTTCGACGAGGTTCGCGAGGTCGCCGCCGGCGTCGCCGACAACCTCGCCGTGGCCTGCGTCGGTCCGCACACCGCCGAGGAGTTCTGAGGACTTCTTTTGCGGGGAGACCCGGGAGCTGGTGGCTTCGTACAGCCTTCCCGCCACCGGTCACGACAGCGATTCTTTTTATCGACAGGCCTACGTCGTGTGACCCCGCGGGCGCAGCGGCGGAGGCTCGGCCTGGGAACGGCGGCGCTCGAGCGCGGCGGCCAACTGCTCGATCCGCCGATCTTCACCCAGCATCTCGCGTATCCAGCTCTTCGCCTCTTCGGGGTCGAAAGACCGGGCCTCGACCATCGCCTCGATGTCGGCCCAGTCCTGGGTCCGGTCGAACATCGCCTTGAAGACGGCCAGCGCCGTGCAGCCGAGCACCGGAATCGTGCGCCCCTCGAAGGGCACCTGCCGGACGTGCCGCTCGACGTGCTCATGAAAGGGAAGCACGTTGAGGAACAGGTCGACCGGCGTGGCTCCCGGATCTGAGCCTCACTTGCCCTTCACGTTCGAGCCGTTCAAGCCGCTCGCCACTCACCTCGACGCTGTCCGGAAGCGCCGCGAGGACCTCACGCGCGCGATCGGTCCCGACGAATACGTTGAAGTCGAGGTCACGCGTGCCGCGCGGGTCCAGCGTGCAGTACCCGAGCGCAATCGCTCCCCCGACTGCGTGGGGGATGCCGGCTCGCTCCAGCGCATCGTGCACGGCAAGCAGCGAGCTCGCTGAGCTCGCTCACGATCGGAGCTGGATCAGCGGCGGGTAGGTGAGCTCATCCCTCGGCTTGAACGGCAGCGACTCGGCTAGCTCGATCACCTGGGCGAGCACCCGCCCGGCGTGCTCGTCCGCCACCGTGTTCCGGGACGGGACGAGGTCCAGCTCCATGCCGGCCGCCGCGGCAATGCGCGCCAGCGCCGCCACCGACGGTTGACGTCGTCCGTGCTCGTAGGCGCTCAAAACGGAGCGATCTGATTCCACTCCGGCGCGCAAGCTCGGCCTGACTGAACCCGCTGCGCCGGCGAATCTCGAGCGATCAGCCTCGGCTGCGACGCTTGTCAGCAGTCGTGAACATGCTCATATCTTAGCATATTCGATAACGATATTTACGATATTTGTAGCGTATTCGCTACAGAGGGCTCCTAGTTACCCGATCGCCACCATCCGGTCGATCGGCACCCGCGCCCTCTCGGCGATCTCCTCGGGCACGCGCACCTCGTACTTCATGTCCCGCAGGGCATCCCTCAGCTTCGGCAGCGTGATCATCTTCATGTACACGCACGAGGCCTCGCGGGTTGGCCGGGATGAAGCTCACGTCGGGCGCCGCCATTTCCAGCGGGTAGAGCATCCCCGTCTCGGTCGCCACCACGGCCTCGCGCGCCGGCCGCGCTCGCTGGCGTGCTCGTGCGAGCCGCCCGCGACGCCGCTCGCGACGGCTCGCTCGCCGCGAGGCCGCTCGCCCGCCGGCGCGCGCCCGAGGGCGCCTGCGCGCGCTCGGCAGCCCCGCCCGCGACGCGCTCGAGCTCCTCGCGCGTACTTGAGCATCCCGCCCGTCGAGAGCATGTGCACGCCCTCGGCGGCGATGTCGCCCGCGGCGACGTACTCCATCACGCTCGTCGAGCAGCCGCACTCGGGGTGGATCAGGAAGTCGGCGCCCGGGTGCGCCGCGCGCGTCGCGTCGATGTCCGACTGGGCGGATGCCCGCGTGCACGTGGCACTCGCCGTCCCACACGTGCATCGGCCGGCCGAGCTCCTTCTCGACGATAGGCGCCCAGCCACATGTCCGGCCCGAACAGGATCTCCGTGTCGGGGCCGTGCGTCTCGTAGATGTGGCGCACGACGTCGACCGCGTTGGCCGACGTGCAGCAGTAGTCGGTCAGCGCCTTCACCTCGGCGGTCGTGTTCACGTACATCACGACCACGCCCTCGGGGTGTTCGGCCCGCCAGGCCGCGAGCTGCTCGGCGTCGATCGAGGCCGCCAGCGAGCAGCCGGCGTCGAGGTCGGGGATCAGCACCGTCTTCTCCGGGCACAGGATCGAGGCCGTCTCGGCCATGAAGTGCACGCCGCAGAACGCGATCGCCTCGCCCTCGCCCGCGGCCGCCTGGCGGGAGAGCCCGAGCGAGTCGCCGACGTAGTCGGCGACGTCCTGGACCTCGGGCACCTGGTAGTTGTGCGCGAGGATCATCGCGTCGCGCTCCGCGGCGAGCGCCCGCACCTCCTCGTGCAGGCGCGGCGATCTCCTCGGCGCCGAGCGCCGGCTCGGAGCGCCGGCTCGGGGATCATCGGCAGCGTCGGGGCCATCGGGAGCGAGTTCATACGGCAGCACCTCCAGGGTCAGCGACAGGTCCAGCGCGCGCGGCGAATGCGTCAGCGCGCCCATCGAGATCCAGTCTACCCCCGTCTCCGCGCGTTCCCGGAGCGTGTCCAGCGTGACGCTGCCGCTGGCCTCCATCGCCGCGCGGCCCGCCACGTGCGTGACCGCGGCGCGCAGTTCGTAGCACGTCCATGTTGTCGAGCAGCAGCCGCGGCGCGCCGGCCGCGAGCGCCTCGTCGATCTCCGCCAGGTCGCGCACCTCGACCTCGAGCGTGTCCGGCCAGCTCCGGGCGCGCCGCGCGCGCGCGTTCGACCGCCTGCGCGATCCCGCCGGCGGCGGCGATGTGGTTCTCCTTGATCAGGATCGCGTCATACAGCCCGAACGCGATGGTTGCGCCCGCCGCCCGCCGCCACCGCCGCCTTCTCCAGCGCGCGCAGCCCGGGCGTCGTCTTGCGCGTGTCGAGCACCTTCGCGCCCGTTCCGCTCGCCGCGCTCGCGGCCCGCGCGGCGAACGTCGCCACGCCGGAGAGGTGGGCGAGGAAGTTCAGCGCCGTGCGCTCGCCCGTGAGCAGCGCGCGCGCCAGACCCTCGACCTGCAGCACCGGACCCCCTTCCGCGCGCCAGTAGCCCTCGCGCACCAGCCGCTCGCAGCGCACGTCGCGGGTCGAGCCGCGGAACGACGAGCTCGGCCGACCTCGAGGCCGTAGACACGCCCGGCGCCTTCTGCGTGATCAGCCCGCGCGCGCGCGCGTCGGCGGCGACGATCGCGTCGGTCGTCACGTCGCCGGAGCCGATGTCTTCTGCCAGCGCGCGCCCGACGAGCGCCTCGAGCTCCTCGCGCGACGGGCATCGGCGGCGCGCCTCCGAGCCCCAGCGGCGCTCCCGCTCCTTCTCCGGCAGTGTGCTCACGTCGCCGGCACGGACGACGCGGCCATCAGCAGGTACGCTCGCACGAACCCGTCCAGGTCGCCGTCGAGCACGCGCTGCACGTCGCCCATCTCGTGGTTCGTGCGGTGGTCCTTCACGAGCGAGTACGGGTGCATCACGTAGGAGCGGATCTGCGAGCCGAAGTTGACGTCCTGCGCCTCGCCCTTCTCGCGCGCGATCTCCTCCGGCGCGTTCGCGCTCCTGCTTCTCCAGGAGCTTCGCGCGCAGCATCGCCATCGCGGTGGCGCGGTTGGAGGACTGCGAGCGCTCGTTCTGGCACTGCACCACGATGCCCGTCGGCCGGTGCGTGATGCGCACGGCCGAGTCGGTCTTGTTGACGTGCTGACCGCCCGCGCCGCGACGCGCGGTAGGTGTCGACCTGCAGGTCGTCCTCGTCGATCTCGACCTCGCCCGAGGCCTCCGGCACGACCGGCGCGACCTCCACCCCGGCGAAGCTCGTCTGGCGGCGGTGGGCGGAGTCGAACGGCGACAGGCGCACGAGCCGGTGCACGCCGCGCTCGGCGCGAGAACAGGCCGTAGGCGTTCTCGCCCGCGACCTGGAAGGTCGCGGACTTGATGCCCGCTTCCTCGCCCGCGCTCGCCTCCAGCAGCTCGACCGTCGAAGCCGCGCGACTCGGCCCAGCGCATCAGCATGCGCAGCACCATCTCCGCCCAGTCCTGCGCGTCGGTGCCGCCCGCGCCCGCGTTCACGCTGACGAGCGCGTCGCCGGCGTCATAGCGGCCGGAGAACAGCCGCTGCTCCTCCAGCGCCGCCAAGCCGCGCCTCGACCGAGGCGAACTGCTCGTCGATCTCCTCCTGCAGCGAGGCGTCCTCGGCGGCCATCTCCGACGAGCCCGTCGAGATCCTCCACGTCGGACTGCCAGCGTCGTGAACGTCTCCAGGCGCCGCGTCGCGCGCGCGTGCTCGGAGGACACCGACGCCGCCCGCTCGGAGTCGTCCCAGAAGCCCGGCTGCGCCCATCTCGCGCTTCGAGCGCGCCGACGCGCTCGCTCAGCGCAGCCGGGTCAAAGATAGTCCGCGAGCAGCTTCATCTGCTCGCGGATCGCGGCCAGGCGCTGCGGGGTGGTCTCGGGAGCGTTCGTCGTCATGGGCACGCCTGCGGTCGCCACGCGCCGCTTCACACCAACGACGTGGATCATGCCGATCGAATCCGTATCTGATCGGTGAGGACGCAGAGCGTGGCGTACTACGTACGCGCGCGACTGGAGCAGCTTGCTTCTGTCACTTCTTCCCCTGAGCCGCACCAGCAGGGATCGTTGCGGCCGACCTGGTGCTCGTCGTCGACCACGCGCTGCTCGACGACGGGAGCAATTCCTGCTCGGCCTCCCCGCCGTTCTCGGCGTAGGCGCCGACCGCCTGCGCGCCGCCCGACTGCGCTCCGGCCGCGGCCGCGGCGGCGGCGAGCGCTCCCGCGCCGGCGGCGGACTGCCCGCCCGAGTAGGAGACGCGGCCCGCGCGCGTGGCGCTGCCGCGAGGCGGCGAACGCGGGCTGCGGCGGGCCCGCCGCCGCCACCGCCGTTCTCGCCCTCGACGTTGACCTGCACGTTGAAGATCATGCGCGTGTAGTCGCGTCCAGACGCTGTTCATCAGGTCGCCGAACAGCTCGAAGGCCTCGTTCTTGTACGCGACGAGCGGGTCGATCTGGGCGAAGCCGCGCAGGTGGATGCCCTCGCGCAGGTAGTCCATGTCGAACAGGTGCTCGCGCCAGCGCTCGTCGATGATCTGCAGCAGCAGGAAGCGCTCCAGCGCGCCCATCAGCTCCTCGCCGAGCTCGGCCTCGCGCGCGTCGTAGCGCTCCAGCGCGAACTCGGTGACGCTCTCGGTGAGCGAGTCGCGGTCGGCGGTCTCGGGGTCGAGGTTCTGCTCGGCGAGGTCGAGCGGGAAGAACTGCCCGAGCGCCGTGAACAGGCCGTCGAGGTCCCAGTCCTCGATGAAGTCGCCGGGCGTGTACTGGGCGATCGTGCGCTCGAGCACGGCCGCGACTTCCTGGCGGGCCTCCTCGCCGATCGGCTTGCCTTCGAGCACCTCGTCGCGGTAGGCGTAGATCACGCGGCGCTGCTCGTTCATCACGTCGTCGTACTCGAGCACGCGTTTGCGGATCAGGAAGTTCTGCTCCTCGACCTTCTTCTGGGCTTTCTCGATCTGCTTGGAGAGCATCCCCGCCTCGATCGGTTCCTCGTTGCCCTCCTCGTCGACCCCGCCGAGTTTGTCGAGGATGCGATAGATGCGATCGCCCGCGAACAGCCGCACGAGGTCGTCCTCGGCGGACAGGAAGAAGCGCGACTCGCCCGGGTCGCCCTGGCGGCCGGCGCGCCCGCGCAGCTGGTTGTCGATGCGCCGCGACTCGTGGCGCTCGGTGCCGCAGATGAACAGGCCGCCGGCGGCCATCACCCGCTCGCGGTCGGCCTCGCACGCGCGGCTCGATCTCCGGCAGCAGCGCCTGCGAGGCGCTCGTCATAGCCTTCGGCGCCGGGCTCGATGCCCTCGCGGGCGAGCTGCAGGCGGGCGAGGTGCTCGGGGTTGCCGCCGAGCTTGATGTCCACGCCGCGGCCGGCCATGTTCGTGGCGATCGTGACCGCGCCCGGCTGGCCGGCCTCGGCGACCGTCTCGGCCTCGCGCGCGGCGTGCTCGGGCTTGGCGTTCAGCACCGAGTGCGCGATCCCGCGCTTCTTCAGGCGTTCGGACGAGGAGCTCGGAGACCTCGACCGAGATCGTGCCCACGAGCACCGGCTGGCCGTTCTCGTTGCGCGCGGCGATCTCTTTGACGACCGCGTTCCACTTGCCCTCCTTGGTCTTGTAGACCTGATCGTTGCGATCGGCCGCGCACCATCGGCATGTTCGTCGGGACCTGCACGACCGGCAGCTCGTAGATCTTCATGAACTCCGTCGCCTCCGTCAGCGCCGTGCCGGTCATGCCCGAGAGCTTCTCGTAGAGGCGGAAGTAGTTCTGGTAGGTGATCGTCGCGAGCGTCTGGTTCTCCTCCTGGACCGACACCCCCTCCTTGGCCTCGATCGCCTGGTGCAACCCCTCCGACCAGCGCCGCCCGTCGAGGATGCGCCCGGTGAACTCGTCGATGATCTTCACCTCGCCGTCGATCACCGCGTAGTCGACGTCGCGCTTGTACAGCGACTCGGCGCGCAGCGACTGGATCAGGTGGTTGACGAGGTGGCCGTTCTCGGCGCGGTAGAGGTGGTCGATGCCGAGAAAGCGCTCGGCCTTGGCGACCCCCTGCTCGGTGATCGAGACCGTTTTCTGCTTCTCCTCGGTCTCGTAGTCGAAGTCGGCCATGAACTGCTTCTTCATGCGCGGGTCCATGCCTTCGGGCGTCTTGCCCGCGGTCAGCCGCGGCGCCAGGCGCGCGAACTTGACGTACAGGTCGGCCGCCTGTTCGGGGGCGCCGGAGATGATCAGCGGCGTGCGCGCCTCGTCGATCAGGATGTTGTCGACCTCGTCCACCACCGCGAAGGCGTGCCCGCGCTGGACCTTCTCGGCGAGATCCTTGGCCATGTTGTCGCGCAGGTAGTCGAAGCCGAGCTCGGAGTTGGTCCCGTAGACCACGTCGCAGGCGTACGCGGCCTGCTTCTCCTCGTAGGGCTGCTGGTTCTCCAGCACCCCCACGCGTCACGCCGAGCGCCTCGTAGATCGGGCTCATCCATTCCGCGTCGCGGCGCGCGAGGTAGTCGTTGACCGTGACCAGATGCACGCCCTTGCGCTGTGGCGGAGCGTCGGGATCCTCGGGGTCGGGGTCGTGCACGGCCAGCGAGTTGAGCACGACCGCGAGCGTCGCCGTCAGCGTCTTGCCCTCGCCGGTCTTCATCTCGGCGATGCACCCGTCGTGCAGCACCATCGCGCCGATCAGCTGCACGTCGAAGTGGCGCATGCCCATCGTGCGCTTGCCCGTCTCGCGCACGAGCGCGAAGCACTCGGGCAGCAGCTCGTCCAGCGACTCGCCCTCGGCGGCGCGCTCGCGCAGCGCGTCCATCCGCTCGCGCAGCTCCGCGTCGGAGTCGTGTTCGAGCTCGGGCTCGAACGCGCTGATCAGCGCGACGCGCTTCTGGTAGGACTTGAACTTCTTCGCCTCGCCCGCGTTCAGCGCGCGATCGAGCAGCGATGGGGACACTCCCTCAGGTTAGCGATCGCCGCGGCCCGCTCGACCCGGGTCACGCGAGTCCCGAGCCGAGCGCTTCGATCGACGGCGCCGTGCGGCCTGCGCGGCTGCGTGCGGCGCTTGTCGCGATGGCGCTTGACCTGGCGCGCGAGCTCCAGCGGAGACGAGCTTCAGCGAGTGATCCATCTCGCGGCGAGGCGTCGCGCGCGCGCAGCGTCACGCCCTTCAGGTAGAGCGTCGCCTCGGCGACCTGGCGGTCGGCGATCGAGGGGTTGCGCTCTTCGTAGATCTCGACCTCCAAGCGAGCGAACTCCGAGACCTGGCGCGAGACCTTGCGACAGCGCCGCTCCAGGCGCGCGCGCAGCTCGTCGGTGACCGGAACGTTGCGACCCTTGATGTCGATCTGCATCACAGGCTCCCTTCGCGTGTGGGTGAGGTCTGTTTCCGATGCTACGCCCCTGAGCAGCGGTTGTCCATCGGTTTATCCGCAGCGAGGGAAGATCAAACGCGGTCCTCGTGGGAGAATCGAGCGCGATCCTCTCCACAGTCGCCAACCCCAACCTGTCCTGGTCGCTGCACCGGGCGTGCTGATCGGCGTCGCGCTCGTGGGCGGCGCCTACTTCACGCGCTGGCGGCGCGTGCGCGCAAGCTCGCCGCGGCCCGGCGCCGATGCGCCCAGTGTGGCGGCTGTGCTGCTTCGTCGGCTCGCTGCTGGTCGCGCTGGTCGCGCTGATCTCCCCCGTGGACGCGCTCGCCGATCAGCTGTTCTTCATGCACATGACCCAGCACATGCTGCTGCTGGACATCGTGCCGATCCTCGCGATCCTCGGCTTCACGAAGGTGATCCTGCGTCCCGTCACGCGGACCGTGCGCGACGTCGAGCACCGCGCCGGCCCGCTCGCGCATCCCGCTTTCGCGGTGCTGCTCTACGTCGGTGTGATCTGGACCTGGCACGTGCCCGCGGCCTACGACTTCGCGGTCACCCACCCGACCGTGCACGTGCTCGAGCACACGACCTTCCTGATCGCCGGCGGGCTGTACTGGTGGCACCTGCTCTCGCCGATCCGCGCGCGCATGCGCCTGCGCGGCATGGGCCCCGTCGCCTACATGGGCACGACCAAGCTGTTCGTCGGGGCGCTCGGCATGGGCCTCGCGTTCGCGCCCGTCGCGCTCTACCCCTACTACGTCCATCACGCGCGCGTCTGGGGCATCTCCGCGCTCGACGATCAGTCGATCGCCGGGATCATCATGGCTGTCGAGCAGTCCCTGGTGATGGGCATCGCGCTGGTCTTGCTGTTTGTGCGCATGCTCGCCGAGTCTGAGCGCGAGCAGGTTCGGCGCGAGCGCTACGAGGCGGCGTGATCGCCGGAGCAGCCCCGAAGCGCTGAGTATGGTCGTGCGACTCCCCGCGAGGGGAGGGTTGCCCTCGTAGCTCAATGGATAGAGCATGTCTTCCGACTAAGGACAGGTTCCGGGTTCGAGTCCCGGCGGGGGCGTAGCAATCACCCTCATACGTCGGCTACACTGGTAGCAGTCGGAGGACAGCTCCCAGCGAGCTAGACCTGTCTTACTCGGGGGCCCGTTTCGGCGGGCCCCCTTTTCATTGGCGGCGTAGGCTCCGAAGGATCCCCGCGTGACCCGAGATCGCGCCGATCAGGATCGACTCAGCCGCGACGTGCGTACCCGGGAACACGATCGTCTCGCGCAATTGTGCCCGCTCGCCGACCGTGGCGCCGTCGCCGAGCACCACCGGGCCCATCAGGCGCGCGCCCGCGCCGATCGCGACATCGCTGCCGACCCACACGGGCCCCTCGACCTCGACGTCCGCGGGTAGCGCCCGCCCACCCGAGACGACCACACCGGGAGCGATCTCCTCACCCTCGACCTCCAAGCGCAGCTCGCCGCGCAGGGCGTCGAAGGTGCCCTGGCGCAGCTCCCCGAGCGAGCCGACGTCATTCCAGTACTCGCGCACCTCGTGGATGTGGAACGGGATGTCGTTCTGGAGCAGCGTCGGGAACACATCCTGTGCCCAGTCCACGAACGGGCGCTCGGGGAAGTAGTCGAAGATCTCCGGCGAGAACACATAGATGCCGCAGTTGCCGAGGTCCGAGAGCGCCTCGTCGGGGTGGGGCTTCTCCTGGAAGCCTGTGATCCGGCCCTCGCGGTCGTGCAGCACGACCCCGTACTCGCGCGTGTCCGGCACCTTCTTGACGGCCAGCGTCGCCACACCCCCGGACTCACGGTGCCGCGCCGCGAGCGCGGTGAGGTCGATATCGGTGAGCGCATCGCCGGAGATCACCAGAAACGAGTCGTCTCCGAAGAAGTCCGCGCATGCGCGCACGCCCCCGGCCGTGCCCAGCAGCTCCTCCTCGTAGCGATAGCTCAAGCGCTCGCCGAAGTGCTCGCGGATCGAGTCCGGGAAGTAGTGCAGATTCGCGACCGTCTCCTCGAACCCGTGCCGATCGAGCAGGTCGAGGATGTGAGCCATCACGGGCCTGTCGAGGACGGGCACCATCGGCTTGGTGATCTCATACGTCAGCGGACGCAGCCGGGTCCCCAGCCCGGCTGCCAGCACCATCGCCCTCATCGACGACTAGTACCTGTAGTGATCTGGCTTGTACGGACCCTCGACGGGCACGCCGATGTAGGCGGCCTGCTCGTCGCTCAGCTTCGTGAGCTTCACGCCGAGAGCGTCGAGGTGCAGCCGGGCGACCTTCTCGTCGAGGTGCTTGGGCAGCACGTACACGCGCTTCTCGTACTCGTCGTTCTTCGTGAACAGCTCGATCTGGGCGATCGTCTGGTTGGAGAACGAGTTGCTCATCACGAACGACGGGTGCCCCGTGGCGTTGCCGAGGTTCAGCAGGCGCCCCTCGGAGAGCATGATGATTGCGTGGCCGTCTGAGAAGACCCACTTGTCGACCTGCGGCTTGATGTTCACGCGCTCGATCCCCGGGATGCTCGACAGTCCGGCGATGTCGATCTCGTTGTCGAAGTGACCGATGTTGCCGACGATCGCCTGGTGCTTCATGCGCTGCATCTGCGCGGCGGCGATGATGTCCTTGTTGCCGGTCGTCGTGATGAAGATGTCGGCGCTCTCGAGCACGTCCTCGAGGGTCTTGACCTCGTAGCCCTGCATCGCCGCCTGCAGCGCGCAGATCGGGTCGATCTCGGTGATCACGACGCGCGCGCCCTGACCGCGCAGCGATTCGGCGCAGCCCTTGCCGACGTCGCCGAAGCCGCACACGACCGCGACCTTGCCGCCGATCATCACGTCGGTCGCGCGGTTGATGCCGTCGATCAGCGAGTGCCGACAGCCGTAGAGGTTGTCGAACTTCGACTTCGTCACCGAGTCGTTGACGTTGATCGCGGGGAACAGCAGCTCGCCGCTCTCGACCATCTGGTAGAGCCGGTGCACGCCCGTGGTCGTCTCCTCGGTCACGCCTTTGACGCTTTGGCCGAGCTTCGTCCAACGCTGCGGGTCCTCGGCCAGCGAGCGTGTGAGCAGCGAGAGGATCACCTGGAACTCCTCCGAATCCGCGCCCGCCGGATCGGGTACCTCGCCGGCCGCCTCGTACTCGGCGCCCTTGTGCACGAGCAGGGTCGCGTCGCCGCCATCGTCGAGGATCATGTTGGGGCCGTCCTCGCCGGGCCAGCAGATCGCCTGCTGCGTACACCACCAGTACTCCTCCAGTGTCTCGCCCTTCCATGCGAACACCGGCGCCCCGCGCGGGTCCTCCGGCGTCCCCTCGGGACCGACGGCCACCGCGGCGGCGGCGTGATCCTGGGTGGAGAAGATGTTGCAGCTGCACCAACGCACCTCAGCGCCGAGCGCGGTCAGCGTCTCGATCAGCACGGCTGTCTGGATCGTCATGTGCAGCGAGCCCATGATGCGAGCGCCTCGCAGCGGCTGCTCGGCTGCGTACTCGCGGCGGATCGCCATCAGGCCGGGCATCTCGTGCTCGGCCAACGTGATCTCCTTACGCCCGAACTCGGCCAACGAGAGATCGGCGACCTTGAAGTCGGTGCTGGTGATTGTTGCGGTAGGGGTCATTGCGCCTCCTGTTCGGTCAGGTGAGCGCCCTTGCTGCAGGGAGGCCGAGCGTGGCGGATCGTTGCCCGTCGCAGCGCTCCTCGGCCGAACCCGACGCTATCACACGGTCGGGCGCCGCTCAGCTCGCGGCCAGGGCGGCCTTGAGCTCCTCGATCGCACTCACGGGACCGGGGTCGACCCCGCGCAGCGCCGCAAGGTAGATCGAGACGAGATCGCCGAGCAGCACGAGTGAGATCACCCGCTCGATCGTCGTCTCGCCGCGAGTCTCCAGACGGAAGCTCGCGGCGGCGTGCGGCGCGATCAGGCGCTCGGTTAGCTCCATCCGCTCCTTCACGCGCGGGTGCGCGTCGGAGTCGTCGAGGAACACGGCCGAGAAGCGGCCTGCCTGGCGCGCCCCTTCCCAACCGACGAGCTCGTTGTGGTCGAGCTCGGGCAGTTCGTGCATGAAGCACGGCAGCTTCGCGTTCTCGTTGATCTGCGTCTTCCAGCGGTAGGCGATCGGTGTCGTCAGGCCCGCGCCGACGATCACGGGGATCGTGTCGAGCAGGCCGCGGGCGAGGGTCTTTGCGAGCGAGTCCTCGCCCGCGTCAGGCCCCCACTCGGCGACGAGCTGCTCCGTGTGCGACGCAGCCACGTCGATCTCCGAGGTCAGCCGCGGTCCGGCGCCGCACAGCGCGGCGACCTCGAGCGCGGCGACGGTCATGTAGGCCACGGCCGCGCGCGGCTGGAAGCCTCCGGGCAGCGGGATCACCGGCACGCCGTCCGCGCGCGCCATCTCCGCCAGGCGTCCCCCTGTGGTGACGACCGTGCGCTGAGCGCCGAGCGCGCCCGCGGACTCGTAGCAGGCGAGCGTCTCCTCGGTCTCGCCCGAATAGCTCGCGCACAGCACCATCGTGTCCGGAGTGGTCCACGGCGGCAGGCCATAGGCGCGCGTCACGAAGATCGGCCGCGAGGCGTGATCGCCGAGCGCCGCCCGCGCCAGCGCACCGCCGATCGCCGACCCACCCATCCCCGCGACGACGAGCCCCGCGGAGGTGTCCCAGCCCTGCATGATCGCCGACTCCACGCGCCAGGCCGCGTCGCGCAGGTGCTCGGGGAGCGCGAGCACGTCATCGAGCTGGCCGCTCGAGTCAACGCGGGCGATCGCCTCGCGCGTGAGCGCGCCGGAAACTGCCGCCGCGTCGAGATCGGCGTCAGAGCGCGCGTCGGTGCTGGGCGGGGTGCTCATCAGAACTTGATCGCTCCGTCGGGCAATGTCACGCCGGGGAAGATACGCGCACCACGGGCGATCGTGTTGTCCGCCCCCACGGTCACGCCCTCACCGAGTACCGCTCCGCCTTCGATGCGCGTGTTCGCGCCGATGCGCGCGCCGGCCGCGACGATGCAATCGCGCAGGGTGCAGCCCGGCCCGATCTCCGCACCGCTGAGGATCACCGAGCGCTCCACGCTCGAGCCAGGACCGACGTGGACGTTCTCGCCGAGCACCACCAGGCTGCCGACGTGCGCGCCCGGGGCGACGTGCGCGCCGCGCTCGATCACCGCCGGCGGCACGGCCCGGCCGTGGATCTCCGCGCCCTCGGCGACCGCCAGCCAGCTGTCGCCGAGGCGCGCGCGCACAGCGGTCTCGACGTTGCCCTCGATGATGTCGAAGGTGCCCTGCAGGTAGCGCTCGGGCGTGCCGATGTCGAGCCAGTAGGCGTCCGCGGGAAACCCGTAGAGGCCGGCGCCGATCAGCTCCGGCCACACCTCGCGCTCGATCGAGACGTTGCGATCGGCCGGGACAAGATCGAGGATCTCCCGTTGCAGCACGTAGGCGCCGGCGCTGATGAGATTGGTGTCGATGCGATCCGAGCTCGGCTTCTCCACGAAGTCGCGCACCGAGCGATCCTCGTTCAGATGCACGAGGCCGTAGGCGCTCGGGATCGGCGACCGGCGCGAGGGCGAGCGTCGCGCGGGCGCCGGTGCGCTCGTGCTGAGCGATCTGGCCCGTCAGGTCGATGTCGGTGAGCACGTCCCCGTTGAGCATCAAGAAGCGTTCATCGAGTAGCCGCTCGGCGTACTTCAGCGCTCCGGCCGTGCCACGCGGGTCGGGCTCCTCGACGAAGCGCAGGCGGATCCCGTAAGCGGAGCCGTCGCCGAGCACGTTGCGAACCGACGTGGCGAGGAACCCGCAGGACATGATCACGTCGTCGATCCCGTGACCCTTCAGCCACTCGAGCATGAACGCGATGAACGGACGGTCCACGAGCGGCACGACCGGCTTGGGCACGGTTGACGTCAACGGGCGCAGGCGCGTGCCCTCGCCTCCCACCAGGATTACTGCCTGCATTAGTCCCGATCCTCCTGACGCCGCCCCATCGCCGGCTCGGATCGCCCGCGACCGATTCCCTCGTACAGCAGCCCCGCGGCGCGCACCGCCTCGTGGTCGAGCGCATTGCGCCCGTCGATCACCACGCGCCCGCGCATCGCCTCGGCGACCTCGCTCCAGTCGAGCTCCAGGAACTCCGGCCACTCGGTCACGAGCACCGCCGCGTCGGCGTCGGCGAGCGCGTCCAGCGCGCCCGGCGCGTAGTCGAGCTCCGGCATCAGCGAACGCGCCTCGCTCTCTGCGATCGGGTCGTACACGCGCACCTGCGCACCCTCGGCCCGCAGCCGCGCCGCCAGCACCAGCGAGGAGGCTCCGCGCATGTCATCCGTGTTCGGCTTGAACGCCAGACCCAGCAGCGCCACGCGCTTGCCGGTCAGACTCGCCGAGATGGCGCTGCAGCTTTGACACCACGCGGCGCTTCTGCAACTCGTTGACCTCGATCACCGAGTTCAGCAGCTGGAAGTGATAGCCGGAGTTGCCCGCCAGTAGCTTCAGCGCGTCACGTCCTTCGTGAAGCAGCTGCCGCCATATCCGATCCCGGCCTGCAGGAATTTCGGGCCGATGCGCGTCATCAAGGCCCATTCCCTGAGCGACCTCCACCACATCGGCGTCCAGCGCCTCGCAGACGTTCGCGATCTCGTTGATGAACGAGATCTTCGTCGCCAGGAACGCGTTCGCGGCGAGCTTGATCATCTCCGCGCTGGCGATGTCCGTGCGCACCAGCTCGCCGACGCCCTGCCCGCCGTGCGCAAGGCTCAGCAGCGGCCTGTACAGCTCGACCGTACCGCCCGCCCAGCCGCCGTCGTCGCCCACCACAACCCGGTCGGGGTTCATGAAGTCCGTGACGGCCGAGCCCTCCTTGAGGAACTCGGGGCAGGAGACGTAGTCCAGGCCGCCCTTGCCGCGTTCAGCCGAACATGCGCTGGATCGAGGCGCCCGTGCCGCAGGGAACGGTGGACTTCATCACGAGCGCGTGCCTGTCCGAGGCGGGGATCGAGTCGACGACCGCATGGACCGCCGACAGGTCGGCGTCGCCGGAGTAGGTCGGCGGCGTGCCGACGGCGACGAACAGCAGCCGCGCGTGCTCGAGCGCCTCGCTCAGATCGGTGGAGAAGTGCAGGCGCGCGGAGTTGCGCGCCAGCATCTCCTCCAGGCCCGGCTCGTAGATCGGCACCTCGCCCGCGCGCAGGCGCTCGATCTTGGCGGCGTCGATGTCCACGCAGTAGACCTCGCTGCCGAGCTCCGCGAATCCCGCGGCCGTGACGAGGCCCGACATAGCCGGTGCCGATCACCCCGATCGGCTCGCGTTCAGTGCTCATCGGGCGCGAAGGCTAGCCGCTGGAGGGCAGCGCGGCGTAACGGCTAGGGCCGACGGCCAGGAACGCCTCGTAGCGCCGGACGTCGCGCACCGCGCGCGCCTTCGCTGTCCATGCTCGGCGCCTCGCAGCGCCGCGCCTCAGCGAGGCGCTCTCGCGCATCAGCGCGGTCGACGACCTCGGTCGTGGCCTCCTGCGACGAGCACCAGCGCGCGGTTCTCGGCGAACTGAAGATAGCCCTCGCACTCTGCGCGAAGCGCACGACCTCGGTCTCCGAGCGATACAGCCGCAGCTCCGTCGGCTCGAGCGTCGCGAGCATCGGCTCGTGGTTGGCGTGGATCCCGACCGAGCCCGCGGCGGTGCGCGTGGAGACCATCTCGACCTCCTCGTCGAACACCACGCCCTCGGGGGTGAGAACCTCGACCGGGAATTTGCTGCGCGCCATCAGCCCTGCTTCCCCGCCTCGACTACTTGCTCGATGGTGCCCTTCAAGAAGAATGCGCTCTCGGGCACCTCGTCGTGCTTGCCCTCGATGATCTCCTCGAAGCCCCTGATCGTCTCCGCGATCGGCACATACGCGCCGGGGGTGCCGGTGAACTGTTCGGCGACGAAGAACGGCTGCGAGAGGAAGCGCTCGATCTTGCGCGCGCGCTGCACCGTCAGCTTGTCCTCGTCGGAGAGCTCGTCGATGCCGAGGATCGCGATGATGTCCTGCAGCTCCTTGTAGCGCTGCAGGATCTCCTTGACGCGGTTGGCCACGCGGAAGTGGTCCTCGCCGAGGATGTCCGGCCTTGAGGATCGTCGAGGTCGAGTCCAGCGGGTCGACCGCCGGGTAGATGCCTTTTTCGGAGATCGCCCGCGAGAGCACCGTGGTGGCGTTCAGGTGCGCGAACACCGACGCCGGCGCCGGGTCGGTGAGGTCGTCGGCGGGCACGTAGATCGCCTGCACCGAGGTCACCGAGCCCTGGCGGGTGGAGGTGATGCGCTCCTGCAACTGGCCCATCTCGGTCTCCAGCGTCGGCTGGTAGCCGACCTGCGAGGGCATCCGCCCGAGCAGCGCCGAGACCTCGGAGCCGGCCTGCACGAAGCGGAAGATGTTGTCGATGAACAGCAGCACGTCCTGGCCCTGGTCGCGGAAGTATTCGGCCATCGTCAGCCCCGACAGCGCCACGCGCATGCGCGCGCCGGGCGGCTCGTTCATCTGGCCGAACACGAGCATCGTCTTGTCGATGCACGCCCGATTCCTTCATCTCCAGCCACAGGTCGTTGCCCTCGCGCGAGCGCTCGCCCACGCCGCAGAACGCCGACAGCCCGCCGTGCTCCTTGGCGAGGTTGTGGATCAGCTCCTGGATCAGCACCGTCTTGCCGACGCCCGCGCCGCCGAACAGCCCGACCTTGCCGCCCTTCGCGTAGGGCGCGAGCAGGTCGATCACCTTGATGCCCGTCTCGAACATCTCGGTCGTCGGCGTCAGATCCTCCACGCGCGGCGCGTCCTGGTGGATCTGGCGGCGCTCGGTGTCCGCGGGCAGCTCCTCGCCGAGGTCGATCGGTTCGCCCAGCAGGTTGAAGATCCGCCCCAGCGTCGCCTCGCCCACCGGCACCGTGATCGGGCCGCCCGTGTCGATCACCTCGACGCCGCGCGCGAGCCCGTCGGTCGTGTCCATCGCCACCGCGCGCACGCGATCGTCGCCGAGGTGCTGCTGGACCTCGCACACGAGCACCTCGCCGCCGGCCTCGGTGCTGATGCCCGGAGCCTCCTCCTCCGCGGCGGCCGCGGGACGCGCGATCGTGATCGCGTGGTTGATCTCGGGCAGCGGTCGGGGAACACCGCCTCGATGACGACGCCCTGGATCTCCTCGATGCGCCCGACGTTGCGCTTGCTTGCTCGCCCGGCTCGCTCGCCGCGCGCCCGGGGGCGCTCGGAGGGCTCAATTGTGGTGGTGGATGCCATTGCTCTGTCGATTCTCCTCATTGTGTCCGTTTCAGTGTCTGTGTGTCGGGCTGATCGTGCGGCCTAGTTCAAGCCCTCGGCGCCGGCCACGACCTCCATGATCTCCTGCGTGATCTCGGCCTGCCTGGCGCGGTTCATTTCCAGCGTCAGATCGGTGATGATCTCCCCGGCGTTCTCCGAGGCGTTGCGCATCGCGGTCATCTGCGCGCCGAAGAAGCCTGCGGCCGACTCCACCAGCGCACGGTAGATGGAGATCTCGACATAGTCTGGCACGAGCCGCTTCAGGATCTCCTCTGCGTCGGGCTCGTACTCGACCAAGCGCGCTGCGGACCGCTCTCTCCTGCGTGAGCGCCCTCCTGCGTCGGCGTACGCTCCTCGCCCGCGATCGTCGCGCGCGAGAGCGGCAGCAGCGTCTCGCGGGTGACCTCCTGCGTGAGCGGCGAGACGTAGGCGTTGTAGATCAGCTCCACCCGATCGACCGCGCCGTCACTGTACGCCTCGATCAACTCGCCCGCGATCGTAGCGAGCGTCCGCGTAGGAGGGTTTGTCGGTGAAGCCCGTGTAGCGCCGCTCAGCTCGCGCCCGCGGAACGTCAGCGAGGACACGCCGCGGCGCCCGGTCGCATACCAGACGCTCTGCAGTCCCTGCTCGTCGAGCTCCGTGCCGGCGCGCACGCCCGCGCGGATCACCTGCGAGTTGAATCCGCCCGCCAGGCCACGATCGCCGGTCACGAGCAGCAGCCCGACGTTTGAGACCGTCTCGCGCTCGCCGAGCAGCTCCAGCCGCGAGGCCTCCGCGCCCGCGTCGAGCGCTGCCTGGCGGGTCATCCGCCGCAGCGCGTCCGCGTAGGGGCGCAGCGCCGCGATCCGCTGCTCGGCGCGGCGCAGCCGCGCCGCCGCGACCATCTCCATCGCACGGGTGATCTTCTGGATGTTCTTCACCGAGCCGATCCGGTTCTTGACGTCGCGCTGTGATGCCATGGCCGATCGCGCCTAGCGCCTTCGCAACTGGGTCGAGTTCGCGGCGCCCGAGACGCCGACGGCTGCGGTGACCGGCGCCGGCGAGGCTGTACGGAGGAGCTGGCTCGCGGGTCTCCATCATTCAGACCGCCGGGCTGCCTCCTCCAGCGGCTGGCCCTCCTCGTCGAGGTCATAGCCGAAGTCCTCGGCGAACGCCCGCGCCGCGTCGTTCAGCTCCTGCTGGGTCTCCTCCGACCAGTCGCCGCCCGCGATCTTCGCGCGCAGATCGGCGTGCTCGGAGTGCATCCGTTCGGTCAGCCCCGTCAGGAACTCGGTCACGCGCTCGACGTTCAGCCGATCGAGGAAGCCGTTCGTGGCGGCGTAGATCTGGGTCGTCTGATCCTCCACCGGCAGCGGCGCGCGCTCGTTCTGGTTGAGCGTCTTCACGATCCGCTCGCCGCGCGCGAGCGTGCGCTGGGTGTCGGCGTCGAGATCCGAGCCGAACTGCGCGAACGCCTCGAGGTCGCGGTACTGCGAGAGCTCGAGCTTGATCCGTCCCGCGACCTTCTTCATCGGCCCGATCTGCGCGTTGCCGCCGACTCGCGAGACGGAGATGCCGACGTTGATCGCCGGACGCACGCCCGAGTTGAACAGCTTCGGCTCGAGGAAGATCTGCCCGTCGGTGATCGAGATCACGTTCGTGGGGATGTACGCCGAGACGTCGCCCGCCTGCGTCTCGATCACCGGCAGCGCCGTCAGCGAGCCGCCGCCGAGCTCGTCGTTGAGCTTGACCGCGCGCTCGAGCAGGCGCGAGTGCAGGTAGAACACGTCGCCCGGATAGGCCTCGCGACCGGGCGGGCGGCGCAGCAGCAGCGACATCTGCCGGTAGGCGTAGGCGTGCTTGGTCAGGTCGTCGTACACGCACAGCGCGTGGCGGCCGTTGTAGAGGAAGTGCTCGCCCATCGCGCAGCCCGCGTACGGGGCCATGAACTTGATCGGCGCGGCCTCGTCCGCGGAGGCCGCCACGATGATCGTGTTCTCCAGCGCGCCGTGTTCCTCGAGCGTCTGCGCGAGCGCCACGACCGTGGACATGCGCTGGCCGATCGCCACGTACACCGACACGACGCCCGTGTCGCGGTTGTTGATGATCGAGTCGATCGCGATCGCCGTCTTGCCGGTCTGGCGATCGCCGATGATCAGCTCTCGCTGGCCGCGGCCGATCGGGATCATCGCGTCGATCGCCTTCAGGCCCGTCTGCATCGGTTCGGTCACCGGCTGGCGCTGCACGACGCCCGGCGCCTTGAACTCCGCCGGGCGCGTCTCGGTGGTGTGGATCTCGCCCTTGCCGTCGAGCGGGCGACCGAGCGGGTCGACGATCCGCCCGAGCAGCGCCTCGCCCACGGGGATCTCGAGCAGGCGGCCGGTGCGCTTGACCGTGTCGCCCTCGCCGATGCGCTCCCACTCGCCGAACAGCACCGCGCCGACGTTGTCGGACTCGAGGTTCAGCGCCAGCCCCGTGACGCCGTGCGGCAGCTCGAGCATCTCGAAGGACATGCAGTTCTCCAGGCCGTGCAGTCGCGCGATGCCGTCCGCCACCGACAGCACCGTGCCGACCTCCGTCAGCTCGGCCTCGCCCGCGCCGAGTCCCGCGATGCGGCTCTTGAGGATGCTTGTGATCTCATCTGGATTGATCTGCATGGCTGTCTTTCCTTGATGGATGGGGCGAGCTTGTCGTGCCTCAGGTCAGCGGCCGGGGCCACCTGCCTGCGCAGCTGCTCGAGTCGGCTTCTGATCGAGGCGTCGAGGATCGAGTTGCCGACCCTGCACCACGATCCCGCCGAGGATGTCCGGGTCCACGCGCGTGCTCAGCGTCACCTTGCGCGCCGGTCCGCTCGCCCGATCGAGGCGCCGATGCTCTCGCGTGGTCGCCTCGTCGAGCTCGATCGCGCTCGTCATCTGCACCGGCAGCACCTGTTCGCCTCTGCCCACAGCCGCTCGTACTCGCGCCTGACGCGGAAGATCACCGGCATGCGGTGGTTCTCGATCAGCAGCTTCAGGAAGCTCAGAAACTCCTCCTCGGCGCCATCCAGCAGGCCGCTCCAGCGCCTGCTGCTTCTCGGCGGTCGAGAAGTAGGGCGAGAAGAAGAACAGCTGCAGCTCGCGGTTGCCTTCGAGCGCATCGGCGAACTGGCCGAGCTGCTCGCGCAGCTCCGTCGACCTTGCCCTGCTCCTCGGCCACCTCGAACAGCGCGCGGCCATATACCTGGGCGAGCTCCTCCATCAGTTGTTGCTCGCCCCCGAGGACAGACCCGAGAAGTCGAGCTCTCCCAGCGCCTCCTCCACGAGGCGCTTCTGGTCGGCGTCGTCGAGCGTCTTGCGAGTGACCTTCTCGGTCGCCATGATCGTCAGGTCGGCGACCTCGCGGCGAATGCCGTCGATCGCGCGCTCGGTGGCCATCTCGATCTCGTGCTCGCGCGCGCTTGGCGGCCTCGGCGGCGATCCGCTGCGCCTGCTCTTTGGCCTCCTGCTCGTGCGACTCGGCGGTCTGGCGGGCGCGCTGGACGATCTCATCCGACTGCGCCCGCGCCTCCTGTCAGACGCTCGCGGTATTCGGCCAGCAGCTTGTCGGCCTCCTCGCGCGTGCGCTGGGCGGAGTCGATCGAGTCTTCGATCGTCTTCTGGCGCCGTTCCAGCGCCTCGCTGATGCGCGGGAACGCGAGCCTGGCGAGCAGCACCATCGTCACGCCGAACACGAGCAGGGTCCACACCATCAACCCGACGCCCGGCTTGATCAGGAAGCTGCCGTTGGATGCGAGGACTACGCCACATCGCGCTAGACGATGAACGCGGCCAGCAGCCCGGCCACGAGCCCGTAGAAGAAGCAGGCCTCGGTCAGCGCGAACCCGAGCCACTGCAGCTGGGTGATCTCGTCACGCATCTCCGGCTGGCGGGTGATCGCTTCGATCGCCTTGCCGAAGATGATGCCGATGCCGACGCCCGCGCCGACGGCGCCGAGACCGCCGCCGACACCGAGGCCGATCGACTTGCCGGCCTTGGCGGTTTCTTCGGTCGCGGCCGCAAGCAACGTGATTAGGGCTATATGCACGGATTCACTCCTTTGCGAGTGGTATCTTCGGCGACCGCGCCGCCGAGGTAGATGGCGGTGAGGGTGGCAAAGATGAACGCCTGCAGGGCGGCCACCAGGCCGACCTCGAAGGCGAACAGCGCGATGCCGAACGGCAGCGTGAACCAGCCCAGCGCGGAGATGCCCAGGATCACCGCGAGCGCTCCGGCCATGAACAGGATGATCAGGTGCCCCGCGAGGATGTTCGCGAACAGACGAATCGTCAGCGACAGGATCCGCATCAGGTTCGAGAGCACCTCCAGGAAGAAGATCGCCACGGCCATCCCGCCGGTCACGCCGCCGGGAACGAGCCCTTTCAGGTAGCCGATCGGCCCCTTCGCGCGCACCCCTTCGAAGGTGTAGGAGACGAACACCACCAGCGCGAGCGCCAGCGGGATCGCGATGTTCGCGGTCGAGGCGTACAGCGAGAACGACGGGATGTGCGTCCCGAAGACGCTGATTTCGTGCTCGGTGTTCGTCGGCAGCGGGATGTAGCCGATCAGGTTCGAGAACATGATGAACAGGAACAGCGCGCCGATGAACGGGAACCACTTGGCGGCCATCTTCTCCTCCATCGCGCTGCCCGTGATGTTGTCGCGCATCAGCTGGTACAGCGTCTCGACCGCGGCCTGCACCTTGTTCGGGCGCTGCTGCATGCGCCGCGCGATCCAGATCATGCTCACGCACGTCAGCGTCGCGGCCAGCACCAGATACAGCACGGCCTTGTTGATCGAGAACGATCCCGAGGCTCACCCAGTTGTCGAGTTTGAACTCGTTCTGCGGTTCGAAGCTCGTGTTGCGCGTGCCGTGAAAGCCGTAGATCGATCCCCAGCACGATCACCCCGCCGATCCACACGGCGCCGAGGATCAGCAGTTTGCGTTTCGTGCTCGACTCTTCGCTCGGCGCCGTCCGGCGTCCGCGCCGGGCGCCGCTCGGCGCCGCGCCGCCGCTGGTGCGCGGCCTGCGGTCGCGGCCGCTGCGGAGCGGCGCTCATGAGGCGCTCGGCGTCCGCGCCGGACCGGTTCCGCAGCGTGTCTGCGCGCGTGACGAACGACATCACGAAGTAGACCGTGAACGCCGCCAGCACCAGCGCGGCCGCCATGATCCCGTCGTCCTTGCCGCCCGCGTATCGCGCGAGGATCACCGCCAGCGCTATCAGCCACAGCCGTCCCATCATCGCCCCCCACCTGCAGTCCGCGCTTTGAGCTTCGGATCCGGCGCCGCAGGGCCCGCTGCTGCATCCACACCATCCCGGCGCGCGTCAGCAGCCACGCGCACGCGGCCACAAGGTAGCCGAACAGCGGCAGACCCGCGATCAGCACGAACGGGGCCGTCGCGAGCACCAGGCACACGTCCAGGTAGCGCAGAGTGCTCACGTCAGCTCAGAGATCCGAGGTGGCCGTGGCCGTCGCCGCTGCCGTGGCACGTGGTCCACAGACTGCCGGCGCGCACGTCCGGGCGTGCTCAGCACTCGCACTTGCCATCCATACGGGCAGGCCCGCCGCGCCAACCTGCGTCGGCGCGCCATCAATCGCTCTCCGAGTCGCGGCGTCGCCATGCCGGCGCCGGAGAAGTGCCCGGTGGCGAGATGCCTCGTGCGGCGCACGATCGGCGTTTCCTCCGGCAGCTTGCGCGACGCTCTCGACGGGCTCGCCCACATCGAGCGAGCGCGGAGCATCCAGGGGCGAATCGGCGCGGCGGCGGCCGGCCTCGACGTAGCCTTCGTTGATCTCGTAATCTGGCATCTGTTGGTTGCCTCCTCGCGGGCGCGGCCGACCCCGCCCTGTTGCGGGCGCACTGTCAGGCCCAGCGCCATTGCTGCCTCAGCGCTTGTGAGCCGCCTGCGATGACGGGTTCAGTCTACCTGGTATCAGACTTCGTAACAAGTTTGTGACATGCGCTACGCGGGGTGGGCGGATTTTGCGGAGAATGGTTGCCTCGATTAGCATCGCTACTACCAGCGTTGCGAGCCTGCGAGCACGTCCATCACGTAGTGATTGCCCGTCGCCAGCACCGCGAACGCCGTCATGCAGGGGTACAGCACCGCCGCCGCACGAACCCATAGGCGCCCCGACAACCGCCACAGCACGACTCCGCACCATGCCGCCCATGCCATGTGCAGCGAGGGCATAGCCGCCAGCTGGTTCGCCGCCGAGGCCAGCGCGCCGGTGTGCCAGGAGCCGAACGCGTGCGTCGAGGCGACCACGTCGCTGAAGCCGTAGGCGCAGCATCCGCGGCGGGGCCACCGGATACAGCCAGAACACCACGAAGGCGATCACGTTGGTGAGCACGAGCACGTTGCGCAGCGGCCGGTAGATGTCGGCGCGGCGCACCCACAGCCAGCCGAGCAGCCCGAGCGTGACGATGAAGTGGGCGTTGTCGTAATAGTCGGAGACGAGCAGACCGAGCGTGTGATGGCCCGCCAGCCAGCGGTCCAGACTGAGCTCGGGATCGATGCCCAGCCAGCGCTCGGCCGCGAGCATGCTTTCGCCGTGGCTGATCGCGGCGTGCAGTCGCAGCGGAGCGAAGTTCGTGATCGCGTCATACACCCAGCACAGCCACACGATCACGAGCGCCTCCACCCACCAGCGCGAGCGCGTTATCTGCGCGCGCGGCAAGGCTCCGGCGGCCGGTCCGGCTGCCGCCGTCGAGCCCCCGCGCCGATCTATCGAAACCGCGCTGGACAAGCCATCGATGTTATCCGCCCGGCCCGCCGTCAGGGTTCAGGGCATGACCGGCTGCAGGCCGCGTTGGGCGAGCGTATCGAGCACACGCGGCAGCGCCGCGACGGTTCTGCGCCAGGAGTCGGGCGCCGAGTAGTCGTCGGCGTCGTGCAGCAGCAGCACCGCCCCCTCGCCGGCGCCGTCGCTTACGCGCGCCGCGATCGACTCCGGCGTGGCCTTCGCCTCCCAGTCCCTGCCCCAGTGGCTCCACAGCAGCGTGCGCCAGCCATGTCCGCGCGCGACGCGCAGCGCGGTGGCGTTGAGCACGCCGTAGGGCGGGCGATAGAGCGTCGGCGAGCGGCCCGTGGCCTCCTCGATGCTTGCCCGCGCGCGAGCGATGTCGCTGCGCACCTGCCACGGCGCCAGACGCAGCAGGTTGCGATGGCGATCGCAGTGCAGCCCGATCTCGTGGCCCGCCGCGACGATCTCGCGCCCAAGCGAGGGGTTGCGTCGCAACTGCTCGCCCACGAGGAAGAACGTCGCTCGCACGCCTGCCGCCGCGAGGATCTCGAGCGCGGCCGGAGTGCCCTGTGCGTGCGGGCCGTCGTCGAATGTGAGCGCATAGCCGCGACCGCTCGCGGTGCGGTCCTTCACGTCCAGCGCCCGGCGCAGTGCGGGCCAGATGGGCGCCGGCGAGCGCGGGAACCCACGGGCCAGAGCCGGCGAGTGCCGGCAGCACGTAGCTGCCCATCGCCAATCCGGCCACGGCGCCGGCGGTACGGCGGCCGCGAGTGCGATGATCGTCGGTGGACATGGTCGAACTTGTGCTGGGCATCGGGGCGGCGATTGGAGCGTCCGTCTTCTACAGCCTAGGGATCGCCCTGCAGGCGATGGACGCCAAGCAGGCGCCTCCCGAAGAGCACCTGCGCCTGGCGCTGGTCTGGGGGCTCATCAGGCGGGGGCGCTGGATGCTCGGCACTGGCCTGTCGATCGTCGGCTGGCCGCTGCAGGTGCTCGCGCTGCTGCTAGCGCCGCTCGTCGTCGTCCAGCCCGCGATGGCGACGGGGCTGATCGTGCTGCTGTTCCTAGGCCAGCGGATGCTCGGCGAGCACGCCGGGCGCCACGAGCACATCGCCATCTGCGCGATCGTCATCGGCGTGGTCGGCGCCGGCCTGTGCGCGCCGCCGCGCAGCACCGGCCACACCTCCGAGCGACTGACGATCGGCCTCGTGCTGCTCGGCCTCGGCCTCGCGAGCCTGCTGCCCTATCTGCTGCGCGCGATCCGCCGCTCGCCCGCGGCGGTCACGATGCTGGGCGCGGGTCTCGCGTTCGGCTGGAGCGGGATCGCGACGAAGCTCGCCTCCGACGATCTCGCCTCCGGACACCTCGCGGTCGCCGCCGCCTGGGGGTTGGCGACGGCGGCGGCCTCTGCCGTGGGCGTGCTCAGCGAGTCGAGCTCGCTGCAGGCGCGGCCGGCGATCCAGGTGGCCCCGGTGGTGTTCGTGACTCAGACGATCGTGCCGGTGGCGGTCGCGCCGCTGCTGTTCGGCGAGAGCTTCGCCGACACACCCCTTGGCGGCGTCCCGCTCGCGCTCTCGCTGGCGCTGCTCGTGGTCGGCGCGGCGGCGCTCGTGCGCTCGCCCGCTGCTGCTCGCCTTGATGGGCGGCGAGCCGATCAGCCACGACAACGGCTCGACTCCCAGCCCATCCGCGCCGAGCGATGAGACGATCCGCTCGAGCCCCACCACCGAGGCCGCTGACCCGTCGAGCGTCACCACCAGCACTTCCCCGGCGCGCGCTGGTCGCTGAGGCAGCCCGTCATCGGCGTCCAGACGCAGCGCGCCGCTCACCGGTTTGGCGCCGGCCGTGCGCGCCATCACGAGCTGGCCGACGGTCAGCCCACCCCGCGGCTGCAGGAAGTAGAAGTGCCGTCGCAGCCCCAACGCGCGGGCCTGCGCACGCAGTATGCCGCGCGCTTTCACCCAGCGCAGCAGCGGGCCCGAGTCGGGAATCGCCGGCAGCACTTCATCGCCGAACGCGCGCACCCTGGAGATCGTCGCGATGCTCGGCACGGTGCCCGCATCGGCGAATGAAGCGCGGATGCCGCGTCGCACCAGCTCGGCTGCGACGTACGCCTGATCCGAGCTGGGCACGCGCAGGATCACACCGACGTCGTGCTGCTCGGTCTTGACGCGCGCCAGCGGCTTCTCATGCAGGATCTTCGCCGCCAGCACACTCACCTCGTCGGTCGAGAGAGTCCACATGCTCATCCCGAGCAGCAGCAGCAGCGGGGTCAGCAGCGCCACCAGGCGCAGTCGCCAGAGCGGGATCGGGATCACGCGCCGAGGGGCGTCGAGCACGAGCTCCGCAGCCGTTGCCTCGGTGGACTTCACGAGCTCAGGCGACCTCGTCTCCACGAGCATCGTAGACACACCGCCCGCACCCACCGCGGTGGACAGCTCCTCCTCCGCCGCCGTCGGAGCTGGAGTCTCTATGGCAAGCGCCGGGGCAACTTCCGCGAAGCTCGCGCGCACGTGCGCGCGCAGCTCGCTCGTGTCGTTGGCCAGGCGCAGCAGGTTCAGATCGGCCATCGCGCGCGTGTTCAAGCGCGCATGTCCGACCGGGAGTCCGTAGGAGACGACCGGCGTCCCGGCCGCCTTCGCCTCCAGGCAGGTGACGCCGCCGGTGGAGTGCACGAGCACGTCGGCGGCGGCGAGCAGCCGCGGCATCTCGTCGGTGAACCCGTACACGTGCACTCGATCTTGCCCGGCGAAATCTTCGCTCAGCCGCTCGCGCAGCTGATCGTTGCGTCCCGCCAGGCACACGATCGCGCTGATCTGCTGCTCGTGCAGCAGCTCGCGTACGGCGCCGGTGATGTCGCCCACGCCCCAGCCGCCGCCGGAGACGACGACCATCCTGCCCGCCTCGGGCAGGCCGAGCGCACGGCGAGCCTCGAGCGGACAGCGCGGCGTCGTGAACTCCGCTGAGATCAGCGGGCTCACCAGCTGCGCGCTGCCCGCGCCGGCGATCCGCTCGACCGGGCTCATCGACTCCCCGTACATCACCAGGTGCATGTCGATGCCCGGCTGCGCCCAGAAGAACAGACCGGTCAGGTCGGTGATCGTCGCGACCGTCGGACAGTGGATCGCGTGGGTGCGGCGCAGACGTGCGAGTACGACCGTCACGGCGGGGTAGGTTGAGACGATCACGTCGGGGTCGTGTTCGGCGATCTTCCGCGCCAGCGGACGCGAGCCGAACAGGCACAGCAGCCTGCGCGCAGCCCAGCGGATCGGCCCGACGCTCTCCAGCAGCCAGTACACGACCGTGTAGGTCCAGGGCATGAACCGCAGCTGCACCCTGTACCCATCCTCGACGACCGGCTGCACGAGGCGCCCCATCGCGGCCAGGCCGTCGATCACCGTGACCTGTGCCGGTTGGCCGGAGTCCTCGATCTGGCGTGCGAGCGCGCGCGCCGCCGCCGCGTGTCCCTCGCCTACGTCCGCAGACAGCACCAGCACACGCTGAGGCTCGTGCGCTGCGCGCGGGCGGGGTTTGCGTTGACGGCGTCGCATGTGCCTGCTCAGACCTTCGCCCATAGCTCTGGGCGGTCCTGCTCGAAACGCGTGCCCACGGTCGTGACATTCCTGGGAGGCTCGGTGGGCCAGCCTCAACAGAGTAGGGAACACATCACATGCTTGCATGCCGGCGAGACGTAACAATGACCGCCATCGAGGCGACGACCCAGATACCCGCACAGGCGCCCGACGGGGGACACCGGCGCGCAGGCGCAGGCCGCGAGCCTGGCGGAGCCGCGCTTGGCAGCCCCTCCCGCGCGCTGTCGGCGCTCGGCGCCACGGGCCTGCTGGCGATCCTCGCGAGCGTCTTCCTGCTGAGCGCCGGAGCAGCGAGCGCACCCACGACCTACGTGCCCGCGCGCACCGGCGGCTGGCCGGACTGGCTGGCAGGACCGCTGCGCGGCCTGGGCGTGAGCGCGCTCACCTCGGGGGAGTTCCAGACGCTGACGCTGATCATGTGCGCCGGTTACGCGGCGGTGCTCCTCGCCGCGCACACGCGCGCGCTGTCGCTGCGCACGATCGCGCTGACGGTGCTCGCGGCGAACGTGCTCCTGCTGCTCGGCCCGCCGCTGATCTCCCAGGACGTCTTCGGCTACCTCTCCTTCGCGCGGATGGGCGTGCTGCACGGCCTCGACCCTTACACGCACGTCGCCTTCCAGGCCCCCGTCGATCCGATCTACCCGTTCATCGGCTGGCCCTTCCAGCACTCTCCCTACGGCCCGCTGTTCACGCTCGCGAGCTACGCCACCGCGCCGCTCGGTCTCGCCGGCGGGCTGTGGGCGCTGAAGGCGGTCGCGGTCGCGGGCAGCCTCGCGGCGGTCGCGCTGACGGTCCGCGCTGCCGGCGCCGCCGGTCGCTCGCGGCGCTACGCCGCGGCGTTCGTGGGTCTGAACCCGGTGATGCTGGAGCTCGCGGTCGGCGGCGCGCACAACGACACGATCGTGCTTGCGTTCCTGGCCGGCGCGCTCGCGCTCACAGCCGGCGCCTCGCCGCGTTTTCGCGGTGGCGCGCTGGCGCTCGCGGCGGGGGTCGGAGTGAAGGTCACCGCTGGGATCGTGCTGCCGTTCCTCGTGCTCGCGCCCGCGACCTGGAGAGAACGCACCCGGGTCGCGCTCGCCGCGATCCTCGGATTGGCGCTCGTCGCCTGCGTCGGTCTGATCGGGTTCGGCTCGCACGCGCTCGGCTTCCTGAACGCGGTCGGCGAGCAGCAGCAGCTCGTGGCCGTCCATTCCGTGCCCGCCGAGACGGCGCGACTGCTGGGGCTGCACGGAACGCCCGGCTGGTGGCGGCACTGCTTCGTCGCGGGGTTCGTGCTCGTGCTCGTCTACGCGCTGTGGCGCACCGCGCGCGGGGCCGACTGGCGCGTGGCCGCCGGATGGAGCACGCTGGCGCTGTTGATCTCCACGGCGTGGCTGTTGCCGTGGTATGCGATCTGGCCGCTGCCGCTAGCGGCCGTCGGCGGCAATCGGCGCCTGCGCGCCGCCACGCTCGTCGTCTGCGCCTACGCGATCCTGATCCACCTGCCGCTCGCCGACCCGGTGCTCAGCGCCCCCGCGGCCCACGTCGAACCCCATCACGGGCACGTCGGCGCGCTCGGGCGCTGAGTCCGGCGGGCCCTGCGACGCGAGTTCGCCGGCGGAGATCGTCTGGAACTCGCCCGTCTCGAAGTCCCGCTCCACGTCGCGCTCGATCTCCGCGGGCGAGGCGTCGGGGCGCAATCGGCGCAGACGGATCGCATCCAGACGGCGGAACTTGAATATCTCGAGCACGTATACGAGGTAGACGCTCGCCGCCACCACGATCAGGCCGAGGGCGATCATCACGAGCGTCCAGCCGGTGCGCAGGTGGCCGTGGTGGTCTGAGTAGGGTACGAAGCGCAGTGCCAGCGCGAGCCCCGCGAGCATCAGCGTCCACGCATACAGGTAGGCGATCGTGCGCCTGTTCGAGAAGCCGATGCGGGCCATGCGGTGGTGGAAGTGCTCGCTGTCTGGACGGTAGATCGGCTGCTTGTACTTCAACCGCTTGAGCACCACGAACGTCGTGTCCAGGAATGGCACCGCGAGCAGGATCAGCGGCAGCACGAACGACACCACCGCCGTCGTCTTGACGGCCGCCTCGACCGTGATCACGCCCATCAAGAGACCCAGCAGGTTCGCGCCGCAGTCGCCCATGAAGCTCGAGGCGGGCGGGAAGTTGTAGATCAGAAAACCAAGCGCCGCGCCCGCGGTGAGGGCCGCGAGCACTCCCGGCTGCTGGCGTCCGAGGTCGAAGGCGATCACCGCCATCGCCGCCGCGATGATCGCGCAGACGCCCGCCGCCAGCCCGTCGACGCCGTCGGAGAAGTTGACCACGTTCATCATCGCCACCAGCCCGATCACCGTGAGGATCGGCCCTGCGTTCGTCACGCCGGCGTTCGGCAGCGCGAGTTTGCCGACGAACGGCAGCGTGATCGCCTTCACGGCCACGCCGTAGTGCACGACGATCACCGCCGCCAGCACCTGCCCCGCCAGCTTGACCAGGGGCGGCAGATCGAAGCGATCGTCGAGCGCGCCGACGAGCGTGATCAGGGTCGCGCCGAGCATCACCCCCTGCCACAGGTGGCGCTCTTCGTAGTAGCCGCTCGGCAGCCATACGAGCATCGCCACGAGCACGCCGGCGAAGATCGCCAGTCCTCCGAGCAGCGGCGTCGGCTGCTCGGAGAGGCCGCGCTCGCGTGGTTCGTCGATCGCCCCCACGGCCCGCGCGAGCCGCATCGTCAGCGGCGTCAGCAGCGCGGTCACGGCCGCGGCCACGAGGCCGGCGTAGAGCGCGTCGAGTGGAGTGGGATGCGCCATCGACTCGCGCACAGCATCGCAGGCGTTGGGGTCATACGCGAGCAGAGACGGCGCGGCGCCATATCAGCGAGCCGAGCAGCAGCCGGCCCGAACCTCCATGTGAGGGGCATATACATCGATATAGAGCGTTAGACGTCGAGCGCGCGCGCGATGTCCGCGGGCTCGATCGGTCCAGCCCGCACGATGCGCCACTCCCCCATGCGCGCGTAGTCGCGCAGATCCAGCACAGTCGAGGCTACGCCAGGCAACTCACCACCGTCGAGCGCAAGGGCCGCGCCGACGCGGATGGAGACGGGCACGTCGGCCATGCGCCGCGCCTCCGGGCCACCGGAGAGGTTCGCGCTCGACTGCAACAGCGGCCGCTCCAGGGCGGCGAGCGCGGCCAGGTGCGAGGGCAGTGCGGGAACGCGCAACCCGAGGATCTGTGCGCCGGCCGGATCGGGCCCGCACGCGAGCGAGTAGCGGCGCTTTGGGTTGGGCAGCAGCAGCGTCAGCGGACCGGGCAGCAGCGCCCGCAGCGCAGTCTGTTCAGGCGCCGCCAGCTCCGGCAGCGCAGCCAGGGCACGCTCGAGCGCGAAGAACATCACTGCGGCAGGCTGCGCGGGCGGGCGGCCCTTGAGCTCGTAGAGCCTCCGCACCGCGGGCTCGCTGTCGGGATCGCAGCCGAGACCGTAGACGGTGTCGGCGGGGAACACCGCGACGCCATCGCGGGCCAGCACCTCGCCGAGAGCCGTCACGTCGGCCTCCGTCAATGGCCGATCGGACTCTCCCGAGGTCACTTGGGTCATCGGCTGCCCACGGTGACGCGATCGATCCCCGCGAGATCGCGCTCGGAGCGCACTTCCGGGAAGCCCGCGTCGCCCATCAGCTGCACCACTGCGCGAGCCTGTCCCGCGCCGTGCTCGAGCGCGAGCATCCGCACACACTCGCGTGCCGCAGCCTGGGAGATCAGCACGCGAATGCAGTCGAGCCCGTCGGGGCCTGCGAAGAGCGCGCCGGGCGGCTCGTGGCGCAGGATCTCCGGCGCGAGCATCGCCCGCTCGGAGTCGGCTACGTAGGGCGGGTTGGAGAGGATCGCGTCGTAGTCGTCCGGGACCCCGGCGAGCAGATCGGCGTGCAGCCACTGCACGCTCAGCCCCAGCCGCTCGCCGTTGGAGCGCGCGAGCGCGAGGGCGTTCTCGCTGATGTCCGCCCCGCTCACCTGCAAGTCGGGGCGCTCGTCGGCAAGCGCGAGCGCGACGGCGCCGCTGCCGGCGCCAACGTCGAGCACGCGCGCGCCCTTCGGCAGCGACGCGAGCGCGACCTCGACGAGCAGCTCGGTCTCGGAGCGCGGGATCAGCACGCGGCGATCGACGGCCAGCTCAAGCCTACGAAAGCCGCGCGTGCCGGTGATGTAGGCGACGGGCTCGCGCTCCACCGCACGGCGGCGCACGGCGTCCTGCAATGCACGGACATCCGATCCCGGCACCGTGAGCTCGCGATCGGTCAGCAGTCGCTCGCGCGAGACCCCGAGCACGTGCGCGAACAGCAGTTCGGCGTCAAGCCGCGGGGTTTCGCAGCCGGCGGCCGAGAGCGCGGTGATCGCCCCGTCGAGCGCATCGCGAACGGAGGTCTGCGACCGCATCACCGGGCCGCTCACACTCCTCCTCTTTCCCCGTCGATCGCCCGCATGGGCCCTGTGCCGCTAGGCGGCGGCCTGGGCTTGCAGGCGCAGGCGCTTGTCGTCGGCTTGCAGCCCGGCGGTGAGCTCGTCGAGCTGTCCTTCGAGCACCTGGTCGAGGTTGTGGACGGTGAGCTTGATGCGGTGGTCGGTGACGCGGCGCTCGCCGTAGTTGTAGGTGCGGATCTTCTCGGCGCGATCGCCCGTGCCGACCTGGGAGCGGCGGTCGGCCGCGAGCTCGGCCTGCTGTTCGGCGAGCGCGCGCTCGAACAGCCGCGCGCGCAGCACGCGCAGCGCCTTCTCGCGGTTCTGCAGCTGCGACTTCTCGTCCTGCATCGAGACGACGATGCCGGAGGGTTTGTGCGTGATGCGCACCGCCGAGTCGGTCGTGTTGACAGACTGCCCGCCGGGACCGGAGGAGCGGTAGACGTCGATCTGCAGGTCGTTCGGGTCGATCTGCACGTCCACGTCCTCGGCCTCGGGCAGCACGGCGACGGTCGCGGTGGAGGTGTGCACGCGCCCCTGGGACTCGGTCTCGGGGACGCGCTGCACACGATGGGTGCCGCCCTCGAACTTGAATACGGAGTAGGCGCCCTCGCCTTTGATCGCGAACGTGAACTTGCCCTCGGAGACGTCCATCGACTCGGTGGCAAAGCCGAGGCGCTCGGCGTACTTGCTCAGCATCCGGTAGAGGTCGCCCGCCCACAGACCGGCCTCATCGCCGCCGGCGCCGCCCTGAATTTCGACGATCACGTTCTTCTCGTCGTTGGGGTCGCGCTCGATCATCGCCATGCGCAGCTCCTCCTCGAGCTCCTCGATCCGCTCGCGCGCGCTCGAGAGCAGCTCGCGCAGCTCGGAGTCCTCGCCGCCCTCGGAGATCAGCTCCTCGGCGCCGGCGGCGTCATCGCGCGCGCGCCGCCACTCGCTCGCGAGCTTGGCGGCGGGCTCAAGCTGGCTGTAGGCGCGACCGGCGGCGGCGTAGCGCTCGCGGTCGGAGATGACCTCGGGGTCGGTCATCTGCGCGCCGAGCTCGGCAAAGCGCGTCTCGATCTGCTCGACGAGGTCTTCGATCACGGTCCGAGCGTACAACGCGCGGGTCGGATGGGAGACCCGCGAGCCCGCCGGTTCCGACAGCGCCGCCGGCGCCGGTCACCGCAGCCGCCGGCATATCGGGACATGCGCCCGGGCTACGCCACGACCTCGACGCCAACCAGGTCAGCCGCCGACAAAGCGCCCGGAGTCTCTCGCTCGAGCACCGCCTCGAGCGCGGCGATCGCGACGGCGAGCTGGTCGAGGTCGGGCTCGCGCGTGGTCAGCAACTGGAGCTTCAGGCCGGGCCACATCACGGCGCGCACCCAGCGGCGGCGGCGGTTGCGTCCGGCGAACTTGATCAGCTCGAAGGAGATGCCGGCGATCAGCGGCACCCCGAGAATGCGCGTGAGCACTAGCCAGTACCAGGCGGGCAGGCCGATCGGGGCGAAGACGAAGATCGCGACGATCATCACGACGAGCAGGAAGCTCGTGCCGCAGCGAGGATGCAGCCGTGAGAAGCGCTGCGCGTTGACGGGCGTTAGTGGCAGGCCGGCCTCGAAGCAGGAGATGGTCTTGTGCTCGGCGCCGTGGTACTCGAACACGCGTCGCAGGTCGCGGATGCGCGAGAGCAGGTACATGTAGCCGAGGAAGATGCTCGTGCGGATGATCCCCTCGATCACCCAGAACAGCACGGAGCTGTGCAGTTGGCCCTTGATCAGGCTGGTGAGGCCGACGGGGACGAGGAAGAACAGGACAATCGCCAGCAGCAGCGCGACGACGACGGTGCCGGCCCATACGCCGCGGGGGATCTCTTGGGGCTCGGCGTCCTGCTCGTCGGGGGGCAGCTGGGCGTTGGCGGAGACCTCGAGCGCCTTGAACCCGATCGCGAGCGAGCCGCCGAGCGCGACGACGCCTCTGACGATCGGCAACCGCAGGAGGCGGTGGCGACGCATGGCGGAGTCCAGCGGGAAGGCGCTCACCTCGATCTCTCCGAGCGCGGCCTCCTCGGGGGAGCGGTGGGGCTCCTCGAGCAACTGCTCGGCGCTGGGCTTGCGCACTGCTACCGCCCAGTTGGAGACGCCGCGCATCATCACGCCCTCGAGCACGGCCTGGCCGCCCACGGGCGCGTCGCGCTGAGCGCTCAGCTCGCCGTCGGGCTCGAGCGCGACCTCGGCGCCGCTCGGAACGTCCAGGTCCACGGGCGCAGTGCCGGTGCGCCCGTTCGCCACGGGCGCCTCTGGCAGAGCCTGCAGCGCGTCGGCGCGAAGCGCCCCCTCACCCCCTGACGGACGAGAGGCCACAGTCGGATCCGATCAGGAGGCCTTGGCGGCGGCGCGGCCCTTGGCCATGCGCCGCTGGAAGCGCTCGACGCGCCCACCGGTGTCGACCAGCTTCTGACGGCCGGTGTAGAAGGGATGGCAGTTGGAGCACACCTCGACGTGCAGCTCCTCTTGAGTGGCGCGCGTTAGGAACTCGTTGCCGCAGGTGCAGCGCACGTGGGCCTGCACGTAGTTGGGGTGGATATCTGTCTTCATCGTCCGCTCATTCTAGCGACGAGGACGAAGAGGGCGCGGACGCCCCGGTGGAAGGCGTGCTCGTGGCGGGCGCCGGCTGCGAGCACCTGCGCGTGCGCCGTTCGTCGCGCTTGATCGTGCGGCCGTGCGCTCCCTGCCAGCGGAAGCTGACGAGCCCTCTGTAGTCGGCGGGCGCCGTGAGGTTGGTGACCTGCTTGACGTACTTGTAGACGCCCACGCCCGGATCGGACGCGCGCCATACCCCCAAGCCGGAAGCGGCCACCACGCGATAGCCCATCTGCCCCGGCATCCACTCGAGCAGTTCGACGCGCATCGACATCCGCGTCGTCCCTGCTATCGCCGTCATTTCGCCCGAGAACGTGGCTGAGCGTTCAGCCGGTTCTGCGGCGGTCAGGCATTGCAGGAGCGAGGCCGAATCAAGCGGTGTGCCCGGCGCGAGCACGTCGGCGCTCGTGCCGAGGCTGAGGCCGAACGCGGCGGGTGCAAGCGCCATCGGCAGCAGGGCCGACACGCACGCGAGAGCGAGGAGCAGGCGCCTGCCGCCGACGGTTGTCCTGGCGGAGGTCAGATCCATGACATCTCTCTAACACCGTTTTGACGCGCATGTTTCGCACCCCGGCGGGATCGGACTCACCCGGGTTCGCTGGGTGGCTCGTCCGGATCGCCCGGCTGCGGGACCGCGACTATGTCGAGGAGGTGCTCGAGCCCGGCGAAGTCGTCGAGGTTGTGGGTGTAGAGGGGAAGCTCGTTCGACAAGGCGACCGCCGCGATCAGCAGGTCCAAGGTTCGCCGGCCCCGCGCTTTGCGCCCAGCGGTGGTCACTGCCGCATAGATGCGTCCGTATACACGCGCGGCTGCGATGTCGAACGGGAGTTGGTCGAACGTGTCTTCGGCGTGCTGGATCAGCGCGATGCGCAGAGCCCGCTTCTGTGGATCGTCCGTCGCCTCTGGACCGGTAGCCAGCTCGGCCATGGTGATCGCAGACACGGCAAGCTCGATCGGGAGATCGCCGGCGCTGAGCAGCTCGAGATCGATCACCACCGAGGTATCGAGCAGGCCGCGCGGGCGGCGCTCCTTCTCAGGTTCAGGCGCGAGACTTGTCAGGGCCTTCATCCCAGACCCGCGGCGTCGGGTCCTGGTCCACGTAACGATCGATGTCGGCTCGGAACTCTTGGTAGTCGATATGGCCCATTCCGGAGAACGCGGCGATCGCCACCTCGGCCGGCACGAACCGGCGGCGCCGGATCGGGCGCAGCTCTCCCACGGGGTTGCCGTTGCGGGTCACGACGAACGATTCGCCGCGGTCGAGCTCGCGCATGATCTCACCGCTCTCGTTGCGCAGCTGGCGCTGAGTTATCTCACGCATGAGACACCTAGCGTAGCACGCGTGCGACGGTCCGGGCTGCTGTCAGCGCCCGGTTCTCTGCACATGCCGCCACCCTGATCCACCCTTCGGCGTGAACCGCCGGGTGCCGAGCCAGATAGCCCTCCCGATGTAGGTCTTATCCCCGTAGCCGGTCGGCGACCGGCCACCCACAATGGGCGCCTTAATTCAAACTACGAAACCGCCCGGCGAGCGAACAAGCCGCGGGTCGCAACGCGAAAACTCGCGTAGCTATTCCACCACCCGCGCCGTATCACCCGGGTCGGACTTCCCGACTGCAACGCCCCCGGCAGGTGATAATGCAGCTATGCGCCGTGTCGAGGGCGCTCAGGTGATTTGGTACAGCGGCCCGTCGCCCCCCTCAGGCGTCGTCAACCGCCCGCCCTTGGCGGTGATCGCCCCGCACTGGACGCAGTTGGTGTAGTTGACGATCACATCCACCTCGCCGTGCTCGGGGGCGTCCTCGGGGATCTCGTAGACGCCCGCCGGGCACATCCAGCGCCAGGTCTCGGCGACCTCGCGCGGGACGTGTTTTTGCACGCGGATGTGGTTGGGGGCGTCGTCGCGGGTGGCGTTGCCGGTGATGAACACCGAGGAGAGCTTGTCGAAGGTGTACTTGCCGTCGGGCTTGGGGTAGACGTCCTTGGTCTTGCCGACGAACATCGGCTTGGCGTCGTTGCGGTGCCATGCGCGGCGGCCGGGGAGCTTGCCCTTGGTGATCTGCTGGATGCCGCTGAGCGGGCCGCCGACGAGCAAGCCCTTCTGTAGGGGCTGGCGGGCGTTGCGCACCTCCCACATCTCCTTGCCGACGGAGGAGTGCTCGATCGCCTGCTCGTAGGCCGCGAAGGTCGCTGTCGCCCCGTTGAGCGCCGCTGTAGATCGTCTCGGCCGCGAGCATGCCCGACTTGATGCAGTGGTGCACGCCCTTCAGCGCCATCGTGTCGACCATCCCGCCGGAGTCGCCGACGAGCACCGCGCCGGGCATGGAGAGCTTGGGCATCGACCAGTAGCCGCCGCCCGGCAGCGCCTTCGCCCCCCACGCGACGCGCTCGCCGCCCTCGAGGATCTTGCGTACGAGCGGGTGGGTCTTGAACGTCTGCAGCAGGTCGTGCGCGGAGGTCGTCGCGTCGGCGTAGTCGAGCTCGACGACGAACCCGATCGAGACGAGGTCCTCGCCGGTCTTCTCGTTCTTCATCGGGTAGATCCACGTGCCGCCGATCTGCCCGTACTTGGTGGAGATCTTCAGCGGCCACGGGCCCATCGTGTGGATCAGGCGATCGAGCGGCTTGGGGACCTTCCAGACCTCCTTCACGCCGAGCTCCCACACCTGCGGCTCGCGTCCTTTCGCGAGGTCGAACTCACGGATCGCGGCGCCCGTCAAGTGCCCCCAGCAGCCCTCCGCGAGGACGGTCGCCTGCGCCTTGATATCGGTGCCGGGCTCGAAGTTGCCGAGCGGCTCTGAGTCCTTGCCGCGGCCCTTGTCGCCCGAGCGCACGCCCACGACACGGCCTTCCTCGACGACCAGCTGCGTGGCGGCGGTCTCGGTGAGGATGTAGGCGCCCGCGTCCTCGGCCTGCTGCTGCTGGTAGCGGGCGAGCGCGGAGACGGAGATGACCTCGTTGCCGTGGTTCTTGAACGGCGGCGGCGTCGGGATGCGCAGCGACATCTTGGAGGTCGGCGTGAGGTACACGGCCTCCTTCTTGACTTCCCCGAAGGCGAAGCCCTCCTCGCTACGCCACTGCTCGCGCGTAAGGTCGGGAAATAGCTCTTCCAGCGGCCTGCGGGCGCATGACGGCGCCGGAGAGGTTGTGCCCGCCGCAGGTCTTCGCCTTCTCGACCACCGCCACCGGCACTTCGCCGAGGCGCTCCAGCAGATCGCCCCCACCCTCCGCATCCTCGGCCAGCAGCTGCAACAGCCGATTCGCGCAGGCCAGGCCTGCGGTGCCGCCGCCGACGATCGCCACGCCGACCTCGATCAGCTCGTCCTCTGCGTCGAGGCCGTGCTTGACGAACTCCTTCTGTGTGTCCACCGGCGGCGGGAAGGCCGCCGGTATCACCCGTCCGTTGCTGGAGCCGTTGTTACTGGACATAGCTGACGATCACACCGTTCCCTTTCGCTTTGCGCATCCGCCCCTCCCCGTCCTGCGCTAGCCGGCCTTCTTGGCCTTCACGGCCTCGGTGAGCTTCGGCAGGATCTTGTTCAGATCGCCCACGATGCCGAGGTCGGAGAATTCGAAGATCGGCGCGTTGGAGTCCTTGTTGATCGCGACGATGTTCTCCGAGGCCTGCATGCCGACCTTGTGCTGGATCGCCCCGGAGATGCCCGCGGCGAGATACAGCTTCGGCGCGACCGTCTTGCCGGTCTGCCCGATCTGCGCGGCGTAGGGGTACCAGCCGGCGTCGACGACCGCGCGGGTGGCGGCGACGGCGCTGTTGCCGCCGAACGCCGCGGCCAGGTCCTCGGCCAGCTGGAAGCCCTCGGCCTTGCCGAGACCGCGACCGCCGGCGACGAGGATGTCGGCGCCCTCGATGTCGACGTCCGCGCCGCGCTGTTCGCCGCGCGTGAGCATCGTCGCCTGCTGGGCCTGCGGGCTCAGCTCGAAGCTCAGCGGCTCCACGGCGGCCGCGCCAGCGCCGGTCTCCTTGATCTCGAACGCGTTGAGGCGGCCGATGATGATGCCGACCTCGGAGCGGTACTTGATCTCGGAGATCGCCGAGTCGCCCAGGATCGGGCGCTCGGCGACGAGCTCGCCGCCCTCGGCGCGCACGGCGGTGACCTCCATCGCCACGCCCGCGCCCAGACGAGCGGCCAGACCGGCGCCGATCTCGAAGCCGAGCAGACCGCCGCCGAACAGCGCGTACTTGTAGCCGCCGCTGGAGATCGCCGCGGCCATCGCGTCGACCAGCGGCTGCGCGAGCCCTTCGGGGCCCTCGGCGACGAGCACCTTCTTGGCGCCGTAGTTGCCAAGCGAGGCGGCCAGCTCCTCGCGGGACGTCCCCGAGCATCACCACGTGCGCCTCGCCGCCGAGCTCCGCGGCGAGCTTCGCGCCCTCGGAGACGGCGCCGAGGGAGTTCTTGTTGATCGCGCCGTCGTAGTGCAGCGCGTAGACCAGGATGTTCGCCATCTAGATCAGCTTCCTCTCGTCGAGCCAGGCGACGATCTTCTCGACCGTCTCGTCGGTGTCCTCGTCCTCGATGATCTCTCCGGCGGCCTTCGCCGGCGGCGCCTTCGCGGCGACCCACTGAGCGGCGGAGTTATCGCCGCCGACCTTGCTCGCGTCGATGCCGACGTCGCCGGCGGTGACGGCGTCCAGGGGCTTCTTCTTGGCGCCCATGATCGCCTTCAGCGAGGGGTAGCGCGGCTCGTTGATCGCGTCGCCGACGGAGATGACCGCGGGCAGCTTGATCTGCACGGTGTCGTACCCGTACTCGGCCTGGCGCTCGCAGCGCAGGGCCTCGGAGTCGACGTCCATCTTGATCACCTGCGTCAGCGAGGGCATGCCGAGGTGCTCGGCCACGACCGCGCCGATCGTGTAGCACTCGCCGTCGTCGGACTGCTGGCCGAGCAGCACCAGATCGGGGCTCTCGCGTTGCAGCGTCTGCGCCAGCGCATAGCCGGTGGCGGCCACGTCCGAGCCGGCGACGGCCGGGTCGGAGAGGTGCACGGAGCGGTCGGCGCCGAGCGAGACGGCCTTGTGCAGGGCGCGCACGGCGCTGTCGGGGCCCATCGTCACGGCGACGATCTCCTCGACGGGCACTGCGCCGCCCTCCCGGATCTGCATCGCCGCCTCGATGGCGTGCGTGTCATACGGGTTGAGGTTCTTCTCCCCGCTGCGGTCCATGCGCCCCGTCGAGGGATCGATGCGCTTCTCGACGGCGGCGTCCGGGACCTCCTTCACCAGGACGCATATCTTCATCTCTTCGGCTGCTCCTTTTGGGGTCTGTTGCGAGAAATCCTACCCGATCCGGCGGTTGACTGACGAGTCAATCAATCCGGCCTTAAGCTGATTCGGTGGGCCAGGCCGCATGCGGCCTGGCCTGGACGGTCGCATGCGACCGTCCTCGAGGGGCGCATGCGCCCCTCGACCGACAGGCGCATGCGCCTGTCGGCGGGTTGGTGCATGCACCAATCCGAACTGCACAAATGACTACTTGTCTGTGACCGCACCGCGGATGAAGTCGACGATCGACTGCGTGGAGGCGCCCGGCGTGAACACCTCGGCTACGCCCAGCTCCTTCAGCTCGGGGATGTCTTCGGCGGGGATCGTGCCGCCGACGGTCACGATCACGTCGTTCACATCCTGCTCGCGCAGCAGCTCCACGATGCGCGGCACGAGCGTCATGTGCGCGCCCGAGAGGATCGACAGCCCGACCGCGTCGGCGTCCTCCTGGATGACCGTCTCGACGATCTGCTCGGGCGTCTGGTGCAGGCCCGTGTAGATCACCTCCATGCCCGCGTCGCGCAGCGCGCGCGCGATGATCTTCGCGCCGCGGTCGTGCCCGTCGAGGCCGGGCTTGGCGACGACGACGCGGATCTTGCCCTGGTGGGTCTCGGCGGCGGTTGGGGATGTGGCGGGCTGCGCTCATGACCCGGCAGATTATTCGCGCGCCTGCGCGCGCGTCCCCACGTGCCCCATGGCGAGCCCGCCGAGTCCGCCCAGCGCGGCGACGCCGGCGAGCCCGCGAGGATCTTCAGGCGCCGCCCGAGGCGGTCGAGAGTGCAGGATCTCCCAGCCCTCCTCGCGCGCGATGCGGCGCAGGTCGGCGTCGGGGTTGACGACGACCGGGTGCCCGACCGCGCGCAGCATCGGCAGGTCCGACTCGGAGTCCGAGTAGGCGTAGGAGGCGGCGAGGTCGATCCCCTCGCTCGCGGCCAGCTCGCGCATCGCGAGCACCTTGCCCTCGCGGTAGTTGAACGGCCCGGCGGCGCGGCCGGTGTAGCGACCGTCGACGATCTCCGAGCGCGAGCCGAGGCCGCCGTCGAAGGCGAGCACGTGCGCGAGCAGATCGGCCATCTCCTGCGAGGCGGCGGTCACGATGTACACCAGCCGGCCCGCGTCCTGGTGGGCGTAGGCGCGCTCCAGCATCTGCGGGTACAGCCGCGGCAGCACGCCCGCCAGCACGCGCGGGGAGAGCCGCTGCAGGTCGCGCACCGGCACGTCGGCGATCATCTCGCCCACCCGCTTGCGCACCTCGTCGGCGCGGTCGTCGGTCGAGCCGCGCAGGCGAAAGCGCAGGTTCTCATACGCGTCGCGCGCCAGACGCCGGCGCGAGATCATCCCCGCCTCGTAGGCCGCCCGGGCGAAGAAGATCCCCGAGGAGCCCGCCATCAGGGTCCTGTCGAGGTCGAAGAACGCCGCCGCGCGCAGCGCGCGCCGCGGCAGCAGAGCCGTCGCCGCCCGCCGGTTCGACGCTCGGATGGCCGACCTGCGCGCTCATCGTCCCGAGCGCTCAGACCTTGATGATCACGGCGTCGCCCTGGCCGCCGCCGGAGCAGATCGCCGCGCAGCCGTAGCCGCCGCCGCGGCGGCGCAGCTCGTAGCACGAGCGCGCCGAGGATGCGCGCGCCGGAGGCGCCGATCGGATGGCCGAGCGCGACCGCGCCGCCGTTGACGTTGACGCGGTCCTCGTCGATGCCGAGCATGCGGATCGAGTTGAGCGTGACCGAGGCGAACGCCTCGTTGATCTCCCACACGTCGATGTCGCCGGGCTGCAGGCCGGCCTTGTCGAGCGCCTTCTTCGCGGCCGTGGCCGGCGTGCGCGCGAGGTAGGCGAAGTCGTCGGCCGACTGCGCGTGGGCGACGATCTCGGCCAGCGCCTCCTTGCCGTTGGCCGTCGCCCACTCGTCGGAGGCACAGCACCAGCGCGCCGCCGCCGTCGTTGACGCCCGGCGAGTTGCCGGCCGTGTGCGAGCCCTCCTTGCCGACCAGCCCGGGCAGCTTGGCGAGCGCCTCGAGCGAGGTGTCGCGGCGCGGCGCCTCGTCGACCTCGACGACCGTGTCGCCCTTGCGGCCCTTGACCGTGACCGGCACGATCTCCTCCGGCAGGCGGCCCTCGTCGGTCGCGGCCATCGCGCGCTCGTGCGAGCGCAGCGCCCAGCGGTCGAGGTCGGCGCGGGTCATCTCGAGCTCGTCTCCGACCTCGGTCGCCTCGACGAACATCTGCTTGCCGGAGAACGGGTTCGTCAGGCCGTCGTGGACCATCGCGTCGAGCGCCTTCACGTCGCCCATGCGGAAGCCGAAGCGCGCGCCCGGCAGCAGGTAGGGCGCCTGCGACATCGACTCCATGCCGCCGCCGACGCCGACCTGGACGTCGCCCGCGCGGATCGCCTGGTCGAGGATCACCGCCGCGCGCATGCCCGAGGCGCAGACCTTGTTGATCGTCTCCGAGGAGACCTCCTTGGGGATGCCGGCCTTGATCTGCGCCTGGCGCGAGGGGATCTGGCCCTGGCCGGCCTGCAGCACCTGGCCCATCACCACGTGCTCGACCTGCTCGGGCGCGACCTGCGGCGCGCTCGAGCGCGGCCTCGATCGCCACGCCGCCCAGCTCGGTGGCGTCGAGCGTCGACAGGCCGCCGCCCATCTTGCCGATGGGGGTGCGCGCGGCGCCGAGGATCACGGTCTTGGGCATGGGATGCAGGTTCTCCTGAGGGTCGGGGGAAACGACGAGAGATCGAGAATGCTAGCGGGCGCACATCGGCATGGCCGGCCCATCGCGACGACGTGCTGCATGGTCCGGAACTGCCGCGCCGACGTATATCCTGCCGAGATCGTGCGGGTATCGAGCACTACACAACCTGGCGCCGACACCGACGCCGACACGATCGCGGTCGGCGTCTTCGAGGGCGAGGAGCCGCCCGCGGACACGCCCGCCGAGCTCGGCGAGCTGCTGAGCTCGGCGAGGCGCGCCGCTCGCTGAAGTCCCTCGGCCTGACGCACGCGCAGGGCAAGCGCTGGCTGATCGTCGGGCTGGGCAAGCGCGAGCAGTTCACACCCGAGCGCGCGCGCGTGGTCGCCGCGGCGGTGCACGCGCGCGCGCGCGAGCTGGGCACGCGCACGCTGTGCATCGCAGACGCCCGCACGAGGACCGGCGCGGAGGTCGCCGCGGCGCTGCGTCGAGGGCACGATCCTCGACGGACTACCGCTTCGATCTGCACAAGTCCGCGCCGGCAAGGCGAGACGCCGACGGCGACGGCGAGCCGGAGGCCCCCAAGCAGCTCGAGCAGCTGATCGTCTCCGCGCCCGACGCGCCGGGCAGGGCGACGGCTACGGCTGGAGACGGTCGTGAGCGACGCCGCCGCTCGTGGCCGAGGCCGCGAACGGCGCGCGCGACCTGCAGAACCGCCCCGCCAACGACCTCACGCCGACCGCGCTGGCCGAGCACGCGCTCGGGCTGGCCGGCGAGATCGACGGGTTGACGCGTCGAGGTCGAGGGGCGCGCCGGGATCGTCGCGCGCGGCATGGGCGCCTTCGCCGCCGTCGCCCAGGGCTCCGAGCAGGAGCCGGCGCTGATCGTCCTGCGCTACGAGCCACCCGGCGGAGCCGTCGACGGGCCGCCGACGCTCGGCTTCGTCGGCAAGGCGGTGACGTTCGACAGCGGCGGCATCTCGCTGAAGCCCGGGGCGAAAATGGCCGAGATGAAGTTCGACATGTCCGGCGGCGCCGCCGTGATCGAGGCGGTCGCCGCGATCGCCCGGCTGCGGACTGCCGGTGAAGCTCGTGGCCGTCGTCGGCGCGACCGAGAACCTGCCCAGCGGCCGCGCGGTCAAGCCCGGGGACATCGTCACGGCCGCGAACGGCAAGACGATCGAGGTCAACAACACCGACGCCGAGGGCCGGCTCGTGCTGGCCGACTGCCTGTGCCACGCCGTCGAGCCTCGGCGCGGAGCGGATCGTCGACCTCGCCACGCTGACCGGCGCGGTGATCATCGCGCTCGGCTCCACCTACGCGGGCCTGATGTCCAACGACGACGAGCTGGCCGCAGCGCATCACCGCCGCCGGCGAGCGGACCGGCGAGATCGTCTGGCGGCTGCCGCTGCACGAGGAGTACGACGAGCTGATCAAGGGCGCCTACGGCGACCTCGACAACGCCCCCGAAGGCGCGCAAGGCCGGCACGATCGTCGGCGCCGCGTTCCTGCCGAACTTCGTCGGCGACGTGCCCTGGGCGCACCTCGACATCGCCGGCTCGGCCTGGGACCTCGGCCGCGCCTACGTCGGCAAGGGCGCCTCGGGCTACGGCGTGCGGCTGCTGGTGGAGCTGGCGCGCTCCTACTGCGCCTGAGCGTGCGATAGCTCGTCCGGCGATGGACTTCGACCTGTCCCCCGACCACGAGCTGATCCGCCGCACCGTGCGCGACTTCGCCGCAGGGCGAGGTGGCGCCGGTCGCCGAGGAGCTCGACCGCACGAAGTCGTTCCCGTACGAGATCGTGGCGCAGCTCGGGAAGCTGGGCCTGATGGGGATCCCGTTCCCCGAGGAGTACGGCGGCGGCGGCGGCGACACGCTCGCCTACGCGCTCGCGGTGGAGGAGCTCACGCGCGTGGACTCCTCGGTGGCGATCACGCTGTGCGCGCACACCTCGCTCGGGACCCAGCCGATCTACCTGTTCGGCAGCGAGGAGCAGAAGCGAGAGTGGCTGCCGCGGCTGTGCTCGGGCGAACGGCTCGGCGCCTTCGGGCTGACCGAGCCCGAGGCCGGCTCGGACGCCGGCAACGTCACGCACGCGCGCGCGCCTGGACGACGGCGAATGGATGATCGACGGCGCCAAGCAGTTCATCACCAACGCCGGCACCGACATCTCGGGGTCGTCTGCATCACCGCGCGCACCGGCGAGGAGGAGATCTCGAACATCATCGTCGCCAACGGCACCCCCGGCTACGAGCAGGGCGAGCCCTACCGCAAGATGGGCTGGAACGCCTCGGACACGCGGCCGCTGACGCTTCAGCGACTGCCGCGTGCCCGAGGAGAACCTGCTCGGCCCGCGCGGCGCGGGCTTCAAGCAGTTCCTGCACATCCTCGACATCGGCCGCATCGGCGTCGCCGCGATGGGCGTCGGCCTCGCGCAGGGCGCGCTCGACGAGGCGCTCGAACTACGCCAAGGAGCGCAGGGCGTTCGGCAAGCCGATCTCCAAGTTCCAGGCGATCCAGGCCAAGCTCGCGGACATGGCCACCGAGATCGAGGCCGCGCGGCTGCTCGTCTACAAGGCCGCGCGCGAGAAGGACGCCGGGCGCAACTTCACCCTGACCGCCGCCCAGGCCAAGCTCAAGACCGGGCGCCTGGCCGTGCGCTGCGCCGAGGAGGCCGTGCAGATCCACGGCGGCTACGGCTACATCGAGGAGTACCCCGTCTGCCGCTTCTACCGCGACGCGAAGATCCTCACGATCGGCGAGGGCACCGACGAGGTGCAGCAGATGGTGATCGCCCGCGCGCTGGGGGCCTAGCTCAGCGCGGCTCGAGCACGACGAGCGGGATCTCGCGCTCGGTGCGCCGCTGGTAGTCGGCGTAGCCGCCGTAGACGCCCAGCATCAGCTTCCACAGCCGCTCGCGCTCCTCGGCGCTGGCCACGCGCGCGTGGACGTTGCGCGTGCTCGCGAGCCCACCTGCACGGTCGTGTCGGGATGGGCGACGAGGTTGTAGTACCAGCGCCGGGTTCTTCGGATAGCCGCCCTTGGAGGCCACCAGGACGAGGTTCTGCCCGTCCTCGCCGTAGACCAGCGGGCTCGTGCGGTGCGTTCCGCTCTTGGCGCCCACGTGGTCGAGCAGCAGCACCGACGGGAAGCCCGGGCGTGCGATGGCCGACCCGCCCGCCGGTGGCGCGGTAGATCTTGGTGTGGCCGTCCATCAGGCGGCCCGAGCAGGCCCCAGTTGCTCTCGACCCAGTCCAGGAATGCCATCGCTGCTGACCCTACACCGCCGTCGCGCTCGAGCAGTGCCGTCGCCGCGCTGGCCGGGTCCAGGCGCCGCGCGACGACCTCGTCGAGCAGGCGCTGGAACTCCGCGTCCTCGCCGAGCTCCTCCTCCAGGCGCCGGCGCATGCGCGCGGTGGCGATCGCCAGCACCTCGTTGCGCAGGTTGCGCCGGCGGCGCTCCTGCAGCTGCCCGGCCGCGAGGATGTGCGCGCGGTGCTCGTCGAGGCGCTCGACCAGCTCCTCGACGCCCTCGCCGTGCGCGGCCTCGGTCTTGACGATCGGCACGCGCCAGCCGCCCGCGCACCTCCTCGGCGAGCGATCGAGGTTCGCGAGCGAGAGCACGCCGCGGATCTCGCGCACCATCGTGTCGGTCAGCGGGTGGTCGGCCTTGTTGATCACGATCACGTCCGGGATCTCCATCACGCCCGCCTTCAGCGCCTGGATCGAGTCGCCCGAGCCGGGCATCAGCACGAGCACGATCGTGTCGGCGTGGTCGATGATGTCGATCTCGGCCTGGCCGACGCCGACCGTCTCCACGAACACGTCCTCGCGCCCGGCCGCGTCCAGCAGCAGCGCCGCCTGCAGCGCCGCCTCCGAGAGCCCGCCGAGCGCGCCGCGGTTGGCCATCGAGCGGATGAACACGCCCGGGTCGAGGAAGTGCTCGGCCAGGCGGATGCGATCGCCGAGCAGCGCGCCCTGCGTGAACGGCGAGGACGGGTCGATCGAGAGCACGCCGACCGTGCGCCCGGCCTCGCGCCGCGCCTTCGTGAGCGCGCCGATCAGCGTCGACTTGCCGACCCCCGGCGGCCCCGTGAAGCCGACCACCGCGGCCTTGCCCGTGTGCGGATAGACCTCGCGCACGAGCTCCCAGCCCTCCGGGCGTCGTCCTCGACGAGCGAGATCGCGCGCGCCAGCGCACGCCGGTCGCCCGCGAGCAGGCGCTCGGCGAGGTCGGTCTCGGTCATCGCGGGCGCAATCATCGCAGGGCCGCGTTCAGCCGAGCGCCCGTCATGCGCGGAACCCTTACGATCTCGCGCGATGGAGCCTCCGCTCACCGAACCCGCAGCGCAGGCCCCCGTCCAGCGAGCTCGCCGACGCCCTGCGTCGCGCGCCCGAGCCCCTGCACGGCGGACCGCTGACGCTGCTGCGCTTCATGCGCGCCAACAACATGCTCAACCGCCACTACGCGCGGCTGCTCGCGCGCTACGCGCTGGCTGAAGCTGCGCTACGGCGGGCGCCTGCAGACCGACGGGATCTGCTTCGTCTGCCCGGGCGTGAAGCTCGAGATCGGGCGGCGCGCGACGCTGCGCATCGGCCGCTGGGCGTGGATCGGCCACGGCAGCAAGATCCGCGTGCACGAGGGCGAGGTGCTCGATCGGCGCCAAGACCGTGATGGGCCAGGAGTGCACGATCTCCGCCTACCAGCACGTCTCGATCGGGCGCGAGTGCATCGTCGCCGACCGCGTGATGCTGATCGACTTCGACCACGGCGTCGTCGAGGTCGAGCGCCCGATCCGCCTGCAGGGCATCTACAAGCGCGACGTCCGCGTCGGCCACAACGTCTGGATCGGCTACGGCGCCTGCATCCTGCGCGGCGTCACCGTCGGCGACAACGCGATCGTCGGCACCAACGCCGTCGTCACCAAGGACGTGCCCGCCAACGCCGTCGTCGGCGGCGTCGCCCGCGCGGGTGATCCGCATGCGCGAGGCGCCCGAGCGGATGCGCTGGGAGTAGGTCTCGCCTCCGTAGGCGTCGTCCGCTCAGGGTGCGAGCAGAGCCGACATGTCGGCTGCTGACCGCCAACTCGCGCAGGCCCTCAACCATCGACGCTCGCCTGGCCCCGTCGCGCAGCGCCCGCTCGAGCGCCGCGCGGTGACCCTCAAAGCGCTCGCGGGCGTAGGGCACCGCCAGGCCGCGCGAGATCATGAACGGCCAGTCGGAGGCCTGCAGCGCGAGCAGCTCGCGCACCGCCGCGGGCCGGCGCGCCCTTCGAGGGCGGCGGCGACGGTCTGGAGCTCGCCGGCGCGCGCGGCGAAGGCCATGTCGGCGACGGCGGGGCCCGACCAGGTGGACAGGTCGCCGTCTGCGCCCCAGCTGCTGGTGGCCCACTCGGCCTCGCCGACGGGCGCGGGCTCGAAGCGCTCGAGCGCTTCGTCGTCCAGGCGCACCAGCTCGAGGCCCTGCGCGGCGCACTCCTCGATCACGGCCTCCAGCCAGTGAAGGCCCTCATACCACCAGTGCCCGAGCAGCTCGGTGTCCAGCGCGCAGACCGCGAGCCCGCCACCGGGCAGACCCTCGCCCTCCCGCCGCAGGCGCTCGCGGGTGCGCGAGACGAAGTCCGCGGCGTGCTCGCGCGCGCGGGCGAGTGCCGGCTCGTGGTCGTAGGCGTCGCCGTCGTTGCGCCACGGGTTGTGGTGATGGACGGTGTGGCGGTGGTAGTCGCGGTAGAGGCCGTCGGCGGGATAGCCGGCGTCGCTCCACACCAGCGAGATCGTCTGCCGGTCGATCGGGATCAGCGCGATGCCGGAGTCAGACATCAGCGGCGCAGATGCGCGCGCGCCCCGAGCCCGTCGCGGCGGGTGAGCTCCACGCACGTGCGCCGCACTCCGGCGGCGTGCAAGGAGTCGGCTCCAGGTGAGGCGCGTGGGCGCACTCGGGCAGCCAGAAGCCCCCCTGCCAGTCGGCGTCGACCCGGGCGAGATGCGAGGCGACCCCGCCTGCACCTGCAGGCGGGCGCCGGCGTCGGTCGCGAGCAGCGGCAGCACGGCGTGCGTCGCCGAGGAAGTCCAGGAGGCGTGCGGCGCGAACGCCCTCAGCAGGTCTCCCTCCACGCGCGGCCATGCGCGCGAGGCGTGCTGGTAGTCCGCGCGTCCAGGCCCGTTCCAGCTCGGCGGCCAGGCCGTCGTGGCCGCCTGCGCGCAGCCCGGCGGCGTCCTCGGCGTGGGTGAAGCGACGCGTGTCCTCGATGAACGCGTGGAAGCGCTCGGCGAGACCCGGGGCGCCCAGCTGATCGCACAGCACCGGCGTGATCGAGAGCGTCAGCATGGGCTCGCGCGCGTCGAGCAGGTCGAGCAGCGGCAGGTAGCAGCCGGCGATCGCCTCCCACAGCCACTCCTCGCCGAAGGGCCACGTGCCGAAACCCTCGACGTAGGGCATGTGCGTGTGCAGCACGATCGCCAGCGCGCCCTCCTCGCGCGCTCCGCCGGCGCGCGCGCCGCTCACGGCGTGCAGACGGCGACGAAGTCGAGTGCTCGGTCCAGGTCGGCTTGGCCCGTGGGGCGCAGCGCGAAGTCCGACGGCTGAGATCGCCGGCGTGAAGCGGTCGTAGAACGGCTTGGTCAGCCGCAGGCGCGGATGGATCGACGTCCCAGCCGGCGCGCAGCGCAAGCTCGTGGACCCGCAGTTTGCGCGCGTGAAACAGCCCGTACATCCGCACCGAGGAGAACGTGCCGCGACACAGCTGCTCGAACTCCTCGGCGCGGTACTCGTGCACGTGCCAAGGGTTGTCCGAGCGCGGCGCGCCAGCCGGTGCGAGCGTGAGGACATTGGGGGTGGAGACGAATACGGCGGCTTTGGCTCCCGGCGCGGGGGCTGCGATCAGCGAGCGGAAGTGCTCGAGCACCGCAACCGGGTCCTGCAGGTGCTCGATCGTCTGCAGGAACACGACGGCGTCGGCGGGCTCGAGAAGGTCTCGACCAGATCGCGCTCGAAGCGGAGGTTGGGGCGGCGGTAGCGCAGCCGCGCGTGCTCGTGCGCCTCGGGGTTGGCGTCCACGCCGACGACCTCGCGCGGCGGCACTGCGCGAGCACGTCCGAGCCGTAGCCCTCGCCACAGGCCATGTCGATGACGCGCAGCCCCGACACGCGGGCGGCGATCCACTCATACACGGCCAGGTGACGGCGAAACCAATAGTTCTCGGCGGGCACGTCCGGGAGCGTGCGCTCGCCCGTCAGCTCCAGCGGGGGGACGCCGTCGGGCTGGTCGCGCTGGGCGTATGATGGGCACGGACACGGCGCGCGAGTATATGGTGCCGACCCGTGCCACCCGCTCTGACACGCCGAGGAGATCCGCGACGTGAACACCCGCTACCACGACGTGGCGGCCGACCACTACGACGCCAAGTGGGGCATCGACTTCGGCGATCTGGGGGCAGAACAGGTGCTGGGGAAGGTGCGCAAGGCGCTCGGGGACGGTGCGCCGACGCACTTCCCGCGGGCGCTGGAGATCGGCGCTGGCACGGGGTACTTCACGCTGAACATGCTGCGCGCGGGGCTGATCGAGCGAGGCGACGTGCAGCGACATCTCGCCGGGGATGCTGAGCACGCTGAAAGCGAACGCCAAGCGGTTGGGGCTGAAGGTGAAGACCAAGCCCGCGGACGCCGAGCAGCTGCCGTTCGAGGACGCGAGCTTCGATCTGGTGTTCGGTCACGCGGTGCTGCACCACATCCCCGATCTGCAGCGGCGCGTTCGCGGAGTTCGCGCGCGTGCTCGCGCCGGGCGGCACGGTGATGTTCGCCGGTGAGCCCTCGCGCTACGGCGATCGCCTGGCGGGCGTGCCCAAGCGCGCGGCCGGCACCCTGGCGCCGGTATGGCGCCGAGCGATCGGGGCGCGTCCCGCTCCGCCCGCCGAGGGTGGAGCGCCCGAGGCGGCGCTGGAGGGTTCGGTGGACGTGCACGCGTTCGCCCCGACCGAGCTCACGCACGCCGCGCAGAGCGCGGGGATGGAGGACGTGCGCGTGCGCGGCGAGGAGCTGCTGGCGAACTGGTTTGGTTGGACCAACCGCACGCTGGAGGCGACGGCCGACCCGCGCGACGTGCCGTGGGGCTGGCGCCAGTACGCCTACCGCGGCTATCTGCTCCTGCAGGGCGTCGATCGCAGCCTGCTCGAGGGGCGGCTGCCGCCGGCGGTGTTCTACAACCTGATGCTCACCGCGCGCACACCCTCGCGCTGAGCGACAAAGCCGGACGGAGACACGCGCAGGCGCGCGAGCCCTCCCGCTCAGCCGACCGGCTCGAATATTTTCGATCAATTGGAAATCGGTCGGCAGCTGGCAATACACTGCCGCGCATGTTCGACCGGACCGAAGGATTTCCGCTGTTTCCGCTGGGGATCGTGGCGCTGCCCACCGAGAGCGTGCCGCTGCACATCTTCGAGGATCGCTACAAGCGGATGATCGAGGAGTGCCTGCGAGCACGAGCGCGAGTTCGGCATCGTGTGGCTGTCCGAAGAGGAGCTCAAGCCGGTCGGCTGCGCGTGCGCGATCGAACGCGTGCTGGAGCGCGACGAGGAGGGCAACATGGACATCCTCGCGCGCGGAACCAGGCCCTTCCGGCTGATCGAGCGCCAGGACGACTACCCGTATCCCGCGGGCATCGTCGAGCCGCTGAACGACCTCGAGGAGGAGTCCGACCCCGACGCCGCGCAGACCGCGCGCGAGCTGTATGCCGAGCTGGTCGAGCAGGCGACCGACAAGCGCCTGAGCGAGGAGGAGCTGGCGGTCCTCGACGCCTATGCGATGGCGGGCACGGTCGAGTTCGGTCCCGACGGCAAGCAGGACCTGCTGGAGCTGCGCTCGGAGAACGCGCGCATGCGGCTGCTCGCGGGGCTGTTCCGCGCCGCGATCAAACGGCTGGAGCTGGTCGATCGCGCGCAGGCGCGGGCGCGCTCCAACGGCAAGGTGCGCTTCGGCTGAGCACCGCGTCTCGGGTCAGTCCTTGGCTGAAAGGCCTTGGCTCAGCCTCGGGGCAAGGCCCCTAGGGCACGCCCCCGGTTGGGCAGGCGGCAGTTCTGCTGGGCCACCTGCAGCACGAACAGCGCGAGATTGCGCAGCACCTTGGGCTGACGCGGCGGAGTTGTCGGCGAAGGACGACGCTGCCGGCTTCGTCGCGCACGCGGTAGGAGAACACCGATCCCGGGCGCGGCGCCAGCGAGAGGTGTTCGCCGCGCGGGCGTGGCGAGTTCTTCCTGGAGCGCCCGCGCCTGGATCAGCTGGGGATCGCTCAGCGTCGGCGCGCGCGCGCCGTTGCAATGCAGACCGCCCTGTTCGTCGACCAGCAGCGTCAACCGCCCGCCGCGGGCCGGAGCGTTCGACGACGAACAGGTCGGGCGGCTTGACGCCGCCGCAGCCCATGGCGCATGGCGCGACCGAGCCGCGCAGACGCCAGGCGCCGCACGCGGACGGCGCGCAGCGCCGCACGCGCCGGCCCGCCGAGCCCGCGCGATCCCAGCGACGGCGCCCTCACGCGCTCACCGCGACGCCGCCCCGCCGGGGATCGCCGGCGCCGGTGAGCGCACCGGCGGAGCTCTGCACCGCCTGGACGCCGCCGAAGAAGAGGTTCAGCGCGTGAAACCGCACGATCTCCCGCTCGGGTCGCAGTCTCGTGCGCGCTCGGACATGTCGATGCCGGGCTCGTGGTAGACGATCCCGTCCTCGAAGTGCGCGCGCGGGGCGCTCCACGGCCGTCGCGCGCGTCTGAGGCCGTGGTCGACCACGCCGACGATCGTCTGCAGCAGCGCGGAGCGGATGCGGTTGGAGCCGGCGCTGCCGAGCACCAGCTCGACCGCGTCGTCGCGCAGCACGATCGAGGGCGCCATCATGCTCGGCATCCGCCGGCCGGGCGGGTGGCGGTGAAAGCCCAGCGGGTTGAGGTCCTCCTCGCCCATGACGTTGTTGACGTGGATGCCCGTGCCGGGCACGACCACGCCCGAGCCCTCGCCGTTGGTGCAGGTGACGCTGCACGCGCGCCCGTCGAGTCGAGCACGGAGATGTGCGTCGTCGAACCCAGCTTCGCCGCCAGGAACCGCTCCAGAAAGCCATCCTGGGCGAGTCCCTCGACGAACTCCGGCGTGCGCTCGGCCTGTGCGGCTTCCATCGCGCACGAGCACGTCCTGCAAGGCGCGGCGGCCGCGGGCCGCGGTCGAGCAGCGCGAGCGAGTAGGCCAGCAGCGTGCCTCCGGCCGAGGGCGGCGGGTTGGTGAGGACGGTGCGATCGCGATAGGAGACCCGCACCGGCTCGCGCTCGATCGCGCGATAGGCGGCCAGTTCGTCCGCGCTCAGCGAGCCCCCGCGCGCGTGCAGCCAGTCGCACACCGCGCGGGCGATGTCGCCGCGGTAGAAGGGCTCGGCGCCGTCGTCGCCGAGCCGGTCGAGGGCGTCGCCGAGGTCGGGGTTGCGCAGCAGCTCGCCCTCGCGCAGCACATGACCGTCGGGCGCCCACAGCGCGGCGCACTCGGGCGTGGAGGTGAGCAGGTCGGCGAGGATCTTCGCGATGTAGGCCTGCCCGGCGTTCAGCCTCACGCCCTCGCGCGCGGCGCGCGCGGCGGGCGCGCAGAGCTGCTCGAGCGCCATCGTGCCCCAGCGCTCCACTGCCGCGCACACGCCCGCGGGCGTCCCGTAGACGCCGCAGGAGGCGGGGCCGATGTAGAAGACCTGCACGGCGTCGCCGAAGGACACGTCGACCGCATCGAGCTCGGCCGCGCCGCCGTCGTCACGGCGCGCGGGCGCCTGGCACGAAGAAGTCGAGCAGCACGGGCTCCTCACCGGCGCCCGCCACGAGCATGTGCCCGCCGGCGCCCAGCCCGGTCAGCAGCGGCTCGGCGGCGAAGGACATCAGCATCGCGGCAACGGCCGCGTCGACCGCGTTGCCCCCGGCGCGCAGCACCTCGGCGCCTGCCTGCGCGGTCAGCGGATGCCCAGCGGCGATGACGCCATGCTCGGCCGTGTCGCTCATGTCAGAGCGATACCACAGGACGACGCTCAGCGAGGCATGAACTCAGGGACTTCCAACTCGTCCACCGCAAGCGTCGCGCGGCGCTGAGCGTGCGCCGGGCGCGGAGGCCCACTGCTGGTGCGGCGCACGCGGGGCTCGCCGGCGGGCTCGCGCAGGCTGCCGGCGCCGAGGTCGCGCGCGATCTGCCGGCGGGCGTCGCCGTAGCCGGTGGCGACGACCGTGACCCAGACCTGGTCGTCGAGCTTCTCGTCGACCATCGCGCCGAAGATGATGTTGGCGTCGGGGTGCGCGGCCTCGGAGACGGCCTTGGCGGCCTCGTTGACCTCCCACAGCGAGAGGTCGCGTCCGCCGGTGATCGACAGCAGGATCGAGTGGGCGCCGTCCATCGAGGTTTCGAGCAGCGGCGAGGCGACGGCCTGCATCGCGGCGTCCACCGCGCGGGACTCGCCGCCGACGCCCATGCCGATGCCGAGCAGGGCGTTGCCGGCGTCGGACATGATCGTGCGCACGTCGGCGAAGTCGAGGTTGATCAGGCCCGGGAGGGTGACGAGGTCGGAGATGCCCTGCACGCCCTGGCGCAGCACGTCGTCGGCGACGCGGAAGGCCTCGACCATCGCCGTCTGCTTGTCGAGCACGGTCAGCAGGCGGTTGTTGGGGACGACGATCAGCGTGTCGACCTCCTCGGCGAGCGCGGCGATGCCGTGCTCGGCCTGCTCGGAGCGGCGCGAGCCCTCGAAGCCGAAGGGCTTGGTGACGATCGCGACCGTCAGCGCGCCGACTTCGCGCGCGATCCGGGCGACGATCGGGGCGGCGCCGGTGCCCGTGCCGCCGCCGGCGCCGGCGGTGATGAAGATCATGTCCGAGCCCTTCAGCAGCGCCTTGACGCGGTCGTAGTCCTCCATCGCGGCCTGCCGTCCGACGGCGGCGTCCGAGCCCGAGCCGAGCCCGCGCGTGAGCTCGGCGCCGATGTGCAGGGTGATGTCGGCGGTGGACTGCTGCAGCGACTGCTGGTCGGTGTTGACGGCCAGGAACTCGACGCCCTCGACCTCGGCCTCGACCATGCGGTTGACGGCGTTCACGCCGGCGCCGCCGACGCCGACGACCCTGATGCACGGCTGGCCGACGGGACCGCCGCTGTATGCGGAGGCGGGCGACTCGCGCTCGTACTCGTCCATGACCGGACGGGCGCCGCGCGCGGACGCGGCGGCGCGGTGCGTCTTCGCGATCCATCAGGCTCGCGGGAATCTCCGAGGAGAAGGCCTGCTTGAGGCGATCCTTGGGCGTGGGCACGCCGGCGCCGTGAGGAGCCCTCGCGAGCGCCGGGCTCGGAGGCCTCGGCGCTGCTCAGCGCCGGGTGCGGCACGCCGCGCTGCTCGCGCGCCGCGGGAGTCTGCGATTGGGGCGCCGGCGCCGCCTCCTGGCCGTCGGCGCGGGCATCTGGAGCTCGACTCGGCGGACTCCTCGTCTTCGGTCTTGCGAAACAGCGCCGCGAGCGGGCCTTCGCGCATGGAGGCGCGTTTGGGGTTGCTCATGAGCGTGACCGATCGAGCCTACTGGGACTTGCCATGTGCGAGGACCTCCTGCGCGAGTTGCCGGTAGGACTGCGCGGCCACGCCGTCGGGCTCGTACTTGAGCACCGACATGCCCTTCACGGGCGCCTCCGCGAAGCGCACCGTCTTGCGGATGCGCGAGGCGAAGACACGGTCGCCGAAGTTCTCCTCGAGGATCTCGATCGCCTCCTTGGCGTGGATCGTGCGCGAGTCGACGAGCGTGGGCAGGATGCCCTCGATGTCGACGTCGGGGTTGAGGTTCTCGCGGATCATGGCGAGCGTGTTCTGCAGCTGGATGAGACCGCGCATCGACAAATACTCGCACTGCACGGGGACGATCACCTTGTCGGCGGCCGTGAGCGCGTTGATCGTCAGCAATCCGAGGCTCGGCGGGGTGTCGATGCAGATGAAGTCGTAGTCCTCGACGATCGGTTCGAAGGCCTTCTGCAGCGAGCGCTCGCGGCCGATCATCGTGGACATCGCGATCTCCGCGCCGGCGAGGTCGATCGAGGCGCAGGCGACGTCGATCTCGCGCTTGCGGATGACCTCGCGGATGGAGACGTGGTGCACGAGCACGTCGTACATCGACTGCTCGATCGTGTCGGGGTCGATCCCCTGGGACATCGTGAGGTTGCCCTGCGGGTCCATGTCGACGCACAGCACGCGATGGCCCTCCTCCGCGAACGCGGCGGCGAGGTTGAGCGTGGTGGTGGTCTTGGCCACGCCGCCCTTCTGGTTGGCGAACGCGATGACCTTGGCAGTGGCCTTGCACGGGAAGGCTCCTGGTTAGCTGGGAAAGCCGCTGTCCGGTGGGTATTCGCATAAGCATGCGCGATTCCTGCATGCTCACGGTCGCGCGAGTGTCGCGGCGGCACGCCGGGTTATCGGTGGGCGAGCCACGCCAGTCCGTCGACGAGTCTGCACGCCGGAGCGCCGGCAGTCGGGAGCGCATCGCGGCGGCACGGATCGCCGAGTGGCCACGCGCGGCGAAAGCTGAGGGAGCGCCTGGAGGGCAAGCGCGTGGTCGTGTGCGTGGGCTCGGGCGGCGTGGGCAAGACGACGATCTCCGCGGCGCTGGCGCTGGGGCTGGCGATGCGCGGGCGCGAAGGTGGCGGTCGTGACGATCGACCCGGCCAACCGTCTGGCGAGCCGCGCTGGGGCTCGACGGAGCTCGGGGGCGAGCCGCATCGGATCGATCCCGAGCTGCTGCGCGCGCAGAAGGTGCGGGTGAAGGGCGAGCTGTGGGCGATGATGCTCGACGCGAAGCGCACGTTCGATGAGATCGTCACGCGCCTGGAGTCCGACCCCGAGCGGTTGCGGACGATCCTCGAGAACCCCGTCTACCGCGAGCTGTCAACGGCCGTGGCGGGCTCGCACGAGATGAGCGCGATCGCGAAGCTGTATGAGCTGCACGAGGAGCACGACTTCGACACGATCGTGCTCGACACGCCGCCCTCGCGCAACGCGCTGGACTTCCTGAACGCGCCGATGCGCCTGCTGGGGTTCCTGGAAGGACGCGCGCTGCAGGTGTTCCTCGCGCCAAGCGGTCTGACGGCGCGGCTGTTCGGGCGTGGGACGGGGATCGTGTTCGGCGATCTTCGCGCGGGTGACGGGCATCGACATGATGGGCGAGCTCTCGCGCTTCTTTCTGTCGTTGACGGGCGTGATGGACGGCTTTGGCTCAGCAGACGCGCGGGGTGGCGGAGCTGCTGCGCTCGCCGGGAACCGCGTTTGCGATCGTGACCTCGCCCGAGCCCGAGCCGGCGCTCGAGGCCGCGTATCTGGCCGCGCGCCTCGACGAGGCGGGGATGTCGCGGGCCGGGCTGATCGTCAACCGCGTGCACAGCGAGGGACTGCACGGTCATACTCGTCGAGCAGGTGCAGGAGCTGCTCGCGGGCGAGCTGGGCGAGCGGCTGGCGGGCCGCGTGGCGGCGAACCTCGCCGACTTCGACGTGCTGGCGCGCCGGGACGCCGCGACCGTCAAGCGACTTAGCGAAGAGCTCGGCGAGAGCGCGCCGGTGGTGGTGCCGTATCTGGACGAGGACATCCACGATCTCGCGGGGCTCGCGCGCGTCGCCGCCACGTCTGCTGGGCTGAGGCGGACGCCGCTGCTAGGCCTCGACGAGGACCTGCTGCCGGCCGCGACGGGCTCGGCCATGGGAGCGTCCGCACTCGTCGGCTCAACGTCGGGAGGAGCTCATGCTCGGTGGAATGCTCACGCTCGGTGGAGTGCTCGTGCTCGCGCGAGACAGCAGCTCGTCGGCCAGCCGCGCAAGGTCGGGGGTGAGATGGCCGCAGATCACGTCGCGCAGCAGCGCCCGCAGGTGGTCGGCGACATCGCGGGCGATCGCCACGCCGGCGGTGCGCTCGGCGGCGTTCCCGGCGATCACGGCGCGCTCGAGCTTCTGTGCCTTGGTCATCCGCTCGGTCAGCTTGACGCGGTTCTCGGGCGTGGCGCAGAGCGCCGCGATCCGGCCTGCCAGCAGGCCGCTGGAGGGGCCCTCGGGCTCCAGCAGCGCGCGCAGCGCGAGCAGGTGGTCGCTGAGCGCTTCGTAGGGATGCGTGCGCTCGCAGCCCAGCTCGAAGCGCCGCAGCGCCCAGGCGAGCTCGTTGCCGTGGGGGGCGCGGCGGGAGACGAGCGAGCAGAAGGCGCGCAGCTCGTCCTCCTGCTCGGGTGAGATGACGAGCATCCCGTGGGGGCGCCCGCCCGCGCCTAGCGCGATCGTGCTCCAAGCGTCTTCGCCGCCGGTGCGCGCCCACGCGAGCGTCCCCAGCGTCACGCGTCCGTCGCCGAAGAGACGCAGCGCGCGCAGCAGGTCCTGCAGCACCTCGCGCCCATCGGCGGCCTGCTCGCAGGTGAGCGCGACCAGCAGATGCCCGGTCTCCCCCTCGCCCACGGCGCAGCGCCTGCGCGGGCGCCCAGCGCAGGGTCTCGGGCTTGCGATCTGCAGGCCCGTCGTCAGGCGGATCTCGGCGAGGCGATCGTCAGCCCGTGCAGCGTCGCCACCAGCGTGACCGTGTCGGGCGCGCTCGTCAGCTCGGCGCGCTCCAGGCGCGAGAGCGCGACGGCGAAGCGCTCCGGGCGCAGCTCGAACTCGGTCTGCTCGGCGAAGACATCGCTTAGCAGCGCGCTCAACGCCAGCCGCGCGCGAGCATGCGCGCCCGCCGCTGTGCCTGCGCGCCCATCACGTTTCGCCTGCGCCTGCGCCTGTGCCTGCGCGCTGCGTCCGGCGAGGTAGCGGTCGAGCCCGTCGAACGCCGCGAGCGCGGCGAGCGCCTGTCGAGTGCTCGGGCAGGCGCGAGAGCTGTGCCTCGCGCTGGGCGATGAACCGCTCGGTCAACGGCCGGCAGCTGTAGAAGGGGGTCTGCGCGCGTCCGCGCTGGGAGCCGAGCTCCAGTTCGACCTCCGCGCCGGCGAGGATGTCGGCGTGCAGCAGGTGCGCCGCCGCCTGCGCGTACTCGCCGAGGGCGGCCTCCAGCTGGGGTGACAATCCGCTCGTGCGCATGGTCGGGAGAGTTCGCCCTCACCCCCGGCGCTCCTGCCCGCGCACGTCCGGTTGCAGACGCTCGCGGTCCGCTACGCGACGACGACGGCGGCAAGCAGCGCAGCAGCGATGTGCGCTGCTCGCCCGCTACGCGACGGCCGCGGCGACGCCGGCGAGCAGCTCGGCCGCCTGCGCAGCGTCGCGTTCGGCGCACTCTGCGCCGAGCCAGCGTTCGCCGTAGGAGCGCATGTCGTCGATGATCGGCAGCAGCGCCCGGCCCTTCTCGGTCAGCGCGTACTCCACCCGCGGAGGCACCTCGCCGAAGGTGTGGCGCTCGACGATCCCCTCCTCCTCCAGCGCGCGCAGGCGCAGCGAGAGCGTGCGCGGGCTGATGCCCGCGAGCGAGCGCTCGAGCTCGCAGAAACGCGAGCGGCCCTCGGAGAGGTCGCGCACGAGCAGCAGCGTCCACTTGCCGCACACCACTTCGGCGGTGCGGCACACGGGGCAGGTCTCGTCAACGGCCATACCCTTACTTTACCAACTGAAGTTTTGCGCCCTTGCGCTAAGGGTCTGATGTATCGACTCTATGCAACCGTGAGCTTGGGCTTGGCGTCGGGCTCGCGGCGGGCGTGCGCCTCCTGCACGTCCTCCATCGTCGTGCCGCGTTTGCCGTCGGCCTGCATCAGCAGCTTGAAGTCGCTGCGGGCTCGACGCCACCTTCATCGCGTCGTCGAAGGTGACGAGCCCCGCCTTGACGTGCCCGAAGAGGGCCTGGTCGAAGGTCTGCATGCCGTAGTAGGCGCCCGTGGAGATGACCTCGTCGAGCTTGCCCGTCTGGGAGGGGTCGACGATCATGTCGCGCACCCTGCCGGTCATCCGCAGGATCTCGCACGCCGCCACGCGCCCGCCGCTCGCGCCCGGGACCAGGCGCTGGGAGATGACGCCCTTGATCGTGCCCGCGATCATGCTGCGCGCCTGGCTCGTGCTGGTGGGGCGGGAAGAAGTCGAGCATGCGGTTGATCGACTCGGCCGCGTCGACGGTGTGGATCGTGGAGAGCACGAGGTGGCCGGTCTCGGCGGCCGACAGCGCCGCCTGGACCGTCTCCTCGTCGCGCATCTCGCCGACCAGGATCACATCCGGGTCCTGGCGCAGGACGCGCCGCAGCGCGCGCTTGAACGAGGCCGTGTCCATGCCGACCTCGCGCTGGTTGATCACCGAGCGCTTGTCTTCGTGCACGAACTCGATCGGGTCCTCGATCGTCACGATGTGCTTGCTCGTGGTCTCGTTCATGTGATCGATCATCGCCGCCAGCGTCGTGCTCTTGCCGGAGCCCGTGGTCCCCGTGAGCAGCACGATCCCGCGCTCTTCCTCGGCGAGCTCTCTGACGACCGCCGGCAGCGCCAGCTCTTCGATCGTGTTGATCTTGTGTGGGATCGCCCTGATCGCCATCGAGATCACGCCGCGCTGCTGGAACGCGTTCAGGCGGTAGCGCGCGACGCCGGGGATTTCGAAGGAGAAGTCGACCTCGTGCTCGTCGGCGAATTCCTTCAGCTTGGCCTCGTCGCTCAGCAGCACCTCGAGCGCGTGCTCGGTGTCTTCGGCGCTCAGCACCGATGCGTCCTGCTCGGCCGTGAGCTCGCCGTCGATCCTGAAGAGCGGCTGGCTGCCCACCTTCAGGTGCAGATCGGAGCCCTGTTTGGCGATCAGCTCGCGCAGGGCCACTTCGACGTCGAACATACTCCCGAATCGGCAGTTGCGCCGCGCGGCTTGAGCCCCAAGCAGCCCGGCAGACGGGACTACGCCTCCTGACGAGCGCATCGGTGCGGCTGACAAGGACGTAGTGAGCGTGGCGTGCGAGAGCACGCGTGCTGCCGATCGGAGATTCCGTGATCTCCGATCGGTAAGGACGCAGTCAGGCGTTCCGAGGCGCCGTCAGGCTACGTCGCGCAGCTTCTGCGCCTCGGCGAGCGACTGGAGCTTCTTCAGCGACTGGTTCTCGATCTGGCGGATGCGCTCGCGCGTGACGTTGAACGTGCGCCCGACCTCGTCGAGCGTGCGCGGGTGCTCGCCGCCGAGGCCGTAGCGCAGCTCGAGCACGCGCCGTTCGCGGTAGGAGAGGTTCTCCAGCGCCTCGCGCAGGGCCTCCTTGGTGAGGATCTCCGCGGCGCGCTCGTAGGGCGACTCGGCGCGCTCGTCGGCGATGAACTGGCCGAACTCCGACTCCTCCTCGTCGCCGACGGGCTTCTCCAGCGAGACCGGCGCCTGCGCGGAGCGCTTGATCGAGTCGACCTCCTCGGGGTCGATGCCGGTGACCTCGGCGATCTCATCGGCGGTCGGCTCGCGCCCGAGCTCGGTCACGAGCTTGCGCTCGGCGCGACCGATCTTGTTGAGCTTCTCCACGACGTGCACGGGGATGCGGATCGTGCGCGCCTTGTCGGCCAGCGCGCGGGCGATCGCCTGGCGGATCCACCAGGTGGCGTAGGTGGAGAACTTGAAGCCCTTGCGGTAGTCGAACTTCTCCGCCGCGCGCACGAGACCGAGCGTGCCCTCCTGGATCAGGTCGAGGAACGGCAGCCCCTGGTTGCGGTAGTTCTTGGCGATCGAGACGACGAGGCGCAGGTTGGACTCGACCATCTTCTGCTTGGCGTCGAGATCGCCGCGCTCGATGCGCTTGGCGAGATCGACCTCCTCCTGGGCCGTGAGCAGGCGCACCTTGCCGATGTCCTTGAGGAACAGCTGCAGCGAGTCGGTCGTCATGTCCGGCTTGAGGTCGAGCGCCGTTTTGGCTTTGCTGCGCCGCCCGCGCTTGTCGGGGGCGCGCTCGACGGCCTGCGCCGCGGCGGTCGCCGGGTCGATGTCCTCGACGAGCTCGATCTCCGATTTCTCGAGGAAGCCGTGCAGCTCCTCGACGTCGGACTCGTCCAGGTCGAGCTCCGAGGTGGCCGTCGATATCTCCGCGAACGTCAGCACGCCTACCTGCTGGCCTTTGGCGAGCAGACCCTTCACCTCGTCGAGCTCCTGCAATTCGACTACTGACATACCTGTTTACGCTCGTTTCGATTTCTGAGTGATCGCGATCCCTCCGGATCTCCGGAGGTCCTTCTGGGCGCCGCACGCGCATGCGCGCTCGACGGACAACTACCGCCGCACACTCGCGACGTTACGCGCCGCGGCGACGGCGCCGATGCTCAATCCATATCTCAACTTCTCCGGCGCCTATGCTAACGCGCATGAGCGACTCTTCCAGCAGGGATCTTCGCGAGCCGCCCTCCGCGGAGGGCGCGGGCATCCTCGCCGGCCTGCCCCGCACGCGTCCCCAGCGCGCCAGCGCACGCCGCGCCGCCTCGCGCGCGAGCGCGGCTGACGCAGCCAACGGGGCCCGCAGGAGCACCCCGCGACCTGTGAGCAAGCGCGAGCGCGCGGCCGCGTCCGCCCTCGCCGAGGCGAAGACCTCTGCGACCGCCGGTAAGCCCGCGAAAGCGCCCCGGACCCGCCCCGGTGCGAAGGGACGTCCGAGCGTCGAGCGCCACGCAGCGCCTCGAGAGCGTGCGCCACTGCAGGGATTCGAGGCGGAGCCCGACTCGGTGGGACCCGTTCAGCCGCCCGGCTCCACGGAGCTGATCGCCTCCGCCGCCGAGTTGGCCGGCGAGCTGGCCAAGGCCGGCGTCAACACCGGCGCGCGCGTGCTCCGGGACTTCCTCTCGCGCCTACCTGGCTAAGCCGGCAAGTCCGCGCTGGGAGTCCTGCAACTGGTGCGAGCGCGCAGTTCGCAGTTTGCGGGATCGGCGTTTGCCTGGTTGTCATAACTTCGTCCGCATCCGATCGATCCGCGGAGGCGATCTGTATACTCGCGCCACGCCGAGCTTCCGCTACTCAGGTCGCGGAGGACGGGGGACCCAATGCGAATCGCACGATTCGCTGGGGCGAATCGGCCCATCGTGGGCCGTAGCGCCGTCGTCGTAGACCGCGCGAGCCCGTCAGCTGACCCCGTAGGCGCCGACGATCATCATGCGTTTCCCCCGTACCGTCACGACGACCTTCTTCGCCCTGCTCGCCGCCACGGCGTGCCTGGCCTTCGCCGCGAGCGCGCTCGCGGCGAGAACCGTTGCGACGGGCGCCACGGGAGCGACCGGCCCGACGGGCGGCGCGAGCCCGGCGCCGGCCAAGCCGAAGGTCCACACGACGGGCATCGCCACATGGTTCGGCCCCGGCTTCTACGGTCAGCAGACCGCGTGCGGGCAGATGCTCACGCCGGCGGTCGTGGGCGTCGCCAATCGCACGCTGCCGTGCGGCACGCTGGTGAAGGTCACCTACAAGGGACACGCGCTGGTCGTTCCGGTGCTCGACCGCGGCCCCTACGCCAATCACGCCGACTGGGACCTGACGGCCGGCGCAGCGCAGGAGCTCGACGTCACCGAAACGGTCCGCATCGGCACCCGCGTGGTAGGCGCATCGCCCAACACCCCACTGCTCGGCTCTCCACCGGTCACACCCGCGGAAATCGCCACCGGCGGGGCTCAGGCCACCGCCTGAATCCCCGAGTCGCGCACCGCGAACGCTAGACGACCGGCTTGCCCGAGGCCCGCGCGGCGTACAGCGCGACCTCGGCGTGCGCCGCGAGCCCGCCCGCCTGGGCGCCGTCGCTGGGACACCCGGCGATGCCGACGGCGACCTCGAGCGGAGCGCCGCCATGGCTCGCTGCGCCGCGAACCGCGCTCGCCAGTCGCACCACGAGCGCACGCGCTGCGCCCGGGTCGGTGTCGGAAGCGAGCAGCCAGTAGCGGCCGGGGGTCTCGCGTGTGAGCGAGTCGGCCGGGCTCAGCTCCCCCGAGAGCGCGGCCTCGACGAGCCCCAGCAGGCGCGATATCTCACCCGGCAGCTCCGTGTGGCGCAGGCGCTCGACGTCGATGAGCTCGACGAGCAGCACCGCGAACGGGGCTCGATCGCGCTCGTAGCGCTCCACTCTGCGCTCGATCGCGTCGATCCACGGGCCGGACTCCTGGATGTCGCGCACCGGCTCCAGACGCACGTGCTCGCGACGTTCGTCTCTGATCTCGATCTCCGGAGCCGCCTGCGCGTCCGGCTGAAGCGGCGCGGATGGCGTCTCCTGCGGCCGGCGCCACAGGCGCGAGCTCGTCTACGAGCACGCTCCGCGCGGAGGACTCGCGCCCAGTCGCGGGCGCCGCGGGCGACTCCCGCGACGAGCGGCTCTGCTCACCCGAGCCGCTCGCGGTTGCGGGCGCGGACGTAGCCGCCGGCGACCTCCCGCCGACCTCGCGTGGCTCGTCGTCATCGCTCGCCGCTACGCCCGGAGCCCACGCGCTGTCCGACGCGACGCCGGCTGTCGCCTGGACGGTCCCCGAAGCGACAGTCCCCGAAGACGCCTCTCCGCGCGCGAGCAGCGCCAACCGTCGCGGAGACCTCCGCCAGGCGATCGGAGAGCTCGGCGACGCGCCGCGGCGCTCGGATCGCCGAGCTCCTCGTGCAGCGCCTCCCACAAGGTCTCGCTGAGCGCTTGCGACGCGCGCGCGGCGCGCACTAGACGCTCGGCGCTGCGGGGGTTCATCGGCTCGTGGCTCACGGGCGTTGCATATCAGCAGAGAAGGACATCGTGCGGGCCGACGATCTCGCAACGTGCGTAGCCTGCACGTCGATGAGGCCCGCGACGATCTCGAACCTGCAGGACCGCACGACCGAAGACGCGCGCACGGGCGCGATGCGCTCGGTCCAGACCGCCGACCTGAGCCTGCCGCAGGCCGCGCTGCGCGAGCTGTGGTCGCCCGCATCTCTGGAGCGCCTCGCCCGCACCTACTGGCGCTTTCTGACGCGGGTCGACGCTCGGGCTGATCCGCGTGCGCTACTCGCAGAACGAGCGCTCGATCGTGCTGCTCGGTCTGCGCCTGCGACTGCTGACGTTCGCGGCGCCCGAATACGAGCTGGAGCCCGACCACGGGATCGTGCGCTGGCGCATCGCGCGGGGCGTGCTCGTGGCCCGCCACGGCCAGGGCGGCGCGGGGCACCTGCAGATCGACGTGCGCCGCCTCCCCGACGGCCCAGCAGGGTTGTGGGCGCCTGCACGTCGAGGTCGAGGTCGCGAACTTCTACCCCGCGATCGCCTCGGGCTTCGGCCGGCGCGTCTACAACGCCACGCAGGCGCGCATCCACGTGCTCGTCACGCACGGCTTCCTGCGCTCGCTCGCGCGCCTGGACCTGGCCGAGTCGCGCGTCGGGAGGTTCGCCGCGGGAAGCGAGCCCGGGGCAAGCGAGCTTGGGCCAAGCGAGCCGGGCCCGAGCGAGCCCGGAGCGAGCGCGTGAGGCGCTACGCGCGCAGCGCCGCGAGCTTCGCGCGGTCGTGCGTGGCCTTGATCCGCCGCACGGTGCCCGAGCGCGTGCGCATCACCAGCGACTCGGTCGTGGCGCCGCCGGCGCTCGGATAGCGCACGCCCTGCAGCACGTCGCCGTCGGTGACGCCGGTGGCGGAGAAGAACACGTCCTCGCCGGCGACGAGGTCGTCGCGCGTGAGCACCCGCTCGCAGGTCATAGCCCGCGTCGAGCGCGGCCTGGCGCTCGTCGCTCGTCGCGCGGCCACAGCCGCCCGAGCAGCTGCCCGCCGAGGCACTTGACGGCGGCCGCGGAGATGACGCCCTCGGGCGTGCCGCCGATGCCCCACAGCAGATCGACGGGCGAGCGCTCGGTGACGGCCAGCAGCGCAGGCGGAGACGTCGCCGTGGGCGATCAGCCGCACGCGCGCGCCGGCCTCGCGGATCGCCTCGATGCCCTCCTCGTGGCGCGGGCGGTCGAGCACGACGACCATCACGTCGCCGACGGCGCTGCCCTTGCGCTCGGCGACCAGCTTCACGGTCTCCGCCAGCGGGCGGTCGAGGTCGAGCAGGTCGGCGATCTCCGGCGAGCCGGCCATCTTCTCCATGTACACGCACGGGCCCGGGTCGAACATCGTGCCGCGCGCGGACAGCGCGATCACCGCCAGCGCGCTCGGCATGCCGTGCGCGGCCAGCGTCGTGCCCTCGAGCGGATCGACGGCGATGTCGACCTGCGGCGGCGAGCCGTCGCCGATCTGCTCGCCGTTGTAGAGCATCGGCGCCTCGTCCTTCTCGCCCTCGCCGATCACCACGAGGCCGTCCATCGGCACGGAGTGCAGCATGTAGCGCATGCCGTCGACGGCGGCCTGGTCGGCGGCCTCCTTGTCGCCGCGTCCCACCAGCGGCGCGGCGGCGAGCGCGGCGGCCTCGGTGACGCGCACGAGCTCCAGCGCGAGGTTGCGGTCGGGGCGCTGATGGGTGGGGTCGGGGCTCATCGGTTGCGGGCAACGTATAACAACCGCGCCGCCACTACGATCGTGGGCACATGCGCCCGAACGCGACCGCCACCGAGACCAAGATCCCGGCCAGCGAGACCAAGATCCCGTGAGCACGAGCGCGAACGCCACCGAGACCGTCAAGCCGTGAGCCCGAGCGCAGCCGCAACCGCGACCGAGACCGAGAACCCGCTCGTGCTCGGCCTCGAGCGCCGGCCGGTGGCGCCGACGGCGCTCGTGATCTTCGGCGCCACGGGCGATCTGGCGAAGCGCAAACTGCTGCCGGCGCTCTACAACCTCGCGCACGAGGGGGCGCTGCCCGAGCGCTTCCAGCTGATCGGGGTCTCGCGCAAAGAGAAAGCGCACGAGGACTACCGCGCCGAGTGCGAGCAGGCGATCCGCGCGTTCTCGCGGCGCACGCCCGACGAGGACGTGCTCGCGGGCCTGCTGGAGAACGTCAGGTACGTGTCGGGCGTGTTCGACGATCCGAGCGTCTATGCGCACGCTGGGCGAGGTGCTGGACGGGTTCGACGAGGACGCCGGCGAGCGGCTGAACCGCGCCTTCTACCTGTCGACGGCGCCGAGCTTCTTCCCCACGATCGTCGGCCAGCTGGGCGGCAGCGGCCTCTCGCGCCGCGCCGAAACGGAGGTGCGGGTGATCGTCGAGAAGCCGTTCGGCACGTCGCTGGAGGAGGCGCGCGAGCTGAACGCGCGCGTGCTGAGCGTGTTCGACGAGGCGCAGGTGTTTCGCATCGACCATTACCTCGGCAAGGAGACCGTGCAGAACATGCTCGCGTTCCGCTTCGCCAACGGCATGTTCGAGCCGCTGTGGAACCGCAACTACATCGACCAGGTGCAGATCACCGCGGCGGAGGACATCGGCATCGGCAGCCGCGCGGGCTACTACGACCAGGCGGGGGCGCTGCGCGACCTGATCCAGAACCACATGCTGCAGCTGCTCTGCCACGTCGCGATGGAGCCGCCCGGCAGCTTCACCGCCGAAGAGGTGCGCAACGAGAAGGTGAAGGTGCTGCACGCGATCGCCGCGCCCACGCCGCAGGAGATCCCCGAGATGGCTGCGCGCGCGCAGTACGCGGCCGGGCATTCGGGCGGTGAGGACGTGCCTGGGTACCTGCAGGAGGAGGGCGTGCCGGGCGACTCGATCACCGAGACCTACGCGGCGCTGCGCCTGGAAGTCGACAACTGGCGCTGGGCGGGCGTGCCGTTCTACCTGCGCGCGGGCAAGCGCCTGGCGCGCAAGGTCACCGAGATCGCGGTCACGCTCAAGCCCGTCCCCCATCTGGCCTTCAGCCATGACGGCTCGCTGGGGGTGCAGCCCAACCAGCTGATCCTGACCGTGCAGCCCAACGAGGGCGTGACGCTGCGGCTGGGCGCGAAGATCCCGGGCACGCGCATGTCGATCCGACCGGTGAACATGGAGTTCCTGTACGGCACCTCCTTCCTGTCGCAGTCGCCGGAGGCGTACGAGCGGCTGATCATGGACGCGATGCGCGGCGATCCGACGCTGTTCACGCGCAACGACGAGGTCGAGGCGCAGTGGCGCATCTGCGATCCGATCGTCTCGGACGTGGGCGCAGACGCCCGGCCCGCTGGCGCAGTACGAGGCGGGCTCGCAGGGACCGGCGGGTGGCCGAGGAGATCCTGCGCGAGGGCAACTCATGGCGGGCGATCTAATGGCGGGGCACATCCGATGACAGGCGCGATCCGGCAGTGGACACGATCCGAGGGTGGACACGGATCGACGATCGAAACTGCCGGGGCGACGATGAGACGGAGGATCTGAGATGGCGAGCGCGGCCCTCCCGGAGGTGGCCTGGAGCGAGCGCAATACGACGCCGGACGCGATCGAAGCGGCGCTGCGCGAGTTGCTGGCGCAGCGCGCGCGACTGAAGCAGGACGCGGAGGGCGACGGATTGGCGCCGGCGCGGGTACTGAACATGCTCGTGTTCGTCGGAGCACGAGCACAGCCGCGAGATCGCCGAGCGCCTGCGCGGTGTGGGGCGCTATCACGCCTCGCGCACGGTCGTGCTCTCCTACGAGCGCGAGCGCGAGGAGCTGGACGCGCGGGTGCGCATCGCCTCAGAGCGCGACCGCGGCCCGGGCGAGCCGGCGCTGCTGCGCGAGATCGCGTTCGTGGAGATCGGCGAGCGTCACCTGGACGATCTGAGCGACGATCGCCGATCCGCTGGTGATCAGCGATCTGCCGACGCTGCTGTGGTCGCCCCACCGCCATCCCGCAGCAGGCCGACGCGCTGCTGGAGCTGGCGCAGGCGACGCTGATCGACTCGATCGAAGAGCCCGTGTGGAGCGCTGCGATCGAGCGCGCGTGCGCGCTCTCCGAGCGGGCCTACGTGGTGGACCTCGCGTGGCTGCGCTCGACCCCGTGGCGCGAGCGCGTGGCGGCGACGTTCGATCCCGCGCGCATGCGCACCGAGCTGGGCTCGCTGGAGCGCCTGGAGATCCGCCACCATCCCGACTCGACGGTCGCGGCGATGCTGTTCGTCGGCTGGCTCGCCTCGCGTCTGGACTGGCAGCTCAACCGCTCGCAGATCCGCAGGCGCGTGGGTGAGGAGGGCGCGCTCAGCACCGACGCGCACGCGCCGGCGGGCGAGCGCATCGAGCTGTGCCTGCGCGCCGCACCCGAGCTGAGCGTGCCGGGCCTTGCGGGAGTGCGGCTGTGCAGCGCCTCGGGACTGCAGATCGACCTCGATCGCGGGTCCGGGCGGGCTGCACGAGCGCCGCCGCGACGCGCACGGCGCGGAGCGCGAGTGGACGCTGCTCGGGGCCTCCCGCGGCGAGGGCGGGATCCTCGGCGAGGGCATCCGCCAGGCGCTGCTGCGCGACCCGACCTACCTGCCGGCGCTGCACGCCGCCCAGGCGATGCTGCCACAGGACGGCACCGAGCTCGACCAGCCGACAGCGGTGGCGGCGTGACCCGTCTCACGACGCTCGTCGACGCCGAGGCTGTCGCGGCGCGTGCGGCCACGGAGATCGCGCGCGATCTACGCTCGGCGCGAGAGGCGCGCGGGGTCGCGCATCTGGCGCTCAGCGGCGGCACGACGCCCGCGCGCACCTACGAGTTGCTGGCGCGGCGAGCTGGAGGACTGGACGGGGATCGAGGTGTGGTTCGCCGACGAGCGCTGCGTCGGGCCGGAGGACGAGCAGAGCAACTACCGCCTCGCGCAGCGAAACATTGCTCACGACCGCGCGGCGTGCCGCCCGAGCGCGTGCATCGCATGGAGGGCGAGCTCGGCCCCGAGCACGGCGCCGAGCGCTACGCGCTGCCTGCTGCGCGAGCGCGTACCCGCGCAGACCGACGATCGCGCGCGGGCGCAGGGCGAAGAGGACGATGCGCCGCCGGCGCTCGACGTGATCGTGCTCGGCATCGGCCCCGACGGCCACGTCGCCTCGCTGTTCCCGGGCGCCCCCGCGCTGGACGCCGGCCCGCAGGAGCTGTGCCTTCCAGTGCGCGACTCGCCCAAGCCCCCGCCCGAGCGCATCACGCTGAGCCTCGCCGTGCTGCGCGCCGCGCGCGCGTGCGTGCTGCTGGCCACGAGCGCCTCCAAGTCCGACGCCGTCGCGGCGATGCTCGCCGAGCCCAGCCATCACGTCCCCGCGAGCCTGCTGCGGCGCGGGCGCCTGAACGTGATCGTCGACGACGCCGCCGCACCCCCCCCGCCGTTGAGAATGTGACCCAAACAGCGGGGATCGTCGTACAGTGAGAGGTTCCCGATGGCCTCGACCGCGACCGCGACCCATCAAGCCGCAACGCCGAGCCCCGAGGCTCTCGTGCTGGGAGCGCTGGAGGACGCGCGCGCGGGGACGCTCGCGCTGGTCTCGCATCTGGACGACGATCAGCTGACGCGCGTGCTCTCCCCGATCATGAGCCCGCTCGTGTGGGATCTCGGCGCACATCGCCGCCTACGAGGACCTGTGGCTGGGACAGCGGCTCGCCGGGCTGGAGCTGCTGCGCGAGGACCTCGCTGCTGTCTACGACGCCTTCGAGACGCCCCGCGCGGTGCGCGGGGACATCGAGGCGCTGGGACCCGCCGAGGCCCGCTGCTTACATGCGCGAGGTGCGCGCGCGCGTCGCCGAGGCGATTCTCCGCGAGGGCGTCGGCGACGGCGAGCGTTTGCGAGATGGTGATCCGCCACGAGCTGCAGCACTGCGAGACGATGCGCCAGACGATGGCGCTCGCCGACCTGCTCCCCGCCGGCGAGCCGCCGGCGATCGAGGACTTCGCGGCGGAGGAGGCGCCGACGCTCGCTCGGCGAGGAGGGGCGATGGTTGGAGATCCCCGCGGGCGCCTTCGCGATGGGCGCCCCCGCGAGCGGCTTCGCCTACGACAACGAGCGCCCCCGCCACATCGTCGAGCTGGACGCGTTCCAGATCGCGCGCCGCCCGGTCAGCGCCGCCGAGTGGATGCGCTTCGTCGCAGGACGGCGGCTATGAGCGGCGCGAGTGGTGGTCCGACGAAGGGTGGGCGTGGAAAGAGGAGCACGACATCACCCACCATCCCTCGCTCGCCGGCGGCGACGCACGCACTCCGGCGTGCCACGTCAGCTGGTTCGAGGCCGATGCCTTCGCCCGCGCGCACCACGCGCGTCTGCCCAGCGAGGCGGAGTGGGAGCGGGCCGCGACCTCGGAGCAGCGGGCGCCCGCGCCGGAGGAGCACGCGCGGAGCGACCATCCGCCGGGCGGACGCGCGCGCACCGGCTCAGCGCGCGGCGCCCGTCCGCAGGGCGAGCACGCGCAGGGTGAGCTCGGCATACAGCCAAGACCTGTAGAGTTCGCACAGGTGGGACGAGTGTGGGAGTGGACGGCCAGCACGTTCGGCGGGTACCCGGGCTTCGTCGCCCACCCCTACCGCGAGTACTCGGAGGTCTTCTTCGGCGACCGCTACCGCGTGCTGCGCGGCGGCTCGTGGGCGAGCAGCCCGCGCGTGAAGACGCGCGACCTTCCGCAACTGGGACCTGCCCCTGCGCCGACAGATCTTCTCCGGCCTGCGGCTCGCGCGGGACGCCTCATGAGCGCGCCCACCATGACCAGCCAAGCGTGCCGTCACGGGCGATCGGAGGGAGTGTGATGGAGCCCGTCGCCAACCCCGCCGGCCCGGCGATCCAGATCGACTCGCACCTCGACGGCGAACAGGAGCGCTCGCTCGCCGACGACGTGCTCGACGGGCTCACGCGCCCCTTCAAGGAGCTGCCGCCCAAGCACTTCTACGACGCGCGCGGCGCAGAGCTGTTCGACCAGATCTGCGACCTGCCCGAGTACTACCCCACGCGCGCCGAGCGCGCGATCCTGCAGGACTCCGCGGGCGAGCTCGCGCAGCTCACGGGCGCCGCCGAGCTCGTCGAGCTCGGCTCGGGCACCGCCGCCAAGACGCGCGTGCTGCTCGACGCCCTGCACGAGGCCGGCACGCTGCGCCGCTACGTGCCCGTGGACGTCACCGAGAGCATGGTGCGCGAGTGCGCGCAGACGCTCACGGAGGAGTACCCGGGCCTGCAGGTGCACGGCGTGATCGGCGACTTCGAGCGCCACCTCGACCAGGTCCCCGAGCCCGTCGGTCCGCGCGTCGTCGCGTTCCTCGGCGGCACCATCGGCAACTTCCCGCCCGGCAGCCGCCGGCGCTTCCTGCGCGCGATCGCCGGCCTGCTCGGCCCCGACGACTATCTGCTGATGGGCACCGACCTCGTCAAGGATCCCGAGGTGCTCGAGGCCGCCTACGACGACGCGCAGGGCGTCACCGCCGAGTTCAACCGCAACGTGCTGCGCGTGCTCAACCGCGAGCTCGACGCGAACTTCGACCCCGACGACTTCGATCACGTCGCGCGCTTCGACCCCGAGCACGAGTGGATCGAGATGCGCCTGCGCGCGCGCCGCGAGCACACCACGCACGTCGGCGCGCTCGACCTGCCCGTGCGCTTCGCCGCCGGCGAGGAGCTGCGCACGGAGATCAGCGCCAAGTTCACCCCCGAGCGCCTGCAGGGCGACCTCGCCGCCGCCGGGCTTCAGTGCGTGCGCTGGCTCACCGACCCAGACGAGCTGTTCGCACTCACCCTCTCTCGCCTTACCGTCGCCTGAGAGCGCGGGCTGTCGCGTGACGGGCGCGACGGTCGGCTGAGGAGATCTGACCCGTCGGATGCCGATCAGCTGATGGTCAGGCGGTCAGATGACAGCGCTTGACGGCGCTCACGCGCCGACCCGCACCGGCGGGCGGCGATCGCGCCACGGCGCCGCCTGCTCCAACTGTGCGGCCAAGCCCAGCAGCGTCGCCTCCTCCCACATGCGTCCCATGAAGTGCGCCCCCACGGGGATGCCCTCGGGGGTCCAGTGCAGCGGCACCGACATCGCCGGGCAGCCCGTCATGTTCGCCACGCGCGTGTAAGGAGAGAAGGCCATGTAGGGCGCGCTCACCGCATCGGCGGCCTGCGCGTCGAACGCGCCCAGCGGGATCGCCGGCCGGGAGAGCGTGGGCGTCAGCCACACATCGCAGCGCTCCAGCAGCTCGGCCACCGCGCGCGCTCCGAGTGCGATCGTGCGCAGGTCGCGCAGGTGCTCCGCGGCGGTTCGCGCAAGGCCCGCCTCATACCAGCGCCGCGTGCGCGGCTCGAGGTCATCCTCGCCGGCCGCGCGACCCGCGAGCGCCTGGGCTTCGAGCACGAGCGACATCACGACCTCCGACCACACCCCGAACCACGCGTCGCACGAGCGCCGCGCCGTCCTCGATGCGCGGGGCGTCGTCCACGAGCTCGTGACCCAGCTCGGCGCACACCCGCGCCGCGTGCTCGACCGCCGCGACGCACTGCGGATCGGGCTGCTCGCCGGTCAGCGTCTGCGTCGAGACCGCGATCCGCAGCCTCGGCGCGGGCGCGCTCAGCGCCTGCTGCGAACGTGCCCGGCGCGCTCGCGGGCGCCGGATAGGGCTCGCCGGGCAGCGACCCGTGCGTGTGGTCGAGCAGGCGCGCGCTGTCGCGCACCGAGCGCGTGAGCGCGTGCTCGACCAGCAGGCGCGAGAGCAGCTCGCCGCGCTCGGCTCGTTCGGCATCCGCCCACGGCTGGGCTTCAGCGCGAACACGCCACAGCACGAGGCCGGGTTGCGCAGCGAGCCGCCCGTGTCGTTGCCGTGCGCGAGCGGCACGATTCCCGCCGCGACCGCCGCCGCCGAGCCGCCGCTCGATCCGGCCGTCGAGAGCTCGGTGTCCCAGGGGTTGCGCGTCGCCCCGAACAGGCCTCCCTCCGTGATCGGCGCGCGGCCCAGCTCCGAGGTGCTCGTCAGGCCCACCGGCACGAGGCCCGCGCGGCGCAGGCGCACGACGAGCTCGCTGTCGGCGCCCGCGACGTTCTCGGCGAGCAGCCGCGAGCCGTTCGTGTTGCGCATCCCCGCGCAGCACGCGAGCAGGTCCTTGACGAGCAGCGGCACACCCGCGAACGGCGCGTTCGGGTCCACCTGCTCGGCGGCCGCGAGCGCCTGCTCGTACATCGGCGTGACGACCGCGTTCAACCGTGGGTTGAGCGCCTCGATCCGCGCGATGCTCGCCCGCACGAGCTCGCTCGCGCTCACCTCGCCGCGAGCGACGAGCTCGGCCAGCTCGGTCGCGTCGGCGAACGCCAGCTCACACAGCATGCCCGGAGTATCGCGCCGCGCTGAACATTCCGCGTCTGCGCGGGCGCGACCTGCACGCCGCGATCGGGATCTGCACAACGGTTGGGATCGGCGCCCGATCGCCCCCTCGGGCCGTCGCGACGGGCATCCTGGGATCGTCCCGACCATCGCGCAGAACCCTCCCGATGCGCGAGCATTGACGTAGATCGTATGAGTCGGATAGTGTGTCCGCGGCGCCTTGGGCAGAGGCCCGCGGGCAAGACTTGCGAGGGGGTCGTAGGGAGACATGGCATCGCAAGCGACACAACAGGCGCCGCCGAGCCTGGACATCGCCTACGAGGACGACGCGGAGATCCTGCGGGGAGCGAGCACCGAGGACTACGCCGGGCACATCGCGCCGGACTCCTGGCGCGCGGGCAGCGGAGCGCTGGGGATGGCGTGGCTTGGCTTTCCCACGGCGATCTTCTGGATGGTCGTCCCCGCCGGGCTGTCCTTCGCCGTCGGCACCGGGCCGGTGCTGATCGGCCTGCTCGTCTCGGCCGTGCTGGTGGCCGCCGGCGCCTACGTCGTGATCCCCTGGGCGACCGCCACCGGCCTGCCCGTGTCGGTGTTCTCGCGCCGGCTGTTCGGCTACTTCGGGGCGGCCTTCGCGACGCTCGTGCTGGCCGCGACCGGCATCTACTTCGCCGCCTTCGAGGGCTCGGTGATCGCCGTCGCCTTCCACCAGTACTTCGGCGGGCTGTCGCTGAACCTGTGGTACCTCGTGGTCGTGCTGATCGCCGTGCCGCTGATGATCGGCGGCGTGCGCGTGTGGCTCGATCGTCTCAACGGCGTGCTGCTGCCGCTGTACCTGCTCGGGCTGATCGGCGCGATCGTGTGGGCGATCGCCGAATACGGCTATCACGGCGGCTGGTTCACGTTCAAACCGCCGCACCCGCTCGACACGCACGGCCCCGCCTGGGTGTTCGTGCTCGGCGCCTACATCGCCCAGCCGACGCTGCTGTTCGCCTGGGAGTACGCGCGCCTGGGCCGCCGCGAGGACGTGACCGTCAACCGGCGGATCACGTTCGGGCTGCCGTTCTGGCTGGCGACGTTCTTCGTCAACGGCCTGATCGGGATCTTCCTCGTGCACACGATCAAGGTCCCCGGCGAAGTCTCCGAGGTGACGCTCGTGCTGGCGCTCGTCTCGCTGATGGGCCTCGCCGGCGTGGCCTTCATCTGGGTCACGCAGACGCGCATCAACACGGCCAACTTCTACGTCGCCTCGACCAACCTGCAGAGCTTCACCGCGCGCGTCTTCAAGCTCGAGCTCCCGCGCGCCGTATGGGTCGTGCTCGCGGGCGCGATGGTCTACGCGCTGATGCTCGCCGACCTCTTCTCCTTCCTGCTCGAAGCGCTGCGCTACCAGGGCGCGTTCGTCACCGGCTGGCTCGTGATCCTCGTCGCGCACACCGTGATCGCGCGTCGCAGCGGCGAAGACCCGCGCCAGATCGAGTTCCGGCCCGGGCGCCTGCCGCAGATCAACCTCGTCGGCTTCCTGCCGTGGGTCATCGGGGGCACGGTGGGCGTGGTGCTGCTCGCGGGCGAAACGGCCTTCGCGAACACCTGGGCGCTGCCGATCGACGCGGGCATCGCGCTCGTGCTGTTCCTGCTCGCGCGCGCGCTCGCACCAGCCGAGCTGGGAGACGATGAGCCGCCCGCACGATCCCCGCACAGAGGTCGACGATCCCTGGAGCGCGCGCATCCGCTGCGGCGCCTGCGGGCACCTGTATCTCGCCGCCGAGACCGACCGCGACCCCAGCGAGGGCCAGCGGCCGGTGTGCGCGGTCTGCGCGACCACCAGCACGCGCCTGTACCATGCCGCGCATCTCGAGGCACGCGCACATAGAGCATCCGCGAACGGGGCCTGACGCGGCCGTGACACGCGCGCCCAGGCGAGGGTCGCAGGGGAGCCTCGACGGTCCCGGCAGGTCCATGCGGCGCTCTCACGCGGCACCCCGGCGAACTACGTGCGAGATGGTCCGCCATGGGTGAGATCACCGTCGGCGACGTGCGCGTCAACTGCCTGCGCGACGCGATCGCGCCGTTCGCGCACGGCTCGCTCGCCTACGCCTTCCCCGGCGTCACGCTCGAGCAGTGGGAGCCCTACCGCGAGCGCTACCCCGACACGTTCGTCGGCGACAACTGGCTCGTGCGCTTCTGCGGCATCCTCGTGCAGACAGACGACCTGACGATCCTCGTGGACACCGGCCTCGGCGCCAAGCCCGACGCCTACTGGGGCGTCGAGCAGGGGCGCCTGCTCGACGCGCTGCGCGAGGCGGGGGTCGCGCCGGAGGACGTCGACGTCGTCTTCCACAGCCACCTGCACGCCGACCACGTCGGCTGGAACGTCACCGCCACAGGCGAGCCCACGTTCCCGCGCGCCCGCTACATCGCCAACCGCACCGACTGGCACGCCTTCCACGAACCGCTGCTGGAAAAAGCCTTCCCCTTCCCCTACCTCGAGGAGCAGGTCTTCTCGCTGGAGCGCCACGGCGTGCTCGACCTCATCGACGGCGAGCACGAGCTGGCGCCGGGCATCACCGCGATCCCCGCCTACGGCCACACGCCCGGCCACATGTGCCTGCGGATCGACTCGCAGGGCGAGCTGGGAATGATCTGCGGCGACGCGATCCTGCACCCCGCGCAGATCACCGAGCCCGACTGGCCGTTCGTGTTCGACATCGATCGCGAGCACGCCGCGCGCACGCGCCGCGAGCTGATCGACACGATCGAGCGCGAGGGTGCCACGCTGATCCAATGCCACTTCCCCGAGCCCGGCCATGGCCCGATCGTGCGCGAGGGCGATACGCGCGCTACTGGCAACCCGTCTGAGCGAGGCCCGCGGCGCGTTGAGCGGCGCATGCGACACGCAGTGCACCATTGCGATGCGTAGGCTGGGCATCGAGACGATGGCCGTCGCCGAGCTCTTTTTCACAGGACAGATCGCGCCCGATCCTGACGGTCGGCGGAGGATGTCGGCGCGCAGGCCCACTCTGTCCTCTCCCGGCTGATCGCTCGCCCTGGCCGAACGAGGATCTCGCTGCTGGACGATCTCCTCAGGCTGCGCCTGTTCGTGCGCGACCTCGGCGAGCTGCCGAGCGATCGAAGAGGCGATCGACCTCGCATGCGGGACAGGAGCGACCGGCGATGAGCGTCGTCGAGCTGCCCCGCCGATGCGCTCGAGCCCGCTGTGGCGCGTGACCCTTGACGCGGTGGCCGCGGCCGGCGCCCGCGAGCAGCGGCGCCTGCGCCCGCACAGCGTGCGGTTAGGACCGTGGGTGTTCCTCGGCGCCGTCCCCGCGACCGACCCGCGGAGCTTTGTTCGCGCACATGGACGAGCTCCTGCGCGAGCAGGGCGCGCGACTGCGCGACGTCGTCAAGGTCGGCGGCTGGCTGACGTTCCCGATGGCCGACTACGGCCCGCTCGGGGAGACGCGCTCGGCATTGGTCGGCGAGGCCGGGCTGCTGCCGGCCAGCGCCGCGGTGCAGGTCGGGACGCGTCGGCAGCGGCGACGAGCGGCTCGCCTTCGAAGCGATCGCCTTCGCACCCGAGGAGCGCGGCAAGGGAAGTCGGGCACGAGGCGACCTCGCGGCTTGCCGACTTCTACGTCGACGCGCGGGCCGCCGGCGGGTACGTGTTCACCAGCGGCGAAGTCCCCGACGGCCGCGGCTCGCCCGCCGAGCAGGCTCACGAGATCTACGAGCGCCTGCGCGCGCACCTGGCTGCGCACGGCGCCACGCCCGCGGACGTGCTGCAGCAGACGGTCTTCGTGCGCGCCAGCGAAGATGGCCGGGACAGCATCACAACAGGCGCAAGCTTCGGCAGCAGCAGCGACGATGACGACGGCACCGCCGCCGAGGCGATTGCGACCGAAGCCGCGCGCGCCTTCTACGGCGTCGAAGCGGCCCTGCCCCCCACCACTGTGCTGCCCGTCGCCGACTTCGGGTTCCAACCCGGCTGCACGGTCGAGATCGAGCTGGTCGCGCGAGCGACGGCAGGCGACGGGCGGGCCGGCGATGCCCGATGATTCGCCCATGAGCGCTGCGCAGGACATCGAGCTGGATCTCGCGGCACTGGAGGAGCGCGAGCGCTACTTCCTGCTGACCTCCGTCGTCGTGCCCCGTCCGATCGCGTGGATCTCCACGCTCGACGCCGAGGGCGCGCGCAACCTCGCGCCCTACAGCTACTTCAACGCCTGCTCGGCGACGCCACCGATCGTGCACTTCACCTCGACCACCTCGCGCGACTCGCTCGCCAACGTCAGGGAGACCGGCGAGTTCGTCGTCAACGTCGTCAGCGAGGATCTCGCGCAGGCAATGCGCGTCAGCTCCGCCGCGCTGCACAGCGGCGAGGACGAGTTCGCCGTCGCGGGTCTACAGACCGTCCGCTCGCGCGTCGTCTCGCCCCCACGTGTGGCCGGAGCAAAGGTCGCCCTGGAGTGCCGCCTGCGCCAACTGCTGGAGATGGGCGAGGGCACGATGGTCTTCGGCGACGTCCTGCACATCCACGTCGCGCAATCGGTCTGGCGCGACGGGCGCGTCGACCCCGAGCTGCTGCGCCCCGTCGGACGGCTCAGCGCCCCCTACTTCTCGACCGTCACCGACGTCTACTCACTGGAGCTGCCCGCGGACGTCAAGCAGCGCGCGAGCGACTACACGATTCGCGGCGGGCCGTCGGGACCGAGTGGATCCTGACTGGTTCAGAGCTCTTTACGCAGCGCCGCGATCTCCGCACGGTCCACCGGATCGGCCTCCGGTCGCGCCGCGCCTCCTCCCGCAGATTGGAGCGCCGGCGCCGGCGCGCACGCGCCTCAAGGCTTCACGGTTACTTCTTGAAGCGTACGGTCAGGCTCTTGGTTTGGCGCTTGCGGGTCTCGCCGGTGCTCGGCGTGAAAACCGCGGTCGCCTTTGTCTTCAGCTTGCCTGCTTTCTGCTGATGGATGCTGAGGGTCAGCGTCCCTCTGGTCGTGACTGTCTTGGTTTGTGAGCTCAGGCCTTTCCCACTGACCTTGATCTTCCCGGCGCCCGGCACATAGATCTTCATCGTCAGAGTCTGCTTCTTGACCTGATGGGAGGTGATCGCAAGGGTGTCGGGGCATCCTTCGACTTCGAGGGGTGTGCTCTGCTTGGTCCGTACACCGTTCTGAGCGATGAATTCGGTCGGCATGCTCAGCTGTTGAGAGCAGGGGTTCCCGATCGCGGTGAGCGCGGAGTAGGGGCCTGAGGGCAGCATCAGTTCGAAGCTCGTGACAGGCTGGTCAGGGACGGTCTTGAACGTTGAGCTTGTGATGCCTGTTTTGCTGATGAACGTGCTACCGACAAGGTCGATCGTGATGCCATACCCCTGCAGGACGAGGACGAGGTTAGGAAATGCTTCCCCACCATTTGAGACGAAGTAGGCGGGCCCTTCGAGAGGGACGGGCAGGATCGGCGTGATCGCCCTACCATGCCCGACGACCGATGCTGCGGGACACCCGGCAGGGTTGGTGTGGAATTGTGCGGCGGTGCACGCCTTCTGCAGCGTTGTTAGACGGGAGGGTAGTTGCTTTGGTAGTTCGACTTTGACGTAATGAATGTTTGCTTCCTCATGACCAGCGTTCTGCGCGCCCTGGGCGGGAGCGGTGAGCTTTACGTTCAGGCTCGTACCATCCGCTTTAGAGACCTTCCCAGACGTCGTGGCGCTGAATGCTGGTTTGAACGCGAGGCTCGCACAACCAGCAGCCTGGAAGGGACTACTCGCGTTAGCGGGGACATCATCAGCGGGACTTGCGAAATTCTGCCCGGATCCGTAGACGGTTGCTGTGAACGTGGTTTTTTCGCAGCTGGTGGGGTTGCTCGTGAAGTTCGGGCGGTCTACGTGGATTTGGATGTCGCGGACGTGCACGATGATCCCGTCGATGATGTGCGGGATCTGATCCGAAGGACCCTGCGGAATACTCACTTTCGCAGTGACCGGATCGACCTGGAGTGGTAGGTGCACGACGACTGTCCCGAGGTCGAACGGGCCTACCTTCGCGGCGCTGATCGAGACTATAGAGAATGGCGCCCCTTCAAACGGACCACCCAGATACAACTTCCCTGGCGCATAGGCTAGGACTGTGCCGACGCCGACACCGACCTGTGTATGCCCGATCAGGCTCCCGGCGGGGCATGAGGGTTCTGTCTCCTCCGCCGTTCCGGTCTTTGAGCGCGCCCGCGCGATCTGCGCTTCAGAACAGAACGGGATGCCGTTCAGATTCGCTGTGAGACCTTCCGGTAGTTGTGTCGTGAAGCCTGTGATCTCTTGTTCGCCATCTTTACGCGTGATCTGCAGGTCGAGGGGACTGTAAGCGCCGGCGGCGTTATTCGCTGTCCCAGCGCTCAAACCAGGATTGAATGGTGGGGTGCCCGCGGTGGGGCATGCTCCGCCTTCCTCACCGTGTTCGATCGTAAAGAACGAGTCGCGCTTCACCGGTTCACTGGAGGAGAACGGTGTGAGGTCGGTGACGGTCTTGAACTGTCCGCATGTTGGCGGTGTCGCCAACGGTGCCCTCGCGCCTTCACGGAAGTGCAGGTGGAAGGTGCTGTAAGGCAATGGTGGGAGCCCTTCGAAGCTCGTTACGAGCTGGCCGGTGACGGGGTTCGGTTCGACGTGCCCGGCCTGCTTGATCAACACACCACGTTCAGGAGCACGCAGGACCATATAGATCGCCAACAGCGAACCAAACTTGTTCTTATACGGTTCCGCCAAGTACAGGGATCCTTCGACGGGTTCTTCGATCAAGGGTGTTTTCGCGATCACGGACCCCAGCTTCGAGGTTTCCGGACACCCCGCACCAGGCTGGGTTTCGAGTTGCTCGCTCTGATATTGCGCTTCTGAGCAACCCGTTATCCCTTCAGCGAACGACGGGTTAGCGGTAAACCCCTCTGGTAGCGCAACCACGACCTTCGAGGGCTGCGTTTCAGCGATACCACCAGGATTCAACAAACCTTCATCAGGAAGCGACAGTTCGAAGTCAAGACCGCTGGGGCTACCCGCGTTACGGCTCGTCGGCTGTGCTGCCACACTCGGACTGAACGGCACCGTGCCGCAGCCAAGCAACGGTGCAGGATTAGCAGCCGCACCCAGTGACTGCGCCGTCGCAGAAAGATAATGGCCCGGGTTGAGGTTAGAGTCGATCGAGATCGTGGTAAGGATCGGCGCGGTACAACTCGCGGGCACAGTCAGGAAGGCCAGTTCACGCGCGGTAGATGCGACCGGCGGGCCGCCGCCCTTCGCGGCCAGGGCACCACGCAGGGCATCGTGTCCGGCGTTGGCGGGTACACCCCAGATCGTCGCGGTGAGCGAAGTCACTTCCAACGGAATACCGTTGGTGAAGGAGCGCAGGCCATAGCCGGCTTCGCTCAGCAGCGAAAAGTTCTGCAAAGCATTCAAACCGACCGCGCTGAAACCGAGCTGCGCGGGCAGCCCCGGTGGAGGGACGAGATTATAGATCGGACCACCAACCAAACCAAGGCCAGGGATATTGACTTTGACGATCCCGACCTGGGTCTCGGGAGCGCACCGCGGATTGGCGCCCTCGAAGTTCTGGCGGGGACAGCGCGGAACTGCCAACGGATCACCAGACATACCCTGCGGGAGATCGATCAAGACATCACGCATTTCCCCACCTTCAGAGTGCCCTTCGGAGTCGACATTCAGCTTGAAAGCGAGGGTAAAAGCATAGGGGTGCGAGGAGGCCTGCGGCACCACATCAAGACCTTCAGCATTTTGGAATGTCGTGCTCACCGAACCCACCTTGAAACCAAACTGCGCGCTCGCAGAGACGACATCAACATCAAGCGACACGACCATCACCACCAAACACACCAACAACACCAGTACGCCCGTCCCGATTCGTGTGCGTGTCGCAAACATCGCTCGCGTACTCATCGCTTGCCTCCCCTCTCAGAGCGCTCGGTAGCTCGCGCACGATGCGCTGTCTTACGCACCCGCTTTTCGCAAGTGACGCGCCTGCGCTTGGAGCGATCTCGGCGACACACCCGCAACTTCTTCGCCAGCGCTTCACTACTACTAACGATCTTCTTCTGTTTCACAGCAGGCGCAGGGCCGCCCGCTGGGGGTGGTTGTAGGAGGTTCCCCGGCCCGGAGAATGTCGCGCTGCCCGGAGTGGCGAACAACGGCGGCGCCGGCGTGGCCTGGCACGCTTCGCCCTGGCATTCCACACGCTGAGTTTCACTCTGCGAAACGAAACCGCCACCTTCGCGAGCATCATAGACATCTATCAGTTCGTCTTTGTCCTGCGGCGCGAGCCGTTCGCGAGTCGTGAAGAACACGTTCGCTCCCATTTCATCCATCGCTAGAAAGTTCGAGTCAGCCGACCCGGTCCCCGGCGAGATCAACAGCACACAACCCACGGCCCGTTCGCACGTGTCACCATCCGGCTCACCAGGACCACGAGCCGGCTCATACTCATACACATCTTCGACATCGCCATCGGAATCCGCCGCGGACAACCGGTCACCACTGTCAAACACCAAACGTCCCGCATCTGTCAGATAACGCGGCTGAGGCAACCATTCCGGGGCCGAGTCGATCCGTCGTAGCGTCGAGTTCCCACGCGGGACTTCCCCAGTCGGGTTACACGAAGCACAGATAAGTCGGCCCGTGACTGAGTCGTAGAGAAACGCCTCGGTACACCCGATCTCAAAGAATTTTCCATCGTTTTCTTCTTGGCAGCCGATGTTTTTGTAGCTAGTCAACTCTTCTGTCGACCCGAACGCGAGGTAGCGCCCGTCTGGGCTCGCCTCCGCGGTACGCCCACCGGGCGCAGCTTCCCAGTCGGCGAGCTCCTGACCTGTGCCGGCGTTGTCAGAGATAAGCAGGGTAGCGATGAAGCGTGTTCCGGTCCCCTGCTGATAGAGATAAAGGTTGTTCTTGCTTGCCCGCGGCGCTTCGTGGCGCTCGTTTTCACCCGAACCAGGGAGGACCGCTGTATCGACAAAATAGACATGCGAGAGGTTCCCGCTTTGCCCTGCGATTCCCTGGAAGCCTCCTTCGCCCTGGGTCAGGTCGGTGCAGGCTTCGGTTTGCAGTGAGTACAGGCAGCCGTCTGAGAGCAGTACCTCAAGACCGTTTTCGGACGCGGTCAGGAATGTCCCCGGGCGTCTGACTTCGCGGGTGCTCTCGCCGTCTTCGCGGACGTAGAGCGTTGAGCCGACGTGCCAGTAGACGCGTTGCCCGTTGGTGGAGATCGCGTGAGTGTCCGGAGAGGCCGAGGCAAACGCGGCGCCCGTCGCGACGGTTGTGTTGCCGGGTAGCACGTTAACCAGTGCCGGTCCTCCCGCGTGGAGTTCGTAGAGGTCGCGTCCGGTCTGCCCGGGGTCTGGTGGTTCGGGAGCGAAGGCGCTCGCTTTGGTCAGGGTATCGTTGGCGGCAAAGAGTTGTGTCGAGAAGTCGGGTGCGTGGCCCGCGTATTCGAGTATGAGCGCGCTCAGGCCCGGGTGGCGATCTGGCGGCGCCGTGGTCAAAATTGGTTCGGGCGCAGTAGGCTCGGAAGTGTTCTGGAGGTAGAAGTTGGGGTATCCAGACGGAGCGTTCGGAGAAAGCTGTGGTCTTTCCTGGGAGATCAAGCCCTCACCAAGCTGTTCGTCGTAAGCGAGAGTACCTGCACTATTGGGCGTCTGCAAGGTGGGGCTCATGGTCGTGGTCTGCCACCCGGTCGCGGTGCGATGCGAGATGTAGGAATTAAAGACAGCACCTTCGGTGGGCGAGAAGGCGAACCCCATGTACGCAACGGAGTCACCATCCGGGGCACTCTGCATTGGAAAGACCTGTTTGATGGCCAAACCCGGGGGCTTGCATGGTTCGGCCTGCAGGCAGCTGCCTAGGCGTGGGTCAGCTGGGAAAGCCTCCCCGCCATTCTTGTTTATCGGAGAGACCAGCTCGTAAGCACGACCATCGGGCAGGCCCGCAGCGTAGGATGGGTAGGTATCAAAGGCGGCAGTACCGCCAACGGTTTCGCAGCGTGGTTCGTGTGGTCCAGCACACTCGCTACTGGCTACCACCCGAAAACGGTAGGCAGTACCCGGTGAAAGACCTGAGACTCCAACAGCAGCGCTACCAACTTCGTTGCTTGAGAGTTCTCCACCACCAACCGGGGCTTCCATGGCGCCATGAGCGAAACCTCCACCACCGTTATGAAGCGTGGCGACGGTCGCGGTGGCGGGACCACCGCTCAGACCGGGGGCATCTACTTCCAATGCGGGGAGGTTCTGGTTTGTGAAGGAGCCGGTGAATTCGATCTCGTATGGATTTGAGCCTGTTTGATCGCCGGGACCACCGGAGACAGCGACGTTGCCCTCACCGATCGTCGACAGACCCCCCAAGGCGCCTTGGACTTCCCCAGCGGCGGCGTCGAAGGGTAGTCCCGCGCGCAAATGAGCACCGGAAATGGTGGATTCGGCTGGGGTTGAGAGCGTCAGCTTTCCCGCTTCGATCGCGACGATCTTCGCACTGGCGGGGATGCCGGGGCCTTCGACGCTCTCCCCCACCACCAGAGGCGCGGGACCGTCGGAGGAAATCGCCACTGCAGACCCGGGCTGGGTTGGGGTTTTGGAGATCACCAGCAACCCTGGATGCACAGCCGTGATCGTTGTACCAGAAGGGATACCCGCGCCGGAGATCGGGGTTCCAGCTTCGAAGGCTCCTTCGCTGGCGACCTCGCCGGTGAGGGTGGTCGAGCCGGCGCTGATCGCTACCATGACACCCGGTTTTTCGGTCGGCTCAGAAAGCGTCAATTCGCTCGCGCTGACAGTCTTGATCCTTGCCCCGACTGGGATGCCTGGGCCTGAGATCGCCTCGCCGGCTTCGAAAACACCTTCACTGACGCTAAGCGAGGTGAGGGTCGTCGTTCCCGATCGAACCGGCGTGTTGGCAACCGACTTGGTCGCGGCAGCGGAGATGGTCACTTCCGACCCCGAGACCGTAACGATCGTCGTGCCCGACGGGATGCCTTCGCCGCTGATCGTCTGACCAATCGCGAAAGTGCCTTCGCTCGTGGTAACCGCGGTCAATGTTTTGGAGCCCGAGATCACGGTGCCCTCCCCTACCGCTCCGCTCAGATTCGCAGTGCCGTTGGCAGCATGAACATCCGCAAGGCCTTTCGCGGTTACAAGGCCTTCGAGGGTTTTGGAGCCGGTGCTGAGATCCGCGCTGAACGAGCCCCCCAGCCGGCGCCCTTCAAAACCCAAACCCAGCAAGCCACCCGTGGCCTTGACCGTCAGCGCCTGGCGCTCGTTTGGTTCGTTCGCCTCGAAGGCTTCCTCGGTCAGGTACTGGAATGCGTAGGTGGTGGTGAAGTTGCGCGCATTGATCGACGCCTCCAGCGTCGTCGATACCGTGCTCGTGTCGGCCACAGACTCCGACACCACTTCCGGCGAAAACGCCTGCGAAAAGGCAAAGACATCACCGATCCCACGCTGAATAGCCGGACTGGTATGTTCTCCGCCGTCGACCCCATACACGGTGCCGGCCGGGCGCAATGAACCCCACGCAAGCCCCGGGTTCACCGCCAGCCCGTATATCCTCTTTGCTTCCGGTTCCGGTTTCAGCGCCGCCTGCGCTTCTTCAAACTTCCCCGTCCCTTCGTTACACGCCTTCAATCTGCGAAGTTTGCGATCGGAGAAAGTGAAATAGAAGACTTCCCCGTTGACCGGGTTCGTCGCCATCGCGTAGAGCTGCCCACTCACCGCCAAACTGCAGATCGGCGTACTACCGGCCCCGAGCGCATACTCCCGGATCGTCCCCTCGCTCGCAGCCACCAGCCGATTCGACCCCACCAACCCCAGCCGCGTGAACCGCTGTTGCCTGTTAGTCACGATTTCGTTTTCTGACCCTGCGTAAACGTAGTGTTCGTAGTCGCCCGGACTCTGCGGCTTGAAGCTCATCACCCGCGCTTGTGTGTTCCCCGTCCCTTCGTAGTCTTCGTCGGTGAGATAGACCACTCCGTCTTCATCGACCGCTATCGCACCGTCCGTCGGCAATACAGTGTGTATCTTCCCCGGACCTTCAGCGATCAATTCCAACGGTGACTTGACCCCCGCATCACCGAAGCCTTCCCCGACCGCCGTCCCGGTGGCGCTGAATACCTCGACGATGTTATGATCGCGTGCTACGTTGAAATGGCTACTTTCGTTTAGGACGTAGACGTTTCCTGTCGACTGGTCGACAGCGACACCCACCGGGCTTTGGAAGTGGCCACTCTGTTCCCCGCCGGTGTTCCCGACCATAGGGGCCGAGGTGCAGGTGTGGAAGGTGTGCTGGGCTTCGTCGGTCACCAGTGCCGGCCCACAACGCTGATATTCGCTCGCTTCATTGCCCACGCCCCAACCCCAAGCTTCGCGAAAGGGTGGCGCTTCGCCTTCACCGCCAGGCCCAAAGCGCAACACCCGCGTATTTTCCCCCACGACATAGAAGCTCCCCGGTTCGACGCCGCCCGCACCGCTCGTGTTGATTGCTATCGAGGTCGCGTTCTGCAGCTGTTCGGCTTCCCCGCTCACCCCGAAGTGCTCAGGGACCTGTTGGTAATCGGCAAGCGCGGCCGTCGCGTAGGACAACAACACACAAGCAACTACCGCTAGGATCAGTGACGCCAAGACGCCGGTCCCACATGTACGCCGTGCATGGGTCATCGTCAGCTTCCCCTTTCTCTGCAGCTCGCTGCACTCGGTCGCTGTGGTTGCGTCAGCCGACATGGATAACCGTCCCTTTGTGCTGGCCTTGGAGGTAGAGCGTGTAGCGACCGCGGCGCAAGGATCCGAGCTTGATACGAGGCGCTCCCCTGCTCTTACCGTGCTCGACGACGCGCCCGTGGGCTACGAGCACCCAACGCAACGTGTCGGGTAGCGCCGATGACTTCGCCGAGACGGTGTACTTGACGGTGCAGATCACCTTCGCCTTCGTCTTGCCCGTCTGCGTGATCTTGCACGTAACCCTGCCTGCCGGGCCGGCAGGGCCTTCCTTGCCCTGCGCACCGGCGGGACCTGCCGCTCCGGCAGCGCCCGTATCACCCTTGACTCCCTGAGCGCCCGCCGCACCGGCCGAGCCGATGGGACCGACAGGGCCCTGTTCTCCCTGAGCGCCCGGGAAGCCGGGATTACCAAGCGCACCGGGCGCGCCTTTAGCGCCTTCTTTACCCGCAGTCCCTTCTTTACCAGCAGCTCCTTCTTTTCCCGCAGTGCCTTCTTTACCAGCGGGTCCTTCTTTGCCCGCGGCTCCTTCTTTGCCTTCTGTTCCTTCTTTGCCGTCTTTGCCTTCTTTGCCTGCTTTACCTTCGGGCCCTTCTTTACCTGTGGCTCCTTCTTTGCCTTCTTTGCCTTCGAGTCCTTCTTTGCCTTCTGTTCCTTCTTTGCCTTCGATGAGGAACACGGCGGTCGCTTCGGTTTCGGGTTCGTCGAGTTTGACTTGACAGGTCGTGGCAGTGAGATGGCGGCAGCCGATCCAACCAGCGAACACCGAGCCCGATTGCGCCGACGCTTCCAGTATTACCGTTTCGCCTTCTTCGAAGCTCGCGTGCGCTTCTTCACACGCGAGCCCGCAGATGATGCCGGTGTGCGGCGCGAGACTCGTGACTGTCCCTTTGCCGTTGCCACCCTTGACGATGGTCAGCGTCGAGGGGTTAGCGATCACAGCAAACCCAATATTGACGCTGCTAGCCTGCTTGATTTCAAACTCACAGCCACCAGTGGAGCAGCCGTTCGCGGACCCCGTACCCGACAAGGACGCCAGTTCAGCACCGATGTCGGGGGTCGCTTTCACGCTCACGTCCGTTCCGTATGACTGGGGGCTAGTGCACGGTCCGTAGCTACCGCTATGCGCAAATTCGCATTCCACGCTACCCGAACCCGAAACGTTGACCGTCAACGCCTCCGATTCCGCCGTAAACGCGACCGTGACACTACTCGCCTGCTTAATTTCGAACTCACACCCGGCCGTAGAACACGCTCCTGCCGAGCCGGTACCCGACAGCGAGCCCACTTCAGCACCCATGCTCGCGGCCGCTTTCACTTTCACGTTCGTGCCAAACGGTTGCGGGCTCGTACAAGCACCGTAGGTACCGCTATGCGCGAATTCACATTCCACGCTACCCGGACCCGAAACATTGACCATCAACACCTCCGATTCCGCCACGAACGCGACAGTGACACTACTCGCCTGCTTAATTTCGAATTCGCACCCGCCCGTGGAACACGCTCCTGCCGAGCCGGTGCCCGACAGCGAGCCCACTTCAGCACCAGCGTTCGGGGTTGCTTTCACCTTCACGTTCGTCCCGTATGGCTGCGGGCTCGTACAAGCACCGTAGCTTCCGCTATGCGCGAATTCGCATTCCACGCTACCCGAACCCGAAACGTTGACCGTCAACGCCTCCGATTCCGCCACGAACGCGACAGTGACGCTGCTAGCCTGCTTGATTTCGAACTCACACGCGCCTGTAGAACACGCTCCTGCCGAGCCGGTGCCCGATAGTGAACTCACTTCAGCACCGACGCTTGGGGTCGCTTTCACTTTCACGTCCGTGGCGTATGGTTGTGGGCTGGCGCACGGTCCGTAGCTTCCGCTATGAGCGAATTCGCATTCCACACCACCCGGACCCGAGGTGTTGACTGTCAACGCCTCTGTTTCAAGCTCAAAGTCGGCTTTGAGCTTGGTCGCTTCGGAGATCGTCACCACACACGGCGAAGTAGTGCCGGTACAGTTACCGGGGTTGCCTTCGCTGGTAGTCCAGCCCGTGAACTCGCTATGTTCTCCCGCGGTCGCAGCGAGTTCGACTACTGTCGCGGGCGCAAACAATTCAGAGCAGTGCAGGCCACAAGCGATCGCTTCGAATCCCAGTCCGCTCTGCACGCTCGACACCGTTCCCGTGCCACTACCACCCTTTTCGACCGTCAACTGAGAACCGGAGAACGCGAAACTAGCCCCCGCCGTGACGTTTGTCGTTCCGACCTGGATCTTGCAGGGCGATGTCTCACCGCTACAGGTAGTGCTCGCGGCCCCACTAACACTCCACCCTTCCAAATGATTGTTAGGTTCAGCGGTAGCTTCGAGTTCTGGTTCCTCAGTTTCGTAGTATTCAGCCGAGCAACCCGCGCTACCCGCCGAGGTGCAGTTCGAGATCGAACCGGACACCGGCGCTGGAGAGCCCACCGCTTCGCTGACCTTACCCGACCCTGTGACCGTGACCTGCAACGTGCGCGTCGGCAACCCCACGAATTCAGCCTGCACTGTACTGGCAGAAGAGATCGTAAACGTACAAGTACTCGTCGTTTTGTTCTTGCAGGATGCTTCGGCTGCACCAGTCGCGTTACTCCACTTCACAAAGCCCGAATGAGCCCCTTTGAGCGCCTTTAGCGTTACTTCGGTCCCGGTTTCATACTCAGCAGCACAAGGTTCTTCATGACCTTCCACTTCGCACACAACCGAACCTTCACCCACCACACTCGTCCCCAGCGAAAGCAACGCCGGACCGCTATATCCGAACGTCTGGACCTCTTCGTGACCCTCATCAGTGGCATAAACCTTCCCACTGGATTCATCAATCGCGAGCTGATTGTAGATCTGGGTGCCGCCGACTTCGAACAGTCCGGACCCGAATTCGTCGAGTTTCCCGCCACCAGCACGATACCTTTCTACCCTGAACGTGCTACCACAACCCCGCCCGACAAACACCTGCCCAGTCTTCTTATCGACCGCGACCGTACTGACTTCGCCGTGCCCAGCAGTACCATTCAGACCCGCGAACGCACCGACTTCAGTGAACCCGCCGGAACCGTTGGGCTTGTACTCAAGCACCTTGCCTGCAGAGATATTGGCGCAACTAGTGGCGCCGGCACTGACATAGAGATCCCCCGACGCGTCAAACGCCGCGCTCACCGGCTTAGTGAGACCGCTCGTGATGAGATCAGTACAAACACCCGTCGGCGTACACTCCTGCAACTTGTTAGCAGTCGGAACGGGAAGATAGATGTTGCCCGCAGAGTCGATCGCGGGCTGCGGCGGAGTTTTGGCGACCGTCACTTCAATCGCGGATGCACCCAGCTGCGCGCCACAAGATTCGCCGAAGATAAGGAGCGAGCCGGAAAAACTTTCGAGCTGGAAAACATAGATATGTCCGTTTTCAGGATCCACTGCCACACTCGAAGGGTGGGTCGGTGAGCCTTCAAGCGCACAGCTGAGTTCGGTACCAGCAGAATTGAACTCCTTGAGGCTGCCGGTCCCATTAGGACAGATCTTTGATCCACTTTGTTCGCTGCCGCAGCTTGCCACATATACGTTGTGAGTCGATTGGTTCACGGCGACACCACTAGCCAACTTCCCACCGGTCGAGAGAGGAGGACCGGCGCTGTAGCTTGCCGCCTGCGCGCCCGCAGTGAAGAGCAGAGCGATCGTGAGAGCGAGCGCAACCATTGCTACCGCCATCAAGTCGATGCCACCGAGACCAAGCACAGGCGCACCACTCCCGCCGGCACGGGACTGGGACGCACGGATGGCGGCAACCCCACGGGAGATGCGGCCGCGGCCGGTGGGCTGGCAGCGGGTCGGTCCGGGGGTAGGTGGCTGCGTGTGCGAGATCACGTGGTTAGCTCCTTGGTCTGCATTGGTCATCGTGGGAATAGCGTTCATGGCGTCGTGTTGTCCTGGCTGCCGTCGATTGAGCCGATACTGGTCACTTGTTGCACTTGCACCCCGCGGGGGGTGAGACGCCAGGCGTTGGGCTCGCCCGTGGGCTGATGACCCTGCTCGGCCATGTTGCAGAGCAACCCCAACCCCTCCAGTCGCGTGAGTAGCTTTGAGATCTGACCCTGATCGGTGATCCCAGCGAGATCGGCGACCTCACGATTACTCGCACCCGGGCGAGCCGCGACGCCTTCAAGGACACACAAGGTGCGATACGTCAAACGCATCGGTAGACCAGCCAACGGGTCCCGCCTCAGCAATGCCGAGCCACTCCCACCACTTGTTCTCCGGTGAGAACCCGCCTGGCGCGCCATCACACCCCGTGGATCTATACGCGAGAGCTCGCGTTGCGCTGCCACAGACCCCAGATACGGCAAAACGACAACAGCCATCAATGGGTTCAGCAACTCAAGTAGCACTCCGGGATCCTTCGCGGACAGGCGCGTGTGGATCACACCAAGCACACCACCCACGACACCCTCCCCCGTCAACGGCGATAGCCGCTCTAGATCCCCGCGTGCCTTGACGCCACTATCCCGAATCGCACCGGCGACACTCGCGAGTACCTCCGCGCGGCGCTGCAAAACATGCGAGCCCGCGCGCAACGCATCCACCACCAACAACTTCGCGAGCTGAGGCTCCTCCTCAAAGAAGATCAGTAGCGCCCCAAGACCATCACGCACCCGCTCACACCAATCACGACCCTCCATGTCCTGATACGCGTCGATCACACACCGCGATACACGCTCCAGCGCGTCCTCGAACACAGCCAAGAAGCAATCCTCGCGATCCTCGAAAACGTCATAGAACGTACGCCGCGACACCCGCGCACCATTCGTTACACGCGCGACAGACATACGCTCATACCCATCCTCAGCCAACACATACGCCGCGGAAGCCAACATTCGCGCACGCTGCACCTCACTGACATGCGCACGAGCTTCACGCGATCGCCCACCACCAACAACCACCCCACCCGCCGCGGAGGAAGCCCGACGACGATCAACCTCCACAGGAAGACCCTTGCCGCTAGACACCACAACCCACCACCAAAACCAGCGAACCCCGCAACCACACCCCACGGAGAACAACGCCACGACGCCGATCCAGACGAGAACGACGAACACCGCGCTCAAGAGCGCGGCAGGTACTTCCTAGAGAGTGATCCTCAGCGCCGCAAACAGCGCCAGAACTAAGCCCTTGGCCTAGAAGATTCGGGCAAGAGAGAGAGAGAGAGAGAGAGATGTGTCAGCGCTGCTGACGCATCTACCTACGGCACCCATTGAGCGCACGCTGACCCTCGACACGTCTGTCCCCGAAAAACTCACGCGAAAACAACCCCTCTTCATGCGATCCAGCTCCCTCCCCTGCAAAACCAAATCCCCTGTCAAGCGCTTGAAGCCAACCCAGGAGGGCCCGCAACCCAAACTCGACCTATCGACGCCCCGGCATCCCCCTCTGGAACACCAATGACAACAAGAACATAACGCATACACAACACCATGTCAAGAGCGAACCGTTATGTACAACACACCACCCACGACGATATGTGCTCCGCGAGCGCGGATGAGCGACGGCCACGACGGAGACGCTGTGCTCCGGACCGAGCGCGGCCTCGACCTCCTGTCCCTTCGGCGTCAGTCCCCCGAAAAATACCGTCCCAAGCGCTGAGTAGCTTCGATTGCGTGCCCATCGAGCGTTTTACCTGGACCTTTCACGCAGAAGATCGCCTGCCCCAGCGCGGCCTCGCGCGCCCACAGGTGGAGCGCGCTGTCCGAGAGCTGCACCTACTCCGCGAGACCAACGACGGAGAGGCGGGATGGCGCATCGACGCGGGTCGCTTCGTAGTGATCTATGACTATCCCGCGGGTGGGGACATCGACGCCGTTCGAATCGTCAGTGTCTGGGCCAAGCGCCGCAAACGCAGGCGACATCTACGAGGGCTATCCTGAGATGCGCATCATGTACTCCTATTACGATCCAGAAGCGGACATCGCGTGGCTTCCCACTGGCGCCTCCGAGAGCGTCGTCAGCGAGGAGGTCGAGTGGGGCCTGATCGATCACGACGCTGCGACCGATGCGGTCGTCGCAGTGGAGATCTGGGCCGCGAGCAAGCGTCTACCCCAAGCGATCCTGGACGCCCTGCCGAGACCCGGCAAACCGCACGGCGTCGCTGCCTGAGCGGATCAGGCTTTTCTCGGTTTGACCGCGGCGCGGGGTTTGGCTGCGGCAACTTTGGTTTGTTTGGCAGGAGCGGCTTTCTTCGCCGCTGCTTTCTTCGCTGCAGCTTTTTTCGCGGGCGCTTTCTTCGCTGCAGCTTTTTTCGCGGGCGCTTTCTTTGCCGCAGCTTTCTTGGCAGGCGCTTTCTTCGCCGCCGCGCGCGCGGCGGCCTCACCGGCGCTGGCATCCGCGGCGGCGCCGAGCTTGCGTGAGAGCGTCCCCAGCTGCTCCTCGATCTTCGACAGGCGCGTTTCGACGCCGTGGGAGGCAAGCACGCGGTCCAGGCGGTGCACGCCGTCCTCGATGCCCTCCAAGCGCTGGGAGACCGAGCGCAGGCGGCGCGTCAAGCGTTCGATGTCCGCCGCAGAGGGGATGTTTAGCGCGCCCATCGCGAGCTCCTGCGCCTGGGCGGCCTTCTCGCGCGCGTCGAAGGCCCGCCCGATCGTGCCCGTAAGCAACGGGTTGTCGAGCAGGTCGGTGAGGGCCTTGCCGAGGTGGTCTTCGCCGGCGCCGGCGAGGCGCTCGCGCAGGTTCTTGACGGTGTTGTTCGGGTCGGGCATGTGGCTCCAGACGGTCAGTGACGGGACAAGAAGGATACGGTGCTTAGCGTGAGCGAGAGTCTTTCCGACAGCGGTCCGCTGCGCCTGTTCCTGTTCATTCAGTGCGAGCTTCCCTGGGAGCTGGGCCCTCCCGACGGGCGCTACCTGCTGCGCTCGCCGACCGGCGGGGAGCCCGAGCGGGTGATCGTGCTGGCCACGCTCGGCGCCGCCAGGGCCACGCTCACACGCGAAGCGGGCCCGCTGCGCCGTCGCGCGTCCGCACGCAGGCGAGCCGTCGCGGCGGAGCCCGAGCCCGAGCCGGTGACGACTGCGAGCGCGACGATCGTCGACCCCATATCTGTCTCCGCCGAGCGCCAGGCGCAGGCGTGGCTCGACGAACTGCAGCCCGAGCGCGAGGTCGCTGCGGCGTTCGCGGCGCTCAACCGCGTGCTGCACGCGCAGCGAATCGCCACGGCCGACCCCTACGCGCGCGAGGTCTCCCCTGCGCAGGCGCTCACGATCCGCGCCGGCTGGGGCGAGGGCGAGCAGGTCGCCGAAGGCCATTGGCTGCACGCTGTCGAGCTGCCCCTCGCAGGCGCCCGTCAGCGGGTCAGGCGCCGCGCCTCGGCGCTGCGCCCCGACGAGCGCCTCGCGGAGATGCTGGCGGCACGCGAACGGCCGTTGCTGTGCGAGGAGCTGACGCTGCGCGCACGACTGGATCTCGACCAGGGCCGCCTCGATCACGCCACGATCGAGCTCGACCGCGCTCTGTTCGCCGCACTGGCCGAGCTGTCCGAGGAGCAGCGCGCGGACCTGCCGCTGCGTGTGGCCGAACTGCAGGCGCTGCATGAGAGCGTCGCCGCGGCCGCGCGCGGGATCCTCGGTGTCAAGACTCCGCCGGACGAAGGTGGGGACGCGCGCGAGAGCACCGGCGAACCCGCCCTCGACGCGGACGACGCGAAGGACGCGCCCGCGGTGGCCGACGAGGAGGCAATCCATCATGCGCTGGGCCGCCTGGAGGCAGCGCTGCGAGCGCGCTCAGCCGCCGGCTACGACCGCTCCTGAGGCGCGCCCGGCCGACGCGCCTCAGACCACTGAGCTACTTACCGCTTCGCCTTCTTGGTGCTCTTCCTGGCCTTCTTCAGCGGCCCATACTTCTTCCGTGCAGCGCGTTCGCAGGCTTGGCGCTTCTTGCCCTTCGGTTTTTTGTGGCAGGCCTTTAGTGCGAGCTTGAGCTTCTGTGCGCGGGTGAGGACCTTAGTCTTCGGGCACCCAGTGACCGCGAGGGGTGTGTTCTGCCTTGTTTGCACACCGTTTTGGCCGATGAATTCGGTTGGCATGCTCAGTTTTTGTGTGCATGGGTTCCCAATCGCGGTCAGTGCCGAGTAGGGGCCCGAGGGGAGCATCAGTTCGAAGCTCGTGACGGGCTGGTCAGGGACGGTCTTGAACGTCGAGCTGGTGATGCCTGTTTTGCTGATGAAGGTGCTCCCGACGAGGTCGATCGTGATGCCATACCCCTGGAGTACGAGGACGAGGTTCGGGAACGCTTCCCCACCATTCGAGACGAAATACGCCGGGCCTTCCAGCGGGACAGGCAGGATCGGCGTGACAGCCCTACCGTGCCCCACAACCGATGCCGCGGGACATCCGGCGGGGTTGGTGTGGAACTGCGCTGCGGTGCACGCCTTCTGCAATGTCGTCAACCGTGACGGGAGTTGCTTTGGTAGTTCGACTTTGACGTAATGAATGTTCGCTTCCTCATGACCACCGTTCTGGGCGCCCTGCGCTGGAGCGGTGAGCTTGACGTTCAGGCTCGTACCATCCGCTTTAGAGACCTTGCCAGAGGTCGAAGCGCTGAACTGCGGTTTGAATACGAGGCTCGCACAATCGGCGGCCTGAAACGGACTACCTACTGCGGCAGGAACATCATCAGCCGCACTTGCGAAGTTCTGCCCGGACCCGTAGACGGTCGCCGCGAACGTCTTTTTTTCGCAGCTGGTGGGGTTGCTCGTGAAGTTCGGACGGTCGACTTCGATCTGGATGTCGCGGACGTGGACGATGATCCCGTCGATGATGTGCGGGATCTGATCCGAAGGACCCTGCGGGATACTGACTTTCGCGGTGGTCGGATCGACCTGCAGCGGCAGGTGCACCACCACGGTCCCGAGATCGAACGGTCCTACCTTCGCGGCGCTGATCGAGACGATTGAGAACGGCGCCCCTTCGTAGGGTCCGCCCAGGTACAGCCTCCCCGGAGCATAAGCCAACGTCGTCCCGACCCCTACACCGACCTGTGAATGTCCGATCTGGCTCGCGGCGGGACAGGATGGTTCGGCCTCCTCCGCCGTCCCGGTCTTCGAACGCGCGAGCGCGATCTGCGCTTCAGAACAGAACGGGATGCCGTTCAGATTCGCGGTCAACCCTTCCGGTAGTTGCGTCGTGAACCCGGTGACCTCTTGTTCGCCGTCGTTGCGCGTGATACGCACGTCGAGGGGGCTGTAAGCGCCGGCGGCATTGTTTGCCGTTCCCGCGTTCAGACCAGGGCTGAACGGCGGGGTGCCGCCCGACGGGCAGGCGCCACCGTCGACACCATGTTCGATCTGAAACGAAGCGAACCGTTCGACCGGCTCATTCGAGGAGAACGGCGTGAGCTGGGCGACAGTCTTGTATTCCCCGCAAGTCGGTGGGGTCGCGAGTGGCGCCCTCGCGCCTTCACGGAAATGCAAACGGAAACCGCTATACGGCAACGGCGGCAGGTTTTCGAAGGTCGTGACCAGCTGCCCAGTGACGGGATTCGGTTCGACGTGCCCGACCTGCTTGATCAACACGCCACGTTCACGCGCCCGCAGAACCATATAGATCGCCAACAGACTCCCGAACTGGTTCTTATACGGGGTCGCCAGATACAACGAGCCTTCGGCCGGTTCTTCGAGCAGAGGAGTGGAGGCGATCACCGACCCCAGCTTCGATGCTTCCGGGCACCCTCCCCCCTCCGGAGTTTCGAGCTGCTCACTCTGGTATTGCGCTTCAGAGCAGCCAACGATGCCTTCCGCGAACGACGGGTTCGCGGTAAACCCTTCCGGCAACGCCACAGTCACCTTCGAGGGCTCCGTTTCCGCGATACCGCCCGGGCTCAACAGGCCCTGATTGGGAAGCTTCAATTCAAATTCAAGACCACTGGGACTGCCCGCATCCCTGGTAGTCGACTGAGACGCGATTTCGGGCCTGAACGGCACCGCTTCGCAGCCAACAAGCGCAGCGGTGTTGCCTCCCAGGTCCTGCGATTCGAGCAATTCGCCAGTGAAGATGCCCGGGGCGAGCTTGGAGTCGACCTGCACGGTGCTCTTCAGCGGCGCGTCGCAGGCCGCGGGCATCGTCAGATAGGCCTCGCGCGGCGCCGTCGATGCGCAGCCAAGTTTACCCCCCCCACAGGTGCGCTCGGGATCGTTGACCGGATCGGCCGGTACGCCCCAGATGGCCTCCGTCACCGCCGTAATCTTGAGAGGGGTGTCGACCGAGGAGACGCGCAGGACGTAGCCGTCTTCGGTGCGAAGGGAAACATACTGCAACACTAGTTGGCCGATGGGTGTGGCGCCCCACAGCGCCGGCACCCCCGGCGGCGGGGTGAGATTGAAGATCGGCACCGTGACTACCCCCGCGCCGGGCACCGTTGCATGCAGAACTCCGACCTGGGTGTCGGTCGGGCAACCTTCTTCGAGCTCTTGGCGCGTGCAGATCGGCAACGCCGACGGGTTTCCGACGAGACCCGCCGGAGCGTCGACCAGGGCGTCGCGCATTTCCCCGCCCTCGGCTTCACCCGAGGATTCGGTGTTCATTTCGAAATGCACAACGAAGCTGCCGGGATGCGAGCTTGCCTGTTCGTCGACCGTGCCGTTGCTGTTCAGCGCACGTGCCGTTGTCTGACCAGGCACAAAGCCAAAGCCAGCTTGCGCGCCAGCCGGTACGGCGAGAGCCCCCAGCAGGACAGCGAGAGCAATCGTATGCTTGGCGGGGCTCACTTGGCACCTCCCTCACGGGTCTTGGCGGCTCGGACGTCCTGACCCCCGGCGCGTCGATGCGGCCGCCGGCTGGCCTTGCGTGCGTGACGCCTGTTTATCTTTGGCTGCTTCTTGCGCTTCTTTGGCTGCTTCTTGTGCTTCGTTGGCTGCTTCTTCTTGTGTTTCGTCGATTTCTGTTTGATCGTGTTGCCGGTCTGCGGCTTCGGCACGGTCGTGTTGCCGGCGCCGTCGAAGACCTGGGAGGCAGGGGTCCGGTAGTTCGGGGGCGATACCGGCGCTTGACAACTTTCGCCCTGGCATTCCCCTCGACCCGTTTCTGTTTCGGCCGGGATGCCACCTCCTTCGCGAGCGTCGTAGATGTCGAGCAGATCGTCTTTGTCCTTCAGCGTCAGCTGATCACGCGTGTCGAAGAAAACGTTCTTTCCCGTTTCGTCGACTGCGACCAGGTTCGAGTCGAACGGTTCGCTGCCGGCCGAGATCAAAAAGACACAGCCCGCTTCTGCTTCGCAGGTGCCCTCCCCGCCGGCACCCTTGGGCTCGTACTCGTAGACGTCTTCGACCCCATTGGTATCACGCGCAACGAGCGCGTCCTGACTGTCGAAGTAAAGACGACCTTCGTCGGTCAGGTAGTGCGGCTGGGGAAATCGTTCAGGAAAACCTTCCAGCCGCCGCAAGGTAGTCGATCCCACCGGCGCCGCGCCGGTTGGATCGCAGGATGCACAGGTGAGACGACCGGTAGTCGAATCATAGAGGAAAGCCTCATTGCAGGGAGCGGCGGCAAGCGGGTACAGGCCGGTTTCCAGGTTCACTTCTCCTCGCCCGCAGAGCCCCACGTTGTCATATCCCGTCAGGCTCATCTGCGAGGCGAAGGCGAGGAAGCGCCCGTCCGGACTTGCCTCGGCGGTGCGTTCGGCGGGATTGGCGGCCCAGTCTTTCCCCTCCTGAGTCTCGTTGCCTAACTGGGCGATAAAGGTATTGGTGCCGGCGCTCCAGGAGTATAGGTTCTCCTTGCCTGCTTCGGCGATCTCGCCAGTTGCGCTCGCTTTACCACCACCGAGCACTTCGGTGTCGACGAAGTAGATGTGGGAGAGGTCGGTGCTGTGGCCGACGAGCCCTTGGAAGCCGCCCTTGCCTTCGGTTAGGTCGGTGCAGGTTTCGGTCGTGAGAGCGTAGAGACAACCGTCGGAGAGCAGCGCCTGCGAGCCATCCGGGGACGCGCTGAGAAATTGGCCGGGGTGGCGGACTTCGCGGGTGACATTGGCGTCTTCGCGCACGTAGAGTCGACCGGTTTCATCCTTCCAGTAGACCCTGCGCCCATCGACGGAGACGCCGTTTGCGTCGGGGGAGATCGAGGCGAATGACGCCCCTGCGGCAACCGTCGAGTTGCCGGGCAGCGCGTTGACGAGGGCGAACCGGCCCTCCCGCCATTCGTAGAGGTCGTTCTTCGACGCGCCGGGGTCGGATGGTTCGGGGGCGACGGGCGTCGCCTTCGTCAAAGCACCGTTGGCGGCGAAGAAGATCTGCGAAAGGTCGGCAGATCTGCCACCGTAGACGATCTGGAGGCTTTCGCCCCGGTCGGGCGGCATCTCCGTCACGAGCGGCGCCAGCGTCTGCGGTTCCGCGGTGTCCTGGACGTAGAGGTTGTCTTCGGTCGGTGACCCGGTGCCGATTCTTGAGGCCTCATAGAGAAGGCCGTTTCCGAGGGACGCATCGAAGGCTACGTGACCCGATGAGTCGCCCTCCTTCTGCAGGGCGGGGTCCAGCTCAGTCGTGCTCCAGCCCGTCACTGTGCGACGCGCGAGATAGGAGGTAAAGAGGACCGGGCCTTCGGTCTGCGAGAAGGGGAATCCCTCATAGACGAGCGCTTCGCCATCCGACGTGCTCTGCATCGGCAAGATGTTCCCCAAGGTACCTGGCTTGCCCAGATACTTGCAGCCGCGGCCGGTTTCGATGCAGCTCGACACAGCTGAGTCGGCCGGGATCACCTGGCCACCCTGCTTCTGCGCGGGAGAGACCAACTCGTAGGCGCGGTGGTCAGGCAGGCCCGATGGGAGCAGCGGGTAGGTGGAGAAGGACGCCGCCTCGCCTTCGACGATACACGGTTCCTCGCTTTCAACGTCACACATGCTGCTGGCTATAACGCGAAAGCGGTAGACACCACCGGGAGTGAGACCGCTCACCGCAGCTGAGGCCTGGCCCTCCGTATTACCGGCGAGTTCCCCGCCCCCGATCGGTACTTCCCTTGCCCCAGCAAAGCGTTCGCTGGGAGTGTTTGCCTGGTATTCGGCTTCGCTCACGTACTGGAAGAAGTAGTGGGTCCCGTAACCGTGAGGGTTGATCGTCGCGCTCAGGATGGTCGAGCTCGTGCGAGTCTTAGTCGCTTCCTCGGATTCCACAGTCGGGGGATGCACGATGGCGGGAGCAAAGATGTCCCCGATGCCGTAGTGCTCCACCCCTTCGATTTCATGTCTTTCGCCGTCGGCCGCGTAGAGGATGCCGCGCGGGCGTTCCGCGTCCCACGCGCGATCGGGGTTGAGCGCCATCGCGTAAATATGCCTCGTCGACGGTTCGGTCGTCCCGGGCGTCTGGGCTTCCTTGAATTTCCCCGTCGCCGGATCGCAAGCGGTAAGCCGATGCACCCGCCGGTCGGTCGAGCCCACGAAATAGAGGACTTCGCCCGTCACCTGGTTCACGGTCATGGCAGTCGCCTGAGAGTTGGTCAGGTAGGTGCAGATTGGCGTAGAGGGTCGGGCAAGGGAGAACTCACGGAAGCTTTCTTCGTTTCCCACATACAGGTTGCCCGCGTCGTCGAGGCCAAGATCTTCGATGTGGCGAGTGCTGTTCACTTCGACATCTCGCGAGCGGCCGCAGTAGACATAGTGACGATAGTCGCCAGAGGATTCGGGATGGAAGCACATCACCCGGTTTCCCCCTGAGGTCGCGTCGGCAAGGTAGACCGTGCCGCTTTCGTTGACCGCGATGCCCCTGACAAAGCCGGTGGAGTGAATCTTTTCGGGGCTGGCCGCGAAGGTTTCGCTTTCGGACCCGGCATCGCCGAAATGGGCGATCAGTTCTGTCCCATCGGCGTTGTAGACCTCGATCAGGTCATGTTGGCGCATGTGGCCTTCGATCTGATTGGCCACGTACACGTCCCCCGTCTGCTGGTCGACAGCGATGCTCGTAGGGGTCTGCATTCCCCCCGGTGCTTCGTGCGAGAGAGCGGGGAGTTCTACGCGAGCGAAGCCCAGGGGGGGCGCGTAGGCATAGACGCTTGAGACCGTGCCGTTCTTTGAGGTGACGTAGGCGATACCGTTGTTCAGTCCGCCGGAATCGTTGATCGCGATCGCGGTCGGGCCGGCTTCCACAAAGGGCCGATTCACGCTCAGAATACAATTGCCCGAGCTGTCGAATTCGTCGACGACGCCGTGTCCCTTCACATCGGAGATGAGCACGTTGCCGTTGGACTGATCGACGGCGAGGGCTGGTGCTTCCATTTCGGTGAAGGCGCCCTTTTCGCAGCCCGATCCGGTGATTTCGGTCTTGAGCGCGCCGCTCGAGCCCAGGACGTAGGCCTTCGCGTGGGCCTTGTCGGCAACGTAGATGTCGCCCGTCGACCCGTCGACGCCGATGCCGTAGTAGCTGGCGCCAGAGATGCCGGGATCGATCGTGTTCAGGCGAGTGCCATTCGTTTCGTAGACGGAGATATGAGACACCGAGGAACCGCTCGCCAGCTCGGTGGCTTCTTCATTGCCCTCCGCCTTGATCACCCGGAGCCTTGAGACGGGATCGTCCGCAAGTACACCTTCGAAAGTGACACGCAAGTCGTGGCCGGGGTTGATGACGCCTTCTTCGGACACGTGGACCGTGCCGCAGCTCACCGGCACGGCTTCGAGCGCCGCCTTGATTTCGACTGCAACGGCGTTCGCCGGCAACGTTGCGGTTTCGTGTCCACGACATTCAAGCCGGAATGGTTCTGCGGGTTTTTTGAACTCCTGCATCTCATCGCCCGCCGCTTCGGTTACATAGAGATGCTGGTTGGCGGGATCGATTGCCAGGGAGCCGATGCCCTCATCGGGGGCCGCTGCCAGGACGCCCCGGCTTCCGTATATCGTCGAACCAGTTACGTACCTGGTGGCGGCGGTCGGCGGATATTCGGCACCCACGGGTTCCAGCTTCTGCACGCTGGCGGTTTCAAGGCTTCGGTTGGTGGAGCGTCCTACCGTGTAGATCGCGCCGCTTGCGTCGACGGCCAGGCCGCACGTTTCGAGTTCTAATCCGCTGAACTTGAATTCGGTAAGCAGCCCCCCACCAGGACCGTAGACTCGCCCGGCGCCCTCGCGATCGAGAACGTAGAGGTCACCCGCGAGGTCGGTGGCAGCACCGCAGTAGGAGGTTGCCGCTTCGCCCGGTTCTCCCGTAGGATTCGCGCCGGGCCCCCCGTCCGAATAGCATTCGGTCCCTATCGCCGGGCCGCAGCGTTCGTACTGGGCGTTGAGCGGGCCTTCTTTACTGGTGACCCCCCATCCCCACGCTTCCCTGAACTGGCTGGCTGGACTGTAGCGGACTATGCGGTTGCCAAAGGAGCCGATACTGAAGTAGACGCTGCCCGGTTCCACGCCGCCGGCTCCGGTGACGTTGACCGCCCCGCCGCTTGGAATGCCGCCGAACTGCGCGGCTTCTTTGCTTTCGTTGGCGAAGTTGCCGACCTGTTCATAGTCAGCGTGTGCGACACCGGGCGCCAACAGCAACATCCCGGCCGCGACGAGCAGCGTGCCCGCTCGGCGCAGCGGCGATACCCGTCTGCGCGCGGTGTCCTGACGCGGCGCTCGGGCCCTGCCTTTTAGCGAGGTCGTCATTTGTGTTTGCCCGGTGCTGTGGGTGCTTGCTTCAGCCGACATGGATCACCGTTCCTTTGGGCTGGCCTTGGAAGTAGAGCGTGTAGCGTCCGCGGTGCAGAGCTCCGAGCCTGATGCGTGGTGCTCCCCTGCTCTTGCCGTGCGCGATGACGTGCCCGTGGCCCACTAGCACCCAGCGCAGCGTTCGGGATACCGCCGAGGACTTCGCCGAGGGGGCGTACTTGACGGTGCAGGTCACCGTCGCCTTCTTGCCCTTCTTCTGTGTGACCTTGCACGTGACCTTCCCAGCCGGGCCCGCGGGACCTTCCTTGCCCTGCGCGCCAGCGGGACCCTGAGCGCCGGGGGAACCCGTATCGCCCTTGGCGCCCTGAGCACCCGACGCGCCGGGACTGCCGGCGGGACCCTGTTCGCCTTGTTCGCCTGGGAAGCCGGGGTTACCCAGCGCACCGGTCGCACCGGTTGCCCCCCCTTTACCGGCGGTGCCTTCTTTGCCTGCAACACCTTCTTTACCGGCGGTGCCTTCTTTGCCTGCTGGTCCTTCTTTACCGGCGGTGCCTTCTTTGCCTGCTAGTCCTTCTTTACCGGCGGTGCCTTCTTTGCCTGCAACACCTTCTTTACCGGTAGCGCCTTCTTTACCTTCGGTTCCTTCTTTGCCTGCTGGTCCTTCTTTACCTTCGGTTCCTTCTTTGCCTTCGATCAGGAAGATGGCGGTCGCTTCGACTTCAGCGGTGCCGAGTTTGACCTGGCAGGTGCTGGTGGTGATGTGGCGGCAGCCGATCCAGCCCGCGAACACCGAACCCGTTTCGGCGGCTGCTTTTAGTTCGATCGTTTCGCCTTCTTCGAAGCTCGCATGCGCTTCTTCGCAGGTGGGGCCGCACGTGATGCCGGTGTGCGGCGCGAGGCTCGTGACGGTGCCCTTGCCGTTGCCGCCCTTGAAGACCGTCAACGTCGAGGGATTCGCGATCGCGGCGAATTCGAGGGTCACGCTGCTTGCCTGCTTGATTTCGAATTCGCAGCCGCTGAGCGAGCAGCCGCTCGCGGAGCCGGTACCTGAGAGCGAGGTCAGTTCGGCGCCCGTGTCCGGGACGGGCGTGACATTCACGTTCGTGCCGTATGGCTGCGGGCTCGTACACGACCCATAGCTGCCGCTGTGCGCGAATTCGCATTCCACGCTACCGGGACCCGACGCGTTGACCGCAACCGTCTCCGACTCGGCCGCGAACGCGACCGTGACGCTGCTGGCCTGGGTGATCGTAAATTCGCAGCCGCCCGTCGAGCAGCCACTCGCCGACCCGGTACCCGACAGCGAGCTCAGTTCAGCACCCGTGTCCGGGGTCGCCTTCACGCTCACGTTGGTGCCATACGGTTGCGGGCTCGTACACGTTCCATAGCTACCGCTGTGCGCGAATTCGCATTCCACCGCGCCCGGGCCTGATTCGTTGACCGTGAGCGTCTCCGACTCGACCGCGAATGCAGCCGTGACGCTGCTGGCCTGCGTGATCGTGAATTCGCAGCCGCCCGTCGAGCACAGGCTCGCCGACCCGGTACCCGACAGCGTGCTCAGTTCAGCACCGGTGCTCGGCGTTGCCTTTACGCTGACGCTCGTGCCGTATGGTTGCGGGCTCGTACACGACCCGTAGCTGCCGCTGTGGGCGAATTCGCATTCCACCGCGCCCGGGCCTGATTCGTTGACCGTGAGCGTCTCCGACTCGACCGCGAACGCGACCGTCACGCTGCTGGCCTGCGTGATCGTAAATTCGCAGCCGCCCGTCGAGCAGCCACTCGCGGAGCCGGTACCCGACAGCGTGCTCAGTTCAGCACCCGTGCTCGGCGTTGCCTTTACGCTGACGCTCGTGCCGTATGGCTGCGGGCTCGTACAAGACCCATAGCTCCCGCTATGCGCGAATTCACATTCCACGCTACCCGGACCGAATTCGTTGACCGCAAGCGTCTCCGATTCGAGCGTCGAAGCCGCCCTCAACGTGATCGCTTCGCCGATCGTGACGATGCACGGCGAGGTCGTACCCGTACACGAACCGGGGTTACCCGCGGTCGCGCTCCAACCAGTGAACTGACTGCCCACTTTCGGCGTCGAGGTCAGTTCGACCATCGTGGTCGGCGCAAACAGTTCAGAGCAATGCACACCGCAGGCGATCGCTTCCAGACCGAGACCGCTCTGCACGCTCGTCACGGTCACCCCGCCGCTGCCTTCCTTTTCGATCGCGAGCGGAAAACCACCCAGTTCAAACTTTGCTTGGGCGGTGACGTCTTCGGCGCCGGGTTCGGACTTGAGCGTGATCTTGCAAGGCGTCGCGGTGCCGGCGCACGTCGTGCTCGCGGCGTGTTCAACGGCGGTCCATTCAGCGAAGGCGCTGTTGGGTTCGGCGACTGCTTCGAGTTCGGGTTCGTCACCAGCGAAATAGGTAGCCGTGCAGTTGGCGCCTCCCGCGGAGGTGCATTCGGAAACCGAACCGGAGACCGGGGGCGTCGCGCTCACCGAAGCAGCGCTCTGGCTGACCTTGCCCGACCCGGTGACCGTGACCGTGACCGCGTGCTCGGCTGCTGGCGCGAATACTTCTATGTTGGGGAAGGTGGCGTTTTTGGTGTAGTAGACGTTGCCGTTGGCACGGTTCACGGCGATGCCCGCGGCGAGACCACCGGCGACCGTCGTGGACGAGACCACTTTTGCTTCGCTGGCACCAGAGACGTCGTACTCTTTGAACCCGCCAGCAGCGGTGTAGAGATGGCCGTCGCCCGGATCGACGCTGACCGTCGTGGCATTGGTCCCCGTGATTTCGTAGGCATCAGCGCCCGTGGTCGCGCTCAGCTTGGCTACGTTGGCGCCTTGGTCAGCGAAGATCCAACCATTGCTAGGGCCAGCACCGGCGGCGAGCGAGCAAACACCGGGCGCGGAGAAGTTGGCGGTGTTGTTCGCGGCTACGGGTTCAATACTCGACGGCACGTACTTGTGGACTTCGCCACCGTGATCACCCACATAAATATTCCCCGAGGAATCGACCGCGACACCACAAGCTTCCCCGAACGCGACTTCCGCGCCCGTAGCGGTAGACCCTTCCTTGAACTTCGCCAGCGCGGGGATTTCAACACCAGTACTCTTATACATCTTGACCGGCTGACTACCGCCAGCCGCGACATAGATGTTGCCGCTGGGGGCGGCCCCCGATTCGTCGATCGCGACCTGCACCTTTTCCTTGGCCCCGAAAGCAGCACCTTCGTCGAGAACGTTGGAGTGGGTGGCAGAGAATTCGGCCGGCTCGCCTTCTTCGTTATAGCGATAGACACCGGACTTATGGCCGCCTGCCTGGCGTTCGACCGAGCATGAACCACCACCGGACACCACCACACAACTCATCAACGGCTGGGCCTGATTCGCGTATCCACCCTGAAAAGTGACCACCGGCGACGCCGCCGTAGTCGATTCGAAGTTCGCTTCACCCCCACAACCGGCGCCCAAAGCGGCCTTGATCCGCGATTTGCGGGTAGCACCGACGCTGCTGTACGTGATCGCCGCAGTCGAAGACAAAGCACAAGCAGGAGTCGGATGCAGATTACCAAGCACGAATTCAGAGGATTCGCTGGTAAGACCAGTCAGCACAACCTTCTGCTTCTCATTACCGCCCTGATCAATTACAAACACATCACCGTTAGACTGCTCGACAGCCACACCCTCCGGCAACGCAAAAGCCGGCTGAGCAACCAAACCAAAGACTTCCTGGAAGTGGTGTCCGACGACCGGCGCGAATACTTCTATGTTGGGGAAGGTGGCGTTTTTGGTGTAGTAGACGTTGCCGTTGGCACGGTTCACGGCGATGCCCGCGGCGAGACCACCGGCGACCGTCGTGGACGAGACCACTTTTGCTTCGCTGGCACCAGAGACGTCGTACTCTTTGAACCCGCCAGCAGCGGTGTAGAGATGGCCGTCGCCCGGATCGACGCTGACCGTCGTGGCATTGGTCCCCGTGATTTCGTAGGCATCAGCGCCCGTGGTCGCGCTCAGCTTGGCTACGTTGGCGCCTTGGTCAGCGAAGATCCAACCATTGCTAGGGCCAGCACCGGCGGCGAGCGAGCAAACACCGGGCGCGGAGAAGTTGGCGGTGTTGTTCGCGGCTACGGGTTCAATACTCGACGGCACGTACTTGTGGACTTCGCCACCGTGATCACCCACATAAATATTCCCCGAGGAATCGACCGCGACACCACAAGCTTCCCCGAACGCGACTTCCGCGCCCGTAGCGGTAGACCCTTCCTTGAACTTCGCCAGCGCGGGGATTTCAACACCAGTACTCTTATACATCTTGACCGGCTGACTACCGCCAGCCGCGACATAGATGTTGCCGCTGGGGGCGGCCCCCGATTCGTCGATCGCGACCTGCACCTTTTCCTTGGCCCCGAAAGCAGCACCTTCGTCGAGAACGTTGGAGTGGGTGGCAGAGAATTCGGCCGGCTCGCCTTCTTCGTTATAGCGATAGACACCGGACTTATGGCCGCCTGCCTGGCGTTCGACCGAGCATGAACCACCACCGGACACCACCACACAACTCATCAACGGCTGGGCCTGATTCGCGTATCCACCCTGAAAAGTGACCACCGGCGACGCCGCCGTAGTCGATTCGAAGTTCGCTTCACCCCCACAACCGGCGCCCAAAGCGGCCTTGATCCGCGATTTGCGGGTAGCACCGACGCTGCTGTACGTGATCGCCGCAGTCGAAGACAAAGCACAAGCAGGAGTCGGATGCAGATTACCAAGCACGAATTCAGAGGATTCGCTGGTAAGACCAGTCAGCACAACCTTCTGCTTCTCATTACCGCCCTGATCAATTACAAACACATCACCGTTAGACTGCTCGACAGCCACACCCTCCGGCAACGCAAAAGCCGGCTGAGCAACCAAACCAAAGACACCCTGGAACGGGTGTTTGGGACTCGCCGCGGAGGCAATGCCAGGGACGATCAACAACACAAGGAAAGCTGTAGATACAATCATCGCCACCGCTCCGAGCCCGGCCGAGCGCGCACCACTTCCGCCGGTACGGGGTAGGGACGCACGGGTGGCGTCAATCCCACGGAAGATACGGCCGCGGCCGGTGGCCTGGCGGCGGGTCGATCCGATGGCGGGTGCCTGCGTGCGCGAATTCACGTGGTTGGCTCCTTGGTCTGCGTTGGTCGTCGATTGAAATACGAGAGCGTTCATCGCTTGGTCCCCTTCCGGCTGCCGTCGATCAAGCCGATACAGGTCACCTGTTGCACTTCCACCCCGCGCGTGGTGAGACGCCAGGCGTTGGGCTCGCCCGTGGGCTGGTGCCCCTGCTCGGCTGTGTTGCGAAGCAGTCCCAGCTTCTCCAGTCGCGTCAAGAGCTTTGAGATCTGGCCCTGGTCGGTGATCCCGGCGAGATCGGCGACCTCGCGGTTGCTTGCGCCGGGACGCGCCGCGACGCCTTCAAGGACACACAGCGTGCGGTAGGTCAAGCGCATCGGTAGATCGGCCAGGGGATCCTGTCGTGACGAGATCGAATTGCTCGTGCCGCGCGCCGGGCGAGATCTCACCTGACGCCTGGTTACAGGCTTCGGATCTGTGCGCGACAGCTCGTTTTGCGCTGCCACGGGCCCCAGATACGGCAGCACGACAACGCCCATCAAGGGGTTGAGCAATTCAAGCAGCGCCCTGGGATCCCTTGCGGAGAGACGCGTGTGGATCACACCGAGCACACCACCCACAACCCCCTCCCCCGTCAGCGGCGATAGCTGCTCGCGATCTCTGCACGCCTTCGCGCCACTGTCCTGGATCGCGACAGCGACACGCGCGAGTACCTCCGCGCGGCGCTGCAACACGTGCGGCCCCGCGCGCAACGCGTCAACCACCAGCAGCTTCGCGAGCTGGGGCTCCTCGTCGAAGAATGTCAACAGCGCCTGCAGACCGTTGCGCACCCGCTCACACCAATCGCGACCCTCCAGCCCCTGGTAGGCGTCGATCACGCGCTGGGATAGGCGCGCGAGCGCGTCCTCGAACACGGCCAGGAAACAGTCCTCGCGATCCTCGAAGACGTCATAGAACGTGCGTCGCGACACCCGGGCGCCATGGGTTACACGCGCGACGGACATCCGCTCATACCCGTCCTCGGCCAGCACATACGCCGCGGAAGCCAGCATCCGCGCGCGCTGCACCTCGCTGACGTGCGCGCGGGCTTCACGCGATCTGCCACCACGAATGCTTGCCGCATTCGCTGTGGAAGCACGGCGACGATCACCCTCCACGGGAAGGCTCTTGCTAGACGGCACGATTCACCGCCCAAGCTCGCGTGCCTCGCGACCACGTCTCGCACGCAACACCACGAGACGTCTCGCACGCAAGACCGCTACGCCGATCCGCGCGAGAACGACGAATACCGCGCTCACAGGCGCGGCAGGTACTTCCTAGAGAGTGACGCTCGGCGCCGCGAACGGCGCCAGAACTAGGCTCCTGGCCTAGAAGATCCGGGCAAGAGAGAGAGAGAGAGAGAGAGATGTGTCAGCGCTGCTGACGCATCTACCTACGGCGCCCTCTGAGCGCACGCTGACCCTCGACACGTCTGTCCCCGAAAAACTCACGCGAAAACAACCCCTCTTCATGCGATCCAGCTCCCTCTCCCCAACAAAACCAATCCCCTGTCAAGCGCTTGAAGCCAACCCAGGAGGGCCCGACCCAAACTCGACCTATCGACGCCCCGGCATCCCCCTCTGGAACACCAATGACAACAAGAACATAACGCATACACAATGCCTTGTCAAGAGCGAACCGTCATGTTCAACACCCCACCCGTCCAAAACGGCTCCAGCAAGCGCCCATCGACCACGAGACATTCGCGCGACTCGCTTGCCCCCGCAAAGTTCGAACGAGCAGCGCACGATAACGCGATCGACAAAGGGACCACCCGCGCGCGAAGACCCGATCGTCGCTGATTCCGCCGTAACGGCCGGCGTGTGCTGGTTCGCTGACGATCGCGCCGAGCTGCGCAAGCGAACAAGCCGCGGAGTCGCGATGCGAAAACTCGCGCAGCTTCTCACCGCCCACCTTGAGGTCGGACCTACTTCCTCTTGCTGCTCTTCTTCGCTTTCTTCAGCGGCCCATACTTCTTCCGAGCGGCGCGTTCGCAGGCTTGGCGCTTCTTGCCCTTCGGTTTTTTGTGGCAGGCCTTCAGTGCGAGCGCGAGCTTCTGCGCGCGGGTCAGGACCTTGACCTTCGGGCACCCAGTGACCGCGAGAGGGGTGTTCTGCTTCGTTTGCACACCGTTTTGGCCGATGAATTCGGTTGGCATGCTCAGTTTTTGTGTGCATGGGTTCCCGATCGCGGTCAGTGCCGAGTAGGGGCCAGAGGGGAGCATCAGTTCGAAGCTAGTGACGGGCTGGTCGGGAACGGTCTTGAACGTGCTTGAGGTGATGCCTGTTTTGCTAATGAAGGTGCTACCGACGAGGTCGATCGTGATGCCGTACCCCTGTAGTACGAGGACGAGGTTAGGGAATGCTTCCCCACCATTCGAAACGAAGTAGGCGGGCCCTTCGAGCGGGATGGGCAGGATCGGCGTGACCGCCCTACCGTGCCCGACGACCGAGGCTGCGGGGCAACCGGCGGGGTTGGTGTGGAATTGTGCGGCGGTGCACGCCTTCTGCAGTGTTGTTAGACGGGAGGGTAGTTGCTTGGGTAGTTCGACTTTGACGTAATGGATGTTTGCTTCCTCATGACCAGCGTTCTGTGCGCCTTGGGCGGGAGCGGTGAGCTTTACGTTCAGGCTCGTACCATCCGCTTTAGAGGTCTTGCCAGAGGTAGTGGCACTGAACTGTGGTTTGAACGCGAGGCTCGCACAACCAGCAGACTGGAACGGACTACTCGCGCTCGCGGGGACATCATCGTTGGGGCTTGAGAAGTTTTGTCCGGACCCGTAGACGGTTGCTGAGAACGTGGTTCTTTCGCAGCTGGTGGGGTTGCTCGTGAAGTTCGGACGGTCGACTTCGATCTGGATGTCGCGGACGTGCACGATGATCCCGTCGATGATGTGCGGGATCTGATCGAAAGGACCCTGCGGGATACTGACTTTCGCAGTGACCGGATCGACCTGGAGCGGTAGGTGCACCACGACGGTACCGAGATCGAACGGCCCGACCTTCGCGGCACTGATCGAGACTATTGAGAACGGCGCCCCTTCAAACGGGCCACCCAGGTACAGCTTCCCTGATGCATAGGCTAGGACTGTGCCGACGCCGACACCGACTTGTGTATGCCCGATCTGACTCCCGGCGGGGCATGAGGGTTCTGTCTCCTCCGCCGTTCCGGTCTTGGAGCGCGCGAGTGCGATCTGTGTTTCAGAACAGAACGGGATGCCGTTCAGATTCGCTGTGAGACCTTCAGGTAGTTGTGTCGTGAAGCCTGTGATCTCTTGTTCGCCGTCTTTACGCGTGATCTGCAGGTCGAGGGGACTGTAGGCGCCGGCGGCATTATTCGCCGTCCCCGCACTCAAACCAGGCGTAAAGGGTGGTGTGCCCGCGGCGGGGCATGCTCCGCCTTCCTCACCGTGTTCGATCGTGAAGAACGAGTCGCGCTCCACCGGTACGCTGGAGGAGAACGGTGTGAGATCCGTAACGGTCTTGAACTGACCGCATGTCGGCGGGGTCGCCAACGGCGCACGAGCACCTTCACGGAAGTGCAGGTGGAAGGTGCTGTACGGCAACGGCGGTAGCCCTTCAAAAGTCGTCACGAGCTGCCCGCTAACAGGGTTCGGTTCGACGTGCCCGGCCTGCTTGATCAACACACCACGTTCAGGAGCACGCAGGACCATATAGATCGCCAACAGCGAACCAAACTTGTTCTTATACGGTTCCGCCAAGTACAGGGATCCTTCGACGGGTTCTTCGATCAATGGTGTTTTCGCGATCACGGACCCCAGCTTCGAGGTTTCCGGACACCCCGCACCAGGCTGGGTTTCGAGTTGCTCGCTCTGATATTGCGCTTCTGAGCAACCCGTTATCCCTTCAGCGAACGACGGGTTAGCGGTAAACCCCTCTGGTAGCGCGACCACGACCTTCGAGGGCTGCGTTTCAGCGATACCACCAGGATTCAACAAACCTTCATCAGGAAGCGACAGTTCGAAGTCAAGACCGCTGGGGCTACCCGCGTTACGGCTCGTCGGCTGTGCTGCCACACTCGGACTGAACGGCACCGTGCCGCAGCCAAGCAACGGTGCAGGATTAGCAGCCGCACCCAGTGACTGCGCCGTCGCAGAAAGATAATGGCCCGGGTTGAGGTTAGAGTCGATCGAGATCGTGGTAAGGATCGGCGCGGTACAACTCGCGGGCACAGTCAGGAAGGCCAGTTCACGCGCGGTAGATGCGACCGGCGGGCCGCCGCCCTTCGCGGCCAGGGCACCACGCAGGGCATCGTGTCCGGCGTTGGCGGGTACACCCCAGATCGTCGCGGTGAGCGAAGTCACTTCCAACGGAATACCGTTGGTGAAGGAGCGCAGGCCATAGCCGGCTTCGCTCAGCAGCGAAAAGTTCTGCAAAGCATTCAAACCGACCGCGCTGAAACCGAGCTGCGCGGGCAGCCCCGGTGGAGGGACGAGATTATAGATCGGACCACCAACCAAACCAAGGCCAGGGACCTGGACTTTGACGACGCCGACCTGCGTCTCAGGGGCGCAGTCCGGGCGGCTACCCTCGAAGTCCTGGCGGGGACAGCGCGGAACTGCCAACGGATCACCAGACATACCCTGCGGGAGATCGATCAAGACATCGCGCATTTCGCCGCCTTCGGAGTGCCCTTCGGAGTCGACATTCAGCTTGAAAGCGAGGGTAAAGGCATAGGGGTGGGAGGATGCCTGCGGCACTACATCAAGGCCTTCAGCATTTTCGAACGTCATGCTCACCGAACCCGCCTTGAAACCAAACTGCGCGCTCGCAGAGACAACACCAACACCAAGCGACACGACCATCACCACCAAACACACCAACAACACCAACACGCCCGCACCCATTCGTGTGCGTGCGGCAAACATCGCTCGCGTACTCATCGCTTGCCTCCCTTCTCAAAGCGCTGTGTAGCTCGCGCGCGATGCGCTGTCTTGCGCGCCCACTTTTCGCAAGTGACGCGCCTGCGCTTGGAGCGATCTCGGCGACATACCCGCAACTTCTTCGCCAGCGCTTCACTGCCGCCAACGACCTTCTTCGGTTTCGCAGCAGGCGCTGGATTGCCCGCCAGGGGTGGTTGTAGGAGGTTCCCCGGCCCGGAGAACGTCGCGCTGCCCGGAGTCGCGAACAACGGCGGCGCCGGCGTGGCCTGGCACGCTTCGCCCTGGCATTCCACACGCTGAGTTTCACTCTGCGAAACGAAACCGCCACCTTCGCGAGCATCATAGACATCTATCAGTTCGTCTTTGTCCTGCGGCGCGAGCCGTTCGCGAGTCGTGAAGAACACGTTCGCCCCGGTTTCATCCATCGCCAAGAAGTTCGAATCGACCGACCCGGTCCCCGACGAGATCAACAACACACAACCCGCCGCCCGTTCGCACGTGTCACCGTCAGGCTCACCAGGACCACGAGCCGGCTCATACTCGTACACATCTTCGACGCGACCATTCGAATCCGCCGCAGACAACCGGTCGCCACTATCGAACACGAGACGGCCAGCATCCGTCAGATAGCGTGGTTGTGGAAACCATCCAGGGGACGCGTCGATCCTACGCAGGGTCGAGTCACCGCGCGGCGCTTCACCCGTCGGGTTACAGGACGGACAGGTCAGCCCCATGCTCTGGGAGTCATAGAGAAAGACCTCAGCACAGGGCGATTCGACCAGCACAGTTTCACTGCCAGATTCCTCCTTTGCACATGTCCCGACGTTGTCATATCCGGTCAGACGCGCAGTCGAACCGAAGGCAAGATAGCGTCCTCCTGGGCTCGCCTCGGCAGTGCGTACACCGGGGGCCGCGTCCCAGTCGGCAAGAGGAGGCCCCCCGCCGGCGTTATCAGACGCCGGCAAGGTGACGATGAAGCGCGTCCCGACTCCCTGTTGATACAGATAGAGGTTGTTATGGCCTGCCGGGGGCACTTCATGGCGCTCGTTTTCACCCGAGCCCGGGAGGACCGCTGTATCGACAAAGTAAACATGCGAGAGGTTTTCGCTTTGCCCCGCGATTCCCCGGAAGCCTCCTTCGCCCTCGGTCAAATCGGTGCAGGCTTCGGTTTGCAGCGAATACAGGCAGCCGTCTGAGAGCAGTACCTCAAGGCCGTCTTCGGAGGCGGTGAGGAACGTCCCTGGGTGCCTGACTTCACGGGTACTCTCGCCGTCTTCACGGACGTAGAGCGTTGAGCCGACGTGCCAGTAGACGCGCCGCCCGTCGGTGGAGATAGCGTGGGTGTCCGGAGAGGCCGAGGCAAACGCGGCACCCGTCGCGATCGTGGCGTTGCCGGGTAGCACGTTGACCAGCGCCAGTCCTCCCGTGTGGAACTCATAGAGGTCGCGTCCGGTCTGCCCGGGGTCCGGCGGTTCAGGAGCGAAGGCGCTCCCTTTGCTCAACGCATCGTTGGCGGCAAAGAGCTGTGTCGAGAAGTCGGGAGTGTGGCCTGCGTATTCGAGTATGAGCGAGCTCAGGCCCGGAGAGCGGTGTGGCGGCGCCGTGCCCAACACCGGTTCAAGCGCGGTGGGGTCCGCGGCGTTCTGGAGATAGAAGTTGGGATATCCAACCGGAGCGTTCGGAGAAAGCTGTGGACTTTCCTGAGCGATCAAGCCCTCATCGAGCTGATCGTCGTAAGCGAGGGTGCCCGTGGCATTGAGCGTCTGGAGGGCTGGGCTCATGGCAGTGGTCTGCCAGCCCGTTGCGGTACGACGCGAGATATAGGAGTTAAAGACCCCAGCGCCTCCGGTGGGCGAGAACGGGAGGCCCATAAAGGCGACGGCGTCACCGTCCGGGGCGCTCTGCATCGGAAAGAGCTGTTTGATGGCCAAACCCGGAGGCTTGCATGGTTCGGCCTGCAGGCAGCTGCTCCAGCGCGGGTCGGCGGGGAACGCCTCCCCACCATCCTTTTCTGCCGGAGAGACAAGCTCGTAGGCACGACCATCGGGCAGACCCGCCGCAAACGACGGATAGGTATCGAAGGACGCCGCCCCTCCGACGATTTCGCAGAGCGGTTCACGCAGCCCTCTGCATTTGCTGCTCGCCACCACCCGATAGCGGTAGGCAGTGCCCGGAGCCAGACCGGAGATCCCGACCGCAGCGCCGCCAACGCCGGTGCTTGCGATTTCTCCGCCGCCCACCGGGACTTCCAGAGCACCATGAGCGAAGCCCCCACCACCGTCATGAAGCGTGGCAACGGTCGCAGTGGCGGGACCACCGCTCAGACCAGAAGCATCTACTTCCAATGCGGGGAGGTTCTGGTTTGTGAAAGAGCCTGTGAATTCGATCTCGTAGGGGCTTGAGCCTGTTTCATCACCGGGGCCACCGGAGACAGCGATATTGCCCTCACCGACCGTTGGGAGGCCTTCCAGGGCACTTTGGACGCCGGCGGCGTCGTCGTTGAAGGGCAGTCCCGCGCGCAGATGCGCGCCGGAAACAGTGGATTCAGCTGGGGCTGAGAGCGTCAGCTTCCCCGCTTCGATCGCGACGATCTTCGCATTGGCGGGGATGCCTGGGCCTTCGACGCTCTCCCCGACCGCCAGGGGTGCGGGACCATCGGAGGAGATCGCGACCGCGGACCCGGGCTGGGTTGGGGCTTGGGAGATCACCAGCGACCCTGGATGCACAGCGGTGATCGTGGTACCGGAGGGGATGCCCGCGCCGGAGATCGGGGTTCCAGCTTCGAAGGCTCCTTCGCTGGCAACCTCGCCGGTGAGGGTGGTGGAGCCTGCGCTGATCGCTACCGTGACACCCGGCTTTTCGGTAGGCGCAGAAAGCGTCAATTCGCCCGCACCGACGGTCTTGATCGTAGTCCCGACGGGGATGCCTGTGCCTGAGATTACCTCTCCGGCTTCGAAAACACCTTCGTTGACGCTAAGCGAGGTAAGGGTTGTGGTTCCCGATCGAACCGGCGTGTTAGCAAGCGACTTGGTCGCGGCAGCGGAGATGGTCACTTCCGACCCCGAGACCGTAAGGATCGTCGTACCCGACGGTATGCCTGCGCCGCTGACGGTCTGACCGACCACGAAAGTGCCTTCGCTCGCGGTGACCGCGGTCAATGTTTTCGAGCCCGAGATCACCGTGCCCTCCCCCACCGTTCCGCTCAGATTCGCAGTGCCATTGGCAGCATGAACATCCGCAAGACCTTTCGCGGTTACAAGGCCTTCGAGGGTTTTGGAGCCGGTGCTGAGATCAGCGCTGAAGGCGCCACCCAGCCGGCGCCCTTCAAAGCCCAGACTCAACAAGCCGCCCGTAGCCTTGACCGTCAGCGACTGGCGCTCATTCGGTTCGTTCGCCTCAAAGGCTTCCTCAGTCAGATACTGGAATGCATAGGTGGTAGTGAAGTTGCGCGCATCGATCGACGCCTCCAGCGTCGTCGATACCGTACTCGTATCAGCCACCGACTCCGACACTACTTCAGGCGAAAACGCCTGCGAAAGAGCAAAGACATCACCGATCCCGAGCTGGATAGCCGGACTGGTATGTTCTCCGCCGTCGACTCCGTAAAGGGTGCCTGCCGGGCGCGACGAACCCCACGCCAGCCCCGGGTTCACCGCCAACCCATATATTTTGTTCGTTTCCGGTTCCGGTTTCAGCGCCGCCTGCGCTTCTTTGAATGTCCTGGTCCCTTCGTCGCAGGCTTCCAGCCTGTGAATCTTGCGGTCCGCGTGAGTGAAGAAGAAGACTTCCCCGCTAACCGAGTTCACCGTCATCGCTTGGAGTTGCCCGCTCACCGCCAGGCTGCAGATCAGGATCGGCGTAGTGCCGGTCCCACGTGTGTACTCACGGACCGTCCCTTCGCTTGCCGCCACCAGTCGATTTGCTCCGACCAGTCCCAGTCGAGTGAACGGTGCCGTGTTGCCGGTCACGATGTCATTTTGCTGGCCCGCGTAGACATAGTGTTCGTAGTCGCCCGGGCTCTGCGGCTTGAAGCTCATCACCCGAGACTGCGGGCTCGCCACCCCGTTGTAGTCTTCATCGGTGAGGTAGACGACGCCATCTTCATCGACTGCAATCGCGCCGAGTTCCGACAATACGCGGTGCACCTTCGCCGGACCTTCGGCAATCGATTCCAGCGGCGACTTGACCCCCGCATCACCGAAGCCTTCCCCGACCGCCGTCCCGGTGGCACTGAACACCTCGACAAGATGATGTTCACGCTGTCGCGCGAATTCAGGATTTTCATTCAGAACATAGACGTTCCCGGTCGACTGGTCGACCGCCACCCCCGTTGGAGAGTCGAAATGGCCACTCTCTTCCCCGCCGGCGCGCCCTTCGTTGGGAGCCGTGCAGGTATGGAAGGCGTGCTGGGCTTCGTCGGTCACCAGTGCCGGCCCACAACGCTGATATTCGCTCGCTTCATTGCCCACGCCCCAACCCCAAGCTTCGCGAAAGGGTGGCGCTTCGCCTTCACCGCCAGGCCCAAAGCGCAACACCCGCGTATTTTTCCCCACGACATAGAAGCTCCCCGGTTCGACGCCGCCCGCGCCGCTCGTGTTGATCGCGATCGCGTGCGCGTTCTCTATCTGTTCGGCTTCCCCGCTCACCCCGAAGTGCTCAGGGACCTGTTGGTAGTCGGCAAGCGCGGCCGTCGCGTAGGACAACAACACACAAGCAACTACCGCTAGGATCAGTGACGCCAAGACGCCGGTCCCACATGTACGCCGTGCATGGGTCATCGTCAGCTTCCCCTTTCTCTGCAGCTCGCTGCGCTCGGTCGCTGTGGTTGCGTCAGCCGACATGGATCACCGTCCCTTTGTGCTGGCCTTGGAGGTAGAGCGTGTAGTGACCGCGGCGCAAGGATCCGAGCTTGATACGAGGCGCTCCCCTGCTCTTACCGTGCTCGACGACGCGCCCGTGGGCTACGAGCACCCAGCGCAACGTGTCGGGTAGCGCCGAGGACTTCGCCGAGACGGTGTACTTGACGGTGCAGGTCACCTTCGCCTTCGTCTTGCCCGTCTGTGTGATCTTGCACGTAACCCTGCCTGCCGGGCCGGCAGGGCCTTCCTTGCCCTGCGCACCGGCGGGACCTGCCGCGCCGGCAGCGCCCGTATCACCCTTGACGCCCTGAGCGCCCGCCGCACCGGCCGAGCCGATGGGACCGACAGGGCCCTGTTCTCCCTGAGCGCCCGGGAAGCCGGGATTACCAAGCGCACCGGGCGCGCCTTTAGCGCCTTCTTTACCCGCAGTCCCTTCTTTACCAGCAGCTCCTTCTTTTCCCGCAGTGCCTTCTTTACCAGCGGGTCCTTCTTTGCCCGCGGCTCCTTCTTTGCCTTCTGTTCCTTCTTTGCCGTCTTTGCCTTCTTTGCCTGCTTTACCTTCGGGCCCTTCTTTACCTGTGGCTCCTTCTTTGCCTTCTTTGCCTTCGAGTCCTTCTTTGCCTTCTGTTCCTTCTTTGCCTTCGATGAGGAACACGGCGGTCGCTTCGGTTTCGGGTTCGTCGAGTTTGACTTGACAGGTCGTGGCAGTGAGATGGCGGCAGCCGATCCAACCAGCGAACATCGAGCCCGATTGCGCCGATGCTTCCAGTACTACCGTTTCGCCTTCTTCGAAGCTCGCGTGCGCTTCTTCACACGCGAGCCCGCAGATGATGCCGGTGTGCGGCGCGAGACTCGTGACTGTCCCTTTGCCGTTGCCACCCTTGACGATGGTCAGCGTCGAAGGGTTAGCGATCACAGCAAACCCAATATTGACGCTGCTAGCCTGCTTGATTTCAAACTCACAGCCACCAGTGGAGCAGCCGTTCGCGGACCCTGTACCCGACAAGGACGCCAGTTCAGCACCGATGTCGGGGGTCGCTTTCACGCTCACGTCCGTTCCGTATGACTGGGGGCTAGTGCACGGTCCGTAGCTACCGCTATGCGCAAATTCGCATTCCACGCTACCCGAACCCGAAACGTTGACCGTCAACGCCTCCGATTCCGCCGTAAACGCGACCGTGACGCTGCTAGCCTGCTTAATTTCGAACTCACACCCGGCCGTAGAACACGCTCCTGCCGAGCCGGTACCCGACAGCGAGCCCACTTCAGCACCCATGCTCGCGGCCGCTTTCACTTTCACGTTCGTGCCAAACGGTTGCGGGCTCGTACAAGCACCGTAGGTACCGCTATGCGCGAATTCACATTCCACGCTACCCGGACCCGAAACATTGACCGTCAACACCTCCGATTCCGCCACGAACGCGACAGTGACACTACTCGCCTGCCTAATTTCGAATTCGCACCCGCCCGTGGAACACGCTCCTGCCGAGCCGGTGCCCGACAGCGAGCCCACTTCAGCACCAGCGTTCGGGGTTGCTTTCACCTTCACGTTCGTCCCGTATGGCTGCGGGCTCGTAATTTAAAAAAAAAAAAAAAGAAGAAAGAAAAAGAAATGTAGAATGTAAGAGAATAAAAAAAAAAAAAAAAAAAAAAAAAAAAAAAAAAAAAAAAAAAAAAAAAAAAAAAAAAAAAAAAAAAAAAAAAAAAAAAAAAAAAAAAAAAAAAAAAAAAAAAAAAAAAAAAAAAAAAAAAAAAAAAAAAAAAAAAAAAAAAAAAAAAAAAAAAAACACGGTCCGTAGCTTCCGCTGTGAGCGAATTCGCATTCCACGCTGCCCGGACCCGAGGTGTTGACTGTCAGCGCCTCTGTTTCAAGCTCAAAGTCGGCTTTGAGCTTGGTCGCTTCGGAGATCGTCACCACACACGGCGAAGTCATACCCGTGCAACTACCGGGGTTGCCTTCGCTGGTAGTCCATCCCGTGAACTCGCTGTGTTCTCCCGCGGTCGCAGCGAGTTCGACTACCGTCGCAGGCGCAAACAGTTCAGAGCAGTGCAGGCCACAAGCGATCGCTTCGAATCCCAGTCCGCTCTGCACGCTCGTTACCGTTCCCGTGCCACTACCACCCTTTTCGACTGTCAACTGAGAGCCGGAAAGCGCGAAGCTAGCCCCTGCCGTGACGTTTGTCGTTCCGACCTGGATCTTGCAGGGCGATGTCTCACCGCTACAGGTAGTGCTCGCGGCCCCACTAACACTCCACCCTTCCAAATGATTGTTAGGTTCAGCCGTAGCTTCGAGTTCTGGTTCCTCAGCTTCGTAGTATTCAGCCGAGCAACTCACGCCACCCGCCGAGGTGCAGTTCGAGATCGAACCGGACATCGGCGCTGGGGAGCCCACCGCTTCGCTGACCTTACCCGACCCTGTGACGGTGACCTGCAACGTGTGCGTAGGCAACCCCACGAATTCAGCCTGCACGGTACTGGCAGAAGAGATCGTGAACGTACACGTGCTCGTCGTTTTGTTCTTGCAGGACGCTTCGGCTGAACCAGTCGCGTTACTCCACTTCACAAAGCTCGAATGAGCCCCTTTGAGCGCCTTCAGCGTTACTTCGGTCCCGGTTTCATACTCAGCAGCACAAGGTTCTTCATGACCTTCCACTTCGCACACAACCGAACCTTCACCCACCACACTCGTCCCCAGCGAAAGCAACGCCGGACCACCGTAACCGAACGCCTGGACCTCCTGGTGACCATTATCGTCAGCGTAGACCTTCCCGCTGGATTCATCGATCGCGAGCTGATTGTAGATCTGGGTGCCGCCGACTTCGAACAGTCCGGACCCGAATTCGTCGAGTTTCCCGCCACCAGCACGATACCTTTCTACCCTGAACGTGCTACCACAACCCCGCCCGACAAACACCTGTCCGGCCTTCTTATCGACCGCGACCGTACTGACTTCGCCGTGCCCAGCAGTACCATTCAGACCCGCGAACGCACCGACTTCGGTGAACCCGCCGGAACCGTTGGGCTTGTACTCAAGCACCTTGCCTGCAGAGATGTTTGTGCAACTGGTGGCGCCGGCACTGACAAAGAGATCGCCCGACGCGTCAAACGCCGCGCTCACCGGCTTGGTGAGACCGCTCGTGATGAGATCAGTACAAACACCAGCCGGCGTACACTCCTGCAACTTGTTGGCAGTCGGAACGGGAAGATAGATGTTGCCGGCAGAGTCGATCGCGGGCTGCGGCGGAGTTTTGGCGACCGTCACTTCAATCGCGAATGCACCCAACTGCGCGCCACAGGACTCACCGAACGTAAGGATCGAACCGGAAGAACTTGCGAGCTGGAAAACATAGATATGTCCGTTTTCGGGATCCACAGCCACACTCGAAGGATGGCTCGGTGAGCCTTCAAGCGCACAGCTGAGTTCAGCACCCGCGGCGTTGAACTCCTGTAGCCCGCCGGTGCCGAAGATACATGACTTCGATGCTTCTTCGCTGCCGCAGCTTGCGATATATACGTTGTGGGTCGATTGGTTCACGGCGACACCGCTAGCCAGCTTCCCGCCGGTCGAGAGAGGAGAGCCGGGGTTGTAGCTTGCCGCTTGCGTATTCGCCGCGAAGAGCAGAGTGATCGTGAGAGCGAGCGCAGTCATCGCTACCGCCACGAGGCTGATGCCACTGCGACCAAGCGTGGGCGTGTCATTCCTGCTGGTATGGGGCAGGAACGCGCGGGTAGTGGCAGTCCCGGGGAGGGTGCGGCCGCGGCCGGTGGGCTGGCAGCGGGTCGGTCCGGGGGTAGGTGGCTGCGTGTGCGAGATCACGTGGTTAGCTCCTTGGTCTGCATTGGTCATCGTGGGAATAGCGTTCATGGCGTCGTGTTGTCCTGGCTGCCGTCGATTGAGCCGATACTGGTCACTTGTTGCACTTGCACCCCGCGGGGGGTGAGACGCCAGGCGTTGGGCTCGCCCGTGGGCTGATGACCCTGCTCGGCCATGTTGCAGAGCAACCCCAACCCCTCCAGTCGCGTGAGTAGCTTTGAGATCTGACCCTGATCGGTGATCCCAGCGAGATCGGCGACCTCACGGTTACTCGCACCCGGGCGAGCCGCGACGCCTTCAAGGACACACAAGGTGCGATACGTCAAACGCATCGGTAGACCAGCCAACGGGTCCCGCCTCAGCAATGCCGAGCCACTCCCACCACTTGTTCTCCGGTGAGAACCCGCCTGGCGCGCCATCACACCCCGTGGATCTATACGCGAGAGCTCGCGTTGCGCTGCCACAGACCCCAGATACGGCAAAACGACAACAGCCATCAATGGGTTCAGCAACTCAAGTAGCACTCCGGGATCCTTCGCGGACAGGCGCGTGTGGATCACACCAAGCACACCACCCACGACACCCTCCCCCGTCAACGGCGATAGCCGCTCTAGATCCCCGCGTGCCTTGACGCCACTATCCCGAATCGCACCGGCGACACTCGCGAGTACCTCCGCGCGGCGCTGCAAAACATGCGAGCCCGCGCGCAACGCATCCACCACCAACAACTTCGCGAGCTGAGGCTCCTCCTCAAAGAAGATCAGTAGCGCCCCAAGACCATCACGCACCCGCTCACACCAATCACGACCCTCCATGTCCTGATACGCGTCGATCACACACCGCGATACACGCTCCAGCGCGTCCTCGAACACAGCCAAGAAGCAATCCTCGCGATCCTCGAAAACGTCATAGAACGTACGCCGCGACACCCGCGCACCATTCGTTACACGCGCGACAGACATACGCTCATACCCATCCTCAGCCAACACATACGCCGCGGAAGCCAACATTCGCGCACGCTGCACCTCACTGACATGCGCACGAGCTTCACGCGATCGCCCACCACCAACAACCACCCCACCCGCCGCGGAGGAAGCCCGACGACGATCAACCTCCACAGGAAGACCCTTGCCGCTAGACACCACAACCCACCACCAAAACCAGCGAACCCCGCAACCACACCCCACGGAGAACAACACGACGCGTCTCACGAACACAACCACGACGCCGCCAACCCGCACGAGAACGACAAACACCGCGCTCACAGGCGCGGTGGCAGGTACTTCCTAGAGAGTGATCCTCAGCGCCGCGAACGGCGCCAGAACTAGGCTCCTGGCCTAGAAGACCCGGGCAAGAGAGAGAGAGAGAGAGAGAGAGATGTGTCAGCGCTGCTGACGCATCTACCTACGGCGCCCTTTGAGCGCACGCTGACCCTCGACACGTCTGTCCCCGAAAAACTCACGCGAAAACAACCCCTCTTCATGCGATCCAGCTCCCTCCCCTGCAAAACCAAATCCCCTGTCAAGCGCTTGAAGCCAACCCAGGAGGGCCGTGACCCAAACTCGACCTATCGACGCCCCGGCATCCCCCTCTGGAACACCAATGACAACAAGAACATAACGCATACACAACACCATGTCAAGAGCGAACCGTTATGTACAACACACCACCCACCCAAAACGGCTCCGACAAGCGCCCACCAGCCCCAGAACCACTACGCAAACCCAGGACATCCACGAAGATCCCGCGATCACCATGTTCCGCTGTTGTGCGAGGAGCTGACGCTGCGCGCACGCCTGGATCTCGACCAGGGCCGCCTCGATCACGCGACGATCGAGCTCGACCGCGCACCGTACGCCGCACCGGTCGAGCTGGCCGACGAGGAAGCGATCCGCCACGCATTGGCACGCCTGGAGGCGGCGCTGCGAGCGCGCTCGGCCGCGGGCTATGACCGCTCCTGAGGCGCGCATGACCGGGCGCGCCTCAGGCCACCCCGGGGTTACTTCTTGAAGTGGACGGTCAGGCTCTTGGTTTGGCGCTTGCGGGTCTTGCCTGTGCTCGGCGTGAAGACCGCGGTTGCCTTTGTCTTCAGCTTGCCGGCTCTCTGCTGATGGACGCTGAGAGTCAGCGTCCCCCTGGTCGTGACTGTCTTAGTTTGCGAGCTCAGACCCTTCCCACTGACCTTGATCTTCCCGGCGCCCGGCACATAGACTTTCATCGTCAGCGTCTGCTTCCTGACCTGGTGGGAAGTGATCACAAGGGCGTCAGGGCATCCTTCGACTTCGAGCGGGGTGCTCTGTTTGGTCCGTACGCCATTTTGGGCGATGAATTCCGTCGGCATGCTCAGGTGTTGGGTGCAGGGGTTCCCGATTGCGGTCAACGCCGAATACGGGCCCGAGGGAAGCATCAGTTCGAAGCTCGTGACAGGCTGATCGGGGACGGTCTTGAACGTGCTTGAGGTGATGCCTGTTTTGCTGATGAACGTGCTACCGACGAGGTCGATCGTGATGCCATACCCCTGTAGTACGAGGACGAGGTTAGGGAATGCTTCCCCACCGTTTGAGACGAAATACGCGGGTCCTTCCAGCGGGACTGGCAGGATCGGTGTGATAGCCCTGCCGTGTCCTACGACCGATGCTGCGGGGCATCCTGCTGGGTTGGTGTGGAATTGTGCGGCGGTGCACGCCTTCTGCAGTGTCGTTAGACGTGAGGGGAGTTGCTTTGGTAGTTCGACTTTGACGTAATGAATGTTCGCTTCCTCATGACCACCGTTCTGGGCGCCCTGCGCCGGGGCGGTGAGCTTGACGTTCAGGCTCGTACCATCCGCTTTAGAGGTCTTGCCTGATGTTGCGGCGCTGAACTGTGGTTTGAAGGCGAGGCTCGCACAACCAGCAGGCTGGAACGGACTGCTCGCGCTCGCGGGAGCATCATCGTTGGGGCTTGAGAAGTTTTGTCCGGACCCGTAGACGGTTGCTGTGAACGTGGTTTTTTCGCAGCTGGTGGGGTTGCTCGTGAAGTTCGGGCGGTCTACGTGGATTTGGATGTCGCGGACGTGGACGATGATACCGTCGATGATGTGCGGGATCTGATCCGAAGGACCCTGCGGAATACTCACTTTCGCAGTGACCGGATCGACCTGGAGCGGTAGGTGCACCACGACTGTCCCGAGGTCAAACGGGCCTACCTTCGCGGCGCTGATAGACACGATGGAGAATGGCGCCCCTTCAAACGGACCACCCAAGTACAGCTTCCCCGGGGCGTAAGCCAACACTGTGCCGACACCAACACCGACCTGTGTATGCCCGATCTGACTCCCGGCGGGGCATGAGGGTTCTGTCTCCTCCGCCGTTCCGGTCTTGGAGCGCGCGAGTGCGATCTGTGTTTCAGAACAGAACGGGATGCCGTTCAGGTTCGCGGTCAATCCTTCCGGTAGTTGTGTCGTGAAGCCGGTGATCTCTTGTTCGCCGTCTTTACGCGTGATCTGCAAGTCCAGGGGACTGTAAGCGCCGGCGGCGTTATTCGCCGTCCCCGCACTCAAACCAGGCGTAAAGGGTGGTGTGCCCGCGGCGGGGCATGCTCCGCCTTCCTCGCCATGTTCGATCGTGAAGAACGAGTCGCGCTCCACTGGTTCACTGGAGGAAAACGGGGTGAGGTCGGTAATGGTCTTGAACTGTCCGCATGTCGGCGGGGTCGCCAACGGCGCCCTCGCGCCTTCACGGAAATGCAAATGGAAGGTGCTGTAAGGCAACGGCGGCAAACCTTCAAAGCTCGTCACGAGCTGCCCGGTAACAGGGTTCGGTTCGACATGTCCGGCCTGCTTGATCAACACACCCCGTTCAGGAGCACGAAGAACCATATAGATCGCCAACAGCGAACCAAACTTGTTCCTATACGGTTCCGCCAGGTACAGGGATCCTTCGACGGGTTCTTCGATCAATGGTGTTTTCGCGATCACGGACCCCAGCTTCGATGTTTCTGGACACCCCGCACCGGGCTGGGTTTCGAGTTGCTCGCTCTGATATTGCGCTTCTGAGCAACCCGTTATCCCTTCAGCGAACGACGGGTTCGCGGTAAACCCCTCTGGTAGCGCAACCACGACCTTCGAGGGCTGCGTTTCAGCGACACCACCAGGATTCAACAACCCTTCATCAGGCAGCGACAGTTCGAAGTCAAGGCCGCTGGGACTCCCCGCGTTACGGCTAGTCGGCTGCGCCGCGACACTCGGACTGAACGGCACCGTGCCGCAGCCAAGCAACGGTGAAGGATTAGCAGCCGCACCCAGCGACTGCGCCGTCGCAGAAACATAATGGCCCGGATTGAGGTTGGAGTCGATCGAGATCGTGGTGAGGATCGGCGCAGTGCAACTCGCGGGCACCGTCAGAAAGGCCAATTCACGCGCGGTAGATGCCACCGGCGCGTTGTGTCCGGCCGCGGCTAGGGCACCGCGCAGGGCGTCATGGTCAGGGTTGGCAGGCACGCCCCAGATCGTCGCGGTGAGCGAGGTCACTTCCAACGGCACGTCACTGGTAAAGGCGCTCAGGCCGTAGCCGGCTTCGCTTAGCAGCGAGAAGTTCTGCAAAGCATTCAACCCGGCGGCGCTGAAACCGAGCTGGGCGGGCATACCGGGCGGAGGGACGAGATTGTAAATCGGACCACCAACCAGGCCAAGGCCGGGGATGTTGACCTTGACGATCCCGACCTGGGTCTCGGGAGCGCACTGCGGGTTGCCGCCCTCGAAATTCTGGCGGGGGCAGCGCGGTACAGCCAGCGGGTCACCGGACATCCCGTCAGGGAGATCTATCAAGACATCACGCATTTCCCCACCTTCAGAATGCCCTTCGGAGTCGACATTCAGCTTGAAAGCGAGCGTGAAAGCATAGGGGTGCGAGGAGGCCTGCGGCACCACATCAAGACCTTCAGAATTTTGGAATGTCATGCTCACCGAACCCGCCTTGAAACCAAACTGCGCGCTCGCAGAGACGACACCAACACCAAGCGAAGCGACCATCACCACCAGACAAACCAACAACACCAGCACGCCCGTCCCGATTCGTGTGCGTGTCGCAAACATCGCTCGCGTACTCATCGTTTGCCTGCTTTCTTGGAGTGCTGGGTAGCTCGCGCGGGGTGTGCTGTCTTGCGCGCCCGCTTTTCGCACGCGAGGCGCTTGTGCTTGGAGCGCTCCCGGCGGCATACCCGCAACTTCTTCGCCAGCGCTTCACTACTACTAACAATCTTCTTCTGTTTCACAGCAGGCGCAGGGCTGCTCGCCGGGGGTGGTTGCAGGAGGTTCCCCGGCCCGGAGAACGTCGCGCTTCCCGGAGTCGCGAACAACGGCGGCGCCGGCGTGGCCTGACAGGCTTCGCCCTGGCATTCCACACGCTGAGTTTCGGACTGTGACGCGAAACCGCCGCCTTCGCGAGCATCATAGACATCTATCAGTTCGTCCTTGTCCTGCTGCACCAGCCGTTCACGAGTCGTGAAGAACACGTTCGCTCCCGTTTCATCCATCGCCAAGAAGTTCGAGTCAGCCGACCCTGTCCCTGGAGAGATCAACAACACACAACCCATGGCCCGTTCGCACGTGTCACCAGCCGGCTCACCAGGACCACGAGCCGGCTCGTACTCATACACATCTTCGACATCGCCATTGGAATCCCCCGCGGACAACCGGTCACCACTGTCAAACACCAAACGACCCGCATCAGTCAGGTAGCGAGGTTGGGGCAACCATTCCGGGGCTTCGTCGATCCGTCGCAGCGTCGAGTTCCCACGCGGGACTTCCCCAGTCGGGTTACACGAAGCACAAATAAGCCGACCCGTGACTGAGTCGTAGAGAAGCACCTCGGTACACCCAATCTCAAAGAACTCTCCACCGTTTTCTTCTTGGCAGCCGATGTTTTTGTAGCCCGTCAGCTCTTCTGTCGATCCGAAGGCGAGGTAGCGCCCGTTAGGGCTCGCCTCCGCGGTGCGCCCACCAGACCTCGCGTTCCAGTCCGCGAGCTTCTGTTCCGCGCCGGCGTTATCAGAGGCCAACAGGGTAGCGATGAAACGTGTCCCAGTCCCCTGTTGATACAGATAGAGATTGCGTTTACTTGCTTCGGCTGATTGGTGACGCTCGTTTTCACCCGAGCCCGGGAGGACCGCTGTATCGACAAAGTAAACATGCGAGAGATCTTCGCTTTGCCCCACCATTCCCTGGAATCCCCCTTCCCCTTGAGTCAGGTCGGTGCAGGCTTCCGTTTGCAGTGAGTACAGGCAGCCGTCTGAGAGCAGTACCTCAATACCGTTTTCGGAAGCGGTGAGAAATGTCCCGGGGTGCCTGACTTCGCGGGTGCTCTCGCCGTCTTCGCGGACGTAGAGGGTGGAGCCGACGTGCCAGTAGACGCGTTGCCCATCGGTGGAGACCGCGTGAGTGTCCGGAGAGGCCGAGGCAAACGCAGCACCCGTCGCGATCGTGGCGTTGCCGGGTAGCACGTTGACCAGTGCCAGTCCTCCCGTGTGGAGTTCGTAGAGGTCGCGTCCGGTCTGCCCGGGGTCCGGCGGTTCGGGAGCAAACGCGCTCGCGTTGGTCAACGCATCGTTGGTGGCAAAGAGTTGTGTTGAGAAGTCTGGTGTGTGGCCCGCGTATTCGAGGATGAGCGAGCTCCGGCCCGGGGCGCGGTGTGGCGGCGCCGTGCCCAACACCGGCTCAAGCGCGGTGGGGTCCGCGGCGTTCTGGAGATAGAAGTTGGGATATCCAACCGGAGCGTTCGGAGAAAGCTGCGGGCTTTCCTGAGCGATCAAGCCCTCACCGAGCTGTTCGTCGTAAGCGAGGGTGCCTTCACCGCTGGCCGTCTGCAGGGTGGGGCTCATCGTCGTGGTCTGCCATCCGGTCGCAGTGCGATGAGAGATGTAGGAGTTAAAGACAGCGCCTTCAGTGGGCGAGAAGGCGAACCCCATGTACGCAACGGAGTCACCGTCCGGGGCGCTCTGCATCGGAAAGACCTGTTTTATGCCCTTACCCGGAGGCTTGCATGGTTCATTGATATCCGAACAGCTGCCTAGACGTGGGTCGGCGGGGAAGGCCTCTCCGCCATTCTTGTTGATCGGGGAGACCAGCTCATAAGCACGACCATCGGGCAGGCCCGTGGCATAGGACGGGTATGTATCAAAGGCGGCTGTACCGCCAGCGGTTTCGCAGCGTGGTTCGTGTGGTCCTGCGCATTCGCTGCTGGCCACCACCCGGAAACGGTAGGCTGTACCCGGCGAAAGACCTGAGACCCCGACGGCAGCGCTGCCAACTTCGTTGCTTGAGAGTTCCCCGCCACCAACCGGGACTTCCAAGGCACCATGAGCGAAACCCCCACCACCGTCATGAAGCGTCACAACGGTCGCGGTCGCGGGGCCACCGCTCAGACCAGAGGCATCCATTTCCAATGCGGGGAGATTCTGGTTTGTGAAGGAGCCGGTGAATTCGATCTCGTAGGGGTTTGAGCCTGTTTGATCGCCGGGGCCACCGGAGACGGCGACGTTGCCCGCACCGATCGTCGACAGGCCTTCCAAGGCACTTTGGACTTCTCCAGCGGCGGCGTCGAAGGGCAGTCCCGCGCGCAGATGCGCACCGGAAACGGTGGATTCGGCTGGGGCTGAGAGCATCAGCTTTCCCGCTTCAATCGCGACGATCTTCGCACCAGCGGGTATGCCTGGGCCTTCGACGCTCTCCCCGACCATCAGGGGCGCGGGACCATCAGAGGAGATCGCGATCGCGGACCCGGGCTGGGTCGGGGCTTTGGAGATCACCAGCGACCCTGGATGCACCGCGACGATCGTGGTACCGGACGGTATACCAGTGCCGGAGATCGGGGTTCCGGGTTCGAAAGCTCCTTCGCTGGCGAGCTCGTTGGTGAGGGTGGTGGAGCCTGCGCTGATCGCGACCGCGACACCCGGTTTCTCGGTCGGCTCAGAAAGCGTCAGTTCGCTCGCGCTTACAGTCTTGATCCTCGCCCCGGCAGGTATGCCTGTGCCTGAGATCGCCTCGCCGGCTTCGAAAACACCTTCACTGGCGCTGAGCGAGGTGAGGCTCGTGGTTCCCGATCGAACCGGCGTGTTGGCAAGCGACTTGGTAGCTGCAGTGGAAATGGTCAATTCCGACCCCGAGACCGTAACGATCGTGGTACCCGACGGGATGCCTTCGCCGCTGATCGTCTGACCAGCCGCGAAAGCGCCTTCGTTCGCGGTGACCGCGGTCAATGTTTTGGAGCCCGAGATCACCGTGCCCTCCCCCACCGCTCCGCTCAGATTCGCAGTGCCGTCGGCAGCATGAACATCCGCAAGACCCTTCGCGGTAACAAGACCTTCGAAGGTTTTGGAGCCGGAGCTGAGATCAGCGCTGAACGAGCCACCCAGCCGGCGCCCTTCAAAACCCAAACCCAGCAGTCCACTCGTGGCCTTGACCGTTACCGCCTGACGCTCGTTTGGTTCGTTCGCCTGGAAGGCTTCCTCGGTCAGATACTGGAATGCGTAGGTGGTGGTGAAGTTGCGAGCATTGATCGACGCCTCCAGCGTCGTCGATACCGTACCCGTATCGGCCACCGACTCCGACACCACTTCAGGCGAAAACGCCTGCGAAAAAGCAAACACGTCACCGATCCCATTCTGAACAGCCGGGCTGGTGTGCCTGCTGGCGTCGACCCCGTAAAGGGTGCCTGCCGGGCGCAGTGAACCCCACACCAGCCCCGGGTTCACCGCCAACCCATATATTTTGTTCGTTTCCGGTTCCGGTTTCAGCGCCGCCTGGGCTTCTTCAAATTTCCCCGTCCCTTCGTTACACGCCTTCAATCTGCGAAGTTTGCGATCGGAGAACGTGAAATAGAATACTTCCCCGTTGACCTGGTTCGTCGCCATCGCGTAGAGCTGCCCGCTCACCGCCAAACTGCAGATCGGCGTGCTCCCGTCCCCGAGCACGTATTCCCGGATCGTACCCTCGCTCGCCGCCACCAGCCGATTCGACCCCACCAACCCCAGACGCGTGAACGCCTGCGTGTTACTGGTCACGATTTCGTTTTGCGGGCCGGCGTAAACATAGTGTTCGTAGTCGCCCGGGCTCTGCGGCTTGAAACTCATCACCCGCGACTGCGGATTCGCCACCCCGTTGTAATCCTTATCAGTGAGATAGACAACTCCATCTTCACCAACCGCTATCGCGGCGCTCGTCGGGAAAACGGAATGCACCTTCCCCGGACCTTCGACCATGGATTCCAACGGCGACTTGACCCCCGCATCACCGAAACCTTCACCGACCGCCACCCCCGTGGCGCTGAACACCTCGACAATATGATGTTCGCGATTCTGGGCGAATTCCTTTTGTTCGTTTAGAACGTAGACGTTCCCGGTTGACTGGTCGACCGCGACACCTGCCAGGCCTTCGAAGTGGCCGCTCTGTTCCCCGCCAAAGCTCCCGACGCCTCCGGTGGGAGCCGGGGTGCAGGTGTGGAATGTGTGTTGGGCTTCGTCGGTCACCAGCGCCGGCCCGCAACGCTGGTATTCGCTTGCTTTATTGCCGACGCCCCAGCCCCAGGCTTCACGAAACGGCGGCGCTTCGCCTTCGCCACCAGGCCCAAACCGCAACACCCGACCATTCAGCCCAACGACGTAGAAGCTCCCCGGTTCAACGCCGCCCACACCGCTCGTGTTGATCGCTATCGCGGTCGCATTCTGTAGCTGTTCGGCTTCGCCGCTCACCCCGAAATGCTCAGGAACCTCTTGATAATCGGCAAGCGCAGCCGTGGTACAGGACAACAGCACACAAGCAGCCACCAGGAGGATCAGCGACGTCAAGATCCCGGTCCCACACGTACGCGATGCCTGGGTCACCGTCAGCTTCCCGGTTCTCTGCAGCTCACTGCGCTCGATCGCTGTGGTCGCGTCAGCCGACATGGATCACCGTCCCTTTGTGCCGGCCTTGGAGGTAGAGCGTGTAGCGACCGCGACGCAAAGATCCGAGCCTGATACGAGGCGCTCCCCTGCTCTTACCGTGCTCGACGACGTGCCCGCGGGCTACGAGCACCCAGCGCGACGTGTCGGGCACCGCCGAGGACTTCGCCGAGACGGTGTACTTGACGGCGCAGGTCACCTTCGCCTTAGTCTTGCCCGTCTGCATGATCTTGCACGTAACCCTGCCTGCCGGGCCGGCAGGGCCTTCCTTGCCCTGCACGCCGGCGGGACCTGCCGCGCCGGCAGCGCCCGTATCACCCTTGACGCCCTGAGCGCCCGCCGCACCGGCCGAGCCGACGGGACCGACAGGGCCCTGTTCGCCCTGAGCACCCGGAAAGCCGGGATTGCCAAGCGCACCGGGCGCACCTTTAGCGCCTTCTTTACCCGCCGCTCCTTCTTTACCCGCAGCCCCTTCTTTACCAGTGGGTCCTTCTTTACCCGCAGCCCCTTCTTGACCAGTGGGTCCTTCTTTACCAGTGGGTCCTTCTTTGCCTTCTGCTCCTTCTTTGCCTTCTGCTCCTTCTTTGCCTTCTTTACCTTCTTTACCTTCTTTGCCTTCTGTTCCTACTTTGCCTTCGATGAGGAACACAGCGGTCGCTTCGGTTTCGGGTTCGTCGAGTTTGACTTGGCAGGTCGTGGCAGTGAGGTGACGGCAGCCGATCCAACCAGCGAACACAGAGCCCGACTGCGCCGACGCTTCCAACACGACCGTTTCGCCTTCTTCGAAGCTGGCATGCGCTTCTTCACACACGGGCCCGCAGGCGATGCCGGTGTGCGGCGCGAGACTCGTGACTGTCCCTTTGCCGTTGCCACCCTTGACGACGCTCAGTGTCGAGGGGTTAGCGATCACGGCGAACCCAGCAGTGACGCTGCTAGCCTGCTTGATTTCAAACTCACACCCACCCGTGGAGCAGCCGTTCGCGGACCCGGTACCCGACAGGGACGCCAGTTCAGCACCAGTATTCGGGTTCGCTTTCACGCTCACGCTCGTCCCGTATGACTGCGGGCTCGTACACGACCCGAAGCTTCCGCTGTGCTCGAATTCACATTCCACACTACCCGGACCCGAAGCATTGACCGTCAACGCCTCCGGTTCCGCCGTAAACGCGACAGTGACACTACTCGCCTGCTTGATTTCAAACTCACACCCACCCGTAGAACACGCTCCCGCCGAACCCGTACCCGACAGCGAGCCCACTTCAGCACCAGCGTTCGGGGTCGCCTTCACCTTCACGTTCGTACCAAACGGTTGCGGGCTCGTACACGACCCGTAATTTCCGCTGTGCGCGAATTCGCATTCCACGCCACCCGGACCCGAAGCATTGACCGTCAACGCCTCCGATTCCGCGGCGAACACAACAGTTACACCGCTCGCCTGCTTGATTTCAAACTCACACCCACCCGTAGAACACGCTCCCGCCGAACCCGTACCCGACAGCGAGCCCACTTCAGCACCAGCGTTCGGGGTCGCCTTCACCTTCACGTTCGTACCAAACGGTTGCGGGCTCGTACACGACCCGTAGCTTCCGCTGTGCGCGAATTCGCATTCCACGCCACCCGGACCCGAAGCATTGACCGTCAACGCCTCCGATTCCGCGGCGAACACAACAGTTACACCGCTCGCCTGCTTGATTTCAAACTCACACCCACCCGTAGAACACGCTCCCGCCGAACCCGTACCCGACAGCGAGCCCACTTCAGCACCAGCGTTCGGGGTCGCCTTCACCTTCACGTTCGTACCAAACGGTTGCGGGCTCGTACACGACCCGTAGCTTCCGCTGTGCGCGAATTCGCATTCCACGCCACCCGGACCCGATGTGTTGACCGTCAGCGCCTCTGTTTCAACCTCAAAGACGGCTTTGAGCTTGGTCGCTTCAGAGATCGTCACCACACACGACGAAGTCGCGCCGGTACAGCTACCGGGGTTGCCTTCGCTGGTCGTCCAACCCGTGAACTCACTATGTTCCCCCGCAGTCACGGCGAGTTCGACTACCGTCGCAGGCGCAAACAGTTCAGAGCAGTGCAGGCCACAAGCGATCGCTTCGAATCCCAATCCGCTCTGCACGCTTGACACCGTTCCCGTGCCACTACCACCCTTTTCGACCGTCAACTGAGAGCCGGAAAGCGCGAAACTAGCCCCCGCCGTGACGTTTGTCGTGCCGACCTGGATCTTGCAGGGCGACGTCGCGCCGCTACACGTAGTGCTCGCGGCCCCACCAACACTCCACCCTTCCAAATGATTGTTCGGTTCAGCCGTAGCTTCGAGTTCTGGTTCCTGGGCTTCGTAATATTCAGCCGAGCAACCCACGCCACCAGCCGTGGTGCAGTTCGAGATCGAACCGGACACCGGCACCGGCGAGCCCACCGCTTCACTGACCTTACCCGACCCGGTGACCATGACCTGCAACGTATGCGTAGGCAACGCCACGAATTCAGCCTGCACCGTGCCAGCAGAAGAGATCGTGAACGTACACGTGCTCGCCGTTTTGTTCTTGCACGCCGCTTCGGCTGCACCAGTCGCGTTGCTCCACTTCACAAAGCTCGAATGAGCCCCTTTGAGCGCCTTCAGCGTTACTTCAGTCCCGGTTTCATACTCAGCAGCACAAGATTCTTCATGACCTTCCACTTCACACACAACCGAACCTTCACCCACCACACTCGTTCCCAGTGAAAGCAACGCCGGACCACTGTAACCGAACGTCTGAACCTCTTCGTGACCCCCATCAGTGGCATAAACCTTGCCACTGGATTCATCAATCGCTAGCTGATCGAAGATCGCGGTACCAGCGGCCTGGAACAGCCCGGACCCGAATTCGTCCAGTTTACCGCCACCAGCACGATACCTTTCGACCATGAACGTGCTACCACAACCCCGCCCGACAAACACCTGCCCAGTCTTCTTATCAACCGCGACCGCAGTCACTTCACCATGCCCAGCAGTACCGTTGAGACCCGCGAACGCGCCGACTTCGATGAACCCACCGGCACCGTTGGGCTTGTACTCGAGCACTTTGCCGGCGGACGTGCTGGTACAATTAGCCGCACCAGCGGCGACAAAGAGGTTCCCCGACGCATCAAACGCCGCGCTCGTCGGCCTAGTGAGACCAGCCGTAATGAGATCAGTACAAACCCCTGCCGGCGTGCACTCCTGCAACTTGTTGACGGTCGGAAGGGGAAGGTAGATGTTGCCGGCAGAGTCGATCGCGGGCTGCGGCGGAGTTTTTGCGAGCCCTACTTCAATCGCGAATTCGCCCAACTTCGGACCACACGATTCACCAAATGTAAGCATTGCACCGGACAATGATTCTAGCTGAGAAACATAGATATGCCCATTTTCAGGATCCACGGCCACGCTCGAAGGGCGGGTCGGCGAACCTTCAAGCGCACAGCTGAGTTCAGTACCCGCAGCATTGAACTCCTTGAACCCACCGGTACCCTGGGTACATTGCTTTTTTCCTTCCGCTTCACTTCCGCAACTGGCGATATAGACGTTGTGGGTCGATTGGTTCACGGCGACGCCGCTGGCCAGCTTCCCGCCGGTCGAGAGCGGAGAGCCGGCGTTATAGCTTGCCGCCTGCGCGCCCGCGGCGAAGGGCAGAGCGAACAAAAGAGCGTACGCAGTCATCGCAACCGCCACCAGGCCGGTACCACCGCGCCTAAGCGCAGGCGTAGGCGTGTCGTTCCTGCTGGTGTGGGGCAGGGACGTGCGGGTAGTGGCAGTCCCGGGGAGGGTGCGGTCGTGGCGGGCAGCCTGGCGGTGGGTCGGTCCGGGGGTAGGTGGCTGCGTGTGCGAGATCACGTGGTTAGCTCCTTGGTCTGCATTAGTCATCAATGGGAATACGAGAACGTTCATGGCGTCGTGTTGTCCTGGCTGCCGTCGATTGAGCCGATACTGGTCACTTGTTGCACTTGCACCCCGCGGGGGGTGAGACGCCAGGCGTTGGGCTCGCCCGTGGGCTGGTGCCCCTGCTCGGCCGTGTTGCAGAGCAACCCCAGCTTCTCCAGTCGCGTGAGTAGCTTTGAGATCTGGCCCTGATCGGTGATCCCGGCGAGATCGGCGACCTCACGATTACTAGCGCCGGGACTAGCCGCGACGCCTTCAAGGACACACAAGGTGCGATACGTCAAACGCATCGGTAGACCAGCCAGCGGGTCCTGCCTGGACGATGTCAAGCCGCTCGCGCTGCTCGCCCGGTGAGATCTCACCACACGCCTCGCTACAGGCGTCGGATCTATGCGTGACAGCTCGCCTCGCGCTGCCACGGGCCCTAGATACGGCAGCACGATGACGGCCATCAATGGGTTAAGCAATTCAAGTAGCGCTCCGGGATCCCCTACCGAGAGGCGGGTATGGATCACACCAAGCACGCCACCCACGACACCCTCCCCCGTCAATGGCGATAGCTGCTCGAGATCCTTGCTTGCCTTCGCCCCACCGTCCTGTATCGCGGCAGCGACACGCGCGAGTACCTCCGCGCGGCGCTGCAAGACATGCGGGCCCGTTCGCAGAGCATCCACCACCAGCAACTTCGCGAGATGGGGCTCCTCGTCGAAGAACGTCAAGAGCCCCTGAAAGCCGCTGCGGATACGCTCACACCAATCGCGAGCCTCCACCCCCTGGTAGGCCTCGATCACACGCCTCGACACGCGCGCGAGCGCATCCTCGAACACAGCCAGGAAGCAGTCCTCGCGATCCTCGAAGACGTCATAGAACGTGCGTCGCGATACCCGCGCACCGTGCGTGACACGCGCGACCGACATCCGCTCATAACCTTCCTCAGCCAGCACATACGCCGCGGAAGCCAACATTCGTGCGCGCTGCACCTCGCTGATATGCGCACGAGCTTCACGAGAGCGTCCACCACGAACCACCACTGCACTCGCCATGGAGGAAGCCCGGCGACGATCGCTCTCCACGGGGAGACCCTTGCCGCTAGACACCACGACCCACCACCCAAGCCCGCAGACGTCGCGAGAACAGCTCACGAGCGACACCACGACGCATCTCGCGAACACAACCACGACACCGCCGACCCACACAAGAACGACAAACACCGCGCTCACAGGCGCGGCAGATACTTCCTAGAGAGTGATCCTCAGCGCCGCGAACGGCGCCAGAACTAGGCTCCTGGCCTAGAAGACCCGGGCAAGAGAGAGAGAGAGAGAGAGAGAGATGTGTCAGCGCTGCTGACGCATCTACCTACAGCGCCCTTTGAGCGCACGCTGACCCTCGACACGTCTGTCCCCGAAAAACTCACGCGAAAACAACCCCTCTTCATGCGATCCAGCTCCCTCTCCCCAACAAAACCAATCCCCTGTCAAGCGCTTGAAGCCAACCCAGGAGGGCCGTGACCCAAACTCGACCTATCGACGCCCCGGCATCCCCCTCTGGAACACCAATGACAACAAAAACGTAACGCATACACAACGCCTTGTCAAGAGCGAACCCTCACGTTCAACACCCCCGACCACCCAAACGACTCCAGCAAGCGCCTACCGGTGCGGGACGGCTGCGCAACTCGCTCGCCCCCGGGGGGTTTGAACAGGCGATGGCGCCTCTGTAGACAGTTCCTTGACTCGAACGTCATGGGATCGGTAGAGTTTCAGCCGAGTCGCAGGATTGGAATCGCGGTTGCAAGCAAGGGTCGGCAGTCAACGGGAGAGGGTGTTGTTCGAGTGATCGTTCTGAGAAGTACTCATCGCAGGCTCGCCGGCGCCGCCGGCCTACTGGCGGCGGCCGCGTGCACGCTCGCGCTGACCGCGAGCGGCGCGTCGGGCGCCGGCGCGCACGCCGCACGCACAGTCACGCTGAACGACAGCGGAAGGCTGCATCTGACCAGCCACCACACGACCCACATCAACCTCCAGGGCACGGCCTCGGGGACGATCAGGGGCACGATCTACATCCACCTCAACATCACCTCCCCGAGCCGGGTGAGCGCCGAAGTCAGCATCTACCCGAGCAGCGGCTCGCTCACGGGCGTCAGCACCGCCTCCTACCGCGCCAACGGCGGCCAGGCTACGTTCTCGGGCACGTTGTCGATCTCGCGCGGGTCGGGCGCCTATGCCCATGCCCACGCGTCGGCGCTCAGCTTCAGCGGCACGATCCAACGCTCCAACGACGCGACGACCGTGCACGTCAGCGGCCCGCTGTCCTACTAGCGGCGGACTCGACGAGGATCGCCCCCATGCGCCGCGGCCCACTTGCCACCGCCGGAACCTTCGCGGCGACGCTGACCGCGTGCGCGTGCCTGAGCGCGAGCAGCGCGCTCGCGGCGCCGACGCCTGAGCAGGCCACGCTTCACGCCTCGTTCACGCCCGACCGGCTGCAGGCGAGCACGACGATCGCGTTCGGCTTTCACCTGCAAACCACCACTGGGCTGGCGCCGCCGCCGCTGACGAGCGTGATCCTGCACATGCCCGCGGGCCTGAACTACACGCTGACGACGCTCGGGCTGTCGCTGTGCCCATCCGCGACGTTGCAGGCCGATGGTGTGAAGGGCTGCCCGCCCAACTCGCGCATCGGCTCGGGCAACGCGCTCGTGGAAGTCCCGTTCGGCACCGGCTCAGGACATGAGATCCCGGAAATCCAGGCGGTCGTGGGACCGTCGAGCGGCAACGGCAACATGGTCGTGCTGTTCTACGCCAACGGCCAATTCCCGGTCTCCGCCCAGCTCGTGTTCTCAGGCGAAGTGCTCTCCGACACCGGCGTCTTCGGCTCGCAGCTGGCGACGACCGTGCCGCTGATCCCGAGCGTCCCGAACGGGCCGGACGTCTCGATCGTCAATGTGAACGCCACGATCGGACCGGCCGGGCTGACGTACTACCACCACGTGCACGGCAAGCTGCGGCCGTTCCACCCGCTGGGGATCGGCGTGCCCGAACGCTGCCCACGCGGCGGGTTCCCGTTCGACGCGTCGTTCGTGTTTCAGGATGGGTCGAGCACTAGCGCCGCGACGACGGTGCCGTGCCCGCCGGTGGTCAAGCACCGCCGCCGGTAGGGCTACACCTGTGGCTCGCGGTGTTATAGCTACGCCACGAAGTCGGGTGGAAGTACTCTGCTTGTGGGCTTGCCGAAGATTGGCCAGCGCGGAATTGATCTTTAAAGGAGTGGTTGGCCGGTCTGCGACCGGCTATAGATGTAAGCGGCGATTGATCGCAGCCATTCAGTCCTGAAGGGCCACGGCCGGGGGGACGCCGGTGGCTAGGTATCCGGGCAATGCGACTATCACGACTGAGGCTGCGGTGACGGTCGCAAAGCTGGTGAGCGCGACGAGGCCGCCGAAGGAGTAGACGACGGGAAAGCCGATTACGTTCGCGAGGGCGCGGTCGAGCAGCTGCTGGCCGTAGAGGCCGAAGATGGCGCCGCTGAGGCAGCCGACGCCGACCAGCAGGACGCTCTCGAGGATGATCGTGCGCCACAGCTCGCCGACGGGGAAACCCTCGAGCTTGAGCTTGGCCAGGCGCGGGCGGCGCTGCCAGACCATGTTCGCCATCGCGGCTGCCATCGCGAGGATCGCGACGATCAGGATCAGGGTGGCGATCTGGGTCAGGCGCGTGAGGCCCTGGCGGCTGAGCGTGTTCTGGCGGTCGGCGTGCTGCTGGGCGGTTTGCACCGCAAGGCCCGTGCGTGGGCCGAGCGCGCGTTCGATCTCCGCGCGGGCCCGCGCGGGCGAGACGCCGGGGTCGAGCAGCACGTTGTAGGCGCTTGCGTCCGTACTGCCCCAGGCGCGGGCGTAGTCGCTCGCGTTCATCACGATCGCGCCGGGCGCCCAGCCGATGTTCGTGGACAGCGCCGCGACGCGCAACGGCGTCGGCGCGGGCGTGGGCAGCGTGAAGGAGGAGCCGATGTGCAGGTGGTGTTCTTCGGCGATCGCCTGGGTGAGCACCGCCCAGCCCCCGGCGCGCACCCGCGCGGTGGCCTGGCGCACGTCGCCTTCGACGATCTGGCTGGCGGGCAACAGCGGCGAGGATTCTCGCGGCGGGGCGATCACCCACGTGCGCCGGTCGCGCCAGTCGAGCAGCCCGCCGCGATACAGGCGCACCGCGCGCACGCCCGGCAGGCGCGCGAGCTTGGACTGATCGCCGGGCGTGAAGGGGGCGGTCTGCAGCAGGTTGTAGGAGCCCGCCGGGGAGACCCACACGTCGGTGAAGGCGTTCATGTCGTGCGCGGCGTTTTCCAGTCCGTGCAGGAGGTCGCCGTGGGCGGCCTGGATGGCGACGCTGCCGAACACCGCGATCGCGCCGGTGGCGGAGATCGCCAGCGCGCGCGTGCGCCCGGCGCGCAGCTCCATCACGGCGACGTGCGGGACGGCGCTGACGATCCGCGGCGCGAGCGCGCGCACGAACGCGAGCGTGGCCACGAGCGGCAGCGCGAGCAACAGCAGCAGCGCGGCGACGAGCAGGACCATGCCGAGGATCGCCAGTTTCGGGGCGGCGAACAGGATCACGGTGGCGCCCGCGAGGCAGCCCAGGCCGGCGAGCGCGAGCTTTACGAGGCCGACGCCGCCCGCGCCGTCCCCCGCCGTCAAATCGCCCGGCGCGGTCACAGCGGGTGGACGGCGCGAGAGGATTTCGCGCAGCGGGCTGAGCACGGCGACGATCGCGGCGAGCATGCCTCCACCGACGGCGACGAGCACGCTCTGGGCGCTGACAACGCGCTGCGATCCGACGGCGAAGGCCGAGGAGAGATAGCCGGGGTTGGAGTGGAAGAGGTGGATCGAGAGCTCCTCGCCGAGCACCAGGCCGAGCGCGCACGCAAACAGGCCGAGCACGATCGCGTCGAACAGCAGCACCGCGATCACGCTCGCCGGCGGGTAGCCGTCGCGGCGCAGGTCGGCGATCAGCCGCCGGCGCTGGGGCACGGTGAGGAGCATCGCGTTGAACGCGAACAGGAAGCCGACGAGCGCGGAGATCAGCGCGAACAGCTGCGTGGACTGGGCCGTCGCGGCGGAGGCGCGCGCGAACAGCGTTTCGTCGTAGTCGGCGGGCTCGACGTTCAGGTGCGCCCTGCCGCGAGCGCCTCAAGCGCCGCGCGCACCGCGCGTTCGCGGCCCGGGAGCGGGCTCCACGAGGATGCGGCTTATGTGTCCCGGAAGACCGCCCATTTCCTGGGAGGCCTGCAGCGGCGCGACCGCGATCGGGCTCGAGGTCAGCGGCCCGATCTGCGAGGCGTGCAGCTGCTCGTAGAGCCCGGCGGCGGCGAGACGGCCGTTCAGTCGGAAGGCGATTTCTTCGCCGAACTTGCTCACGCCGAGCGTGTGCGCAAGCGGCGCGGGCAGCGCCACCACTTCGACGCCCGCGAAGGAGCTCGGCGCGGCGTGACGCACGAGCGATCCGCCGAGCGCGGTCAGGCTCGAATCGACGCCGACGAGCTCCACCGAGCGGCTGGCGCGCGGGCCGCTGGCCTTGGCGTTGGCTTCCAGCAGCGGCGCGGCGGCGCGCACGCCCGGGATCGCGCGCACCTGCGCCAGCAGGCCCGCGTCGAAGCCCTGCGCGGAGCGCGCGAGCACCTGCAGCGTGGCGTTGCCGACGATCCCCTGCGAGAGCTGCGCCACGGAGCTGGAAAGGCTGGAGGTGGCGACTTGGGAGGCGAACAGCAGCGCCACCCCGGCGGCGATGCCGACGATCGCGAAGCACTCCTGCAGCAGGCGCGCGCGCAGACGCACGCGATACAGGTGCAGGACGTTGCGCGGCTTCACTGCTGGATGAGCCGGTCCGGCTCATAGGCGCCGAGCTTGCCGTCGCGCAGCGCGTACACCCGGTCGGCGTAGGCGGCCGCCTGCGGGTCGTGGCTGACGAGCACGATCGCGACCTCGCGTTCGCGGCATAGCTCGCGCAGCAGTTCCAGCACTTCGCGCCCGCGCTGGGTGTCGAGGCTGCCGGTGGGCTCGTCGGCGAGCAGCAGCCGCGGCTGCGTGGAGAGGGCGCGCGCGATCATCACGCGCTGGCGCTCGCCCATCGAGAGGTGCTCTGCCCGGTGGTTCAGGCGCTCGCCGAGACCCAGGCGCGTGAGCAGCGGCGCGACGCGGTCGTGGGCGTCGCGCCAGCGCATCGTTTTCAAGAGCTTCAGCACGGCGTTGTCGATCGCGCTGACGCCCGGCAGCAGGTCGAAGTTCTGACGGATGAAGCCCAGCTCGGCGAGGCGAAACCGCGAGGCTTCGCTCTGGGAGAGCGAGGACACGTCGCGCCCACCGATCAGCACGGCCCCGTCGGTGGGCTCCAGCAGCGTGGCGATCATCAGCAGAAGGGTCGTCTTGCCGGAGCCGCTCGGCCCGTACAGCGCGACCATCTCTCCCGGCGCGACCGACAGCGAGACGCCGTCCACGGCGCGCACGGACTCTCCGCCGACCGCCGGATAGTGCTTGATCAGATCGCGCAGCTCGAGCATCTCAGTTGGGCGTCCGCTCGGCCATCAGCTGTGAGTCCGCTCGCCCATCTCAGCTGTGCATCCTGCCAGCCGGAGCGGGGATCACGAGCTCCGCCCCGTGAGCCCTGTCACCGTGGGCGCCGGGCATCAGGCGTCGCGTGGCTAACCGCGCCCGAAACACGAACATCGCCATCGCCGCCGGCCTGCCGAGCGTGTCCAGCACCGCACGGCTCACGCCCAGCGCCCGCGGCGCGGAGGCCTCGGGAGTGCACAGGTAGAAGCTCGCCATCGCCGCCAGGATCAGCGTATGGCCGCGCCCGCCGGGCAGCGTCGCGGCCGCGCGCAGCGAACGCTCGGCCAGGCCGCGCATGCGCAAAGCCGCCTCCTCGGGCGAGGAGTAGGCGCCGATCAGGCTGTGCTGCCCGGTCGCTCGATCCTCGGTCGCGTCTACGAGGTTGTCGAGCAGCGAGTGCAACGCCCCGATCCAGGGGAAGTAGGCCTCGACTACGCCCGCCGGCGCCCGCGGGTCGAGCTCGGGATCGGCCGCGAGCGCGATCAGCGCGAATATGCCCATCGAAGAGCCGCCCGCCGCCGCGACCTCCCACCAGCGCAGGTCGAAACCGGGCGGTGTCGCCGCGCGCGCCCAACGCTCGAGCGCGAGCAGATCGCCCTGGCGCTCGCCGGTGTTGCAGCTCTGAAACTCGACGATCCGCTCGGCCGCGCGCAGCGCCGCCGGCGCGAGCATGGAATAGGACGGCAGCGCCGCGAGCGCCGCGCGGCAGGACTCGACGATCTCCCGCAGATAGCCGCCGTCCTCGCGCTGCGGGCAGTGGCCGTAGTAGTCCACGTGCGGGACGTCGTGCGGATCGAGAGCGACGAGCAGCGCCTGGTGCAGCGCGCCGGCCGTTGGGAGTCGGCTCGCTGCTCGGCTGCTCGCCGAGCATGTCGAGGTAGTTGTAGGCCTCCTGCAGAGACATCATCGCGCGCGCCGCGGCGCCGCGCTGGCGCCGCGGCGCGAGCGTCGCGAAGGCCGCCGCGCCCTCGACGTTGCCCCACTTGCGCTGCGACTCGAGCGCGATGCGGCGCAACAACGGATCCGGAATCGCAAGCGCGCGTGCACGCCGGCGGCGACGCTCGATGCACACCCGCGGGAACACGCCGAGCCAGTAACGCCAGGCCGCGCGCGCGAACGAGCAGACGAGCGCGATGCGCCCGTCCTCACCGCCATCAGCCGGCATGTCCACGTGTACGCCCTCCCCGACCCGACACGCAGCGATCGTACGACCGCGCGAGCTCATTATAGACATCCGTCACTCCCCATGTCTCTGCTCGCTCGCACTTGCGCGCGATCGGACGCGCGCATGATCGACGCGATTTTTTCTTGGCTTCGCGCGTAGAGTAGGGGCCGCAATGGACCCGACGAGCACAGCCGATGGGAACCTGGAGCGGCGGGCGCTACATGCGCTTCGGCGAGCCGCTGGAGGACGCGCGCCTGCTCTCGCTGCTGCGCCCGGGCGAGGGCGTCGACACGGTGATCACCGCCGACGCCTACGGCGCGGGCGAGGCCGACACGATGCTCGGGCGCGCCCTGGAGGGCGTTCGGCGCGAGGACTACTGTCTGGTGGGCGCGATCGGGCACGACTTCTATACGGGCGAGCGCGAAGGGCGCGAAGGGGTACCCGCGCTTCACCGACCCAGGCTGCGCGGCGAGGCGCAATACGCGGATTACATCCGCATGGCCACCGAGCGCAGCCTGGAGCGCTGCGGCGTGGAGCGCTTCGATCTGCTGATGCTGCACAACCCCGATCGCACCGGCTACTCCAGCGCGGCGGTGTGGGAGGGCATGGCGGCCGTGCGTGAGGCCGGCCTCACGCGGATGCTGGGTCTCGCGCCGGGACCGGCGAACGGGTTCACGCTCGACGTGATCGACTGCCTGGAGCGCTACGGCGAGCTGATCGACTGGGCGATGATCATCCTCAACCCGCTCGAGCCGTGGCCGGGCGAGCTCGTGCTCGACGCGGCGCAAGCGCGAACGACGTGCAGCTGATCGCGCGCGTGGTGGACTACGGCGGCCTGTTCCACGACGACGTCCTACCCGGCCACGCCTTCGCCGAACACGACCACCGCATGTTTCGCCCCGAGGGCTGGATCGAGAGCCGGGCGCGAGCGGCTGGAGCAGATGCGCCCGATCGCGCAGCGCGCACGGGATGTCGATGCTGCAGCTGGCGTGCGCGTGGGATCTCGCGCAGGGCGCCGTGCGCTGCGTCGCGCCGACGCTGATCCAGGAGCCCGGGGCGGGCGGGGAGCAGATCCCGCGGTCGATCGAGGACAAGCGCGCCGAGCTCGGCGGCCGTGCCCGAGCTGATCGAGCGCTCGCCGCTGAGCCCCGCGGAGGTGCAGCGGATGCGGGAGATCGGCGAGAACACCGGCTGCATGGCGCTGAAGGGCGCGAACCCCGCGCACGAGGGATCGGCGCGCGCCGATCGCTGGGGGCTCGACGGCGAGCTCGAGAGCGTGGCCGGGCGCTGGGGCATCGACCCCGCGCGCGACCTCGCTCAGAGCATCTGAGTCAGAACTGCGGCCGCGCGGGCAGGCGCGCGCCGTCGATGTCGAGCTCGCGCGTGAGCTCGGCGAGCTCATCGACGATGTCACCGTCCAGGCGCACGGCCGCGAGGCGGTCCAGCGGCGTGCGACCCTGCGTGAGGATCGCGATCTCGCCGCCGGACTGGAGGGTGACGAGCGGCAGCGAGCCTACGGGCTGGACCTCCAGCGAGGTGCCGATGCAGATGATCAGGTCGGCGACGGCGCAGAGCTCGCGCGCGCGCTCCATCGCTTCTTCGGAGAGCGGCTCGCCGAACAGCACCACTTCCGGGCGCAGCGGCCCGCCGCAACGTTCGCAGCGGGGGATGCCGTCGGGATCGCCGAGGCGCCGCGCGCGGACCTCCAGCTGGGGGATGTCCCCGCCGCAGTCCGGGCAGGTGCAGCGGGCGATCGAGCCGTGCACCTCGATCAGCTCGGACGTGCCGGCCTTGCGGTGGAGCATGTCGACGTTCTGCGTGATCACCCCGTCGAGCATGTCGCTGCGCTCCATCGCCACGAGCGCGTGGTGGGCGTCGTTGGGCTGCTTGCCGCCGAGCGTGGCGAAGCGCTCGCCGTAGAAGTGCCAGAAGCGCATCGGGTCGGCGGTGAAGGAGTCGATGTGCGCGACCTTCATCGGGTCGACTTTCGTCCACGTGCCCGTACCGGGCGAGCGGAAGTCGGGGATCCCCGACGGCACCGAGATGCCCGCGCCGGTCAGCGCGACGACCGAGTCGGCTTCGCGCACGAGCTTGGCCAGCAGCTCCACCCCCGCCGCGGAATCGCCGCGCCCGTCCCCGCGCGATGATGACGATGAGAGCTCGTGCATCTTGTTATCTTCCCGCAAACCGCGGCGCACGTTTGGCGAGGAACGCGGAGATGCCCTCCGCGCGTCTGCGCTCGCGAGCACGCTCGCGAATCCATCCTGCTCGGAGACGATGCCCGCGTCGATGTCGCCGACGCCGGAGACGCGCTTGATCTGCTCGATCGCCAGCGGCGCCTGCGCGGCCATCCGCCGCGCCCAGGCAAGGGCGGTGTCGAGCAGTTCGTGGTCCTCGACGACGCGGTTGACGAGCCCCAGCTCGAAGGCCTCCTCGGCGAGGATCGGATCGCCGACGAGGTTCATCTCCAGCGCCTTGTTCTCGCCGACCAGCCGCGGCAGCCGCTGGGTGCCGCCGAACCCGGGGATGATTCCGAGCTTGATCTCGGGCTGGCCGAACAGCGCGGAGCGCGCGGCGATGCGGATGTCGCAGGCCATCGCCAGCTCGCAGCCGCCGCCGAAGGCCAGGCCGTTGACGGCCGCGATCGTGGCCACGCCGGAGGCGCCGATCTCGCGCAGCAGCCCGTGCATGCCCGCGAGCAGCTCGCGCCCGCCGGCCTCGTCCATCGTCGTGAAGGCCTTGATGTCGGCGCCCGCGCTGAACAGGAAGGGGTTGGAGGAGGCGATCACCAGGGCGCGCACGCCACTGCTCCTTGACCTGCGCCCAGACGCTCGCGAGGTCCTCGACGACCTGCGGGGAGATCGAGTTCATCTGCCCGTTCGCCAGCCACGCGATCGCCACGCGCACATCCTCCTCGCCGCCGGCATCGCCGCCGGGCTGAGTCGGCGGAGAATGTCTCCAACTTGACTGATCTCAGCCGGCTGCTGGGCGTCGGGACGGGGATAGGCGTAGAAGCCCTGGCCGCTTGACTGGCCGAGGCGACCCTGCGCGACGAGGCGGCGCAGGATCGTCGGCGGGGTGAAGCGCTCGCCGTGGGTCTCGGCGGCGTTCTCCATCCGCTCGAGGACCTTGTCGAGCCCTTCGACGTCGGCCTTCATGAACGGCGGCATCAGCCCGCGGCGGGGGTCGAGGCCGGCGCCGGCCATCATCCCGAAGTCGATGTCGCGGTGGGTCGCCACGCCCTCCTCGAGCACGAGGCAGGCCTCGATGAAGGTCTTCAGCGACAGCAGCTCCACGAGCTGCTCGACGTCCGGCGCGCGCCTCGCCCGGCACGTTGGGCTCGCCCTGGGGGTCATAGAAGCCGTCGCCGCCGGTCTTCGCGCCGAGCTTGCGTTCGGAGACGAGCTTCTGCATGCCCGCGGGCACGTAGAAGCGCTCGTCGCCGTAGGACTCGGCGAGGTGCTCGGCGACGTGCAGGACGGTGTCCAGGCCGAGCAGGTTCACGAGGTGGTAGGGACCGACCGGCACGACGCCCGGCGGCGCCGACGCCCTCGTCGATCGCCTTGATCGACAGGCCCTGCTCCTCCTGCGCGCGCCACACCTCGGAGATGCCCGAGTTGAGGATGCGGTTGACGACGAAGCCGGGAACCTCCGCGCAGGTGATCGGCTGCTTGCGGATCGACTGCGCGAAGGTGAGCGGCCGCGGTGACGGTCTCCGCGGAGGTGTCCTCGCCCTCGACGATCTCGATCAGCGGCATCAGCGAGGCGGGGTAGAAGTAGTGAAAGCCCACAACCTTGTCGGGGCGCAGCGTCGCTTCGCCGATCTCGGTGATCGACAGCGAGGAGGTGTTCGAGGCGAGGATCGCGTGGCCGGGCGTGGCGGCGTCGAGCTCGGCGAAGACGGCCTGCTTGATCTCCATCCGCTCGGGCACGGCCTCGACCACGAGGTCGACGTCGCCGAAGTCCGCGTAGGAGGTCGTGCCGGTGATGCGCCCGAGCACCTCCGCGATCCGCTCCTCGCCCTGCTCGGAGGTGAGCTTGCCGCGCTCCACGAGCTTTGCGACCTGCCCGGAGGTGACGTTGCGAGCCTCGTCGAGACCGGCCTGCACGAGCGCGTCGTCGATGTCCTTGAGCACCACCGGAATCCCCGCCGCGGCGATCGTCTGGGCGATCTGCCCGCCCATCGTCCCGGCGCCGACTACTGCGGTCTTGAAAACGAACATGAGATGAGCTCCTGGCTGTTAGAGAGGTGCGGGTTCGGAAAAACCGCAACGCCGGGGCGCGCGGCGGGTTATAGGTTGTGCAAGTCGGGGGGACGCTGCCTCCGGTCGGAATCGGAGAGGGTTCGGCCGGAGGCGCGATTGCCGGGGCAGTGCCGGGTGGCACATGTGCCACCCGGCAGAACTGTGCATGCACAGTTCTGAACCATGCCGCATGCGGCATGGTTACCGACAGGCGCATGCGCCTGTCGGCGACCCGCACATGTGCGGTGATCGAACAACCACTACGCCGGAACCGCAGTCGGCTCCTCCGCCCTGCGCGGGAGCAGCGTTTCGCGAGCGATCACCAGGCGCTGGATCTGCGAGGTGCCCTCGTAGAGCTGCATGATCTTCGCGTCGCGGAAGAGCTTCTCCACGGGGTACTCCTTGATGAAGCCATACCCGCCGTACACCTGCACGGCTTCGGTGGCGTCTTCATCGCCGTGTCAGCCGCGAAGCGCTTGGCGTGCGAGGAGACCAGCGTGTTGCGTTCGCCGTTGTCGAGCATCACGGCCGACTTCCACGTCGAGCAGGCGCGCGGCTTCGATCTCGGTGGCCATGTCGGCGATGATGAACTGGATCGCCTGGTGCATCGCGATCGGCACGCCGAACTGGACGCGTTCGCGCGAGTAGTCGGTGGCGAACTCGAACGCCGCGCGGGCGATGCCGGTCGGCCATCGCGGCGACGCCGGGCCGCGTGCGGTCGAGCGTCATCATCGCGAGCTTGAACCCGGCGTTTTCCTCGCCGAGCAGGTTCTCCGCCGGGACCTCGACGTCGTTGAAGGAGATCGTCGCCGTGTTCGACGCGCGCTGGCCGAGCTTGTCCTCCTTCTTGTCCACCACCACGCCCCAGTCGCGCTCGACCACGAACGCGCTGATGCCGCGGTGACCGGCGTCCTTGTCGGTCTTCGCGTAGACCGTGTAGTAGTCCGCGTAGCCGCCGTTCGTGATGAAGCACTTCGAGCCGTTGATCACGTACTTGTCGCCCTGCTTCACCGCCGTCGTGCGCATGCCCGAGACGTCCGAGCCCGCGTCGGGCTCGGTCAGGCAGAAGGACGCGAGCTTCGGCGCTTCGGTGAGCATGCCGAGGTACTTCTTCTTCGTCTCCTCCGAGCCGCCCAGCGCGATCGGCGCGGTCGCCAGACCGTTGCAGCCGAGCGAGGTCTGGATGCCCGAGCAGCCCCACGAGAGCTCTTCCTCGATCAGGCAGCCGTCGAGGTAGCCGGCGCCCGCTCCGCCGTACTCCTCCTCGATGTGGGTGTTCATCAAGCCGACCTCCCAGGCCTTCTCGACGATGTCCTGCGGCCAGGTCCCGTCCTTGTCGTACTCCCACGCGACGGGGCGAATCTCTTTCTCGGCGAAATCGTGCGCCATTTCGCGCAGGCTCTGCTGCTCGTTTGTCAAGCTGAAATCGACCATTCTCTGCTCTCGCGCCTCCGTGAGATATGGCTCTCGCCCACTGTGTAGATTGACCAGTCAGTCAACGAGCAGGGTAGCGGAGGGAGAGCGCGTCGGCGGGCAATCGGCCCGCGCACGCGAGACGTACAATCGGTCGATGCAGGCTGCTTTCCCGATCGTCGTCTTCGGCACTGTGGGACTGTCGGTGGTGATGTCGATCGTGTTCCTGCTCTCCAAGGGGAGCATGTACGACGAGATCGGCTCGGGCGGGTTCCCGAGCGACGGCGAGCACGCCGGCGGCGCGCGCCCTTCGCGCACGGCGGCGGCCCCGAATACGACTCGATCACCATGAACCCCGAGTCCCAGCGCGCCGAGCGCGAGCAGGAGATCCGCCAGATGCTGCAGGCGCGCAGCGAGCGCCGCGAGCGGCGCGGCGAACCGGCGCTCGACGTCGACGCCGAGGTCGCCCAGCTGATGGCCGCCCAGCCCGCGAGCGTCGGCCACGACCCGGGAATCGCCGAGGAGGTCCTGCAGCTGGTGGTCGCCCGCAACGAACGCCGCGAACGCCAGGGCCTCGAGCCGCTCGACATCGAGGCGGAGGTCGCGCGCACGATGGCCGAGATGAACCAGCTCGAGCCCCTGAGCGCGCTCTCGGGTATAAACGCCCCATGGCCGAGCACCGCACGTTCGAGCTGGACGAGCTGACGATCCGTCCGGGGACCTACTTCAACCCCCAGACGGAGGTGCTGCTGGTCGTCGACGACTCCCCCGACCTCGACCACGAGATCTTCAACATGGAGGACTTCGAGGGCGACGAATGGGTGCTCGTCTCCGACGAGTCCCCCGTCGACGAGCACCGCCGCGACGAGCTGATCGAGCGCTTCCAGGTCACCTACCACCCCGGCGGCGAGCACTCGATCGAGGGCGACGCAGAGGAAGACGAGGAGGACACGCTCGAAGCGGACGACCAAGAGGTCGGCCGCGAGGAGTAGGCTCGCCTGATCGGCGGGCTGCATCCCGCAGCGTGGATTGCAACTGCGCCGATGCGCCGGGCACCTCCGTAGCATCGGCTCGATGCCTGCCAAACGCCTCAGCACAGATTGTCCTCCTGACAGGACTGACCGCCGCACTGCTCCTCCCCGCACAGGCCGGGCGCCCGCGGGCCGAGCGTCACGGCGGCGCTGAGCGCCTGAAGAGCAGCGGCGCGATCACCGAAGCCGCCTATCGGCAGTACACAGCCGCGTATACGGCGGCGAACAGCTCACTGAAGCGGCTCAGCGGGACGCGCCGCGCGGAACTCGCGGCGGTGATCGCCAACACGCAGGGCGATGGCCGCCGCGGGCGCGTTCATCCGCCACGCGCCTGCCGGTGATCTTCCTGACGCTCGAAAAGAACCGCCAGTGGTGGACGACCCAGCCGCTGGTCTCCTCGCGCGTGCGCGTGAGCTTTCCCGCCGAGCCTGCTCGTGTGGGAGTACTACGCCGGCCAGGGCATCCAGATCCAGTGGCTCGGGACCTTCGGCGAGGCCAACGGCTACTACCTCTCGGGCCACGAAAACACCAACCTGCGCCAGCTGCTCGCCGAAGTGCTGCCGCTGGCCACCAAGCGCGCCGGAGGGATCGCGTGGGAGTACATGTTCCACTTCGACGGCGGCGCGCCGCCGTGGACCAGCGGGCTCTCGCAGGGCACCGCCCTGCAGGTGATGGCGCGCGCGTGGTCGCGCTTCAAGGAACCGGCCTACCTCACCGCCGCCCAGCAGGCGCTCGGCATCTTCCAGACCGCGCCGCCTCACGGGCGTGCGCGTGAAGACCGCCGCGGGCGCGGAGTACGCCGAGTACACCTACGCCCCGAGCGACCGCATCCTCAACGGCTTCATCCAGGCCGACGTGGGCCTCTACGACTACACCTCGATCACCCACGACCCGCTCGGCCTGCAGCTGTTCGAAGCGGGCGACGCCGAGGCGCGCGCCGAGGTCCCCCACTACGACACGGGCGCCTGGTCGATGTACGACCAGTACGGCGAATCGGACCTCAACTACCACGAACTGCTCACCGAATTCCTCCAGCACCTGTGCGAACGCACACGCAAGGGCCCGCCCACGAGCACCGTGGTCACGCCGGCGCCCTCCCCCACTCCGCCCGCACCCGGCGGCGGCGGCGCCGGCACGACCGGGCCGGGCTCGGAAACGGGCGGCGCGAGCGCTGCGGTGGCACGCTCGCCCGAACACCTCCTCGCAAGCGCCGCCGGCACGACGGCCACTACACCGATCGCGGGCGATGCGATCTACTGCACCACCGCCCAGCACTTCACCAGCCGACCTGCACACGCCGCCGGTCGTCTCCCTGATCACGAGCACCCTGCCCACGAGCTCGCGCGCGGGCGTGCAGGTGTCGCTGTCGAAGATCTCCACCGTCAAAATCTCGATCAAGCGCGCCGGCAGGACCGTGTGGAGCAACGGCGCGAGCGTCGAACGGGGCAAGCCGAAGATCCTCTGGAGCACCCCCTCGCAGACCGGCGCCTACCAGGTCACGATCACCGCGACCGACCTCGCCGGCAACTTCTCCACGGCCAACGGCACGATCACCCTCGCCAAGCACTGAGAACGGCCCTCAGGCGGGCGCCGAGCGCGACCGCGTGACTGACGGCGGGTGGCGCACCTAGACTGCAACACATATGACCCGTCTGGCCGACGACTGGCGTGCGATGCAGCCCGAGCAACGACTCGCGGTGCTCGCGTCGCTGGCGCTGTTGGTGACGATGTTCCTGCCGTGGTACAGCCTGCAGAGCCTCAGCCGTAAGACCACCACGATCAGCACCCACAACATCAACGCGTTCGGCGACATCTCGTTCGTCGAGGCGGCCGTGTTCCTGGTCGCGGCCGGAGTCGTGACCATGCTCCTCGCCCGGGCCGAGGGCCGAGAACTTTCACCTGCCCGGCAGCGATGGCACGATCACGATGGTCGCCGGCGGCTGGGCGGCGCTGCTGATCTTCTACCGCGTGTTCAGCCGCCCTTCCGGCCACGGCTACCCGGTGGGCATCCAATGGGGCTTCTTCCTCGCTTTCGTCGCCGCGGGCAGCCTCGCCTACGCCGGCTGGCGCATGCGCGCCGCGCACAGGCCCGAGCCCCCGCTGGCTCGCCACCGCCCACGCCGTCCGCCGGCTCCCATGCCGACGCCTCCGCCCGTGCTGCCCGCCGGCAAGGCGCCACGCGCCGCGCGCCGTCCGGCGCCGGCGAGCCCCGCTCGCGCGAACCCCGCGAGGGCCAACCCCGCGAGCGCGGGAAGCTCCGCGAGGGCCAACCCCGCGAGCGAGCAGCTCTCCTTCGAGGACGCGCCGACCGAGCCCGAACAGCGCTCGGCCTGAGAAAGCCTGCGCGAGGGCCGCGCTGACGGGCGCAGCCCTATCATTGGCCCGGCGATGTCTCCGTCCTCCTCCGCGCCGCCCGACACCACCTCGCCGGGGCCGGAGTCCGTCCAGGCAGTCGCCGCGGGACTGCGCGAGGTCGGCTACCTGCCCGGGCGAGTCCACCGCGCTCGTGGCCTACCTGGCGACGAAGCTCGGCAAGCCCGTGCTCGTCGAGGGACCCGCGGGCGTCGGCAAGACCGAGCTGGCCAAGGCGCTCGCCTCTTACCTGGACCGCGAGCTCGTGCGGCTGCAGTGCTACGAGGGCCTCGACGAGGCCAAGGCGCTGTACGAGTGGAACTACCGCAAGCAGCTGCTGCGCATCCAGGCCGAGGCCGACGACGCCGGCTGGGAGGCCGTGCAGGAGGACATCTTCGGCGAGGAGTTCCTGCTCGCGCGTCCGCTGATGAGCGCGATCGCCTCCGAGCAGCCGGTGGTGCTGCTGATCGACGAGATCGACAAGACCGACCAGGAGTTCGAGGCGATGCTGCTGGAGGTGCTCTCGGACTTCCAGATCTCGATCCCCGAGCTGGGGCGCGTGGAGTCGCGCACCCACCCCGTGGTGCTGCTGACCTCGAACAACTCGCGCGAGCTCACCGAGGCGCTCAAGCGCCGCTGCCTGTACCTGTGGCTCGACTACCCCGAGCTCGAGCACGAGCTCGAGATCGTGCGCCTGCACGCGCCCGAGCTGTCCGGAGACCGTCGCGCGCCGCCTCGTCGAGGTGATCGGCATGGTGCGCGAGCTCGACCTGAAGAAGCCGCCCTCGATCGCCGAGTCGATCGACTGGGCGCGGGCGCTGCTGCTGCTCGGCGTCGATGACATCGACGAGGAGACGTTCACGGAGACGATGTCGGTGATCGTCAAGCACCGCACCGACATGGACCTCGTGGCCGAGCGCGTCGGGGTCAAGCTCCGGGCGCCGGCCGATGCCCTCTGAGCGCCCGCCGGGACCAGCGCCGAGCACCGACCGACGCCCTCTGAGCGCCCGTCGGACCCCACGGCCCGGCGGCGCCCCCGGAGGGGTTCGCCGCGCGCGTGCTCGAGCTGGGCGAGGAGCTGCGCCGCGAAGGCGTCGCCGTCGGGCACCTCGGAGCTGCTGGACGCCTTCGCCGTGCTGGGCGAGATCGACTGGACCGAGCAGGAGGACTTCCGCGAGGCGCTCGCCGCGACGCTCGCCAAGAGCCAGGAGGACCGGCGCGTGTTCGAGCTGGTGTTCGAGCGCTTCATGTTCCGCGCCGTCGAGCTCGCGGCCGTCCGCGAGGACGTGCGCGAGCAAGCCGATGCGCGCCGGCGGCGGCCTGGACCTCGAGGAGCTGACCGACGAAGAGCTCGAGGGCCTGCGCGCGCAGATCGCCGCCGCGCTGCGCGACGGCTCGGAGGGCGCGATGCGCGACCTCGCGCGCATGGCGATCGCCGCGTTCGCCCGCCGCCAGGAGGGCTCAGGCGTGATCGGCGTCGACGTGCAGCGCATCCGCCGCGCGCTCGGCCTGCGCTGCCGAGCCCCAGCCCGAACTGCCCGCCGAGCGACCCCCGCCGCGACGGCCTGCCGCGCGAGGCGCTGCGCCGCTTCGAGGCGCTGTTGCGGCGCGAGCTCGAACGCGCCCAGATCGAGCGCACCGGCAGCCTGCCCCCTGCCCGCCCGCTGGGCGAGCTCGACCGGGCGCTGCCCTCGGGCCCGCTGCAGGACCTCGCCGCCGTGCACCGCGTCGTCGCGCAGCTGCGCCGCCGCCTGGCCACGCAGGGCCTGCAGGCGCGCGGGCACCGCCGCCACGCGCACGTCGACGTCAGGCGCACGATGCGCGCCTCGCTGCAGACCGGCGGCGTGCCGGTCGTGCTCAAGTACCGCCCCCGCCGACCGCGCCGGCCGGAGATCTACGTGCTGTGCGACGTCTCCACGAGCGTCACCTCCGCCTCGGTGTTCTTCCTCTCGGTGCTCCACGCCCTGCACGACAGCTTCCAGCGCATGCGCTCGTTCGTGTTCATCGAGCGCATCAGCGAGGTGACCGACATCTTCGAACACGAGCGCGACTTCAGCTCCGTCAGCGAGCGCATCTCCGGCGACGCCGGCGTGGCCGACATCTCCGGCTACACCGACTACGGGCGCGTGTGGTCGGAGTTCCTCGTGCAGGTCGAGGACGACCTGCACCCGCGCGCGACCGTGATCGTGCTCGGCGACGCGCGCACCAACGGGCGCGACCCGCGCGCGGACATCTTCGCGCAGATCGCCGCGCGCGCCGGGCGCACGTTCTGGCTGAATCCCGAGCCGCGGCTGTACTGGAACTATGGCGACTCCGTGATCGCCGCCTACGAGCAGCACTGCACCGCTTTCGAGTGCTGGACGACCGCCCAGCTCGAGGACTTCGTGCGCGCGCTCGCGCGCCCCGGCGTGGCGTTTACGGGCGGATCCCGCTAGACACGCACATTCCAATCGGGATCTGCCCCTAACGCAGTAGCATCGCTGCTGCACAACCACCAAGGGGAGCTGGCGGGAAAGGGCCGGCTGAGATGGCGCACCGCAGACGATGACCCGGCGCCGACCCGTCGAACCTGTGGGGTAATGCCCGCGAAGGGAGCAACGTGCAGACAGGGCTCACACCCGGTCCCACAGCGCAGAACCAGGACCGAGAGGCCCAACAGGCCCGGGATCGCGCGCGAAAGCAGCGACCGGCCGTGCTCGTCAGCGGGGTCAGCCGCGCCTACCGCGTCCGTGACGGCGCGCCGGTGCAGGCGCTCGCGGACATAACGCTGCACGCCGCCGCGAACGAGCTGCTGGCGGTGGTGGGGCCGAGCGGGTGCGGCAAGACCACGCTGCTGGAGCTGATCTGCGGGTTGCAGCCCTGCGAGAGCGGCTCGATCGAGTGCGCGCCCGCGGCGCTGATGCCCCAGCGCGACCTGCTGCTGCCGTGGCTCAGCGCGCTCGACAACGCCGCGCTCGCGCTGCGCGATAGCCCGCGTACCGCGCGCGCAGGCGCGTAGACGCGCGGGCGAGCTGTTCGCCGAGCTCGGTCTCGCCGGGTTCGAGCAGGCACGCCCGTATGAGCTCTCGGGCGGGATGCGCCAGCGGGTCGCGTTCGTGCGCACGCTGCTCTCGGGCAAGCCGCTGCTGTGCCTGGACGAGCCGTTCGGCGCGCTCGACGCGATCACCCGCGCGGAGATGCACACCTGGCTGACCGACGCGCTGCGCCGCGAGCCGCGCACGGTCGTGCTGGTGACGCACGACGTCGAGGAGGCGATCGTGCTGGCCGACCGCGTGGCCGTGCTCTCGCCCCGGCCCGGGCGCGTGGTCGCCGAGCTGGAGGTAGGCCTCGAGCGCCCGCGCTCGCGCACCGATCCCGAGGTCGTGGCGCTGCGCGAGCGCGCGCTGAGCGCGCTCGCGATCGGGGAGCGCGACGATGAGACGCCGCATCCTCGAGGCGCTGCCCGCGGCTCGTGCTCGTCGCTGCTGGCTGCTCGGCGCGTGGGAGGTGTATGTGGACGCGGGAGCCGTCGACACGCTTCGTGCTGCCCGCTCCGCACGAAGTCGGCGCGGCGCTGTGGAACAACGCGGGCTTTCTCAGCGCCAACCTGCGACCGACCGCCGAGGAGGTCGGCTGGGCGTCCTGCTGGCGCTGCTGTGCGGGTTCGCGCTCGGCGTGCGCGATCCACCTCTCGCCCCCCTGCGCCGCGCCGTCTACCCGCTCGCCGTGGGCTCCCAGGCGATGCCGATCGCGGTGATCGCGTGCTGCTCGATGTTCTGGTGGGGCTTCGGGGTGCTGCCGAAGCTGTCGTGATCATGCTGATCTGCTTCTTCCCGGTGCTCGTCACGACCGTCGACGGGCTCGCCTCGGTCGACCCCGAGCAGTTGAAGCTGCTGCGCACCCTCGACGCCTCGCGCTGGCAGGCATTCCGCTTCGCCGAGCTGCCGGCGGCGCTGCCGGCGGCGATCAGCGGCGCCCGGATCGCGCTCGCGGTGGCGCGTGATCGGCGCCTACATCGCCGAGACCTCGACCGCCACCTCCGGCGCCTACGCCGGGACTGGGCCACGAGATCGACGCCGACCTCACCGCCCTGCAGACCTCGCGCGCATACGCCGCCGCCGCTGTGCTGTTCGTGTTCGCGATCGCCTGCTTCTATACCCTCGCCCTCGTCGAGCGCCGCCTGGCGCCGTGGGCGTACCGATCGAGAGGAGAAGTTCGTTGAGAGGAAGGTTCGCCCCCCCCACCGTTACCACCGCCCCCAGCGTGGCCGCGGCCCCCACCGCGCTTGTCAGGGCCGTCGTGTCCATCGTGGCAGTCATCGCGTGCGCACTGGCGATATCAGCGTGCGGGTCCGAGCAGGACGTGACCTCCGCGCCCGCCCTCAGGCCGTTCACGGTGATGCTCGACTGGTTCCCCAACGCCGATCACGCGGCGCTCTACTCGGCGATCGCCGGCGGTGACTTCCGCGCGGCCGGACTGGAAGTGCATCCGCGTCGCTCCGCCCGAAACGGCCGAACCGCTGAAGCTGCTCGCCGCCGGCAAGGTGGACATGGCGATCTCCTACGAGCCCGAGCTGCTGCTCGCTCGCGACCAGGGCCTGAAACTCGTTTCGATCGGCGCGCTCGTGCAACGACCCCTGACCTCGATCATCGCGCTCCCGAGCCAGCACGTGCACTCGGTGGCGGACCTTGCGGGCAAGCGCGTGGGCACCGCCGGCATCTCCTACCAGGCCGCTGAGCTGCACACCGCCCTGCAGAGCGCCGGCGTGAACGCGAACAGCGTGCGCGAAGTCAACGTCGGTTTCAACCTCGTCCCGGCGATGCTCTCGGGCAAGGTCGCGGCGACGCTCGGCGGGTTCTGGAACTACGAGGCGATCCAACTGCAGCTGCTGCACCGCCACCCGGTCGTGATCCCCGTCGATCAGGCCGGCGTGCCCAGCTATGACGAGCTGGTACTGGTCGTGCGCGAAAGCGAGGCCCGCGAACGCGGACAGGACCTGCGCGCGTTCATGCAGGCGCTGAGCCGCGGCGAGCGCGCCGTTCGCGCCAACCCGCAGGCCGCGGCCGCGCTGGTGGTCAAAGCGAACCCCTCGCTCGAACCGAAGCTGCAACTCGAATCGATCCGCCAGACCCTGCCCGCGGCGACACCGACAAAGGCCGGCGACCCATATGGTTGGCAGGAACCCTCGGCGTGGGCGAGCTTTGGAACATGGATGCTCGCGCACGGACTGATCCAACACGATCCGAACGGCGGGCTGCCGCCCTTCACAAACGAGTTCCTGCCCGGGCAGGGAATCTAAGGACCACTGACGAGGAGACGGCAATTCAACCGGGAGCGATCGACTAAGAGCCGTCGAAACGGGTCGCCGTGCATCCGTACCGACCCGCGCCGATCACCGTACTTTCCCCCCAAGCGCGCGAGCCGCTCACGCGCTACGTTCACATCGCTGATGCCAGATCACGAGACAGGTCCTCGTCGTCATCCAGCACGGGAGGATGAAGAGCAGGCCATGGAGTCCAACTCGGAGACGATCAGGATCGTCCTCGCCGATGACCACGCGGTCGTGCGCAGCGGTCTGCGCCTACTGCTGGACGCAGAATCCGAGTTCGAGGTCGTCGCCGAGGCAGGCGATCTCGAAAGCGCGCGGCGGTATGTGCGCGGACATGGACCGGACGTGCTTGTGCTCGATCTGAACATGCCCGGAGGATCGAGCCTCGACGCGATCCCCAGACATCCGCTCGGAGTCGCCGCAAACGCAGATCGTCGTGCTCACAATGCAGCAGGAACCGGCGTTTGCGCGACACGCGCTGGGCGCCGGCGCGATCGGCTACGTACTCAAGGAGGCGGCCGATGACGAGCTGGTGGAGGCAGTACGCCGCGCCGCCTCGGGCGAAAGCTATCTGAACCCCAGGCTGGGAGCGCGAATGGCCTCTGAGCCGCCACCCGGGCCGCCGGACGATCTCTCAGAGCGCGAGCTCGAAGTCCTGCGATTGATCGCGCTGGGGCACACCAACGCGGAGATCGCCGAGCAGCTGTTCCTGTCGGTGCGCACGGTCGAGACTCACCGCGCGCACATCCAGCAGAAGCTCAGCCTCTCCTCGCGCGCCGAGCTCGTCGGCTACGCGCTGCGCCGCGGTCTCGTCGGCGTCTGAGTGCACTCCGGGCAGGTTTGGCGCCTGCTCCGAGGCGATCTGGCGGTGTCGCGCGCGGATCGCCGCGCGCGAAAGCGATCGTGGACAATGGGCGTATGACACGGGTTGCCCTGCTCACCGGCGGCGGCGACTGCCCCGGGTTGAACGCGGTCATTCGCGCGGTCGTGCGAGGAGCCCTCGCGGCAGGCGAGCTCAGCGTGCTTGGGTTTCGCCACGGCTGGGCGGGGGTACTCCAGGATGACGCCATCGAGCTGACGCTGCAGAGCACCGCAGGCATTCTGCCGCGCGGGGGAACGATCCTTGGCACCTCGCGCACTAACCCGTTCGCCACCGACGCGGGAGATCGCGGGTTGAGCACGATCCGCGAAACGCTTGCACGTCGTGACGTGGACGCGCTGATCCCGATCGGCGGCGAGGACACCCTGGGGGTGGCGCTGCGCCTGCATCACGAGGGGATTCCCGTGGTTGGCGTGCCGAAGACGATCGACAACGACCTCGGCGGAACCGACGTGACGTTCGGGTTTCAGACGGCCGTGCAGATCGTGTGCGACGCGATCGATCGCCTACACACGACCGCTGAGTCGCACAACCGTGTGATGGTCCTCGAGGTGATGGGCCGCCATGCCGGCTGGATCGCCACCCACGCCGGGATCGCGGGCGGCGCCGACGCGATCCTCGTGCCGGAGCGCCCGTTCGATGTAGAGGATGTGTGCGCGCGCCTGCGCCGTCGCCACGAGCGCGGTCGCAGCTTCTCGATCGTGGTCGTATCCGAGGGAGCGAGGCCGCGCGAGGGCACCCTGCAAACTCGTCGCAGACGCCCCCACGGACGCGTTCGGACACGCTCGACTCGGTGGCATCGGCGTGGTGCTCGAGGCCGAGATCGAGCGCCGCACGGGGTATGAGACGCGCGTGACGATCCTCGGCCACGTCCAGCGCGGCGGCACGCCGGTGGCTTTCGATCGTGTGCTCGCGACGAGATTCGGCGTCGCCGCGATGAATGCGGTCGCGGCGGGCCGATTCGGAACGATGGTGGGATTACGTGGTAGTGAGATCGTCGAGGTTCCGTTGGAGGAGGCGTTGCGAGAGCCCAAGCTGCTCGACCCGGCTCTGTATGAGACCGCGGAGCTTTTCTTCGGATGAGCGCGGAGCTTTCTTCGGGTGCGTTCTTCGGGTGCGCGCGGAGCTTTTCTTCGGGTGCGCGATCAGGCGGCTCGGGTGCTGCGCCCACACAGACCACCGCCATCCCGCCCACCCGCGCAACGATCGTTTGCACGCCCGGCGTATATCGGAGTGAGAGACAAAAAACAGCAATCCATCACCGGCCGTGCTCGCGGGATGCGCAAAGGTGAAACATCAAGCTGTGACTTGAATCTCGCGCACAGAGGACTTGAACGTCGCGACGCACACCGTCTGCTTAGTGGCAACTTTTGGAATCATTCGGCACATGATGAGCGCCTTGCGGTATCGTTCGCGTGGCTGGGAACGACAGAATGGCCGAAGCGACAACGAACACCCGTGGATGGATGCGTGGCGCGTCGGCGCCACTGCGCGGCGCGTTGCTCGGCATCGTGCTCGAACGCCCCGGGCACGGCGGCGACCTCGCAAGCCGCCTAGTGGCAAGGCTTGGCGCGACATGGCGAATCGACACCAACGACGTGTACCGGCTGCTCGACCAGCTCGTCGCCGACGGTCTCGTCTCGGCCCGTGAGGAGCCTCGCCGCGACAACGCGCGGCGCACCCGCGTGATCTACCGCCCCACCGACCTGACCGAAGGCGCGATGACTGCGTGGATGGAAACGCTACTCCCACGCGAGCCGGTGAGGCTGGGGCTGCACGCGAAGCTCGCGGTCGCGCGCGACGAGGATGCACACAGGCTGCTCGCGGCGTTGCGGGACTACGAGCGTGAGTGCCTACGCTTGGCCCAGCTGGTGGCGCCCGCAGCCAACGAAATGCGCTCGTGGACCGCCATGGTGATCGATTGCACACGAGATGCGGTCTGGCGTCAACTGCAGGCCGACGTCGACTGGGCCGCGCAAACGCGACAGCGCATCAACGAGCGCATCAGGACGCGGGAGCGATAGCTTCATAGGCGCTATGACGCCGCTGCTCTCATTCGCGAACGTCGGCAAGCGCTTCCCCGATGGAGGCCGCGAGATCACCGTGCTGGACGGCGTGTCCTTCGAGGTGGACGCCGGTGTGTTCGTCGGCCTTTACGGCACCCGTCGCTCAGGCAAGTCCACGCTGCTGCGCATCGCCGCCGGCATCGAACGGCCCGACACGGGCACAGTGTGCTTCGACGGTCGTCCCTTGGAGGGGATGAGCGCCTCACAACGAGGTCGTCTGTTGCGTCGCGAGGTCGCCTTCATGGCATCCGGGGACTGGCGTCCGCACCCCGGCGAGAGCGTGGTGGACCACGTCGCGATGTCGCTGGGCAGCGATGGGCTCACCATCCGCGACGCACGCCGGCGGGCCCTCGGGGCACTCGAGCTAACAGGAGTCACCGCGACCTGCGCCGAGGAGCCGGCGAGCTCGCTCTCACTCGCGGATCGAACGCTTGTGATGCTGGCTCGTGCGATCGTGCACGAGCCACTCCTGCTGCTCGTGGACGAGCCGGCTGTGATGCCGAACCTCAGCGACCGGGACCGCTTCTACGTGCTGCTGCGCGAGATCGCTGCAGCGAGGGAGATGGCGCTGCTGGTGGTCTCCGAGGAGATGGGTGCACTGCAGGGAGCCGGCCTGATGATGTCGATCTCCGGCGGCGAAGTCTGCACGACCGCCGAGCGAGGCACCGTGGTGGCACTTCCCAGACGCAGCGCCCGCGCAGCGGAGCGGTCCGGGAGTTGAACACCCCCAATGCCGCGCTCGAGCTGCGCGAGGTCGTCAAGCACTACTCAAGTGGCGGTGGCGAGACCGTGCGGGCGGTCGATGGCGTTTCACTCACAGTCGCCCCGGGCGAGTTCGTCGCGATGTACGGGCCGAGCGGTTCCGGCAAGACCACGCTACTGCTGCTCGCGGCCGCGCTGATCGCACCGCAAGCGGGACGCGTGCTGTTCGACGGTCGCGACATCGGACACCTGTCAGAGCGCGAGAGCGCTCGCTACCGCCTGCGCGATGTGGGTTTCGTCTTTCAGTCCTTTCACCTGATGCCGAACACCTCGGCGCTGGACAACGCCACGATCAAGCTCACCGCTGAAGGTCTGCGCCTGAGCGAAGCCCGCAGGCGCGCACGCCCGTGGCTCGAACGCCTGGGCTTGGGCGCTCGTGCCGAGCACACCCCCGAGCGCCTGTCGATGGGCGAGCGCCAGCGGGTCGCAATCGCACGCGCGCTGGTGAACGAGCCACGTCTGCTGCTCGCCGATGAGCCGACCGGCAACCTCGATTCCAAGCGCGGCCGCGAAACGCTCTTGCTGCTGCGCGAGATCTGCCACGAACGCGACATACCCGGGCTGCTCGTCACACACGACCCAGACGCGAAAGAGCTCACGGATCGCGCGTACACGCTGCGCGACGGCCACCTCTCCGACAGCACGCCAACCAACGACTCAGCCGCCGTCGCTGCTGTGAGGAACCTCCTCAACCCTCGTATCTACGGGGTTCGCGTGAGCATGCTGTTCCATCTCTACAGGCGTCGCCTGCGCTCACACCTGGCCCAGGAGCTGCTCGCGGGCAGCGGCATCGCGGTTGCCGTCGCACTCGTGTTCGGGGTGCTCGTGGCCAACACGAGCCTCACGAGCTCCGCGGGAGCGTTGATCCAGCAGGTGATCGGATCGGCCCGCGTGCAACTCACCGCTCGCTCGCAGGCAGGATTCGACCAGCGACTGGCGAGCAAGGTGGAACGCCTTCCGGGCGTGCGTTCCTCGGCGGCGGTCCTACGCGAGAACGTGGCCGTCGTCGGTCCCCGCGGGACGAAGGCGGTCCAGATTCTCGGGGTAACCCCCGGAATCGTCAACCTCGGCAGCCTCGACACCGAGAACTTCGGCACGGGCGGGTTTCGCTTCTCCAATGGGCTGATCCTTCCGGCGGTCGTCGCCGAGCGCAATCGGCGCAGCGCCGGGTAGCGAGGTCACGGTGCTGGCGAGCGGCCACGCTCGCGGGGTGAAGGTGGGAGCGGTGCTGAGCGGTTCGCTGTTCGGAGCGCTCACGTCGAGCCCCGTGGCGATCGCCTTGCTCGGAGTGGCACAGCGCCTGGTGGGCCTGCCGGGACGGGTGACTCAGGTTCTGATCCAGCCACGACGCGGTGCAGATGCCGTCGCTCGCGCGCGAGCTGCGGAGACTCGCGCACGGGCGCCTGGATGTGGCACCGGCCGACAACGAGCTGCACCTGCTCGACCAGGCGATCACGCCGAACAGCCAGTCCACCGAGCTGTTCTCGGCGATCAGCGTGATGGTCGGGATTCCTGCTTGGCCTTGAACGCGATGCTGTTGACGATGCCCGAGCGTCGCCGGTTCGTGGCCGACCTGCGCATGCAGGGATATGACCGCCGACAGGTCCTGCTGCTGCTCTATTTCCAGGCACTCGCGCTCGGGATCATCGCCTCGCTCGTCGGAGTGGTGCTCGGCGACGCCCTCTCCAGCGAGTTCTTTCACCGCGTACCCACCTATCTTGCAGCCGCTTTCCCGATCGGCACGAAGCAGATCGTGCACCCCAGGACAGTGCTGGCCGCGTTCGGCTGTGGGGTGCTCGCCACCGTCCTCGCCTCGCTGACGCCCGCCTTCGACCTGCGCGAGGGCAGAGCGGTCGATGCCGTCTTTCGCGAGCACGGCGGCAGGGGTGAGATCATCGGCGAACGAGCCACGAGGACGCTCGGGCTCGCAGGACTGGCCTCGCTTGCGCTCATCACCGTGCTCGTTCTGGCGATGCCCGGCCTGACCATCGTCGGCGGCGTCGCACTGGCACTGACCACGCTGCTGCTGATACCCGCGATGTTCTCCGGCATCGCCCGCGCGCTTCCGTGGATGGGCGACCACGTTCGCAGCAGCGCTCTGGTCGTCGCGGTCTCGGAGCTGCGCGCGACGAGCATGCGCGCGGTCGCGCTGGCCGGCATCGTCGGGCTGGCCGTCTACGGAAGCATCGCGATCGGAGGCGCACGCGGCGATCTCATACGCGGCATCGACCGCGCTACCGCCCAATACTTCGGCACGGCAGACATATGGGTCGGCACCGGCCACGACATCTTCAACGTGAACCGGTTCGCACCCGGCAACACCGTGAGCCGCGATCGCGCGAGCGCGCGGCGTGGCATCGGTGCGCGCCTATCAGGGGGGTCTGCTCGACGTCGGGCGCCCGCAGGCTGTGGATACGCGCGAGATCGCCGCGGGATCCGGAGATGGTGGAATCCAGCCAACTGCTGCACGGAGATCTGGCGCGAGCGACGCAACTGCTGCGCGCAGGCGGGTGGGCCGCGGTCTCGAGCGCGTTCGCCGAGCGAACGCGGTCTTCACCTCGGCGATACCTTCTCTCTGCCCGCCCCGTCTGGCACTGCGACGTTCAGGACCGCCGCGATCATGACGAACTCCGGCTGGCCGCCGGGAACGATCACGATCGACACGCGCGACTACAGCCGCTACTGGCAGACGACCGATCCCGTCGGCGCTCGAGGTGAACCTGCGACCGGGCGTCAATGCCGCCAGCCGGCAGACGAGCCGTGCAGGCCGCCCTCGGCTCTCGTCAGGGGTTGTCCGTACGGACGAGCGCCGAACGTGACCGGCAATCGGAGGCCAGCGCACGACAGGGACTGGAGACACTCGCCGAGATCTCCACTCTGCTCCTGATAGCGGCCGGCCTGGCGGTCGCTTCGGCGCTGAGCGCGGCCGTATGGCAGCGACGGGCGCGCTTGGCTTCGCTGAAGATCCAGGGCTATGACTCCGACCAACTGTGGCGCGCGCTGCTGCTGGAGAGCGCGATCACGGTGGGCGTCGGGTGCATGGTCGGCGGAGTCGTCGGTGTCTATGGGCACGCGCTGGCCGGGCGTTGGCTGACGCTGACGACGGGCTTTCCAGCGCCGTTCTCGGTGGCGCCGGCGCAGGTGGCGCTGACACTGACGTTGATCACCGCGGTCGCGCTTGCGGTGATCGCGATCCCAGGGTTCGCGGCCTCGCGTGTACCCGCCCGCACGGGTCTTCAGGACTGACATCCCGAAGGCGCATCGGGACTGCGTAAAGCTGTTCGCGTGGGCGAATGGATCGGTACCGATGGCGCCCTGCCGGCTTTGGCAGGAGCGGCAAGGAGTTACTGGCTGAGCGTATTCCCCGACGCATGTCGGGAGGTACGCATTTGGCGTGCGCGGGCGCAGGAAATCCCCGATCCGGCGCTCCGCGCAGATCGCGCTGCGGGCACACAGCGAAAAGCGCGGAAATCTCGAGGGCGCCGCGGCATTCGCGGCATTTGTGCGACCCGCAGGGCGACACGCCACCGTGCGTGCTGTAGTCGCTTACCAGACGATGTTCGACTACCTCGACAACCTCTCCGAGGAGCCGAGCAACGACCCGATTGCCGACGCACGGCAGCTGAACGGTGCGCTTCTCACAGCGATCGCTCCGGGCGAATCCCAAGACGACTACTACCCCCATCATCGACGCGGTGAGGATGGTGGCTATCTGCACGCGCTGATCGGCGCTTGTCAGACGACGCTCCTGGCCCTACCGTCGTTCGCGACGATCGCCGCGCTCGCGCGCGAAGCCACCGAACGTGTGATCACCTACCAGAGCCTCAATCACGGGGACGGCAACGGGCGACATGACTCCTTCGAACGCTGGGCCCGCACTTCGGGCAAGGCACATACCCGTCTGCGCTGGTGGGAGACCGCTGCGGCGGCCGGCTCGACGCTCGACCTGTTCGCGCTGATCGCCGCCGCAACCGATCCCGCACTCGATCCCGAGGTCGCAAGGATGCTCGGCACTGCGTATTTCCCATGGGTAGGTGCACTGCACTCACTGCTCGACAGCCTCGCCGATCAGGTCGAGGACCTCGCCACCGGCAGGCGCGGCCTGATCGATTACTACGACTCGCCCGACCAGGCCGCCGATCGCATCGCCACTATCGCCGGCGAGGCGATGAGTCAGGTCGATGAACTGCCCGGCGGCTACGGCCACACTTTGATCGTCGCGGCTATGACGAGTTTTTACCTGTGCGATCTCTCTACATCCTCATCGCCGCACGCGCAGCCTCGCTGCGCCTGCGGTACTCGAAGCCATGGGCCGGCTCGCACGCCCGACCATGCTGATTCTCAGCGCTCGACGGATGGCGGGACGCATCGCTGGACGCATCGCGGGACGCATCGGCGCGAACCGACCCGCAAGGGAGCCCGTGCAAGATGGTCAAGCGCGACTCGCGTCGAATAATTGAGTCTTTTCGGCTCCAGTCTTGAAACTCAAGTATTAGATTTTCCTCTTGTATGGGAACTTGAAAGGACGGACTCTTCACACGACAGTACTCACTGACCCTCATCCCCGACCACCCCTCTCAGACGATGCACGAGCACAGCGACGTAGATAACAACGACATCACGATCACGCTGTCTAAGACACAGATCAAGCAGGTGATGCGGGGGGCGAGTGACGAAGATGCGCTGGCCAGGCTCCTCGGTGGAATTGGCGTGCTAAAGCTCGCGTCATACCAAGAGCGGCTGGACGACGATCGCTTCTCGCGCTCCCTGCTGCGCGGGCTGATGGTGCTCGCTTCCTTTCCTTCAGACGGCAGCTCGCGGCGAGTCACCGATGTCGCCAAGCAGCTCGGGTTGGGAGCCAGCACGACCCACCGTTACGCGATCACACTGGTGGAGCTCGGTCTGCTCGAGCGCGATCCGAACTCGCGCCACTACAGGCTGCCCACGAGCTGAGCTCACTAGGAACGGAGACCGTTGCCGATGCCGAGAATGACCTCGAGAGCGCCTGCGTCGACAGTCGAGGAGGCCAACACACCGCCGTGGGCATTGCCGATACTGCGAGGGCCGCGCTACTCCCAGTCGCTCGAGCGTGGCCTGGCAATCTTGGGCTGCTTTACCTCGGAGCGCCCGGTTCTCGGTATTGCCGACATCGCCGATGAGCTCGGCATGAGCCGCTCCACCACCCATCGCTACGTAACCACGCTGCTGGCGCTCGGCTATCTCGAGCAAGGGCGATCACGTAAGTATCGGCTCGGGCTGCGCGTTACCGACCTCGGCATGTCGGCCCTGAACGCCACGGGCCTGCGCGAGAACGTCCACCCCTTCCTGGAGGAGCTGCGCGAGCGCACCGGCTACACGATCGGCCTGGCGGTGCTCGACGGCGCTGAGATCCTCTATGTCGATCGCGCTCGCAGCTGGCGCCGAGCTGAGCGCGAAACCGACCTGGGCCTGTATCCGGGCTCGCGGATGCCGTCGTACTGCACGGCGATGGGCAAGGTGATGCTCGCGCACCTACCCGAGGAGGTGCAGCGAGACCTCCTCGCAGCAGCTCAAGCTCGAGCGCAACACTCCGACCACGATCACAAGCAGACAGTCTCTGCGGGCGGAGCTCGAGCAGATCCTCGACGATGGCTATGCCCTCAACGACCAGGAGCTGCGCCCCGGCCTACAGGCGATCGCGGTGCCCGTGCGCGACGAGTCACGCGAGGTGGTCGCCGCGATCGGAATCGCCACCAGCCCGGAAGCCATCTCGCTGCTCGAGCTGACCGAGGCGCTCGGTCCGCATCTACTCTCCACTGCCGCCCGCATCTCTTCGCGCCTGGGCTACCGACGCGACGACGAGCTCTAGGCTCTAGGAACCGCCAACCAGCGAGGACGACGGATGCACTGACCTCGCCGGGATGGGCTTGAGCAGCGACGGACGCCCGGTGGACAGGGTAAACCGCGGCAACTCGATCTCCATCCGCGCTCCACCCTCGGGAGAGCATCCGGCGGCGACGCCGCCACCGTGAGCCTCGGCGATCGCACTGACGATCGCCAGCCCGAGCCCGGTGCCACCCGAGGCGCGGTCTCGGGCGGTGTCGGTGCGGTAGAAGCGGTCGAACACCCGCTCACGCTGCACCGCGGGTATGCCGGGCCCATCGTCCTCGACCGCAAACCGGATGCGCCCGCCGGGTAGCTCCTGTACGAGCATGCGCACAAAGCCCTTTCCGGCGGAGGTGTGATCGATCGCGTTCCCGATCAGGTTGCGCAGCGCCTGTGCGAGCCTGTCCGGATCGGCTCGCAGCGTGCCCTGGGGGACGGCGCCGAGCTCGAACCGACGCTCAGCCAGCAGGCTCATCCCGTCCCAGAGCTCGCGCACGTAGGCGCCGAGCTCGATCGGCTCGATGCGCAGGAACTGCGTCTGCTCGGCCTTGGCCAAGAGCAGCAGATCGTCCACGAGTCGGCTGATTCGGGCGATCTCCGACTGCACCAGGCGCTCGACGCGGCGTACCTCTGCGCCTGCAGGCGCAGCCTGAGCCGCCAGCACTTCCAGCTGACCGCGAATGACGGTCAGCGGTGTGCGCAGCTCGTGCGAGGCGTCGGCGACGAACGCGCGTTGACCGGCAAAGGCGTCGGTGAGGCGGTCGAGCATGTGGTTGAAGGCCTCAGCCAGCACCCTCACCTCCTCACCCAACCCGTTGAGGTCGTGGATGCGCGGATGCAGGTCTCCAGCATCGACACGAGCCGCGACCGCCGCCATGTTTCGCAACGGTCGCGAGAGGCGCGTGCCGATCAGATAGCCGCCCAGCAAAGCGCCCAGCAAAGCGAGTATTCCGGCGAGAACGAATGCCCGTGCGAGGCCGCTCTGCGCGTGCGTCACGTTCGCCAGCGGCTCGCCTACGCCGATCGTCACACGCTGGCCTCCCCGCACATGCACAACGCGCTTGACCAGGCGCAGATTGCCGACATCGGGCAGTGCCAGCGTCGTATAGCCCTGGGGAACGCTCACCAACTGACGTGACAGTCGATTCTCCTGCGCCTGCTCTGCCACTGTCTCGCCGCTGTCAGGCCGCGCCTGGGCGAGCAACTCCGGGCGGTTTGTGGCTGCCCCCGCCCCAGGGACGAGCGCAAACAGGAAGGTCGAGCTGGCGCTGAACGGCTGGTTGTGCACGTATAGGCTCGCCAGACGCTTGACCGCTGCCGGTGAACGCACCTGCGAGCTCGTCAGGTTGTGCGCGAACTCGGCCGCATCGCCGGAGAGCTCGCTGTCGATCTGACCGCGCAGCTGTGTGCCGGTGCCACGGTAGACGGCGGCAAACGCGATCCCCGTGCAGATCAACGTCACAAGCGCGATCCAGCCCGCCAGACGCCAGCGCAGACCACCCGGAACGATCCGCGCGAACGTTGAGCGCGCAGCCATCGCTCAGCTGGCGATGCCGAGACGGTAGCCGACTGCGCGCACGGTGTAGATCGGCGCGGGATCGTCGCGGCGGGCGAGCTTGCGACGCAGGTAGCCGATGTAGACGTCGACGACGTTTGTCGCCGGATCGTGCTCGTAGCCCCAGACGGCGCTCAAGATCTGCTCGCGCGTGAGCACCTGCCCACAATGACGCAGCAGGTAGACCAGCAGCTCGAACTCGGTGCTCGACAACTGCACCGCGGTATCTCCACGACGCACCCTGCGGGTGAGCAGATTCACTTCGATGTCGGCGCCGCGCAGGGTCGTCGTCGAGGTCTGCGCCACGACGCGCAGCTGCGCTCGCATCCGCGCCAACAGCTCGGCGAGGGAGAACGGCTTGACGAGATAATCCACCGCGCCGGCATCCAAGCCGGCCACCCGATCTTCGATCTCTCCGCGTGCTGTCAGCACGATCACCGGCATCTCCGGCCTTGCACGACGAACCGCGGCAAGCACATCCAATCCGTCGCGTCCGGGCAGCATCAGGTCGAGCACGATCGCGTCGAAATCCCCGGACAGCGCAAGTTCCTCACCTCGCACCCCGTCGAGCGCAGACTCGACCATAAATCCATCGGCCTCGAACCCACGACGCACGAAGTCCACGATCCCCGGCTCGTCCTCCACCAACAGGATGCGTCCGGGCGCAACGGCCTCGGTGTCGCCGGCACGCGCCTCGGCGCCACCGAGCGCGGCGCCGTCGGGTTCGCCCGGACCATCGGCCACAGGCCAGATTGCCTTTGCGCCATCGCTACCGGAGTTCGTATCGGCAACCTTTGGCATTGCTCAAGGATAGGCGCCCTACCGCGGGGATTTTCTCGAGCAGGCGATTCGATGAGCTTTCTCATCGTGCGGTTATCTCATCCTTAGTCGTGAGACACACACTGATTTCATGCCAATCCAGCACCAACGCTTGGATCGAGACGCGGCGATGTCTCGACTTCGGCGCGTCAATCGCTGGTTGATTGCCGGCAGCGTGGCGCTGACCGCCGTCCTCTCCGAGGTCGCGGCGAGCGCCTTCCCCGGCTCGAGCTCCGCCAACTCCTCCCACTCCAACTCCTCCCCCTCAAAACCCACCAACGCCAAACACAGCTCCACGGGTGGCGAATCCTCGAGCAGCGGGTCCTCGGGTTCGTCGAGCTCCGTTCAGCCCCCTGCCGGAGCGCCGCAGGCCAGTCAAGAATCCGCGCCCAGCCAAGAAGCGGCGCCGGAATCGGCTCCGGCCGAAGAATCGGCGCCCGCGAGGAAAGCGGCCCCTGCACAGGAATCAGCGCCCGCTCAGGAATCGACCCCGACCCAGGAATCGGCCCCGACAAAAGAAGCAGCTCCCACGCAGGAATCAGCCCCGACCCAAGAAACCACGCCACCGGTGGTCTCGGGAGGCTCGTGATGAGCTCCGAGCAAATCCTCACCACGACCGCACGCGGTCCCTCGCCGTCACGCAAGAACCCCCCGATCGTCTCCGCCGGCGCCCGCGGGCGCCCGGACGAGGCTCGCTGGGAAACGTGGAGCACGAGCGTCGTGCTGCGCCTGGCAGTCCCACGCGGACTGAACGCCGCTCGTGGCGCGGTCGAACAGGAGCTCGACGCGATCGACCGCGCGTGCAGTCGCTTTCGAGCGGACTCCGAGATCGCGCACGTGAATGCAAGCGCGGGGCGCGTGGTGCGCGTCAGCCCACTGCTTGCCGAGGCGCTGGCACTGGCGATGAGGGCCGCGCAGCTCACCGATGGCGATGTCGATCCAACCATCGGTGCAGCGCTGAAGCTGGCCGGATACGACCGCGACTGGCACATGTTGGAGGGCTCCCCCGAAGGCGCGCCCACGCGAGATGCCCACCTCGACAAACCTCCGTTGTCGCCGATCGTTCTGGCCCGCGCGGTCTGCGGCTGGCGTAGCGTGGTTTTCGACGACGCGGCGCGCACTGTGCGCATCCCCAACGGCTTTGAGATCGACCTCGGCGCCACCGCCAAAGCCTGGGCCGCCGATCGCGCCGCCCTTGCAGCTGCGCAGGCCGCCGGATGCGGCGCGCTTGTGGCGATCGGGGGTGACATCGCCACAAGCGGTCTTGCCCCAGCGAGCGGCTGGGCTGTTTACGTAACCGACGATCACCGCAGCGACCATCGTGCGCCCGGCCAGGCCATCACCATCCGCTCCGGCGGTCTGGCGACCTCGAGCACCGCCGTGAGACGTTGGCGCCATCGGGGACGCACGATGCACCACATCATCGACCCCGCAACGGGCGCGCCTACCCAGAACACCTGGCGCACGGTCAGCGTCGCCGCGGCGAGCTGCGCGGACGCAAACATCGCGACCACCTCCGCACTCATTCGCGGCGGCGGCGCCCCCGCGTGGTTGGCGCGCATGGGAGTGCCGTCTCGGCTCGTCGCCGACAACGGCCGGGTCTACACGATCGGCTCCTGGCCGGCCGAGCGCGGGCGAGCCCGGATCCCTTCAGCACCACGACCGCACTCGGGCGCCGCCGGGCGCTCAGACGCCGCCGATCCCTCAGGCGCCGCCGGGCACTTGGACGCCGCCGATCCCTCGGACGCCGCCGATCCCGCGAGCCAACCGGCCGCCGCAGCAGAGGATCGGACCTGAGATGCCCATGCTGCTGGCCACCGGCGGAAGCCTGTACTGGTATCTGACCCGGTCGACGGGCGCCGTCGCGCTGTTGCTGCTGACCGCCGCGATCGTGCTCGGCGTCGTCGACGTGCGCCGCTGGAGCACCCCCCGCTGGCCGCGATTCGTGGTGGACGCGCTGCATCGCAACGTCGCCCTGCTGGCGATGGTGTTCCTGTGCCTGCACATCCTCACCTCGATCCTTGACACCTTCGCGCCGATCTCGCTGATCGACGCCGTCGTTCCGTTCGCCGGCTCCTACCGCCCGTTCTGGCTGGGACTGGGCGCGGTCGCCTTCGACCTGCTCATCGCCGTGACGCTCACCAGCCTGCTGCGCCAGCGCATGGGCTACGCGAGCTGGCGCGCGGTCCACTGGCTCACCTACGCGAGCTGGCCGATCGCGCTGCTGCACGGGTTCGGCACCGGCAGCGACGTGACAGACACCTGGCTGCTGGCGTTGAGCGTCGCGTGCCTGCTGGCGGTGCTCGCCGCGGTGCTCGTGCGCGTGCTCGACGGCTGGCCCGAGCATCTCGGCCGTCGCAGTGCGGCGCTCGGAGGCTGCGGCGGTGTTCTCGCTGTTCCTGCTGATCTGGATGCCCAGCGGCCCGCTCGGATCGGACTGGGCCCGCCGCTCGGGTACGCCGTCTTCGTTGCTGCATCACTCGAGCACAACGAGCACTGGCAAAGCGAGCGCCGGCTCCTCTCACGGGAGCGGCGAATGAGCGAAGAGACACTCATGATCGATCCCCCCGTGGAGCCCGCGCCCCCACAGGCTCCGGGCACCCTGCCGCGACTGCTCGCGGGCATTTCCCGCGACGGCGCGCTGAGCCTCGACGCGCACCTCGCCGTGCACGGGCGGGCTCCCATCCCCACGCGCCCTCGAGGGCGCCGAGCCGAGTCGCCCTTGATCGATCAGATCGAGCGCGCCGGCCTACGCGGACACGGCGGAGCGGGCTTCCCCACTGCCACCAAGCTGCGCGCCGTGGCCGTCCTCGCGCAAGCGTGCGATCGTCGTCGTGAACGCGGCCGAGGGCGAGCCCGCGAGCCTGAAGGACCGCACGCTGATGCAGACGCTGCCCCATCTGGTCCTCGACGGCGCCCAGCTCGCGGCACAGGCGGTCGGCGCCGACGAGCTGGTTGTGTGCGTCTGCGAGACCGCGCAGGCGAGCGTCGAGTCATGCACCGACGCGATCTCCGAACGCCGCAACCTGCCCCTGGACTCCGTGCGCACGCACCTGACGGCAGTCCCCGATGGCTACGTCGCCGGACAGGAGGCGGCACTCGTCAACCACCTAAACGGCGGCCTCCCGATCCCGACGTTCACGCCGCCGATGGTCTTCGAACAGGGGGTCCGCCGGCGACCCACACTCGTGGCAAATGCCGAGACGCTCGCCCACCTCGCTCTGATCGCCCGTCATGGGCCCGAGTGGTTTCGCGGGCTCGGGACGCCCACCCAGCCGGGATCGGCGCTCGTGACGTTGTCCGGCGCCGTGGCACATCCAGGGGTGTATGAGATCGAGCACGGCGCATCGCTCGTATCGCTGATCGATGCAGCCGGCGGCATGCTCACCGACGCAAGGGCGCTGTTGGTGGGCGGCTACGGAGGCAGCTGGATCGGCGGGGAATTCCTGCGCGGGGTCGCACTCTCAGACGAACATCTCGCGCCCCACGGCGCGTCGCTCGGCGCCGGCGTGGTGTTGCTGCTCTCCAAGGACGCCTGCCCGGTCGCAGAGACCGCGCGCGTGGCACGTTGGCTGGCAGAACAGAGCGCCGGCCAGTGCGGACCGTGCGTGCATGGCCTCGACTCGCTTGCCACCTCGCTCGAGGAGATCGCGGGCGGTCTCGCTCGAGGCGACACCACACAGCGCATCGAGTGCCTGGCCGCCCTCGTTCGCCGGCGCGGCGCCTGCGGACATCCGGACGGCGCCGCGCGATTCATCACCAGTGCACTTGACGCCTTTGGCCCCGAGCTCGCCGACCACGCCCGCCACGGCCACTGCGAGGCTTGCCTGCGTCCCGCGGAGCTGCCCCTGCCCGCGCGTCGACACCCCGAAAGCCCGACCCACGAACCGCTGCCCCTGAGATGAGCCAGCGCGCACGCGTGAACCCGATCGCCTGCGAGGCCCACGGCATGTGTGCCGAGCTACTACCAGAGCGCATCTCGCTGGACGAGTGGGGCTATCCGATCGTCGACCCGGCGCCTCTGACCCCCGATCTCCTCGAGCACGCTCGCCGTGCGGCGCAGGCGTGTCCGACGTTTGCGCTGCTGCTCACGCGCGAGCGCGACTGAGAAAACACGGCTCACGTTCGCCCGGGCGGTTGGAACCCAAACGCGGGCGGTTGAACCCAAACAGCTACAGCCCGGCCGCGTGCACGGCGGCCAGACCCGCCCATGCGCCGTAGGGCTCGAACATCTCGCGCACCTGCACTTCATCGGCCCGCGCTTGCGGGTCACCGCCGCTGATGATGCGGCCCACCAGCTTCAACAGCCCCAGATCGCCGGCGGGAAGCTGGTCGTAGCGGCCCTGTCCCCGTAGGGCCAGCATCTCCACCGTCCACGCTCCGATTCCCGGGATCGCGCGCAACCGCCTCCAGCCGCGTTCGGGCTCTGGGCCGTACAGGTTCACGCGCCGACTCGCGATCTCGTGCGCGGCCCGTCTGAGCGCGATCGCGCGCGCGCCGCTCAATTCGCAGGACTCCAGGATCGCCGGCGCCGTCGCGCCGACCGTCGCGGCACTCGGCAGGTCTCGCAGCCCGCTCGCCCATTCATCGGCTTGCGGCCCGTTCCAGCGCCGCCCCAGCCGGGTTACCAGCCTGTTTTGGATGGCCGCGGCGCGCTCGTACTCGATCAGCTGCTCGCACACCGCCCACACCAACGCCTCCCACGGCTCGGGCCTGCGATCCACTCGTAGCCACGGACGTCGCCGCACGGAGGCGCCGATCAGCGGATCCCTGGCAAAACGCGCGCGAAACTCGCGCAGATCGTCGTCGATGCCCAGCGCAAATCGCATGCGAGCGATGCCGTGCTCGGCGCTCTCGCGGCTACGAGCGCGCGCACCGAACACCACGCACTCCGGAGTACTTTGGGCGACCCGCACCACAACCGGCGCTCCGGCCTCGTCGTGCAGGAGGCGTTCGATCACTCCCCCGCGCCTGCGCGTAACTCTGTCCATACCCAGGCGCCGCGGCAGCCTGAACGGGCCCGCCGGACTGACCTGCACTCGCAGCTCCACTGAAAGCCCTTCGTGTTGCCGACTACTCAGCGCTCGGCGCCACCGAGCAGGTGCACGTCCACGAGCAGCGAGCGCGACCCCACGATCTTCACGGTCTCGCCGCGCTTGCGAGCGCGCCCGCCGCGCGCACCTCGGCGTTTGGCGGGCCCACGCGACGCCACGCCCGCACGCCTGCGCACCGCCAACCCAACCACGGCGGCGCCGGCGGCGAACCCGCTCGCGGCGAGAATCAGCGCCTGGCTTGCCGGCGTAACCGATCTGACGAGGCCTGCATGCCTGCTCGGCGCCGGGGCGAGCACCGGCACAGCGTCCACCTCCTGCACCACCTCGATCGTGCCGAACTCGCTCACGCGAGCAAGTGTAGAGACCGGCCCAGACCTCTCTACGGACCGACCCAGACCGCTCTACAGGACTCGCTCGTACACCCGGTAGCGCTTGACGACCTGGCCGCCCATCGCTTCCATGCCGCGGTTCATCGCCGTGTTGGTCTCGAGGATCCAGCCCATCTCCCCGCCCTTCTGAGGGCGAGCTTCGGCAGCGTCGAAGTGCAGCTGGTAGAGCTTTGCCGCGACGCCCGTGTGCTGGTGCTCGGGCTTAACGCCGAGAAAGCCCACGCGCACCCGCGTCGTGATCTTGCCCTTGCGCAGGAAGTACCACCAGCCGAGCGGCAGGAATTTGCCCTTCATCTTCGCCAGCACCTGGTTGAGGTCGGGGAAGGTCATCGCCATCCCAACCACCTCGCCGGTGTCTTCTTTCTCGGCGATCATGCACCAGTGCTTGTCGAACACCAGCTGTATCTCCTGAGCGTAGGCGTCGAGATCCTTCTTGGAGTACGGCACGAAGTCCCAGTTCTTCGACCAAGCGGCGTTGTAGACGTCCGCGAAGGCGTCCATGTCTTTGCGTAGCTGCCTGCGACGCATCGGACGCACACTGATGCCGTGCTCGGACTGCGCCTTCTCCGCCAGCTCCCAGATGACAGGCATCACCTTGTCGCGGTTTTCGACCTCCAGTTTCCACATCAAGCAGGTCCATCGCCTTGCTCATGCCCGCCTGCTCCATGCCGCTGCTGGTAGTAGGGCGGGTGCCAGGGCTGGTCGATCATCGGACGTAGCTCATAGCCCTCGATCAGGACGCCGCTCTCTTCGTTCATCGAGAAGTCGGCCGGGCCGACCATGCGCTCCTTGCCGCGCTCACGCAGCCATGCCTCGGCGGCGGCGAGCAGCGCGTCGAGCACCTCCTGGTCGTCCTCGAACTCGAGAAAACCGAACCAACCCCAGTTCTTCTGCTGGTAGTCGTTGAAGGCATGGTTGACGTGGGCGCTGATCCGTCCCACGACGCGCCCGTCGCGCCGAGCGAGAAAGTACTCGGCTTCGCCGTGACGTGAAGAAGGCGTTCAAGCGTCGGTTCAGGAACAGCCAGCGCTCGAGCTTCAGGGAGGGGCGCCCACAGCGGGTGGTTAGCATGCACCCGGAACGGCACGTCGATAAATGCTTTCAGGTCCCGCCTGCCGGAGACCGCTGTGACTTCGACGCTCACCGCCCGCACCCTACATGCACGCTCCGACCGACATCACTGCCACACCCCCCGATGACGCGCCCCCCGGCGACACGCCGGCGGGCGGCCCTCCGGACCTCTTCGCAAAGGTGCGCGGCCACGAGCGCGAACAGATCCTGCGCGCGGCCCGCGAGGCCGACGTCCTGCCCTACTTCCACGTCCTCACCTCCCCCGCGATGCCGGTGGTGGAGATGGAGGGCGCGCAGCGGATCATGCTGGGCTCCAACAACTACCTCGGCCTGACCGGGGACGAGCGCGTGCTGGAGGGCGCGCAGGACGCTCTGCACCGCTATGGCACCGGGCTGACCGGCTCGCGCTTCCTCAACGGCACGATCCCCCTGCACCTGGAGCTGGAGCGCGAGATCGCGCAGTGGATGCACACCGAGGACGCGATCGTCTTCACGACCGGCCACCAGGCCAACGTCGGCACGCTCGGCACGTTGCTCGGCCCCGGCGACACCGTGATCGCCGACTCCGGCGACCACGCCTCGATCCTCGACGGCTGCCTGCTCTCGCGCGCGAAGCTGCGCCCCTTCCGTCACTCCCGCCTGGACAAGCTCGAGCGCGCCTTGCAGCGCGCCCAGACGGACGGCGGCGGCATCCTGGTGGTGGTCGACGGCGTCTTCTCGATGGAGGGAGACATCGCCCCTCTGCGCGAGATCTGCGAGCTGTGCGAGCGCTACGGCGCACGCCTGATGGTCGACGAGGCCCATGGCGCCGGCGTGCTCGGAGCACGCGGCGCGGGGACCTCGGAGCTGCTCGGCGTGGAGGCGCGCGTGGATCTGCGCATGGGCACCTTCTCCAAGTCGCTGGCCTCCTGCGGGGGATTCGTCGCGGGACCCGCCGAGGTGATCGAGTACCTGCGCCTGTATTCGCGCGCGTTCCTGTTCACCGCCTCAGCCGTCCCCGCCGCACTGGGAGCCGCGCTCGCGGCGCTGCGGATCGTGCGCTCTCCCGAGGGACCGCCCCTGCTGGAGCGCGTTCTCGCGAACGCCCGCCGCCTGCGCGACGGACTGCACGAGCTGGGCTTCACGGTCGTCTCGCCCCAGCTTCTACCCGATGACGTCGGCGCCGCCAACCCGGGTGTGGAGCTCGAGGGGGAACGTCCCGCGATCGTCACGCCCGGTCGTCCCGGTGCTCGTGGGCGACGACTGGAAGGCCGCGCTGCTGTGGAAGGCGCTCTATGACGGCGGCGTGTTCGTCAACACCGCCCTGCATCCCGGCCGTCCCCCCGGGCGGTGCGCTGCTGCGCACCAGCGTGATGGCCACCCACGACGAGCCCACGATCGACCGCGCCCTGTCGGTCTTCGCGCGGGTCAAGCGCGAGTTCGAGGCCGAGCACGGCCCGCTGCCCGCTCCGGCCGACGCCGAGCGGGCTAACCCGCGCGTTACCTTCCTTACACGTCTCAACCCCCGCTCGGGACTTGTCCAATTCTTCACAAGTGGATCGGGCAACGAAAAAGGTCGCTGCTAGCGCACGAACCGTGCGCGGAGAGTTGACCGGACGCCCCTCGCTGTCGTAGCTTCCTTGGGCGCTCTGCATGACCGTTCGGGACGAGTCCCGACGAGGACAATCTACCGGGAGGGCCCCCTCGACGGGGGCGGTTATATCGCTGGGTATGGCTCTCCGCGACGCTGTTCGCGGACCGGATCTCAGGCGGTCACGACGAGCGTTTCATACGTCCGAAAATCAAGCATAGATGTCGCCCGTCCGCATCCCAGCGGCGGCGACGGGGAGAGTCTCATCATGAACGCGACGGCGACGATCGCCCCTGCCGGTCCCCAGTACATGCGCGCCCTCGAACGCGCCAACAAGGTTCGCCTCGCCCGGGCGGAGCTCAAGCGCAGGATCTCGACCGGAGAGATCGACGTCACCGATGTGCTCATCGATTGCCCCTGGGAGGCCGACAGCATGGCCGTCGCCGACCTGCTGCTCAGCCAGCGCCGATGGGGCCAGACTCGCTGTCGCAAGTTCCTCGCCCAGCTGCCGATGTCCGAGAAGAAGACGATCGGCTCGCTGACCGAGCGTCAGCGTCAGACGCTGGTCGCGATGCTGCGGGGGGTCAGGACCACGCCGGAGCGTGGCCCCTGGGTAACGGACAGCCTGATGAGAGCTTGACCTGCCACCAGCCGGCGAGCATCCCGATCAGGCCCATGCGCGGGCGTACCTCCCACACCCCACAGCCATGTTCCCCGAGGTCTCGCACGGGCAGGCGCACGAACTTGTAGCTGCGCGGATCGCGCTTCATCCGCTCCAGCAACTCGCGCGCGCGCGTCTCCAACTCGACTCGCTCGGCGCCGGCCCGCCGCGCCAGCTGCAGCCGTCCCGCCAGCTCGTCGCGCGTACGCTCCAGCTGGCCCAGGTCCGAGTAGACACGCCGCAGCCGGGGCTCTCGATCGCGCTCGCCGATCGCGCCGGCGCGTGTCGGTGCGGCGATATGCGGGAATCCGTCGACGACGAGCTCCGAGAGCTCACGCTCGAGCTCTGGCGATCTGCGCCCGCAGTGCGCGTCTGGCAGCTCGCTCGTCCGTACCCGAGGTCGAGACCCGATCGATGCGCTCGATGGTCAGCTGCACTTGATGCACTCCTCCAGTGTCCTCGTCTGCCAGCGATCTTACCAGTGCCCGCACTCGGCGGGTCCGCTAGCGAGCGCGTTCCAGACCGTTGCGAGCGCTCCACAGCGCCTCCTCCAGGTACAGCATCGGCACGCCCGCGACCTGCACCGCGAACAGGGTCAGCTCGCGGGTGCGCGCGCCCACCTCGCAGTCCCTGCGCGAGCTCGCCGAACAGGAGCCCCAGCGCGACGGTCTCGTCGGCCACCACGAGCCTGCCGGCCGGCAGCGACCATCGCATCCGCGGCCCTTCCCAGCGGCTCGCCCTCGCGGCTCAGCCGCACGCCCAGCTCCCCGTGCACGGCGCGTCCGCGTCGAGCGCCCACACCGGCACGCCGGTGTCGACCAGAGCGATCAGCAGCACATCCTGGAGCAGTCCCTCCGAGAGGAACCCTCCGCGCAACATCCGCTCCAGCACCGCCTCCTCGATCGGCGTCCGTGCGACCTCCGGGTCGAGACCGATCTGGCGGTAGAACACGCGGTAAGCGGAGGGCACCGGTTCGCGGCGCACGCCGACCGCACGCGCGCCCTTGGTAGCGGTTGGAGAGCTCGTGCAGTCGCCGCTGGACACCTCGGCGGGGAGCCTCGACCTCGCGGCGCCCGCGGCGGGCAGGCGCGCGTCGCGAGACCACGATGCGCAGCTGCGGCAGCTCCTCCTCGATCTCCGGCGCGCGCCAGCCGATTCTCGGCGCCTGCTCGCTGCTCATCCGGCACCCGCCCGGCCTCGAACCGCAGCCGGGCCGCCGCCAGCCAGCTCCTGCACGCGCGCGCGCAGCGTCGCAAGCGAGGGCGTATGCCAGCAGCGCAGGGCTCTGCACGACGCCTCCCGGCAGCACGAAGGACACCTGTGGACAGCTCGCCACCTTGTACAGGCCCGCCAGAATCCCGTCGCTGTCGAAGGCGACCTGCACGCGCGCTCAGCCCGCGCTTGCGCATCAGCGTGAGCAGCGGCCTGCGTTCGCCCTTGATGGCGACCGCCGCGAAGCTCACCGATGGGAAACGCGCCCGCGAGCGTCTGCATCTGGCTGAGCACATCGGGGCACGAACCGGCTTGCACGAACAGCGCGAGCACGAGCGGTCTGCCGCGATAGAGCTCGCACACGTTGAGCACCCCCGGCTCGCGCACCGCGCACGCCGGGATGTGTCCCGCCGTGCCCTCGTCGGCGCGCGTCGCGACGTTCACATCGCCATTCAGCGTTCCCAGCGCCAGCGGCGCCGCGAACGGCGGGATCGCGTGGCCCGGTTCGATCCCTTGGCCCCGTTGGGCTTGGTCACGATCGTGTTGATCGTGATCAGCACCAGGATCACGATCGCCAGCAGCCCGACATAGCGCCCGTATCGCGGCTCAGGTCGGCTCATGGCCGGTGTACGCCGGCGCATGCGCGGCGTGGGCGCGGAGCGCGACGCCCACGCGCGAGCGCTCCGCCAGCACCAGCGCGGCGGGCAGCGCGACGAGCACCCCCACGAGCGAGACGCTGAGGTCGATCACGCGTCACCAGGCCGAAGTCACGCAGCATCGCGATGTTCGAGAGCATCGAGCACGCCGAACCCGGCGATCGCCGTCACTCCGGAGGCCGCGACGGCCGCGCCGGTGTGGCTGTAGGTGCGCCGCAGCGCCTCCACCACGTCATGGCCGGCGAGGCGCTCCTGGCGGTGGCGCTCGGACAGCAGCACGCTGAACTCGGTCGTGATCGCGATCACCAGCGCCCCCAGCGTGAGCGACATCGGGTTCAGCGGGCACCCGCACGGCAAACAGGATCAGCGCCGACCAGCCGCTCGCAAGCACGATCGGCGCCAGCGGCGTCAACGCACGACGGATGTCTCCGGCGAATGCGATCAACAACACCAGCGCGACCGCCGCCAGTCCGAGCCAGCAGCGTCTGCAGGCGTCGCCACGGCGAGGCGACCTGGGCGTTTGCCTGCGCCGCCAGCACCGACAGCCCCACCAGCTGCGCGTTCACACCGCGCGGTGGGTGCAGGCCGGCGCGCATCGCTTCGATCACCCGCTGCTGTTCGTCCAGGCTCATCAGCTTGATGCCGAACGCCAGCGAGGCCAGGCGCCGGCCGGGTGCGATCACCGCCTGGGAGAAGTACGGCGGGATCGCGTCCAGCAGACCGTTCACTTCGGCGCTCTTGAGCTTTGTCTTGGACGCCTTCGTGCTGAAACAGGTCGGGCAGCGAGAACGCCGGGCACAGCCTGGCCCTGCCCACAGCCGCGATTCGCGCTGTAGCCGAAGCGCTTGAGCATCGCGCTCTCATACGAGCTCATCCATTCGATCGTCGCCGGCTTCAGCACGTCCGGCGCCGCCGATCGTGAGGTTGATCACCCCGCCCACGCCGCTGAGGCGCTCCAGCGTGTTGAGGTTGCGCAGCGAGGCCGTGTCCTGGGGCACCAGCTTTTCGATGTTCGTCTGCACCTTCGTCTGGGTGTCCAGGCCCCATCCGAGCGCCGCCAGCACGAGCCCCACTGCCGAGCACCCGCCCGGACGGCGCACGGCGCGATCGAGCGCGGTCCGCGAGACGAGCCGCGTTAGCGGGTTGTCCGTCAACAGCTCCCGCGCGCCCCGCCACGCGGGCGCGCGGCCACGCGCCACCGCGGACGACGACTCCCGGCAGTGCACCGCCCTGCGTGAGCGCTCGGCGAGCCGAGGGCGTGTCCCGCGACTCGGTCGCGGTCCCGACAGGACCAGCGCCGCCGATCCGACGATCAGCGCACAGACAAAAGCGATCGCGATCCCCACCGCGAGCAGCAAGCCGAACCCACGCACCATCGGGACCGGCGAGAGCACCAGCACGAGCGTCGCGCGCGATGCTCGCGGCGACGGCGGTGGCGATCGTCGGTGCGCTCACCCGCGCCGCCTCGCGTGCGGCCGCACGCCTGTCGGATGTCTCCCGCGCGCGACGATCTCCGCGGCACGCGAGACTGAAACTGGATCGCGTAGTCCACCGCCAGCCCGACCAGCACCGGCAGCACCGCGACCTGAGCGACCGTCAGCGACGAGCTGAGGAGCGCCAGCGCACCGAAGGTCAGCGCCGCTGGCCAGCAGCGCCACCCCCAGCGGCAGCAACCGCGGACGCCCCCGGAAGATCAGGCTCGAGCGCGATCGCCATCACCATCATCACCGCGATCCCCAGCAGCGCGATCGAGTGGCTGATCGAGCTCGTCAGATCCGATACGACGGCCGGCTCGCCGGTCACGAGATAGGTCTCGCCGTGCGTGCAGCCGCCACTGCTTCATCGCGACCGCCTCGCCGATCAGCGCGATCGTGTGTTTGCGCGCCGACTTCAGACAGGCCGGGCTTCATGCGCACCGAGATCAGCGCCGCGTTGCGGCTGGGGAACAGGTAGGCGAATCGCTGCTTGGGCGTGCCGGCCGGCTTGCTCGAGTCGAACACGAGCGTCGACACGAACCCGGGATTGTCGAGGCTCGGCTTGGAGGTCAGCCCGTACTGCAGCGCCAGCGTGGCGATCCCCTCTTGGAAGCGCTTCATCGTGATCGAGCTCGCCTGCGTTCGCCGAGCAGTCGTGCGCTTCCGCTGCCGAGTGCCCCTGCGCCAGCGCCGCCCGGGTCACCACCCGCTGCGCGGCGTGCGCCTGCGCTTCCGCCTGCTTGGTCTGGCTTGTCAGCTGTTCGTCGATCTGTTCGGCCGCCTCGTTGACGAACGTCCCCGGGCCCAGCACGACCTTCACCGTTTTGGCCCTCGCCAGCTGCCCGCACGGCCCTTGCGGCGCCCCCCTCCGCCGCCAGCGCGCTCGACCGGCACGTTGCCCGACAGGCAGCCCTCCAAGCCGACCAGTCTGTCGATGTCCGAGCTCAGCAGCAGCTGCTGCAGGCTGCCCTTCACGACCACGTCCACGGGCTCTTCGCCGAAGCTCTCGTAGTAGCGCTGGGTCGCCCGATACTGCGGGGCTGGAGCTGGAAACGAACGTGCTCGTGCTCGCGTCGGGCTCAGTCCCAGCGCGAGCACCGCCCCGGCCAGCGCGAGCGTCGCGGCGACAGCGAGCGTCAACCACGGCCTGCGCGTAGCCCCTCCGACAAGGGCGGAGAAGAGCCGAGCGCTGGTCACGGACACGAGGCTAGTCGGTCAGCCCGCCGCCACGGGGCGCTGTCCGGCGCCACCGGGTCACTCCATCCCAAGGGGCCCGGCCGAGTCGCCGGCGAGGAACTGCCGCACAAATGGGTTTTCCGAGGCGAACAGCTCGGCTGCGGGACCTGACTGAACGATCTGCCCCTGCCACAGGACCGCGATGTGCTCTGCGACCCGCCGCGCGCTCATGATGTCGTGCGTGATCACCACGTAGCAACCGCCGTTCTCGGCGTGGACTTCCTTGATCAGCTCGCACAGCAGCGCGGTGCGCACGGGATCAAGGCCGGAATCGGGCTCGTCGAACAGCACGATTTCCGGTTCGAGCACCAACGAGCGAGCGAATCCGGCTCGCTTGCGCATCCCACCGGACAGCTCGTTGGGCATCTTCGTCCCCGCGTTGCCCAGACCGACCTCGCGCAGGCGCCGATTGACGATCTCCGCGATCTCCTCATCGCCCTTCTCGGTGTGCTGGCGCAGCGGGAACGCGACGTTGTCGAACAGGTTGATCGATCCAAACAGGGCGCCGTCCTGGAACAGTACCCCGAACTTCTTGCGGATCTCGAACAGTTCGGCATCGGACAGGCTCGGGATCGACCGACCCTGCACGAGCACGTCCCCCTGGTCGGGATACAGCAGTCCGACGATGTGCTTGATGCACACCGACTTGCCCGTTCCCGACGGACCGAGGATCATCGAGATCTGTTCGTCGGGCAGGCTCATGTTCAGCCCACGCAGCACCTGATTGCGCCCGAACGCCTTGTGCACGTCGATGAATTCGATCGCGTCCCGCTTCAGCACGGGTGCGGCCTGATGCTCGCTCTGCTCGTAGGCCTGCTCGCGCGGCTCGCCCTCGCTCGCCAACCGATCCTCGGCCATGTCGCTCAACCTCCGATCGGGGCTCGCGGGTTGGAGCCCCAGAACACTTGCGTGCCGAGCATTCCGATGATGTGGACCAGCACGATGTTGAGCACCATCGACTTGGCCGTCGCCCTACCCACCCCCACGGGCCCGCCACTGGCGTTGTAGCCGTAGTAGCAGCCCACGAGCACGATCGCGGTGGCCATGAACATCGCCTTGATCAGGCTGTACAGGAAGTCGGGTGGACTCTGGAATTGCCAGAAGATCAGCAGATAGCCTCCCGAGGAGACGTATCCGATCTGCTGCACGACGGCGATGTCCGACGCCAGGAAGGCCGCGCCGATACCCGCCAGGTAGATGAACGGCAACACGATCCAGGCCGCGAGCAGGCGCGTAGCGCAGAGGAAGGTCATCGAGTCGATCCCCATCACCTCCAGCGCGTCGATCTCCTCGGAGATCCGCATCGCGCCGAGCTCGGCGACGATGCCGGTGCCGACCTTCGCGGACATCATGTAGCCGAACGCGTACGGCGTGATCTCGCGCAGATCGCACCATGCGGTGAACACGCCCGAGTAAGCCGGCGCGCCCTGCGCCTCGGTGAAGTACGCGCCCTCGATGCCGCACTGCAGGCCGAGGATGAACATCAGCGTCCAGATGATCAGCGTCGAGGAGACGATCAGGATCCCGGCCTGGCGCAATCCCTCGCCGAAGAAGCGAAACACGCGCAGGCCGTAGACGTCGCGCACGACGTTGCCCGTGAACCCCGCGATCTCGCCCGTGGCGGCGATCCATTCGCGCGGCATCGCTACTGGCTCGCTCATCTCGCCCCCCCTCTCTGGAACGGAGACGTTCCCGGCGTGCGTAGACGCGATCCCACGGGCACGCGCACCGCGCCGACCTCGGCGCTGAGGGTGATCACTTGATCACCAGGATGTTCGGGTGCGTCGCGAGCAGCATCTGCGTGAAGACGTAGTCGAAGGCGCCGATACCCAGGAACGTGATGACGACCGCCTGGTTGACCGCGCGGCCCACGCCCTCGGCGCCGCCCGAGGCGGTCATGCCCTTGTAGCAGCAGACGATCGCGATGATCGCCCCGTAGAGCGTCGTCTTCAGCACCGAGCCCCACAGATCCGTGGTCGACGCGTTCGCGAACAGCGTCGCCCAGAACGGGCCCAGCGGCTGGCCCTTGACGAGCTCGGCGAGCAGACCTCCGAAGATGCCGAACAGCAGCGCGTAGATGTTGAACAGGCCGGTGACGATCATCAGCGCGAGGAAGCGGGGCACGACGAGGTTCTTGATCGGATCTACTCCGAGCACCTGCAGCGCGTCGAGCTCCTCGCGGATCTTGCGCGCGCCGAGGTCGGCCGTGATCGCGGTTCCCGCTACACCGGCGAGCACGATCCCGGTTACCGCTGGGCCGATCTCGCGGATCGCGGCGAGCACGAAGATGCCCCCGACGCGATCCAGCGCACCGAAGATTTCAAAGAAGTTCGCCGCCTGCAGTCCCGGAGCCGCGTAACACAGGCAGACCGTGGAGACGAGCAGCGGGAACCAGCACAGCCGTAGCGCGAACAGGAACTGCGCGACGAACTCCTCACCGTAAGGGTACGGCGGACGCAGCGCCGACAAAATGGTCCTGCCCGTCAGGATCATCATGTCCCCGATTTCCTCGAGCAGGTTCCGCGTCGGCAGGAACGCCCGCTCGGCTGCACTGCGAACCATCTTCTCTGACGCCCCTCCCTCGGGTAGCGGTCGCTATCGCTGCGAACTCTACGCGATGCGCTGACGGCGCGCCACCCCAACCGGCACTCGCCGACGCGAGTCCGCCCGCCGCGGAGGTCCGCTGGTATCGTGGCCTCGCTGTGAGGGGGTGCCATGCGTCAATCGCCGTCCTGCTCGTAGGCGTCTGCGCCGCGCTTGCGTCCGGCTGCGGCGGGGGAACTCGCCAGGACGCGGGCGAACCCGACGCGACGTTCACGGTCGCGGTCGTCCGGGCCACAGGTTCCCCAGGCGTTCAGGCGGTCGCACGCCCGGCCACGATGACGCTGAAGGTCCGCAACACCGGCAACGGCCACGATCCCGAACATCGCGATCACCGTCGACTCCTTCAGCTACGTATCCAACTTTCCCGAACTGGCCTCGAGCAAGCGACCGATCTGGGTCGTCGAACAGGGGCCCGGGGCGGTCCCCAAACGCCCGGTGCAAAGCCAAGCCGATCAGCCCTCCCGGCGGCGGCCAGACGGCCTACGTGAACACCTGGGCGCTCGGCCCGCTGGCGCCCGGGACATACGCAGACGTTCGCCTGGCGTGTGACCCCGGTGAAGCCCGGTGTCTACACCGTCCACTACACGATCGCCGCCGGCCTCGCGCGGCCGCTCCAGAGCGCGCCTGGCCAACGGCGCCATCCCCCACGGACACTTCAAGGTCGCGATCGCGCCGCGGCCGCCTGCCACGCATGTGAACCCGGAAACGGGCCAGGTCGAACCCGGGCCGCTACGTGCCCAGCGCCGCTGCGGCGGGCGAATGAGCCGGGCGCCGCGCCGGCGCCGCTCGGTTTGGCCCGCTGTCTAAAGCCGACGGGCGCCGGATTTCGCCAGACGGTGATGCCGCGAGCCCGCGCGCGCACTACGATTGCACTCCGGCAATGCGCCCGGCGCCCGGCCCGAGGATCGGGCACCAGACCACCTTCGTCGGAAAAACGCCGCTTCAAACACTTCATAACAGGAGGAATCGCCCCGCCCATGCCCAGGACTCGTCAGCACAACGTGACCGCCGCCCAGTGGAGCGCCAACGGCTCGGCGCTCGGCGCCCCCGACCTGACGCTGCCGGGGAACCAGGTGTTCGCGTCCAACGTCTTCAGCGCCAATCTCCAGCGCCACCGGCTGCCCAAGCACGTCTACCGCGCGCTCCAGCGCACGCTCGAGCACGGCGAGGCGCTGGACACCTCGCTCGCCGACCAGGTCGCGCAGGCGATGAAGGACTGGGCGATGGAGCGCGGCGCGACCCACTACACCCACTGGTTCCAGCCGCTGACCGGCTCCACGGCGGAGAAGCACGACTCCTTCTACGCGCCCGCGGGCGACGGCACGGCGATCGCGGAGTTCTCCGGCAAGGAGCTGATCCAGGGCGAGCCCGACGCCTCCTCGTTCCCGACCGGCGGCATCAGGGCCACGTTCGAGGCCCGCGGCTATACCGCCTGGGACCCGACCAGCCCGGCGTTCATCCTGGAGAACCCCAACGGCGCGCTGCTGTGCATCCCGACCGCGTTCACCTCCTGGACGGGCGAGGCGCTCGACAACAAGATCCCGCTGCTGCGCTCGATGGACGCGCTCTCGGGAGCGGCGATCCGCGCGCTCGAGCTGCTCGGCTCGGCCGAGGGCGCCGATCGCGTGTTCACGACCGTCGGCCCCGAGCAGGAGTACTTCCTGATCGACGAGCAGTACTACTTCGAACGCCCCGACCTGCTGACGACCGGGCGCACCCTGTTCGGCGCCAAGCCCCCCAAGGGCCACGAGCTCGACGATCACTACTTCGGCTCGATCCCCGAGCGGATCCTCGCCTGCATGATGGAGACCGAGCTGGAGCTCGCCAAGCTCGGCGTGCCGGTGAAGACCCGCCACAACGAGGTCGCGCCCAACCAGTACGAGGTCGCGCCGATCTTCGAGAACTCGAACGTCGGCTGCGATCACCAGCAGCTGACGATGCAGGTGATGCAGAACGTGGCCCGCCGCTATGGCCTCGTGTGCCTGATGCACGAGAAGCCGTTCGCCGGCGTGAACGGGTCGGGCAAGCACAACAACTGGTCGATGGGCACCGACACCGGCGTGAACCTGCTGGAGCCCGGCGACACGCCGCACGGAGAACCTGCAGTTCCTGTTCTTCTGCGCCGCCGTGATCCAGGCGGTCAACGCCCACCAGGCGCTGCTGCGCGCGTCGATCGCCTCGCCCGGCCAGGACCACCGCCTCGGCGCCAACGAGGCGCCGCCGGCGATCATCTCGATCTTCCTCGGCTCGGAGCTCGAGAAGGTCTTCACGGCGATCGAGGCCGGCAAGGCCCAGCAGTCAAAGCCCGGCTCGTTCCTCGGCCTGGGCACGCCCGTGCTGCCGCCGCTGCCGCTGCACGGCGGCGACCGCAACCGCACGAGCCCGTTCGCGTTCACCGGCAACAAGTTCGAGTTCCGCGCGCTGGGCTCCTCGATGTCGCTGGCGCTGCCCAACACGGTGCTGAACACGATCGTCGCGGAGGCGATCGACGATCTGGCGGGCAAGCTGAAGACGCGCTCTGAAAGGCTCCGGGCAACCTGGAGAAGGCCGTCGCGAAGGTCGTCAAGGAGAGCTACGCCGCCAACAAGCAGATCGTGTTCGGCGGAGACAACTACTCGCCCGAGTGGCACGCCGAGGCGGAGAAGCGCGGGCTCTACAACCTGCGCTCCACGCCCGACGCGCTGCCGTGGCTCGTGGACAAGGGCACGGTCGCGCTGTTCAAGAAGTACAAGGTCCTCTCCAAGCGCGAGCTCGAGTCGCGCCACGAGGTGTTCCTGGAGCAGTACGCGGTCAAGATCAACATCGAGTCCGAGACCGCCGCGGCGATCGCCCGCACCGAGATCCTGCCGGCGGCCGTGCGCCACCTGAACGAGCTCAAGGCCAGCCGGCCTGGACGAGCTGATCGGCGAGGTGGAGCCGCTGATCAAGGAGCTGCACTTCGCGATCCTCAAGCTCGAGGACGCGAACCTCAAGGAGAATCAGGACGACAAGACCGCGGTCAAGTGGGCGGCCTACATGCACGACAAGGTGATCCCCGCGATGGACGACGTGCGCGACGTGGCCGACCGGCTGGAGGGGCTCGTCGCCGACGACCTGTGGCCGCTGCCGAAGTACTCGGAGATGCTGTTCATCAAGTAGGCGTTGGTGGCCGCGGTCAGCGCGAGCCGTGCTCAAACTCCTGGAGTAGGGCGAACATATCGGGACACTCCCACGCTCGCCCGTGCGTGCGCTTGGAGACCAGGCGCACAATCTCGGCTTCCTGGAGTTGGCCGAGCGCCCCTCCCGCGGCTCGGTCGGAGATGCTCAGCTCGCGCATGGCTGTCGCTACGTTCAGGATCGGGTACGCGGGAAGCACAGCGAGCAGACGGCGCGCGGCGGCATCGCGACGAGGAGGCTGAGGAAAACGATCGAGCCAGCGCTGCTGCAACTCCTGGATGTCTGCTGACAGACGTCCCGCCTCGCGGGCAGCCGTCCAGGCGGCGTCGGCAAAGAACGCAGCCCATCCATACAGCCCGTCGTCCTCGCCGCGATAGGTCTCCAGGCCGGCGAAGTACGCGTCACGATTCGCTGCCAGGATCAAGCTGAGCGGAGGTACGTAGCGTGGCGTGAGCCCGCGCCGGCGCAGAACCGCATGGATCAGGCATCGCCCGACACGGCCGTTGCCGTCGATGAATGGATGGATAGTCTCGAACTGGGCATGGGCAACGGCAGCCTGAAACAGCGCGGGCATGTCATCACGCTGAAGGAATCGGCAGAGATCATCTACGAGACCGAGCACCTCGCCGGGTGGCGGAGGCACGTAAACGGCGCTCTCGGGATACATGCCACCGATCCAGCCCTGGCTGTTGCGCCACCGACCGGCGATTGGCTCGTCCGCGCCAAAGCACAGCAGTGTCCGGTGGATTTTCAGCAACGCGTCGGCATCGATCGGGCCGGGGCCGGCGGCGATCTCGATCGCCTGCTGCATCGCACGGATGTTGCCGACGATATCGGCAGCCTTGACATCGACTGAGTGCTCGTCGAAGTCGGCAAGTGCAATCCGACGATGACCAACTTCCAGGCCCTCGATCCGCGAGGAGGCCAGCGACTCCGAGCGCAGCAGCTGGCGCGCCACACCCTCCAGCGGCGGAGCCTCCATGGCAGAGTCGTTGAGATGCGCGATCGCCAACGCCGCGTGCTCCAGCCCCCCAGCGACATCGGTCGGCAGCGCGACGTCCAGCTCCGCGATCGGATCTGGCACGAAGGCCAGGTAGACACTACCCAGACGAGCCCGACGAGTCTGCGCGCCCGGATCAGACGCCCATCGACCCTTTACATATCGGCCTCGTCCCGCACGTGTCATGTTCGGTTACCCTTCAGCCAAATTTGCCTCTATCCGAATGATATCAGGTAAACTTCGGGGTCAAGGAAATTCGTTGCGAGCTATTAGGGGTTGTCCTTCGGTTAGACATCGCCTTATCGAAGGAAAGGACTATAAACTTCGGTAAGTGCTCCGGGCTATGCACCCACCGCTAGCATGAACCGATGGCTCGCGACTACCTGAAGGCGATTTCCGAGCACGTCGTCGTCTACGACGGCGGCATGGGCGCGACGCTCGAGCAGTTCGAGCTGACGACCGAGGACTACGGCGGCCTGGAGGGCAAGTGCCACGAGGCGCTGATCCTGAACCGTCCGGACGTGATCGAGGGCGTGCACGACTCGATGCTCGAGGCGGGTGCGGAAGTGCTCGAGACGGACACCTTCCAGGCGTCGCGGATCAAGCTCGGCGAGTGGGGCTTGGCCGACTACACGGTCGAGATCAACACGAAGGCGGCCGAAATCGCGCGCAAGGCGGCCGGCGAGGATCGCTTCGTCGCGGGCTCGATCGGCCCGACGGGCTTCCTGCCGGCCTCCGAGGACCCCTCGCTCGGGCAGATCCGCTTCGGCGAGCTGGTGGAGGTCTTCGCAGAGCAGGCGGCGGGCTTGATCGACGGCGGCGCCGACCTGATCATCATCGAGACGGCGCAGGACATCCTCGAGGTCAAGGCCGCGATCTTCGGCGCGCGCGAGGCGTTCAAGAGCACCGGTCGCACGCTGCCGATCCACACGTCGGTGTCGCTGCTGCCCAACGGCGGCAAGATGCTGCTCGGCACGGACATCTCCTCGGTCCTGACGACGCTCGAGGCGCTGAAGGTCGACGTGATCGGGCTGAACTGCTCGACGGGCCCAGAGGACATGCGCGACGCGATCCGCTTCCTCGGCGAGTTCTGCCCGGTGCCTGTCGCGTGCATCCCGAACGCCGGCCTGCCGCTGCAGGGACCGGACGGCGAGACGATCTTCCCGGAGCAGCCGGAGCCGCTGGCGGAGGCGCTGAAGGAGTTCGTCGAGCGCTACGGCGTCGGCGTCGTCGGCGGCTGCTGCGGCACGACGCCGGAGCACATCGCGGCGATCGCCGAGCGCGTCGCGAAACGACCGGTGGGCGCGCGTCCTGCACCGCGCCCGCCGCAGCTCTCCTCGATGATCGCCTCCACGCCGCTGCAGCAGGAGCCGGCGCCGACGATGGTCGGCGAGCGCGTCAACTCGCAGGGCTCGCGCAAGGCCAAGGAGCTGCTGCTGGCCGACGACTACGACGGGCTCGTGCAGATCGCCGAGGACCAGGTGACGGGCGGCGCGCACGTGCTCGACCTGTGCGTGGCGCTGACCGAGCGCACGGACGAGGACGAACAGATGCGGCTGGTCGCGAAGAAGGTCTCGCTGACGCAGCCGGCGCCGATCCAGATCGACTCGACCGAGCCGGAGGTGATCGAACGCGCGCTCGAGCAGATCCCGGGCCGGGCGATCGTCAACTCGGTGAACCTCGAGGCGGGGCGCGAGAAGCTCGACCGCGTCGTGCCGCTGGCGATGGCGCACGGCGCGGCGCTGATCGCGCTGACGATCGACGAGGTCGGCATGGCAAAGACGGCTGAGCGCAAGGTCGAGATCGCCAAGCGGATCCGCGACCTCTGCTGCGAGGAGCACGGCCTGGACCCGGAGCTGCTGATCTTCGACTGCCTGACGTTCACGCTGACGACCGGCGATGAGGAGTGGCGCCCGTCGGCGGTCGAGACGATCGCCGGGATCAAGGCGATCAAGGCGGAGATCCCGCACGTGAAGACCTCGCTGGGCGTCTCGAACGTCTCCTTCGGGGTCTCCCCCGGCGCGCGCGCGGTGCTCAACTCGGTCTTCCTGCACCACTGCGTCGATGCGGGCCTGGACCTGGCGATGGTCAACCCGAATCACATCACGCCGTATTTTGAGATCTCAGAGCAGGAGCGCGAGCTCGCGGACGATCTCGTGTTCAACCGCCGCGAGGACGCGCTGGAGAAGTTCATCGCGCACTTCGAGTCCAAGGGCGAGGAGGAGCAGGCGCAGAGCGCGGCCGATCCGACCGAGGGGATGGAGCCGGAGGAGGCGCTGCACTTCCACATCCTGCGCCGCCGCCGCGACGGCGTCGAGGAGCAGATCGACGAGGCGTCGAGAAGATCGGCGCGGTGCCGACGCTCAACGAGGTGCTGCTGCCGGCGATGAAGGAGGTCGGCGACAAGTTCGGCGCGGGCGAACTGATCCTGCCGTTCGTGCTGCAGTCGGCCGAGGTGATGAAGCGCGCGGTCGCGCAGCTGGAGAAATACCTCGACAAGATCGAGGGCTACACGAAGGGCACGGTGGTGCTCGCGACGGTGTTCGGCGACGTGCACGACATCGGCAAGTCGCTCGTCAACACGATCCTGACGAACAACGGCTACACGGTCGTGGACCTCGGCAAGCAGGTGCCGATCCAGACGATCGTCGACGCCGCGCAGGAGCACGACGCGACGGCGATCGGGCTGTCGGCGCTGCTCGTCTCGACCTCGAAGCAGATGCCGGCGTGCATCCAGGAGCTGCACGCGAAGGGTCTCTCCTACCCGGTGCTGATCGGCGGCGCGGCGATCAACCGCGCGTTCAGCTATCGCACGCTGTACCCGGGCGGCAAAGACTCAGACGTTGTGTATGAGCCGGGCGTGTTCTACTGCAAGGACGCGTTCGAGGGCCTCTCGGTGATGGATCAGCTCGTCGATGAGGACGCGCGCGGCGCGCTCGTTGAGAAGCTGCTCGCGGGCGCGACGGCGTTCCGCGCGAAGGGCGAGGCGCCCGAAGAGGAGCTGAATTTCGCCGATGACTCGGTGCGCTCCTCGGCGCGCACGGATGCGCCGATCCCGACCCCTCCCTTCTGGGGCGTGCAGGAGATTCCGGTCGACATGGACGAGGTCTATCGCCACCTCGACACGCATGTGCTGTTCAAGCTGCACTGGGGCGGGCGGGGCGTCAAAGGCGAGGCGTGGCAGAAGCTGCTCGACGAGGACTTCCGCCCGCGGCTGGAGCGGATGTGGAAGGAGCAGACCTACCTACACCCGCGCGCGCTGCTGGGCTTCTTCCCCTGCTACTCGCTGGGCAACGACATCATCGTGCTCGACCCCGAGGACCGCGAGACGGAGCTGACGCGCTTCGTCTGCCCGCGCCAGCCGAAGGGCGACCGGATCTGCTTGGCGGACTTCTACCGCCCGGGAATCGAATCCCACCCACCCCAGCCGCCGGAGGAGCTGGACGTGATCGCGGTGCAGGCGGTGACGGTCGGCTCGGAGGTGACCGAGCTGATGGCGAAGCTCGAGGCCGAAGGCGAGTTCGCGGAGCAGCTGTTCGTACACGGCCTCGGGGTGCAGACGGCCGAGGGCCTGGCCGAGTGGCTGCACTGGCGCGCCCGCGAGATGCTCGGCATCCCCGACACACAGGGCAGGCGCTACTCGTGGGGCTACCCGGCGGTACCGGAGCAGTCCGAGCACCTGAAGGTCGAGAAGCTCCTGGATCTCGGCCAGATCGGGATGAAGATCACCGATGGCTACGCGCCCGAGCCGGAGCAGTCGACGCTCGCGCTGATCGCGCACCATCCGCAGGCGATCTACTTCGGCACGCGCCAGGGGCGGCTGCTGCCCGATGGATCGCCCGACGACCTGATCAGGGGCTCGGCCCGCGACCCATCGCTGTTCGGCGAGCTGGCGGACGAGGATCCGCCGGATGGAGCGGTCGAGTCGGAGGACGAGCCGGCGATGGCCTCCTCCTGACCCTCGTGGGCTGCGTTGGGGGGAGACCCGTGAGCTCGAGTGTTCCAAGAACCGTAGTGGCGCCGGTCACCGCACCTGCGTTGTAACGGCTATCGGTTGGTTGGCTCAGGACCCGGCGGTCGCGGCGGTGCGCTGGCGTTCCGCGCTCTCGGGCAGCGGGGCGAGCGTGACCGGCGTCGGCGTGCATCGTGCGCAGGCGCACGTCGCGCCAGGAGAGTCCCTCGTTGAGCAGCGCGGGCACGCCCATCAACAGCGCGGTGGCGACCTCGACGGCCTGCAGGACGATCCCGTAGGCGATCGCGTCGGGGGTGGAGACGTGGTAGGCGCCGGCGAGCACGGCGACGCAGGCGGCCTGGAACACGCCGACGTTGGCGGGCGTGGCGGGGATCACGGCGGTGACGTTGACGGCGAACAGCACGCCCGCGGCGGCGGCCGCGCCGGCATGGGAGTCCAGACCGAGCGCCATCAGCAAGCAGCCAGCACGACAGCCACTGCAGCGCCCACGCGCCGAGCTGGGCGAGCGGTGGCGACGGTGGCCTGGCGGGGGCGGCGGAACACGCGCAGGCCGTCGCGCAGGCGCAGCAGCACGCCGCGCAGCCCGGCGAGCAGCGCCTGCAGGCGCCGCGAGCGTGAGACGGCCGCGGGCGGGATCAGCACGGGCGCGAGCAGCACGGCGAGGAGCGCCGCCAGCGGCGCCAGCGCGATCAGCAACAGCGCACGATCGTGACCGTCGAGCACGCTGACGCTGGACAGCGTGACGCAGCCGAGGATCGCCAGCGCGAGCAGGTTCAGCAGCGTCTGGGAGACCATCGTGCCGAGCACCACGGGCAGCGTCTCGCGCGCGCGGCCGAGACGGCGCGCGACGATCAGCGCACGCGAGGGCTCGCCCAGGCGCGCAGGCAGCGTCGATGACATCAGCACGCCGATGAACGTGCCCTGCATCGCGTCGCGACGTTTGGCGCGTCGCCAGGTCGGGGCGACGACGAGGATCGCGTGCCACGCGAGCGCGCGGACGAACATCGCGGCGCACATCGCGGCCAGGCCGGCGGCGAGCAGGCCGGGCTTGGAGGCGAGCAGCGAAGCGGCGACGCGCGTCACGCCGATGTGCTGCAGCGCCAGAGCAGCGAGCCCGGCGCCCAGCAGCGAGCTGGCGGCAAGACCAAGACGGCGCAGCGCCCGCGCGCGCCGAGCGCGGTCTGAGGCAGGCGGCGTGGGCATCTGTGCCTTTGGCGATGGCAGCCGCTGGGCGAGGAACGCGCGGCAGCAGGTCGGCCGGGGCGAAGCCGTGGCGGACGGCGGTCCTGGTCAGGCGCGTCGCGGGCTCGCCGACCGCGAGCGCCTGCTCGTAGCAGTCGAGCACTTCGGCGGCGACGTGCGGCCACGCGAAGCGCTCGGCGCGCTCGCGGGCGGCGAGCGCCATGCGCTCACGACGACGAGGTTCGAGCGCCAGCCCGCGCAGCGCCTCGGCGAGCGCGAGCGGGTCGCCGACCGGCACGAGCTGCCCGTCGACGCCGTCGCGCAGGACGTCGCGGTAGCCGGGGATGTCGGAGGCGAGCACGGGCGTGCCCGCGGCCAGGCCCTCGGTGAGGACCATGCCGAAGCTCTCGCCGCCCAGCGAGGGCGCGCAGAGCACGTCGGCGCGCGCGAGCTCGGCCAGCTTGCGCTCCTCGGAGACCTTGCCGAGCGCGCGGATGCCGCGGTCGTCGAGGGTCATGTGCGCGACCTCCTCGGCGCTGGCGCCGACGAGCGTGAGCGTCGCCGGGCACGTGATCGCGCAGCGCCTCGAACGCCCGCAGCAGCACCGGCAGTCCCTTGCGCTCGACGGCCTGGCCGACGAACAGGATGCGCAGCGGCGCCACGCCCTCACCGGCGTCGGAGAGCTCGAATCCGCGTCCTGGCGGCGACGCGAGGGATGCCTGCTCGCCGGGACGCTCGCTCCTCCCGATCGACCTCGCCGTCTCGCGCCCGCTCGCACTGTCGCCGTCGAGATGCACGCCGTTGGGGACGATCCGGTAGCGCCCGCCGTAGAAGCGCCGCGCGGTCCAGGCGGCCGCCTCGGAGACGGCGATGCGCACGTGCAGCCGGTTCATCCGCCGGCGCCCGCCCAGCGGGACGGCCGCGATGCCGTTGGTGAGCGGGTTCTCGGAGTAGGTGTGGAAGGTGCCGACGAGCGGCAGCTCACCCGCGCTGCAGCAGCGCGTCCCAGCAGATCACCGGCACGACCGGCTCGTGGATGTGCACCACGTCATAGCCGCCCTCGCGCAGCTCGCGGCGCAAGGCGAAGATCGCGCGTGGGCGTGACCGCGATGTTCGAGACGGCGCCGTTGGCGGGCAGCCCGAAGGTGCGCCCGAGCGAGACGAAGCCCTCGGGCGGCTCGCAGCGCTGCGGACGCGCCCCGCGATGCAGACGCGCGCGAGAGCGAGTCGTCGGGGTCGAACGGCGCGAGGATGCGCGCCTCGTGCCCGAGCCGCTGCAGCTCGGCGGCAAGCGCCTCGATGTGGCGCGTGACGCCGCCGGGATAGGTCCAAGAGTACGGCGAGACCAGCGCGATCCGCACGGACTGACTCTATCCGCTCGCTCCGACCGCAGACCTGGCGCGATCGCGATCGGCTGCGATAATCGCGCTGTGGCCGCTCGGCACTTCGTCAAGTACACGTTCCTGAAGCTCGACCCGGCTTGGCGGCGGCTGGACGCCGAGCAGCGCGAGCAGGACAAGCGCGAGCTGATGGCGGCCTGCGAGGACTTCGCCGACGGGCACCTGCTGCAGGCGTTCTCGCTGGTGGGCACGCGCGGCGACGCCGAGCTGCTGCTGATCGCCGAGGCCGAGAACCTCGAGCGCATCCACGAGTTCCACGTCGTGCTGGCGCAGAGCGGGCTGATGAAGTGGGCGCGAGATCCCCCACTCGTTCCTGGGCATGCGCAAGAGCTCGGAGTACTCCGAAGACGAGCGCACCAGCCCGCGCGGCTTCGGCGGCAACTACGTGTTCGTGTACCCGTTCGTCAAGTCGCGCGAGTGGTACGCACTGCCCGCGGAGGAGCGCTGGCGGATCATGCAGGGCCACATCCAGGTCGGGCGCGAATACCCGGGCGTGGACAACCACACGACCTACTCGTTCGGCCTCGACGATCAGGAGTTCGTGGTCGCCTTCGACACCGACGACGTCGGCACGTTCCTCGACCTCGTGCAGCGACTGCGCACGACCGAGGCCTCGCGCTACACGGTCCGCGACACGCCCAGCTTCACCTGCATCACGATGTCGCTGGAGCGCGCGCTGAACGCGCTCGACGGCGAGCCGATCGGCGCCGACCGGCGCTCCCGGCTGTCTGAGCAGCCGATGCCCAAGGGCCTCGCCCACCTGCGCCGCGCCGATCCGGTGCTCGCCGAGCTGATCGCGGCGGTCGGCACGCTCCCGACCGCCGCGAGGGGCGGCCGGACCGCGACGACCACTACGGCGCGCTCGTGCGCGCGATCGCCGGCCAGCAGCTCTCGGTGCTGGCCGCGCGCGCGATCTACGGGCGTCTGACCGACCGCTTCGACGGTCGCCCGCCGACGCCGCAGGAGATCCTCGACGACGAGCCCGAAGAGCTGCGCGCCGCCGCGGGGCTCTCGCGCGCGAAGGTCGGCTACCTGCGCTCGCTGGCCGAACACACGCTCTCGGGCGAACTGGAGCTCGAGCGCCTGGACGAGCTCGGACGACGAGGACGGTGATCGCCGAGCTGACCGCCGTCAAGGGAATCGGGCTGTGGACCGCGCACATGTTCCTGATGTTCCACCTCGAACGCCCCGACGTGCTGCCCGTCGGCGACCTCGGCATCCGCCGCGCGATCGAACGCGCCTACGGGCTCGACGAGCTGCCGGACGCCGACGCGATGGAGCAGATCGCCGAGCCGTGGCGCCCGCACCGGACGCTGGCCTGCCGCTACCTGTGGCGCTCGCTCGCCAACGAGCCGGGGGCGTGACCCGGCTGGATCGCCACGTGACGGCTCGCACGTGCAACCAGCATGCGCTTCGCCATCCCGCGTCGCCCAGCTTGATCCATGAACGCCCCGACCGCACCGCCTATTTTGAAACAGGTTCTTAGCGGCGAACCTCGTGGAGCAGGCTCTCGCTCGCCGCGTAACGCGTGGCGCGTCCCCTACCCTCCCGAGCGATCAGCCCCGCGTCGAGCAGGCGTCTGAGATCGGTGCTCGCGGTGGGGGCGGATATGTCGGCCTCATTCGCGTAAGCCGCCCTGTCCGTCCCCTGGAAGAGACTCTGCTCGAGCGCGATCACGAGACGGTCGGGCCATCCGCGTCGCTCCACAAGCGCCTCGAGATACGCCCAGCGCGTTCTCGCGTCGGCGAGCTGTCGTAGGCGCAGGCGTGCCTGCTCGGTGTGCGCGGCGACGCATAGGCGCACCCATGGGGCCGCGTCGCGCTCGGGCCGATAGGTCCCGCCCTGGACCGTTCGCAGCGTCGCGTAGTACGCGGCGGTGTTGTGGCCGAGATACTCCTCGATCGAGACGAACTCGGGCGCCGGCAACCCTCCCCGTGCGAGGACGAGCGATTGCAGGATGCGTGAGATCCGCCCGTTGCCGTCGCGGAAGGGATGCACCGAGACGAGGTGTAGGTGTGCCATTGCCGCGCGCACGATCAGGTGTGCTTCGGCGTCGCCATGGTTTAGCCATTCGATGAGCTCGTTCATGAGCGTCGGCACGTCCTCGGCGGCCGGCCCCACGTATGCGGGTTGCCCGCCGTCGGGGCTGGTCACCTCGATTGCGCTCCGACGGTACTGGCCCGGATCCTTGTCCTTCTGGAAGTAGCAGGCGTCGAAATGCAGGTCGAGAACGACTCGCTCATGCCACTGGAACGCGGGATCCTCAGACATCACCCCGACGTGATCCATGGCCCGCGCGTAACAGGAGAGGGCCATGCGATCCCCATCGGTCGGATCGACGAGCTCCGCCCCACTCGCGAGCGCGATCGCCTCGCTGCGAGGCACGTGGAAGCCCTCGATTGCGATCGAGCTCTCGGCCAAGACCGCCCGCCACTGGCGGCGCAAGCTGCCGAGCCACCGGCCGGCCAGCCCGGCTTGATCTCCAAGTTGTCCGCGCAGCTCGTCGAACTCGGCAAGCTGGGCGAGCAGCTGGGCGTCTGGCTTGGGGGTGGAGAAGATCATTCGCCAAGCATAACACGATCATACGTATAATCGTATAGTCTAATTTTCGCATTGGCGATCTGACTCCTGGGATACTGGACACAGACCAACAAGACCCTCAAACGGGTACCACTCCGTCCGGTCTTTACCCAAACGTCAGCGCACGCCCACCCGTCTGACAGCGACCGTACGATCGGCTTCCGCCACGATCTCCCAGCCCAGCGCGCCGCCGGGGTCGCGGAAGTGATGGTCGACGACCGCGGTCGGCCCGGGCAGTCCGCGCCCGCCGGCGCGATCGGCGCGAGCGTCATGAAAGACGACATGGCCACCGGGCGCGACGAAGGGATGCCAGCGTGACCAGTCGAGCTCGCACCCGGCCTCCGAGTGGTCGCCGTCGATGAACACTAGATCGACCTCGTCCTGCCAGCGCAGTGCCAGCTCGCCGGAGAGACAGGCGTGCCAGCGCACGACAGCCGCATCGGCGCCGCGCCGGCGGCCGGCGCGGGCGACGGCGCGGCGGGTGGCCCACTCGGTGGCCCCCCAGCCGGATGGCAGCGCATCGGGATGACGCCCGAAGGGATCGACCAGGTGCAGCTCCGCGCCGGCGGACAGTCGTTCGCAGAGGATCACAGCGGATGAGCCCTCGTATACCCCGATCTCCACAACGCGCCGCGCATCACGTGCGGCGTCCAGCAGCACTGCTGCATCCTCCACGGAGTGCATCGTGCGCGGCGGGATCAGCCCGGCGCCGACGGCTAGCGCTCGCAGACGCACGTCATCGCGCACGCGATCGGGCGTCAGGCGGCGCAGACCGGCGGGCAAGATCGACATCGGACGCGCACCCTACTCGGCCCCTGACGGTCGAGGGGCAACAAGCTGGTCAAGGACACGCCGAGCGCGGTGTGCGGGGCAGCACATAAGCGAGGGAGGACGCCGATCCAGCGCCGCCGATCGACCGTCAGACTGCGGAGACCTGCTCCTCCTCGGCTACCCGGAACGACGAGCCGCAGCCGCAGGCGGCGACGACATTGGGGTTCTCGACCTTGAAGCCGGCCCCCTGCAGAGTCTCCTCGTAGTCGATGACCGAGCCGCGCACGAACGGGAGACTGTCGTTGTCGACCAGCAGCTTCAGGCCGTGGGTCTCGAAGACGGCATCCTCGTCGCGCTGCTCGTCGAAGGCGAGCTGGTACTGAAAGCCCGAGCAGCCGCCACCGCGCACACCCACGCGCAGGCCCGCCATGCTCACGTCCGCCTCTTGAGCGGCAAGGAACTCACGCACCTTCTCGGCACCCTTGTCGGTGATCGTAACCATCGCTTTCCAAAGTATAGCGAGGGCTGGAGGAGTGTTCTAAGCTGCTGGGAGCATGCCGAATGCCGAGGAGATCAAGCAGCGAATCGAGGCCGCGATCCCGGGTGCGAGGGCCGAGGTCGAGGACTGGACCGGCGGCGGCGATCACTTCAAGGCGACCGTTACCGCAGCGGCGTTCGCCGATCGCAGCCGCATCGAACAGCACCGGCTCGTCTACGAAGTGTTCGGCGCAGAGATCGGCGGCCCGATCCATGCGCTGTCGCTGAAGACTCAGAGCCCCCAAGACGACTAGCCAGGAGCCAGCCATGTCAGACACCGAGCAGAGCAGCGAGATTCACGAGGCGATCGCTCAGGCGATCACCGAGCACGAGACGATCCTGTTCATGAAGGGCACGCCGGACGCGCCTGCATGCGGGTTCTCCGCGCGCACGGTGGCGGCGCTGCAGAGCCTGCAGGCGTCGTTCGCCGCGGTCGATGTGCTGCCGGATCCGCGCATCCGCGAAGAGCTGTCGGCGATCTCCCAGTGGCCGACGATCCCGCAGCTGTTCGTCAAGGGCGAGCTCGTGGGCGGGTGCGACATCGTGCTGGAGATGTACGAGTCGGGCGAGCTCGCGCAGACACTCGGCGTCGAAGCCGATGCGGTGGAGCAGCGCGCCGATGCGGTGGAGCAGCGAGACGAGGCCGACGCGGTCGCACCGGGACTGACGCAGATCGAGAACCGGCTCGGCTGAGTCCCCGTCCCGGTGCGGGGCAGGGGGTGTGAGGCGCGCACCTCACACCTGCGCGGAGTCGCCGAGCTCGCCGCGAGCCGCCGCAAGCATTGGCCGTTGCGATAGCGTCCGTGAAGGGATGCCTGAGTCCGTCGCGGTGGTCACCGACAGCACGCAGTACCTGCCGCGCGAGCTCGCGGACGCACAGGGCATCCACCAGGTCAGCCTGTACGTGGGCTGGCAGGGCAAACCGGAGCGCGAGTTGGAGCTCGACGGGTTCGATGCCTTCTACAAGCGCCTCGAGCTCAGACCCCGAGCTGCCGACCACGTCTCAACCATCGATCGGCGATTTCCTTGCGGTGTGGGAGCCGTTGCTGGAGCAGGGCAGCGACATCGTCTCGATTCACCTAGCGGGTGGCATATCGGGGACGTGCGAGGCCGCCAGGCAGGCCCATGATCTGCTCGCCGAGCGTGGTCTCGGCGAGCGCGTCGCGGTGATCGACGGCGAAACGGCGTGCGGCGGGATGGGGCTGCTGGCGCTCGCGGCCTGCGCCGCCGCGCGCTCGGGCGCCGATCGTGACGGGGTGGTCGAGCGCGTGCGCGAAGCCCGCAAGGCGCTGAAGATCTGGTTCTGCCTGGACACGCTCGAGTACCTGCGCCGAGGCGGGCGCGTCGGCAAGGCCCAGGCATGGCTTGGTGGGACGCTGCGGATCAAGCCGATCCTCTCGATGGAGTACGAAATCGTCCCCGTCGAGCGCGTGCGCACCGCCGGTCGGGCGTTCGAGCGGATGGTGCAGTACGCCCAGCAGCTACACGACGAAGGCTCCGACGGGTGGGTGGTGCAGCACATCCAGGCGACCGAGCAGGCCGAGCGCCTGATCGAGCGCTGTCGCGAGATCTTCGACTCCGAGCCGGTCTTCACATCCGAGGTGGGACCTGTGATCGGAACCTATACCGGCCCCGGCCTGATCGGCGTCGGTGCGATCCCGCGAACGCTGCTGAGTTAGCGCCGGCGGCGGCGGCGGAGCAAACGCGAACCCAACGCCAGGCCCACGAGCGCTCCAGCGACCGCGACCTCACGGCGGTGGCGCTCGAGGTGACCGCGCCAGTCTGTGAGATAGGCGACCTCTCCGCGCAGCTGCACGATCGAGAGGGCGAGCTCGTTGCGGTTGGACTCGATCGAGTCGCGAATCTCGGCGGGCGAACGCTGGGGCATCAGGAGGTGGCTCCCTCTCCGCCGTCGGGCGTGGGCGGCTTGCCGGCCGGCTGCTCGCCGGCATGCGGCGCGGCTGCTCCGTATGAGGGCGCGGGAGCGCTGCCGGGAGCGCCGGCGGAACCGGAGGCAACGGTGTCGCGGATGCGACGCGCCTCCTCGATCGCCATGTCCGGTGTCGGAGGCGCTCCCCGTTTGACCGCGCGAGCGGCGATCAGGCCGGCGATGAGACCGAGGATGACGAGGATCAGCGCCATCGCGAAGAAGCCCCAGAAGTAGGTGAACTGGTTGCCGATCGGCAGGTAGTAGTAGAGCAGCCAGGCGCAGCCGACCAGCACGAAGAACAGGGCGGTGATGAAGAAGATGCCGGCGGCGACGCCGACGACGGCGCCCTTGGCGAGCCTCGTGGCCTTCTCGGCGACCTCGGCCTTGGCCAGCTCGATCTCCTCGCGGACCAGAGGGTCGCGCGCTCGGAGACCTCGGTGATCGCCGCGGCGATCCCCTTGGCGTCGCCGCGCGGCGATCCCGGGCCGCCGTGCCCGTCGCGATCGGCCCCCCCGGTACCGAACTCGCCGCCTGCGGGCGGGGCGCTCACTCGGGCGGCTCCTCGTCGAACAGCGCCGTCCACACGCGCGTGGCGATGCGATGCGCGACGATGCTCGAGAGCGCGCCGATCCCGGCCAAGAGACCGGACCACATCAGGCGCTTGACTACGTCGTTCTCCATATCGTCACGGCAGTCTATTGCGCCGAGCCGACACGCCCCGGCGAGAACGCTCCGCGTAGGTGCGCGCGCTCAGGAGGACTTCCCGCCTCCCGGGGCGTCGAGGCCGCCGCAGATCGTCTCGACGACGAGTCGCTTGGCCTGCTCGTAGTGCTCCTCCCCACGCGGCAACAGGCCGAATATCCAGCCGGTCAGCACCTGCTCGATCGCTCCATAGAAGGCGATCGCCGCGAACTCGGCGCTGATCTGCGGCTTGAACTCGCCGGCTGCCTGTGCCTTGGTGACGATCTCGGCGATCTGCGTGAACGCCTGGCGGATCTGCTCGAGGTGGGTCTGCCCGAAGGAGTTGGCCGCGCGGGTGACCTCGACGATGATGACCTTCATCAGGTCGGGGTTGTGGGTGTAGGAGTCGATGATGAACGAGGCGATCGCCGCGAGCTTCTCGCGCGCCGGGATCTCCTGCGCGTCGACACTGCGGATCGTCTCGAGCATGATCTCCCAGCGCTCGAGGAAGAGCGTGTCGAGGATCTCGTCCTTGGAGGCGAAGTAGTGGTAGACGAGTCCATAGGCGACGCCGGCCTCGTCGGCGATGTCGGCGACACGGCACGCGTGAAAGCCCTGGCGCGCGAACACGCGCACGCCCGCGTCGAGGATCGCGCGGCGCTTGTCGGCGGCGGTCTTCGCGCGAGTTCCCGCAACCACACTCGGGTCTGCACCTGCCCTGACCGGCCGGCCGGGACGAGTGCCCGTCGGGACTTCGCGATCGCCTCCCTGCGGCTCTGCAGCGCTCATGTGACGTATGCCTCCGGGCGGCGATGAGTCAGTGCCGGCAGCTGCGCGCGGATCTCGACCTGACGCTCGAGATCGAGCTCGGCGCAGACCTCATGCTCCCCGTCGGGCGCCTGCGCGAGCACGACGCCCCAGGGATCGACGATCATCGAGCGCCCGCCCGAGCGCAGCCCGCCGGGATGGGGTCCGACCTGATTGGCGGCGATCACGAACGCCTGGTTCTCGATCGCGCGAGCGCGAACGAGCACTTCCCAGTGATCGCGCGTGGTCGGCAGGGTGAAGGCCGAGGGCAGCGCGAGGATCCGCGCGCCGCCGACGGTGAGGATGCGAAACAGCTCGGGGAAGCGCAGGTCGTAGCAGATCGCCAGGCCCAACTCGACGCCCTGCTCGCTCGCCCCACCCCGCTCCCCCGCTGAGCCCGACTCACCCGCCGAACCCGCCGCGCCGGCGGTGGTCTGGCTGAGCACGATCTCCTCGCCGGGCAGCTCGATGTCGGACTCGCGGTAGGAGCGCCCGTCGATGGAGACGTCGAACATGTGCAGCTTGCGATAGACCGCGCGTACGCCGCCCGAGGCGGAGACGTGCACGCAGGTGTTGGCGAACTTCTCCTCTCCGGGGATGCGCTCCAGGAATGAGCCGGCGACGAGATCGACGTGCAGCTCGGCGGCGATGTCGCGGGCCCAGGAGACGGCGGGTCCGTCGAGCGGCTGCGCGCACGCGCGCAGCTCCTCCTCGGAGCCCATCGCGTTCCACTTCTCGGGCAGCACGATCAGGCTGGCGCCATCCGCGGCGGCGGCGCGTGTGAGACGATCGGCGGTGGCGAGGTTCGCGCCGAAGTCGGCGGTGGAGTTGATCTGGACGGCCGCTGCCTTCATGTACATGCACTCCCCTTCGCGAGCCGAGCCCAACCCACGGAAATAGATTGACTAGTCAGTCAACACTCACAAGCATAGCTCCAGAGCGCCCGGCGGCGAGCCCTGGCGAGGGGCGTCGCCTGCCGCTGCTGCGGGGCGGCCGCCCGCTCAAGCGCTGGCGCTACGTGGGTGTGTTCTGCGAAGAGCTGATGGCGTGCGCCGCGCTCGTGCAGGTCGGACCCGCGCGGCAGTGCTTCTGGGCGCTCTACACGCGCGAGGACGGGCGCCTGCGAGAGCGCACGCGCATGGCTGTCGCGCCGCGGGTCCGTCGCGCTGACCTCCGGGCGCATGACCGTGCGCGACCGCGGGGTGAAGCTGGACCTGGAGCTGGAGGAAGACGACGGCATCCAGGCGCGGTGCCCGCACACGGCGCGCGGCGAGGTGTGGACACGCAAGCAGGCGGGCGTGCACGCGCACGGGACGCTCGCGCTCGACGGCGGCCCCTCGCGCCCGATCGAGGCGCTGGCGGTGATCGACGACACCGTCGGATATCACGCGCGCTACACCGAGTGGTGGTGGAGCGCAGGGGTGGGCAGCGGCGAGGATGGCGAGGCGCTGGCGTGGAACCTCGTCGCGGGCGTCAACGACCCGCCGAGCGGGAGCGAGCGCGCGGTGTGGGTGGACGGCGTCGCGCGCGAGACCCGGCCGGTGCGCTTCGCGGCTGACCTGAGCGAGATCGTCGCCGAGGACGGTTCGCGACTGGGCTTCACCGCGGAGGCGGTGCGCCGGCGCCGCGAGAACCTGCTGGTGCTGAGCAGCGACTACACGGCGCCGTTCGGCACATTCGCGGGCACGCTGCCAGGCGGCGTGCGCTTGGCGGGCGGGCTCGGTGTGATGGAGCACCACCGCGCGAAGTGGTAGCCGCATAGTGGCGGACCCGCGCACGGGCTGCCCCGCGCATGGGCCGTGCATGGGCTGCCCCGCGCATGGGCCGTGCATGGGCTGCCCCGTGCATGGACTGCCCCACGCATGGGCTGCGCCGCGCATGGGCCGCGCCGCGCATGGGCCGCGCATGGACTGCCCCGCGCATGGGCTGCCCCGCGAGATGGACCCGGCGAGGCCGATAAGGGCTCAGCGCCCGCGCTGGCGCGCCAGCTCGCTGAGTAGCAGCTTGGAATGGATCGCCCCGATCAGCTCGCGCAGGGGCTCGGCGCCGGCCTCGATGATCTCGTGGGCGCGCTCCACCTCGACCTCGCCGGCGAGGCGATCGAGCAGCGCGCGGATCTCCTCCTGCACGAGCGGCTCGAGCGCCTCTCGATAGCGGAGGGTGTCGTAGACGGTGAACCCGAGCGCCTCGTCGTAGCCGCCGGCGCGGAAGCGGCTGATGGCCTCGACGATCTGCACGTCGTCGGGTCCGTAGCCACGGCTGGAGGGCGTCAGCACGCCGATCTCGACCAGGCGCGCGAGCACGTTGCGGGGAATGTCGTAGCGCTCGCGGATCTCCTTCGCCGACACGCGGCGCCCGCCGCCGCGCTGCTCGGCACTGACGAGAGCGCGCTCGAGGATGCGATCCTCGGACTCGATCAGAGCCTGCACCCGCTCGGGCTCGGTGTCGAGCATCGCGCGGATCACGCGCAAGGGCATGAACCGCTCCTCCTGCAGGCGTCTGATGAGCGCGATCCGCTCGCACGTTCTCGGCCGGATACCAGGCCATGTTGCGACTCGTCTTCACGGGCGCCGGCAGGAGACCCTCGCGCAGGTAGTGCCGGACCGTGCCCGCACTGACGCCCGCGCGCTCGGCCAGTTCGCCGATCTTCAGCAGCTCGCGCTCGGGCGCGCGGGGGTCAGCGCCTGCACTCACGCGCGGAACGTCGCCGGCGCGGCGGGCTGCGCAGGCCCGGCGGCGGCGCCACTGCGAAGCAGCTCGGCGATCTGCTCGTCGGCGTAGCCGGCCTCGCGCAGAGCCTGCTCGGTGTGCTCCCCGAGCGCCGGGCCGGGCAGACGTCGGTGATCGCCGGGCGTGCGATCGAGCTTGACGGGGATGCCGAGCTGGCGCACCGGCTGCGCCGCGCCGGGCTGGTCGATCTCGACGACCATCTCGCGAGCGCGCACTAGCTCGGAGTCGAGCGCCTCGTCGAGCTCGAGCACGGGCTCCAGGCAGCAGTCGTGCTCGCGCGCGAACTGCTCCCACGCGGCGCGCGGGCGGGCGCGGAAGATCGCCTGGACCTCGGCGTGGGCCTCGGAGCCGGGGCGCTCGAACTGGCGCTCGATCAGGTCCTCGCGCTGCACGCCGCGGCAGAACGCCTGCCAGAACTTCGGCTCCAGCGCGCCGAGCGTGACCCAGCCGTCGGCGCACTCGTAGGGTCGGTAGCAGATCAGCGAGCCGGCCAGCGGCAGCTCGCCGCGACGAGGAACGGCGCCGTCGGCGAAGTGCGCGCCCGCGACCATCGCCAGCCAGGAGAGCGCGCCGTCGGCCATCGAGACGTCGACGATCTGCCCTTCGCCCGAGCCCGGCCGCGCCGGGCGCTGCCCGCGCGCGGGGGCGCCGTCGCGCTCGTGCAGCGCGGCCATGATCCCGAACGCGGCCATCAGCGAGCCGCCGCCGAGGTCGGCGATCTGCCCAGCAGCCTGCACCGGCTCACCACCGGCCTCGCCGGTGAGTCCGAGCAGGCCGATGAGGCCGAGGTAGTTCATGTCGTGCCCCGCGGCCTCGCGCTTGGGGCCGCTCTGCCCGTAGCCGGAGATCGCGCAGTAGACGATCCCGGGGTTGGCCTCGCGCATGCGCTCGTAGCCCACGCCGAGCCGGTCGAGCACGCCGGGACGGAAGGACTCGAGCACGACGTCGTGCTCGCGTACGAGCGCCAGCAGCGCCTCGCGGCCCTGCTCCTGCTTGAGGTCGAGGCGGATCGAGCGCTTGTTGCGGTTGAGCGCCAGGAACAGCGCGCTCTTGGCGCTGTCATCGGCGCCCTCGACGTACGGCGGCGACCAGCGGATGTAGTCGCCCATGCCGGTGTCCTCGACCTTGAGCACATCCGCGCCGAGATCCGCGAGCAGCAGCGAGCAGAAGCCGCCGGGCAACAGGCGCGAGAGGTCGAGCACGCGGATGCCCTCCAGCGGCAGGCTCATGACGCGGTGCTCGTTCGCTCGCGGGGCTTGATGTGCAGCATCGCCCGCGCCTCGCGCGACGGTCGCGGGGCGGCGGCCGACCTCTTCGGCCATGCGCCGCGCCTGCGCGATCAGCTCGCCGTTGGAGGAGGCCATCTCCCCGCTGGGCAGATACAGGTTGTCCTCCAGCCCCACCCGCACGGAGCCGCCGAGGGTCAGCGCGGCGGCCACGAGCAGCCACTGCTGGCGGGAGATGCCGATCACACCCCAGTGAGATTTGCGCCCGCCAACGTCACCCCCACCGGGGATGTTTTCGACCATCGCCGCGAGGTTGCGCGCGCTCGGGGGGATGCCGCCGGTGACGCCCATGATGCAGTCCACGTGCAGCGGCGGATGCAGCACGCCCATATGGATCAGCGGCTCGAGCGAGCCGACGTGACCGATGTCGAAGCACTCGTGCTCGGGTTTGATGCCCAGCTCGTTCATCGCCTCCAGCAGCGCGACGATCTCCTCGAAGGGGTTCGCGAAGACCATCTTGAAGACGAAGTCCTTGCGCGAGCGCGAGTACTTGGCGTAGTTCATCGAGCCCATGTTCAGCGCGGCCACTTCGGGGCGGCACTCGCGCAGGTAGGCGACGCGCTTCTCCACCGACACGCCCACGGCGCCGGTCGAGAAGTTGACGATCGCCGCGTCGCCCACCTCGGCGCGGATCGCCTGCGGAGATCGCGCGGTAGTCCTCGACCTCGAAGCTCGGCGAGCCGTCGGGCTTGCGCGCGTGGATGTGGATCATCACGCCCCCCTCGTCCACGATCCGCCGCGCCTCGGCGGCGTACTCGGCGGGGGTGTAGGGGATCGCCGGGCACTGCTCGCGGTTGGCGAGCACGCCGGAGATCGCGCAGGTGAGGACTACAGGGTCGTCAACGCTCACAGATGATCGCTCCTTAGACGGGTACCACGCCGTGCCGCTTCCACGGCCGCTCGACGCGCTTGCCCGCGGACATCTCCAGCGCGCGGCAGATCGTCTCGCGGGTCTCACGCGGGTCGATCACGTCGTCGATCAGGTCGTTGCCGGCGGCGATGTACACGTCGAACATCTGCTTGAAGCCCTCGATCAGCTCCGCGCGCTTGGCCTCGGGGTCCTCGGCTTCCTCGACACTGTTTGCGAAACGCGATCTCCACGACCCCCTCGGCGCCCATCACGCTGATCTCGGCGCTCGGCCAGGCGACGATCAGGTCGGGCTCGTACGCGCGGCCGTTCATCACGTAGTAGCCCGCGCCGTAGGCCTTGCGCGTGATCACGGTGATCTTCGGCACGGTCGCGTTGGCGACCGCGTAGAGCATCTTCGCGCCGTGGCGGATGATGCCGGCGGCCTCGACCTTCGTGCCGACCATGAAGCCGGGCACGTCCTGGACGAACACGAGCGGGATCCGAAGGCGTTGCAGAGGTTGACGAAGCGCGCGGCCTTGTCGGCGGAGTCGTTGTCGAGGATGCCGCCCAGCTGCTTGGGCTGGTTGGCGACGATCCCGGCGGGGCGCCCGCCGAAGCGCGCGAAGCAGGTGATGATCGTCTTCGCCCACTGGCCCTTGATGTCCAGGATACTCGCCGTCGTCGACGATCGCGCGGATCACCTCGTACATGTCATACGGCGTGCGGTTGGAGGGCGGCAGCACGTCCAGCAGCGACTCCTCGCGGCGCTCGATCGGGTCGGCGACCGCGCGCACGGGCGGCGGGGTCTCGCAGTGCTGGGGCATGTAGGAGAGGTACTCCTTGATGCGCGCGATGCACTCCTCGTCGGAGGCCACCTCCATGTCGCCGACGCCGGACTTGCGGCAGTGCACGCGCGAGCCGCCGAGTTCCTCCTGCGTGACGTCCTCGCCGACGGCCGCGCGCACGAGGTGCGGGCCGGCGAGCGCCATCGAGCCGCGGCCCTTGACCATCGGCACGAAGTCGGCGAGGCCCGGGGATGTAGGCGGTGCCGGCCGCGCACGGCCCCAGCAGCGCGGCGACCTGCGGGATCACGCCGCTCATGATCACCTCCTCGCGGAACAGGTGCCCCGAGCCGGCGAACATCGCCCCGGCGGCCTCCTGCACGCGCGCGCCGGCGGAGTCGAGCAGCCACACGAACGGGATGCGCTTGGTCAGCGCCAGCTCGCGCAGGCGCGTGACCTTGAACTCGCCCGTCATGCCCATCGAGCCGGCCATCACCGTGAAGTCGTACGCGCACACCGCCGTCAGGCGCCCATCGACCTTGCCGTAGCCGGTGATCACGCCGTCGGCGGGCGCGTCGACGCCGTCCATCGCGCGCTGGGAGGAGTGCGGGCGCCCGTGGATGCCCAGCTCGACGAACGTGCCCTCGTCGACGAGCAGCGCGATGCGCTCGCGCGCGGTCAGCGCGCCCTTCTCGTGCTGGCGGTCGATCTTCTCCTGCCCCCCGCCGAGCGCGATCCGCGCGCGGCGGGCTTCGAGGTCCTCGACGAGGGGGCGCAGCAGGCTGGACTCGGTAGAGGAGGCGGCCACGGGGCAATCCTAACCGCATTCAGCGCCATGCAGGAAGTAAAGAGTCCTACTGCTTACTTTGCGCGAGGCTCCCGTTCATTTGTCCACAATGGCGAACGCTTTAGTTGAGAAGGCGTGCCTACAATCGAAGCGATGGTGACCCTGAGCGACACGTCGCTGAGCCCGGACGAGCGGCTGCTGCTGGAGCGCTTCGCTTCCAACCTGCGCTCGGACGAGCAGAACAAGGTGGACGCGATCTGGCTCTTCGGCTCGCGCGCGCGCGGGACGACTCCGAGCGAGAGCTCGGACGTAGACCTGCTCGTGCTGGTAGCGGACGATTCGTGGAACGCCAAGGCGGGCATCCATGACATCCTGCAACAGACGGCGCGGGCACTCGACCTACAGGCACTCACATGGTCGTTCTCGGTGCACATCCACACGCCGGGGTGGCTCGCCCAGCGGCGCAAGATCGGCTCGTTCTTCATCGCCGAGATCGATCGCGACAAGGTTGCGGCGTGAGTCCACGCAGCGACGAGTTGCTTCAGGCCGCCAAACGGCGACTTGCCGCGGCGTCGGTCGTCCTAGATGAGGATCCCTCGACCGCGTTGAGCGCGGCCTACTACGCGATGCTCTATGCAGCGAGGGCCGCACTCAGCGAGCGTGACGTGAGCGCTAAGACGCATCGCGGGATCTGGCATGAGCTGCGCCGCGCGCTCGTGGACACCGGAGAGCTCGACGCCGACCTTGCCGCCTCCGTGCAAAAGGTCCAGCCCGAGCGCGAGCAGGCGGACTATGACGCCTGGTTCGCTCCCGACGAGGATGCACGCAACGCGATCGACCTTGCGCAACAGTTCCTAGCGGCGATCGAAGCAACGCTCGAGCCGCACTGAGAGCACTTGCTCTCAATCTGACCGTCGCGACCTGTTCGCCGCCTCAGCGCCCTTTCCAGTCCGGATCGCGCTTCTCGAAGAACGCGGTGACTCCCTCGACGATGTCCTCGGTGGAGAGCGCGAGCGAGAGCTGGGCGCGCAGGTAGTCGAGCGCGTCGTCGAGCGGCATGTCGAGCTGGCGGCGCATCGCTTCCTTGCCCAGGCGCATGATCAGAGGCGAGTTCGATGCGAGCCTCGCGGCCCACTCGGCGACGACTGCGTCGAACTCCGCGGCAGGCACGACCTTGTTGACGATCCCCACGGCGAGCGCCTCCTGCGCGCTCCAACGCTCGCCCAGCAGCAATAGCTCGTTGGCCTTCTTACGCGGGACGTTGCGGTAGATGAGCGCCATGATCATGAACGGGAACGCCCCAACGTTGATCTCGGGCGTGCCGAAGGTGGCCTCCTCGGAGGCGACGATCAAATCGCACGCCAGGGCGATCCCGAGCGCCCCGGCGAGAACGTGCCCGCGCACCGCGCACACCGTCGGAATCGTGAGGCTCCCGATCAGCTTGAACAGCTCCACGAAGTGCTCGGAGCCGAAGTGCTTGTGCACGAGCGGGATCTCGCCCGCGAAGCCCCCGAGGTTCGCGCCCGAGGAGAAGGTCCGCTCGTGCGAGGAGCACAGCACCACGCAGCGCGCCTCGTGATCGTCCTGCGCGCGCTGAAAGGACTCGATCAGCCCCGCCAGCAGCTCCGGTGAGAGCGCGTTGCGCGTGTCCGGTTCGTTCAGCGCGATCGTCGCCACGCCGTCGGCGACTGCGTAGAGGACGGGGTCGGACGAGGCGCTCACACGGGCATCCTACATGGGGCCAACTTCATACAGATGTCTGATCGGGTACCCTCGACATACCCCCGGCAGGCTGGATTGAAGGGAAGGAAGCGATGACCGAGTACGCCGTCATCTACGAGCAAGGTCCCACGACCTGGGGCGCCTACTGTCCCGATCTACCTGGACTCGGCGTCGTCGGCGATACCCGCCAGGAGGCCGAGCAGCTGATCCGAGAGGGCGTCGAGCTGCATATCGCGAGCCTGCGCGAGCACGGCGAGGCGGTACCCGAGCCGGCCAGCACGGCGGGCGTCGTCGCGGTTTCAGCCGCGTAGACCCAGCGCAGAAAGTAAGCAGCACTACTGTTTACTTTCTGACGAGGCTGCGTTAGCCTCACGGAGCACCCGCCCGCGCACCGCCGAGACGACTCCGGGCGCATGCGTGAAACTGAGCCTCAACCCGCTGAGATAGAGCGTCGCCAACCACCGACCCGAGGAGACCCGCCGATATGGCCGCGACCGCCGAGAGCGTGCTCAAGCCCGACTTCAAGAGCGAGAAGAAGCACTTCATCTTCACCGACGAGCACGAAGCACTGCGCGAGTCGATCCGCAACTTCGCGATCAAAGAGCTGGCGCCGCACGCGGAAGAATGGGAGGAGACGACGTTCCCCGACTCGATCTTCCCGAGGATGGGCGAACTGGGCTTCCTCGGCTTGGACAAGCCCGAGGAGTACGGCGGACAGGGCGGTGACTACTACACGGCGCTGGTGCTCGCGGAGGAGATCACGAACGCGCAGTCGGGCGGTCTGGCGATGGGACTGGCGGTGCACACCGACATGGCGATGCCGCCGATCCTCGCGTTCGGCAGCGAGGAGCAGAAGCAGGAATGGGTCGTGCCGGCGATCAAGGGCGAGAAGATCCTCTGCCTGGGCATCACCGAGCCCGACGCCGGCTCGGACGTGAAAGGCATCAAGACGCGCGCGGTGAAGGACGGCGATGACTATGTGATCAACGGCTCGAAGACCTACATCACGAACGGTCACCGCGCGGACGTGATCGTGCTCGTGACGAAGACCGACCCGGACGCGGGCTATGACGGCTTCACGCTGTTCCTCGTGCCGATGGACGCGCCCGGCGTGATCCGCGAGAAGAAGCTCGAGAAGCTCGGCATGCACGCCTCGGACACAGCGCTGTTGGCCTTCCAGGACGTGCGCGTGCCGTCCTCGGCCGTGCTCGGCCAGGTGGGCAAGGGCTTCTACCACATCATGTGGGAGCTCCAGGGCGAGCGCCTGATCGGCGCCGCCGGGATGGTGTCGGGCGCGCAGAAGTGCTTCGAACGCACGCTGCAGTACGCGCACGAGCGCAAGGCCTTCGGCCGCGAAATCGGCAAGTTCCAGGTGATCCGCCACAAGTTCGCCGAGATGGCCACGAAGATCGAGGGGGCGCGGCAGATGACGTACATGACCGCGTGGCGCTTCGCCAACGGGGAGTATCCGGTGCGCGAGATCTCGATGTCCAAGCTCGTCGCCTCGCGCGTGCTCTGCGAAGTCGCCGACGAGTGCATCCAGATCCACGGCGGCGCGGGCTACATGAAGGAGTACGGCATCGAGCGCGTCTGGCGCGACGCGCGCCTGAACCGCATCGGCGCGGGCACCGACGAGATCATGCTCGACGTGATCGGGCGCTCGTACGGGCTTTGATCAAAGCCTGGCCGCATGACTATTGAGAAGCTGATTTGGTCGCCGTCGCCGTCGCCGCAAGCGGCGACGGCAGCGGGGTCGCATGCGACTCCGCTTGAAACCGCACATGTGCGGTTTCACCGGGCGGTACATGTACCGCCCGGCCGACCGGCGCATGCGCCGGTCGGAACTTCACCAATCCATCGCGCATGACAAACCCCGATCCCCCCTTCACTCCCGAGCACGAGGAGCTGCGCTCCTCCATCCGCGGGTTCATCGACCGCGAGCTCGCGCCGCACTCTCAGCAATGGGAGGACGAGCGGTGGTTCCCCGACGAGGTCTTTCCGAAGCTCGCCGCGCAGGGATTGCTCGGGTTGAAGTACCCGACTGAGCTCGGCGGGCAGGGCGGCGACTACCTGCACGAGGCCGTCATGTGCGAGGAGATGGCGCGCATCGGCTCGGGCGGCACCGCGGCGGGGATCGGCGCGCACGTGAACATCGCCACGCCCCCCATCTGGAAGTTCGGCACCGAGGAGCAAAAGCAGAGCTACCTCGTGCCGGCGATTCGCGGCGAGAAGATCGGCGCGCTCGGCATCACCGAGCCCGGCGCCGGTTCCGATGTCGCGGGCCTGCGCACGAGCGCCGAGCGCGTGGACGGCGGCTGGGTGCTGAACGGCGAGAAGACCTACATCACCAACGGCGTGCGCGCGCACTTCATCGTGACGGCCGCCAAGACCACACCCGAGGGCGGCCATCACGGGATCTCCTTCTTCCTCGTCGATCGCGGCGAGGGCGTCAGCTCGGCCAAGCTCGAGAAGCTCGGCTGGCACGCCTCGGACACCGCCACGATCGCCTACCAGGACGTGTTCGTGCCGGAGGATCGCCTGCTCGGCGAGCTGCACGGCGGCTTCAAGCTGATCATGGCCAACTTCCAGTGGGAGCGCCTGGCGATGGCGCTCGGCGCTGTCGGCGCAATGCGCCTGGCGTGGGAGCGCACCGCCCAGTTCGCACGCGAGCGCGAGGCGTTCGGACGCCCGCTCTCGAGCCACCAAGTCATCCGCCACAAGCTCGCCGACCTCGCCGCGAGCGCCTATCAGGCCCGCTGCGTCACCTACGACGCGCTGCGGCGCTTCGTCGCCGGAGAGGAACCGCTGCGCGAGGTCACGATGGCCAAGCTCCTCACCCAGCGCGCGTGCTTCGAGCTGATGGACGAGTGTCTGCAGATCCACGGCGGCGCGGGCTACATGCGCGAGGTGTGGGTCGAGCGCGCGGCGCGTGACTCGCGCCTCGGGCCCATCGGCGGCGGCAGCGACGAGATCATGCGCGAGATCCTCGGGCGGGTGCTGGGGCTCTGAGCCGCGCGCTACCGCCGCCACGCCGCACTTAGCCGCCACACGGTGAGCCCGACGAGCACCGCCAGAAACGCCAGCAAGATCGCCGCTGACTCGACCCAGGGAAGTTCGAAGAAACTCCCGTAGAAGTGCCCGAACCCCCTGTCGCCAGCGGACCGGGCAGCGGACAGTTCGAGCGTCGAGCCGACACCAGCGAGCGCCCAGCGCGCGGAGACCAGCGAGGGCAGCGGTTCGAGCGAGCCCATTTCCCTGACCGCGACGATCGCGCCAGCGCAGAAGACCTGTAGCAGCAGTAGCACAAACAGCATGCCCAGGGCGTGCTCTGTCTTGGCGGCGAGCGCCGAGAACAGCAGCCCCGTTGCGAGCGCCACCTGTGTGGCCAACGCGAGCAAAAGGACGATGACCGCGTACGTTCCGACCCCGCTGTGCAGAGGCGCGATCGAAAACGCGACGAGTGCCAGCAAGGCGGTCTGCGCCAAGCCGAGCGCTCCGAGCACGAGCAGCTTGCTCGCCAAATAGGGTGCGGCCCGTACCCCCAGCGCACGCTCGCGCACAAAGATCGCGCGCTCGCCGATCAGCGCGCGCACGCCGCCGAACGCGCCCGCCAGCGTGGCCACGAGCACGAGCGCGAACAGCAGCTTGGCCGACTGTCCGGCTTTGTCTCTCACCGGCGCGAACGCGGTGGTCCCGCACACCACCGCTGCCACGGCCGCGAGCAGGGGCGCCTGAATGAGGGCGAGCGCCAGATAACGCCTGTCCCGCGAGACGATTCGCGCCGTGCGGCCGGCGAGTGCGCGCAGCTGCACGTCGAACGACGCTCGCGTCCTGGTCAGCGCCACGGCCGCGGCGCGGGTGCCGAGCATCGCGTTTGCCAGGAGCGACCAGGCACGCGATGCGGCGTACGCGGGGAACGGCCGCTCCCGCGCGGGCGCCGGAGGGGAGAGCCGGGCGAGCCGCCGATGGATTTCCTTGAGCGCCGCGACACTTTGCTGCTGGGCGAGGTCCGCGACGTCGAAGTGGGCCAACGCCCGGGAGGGGGTTCCGTCGAAGCGCAGCACCCCATGGCGGCTCATCACGAGCAGCCGGTCGTACTCCTCCAGGACGGCGGCGCTGTGGGTGATCGCGACAACAGCGCAGCCTCCGTGCGCGATGCCGCGCAGCAGATCGGTGAGCTCGCTCTGACTGAGCAGGTCCAGACTCGACCCGGGCTCGTCCAAGAACAGGACGTGAGGTGAACCGACCAGTTCCATGCCTACGCTCACCCGTCGCCGCTGGCCACCGGAGAGACGCGCGATCCCCGTGCCGGCATGCTGGAGCATGTCCAGGGCGCCGAGTACCCGCTCGACCTCGCCGGCGATCTCCGCCGTGGGCGTGTCTGGCGGTAGGCGCAGCCGCGTACCGTAGGTGAGCGCCTCGCGGGCAGTCAAATCCTCGTGGAGGACGTCCGTGTCCGCCTGTGCCACGTAGCGAATCTCCTGCAGGCGCGGCGCCAGCTCTTCGCCATCAATCGTCACCTTACCCCCGCTTGGCGGCGTCACTCCGGCAAGGATCCTCATGAGCGTACTCTTGCCCGATCCGCTCTCGCCGATCAGCGCGACGAACTCGCCAGGAGTCAGGCTGAGATCCGTTGACTGCAGCACGCACCGGCCGCGATCGACGTGCTGCTGCACTCCATGCGCGACCAGACGACCCGGCGCCATCTCGCGCCGTGGTCCGACCGGTGTTAGGAGAATCCGATACGCACCCACCCCGATCTCATCGCCGACGGTCACCGTGGCGCGGCGGACCAGCTCCCCGTTCAGGCGCGTCCCGTTGCGCGAGCCGAGATCGCGCAGCTCATACGCCGTGTCATGGCGACGCACCTCGGCGTGCAGGCGCGAGACGTTTTGATCGGGGACGGTCACGTCGTTGGAGCCCGCGCGACCGATCCGCAGCAGCTCGCCCGCGAGCGGCACGCGCTGCACGATCGTGGCGTCGCTCAATCCCACCTCCGACCTTTTTCCCTGCGCCCGCGCCGACCCGGTCGCACGCGGGCTCTTTCTGGCGCGCGCGCGGGAGCGCGTCTGCCCCTGCGTGCGTGACGATCCCACTCCTCTCCCCGCGAAGTCAGGCGCGAAGCCGGGGGACGCCGACCGCGGGGACGTGCTCAGGGCGGGACCGTGGATTGCGAGCACCAGCAGCGTCTCCTCGCCGATCTCGATGACCGTTCTCGCGCACAGTGGCGCACGCCCGGCGATCCGCCGGTCGTCGACGCGCGTGCCGTTGGTGGATCCCCGATCCTCGATCCACCACCCGAGCGCATCGTGGACGATGCGGGCGTGCTGGCGCGAGATCAGGGGTGAGTCGAGCCGCACATCGCACTCCTGCGCGCGTCCAATCAGCGCGCCGCCCGCACCGATCGACTGGATACCGGCGCTCGTCTGCAGTTGTAGCCGCGCGCTGCTCACGCGAATCCCAGCCCCGTCCACCAGCCGCACAGCGCCGTCAGATCACGGCTGGCGCTGAACCCCATGAAGTAGATCCGCGTGGCGATCTGCGACCAGTCCAGTCGAGCGCCGGTCTGGGAGACAAATGCGATGAGCGCGCCGAGGCTGCGCCGGTCGCCAGCAAGATGCCAGCGGTCGGACGCGGGGCATCGCGCCGGCCACGCCCGCTCGGCCATTTTGGCGCGGGCGATGTGCAGGCGTTTCTCATAGAACGCATCCAGCCCGTGCACGCTCGCGAACCGGATCGCGACGACTTCGCGTTCATTCCATTCGCAGGTCACCATCGCGAGTGCCCCGCGTGGCGGTGCCGACCCTTCGCCCACGCAGTGGTGCACCCCCACGGGCAGGCTCGCCACGAGATCGCGCTGGCTGGAGCTCAAAAACGGGTTCAATTCGTTCAGGATTGGCCAGTTCGGCAGCCCTGTGAAGTGATAAACGCCGAAGATCCCCACGGCCGCGAGGACCGCGACCAGCGCGAGCCGTCTCAGCAGGCGCCGGCCCCGCGACGCGCCTCTAGACCGGTGCGAGACGCCAACCCGCGGGCCGCCTGTGAGGGCCGGCCCCGGACCCGACGGCAAGGAGCTATTCGGGCGACGTGGTGGGCTTGGCTGGACGGGTTCGCGCGGCGGCTGCTGGAGGTGCTCGCGCGGCGGCTGCTGGGGCGGGGGTCCCGGATCACGCGGGGACCGTACTTTGACTTTCGCGGCGGCGCGCGCGCGGCGCCGGTCCCCAACGTTCGATGGGCGCTCGCGCGTCAGCGCGTCGATCCGCTCGCATTGCGCGCGGTCCGCGATCACGCCGCGCAACGCGTCCCGCCAACGTTCGGGCGCAACACGCGCCTCAGCGTCCAGGGGGTTGGAGAACACCCGCACGATCAGCTCGGCCAGCGCGCCCGGCAGCTGTGCGGTGATCCGGTCGTAGTCGCCCGCGCCCGGCACGGCGATCGGGTTCAGGACGAGCACGCGATAGACCGCGAGCGCGAGTGCGTACCAGTCGCTCTGTACGTCGTGACGCCGGATCGCGTCGGCGTCCAGGCGCGGATCCTTCCATCCGTCCGTGCAGAGGGCCTCGGTCGGAAAGCCGCGGGGGTGCAGCCCATCGCAGTCCACCACCAGAAGCGATAGCTCGGGCGCAAGCGTCCAGAGCACGTTCCCGCCGCTGAGGTCCCCGTGCACGTAGCCCATCTTGGACAGGACGTTGAACGCGTTGGCGAGCTGGCGAACCAGGATCAGACGCGACCTAGCGGCAGGTGCGCTGGAGGAATGGGCGAGATGGCTGAAACCCTGAGCCAGCAGCTGGGGACCAGGGCGGAAGTACTCCGCCCCAGCGCGTGGGATCAGAACGCCCGCGAGCTGCCCCCGCTCGACGACGAGGTCCAGGGGCCAGACGATGCGGCGCGCGGCACCGAGGATCTCGCCACTGGAAATCCGGCGACCGACCTCGACCAGCTCACGCACGCGGTCCGCGTGCACCTCCGACTGCGCCTCGACGAAGCACTTGTAGAGCAGCGGCGGCTCGCCCACGACCGCATAGAGCCTGGCCCTGTTTTTCGACAGTCCCGTGTCCTCACCAAGCCGGTACCTGGCGAACACACCTCTGACGAGCTCACCCGTGCTCACCGGATGGCACGGGTCGTATTGCCACGAACGTCAGATCATCACCCGAGCGCTGGCGCGCGTAGGAAAGGGCATGGCCCGCCTCCAGGGGCGTCGTGGCCTCTCGCAGCCGCGCCGCGACCCACTCGCGCACGGTCGCCGACTCGCGCAGATCGAGCGCGAGGCCGTCGGTCGCAAGCAGGAGCGTCGACCCGCGCGCGATCCGGCATTCCCGCCCGACCACACGGGCCTCGCGCTTGGGCAGATAGTCGCGCAGCTGCTCGCCCTGGCGATCGCCGCTCCGGGGACCGACGATGACCTCCACCGCGCCCTCGCGGGTGAGTTCGAGGGCGCTGCTGTCGCCGACTGACACGATGCTCACCTCCAGCCCGTCGTCCTCCAGCGCCCGCACAGCGGCAAGGAGAAGCGTGGAGGCGCACTGCCGGCCGGCGTCGGGCGCGTCGGGGAGTACCTTCCACGCTAGCTCCTCAACGGCCTCGCGCGCCGCCACCACAAGGCGCTCGAGGCCGGTCAGAACATCAACCGGGTTGGGCTCGTAGAACAGGTGCGGCGCGAGCGACTCCGTCGCCGCGAACGCCGCCGCGACCGCGGTGTCGGCGGCCGGCGCGCCCAGCTGCGCTTCCGAGACCCCATCGGCAATCGCACACACTAGCCCGCTCTCCAGCGCCTTAAACCCGTACGCGTCCTGACGCTGCTGGCTGCGATGGGCATGCGTCCGCCCGACGGCGCTCGCGGCGCTGAGATACACCGGGCCGATGCGCCCGCAGTCGGCCACAAGACTGGTGCGCGGCCACTCATAGCTGCCCAGATGTCGCTGCCACGCCCGCGAGACGCGGCCCACCGAGGGCGGCTCGGGCAGGCCGCTCGGAGTAGCGGGTGGGCCAGAAGCGCGCTGGCTGGGAGCCCGCGGGCTGTAGGCGCGCGAGCCGGGAGCCCGCTCGCTGTAGGCGCTCTGGCCGGAAGCGCGCGGGCCATGAGCGGCCGGGCCGGGCCCCTCCGGGTAGGGACTACGCCTATGGCCCGCGTCCCGCCGGGTTCGCTCCGACATCCGTTCGCGGCTGTCGGGCGTACGGTCATACACGGGAGTCTCGTCCGTCTCCTCAGCCAGGTGGTCGTAGGGCGTCGGAACCCCGCCGGACTCATGAGGGACGGTCGGGGACTCCGGATGGCGTTCGGCAGGCGCTTCGAGCGGGGGCTGCTCGGGCGAAGCCTGCTCGTTCCGCCTCCCAGTGTCGCGTCTTCGCCATCGAAGCCGGAGTTTCACGGCTTGTATGGGACCGTTTCCGCGTCCTGGCCCGCTTCCCATTCCATGATCCGGTTGGCGAGACCGTCGTAGCGGGCCTTTCCGTCGCCGGCCGTAAGCGTGATAACGGTGTACGTCACCACTTTGAGGATCTCGTCCATCGCCGCTCGCGGCTCCTTGTCGCTGAACTCCGCGAGCCGTGGGTCGGACGCGAGGCGTTTGAGGGTCTGCTCGTCCACGTTCCCGTACCCGAACGTGACGAGCTTCGGGCGCAGCCGCGACGCGAGCAGGCGCGAGCGCGCCTGCAGCCAGTCGGCTTCGGACTCGACGTTCGGGCGCGCATCCGTGATGAAAAAGAGCACCGGGGGGCGGCCCCGCTCACCGAGTTCGCGGGTTTCGTTCTCAATCAGTTCGTAGGCGACGGTGAGCGGCTGCACGTAGCTCGTGCGTCCCCGTGAGACGAACAGCGGCAGCGTGAACTCTTCGTCGATCCACGTCAGACGGCGGACAATCTGCGCCTTGTCGTTGAACGTAACCACGCCAAGCGCGACGCTCTCCAGCGCCTCGGGAATATCGCGCATCGTCGCGATCAGCTCGGGCACGAAGCTATTTACCGTAGACATCACAGTCTTCATCAATTCCGAGCAATCGACGACCAGGACGAAGGGAGCGACCTCGAACTGCTCGCCGTCCAGACCGATGTCAACCATGCTCGAGCCTCCTGTTGGGGCCCGAATCTTTACTTGCTCTCAGCACGGTGCTACCCCCTGTCTCGCCTAAGACATCGTGGATGATACCTCGCGCCCCTCACACGGTGCCCCCGCCTCTCGCGGCGACCCCAGACTCCGCGGCGTCCGCGGCAGATGGCGTTCTCACCCACGCGTGGCGCCGGACGGATAGGGTCCCGGCCACACACAGCGACAGAGACCAAGACAACAGGAGAAGCGAGGAACAACCATGGGAGTACTCGACGGCAAGGCAGCGATCGTCACCGGTTCGGCGCGCGGAATTGGTCGCGCGACGGCCGAGCTGCTCAGCGGGCAGGGCGCGAAGGTGCTGATCAACGACCTCGACGGCGACGTCGCCAAGCAGGCGGCCGATGAGATCGCCGGCGAGACGACCGTGTTCGCGGGCGACCTCACCAAGCCCGGCGCACCCGATCAGCTCGTGCAGGCCGCGATCGACGCGTTCGGGCAGATCGACATCATCGTCAACAACGCCGGCTACACGATCGACGCGCCGGTGCACAAGATGTCCGACGAGCAGTTCCAGGCGATGATCGACATCCACACGGTCGTCCCCTTCCGCGTCATCCGCGCGGCTGCCCCGCACCTGCGCGAGCCCGCCAAGAAGGAGCGCGAGGAAGGCAAGGAGGTCTTCCGCAAGATCGTCAACGTCTCCTCCACCTCCGGCACCTTCGGCAACGCCGGCCAGGCCAACTACTCGGCCGGCAAGGCGGGCGTAGTGGGCCTCACGAAAACGATCGCCAAGGAGTGGGGCCAGTTCAAGGTCAACGTCAACGCCGTCGCCTTCGGCTTCATCGACACGCGCCTCACGCAGGCGAAGGTCGACGAGAACACGATGGAGATCGGCGGCGAGCAGGTGCAGCTCGGCATCCCCGAGCAGATGCGCCAGATGGCCTCCATGCTGATCCCCCTCGGCCGCCCCGCCACACCCGAGGAGGCCGCAGGGGGCGTGTTCTTCCTCTGCACTCCCTGGTCGAACTACGTGCACGGCCAGACCCTCCACATCACCGGCGGGCTGTTCGGCGGGATGACTGGCTGAGTGACGCCCCGCGCACCGCGCTCCGCCGCCATTCGGGCGGCTTGCGCGGTGCGCGAAATCACTGTTGCGCGAGCGAGCCATAGCGCTTACAGTCGATCGACACGCTCCCAAAACAGGAGGCACCGATGGACACGTACGTGATTCTTCGCCGCGGCGGCTGGCGATCCCCGGAGGACCTGCAGGCGGCCGCCGAGCGTTCGAAAAAAGTCGGCGACGAGGAGATGTCGGACGACATCCGTTGGATCCGAAGCTACGTGCTGCAGGAGGACGGGGGCTCCGTCGGCACCGTCTGCATCTATCAGGCAAGCAGTCCCGAGGCGATCCGCGAGCACGCCTCGCGCGCCGACCTGCCCGCGGACGAGATCATCGCGGTCGCAGACACAGTCCTCGTCCGCCCCGACCCCGAGCAGGCTTCCGCGTAGACGCTGGTCCGCACCGCCGGCGCTGCCGCGGGCCTCAGACGCCGCGCAGGTCCAGCTGACAGCCCGAGAAGTACGCCCCCGCGGGCGAGGCAAGGTAGGCGACGAGCGCCGCCGCCTCGTCCGGGGTGGTGCTATCGCCGAGGGCGATCGTCACCACTGTGATCTCGTGGCGCGCCCACTCGACCGAAAGCGTGCGCGTCAAGTTCTCCAGCCCGGCGCGCGCCGCATCGGCCTGCTCCCCCGCGCCGGGCGCCGGCGCGAGATAGACGATCCGCCCGCCACGCCCGGCCGGCAGGAGCGCCCCATTGACGACCGTCGCGGTCGCCTCCCACGCGCCCTCCATACACTCGCCCAGGCCGCCCGCGGCAAACAGCGAGTCGCCGTCGACGACGAGCATGTCCGTGTCGCCCGGCTCGGCCGCCACCGCGTCGGGCGCCGACATGCGTACCCGCGCACCAAGCCGCTCCGCACTCTCCGCGAGGACTCGCCCGAACGACTCCCCCGAAGCCTCCCCGGCCGACGGCACTGTCACGACAACGATCGACCGCGCCCGCAGGAGATCGGGGCGGAGCAGCTCAGGCGCTGTAGACACCGGTCGCAGACTATCGCCGAGGCGCCGATGCCACACCGATAAGGAAGCGCTCAGGCGGCGCCGGATACGCCTACTGCACAGCGACGCGGCGAGCGCTGCGCTCCGAGCGCCGTTCGGCACGAGCGCGCTGCAGCGCGCCCTTGCGCCCGTGCTGCTCGAGGCCCTCATACAGCGCGCGGATCTCGGTGAGGATCGCATCGGCGACCGCCTGCTGCTGCTCGCGCGTGGGATTCTCGACCCGCTCCCAGCGCATGGCGTCGCCGTACTGGACGGTGACCTTGGGGAAGCGCAGGCGCTTCCAGTTGCGGATGCGCGAGGAGCCGTAGATCGCGATCGGCACGACCGGCGCGCCGCTCTCGAGCGCCAGGCGCCCGATGCCGGGCTTGGCCTGCTGAGCCATCTGTCCAGTGCGCGAGCGCCCGCCCTCGCAGTACATCGTGATCGCCCCGCCGCGCGCGAGGATCGTCTCGGCGGTGATGAACGTCTCCTCGTCGCGCGCACCGCGACGCACGGGGAACACGCCGCCGGGGCTGTAGATGTAGCGCATGGGGAACGAGAACAGCTGCGACTTGGCCATGAAGCGGACCTTGCGGCGGATATAGCAGCCCATCAGGAAGTGGTCCATGAACGAGAAGTGGTTGGGCGCGAGGATCACCGCGCCGCGACCCGGAACCTTCTCGGTGGAGATCGAGCGCACGCGCAGCAGCGTGTAGGCGTACAGCGAGGTCAGCAGGCGCGTGGCCTCGTAGACCCAGTTCGGTTCGCGCGTGCGCGCGCGCTCGTGGAACTGGTCGAAGAACTCCTTCGGCCGCGGGTCGGCGTAGACCTGTTCGCGCATCGATGCAAGATCGCTCATCAGACCGGACTACGCCGCTAGGGGCGCGGAAGTTACGCGCGCACCCCAGCGCCGCGTCCCAACCCGCCAACAGATGCGAGCGCTCGTCGGAGGACATGCGCGGCTCGTAGCGACCGCGTTCGCCCGCCAGCGCGCCGACGTCCGAGATCGTGCACCTGCCGATCCCGACGCCCGCGAGGTAGGCGGCGCCGAGCGCGGTCGTCTGCGCCGTCTCGGCGAGCACGACGGGAACGCCGAGGATGTCGGCCTGGAACTGCATCAGCCACGCGTTCGCGGTGGCGCCGCCGTCGACGCGCAACTCGGCGAGGGGCCGTCCGCTTGCAGCCTCCATCGCGCGCACCGCGTCATGGGTCTGGTAGGCGATCGCCTCGAGCGTCGCGCGCGCGATGTGCGCGCGGGTGCTGCCGCGGGTGAGACCGACGATCGTCCCGCGCGCTTGCGGATCCCAGTGGGGCGAGCCCAGGCCGGTGAGGGCGGGAACGAAGTAGACGCCATCGTTGCCATCGAGCGACGCCGCGAGGGACTCGGTGTCGGCGGCCGTGTCGACGATCCCCAGGCCGTCGCGCAGCCACTGCACCGCCGCGCCCGTGACGAAGATCGAAGCCTCCAGGGCGTACGTCGTGGAGGAGCCGATCTGCCACGCCACCGTCGCGAGCAGTCCCGGTGTGGGCTCGGGCGGGGTAAAGCCGGTGTTCAGGAGCGCGAAGGAGCCGGTGCCGTAGGTGTTCTTGCCGAGACCCGGATCGACGCAGGCCTGGCCGAAGAGGGCGGCCTGCTGATCGCCGGCGATCCCCGCGAGCGCCACCGCATGACCGTGCAGCGCGTCGGGCAGCGTCCGCGCGAGCACCCCCGCGCTGGGCCGGACCTCGGGCAGTGCGCGCTCGGGGATGTCGAACAGGTCGAGCAGCTCGGGGTCCCAGCGACCAGCGCGGATGTCGTACAGAAGCGTGCGCGAGGCGTTCGAGGCGTCGGTGAGGTGCTCGCCGGTGAGCTTGAACGCGAGCCACGAGTCGATCGTGCCGAACACCGCGCGGCCGTCGCGGGCGCGTTCGCGCAGGCCCGGGACGTTCTCCAACAGCCAGGCGATCTTCGTGGCCGAGAAGTAGGGGTCGAGCACGAGGCCGGTTCGCGCGCGCACGAGCGGCTCGTGCCCCTCGGTGCGCAACCGCTCGCACAGCGCCGCGGTGCGGCGGTCCTGCCAGACGATCGCGCGATGCAGCGGCTCGCCGGTCGACAGGGTCCCACACGCAGACCGTCTCGCGCTGGTTGGCGAGCGCCACTGCCGCAAGCTCGCCCGGGCCGATGTCGCCGGCGTCGGCGAGCGCCTCGCCCGCCACCGCTTGGGTCACCGACCACAGTTCGGCGAGATCGTGCTCGACCCAGCCGGGCTGAGGGAAGTGCTGCTCGAACTCGCGATAGGCGCGCCCGATCGGCTCGAAGCGCTCGTCGTAGACGAAGCAGGTCGTGCCCGTCGTCCCCTGGTCGATGGCGAGGATCATCGTGGCGGTGCGCTGGGCGGCGGGATGCGGCGTCCGTGTCGATCGGAGATCACGGGATCTTCGATCGGCCAGCAAGCCACGCTTCCTGCGTCTGTTTGCGCTCGGCGCTTGCCCAGCGCAGCCCGACGGGGCTGGTGAGCGATTTCGGTATACACGAGCCTACGCGGGCGATGTAGACGCGGACGAAGTCGGCGAGCTGGCGGGCGCGATGGAGAAAGCCGGCGAGCGTGCGGCCGGTGGCGCGGTGTGCCAGATCGAGATCCACCTCGACGACGCGGTGACCGGCGCGCACGGCGTCGATCGTCATGCCGATCTCCATGCCGAACCCCGCCGCGAACGGGAGCACATCGCGAGCGACCCCCGCGCGCAGCGCGCGCTGACCGGAGATCGGCGCGCGCGTGCGAGACCCCGCAGCGACGGCGGATCGCCCAGCGCGCGAAGGCGAGCGCGAACCCGAACCCACCGCCGACGCGCGTGGCGAACGCGGCGACGGCGAGATCCGCGTCGCCGCGGATGCAGCGCGTCCACGAGCGCGGACAGCTCGCGCGCGGACTCGCCCAGGTCGCCGTCGCAGAGCACGACGATCGTCTCCGCGTCCGCTGTCTGCCAGCGCGGCGCGCACTCCTGCGGTCATCGCCTGACCCTTGCCGATCACGCGCTCGCTGCGCACGACCGTCGCGCCCGCGCTGCGCGCGAGCTCGGCGGTGGCGTCGGTCGAGCCGTCGTCGGCGACCCACACGGGCGCGCCGGGGAAAGCGCTCGCGAGCGCCGCGAGCGTGGAGGCGATGCGATCGGCCTCGTCCAGCGCGGCGACGACGATGAGGATGTCCGGCTTCATGGAGCGGTCGGCTCCAGAGGCTATTGTCCGCCGCGGTTCTCGGCAATCGAGCCTCGGAGCGACGCCGGGGCTCCGCAATCAGGAGGCGCATCGCGTGACTGACGTGGAGGCCCACATCACGGGCACGGTGTGGAAAATCGAGTGCGAGGTGGGCGACGAGATCGAGGAGGGCGACACGGTCGCGATCCTCGAGTCGATGAAGATGGAGATGCCGGTCGAGGCCGAAGACTCGGGCACGGTGTCCGAGATCCGCTGCGAGGAGGGCCAGGCCGTCAGCGAGGGCGACACGCTGGTCGTGCTGGAATAGAGGGGTGTCTGCGGTGACCCATCAGCGCGAGCTCGCCGACGGCAAGCTGCTCGTGGACGAGCCCGCTCCGGGGGTCGTGCGCCTGACGATCTCCAACCTGGAGAAGCGCAACGCGCTCGACCATCCGATCCTCGACGCGATCACCGCGACGCTCGCCGAGCACGCCGATCCCGACGGAGCGATCCGCTGCCTCGTGCTGACGGGCGCCGGCGGGATGTTCTCGGCCGGATACGACATCGGCGAGATCCCCGAGGAGGGGCGAGTTCGAAGAGCAGGCCGAGCGCCTGGTCGCGCATCCGTTCACCGAAGCGATCGAGGCGCTCGAAGCGTTCCCCTGGCCGACGCTCGCGGCGCTGCCGGGACACACGATCGGCGGAGGCCTGGAGCTGGCGCTCACCTGCGACATGCGCATCGCGCAGGAGGGCATCAAGCTCGGCATGCCGCCGGCGAAGCTCGGGCTCGTGTACTCGCACACCGGGCTGCGGCGGTTCATCGACGCGATCGGCGCCGCGCGCACGCGCGAGCTGTTCCTGCTCGGCAAATACATCGACGCCGCGACCGCGCTGGACTGGGGGCTCGTCAACCGCGTCACGCCCGCGGAGCAGCTCGAGGCCGCTGACGGCGGAGCTGGCGGGTGAGCTCGCGGGCAACGCGCCGCTGGCCCAGCTCGGCAACAAGCGCGTGATCGCCGCGCTGTTGCGCGCGGAGGGGCAGTTGCCCGACGACGTCGAGCACGAGTTGATGGAGCTGCGCCGCGCCTCGTTCGCCTCGGCGGACATGCGCGAGGGGATGCGCGCGTTCGCGCAGCGGCGCGCTCCCGAGTGGCGCAACGAATAAGCCTCCGAACTCCCGCGACGGGCGAAGCCTCTGGCCAGAAGCCGCGCTTTCGCCGCAACCGTTACCTCCCCCCGCGCGTGCCGTCCGGGGCGCGACATAACGTGAGGGAATGCCGCCGCTGATCACCCGCGAGGAGGCCCTGCGCCTGGGCGAGATCGAGGATCGCGCCGAGATCGAAGCGCTCATCGAGCGTGCGTGGGCGGCACGCGTGGAGCGCTTCGAGGACTCCACCGACATGTGCTCGCTGGTCAACGCCAAGTCGGGCGGATGCGCCGAGGATTGCGGCTTCTGCGCGCAGTCGCGCTTCGCCGAGGCCGAGACGCCGATGCACGCGATGATGAGCTCCGAGCAGATCCTCGAACACGCGAAGGCCGCCGAAGCGGCGGGCGCCCATCGCTTCTGCATGGTCACACAGGGCCAGGGGCTGTCAAAGCGCGACTTCGAGAAGATCCTCGAGGGCGCGCGCATGGTCGCCGAGCAGACCAACCTCAAGCGCTGCGCGTCGATCGGTCACATGTCCGCGACACGCGCCAGGGCGCTGAAGCGAGGCCGGCATCCAACGCGTGCACCACAACGTCGAGACGGCCGAGAGCTACTATCCGACGAGGTCTCCTCGCACGGTCCGCTACGAGGGCCGGCTGCGCACGATCGACGCGGTCAAGCGAGGCCGGGCTGGAGACCTGCGTCGGCGGGATCCTCAACCTCGGTGAGACGCGCGAGCAGCGCGTCGAGATGGCCTTCGAGCTCGCGGAGATCGATCCCGACGAGCGTGCCGATCAACCTGCTCAACCCCCGCCCGGGAACGAAGTTCGGCGACCGCGACTACATGGACCCGTGGAGGCCGTCAAGTGGATCGCGATCTTCCGACTGATCCTGCCCGATGCGCTGTTCCGGCTCTGCGGCGGGCGCGTGGAGAACATCGGCGAGCTGCAGCAGCTCGCGGTCAAGGCCGGCATCAACGGCGTGATGATGGGCAATTTCCTGACGACGCTCGGCAACGACGCCCGAGGAGGACCGCGCGATGTTCGAGGAGCTGGGGCTGAACGTGGCGCGCCAGCCGGACAACGGCGCGAACCCACGGCCCGACAACCGCTCGGGCTGGCTGGACGGACGAGACGCCGGACGTGGTGCAGGAGCTGCTTGAGCCAGGCGCCCGCCGATCCCACCGGTCTGCGAGGTGCGCCTGTGGGATCCCATCGACACAGCTGCGGTTCAAGGCCAAGCGGTCGGTGCCGCCACGTCCAGACGGCGCAACCAACAAGGTGCCGGTGGGCTGAAAGCCGGTGTCTCGATGAACGAGATCGAGCAGCGCCTGCAGGAGTTGGAGCGGCTCGGACTCGACCGGCGCCTGCGGATGGTGAGCGGACCGCAGGGGCCGCGAGTGCTGCTCGACGGCAAGCCGGTGCTGCTGCTGTGCTCGAACAACTACCTCGGCCTCGCCGACCATCCGCGCGTGCGCGAGGCCGCGGCGGAAGCGGCGATGCGCTGGGGAGTCGGCGCGGGAGCTTCGCGCCTGGTGTCGGGCACGATGACCGATCCATCGCCGCCTGGAGCAGCGCCTGGCGGCGTTCGAGCGCAGCGAGGAGTGCGTGCTGTTCGGCTCGGGCTATCTCGCCAACGCGGGTGCGATCGGGGCGCTGGCGGGACGCGGAGACACCGTGTTCTCCGACGAGCTAAACCACGCCTCGATCGTGGACGGCTGCCGCTGCTCGCGGGCGGAGGTGGTCGTGTACAGGCATCGCGACGTGGATCATCTCGACTGGTTGATACGCCGGCACGGCGGCAACGGGCGCCGGCTGATCGTCACCGACTCGGTGTTCTCGATGGACGGGGACGTCGCGCCGCTGAGCGAGCTCATCGGGGTCGCTCGCGAGCACGGCGCGCGCACGATCGTCGACGAGGCGCACGCCACCGGCGTGCTGGGCCCAGGCGGGCGGGGCGCGATCGCGGCGGCCGGACTGGAGGGCGAGGTGGACATCGTCGTCGGCACGCTCGGCAAGGCGCTCGGCTCATACGGAGCGTATGCGTGTGCGCGCACAGAGACGATCCGCTACCTGATCAACACGGCGCGGCCTCTGATCTTCTCGACCGCACCCCCACCCCCTGCCGTCGCCGGCGCGCTGGCGGCACTGGAGCTGTTGCAGGAGCGCCCGCACCGCGTGCAGCGGCTGCGCTCAAACGCGCGCGTGCTGCGCCGCGCGCTCAGCGCCGAGGGCATCCCGGCCGAAGACGTTGAGATGCACATCGTGCCGGTGATCGTCGGCGATGAGCACGACGCGATGAGCCTCTGCGAGGCGGCGCTCGAGCGAGGGGTATTCGCTCAGGCGATCCGCCCACCCACGGTCGCCCCGGGGACCTCGCGACTTCGCTTGGCGGTCATGGCCAGCCACACCGCCGATGAGCTGCGTGATGCCGCACGAGATCATCGGCGCGGCTGCGCGCGAACTGGGGCTCGACCTTCGGCTGACCGCCTCATGCGCAGCGCGAGCCTCAGGGCTCGCGATCGAGGCCGGCGAGCCGGAGCGGCAGGTCGCCATGCCCGCGCCGGCCGTCATGGCGCCGCGCTCGACGCCGGGTCGGAGCTCACCGATGCACGCGCCCTTCGACGGCGAGCGCGACATCGTCGTCCATCGCGCGGCCTAAACAGGCCTCGCCGGAGCTGGAGCGCGGGCATGCGCGGGCTGTTCGTCACCGGCACCGGCACAGGCGTCGGTAAGACCGTCCTGAGCGCTTCACTGCTCGCGGCGATGTCCGCGGCCGGGGTGCAGGTGCGTGCGCACAAGCCAGTCGTGACGGGCCTTGACGGAGTCATCCCCGACCGGATGGCCGCCGGACCACGAGCTACTCGCACACGCCGCCAATATGGCGCCCGAGGAGGTCGCACCGCTGCGCTACGGACCCGCCGTCTCGCCTCATCTGGCGGCCGCGCTCGCGGGCGAGCGGATCGACTCGACGGAGCTCGTGGCGCATGCGCGCAACGCCGCGGCGACCGACCAGAGCACCCTGATCGTCGAGGGGGTAGGCGGCCTGCTCGTTCCGCTCGCCGACGATTTCTCGGTGCGCGATCTCGCCGTCGCACTCGGACTGCCCGTAGTGATCGCGGCAGGTCCGGGGCTGGGCACGATCAACCACACACTGCTGACCATCGAGTCGGCGCGGGCGGTCGAACTGGATGTGCGCGCGGTCGTGCTCACGCCGTGGCCCTATACGCCGGGGGAACTGGAACGTTCCAACCGCGAGACCCTCGAACGGCTGGGCGAGATCGAAGTAGTGGGCCTCGGGGCGGTGCTAAGTCCCTCCGTTGAGGATCTTGCGCGCGCCGGAGGCGAGCTGCCGTGGCGGCGCTGGTGCCCCGAGAGTTTCATCCCAAGCGACGCTTAGCATCGACGAATGGTCAGTCGGATCTCGCGGTAGGCGCTTCCTGTTCGGAGGGTTCCGGAGTCGTACCCCCGGAGAAAGGAGGTCCATATGTCCCAAGCGATACTCGCACTGGCCATCGCCCTGCTCGTCTCGATGCTGGTCATCGACCGGCTGACGAGATAGCGGGGCGCCCCGACGGTCGCAGCGAAGACGGCTCCGGCGGCCGTCAGGGGCTTGTTAACCGGAGGGAGCCCGGTTGCCCGGGCTCCTCGGAGAGCGCATACGCCGAAGCGATAGGCGCACTGGCCACTTGGCAGTGTAACCCACCGCCTGACCGAACCCGACGCCTCAACATGCAGCCGCAGCCACCATCGCCCCGGTCACCGACGCCAAATCTTCCTCGCCGATCACATACGGCGGCATCGCATAGATCAGGTCGCGAAACGGCCGCAGCCACACGCCGCGCTCGACGGCGGTCGCCGTCGCCGCCGCGACGTCCACCTGGCGATCGAGTTGCACCACGCCGATCGCGCCCAGCACACGCACGTCCACGACGCCCGGCAGCTCCCGCGCCGGCTCGAGCCCCGCGCGCAGACCCCGCTCGATCGCCCCCACCTGCCCGCGCCAGCCCCCGTCGGCGAGCAGCTCCAGCGACGCCAGCGCAACCGCGCAGGCGAGCGGGTTGGCCATGAACGTCGGACCGTGCATCAGCCCGCCGCCCTCGCCGGCGGAGACGGTCTCGGCGACGGCGGGCGTGCAAAGCGTGGCGGCGAGCGTCATGTAGCCGCCGGTCAGCGCCTTGCCGACGCACATCACATCGGGCAGCGCCGACGCCACACCCGCGTGCCGGCACGCGAACAGCTCGCCCGTGCGCCCGAACCCGGTCGCGATCTCGTCGAGGATCAGCAGCAGCCCGTGCTCGTCGCAGAGCCGGCGCAGCAGCGCGAGGCACTCGGGCGCGTAGAACCACATCCCCCCCGCGCCCTGCACGACCGGCTCGACGATCACAGCCGCGAGCTCGTGCGCGTGCTCGGCGACCAGCTCGCCCACATGCGCGGCCCAGCGCTCGTCCAGACCGGAGTCGAAGCCGCCGGGCGGGCGCTCGGCGAAGACGTGCTCTGCGAGCACGCCCGCGAACAGGTTGTGCATCCCGCCGATCGGATCGCAGACGGCCATCGCGCCGAACGTGTCGCCGTGGTAGCCGCCGCGGACGGTCAGCAGCCGCGTGCGACCGCGTGCGGCCCAGCGCACGCTGGTACTGCAACGCGAGCTTGATCGCGACCTCCACCGACACCGAGCCCGAGTCGGCGAGGAACACGCGCTCGAGCCCATCGTGGCGCGAGCTCGACGAGGCGCTCGACAAGGCGTATCGCCGGCTCGTGCGTGAGCCCGCCGAACATCACGTGCGCCATCTGCCCGAGCTGCTCGCGCACGGCCTCGTCGAGCGCAGGATGGCGGTAGCCGTGGATCGCGCACCACCACGACGCCATCCCGTCGATCAGCTCGCGACCGTCGGCCAGCCGCAGGCGCACACCCTGCGCGGACACCACCGGCAGCGGCTCGGGCGGCGCGGCGGGCAGGCCGCCGTAGGGGTGCCACACGCGCTCGCGATCGAGCGCCAGCAGCTCCCGCCAGTCGCTCATCGCCGCTTACTTGGGTCTACAGGCGCGCTTCCAGGGCGTCGCTGGGCAAACGAGGCAAGCACGCAGGGAGCGTGGTGTACTCGGTACACGAGTGACCGAGGACGCAGCATCGTGCAGCCCAGCGGCGTCCTAGTCCTCGTAGAGAGTGAAGTCGCGCTTACGCGCGCCGCAGACCGGGCAGAACCACGTGTCGGGGATGTCCTCGAAGGCCGTTCCCGCGGGGATGCCGCCGTCGGGATCGCCGTCGTCGGGATCGTAGATGTAGCCGCAGGACTCGCAGATCCAGCGTTGCAGGGTCTTGGTCGCGTTCATGCCCGACAGATTACCGGCCATCCCCGCTTGCGGGTAGGGTGGTCGGACGATGGGTTCCGAGGAGGATCACGGCGAGACGTCCGGGCCCTCGGCTCGACGCACTCGCCCTTCGACGATCGCCCCGCTCCGGGCGAGGACTACAACCCGAGGTGCAGGGCGATCCGACGAGCCCGCGGCGGGCGGCGACGGTGATCCTGCTGCGCGGGGGAACCGATGCGCTGGAGGTTCTGCTCGTGCGGCGCACGCCCGAGGCGAAGTTCATGGGCGGCGTGTGGGTGTTTCCCGGCGGGGCCGTCGACACCGGCGATGGCGAGGGCGAAGACGCCGTCCGCGCCGCGGCGATGCGCGAGCTGCGCGAGGAGGCAGCGATCGCGTTGGCGCAGCCGAGCGAGCTGGTGGAGTTCTCGCGCTGGATCACCCCGGCCGAGGTGAAGATCCGCTTCGACACCCACTTCTTTCTCGCCCCCCTGCCGCCCGGGCAGGAGCCGCGGATCGACGGCGAGGAGTGCGTGGACCTCGGCTGGTTCACGCCCCAGGCCGCGCTCGACGCGCACGCCGAGGAGAGCATCGTGCTGGTGTTCCCGACGATCGCGCACCTCGAGCAGCTCATCCCCTTCGCCTCGGTCGATGCGCTGATCGCGCACGCCCGCGGGCGCAAGGTCGAGCCGGTGCTGCCGCGGGTGATCGTCGAGGGCGACTCCGCCCGCGTGCTGATGCCGGGCGATCCCGGCTACTGACGACCTATCCCGCCAGGCCGCTGCGGCGCTCACTCCTGTCGGGGAAGTCCTGACGCCGACTCTCAGCCCTGCTGCGCGGCGATGATGTGGGTCACGGCGTTGATCAGCGCCAGGTGCGTGAACGCCTGCGGGTAGTTGCCGAGGTGGCGCCCGCTGGAGGCCTCGAGCTCCTCGCCGTAGAGCTCGAGCGGCGAGGAGTAGGACAGCAGCCGCTCGCAGAGGTGTTCGGCCTCGCGATGCTCGCCGATCTCCGACAGCGCCGAGACGAGCCAGAACGAGCAGATCAAGAACGTACCCTCCTTGCCGCTCAGTCCGTCGTCGGTCTCTTCGGTGCGGTAGCGCAGCACGAGGCCGTTCTCGGTCAGCTCGTCGCGGATCGCGCAGACCGTCGCGCGCACGCGTTCGTCGTCGGGCGGCAGGAAGCGCAGCAGCGGCACGAGCAGCGTCGAGGCGTCGAGCGCGTCGGTGTCGTAGTGCTGGCGGAACACGCCGCGCTCATCGACGCCGTGCGCGAGCAGGTCCTCGCACACTTCGTCGGCGAGCCCTGGTACTCCTTGGCCAACTCGTCGTGGCCGCGCCGTTCGGCCAGCCGCGCGCCGCGATCGAACGCGACCCAGCACATCAGCTTCGAGGAGACGTAGTGCCGGGGCTCGCCGCGCGCCTCCCAGATGCCCTGGTCCGGCTCCCGCCACACGTTTGCCGCGCATTTGACCTGGTCGATCAGCACCGGCCACAGCCGCTCCGGGATGTGGTCGCGCTTCTTGGAGTGCAGGTAGACCGAGTCGAGCACCGCACCGAACACGTCGTTCTGGCGCTGGTTGTAGGCGCCGTTGCCGATGCGCACCGGAACGGAGCCCTCGTAGCCCTTCAGATGGTCGAGCGTCGACTCCTCGAGGTCTTTATCGCCCTTGACGCCGTACATGATCTGCAGTGAGCCATCCTCGTTGCGCGGCACTTCCGCGACATACTCGATGAAGTCGTCGGCCTCCCAGTCGAGGCCCAGCGCGTGCAGCGCCCACAGCGTGAACGAGGCGTCACGCATCCAGCAGAAGCGGTAGTCCCAGTTGCGCTCGCCGCCCGGCGTCTCTGGGAGCGAGGTCGTCGGCGCGGCCACCAGCGCGCCCGTCGGCATGAACGTCAGCCCCTTGAGCACCAGCGCCGAGCGCTGCAGGTGCTTGCGCCATGGGTGGTCCGGATAGGTGCCTTCGGCCAGCCAGCTGCGCCAGAAGTGCCCCGTCCGTTTGATGATCTGTTGGGCTTCCTCGCGCGGTGTGCGGACCACCCCGCGCCTCCGTCCAGGAGATCGCGCAGAAGCGTTTCTCACCCTCGCTCATCGTGTGGCGCCCGTGCGTGCGGTTGCCCTCGATGCCCATGCGGATGTCGCTGAACAGCCTGAACATCGTGCGGTCGTCGGAGGCGTCCATCGCGAGCGCATCGTGCGCGTCGGGCGGCTGCTCGGCATCGGTATCCAGCTCGACCTTCTTCCACTCCGCCGGCGTGGCGCCGTAGTCGAGCATCGGCTCGCAGACCACCTCGACCTGGACCTGACCCTGGATACATTCGATCATGCGCACGAGCAGGTGGTCGGCGTCGAAGTCCGTCGGCGGGCGAGTGTGGCTGGAGCCGTGCTCGTTGTCGTGCCATTCGCCCATCGCCAGCGCGTCGACGACGCGGATCCAACCTTGCGGCGTCATCCACGTCGTCTCGATCATGTTCGTGCCCGGTACGTAACGGCGCCCGGCCGGTACGTACAGTCCATAGGGACCTACGCGCCAGCTTCCCGCGCCGCGATCGAGCAGCGCGCCGAAAGCCGACGGGGAGTCGAAATGCGGCAGGCACATCCACTCGATCGAGCCGTCAGAGGCCAGCAGCGCGCCGGTGTGGCAGTCCGACAGGAAGCCGTAGTCGGCGATCGGTGGAAACGATGAGCCGGAGGAGCTCACCAGTTGAAGCTGTCGAACGTCGGGCGCTGCACCCCTTCGGGCAGGACCTGCTCGTCGTCGAGCTTGTCCAGGTGCGCCGCCAGCGTAACGCTTGCAAGGGGTCGCATCGACTCCGAGACTTCCGACCAGACGGCGTCGAGCAGCTCGCTTTCGGTTCGCAGACCCTTGCCGAGCGCGTACATCAGGGCGTGTTCGCGATCGAGACGGTGGTTTACGTACTCTTCGAGCTTCGCGTGGGCGTCCCACACGACCGGACCGTGACCGGGGCAGAGCACGTTGAAGTCTTCGCGCATGCGCAGGCGCGTGAGCGCGAGCATGTAGTTGGACATCGACCCGCGATGCGGCGCGATGAACACGCTGCCTTCGCCGAGCACTGCGTCGCCGCTGAAGCAGGCGCCGTCGGCGATCAGGGCGAAGTGGTCGATCGAATGTCCTGAGGTGGCGACGGGGTAGAAGGGTCCGAACCGCTCTCCCTCCTCGAGTTTCACGTCGACGTCGCCGCGCCCAGCGGCGAGCGGGGCGGGAAAGCGCGCCAGCACGGCCGGCGCCGCCTCCGCGTGATCCTCGTGATCGTGCGTGAGCACGATCCCGCCGAGGCCGCCCCGCCCTTCGATCGCGGTGCAGACGCGCTCCACGTGTGACTCGATCATTGGGCCGGGGTCCACGACCCACGCGGGCCGGCGCCCGACGACCCAGGTGTTGGTGCCCGACAGCGTGTAGGGGCCCGAGTTGGGGGCGCGCAGGCGCAGGATGTCGTAGTGGGTCAGCAGGTCGGTGTCGGACCCTGACTCCGGGACGATCTCCTTCTCCTCGCCCGGATCGGACGAAAACGGCTCGCTCACGATGGCGACGTTAGCCGACAGGAGGATTCAACGCCTGCTCCTCGCGCGCGCATCGCGAGTCAGGCGGCCACGTAGCGCTTGCTCACCCGACGCTCCTCGGGCACGGTGACGACGTCCCAACACAGTCCCAGGCGGGCCATAGTGCGGATCACGAGCGCCGAGATGTCGGGCTGGCGCCAGCTGAGACCGTGGCTGGCGGAGGTCGGAAACGCGTGGTGGTTGTTGTGCCAGGCCTCGCCGAAAGTGGGGAGCGCCAGCCACAGCAGGTTGCGCGAATGGTCCTGCGTGGCATAGTCGCGACGACCGAAGAAGTGGCACAGCGAGTTGATCGAGTAGGTCATGTGGTGCAACACGAGCATGCGCACCGCGCCGCCCCACAAGAGGCCGGTGAGCCCGGCTCGCACCGAGCCGCCGATCGCGTAGCCGAGGCCGAAGGCGGCGGCCAGCCCGGCGATGGTCCACAGGAAGAAGGTGCGATCGACGAACGAGACGACCGGATCGGCGATCAGGTCGGGGGCGTAGCGCTCGCGCGAGCCACGCTGGGTGTGGATGAACAGCCAGCCCACGTGCGCGTGCGCGAGCCCGCGCAGGGCGCCGCGCCAGCCGACGCCGTGATCGACGTGCGGGCTGTGCGGATCTCCCTCGCGGTCGGAAAAGGCGTGGTGCTTGCGGTGGTCGGCGACCCAGGAGATGACCGGACCCTCGATCGCGGCGGAGCCCATCACGGCGAAGACCCCGCGTAGCGCCGGGGAGGTCTTGAAGCTGCGGTGCGTGAAGAGGCGGTGGAAGCCGACCGTCACGCCGAGTCCGGTCAGCAGGTACATGATCGCGAACACCACCAGGTCTGAGGGGTGCAGCAGGCCGTCCCACATCTGCCAGCCGACGAAGAACAGCGCGAGGATCGGCAGGACGGTGATCAGCCCCGTGAGGACGCGGTCGAGCGTCTCGTTGGCAGGGGGCTGAATGTCGTCTGGCCCGGGCCGGCTGTGATCCAGATCGCCGCCGGGAATATGTTCGTCGTCCATGGTGCCACTATGCAAGTTATCAGCGCAACCTGCGGACCGTGTGAGCTCGTTGTGGCATACCCTGCTGTGGTGATGGACCGACCACGCCCCCAAGCAGCGGCGAACATCGCCTGAGGGGTGGCGAACGCTCTGTTCTCCTCGCCCTCCCCACTGCGTCGCGAGCTCGCGCGCGCGCTCCCCGAGCGTCCCTTTGGCGTGCGCTTCTGGGACGGCTCGGAACTCGCCGCGACGGCCGCCGACGGACCGGTCTTCACGGTGCGCTCGCCGACTGCGATCGCCCACCTACTGCGTGCGCCCGGCCAGCTGGGACTGGGGCGTGCCTACGCGGCGGGCGAGCTGGAAGCCGACGACCTCGATCGCGTGATCGGCCTGCTCGACTCTTTCGATGCCCCGCCCATCGACCGTGCGAGGAGGGCGCGTCTGACGCTGGCCGCGGTGCGTGCGTGCGGATTGACGCGCCCGCCGCGGATTCCCGCGAGCGAGCTGCGCCCCCACGGGCGCCGCCACAGCCGTGAACGTGACGAGCGCGCGGTGCGACATCACTACGACGTCTCGAACGAGTTCTTCGCGCTGTTCCTCGACGACTCGATGACCTACAGCTGTGCGTTGTTCTCGCGCGGCGCGAGCACGCTGGAGGAAGCGCAGGTCGCCAAGCGCGAGCTGGTCTGCACGAAGCTTTCCCTACGCGAGGGCGAGCACATCCTCGACGTTGGCTGCGGATGGGGCAGCTTCGTGATCCACGCCGCGCGCGAGCACGGCGTGCAGGCCGTCGGCCTCACCCTCTCCCCCGCTCAGGCCGAGCTTGCCCGCCGACGCGTGGCAGAGGCGGGCCTGGAGGATCGCGTGGAGATTCGCTTGGGTGACTATCGCGACCTACGGGGAGGCGCCGCCGGCGAGCGCTTCGACGCGATCGCCTCGATCGGCATGGTCGAGCACGTCGGCTCCAATCAGATCGACGCGTACGCGGGCGTGCTCGCACGCCTGTTGGAGCCCGGCGGGCGACTGCTCAACCACGGCATCGCCCGCCTGCGCCACGGCGAGGCCGAGGCCGGTCCGTTCTCCGAGCGCTACGTGTTCCCCGACGCCGCCCCGCTGCACCTCTCGCGCATCCAGCTCGCGCTCGAGCGCGCGGGCTTCGAGACCGATCACGTGGAGGGCCTGCGCCAGGACTACGTCGACACGCTCTCGGCCTGGATCGACCGCCTGGACGCGAACCGCGAGGCCGCCGAGCGCCTCGCGGGCGGCGAGCGGTTGCGCGTCTGGCGGCTCTACCTGCGCGCGGCGCGCAACGGCTTCAAGACGGGCTTTACCTCGATCTACCAGGTGCTCGGCCACCGCTAGGGCGACGCTGAGCTGCGCGATACTGCGTCCTCGGTCACTCGCGTGCGAAGCACGCCACGTTCCCTGCGTCCTTGTCTCGCTTGCTCAGCGTCGCCCTAAGAGCGTTCTGTACGGGGGTGTCGGCCACCGCGCCTAGATCCGCGCCGTGACGGGTTCTGGCGTCGCGGGGCGCTCTTGGGGCGCGTGTGATCGCTCGGCAGACCGCCCAGCTCGAGCTCGCGGTGCAGACCGAGGTCGCCGATCATCACCGACAGTTCGCGCGCCTGCTCGTGGGTGACGAGCGTCACGCCGACGCCGCTGGCGCCGGCGCGGGCGGTGCGCCCGATGCGGTGGACGTAGTCCTCGCGGGTGCCGGGGATGTCGTAGTTGATCACGTGCGTGATCCCAGCGACGTCGATCCCGCGGGCGGCGACGTCGGTCGCGACGAGCGTGTCGACGGCGCCGGACTCGAAGCTCGCGAGCGCGCGTTCGCGCTGACCTTGTGACTTGTCGCCGTGCATCGCGACGGCCCGCACGCTGTTGCTCGCGAGGCGTTTGACGAGGCGATCGGCGCCGCGCTTGGTGCGTACGAACACGAGCGTGCGCCCGCGCTCGGCGCCGTCGAGCTCGGAGACCAGTCGCGCGACCTTGCCCTCGTGTGAGACCGTGACGAAGCGGTGCTCGATGTCACCCGCGACGCTCGGCCGAGTGCGCGTGCTCGTGGCGGCGCGCGTCGCTGGTGTAGGCCTTGGCGATCCGCCCCACCTCGCCCTGCAGGGTGGCGCTGAACAGCAGCGTCTGGCGCTCGCGCGCGCACATCTTCACGATCCGGTCGACGACCGGCTTGAAGCCCATGTCGAGCATGCGATCGGCCTCGTCGAGCACGAGCAGCTTGACCCGGTTCAGCGAGACGTCGCGGCGGTCGATCAGGTCGAGCAGCCGTCCGGGGGTGGCGACGAGGATGTGCGCGCGAGCGGCGATCCGCGCCTGCTTGACGATCCCCGCCCCGCCGTACACGGCGGCGATCGAGAGCGCGCGTGAGTGCGCGATGTCGCGCAGTTCGTCGACGATCTGCGAGGCCAGCTCGCGTGTTGGCGCCAGCACGAGCGCCGACTGGCGCACGTCCGTGCCCTTCAGGCGCTCGATGAGCGGGATGCCGAACGCGAGCGTCTTGCCCGACCCGGTGGGGGACTGCGCGAGCACGTCGTGCCCGGCGAGCACGTCGGGGATGACAAGCTTCTGAACTGCGAACGGCTTCTCGATCCCGCGCTTGGCGAGCGCGGTTGCGAGCACCTCGGACACGCCGAGGTCGGCGAACGTCTCATGATTCATGTTGGTGTTGCTCCTTCTGGCGACCTTCCGGCCGCCGCTGCAGATGGAGATTCGACTGACCCCATCCGCGCACTCAGAGCGCCAACAAAGACAAGAACCTCGCGGACGACTTCGCCGCCCGTGGGCTGACCGTAGCAGGCTTCCCGCCTGGGGCCACTATTGCAACGAGGCCATCACATGCTTGACCACGGTGTAGTCCTCGAGCGAGTAGACGCTCAGGTCCTTGCCATAGCCGGAGTCCTTGAACCCTCCGTGGGGCATCTCGGAGACGAGCGGGATGTGGTCGTTGATCCACACGCAGCCGAAGCGCAGCGCGCGCGAGACGCGCAGCGCGCGACCGACGTCGCGTGTCCACACCGAGGAGGCGAGGCCGTAGCGGGTGCTGTTGGCCCACGTGATCGCCTGCTCCTCGTCGGAGAAGCGCTGCACGGTGATGACCGGACCGAAGATCTCGCGCTGGATCATCTCGTCCTCCTGCTCGAGCCCTGCGACGACGGTCGGCTCCAGGTAGAACCCAGGCCGCTCAGGCGCCTTGCCGCCGGTGACGATCTCCGCGCGCTCGGGCCGGCGCTGCAGGAAGCCCTCCACGCGCTCGCGCTGGCGGGCGGAGTTGACCGGGCCGAGCGTCGTCTCGGGCGCGAGCGTGTCGCCGATCACGAGGCCCTGGGCCTGCTCCGCGAGGCCCGCGACGACGTCGTCGTAGACCTTCGCGCCGGCCAGCACGCGCGTGGCCGCGGTGCAGTCCTGGCCGGCGTTGTAGTAGCCGGTGCCGGCGATCGTCGCGAGCGCCTGCTCCAGCGCCACGTCGTCGAAGACGACCACCGGCGCCTTGCCGCCGAGCTCCAGGTGCACGCGCTTGAGCGTGTCGGCGGCGGTGCGCGCGATGTGCTTGCCCGTGTCCATCGAGCCCGTCAGCGAGACCATGTCCACCTCGGGATGGCCGATCAGCGCCTCGCCGATCGGCTGCCCGTGGCCGGTGACGACGTTCAGCACGCCCGCGGGCAGGATGTCCGCGGCGAGCTCGGCCAGCCGGACGGTCGTGATCGGCGTCGTCTCGGCCGGTTTGAGCACGATCGTGTTGCCGGCCGCGAGCGCCGGGGCGATCTTCCAGATGGCCATCATCAGGGGGTAGTTCCAGGGCGTGATCTGCCCGATCACGCCGACCGCCTCGCGGCGCGTGAAGGAGGTGTAGCCCTCCATGTACTCGCCCGCCGCCCGGCCCTCCAGACAGCGCGCGGCGCCGGCGAAGAAGCGCAGGTTGTCGGCCATCACCGGCAGCTCGTCGCCGGTGACCGCCTCGATCGGCTTGCCCGCGTTCAGCGCCTCCAGGCGCGCGATCTCGGGCGCGTGCTCGTCGATCAGATCGGCGAGCGCGAGCAGGGCCTGCGCGCGCTGGGCGGGCGTCGTGGTCGACCACTTGCCGAACGCCCGACGCGCGGCCCGTACCGCGCGATCGACGTCCTGAGCGGTCGAGTTCGACGCCCGCGCCAGCTCCTCCCCGGTGGCCGGGTTGAGGATCGGCTCGCTCTCGCCCTCGGAGGCGAGCGACTCCCCGTCGATGAAGTTGCTCATGTCACAGCGCCCTGCGTGCTCATGTCCGCGCCTCCTCCAGCTCCAGGGCCTGGGCTACGGCCGGGTGGGTGATCTCTCCGTCGTGCACGTTCAGCCCGAGGGCAGCCCCGGATCGAGCGCCATCGCCTGCTGCGGACCGTTGCTCGGCCAGCGCCAGCGCGTATGGCAGCGTGGCGTTCGTCAGCGCGTACGTCGAGGTGATCGGCACCGCGCCGGGCATGTTCGTGACGCAGTAGTGGGTGATGCCGTCGACCTCGTATGTCGGGTCTGGAGTGGGTCGTCGGGCGCGAGGTCTCAAAGCACCCGCCCTGATCGATCGAGACGTCCACGAGCACGGCGTGGGGCTTCATCAGCCGCAGCTGCTCGCGCACTGATCACATGCGGCGCGCGCCCGCCGTGGACGAGCACCGCGCCGATCACCAGGTCGGCGCTGCGGCAGCATCTCCTCGATCGCCAGCGTCGAGGAGTACACGGTCGAGGCGCGCCCGCCGAAGGCGACTTCCAGCTCGCGCAGGCGGTCGATCGAGCGGTCGAACACGAACACGTCGGCCTGCATGCCGATCGCGATGAAGCGCCGCGTTCATGCCGACCACGCCGCCGCCGATCACGAGCACGGTCGCGGCCGCCACGCCCGGCACGCCGCCGAGCAGGATCCCGCGTCCTCCGAGCGGCTTCTCCAGCATGAACGCGCCGGCCTGCGTGGCGATCTTGCCGGCGACCTCGCTCATCGGCGCCAGCAGCGGCAGCCGTCCCGCGGCGTCCTCGACGGTCTCATACGCGATGCAGGTGGCGCCCGAGGCCATCAGCCCGTGCGCGAGCTCGGGCTCGGCCGCGAGGTGCAGGTAGGTGAACAGCGTCTGCCCCTCGCGCAGCAGCCCGACCTCCTGCGGCTGGGGCTCCTTGACCTTCAGCACGAGCTCGGCCTCCCCGAACACGGCGCCGGCGTCGGCGACGATGCGCGCGCCCTGCGCCGCGGAACTGCTCGTCGCTCATCGCGCTGCCCTCGCCCGCGCCCGCCTGCACGAGCACCTCGTGCCCGCGCGCGCTCAGCTCGCGCACGCCCGCGGGGGTGATCGCGACGCGGTACTCGTCCGGCTTGATCTCGCTTGGAACTCCGACGATCATCTGGCGAGCTCCCTTCCGCGCAGCGCCAGCCAGAACTCGATGCGGTCGCGGGCGCTGGAGAAGTCGCGCCCGGTGAGCTGCTCCACGCGGCGGATCCGGTAGCGCAGCGTGTGGCGGTGGCAGTAGAGCGCGCCGGCGGCCTTCTCCCAGTGGCCGTTGTTCTCGATGAACACGTCCAGCGAGCGCAGCAGCTCGTCGCCGTACTCGCCCTCGCCCTGCTCGACCGGTCCGAGCACGCCGCGACAGTAGGACATCAGCGCGTCGTCGTCCTGCAGCGACAGGAGCAGCTGGAAGGCGCCGAGATCCTTGTAGGAGGCGACCGTCTGCTGCGCCTCGCCGTTGCGCAGCCGCGCGGCCTCCAGCGCGCAGCGCGCCTCGTGGAAGCTCAGGCGCAGCGAGTGCGTCGGCGGCCGGGCGGCTGGCGGCGGCGCGGACCTCGCCGAGCCTCGTCTGCAGCTCGGTGCGGGCGCGCCCGGCGAGCTCGATCGGATCGGGCTCGACGCCCGTCGACGTCGATCACCGCGCACAGCAGGCCGGCGCGGATCGCGACCAGGCTGTGCACTCCGGCGCGCTCGAGCAGGCGCTCCAGCAGCGGCGCGCCGACGGCGGGGTCCTTCAGCGAGAACGCCAGCACCGCGGCCTGCTCGCCGATCCCGAACGGATGCAGCTTGGCCTGCAGCTCTTCGGGATAGAGGTTGCCGGTGAGCGCTTCCGCGAGCACGTCGCCGGCCATGCTGCGCTGCAGCAGCTCGTAGCGTTCGTCGACCAGCTGCGCGAACACCCGCTCGGTGATCGCGATGAAAGGCAGCTCGTAGGGAACCTCGAACACCGGGAAGTCGAGCTTGCGCGCGGCGTTCACGAGCGCCGACCGGGATCTTCTTGTGGGCGAACCCGGTGCCGAAGCCCAGGCCCGCGATCTCGTGCTCGGCCAGGCGCTCGACGAGTTCGTGCTGCGACCTTCGGGCCTTTCAGCTGGATGCCGGTGGTGAGCAGCAGCTCGCCGCCCTTCAGCCACGGCGTGGGATCGACCAGCTCGGTGATGTGCACCCAGCGCACGTGCGCGCCGGCGGAGCCGCGCCCGCTGGAGAGCTCGAGGCCCAGCTCGGCGATCAGGCTTTCGACCGTGAGCTCCATCCATCAGCTCCATCGCGCGATCCATTCCGAGGCCTCGCTCAGCACCGGGCGCAGGATCGACTCGATCTCCTGGAACTGCTCCTCGCCGGCGATCAGCGGCGGCGAGAGCTGCACGATCGGGTCGCCGCGGTCGTCGGTGCGGCAGATCAGCCCGCGCCGGTACAGCTCACCGGAGAGGAAGCCGCGCAGCAGCTGCTCGGCCTCCTCGTGGTTGAAGGTCGTCCTTGGTGTCCTTGTCCTTGACGAGCTCGATCGCGTGGAAGTAGCCCGGCGCCGCGCACGTCGCCGACGATCGGCAGGTCGCGCAGCCCCTCGAGCATCTCGCGGAAGCGCGCCTTCGTTCGCGAGCACGTGCGCGCACAGCTGCTCGCGCTCGAGCACGTCGATGTTCGCCAGCGCGGTCGCGCACGCCACCGGGTGCCCGCCGAAGGTGAACCCGTGGTTGAAGGTCTCCGTGCCGTGCAGGAACGGCTCGGCGACGTGGTCGGCGGTGATCACCGCCCCCAGCGGCGCGTACGCCGAGGTGATGCCCTTCGCGGTCGTGATCATGTCGGGCGCGTAGCCGTAGCGTTCGCAGCCGAACATGTGCCCGAGCCGGCCCCACGCGCAGATCACCTCGTCGGAGATCAGCAGCACGCCGTGGCGGTCGCAGATCTCGCGCACGCGCTGGAAGTAGCCCTCCTGGGGCACGAAGCAGCCGCCGCCGTTCTGCACCGGCTCGAGGATCACCGCGGCGACCGTGTGCGGGCCCCTCGAACAGGATCGCCTCCTCGATCGCGTCGGCGGCCCACAGCGGATCGCGGTCCTCTTTCCAGCGGTAGGAGTTCGTGTTCGGCACGTGACGCCCGCCGGGCGTCAGCGGCTCGAAGGGCTCGCGCAGCGGCGGCAGGCCGGTGGCGGTGAGCGCGCCCATCGAGGTCCCGTGGTAGGCGAGGTAGCGCGAGATGAGCTTGTGGCGCCTGGGCTCGCCCGCGCGCGGCGTGGTAGGCCTTGGCGAGCTTCCACGCCGACTCCACCGCCTCCGAGCCGCCCGAGGTGAAGAACACGCGGTTGAGGTCCCCCGGCGCGAGCGCGGCGATGCGCGCGGCCAGCTCGATCGAGCGCGGGTGGGCGTAGCTCCAGTTGGTGTAGAAGCCGAGCTCCGCGGCCTGGCGCGCGGCCGCCTCCCCCAGCTCGGCGCGGCCGTGGCCGACGTTCACGCAGTACAGCGCCGAGAGCCCGTCGAGATAGCGCTTGCCGTGCTCGTCGTACACGTAGCACCCGTCCCCGCGCACGATCACCGGCACCTCGCCGCCTTCCTCGTAGACGCCCATGCGCGTGAAGTGCATCCACAGGTGGCGCTTGGCGAGCTGCTGCAGGTCGGTGGACGTCGCGGTCAACAGCTCAACTAGACATTGAGGACAACGCTACTCCGACAGGATGGCCAGCTCAAGGCATCGCACGTTCAACAGCCTCTGATATCATTGTACAAGATGTACAACTGTGAGCGCGTACGTTTTGGGGATCGCGCCCATTGGCGAGCGGCCGCCGAGGACGTAGCGTTTGTCACGACCGTCTCCGAGAGGAGTGGTCCAATGGCCAGTGCAAGCGTCGCCGCGCCCTCGTCACCCGAGCCCTCGGGGGTGATGGACAAGGGCCTGAAGAAGGACGCGATCGGCTACCTCTCGAACATCGTCATCGGCGTGGCCTCGACGGCGCCGGCCTACTCGCTGGCGGCGACGCTCGGGCTTCATCGTCGCCGTCAAGGGCGTCGGCGTGCACGCACCGGCGGTGCTGCTCGTGGCGTTCCTGCCGATGCTGCTGGTCGCCTCGGCCTACAAATACTTCAACCGCGCCGACCCCGACGCGGGCACAACGTTCGCGTGGACGACGCGCGCGTTCGGCCCGGCGACCGGCTGGCTGAACGGCTGGGCGATCTTCCTCGCGGACGTGATCGTGATGGCCTCGCTGGCGGACATCGCGGCGATCTACACCTTCAAGCTCTTCGGCTTCAGCGAACTCGGCGAATCGAAAGCGGCGGTGATCGTCGCCGCGGTCCTGTGGATCGCGATCATGACCTGGATCTGCTACCGCGGCATCGAGCTCTCCGCGCGCATCCAGCAGGTCCTGCTCAGCGCCGAGGTGCTCGATCCTCGGACTGTTCGCGGTGGTCGCGTTCGTCAAGGTCTACGGCAGCCATCCCCGGCCGACTCGATCAAGCCCTCGCTCGACTGGTTCAACCCGTTCGCGATGAACTTCGGCGACCTGGTCGTCGCGCTGCTGCTGGCGGTCTTCATCTACTGGGGCTGGGACTCGGGCGTCTCCGTCAACGAGGAGTCGGAGGACCCCGCCGAGGGGCCGGGCAAGGCCGCGGTCGTCTCGACGATCCTGCTCGTGGTCATCTACGTGGTCGTCTCCGCGGCCGCGCAGGCCTTCCACGGCATGGGCTTCCTCTCCAACGAAGCCAACCAAGAAGACATCCTCAATGCGCTCGGCACGGGCGTGCTCGGCGAACCGCTCGAACAAGCTGCTGATCATCGCCGTGCTCACCTCGGCGTCGGCCTCGACGCAGACGACGATCCTGCCGACCGCGCGCACGACGCTGTCGATGGCGCACTGGAAAGCGGTCACCAGCCTGCTCGCGCGAGTGCACAAACGCTACCTGACCCCGACCGTCTCGACGCTCGGCTTCGGCGCGCTCTCGATCGCGATCACGATCGCCGCTGCTGCTGCTCTCCGAAAGCGTGCTCGCCGACTCGCTCACCGCGATCGGCTTCCCGATCTGCTTCTACTACGGCTTCACCGGCGTCGCCTGCGCCTGGTACTACCGCCGCGAGCTCGTTCAAGAGCGCGCGCAACTTGCTGCTGCTCGGGCTCGCGCCGTTGCTCGGCGGGTTGATGCTGTTCGGCGATCGGCATCAAGGCGGCCTTCTACTACGGCCAAACGGCACAACGTCGAATCCAAGCCGATCCTCGGCATCACGCTGCCGCTGTGGATGGGCATCGGCGGGATGCTCCTCGGCGCGGTCATCTATGCTGGTCTCGCGCCCGTACTTCCGCGAGTTCTTCTCGCGCAAGACCGAAACCGCGGCACCCGACCTGCTCGAACGCCGCCGCCGACCGAACCTGTCCCCGGACCGGTGGAGTTCTGAACCGGGGGCACGCCGCCCGTCGTTGGGGAACACGGCGCTCACGACTGGACTGGGGAGCCTTTGTGTGAGCGCCGTGTGACGGGTGTGCCATTTGCGCTCGCTCTCCGTCACGCCGCGCGGTGTGACCCACGCATGGCTGAGCGTGGCGAGCGGTGAACCCGCACCGTCTCGCGCAGTCACCCGCTCGAACCGGCCCTCAGCCGACCTCCATCACCCCGTGCGGCGAGCCGAGCGCGGCGAGGCGCTCCAGGAACGGCTCGGGCGGGAACGCCTCGGGGCCGAGCACGCCGGTGCCCTGTCCAGGCGCCTTCGTCCAGCAGCTCGAGCGCGACGACGGGGTTGACGGCGGTCTGCCAGACGACGGCCTGGGAGCCGTACTCGCGCATCGTGCGTCTCGTTGTCGACGACGTGGTAGAGGTAGGTCGAGCGCTCGCCGCCGTCGATGCCGGCGCCGGTGACCCAGGTGCCGGCGCAGGTGCGCCCGGTCATGCGCTCGCCGAGCGTGGCGGGGTCGGGCAGCGCGGCGGCCACGACGTCGCGCGGAGCGACCTCGCTGCCCGCGCTTACGCTGACCGGCTCGGTCGAGTCGAGGCCGAGTTTGTGCAGCGTGCGCAGCACGCTCGATGAACTCGCGCCCGAGCCCGTACTTGAAGGTGACGCGCTCGCACTGCACCCAGCGCGGGATCAGCACGACCTCCTCGTGCTCGACGTTGACGCACTCGACCTTGCCGATGCCCTCGGGGAAGGCGAACGATCTCGGGCTCGGAGAAGGGGGCGGTGGTGTGGAAGCCGCGCTCGCGCTCCCAGATCAGCGGCGGGTTCAGGCACTCCTCGATCGTCGTCCAGATCGAGAAGGTGGGCGCGAAGTCATAGCCTTCGACGACGAGATCGGCGCCGTCGCGCACGCCCACCTCTCGCACCTGCGAGAACAGCTCCTCGGCGGCGTAGCGCGCGAACACGTCGGAGAGCCCGGGCTCGACGCCGATGCCCGACGAGCGCGAGCAGGCCGGCCTGCTCCCACTGCTCGTGCGCAGCGAGCTGGTGCTCGCCGAGCATCTTGCCCGGCAGCTCGTGGGGGCGCTCGGGATGGGGCGCGGAGAGCGTCATCGCCATGTCCAGGTAGGTCACGCGCGCGTCGAAGCAGGCGCCGAAGATCGGCTCGTTGAAGCGCGGGTCGCAGGCGTTGAGCACGGCGTCGGGCTTGACGCGCTCGATCAGGGCGATCAGCGTCGGCGCGATCGGAGGCGTCGACGCGCTCGGCGGCGAAGCGGTCGGCTTCGCCCAAACGCGCGACGACCTCGCGCGCGCGCTGGGGTGAGACGTCGGCGAGCGTCACCCGCTCGAACGCCGGGCGGCGCTGGGCGATGGCGGCGAACGCCGCACCCACTCCACCGGCTCCGACCACGAGCACCTTCATCACAGACAGTCTTACGCAAATCCATCCACCGGAACGTCCTAACAGGACATGGCTCGTGCACCGCGATGGACAGGCAGCAGCCACGTTTGGCGCCGGGCCACGGCGGACGTGCGGCAACGACGCCCGACGCGGGACCGCTCGCGTATGCTGCGCCGTCGATGGCGAGCGCGCTTCTCGACACGCCGGCACCTTCGCCTGCCGCCAAGCAGCCCGCTCGCTGGGCGCCCTCCCCGAAGCTCCCGGGCAGAGAGCTGGCGTGGGTGATCCTCGCGGGCATCGCGCTGGCGGTGCTGACGAGCTTGGCCGCTGGTCCTGCACCTGCCCAGCCGGATCGCACCGGACCTCGGCGATCCCGTGCGCACGGCGTGGCAGGTGGCGTGGGTGGGGCACGCGATGCTGCACGACCCGCTGCACCTGTTCGACGCAAACGCCTTCTACCCGCATCCGCTCAGCCTGGCGTTCTCGGATTCGCTGCTCGGCTACGGGCCGGCGGCGTTCATCGGTCACGGCACGGTGGCGGCTCTCGTGCGTTACAACCTGCTGTTCCTGTGGGCGTGGTCGCTGTGCTTCGTCGGCGCGTACCTGCTCGCGCGCGAGCTGGGTCTCGGCAGGCTCGGCGGCGCGGCCGCGGGGATCGCGTTCGCCTACGCCCCCTATCGCGTGACCGAGGCCGGCCATCTGCACGTGATCTCCTCCGGGGGGATCCCGCTGGCGCTGTTTTTGCTCCTGCGCGGCTACCGGCGCTCCTCCCGCGGGCTGGTGCTGGCGGGCTGGCTGGTGTCGGCCTGGCAGGTCAGCCTCGGGTTCACGCTCGGGCTGCAGTACTGCTACCTGCTGGCGGTGCTGGGGCTGCTCGTGCTGGTGTTCTGGTGGATGGGCCGTCTGCATCCGGGCGAGGCGTGGGGCAAGGACGAGGACTGGCCCGAGGGTGCGGCGAAGGACAGCGCCCGCGGGCCGCTGATCCCGCGCCGGCTGCTGGCGGTGACCTGCGTCGGCATCGCGGCGCTCGGCGCAGTCGCGATCTACAGGCGCGCCCGTACCTGAAGGTCGCCAGCGAGTACCCGACGGCGAAGCGGACGCTGAAGGAAGTCAAAAACTACTCGTCGGGCCCGGCGGCGCTGGTGTCGGCCTCCTCGGAGAACCGCGTGTGGGGAAGCGTGACGGCGCCGGCGCGCGCGAAGACGTCCACTCCAAGAACGAGGACGTGTTCTGGCCCGGCGGACTGATCCTCGTGCTCGCGCTGGTGGGACTACGGGCTGGGCGGGGCGCTGTACACCCGCAGGTTGCGCGTGGGTCTGGCAGGCGGGATCGTGGTGTGCTCGGTACTCGCGATGGGGCTCGGCCTGACGGGCGCGGGCTATCCGTATCGCCTGCTGTTCGACTACGCCCCGGGCTGGGACGGGGTGCGGGTGCCGGGGAGGGTGTTCACGCTGGCGACGCTGTTCTACGCGCTGCTGGCGGCGCGCGGGAGTGCAGTGGACTGGCGAAGCTGGCGGGCGCCGTGGGGCAGGAGCGCACACGGTGGGCGCCGCCGCGGCGATCCTCGGCGTGGTGCTGCTGATCGGCCTGCTTGGCGAAGGCGCGGGCCACCTCGCGCACCCGGTCGTACCCCAGCCGCAGCCGGCGGAGGTGGGGTTGCGCGGGCCGCTGCTGGACCTGCCCACCGACGGCGCGGCGGATCGCGTGTGGCAGTACTTCTCGACGAACGGCTTCTACAAGATCCCGATCGGCAACAGCACGTTCGAAATCCCGCAGGTCGACGATCTGCGCGGGGGGATGAGCGGCTTCCCGGACAAGGCGAGCATCGAGAAGCTGCGCTACTACGGGCATCAAGACGGTGGTGCTGCACTTGACGATGCCGCAGCTGCCGGGGATCCACGGGTATGCGCTGGCGGAGCCGCCGAACGTGCAGGTGGCGGCGGCGAAACCGGTGGCGGGGCTGGGCGTGAAGCGCCGCCGGGTGGGCTCGCTGGTGATCTATGAAATCGGCCCAGGGCCGGCGGCCCTCCACGGGACTGATTGACCATGAGCGACCGTGACGAAGCACGATCGCCGGAGAGAACGCGGCTGACAATCACGCGCAAACGTCTGGCGCTAGCGGCGATCCTGCTGGTGGGGCTGTCGTACGCGACGTTGATCCAGTCGTTCTCGTGGAACCAGACTTCGCACTACGACTTGATTCGTTCGCTGAACGTGGAACGGACGACGATCGACCAGTATCAGGCGAACACGGGCGATAAGGCGTATTACAAGGGTCACTACTACTCGGCGCGCGCGCCCGGGCTGGCGCTGATGGCGCTGCCGTTCTACGACGCGCTGAATTTGGTGGGGGCGGAATCGTGGACGGACGCGCATGTGGCGCCGCCGAACCACCCGGGCGACGAGATGATCTACCTGATCGGCCTGTGGGCGAACGTGCTGCCGGGGCTGTTGCTGTTGCTGCTCGTGTGGCGGGTGGCCGACCGCTACGAGCCGGGCTACGGCGCCGCGGCGGCAATCGCGCTGGGGCTCGGCACGATGGTGCTGCCGCTCTCGACGCTGCTGTTCAGCCACGTGTTCACGGCGTTCCTCGGGTTCGCGGCGTTCGCGCTGATGCTGAAAGAGCGCGACGGCCCGCCGAGCGCGATGCTGCTGGGATTGGCTGGTTTGGCGATGGGCTATGCGGTCGCCTCGGAGTACCCGCTGTTCTTCGTAGCGGCGGTGCTGGGGCTGTACCTGCTCTCGCGCCGGGACGCACTCACCCCGCCGTTGATCGCGCGCCGCGCGGGCTCCTACATCGCGGGCGGGATTGTGGGGATCGTGCCGCTGCTGCTGTACAACCATTATGCGTTTCACTCGTGGACGCACCTGGCCTACTCGAGCATTCCGCGCCAGCAGAAAGGCTTCTTCGGGATCTCGCTGCCGAGCTTGAAGGTGCTGGCGACGCTGCTGCTGGACTCGCGCGGGCTACTGACGATCTCGCCGGTGCTGATCTTGGGAGCGATGGGGACGGTGCTGCTGTACAAACGCGGCAAGCGCGCGGAGGCGCTGACGATCGCGGGCATCTGCGTTTGCTACGTGGGCTACAACTCGGGCTACTACCTGCCGTTCGGCGGTGGGTTCATGGGCCCGCGGTTCTTGACGACGATGCTGCCGTTCCTGGCGTTCCCGGTGGCGATCGCGCTGAAGCGCTGGCCGGGACCGACGGTGGCGCTGGCGACGGTGTCGATCGCGACGACGGTGATCGCGACGATCACGCACCCGCTGGTGGGGTATGAGAACGAGACGGTCGTGTGGATGCGCTACCTGGGCGAGGGCTTCTTCCAGCCGACGATCGCCTCGGCTTACGGCCTGGGGCGCGGCTGGGGCGGCATCTGGCCGTTCTTCCTGGCGGCGGGCGGCGGCGTGGTGCTGGCGGCGTGGGCGACGCCGCGCCTGCGGTTGACGAACGCGACGCTCGGCTACGGCCTGCTGGCGCTGATCGGCTGGTGCGCTGTTCGCGGCGCTCGGCCCGACGGTGCTGGGGATCGACCATGCGGGCCTTGAGAGCATCGTGAAAGCAGGCGATAACACGGCGCTGAACCTGACGCTGCACGACGGCAGCCGCTACCCCCTGAAGACGCTTGCACCGACCGCCGCGCTGGCTGGGCTGCTGGCGATGTGCGCGATGCGGTTGCTGCGCAACGAGCCGGAGTCACCCGCGCGGGTTGAGGTGGGGCCGAGCCCGCGCGCGCAGCAGGTCCCAGCTGGATGACCGCGGCCGCTCGCGTGCGCTGAATCGAGCGCTTTCGACATCGATCCTGCTGAGCGGAGCGGGCGTCGCGTTAGCTCTTGACGGTCTTGACGTTGCAGCGCGCACCGTGCAGCTGTTTGCAGACGGTGACGTAGCCTGGACGGGGCTGGTTGCGGGCGTTCATCAGGCCGGCGTCGAAGCGCGTGGAGGCGGTGCCGCCGGTCCAGTCGTAGATGTAGAGCCGCTTGATACGCGACTGCGAGGCGGCGACGGCGAACATGTACTTGAGCACCTTCGCGGCGCGCGTCAGGCCGGAGCCGTGCTTGTTGGGGAAGGCGCCGCCGAACTGCACGAGGCCGCCGGTCTCGGTCAGCCACACCTGGCCGCCCAGAGCGCGCGAAAGTTCACGTGTGCGCCATGATTCGAGGCGGTTGATGTCGGAGTAGTTGTGCAGGCCCCAGATCTTCGGCATGACGGTCCGTAGGCGGCCGATCTCGCGCTTGAATTCGGAGATGTATTCGAGCGTTGGGCCGATGTTCTGGGCATCGAGGATGTCCAGCCCGAGGACGGTGCAGCCCTTGCAGACACGGATTAGGGCCTGGTAGTACTTCGCCGTCGCCACCGCGGAGGGGCTGGCGAGGGTGTGCGGGATGTAGCCGCGGTTGGCCTCGTCCCAGGCCTGGTATTGGCGGACGTGGGGAAAGCGCTTGACGAATTTCTGCACGTCTCTCTGGTAGAGCGCAACGCTTGGCAGCGTCAGGGGCGTGTACTCGGAGTGGTAGAAGGCCACCAGCACCTGCTGGTGATGGGCTTCGGCTTCGCGGATGAAGAGGATCGCCTTGTCGAGCGAGTAGGAATGCGCGACGGCGTCGTAGGGGGCGATGTAGCGGACGATTTTCGTGCGCAGCTGCGCCCACAGCGGATTGCCGAACATCTCGTCGGTCTCGTCGCCGATGCCGGTGAGGTAGGAGGCGGCGGCATGGGCGCGGGGGGCCGGCGTGTTGGCAACCGCGCCGTGGGCCTCGGCCTTGCCTATCGCGCCGGGCGCGAGCAGTAGGCCGGCCGCCAAGGTCAGCGGGACGGCGAGCGGGACGAGCGCTGTGAGTCGGCGGGCGAGTCTCGATCGGATGCGTGGTCGGGTCATGTCGCTCCTGGAACAGCGGTCGAGGCGCAGGGTTGCGCGATTCTCACAGCTTTACGCCATGCTTACGCCGGGTCCTGCTCGGTTTACTCGACCTTTACCAACGCGCCCGCCTCGGCGCGCCTACTCCGGCACGCGCTCCACATTTGGCCGCCCGGACGACCGCTCCGGATCGTCGTCCTCGTGCGAAGACCTGCCCTCAGCCTCGACGGCGTGTCCACGCAGCGTGGGGTCGGCGACGATGCGTACGTCCACACCCGGCAGTCCGCGAAGCAGGCGCGTGAGCAGAGAGTCGTTCAACCGGCGCAACCCCCGTCGCGGCGAGGGCGCTCCCATCAGCACGTAGGTGCTGCCGAGCGAGCGCGCGAGCGAGACGGCGACGGCGGCGACGTCTTCGCCCTCCTCGACGCGCAGCCGCGCGCCGAGCATCGAGGTCAGCCGCCGCAGCGCCTCCAGGCGCTCACGATCGGAGACGCTGGGCTCGCGTCCGGGCGGGCGCACCACGAGCACGTCGAGCTCGGCGTCCAACCGCTGTGCTGAGCGCCATGCGCGGCGCACGACGCGCTCTGACTGCGGCGCGAGCGTCGCCAGCGCGAGCAGCCGCTCGGCGATCGCCAGCGGCTCCTCTCGCGCCGGCGCCGGCAGCCCCTCCTCGTCGCGGCGCACGATCGGCGAGGGCTCGCGTACGAGGCGCTTGACCTCGACGTCCTCGGCGACCTGGCGCAGCGCGGTCTCGCGCAGGGCGGCGAGGTTCTCGATCTTGAAGAAGTTGTTCAGCGCCGCCGGCACGCGCTCGGGCGCGTAGACCTTGCCGGCTTTGAGGCGGCCGATCAGCGCCTCGGGGGTGAGGTCGATCAGCACGACCTCGTCGGCCATCGAGAGGACCTCGTCGGGGATCGTCTCGCGTGTGCGTGAGCCGGTGAGGCGTTCGATCTGGTCGTTGAGGCTCTCCAGGTGCTGCACGTTGACGGTCGAGTACACGTCGATGCCCGCCTCGATCACGTAGCGCACGTCCTCGTAGCGCTTCTCGTGCTCGACCCCCGGCGCGTTGGTGTGCGCGAGCTCGTCGATCAGGCACAGCTCGGGCCTGCGCGCGAGCACCGCCGTCAGGTCCATCTCGGTGATCGGCGTCCCGCGGTAGGTCACGGTGCGCCGCGGCACGACCTCCAACCCCTGCGCCTGTGCGAGCGTCTCCGCGCGCCCGTGGGACTCAAGGTAGCCCACCGCCACGTCGCGCCCCGCGTCGGCTTCGGCCGCGCCCTCCTGCAGCATCCGGTAGGTCTTGCCGACCCCAGGAGCCATGCCGATGAAGACCTTCAAATGCCCACAGTCGGATGAGCTCATGTGGGCATTGTCGCCCACGGCGCAGTTCGCGGGCGGGTCAGGCTCCGAGGAGGTTATGCACGACGAGGTCGATCAGCTTGATGCCGATGAACGGCGCGATGATCCCGCCGAGCCCGTAGATCAAGAGATTGCGCCGCAACAGGGCACTGGCGCCGATCGGGCGGTAGCGCACGCCGCGCAGCGACAGCGGGATCAGCAGCGGGATCACGAGCGCGTTGAAGATGATCGCGGATACGATCGCCGACTGCGGGGTGCCGAGGTTCATGATGTTGAGCACGTGCAGCGGCCCCTTGCCCCCCGGCGAGGTGGCGTAGGTAGTGACGAAGATGGCGGGCAGGATCGCGAAGTACTTGGCGACGTCGTTGGCGATCGAGAAGGTCGTGAGCGCGCCGCGCGTGATCAAGAGCTGCTTGCCGACCTCGACGATCTCGATCAGCTTCGTCGGGTTGGAGTCCAGGTCGACCATGTTCCCCGCCTCGCGCGCGGCCTGGGTGCCCGTGTTCATCGCCACCCCGACATCAGCCTGAGCCAACGCGGGGGCATCGTTGGTGCCGTCGCCCGTCATCGCCACAAGCCGCCCATCTTCTTGCTGCTCGCGGATCAGCGCGAGCTTGCGCTCGGGCGTCGCTTCGGCGAGGAAGTCGTCGACGCCGGACTCCTGCGCGATCTTTGCGGCGGTGAGGCGGTTGTCGCCGGTGACCATCACCGTTTTGATGCCCATCGCGCGCAGCTGCTCGAAGCGGGCCGCCATACCCTCCTTGATCGTGTCCTTCAGGTAGACGACCCCCAACACCTGGTTGTCGCGCGCGACCGCCAGCGGCGTGCCGCCCTCGTTGCCGATGCGATCGAGCACCTCTTGAAGCTCGGGCGGCGGCGATCCGCCTTCGCTCTGTACGAGCCCGACGATCGCATCGCCGGCGCCCTTGCGCAGGCGTCGTCCGTCGATGTCCACGCCGCTCATGCGCGTCTGTGCGGTGAACGGCACGAACTCGGCTCCGGTCGTTGACATGTCGTGCTCGCGAATGCCGTACTGCTTGGCCAGCACCACAATCGAGCGGCCCTCGGGCGTCTCGTCGGCGAGCGAGGCCAGCTGCGCGACCTCCGCCAGCTCGGACTCGGGGACGCCGGGCATCGGTACGAATTCTGAGGCCAACCGGTTGCCGATCGTGATCGTGCCGGTCTTGTCGAGCAGCAGTACGTCCACGTCGCCGGAGGACTCGACCGCGCGCCCGGACAGCGCGAGCACGTTGCGCCGCACGAGACGGTCCATGCCCGCGATTCCGATCGCCGACAAGAGCGCACCGATCGTGGTGGGGATCAGCGCGACGAGCAGCGCAATCAGCGTGGTCTCGGAGATGGAGGTGCCCGCGAACAGCGCGAACGGGCGCAGCGTTGCGACGACGATCATGAAGATCAATGTCAGTGCCGCAAGCAGGATGTTCAAGGCGATCTCGTTTGGGGTCTTGCGCCGCGAGGCGCCCTCGACGAGCGCGATCATGCGGTCGAGGAAGGACTGACCGGGCTCCTGCGTGATTTCCACGACGATCTCATCGGAGGTAACGCGCGTGCCACCGGTGACGGCGCTGCGATCGCCTCCGGACTCGCGGATCACGGGCGCGGACTCGCCTGTGATTGCCGACTCGTCCACGGTGGCGATGCCCTCGATCACGGTGCCGTCGCCCGGGATCAGCTCGCCCGCCGGCACGACCACGACGTCACCACGTGTGAGCTCCGCGGCCGCCTTGGTGGAGCCATCGCGCATCTGCGCCACCGTCTCTTTGCGCATGTTGCGCAGCGTGTCGGCCTGTGCGCGCCCGCGACCCTCGGCGAATGCCTCGGCCATGTTCGCGAACACGACTGTCAGCCACAGCCAGATCGCGATCGTCAGCGTGTACCAGGCGGGCTCGTGCCCTCCGCCGAGCGGCTTGCCCCCGAACGCCTGGATCAGCCACGTCACGGTCGTGATGACCGAGCCGATCTCCACGACGAACATCACGGGGTTGTGGATCTGCACGTGCGGATCGAGCTTCTTGACGCTGTCGATCAGCGCGCGCATGACGATGTCGCGCTGGAACAGCGAGATCGCCTGGCGCTCGTGTGTGGCGGGCACGGTTGACATCAGACTTTCCCTCCGGTGAGACGGTCCAGAGCGAGGTTCAGCTCGAGCACGTTCACGCCCCGCTCGCCGGAGAAGCCGAGCCCACGCGCGTCCGTGTACTTGCCGATCAGCCCGTCCACCGTCGCGAGTGACAGGCGGCGTACGGCCGCGATACGGTGGGCCTGGATCCAGGCGTTGGCCTGCGAGATTTCAGGGTCGAGGTTCGAGGCCGAGGTGTTGACCGCGTCGACCGGCACCTGCGCGCCGGTGAGGCCGGGGTCATAGGGCCGCTCCAGTTCGAGATAGGCCTTCAGGTTTTCGGCGTCCGCTTGCGCGGTCTTCGTGCTGTTCGGTCCGCGATTGGAGAACGTGCTCGCCGCGGCGTTGTACGCGCCGCCTTCGGTCGCCGATGGACGCGACTGGAAATAGCGCTTGTCCGGTTCGGTGACGAGTTCTTCTTCGGATTCCTCGGGCTTGCCGTTCTTGCCGATCACCGGAACGGTGAAGCTCTGGCCGATGATCTTCGAGCCGACGAGCTTGCCCTTCACGTACACCTTCTGTCCGTTGGCGTTCCCGGGGAACGCGACCTGGCCCACCCCGGTGATGAACAGCGGGTAGACCAGTCCGAGCAGGACCGTGAACACGACGATCGCGATGGTCGCGGTGATGATGTCGCGCTTCATCTCAGTACAGATGTCCGGTCAGGCCCTGGACGATCGGTCCGAGCAGCAGGGCGGGGAAGAAGGTGAGCGCGCCGACGAGGACGATCACGCCGATCAGCAGCACGACGAACGTGGGGTTGTCGGTGCGCATCGTGCCGAGGCCCGCTGGTGTCACACGCTTGCCCGCGAGGGCGCCCGCGACCGCGAGCGCGAACAGGATCGGCGCGTAGCGCGCGAACAGCATGTCGAAGCCGCCGAGCAGGTTGGCGAAGATGACACCGTGCGAGCCGACGTTGCCCGCCTTCGGCTGGATGAAGCCCGTGTAGCCGGCGAAGGCCGAGCCGTTGTTGTTGGCCTGCGAGAGGTAGGCGTAGAAGGTCTCCGAAAAGCCCTGCGGCGTGTTCCCGCCGGCTTTGGAGAGCGCCCCTTCGGAGATCGAGGCCCGTCCACCCGTCGTGGCGCTCGCCATCGCCGTGCAGAACAGCGCCGCCAGCGGCGTCACGAGGATGCCCAGCCCCGCGAGCTTGATCTCGCGCGCCTCGAGCTTCTTGCCCAGCCACTCGGGCGTGCGCCCCACCATCAGGCCGCCGATGAACACCGCCAGCAGGACGTACAGCAGGATCGAGTACAGCCCTGTGCCGACCCCACCGAAGATCACCTCGCTGGCGGACAGGTTTGCGAACGGAACGGCGCCACCAATACCGGTGAACGACTCGAGTGCGCTGTTGACCGCGCCGCAGGAGGTCACGGTGGTGACGACGTCGAACAGCGCCGAGCCCGCAATCCCGAAGCGCTGCTCCTTGCCTTCCATGTTGCCGCCGGCGGAACCGGAGATCACGTGCGTGTGCAGTCCGGCCGCGTGCTGGGCCGGCGAGCCGTGGGCCTCGGCGATGTAGGCGACGCACACGGCGCCGAGGAACATCACCATCATCGTCCCGTAGATCGCAAAGCCATGGCGACGATTGCCCGTCATGCGCCCGTAGGCGAACACGAGCGCCGCCGGGATGATCAACACGAGCAGCATCTCGAAGAAGTTCGTGAACGCGGTCGGGTTCTCGAAGGGGTGGGCCGAGTTGACGTTGAAGAACCCGCCGCCGTTGGTGCCGAGCAGCTTGATCGCCTCCTGCGATGCGACCGGTCCCATCGCGATCGACTGCGTCAGCCCGGTGATCGTGTGCGCCGTCAGGTAGGTGGTGAAGTTCTGGATCACACCCTGAGAGACGAGCACGAGCGCGCCGATCACCGAGATCGGCCCGAGCACGTACAGGACCGTGCGCACGAGGTCCTGCCAGAAGTTCCCGAGGCCCTTGCCGCTGCACCCGACGATCCCGCGGATCAGCGCGACCGCGACGACGATGCCGACACCGGCCGAAAGCCAGTTCTGCACCGTCAGCCCGATCATCTGGCTGAGGTAGCTCATCGTCGTCTCACCGCCGTAGTACTGCCAGTTGGTGTTCGTGAGGAACGACGAGACGGTGTTGAAGGTCACATTCCATGGGGCCGGGTGGAAACCCAGCGGGTTGAGCGCGTGCGGGACGTAGAAGGCGTTTTGCGTGCGCAGGATCACGTACAGCAGCAGCCAGCCGGCGAGCGAGAATATGAGCAGGCTTTTCGCGTAGGACTTCCAGTCCTGCTCGCGCTTGGGATCGACCATCAAGACGCGATACAACAACCGCTCGGGGCCGGCCAGGAGTGGTGAGAGGATGACGCGCTCGCCGGTATACACCTTTGCCATGTAGCCGCCCAACGGCAGCGCCAGTGCGGTGAGGATCACCGCGAACAGGACGATCGTCAGCCAGCCGGCGACGGTCACTAGAGCTTCTCTCCGCGTATTAGGGCGTAGAACAGGTAACCGATGATCAGCACCGTGACGACTAGGCCGAACACGTCGGCGCCGCTCATGTGCGCGATCAACGCGCCGAGTGGCAACGATGGGGTCATACCCGGTCGATCCCCTCGATTAGGGCGAGCAATATTAGGAACACGACAATTCCGAGTAGTACGGCTATGACGTCCATGTCTGCACTATTGGCGAGCGGCCATCACGGCCGCGTGACGATTTGATGGGCGGGTATGACGATTTTGTGACGGTGTGCTTTAAACCCGCGAAGCGGTAGCCGACAGCAAGGGAGGACGGCGCGGGTGGTGGTTCAGCTGCGCAACCTCTTGTAGTCGCGACATCTCGCGGGCTAGCTTGCCGGACAGGGCTGATGATAGATAGAGCTTTACGATGTTGGTGGCCGGTCTACGACCGGCAATATATGTAAGCGGCGATTTGACGCAGAGATCGAGGGGTGACTATCCCGCGAACCTGTAACCGACACCCGGGTCGGTGACTATGTATCTGGGTGAGAGCCGGTCCGGCTCGATCTTGCCTCGCAGGCGGGCGATGTGGGTGCGCAGGGCTTGCACGTCGTCCTCGTAACCCGGGCCCCATACCTCCACGAGCAGCGAGCGATGGGTCATGAGGCGGCCGCGGTTGCGGGCGAGAACCCGCAGCAGGTCGAACTCGATCGGAGTTAGGTGCACCGACTCGCCGTCACGGCGGACGGTACGCGCGGCGAAATCGAGCGTCAGGCCGTCGACCTCGATGCGCGCCTGCTCCCCGTCGGCGCCACCGGACGCTCGCCGCAGCGCTGCCTGCAGTCGCGCGACGAGCTCGCGCGTGCCGAAGGGCTTGGTGACGTAGTCGTCGGCGCCGGCCTCGAGTGCGCGTACCTTCTGCTCCTCCTCCCCAACGGCTGAGAGCACGAGGATCGGCATCTCGCTCCATTCGCGCAGGGTGCGCGTGACCTCGATGCCGTCGCCGTCGGGCAGCACCAGGTCGACGATCGCGGCCTGCGGCGGGCGTACGGCCGCGCGATCGAGCGCCTCCGCGGCGGACTGCGCCGCGACCACCTCGAAGCCGGCGTCGCGCAGCACGACCCGCAGCGCACGCAGGATCTGCAGCTCGTCATCGACGACGAGTACCCGCGGTGCCTCGCTCATCTGTGCCCGCCTCGGGGCCGACCGCGGCGCGTTGCAGGCCGGTCAGGGACCATCGTGCTCGCCGGCCCCGTCATGCTCGCCGGGATCGCCGGCGATTCCCACCGACGCCACCGCGGGCACATCATTTGCGGTGGGAACGACAGGGTCGAGCGGCAGCTCGAACACGAACGTCGCGCCCTGGCCGGGGAGCGACTCGACATACAGCTTGCCGCCGTTGGCCTGCGCGAACCCGCGCGCGATTGCCAGTCCCAGGCCCGAGCCGCGATGACCGCCGCCGGCGGTGCCGGCGCGGTAGAACGGCTCGAACACGCGCTCGAGCTGCAGCGGCGGGATGCCGGGCCCGCGATCGACGATGCGCACGATCACGCGGTCGTTCTCCCCCGCGTGCGTGCGCACAGCACGGGCGCGCACCGACACCGGATGCCCGCCCGAGTGCCGGCGAGCGTTCTCGAGCACGTTCACGAACGCGCGCTCCAGCTGCGCGGAGTCGGCGCGCACGAGCGGCAGCTCGCGGTCGATCGAGGTCGCGAACTCCTCCCCCTTTGCGGACAGCTCCTCGAGCGCCGCGCCGAGCACCTCCTCCACGGAGGTCCACTCGCGGTGGGGTTCGGCCACACCGGCCTCTAGGCGCGACTGGTCGAGCAGGTTCTCCACGAGGCGCGACAGGCGACGCGTCTCCTGCTCGATCACCGACGCGAGCTCCTCGCGCTCGTGCTGGGAGAGGCCCGGCAGCGCGACCGCCTCGCCCGCCGCGGAGATAGCGGTCAGGGGCGAGCGCAGATCGTGGGAGACCGCGCGCAACACGGCCGTCTTGACGACGTCCGCGCGACGCAGCGAGGCCGTCTCGACGACCTCCCCCAACAGCGCGTCACGCTCCAGCGCAGCGCTGAGCAGCGCCTCGAGCGCCGGTACCACCCGCTCTTGCAGCCTGCGCAGGCTCGCCTCGGGAGTGTCGGCGCCGACGAGCAGCGTCCCCAGCCGCCGGGTGCCTTCGCGCAACGGGAACGCAATGCGACGCTCATCGCCCTCGATGGCATCCATTTCGATCGCGGCGGAGTGCAGCCCCAGCACCTGCGCCAGCCGCGCCGCGGCCGTCGGCAGCGCCTGCGCGAGGTTGTTCCCCCGCAACAGCAACCGCGCCATCTCCGCGGCAAGATCGGCCTCACGCCGGCGCTCCTCGGCCTCGCGGGTGCGTGCGCGCGTGACCTCCGCGACCGAGCTGGCGAGGACGGCTGCGACGACGAACGCGATCAGCGCAACCAGGTTGCTCGAGTCGCTGATCGTGAAGCGGCCGACGGGCGGCAGGTGAAAGAAGTTGAAGGCGGCGGCGCTCAGCACGGCGGTGAGCACACCTAGCCACGCTCCCCACACGGCAGAGACGACGAGTACCGCCAGCAGATACACGACCCCTAGCGAGACCACTGGCGCGATCTGCTTGAGCGGGTAGATCAACAGCGTGCAAACGGCCACAGCCGCGATCGCCACCAACACCCCCACCCGCTTGGGCGGTGGCGCGCCGGCCAGCAGGGATCCAAACGGGCTTGGCATCTCGCGCTTCAGCGTAGGGGTTGACGGACTCAGATGATCGGCAGTATCCACCCGGGTCCGGAACGTGAACGGGGCGGAACCGAAGTCCCGCCCCGTTCTTGCGCCCTGCGTGGTGAGGCCCGAGGTCAGCCGAGCTTCACCGTCTGGTTGAAGCCGCTCACGCCATCCGGCGTGTCGATCGCGACTCGCAACGTGTAGCTGCCCGAGGACAGCGTCTTGCCGCTCGACAGCGTCACGCTCGTATGAGCTCCGTGCACGGACGTGTGCGAGCTCGCAAGCACGTTGGCGCCTTTGGCGAAGCGCAGGGTAAGCGTCTCCCTGCCCTTGTGCGAACTACCGCCGTCGGAGACGGTGCAGCTCACGTGGACATGTTTGCCGGAGTGCTTCCCGGAGGCTTTGCAGCTCACCTTCGGGCCGCCCTTGCCGCGGTGACCCTGAGAGCCGCCATCGCCGCCATCGCCGCCGGAGCCCTGCTGGCCCTGACCGCCTTGACCGCCCTGCTGGCCACCGTCGCCCTTGCCGCCCTGACCGCCCTCACCGCCGGAACCCTGGTCGCCCGAGCCGCCCTTGCCCTGGTTGCCGGAGTCGCCGTCACCGACGACCTCACCGGTCGTTTCGTCGAGGGTCAGCTTCGGCGCGCGCGGGCCGTTCGGGTTGAAGTCGAACATATTCCCGAGCGAGCCCGCAACGGCGTCGGTCGAACCGCCGCCAACGCGTCCCAGCTCCCAGTTGTCCTCGATGAACTTCGTGATCGAGCTCTGATCGGTGAGCGTGTTGTCGACGTAGTTCTGCTTGGCCCACGGTGAGATCACGAGCAGCGGCAGCCGCGGACCGAAGCCGCAGCGGTCGTTCTCGAAGCCCGTTGGGGGCGTCGCGGGTACGTGACCGCACTGACCTGGCCCGTTGAGCGCGTCCGAGGGGCCGTCGGAGGAGCGCACGATCGGCCCCATCACGTGGTCATACCACCCGTCGGAGTCGTCGTAGGCGATCACGATCGCCGTGCTCGACCAGTCCGGTGAGGACTGGATCTGGTTGATCATGTTCGCCAGGAACCGCTGTTCGTCCAGCGGGTCGGAGTAGCCCGGCGTGCCCGTCCTCGTAAGCAGGGGCCTTCAGGAACGACACCGTCGGCATGTTGCCGTGTTTGAGCGTTTCATAGAAATACGACAGGTCGTACTGGTGGTTGGCCTGTTCGGTCGTTCCCACGGCCGCCTCCGAGGTCGGCGGCAGGTGATGGGGATTGGCCGTGGAGGCGTAGTACTGGAACGGCTCGTGGTGCTGGATGTAGTCGGCAACCGTCGCACCCGCGACGTTCACGTGCGAGGCGCCACACACGGCCTTTCCTTCTTTGGTCGCCGTCGGCGTGAACCCACCCTCGAACCAGCCCCAGGTGATGTGATGGGCGTTGAGCAGGTCGCCGACGTTCTTGCCCGTCATGCTCGCCGTCGTGCCGCTCGAGCAATCGTCGAACGTGGGGTCGGCGTCGTTGATGATCGTGCCGTTCTCGAGGGTCCCCGGCAGCGGCCCGGTCGAGGTCGCGCCGCCGTTGTCGCCGCTGACTAGGTTGATCGCACCCGGCGTCGACGGTCCGAACACGGTGTCGAACGAGTTGTCACTCAGAGCGTAGTGCTGCGCGTAGTTCCACAGGCCCGTGACGGTGTTGCCGTCGTAGTAGTCCATCACGATCCCCTTGTTCGTGCAGCCGCCACCGGCTGTGAACTGGACGAACTGATCCATCAGGCCCTCGTCAGCGGCTTTCTGCTCAGCCGAGTAGGCGTGCCCTTGATCGCAGGTGACCGCTTCGGAGCGATCCAGGCGCATGGGATTGTCCATGTTGGGGTTGTTGCTCAGCAGCGCACCCGACAGGCCGTTGACCGACGGCGTGCCCGGTTTCGTGGTGAATCCCGGCTCGCCGGCCGGGTTGGTCGCGTTCGGGTAGGTCCCGAAGTAGTGGTCGAACGAGACGTTCTCGTCGAAGATCACGACGACGTGCTTGATCGGCGTTGTCGAGGGCGGTTCGGTGGGCGAATCGGCGCTCGCCATCGCCAAGCCTACGGCGATCGCTACAGCCGCCACCAGTCCCGCACCCACGCCCGCGAACAGCTTGCGCTTGCGCAACGGAGTCTCCTTTTCCTTGTCCTGTGGACTTGCTGAGATCGGGCGACGCACACCCACCCCGCGCCGCCCGTCACCCGTTCCGACGGCGCCTGCGCATCGTGTGCCAGCAGGTGCAGCGTCATGTTGCCCGGCGGTGACATCGCTGTTAACAGGTTGAGAAGCGTGATGGGACGGCGGGCGCGGTGATTGTGTGAACACTTTGTCATCTGTCAAGCGGTGCCGTGGTGGGTGTGAAAAACCTTTGTCATCTCTGTGAACGTTCTGTGCATCACATCGCCGTAACAGGCTCATTTCCCGCTTCGACTAGCTTCACGTCCCGTGAGCGGGAAACCGTCGAGAGGGCGCCTGCCGCTGATGCCGATCGCAATCGCGGGCGTGACGTGCACGATCGCCTTCCTCGTGCTCACCGCGCTCGGGGTCGGCGGCGGGGGAAGTTCGAGCGCCGACGGGCGCGCCACCCGGACAACACCGCATCCGACCAACGCGATCCAGGCCTATTCGGAAGCCGACGCCAAGCGCAACGGCGCCGCGGGTGAAGGCGGAGCGCCGCCGGTCACCGAGTTGGTACCGGTCTCACCCGCCGCGTTCGTCCGGCCGATCGCGCGCTACAAGCGCTACTCGGCCGGCCAGCTTCAGATCATGCTCGGCTACGTCGTCCGCTTGCAGAGCGCGCTGCGGGCCCACCAATCGGCAGCGGCGCGCGCCGCATGGCGGGGCGCCTATGAACACTGGCTGCATCTCGGCGCCGTCTACGGCGCGTTCGGGACGCTCAGCGACGCGATCGACGGCAACCCCGGCGGACTGCCGGGCGGCGTCCACGATCCGCGGTTCACAGGCCTGCACCGCCTGGAAGAGGGACTGTGGCAAGGCGCCCCCGAGCCCGTACTGCTCGGCTTCGCGGCACGCCTCGGCAAGGATGTGCGGCTGCTGAGCAGACGCCTGCCGAGCGTGCAGATCACACCACTGGAATATGCGACCAGGGCGCACGAGATCCTCGAGGACGCCCAACGCGATCTGCTCAGTGGCGCCGACGCTCCGTGGAGCGGTGAAGGCGTGCTCGCGACAGCCGCCGGCCTGACCGCCACGCGCGAGGTGCTGGCCACGCTGCGCTCGCTGCTGGACGGGCGCGAAGGCACGATTGAGACCGTCGAATTCAACCTCGCACGCCTCGCCGGCGTGCTCGCGGCCATACGGCGCGAACACGATGGGCGCTGGCCGACGTCGAGCCGGCTGAGTCAACGCGAGAGCGAGCTGCTGAACGGGACCCTCGGGGCTGCGCTGGAGGCGCTCGACGCGGTGCCCGGCACGCTGGAGACACGGGTCCCACCACCGATCCCCTCGCTGCCGAGTCCGTCACGGTGAGCTCGCTCGACCGTCGCCAGTTCGTGGGGCGCTCGCTGGCGCTGCTCGGCGCGGGGGGTCTCGGGGCACTCGCGGGCGCCGAGGCCGAGCGCGACAACGGCAGCGCAAGCGCCGCGAGCCTCTCCCCGACGGCACTGGCCGAGCGCTCGCAGCAGAGCTCACTCGCCGTGGCCGTCCCGTTCGACGCGGTCCACCAGGCGGGGATCCTCACACCGGCCCCCGCCCAGGCGACGTTCGCGGCGCTGGACGCGATCGCCCCCGATCGGCAGACGCTCTCCGAGGCGCTGCAGCAGCTCAGCACGCGCGCGCGCCAGCTCACGCAGGGAGGCGCCTATCCGCGCCTGGAGACCGACGATCCTCCGGCGGACTCGGGCGTGCTCGGGCCGATCAACGCCCCCGACGCGCTGACCGTGACGATCGCCTTCGGCGGCTCGCTGTTCGACGATCGCTACGGACTCGCATCCCGCCGTCCGCAGAGGCTGACGGAGATGCCCAACTTCCCCAACGACGACCTCCACACAGAACGCAGTCACGGCGACGTGCTCCTGCAGATCTGCGCCGGTCAACGCGACACGGTCGTGCATACGCTGCGCGAGCTCGTGCGCAGCGTGCGCGGGTCGCTGCAGCAGCGCTGGGCGATCGACGGCTTCTCGAGCGCCCGGCGCGGGCCTTCGCCGCACAACAGCCCGCGCAACCTGTTCGCCTTCCGCGACGGCACCGCCAATCCCGACGTGAGCGACGCCGCGCTGATGAACCGCCTGATCTGGATACAGGCCGGCGCGGGCGAGCCCGCCTGGGCCACCGGCGGCAGCTACCAGGTCGTGCGCGCGATCAGGATGCACGCCGAGTTCTGGGATCGGGTCGGGCTGGCCGAGCAGGAGGAAATGATCGGACGCCGCCGCGATACCGGCGCGCCGCTGGGCGGAACCGAAGAGTTCGAGGACCCGCGCTACGACCTCGATCCGCAAGGCAAGCGGATCCCCGTGACCGCGCACATCCGCCTGGCAAACCCACGCACTGCCCCGACCGCCGATCAGCGCATCCTCAGGCGCGGCTTCAACTACCACCGCGGGTTCGACAGCGCCGGGCAGCTCGATCAGGGTCTTGTGTTCGTGGCCTTCAACCAGGACGTCGAACGACAATTCGCCACGATCCAGCGCCGGCTCTCAGAAGAGCCGATGGTCGACTACATCACGCCGGTGGGTGGCGGCTACTTCTTTGCTCCGCCCGGCTCGCGCAGCCCCACAGACTGGGTTGGCTCCGGATTGTTCGTCTGAGGTGTCTAACCTTTGCTCAAGCCATTTCATGCACGAACCGAGGAGCTTGGCATGGAGGCTGCACCAGACGCATGAGGGCCATGAGGGCATCAGCTAGACGCGTAACGTCCACTTCGCTGGGCATTCTGTCGACCGCAGCGGCACTGACCGCGACCGCCGCGCTTGTCGCGCCCGCGGACGCGAGCGCGAGCGCGAGCGCCGCCCTCTCCCCCTCGGCCTACCGCGTCGGCGCACTCTGCTCGTCGCCACAGCCGGGCTACTCCGGCTGCCTGGGGTTGCGGCTCATAGCCAGACACCCCTTCTCGCTGCGCGGCTCGCGGAGATCGGCGCCGGCGACGACGGGCCCGGCGCGCCCTGCCGTGGAACGCGAAGAAAACATCGAACCGCCACAAGGCAGCCTCTCGCCGCAGAACGTCATCGGCGCTTACAACCTCTCCGGCCAGCCGGCCCCGGCGACACAACAAACGCTGGCGCTCGTCGACGCGTTCAACGATCCGACCGCCGAACACGACCTCGAAGTCTTCGACAAACAGTACGGCCTGCCGGCCTGCACGACCGCCGACGGGTGCTTCACGAAGGTCGAAATGCGCGGTGGCGCCCACAACACGCTCCCCCCGACGAACGCCGGCTGGGCACAGGAGATCGCCACGGATGTGGAGGTCGCGCAGGGGGTCTGTCAGAGCTGCAAGATTCTGCTGGTTGAGGCTCACTCGAACAGCAACGCCGACCTCGAAGCCGCCGAGCAAAAGGCCATCCAGCTCGGAGCAAGCGAGATATCCAACTCCTGGGGCGGCCCCGAGGGCGGCCCCGAAGGAAGCGTTGACGAGCAGGAAGACAACGCCGACGCGTTCAACCACCCCGGAATCGTGATCACTGCCTCCTCCGGCGACAACGGGTACCTGGACTGGGGGCTCGAAAAAGCCTCAGAACGGGGCTTCGCCGACTACCCTGCCTCCTCTCCCCACGTGGTCGCGGTCGGCGGCACGCGCCTCAGCCGGACGGTCGGCGGAGCGTGGAAGGAAGAGACGGTGTGGAACGGCGACGGCGCCGGCGGCAGCGGCTGCAGCGTGCTGAGCGCACCCCCCTGGCAGCAGAGCGTGGCCGACTGGTCCTCGGTCGGCTGTGGCTCGCACCGCGCGGTCGCCGACGTCTCGGCGGACGCCGACCCCTACACGGGCGTGGCGGTGTACGACTCCACGTGGGTCACGGAAGGCGAACTGGAATATCGCGGCTGGACCCCGATCGGCGGCACCAGCGTGGCCTCGCCGATCATCGCCGCGACGTTCGCGCTCGCGGGCGGGGCCGGCACGAGCGTAGGCGGGAGCCCGGTCGCCTATCCCGCGCAAACGCTGTACGAAAATTTCGCCGCCGATCCGGGAACCTTGCACGACGTGACGTTCGGCTCCAACGGCGCTTGCACCAAAGGGTTCAATGCCGGCACCGGCGCCTCCAAATGCACGCTCGCCGAAGAGGGCGCCTCGTGCGAAGCCAGGGCAATCTGCGTGGCCCGTCCGGGCTATGACGGCCCGACCGGCGTGGGCGCCCCGCACGGGATCACGGCGTTCGAGTCGGCGGGCGAAGCGGCACGTCTTAAACAGCTCGAAGCACAGAAGACGGCCGAAGAAAAACGGGCCGCCGAAGAACAGAAAGCCGCGGAAGAACAGAAGGAACGGGAAGCCGAAGCAGAACGACTGGCCGAACGGAAAGCCGAAGAAGAACATCGGGCCGCGGAAGAGCAGAAGGCCGCGGAAGAACAGAAGGAACGGGAAGCCGAAGCAGAACAGCGGGCCGCCGAAGAACGACGGGACGAAGAAGAACAGCTGCTGTTCGCGGAACGAGCCAAAGCGGCGAAGGAACTCGCCGAGGCCGAAGAACGGGCCAAAGAAGCGGAAGCCGCTGGACGCGCCCACTCTGAAGCCACGGTCGGCGGCGGAGGGCCTCGCCAAGGGCTCTAACGGGACAGGCTCCGGCAACCCCCTGACAAGCGGCCCCCTCCGCGCACCGACGTTCGCGATGCCGATACCGAGCGTGTCGGCGCTCGTGCTCACGAGATCCGCGACGGAGGCCCTGACCCACGCCGGACCGCACACCTCGCGCGTAGCGTTTGCGTTCACGCTGAACGTCGTCGCCAAAGTCCGCGTCACGCTCGCCAAGCGGGTGAGCGCACACGGGCACTCCCACTGGCAGACACTGCCCGACTCGCGCACGGTCTCCGGCCGATCCGGACGCAACAGCTCGCATTTGAGCGCATCCGGAACGCTCTCAGCGGGCCGCTACCGGCTTACGCTAGTTCCGACGCTCGGAGTGGCTCGTTCGCTCGTGTTTGCCGTCGCCTGAGAGGGAGCTCCCGAAACGTCCCTCGACCCCGCGCTCAACGCGCTCGCCGTGCTCGGTCAGACGCCAGGCGTTGGGGGCCCCGCGCGAGGTGCCTTCGCTCTGATTGGCGATCACGCCGGCGGCCTCTAAGCGTGAGAGCAGCTTGGAGATCTGGCCCTGATCGACGATGCCCGCGCGTTCGGCGATCTCGCGGTTGCTTGCGCCCGGGTAGCGCGCGATCGCCTGCAGCACGCAAGCTGTGCGGTAGGTGAGGCGCACACCGAGGTCCTCGTACTCGGTGGGGACATCGGAGGGGGCGCCGGCGGCGCGGCGCGGCGCCGGCGCTGGACGGACCAGCTCGCGCCGGGCTGCGCCGGCTCCCAGGTAGGGGAGCGCGATCAGGCTCATCAGCGAGCCGAACAGCTCGATCGTCGGACGCCCGTCGGGGGGCTCGCCGTCCTGTGCGAGCAAGCGCGTCTGGATAACCGTCGACACGGCGCCGACCACGCCCTCGGCCACGACTGCAGGAGGTTCGTTGCGACCAGCCGCGCCGACGGCGCGACCGCGGTCGATGACCTCCCAGAGGATCGACTGCACCTCGATGCGCCGACGCAGCAAAGCGGGACCGCCGCTGAGCGAGTGCACGATGCACAGCCGCGCAAGCGCGGGTTCCTCGTCGAGGAAGCGCAGCAGTTCGGCGAGCCCCGCCCTGATCGCATCGCGCCAGCGCGATTGGCCTGAATAGGCGGGCGAGATGCGCGAAGCGGCTCGTTCGACGCCGAGGTCGAAGGCGCCCAGCAGGGCGGCGTCGCGATCGGCGAAGAACTCGTTGAAGACGCGACGGCTGACCCCCCCGCGGGCGATCGTCTCGCCGAGCGTCAGCGCCGCGACACCTCGCTCGGCCACAAGCGCGGCCGTAGCCTCGAGGATCTCCGTTCGCTGCGTCTCCTCCACGTGGCTCCTTCATGCGGCCACGCGAGAACGGTTCAGACCTCCCCGACTTCCCCCAGCCACTGTTTATATCCCCTGTTAGCTTGAGAGTACCAATAGAAGCTATCTGCTTAATGTCCAACGATCAGCGAGGTGCAAGACACGCTGCAGAACCCCGAAACGCTTGTGCTCGGAGGGCGCGCGGGCTAGCTTGTCCGGTCCTCATGCGCCTGCTTGGACCAACCCTGGCCGCCATCGCCGCGATCGCGGCCGTCGCTGCATTGATCGCCGTTCCGGGCGCAATCGGCTCTACGTCGGGCAGCCTGGAAAGCCGCATCGCGGCATCGCGAGCGCGGGAAGGCGAGCTGCGTTCGGGGCTGGGCGCCGACAAGCATCAGATCGAGGGGTTCCAAGGCAGCATCGACGACCTGCAAACGCGGCTGAGCGCGCTGGAATCAAGCCTCAGCGTCGAGCGCAGCGTGTTGTCAAGCCTGCGTTCACAGCTGAGCGCGGCCCGGGCACGTCTGGGCTCGCTGCAGATCCAGCTCGCGCGCGATCGCCAGGTGCTGGTGGCGCAGGTCGTCGCCTCTTACGAGTCCCCGCCGCCGGACATCGCCACAGTGGTCCTGCAGGCGCACGGCTTCGCCGACCTGATCGAGCGCGTGGACGACCTGCAGGCGATCTCGCGCGAGAACGCGACGGCGACGACGCACGTGGCGGACGAGCAGAAGCTCGTGACCGCGCAGACCAAGCGCCTGACGGCGCTTGAGGCCAGCCACGCGCGTGAGACGAGCGCGGTGCTCGTGCAGCGCGACGAGGTCGCACAGCTGCACCTGGCGCTGGTGAGCCGCCAGCTTCAGTACATCCGCGCGCGCGATCGCAAGAGCTCGGAGCTGGGCACGCTGCAATCGCACAAGCGCAGTCTCGAAAGCGAGCTGGACAAGCTCGCGGCCAGCGAACTCGCCGCGGAGGGCGTCGCGGGGGCCTACACGGGGCCGGTCGGCGAATTCACGCCAACGCCGCAGGGCGCATACGGCTTCTTCCCCGCCGCCGGTACGAACTACAGCGTCGGTGAGGAGCCCACGCTGGCCGAGCACCTGAACGCGCTGGGCATCGCCCTACACATCCACCTGATCGGCATCTCGGGCTATCGCTCACCACAGCACTCCGTCGAGGTCGGCGGCTTTGCCGACGATCCGCACACGCGCGGCGAAGCCTCGGATACCCCCGGTGTCGAGGGAGTGCCCCAGGCCACGCTCGCACGCTTCGGCCTCATCCGCCCGTTCCCGGGCGCGGCCGAGGCCGATCACATACAGCTGCTCGGCAGCCGTTACTGAGCGGGGTCTAGGCGCGCGGGCGCGCCGTAGGGCCTGAGCACCTCGGGCAGCTCCACCGAGCCATCGGCCTGCTGCCCGTTCTCGAGCAGCGCGACGAGCGTGCGCCCGACGGCGACGGCGGTGCCGTTGAGCGTGTGTGGAGGTTCGGTGCCGCGCTCGGCGCGGACGCGGACGTTCAGGCGACGCGCCTGGTAGTCGGTGGTGTTGGAGCAGGAGGTCAGCTCGCGGTAGGCGCCGTAGCTGGGCAGCCAGGCCTCGCAGTCGTACTTCTTCGCGGCGGAGGCGCCGAGTTCCGAGACGGCGATGTTGACGACGCGATAGGCGAGGCCGAGCGCGGTGAGGATCTGCTCCTCGATCGCGAGGATGCGCTCGTGCTCGGAGGCCGAGTCGGCGGGCGCGACGAAGCTGAACATCTCCACCTTGTCGAACTGGTGCACGCGGAAGATCCCACGTGTGTCCTTGCCGGCAGCGCCGGCCTCGCGGCGAAAGCAGGGTGAGAAGCCGGCGTAGCGCAGCGGCAGGGCGTCGGCCTCGAGGATCTCGTCTGCGTGCAGCGAGGCGAGCGCGACCTCGGAGGTGCCGACGAGGTAGAGGTCGTCTTCGGGCAGGGAGTAGATCTGCTGCTCGGTGTCGGGCAGGAACCCTGTCCCGTAGAGCGCCTGCTCGCGCACGAGTACGGGCGGGATCACGGGCTGAAAGCCGTGGGCGCCGAGGATCTCGAGCGTCCAGCGCACGAGCGCGAGCTCGAGCAGCACGAGATCTCCTTTGAGGTAGGCAAAGCGCGAGCCGGACAGACGCGCGCCGCGCTCCATGTCGATGCGCTGACCGGCGAGGTCGAGGTGGTCGCGGGGCTCGAAGGCGAACGCGGGCGGCTCGCCGACGGTGCGCACGAGCTCGTCTTCAGGGCCGGACGCGGCGCTCGGGTCGGGCAGGTTCGGCAGCCGCGCGAGCAGCTCGCCGACCGCTTGCTTGGCGGCGGAGGCCTGCTCGTTGAACTCCTTGACCTGCGCGCTGAGCTCTTGCATCTGGGCCAGCAGCTCGGGATCGTCCTCGCTACGCGCCTTGGCGGCGCCGTATGCCTCCGAGCGCGTCTTCTGCGTTGCCCGCGTGGACTCGGCTGATGTGGTGGCGGCGCGGGACTGTCGATCGCGCAGGAGGATCTCCTCGACGACCGCTCGCAGCGCCGGATCGCGCCGAGCAAGGGCCTCGCCGACTCCCTGAGGATCGTCCCTGATGCATTTCAGATCGAGCACGCTCGGGAGCCTACTCGCCCCGGCCGGAGCGCTCCAAGCGTGCGAGAGCGCAACTCGCTCGAGGACACTGCGCCCGCGCGCCGCTTACCCGCCGGGAGCGGCTGGCCGCAGGCCGCGAGCCGGCGGCGCTACTTGGTCGAGAGCGTGATGTTGGTGCTCGGCACGTGCTGGGCCTGCGAGCCCGAGTAGTGCGCGAGGAATTCGGCGACGGCCTGGGCGTCGTCGCCGAGGACGATGTTCTCGGGCATGATCGCCCCGGAGAAGCCGCCGTTGCGGATCGCGTAGAGAACCTGTTCGACGTTCTCCTTGCGGATGTTGAAGTTGGGACCGTTGGTCTTGACGCGATCCTTGATCGACGTCGCCGAGCCCTCGGCGCCGACGACGGAGAGCGTGTGGCAGCCCGAGCAGTGGTCGCGGAAGAGGACCGAGCCGCGGTAGTAGGGGCTGGTCTTCGGCACCTGGTTGCCCTGAGACCCACAGGCGCCCAGGACCGCGGCGCAGGCGAGCAGGAGCATCGTGGCGAGCAGCTTCATGCGAGCGGGAATATATAGACCACCGCGTCAGAAGCCGTGAGCAGTGCCGGCTGCACGCAGCGCGAGGAAGACGACGACGAGCGCGGACAGCGCCATGATGCCCATCTCGCGCGCGAGGATCGCAGCGACGACGGCGTGCTGCTCGGACTCGGGGAGCGCCCCCACGGCCTGGGCGTCGGGGAGCTCGCGCTGGTCGAGGATCGTCTGGGCGGCGGCGACGCGCAGCTGTTCGGCGACGAAGGCGATGACGAGCGGGAGCAGCGCGTAGAGGTAGAAGAGGTTGTCGCTCGAGTAGTGCCCGGCGGCGGCGAGCGAGCCGGCGAGGATGGCGAGCACGAGCGCGGAGCCCTGGCCGACGCGCAGCAGCACCCAGAACGCGCGGCTGGCTTCGCCGCGATACCAGCGCCAGGCGCCGAGCAGGGCGGGGAGCAGGTTGAGGACGGCGACGGCGAGGGCGCCGGCGACGACGGTTTGGGTCATACGCGGCTCACGCGCCGGCCACGCGTGGGGCACCCGCCGCGCGGGTAGCGCCCGCGGTGCAGTCGGTATGGGTTCTGGTCGTGGATTTCGAGCCGATCGTCACTATGTAACACATTGCCACAAGCGGTGATATAACAGCGCTACGTGCTGCGCAGCTACCTCCCCGCGATCGTATTCGTCCTGCTCGGTGGGGGTGTCGGCATCGCTTTTGCGCTGCTGAACTCGAAGATCGGCCCGCGCCGGGCGCGGGCGCAGAAGCAGGATCCCTACGAGTGCGGCCTGCCGAGCGAGGTCAAGCAGGGGATGCGCTTCGGCATCAGCTTCTATCTGATCGCGATGCTGTTCATCCTGTTCGACGTCGAGGTCGTGTTCATCTACCCGATCGCGATCGAGCTGCGCGCGTACGGCTCGTATGCGCTGGTGGAGACGATTACGTTCGTGGTGCTGTTGTTCGTCGCGTTCGTGTACGTGTGGCGGCGGGGAGCCTTGCAGTGGACCTGAAACGAGAGGTCGTGCGCCCGGCGGGAGTTGCCCCGAGAACAGCGAGTGCGGGGAGCGCGGATCTGCGCGTGCGTTCGCTGAACGCGGCGCAGCTGCTGCGCGGCGGCGATCTGGAAGGGGCGAACCAGCCGGCGCACCTCGAGGGCACCGAGCTCGAGCGCTATGTGGAAGAACGCACGTTGACGACGACCCTCGACAAAGCGGTCGCGTGGGCGCGGTCGAGCTCGTTCTTCCCGCTCGGTTTCGGGCTGGCGTGCTGCGCGATGGAGCAGTTCCACGCCGCGGGTCCGCGGATGGACATCGCGCGCTTCGGCTCGGAGGCGTTTCGCGCCTCGCCGCGGCAGGCCGACCTGATCATCCTCGCGGGGCGAGTGTCGATCAAGATGGCGCCGATCATCCGCCGGCTGTATGACCAGATGCTCGAGCCGAAGTGGGCGATCTCGATGGGCGCGTGCTGCAGCTCGATGGGCGTGTTCAACAACTATGCGCTGGTGCCGGCCGATAAGTTCATGCCCGTCGACGTGCACGTGCCCGGGTGCCCGCCACGCCCGGAGGCGCTGATCCACGGGCTGTTGAAGCTGCGCAGGATGGTGCAGGACAACCCCGACATGGGCTGGCGCGAGCGCTACGGAGCAGTCGGCACCGAGGAGCACCCTTCAGATGTGTAGGCGCGTTACGCGCGGGCTATGGGTGGGTGAGACGGAGCCAGTTCTTTCAAACAACGCTGCCGGCGCCGCTCACCGCAGCCGTCGGCGTTACGGGAGCGATTAGATGCCTGACGCAACGGGGCTCGAGCTGCTCGCGCAGGGGCTGGGCGAGGCGGCGATCGAAACGGCGTACTTCCGCGAGCAGGCGACGATCGTGGTGCGCGCGGGAGAGATTCGCGCGGTGCTCGGGAAGCTGCGCGCACAGGGGTATGGGTTCTTGGCGAGCGTGCACGGCGTCGATCACTTCCCGGAGGAGCCGCGGTTGGGCGTGGTGTACGAGCTGCTGGATATGAGCAGGGTCGATCGCGTGCGAGTGAAGGTGCGCGTGCCCGTGCAGGAGCCGCGGGTGGAGTCGGTGACGGCGGATTGGCCGACGGCGAACCATCAGGAGCGCGAGGTGTATGACATGTTCGGGGTGATCTTCGAGGGCCACCCGGATCTGCGCCGGATCTTGATGCCGGAGGACTACGAGGGCCATCCCCAGCGGCGCGATTTCCCGATGGGCGGCGAACCGGTGATCTTTACGCGCGATGAGGCGAAATGGCTGGAGGCGCGCAGCTAGTGTCTCGATTCAAAAATTCGATGGCGTTTCCCGGCGTCTGCCCGCGCCTGACGCCCGCCGTCGTCGGCCCACATGCCACCAGCATGCGGACCGCCGCCGTCAAACGTCAGATCACGACCATCCACTCGGCAAACACTCACCGAATTTTTGAATCGAGACACGAGTGAGCCCGACGCCGAGCCTGTCCGAGTACCGCCGCGGTGAGGAGAGCATCGAGCTCGCTCCCGTAGCCGAGCAGATCGAAGGTGCCGAGACGACGGATGAGCTGCTGACGCTCAACTTCGGTCCCCACCACCCCGCGACACACGGCGTGCTGCGGCTGCTGGTGACGCTGCAGGCCGAGATCGTGCGGGACCTGAAACCGATCATCGGCTACGTGCACACAGGGATCGAGAAGACGGCTGAGGACAAGGCCTACTGGAAGGTCATCCCGGTGATCGAGCGGATGGACTACCTGGCGTACTACTTCAACGCGATGGCCTATGTCGGCGCAGTGGAGCGACTGGTGGAGGTCGAGGTCCCGACGCGCGCACAGTACCTGCGGGTGATCCATCTGGAGCTGAACCGGATCGCCTCGCATCTGATCTGGCTGGGCACGAGCGCGCTGGATTTGGGCGCGAGCTCGATCTTCCTTTACTGCCTGCGCGAGCGCGAACTGATCCTGGACCTGTTCGAGATGTCCTCGGGGGCGCGGATGCACACGCGCTACTTCCAGGTGGGGGGCGTGATAGAGGACATCCCGACGGGGTTCGCGCGCAAGCTGCGCGAGTTCCTGCAGGTGATGCCCCGGCGCGCGGACGAGTACGGGGCGATCTTGAACTCGAATGAGATCGTGTTGCAGCGCTTGCGCGGGACGTGCGCGGTGGATGCGCAGACGCTGCTCTCGTTGGGCGTGACGGGTCCGCTGCTGCGCGCGGCCGGCAACCCGTGGGACCTGCGCAAGGCGGCGCCGTACAGCTCATATGAGAAGTTCGACTTCAAGATCCCGGTGGGCACGGTCGGCGACAACTACGACCGCTTCGCGGTGCGCATGGCGGAGATATACGAGTCGGTGAAGATCATCGAACAGGCGCTGGAGGGGCTGCCGGAGGGTCCGCACATCACCGCCGATCGCAAGGTGGCGCTGCCGCCGAGACACGAGCTGGCGACTTCAATGGAGGCGCTGATCCATCACTTCAAGCTCGTCACCGAGGGGTTCAGGGTGCCGCCGGGCGAGGTGTACAACCCGATCGAGTCTCCCCGTGGCGAGCTCGGCTGCTACGTGCGCTCGGACGGCTCCTCGAAGCCCGCGCGGGTGCACATGCGCGACCCCTCGTTCGTGAACCTGCAGGCGCTCGCGCCGATGTGCCGCGGCAGCTACATCGCCGACATGATCGCCACCACGGCAATGCTGGATCCGATTCTCGGGGGAATCGACCGATGAGCAGCTACGTCGCCCCCCGGGGCTGGGACACAGCCGGCCGATCTGAAGAAGGATCCGGCGACGATCCCCGATCCCGCGAGCGACGCCGGTGCCCGAGGAGCTGCGCAGGGAGATCGAAGCGCACATGGCCCTGTATCCGGACAGCCGCTCGGCGGCGCTGCCGGCGCTTCAGGCGGTACAGCGCGTTCATGGGTGGTGCTCGCCGGAGGCGATCGAGCAGGCGGCATGCGTGATGCGGGTGACGCCGGCGGAGCTGGATGCGGTGGTGACGTTCTACGACATGCTCGAGAGCGAGCCGGTGGGCAGGACGAGCGTGTACGTGTGCACGAACATCTCGTGCTCGCTGCGCGGCGCGGATGCGCTGTATGCGGCGATGAGCGAGGCGGCGGGCGATGACGCGGCGTTCAACGTGCGCGCGTTCGAGTGTCTGGGCGCGTGCGACATCGCGCCGATGGCCTCGGTGGACGGCGTGTACGTGGGGCCACTGGAGATCGAGGACGTGCCGCGGCTGCTGGAGGACGTGCGCGCGGGCCGGGACGTGCTCCCGGACAAGCAGCTGGTGCGCCGCGCATGCGCGGACCCAAAGGCGGGCGCATGATCGCCGAACACGCGTGTTTGCGGGGCCGGACGCCCCGCGCCAACCCGCTCGGGGCGGGACCGACCTGCGCGGATGCGACCCAAAGCCATACCCACATCCCCTCACGGGCGGTGAACCCATGACCGAGACGCTCCTGTTCGACCAGATCGACGAGCCGGGGCTGAACACGCTCGCCGTCTACGAACGGCGCGGCGGGTACGGGGCTTTGCGCAAGGCCCTTGCGATGACCCCCGAGGAGGTGCTGAAGGAGCTCGAAGCCTCGAACCTGCGCGGGCGCGGCGGCGCGGGGTTCCAGATGGGCAAGAAGGTCTCGTTCCTGCCGCATGGGTCGATCGAGAAGTACCTGGTGTGCAACGCCGACGAGTCTGAGCCGGGGACGTTCAAGGACCGCGAACTGATGCAGAAGAACCCGCACATGCTGCTCGAGGGGCTGATCGTCGCCTCTTTCGCGGCAGGGGCGACGCGCTCGTTCATCTACATCCGTGGCGAGTACGTGCAGCAGGCGGACGTATTGGACGGCGCGCTGCGCGAAGCGCGCGAGGCGGGGTATGTCGGCGAGGACATCCTCGGCTCGGGCCATTCACTGTCGCTGGTCGTGCACCGCGGCGCGGGCGCCTACATCTGCGGCGAGGAGACGGGCCTCTTGGATTCGCTGGAAGGCAAGCGCGGCAACCCGCGGCTGAAGCCTCCGTTCCCGGCCAACCAGGGTCTGTATCAGGGGCCGACGCTGATCAACAACGTGGAGACGCTCGCGACCGTGCCGAGCATCATCCGCCTGGGCGGCGAGGAGTACGCGAAGCTCGGCACCGAGCAGTCGACGGGCACGAAGGTCGTGTCGGTCTCCGGCCACGTGCGCCGGCCGGGCAACTACGAGATCGAACTGGGCATCCCCTCGCGCGAGATCGTCTACGGCCTGGCGGGCGGACCCGAGGAGGGTCGCGAGGTGAAGTGCTGGTTCCCGGGCGGCTCCTCCTCACCGGTGCTGACGGCCGAGGATCTCGACGTCCCCTACGACTTCGAGTCGATGGCGAAGGCCGGCTCGATGCTGGGGTCGGGCGCGATCATCGTGGTGGACGATTCCACGCCGATCCTGGACGTGGCGCTGAAGACGGCGAAGTTCTACCGGCACGAGTCCTGCGGCAAGTGCACCCCGTGTCGCGAGGGCACGAACTGGACGGTGCACATGCTCGAGCGGATCGACCGCGGCGAGGCCACGCCGATGGACCTCGAGATCATGGCGAGCGTGCAGGAGCACATCATCGGCCACTGCCTGTGCGTGCTGGGCGACGCAATGGCGATGCCGATCGGCTCGATGATCGCGAAGTTCCGCGACGAGTTCGAAGCGCACATCGAGAGCCGGCGCCTGCAGGCTCAGGTGCCTGTCGGGGCGGTGCTCTGATGCCGAGGCCACAGTCGAGGACGATCACCTTCACGATCGACGGCCGGGAGGTGCAGGCGCCGGAGAACCAGATGCTCGTCGACGCCGCCAAGCACGGCGACGTGGAGATCCCGGTGTTCTGCTACGAGCCGAAACTCGGCAATCCGGTGGGTGCGTGCCGCATGTGCCTGGTCGAGGTCGAGGGCATCCCCAAGCTGCAGACGGGATGCTCGACGCCGGTGAAGGACGGGATGGTCGTCAACACCCAGTCCGAGCGGGTCAAGGAGGCCCAGCGCGCGGTGGTGGAGTTCCTGCTGATCAACCACCCGCTGGACTGCCCGGTGTGCGACAAGGGCGGGGAGTGCCCGTTGCAGGACATCACCTTCGGCTGGGGCCCGGGCATCTCGCGGTTCGTGGAGCCCAAGCGCCATTTCGTCAAGCCGCTCGAGCTCTCCTCGAAGATCGCGATCGACCGCGAGCGCTGCATCCTCTGCTACCGCTGCGTGCGCTTCAGCCAGGAGATCTCCGAAGACCATCAGCTCGTGCTGCTGGAGCGCGGCGCGCACTCCTACGTCTCGACGTTCGACGGCCACCCCTACGAGGCGCCGTTCAGCGGCAACATCGTGGAACTGTGCCCGGTCGGCGCGCTGACCTCGCGGCCCTACCGGTTCAGAGCGCGCCCGTGGGACATCGAGGACGCGGGCTCGGTGTGCACGCTGTGCCCGTCGCAGTGCAACGTGATGCTGACGGTGCGCGACGAGCGCGTGTTGCGCGTACAGGCGCGCGAGAACCCGGAGGTGGACGACGGCTGGCTGTGCGACAGGGGTCGCTTCGCCTTCCCGGAGTCGGCGGCGGAGCGGATTACCGAGCCGCTGCTGCGCGACGGCGGCGAGCTGCGCGCGGTCTCGTGGGAGCGTGCGCTGGCGGAGGCCGCCGCGCACCTCTCCCGCGCGGGGGCGCGCACGGGAGCGCTCGCCGGCGGCGGCGCAACCAACGAGGAGGGGCTCGCGCTGGGCCGCCTGATGCGCGAGGTGCTGAGCTCGCCGCACCTTGACTCGCGCCCCGCGGGCAGGCTCGAGCTGGAGGCACATCGCGCACTGGCCGCGCCGGCGCTGCAGGCGAAGGTCCCAGATCTGGAGTTCGCACATACCGTGCTGGTACTTGACTGCGATCCGATCGCCGACGCACCGATCCTCGATCTGCGCCTGCGCAAGGGCGCGCGCCGCCACGGAATGAAGGTCGTGCGCGCGGGCCGCGAGCAACTGCTCGACGAGGCGCGGCGCAGCGAGCTGCTCGAGGAGCTGCGCCAGGCCGGCGGGGGGGACATCGTGGTGCTCTGGCACGAACGCCTGGCCGCGGGAGCCGATGGCGAGCAGGCTGTCCAAGCACTTCTCGAGCTGGCCGCGGCGCTGAGGCTTGTCGAGATCGAGGGCGCCGGATTGCTCGAAGTGCCCGCGCACGCCAATGGCCGCGGCCTGCGCGAGGCGGGCGTGCTCTCCAATGCCGGCCCGGGTCTTAGCGAGATCGCCGAGGAGGGGCTCGACACGCCGGGGATCATGAAGGCTTTCGGGCAACGGCGAGCTGAGTTGTCTGTACCTGCTCGGCGTCGACCCGCCCGGCGAGGGGTCAGGCACGGTCATCGCCCACGCGGCCCATCTGAGCGATGCACTGCGCGAGCAAGCCGACGTGGTGTTCCCCGCGGAGTCCTACCCCGAGAAGCAGGGTGAGGTCACGCATCCGGACGGGCGCGTGCAGCACGTGCGCCGCGGCGTGCGTCACGTCGGACAGACGCGCGACGAGCGGCATGTGCTCGATGACCTGGCGAGCCGCATCGGTGTGGCGGTGCCGGCATGACGCTCGGTGTGGTCGGCTACTACGAAGAATGGTGGATCCAGGTCCTGAAGGCGATCGTGATCTTCGCCGTGGGCCTGCAGCTGGTGCCCGTGGTGCTGCTGGCCGAGCGCAAGCTGCTGGGACGCTTTCAGGCGCGTTACGGACCGAACCGCATCGGCCCCTACGGCGCGATGCAGCCACTGGCGGACATCTTGAAGCTGCTGACCAAGGAGCAATTTCGCCCGAGGACCTCGGTCGGCTTCCTGTTCGCGCTGGCGCCGCTGATCTCGATCGTGACGGCGGTGGCGGCATTCGCGATCATCCCGTTCGGCAACGTCCAGCACATCTTCGGCAAGCCCGTGGGGCTGTACGGGGTGGACGTGTCGATCGGCCCGCTGTACCTGTTCGCGTTCGGCGCGATCGCCTTCTACGGGATCATGCTCGGCGGCTGGTCCTCGGGCTCGAAGTACTCGTTCCTCGGCGCGATGCGCGGCGCGGCGCAGCTGATCTCCTACGAGGTCGCCCAGGGGTTGGCGCTGGTCGGGGTGATCATGACCGCGCAGACGCTGTCGCTGACGGGGATCGTGGAAGCGCAGAAAGGCATGTGGTTCATCGTGCCGCAGCTGTTCGGCTTTCTGATCTTCCTGACGGCGAGCTTCGCCGAGACCAACCGCGCGCCGTTCGACCTGACCGAGGCCGACGCGGAGCTGGTCGGCGGCTACAACACCGAGTACGGTGGCGGGCGCTTCGCCTCCTACTACTTCGCCGAGTACCTGAACGTGCTGGTCGTCTCGGGCATCGTCACGACCGTGTTCCTCGGCGGCTGGCTGCTGCCGTTCGGCATCCACCCGCCCGGCTGGGTGGATCCGTTCGTGGTGCTGTTCAAGATGTCGCTGTTCACGTTCCTGTTCATCTGGGTGCGCGCGACGCTGCCGCGGCTGCGCTACGACCAGCTGATGAGCTTCGGCTGGAAGGTGCTGCTGCCGCTGGCCACGCTGAACGCGCTCGTGACGGCAGTGCTCGTGGTGGTGACGCACTGATGCCCGAGGAGACTCCCCTGCCGACCCCGCTGTCCCCGGACGCTGCTCCCCAACTGCCGTCCGCGCCCGCCGGCGGCATAACCGTCACGGCCTGGGATCCGGGCGATGATGTGATCGAGGTCATGCGCACCCCCGCGCCGGGCCCGGCGCGCGGCACCTGGCGCACATTTCGCGAGACGGTGCGCGGACTGAAGACGACGTTCGGGCGGATGCTGGAAAAGCCCGTCACGGTGCAGTACCCGGAGGAGAAGACCCCCGTCTACCCGCGCTTTCGCGGCCGGCACAAGCTGCACCGCTTCGAGGACACCGGCCTTGAGAAGTGCGTCGGCTGCTCGCTGTGCGCTGCCGCCTGCCCGGCCGACTGCATCCGCGTGGTGGCGGCGGAGAACACGCCCGAGCACCGCGTGTCCGCCGGCGAGCGCTATGCGGCGGTGTATGAGATCAACCTCTCGCGGTGCATCTTCTGCGGCTACTGCGAGGTGGCGTGCCCGTTCGACGCGATCACGATGGGCCACGACTACGAGCTCTCGGACTACGACCGCACGGACTTGATCTTCACCAAGGAGATGCTGCTCGCCGAGCCGTTGGAGCGCACGCCGCTGAGGAACGAGGGCGAATGAAAGCGATCGCACACCCGCTCGCGACGGCCGTGCTCGCCACCCCCTCCGCAACGGCAGGGACCGGCCGGAGCTCAGCGCGATGAGCACGCTGATGTTCTTCCTCGCCGGCTTCGGCGCGATCGCGGGTGCGGTCGGCGTGGTGATGCTGCGCGACCCGTTCTTCGCGGTGCTGGCGCTCGTCGCCCACCTGCTGTCGCTGGCGATCCTGTTCCTGCTGCTGCGCGCCGAATTCGTGGCGGCGGTGCAGGTGGTGGTGTACGCAGGCGCGGTGATGGTGCTGTACGTGTTCGTCGTCGCCTACGTCGGCGGGCGCGAGGAGCCGATCGGAGACCTGTTGCGGGGGCGCGGCCCGGCGGGAGCGCAGCTGCGCCTCGGCGCGGCGATCATCGGCGGCGCGCTGTGCGTCGAGCTGTTGATCGCGCTGCTCGGCACGGGCCTGAAGGCCGTCGGCGGCGACGGCGCGCCGTACGCGCCGGGCCCGAAGGCGTTCGGCACGCCCGCCTACATCGGCCAGCTGCTGCTGACGCGCTTTCTGCTCGTGTTCGAGGTCGCCTCGCTGCTGCTGCTGATCGCGGCCGTCGGCGCGGTCGTGCTCGCGCGTCGGCGCGGGGGTATCGACGAGGACGGCGAGGGCGACGCACGAGCAGTGCTGACCCCGCTCGATCTGATCCGCCCGCGCGAGACGGGGACGATGGCCGAGGGCGTCGGCGGCGTTCCGTTCGCGATCGCGCGCGCGCGCGAACGGAACGACGGCGAGCCGGTTGGCGCCCCTGCGACGACGGCAGCCGGTGCGGGCGATCGAGGACGGCGGCTGGTAATGGCGATCGGCTGGTATCTGGCGGTCTCGGCGATCGTGTTCTCGCTCGGCGCGGCGGGGGTGATGGTGCGGCGCAACCCGCTGGTGGTGCTGCTGTGCCTGGAGCTGATGCTCAACGGCGCGAACCTCGCGCTGGTCGCGTTCTCGCGCATGTGGGGCAACGGCGACGGGCAGATCTTCGCGCTGATCGTGATGACGGTCGCGGCCTGCGAGGTGTGCATCGGGCTGGGGCTGGTCGTGGCGATCCACCGCCGCAAACTCCCCATCGACGTCGATGAGCTGCGGGAGTTGCAGGGCTGATGACCACGACGACCTACGGCTGGCTGGTGCTGCTGTTCCCGCTGCTGGGGACGCTGATCATCGGGTTCGGCTATCGCGTGCTCCCGGGTCGCTCGGCCGGGGTGATCGGCACGGGCGCGATCGCGTTGGCGTTCGTGGCGGCGCTCGGCGCGCTGATCTCGCTGGAGGGCCATTCGACGTCTCACCAGGAGCTGACCTCGACGCTCTGGAACTACGCGAACACGGTCGGGCGTGAACGCGAAGGTGTCGATCCTGGTGGACCCGCTGTCGGTGTTCATGATCCTGATCGTCAGCGGGATCTCGAGCATGATCCACCTGTACTCGATCTCCTACCTCGAAGAAGATCGCGGGTTCGCGCGCTACTTCGCGTACCTGAACTTCTTCGTGTTCGCGATGCTGCTGCTGGTGCTGGCGGGCAACTTCCTGCTGCTGATCGTCGGCTGGGCGTTGGTCGGCGCGGCGTCGTACCTGCTGATCTCCTTCTGGTACCGGCGCACGACGGCGACGAAAGCGGGGATCAAGGCGTTCGTGATCAACGTGCTCGGCGACGCGGGGCTCGTGCTGGGGACGTACTTCATCTTCAAGCACACGCACACGCTCGACTTCCTCGGCACGTTCGCGGCGGCGCCGCACGTCTTCCACTCCGGCGAAGCGGACATCGTCGCGGGCTGCCTGCTGCTGCTCGTCGGGGCGATCGCGAAGTCGGCGCAGATCCCGCTGCACACGTGGCTGCCCGACGCGATGGAGGGCCCGACACCGGTCAGCGCGCTGATCCACGCGGCGACGATGGTCACGGCGGGCGTGTACCTGATCGCGCGCATGCACGTGCTGTTCGAACTGGCGCCGGCCGCGCAGGACACGGGCGCGGTGATCGGCGCGATGCACACTGCTGATCGCGGGCACGATCGCGCTCGTGCAGACGGACATCAAGCGCGTGATCGCCTACTCGACGATGTCGCAGATCGGCTACATGATCATGGGCGAGTCCGTCGGCGCGTACGCGGCGGGGATGTTCCACCTGATGACGCATGCGTTCTTCAAGGCGCTGCTGTTCATGGGCGCGGGCTCGATCATCGGCGCGATGGCGGGCGAGCAGTCGCTGGAGAAGATGGGCGGCTTTCGCAAGGCGCTGCCGTTCACGTTCGCGTGCTTCGTGATCGGCGGCCTGGCGCTGTCGGGCATCCCGCCGTTCTCGGGGTTCTTCTCCAAGGACGAGATCCTGCTCGTCACGGCGGAGCGCGGCGGCTGGCACTGGGCGCTGTACGTGATGGGCTACATCGGGCGCGTTCATCACGGCGATCTACACGTTCCGGATGATCTTCCGCGCGTTCTACGGCGACCCGGTGAAGGAGGCGCAGGAGCTCGAAGCCGGCCATCTGCACCACTCAGAGCAGCCGACGAACCCGGCCAACGGCGAGGTCGAGGACACCGACGTGGGCTTCCCCGGCCCGCACCACACGATCGCCGAGCGGGCGCTGCCGATGAAGGTGGCGATGACCGTGCTGGCGATCGGCGCGGTCGGCGCGGGGCTCGTGCAGATCCCGGAAGTCGACGATGTGATCACGAACTTCCTGCGCCCGACGTTCGCGGGCTCGCCGCTGTATGAACCGCACACGCGCGACGGGCTGCTTGATCTTCGGGCTGTGCCTGGGCACGGCGCTCGGCCTGACGGGCATCGCGATCGCCTACCGCATCTGGGTCAAGGACCCGGCGTTCGCGGTGCGCGCGCGCGAGCGCTTCGGAGCCGTATATGAGCTGCTCGCGCACAAGTGGTACTTCGACGAGTTGATCGACGCGCTCGTCGTGCGCCCCGCCGCGGCATTCGGCCGCTTCGCGACGGGCACGTTCGAGCGCGTGTTCGTGCAGGACACGCTCGTGGGCGGCACCACGGGAATCGTGCGCGCGGGCTCGGCCGCGGTGCGCGCGGTGCAGAGCGGCTTCCTGCGCTACTACGCCGCGCTGCTCGTGCTGGGCGTGACGGGCGTCTCCCTCTACTTCCTGCTGCAGACGCTGATGCCGCCGCTCTCGATCCTGATCTGGCTGCCCCTGCGTGCGGCGTGCTCGGCGCGATCCTGTGCACGCTGATCGGGCGCGCTCCGCGGCGCCGAGACCACCCCGCGACGACGATGGCGCCGAGCGCGTGCAAACCGACGTCGCCGACGTCCGGGCACGATGCCCGCACCGATGGCGAGCGCAGCGGCTGGGACATCCCCGGCGTGCTGGCGCTGATCGGCACGCTGGCGCGCTGGGCCTGGCGATCGGCTACATCGCCGACTACTCGCCCGGCACGAGCGGCCTGACGCACGTGACGGACGTCGTGTGGATCAGCGAACTGGGCATCCACTACAAGCTCGGGGTCAGCGGTCTGAACGTGTTCCTGGTCGGCCTGACGACGCTGCTGTTCGCGGCCGCGACGATCGCCGCGAACCTCAGAAGCTGGGAGCGCCCGCGGCTGTTCTGGTTCTTCTTCATGCTCGCCGAGTCGGCCGTGCTGGGGGCGCTGCTCGCGCAGGACCTGGCGCTGTTCGTGGCGTTCTTCGACCTGATGCTGATCCCGTTCTACTTCCTGACGGGCATGTGGGGTCGGGGCACGCGCGAGGAGCGCGTGAGGGCGACGATCAAGCTCGTCATCTACACGCTCGTGGGCTCGCTGTTGATGCTCGCGGCGGCGATCGCCACCGGTGTGCTGGCCGCCCAGCAGGGCGGCGGGCACATCACGTTCGTGCTCTCGCTCGCTGCAGGCGCTGCCCCTGAGCAGGGGCTCGCAGGAGTGGATCTTCCTGTTCTTCGCCGCGGCGTTCCTGGTGAAGATGCCGGCGTTCCCGCTGCACGGGTGGATGCCGGACGGGTACCGGGCGATGCCGATCGAGGTGCTGATGGTCTTCAGCGGCGTGCTCTCGAAGGTCGGCGCGTACGGCTTCCTGGCGATCGTGCTGCCGCTGTTCCCGCAGGGCGCGGCGCACTTCCAGACGCTGATGCTGATCATCGCGCTGGTCTCGATCCTGTACGGGTCGGCCGTCGCGTTCACGCAGACCGACGCGCGCCTGATCGCCGGGTACTCGTCGGTCGCGCAGCTCGGGTTCATCACGCTGGGGATCTTCGCGCTGAACCCGCAGGGCGCGCAGGGGGCGCTGCTGCAGATGGTCAACCACGGGCTGGTGGTCGCGCCGCTGCTTGTTCATCGTCGCGGTCCTCTCGCGCCGGGCGGGCGGCTCGGAGGACGTGCGCGACATGGGCGGGATCGCGTTTCGCGCGCCGGTGCTGGCGTCGGTCTTCCTGATCGTCTCGCTGGCGACGCTGGCGATGCCGGGCTCGGCGAACTTCGTCGGCGAGTTCATGATCCTGCTGGGGGTCTTCCAGACGAAGCTCGCGATCGCGATCATCGCGTTCGCGGGCGTGGTGATGGCGAGCGTGTACGCGCTGCGGCTGTTCATCCGCGCGATGCACAACCGCGTCGGCAAGGACGTCGACTCTCATGAGATCTCCTGGCGCGACGGGCTCGTGCTGGTGCCGCTGGTGGCGGTGATCGTGTTCATGGCGATCTACCCGCAGCTGGCGCTCAAGCGCAGCGAAGGCTCGACAAAGGCCGCGGTGGCGAGCGCTCAAGCCCTCGCCGACCCACCCCCGCCGGCGCTGGCGAAGGTCGTGCCGGGGCGCCCGAGCGTGGCGAGCGCGCCGCGCTACTGCGGACCAAACGGGGCCTACGCGACGTGTTACGAAGAAGGCAAGACGGCGGGTACGGGCGAATGAGCGAAGCCCTCTCATCGCTCACGCCGCAGCTGGCCACGGCCACCCTGAAAGGCCCGCACGTCGACTTCGCGGCCCTCTCCCCCCTGATGGCGCTGCTGGGCGGCGCGGCGATCGTGCTGCTCGTCGGCCTGCTCGGCTCGCGCTGGATCCGCGCGCAGCTCGTGCCCGCGCTCAGCCTGCTCGCACTGGGCGCCGCGGCGGGCCTGACGATCTGGCAGTGGGGCGCGGAGAAGTCGATCGTCGCGGGGGCGCTGCGCATCGACGGCCTGTCGCTGACGCTGAACCTGATCTTGGTCGCGGGCGGGGTCTGCACGGTGCTGCTGGCGTGGCGCTCGCTCGCTGCGCGCGAAGCCGCGCACGGGGAGTGGCACGCGCTGCTGCTGACCTCGATCGGCGGGATGTCGCTGCTGGCGGCGGCGCAGAACACGGTCGCGCTGTTCCTCGGGCTCGAGCTTCTGTCGATCCCGCTGTACGTGCTGTGCGCGACGGAGCTCAAACGCGAGCACTCGCTGGAGTCGGGGTTGAAGTACCTGATCGTCGGCTCGGTCGGCTCGGCGACGCTGCTGTACGGGCTGGCGCTGATCTACGGCGCGACGGGAGCGACGGACTTCACGGCGATCGACAGCGCGCTCTCGAGCGGCAACCTCGCGACCGATCCGCTGACGCTGACGGGCATCGCGCTGTGCGTGGCAGGGCTCTGCTTCAAGGCCTCGGTGGCGCCGTTTCACCAGTGGACGCCGGACGTGTACGAGGGCGCGCCGACGCCGGTGACGGCATTTATGGCGGTCGCGACGAAGGTCGCCGCGCTGGGCGTGTTCCTGCGCCTGTTCGACGTGGCACTGATCGAAGCGCACGCGAGCTGGGGCATCGCCGTGGCTGTGCTCGCGGCGATCACGATCGTCGTCGGCAACGTGGGCGCTTTGGGGCAGTCCTCGCTGAAGCGGATGCTCGCCTACTCCTCGGTGGCGCAGGCCGGCTACATGCTCGCGGGGGTCGTCGTCGCGAGCAAGTTGGGCGCGCAGGCGACGGTGTTCTACTTGGCGGTGTACCTGTTCATGAACATGGCCGCGTTCGCGACGATCCTCGAGCGCGAGCGAGAAACGAACTTTGGAGACTCGATCACCGCGATGCGCGGCCTCGGTCGCGAACGCCCGCTGTTGGCCTGGCCGATGACCCTCGCGATGCTGGGTCTCGCGGGAATCCCCGCGACGGCGGGGTTCATGGGCAAGTTCTACCTCATCGATGCGTCCGTCTCGGGCGGCTATACGTGGCTGGGAGTTGTGATCGTGATCGGCTCGATGATCTCGCTCGGCTACTACCTGCCGGTGATCGCCGCGATGTGGATGAGCGAGGCGCCGAGCCCCGAAGACGCCGATGCCGCCGCGCAAAGCCCCTCCCCCTCGCCGAAGCCGATCCCCGCGGAGGGCGCGCTGCCCGCGTTGGCGGGCGGCTCGCAGGAGCTCGACGAGCCCACCCCGACAGTCACGGCACCCCAACCCGAGGTGGTGCTCGTGGCGATCGTCGCCGGCGCGGCGATCCTGTTCTTCGGCATCGTTCCCCAGCCGCTGTTCAACCTCGTGCACGGGGTCGGCAGCGCGCTCGGGCTGCTCTGAGCAGCCGCAGCTCAGTACGGCCGCTCCGAGGCTCAGAACTTCCCCGCTGATTTGACTTTCCTAGGACTGTTCCCATAAGCTGTATTCGCCATGATTGGGACGATCAGGCAGGTGCTCGGTCAGACCAACAACGTTGTGCTGGCGATCGGAGGGACCGCGGGGGCCGTGCTGTCGATCCTCGCCATCTGGGCCCTGCTGCAGCCCGGCGCCACGCCCGGGGTCAAGTTCGGGCAGGCCCAGGTGGAATCGGGCTACACGCCTCTCGAACAGTACGAAGCTCTGCACCAGTCGACGGCATTGGCCGGCGTCACCGGCAGCGGCGCCTCCCGGTGGGGGCTCGGCCGCGTGATGGCCGGCAACGCAGCGGCCACGGCGACAGCGGCAGCGGCAGCGGCAGCGGCAAGGACGACAGCGAGGACGTCGCCTTCCGCTCTGCCCGGTATCCACCTGGCCGTGTACGTATCTACGGGCGCGCCCGTGGCGGACACGCAACCGGCGACCGGGACGGTATCGATCGACAACGGTGAAGGCTCGGGCTCTGAAACAAACGGCCCCACCGGCTCCACGGGTGCGACCGGTGCGACTGGCACGACCGGTGTCACGGGCCGACACGGAGTCAGTGGCCCGTCCGGACCCTCGGGACCGACCGGTCCGACGGCTAAAGAAATACAGGAAAAACGCAAAAAAGCCAAGGAAGCGGCTGAAAAGAAGAAAAGAGAACGAGAACGAGAAGCGGCTGAAAAGAAAAGGAAGAAAGAAATCAAAGAAGAGGAAGAAAGGAGACGCAGGCGTAAAAAAGGCACGACCGGCGCCACCTCGAACACCGGCGTACATGGGAATGGCGATCAATACACCCCTCCTCCCCCTTCGCCGACTCCGTTTCATCAGGAAGGCGGCGCGAAGGTCGTGGTTGGAACAGGAGCATCGACGGGCACGGTTGACGCGGTCCTCGCCAAGGTCAAGGGCGTCCTCGCCGCTGAGGGCGCAAACGGGCGGACCGGCACGGGCGCCTCAGCGCAGTCCCGGTGCGGGAACTCGTGCGCGCTCAGACCGCTGATCGACCAGGCGATCGTGGACACGAACTCGAACCTCGCCGAAGCGGCCAGAGAGATCGCGGGCATATTCACCGACACCCGCTTTGCCAACGACGGGCACAAGCGCGAACCGATCGGGGTCACGGTCAACTACGCGATCGACTTCAGCCACTACGTGGGCAAGACGGTGACTGTGGTGTGGACGCTGGACTCAGGCGCGACCGGGAAACCGCTGCCGCGGTCGTGGTGGCGAAACGTGATCGTCAAGCAGGTCGAACCCACGAGTGACGAACCGTTTCGCGGCAACTTCTGGGCGCCGCTACCGCGCAGGAAAGGCAGCTATTACTTGACGTTGCGACTGTTCACGGGCGAACACGAAGATCAGTCGGCCGTGACGCAGACGTTTCACTGACGACCTCAACCGCCTGCTCGGATCAGACAGCTCGCAGGGCGCCAGGACGTAGCCCCGAGAGTACCGTCCCAAGCGCTGCGTAGCTTCGATGGCATGAAGGTTCGCTCGATCATCAAGCGCATCGAATGGGACGGCTGGCGGCAGGTTCGCCAGACCGGCAGCCACCGCCATTACCGCGTCGAGCGCGTCGTGGCGGCGTAGTCGCGCCTGATCGCCGCCGGGACTACGAGGAGAGCCCGAGCGCGACCGGCTTCGTGCAGCAGGTCAAGCAAAATTAATCACCCGGTCAAGTTCCGATAAGCTGCATCTTCTATGAAGAAGGTCAAGCACCTGATCGCGAACACGAACAACGTGATCCTGGGCGTCGGAGCTCTCGCCGGTGCGATCGTCGCGGTGTACGGCCTGGTGCAGTTGTTCCAGCCCGCCCCGCCGCCACCGGGGCTACTCGCGGGTGTCGAAGACGTGACGCTCATCCCGAACATCGGCCTGGCGGAATACGAAGCCCGAGACCAGACGGCACAGGTGGGCGGCGCAGGCCGAGCGGTCATCCTGTCAGCGGGCTACCGGCTTGCCGCCTATACGAGTGCGACTGGGTCCACGAGCGCGTCCGGCACTTCGGAACCCGATACGACCTCCACCTCAACGAGCACTCCCGAACCCCACCCGCAGAGCACGCCGGAACCCACGCCGACCACCACGACTCCGGAAGCACACAAACGCAGGCCCAAGCAAGAACGAAACCCGCGCGAAAAAGGCGCCGGGCTCGGGGGCACGCACAAATCGCCGCACCACCACACCGGTTCCGAGCGGCACGAAGGCACCGTCCACGAAGGCCCTCCGCAAGGCGATTCCGGTCCCAGCGGCGTGACGTTCGTCAAGCCGCCCCCTCCGGAAACGTCGTTCAAGAGCGAAGGGCATGCGCAGACGCTGACCGGCACCGGCGCCTCGACGAGCGAAGTCGAAGGCGTGCTCGCGGCGGCCTCGGGAAGCCCGTCTGCCACCGCAAGCGCACCGAGTGAAGGCGGCGAACAGAAAGGCAGCCCGACGCAAACCACCCCCACGACGGGAACGAGCCCCAGCAAAGAAGAGGCCTCCCCCGCGCCGCTCGCGCTGCCCACGCATTGCGGACCGTCGTGCCCGCTGGCGCCGACGGTCGATCAGATCATTGCCGACGGCTCAAACCCGGCGGAAAACGCGAGGAAGCTCGTGGCCGTCTTCACCCACTCGCGCGGTCGCTACATCGATCACGAGCTGCACCTGCTCGGCGCCGACGTCGAATACACGCTGAAGCTGACGGGCTTCGTCGGCAACGACGCGATCCTCGAGTGGACGCTGTGGTCAGAATCGACAGGCGAACCACTGCCGAACAGCTGGTGGCAGCGCGTGATCGTCAAGCAGGTGAAGCCTTCGCGTTACGAAGAAACGATCTCGGGCACCTTCTGGGCGCCGATCCCGCCCAAGCCCGGCAACTACGCCTTCCATCTGGTCGTCTACGACGAACACGGCAACCGCCGGGGACACGGCGAGACGCCGGTGTTCCACTAGACGCGCGAGCGTGACTGCTATCCGCCGAGCGCGACCTCGGCCGCCTGCTCGGCTTCGTGCAGCTGGCGCTCGACGAGATCGAGGCCCGACTCCCAGAAGCCCGGGTCGGCGAGGTCGACGTCGACGATCGCGGCCTAGCTCCTCGGGGCTTTCGCGAGCCGCCGGCGGCCAGCAGCTCGAGGTAGCGCGGCACGAACTCCGCGCCGCGCTGCTCGTAGCGGTCGTACACCGACAGCGCCAGCAGCTGGCCGTAGGCGTAGGCGTAGACGTAGCCGGGCGAGCCGATGAAGTGCGGGATGTAGGACCACCACGAGCGGTAGCCGTCGGTGATCTCCACCGAGTCGCCCAGCAGCTCGGCCTGGCTCTCGGCCCACAGCTCGCCGAAGCGCTCCACCGACAGCTCGCCCTCGCCGCGCCGGGCGGTGTGGACGAGATCCTCGAAGCGGTTCATCGCGACCTGGCGGAAGACGGTCGCGATCGTGTCCTGCAGGTTCTCCGCGAGCAGCGCCAGGCGCGAGGCGGGCGTCGAGTCCTCGGCGAGCAGCCGTCCGAAGACGATCGTCTCGGCGAACACCGAGGCGGTCTCGGCGAGCGTCAGCGGGGTGCCCTGGTGGAACACGCCCTGGCGCGCGGCCAGCGCGAAGTGCACGCCGTGACCGAGCTCGTGCGCGAGCGTCAGCACGTCGCGCCGGCGCGAGGTGTAGTTGAGCAGCACGTACGGATGCACCGAGGGCACCGCCGAGGCGCAGAACGCGCCGCCGCGCTTGCCTGGCCGCAGGGGGGCGTCGATGTAGCGCTCGTCGAAGAACCGTTTCGCGAGCGCCCCCAGCTCGGGGGAGAAGGAGGAGTAGCAGTCGAGCACGACCTCGCGCGCCTGCGCGAACGTGTAGGTGACGTCGTCGTCGGTGACCGCGGCCATGCGGTCGTAGTCGGCGATCCGCTCCACGCCGAGCAGCCGCGCCTTCAGCGTGTACCAGCGACGCGCGATCTCGTAGCGCCCGCGCACCGCCTCGATCAGCGCCTGCACGGACTCGTCGCCGGCTTCGTTTGACAAATTGCGCGCGGCCAGCCAGTTCGGGTAGCGGCGCAGGCGGTCGTCGGTGGCCTTGTCGGCGAGCAGCGTGTTGAAGAGGAACGCGCGCGTGCGCAGGCCGGGCTCGAGCGCCGCGGTGATCGCCTCGGCGGTGTCGCGCCGCAGCTCGCGGTCGGGCAGCACGAGGTTGCTGAGCGCCAGGTCGAGCGCCACGCGGCCGGCGGGCAGCTCGACCTCGATCGCCGAGGTCAGCTCCTCGAACAGCCGCGACCAGGCCGACGCGCCGGTGAGCGACTTCTCGGCGAGGATCTTCTCCTCGGGCTCGGAGAGCAGGTGATCGCGGTAGCGGCGCGCGCTGCGCAGGTGGTGGCGGCAGAAGTCGAGAACGTCCTCACCGTCGCCGTCTCCGTCGCGATCCGAACCGTCGCCGTCGCCGAGCAGCTCCTCGACCCGCTCGTCGCTCAGCGCGGCCCACTCCAGCTCGAAGAACAGCAGCGTCGTCTCGATCGCCGTGCCCTGCTCCTGCGTGCGCTGCAACAGCGCCCCGCGCGCCGGATCGGAGGTGTCGGTGGAGAAGTCGAGCGCCGCGTACGTGCCGGCGCGGCCGACGAGATCGTGGATCGCGCCCAGCTCGTGCATCGCCTCGGCCAGACCCGTGCTGTCGAGCTCGACCAGCTTGCCCGCGTAGCGCTCAGCGAACGCCCGCGCGCGGGTGAGCGCCTCAGCGAGCCGGCGCTCGACGCCCTCGGGACCCTCGCCGTCGACGAGCGTCGCTAGATCCCACGCGGTCTGCTCAAGCTCCTGATCGGTAGTCGCGGCCATGCTCACGGCAGCTTATCCACCGGCGTGATGATGTTCGGGCCGCACATGTGCGGCCCGCGATCAGCCGCATGCGGCTGGTCGTACCGCCGGCGCATGCGCCGGCGGCGGAGACGTGCATGCACGTCTCCGGGCAGGACCGCATGCGGTCCTGCCGCCGCAACTACTCGTACTGCAGCGCCTCCAGCACGTTCAGCCGCGCGGCGCGCCGTGCGGGGAAGATCGCGGCGAGGATGCCCGCGAAGATCGCCGCGATCACGAACACCACGAGCGTGCCGACCGGGATCGTGAAGGTGGGGTATTCGATCGCCTGCCCGACCATGATCGCGAGCACGATCCCCACGGGGATCCCCAGCGCAGCGCCAATTAGTGCGGTGACGATGCTCTCGTGGCGGATCATGCGGCGCAGCTGGCGGCGGCTCATGCCGATCGCGCGCAGCATGCCGAGCTCGCGGGTGCGCTCGAACACGGTCAGCACGAGCGTGTTGACGATCCCGAACAGGCTGATGATGATCGACAGCGAGAGCAGTACGTAGAGGAGGTTGAGCAGCGTGTTGATCCCTTCCTCCTGGCTTGACTTGAACTGGCTCTCGGTCTGGACCTTCGCGTCGGGGAAGCCGCTCAGCGCGCGTTCGAGGCGACGGGTGTTCGCGGCGGTGACGCCCCCGGCGATGTTCACGAACGTGAAGACGTTCTGCGGGTTCTCGTATTCGGCGTCGAAGCGCTGCGTGGAGATCGTCACGTCGCCGAACGGCGAGCCACCCTTCGGCGGGGCGAAGATGCCGTGGAGCCGAGGTGCATGACCTTCCCCGTAGGCGTCTCCACGGTGATCGGCGAACCGACGCGCAGGTGTTCTTCTTTGGCGTATTCCTTGGCGACGAACGCGCCGCTCTGCCCCAGTCCGGCCGGCACCGCCGGCGAGCCGTTCTGCCACTTGACGTCGATCACCCGGCTGATGTCCGGCGAGACGCCGCTCACGTTGATCTTGCCGCCGCGCGTGCGGCCCTGGCCGGCGCGCACGCCCGAGACCACCTGCACGCCGGGCACCCCGCGCACGGCTTCTGCCGAGGCGATCGACACGGGCGAGAAGTTGTTCGTCGCCGTGAGCGCGTAGTCGGCGTGGAAGAGCTCGTTGACGGAGTCCCCGAACGTCGCCTTCAGGCCCGTCGCGAGCACCGAGACGAGCGTCACGAGCGCCAGGCCGATCATCAGCGCCGAGGCCGTCGAGGCCGTGCGGGTGGGGTTGCGCATCGCATTGCCCCGCGCGAGTTGCCCGGCGGCGCCCCCGAATCTGCGCGCGGGCCAGCCGAGCACGGAGGCCAGCGGCGGCACGAGCACCTTCGCCAGCATCGCCACGCCCACGAACAGCCCCGCCGCGCCCAAGCCGATCGCGAGCAGCCGCGTTCCCGTCGAGAGCCCGCCGACGAACAGCCCGATCAGCATCAGTGCGACCGCGCCGAGGATCGTCAGCACCGCCGCCGGGGTGCCGAAGCGCGCGAACCGCGACGGCGGCAGGAGCGCGCCCTCGCGCACCGCCGCGATCGGCGGCACGTGCGTGGCACGCAGGGCAGGACGCAGCGCCGCGAGCACCGTGATCAGCACGCCGACCACGAGCGAGACGACGATCGTGCGCGTCGCGAACACCGTGCTCGCCTGCGGCAGGTTGATGCCGAAGGAGACGAACAGCGAGTTCAGTCCCTTCGCCAGCCCCAGGCCGAGGAACAGGCCCACGACCGACGCGAGCAGCCCGATCAGGAACGCTTCGACCATCACCGAGCGCAGCACCTGGCGGCGGGTCGCGCCGAGCGTGCGCAACGTCGCCAGCTCGCGCGTGCGCTGAGCGATCGTGATCGAGAGCGTGTTCGCGATCACGAACCCGCCGACGAACAGCGCCACGCCGGCGAACGCCAGCAGGAAGTCCTGGATGATCGAGAGGAAGCCGTTCGTGTTGCTCGTCGCTTCCTTCGCTTCGTCCTGCCCCGTGCGCACCTGCGCGCGCGGGCGGCAGGATCGCCTGGACTTCGCGCACGACCTGCTCAGGGGTGTGCCCGGGCCTGTCGGCGACCGAGATCGAGTCCAGCCGGCCCACCTTGTCGAACACCCGCTGAGCGAGCGGGAAGTCGAAGATCGCCATCGTCGCACCACCGAGCGAGGAGACGCCGCCGATCTTCGCGATCCCCGCGATCCGGAAGCGCTGCGCGGCGCCGCGCGCGATCACGCCGATGCTCTGGCCCACCGTGTAGTGCTTGGATTCGGCGGTGTTCGCGTCGATCGCGATCTCGCCCGGCCCCGACGGCCAGGCGCCGGCGACGAGCTGCAGCGGGTTGAAGCGCTGGTTGCCCTGCGCGTGCACGCTGAACGCGAGGCCCGGCGCGCCGCCGCTCGAAATCACCTTCCCGTCGCGCCCCACCAGCTGGGCGGTGTCCGAGATGCCGCCTTCGGCTTGCGCCACGCCGGGGAGCGCGCGCACGGTGGCGAGTAGCGATTCCGGCAGCGAGGGCACCACCGCGTTGCCGCCGTTGCGTTCTTTGCCCGTGCCGATCGCGCTCTTGCCCGTGACGACCACGTCGGTGTGCTTGTAGACCTGCGTGAACACCGTTCCGAACGCCGCTTTGATCGTGTCCGTGAGGATGTACGTGCCGCTGATCATCGCCACGCCGAGCACGATCGCCAGGGCGGTCAGCGCCGCGCGGAGCTTGCGGCGGGCGAGACCTTTGAGCGCTACCGCGATCACGCCGAGAGGCTCGCCCATCACCGTGAGCACCTCGGCGGCGCTCGCGCCGCGGAGCTCCTTGACGATCAGGCCGTCGGCGATGAACAGGATGCGGTTCGGCGATCGCCGCCGCGCGCGGATCGTGCGTCACCATCACCGTCGTCTGGCCGTAGTCCGCGACCGACGCGCGCATCAGGTCGAGGATCTCACCGCCGGTCTTCGAATCGAGGTTGCCCGTCGGCTCGTCGGCCAGCAGGATCGTCGGCCGCGTGATCAGCGCGCGAGCGATCGCCACGCGTTGCTGCTCGCCTCCGGAGAGCTCCGACGGGCGATGGTCGCCGCGCTTTTGCAGGCCGACCTTCGCCATCAGCTCGTCGACCCACGCCCGTCCGGGCTTCTCGCCCGCGATCGACAGCGGCAGGACGATGTTCTCCTGCGCGTCGAGCATCGGCAGCAGGTTGAAGAACTGGAAGATGAAGCCGATGTGCTCGCGGCGCAAGTCGCGTCAGCTCGCGATCGCCGAGCGCGCCGATCTCGGCGCCGCCGATCCTCACCGTGCCCGACGTCGGTTTATCCAGGCCCGCCAGCAGGTGCATCAGCGTGGACTTGCCCGAACCAGACGGGCCCATCACCGCCACGAGCTCCCCCGCACTCACGTCGAGATCGACGCCGCGCAGGGCATGCACGGCGGTCTCGCCCTCCCCGTAGTGGCGCGTGAGCCCCCGGGCCGCCACGGGAGCGCTGGGCGGGGCTGTCGTTGTTGTCTCTTCGGTGGTCGCCATATTGGCCCTCAAGCTACCCGATATACCCGTCAATCGCGACGCCCGACACGCGATGTAGCATCGTCGGCCCGATGCACGAGACCACCCCCTCCGTCTTCCCCCAATGCACGAGACCACTCCCTCCGTCTTCCTGATCGCCCGCCCGTCGATCGACGTCGAGGGCATGCGCGGCTATCTGGCCGACGTCGGCGGGGAGTCGTGGCTTACGCGGCGCCTGGAGGAGTCCGGGGGCGCCCCCAACGGCGGCGAGCTGATCGTCGAGTTCGGCGGCCGTGCCTGCTATCGCAGCTGGGAGCCGGGCCTGAACCCGAACGTCACGCAGCGTGCGCACCGACCAGCGCGAGTACTTCGCCAACATCCTGCGCTCCGCCCACGGCAGCGTGCTGGAGCACGCCAACTTCTCCTTCGCCCTGCGCAACGTCAGCCGCGTTTTCACTCATGAGCTCGTAAGGCATCGCGCCGGCTCGGCCTTCAGCCAGGAGAGCCTGCGCTACGTGCGCCTCGCCGACATCGGCTTTCGCGTGCCCCCGCGCGCTCGAGCCCGTGCGCGAGCAGGTGATCTCGATCGTCGAGCAGCTCGAGGAGTTCCAGGTCAGCGCGGCCTCAGAGCTCGGCATCGACGCCGAGGGCGTGCCCTTCCACGTCAAGAAGGAGGTCACCTCCGCGCTGCGCCGCCTCGCGCCGATCGGGCTGAGCACCGACATCGTCTGGACCGCCAACGCGCGCACGCTGCGCCACGTGATCGAGATGCGCACCGCCGAGGGCGCCGAGGAGGAGTTGCGCCTCGTGTTCGATCGAGATCGCGCGCACGATGCAGAGCGAGGCGCCGGGCCTCTTCCAGGACTTCGCCCGCCAGGACGACGGCTCCTGGGTGCCCGAGCACCGCAAGGTCTGAGCGGCCGGAGGCCCCTCAAGCAAGGGCACCCGCTCTGATGTGAAATACCTGTGATCGCGCAGATTCGATTGATTGCGAAATCGCGCCGACCCGTGTAGAGTCAATCTCTAAGAATCATCTCACTTTGAGATGACGACAACCCGGCGTGACAGCGTCTCAAAGGAGCAGACTTACGATGCCCGGACTCAGACTCGGCAAGCAGCCCGCCACCGACGACCCGAAGGACCTGCTTTTCACCAACTACGTGGACGCTACCCAGCTTCCTCCGACACCGGCCGAATTTGGCCACGAGAAACTCTTCCCGCCGAAAGGCTGGGGGATGCTCGGCAACGACGAGTGGGGCGACTGCGCCTGGGCGGGTCCGGCGCACGAGACGATGCTGCTGAGCACCGAGGGCGGACATCCCGCGGCGTTCACGACCGCGGGCGTGCTCAGCGACTACTCAGCCGGCACGGGCTTCGATCCAAACGCCGGACCTCCCGGCAAAAACCCGACCGACAATGGCTCGGAAGTCCGCAAGGTGCTGAGCTATCGGCGCAAAACCGGCATCATCGACGCCTCTCAGAAACGTCACAAGATCGGCGCCTTCGTCAAACTCGAGCCGAAGAACCTCACGCAGATCTATCAGGCCATGTACCTGTTCCAGACGGTCGGCATCGGCATCGAATTTCCGGGGACTGCGATGGAACAATTCCACGAAGGCAAGCCTTGGAGCGTGGTCCCGGGCGCGCAGATCGAGGGCGGGCACTACATCTGCTGCGTGGCCAAGCGCCAGAACATCGACATCGTCACCTGGGGCGCACTGCAGCAGATGACCGTCGAGTTCTTCGAAAAGTACTGCGACGAGGCGTGGGTCTATATCTCCACCGAGAACCTCCTCAAAGACACAGATCCGGAGGGCTTCAAACTCACCCAGCTCAAGGAAGACCTCGCGAAACTGTAGTGGGACAGGGCCGTCACGGCATGCCGTGACGGCAATGCCGAGTCGGCCCACACTCCGCCGCGAGACCCAGCGTTAACGCGTGAGCAGGACCGTCTGCCGGTGCGCGCGACCGCCGGAGATCACGGTGAGCGTGTAGCGACCGCCGGGCGTCGGCTTTCGCAGCTTCAGCACGAGCGGCTTGCCGGCAGGCAGCGTGCCGGGCGGTGAGGTCGCATAGAGGACACCGCCGCGTCGCAACGTCGCGCTGGTGATCGCCTGCGAGCCACCGAGCACACGCACGTAACAGGCGATCTGAAAGCGCCCATCGCCGCGACGGCGATGGCACTCGTAGACCGCCGTCTGCCCCGGGGGTCCTTGCTTGCCGGTTGCCCCGGCCGGACCCTGCGGCCCTGCGGGACCGGTCGTCCCCGCCGCTCCGCTCGCACCCTTGAGGCCAGCCGATCCTGCCGCGCCGGCAGCGCCATCGGCGCCCGCCGCTCCCGCGGGCCCGGCGGAACCAGAAGGACCCGGCGGGCCCGGGCGATCCGGGCGCTCCGGCAGGACCGGTCGCCCCGGCTGGACCCTGCGGCAGCGATCCGCCCGTGCCGGAGAGCTCGACCACGCTCGTGCCCGCGCCGGCGTTGCTGGCGATCTGAAGGCTCGCTGTGCGGGTACCTTCGCCCTGGGGCGCGAAACGCACTGTCAGCTGACAGGTGGCTTCGAAGACCACCGGGCCCAGACAGCTCGATGAGCCGATCAGGAAGTCTTCGGGATGGTCGCTGGTCAGCGGGGAGACCGAGTCGGCGAAGATCGTGCCCGTGATCGACAGCGGGATTGCCGCCTTCGTTGGCGATCGTCAACGTCTGCGGCGCGCTGACGGTCTGCTGCGGCTGCGTGCCGGGGAACGTGAGCGAGGTCTCCTCGAGCGTCGCCGTCGCGGGGCTCGGGTAGCTGATCGTGATGCTCGGCGGAGGTTGTCGTCGCGGCCGTGCCGATCGAGTAGAAGGTCGCGCCGCCGAAGACGAAGTTGGCGCCACCGCCGCCACCACCGCCACCGCCTCTGGGCCGGGCTCACAGGATCCGGCACCACCGCCGCCGCCCGTGTAACCGCCGCCGCCACCACCGCCACCCGTGAAGGGAAAGCCAAAGCTCTCGCCACCGTTGCCGCCAAGACCGAAGCTGCCCGCGGTGCCGGACCACGGACCGGATTCCCGCTCAAAGCAATCTTCGCCGCCCGCGCCACCTCCTGTCAGAGTGCCGGCGCCACCACCGCCGCCGCCATCGCCGTTCGAGCTGCCTGCCGAGCTCACGCCGGCATCGCCGGCATTGCCGCCGGTACCGCCCGAGGACTCATCGAACACACCACCGCCACCACCGCCCCCGGCGGCGACGAGCAACCGCGATTCCAGCGAGCCGGACGTTCCCATGGGGATCGTGCGCACGTCGGAGGCATTCGCCGCCGTTGCCACCGCCCTCGTTGCCGGCGCCCGCGCCACCGAAGCCGGAAGCGGCCACCTCCACGTACAGGATCTCGCCGGCCGTCACCGGCAGCTGTCCGACGACGTCTGCGCCCGAGCCGCCGACCGTCCCGTCAAACCCACTTTCGCCGGCGGCGCCGATCGCCTCCACGCGCACGCTGCTGACGCCGGTCGGCACCGTAAAGGACTGCTCGGTGCCGGTCGCGGAGAAAGTTTCAGTGACCGTCGGTGGCGTCGCGGCCGCGGCGACGGCGGGCGCGAACATGATCGAGCTCACGCCGAGCACGGCGACGGCAAGCGCGGCACGCGTGGGCCGGCGCCTCGCCGCCCGAAAAGTGTCCTTGTGGAGAAATGCGAAGCGGTCGAGAGCGGCGAATGGTCTGTGCATGCCGTCGCAATTCGACGCCGCCGGCTTGTCCTCCTGCAAGGACGGCAATCACGACAGGCCCCACGCCGCTCACGGCGCCCCATCCGCGCCCGGGGCGCTCGCCGTCGCGCTCAGCCTCCGCGCTCGGCCCAACTCGGCCTCCGAGCTCAGCCCCGACTCAGTCCTCCTGCGCCTGCAGCTCCTTGACGCGCTCCTCCAGCTGCGACATGACCGCCGGGTCGCGCAGCGTCGTGACGTCGCCCAGCGCGCGCCCCTCGGCGATGTCGCGCAGCAGACGGCGCATGATCTTGCCCGAGCGCGTCTTGGGCAGGTCCTCGGCCCAGATGATGCGCTTGGGGCGGGCGAACTTGCCGATGCGCTCGGCGACCGTCGCGCGGATGCCCTCGACCGTCTGCTCGTCGCCCTGCCAGGTCGCCCTGCAGCGTGACGAACGCGACGATCGCCTGGCCGGTGTCCTCGTCGTGCTGGCCGATCACCGCCGCCTCGGCGACGTCGGGGTGGGCGACGATCGCCGACTCGACCTCGGCCGTGGAGAGCCGGTGACCGGAGACGTTGACGACGTCGTCGATGCGCCCGATCACCCACAGGTAGCCGTCCCTGTCTCGGCGAGCGGCGTCGCCGACGAGGTAGGTCTCGTTGCCGAAGCGCTTGAAGTAGGTCTCGATGAAACGCTCGTCCTCCTTGTAGAGCGTGCGCAGCATCGACGGCCACGGGCTGTGTGAGCACGAGCAGTCCCTGCCCTTCCTCGATCGGCTCGCCGGTGGACTCGTCGCGCACCTCCGCGAAGACCCCCGGGAAGGGATGGGTGGCCGAGCCGGGCTTCGTGTCGGTGATGCCCGGCAGCGGCGTGATCATGATCGCGCCGGTCTCGGTCTGCCACCAGGTGTCGACGATCGGGCAGCGTTCGTCCACCGATCACCTTGTGGTACCAGAGCCACGCCTTCGGGTTGATCGGCTCGCCCACCGAGCCGAGCAGACGCAGCGAGGAGAGGTCGTGTTCGCCCGGCCACTGCGCGCCCCACTTGATGCAGGCGCGGATCGCCGTCGGCGCGCAGTAGAGGATGCGTGACGCCGTAGCGCTCGACGAGCTCCCACCAGATGCCCTTGTGGGGGTAGTCGGGCGCGCCCTCCCACATCACCGAGGTGGCGCCGTTGGCGAGCGGGCCGTAGACGATGTAGGAGTGGCCGGTGACCCAGCCGACGTCGGCCGCGCACCAGTAGACGTCGGACTCGGGCTTGAGGTCGAACACGTAGCGATGCGTGGCCGAGACGCCCGTGAGATAGCCGCCGGTGGTGTGCAGGATGCCCTTCGGCTTGGCCGTCGAGCCGGAGGTGTAAAGGATGTACAGCGGGTGCTCGGCGTCCAGCGGCTCGGCCGGGCACTCGGGATCGGCGGCCGCGAGGATCTCGTCGTAGTAGACGTCGCGCCCCTCGCGCATCGCACACGGCGTGCCCTTGCTGCGCACGACGACGATCTTCTCGAGCGTCTGCAGGTCGCCCATCACCTCGTCCACGCGATCCTTCACCGGCGCGGTCTTGCCCTTGCGCGCGGCGCCGTCGACCGTGATCAGCACGCGCGCCTGCGAGAACTCCATGCGCTCGCGCACGGCCTCGGCGGAGAAGCCGCCGAACACGACGTTGTGCGGAGCGCCGATGCGCGCGCAGGCGAGCATCGCGACGACCACCTCCGGGAATCATCGGCAGGTAGATCCCGACGACGTCGCCCTTGCGCACGCCCAGGTCCTTCAGCGCGTTGGCGAAGCGCTGCACCTCGGCGAGCAGCTGCGCGTAGGTGATGTCGCGCTCGGAGCCGTCCTCGCCGCGCCAGTGAAAGGCCACGCGCTCGCCCAGTCCCGCCTGCACGTGGCGGTCCAGGCAGTTGTAGGAGACGTTCAGCTCGCCGCCGACGAACCACTTGTAGAACGGCGGGTTGGAGTCGTCGAGCACCGTCTCCCACGGCTTGAACCAGTGCAGCTGCTGCGCCTGCTCGACCCACCACGCCTGCGGGTCGCGCGCGGCCCGCTCATACACCGCCGGGTCGCTCAGCAGCGCGCGCTCGCGAAACTCCGCCGGCGGCTCGAAGCGCTCGACCTCCAGCAGCGCCGCCAGCTCGTCGTCGAGCGTCTCGCCCACTCGCCGCCGCCTGCACCGGCCGCCGATGTCGGATTCAGTCGCCATTGCTCACTCCCACTCCTGAGATCGAAGTCGCGCGCTCGCTGCACCGGCACATCTTCGCACCGGCGCACGGGATCTGGATCGTCGGATTGCGTGAGACGCTCGCCCTGTCACCTCACCGCCCGCTCAGCGGCATGACCGGCAGCACCGTGCGCCCGAACGTCGAGTTGGTGACGGCCGCAAACGACGCGTACCAGGCCGCCGCAGCGGTCGCCAGGCCGACGTAGCCACCCCAATGGGTGACCGTTTCGTGCGGCCCCACGGCCCCGATCGCGAGCAGCACGAACGTCGCGGTCAGCAGCACGAACACGAGCAGCACCGCCCCGCTGACGCGCAGCGCCGCGACGGTCATGTACGCGGTGAAGATCGCCCACGCCCACAGGTACACGCCGACCGCGTGACCGGCGTTACCGCCGATCTGCTTGGCGTAGAACACCTTCAGCGCCCAGAAGGAGATCCAGAAGGCGCCGAACGAGCAGAACGCGACCGCGCCGAAGGTGTTGCCGGTGCGGAACTCCCACATGCCGGCGAGCAACTGGACGATGCCGCCGTAGGCCAGGGCGAGCCCCAGCACCACCGGCACGCCCTTGCCGTTGACAAGATTGGAGTTGAACATCGACAGCACGAACGTCGTCATCGCAAAGGCCGCGAGACCGAGCGGTCCCGGGTCGGCCGGTTTCCACCCGGCGACGGCCGTGTTGGCTCGTGCCCGCGCGCTGCTCCTTCGCCGGCGCGTCGAGGGCTTGACGGTGGATCGTTGCAGCCTCCATTGAGTCCTCCTTCATGACATCGGCCCGCGTGCGGGTCGGCGTATCGAAGATGCCGATGCGGCACGTCCCGATCGCCGTGAGCGGACGCCGGTGGCGAGATCCGCGCCATCCCTCACAATTATTCCCGCAAACGCCCGGCTGCAATCGTCGCTATACGGCGAGAATCCTGCGCGCCGGCCTGGCCCGGTCTCGGGGCATGGGACGTCGCGTCCTACAAGCTCGCCGCGGTGAGTCCGACGACGCGTCAGCGACGCTTGCGACCGCGCTTGCGCGAGGAGACCCGACGGGCTGCGCCGGCGCGGCGCGACATCCGACGCGGACGCGAGCGCAGGCTTGCCCTTCCCGTTCCGTTCGGCGGACTCCGTCTTCGCGTTCGGCGCGGCGCTCGGCCTGCGTGGGCCACGGGCGCGCCTCCCCCGCCGCCCACGCCGGGGGATCTCCGCCCGGCCAGCGCCCGAGGTAGAGGATGCCCATGCCGAGCATCCAGAAGGCGGGCACGATTTCAAGCGTGGCGCCACCGATCGGCAGCAGGATGAGGATGCCGGAGAAGATCCCGATCACCCCCATCCAGCGGGTCAGCAGCCCGACGCGGATCGCGTTCAGCGACACGACGATCATGCCCGCCGTCAGGGCCAGCGCCGCGAGCAGGTCGAGATACTGGCTGCCGACGTTGAGCGCGCCCTTCGTGAGCGCCTGTTCGACCGCGTGGCTGGTGAAGTCGTGACCGACCGCGAAGTTGTGCGCGCGGATCGAGCCGACGATCTGGTGGGCGACGTTGATCACCGCCAGGCCGATGCCTCCGACGAGCACGAGCGGACGCGCCAGCGACCACGTCTCGGGCCGGCGAAAGCGCGTGGCGTCGAGCAGCAACAGCAGCACGAGCGTGAGCGCGACGAGCGCGATCGACTTGATCACGCTGCCGGCGATCAGCGCGAAGGCGTGGTGGCTGATGTATTTGACCTCGACCGCGCGCGGGCTGACCGCCGGGTTGGCTTCGCCTCGGAGCGCCGGCGCCAGCCCCTGGAAGAGGCCCACGGTCGGCGCCGAGCTGAGCGTCGAGGTGACGATGATCGCGCTCAGGAAGTACAGGAAGCCGCCGGCGAACGCCGGCACGCCCAGGCGCGCGCGTCGCTCGGACTCGCGGGCGAGCTGCTCGGAGATCTCGGTCTGGCTCGGCATCGCTCCGGGCACAATATCTGGCGCCCACCGGTGGGCACGCCTTCACCGCAGCGGAACAGGGACATCATCAGAGCCGATCAGGGCCATCCGGACTATGATGGGCGCATGGAGGGTGGCGGCCTAGGCGACATGTTCGGCGACCCGGAGGAGCTTCAGCGCCGGCTCGCGGAGTTCGCCGAGCAGATGCAGGGCAACCAGCGCCTGGCGTGGGCGGACAACGCGATCAAGCTCGCCGTCGACATGACCGTCGCGGCCGTGGAGCGCGTCAACCTGCAGGGCAACGCCGAGGCCCAGGCCGAGCAGATCAGGACGGTGATGGCGAGGGTCTTCCCCGAGGCCGTCACGCTTGTGCGCGAGGCGCGCGAGGGTCTGCAGTAGCGCGTTCGTCCTGGAGCTCGGACTCGCGCGAGGCGCGTCCGGCGTGGAGCACTTCTCCGAACGAGCGAAAGCGGAAGATGAAGACCACCGCGCCGAGCCCGACGGTCGCGGTGAAGGCGGCGATCGCGATCTGCTGGCCGACGGAATAGGCCGCGACGACGGCCGTCGGCGCCGTCCCGGCGAAGACCGTCACGAGCAGCGCCTGCTGCACGCCCGCGCCACCGGGCGTGAACGGGACCGCGCCCGCGACCTGGCCCACGGCGAACACGAGCAGCACGTTCTGCACCGAGCCGCCCACCCTGAAGGCGTCGAGCAGGAACCAGAAGGCCGCGAATCGGCAGATCCACGCGACGGCCTGCCACGCCGCGACCTCGCGCAGGTAGCGGGGACGGTCGGAGAGGATCGTCACGCCCTGGCGCACGCGCGCCCAGAACGCGCGCACGCGCACGGACAGCAGCGCGAACGCGAACAGCCCGACGACCGCCAGCGCCGTGATCAGGAACAGCGTGAAGCGGAAGTGCTCGGCCAGGTAGGAGATGTCGAACGAGCTTAGTTTCGAGAAGTCCGGAGGCTTGGGGAACACGCCCTGGGTGAACGCGAAGATCAGCACGAGCACGCCCGCGCAGACGTCGAAGATCGACTCCACGAAGAACGCCGCCGCGACCGTCGGATAGCTGGAGCCGGGGATCGAGGAGCGCGCGAGGAACAGCTTGATCAGGTCGCCCTCCGCGCGCGGGCACCACGTTGTTGAAGCCCACCGCCGCGAAGTACGCGCCCCAGATCCGCCGCCATTTGATCGGCGATGCCGGATAGGCGGCGCGCAGGCTGTGGTAGAAGGCGCGCGAGCGCAGCGTCAGGTTGAGACCGAAGAAGACCAGCCCCAGCATCAGCGCGCCCCAATGGATCGCCGCCAGGTCGGAGAAGAACTGCCCGGCGGCGTTCAGGAACGAGGTGAGGCTGTCGCCGATCGAGGTCGATGCGAGTATCGCCGGCACGACTTCAAGCCTACGGGGAGCGCCGGAACGGCGGGCGCGAGTGGCCGCGTACGCGCGACTGAGCGCCCGACGCTAGGTCGTCGGGGACGTGACTTCGGCGAGCGCCGCCAACACCTGCTCGTCATGCTCGGCCGGCTTGACCTTGCGCAGCACCCGCGCGACGACGCCGTCGCTACCGATCACGAACGTGGTGCGCTCGTTGCCGAAGTACGTTTTTCCGTACATCGACTTCTGCACCCACACGCCGTACTCACCGGCCACTGCATGGCCTTCGTCGGCGAGCAGAGCGAAGTTCAGGGACTGCTTGTCGTGGAACTTCTTGACCTTCGCGACCGGGTCGGGGGAGATCCCGAGGACGACCGCCCCGGCCTCCGAGTAGTCGGGGAGATGATCGCGCACGCCGCAAGCCTGCACGGTACAGCCCGATGTTTCGGCCTTGGGATAGAAGTAGAGGACAACCCGTTGGCCGCGGTAGTCCGAGAGCTTGATCGCGCGACCATCCTGGTCGGGCAGCTCGAAGTCGGGGGCCTGCTCTCCTGGTTCGATCACGCGCAGATCCTAGCCGCCCCGCCAAAGCGACGCGCGCCCGCGGGAGCACAAGCCCGCGGGCGCACAATAGCCGGAGCAGCTAGATCGCGGCCTCGACGAGCGAGGTGAACTCTTCTTGGCCTTTGACGTTCGGGTGGTAGCTTTCGGAGAGCGGGTTGGACTGGCCGTTGAGCCATTCGACCGACGCGCAGACCTCGTGCGATTCGAAGGGCGCCGTGGGGTTGACGAAGGTGAATTTCATCGCTTCGGCGCGCGCCTTGATGACGGCGTCGAGTTTTTCAGCGGATTCGTTCATTTTCTTCTCGTTGCCCGAGGTGAGGAAGTTCACATTGCAGGTGGCGCCTTCTTTGGTGAACAGCTTCGGGTAGCCGAGCACGATGACCTGCGCGGCGCTCGCTTTAGCGCGGATGTCTTTGTAGGTCGTTTCGAGCAGGCCGGGCAGTTTTTTGGCGATGAATTCGTTGGCTTCGTTGATGGCCGAGCCACACGTGAAGTAGTACAGAGCACAGTTCAGGATCACGGTCGAGAAGCCGGCGTCGTTGCCGCCAATCGTGATCGTCACAAGGCTCGTCGAGCTGCTGAGTTTGCCGAGCTGTTTTTCGTTGACTTCGGTCGTCTTCGCGCCACTGCAGGCTTCGAAGTTGAGCGTGTAGCCCTTGGCGGAGGCGATCTTCGGCCCGTAGGCGTCGGGGCTGCGGTCGCATTCGCCGGGTTCTTCGTAGAAGACGCGCGTGCCTACTCCCGAGGAGTATGAGTCTCCGAGCGCTACATACTGCGGTTGCGCGACGGCAGCCGCAGCCGGCACGAGCATCGCTGCCCCGAGCGCCAGCAGGCCGACGACGCGAGCAGTCATTCCTGTCTTCCCCATGATGCATCCCTCCGTTCGGTATGTGGAGCCCGAGATGGGATTGCCAGAATAATCCCCATTTACGGGCAATTCGCACAAACCTAATCGCCACACCCACGCGAGTCAATACTAACTGGACGAATGTCTCCAATTCGATTGCTGCCGGCCGTGGCGCCCTTCGATCGCGGGCGCCCAGCTACTTGAGCAGCCGCGAGAGACGCCTGTCCTTGAGGACGCGCCCATCCGTCTGGCAGGTGGGGCAGTAGGCGATGACGTAGTCCTCGAAGTGCACGGCTTGCAAGGTTGTGGCGCAGCGCGGGCAGGGCTCCCCCTCGTGACGATGAACGCGCAGCGGCATCGGCAGCTTGTCGGGAATCGGCAACCGGATCGCCTGCTCGTAGTGGAGGATCGCCGCACCGAGGATCTCGATCATGGCCTCCCGCAGGCGCGTGCGCTCGTCCTCGTCGAGGTCGGCGCCGCGCTTGTAGGGGGAGAGCTGCGCCTGCCAGAGGATCTCGTCGACCCACGAGCGCCCGATGCCGGCGATCGTGCGCTGGTCGCGCAGCAGCGTGTGTAGGGGACGCGGCGCGTCGAGCACCTGCGCCGGCGGCGGCGGGTCCGGCCACGCTTCGGGCCCGAGCTTCGAGAGCGCCTCGTCGGCCTCGAGCTCACCTGAGCGCAGCAGCTTGACCCAGGCCGCCTGCTTTGAGCCGAACTCGCGCAGACGCAGCTCGCGCTCCTTGCCCTCCACGGCCTCACCACCGGCGCGCGCACGCGCACGAGCAGGCGGGAGGTGCGATCGCGCGGTCCGGCGCGCTTGTCAAACAGCTGCAGGCGCCCGGCCGACATCAGATGGATCAGCAGCACGAGCCCCTCCGCCGCGTCGGGCGCGGGGGCGATGTCGACGATCAGGTTCTTGCCACGTCGGCGCACCCCGACGATCGTCCGCCCCGCGAGCACCGCGAGCGGAGGGTCGAAGGTCTTCAGCGCGTTGATGCCGGGCGCGAGCGCCGACTCGATCCGCGCACCGCGCAGCGCCTCGTCCAGCAACCGCGCAGTGATCTCGACCTCGGGAAGCTCCGGCATCGCCTCCCATCGTAGGGCGATGCGGCCGGCGCTCGCCTCGCGCTCGTGTCAGGCTGACGGCGAGTGATGCGGCCGGAACCTATCGTACTTGCCGCCGCTCGGGCTCACCCAGCGCACGCGCCAGGCGGTGCCCTGGGTGGAGGAGCTGAGACTCCAGTAGCCGAGAGCGTTGGTCGCGACGGTCTTCAGCGTCGTGTACTTCTTGGCGCCCTTGCGCTTGACGAGGATCGTCGCCTTGGTCGAGCCGAGCGTCGGGCGCACGAGACCCCACAGCGAGTAGCCGTGGCCGTGCTTTGAGACGGTCAGCGGCAGCGACCAGCTCGAGTACAGCGGCTTGGGCTTGCCCGAGACGGTCTCGAGGCCGGTCTGGAAGCCGACGGTGCCGCCGTTGACGCTCGATCCGGCCTTGCCACCGAGCGGGATCGTCCTTGAGCAGGTACTGCGAGAAGGCCGCCACGCGCGGATTGCTCCAGGCGATGTGCTCGTCGATCGCGTCGAACTGGGCCTGCTTGGCGAGCGATACGCCGAGTTCGCGGTTGGGCACGCTCTGCACGCCGAACTCGGTGAGGTAGATCGGCACGCCCACCGGGAATCGCATGCGCGCGGGCCGCGGCGTTCAGGGCGTTCGACAGGCGCGAGAGCACGCCGATCGTGACGTCGTCGCGCTGCGGCGGCTTGTAGTAGGGGCCCGCCGGCAGCGTGTAGGCGTGGTGCGCGTAGCCAGCCGTCTGCAGCTCGCTGCATGAGCCCGCTTTCTTGTACTTGGCGTTTAGGCACAGCATTTCGCGCAGGAACGCCAGCGGAGCGACGTCGTGCAGCAGCGCCCTGGAGCCTTCCTTGCGCACGTTGACGGTGTCGTAGCCGAACGGCGCGGTCTCCCCCATCAGCACCTGCGGACGGGCGATCCCGGCAGCCTGCAGCCCCGCGTAGCCGGACTGATAGAGGCCGCGGTAGATGCGCGGCGAGGCCGGCTTGCCCTTGGAGGTGAACTGCGGGCGCAGGAACGCGGGGTGGTTGGGCTCGTTCCAGATCGAGTAGAGCACGCTCGTGCCGTAGTGGCGGCCGACCGCGGTCATGAACTGCTGGAAGTCCTGATCGTCGGGACTCGTGACGTAGGGCGCGGCCTTGTTGGAGGTGGCCCAGCGCGGCGCCGGCGAGGTGACGGTCAGCAGCACCTTCCAGTGCAGCCGCTGCGCTTCGCCTATCAGCGCGTCGTATTCGCCCCAGCTGTAGCTCGCGGGGTTGGTGGGGTCGAAGGCCGGTTTGGTGGCCGACTTCTGGCCGGGGGCGACGTTGTACCAGGAGAGCTCGACGCGCAGCGCTTTGACGCCGAGCGTCTGCAGCTGGGCGATCGCGTGCGGGCGCGTGGACGCGGTGAGCAGATCGGTGGAGCCCTCGAAGTAGACGCTCTCGCTGTGAGAGGCGAGAGCCGTAGCGCCGGGAACGCTCGCGAGGGCGCCGAGCGCCAGCGCGCAGCCGAGCAGGATGGGCAGGGTGCGGGAGAGGACTGCGGAGTTGTTTTTGAGCATGGTGGCTAGGACACCTCGGAGCGGGAGAGGTTGCGGTCGTTGTACGGTGCGGATGGATGAGTGCAGCAGTCGCACCGGACGACATCGTCCGAACGCACGCGGACGCGTCGGGGAACGCGCGCCCGCCGCTGCTCGTGATCGAGCCGCTGCGAGAGTTCCTGGACGCACACGGCATCGGTATGGGCGAGATCGAGGCGCGGCCGATCGGCGAGGGGCACTCGAACGTGACCTACCTGATCGAGCGCGAGGGCGCCGAGGTCGTGCTGCGCCGCCCGCCGCGCCCGCCGCTGCCGCCGAGCGCGCACGACGTGCTGCGCGAGGCGCGCCTGCTGCGCGCGCTCGCGGACACTCCCGCGCGCGTGCCGGCGGTGCTGGCGGTGTGCGAGGACGAGGCGGTGATCGGGTGCCCGTTCTACGTGATGGAGCGGATCGCGGGCGAGGTGATCGTCGCGAGCGTCCCCGACGCGCTCGACAGCCCCGCGCAGCGCCGGCAGATCGGCGAGGAGCTGATCGAGGCGCTGGCGGAGATCCACGCGGTGGACTGGCGCGCGGCGGGACTTGAGGGCTTCGGCAAGCCGACCGGCTACCTGGAGCGCCAGGTGCGCCGCTTCGGGGGGCTGTGGGAGATCAACAGGACGCGCGAGATCCCGGCGGTGGAGCGCGTCGGGGAGTGGCTCGCGCAGCAGCATGCCCGAGTCCGGGCCCGCGACGATCGTGCACGGCGACTATCGCCTGGGCAACACGATCTTCGCGCGCGGCCCCGCCGGCGCGCCTGGAGGCGGTGCTCGACTGGGAGATGGCGACGATCGGCGACCCGCTCGCGGACCTCGGCTACCTGTGCATGATGTGGACCGAGGGCGGGGACCCGAAGGGCGGCATGCGCGAGTACCTCGGCGGGGTCACGCGCCGCGAGGGGTTCCCCACGCGCGGGGAGCTGATCGAGATGTACGAGCAGCGCACCGGGCGCTCGATGGCGGACCTGCGCTGGTACACGACGCTGGCGCTGTGGAAGTCGGTGGTGTTCATGGAGGGCAACTACAAGCGCGCGGTCGCGGGTGCGACGGACGACCCGTACTTGAAGTCCTTCGGCGAGGGCGTCATGGAGCTGGCAAACCAAGCGGAGGGGGTGGCCTTCGGTAATGACTGATCGAGCCGACGATACGACGAGGCGGCAATGATGCCTGGGCCCGAGACGACAAAGATCCGCACGGCGTTGCTGATCGACTGGGGCGGCGTGCTGACGAGCAACCTGTTCGCGTCCTTTCACGCCTACTGCCTGCAAGCCGAGATCGACCCGCAGGCGCTGAGTGGGCGCTTCAAAGCCGACCCGCAGTTCCGCGAGCTGTTGATCGCCCTGGAGAAGGGCGAGCTGGACGAGCCCGCGTTCGAGACGCGCTTCGCGGCGCTGCTCGAGGTCGAGCCCGGATGGGCTGATCGACGGACTGTTCGCGGGCGTGGGACCGGACACGGCGATGGTCGAGGCTGTGCGCAGGGCGCGCGCGGGCGGGATCAGGACGGCGCTCGTGTCGAACTCGTGGGGCGTGCACCGCTACCCGCACGAGCAGTTCGCGGAGCTGTTCGACGGCGTGGTGATCTCCGGCGAGGAGGGCATGCGCAAGCCCTCGCGACGGATGTACGAGCTGGGGGCCGAGCGCGCCGGGGTGCGACGCGGCGGCGTGCGTGTACGTGGACGATCTGCCGTTCAACCTCACGCCCGCCGCAGGAGCTGGGCATGGCGACGGTGCATCACACGAGCGCGGAGACGACGATCCCGGAGTTGGAACGGCTGCTGGGGATCTCGCTGTACGAGCCTGCGACACAGAGAGCTAACGGCGATGTGTTATCGAGCTACGCCGCGAAGTCGCGCGGTCACACAGATGCACGTGGGCTTGCCGGATATGTGCCAGACGTAACACAAATCTTTAACGAGGTCGCGGGCCGGCCGACGGCCGGCAAGTTATGTAAGCGGCGATCTGACGGACCAGCCCCCGCTCAACGCGCGCGGCTACATAGTGATTAAACCACTCAGCCCGCCAAATTATGTGCGATCGATCGCCGCTTACATGTATAGCCGGTCGCAGACCGGCAACAAAACATCTTAAAGCTCAATCTGTCACAGGCACGTATCCGGCAAGCCCACACACAGAAGTAACGCCGCCCGACTTCGTGGCGCAGCTCAACCCGCATCAGTAGCGCAGCTCAACCCGCGTCCTCGCCCCGACGGGATTAGAGCTACGCCGCGGCCGTAATTAGAGCCACGCCGCAGCGGAGGGTAGAGCTACGCCACGAAGTCGCGCGGTCACACAGATGCACGTGGGCTTGCCGGATATGTGCCAGACGTAACACAAATCTTTAAGAGGTCGCGGGCCGGCCGACGGCCGGCAAGTTATGTAAGCGGCAATTTGATGGAACCAGTCCCCGCTCAACGCGCGTCCTGGTCGCGGACCTGCCCGTACCCTGGGCTAGCCCCTATCCCCTCGCCCGTACAGGAACTTGAACACCCCCGCAAGCATGCGCGTGGTGCGCCGCTTGTACGGGTACATGTGCGGTTCGCGCTTGAGCGCGAGCTTGGGCGTGACCACGATGGCCTGCTGCGAGCAGTACTTGCGGATCCCGCCCGCGCCATGGCGCGAGCCGAGGCCCGAGGCCTTGGCGCCGCCCATCGGCAGCTCGAGCACGGTGTAGTTGATCATCGCGTCGTTCACATTCGCCGCGCCGACCTCGAGGCGGCGCGCGATCTGCTCACCGCGCTCGACATCGCGTGAGAACACCGACGCGCCGAGGCCGTAGGGCGAGTCGTTGGCCAGGCGCACGGCCTCCTCGGCGTCTGCGACCTTCATGATCGGCAGCGTCGGACCGAAGGTCTCCTCGGTCATGCACTTCATCGTGTGGTCGACGTCCACGAGCACGGTCGGCTCGTAGAAGCGCCCGGCGACACCCGTCAGGGCGTGCCCGCCGGTGAGCACGCGCGCGCCCTTGTCGATCGCGTCGGCGACGTGGGATTCGATCGTCTCCAGCTGCGGCGGGAAGGTGATCGCGCCGACCTCGACCGAGCCCGGGCCGGCGGGCGCGCCGACGCGCAGGGCGCGCACTTTGTCGGCGACTTTGGCGACGAACTCGTCATAGACGGGCTCCTCGACGTAGACGCGCTCGATCGAGATGCACGTCTGGCCGGCGTTCTGCATGCCGTAGTAGGTGGCGAAGTTCGCCGCGCGCTCAAGATCAGCGTCGGAGAGCACGATCATCGGGTCCTTGCCGCCGAGCTCGAGCGAGGCGGGGATCAGGCGCCGCGCGGCGACTTCGGCGACCTTGCGTCCGGTGCGCGTGGAGCCGGTGAACATGATCATGTCGACCTCCTCCACGAGCGCCGCGCCGGTCTCGCCGCGGCCGGTGGCGATCTGCAGCACGTCGTCGGGCAGCCCGCACTCGCGCAGCCCCTCGGCCATCAGCAGCGAGGTCAGGGGCGTGACCTCTGAGGGCTTGAGGATCACCGCGTTGCCGGCGGCGAGCGCGGGGATGCAGTCGCCGAAGGAGTTCGTCAGCGGGTAGTTCCACGGGCCGATCACGCCGATCAGTCCCAGCGGGCGGTAGCGGAGGGTGAGCTTCTTGCCCTTCACGAGCAGCTGACTGGACTTCACGCGCTCGTCGGCGAGGTACTCCGGGGCGTTCTTCGCCCAGAAGCCGAAGGCGTTGCCGGCGTAGCCGATCTCCGCGAGCGAGGCGTCCTCGAAGGTCTTGCCGGTCTCGGAGATGATCGTCTCGATCACGCGATCGGCGTTGTCCATGACCCACTTCTGAGCGCGCGAGAGGATGCGCCCGCGCCCCTCGAAACCATAGGCCTCCCACGCCGGCTGGGCGATGCGCCCACGCCGCGCCATCTCCGCGACGGCAGCCGCGCCGAGGTCGGGAACCGTGCCCGCGCGTCCCCCGGTCGCGGGGTTCTCGACGGGGATCTCCTCGCCCGCGTGCGCGAGACCGTTGTGTACGTGCGGCAGCTGCTCGACGGTGGCCATCTCGACTGCTCCTCCTCGTTTCGCTCGTTAGGAAGAGGCTACACCTGTCTTGGGTTTTGTTCTGGATGGCGCACGCGCCATCCAGCGGAGCCGCACATGTGCGGCTCCGGGAAACGCCGCATGCGGCGTTTCCACCGACAGGCACATGTGCCTGTCGGCGACCACGTACATGTACGTGGTCGGACCGGGCCGCATGCGGCCCGGTCTACTCAGACAGCTCGACCGTGGCGATGCCCACGGGCTCGAGCGGGCGGTCGGAGCCGTCGGTGGAGACGCCCTCGATCTTGTCCACCACGTCCATCCCGTCGCTCACCTGCCCGAACACCGTGTGCTTGCCGTCGAGCCACGGCGCGGCGCCGGTAGTGACGATGAAGAACTGCGAGCCGTTCGTGTTCGGGCCGGCGTTCGCCATCGCGAGCGCGCCGCGGACGACCTTGTGGGGGTTGATCTCGTCCTCGAACTTATACCCGGGCCCGCCCGTGCCGGTCCCCTGCGGGCAGCCGCCCTGGATCATGAAGTCCTTGATGATGCGATGGAAGGTCAAGCCGTCGTAGAAGCCCTCGGAGGCGAGCTTGCGGAAGTTCTCGACGGTCTTCGGCGCCTCCTCGTCGAACAGCTCAAACGCGATCGCGCCCTCGCTGGTGTTCATCGTGGCGGTTGACATCGTGCAGCAGCCTCCTTCGCGTGGGGTGAGCGCGCCACGATAGCGCTCGCCTGCCGCCACCATCCCGGCGACCTACCGGTCACACGCACCGACCGTCCCACTCGCAATGGACGGTCGGAACAAGAGGAAGGTTGCCTCCCGATGACTCCCGCCCAATCCACGCCGAGACCACCACGCCCGAGGGCGTTCGTGTGGTCCTCTACGAGGACACCTGGCGTTTGCACATCCTTGCCCAGCACGATGAGATCGAGGCGCATCTCGATGCGGTGCTTCACGCCGTACGCGTACCCGAACACCGGGAACAGGATCCTCTGCCCCACCGTGAGCAGTTCTACAAGCAACACGTGGGCCCGAGTCGGTGGTTCGTGACTGTCGTAAGCTTTGAAGAGCAGCCGGCACGGATCGTGACCGCGTTCGGCTACAGACAACCACCGAGCGGATGGACGCCATGAGCATTGAGATCGACGGCCTCATCTTCGACGACAGCCACTACGACGCCGAGGGCGATGTGCTCTACCTCTCCCGCGGCCCATCGCGCACAGCTGCCGACGGCGATCGCACCTATGAGGGCCACGTCGTTCGCTACAACGCCGGTGGAGACGTAATCGGCGTGACGATCCTCAACGCCAAATGGCTGCTGGAGCGCGACGGCTACCTGAAGATCACGATGCCACACGAGGTACGACTGCGCCCAGGTGAGCTGACCCCGGCGCTTGTCGCCGCCTGAACGACGCCCGCGCCCGCTAACCCGGGACGCGCTCCAGGCTAAGCGCGCGGGGCGGGTGGGTTCCGATCTCGTGGCCGTCCAGCGCGCCGATCACGCGCTCGGCCTCGCCCTCGGGGACCGACAGGAAGGAGAAGCGGTCGAGCACGAGCACGTCGCGCACCGCCTCGCCGTCGAGGCCCGCCGAGGAGGTGACCGCGCCGACGATGTCCGCCACGCGCAGTCCTGCCTGCTTGCCGCCGCCGAGGACGAGCTTGACGTAGCGCTCGTCCTCGCTGCGCTTGCTCGAGACGTGCGGCTTGGAGTGCCGGCGGGGGCGCTCCTTCACGGGCGTGGGCGCACCGACGGCGCCGCGCTGCCAGGGCTCGATCGACATGCCGATGTGGCGCTCGATCGCCTCCATCTCGCGCTTCTGGCGGTCCTCCACGAAGGTGATCGCTCGGCCCGAGCGCCCGACGCGCCCGGTGCGCCCGATGCGGTGCACGTAGGTGTCGGGACTCGTGGGCACGTCGTAGTTGATCACGTGCGTCACCGTCGAGATGTCCAGACCTCGCGCCGCCACGTCGGTGGCCACGAGGATCGGCACACGCCCGCCCTTGAAAGCCAGCATCACGCCGTCGCGCGAGCCCTGGGACATGTCGCCGTGCAGCGCGCGCACGTTCATGCCGCGGTCGCGCAGCGTGCGGAACAGCTGATCGCAGCGGATCTTCGTGCGCACGAACACGATCGCCTGGTCGGGCCGCTCGGCGCGCAGCACCTCCACGAGCTTGTCTGGCTTCCGCGCGTCTCCACCGGGAGCTGGAACTGCGCCACGGTGTCGATCGTCAGCGTGTTCGCCTCGACCTTGATCAGCACCGGGTCATACAGGTACTTGTCCGCGAGCTTGCGGATCGGCGGGGGCATCGTCGCGCTGAACAGCGCCGTCTGCCGGCCCGAGGGCGTGAGCGAGAGGATCTTCTCGACGTCCTCCAGGAACCCCAGGTCAAGCATCTCGTCGGCCTCGTCGAGCACCACGAAGCGGCAGTCGTGCAAGCACGAGCGAATGGCGCGAGATCAGGTCGAGCACGCGCCCGACCGTCCCCACGACCACGTGCCCGCCGCCGCGCAGCTGCGCCTGCTGGGTGCGGATCGGCGCGCCGCCGAACACCGCCACGACGTCCACGCCCGTCGTGCGCGCCGTAGGCGCGCAGCGCCTGCGTCACCTGGATGCACAGCTCGCGCGTGGGCGTCAGCACGAGCGCCTGCACCTCGTGCAGCTCCGGATCGACGTACTCGACGATCGGCAGCCCGAACGCGGCCGTCTTGCCCGTGCCGGTCTGCGCCTGGCCGATCACGTCGCGGCCCTGCAGCACCGACGGGATCGCCTGCTCCTGGATCGGGCTCGGCGACTCATACCCGACATCGCGCAATGCCTCGAGGGTGCGCTCGGACAGGCCGAGCTCGGCGAACGTGTTGCTCATCTCGCGCAGCAGCCTATCCGGCCGAGGGCGCAAGCCCGGTTATGTTCTCGCACGCGCCGGCCCGGCCACGCGCACATGCCCGCTCCCCGGAGGTGCGCACCGCGGACCTGCGCACCGGCGGATCCACAGGCCCGCGGCGCCACGTCGCCGCCGGCACTCACGCCGAGGGGTCGAGCAGCAGCTTGCCCGTCGTGCGGCGCTCGCGCATGTCGATCTGCGCGCGCGGCGCCTCCGCAGCGGGTAGGTCCCGCCGACGACCGCCCGCAGCTCGCCGCGACGCCACGCGCGCGAACAGGTCCGCGAGCGCCTCGCCGAACATCTCCGGCCGCTGCAGGCAGTGAAACAGGTAGAAGCCGACCACCGCGCGCGAGTGGCGCAGCAGCGAGCCCGTCGAGACGCGGTTGGGCTCCTCGCCGGAGATCCCGCACACGACGATCCGCCCGAAATGAGCCAGGGCCTCGTAGGAGGCGTCGAAGGTCGCGCCGCCCGCCATGTCGAAGACGACGTCCACCGGCTCCCCGCCGTTGGCCTCGATCAGCCGCTCGGTCAGGCCCTCCGGCGCCGGATCGACCGCCACGTCGGCGCCGAGCGAGAGCGCCAGCTCGCGCCGCTTCTCGCTGGAGGCCGTCCCGATCACGCGCCCCGCGCCGAGTGCGTGCCCGAGCTGTACCGCCAGCGAGCCCACGCCCCCGGCGGCCGAGTGCACGACCACGCTCTCGCCCCGCCGCCACGCGCCCGGCCGTGCGGTAGAGGTGCCACGCGGTCGTCCCCTGCAGGATCAGCGCCAGCGCCGTCCCGTCGTCCACCCCGTCGGGGATCGGGAACACGTGCGCGGCGGGCGCGGTCGCGTACTCGCGCATAGCCGCCCGTGCCCGTCAGCGCGACCACGCGCTCACCCACCCTTCGCTCGCTGCCTGCGGGGGCGCGCACGATCGTGCCCGCGACCTCGCCGCCGGGCACCAGCGGCAGCGTGGCCTTGCGCACGTAGGAGTTCGTGCGCGTGTGCGTGTCCGCGAAGTTCAGCGCCCGCGCGCGTGACCTCGATCAGGACCTCGCCGTCGCCGGGCTCGGGGATCGGCAGCTCGACGAGCTCCAGCACCTCGGGTCCGCCGAACTCGCTCATCTGGATCGCGCGCATCGGTCGGCAGCGTACAGTCGCCGGCCACCGCCGCGAGGCTATCGAGGGTCCCGCGCCGAGGGTAGGGTCGCGCCATGTCCATCACCGTCGTCGGTTCCATCGCATTCGACTCCGTCAAGACGCCGTTCGGCGAGCGCGAGCGCATGCTCGGCGGCACCGCCGTGCACTTCTCGCTCGCCTCCTCCTTCTTCGCCGACGTGCACGTCGTCGGCCCCGTCGGCGAGGACTGGGGCGAGCGCCGAGATGAGCGCTCTCGCCCGGCCCGGCGTGCACACCCACGACGTCGAGCAGCGTCCCCGGCGGCAAGACGTTCTTCTGGCGCGGGCACTACGACTACGACCTCAACACCGCCCACACCGACGACACCCAGCTGGGGGTCTTCGCCGAGTTCGAGCCCAAGCTCTCCGAGGCCTCGCGCGAGTGCGACGTGCTGTTCCTCGCGAACATCCAGCCCGATCTGCAGCTGCGCGTGCGCGAGCAGTGCGAGCGCGCCCGCTTCGTCGCGCTGGACTCGATGAACCTGTGGATCGACACCGCCCGCGAGTCGCTGCTGCGCGTGATCGAGACGGTCGACTGCGTGCTGCTCAACGACGCCGAGCTGCGCATGCTCACGGGCAAGCCCAACCTCGTGCAGGCCGCGCGCGAGGTGCTCGCGCTGGGGTCCGCGCGCGGTCGTCGCCAAGCAGGGCGAGTACGGCGCCGCGCTGTTCACGCCCGAGCGACTTCTTCAGCCTGCCCTCCTTCCCGCTGGAGACGGTGCTCGACCCGACCGGCGCCGGCGACACGTTCGCCGGTGGCTTCATCGGCACGATCGCCGCACACGGCGGCGAGATCGACGACGAGGTCCTGCGCAGCGCGATGGCCCACGGCACGACGCTCGCGTCGTTCAACGTCGAAGAGTTCGGCACCGAGCGCGTCTCGCGTCTGGAGCACGCGGAGATCGAAGCGCGCGTGCACGAGCTGCGCGAGATCACCCGCTTCAGCGGCGCCCCGCTGCCCGCGCGCGCCTAGCCGCGCACCGCGCATGACCGCGGGCTTCGGATCGGTAGTACGATCGGAGTCGATGGACGTGTGGACATTCGTCTGGCTGATGCTCTTCCTGAAGATCCCGATCGTCGCGCTGTTCCTGATCGTGCGCTGGGCCGTCAAGCAGACCCCCGAGACCGAGCCCGGCCAGGACGGCGGCATCGGCCCGCGCCCAAGCCCCCACCGCCCGCACCATCCGCGCACACGACTGCCGCGCAGGCGCGGTCCGCACGGCGACCCCGCGCCCGTCTCCCCGGCGCGCATGCGCACGCTCGTGGCCCGCGGGCGACTCACGCGCGTTGAGGCGCGCGCGTGCAACGCGGCGGCGTGCGAGAATCCGCGCGCGTATGAGCCAGAGTCCCTCCCCCGCCTCGGTCCTCTCCGACGGCACGATCATCCGGCTGGTGAACGAGGGCCGCATCAAGATCGACCCGTGGGATCAGACGATGGTCCAGCCCGCGAGCGTAGACCTGCGCCTGGGCAGCTCCTTCAGGGTCTTCCACAACCACAAGATCACCGCGATCGACCTGCGCGACCCCCCGCGCGGACTGACCGAGCAGGTCGAGCCGCCCGCGGGCGAGCCGTTCGTGATCCATCCCGGCGAGTTCTGCCTCGGACGCACGCTCGAGCACGTCGAGCTGCCCGACGACATCGTCGCGCGGATCGAGGGCAAGTCGAGCCTCGGACGACTCGGGCTGATCGTGCACGCCACGGCCGGGTTCTGCGACCCGGGCTGGCGCGGCACGCTGACGCTCGAGCTCAACAACCTCACGCGCGTGCCCATCAAGCTCTACCCGGGCCTGGCGATCGCGCAGCTGTCGTTCATGACGCTCGACGCACCGGCCCTGAAGCCCTATGGGCACGCGGAGCTCGGCAGCCACTACCAGGGGCAGGTCGAGGCCACCGAAAGCCGCTACGGAGCGCGCGTATAACGAGCGCATAAAAGCTTCCCCCGACCCCGGGTGCAGGGCCTGGGATCGCGCATAATCGGGTAAAGAACCCACGACAGGAGACACCCAGCTCATGAGCACCCCCGAGACACACGCGCAGGGACAGGCGTCGGCTGCGGCGGACAATGGCGCCGGATCGAGGGACACGCTCAGCGTGACGGACAACCGCACGGGACCACCTACGAGCTGCCGATCACCGACGGCACGGTGCGCGCGATCGACCTGCGTCAGATCAAGGTCGACGCGGACGAATTCGGGATGCTCTCCTACGACCCGGCGTTCATGAACACCGCCTCGTGCCGCAGCTCGATCACCTACATCGACGGCGAGGCCGGCATCCTGCAGCACCGCGGCTATCCGATCGAGCAGCTGTGCGAGCACTCCACCTACCTCGAGGTCGCCTATCTGCTGATCAACGGCCGCCTGCCAACAAGGCCGAGCTCGACGGGCTGGGTCGACGAGATCACGATCCACACGTTCGTGCACGAGAACGTCAAGGACTTCATGCAGGGCTTCCGCTACGACGCCAACCCGATGGGCATGCTCGTCGCCTCCGTCGGCGCGCTCTCGACGTTCTACCCCGACGCGAACAAGATCCACGACGAGCGCGTGCGCGCGATGCAGATCATCCGCCTGCTCGCGAAGATGCCCACGCTGGCGGCGTTCGCGTTCCGTCACAACATGGGCCAGCCCTACGTCTATCCCGACAACGACCTCGATTACGCGAGCAACTTCCTCGGGATGATGTACAAAATGACCGAGCTCAACTACCAGCCCGACCCGCGGCTGGCGCGAGCGCTCGACGTGCTGTTCATCCTGCACGCCGACCACGAACAGAACGCCTCCACGAGCGCCGTGCGCTCGGTCGGCTCCACGCAGGTGGACCCCTACTCGGCCGTCGCCGCGGGCGTGGCCGCGCTCTACGGGCCGCTGCACGGCGGCGCCAACGAGCAGGCGCTGCGGATGCTGGGACGGATCGAGGCCGTCGAGAACATCCCCGCCTTCCTCGAGGGCGTCAAGAACGGCGACGAGCGCCTGATGGGCTTCGGCCACCGCGTCTACAAGAACTACGACCCGCGCGCGCGGATCATCCGCAAATACCTCGACGACGTCTTCGAGGTGCGCGGCAAGAGCCCGCTGCTGGACGTCGCGACCGAGCTCGAGAAGCGCGCGCTCGACGACGACTACTTCACCTCGCGCAAGCTCTACCCCAACGTCGACTTCTACTCCGGCCTGATCTACGAGGCGCTCGGCCTGCCCGTGGCGATGTTCCCCGTGATGTTCGCCATCGGCCGCACCAGCGGCTGGATCGCGCAGTGGAAGGAGCTCGTCGAGGACCCCGAGCAGAAGATCGCCCGCCCGCGCCAGATCTACACCGGCGAGCGGGATCTGGACTACGTGCCGATAGCACGCTAGATGACCAAACGTCGCGCCGTAATGGCGTAGCCACTCACGGTCCTCGCGGTAGCGGGGCCAGCGGCGCTCGAGCAGCGCCCAGAAGCGGGGTGAGTGGTTGAGGATCTCCAGATGGCAGACCTCGTGCCAGACGACGTAGTAGAGGACTTTTTCGGGCGCGAGCATCAGCCGCCAGTTGAAGCTCATGTGCCCTGTCGAGGAGCACGACGCCCAGCGCGTTCGCTGCGCGCGGATCGACAGGTCGACGATATGAGACGCCCGCGACGCGCACGGCGCGATCCAGGCGCGAGCCGATCTCCTCGCGCGCGGCGCGGCGGTAGAAACGTTCGATCGCCGGACGCGCATCGCCCGGCGGGCACGAACAGCCGCTCGCCACGGCGATGCACGCGCGTGCGCCCGGGCTCGGGGACGAGGCGCAGGGTGTCGTCCAGATATGGCAGCTCGCCCGCGCGGCGGACCGGCGGGTCGACGATCAGCGGGGAGACCGGCATGGCGCTCAGCGTAGTGACCGGACCGGGCGCATAATCTCACCGGCATGGCGCCCAATTCCCGAGTCAAGCTCCCCCGCGAGATCAGAGGCGACTACGAGGTCTACCTCAACGGCGTGCACCAGCAGCGCGGAGCCGACTACAGGTGCGCGAAGGGATGCTCGTGTTCGAGGCCGAGCTGCGCAAGGACAAGATCAGCGGCTGGCGCTGGCTGCTCGGCGCATGGGGCGTGGGGACCTACCGCCAGAACGACTCCGTGGACGTCCGCTACAGGCGCCCGACGGCTCGCCGCGGGTCGCCGAGGGGCTCGAGATCGAGCTCGTGGGCTGAACATCCGTCTCCCACGGTCGCGAGAGCTTCAGCGCCGAGAGGATCGCGCGCGTGGCGGGCGAGCGGTTGAGCGTGTAGAAGTGAATCCCCGGCGCGCCCGCCGCGAGCAGCTCCGCGCACTGCAGCGTGGCGTAGGCGACGCCGAAGTCGAGCACCGCCTCGGCGTCATCGCCGCGCGCGTGAAGCTCGGCGACGCAGGCCCTCGGGAATCGACGCGCCGCACTTGGCCGCCATCCGCTCGACCTGGCCCGCGCGCGTGATCGGCATGATCCCCGGGATGATCGGCACCTCGATTCCGGCCGCCCGCGCGCGCGCGACGAAGTCGAAGTAGAGCGCATTGTCGAAGAACAGCTGCGTGATCAGGAAGTCCACGCCCGCGTCCACCTTCTCCACGAGATGCGCGAGGTCCTCCTCGGGGCTCGCCGCGTGGATGTGGGTCTCCGGGAAGCACGCCGCGCCGATCGCGAACGGGTAGTCGGCGCGGATCAGCTCCACGAGCTCGCGCGAGTACTCGAGCCCACCCTCGGTCTGCACCCACTCGTCGTGGCCCGCGGGCGGGTCGCCGCGCAGGGCGAGCACGTTGTCGATGCCCGCCGCGCGCATCTCGTCGAGCGTGCCGCGCAGCTCGGGCACGGTCGCGCCCACGCACGTGAAGTGGGCCATCGCCTCCAGCCCGAACTCGTCGCGGATGCGATGCACGATCTCGATCGTCTTCTCCCTCGTCGAGCCGCCCGCGCCGTAGGTGACGGACACGAACGAGGGCTCCAACGCGCGCAGCTCCGTGAGCGCCGCGTACAGGTTGCGCTCACCCTGCGTCGGTTTTGGGCGGGAAGAACTCGAACGAGAACACCGGCCCGGCGCCCGCGGCGAGGATCTGGTCGATGCGCATACGACCTAACGCTATCCGGCTGCGACGGTCCAGCGCTCGGGCTCGCCCGGCAGGCGCAGCGCCTGACCCGTGACCTCCAGGTGCAGCAGCATCGACAGCGTCTCCGTCAGCAGCCACTGCGCGAGCATCGGCGGCAGGTCGGTCCCGTACGCGCGCGGCAGGATCTCGAACGCCGTGAGAGGCTCGCCCGCGTCACCCGCGGAGACGACCTCGAGCACCTTGGCCAGGCGCTCGGCCACGAGCGTGCGATTGCCTTCGATATGGGCGTGCACGTCGGCGAACGTGCGCCCGTGACCGGGCAGGCACAGGCGCGCGTGCAGCGCCTCGACGACATCCAGCGAGCGCACGAACTCCCCGACGGGGTCGGGCGAGTAGCCGTAGTCGAAGTACAGCGAGATCCGCCCCAGCAGGTGATCGCCGGAGATCAACAGACGCCGCTCGGGTTGGAACAGACACACGTGCGAGGGCGCGTGACCGGGCGTCTCGTGCACGGTCCAGGGACCGAGATCGGTGTGCGACGATCACGCCCGGGCACGAGCGCCCGATCGGGCTCGACGATCGCGGCGATGCCCGTTTCGTGATCGCCGCCGCGCTCGGCCGCGTAGCGGCGCAGGGGCTCCTCGGGGACGCCCGACTGGCGGGCGATCTCCAGACGCCGCATGAGCGCCGCATCGGGGTCCTCCGCCCAGCGCCGCGCGTGCTCGTAGTTGGGGTGCATCCACAGCTCACAGCCCGCGCGCTCGCACGATCGACGCGGCCTGGCCGTAGTGGTCGGAGTGCGCGTGCGTGCACACGAGCAGGCGCACGTCCTCCAGCGCAGGCCGCACATCGCAAGCGCCCGTTCGAGATGCGCGAGCGAGCCCGGCGCGTGAATGCCGGTGTCGAACAGCACGATCCCGTCGCCCGCGGAGACCGCCCAGGCGTTGCCGTGCGGCACGCCCGGCCAGGGCAGAGGCAGGCGCAGGCGGTACACGCCCGGCAGCACGCGCTCGCCCCGTCCAAGCTCGGGCTTGCGCTTTCCCTCGGCCAGCGCGGAGTAGTCGTTCCTGCGCAGCCGCCGGGACGCGGCGGAGACTAGACTACGTATCTCTGCCGGCGTCAGCAAAGGAGACAGCGAGCGATGGCCGAGGAGGAGAAGGCGAGCAACGCCGCCACGAAGGTGCAGGAGGCGGCCGCCAACGTGCGCAGGCCTCAGCCGCGAAACGGCGGCGGCCGGATCACCGGCAACAAGGCCGAGGCGGTCACCCGCAGGTACTTCGAAGCGATCGGCGCCCACGACGTGCAGGGCGCGGCCGCGATGTGGGCGCCCGACGGGCGCGAGGACGTGCGCGGCCAGGGGCTCTACATCGGCCCCGAGGGCGTGCGCGAGTTCATCGGCAGCCTCATCGAAGCGATCCCCGACCTGAAGGTGGAGATCGTCTCCACCACCAGCCGAGGACGAGCGCTGCGCGCTGCAGTGGCGCTTCAGCGGCACCTTCGCGGGACCGGGCTCGCTTCAACGGCATCGCGCCGACGGGCCATCGCATGGAGCTCGAAGGCGTCGACGTGCTGACGGTGCGCGACGGGCTGATCCAGTCAAACGACGCCTTCACCGACACGATGTCTGTGCCGCGCCAGATCGGGATGATGCCGCCGCTGGGCTCGCCGGCCGAACAGCGGCTGACCGGCGCCTTCAACGTCAAGACGAAGGTCAGCGACGGACTGACGGGCGCCGAGGCCAAGCTCGTGGCCGAGGGCGTGTGGGTCGTGCAGGGACAGCCGGGCGCTGCAACGTGTATCTGATCGAGGGCGAGGGCGGCGTGACCATGTTCGACGCGGGCGCGCGCACGATGGCTCACGCGGTCGCGCGCGCCGGGCGCCAAGCTCGGCGGGATCGAGCGAGATCGTGCTCGGCCACGGCCACACCGACCACCGCGGCACCGCGCCCGGCCTCGGCGCGCCCGTGTGGTGCCACCCCGACGAGGTGCAGGACGCCGAGGGCAGCGGCGGCTGGCGCTACTGGCCGGCCGATCTGGCGGGGCTGCCGCAAGTGATCCAAACAGATCCACAAAGCGCTCCACCGCTACGCCTGGGACGACGGCCCGGTGAAGATCGCCGGCACCGTCTCCGAGGGCGACGAGGTGGCCGGGTTCAAGGTGATCGAGCTGCCGGGACACGCCCCTGGGCTGATCGCGCTGTGGCGCGAGTCCGACCGACTGGCGCTCGTGAGCGACTGTTTCTACACGATCGACATGTGGGGCTCGCAAGCCGCCCGCCGAGCGTGCCCGCGGAGACCTACAACTACGACACCGACGAGGCCCGTCTGAGCATGCGCAAGCTCGCCGAGATGGAGCCCGCCGCGGCTTGGCCAGGGCACGCCGATCCAGTCGACCGGGGACGTGCGCGGCCAGCTGCTGAAGGCCGCCGGCGCGCTCGGGGAATCGGCTCCGACACCGGCGCCTGACGGTAGAGCACAGCGACCGATGGGTAAGCGCAGCCGCAGGCGCGCCGCTGGCGCGAGTGGAGCGCGCACGGAGAAGCTGACGGCGCCGACGAGCGAGTACAGCGACGCCGAGGGCAACACGCTGACCTGCGCGGCGCGCTCACGCCGGCCACGCGACGCGAGTACGCCGACACGCTCGCCGGCACCGGCGGGCCGGCCGCGGCCACCGCCGAGGACGCTTGGCAGCGCGCGAGCGAGCTGCTGTTCGAGCGCCTGGCCGTGACGTTGGACGATCGCGGGCGCGCCGATCGAGGGCCAGCGCGAGCTGCTCGCGCGCTATCGCGCGGCCGAGCCCGGCCGAGCGGGCGTGGATCAGGGACGCGCTGCGCGAGCACTGCGCAGAGCACTTCCCCGACGTGCGCGCCCCCTGACCCGACGGCGCCTTGGCGCCTACCGGCGCTCAGGCCGAATCGCCCCGAGCAGCTCCAGACGCGGACCGTGCGCGACTCCGGCCGCGACGAACCGCGCGGTCGCGGGGCTGAGGACGAACTCCAGCGTCTCGCCCGACTCGCCCCGCACGCTCACACGGCGCCCCTCCTCGGACACGCCGACGACCGTGCCGCGCTCGAACGAGCCGCCGAAATGGGCGATGCGCGCGCGTGGCGCCCACGCGCGGGACCGGTCGCGAAGGTCCGAGCATCACACGATGGTAAGCCTCACGAGCAAGCCCGTCCATCGCGCGCAAGCAAGTCCGTCCAAAGCGCGACCACCGCAGCGGACGGGGATCGTCGCTACGGTGCGGGCATCATGCGCCGCACCAAGATCGTCGCCACCATCGGGCCCGCCTCGCGCGAGCCCGCCACGCTGCTGCGGATGGTGCAGGCAGGGATGGACGTCGCGCGGCTGAACTACTCCCACGGCACGCTCGAGGAGCACGCCGAGACCGTCCGGCGCGTGCGCGACGCGGCCGGGCGGGCCGGACGCCCGGTGGCGATCCTGCAGGACCTGCCCGGACCGAAGCTGCGCATCGGCCCGCTGCGCGAGGACGTCGTCGAGCTGACCGCCGGCGAGCGGCTGACGATCACCGGCGGCGAGACCGACGAGCTCGGCGACGCCCAGCACATGTCCATCACCTGGGAGGGGCTCGCCGACTCGATGACGCCCGGGGAGGTGCTGTATCTCGCCGACGGCTCGGTGCGGCTGCGCGTCGTCGAGGTCCGCGCCTCCACGCACGAGGTCGACGCCGAGATCGAGATCGGCGGCGCCGTCGCCTCGCGTCAGGGGCTGAACATCCCCGGTCCCACCGAGTCGCTGCCCTCGGTGCCCGAGCACGACCTCGAGCTGCTGCGCCACGGCGAGTCGATCGGCGTCGACATGGTCGCGCTGTCCTTCGTCCAGCGTCCCGAGGACGTCGAGACCGTGCGCGCCCACACGCGCCTGCCACTGATCGCCAAGATGGAGAAGCCCCAGGCGGTGGAGCGCGCCGATGAGATCGTACGCGCCGCCGACTGCGTGATGGTCGCCCGCGGCGACCTCGGCATCGAGCTCGCGATCGAGCGCGTGCCGATCGTCCAGAAGCAGCTGCTGCGCCTCGCCGGGCATCTCGCGCGCCCGTCGATCACCGCCACGCAGATGCTCGACTCGATGGTCACCTCCTCGCGCCCCACCCGCGCCGAGGTCGCCGACGTGGCCAACGCGATCCTCGACGGCACCGACGCGGTGATGCTCTCCCAGGAGACCGCCATCGGCGCCTACCCGGTCGAGGCGATCGCGATGATGGCCTCCGTCGCCGAGCAGGCCGAGGCGATCGCGCCCTACGAGGACTGGAACGCCTCGCGCGTGCGCCGCGTCGACTCCGACCCCGCCTACACGATCGCCCACAACCTCTGCGTCGCCGCGCGCGAGCTGCGCCTGGACGCGCTCGTGATCCCCGACGCTCTCCGGACGCTCCGCCCGGCTGGTCTCCGCGCACCGCCCGACCGCGCCGATCTACGCGCTCTCGCCCGGCAAAGAGACCGTGCGCCGCTGCGGGCTCATGTGGGGCGTGCAGGCCGCCTCGATGCGCCGCCACGAGACGACCGAGGCGCTGATCGCCGACGCCGCCCGGCGCGTCGTCGAGCTCGGCTGGTGCAAGCCCGGTCAGCGCGTCGGCATCACCGCCGGGCTGCCCTCGGGGCGGCCCGGCACGACGAGCCTCGTGCAGATCCAGACCGTTTAGCAACCGGGGTCCGGCGAGGGCCCGCTCGAAGCGCTCGCCGCGATCGTGCCCCGCGATCGCGCCTCGAACAGCGCCGGACAGCGCCCGCGGTCAGATCCCCAGCGCCCGCGCCTTCGCGGCGGCGAACTCCTCGTCGGTCAGCGCGCCGCTGGCATGCAGCTGCGCCAGCTGGTTGATCTTCTCCACGGTCGGGTCCGCTGGCGGCTGCCGCCGGCGGCTGTGGGCGGCGGCGGGGCGGCGTCGCTGCCGACCCTGTTCGTAGGCCTGCTCTGCTGTTCCTCCTGGACCCGCGCTTTGCGCTTGCCCATCGCGTAGGCGCCTCCTCCGACGGCAGCCGCGCGCGAGCAGGGGACGACGTCTTCCGATCGGCATGATCTATGCCTCCTCGGGCAGCGCCAGGCCCAGCGCGAGCATGATCTCGGGGGCCGCCGCGACGACCTTGGGACCGCCGACCTGGAAGGCGACGCGCGCAGCACGCCGAGGATGTCCTCCGGAGTGACGCCTTCGTCAAGGCGTTGCCGATCTGCCAGGCATAGGACGCCGGCGGAGCGTCGAGCGCGATCAGCGCCGCGATTTTCACGAGCGCGTACGTGCGCGGCGTCCAGGCCCGTGACCTCGCGTCCGAGCTCGCGCATGCCCGATCGCCGTGTCCAGGATGCTCGCGTCACCGACGGAGATACCCGTCAGCACCTCGTGCATGTCTTGTGCGACATCAGCCATATTGTTCCCTTCATTCCCCGACGTACGCCGCGGGTTCGAAGTCGTCGAATGATCCGGGACGAAGTGATCGCCGGCCGTAAGGTCATCGTACTCCCAGCCTTACGCCGGAGCGGTTACCCAGATGTAGCCGCGCGGTTCGGACATGTAGCAATATGCTCCAACCCGCACTGGGCTTCGCGCCTGCCGCCGATCGGCGGACACAGCGGAGTGATTTCTCGACCGATTGGACAGACGACATGATCGCCGCAACCAGCTATCCGTTCCTAGAAGTCTTCTGGACGATGCTCATCTTCTTCGCGTTCGTGATCTGGATCTGGATCCTGATCACGGTGCTGATCGACATCTTCCGCCGTCACGACACCTCGGGATTCGCCAAGGTCCTATGGATCATCTTCATCATCGTCCTGCCCTACCTAGGCGTGTTCGTGTATCTGATCGCCGAGCACAAGGGCATGACCGAGCGGGCCGTCAAGCAGCAGGAAGCGGCCCAGTCGCAGATGGACAAGTACGTGCAGTCGGTCGCCGCTCAGACCGACCCGGCCGAGCAGATCGCCAAGGCCAAGGGCCTGCTCGACAGCGGCACGATCACGCAGACCGAGTTCGAGCAGATCAAGCAGAAGGCGCTCGCAAGCGCGTAAAGAGCTGGGGAGCGCACACTGCGCCGGCGCGAGCACCCTCGCGCCGGCGCGAGCACCCTCGCGCCGGCGCACGCGCTTCCGTTACGCCCGCAGGTGCGGTAAGCGGCTTGAACCGCGCTGGTTGAAAGGACCGGCTCCCGGCTTACCCACCCTTCTCAACTCGCGTCCGTCAACCAGCTGCCGCGAGCCCGGTGTGCGCGTAGAACTCCGCCTCTTCGCGCCCCAGCTCGGTCAGCCGGATCGTCCCCGTACATCCACTCGCGCGCGATCCGGTGCCAGTTCGCCCGCGCGCGCAGCTGCGACAGGACCGCCAGAGTCAACATCTCCATCCGCCGGCCGAACAGGTGCTCGGGGCGCATGTCCTGGTGGCGCATCTCCGCGAAGTAGCTCGAACGCGGGTCGGAGCTCTCGATCATCACCTCTGTGGCCATCTCCGGCGTCAGCTGCACCTCTTCGTCAGCGGTCGTGTACCACCAGATCGCCGAGCCCACGAACGCCAGCAGATGCTCCGGGTTCACCCGCTCAGGCTCGGGCAGGAACCCCGACTGTGCCAGCAGGCGATGCAGCTCCGCGGCGTCGCCCTCGGACACCGCCCGCTGGCAGGCCAGCTCCAGCGCGACCGGCTCGCTGGCCATGCGCTTGAACAGGCCGAAGTCAAGGAACGCCACGCGCCCGTCCGCCAGCAGCATGAAGTTGCCCGGATGCGGATCGCCCGAGAACTGCCGGTGGCGATACAGGCAGCCGAGGAAGAACCGGAACACGATCTCGCCGATGCGATCGCGCTCGGCCTGCGAACGCGTCTTCAGCTCCTCAAAGCCCACCCCATCCACGAACTCGCTCACTAGCACCCGCTCGCGCGAGAGGCTCGTCACGACCTCCGGCACCACGATGAACGGATGGCCGCGGAAGATGCGCGCGAGCGTGCTCTGGTTCTGCGCCTCGAGCTCGTAGTCGAGCTCCTCCCCGATCCGTTCGCGGATCTCCTTCGCGATCGCCTTCGCGTCCATCCCCGGCGTCATCCGCTTGAACAGCCGCATGATCATGTCCAGGTTCTGCATGTCCGCGCGCACCGCCGCCGCGACGCCCGGGTACTGCACCTTCACCGCAACCTCGCGACCGTCGTGCAGCCGTCGCGCGATACACCTGCCCGATCGACGCCGCCGCGATCGGCTCCTGCTCAAAGGACGCGAACACCTCCTCGATCGGCTCTTCGAGGTCGTCCTCGATCACGCGCCGCATCTGCTTGAACGACACCGTCGGCGCCGCGTCTCGCAGCTTCGCCAACTCGCGCTGGAACTCCTCGCGATACTCCTCCTCCACGAGCCCCACGTCCAGGAACGACATCACCTGGCCCAGCTTCATCGCCGCGCCCTTCATCGTCCCCAGCGCCGCCACGATCTGCTTCGCGGTCTCCAGCTGCCTGCGCGCAAGCGCCTGTTCGGAGGCCTCCTCGCCGCGCGTCACGTTCGCCGCGCGCGTCCCGAACTGCTTCACCGCCTCTGTCGCCGCCAGTTTCCCGACCGTCGCCGTGCGACGCACGCGCGAGGTCGGGATGCTCTTGTCGCTCTCTCGCGGGGCCATACGCCTTGCATCCTAGGCGCTCACGCATCGTCCTCGCCTCTGCTTCGCCTCTACACGAGGAGCGAGCCCCGACGCCCGCCGCACCGTCCCCACTTGCAGGACGCGGACGCGCCCTCAGTTCAGGCGCGCTGGACTTTCGACCCTGGCACGATGTCGTCCGCGCCGCTCGGCCAGCGCACCCACGCCTTCGTGCCGCCGTCATAGTCGTCGCAGGAGAGCACCAGCGTCGCCGGCTCCCCCAGCGCGGTGCACGGATCCGTACCCTCGGCGTCGACGCCCCGCCAGATGCGGATGAACGGGTTACGCTCCCACTCCTCGCCGACCGTCGTCGCATCGGCGTGACCCGGATGGATGATCGTCTCCGGCGGCAGCTCCATCAGCGTGCCCATGATCGAGTCCCTCAGGTCGGTATACGTCGTGTGCCCCGGCGCGCGCACCCCGCCGACCGAGCCTTTGAACAGCGTGTCGCCGGTGAACACCATCGCCTCGCCCCCCGTAAACCCACCCGGCGCTGCGCTCACCGACGGGCGCTTCGCGGCCGCGCTCGGCTCGCTCACCAGGAACGACAGCATCCCCGCGGTGTGCCCCGGCGTGCGCAGCGGGCGCACCTCCAGCGTCCCGAACCGCAGCATCTCCCCCGCCTCCACCGTGTCCACCTCCCCGAAGCCCTCGCCCAACCCCTCGCGCTCCAGCGGATGGATCAACACCTTCAGCTTCGGCCAGCGCTCGCGCAGCTTCGCCACGTCGCACACGTGGTCGTAGTGATGATGCGTGAGCAGGATGTGGCTCGGCTCAATCCCCATGCTCTCCGCCGCCGCGATCAGCGGCTTGACCGGGCCGCCCGCGTCGACGAATAGCGCCGGCCCCCCCACGCCGTCTGCGACCAGGTAGGTGTTCGATACGAACTGCGGGTTCGACGAGCGCTCGATCAACATCGCGCCATCCTTGCACGAGTCGCCTTCGCGGTGCCACGCGCGTGTCTGACGGGATCGCAACGGACGCAGCGATCGACGTAGACTGCTCGCCATGCCCCTCATCCACACCTGCTACCGCATCACCGACATCGACCGCTCGGTGGCCTTCTACAACGCCCTCGGCTTCGAGGAGGTCGGGCGCATCCCGATCCGCGACGAGGCCATCAACGTGTTCATGAATCATCCCCGGCGACGGCGACATGCCGCGGCTGGAGCTCACCTACAACTTCGGCGTCGACTCCTACGACCTCGGCACCGGCTACGGACACATCGCGCTGAGCGTCGAGGACCTCGACGCCACACTCGCCCGACTCGCCGAGCAGGGCATCGAGCCCGAGAAGCCCCCGTACTCCGTGCGCGAGGGCGGGTCGCGACTTTGCTTTGTACGCGATCCGGACGGGTATCGGATCGAGATATTGGAGATGGGCGCGTAGCGCGCTCCATGTAACTCTGTTCAGCCAAGGCAAAGCGACGGGTTGTTGTCAACTTGCCGGAGCCGCGAATCGCGCGCTAAGGTCCAGCCATGAGCAACGAGACCATCACCGTAGGCGCGCTGAGCGTCCACTTCCTGATCGAGGCGGCGGACTCGAATGGGACCACGTCGGTATTCGAGTGCTTTGTCCCCGCGAACGCGAGGATGCCGGCGCCGCACAGCCACGACGGCTTCGAGGAGACGATCTACGGCCTCGAAGGTGTCTCGACTTGGACGATCGACGGAGAGACGGTCGAGATCGGTCCAGGTGAGGCGGTCTGCGTGTCGCGCGGGCAGATCCACGGATTTGACAACCGCGGCAGCGGCGATGCGAAGTTCCTCGCGATCGCGACCCCCGGCGTCTTCGGGTCCTCCTACTTCCGCGAGGTCGGCGAGGTGATTGCCGCTTCGTCCGGCGGCCCGCCGGATCTGGCCGCGATCGGCGAGGTGATGCGCCGCCACGGCCTCACGCCGGCCCCACCGGGCGCTACCGACCGCGTCGACCTTAGGCGGTAACCCGATGGGCGAAAGCAAGGCTCTCGCCCATCGGGTTATGAGTTGCAAGCTGCCGCTAGGCCGAACCAGCTTTCGGCATGGGCTGCAAACCAACCACTACCTCGATGGGTATCGGGTGGAGATTTTGGAGATGGTCTAGCCGTTGAACATGAGGACGCCGTTCATCCGATCCTCCTTGGAGGCTGGTGGTGTCAAACCCCTTGTTCAACAGGCCTCGGGCCATCTTCCAACGTGCTACATTATGACGCACAATGGCCGCGACACACCCAATGCGCACCACCAAGACGGTCGGGGTTCGTGAGCTGCGCCAGAACCTGAGCCGCTACTTGGAGCGTGTCAAGGAGGGCGAGACGCTTACCGTCACGGAGCGGGGGCATGAGGTCGCTCGACTCGTGCCATCACGTCCCGGCGTCGACCCCTACTACCTGAGACTTGCCGAGAAGTACGGCGCGACGATCCCAAAGGGCAACCTGCTCGAGACCATCGCGAAACTACCTCCCCGCGACAAACCGGCGCCGGCCGGGACAACAGACGCGATCCTCGCCGAAGACCGTCGTGACAGGTTCTAGGGAGTCGCGCTCAAACGTCTATGTAGACACGAGCGCCTTCGTTCGAGTGATGCTCGAAGAGCCCGACAAGAAGGCCATACAACGGGACCTCGCCGGGTTTGATCAAAGCGTCGCCAGCCGCCTCCTGCGTGTTGAGTTGCGCCGCGTCGGCAAGCGCGAGGATGCCCTGGCAGAGGCCGACCTCATTCTCGACGACGTGCTGCTGATACCCATAGACGAAAGCGTCCTCGCCGCCGCAGAGACGATTTCTCCTACCTCCGTCGGCACGCTCGACGCGATCCACCTCGCCACGGCGGTGCGTCTCGTCAAGGCCGGTGAGCTGGATGCGCTCATCACCTACGACAAGCGCCTGGCCAACGGCGCGCGCGAGCACGGGATCACAGTGCTATCGCCAAGCTGACCTCGCGCGCCGGCTAACGCCAGATCATCGAGACGCGCGCGAGCACCATCACACCAACCAGCCATACTTGGCGAGGTAGTGGAGCAAGAACTCGGCGGGCGTTTGAGAGGAGTAGAAATGGCAGAGACCTTGAGCAGCATGATCGCCTCCGCACGCGCTGCGGTCAGCGAGGTGGACCCCACGGAGACTTATGAAGCGCAGCGGGATGACGAAGTCCACCTCATCATCGACGTGCGCGAGCCGCATGAGTTCGACGACGTGCACGTACAGCATTCGGTCAACATCCCCCGTGGGGTGCTGGAGCTGCGTGCCGACGCTCAGGCGCCGTCGGCCGACGCCACGCTTTCGGCCGACAGATCGAAGCGAATCGTCCTCTACTGCACCAAGGGCCCCGGTGCGCGATCTCTGTTGGCCGCACAGACCCTGCGGAACATGGGCTACGAGAACGTCGAGGTTCTCGGCGGAGGACTCAACGCGTGGACCGAGGCCGGGCTCCCCGTCGAGAGGTCCTCATCTTGACCTCGATGGAGCTGGGCCTGGCCACCTTCGCAGACGTGAACCCGGGCGCGGGCCCCGACCGCGTCGCGAAACGCCTGCAGGAGCTGCTGGAGGAGATCGAGCTGGCCGACCGACTGGGGCTCGACGTGTTCGGGGTGGGCGAGCACCATCGCCCGGACTACGCGGTGTCGGCGACGACGGTGGCGTTGGGCGCGGCGGCGGCACGGACGGAGCGGATCCGGCTGAGCAGCGCGGTGACGGTGCTGAGCTCGGCCGATCCGGTGCGGGTGTTCCAGGAGTTTGCGACGGTGGACCTGATCTCGGGCGGGCGCGCGGAGATCATGGCGGGACGGGGCTCGTTCATCGAGTCCTATCCGCTGTTCGGGTTCGACCTCGACGACTACGACGAGCTGTTCGCGGAGAAGCTCGAACTGCTGCTGACGCTGCGCTCCTCCGAGCGCGTTACCTGGTCGGGCAAGCACCGCCCACCACTGAACGATGTCGGCGTGTATCCGCGTCCGGTGCAGAACCCGCTGCCGGTGTGGATCGCCGTCGGCGGCACGCCCGCCTCGGTGGCGCGCGCGGGTGCGCTCGGGCTGCCGTTGATGATCGCGATCATCGGCGGGCCAACCGGCGCGGTTCGCGCCGTTGGTGGAGCTGTACCGCGAGTCGGCCCGGCGAGCCGAGGCCGATCACGCCGGGCTCGCGGTGGGGATCAACTCGCACATGTACCTCGCCGATACCGCGCAGCGGGCGCGCGACGAGTTCTTTCCGGCGTACTCGCAGATGATGAATCGCATCGGTCGCGAGCGCGGCTGGCCGCCGATGAGCCGTGCACAGTTCGACGCGGGCTGCGCACCGGAGGGGCATCTGCTCGTGGGCACGCCCGAGGAGGTAACGGCGAAGATCCTCACCCACCACGGGCTGTTCGCGAACGACCGTTTCCTCGGTCACATAAGCGTCGGTGTGCTGCCACACGAGCGGGCGATGCGTGCGACCGAGCTTTATGCGAACGAGGTGGCGCCTGCCGTGCGCGCGGCCCTGGCTAAATCCGCAGCGCCCGCCGCATCAGGCTGACGTCGACCACGCGCCCCACCAACCCGCCTCGACAGTCCGACGCGGCGCGGCCAAGCGCGCTGCTCAGGCAAGCACGCGTTTGCGGAAGTTACGCAGGCCGAGCGCGAGGAAGGTCGCGCAGAAGCCGATCAGCACGGGGTAGACGACATAGAGGGGCATGTGCGCCGGCGTGGGTGAGGCCGGCGCGCAGGCCCTCGTTGACGTAGATGAGCGGGTTCACGAGCACGAGGATCTGCAGCCAGTGGATGCCCGCGACCTGCACCGGAGCGAGCTTCGGTCCACTGGTAGTAGGTGCCACCGAGGAACGTGAGCGGGAGCACGACGAAGCCGAACATCAGTCCGAGGTTGCGCGCCTCGAAAGCGGTGCCGAGCAGCAGGCCGAGCGAGGTCATCGTCACGCAGGCGAGCGGGATCAGCGTGATGACCACCGGCCAGCTGACCGACAGGTGCGCTTCGACGCCGCTGGCGTGCACGACGGAGGCGATCGGGAAGACGATCAGCGCGGCGATCAGGCCCTGCGTGGCGCCCGAGAGAACCTTCGCCACGGCCACGAGCCAGATCGGGCAGGGCGCCTGCACGCGGTCCTCGATCTCGCGCGTGAAGCCGAACTCCTGGTCGAGATCACCATCGCCACCGCCTGGATGCCCTGGAACATGATCGTGATTCCGACAACGCCCGGGACGAGCACGGTGGCGAAGGCCGACTCGGCCGACCTTGCCGCCGCCGCCGCCGACGCCCTGGCCGATCGTGGGGAAGACGTAGAGGAAGACGAACACGAGCAGGAACGGCTGCACGAGCGTGCGGATGACGAACTCGACGAAGTTCTTGCGCAGCACGACGAGGTCGCGCAGGATCAGCGCAAGCAGCGCGGAGCGACTCGCGGCCATCGTCGAGCGGGCGGGCTCGATCGCGATCTGCGGACGGGGCGGCGTGCTCGCCGGCGTGGCTGGGGTGGCGGTCGTGCCATCAGTCGCGCAGCTCCTTGCCGGTGAGGCTGATGAAGACGGTCTCGAGGCTCGGCTCGGAGACGGAGAGGTCGGCGAGTTCGAAGCCGGCGCGTCTCGGTGGCATTGACCACGCGGGGCACGAGCCGCGAGGCCTCCTTGACGTGCAGCTCGACGCCGCCCTCGACGGTGCGCGTGTTCGCGTGACCTCGTCGATCTCCTCGGCGAGGCGCTCGCGCGAGCACCTGCATCTCGCCGCCCGCGGCCTTGACCGTGACGATCGTGTCGGCGCCGACCGTGCGCTTGAGCGCCTCGGGCGTGTCGAGCGCGAGGATCCGGCCGTGGTCCATGATCGCGACGCGATCGCAGAGCTCGTCGGCCTCCTCCATGTAGTGGGTGGTGAGCAGGATCGTCTGACCCTCGCGGTTGAGCTCGCCGAGGATCTCCCACAGCGCGAGGCGACTCTGCGGATCGAGGCCGGCGGTGGGCTCGTCGAGGAACAGCACGGCGGGACGGTGGAAGATCGCGCGCGCCATCATCAGCCGCTGCGCCATACCGCCGGAGAGCGCGTAGACCGAGGCCTCGGCCCATTTGGAGAGGTGCAGCTTCTCGAGCAGCTCGTCGGCGATGCGACGCGACTCGGCGGCGGAGATGCCGAACAGGCGACCGTGGAAGTAGAGGTTCTCGCGGACGTTCAGCTGGCGGTCGAGCGTGTTCGTGTTGGGAGACGATCCCGATCAGCTGCTTGGCGAGCGCCGGATGTGCGACCACGTCGATCGCGCCTACGTAGGCCGATCCCGAGGTGGGGATCACGCGCGTGGTGAGCATCCCGGCGGTCGTCGTCTTGCCGGCGCCGTTGGGTCCGAGCAGACCGAAGATCTCGCCGGCGCGCACGCTGAGGTCGAGCCCGTCGACGGCCGTGAAGTCAGTGCCGGCGTAGACCTTGCAGCCGCGGTGCGGATCACCGCGACCGTTGGCGTCCACGCCCGTCGCGCCGTCCTCGAGTCACCTGCGTCGGCTGGGTGCGGCCATCGCCTTATCAATGCTCGCGCTACCCTACGCGAGCGATGGCGGACACGGGCAAGATCGCGAAGAACCTCGAGCGCTTCGCGCAGGCGGTGGCCGCGCACGACCGCGAGAACCCGACGCACACCGCCTATGGCATCGGTCTCGCGCACTTCGACATGGAGCGGCTCGGCTTCGACGAGGGCGAGACGGTGCTGCCCGGCATCACGATCCATGCGGACGGCAAGACGAGCGGGAACTTCCGTGTGCTGTGCGACGGCGAGCACGACGAGGGCGAGCGCGAGTCCGAGGAGGAGGTCGTCGAGGCGGTCGCCACGCAGTCCGTCCCCGCGGCCGTGCCTGTACGCGAAGACCACTAGCGGAGATTCGTACTCGGCAACACGACGGCGCCGAACACGAACGCGCTCGAGATCGAGAGCGACGCTCAAAGATCGGCTGGAGCGATGGTCACGCCCGCGCGCGCGGCGATCATCAGCACGAGCCGCTCGATCGTCGGACAGCGCAAGCCGTGGCGGGCGGCGGCGCGCAGGATCGACGCCGGGGATCGCGTCGAGCTCGGGCGAGCGCCCGGCGGCGATGTCGCGCTGCATCGAGCTGCCGAGCGTGTCGTGAGCGCGTTCGAGCTCTGCGAGGGCCGTCTGCGGATCGACGTCTCGCGCGCCCTCGGCCTGACCGACCGCGCTTGCCTCCTCGATCGTCGCCGACCAGCTCGGCGCGCAGCTCGGGCGTCGAGCGGATCTCCCCCAGGAGCTTGTCGTGGGCGCTGGTGGTGCAGGCGAGCGCGTTCAGGCGCACGAGCTTCGACCACATGACCTGCGCTTCGGAGCGCTCGGACACCGGCAGGGTCACCCGACGTGGAGATGCCCGCGCGCTTCGAGCGTCCGCGCCAGCGCCTGCATGCGCGGCAAGCGCGGCCTCGCTGCGCGGTGGCCATGTCGATGCAGCAGGAAGCGGCTCGTATGCACGATCACGCCTGGCTCGGGACGATCGGACTCGACGCGGATCGTGCTCGCGAGCACCGTGTCGGGATCGAAGCGCTCGCGCAGCAGCGCGAGGTGGTCGAGCCCGTTGAGCAGCGGCAGCACGAGTCGCGGCTCGCACTCGACGCGCTCCAGCGCCGAACGCAGACCGGCGGCCTTGGTGGCGACGATCAGCACGTCGACGCCCTCCTGCGCCGGCAGCGATGTGCTGACGCGCGCACGCGCGCGTCGAACTCGCCAAGCGTCGACGCTGCGCACTGACAGCCCCTGCTCGGCGATCGTCGCCGCGGTCTCCTCGCGTGCGAGCAGACCACGTCTGTGCCCGCGCGGGCGAGCGCGCCCGCAACCAGCCCGCCGACACCGCCGGGTCCGAGCACGGCGATCGTCCTCGCCGTCGGCGCTCCGATGCCTCGCGGTACACCGAGTGGATCGATCGAGACACGCCCGGGTTCATGATCCCGCGCGGATCGACCGCCGCCTTGGCGCCCTGCAGCGACGAGCGCGAAGGGCTCGGGTCGCTGACGGTCATACCAGGGCCGATGGTCGCGTCCGACGGCGTGGTGGTGGGTGATGGTGCCGCCGTTCTGCGATCGCTGCGTCGGAGGCGGCGCGCTTGATCGCCGCCCACTGCTCGACCTCCTCGCCGCGGCGGGCGGGCGCGAGCACGGTGAAGTAGGGGGCGGGACCGTCGGGGTAGACGTGGGTGAAGCGGCAGCTGACCTGCCCGGCGCCGCGCGCCTCAGGCGCGGCTACGGACTCGACCGCCTCGTGCACGGCGGCGATGACGTGCTCGTGGAAGGCGGGGAAGCGCTCCCAGGTGATCGCCGTCTCGAACGTCTCCGAGAGCACGCCCATCGCGACGAACACATCGCGCAGGTAGGGGGCGCCGAGGAAGGCGCCGCGCCAGGAGCTCACGGCGTCCCCACCGCCGCGCTCGCCGTGATCGTCGCCCTCGGCGCGCCGGCGCGCTCCTGCGCAACAACGCCGCCGTGCTCGGCGCAGATGGCAAGCGCACGGGCCATCGCCTCCTCGACCGGATGGTCGGTGGACTCGAAGCCGAGCACGAGCAGCGCGCTCGAGCCGTCGCCGGCCATCGTCGTGCGGGCTTCGCGCGCGTCGATCAGGCGGCAGTTGGCCGGCGAGAGGCCCGACTTGGCTGAGCGCGCGCACGCACTCGGCGCCGTCGAGGAAGCGCTCGAAGCGCACGCCGCGCCGAGGCGCGGTGCGAAGGGCGCGGCTGCACGCGCACCCACGCCTGGGTGATCACGCCGAGGATGCCCTCCGAGCCGGCGAGCATCCGGTCGGGGCTCACGCCGGCGCCGGAGCCGGGCAGCCGGCGCGACTCCCATGCGCCCGCCGGGGTGATCGCGCGGATGGACTCGACGAAGTCCTCGATGTGGGTGAGGACGGTCGCGAAGTGGCCGGCCGCGCGCGTGGCGATCCAGCCGCCGAGCGTGGAGTACTCGAAGGACTGGGGGAAGTGGCGCAGCGTGAGGCCGTGCTCGGCGAGCTGGGCCTCCAGTCCGGGTCCCGAGGCACCCGCCTGGATGAGCGCCGCGCGCGAGACGGGATCGACCTCGAGGACGCGGTCCAGGGCGCTCGAGGTCGATCGAGACGGCGCCGTTGTAGTGCGCCGGCGAGTCCGGGGTGACGCCGCCGACGACGGAGGTGCCCCCACCGTAGGGGATCGCGGCGACGCGCTCGGCCGCGCACCACTCGAGCAGGCGCTCGAGGTCGCTCTCATCGCGCGGGCGGGCGACGAGGTCGGGGGGGTGGTGGAACCGACCGCGAAAGCCGTTGACGACGTCGGAGTAGGACTTGCCGAGCGCGTGCGTCGCGCGCGCATCGATCGTCGGCCGCGCAGATGCTGCGCCAGCGACGCGGGCGCGGCAGGACCCGCGGCGCCGGCAGCTCGACCGCCTCCAGCGGGACCGGCGACTCGACCTCGCCGAGCGCAACGTCCCCGAGCGCGGGCCGCAGGTGCGCGGCGAGCCCGGCCGCGGCCTCGCGCACCTCGCGCGGGGGTGGGCTGCTGGTCCTCGAAGCCCCAGCCCCAGTGCTTGCGCTGACGGACGTTCACCGAGCCGAGTCTATGGGTCCGCGCGAGGGGAGCACGCGAGGAGCACGTGGGCGGAGCAGATGGCACTAGCCTGTAGCTCGATGGCCGCGAATCGCAGTCCGCATCCGAACCGCAACCGCTGCAGCCGCAGGCGACGGCGAGCGAGCAGCCGCAGATCCTCGCGCGGGGACCGTGGCCGCTGGAGCGGGTGACGGCGAGCTGGCGCGAGGAGCACTACGAGCCCTCGCGCGAGCACGCGCAGGCGGCGGACGCGGCGATCGACGCGCTGCGCAAACGGGGATCGCCGAGCCACGACGGGGTGGCGGCGCGGCTGCTCGACTACACGCACGACGCCGGAGACGGGCTGGCGATCGAGCTGCAGCCCCAGCGCTGGGCGCTGCGACTGCTCGCCGGACAACGCCTCGCAGAGCGTCGCGGCGCTGTGCGTGACGCGCTCGGCCGACGGACGCTGGCTGGCGGGCAGGCGTGCGGGCTGGGTCGCGTCGTGGGCTGGGCGCTGGGCGCTGGGCGCCGGGGGCTCGGTCGACCTCGGCGAGAACCCCGCGGACACGCTCGTGCGCGAGCTCGCGGAGGAGTGGTCGGTAACGCCCGAGCGGGTGCGGGGCGAGGCGCTCGTGCAGTTGCCGCACCGGCTGGTGATGTTCGTCGGGCAGGCGTGGCTCGCGGAGGGGGTCGACGCGCGAGGTGACGCCCGGACGCCGAGCACGACGAGTTCGCCTGGTGGCCGCGCGAGATCGAGCAGTGGCCGGCCGAGGCGGAGGCGCCGCTGCGGTTGATGGCGCGCTGGCTGTCGGCGGAGTGAGCTCGACCCAGCGCCTGCCGCCGGGCGCGACCAGCGCAGCGTGGGGCCGATCACGCGGGGCGCCTGAAGTGGGTGTCGTTCGGCCACTCGTGCATCTACACGGCGCTGCTGGTGTGCGCGTTCGTGGCGAGCAAGCCGGAGCCGCTGACGTTCGCGCTGGGGCTCGGCCACGGCCTGCTGTGGATCGCGATGTCCCTGACTTGCATCGTGTGCGCGCGCCTGCGGCTCGTCTCTCTGCGGCTGGCCGTGGCGGTCGCGGTGCTGGGTGGGATCGGGCCGTTTTTCGGCAGCTATGAGTTCGTGCGCGAACAGCGCCGCGACCCCGAGACGGCTGGGCGAAGCGGAGGCCGTGAACACTCTGTGAAAACACTCACAGCCCGCCGGTGATGTCCGGCGGCGAGGGACGCTAGAGTGAAAAAGACATGGCGGCGGGCACCACCGGACGGCTCAGCAGACAATAGATGTCGTGACCCCCGCTGCGGGCGAGTCGGTGACCGAGGGGACGATCCTCGAATGGCACGTCAAGGTCGGCGAGCGATCAAGCTCGACGACACGATCGTCGAGATCTCCACCGACAAGGTCGACGTCGAGCTGCCCTCGCCGGCGAGCGGGACGGTGACGGAGATCCTGGTGCAGGAGGGCGACACGGTCACCGTCGGTCAGGTGATCGCGCGGATCGCCCCCGGCGGCGGGGCCGCGCCCGATGGCACAGCGGCCGCCACGGCGCCGCAGATGGCGACGCAGGAGTCGACCGGTAACGGCGCAAGTGGCGCGGGCAGCCGCAACGACGAGCTCACCGGCGGCGCAGCCCGATGGCCAGGGCATCCCCGACGGCGCCAAGATCTCACCAGTGGCCGCGCGCGCGGCGGCGGCCGAGGGCGTGGATCTGAGCGAGCGTCGCCGGCAGCGGACCGGGCGGGCGGATCGTGAAGTCCGACGTGCTCGGAGCCGCGAACGGCGCCGCCGGCACGACCGGCAACGGTGCGGCGGGAGCGACTCGGCACAAGCCGGCGGGCGCGCAGCAGCTGAAAGGCGGGAGCGCGGCGCTGGCGAGATATATGGAGCAGTCGCGTTCGATCCCGACGGCGACGAGCTTCAGGACGTTGACGGTGACGCATGCTGGACGCGCGCCGGCGCGAGCTGAAGGCCGCGGGCAAGCGTGTCTCCTACACGCACCTGATCGCCTACGCGATCGCGCGCGCCGCGCGGGAGCAGCGCGGTGATGGCCGATCACTACGCCGAGATCGACGGCAAGCCCCATCGGATGCGAGGACGGGCAGGTGAACCTCGGGCTGGCGGTGGACGTGGAGAAGAAGGACGGCACGAGGACGCTGATGGTGCCGGTGATCGCGAACGCCGGCGGGATGCGCTTCGACGAGTTCGTGGCGGCGTATGACGCGCTCGTGGAGAAGGCGCGCACGAACACGCTGACCGCGGACGACCTGCAGGGGGCGAACATCACGCTCACCAACCCCGGTGGCATCGGCACGATCGCCTCGGTGCCGCGGCTGATGGTCGGGCCAGGGCACGATCGTGGCGACGGGCTCGATCGCCTATCCCGTGGGGATGGGCGAGATCGGCGAGATGATCGGCGCGGAGAAGGTCATGACGATGACCTCGACGTATGACCATCGGATCATCCAGGGGGCCGAGTCGGGGCGGTTCCTGGCGAAGATCGAGGAGTACCTGCAGGGCGAGCACGCCTTCTACGAGGAGGCGTTCGCCGCGCTGGGCGTCGAGCTGGGACCCCTCCCCGCGCCACCCGCGCCGGCGGCGGCCGCGGCGGCCGCCGCGAGCGAGACGGCGAGCCAGGCGCGCCGCGCCGCCGGCGAGCGAAGAGCTGCTGGAAGCGGTGCAGGCCGCGAGCACGCTCGTGACGCGCTTTCGCAGCCACGGCCATCTCGCGGCGAGGCTCGACCCGCTGGGCTCCGAGCCCGAGGGCGAACCGGGGTTGGATCCCGAGGCGGTCGGGCTGACGCCGGCGATCACCGCGCAGATCCCGGCGAAGATCCTGCACATGTACGTGCCGGGGGCGACGCTCGCGGATGCGCTGCCGCACCTGCGCGAGACCTACTGCGGGACGATCGCGTATGAGATCGAGCACATCGCCTCGCCACCGCCAGCGGGTGTGGCTGCGCGAGCACATCGAGTCGGGCGCGTTCCGCGGGCCGCTGACGCAACGAAGAGCAGCAGACGCTGCTCAAGCGGCTGATCGAGGTGGACGCGCTGGAGCGGTTCATGCACAAGGCCTACCTGGGCCAGCACCAGTTCTCGATCGAGGGCCTGGACATGACGGTGCCGATGCTCGACGAGCTGATCCAGCTCTCGGCGGCGCACGGCGGCCGCGAGGTCGTGATCGGGATGGCCCACCGCGGCCGGCTGAACGTGCTGGCGCACAACCTGGGCCGTCCCTACGACACGATCTTCGCGGAGTTCGAGGGCGCCTCGACGCTGGAGGCGGTGACGACGATCCCGCAGGGCGGGACGGGTGACGTCAAGTACCACCACGGCACGCAGGGCACGTACAAGCTGCCGGACGGCGGCGCGATCATGGTCAACCTGGAGTCAAACCCGAGCCACCTGGAGTACGTCTCGGCGGTCGTGGAGGGCGCGACGCGCGCGGCGCAGACGACCAGGCACGGTCCGCACGCCCATCAGGACACGAACGCGGCGGTGCCGATCGCGATCCACGGCGACGCCTCGTTCCCGGCGCAGGGGGTGGTCGCGGAGACGCTGAACCTGCAGGCGCTCGACGGCTACAAGGTCGGCGGGCACGGTGCACCTGATCATGAACAACCAGGTGGGGTTCACGACCGACCCCGACGACGCGCGCTCGACGCAGTGGGCCTCGGATCTGGCGAAGGGCTTCGACGTGCCGATCATCCACGTCAACGCCGACGACGTGCCGGCGTGCATGAGCGCGGTCAGGCTGGCGTTCGCGTTCCGCCAGGAGTTCGGCCACGACGTGCTGATCGACCTGATCGGCTACCGCCGCTTCGGTCACAACGAGTCCGACGAGCCCGCCTACACCCAGCCGGAGATGTACGCGAAGATCAAGGGCAAGAAACGGGTGGCGGAGCTGTGGGCGGAGCGGCTCGTGAACGACGGGGTGGTGAGCAAGGAGGAAGTCGACAAGCTCGGACAGGGCGTGTGGGACAACCTGACGATCCTGCACCAGCGGTTGAAGGCCAAGATCGAGGCCGCGGCCGAGCACGGCGGGGAGGAAGGCACGGGCGAGTATCAGCTGGATCGCTCGCCGAGCCCGGACGTGGAGACGGCGGTGCCGGCCGACCGGCTGCAGGCGGCTGGGCGAGGAGATGCTGCGCACGCCGGACGGCTTCACGGTGCACCCGAAGCTCGTCAAACAGCTCGAGCGCCGGCGCGAGGCCCTGAGCGACCGGCCCCCGAGAGCGCCGCTGCGAGCGCCGGCGGCGAGGAGGGAGCCTCTGCGCGAGCCGCGCGCCGGCGATCGACTGGGCGCACGCGGAGGCGCTGGCGTTCGCGTCGCTGTTGACGGAGGGCACGCCGATCAGGCTGACCGGACAGGACACCGAGCGGGGGACCTTCAGCCAGCGCCATATGGTGCTGCACGACGCGAAGACCGGACAGACGGTGTGCCCGATCCAGAACCTGCCGGAGGCGTTGGCGCCGCTGGAGCTGCACAACAGCCCGCTCTCGGAGCTTGCGTGCATGGGCTTCGAGTATGGCTACAGCCAGGAGGCGCCCGAGACGCTGGTGCTGTGGGAGGCGCAGTTCGGCGACTTCGTGAACTCGGCGCAGGTGATCGTCGACCAGTTCATCGTCTCGGGGCTGGCGAAGTGGGGCCAGACCTCACGGCTGACGCTGCTGCTTGCCGCACGGGTACGAGGGCTCGGGTCCCGAGCACTCCTCGGCGCGGCTGGAGCGCTTCCTGGCGCTGGCGGCCGAGGGGAGCATCCGCGTCGGCGAGCCCGACGACGCCGGCGCAGTACTTCCACCTGCTGCGCCGTCAGGCGCGGATCGCCAAGCAGCGCCCGCTGATCGTGATGACGCCGAAGTCGCTGCTGCGCCTGCCACAGGCGACGAGCCGGGTCGCGGACATGGCGGAGAACACGAGCTTTCAGCCGGTGCTGGCCGAGCCGGGCGTCAAGGACGAGCTGGTCACGCGGCTGGTGCTGTGCACGGGCAAGATCTACTACGACCTCGTCGGGCACCCCGACCGGCCCAAGCACGACGGGCTGGCCGTGGGACGCGTGGAGCTTCTGTATCCGTTCCCCGAGGGTCAGATCCTCGCACTGATGAGCCGCTATCCACGAGCTGGAGGAGGTCGTGTGGGTGCAGGAGGAGCCGCGCAACATGGGTCCGCGCGCGCACATGTTCCCGCGGCTGATGCAGATCATGCCCGACGGGATGGGCTTCGGCTACATCGGCCGCCCCGAGCGCGCGAGCCCGGGCGAGGGCTACCCGGCAGCGCACATCGCCGAACAGAGCCGCATCGTCACGACCGCGATCGACCCGGGCGTGTCGATCTCGCAGTACCCGCGCAAGACACCGGGGCAGCGCTGATGGCGGCGCTGTGGCGGAGATTCCGCCTGATCATGGCGCAGCGCAAGCGCAAGAAGCACCAGACGATCCGTATCGCGCGGCGCTATGGGCGGGAAACCCATCGCTCAGTCCCGTGCGAACACACCCACCGTTCGCTGCGTTTCCCTGCCTGGCTACGTCGAAGCGGGCGCCGAGAGCTCAGGCCCAAGTGGCGACTCTGAGCGCTAGCGACCCTGCCAGACGGGGTCGCGCTTCTCCTTGAAGGCCGCGGCGCCCTCTTTGGCGTCCTCGGAGACGAAGACGGGGCCGGAGATGGCGCCCTGGCGCTCGAACATCTCGGTGGTGGGCCAGTCGAACTGCTCTTGCAGGATGCGCTTGGAGGCGGCGACGGCGAGCGGTCCGTTGCGGGAGATGGCGCCGGCCAGCTCCAGCGCGACATCGAGGCCGAGCCGGGCTCTGCGAGGCGGTTGACGACGCCGAACTCGTGAAAGCGCTCGGCCGGCAGCGGGTCGCCGGTGAGCGCGAGCTCCATGACGACGTGGTAGGGCATGCGCCGCGGCAGGCGCAGCAGGGCGCCGCCGGCGGCGACGAGCGAGCGCTTGGCCTCGGGGATCCCCATCTTCGCGCCGCGCGCGGCGACGATCAGGTCGCAGGCGAGCGCGATCTCCATGCCGCCGGCGACCGCGAAGCCCTCGATCGCGGCGATCAGCGGCTTGGCGGAGGCGCGCTGGGCGATGCCGGCGAAGCCGCGGTCGCCGAACCAGGGCGACTCGCCCTTGACGAACGCGCCGAGGTCCATGCCGGCGCAGAAGAAGCCCGCCGGCGCCGGTGAGGATGCCGACCGACAGCGAGTCGTCGGCGTCGAGCTCATCCAGCGCGCCCGCGATGCCCTCGGCGACAGCGGCATTGACCGCGTTGCGGACCTCGGGCCGGTCGATCGTGATCAGCAGCGTGGAGTCGCGCCGCTCGGTCAGGACGGCGGGCGGTGCTGGACTCTCGGCAGATGTGGTCTCGGGGGTTGCGCTCATGGGCGAAGACTACCTGGAGCGTCGGCCTAATCGCCGATCCCCCGAACGAGTTCGCGCACGTGCTCGTGTGACTACTGATCGAGATCGAAGGCGGCCTGAATCGCTTCGCTGAGGGCGTTCTCCTGAAGGTCGAGCAGCACGCCGATCTGCTTGCCGAGAGCGTTCGCCGGGATTGTGGTGATGTTGTCGCAGCTCACGACCGACGGTCCGTCGAGGCCGTTGGTGACATCCACCGGCACCTCTGTCGAGAGCCCACGGATTGTCGTGGTGATCGGCGCGACGGTGACGGTCCCAAGGTGTGGGCGCACAAGTTCACGCGTGAGGATCAGCACCGGCCGGATCTTGTCGAGCTCCGCGAGGTGAATCGGGCGCATCAGCTCAGAGCAGAGGGCAACCCGGCGGCGTACTGGGCCAGCCCCGCGAGCTCAGGGTCGAGGCCGGTGCGGGCAAGGATCTCGGCATCGCGCATCGCCACCACGCGCCGGCGCTCACGCTCGAGCGCCCGGGTGACGACCGCCGCGCGACTGCTCCCACCGCCGGACTTGACGACCTCGTCCACGAACTCGACGACCTCGTCGGGGAGCCGAACTGCGATCTGCCTGCTCATCCCATTATGGTAGCAGAATGGGATTATTCGATCGAACGGTGGCGAGCAGCGTGCAGCATGCGATGCAGCATGCGACATACAGCATGCGACGTGTGCGATACGTTCGAGCGCCGTAGCGCTGCGTCGAAGGACCGGCGACGGTCTCTAGGCCGCGAACAGCGTGAGCTCGGGCTCGCGGTTGCCGCGCAGAACCTCGATGTCGACCTCGACGCAGTCGATGCCGCGTGCACCCGCGAGCACGCGCGCCTGCGGCTTGATCCACTTGGCCACGAGCACGCCCCGACAGGAGGCCATTGCGGGATCGAGGCGGATGCGCTCGAGGTAGCGAGTGAGCTGCTCGACGGACTCCATGGTGGCGATGCGCTTGATCTCCACGGCGACCCACTCGTCGGCGGTGTCGCGGCACATCAAGTCGACGGGACCGATGTCGGTGGGCCACTCGCGGCGCACGAGGCGAAAACCCTCGCCGCACCAGTGCGGCGCGTCGGCGAGCAGCTCCTGCAGTTCGCGCTCGAGACCCTCCTTCTCCAACGCGGCGACGTCGTCGACCGGGTGGTCGATGTCGGCGATAATCTCCGAGACGGCGATCTCCAGGCGCTCGTCGGAGCGCTGCTTACGTACGATCAGGCGCTCTATCGGACCCGCTGGATCAGCATCCTTCGAGCCATCCTCGCGACTCTTGCCCTCCTTCTTGGCGGCCCCTCTGGTGGCCGCCTTCGTCTTGGCCGCTTTGACGCCATTGGCGCCCTCCTTGGGATTACCGCGCTCCTCCTCGAGGACGGTCGGCGGGGTCATCCAGTTCAGCGGTCGCACGTTCGGGCTGCCGCCGTCGGCCCACACCATGAACGTGCCGTCGGCCTTGAGCATCAGCATCCTCACGGCCTCGGGCAGGACGGTGGTGGTGCGGCCTATGTAGGAGACCTCACAGCGGGCGACTATCAGGCGCATCGCCCGAACGTACAGGCTCGGGCGGATCGACCTGCGCAGCCGCGGCGGGCTGCGCCGGGGGCTCCTCCACCGAAGGAGCCACGGGCGCCGCAGGAGGATTCTGTGACGGAGAGGCGTCCTGCGAGGGCGCGACGACGGTCGCATCGACGGGTGCCGCGGGGGGATTCTGCGCGGCCGGCACGTGAGGCGCGCCGGTGACCGATCCCTCGCTGATCGACTCGCGGAACTCGCGGATGCCCTTGCCGAGCGAGCGCGCCAGTTCGGGCAGACGTTTGGGTCCGAGCACGACGAGGGCGACGGCGGCGATGAACAGCAGATGGACTGGGTTCTCGATGCCCATGCAAGCTCCTACGTGGGGACGGCCACGGCCGATCACATCCAGGGTACCGCCGAAGCGGACCGTAGCCTACGGTGGCGTGGCCGAGGGTCCCCGAGAGTCATCGCTGCAGCCGGGTCAGACGGCGCTCTCCGGGCCGGGCTCGAACCCGCCCGGGCGTCCGTATCCACCGCCGGGGGACAGCGAGCCGTTCTGGCCGGCGCAACTGACCGTGCTCGCCGCGATCGTCGTGCAGGTGCTGCTGCCCGATCGACTGACGGTCGGCCCTTCGTGGCTCGTACCCTCGCTCGAGGGCGCGCTGCTGATCGGCATGTTCGTGGTGACGCCCAACGTGGTCGAGGAGGAGCATCCGCGACGACGGCGCATCGCGCTCGGTCTGACAGCGTTCGTGAGCGCGGCGAACATCTTCTCGCTCGGGGCGCTCACCCACTATCTGCTGCACCACAACGTCTCCGACGGCCGCGGGCTGATCTTCGCGGGCGTGCTGATCTGGCTCACGAACCTGCTGATCTTCGCTCTCTGGTACTGGGAGATGGACCGCGGAGGCCCGGGCAAGCGCGCGATGGGCCGCGACGGAGCGCCCGACTTCCTGTTCCCGCAGATGAGCGACGACCGCATCGAGCCGCTGTGGATGGCGACCGAAGTTCATCGACTACCTGTACGTGTCGCTGACCAACAACACGGCGTTCTCGCCGACCGACACGATGCCGTTGACGCCGATGGCGAAGTGCGTCATGGGCGTGCAGTCGGTCGTCTCGCTGCTGACGATCGGGTTGATCGTCTCGCGCGCAGTGAACATCCTTTAGAGCGCTAGGCATGCATTCGTCATAGGCCCGCACCTCATGCGGCCGAGGCCGTCGCGCGGGGCTCTAACGCGAGCGCCTGCTCGATCGGCTCCCGCACGGCGCTTCCCGCCCCGAGCTCGATCGCGCGCCGGAAAGCCTGCAGCGAGCCCTCGCGGTCGGACAGGCTCAGCCGCAACCGCCCGAGGCGCTCCCACGCGCCGGCGTCGGAGGGGCCGCGCTCGGCGGCCCGGGTGGCGGCCTCCTCGGCGAGGTCGATCGCGCCCATGTCCTCGTAGATGCGCGCGGCGAAGCGATGCGCGGCGGGACGATCGCCATCGGCGCGGGCCCAGTCGCGCACCGCGCGGGCGGCCGCCTCGAGGTTGCCGGCCTGCCAGAACGCGAGCGTCATCAGTCGCAGCACCGCCACGTTGCGCGGTTCGGCGTCGCGCGCGTAGATCAGCCGCTGCGCGGCGAGCTCGAACTCGCCTTCGGCCATCGCGCGCTGGGCGGCGATCAGGAAGCGCTCGACGCGCTCGGAGGCGGGGTCGGGCTTGGAGAAGTCGACGAACTTCATGCTGCCCGCGGGCACCGTGCGGATGCCGTGGCTGAACTTCACGCGCGCCCACTGCTGAACCTCTTCGCCGGGGTGCTCGGGGTTGGTGAAGTAGATCCCCGCGACCGTGCCCACGCCCCACTCCGGGTAGGACTGGCAGCGCGCGTAGCGGTGCACGACCGAGTGGTCGGGGACGCGGCTGCCGAAGGGGTCGTTTTCGGCGCGGTCCTTGGCCGCCGCGCGGGCGCGCTGCTCGGCCTCATACGCGCGCCGGCCGGCCTCCTCGCGCTCGCGGCGGGCGGCGGCGGCGCTGACTTTGACGGCGTTCGCCGAGACCTTCCCGCCGCGCGAGCCCTCCGCCAGGCGCTCGAGCTGGTCGGCGGCCTCGTTGATCGCCTTCAGGTGGCGCTCGTGCTCGAACTGGCGCCCGGCCGGTGCGATGTCGGGGTGCCAGCGCTTGGCCATGCGCCGGCGCGCGAGCTGCACGTCGCGCTTGTCGAACGGCGGCTCGAGCTCCAGCAGGAGCAGGTGCTGCTCGACGTCGAGAACGGTGGTGGGCATGACCACGAAACGTTAGCGAGGCCCCCGCGAGCGCGTCGGGAGCACGACGCGCATGCTCGCCCTATCCTGCGAGCGAATGTCCTCGCAGTACATCTTCACGATGCACCGGCTCTCGAAGCTGCACCCGCCGAACAAGACGGTGCTCGACGACGTCACGCTGGCCTTCTACCCGGGCGCGAAGATCGGCGTGCTCGGCTACAACGGCGCGGGCAAGTCGACGCTGCTGCGGATCATGGCGGGCGTCGATCAGGAGTACCGCGGCGAGGCGCAGCTGGCGCCGGGCGCGAGCGTGGGGATGCTCGAGCAGGAGCCCCATCTGGACGAGTCGCAAGGACGTCAAGGGCAACGTCGAGGACGGTGTCGCCGAGACGAAGGCGCTGCTCGACCGCTTCAACGAGCTGGCGGCCAACTACTCCGATGAGACCGCCGAGGAGTTCGGTCGCGTGCAGGCGCAGATCGAAGCGGCCGACGCGTGGAACCTCGACACGCAGCTGGAATACGCGATGGACGCGCTGCGCCTGCCGCCGCCGGACGCCGACGTGAGCACGCTCTCCGGCGGCGAGCGCCGGCGCGTGGCGCTGTGCCGACTGTTGCTCTCCGCGCCCGACCTGCTGCTGCTGGACGAGCCCACGAACCACCTCGACGCCGAGTCGGTGGCGTGGCTGGAGCAGCACCTCTCCGAGTACAAGGGCGCGATCGTCGCGGTCACGCACGACCGCTACTTCCTCGACAACGTCGCCGGCTGGATCCTCGAGCTCGACCGCGGCAAGGGCATCCCCTACGAGGGCAACTACTCGAGCTGGCTCGAGCAGAAGCAGACGCGCATGGCCCAGGAAGAGCGCTCGGAAAAGGGGCGCGAGCGCACGATCGCGGCGGAGCTCGAATGGGTGCGCACGAACCCGAAGGGCAAACGCACGAAGTCCAAGGCGCGCCTGGCGCGCTACGAGGAGCTGATCGCCGAGGAGCGCAACGTCAAGCTCGAGGACGTCCAGATCCACATCCCGCCGGGCCCGCGCCTGGGCGAGAAGGTGCTGACGGGCGAACGACCTGCGCAAGGGCTTCGGCGAGAAGCTCCTGATCGAGGACCTCACCTTCGATCTGCCGCGCGCGGGCATCGTCGGCGTGATCGGCGCCAACGGCGCGGGCAAGACGACGCTGTTTCGGATGATCACCGGCGAGGAGTCCCCCGACGGCGGCACGATCGAGCTCGGCGAGACCGTGCAGCTGGCCTACGTCGATCAGTCGCGCGACGCGCTCGATCCGGCGAAGACCGTGTGGGAGGAGATCTCAGAAGGCTACGAGCACATCAAGGTCGGCGAGCGCGAGGTCAACTCGCGCCAGTACACGGCGGGCTTCAACTTCAAGGGCTCGGGCCAGCAGGCGAAGATCGGCAGCCTCTCCGGCGGCGAGCGCAACCGCGTGCACCTGGCCAAGCTGCTGCGCAGCGGCGGCAACCTGCTGCTGCTGGACGAGCCCACGAACGATCTCGACGTGGACACGCTGCGCGCGCTCGAGAACGCGCTGCTCGAATTCCCCGGCTGCGCGGTGGTGATCTCCCACGACCGCTGGTTCCTCGATCGCGTCGCCACGCACGTGCTCGCCTTCGAGGGCGACTCGCAGGTGACGTGGTTCGAGGGCAACTTCGAGGCCTACGAGGAGCACCGCCGCGAGGTGCTCGGCGCGGCCGCCGACCGGCCGCACCGGATCACCTACAAGCGGCTCGTCCGCGGCTGAGCCGGACACCCGGGCTCGCCGCGGCGCTCGCCGGCCGGCGGACGACGTCGCCGACGGCCGAGCGTCGCCCTGGCCAGGCCCGATACGGGTAAGCTCCGTTGCGCGACGCGAACTCATCAAACCTCGGGATCAAGGAGACTGGCGATGGCTGACTACACGAGCAAGCAGATCGACGAGATGGAGGCCGCGTTCGGCGGCGGCCTGAAGAAGGCCCGCGCCGAGCTCGGCGTGGCGTCGTTCGGCATGCAGGTGGTCGATCTGCCCCCCAACTACACCGACTACCCCGAACACGACCACGAGGGCGACGGCCAGGAGGAGGTCTACTCGGTCATGCGCGGCTCCGGCGAGATCGACGTCGAAGGCGAGCGCATCCCGCTGAACCCCGACGTGCTCGTGCGCGTCGGCCCGGCCGACCAAGCGCAAGATCTACTCCGGCCCCGAGGGGCTGCGCCTGCTGGCGCTGGGCGGAACGCCCGGCACGGCCTACGAGGCGGCGGAGTTCACCGAACTCGCAAGCGCTTAGGGCACTCTGCGTAGCCGCCGGCGCCGGTTGAGAGACATCGGCGCCGGCAAGCAGCAGGCGAGTCTTCCCTCCCGGATGGGAGGCGGTCACACTCAGCGCGTGAACGTCTGATCGCCGTCCAGCCGCAGGACGGCGGCGGCGATCAGGCGGGCGGCGGCGTGCACGTCGTCGAGCTGCACGAGCTCGACCGGCGAGTGCATGTAGCGCAGGGGGATCGACACGAGCGCCGTCGGCACGCCCGCGCGGGTGAGGTGGACGGCGTCGGCGTCGGTGCCGGTGGCGCGCGCGGAGGCCTCGACGGTGAACGGGATCTGCTCCTCGGTGGCGGTGTCGTAGAGCAGCTCGAACAGCCGCGGGTGGATGCGTCGAGCCGCGGGTGAGCACCGGGCCGGAGCCCAGCGGGTGCTTGCCGAGCTCCTTGATCTCGATGCCGGGCGCGTCGGTGGCGTGGGTGACGTCGATCACGATCGCCGCGTCGGGCGCGAGCGCGAACGTCGAGGTGCGCGAGCCGCCGAAGGTGATCTCCTCCTGGGCGACCGCGACGGCGTCCACCTCCCAGGCGGCGCCGCCGGCCTCGGACACGAGCCGCGCGGCCTCCAGCGCGACGAACGAGCCGATGCGGTTGTCCAGCGCGCGCGAGACCAGCCGCCCGCCGAGCAGGCCGATCGGATCGGCGTCGATCACGGCGACGTCGCCGATGCGCACGTGCTCGCGCGCCTGCTCGCCGTCAGCGGCGCCGATGTCGATGTGCAGCTCGCGGATCTCGGCGACCTTCTTGCGGTCCTCCTCGCGCAGCAGGTGGATCGGCTTCTTGCCGACGACGCCCCGACCACGCCCTCGCGCGTCGCCAGAGCGACGCGCTGACCGACGAGGATCTGCGCGTCCCAGCCGCCGACGGGCGCGAACCACAGGTAGCCCTCGTCGTCGATGTGCGTGACGATCAGCCCGATCTCGTCGATGTGGCCCATCACGAGCAGCCGTCGCGGCGACTCGCCCGCGCCGTGCTTGGCGGCGACCCGCGCGAGCGGCGTGCCGAGCACGTCGCTGCTCACCTCCGCGAACGCGCCGGCCGCGCTCGCGCCAGACCGCGGCCGGGTCGCTCTCATAGCCCGAGGGTCCGTGCGCGCGGAGCAGGTCGAGCAGCAGCCCCGGGGCGCCGTTCGTGTCGTTGGTGTCGGTCTGCGCTGCGTCGCTCATGCCGCGAGCAACTGTCGCAGAACGAACTGCAGGATGCCGCCGTGGCGGTAGTACTCGGCCTCGCGCGGCGTGTCGATGCGCACGCGCGCGTCGAACGAGATCGCGTCCTCTCCGTCGCGCTCGGCCCTGACCGCGCACCATCTGGGCGCCCTCGCCGCTCTCGATCGCCGCGAGCGCGCGTCGGCGATGCCCTCGATCGAGAAGACCTCCTCGCCGCTCAGCCCCAGCGACTCGGCGCTCTCGCCGTCGGGGAACTGCAGCGGCAGCACGCCCATGCCGACGAGGTTCGAGCGGTGGATGCGCTCGAAGCTCTGCGCGATCACCGCGCGCACGCCGAGCAGCCTCGTGCCCTTGGCCGCCCAGTCGCGCGAGGAGCCCGAGCCGTACTCCTTGCCGGCGAGCACGACCAGCGGGACGCCTTCCTGCGCGTAGCGCATCGCGGCGTCGTAGATCGAGGTCTGCTCGGCGACCACCGGCTGCCCCGCGTCCGCCGGCGCAGGTGGCGCGTGACGCCGCCCTCGGTGCCCGGCGCAGCTGGTTGCGCAGGCGGATGTTGGCGAACGTGCCGCGCATCATCACCTCGTGGTTGCCGCGGCGCGAGCCGTAGGAGTTGAAGTCGCGCGGCGCCACGCCCTGCTCCTGCAGGTAGGCGCCGGCGGGCCCGTCGCGCTTGATCGCGCCGGCCGGAGAGATGTGGTCGGTGGTGACGCTGTCGCCGAGCATCGCGAGCACGCGCGCGCCCTGCGATCTCCGCGACCGGCGGCGGGCTCGGCGGGCATGCCCTCGAAGTAGGGCGGCAGGCGCACGTAGGTCGACTGCTCGTCCCACGCGAAGCGCTCGCCCTCGGGCACGTCCAGCCCGTTCCAGCGCTCGTCGCCCGCGAACACCTCGCCGTAGCTCTTGCGGAACATGTCGGCCTGCACCGCCTCGCCGACGGTCTTCGCGATCTCCTGCTCGGAGGGCCAGATGTCGCGCAGGTAGACGTCCTCGCCCTGCTCGTCCTGGCCGAGCGGATCGTGGACGAGGTCGATGTCCATCGTGCCCGCGAGCGCGTAGGCGACGCACAGCGGCGGCGAGGCCAGGTAGTTCATCTTCACGTCGGGGTTGATCCGGCCCTCGAAGTTGCGGTTGCCCGAGAGCACCGAGACGACCGCCAGGTCGGCCTCGTCGACGGCCGTCGGAGATCTCCTGCGCGAGCGGGCCCGAGTTGCCGATGCAGGTCGTGCAGCCGTAGCCGACGAGGTTGAAGCCGAGCTGCTCGAGCGGCTCGGTCAGCCCGGCGCGGTCGAGGTATTCGGTGACGACCTTCGAGCCGGGCGCGAGCGAGGTCTTGACCCACGGCTTGCTCTGCAGCCCGCGCGCGAGCGCGTTGCGCGCGAGGATGCCCGCGCCGACCATCACGGACGGGTTGGACGTGTTCGTGCAGCTGGTGATCGCGGCGATCACGACGTGGCCGTGGTCGAGCTCGAAGGTCTCGCCGTCGACGGTCACGCTCGTGGCGGTGCCGTTGTGCGGCAGCGCCGTCGCGTGCCGCCCTCCGGCAGCTGCGGCTGGGAGACGCCCGAGCGTCGCCGGCGCGTGACCGGGCTCGTTGGCGGGCGGGTCGGAGGCGGGGTAGGACTCGGCGACCGCCTCGTCCTGCGCGTCGACCTGGTCGCCGTCGCTCGGGACGTAGTCGCGCAGCGCCTCCTGGAAGACCGCCTGCGAGTCGCTCAGCGCGACGCGGTCCTGCGGGCGCTTGGGGCCGGCGAGGCTCGGCTCGACGGTCGCCGAGGTCGAGCTCGATCTCATCGGAGAAGGTCGGCTTCTCGGAGTGCTCGTCGTGCCACAGGCCCTGCTCCTTGGCGTAGGCCTCGACGAGCGCGATCTGCTCGGGCGGGCGCCCGGAGAGCTCCAGGTAGGTGAGCGTCTCGGCGTCGATCGGGAAGATCGCGCAGGTCGAGCCGAACTCGGGCGACATGTTGCCGATCGTCGCGCGGTCGGCCAGCGGCAGGCCGGCGAGGCCGGCGCCGTAGAACTCGACGAACTTGCCGACGACGCCGCGCTCGCGCAGCATCTCGGTGACGGTCAGCACGAGGTCGGTGGCGGTGGCGCCCTCGGGCAGCTCGCCGTGCAGGCGGAAGCCGAGCACCTGCGGGATCAGCATCGACATCGGCTGGCCGAGCATCGCCGCCTCGGCCTCGATCCCGCCGACGCCCCAGCCGAGCACGCCGAGGCCGTTGACCATCGTCGTGTGCGAGTCGGTGCCGACGAGCGTGTCGGGGTAGGCCTGCGCCGGTCTGTCGTCGTTCGGGAAGACCACGCGCGCGAGGTACTCGAGGTTGACCTGGTGCACGATGCCGGTGTCGGGCGGCACCACCGCGAAGTCGTCGAACGCGCCCTGGCCCCAGCGCAGGAACGCGTAGCGCTCCTGGTTGCGCTCGAACTCGCGCTCGGCGTTGCACGCGGAAGGCGTCGCGCGTGCCGAACGCGTCGACCTGCACCGAGTGGTCGATCACGAGCTCGGCCGGCACGAGCGGGTTGATCTTCGCCGCGTCGCCGCCCATCCGCGCGATCGCGTCGCGCATCGCCGCGAGGTCGACGACGGCGGGCACGCCGGTGAAGTCCTGCATCAGCACGCGCGCGGGCGTGAACGCGATCTCCTTGCTCGGCTGCGCCTTCGCGTCCCAGCTCGCGAGCGCCTCGACGTCGGCCGCCATCGACCGAGCCGTTGCCCTCCGTGCGCAGCAGGTTCTCGAGCAGGATCTTCAGCGAGAACGGCAGCCGCGCGACGTCGAACCGCGCCTGCAGGGCATCGAGGCGGATAGATCTCGTAGGTGCGCCCACCGACCTCGAGGGTGGCGCGCGCACCAAAGCTGTTGTCCGACATGTGTCTCCCGGGTCGTCTCTACAGGGGTCTCCCGCAGTCTCGCAGCACACTGCACGCAGCAGCTCCGGCACCCGCCGTGCGCCGTCAGCCCGCGATCAAGCCTGACCGCGCCCAGTTGCGGATGCGCGCCTGACCGGCGACTATGATGCCCGACTCGATGACCACGATCAAATCTCGCGTCGGCGGCGCTGCTGCCGCCGCGTGTCAAGAGCGCGCATCCTGGACGGGATGCTGCGCGCGACGGTGTTCTGGCAGTCTGATTCGCCGCCAGCGCTCGGAGTTCGTCTCCGGCTATCTGACGGGCATGCGCGGAATCGAGATCGGCGCGAGCAGCCACAACCGCTTCTATCTCGACGCGATCAACGTGGATCGCTTCGGAGGTAAGGACACCGTGTACAAGCGCGAGGAGCGCCGACTTGTCATGCACGCGGTGAAGGTGGATGTCGTGGCGCCCGGCGACGAACTCCCGTTCGAGGACGACTCTTACGATTTCGTGTTCTCCTCACACGTGATCGAGCACTTCCCCGACCCGATCAAGGCGCTGTACGAGTGGATACGCGTCGCTCGTCGCTATGTGGTCGTGATCGCGCCGCACCGCGACCGCACGTTCGACATCGACAATCCCCTCACTCCCGTGAGCCGAGCTGATGGAGCGCCACCGCAGCGGTTTCACCTCAGAGGTGGATCGGCACTGGAGCGTGTGGACATGCGAGAGCTTCCTCGAGCTGTGCGAACGCGACCGGCCTGCACGTGGTCGATCGCCAGGACCCCGACGACAAGGTCGGCAACGGGTTCACCGTGGTGATCGACGCGGCCAGCTCGCAGGCCCGAATCGGTTAATTCGGGTGCAGCACACGACGACGACCCCGGATCGCTCCGGGGTCGTCGCACTCGTTCCCTGGGGAGGGAATCGCGAGCGGGTCCGCCACGAGGTGGGCGCGCACCGTGGCACGCCGCCAAGATCGGCTGTTGTCGATCCCCGCCTGCCGGAACGCGGATCGCGATTGGCGCTCCGACCCCTGCTTACCTCCAGCTGGTCTGCGAGCGACGCCTGGAGTGTCTCACTGCCTCTATTCGCAGCCGGCCGCCGAGCGGATCAGTGGCGGGCAGATTTACGTGAAAGTTCAGCGTGTCGAGCGCGCGCGTGACGCGGCCCTTGCCCTGGCGCTTGGAGCGCAGCAGCGCGGCGTCACAGGCCTGCAGCAGCGCGTCCGCGTCCATCGGCGAACTCCACTGCGCGACCCCGATCGACGCGCCCGACACTGGGGTCGATCTCGCGCGAGGGCAGGCTCTGCAGGCGCACCAGCGCGCGCGACGGCGGCCGCGGCGGCGGCGTCGAGCTCGGCGTTGGGCAGGATCACGACGAACTCGTCGCCGCCGTAGCGGGCGACGCGATCGAAGGCGCGAAACTCGCCCGACGAGCGCCTGGCCGACCTCGCGCAGGACCGTGTCGCCGGCCTGATGGCCATGGCGGTCGTTGACGAGCTTGAAGTTGTCGAGGTCGATCAGCATGCACGAGAGCGGGCTGCCGCGTGCGCAGCGCGCGCCCGATCTCCTCGTGCAGGCGCCGGCGCATCCCGCGGTGGTTCATGCAGCCGGTGACGGCGTCGGTGCCGGCCTCGGCGCGAGCGCGCACGAGCGCGAGCGCGGTGGCGGCCTGGTCGGCGAGCGTGCGTGGCGAGCTCGATCGACGCGCTCGTCATAGGCCTCGGCGAGCTCGCGACGCACGAGCACCACGACCGCCTCGACCTCGCCGCGAACCGCGACGGGCAGCAGCAGCGCGCAGCTGAGCGTCGCCGGTCGCCACCAGCCGCGGCAGCGAGGCCTGCAGCTCGCGGTGCTCGGCGGCGAGGAAGCTGCGCGCGGTGTTCGCGACCCAGCTGACGCCCGCCGGGCGCTCGGAGCGAGGCGCCAGATAGCTGAGACGCCCGTCGCCCTCGAACAGGTACACGACCACCGGCTCCTCCTCGGCCGGAGGCCTGCAGCAGATGGTGAACGTGCACCTCCTCGGCTCCGGGCGCCAGCAGCAGCTCGCGCGCGAGGCCTCTGAAGATGTGCTCGCCGTCGCCGGCGCCGTCGGCGAGCAGAGGTCAGGCGCCGCACGCCCGCGAGCATCGGATCGGCGCGCGCCGAATCCGGTGCGCGCAGGCTGCTCGAAGGTATCCGTACCCGTACCGCCCACACCTGGAATGTAGCGGTTTGCCGACAAAGGGCGCAACTCTTCTGGTCGAGATCTCGGACGCTCGTCAGCGGAGTCTCGCGCCGGTCGTGGCAACGGACCCCGGTGCCCCCGCTGGGCGGGACGAACCCCACGCGCGCCCGCACCGCAGAGCGGCTCGGCGCCGACCGAGCGCCCTTCGCCCCGCGGCAGAGAGGGACGTCTCCAGCGTGACCGTCGATGCCTTGCGCAGACGCCGACGGACAGTCTTGAGATACTTGCCTCCCGGCTGACGCGTCCGGCGGAGAGCGTTCTGATCGTCACGAACAGCCTTGCCACCGCGCACCCGGCGGCTGAGGATCCTGACACCGGCATCCGCGTCACGGAGATCCTCGTGTTCTGCTTGATCTGCGCGCCGTTCTGCGCGGTGATCGATCGTCGGCATCGAACGAGTTTGCGCGCGCACAGGTTGCCGTTGGCGCTAAGCGCCGAGTGCGGCCCGAGCGGCAGGTTCAGAGCGAAGCTCGACACCGGCACGTCGGGGATCGAGGCGAAGGTCGATGTGGTTATCCCTTTTTTGATGTCGGTGTTTCCGACGACTATCACCCGCAGGTCGTCGCCTTCGAGGACCAGATCCAGATCGGGGAAGGCGGCGCCGCCGTGGAGACCAGGTAGGCCGAGCCTTTCAGCGGGCTCGGCAGCACGGGCGTGACCACGGTGGCGTTCCCCACTTGTGCTCCAATGGACGGCAGGCGGTCGGGTCTGCCACGAACGTCGCGGCTGGACAGGCTTTCTGCAGCGTCGTCAGACGCGCCGGCAGCTGCGAGCGGCAGCTGCGCGAACACGGATTTGATGTTCGCCTCGTGGCCCGGCTGGGTCAGGTCGACCCGCAGGCTCGCACCGTTCAATTTCGAGGTCTTCGCAGCTGGTCGTCGCCTTGAGCGAAGGTTTGAACGCGAGCCCGCCGCAGCCCGTCACCTGGAACGGGCTCGACACGTTCTGGGCCGTTCGAACGTCGAGGTCAGCGCCGAGTCGGTGCGAGCGGGCCGCAGTTGGTCGGGTTGAACAGGAAGTTCGGGCGCGTGACCGCGACGCTGAGACTCTTCAGGCGCAGCGGCACGCCCTTGACGATCGTCGGCAGCGCGCTGGTCGCGATCACCCTGCCGGTGTACTGGATCGACCCCGATCGCGACCCGGGTCACCACGCAGTCGCACGCGCCGCTGCCGAGGTCGAACGGCCCGGCCGGCGCGGGAACGGGGATCGACAGCCCGTAGGGCGCGCCGTCGTAGGGGCCGGTCAGATAGACCTGCCCAGCGAACTCGTACGGTTCGGAGCCGGCGCCGACGTTGACCTTCGCTTCGCCGATTCCTGCTGCTCGCGGGGCACGTTCCCTCCTGGGCCTGCGGTTCGCCGCACAGCGGCACAGAGGGGATCGCGCCGAGCAGGCCCGCCGGCAGGACGGTCGTCAGCCGCGACAGGTACTGCTGGCCGTCTTCGCGGTTCAGGTTGAACGTGTAGGAGGTGTAGGCGCCGGCGTTGGCGATGACGTTCGTGCGTGCTCTGCGTGAGCGAGAACGGCAGCGGCGAGGCGCAGCCGGTCGTCGTAAACGGCATTGAGCTCAGAGCCGGAGCCTGGCCTGTATATGGGGTGAACAGAGCTTCGACCGAAGCCGTCCCGCAGATCAGCGGGTTGGCGAGGGGCGCGCGTGGACCGTCGTTGAGTTTCAGAGCGAGTTCACTGAACGGCAGCTGGGGGTTGTCCTTGAACGATGCTTCCAACCTGCCCGTGTTGCGGTTTGCGTCCACCGAGCCCCTGCAGCTTTACCGAAACCCCATAGACGCTCTCGGCGTCGAGATAGATCGTGAATGGAGGTTCGGTGATCGTCCCTCCGCTGGGACTACCCAAATACACGTTGCCGGTCAGCGCGCCCGGCGGCAGATCGGTTTCGATCGCTACCGTCCCGACCTTCGAGCCGGCCGGACAGGCGGCGGGCGTGGCGCTGCCGATCGCGATCTGAGCGGGTGTGCAGGCTTCGAGACCATGTGCCGCGGACGGGTTGAGCGTCATTCCTTCCGGGAACGCCACGTGCGCGTCTTTGATGTCGGCGGTGTTGATTTCTTCTTCGTGCACATTCTGCGGGACGTGACGACCGTGCGCACCGTCGGGCTGGTCCGAGAGGCTCGTCTTGGCCTTGACTTCGGCCATCGGCGCGAACGGCACCTTGCCACAGCCTTCGATACCCACCGGGGGGTGTGTGACGGTCGAGGAGATTTCTCCGCTATAGGATTCGACTTCCAGGTAAGAGGCCGTTGTCCCGGAACAGATGCTCGGCAGCGTCAGGAAGTTCCCCTGCCCGGCCCTGCCTTCGAACAGCAGCTTGGACTTGACAACCGCAATCGGTACTTTGGCCCCAAGCATTTCGCCTTCTCGGGGATGTTGTCGATTTCGAAGTACTCGTGATAGTCCCCAGACGGGACCCCTCGTGCCGCCAGAGCTTCTTCGCGGGCATCGCTGACATGGCCCTCGAGGAAGATGTGGACATCGACCAGCGGTTCCAGGCCCGTGTTGATGCCGAACAGCAGGGGCAGTCCGGGACGTTTCTGCAGGTTGTAGACGGTGCCGGGGATGTTGATGACCGTCAGCAGGACGTGGGCTTCCAGTTCGGTCTTGCCGACCTTGGTATCTGCCGGGCAAGAGTTGGCTTCGAACTGCGACATCGAACATTCCGGCAGGGCCTGCGGATCTGCCGCGAGGCCCGGGGGCACATCGACGCGCAGTCGCTTCAGTTCCCCTTCGGGAACCCTGCCGGAGCCCGTGCCGGTGTGATTCAGTTCCAGACCGGTAATCCCCCACGGCGGATGACCCGCGGCCTGCGTAAACGCTTCTGTGGGATCGGCTTCCACCCCTTCATAGGTGCAGGAGGAAATTTGCAGGTGCCCGCTTCGAAGTTCTTTTCCGTCACGCCAAACCCGGCCTGTGCAGCCGGTGCCAGCCCGGCCATATACACACCCGCGCACGCGAGCGCAGTCAACCATGCGACATGAGCACGCCTCGGCATCTCTACCTCCCCTGTCAACCCAGTGGAACTAGAGGAGCTATACCCCGCTCGCCGTGCTTCTAGTCATCGCAGCGCCTACACCCGGGGCACAGGCGGCGGTGTCGCGTCCCACAGAAACACCGGGGGCCGCAAATTGCGGCCCCCGGTGATGAGACTAGCGTCTGTCGGCGCTACCCGAAGCGGACGGTCGTATACGCGACCGAGGAGGGAGCGCCCTTCTTCTTCGGCACGAACCCGACACGCACCTTCGTGCTGAACGGCCGCCCCCGCGCCGGCCCGCGCTCGAGAGCGAGACCTTCAGCGACGCCGATTTCACGGCTCCGTTCAGGTTGCGGAAGACCGTCGCCAGGCCGGCGCCTTTGCCGCTGATCCGTCCGGCCGAGTAGGTCTGGACGCTCAGGTAGGCGGTGTTGCCGATCACCTTCTGCCCCACGATCCGCACAGGGCAGTTGTTGACCTTGATCGTCGTGTTCTGTTTGAACGAGGTCCCGTTCTGCCCGACCATCGTCGTGGGCATCACGAGCTTGTTGGCGCACAGGTTGCCGTTCGCCGCCAGCGCCGAGTGCGGTCCGACCGGCAGGTTCACGGTGATGCTCGACACGGGCACGTCGGGCGGCGTCGCGAAGTTGGTCGTGGTGATCCCGTTTTTGATGTTCGTGTTGCCGACCAGGATCACGCGCACGCCGTTGGCGTTCATCACGAGGTCGAGGTCGGGGAACGCCTGCCCGCCGTGGGAGACCAGGATCGCCGGCCCGGACAGTTTCCCGGGCAGCGTCGGCGTGTTCGCCCTGGCGCCACCCACGAACGAGCCGGGCGGGCATTCGTTGTAGTTGTTCGCGAACGTCTTTTCAGGACACGCTTTCTGCAGCGTCGTCAGACGCGAGGGCAGCTGCTTGGGCAGCTGCACGAGCACCGATTTGATGTTCGCGTCGCCCGCGGGCATGTTGATCGTCGTTTCCAGGCTCGCGCCGTTGGCTTTCGAGGTCTTCGCGCTGGTCGCCGACCCGAACTTGGGCTTGAACGCGAGCGCTTTGCAGTTGCCCACCTGGAACGGGCTGGACAGTTTCTGTTCGGCCCCGAACGTCGAGGTCAGCGTCGTTTCGGTCGCCAGCACGCCACAGTTGGTCGGGTTGACCAGGAAGCCCTGGCGGTTCATGTTGACCGTCACTTTCCGCAGCCGCAGCGGCACGCCTTTGACGATCGTCGGCAGGTTGCGTCGTCGCCGTCACCCGTGCGGTGTATGGATCGACGTTCATCGTGCCGCGGCTGAGAACACAGTTACACGGGCCGCTGCCGAGGTCGAACGGCCCGGCCTTGGCGGAGGTCTCGATCGTCAGACCGAACGGCGCGCCACCATAGGGACCGGTCAGGTAGATCTGTCCGGAGAACGCCGAATGGCGTGGGACCCGAGCCGGCCGTCACGCCGACAACGCCGATCTGGCTGGCCGACGAACATTCGCCTTTGCTCGCCTGCGGTTCGCCGCACAGCGGCACCGTCGGGATCAACCCGACGAGGCCGGCCGGCAGGACCGTCTTGATCTGCGACAGATACTGCTGGCCATCAGCCCGTTCGAGGTTGAGCGTGTATGAGGTCTTCGCGCCCGCGTTGCCCGGAGGCTGGTTCACTTCCTGGGTCAGCGTGAACGGCAGCGGCGAGGCGCACCGCCGCCTATGCCGTTGCTGTCGACGTGAAGGCGTCACAGGCGGCGACCCCGCCGGCGTGCCGGTGAACGGCGAGAGGCTTGTTGTCGGTCGTTGCCGTGCCGCATGTGAGCGGGTTGGCCATCGGCGCCAACGGACCGCCATTGAATGTCAGCTACACGTGCTGAACGGCTGTTCGGGGTTTTGAGAACGTCGCCGTCAGCCGTCCTGTCGTTTCGTCGGCACGACCGCGCCCTTCAGGCGCACATCCACGTCGTACCGCGTCGATTCAGCGTCGAGTAGATCGTGTAGGGCGGTCCGGTGATCGGCCACCCTTCGGGCCGCCGAGGTAGATGTTGCCCGTCAGCGAACCGGCAGGAAGGGCGGGGACTTCGAGCGCGACCGTGCCGATCTTTGACCCATCGGGACAGGCGACCGGAGACCTCGTGCCGATACCGATCTGCGCTTTCGTGCATGCTTCCAACCGGCGGCCGCCGACGGATTGAGAGTCACGCCTTCAGGCAAGGTGATGATGGCGGTTTTCGAGCTGCGAGAGTCGATGCCGGTCGGACTCGGATCGTGCGGAAGACGAAAGCCAGTCGTCAGGCCATCAGGTAGATCGGACTGCGTCGTTTCCGGCGTCAGCGAGAACGCCGGCGCGAAGGGAACGGATGAGAAACGGAGAGGCGCCGTTGCATCCTTCGGTGGGAATCGGCGTTACGTAGCCTTGTCGCCGTTTTGGCCTCCGACCGATTTGGCAGTGACCGTGCTGGTGGTCGCGGGCCCGACGCCCGCACAATTGACTCGGGAGCGTAATGAACCCCCCTTTCCGGTCAGTGCCGATGTTGCCGTCCAGGATCAAGCGCGAAGAGATAAGTGGCAATGCCGGTGAGACGTCGATTTCGTAGTAGTCGTGATAGTTGCCGGCCCATTCGACACCCCCTTCGATGAAGGTGTGTGCGAAGTACTGCCGTGCCTCGAAAATGCTTGTTCCACTAGCGAGGGGAACCCTCCTACCCCCGGTTCTGCCCCCGCTTCTTCTGCTTCTTCGAAGCCTTCTTTGAGCTGCCCCAGTGAGCGCTATCGGGAGTTTGAGCGCCACGCCGAAGTCCGAGGCCCGGCCTTGGGGCTGCACGAGATTGTATGTAATGCCTTCCACGGAAGTCGGATACTCCCGGCGGACACCTTCCGGTCCGGCCGCAACGGTGACTTTGTTGACACCGATTTCTGTGCTTTTAAGTCCCGCTTTGACACAGTGGCGGCTGCATAAAAGCCAGTACCAGGGAGCGCTTCGTGTTCGCCAAATTCGTTCCATCGTGCACTTTCCGACAGCCTCGGGATTGGTGGCTGACGCCGGGCCCCACATCGGTGCGTATATGCGTAACGGGACCTGTGGTCGCAATACCGGCGGGTACCTCGTTGGGCAGCGCGCCTTCGGTGTTGATCTTGAAGTCGGTGATCCCGGAAGCGGGATGTCCGGCCGCCTGGCTAGTAGGCCTGAATTCTTTGCTTTCGCTCGGTTTCTTGAGGGACGGAAATTCGAATTGGTCTCGACCGTTTCTCATAGCATTCTTCATGCCCTGTCGAGCAATTGGCCGCGGAGACCTTTTCGACGCCAACGACGCAGCCTGCGCTGCGGGCGCTGCGACGGCGACACATGCGCTCACTATCAGCGCGACGAGCGAGACACGGACGTGGGACCTCATGTAGCTACCTCCCATTGCTTGCCGGGGTTCCTGTACCCGGCCCTTGACCCTTCACGCACCCGAAAGTTGCGATCCTACGAGAATCTTCATCAGGCGAATCGGACCCTCCTTCGCCAATGTAGAACCAAGCCCTGCTGACCCATGCAGCTTCCATTGCAAACCCCACGTTACACGGTCCCGGCGCGCCTATGCGTCAGTACCCGCCCGTGCGCCGCTGCGGGAGACTACGGACTGGCCACGAGCCACTACGTATGCCGTCAGCCGCGCTTCGACCCCATGTTGCCTGGACCGAGTGCGCCTGGCACGCTCGCCGACGGAGACCTACCGCTACCACCGCTGGGCCGAGAACCCGGCTCGCGCACCGAAGCTGACCTGCAGCAACGCCCCGCCCCCGGGCGCGTTGCCGGCCTCGGCATAGCCCCCGCACGCTTCCGCGGCCTGGCGCACGATCGCCAATCCCAACCCCGAGCCCGGCAGCCCCCGCGCCCTGTCCGCGCGGTAGAAACGGTCGAAGACGTGCGGCAAGTCCTGCTCCTCGAAGCCCGGCCCGTGATCGCGCACGCTCAGCACACCGTCGCGCAGCGCCACCTCCACCACCCCCTCATGCGGACTCCACTTGCGGGCGTTCTCGAGCAGGTTGCCCACAGCCCGCTCGATCCGCTCCGACTGCCCCGTCACCACCGTCGGCTCCAGACTCTGCTCGAAGCTCACTCCTCCGCGCCTGCTCGCCTTCTCGATCGCCGCGGCCACGATCGCATCCAGGCGCACCTCATCCGGTTCGCGCCCTTCCGAGGACGTCCCCCGCGCCAGCTCCACCACGTCGGCCACCAGCGCCGTCAGCTCGTCGAGCTCGCCCACGATGTCCTCGCGCAAGCTCTCCTGCTCGGCCTCCGGCAAGCGCTGTGCTTCGCCCAGCACCTGGATGTTCGCCCGCAAACTCGCGATCGGCGTGCGCAGCTCGTGCCCCGCGTCGGCCACAAGCCGGCGTTGCGACTGCACCGAGCGCTCCAGCGCGTCCAGCGTGCGATTGAAGCTCTCCGCCAACCTCCCCAGCTCATCCGAGCCCTCCACCTCCAAGCGCCGAGACAGATCGAGGCTCGAACCACGCAGCACACCCTCCTCCGTCAACACCTCCGTGCGCCTCGTAAAGCGCCGCACCGGCGCCAATGCCACCCGCGCGACGATCGCGCCCAAGCCCACCGCCAACGCGATTCCCACCGCCCCCACGATCGCCAGGATCAATACCAGCCGGCTCAGCTCGCTGTCCACCTCGCCCAGCGGGCGCGCCACCATCACCGCGCCGCGCATCCCGATCCCTTGCGTCAGCACCCGCAGCTTCGTCCCGCGCACCGTCCGATCGCTCAGCGAGCTGCCGCGACCCGTCCGCGCGATCGCGCGATCGCGCGCCGTCGTCGGGATCTCAACCGGCGATGCTCCCTGCCCGCCCGGCACGCGCACCGCACCGCTCGATCCCACGAACTGCACATAGCCCGAGGCGCCGCCAAACGGCGCCGGCTGCACGCTGCTCGGCAACCCCTCAGGGCCGAGTCCTCCATCGCCACCGCCACTGCCACCGCCCGTCGGGGGCGGTTCGCCGAACAACGGCGGCGGCGGCCCCGGCCCTTCCGCGCCGCCCTGAACCCCTTCGCCGACGCCGCCACCACCGCCACCGGGCGGCCCCTGCGCGAACGGGCGCGCACGCTCGCGCAGACCCTTGTCGACTTCCCCACGTAGATCTCCGCTGACCGCCACATACAACCCCACCGCCACCGCCAGCACCGCCAGCGCAACCGATACGCCCGCCACCGCGGCTATGCGTGTGCGCAGGCTCACAGCTCGGTAATGCGCACGTCGGCGCCACACCGATCACTCAACACGCCACGATCATCGCCTCCGGGCCGGCGGCGATGACGCCGGCGCCGCACACAACGCATCGACGTGCCGTCGCCGCAAAGACCCCCAAGTTCCACTACGGCTCCCGCAGCACATACCCCACCCCCCGTACCGTGTGGATCAGCTGCCGCGCTCCCGCCCCCTCCAGCTTGCGACGCAAATACCCCACATACACCCGCAGCGCATTCGACGCCGGTCCGAAGTCATACCCCCACACGCGGTCATAGATCAGGTCGTGCGCCAACACCCGCTTCGGGTTCAGCATCAGCAGCTCCAACAGCTGGTACTCCGTCCGTGTCAACTCCACGAACTCGCCGCTCACCTCCGCCCCATGCCGGTTGCGGTCGAGCCTCACCTCCGCAAACGACAGCGAATCGGGATCATCGGCCTCCGGGCCCGTGCGCCGTAGCAGCGCGCGGATCCGCGCCTTCAGCTCGCCCACATCGAACGGCTTAAGCATGTAATCGTCCGCGCCCGCATCCAAACCGTCGATGCGATCAGACACCGCGTCCCGCGCGGTCAGCATCAAGATCGGCACGCGATTGCCCAGCAGCCGCAGCCGCCGGCACACCTCCAGCCCGTCGATCCCCGGCAGTCCCACGTCCAACACGACCGCGTCCGGAACCGCCTGCACGACCCGCTCGAGCGCCTGCTCGCCGTCCGCAGCCTCCTGGGCCTCGTATCCCGCGAGCGTCAACGCGCGGCGCAGCGCCTCGCGCACCGCGCGATCGTCGTCTACCACCAGCACTCTCACCGGCGGGATTCTTACGCTCCCCGCACCAGCGCCGCCGCCTGACCCCTGCAGTCATACAGCGAGCTTTCACCGCCCTGCCCGCCGGCCGCACCTCCTTCGCCGCCGCTCGCGCCCGCGGAGAGCGTCACCAGCGTGCACGCCTTCGTCACCGCCGTCATCGCCTTGCGCGAGCCCTGACGCGTGTCGCCCGGCAGCCGCGGGGCGCTCGGACCGCTCCCTTCGACCAACACCCAACGAATCCGCCCACGGCTCACCTCGCCCGCCAGCCACGCCACGCTCACATCGCTCTCGCGCCCCGAGAAGCCGCCGATGCCCGCCACTTCCACATCTCCATCGACGATCTCCGACGCCGCGCTCGACTGACTCGACACCGCCACCGTGCCGCCACCGTGCGCCTTCGCATACGCGATCGCCGCCGTGATCGTCCGGCTGTTGCCAAGCGGCGCGCCCACCGCGCCACCACCGGCGCCACCGCCGGGGAAAGCGCCCGTTCCGGCGGCGCCTGGAGGAGGCGCGCCCGCCCCGGGGCCCGCGGCGGACGCCTGCGGAGGACCTTCGCCGCCGCCGGCGCGCCCGCTGCCTGCCGGGCCGAACAGGGGCACGCCCGCGCCAACGGCACGCGGCGCGCCCCCACCAAAGCCCCCGCCCGGACCGCCGCCGACCGACAGCGCCGACTGGGGTCCGCCCGCGGGGAACGTCGCGCTGGTCGCATACCCCAGCGTGTCAACCGCCCATATACCCGGAGCGAGCAGCAGCGCCGCCACCCCACAGCCGAGCGCCGCCGTGCGGATCGCACGATCGCGAGTCAACAGAAGTGCGAGGGCCGCGCCCGCACCCACGACGATCAAGACCGGCACGAGCCACCGCAGCTGACCGGGATAGCGGTGCACCACCACGATCTCGCACACCACGCCCGCCACGAGCGCCGCCGGCGCCAACACCCGCGCCTGGCGCCCACCGCCGCGCAACTGCGCCACGCCCGCGCCCGTCAGCGCCGCCGCGAACGGCGCCAGCAGCGACACGTAATAGGGATGGAAGATGCCTTTCGCCTCGCTGAACACGAGCGCGACCACCAGGAACGAGCCGCCGACCGCGATCAGCCAGCCGCTGCGCGCATCGTCGCGCCGCAGCCGACTCGCAACCAGAACCACCACCGCGCTCACCAGCGCGAAGCCCAGCAACCAGCCCGCCTGCCCGCCGAGCGCCGAGTTCAGCAACCGCAGCGGGCCCGGCGTAGCGCCGAACATGTTGCCGCCCATTCCCGCCGGCCCCCCGGTCTGCCCATCCAAGCGCCCAGCGCCGTTGTATTCGCTGATCAGCTGCCACACCGTGTTGTTGCTCGTGCCCGACACCCACGGGCGATCGGCCGCCGGCGTCAGTTCCACGAGCGCCGGCCACGCGCCACCGACCAGCACCATCGCCAGCCCGCCCAGCCCCAGCTCGCCCAGCGCGCGCAGCCGTCCGTGCGGAGCGATCCACAGCCACGCCGCCGCAATCGCCGGCACGACCATCAGCGCAACCGCCATCTTCGTCTCGAACCCCAGCCCCACGCACACCCCCGCGAGCACCAGCCAGCGCACGCTGTGACGCCCATCCTCCAGCGCCCGCACCGTGCACCAAACCGCCGCCACGCAGCACAGCACCAGCAGCGCGTCGGGGTTGTTGTGGCGCGAGATCCCCACCGTGATCGGCGTCAGCGCCAGCCCGAGGCCCGCCACGAACCCGCTGAGACGACCAAACCGCCGTCCCACCAGGTCATAAACCAGCGCCACGCTCGCCACCCCCATCAGCGCCTGCGGCACCAGCATGCTCAGCGGGTGGTAGCCGAACACTCGCACCGACAGCGCCTGCACCCACAGCGCCAGCGGCGGCTTGTCGACCGTCATCACCCCCGCTCGATCCATCGCGCCGAACAAGAAGTCGTGCCAGCTCGAGCTCATCGAGCGCACCGCCGCGCTGTAGTAGGTGTTGGCCCAACCGTTGCGGCTCAACGCCCACAGGTTCAGCACCGCCGTCAGGCTCAGCAACGCCGCCAGCTGCACCCTCGCGGAGCCGACTGCTGCGGTAACCGGCGCCGGCAACGCTGTAGCGGGACGCGGCTCGCGGGTTTCCCCAAAGTAGGACTGCTCTTGTGCGCTCATGCCGGGGAGCATCTCCGCCCGCCGTAGGAGCAGCGTGTGAAGAACCTAATTGTTCGCTGAAGGCCCGTATGTGCGCATGTCCATCGCCGCGGCCGGGAATCTCCGACTCAGGTCCATACCGGCCCGGGACTCGCGTGCGCGAAGCTCTCACAAGCATGGGATAGGCCCTACCCCGGAATGGGATAGGCCCTACCCCGGACTCACCGACACTGCGAGCGAAGCGATCATGCGACCCTCCCGACGAGCCCCCCGGCGTACACCCCAGATCGTCGCCCTCGGCGGCGGCGGCTTCTCGATGGAGAAAGACTCCTCGCTGCTCGACGACTACATCCTCTCGCTCACCTCCTCCACCCGTCCGCGGGTCTGCTTCCTGCCGACCGCCTCCGGCGACGCCGACCACTACGTCGTGCGCTTCTACCGCCGCTTCTCCGCCCACTGCGACGCCTCGCACGTATCGCTCTTTCGCCGCGACCAGGGCGTCGGCGGCGTCGAGGACGACCTCGCCACCCACCTGCTCGCCCAGGACCTCATCTACGTCGGCGGCGGCAACGTCGTCTCGATGCTCGGCGCCTGGCGCGCACATGGCCTTGACTCCGTCCTGCGCCGCGCCTGGCGGCGGGGCATCGTGCTGTGCGGCCCCTCCGCAGGCTCGCTCTGCTGGTTCGCCGAATCGCTCTCCGCCTTCCACGGCGCGCCCCGGCGCGTGCGCGGACTCGGCCTGTTGCCCTACTCCAACTGCGTCCACTACGACGCCGAGCCCGCGCGCCGCGCCGAGTACCACCGCTTCGTCGCCGCCGGCATGCGCCCCGGCTTCGCCGCCGAGGACGGCGTCGCCCTGCACTTCCGCGGCACGCTGCTCGAGCGCGCCGTCAGCTCCCGGCCCAAGGCCCGCGCCTACCGCGTCGAGCCCGCCCGCGAGTCGGTCGTCGAGGTCCCGCTCGAGGTCACCTACCTCGACTCAGATCCACACCGCGCACTCTCGCAAGAGGGCGAGCAAGCCTCCGGGCGACGGGCTGCCCCCGCTTCCGCGAAATCGAAGTCCACCGAGCCCGGGCCGCTGGCCCGCGCGCCCATCGGCGCCGCCGCGTGAGCACGCCGCAGGCGCCCCCCGAGCAGCGCCGCATCTTCGCCATGGGCGGCGGCGGCTTCACGATGGAGCCCGCCAACCCGCTGCTCGACGACTTCGTCCTCTCGCTCGCGCCCGCCCGCGCGTCGGCGATCACGCGCGAGCCCCGCATCCTCTTCCTACCCACCGCCTCCGGCGACACCACCGCCCAGATCGCCGCCTTTCACGCCCGCTTCGCCGACCGTCACTGCGTCGCCGAGCACCTCTCGCTGTTTCGTCTGCACGAGCTGCGCCGTCCGCTGCAGGAGATCCTCCTCTCCCAGGACGTGCTCTACGTCGGCGGCGGCTCGATGCGCAACCTGCTCGCGATCTGGCGCGCCCACGACCTCGACCGCCTGCTGATCCGCGCCTGGGAGCAGGGCATCGTCCTCGCCGGCATCTCCGCCGGGGCGATGTGCTGGTTTGAAGGCGGCATCACCCGCTCCAGCGGACAGCCCGAGCCGCTCGCGGGGCTCGGACTGCTGAAAGGATCGCTCACCGTCCACGCCGACGGCGAGCCCGAGCGCCTGCCCGTCTGGCTCGCCGCCGTGCGCGAGGGCCGACTGCCCGGCGGCTGGTCCCTGGACGACGGCGTCGGGCTGCTGTTCGAGGGCGCCCGCCTGCGACGCATCGTCAGCTCCCGCCCCGGCGCCGGCGCCCAGCGCGTCGATCAAGTAGCGGGCGAGCTCGTACGCAACCGCCTGCAGCCCGAGCTGCTCGGCGCAAACGCCGACCCGATCGCGCCCTCCTCTACCGACGAGGCCGTGCAGGAGCTGCGTCGCGTCCAGCGCCTGCGCCGCACCATCTCCGACCCTCGCGGCGGGCGCATGGGCGGGTATTGACCCTGCCGGGCGTAACCCGTCCGCCGTGTCCTGCACTCTCCGGCGTCGGTCATCGAAACCAGGACCGTCGCCGCTGGATATCGAAAGAGACAGCTCATCTTCGGGCCTCGTCGGGGTTTCGTCCAGCGCCTCATCGGGAGGGTCTGCGCCCGGTAACATCGTCAGACCCCTTGGACAGCGAGCTTGGAGGCCACGATGGCGACGGTTGACAGCAGCGACTTGGAGGACGTGCTCGTCACCGAGCGCGAGATCTGGGAAGACGGCGTGCCCAACGAGCTATTCGCACGCATGCGCAGCGAATGCCCTGTGCACTGGACCGAGACCATCACCGAATTTCCCGAGGAGCCCGGCTACTGGTCGGTAACCACCGCCGAGGACATCCGCACGGTCAGCCGCGACTGGCAGACCTACTCCTCCGAACTGGGCGGCGTGACGGCCGCCAACATCGGTCTGCCGATCGAGCTCTCGCGGGCGATGTTCATCGGCATGGACCCTCCCAAGCACGACCGCATCAAGGCCCTCTTCCAGGCCGGCTTCACGCCCAAGCGGATCGCCGCCCACGAAGATGCCGTGCGATCGATCGTCGTCGAGGCGCTCGACGGGCTGCAGGGCAAAGACACATGCGACCTCGTCACCGACGTCGCCCAGCCGGTCGTCTCGCGCGTGATCGGCAGCTTCATGGGCATCCCACCCGAGGAGGACGAGGTGTGGGCGCGCCTGATGAACATGATGCTCGGCGCCGGCGACCCCGACCTGAACCCCCACGAGAGCCCCCAAGCAGGAGTCGAAGCCGGGGTAGCCGAGATCTTCCAGCGCTGCGGTGCGCTCATCGCCGAGCGCCGCGAGCGCCCCACCGATGACCTCACGAGCGTGCTCGTGCACTCCGAGGTCGACGGCGAGCGCCTGGAGGAGCACGAGATCGTGATGGGCTTCTTCCTCCTGGTCGCCGCCGGCAACGACTCCACCAAGGCCACCTACTGCAGCGGCATGCGCGCGCTGATCGAAAACCCCGACCAACGCGAGCTCGTGCTCGCCGACCCCGAGCTTATCCCGGGCGCGGTCGAGGAGTCGCTGCGGATGTTCCCCGCCTTCGCCCATTTCCGCCGTACCGCCACCCGCGACACCGAGCTGAACGGGCGCCAGATCAAAGAGGGCGAGAAGGTCGTCATGTGGTACGTCTCCTCCAACCGCGACGAGACCTGCCACTCCGAGCCCGACCACTTCGACGTTCGCCGCACCACCGAGCACCAGGCCTTCGGCGCCGGCGGACGCCACTTCTGCCTGGGCACGGCCCTGGCGCGACTGGAGCTGCGCGTGCTGTTCGAGGAGACCCTCGCGCGCTTCCCCGCGATGGAGCTCGCCGACAGGCCGACGATCGTCGAGTCGGTCTTCCTCAACCAGCTCAAGACGCTGCCCGTCCGGCTCAACCCTTAGTTGGAAGACGCTCCGCGAGAGGCTCCACGCACCCCGACCCGTCGCGAGCTCTCGTAGGTGTGACGAGAGTGTGACTTCTTTGTGTGCTGGGACGAACAAGCCCGCGATCGGGGTTGGCGGCGGCGTTTGGGGGACTATCGTCGTTAGGCGAACGTGTGTTCGTTTAACGGGAGCCGTCCATGATGAGCAGCCACGAACAGCTGACCGCGCGGGCCGCCGATCTCGCGGAGCGGATCGTCGATGAGATCAGCCAATCCGACCAGGACTGGGGCGCCATCGAGCGCCATGCGCGCTCGCTCGTGACGCTCCTCGCGCTCCGCGCGAAATGCCGGAGGCCACAGGCGTGAACGGGCGCCCGCTCACACTTGCGAGGAGCCCCTCACGGCGAGAGCAACGACTCGCTCCAGCCTCCTCCCTCGCCCGTGCGCTCGTACAACAGCCGCTCGTGCATGCGATCGGGCGCCTGACTCCAGAACTCGACGGCTTCGGGGAGCACACGGATCGCCCCCCAGTCCTCCGGGCACTCCGGCGGCGCCTCCAGCACGTCCAGTAGGTGCGCGTGACGATCGCGCAGCGGCTGCAGATCCTCGATCGGCTCGCCCTGACGCGAGACGAGCGTCTGCACACGATGCGCGATGTCGCGCTCTGAGAACAGCTCCACGGCGAGCTCTCGCTCAGCGAGGACCGCCTGTCCGGCGACATGCACCTGGCGTCCGACCGTCGGCCAATAGAACAGCAGCGACACATGCGGATTGCAGCTGAGCTCACGCGCTTTGCGCGTCCACAGCGCGGAGGTGAACACGAGCGCCTCGGGCTCGATCCGCTTCATCAGCACCGTCCGCGCCGACGGGCGCCCACTCTCCCCGACGGTCGCAAACACCACCGACTCGGGCGCCGTCACCCCCTCGGCTTTCGCTTGCGCCAGCCATCTCTCCAGCAGACGCAACGGATTCTCAGCCGTCACGCCGGACAGGCTAGCGCCCGCGACGCCGAGCCGGCACGGCGTGCGTTTGCGCCAGCGGACATCCATCGCCGATAATTGTCTATGACCATGCCCTCGCCGACGATCGACGAGTTGCTTCTGGCAGACGACGGCGCAGCGTGGGCGGCGCTCGGGTTCGCCGTTGCAGACAGCCACTGCGACCTCGGCCGAGTGCGGCTTCGCTTCCTTGCCGACAGCTCCAAGCGGGGCATCGTCGGATGGTCGTTGCGCGATCTCGCCGGCATCGAGCTCGACGGGCTCGCGACCACTATCTCTGAAGGCCCTCCGCGTGACCCCGCACCGGCACATCCCAACGGGGTGCTCGCGATCGACCACGTGGTCGCGATGTCCCCGAACCTCGACCGCAGCGTGGAGAGGCTGAGGAACGCCGGGCTCGACCTGCGCCGCATACGCGAGCAGCCCACCCCCGCGGGCGCTCCGCGACAGGCATTCTTTCGCCTGGGCGCCGAGATCCTCGAGCTGATCCAAGTCCCCGAGGAGTCGATCGAGCGCCTCGGAGGCCACGACGCCCCCGCGCGGTTCTGGGGCCTGGCGATGGTCGTCTCCGATCTGGATCGGGCCGCGCGCGCGCTCGAGCCTCACCTCGGCAGCGCCAGGGACGCCGTGCAGCCCGGACGGCGCATAGCCACCGTGCGCCGCACGGCGGGCCTCACGTTGCCACTGGCGCTGATGAGCGAGCCCGCGCCATCCGCACCGCCGCGCTGAGCGTCGCCACGTCGTAGACGCCCGTGTGGCGGCGCCCGTTGATGAAGAAAGAGGGCGTCCCCGAGACACCGCTCGCATCGGCGCTCGCGACATCCTCGCCGACTCTCGCCGCGTGTGTGCGCCGGCGCAAATCCTCGATCAGTCGCTCGGCGTCGAGCCCCAGCCCCTGTGCATAACGGCGCACGCTGCCGGGCGTCAGCTCGCCCTGGTGGGCCAGCAGCACGTCGTACATCTCCCAGAACGCGCCCTGCGCGCCGGCCGCCTCTGCCGCCTCCGCGGCGAGCTGCGCCCACGGATGCACATCGCTGAGCGGCAGGTGGCGGAAGACGTAGCGCAGATCATCGCCCCACTCCGCCAGCAGCTCGCGGATCGCCGGCTCGGCGCGCCCGCAGTAGGGGCACTCGAAGTCGCCGTACTCCACGAGCGTCACCGGTGCGTCCGGCGCGCCACGGATGTGATCGCGCGCGGGATCGACATCCTCGGCGAGGTCGATCAGCTGCTCTGCCGTACGCCCCAGCTGACGCGCGCGCACAGCCGCGGGAACGCGCGCGATCAGTCGAAACACGATCCAGGCGAGGAGCGGAGAGATGATCGCCGCGCCCAGCACGCCGAGCTTGGCCTGCGCCAGCGCTTCCCCGCCGAAGGCGCGATCGGCGATCAGCAGCGACACCGTAAAGCCGATCCCCGCGACCGCGCCGGTGCCGGCGAGACCGGGCCAGGTCACCACCAGCTTGCTCCTGCCGCCGCCGAGCGCCGGGCGCGTGGCAAGCCAAGACGCGCCGAGGATGCCAAGCGGCTTGCCGAGCACGTAGGCGAGCACGATCCCGATCGTCACCGGCGAGCCGAGCGCACCTGAAAGCACGTGAGTGTCCACGTGAATCCCCGCGTTGGCCAGTGCGAACAGCGGCACCACGACGAAGCTCGTCCACGGATGCAGCCTGTACTGCAGGCGCTCGTTCGGCGAGATCGTCGACGCCAGCCCCCGCTGGGCGAGATAAGCGAGCTCGGGCGTCGGCTGCTCGCGAAAGGATCGCGTCAGCTCCGTCGCGCGCTCCAGCTCGCCGCGCGCCGGTGGGTAGGCGCTGGTCACAAGCCCGATCGCAAGGCCCGCCACGACCGGGTCGATCCCCGACTCGAACATCGCCAGCCACACCCCGACCCCCACGATCACCGCCGCCGGCTCGCGCCAGCGCCCGGCAAAGCGCAGCAGCACGAGCACCGCGAACAACGCCAGCGCGATCGCCAACGCCAATGGAGAAACGTGAGTGCTGTAGGCGAGCGCGATCACGATCAGCGCGCCCAGATCGTCGACGACCGCGAGCGTCAGCAGGAACACGCGCAGGCGGGTCGCGCCGCTCGGGGCCACGAGCGCGAGCGCGCCCAGGGCAAGCGCCGTATCGGTCGACATCGCCGTCCCCCACCCGCCGGCGCCCGAGCCGCCCGCGTTGATCGCCAGGTAGATCCCCACGCACAGTGCCATGCCGCCGAGGGCGGCCACGACCGGGATCGCGATGCGGTTGCGCTCGCGCAGCTCGCCGAGGTCGAGCTCGCGCTTGGCCTCCAGGCCGACCACGAGGAAGAACAGCGCCATCAACCCTTCGTTGACCCACTGACGCAGGCTCGCCGACAGTGTGTGCCCGCCGAGGCTCAGCGCCAGCCTCGTGTCCCAGAACGACTCGTAGGAGTGCGGCCAGGGCGAGTTCGCCCATACGAGCGCCGCCACCGCTGCCGCGACCAGCACCACGGCGCCGCCGGTCTCGGTGCTCAGGAAGTCGCGCACCGGCGCGCCGAGGTTGCGCGCCCATGCTGTGCGCCCGGCGGCGGTGGACTCAGAGCTCGTAACGCCGGCGGCGGCTGATGCCATTCAGCTGAGCAGCGGCGAGGGCGGGATGCGGGTCACACCTTCGATCCCCTCGATGCGCATCGCCAGCTGATCGACGTAGCACCACGACCAGTCCTCACCGGGCTCGATCGAGCGGATGATCGGGTGCTGGGTGTCCTGCGCGTGGGCACTGGCGTGGCGGTTGGGCGAGTCATCGCAACAGCCCACGTGCCCGCACTCCAAGCAGATGCGCAGGTGCAGCCACTCGCCGCCGATCGCCAGGCAGTCCTCACAGCCATCGACCGACTCGGGAAGACGAGTCAGGTGGACGTGGTCGAGATGCTTACACTCAGCCATCGCATGCAAGCGTAGCGGCGAGAACGGAACCCCAGCCGAAACACCCGCCCGAACACCCGTCATGATGGGAAATAACGACGGAGTAAGCTCGGTGGTGCATGAGGACGGATTCCGAAGAACCGTGGATTCGTCACCTGCTGGAGCGTGTGCGCCGTAAGGCGCGCGAGCTCACCGGCCGCCGCCGGGAGCTCGAGAAGGCGTTCAGGAGCCTCGAGGCGACCCGCGACGTGGCGGTCGCGATCGGCGATGAGGTCTCACTCGAGCACGTGCTGGAGCTGATCGTCGAGCGCGGCCGGGGGCTCGTGGAGGCCAGGAGCCTCGTGATCATGCTCCGCAACGGACAGGAGCTGGTCGTGCGGGCGAGCGCGGGCCATATCCGTGAAATGCAAGGGGTGCGCCTGCCGATCGCCGAGTCGACCTCCGGGCAGGTTCTGGAGCATCGCCGCCCCGAACGGATCACCGACGTCGACGCGAGGCTGGGGAGCACCCCCAACGAGTTCGGAGTGGCCGACGCACACACCGCGCTGCTCGTGCCGATGGTCTACCGCGGAGAGGCGCTGGGCGTGCTGGCCGCGTTCGACCGCGGCGCCGACGGAGACGAGTTCGGCGAGGACGACGAGCAGATGCTGCGCACGTTCGCCGCGAGCGCCGCGACCGCCGTGGCGATGGCGCAGACCGTGCAGGCCGACCGCCTGCGCAGCTCGCTGGCGGCAGCGGATGCCGAGCGTAGGCACTGGGCGCGGGAGCTGCACGACGAGACGCTGCAGGGGTTGGGCGGCCTGCACGTGCTGTTGTCCTCGGCGCTGCGCCGCAACGAGCCCGAGCGCACCCAGGAGGCGATGCGCCAGGCGGTCGCGCACCTCGAGCAGGAGATCGGCAACCTGCGCGCGATCATCACCGAGCTGCGCCCGGCCGCGCTGGACGAGCTCGGGCTGCGCACCGCGATCGAGGCGCTGCTCGACCGCCACCGCGAGCAGAGCGGCTTTGACATCGACCGTGAGCTCCTCCTGCCCGGCCCCTCTACACGCGAGGGTCGCCTCGACGGCGATCTCGAGACCACCGTATACCGGCTCCTCCAGGAGGCGCTCACGAACGTCGCCAAGCACGCGCGCGCGGAGCGCGTGCGGGTGGCGATCACCGAGGCCGATGGCGAGCTCTTGATCGAAGTCCGCGACGACGGAGCCGGCTTCGATCCCGCGACCACCAGCCACGGCTTCGGCCTGGCCGGCATGCAGGAGCGGGTCACTCTTGCCGGCGGCGCGCTCAGCGTGATCTCCGGCAGGCAAGGCACCGCGATCAGCGCCCGCCTGCCGGCACGGGTCGTAGCTGAAGACGCTCAGCCCGAGCGCACTGCGTAGCGCTCCGGCACCAAATGCTCGGTGCGGATCGGCGGGCGCACGTACTTGCGCTGCTGGCGCGGCGGCAGCTTCGGCGAGCCGCCCTCGTCCAGATGCTCGTAGGGCACGAGCGACAGCAGGTGGGCGATGAGGTTCAGCCGCGCGGTGCGCTTATCGTCTGCCTCCACCACATACCAGGGGCTCTCCTGGGTGTCCGTGTAGGCGAACATGTGGTCCTTGGCCTCGGCGTAGTCGACCCACCGCGCGCGCGCCTGCAGGTCGATTGGGCTGAACTTCCAGCGCTTTCGCGGATCCGACAGGCGCTTCTTGAAACGCCGCTCCTGCTCGGCGTCGCTGACCGACAGCCAATACTTCACCAGCACGATCCCGTCGTTGATCAGAGCCTGCTCGAAGGCCGGACAGAAGCGCAGGAACTCTTCGTACTCATCCTCGTCGCAGAACCCCATCACGCGCTCGACGCCCGCGCGGTTGTACCAGCTGCGGTCGAACAGCACGATCTCCCCCGCCGCCGGCAGGTGCGCGACGTAGCGCTGGAAGTACCACTGCGTGCGCTCGCGCTCGCTCGGCTTGGGCAGCGCCACGACTCGGCAGGTACGCGGGTTTAGGTTGGCGATGACGCGCTTGATCACACCGTCCTTGCCCGCGGTGTCGCGACCCTCGAACAGCACCACGAGCCGCTTGCCGGTGGCGAGGATCCACTCCTGCATGTACACGAGCTCGGTCTGTAGACGCATGAGCTCCTTGTCGTACTGCTTGACCGTCAGCTCGCGCGTCGCGGACATACCCGGATGATCTCAGTTGCGTGCGATCGCGTCTCTCAGCGATGCCCGCGAGCGTTAGCGACCGGCGCCCGACCCGTCATCGCGGCGATAGCCCAGGCGCGCGGAGATGCGGTCGGCGGCCGCGAGCAGATGGGGATGAAACGCTGAGACGAGTCGCTCCAGTGAGATCACCGAGGTGTCCGATGCAAGATCGACCGCCGCGATGGCAGTCCCTATGGAGTCGCGCACGGAGGCGGCGATCGCGATGCGTCCGGCAGCGAGCTCCTCGTCCTCCGCGGCAAACCCCTCCTCCAGCACCATCTCCAGCTCCGCGCGCAGCGTCCCCTTGCCGACGATCGCGTTCGGCCCTTGACGCTCCAGCGCCGGGGTCCCGTGCAAAAGCTCCTGACGCTCGCCCTCAGGTAGATGCGCCAGCAGAACCTTGCCAAGCGCCGTGCAGGACGCCGGCAGCCTCGACCCCACCCCCATGTCACCCTCGACGTCGTCCTGTCCGCGCCGGTAGCTGACCACGCGATCGACGTAGACGATCTCCGAGCCGTCGAGCGTCGCGAGGCTCGCGGTAAAGCCCGATCCCTGACGCAGTTCCTCGAGGATCGGGTGCGCATGCTCTTGCAGTCCTGTCGAGTGCAACGCCGCCATGCCCAGATCGGTCACACGCAGCGACAGACGGTACTTGCGGCTTTTGTCCTGTTCCATGTAGCCGAGGGCGACGAGCGTCGCCAGATAGCGGTGCGTCGTCGAGCGGCTCATCCCGAGCTCCTTCGCAATCTCCGCGATGCCCAGCACCGAGCGCTCGGCCTCGAAGCACTCCATGATCGCAAGCCCGCGCGCCAGAGACTGCGAGTAGCGCGGTCCCGAGAAATCGGGCATCAACCAGGTGTCCTCGTAGGGTCTCATCGCGTACTACACGATCATCCCTCGCGCACTCGCCGGCATCTGGTCCTGCCTATATCGGCCAATATGTGAGTGTGTTCGCGCCAGCGGGCAAATCGGATCACTCTGCGTGAGCGCCATCTGTGTAGCGCCGGCCGAGCGCTCGGTCCACGGCGGTCGGAGCCAACGCATAGGGTCCAAACGTGAGCTTGAGCTTCGGCATCTTGCTGGCAATCGTGCTTGCGGGTCTCGGCGGACCGCTGCTGGGACTCTCGGAGCGACGCTTCGTGCCGGTGGTGATAGGCGAGATCGCCGCCGGGGTGATCGTGGGCAAGACCGGCCTTGAAATCGTCGACCCGGGCGACCCGACGATCGCGTTCCTCGGCGAGGTGGGCTTCGCGATGCTGATGTTGACGGTGGGGATGCACCTGCCGCTGCGCGATCCCCGCCTGGCGGCATCGTTGCGCGGCGGAGCGGTGCTCGCGGCGATCGTGGGGGTGCTGGCGGTGCCGGCGGGGTTCGCGGCGGCGGCGATCGCGGGCACCGGCCACGCGGCGGTCTACGCGGTGGTGTTGGCGTCTGGTTCGGCGGCGGTGCTGCTGCCGGCGCTACAGGAGACCAGGGCCGAAGGCCCGGATGTGCTCGCGGTGATGGCGCAGGTGACGATCGCCGATGTCGTGACGATCCTCTCGGTGCCGATCGTGCTGCAGCCCCAGCGCACGCTGCACGCTGTGATCGGCACCGCGCTGGTGGCGGCAGCCGTGGCGGCGTTGTATGTGGTGGCTCGGCTACTTGCGGGTCACCGCTGGGTGGATCATGTGCGGCGGATGTCAAAGCAGCGCCACTGGGCGCTTGATCTGCGCTTGTCGCTGTTGGTGTTGTTCCTGCTCGCGTGGATCGCTCAGAAGAGCGGCACGAGCGTGCTGATTGCCGGGTTCGGAGCCGGCGTGACGGTGGCGCTGATCGGAGGCCCGAAACGACTCTCGACGCAGATGCGCGGCGTCGCCGACGGGTTCTTCATCCCGCTCTACTTCGTCGTCCTGGGCGCACAGCTGGACCTGCGAGGATTGGTGGGCGATCCGACGATGATCGCGCTCACGGGCGCACTGGCGGCGCTCAACGTCGCGATCCACCTGGTGGCGGCGACGATCGTGCGCCGGCCGCTGAGCGCCGGCTTGACGGCGAGCGCACAGCTGGGAGTGCCCGCTGCCGTCGCTTCGCTGGGCCTGAGTGCGGGCGTGCTGTCGGGCACTGTCGCGACGGCGATCGTTGCGGCGGCGGTGGTCAGCCTGGGCGTCTGCACGCTCGGCGTCGAGCGCCTGATCGCAGCGGACTCAGCGGCTGCAGCGGATCAGTGACCGAACCAGCGCGCGCGGCGGCTGGCGCCGAACTCCTGCTTCTGCGCGACCAGCTCGAGCGAGGGCTCGTGGAACGTGCCCGTGGGCTTCGGCCCGGACAGGAAGTCGACGTCCACGCGCCCCACGCGCCCATCGCCGAACTCGATGTAGCAGGACCCCAGCCCGTCGTACTCTGCCCCCGGATCCTCCCCGCGCTCGATCTGCGCGATCAGCGCGCGTGCCACCACGCGCGCGGCACCCTCGGCGAACACGCCCGCTTTCGGGACGCCCACCGCGGCTACGTCGCCGACCGCATACACCCCCGGATACCGCGTTTGCAGCGTGCGTGAGTTCACCGGTATGTAGGTCTCCTCGACCATCCCCGCGGCCACCACCACGTCCGGCGCGCGGTGTTTGGGCACGCCCAGGAACAGGTCGTAGGCCATCTCGCCACCGCCGTCGAACACGGCGACTTTGCGCTCCGGATCCAGCGAGGCGATGCGCGTGCCTGGCACGAACTCGATGTCGCGCTCGGCGAACGCCTGCACCAGCGCGACCGAGGTCTCAGGTGATGGCGGCACCGGGCTTGGCAGCGGCAGCACGAAGGAGATCTCACAGTCCTCGCGCACGCCCCGTACGCTCAGATACTCGTGCAGCAGTAGCGCCGCCTCGCTCGGTGCCGGCGGGCACTTGAACGGCGCACCGCACACCCCCACGATCGCCCGCCCCCGCGTGAACGTCGGCAGCACCTGCGCCAGTCTTTCGGCGCCCGCTACCGAGTAGAACTCGTTGCCGCCCTCCGCCAGGCCCGGCGTCGCCTCGAGGTCGTAGTCGGCGCCCAGCGCCACCACCAGCACGTCGCCCTCGTACTCCCCGCCGTCGGTGCTGACGCGGCGGCTCTCCGGGTCGATCGAGGTGATCGTCTCTTGCACGAACCGCACACCCGGCTTGGCGATGTCGCGGTAGGCGAGCCGCACCGCCTCCGGCGAGGTGCGTCCGAACATCACGTCGAGCTTGGAGAACCCAAACACGAACGCCTCGCCCTTGTCGATCAGCGTCACCTCGACCCGCTCGCCGAGGGCCTCCGAGAGCATGCTCGCAAGCTCCAGACCACCGAATCCGGCTCCGAGGATCAGCACGCGTGTTGGCATCGGGCGAGGATAGTGGAGTTCGAGATCGAGCCCCACGCCGCTACTGTGAACCGCATGGGCCTTGACCGACGCTGGTGGGCATTGATCGCGATCTGCGCAGCGACGTTCATGCTGCTCGTGGACTTGACGATCGTGCAGGTCGCGTTGCCGCGCATCCAGAGCGATCTGCATACGAGCTTCACGAACCTGCAGTGGGTGATCGACGCCTACGCGCTGACCATGTCGGCGTTGATCCTGACGAGCGGCACGCTCGCCGATCGGATCGGGCGCAAGCGCGTGTTCCTGGGCGGGGTTGGCGTGTTCACGCTGGCCTCGTTGGCGTGTGGCCTGTCGGACAGCGCGAGCATGCTGATCGCCGCCCGCGCGGTGCAGGGCTTTGGCGGGGCGGCGATGTTCGCGACCTCGCTGGCGCTCGTCGCGCAGGAGTTCCAGGGTCGCGAGCGCGGGGTGGCGATCGCCGCTTGGGGCGCCACGGTGGGCGGTGCGGTCGCGGTCGGTCCGCTGGTCGGTGGAGTCCTCACCGACGGGCTGGGCTGGCAGTGGATCTTCTTCGTGAACCTGCCGATCGGCGTCGCCACGATCGCGATGTCGAGCACGCGCATGGTGAACGTGCGCGACCCCGACGCCGAGCGGCTGGATTGGGCGGGACTGGTGACCTTCTCGGGCGCTCTGTTCCTACTCATCTTCGCACTGCTGCGCGGCTCAGACGAGGGGTGGGGCAGTACCCTGATCGTCTCGATGCTCGCCGGTGCAGCGATCCTGCTCGGGGCGTTCCTGGTCGTGGAGATGCGCCAGCGCCGGCCGATGCTCGATCTGACGCTGTTCGGCAATCGCGCCTTCTGCGGCGTCTCGCTCGCCACCTTCCTGATCGGGGCCGGGATGTTCGCGATGTTCCCCTATCTGACGCTCTACCTGCAGGACGCGCTCGGCTACTCGCCGCTGCAGGGCGGGCTGCGGCTGCTGCCGGCGACGGTGCTGACGTTCGTCGTGCCACTGGCAACGCGCCGCACGACGAGCCGCGTGGCGCCGGCGCTGCCGCTCGGCGCAGGACTGGGGCTGACGGCCCTGGGGATCGCGCTGATGAGCGGCCTCAGCACCTCCTCGAGCTGGACCGCATTGCTGCCGGGCCTCTTGCTCACAGGCGCCGGAATCGGCCTGGCCAACCCGGCGATCGCGAACATCGCGCTTGGCGTCGTGCCTCCCGAGCGCAGCGGCATGGCCTCGGGCATCAGCAACACCTTCCGCGTCGGGGGCCTGGCGATCGGCGTGGCGGCGCTCGGGGCGCTGTTCCAGCACCGCCTCGGCACGAGCCTTGCATCCTCTCTCGGCGCACCCGCGCCGAGACTCGCCAAGGCCGTGGCCTCGGGCGGCACGCGCGCCGCGGCAGCCGCGGCGCCGCACCGGCCGGATGTGCTCGAGGTGGCTCTGCGCGCGTTCACCGACGCGATGAACACGATCCTGATCGTCGGCGCCGGCGCGGTCGCGATCGGAGCCGTGGGCGCGGTAGTGCTGGTGCGCGCTCGCGACTTCTATCGCAGTCCCGCGCCCGAGCCGCTCAGCCCACCTTTTCCGGATGGCGCACGGGAAGCCCGGCCCGCGCAAGCGGGACCGTGACGGCGTCGCCCGCCGGGCGGTTGCGCTCCTCGCGGACGATGTAGAGCGGGCGGTGCTTGACCTCGTCGTAGATGCGCCCGACGTACTCGCCGATCACGCCCAGCGCGATCAGCTGGATACCGCCGAGCAGCAGGATCGCGATCGTGATCGAGCCGAACCCGGGCAGGTAGGAGTCGAAGATGCGCAGCACGATCACGACCGGGATCGCGATGAACGCGACGCCCGCCGAGAGCAGGCCTACGTAGGTAGCCAGCTGCAGCGGCAGGTGTGAGAAGGAGGCGATCGCATCCAGCGAGAAGCGCAGCATGCGCCGCAGCGTGTACTTGGTCTCGCCGGCGTGGCGTGCGTCGCGCTCGTAGGAGACGGCGGTCTGGGAGAAGCCCACCCACACGGTCATCCCACGCAGAAAGCGCGAGCGCTCGGTCATCGACAGCAGCGCATCCAGCGCGCCGCGATCGAGCAGGCGAAAGTCGCCGGAGTTGGGCTCGAGGTCGACCTGGGCGAGCTTGTCGAAGAGCTTGTAGAACCACGAGGCCGTCGCGAGCTTGAAGGCGGTCTCGCCCTCGCGCGCGCGGCGCACGGCGTAGACGACGTCCGCGCCCGTGCTCCAGCGCTCGATCATCTCGACGATCAGCTCCGGCGGGTCCTGCAGGTCGGCGTCGATCATCGCCACGACGTCGCCGCGAGCGTGCTCCAGTCCGGCCGTGAGCGCCGCCTGGTGCCCGAAGTTGCGCGATAGGTGCACGACCCGCACGCGCGGGTCGGCGTCGGCGATGCGGTCGAGGATCTCGCGGCGTGCGATCGGACGAGCCGTCGTTGACGAGCACCAGCTCGAACGGGTAGTCGGCGACGGCGGCGATCGCGCGGGCGACGAACTGCTCGATCAGCTCCTCCTCGTCGTAGACGGGCGCGACGACGCTCAGCAGCGTGGGTGTACGTTGCGCATGCTGGTGTTGATCCGAGAGGGTCGTAGTCGTCATCGTCGTCTGTGGTCGTGGCCGCCGGAGGAAGCCAATTACAGTAGAGGCGGCCATGCACAGACTACGTGAACGGCATATATCGGCGCTAAACGTGAAGCTCGTCGTGCAGTTTCTGAAGTTCGGGATCGTCGGCGTCTCGAACACGCTGATCGCGTTCGCCGTGTACACGGTCCTGCTGAAGGTGTTCGGCGTCTGGTACGTGGCCGCCTCGGGCATCGGCTTCGCCGTGGGCGCGGTCAACGGGTTCCTGCTCAATCGCCGCTGGACCTTCCGTGAGCACGTCGGCGACGCGCTCACGCCGGTGCGCTGGGCGATCGTGCAGACCTGCGGTCTGGGGTTGAACCTCGGCCTCGTGTACCTGTTCGTGCACGACCTCGGCATGGACGAGCTCGTCGGGTCAGATCCCGACGACCGTGATCGTGACGGTGCTCACGTTCGCGGCCAACCGCGCCTGGACCTTCAGGACGCCGGCGCTCAGCGAAACAGCGTGAGCAGCGACAGGCCCGCGGGGATGCGCCCGCCCCGTCCGATCACCGCGGCCTCGAGCGCCAGCGGACGCTCGAGCAGCCAGTTGACCGGGGCCGGCGGAACCCACAGGTCGAGGCTCGACTCGGTCGTCTTGGTCGAGAAGCGGTCGAGCACGCGCAGCACGATCGCGACCGGGAGCAGCAGCGAGTTGAAGTAGGTCGTGCGCGCGGTCTCCCAACCGGCCTGCTCGGCGACGCGCTCAAGCGTGCGGCGGGTGTAGCGGCGGTGGTGGTGGTTGATCTCGTCGTGCCCGCTCCACAGCCACTGGTAGGCGGGCACCGTTATGAGCAGGGCGCCGCCGGGCGCGACCACGCGCCGCAGCTCGCGCAGGGCCGCGAGGTCGTCCTCGAGATGCTCGATCACGTCGAGGGAGACGGCGAAGTCGAAGCTCTGCGATTCGAACGGCATCTCGAGCACCGAGCCTTCGACGACCTCGCCGCAGTTGCGCGCGCGGGCGAGCGCGACGCTCGTGCCCGAGAGCTCCACACCGGTGACGGCGCCGTGGTGGGCGAGCTCGACCATGTTGCGCCCGCTGCCGCAGCCCGCGTCGAGGATGCGCGCGCGGGCAGGCAGCCGCAGCGGCTCGATCACGCGATCGAGCACCGTTCGGCGACCCCGGTACCACCAGTGGTCGGTCCTCGGCGCGGTGGGTCTGCAGCTCGTAGTCGCGATCCATCGTGCGGGGCATCTTTTCCTAAAGCGCCCACCGGCGCGGTGTGCCCCGCCTTGAAAAAAATCTTGGCATGCCATAAACTTGGTTCATGGCGGTCCAAGAACAGACGAGCCCGCACGCGCGCACATCGGCCGTGGAGGACTACTGCAAGGCGATCTTCGCTCTGCAGTCCCGCGAGGACGGGCCGGTATCGACGAACGCGCTGGCCGAGCGACTGCAGATCACCCGGGGTCGGTGTCGGCGATGCTGAAGAAGCTCGACGGCGATGGACTGATCGTGCGCGTGCCCTATCGCGGCGTGCGGTTGACGGCGAGCGGCCGGAGGGTGGCGCTCGAGGTGATCCGCCACCATCGACTGCTGGAGCTGTTCCTCGCGGAGACACTGCAGATGCCGTGGGATCGCGTGCACGCCGAGGCCGAGGTGCTGGAGCACGTCATCTCCGAGGAGCTCGAGGGTCTGATCGCGGCCAAGCTGGGGGACCCGACGCGCGACCCCCACGGCGATCCGATCCCGAGCGCCGAGCTGGAGCTGCCCGAGCGCGAGGACAGCCGCAGCCTCCACAGCCTGGACGAGGGCCAGGGCGGCGTGTTCGTGCGGGTATCCGACGCCGACCCGGAGATGCTGCGCTACCTCTCCGAGCTCGGCATCTCGCCCGGAGACCGGTTGCTGGTGCGAGAACGCCAGCCCTTCGACGGTCCTCTGCTCGTGAGCTTCTCAGGCGGCAAGCGCGAGCAGGCGATCGGGGGGCAGTTGGCCCGTGCGATGCGGGTGGCGCTCGACGCCCCATGAGCCCGCCGCCGCCCCCACCCCCGCCGCCGCCACACTCGCCGCTGGTCGGCGAGCCGGCACTCGAAGGAGCCGCCGTCGCGGGGGTAGGCGGCGAGGTCGCGCTCGGTCCCAGCCACCTGGACGCGCTGCTCGCGAAAGGGAGACTGAAGGCGTCGCTGGCGATGCTCGGCCCGGCGTTCGTGGCGGCGATCGCCTACGTCGATCCCGGCAACTTCGCCACGAACGTGCAGGGCGGAGCGCAGTTCGGGTATCTGCTGCTGTGGGTCGTGCTGGTCGCGAACGTGATGGCGATGCTGATCCAGTACCTCTCGGCGAAGCTCGGGATCGCCACCGACCACAGCCTGCCCGAGCTGTTTCGCGCGCGCTACCCGCGTTCGCTCTCGTGGGGGATGTGGGTGCAGGCGGAGGTCATGGCGATGGCCACCGACGTGGCCGAGTTCGTGGGCGCGGCGCTCGGCCTGAACCTGCTGTTCGGCGTGCCGCTGCTGGTGGCGGGGGTGATGACGGGGTTCATCGCCTTCGGGATCCTCGAGCTGCAGTCGCGGGGCTACCGGCGCTTCGAGCTGGCGATCTCGGCGCTGCTGGGAATCATCTTCCTCGGCTTCCTGTATGAGGCGCTGAAGATCGGACCCTCCGCGCGGGAGTCTCTGGGGGGCCTGGCCCCGCACCTCGGCGACCGCGACAGTCTGTATCTCGCGGTGGGCATCGTCGGCGCGACCGTGATGCCGCACGTGATCTACCTGCACTCGGCGCTCACCAGCGAGCGCACCCCCGTGCGCAATGCGCGCGAGCGCACGCGGGTGCTGAAGTTCGAGCGCACCGACGTGATCCTCGCGCTGGGGTTGGCGGGGGTCGTGAACATGGCGATGCTCGCGGTCGCCGCGAAGCTCTTCCACGGCACCGGGCACTCCGGCGTGAGCACGATCGAGCAGGCCCACGCCGGCTTTGCCCAGCTCGTCGGCGGCGGCGCGGCGTTGGCGTTCGCGGTCGCGCTGCTGGCCTCCGGGGCGTCTTCATCGAGCGTGGGGACCTACGCCGGCCAGGTCGTGATGAAGGGGTTCGTCGGGTTGAACATCCCGCTCGTGGCCCGCCGACTCGTGACGATGGCGCCCGCGATCGCGATTCTCGCGGTCGGCTTCTCACCGACGAACGTGCTCGTGCTCAGCCAGGTCGTGCTCGCCTTCGGCATCCCCTTCGCGCTGATCCCGCTCGTGCTGTTGACGAGCAATCGCGAGGTGATGGGGGTGCACGTCAACCGCCGCCTGACCACCGCCGCGGCGTGCGCGCTGGCCGCGCTGATCACGCTGATGAACGTCTTTTTGATCTCCCAGCAGCTGCTCTGAGCTTCGGGCGCACCGCGGCTCGGTGACGCTCGGAGCCGCTCTCAGGCGCACCTCCGGGTGTCGGATGAAGTCTTCGCGGAACCGCTCAGGCGCCGCCGAGCGCGCGCAGCGAGTAGTCGATCGCGCCGCCGGGCGCCCGCCAGGCCGCGAGCGCGCGGTCGGAGTCGGGGTCGACGGCGATCGCAGCCTGTCCGGTGCAGCCGGACTCGCCCGCGGGGGCGATCGCTTCCGGGGCGGTGAAGATCGTCCTGCCGGGGTAGGCGTCGATCCCGCGCGCGGCGTATAGCGCCTGATCGCTGTAGTCCATGTGCCCACCCTGGGTGCTGCGCGGTTCGCTCCACAACGCATACGCCTCTCCCGCCGGCCCTGGGGCGAGGTCGGTGAGCAGCGCGTCGTGACCAGGAGCCGAGATGGTGTTGATCGAGCGCACGCCATTCAGGTCGACCGCTGCCGTGTGTACCTCCCAATGCCCAGATGCGGCGCCGCTCCAGGCGAGCATCACCGACTCCGAGAGCAGGCGCACGAGACGCGGTGAGCCGCTCGGGGGCGCCGCGCCGTCGGGGTCGGTGAACCGTTCGAGCAGCCGCGGTTTGCCGAATTGCACGCCGGCGCCCGAAAGCTCCGCGAACACGCGGGTAGTCTCACCGCGCGTTTCGCTCCAGGCGAGCGTCGCGCGGTTGTCGTCGCTGAGCAGCGCCGCGATGTGCGCGCCGGGAGCCGCCGAGGCGACCCGGACGACCGCGTGCGAGACTCGCCCGGAGCCCGGCATGTCGCGTGCGTAGATCACCCCGTCTCGCTCCCACGCGGCGAGCGCGTCCGAGCGGTAGTCCATCGCCACCGCGAGCCCTTCGACCGAACCGCCCGCGGCCACCCTCACGGCCGGTTCGAACGATCCGGCACTCGCCGAGTAGTAACGGTGCACGCGCAGCTCGATCGGGCCGGCGAGGGTCGGTGAGCGGGGAGCCCCGAGGGAGAGCAGCGCGACGTCGCCGAGGTAGGCGGTGGTGAGCGCGAACGGCGCGGCCGCACCGCCGGTCGCGCCGGGGGTCGAGAAGGGTCCGTGCGCGCGCCCTTCGCTGAGCAACAGTCTGGTGTCCTGTGTGCCCCCGGCGCGCCGGGCGCCAACGGCGTCCTGAGCGCCGGGGGCGCCCTGGGCACGAGCGCCCGCCGCGAGCAGGACCCGCCCGCGCGGTGCGACGGCCGCAGAGACCGCTCCGGTCAGACCGTAGACGAGGCCGGCGTGAGCGCCGAGCGCCGATGCGGGCGCGGGGATGTCGGCGCCCGTGGCGATCGCCGAGACGCGCGGACCGCCGCCACCGCGGCAGCTCGCGTCAGCCCCCCACACGACCGCGCCCGGGCCGGTCCCGTGGCGGGGGGTGTCCTGCGGGAACACCACCGCTGGACTTGCGGGCGCGGAGCATCCGTCGAGGGTCGCCGGCTGAGACCACGGGCCACCCTCGGAGCGCACGCCGGCGGGCAGCGCGACGGCGATCGCGACGAGGACGAGGAGCTCGAACACCCCCAGCGCGAGCCTCCGCCGGCGCTGTTTACGCGCCCTTGCGCGGATCTCTCCCGATGACCGTTCGTATCCACCTGTGCGCATATCGTGTGGTGTTCGTGCCCAGACCCTTTTTTGCCTCCCTCGACAGCGGCGAAGCCGTGCTGCAGTTCCCCTACGACGACCGTCTGCGCGTGCTACTGCGTGCGATCCCCGGCAGGCGCTGGGACCCGGGTGAGAAGGCATGGCGGATCCCGCTCGACGATCCCGAGCGCGCGGAGGCGCTGGCGAGGCTGCTTGCGGGCCTGCCGGGTAGACCACAGGTGAGCGATGCGCTGGCGCGCGCGATCGCGCGGCGACGTTCCAGACGCCGCGAGGCGGAGTGCGTGCTCGATCTCGCCCGGCCCGACGAGAAGTGGTGGCTGAGCTTTGCCAGCGATGCCGACGGCGAGTTCGTCGGGGCGCTGAGAGAGCACCCCGACGCCTACGAGGTGCCGGCGATCGGGCGCACGCTGATGCCGCTCGACGAGCTTTCCGAGCGCATCGTCAGTCGTCTGCGAAAAAGCGGATCGAGCGGGCTGCGGTTGACCGAAGACGCGGAGCACGCCCTCACCGAGGTCGCGCACGGTGCTCGTAGCGCCACGCGGCCCATGGCCCGCACGCGGCGAGCATCCGATGCGAGTGAGCGTGAGCGGCCCGCCTATGAGATCGAGAGGCCGGCGCCCCCGGCGATGCTCGAGATCTCGCGCGTTCACGTGGATCCGACGTTCGTGCTGGCGCCCGGTCACGACCGGGACCAGCTCGAGGAGTTCGCGACACTGGCGGGTGTGGCGGCGCCTATGTCGCGTCGTCGCGGACGCGATCGACACGCCCGGCTACCGGCGATCCGTGCGGACCCTTTCTGCGTGCCGGATCTCGACCGCTTCCTCGTCGCGAACGGAACCTGGGTGGATCCCGATGCGCTCGGGTTGCTGCAGGAGATTCGCGAGCAGCACGCACAGGCGGAAGGGCTGGTTGCGCTCTCGGCGGCGACGGACGCGAAGCTCGAGGTCTTCGGTCTCGGCGGTGAGCTCAAGCCGTTCCAGGCAGCCGGAGTCAACTACCTGCTCACACAACGTCGAGCGTTCCTCGCCGACGAGCAGGGGCTGGGCAAGACAATCGAGGCGCTGGCCGCGCTGCACGCCGACGACGCATTCCCGGCCGTCGTACTGTGCCCGGCGAGCCTCAAGCTGAACTGGCTGGCGGAGATAGAGCGCTGGTTGCCCCAGCGCAGCGCGCGGGCGCTGGTCGGCACCGGATCCGACAGGCGCAAGGCCGCGGCCTCGGCGGTGGCGGTGGCGGCGACGGCGACGGCGGGAATGCCGGCTGACATAACGGTCGTCAACTACGACATCGTGGCCGCACGACTGGATGAGCTGCGCGCGCTCGCTCCGCGCGCGCTTGTGCTCGACGAGTCGCACTACTGCAAGAACGCGGGCGCGAAGCGCACCAAGGCCGCGCAGCAGCTCGCGTCGGTGGTACCGCACGACGGTCTCGTCCTCGCCTTGACGGGCACGCCGGTGATGAACCGGCCGGCGGAGCTGATCTCACAGCTGCGGATCATCGGCAGACTGGGCGACTTCGGCTCGGGCGCGCAGTTCGGCGAGCGCTTTCGCGGCCCAGACGCCCACCTGCGCTTGCACTGGCATCTGCGCGCGCGTTGCTTCGTGCGACGGCTGAAGGTCGATGTCCTGCCGCAGCTGCCGCCGAAGACGCGCAGCGTGGTGCCGATCGAGCTCGACAACGAGTACGAGTACCGCTTCGCCGAGCGCGACGTGATCGCGTGGCTGCGCAGCCAGCCGCTGGATCTGCGTCGGCTCGACGCGAAGGTCGCGGCGGCGCTGCGCGCCGAGCGGCTGGTGCGGCTGAACGCACTCAAGCTGCTGGCCGCGCGGGGCAAGCTGCACGCAGCGCTCGCATGGATCCACGACTTCTGCACCTCGGGCGAGCGCCTGGTGGTGTTCGCCAAGCATCGCGAGATCCAGCGGGCGGTGCTGGAGCGCTTTCCGCGGGCGCTGCACATCCTCGGCGAAGACACTCACGCGGCTCGAGACGCTTCGCTGCGCGAGTTCCAGGCGCCAGACGGCGGCGCGGAGAATCAGTTGATCGTCTGCTCGATCGAGGTCGCCGGCCAGGGCCTGACGCTGACACGCGCCTCGAACGTGGTGTTTCTCGAGCTCGACTGGACGCCGGCCAAGCACGACCAGGCGGAGGATCGCTGCCACCGCATCGGCCAGCAGGACGCCGTCAACGCGACCTATCTGTTGGCGGCGGACACGATCGACGAGACGATCGCGACGCTGCTGGAGCGCAAGCGAGCGGTGATCGGCGCAGTCACGGACGGTCGCGAGCAGGACGAGGAGGGTGTCGTGGACGCGCTCGCCCGCGAGCTCGCGGGCGAGCCCTACCGAGCCTTGCGCGCCGTCGCCTGAGCGGCTCCGGTATATAGTTCCAGCGAGGCGAATGTGCGAAATCTTCGCCCGCCAGCTAGATTTCCGGCGGTATGAACGATTCTGAATCTGCGGGGGGTACGGCGAGACGCCTGCACGCGTTGCTCCACCGTCACGGTGTCCTGCTGGTGCACCACCGGCGGATACCGGGTTCGCGCACGAGCATCGACCACATCGCGATCGGCCGGGGAGGCGTGACGGTGATCGATGCCAAGCGCGCCCGCGGTCGGGTGCGGGTGCGTCGCGCAAGCGGCTCCTCCGGTGAGCCTCGCGAGCGCCTGCTGATCGGCGGACGCGAGGAGACCAAACTGGTCGAGGGGGTCTGCCGGCAGGTTGCTGTGGTGAGCGAGCTGCTCGGCGGAGGCGTAGCGGTGATCGGCGCGATGTGCTTCGTCGAGAGCGGCGGTCTGCCGATCTTCTCGAGCCCGACGCTCGACGGTGTGCGCATCGGCGGCCTGCGCGGGATCGCACGGCTGGCTCGGCGCGACGGGCCGCACACGCCGAGCGAGATGCATGAGATCTCCGAGCGCCTGCGGGCCTCGCTGCCCGAAGCGTAATTCCCGACCCTGCCGCGGTCTCCTCAGCGCTCGCCGGCCAGCCAGCGAGTGAGCTGTGCGTGCATCGCCTCCACCCCGACGATCGGCGCCGGCGGATCGCTCCACTGCGCGGGGACGACGGCGAAAGGGTGGGTCTGGGGTCCGCCGAGGCCGCCGTGCGAGCCCATGAACTCCTCGAACGGGGCGACCTCGTCGCTGACGGGGTCGTACATGCAGTTGACGAGGATGTCGGGACAGTGGGGAAAGCTGTCGTGGCGGCGCAGATGGTCGGCCGCGGTGGCGTCGAAGGGAAGCAGCGGGTCCTCGCCCTCGACCGTGTCGTCGCGCAGGCGCCTGCGCCCGCGCGCGCCGATCGCGAGCGCGCCGTGCTCGTGCGAGCGCACCATCACGAACCCGATCCCCGGATGGGCGCTCAGTGCGTCGACCAGTCGCGGATGGGTTTCGGAGATCTGCTCGAGCGTGACCCGCTCTGAGCTCTGCGGCAGGTAGACGAGGCCGAGGCCGCCGGAGACGAGCACGATCGCCTGCTCGTGCTCTTTGCCCTCACCCTCTCCGTTCTGCGAGGACTCATGCGATTCCCGCTGCCTCTCCTCCCCCTCCTGCGACTCCCGTGGCTCCGCCTCGCGCTCGGCGAGAGCCTCGCGGTTGGGCCCCAGTGCGACGGTCCCCTGCACCGCGCGAGCGCGCGTGGCACGCGCGAGTGCGCGCCCGGCGACGGATGAGTCCTGGCGGGCGTCGGCCAGCACCGCGCCCATGTCCCCCCAGGCCTCGTCGACAGCGACAGGAGCGCGAACGTCGCCGTGGGCGAGCGCGTCACGGACGACCTGCTCGAGCGTCTCGCCGTAGCGCCGGCGGAAGGGCGCGCCCTGGGTCTGACCGTGATCGGAGAGGACCACCAGGTGGTAGGGGCGAGGCGCCTGCTGCACCGCGCGCTCCAGGCGCAGGAGCTGGCGATCGTGGCGCCGCAGCACCGCGAGCGCGTCGGGCTCGCGGATGCCGGAGTGATGGGCGACCTCGTCGTAGCCGACGAACGTGGCGTAGCTCACGGGCACGCCCTCGACGATGTCGGCCATCAGCAGCGCCACGTTGAGGTCGCGCATCACCACCGCGATCGCCGCGCGGATCAGCGGGTAGAACTTGCCCCGATCGACGTGCTCGGCGCCGCTGCGGCGCTGACGCGAGGCGGCTTTGAGCTCGTGGGCGATGTCGGCGAGCGAGAGGACGATCGTGCGCATGAACCCGTAGGGATCGGCGAAGTAGGCGAACAGGTCCTCGGCCTTGGAGCGCTTGCGGTCGCGGATCACGCTCATCGTCGCCGTGCAGCGCGGGGCGTCGCCGGAGAACATGTTCCCGCGGCTGGTGCCGGCGCCGGCGAGCAGACCTTCGCCGCGTCGAGCGCCGGCGCTCGATCTCGGCGGCGTCGGAGGGATGGTTGGAGACGATCGTGCGGCGAGACTCCTTCTCATACCAGCGGAACGCGGGCATGTCCCAGTTGCTGCCGAGCAGCAGACCCGCCTGGCTGGCGCCGGTCTGCGAGGAGAGATCGCACTCCCAGCCGAGCAGGCGATGCGAGCCCTCGGACAGCCAGCGGGCGATCGTCGGCGCGTGCCCGTCGCGCAGCGCCTCGCGCAGCATCCCCTCGCCGAGGCCGTCGATCTCGAACAGGATCGTGCCCGGAACGTCGCGTGCGGTTGTGCCCGCGCGCGTGGCGCGCGCGGCGGCGGACGACGCGCAGCTGGCGGGCGTCCCCGCCGACGTCGAGCAGCGGCGCCGACGAGCGTCGAGATCACGGCCAGCGCGAACGCGATCGCCAGGCTGGTGGAGAACGGCGGTGAGGCGCCGTCGATCAGGTAGAAGGCGAGCGCGACCGACGCCGGCACTGAGCACGAGCGAGGCCAGCCCGAAGGTGAGGATCGTCAGCGGCAGCGCCACGCGCGTGAGCAGCGGCCACAGCAGCGCGTTGATCAGCGCCATCGCCGCGGCGACCAGCAGGGCGGCGTCGAAGGAGAGGGCCTGCAGGCCCGGCAGCACACTGGCGCCAGCACGAGCAGCACGAGGGCCTCGACGCCGAGCATGATCGCCGCGCGGACGGCGAACCCGAGCAGCAGACGTGCGCGCGTCACGCGGCGCGGGCCGTAAGCGCACCGGGCGAGGATCGCACCGGGATCGGGTGATCGGGAGCAACGACGATTGCTACGGTCTCCTGCATGGTCCAGGTCACGGCCGATCGCGGTGGCATGGCCGGGGACCGTATCGCGTTCGTGGGCCACGCCACCGTCCTGATCGAGCTCGACGGCGTGCGCCTGCTCACCGATCCGCTGCTGCGCGATCGCGTCGCACACCTGCGCCGTCAGAGCGGCCGGTCGAAGGATCTGATCGCGGAGATCGATGCGGTGCTGGTCTCGCACCTGCATCGCGACCATCTCGACCTGGCCTCGCTGCGGCTGCTCGGTCAAGACACGCCGCTGCTGGCGCCGCGCGGCGCAGGGGCGTGGCTGCGCATAGGGGCTTCACGCCCGTGCGCGAGTTGAGCGCCGGCGAGCGGACGACCGTCGGCGCCTGTCGCGGTGACCGCGGTGCAGGCCCGCCACGACGGCCGGCGCAACCCGGGCGGCAGGCGCGCTGAGACGCTGGGCTACGTCGTGCGTGGCGGCCGCACGACGGTCTACTTCGCCGGCGACACCGAGCTGTTCGACGGGATGGCCGACATCGGCGCCAGCACAGACGCGTCAGCCGATCGGGATGCCGCCGCGACCAGCGCTGAGACCATCGCCGGTGCGCTCACCGCCACGACCGGCAAATCGCGAGCCCGTAGGGCGCGAGTTTCGGAGTCCCAACAGCTGGATGTGGCGCTCGTGCCGGTCGCGGGCTGGGGCCCAAGGCTGGGTCCCGGGCATATGGATGCGCTGCAGGCCGCGCAAGCGGTCGCGCTGCTGGCGCCGCGCGTGGCGATCCCGATTCACTGGGGAACGCTCCTGCCCCTCGGCGGGGCGCGCCGTCACGGGATCTACTGTATGACCCGCCGCGCCTGTTCGCGCGCCACGTCGCGCGCCTGGCGCCGGACGTGCAGGTGCGCATCCTGGCGCCAGGCGAGCAGATGATGCGCCGGCGTCTCCCCGCGCCGCGCCTCCCGGCCGGCCGCTGGGTCAGAGGCCGGTCTCGGCGGTGATCCGCCCGGCGGCGACGGCGTCGGCGAGCGCCCGGTAGTCGCGTTCGTTCTGCTCGGCGTAGGCGCGGGAGAACTCGACGATCGCGCGGTCGAAGACCGCGCCCTTGCCGAGGTAGGCGGCGATCGCGATGCGGTCGCCGCTGCGGGCGTGGGCGCGGGCGAGCGTCCAGCCGCACAGCCGCCCGTAGGCGGCCAGCCCGGAGGGCTTCATCCGCTCGATTTCCGCCGAGCCCTTCCAGTCCTTCAGCTGGCGCCCGTAGAAGTCGCGGTTGCCGCCGTCGATCCCTTCCGCGACGTGCAGCCAGCCGAGGAAGATGTCGCTCGAGGCCTGCATCAGCCGCTGCCCGGCGACGACGCGCTCGCCGTGGTTCGAGAACTCGCTGGGGCCGAGGAACTCCTCGAGCACCGAGGCCTCGGCCTCCTTCATCTGCAGGAACAGCGGGTCCTCGCCGTCGCGGCCGAGCAGCAGCGCGATCCACGCGCGCGTGCCGACGCTGCCGACGCCGACGACCTTGCGCGCGAAGTCGGTCAGCCGGAACTCCTCGAGCAGCACGCGCCGGTCGTACTCGAGCGTCTGCGCGGTAGGAGCGCAGCAGCTCGTGCAGGCCCTCGAACATCTCCTCGCGTTCGGCGCCCTGCGCGAGGTCGTCGATCGGCACGATCAGCGGCGGTTCGGCGACGATCCGCGCCTCCCCGTCGACGACGTGGGTCAGTTTGGAGAAGGCCGACATGCTGTCCTTCGTGCGCGCCTTCGCGAGCGCCTTCTCGGTTCGCTTGACCTGCTTGGGCTCGAGCTGCGGCCCGAGCTCCCGCAGCGCGGCTTCGATGTCCAGGTGGGAGTACCAGACGTCGAGGTTGTTCATCGCCGCGAAGCCGCGCCATCGCGGTGCGGTACTCCTCGACGGTCGTCCAGCACGACCTGGTCCTGAGCCTTGACGGAGAAGTCGTTGTCGCGCGCGGCGATCCCCATGCTCACGGCGAGGCGCTTGACGTCCCACTCCCACGGCCCGGGGAGCGTCTCGTCGAAGTCGTTGACGTCGAACATCAGCCGCCGCTCGGGCGAGGCGAACACGCCGAAGTTCGACAGGTGCGCGTCCCCGCAGCACTGCACGGTCAGCCCCGAGCGCGGCGTCGCCGCGAGGTCGCCGGCCATGATCGCCGCGGCGCCGCGGTAGAAGGTGAACGGCGAGACGAGCATGCGCCCGTAGCGGATCGGCACGAGCTCCGGCACGCGCGTCTGCGCCTGGCGCTCGAGCACCTTCACCGGATCGACGCGGTGCGGCGCGGGCTCGAACGCGGCGTGGCTGGAGCGCGGCACCTCCGCGCGCGCCGCCTTCCCCCGCGCCACCCGCTCGGCGACGCTCAGGTGGGGGACGGGCGAGGATGCGTCGGGCGGTGCCTCCGTCGCGCTCATCTCCTCAGACCATAGCTCGCAAGCGTTTCGACGCGAGCGAGATCTCCTCGCGCCCGGCTTGGACGGTTGCGTGGACGGAGCCGGCGAACGACGGTGAAGCCGGCGCGCTCGGGCTGGACGCCTACTTCACCGCCCCACCCGAGGCGCTGAGCGCGTACCAGCGCCCGCCGAACATGGATTCGCCGACGTAGGAGGTTTCGCCGGGGCCGGAGTCGCCGCTGTAGAGGTAGAGAGGGTGTCCGGCGTAGGTGACCTGCGTTTTGCCGCCGGCGATTCTGGTGCTCGAGAGCAGGGAGGACTTGACGCCGGGACCGGCGGTGGGCCTGCCGCTCGTCGTGAGCGCGGGCCAGGTTTCCGAGCATCCGCTGATGCGCACGCAGGAGTTGGCGGCGCCGTGGTCATGGGTGAACTCGTACAGCGTGAACCCAGAGGAGGTGGCGAGGATGTTGCCCAGGCGGGTGTGACGCAGGGTCACCTTGGCGGCGCGAGCGGCGTGCGCGCTCGGACTCGCGCCCTGCGCGAGGGCGGCGCCGAGGAGGCTCGCGCCGCAGGCGAGGAGGAGGGCGAGGAAGATGCGGGTTCGCTGCATGGAGATTCCTCCGGTTGTCGCTTTGTGATGGGTGCAACCCGCAACGTGGCGGGTCGGCTGAGACCGATTGGTCCTCGACCGCCAAGACGCCGCACGGCCGCGAACCTTCCCAGGCGCTCGCGGGTCCCGAACGTCCCCTGTTCGGCGATGGCGCTGGACACAAGTCGAATCCTACGGCGGGGCGCCGCGGCGCGCGCACTGCCGCGGCGGCGCCGGTCGCGTGCTGGTCAGTCGCGCTGGACGACCATGAATTGGTTGCCGTCGGGGTCGCGGAAGAAGTACATCGGCGGCACGGGATCGCCCATGCGCATGACCTCCTCGTCGACGTCCACGCCCTGCTCGCGCAGGCTCGCGTGGCTGGCGTCGGCGTCGTCGGTGGACCAGCCGATGCGCGTCTGAATCCCGACCGGTTCGCCCTCGCGCGGAGGCACGATCGCGATCGTCGTCGCGGCGCCGGCGGGCGCGACTTCGACCCAGCGGTCGCCGTTGCCGAAGGGGGTGTCGCTGCGCTTCTCGAAGCCGAGCTTCTGCACGAAGAACTCGATCGCGCGGTCCTGGTCTGAGACGGGGACGATCACGGTCCCGATCTCGCCGATGCCGGCGGTGGTGGCATTGCTCATGTCGATCCTCCTGTTCGTGGGTGTTGCGCTGAGACGGACGGGCAGGTCAAAACTAATCGGTCTCGCCTACCGAGTGGTTACCCGGATGTATGTCGCGTACACCCTTTTCGGGGGTCCGTGCCGCATGCGGCACGGACGGCAGGGCCGCATGCGGCCCTGCCTCGGGACCGCGCATGCGCGGTCCCGCACGGAGCCGCACATGTGCGGCTCCGCCTACCGATCGAAGATCGGCCAGCATGCGCCCACAGGCCCGGCGGCGCGTGCGCCGCCGGGAACCACACCCGCACGAGCCTCGGGCGAGCAGACGCGCGTGTCTTGCCGATGCGATCGTGACGCGCTACCTTCGGGGCATGTGCAGAAACATCAGAACGCTCTACAACTTCGAGCCCCCGGCGAGCGAGGATGAGGTGCGGGCGGCGGCGGTGCAGTACGTGCGCAAGATCAGCGGCTTCACGAAGCCCTCGCAGGCGAACGCCGCGGCGTTCGAGCGCGCCGTCGAGGAGGTGACCGAGGTCTCGGCTCGGCTGCTCGGCGAGCTGGTCACCGCGGCGCCGCCGAAGGACCGCGAGGTCGAGGCGGCTCGACGCAGGGCTCGCAGCGCGCAGCGCTTCGCGGCGTAGTCGCGACCCGGTCCGCCCCAGCGGCTCGGCTTACCCGCGCGTGCGGGGGGATCTCGCATGGCTCGCGCGGGACTGCTGTGAGAAGATCAACAGCATCTCGACGCGGGTGCACAGAGCTCGACCGCCGGCCCGTGCTCGTGCCGCCGCGTGGGCGGCAATCGCGATCGCTCTCGGCGTGGCGTGGCTCGCACTTCCGGGCACGCTCGCCGCAAAGCCGCGCGCGTCAGCGGCGGATTCATGGGGTGCGCCCGGTGCTCCGAAGGATCACGTCCACTCGGTTGGACTGGCCAAGCCGATGCCCTGCAGGCTCGCGCACGTGCGACTGCGCTGTCCGGACATCGTCATGTCGGCGCCCTCGCAGCTGCACCTCGATCGCAGCACCGAGCCCGGCCGCGTCCTGTTGCGAGCCGCGAGCGCGCTCAACAACCGCGGGTCGGGTCCGCTTGAAATCAGCGCTCATCGCGGCCCACGCGGGGGGATGGTGCTCTACCAGGCGATCTACGACCGCCGCGGGCGTCGTCACCTGTTCCGTACGCCGGCGACGCTCGTCTATAAGTACGTGCCGGGCGAACGCTACGGCTACGGCAACGTTGGCGCGGCGAGCTACTGGAAGTTCAAGCACGCCGCCGGTTTCCAGCTGTGGTCGATCGACTCTCATTACCGCGCCCTACGGCTCGTGCGGACGGGACCGAAGGTCGATTACTGCCTGCGCGACCTCTTCCACACGCGTCCCTCGCGCAACTCGCCGAGCGCGGCTGTGTATCCGGCGTGCAACCAGGACCCGTACATCCGCCACGACGTCCTCGGGACCTCGGTCGGCTGGACGGACGCCTACCCGTATGAGTACCCAGAGCAGTGGATCGACGTGACGGGCCTGCGCGGACGCTTCGCCTACGTGCAGATGGCAGACCCGGACAACCTGTTGCGGGAGTCAAACCACCGTAACGATGCCTCCGAGACTTACGTCGCGTTGCCCTCGGGGCGCGTGCTCGGACATCGAGTGGGTGTCTCTCGGCCCTGATTACGCACACCGCGACGCCATACACCCAATCGAAAGGCACACCATGAACACGGAGCAGCCGATCTCCCCCGAGCCGCCGGCCCAGCCGCCGGGCCCCGAGGCGTCGTATCCCGTGCAGTATGCCGTCGACTACCCGGACCGCCCGCTCAACCGCCTGACGACGTTCTTCCGCCTGCTCGCGGCCATACCGATCTTGATCGTGATCGCCCTCATCGAGGGCGGGGGCTACGGCTATGGCGGCGCGAGGGCCTTGGCGATCGGCGGCGCCGGCCTGGTCGTCGCGCCGACGTTTCTCCTTATCCTGTTCCGGCAGAAGTACCCGCGCTGGTGGTTTGACTGGAACCTCGAGCTGATGCGCTTCTCGGCCCGGGTGGGCGTGTACCTGGCGCTGATGGAGGACCGCTACCCCTCCACGGACGAGCACCAGGCGGTGCACCTCGACTTCGCCTACCCCGACGCGCGCAACGACCTGAACCGCTGGCTGCCGCTGGTGAAGTGGTTCCTGGCAATCCCACACTACGTGATGCTGTTCTTCCTCTACATCGCCGCGATCTTCGTGGTGATCGGGGCGTGGTTCACGATCCTCTTCACCGGGCGTTTCCCGCGTGGGATGTTCGACTTCCTCGTCGGCGTCGGCCGCTGGACGAACCGCGTGATCGCCTACGCCCACGTGCTCGTCACCGACCGCTACCCGCCGTTCCGCCTCGCGCCGTAGACCCTCGAGACTGCTGGAGTATTCCTTGATAGGAAGTCCGTCGAGATGAATGCCGTGAAGATATCCATCGGTGTCATCTGGGTCGTGTTCTGGATCTACTGGCTCCTCTCGGCGGCCGGCGCGAAGGCGGGTTCGCGCACCATGCGAAGCCGGCCGCCGGGCATGATCATCGCCGTGGGAGCGCTGGTGCTGCTGCGCGTGATCAAACCCGGAAACCTCACGGTCGATGACCCCGCCCTGGAAGCACTCGGAGCGGTCCTGTTTCTGGCCGGCCTCGGCCTGGCGGTGTGGGCGCGGGTCTATCTCGGGCGCAACTGGGGGATGCCGATGAGCCAGAAGGACGAGCCGGAACTCGTCACCACGGGCCCCTACCGGTTCGTTCGCCATCCCATCTACTCGGGACTCCTTTTGGCGGTGCTCGGCACTACGCTCGCCATCGACCTCTACTGGGTGATCGCCCTGGTCGTGATGGGCGTCTACTTCATCTACAGCGCGCGCGTGGAGGAAAAGCTGATGGCCTCGTCGTTCCCGGGCGCGTACGCGAGCTATCGGGAGCGCAGCAAGATGCTTATTCCGTTCGTGCTCTAGGAGCGGACGCCACTCGGCGATCCTTCGGGGCGGCCTGGGAGATACTTCAGCGCTCGCCGCAGCTTGCGCACAGTGCATGTCCCGGCCTGTGCCGAATGCGCTCGCCCGGCAGCACCCGGCGAGCGGCAACGTGGAGTGGCGCCAGGTGCTGGGGACGCCGGCTACTCGCCCAACGGCGCTCCGGCGCACGCCGACGAACGCTCCCGTGACCACGGCGACAGCCAGTGGGGGCTCGCCTGCGCAGCGCGGTCTGAAGAAGATCGTCGCCGCACGCCACAGACGGCTACCGTTACGCCCGTGCGAGTGGCCACCTGGAACGTCAACTCGGTCAAGAAACGCCTGCCGCGGCTACTGCCCTGGCTGGAGGAACGGCAGCCCGACATCGTCTGTCTGCAGGAGACGAAGCTCACCGACGACGCGTTCGAGCAGCTGCTCGGCGATGAGCTCAATGACCGGAGCTACGCGTTCGCCCATCACGGGGAGGGACAGTGGAACGGAGTGGCGATCCTCTCGCGGGTGGGTCTGGAGGACGTCGTTCCCGGACTCGCGGGAGCGCCCGGCTGGGGCGAGAAGGTCGCGGTCCAAGAGGCGCGCGCGGTGGCGGCGACGTGCGGCGGGGTCCGTGTGTACTCGGTGTACGTACCGAACGGGCGCACGGTGGATTCCGAGCACTACCACTACAAGCTCGCCTGGCTAGCCGCGCTGGGCAAGGCAGTCGAGGCAGGCCCTCGGGAGGCGATCGTGTGCGGTGACATGAACATCGCCCCCACCGACGCTGACGTGTTCGATCCCGCCGCCTACGTTGGGCATACCCACGTCACCCCACCCGAGCGCGCAGCGCTGGCCGGGCTGCAGGCGACTGGCCTAAAAGACGTCGTGCGCGATCGTTGGCCGAGCGAGCGGGTGTTCACCTACTGGGACTACCGCGCCGGCATGTTTCACCAGGATCGTGGGATGCGCATCGACCTGGTACTGGCCGGCGCCCCGGTGGCCGTGCGGGTCAAGGCGGCGTGGGTCGATCGGCAGGCGCGCAAGGGCAAGGGTCCGAGCGATCACGCCCCTGTCATCGTCGACCTGGACGAGGCGCCGGACGGAGACATCGGGCCGATGGTGCCGCCGCCGTCGGTTCGGGCGGGCTAGCAAAGGCCAATGGGCGCGGCGGGTTTCGAACCTGCGACCTCTCGCGTGTGAAGCGAGCGCTCTCCCACTGAGCTACGCGCCCTCCGGGCTGAGTCTATTGACCTAATGAGCACCCCGCCGCGCCCGCGAGCAAGCGCCGCGCAGACCGGCGACACAGCAGTCGCCCTCACGACCCGAGCCGAACCCCGACGTGCGGGTGGAGCCGAACGCCCGCTTCGGAGTAGGCGTCGGCGAGCGCCTCGACTTCGGCCTGTGTGAGCGCGTGCCCAAACGCCGATGCTCCCCCAAGCCGGCGGTAGCCGTCGGTGAGATGCTTGCCGATCTGCGCCAGGTCGAAGTGGCCGTCGTAGACGCTCTCGAGATAGAGGCCGACGTTTTCGCGCGCGAAGCGGGCGACGGCGGGCGAGTCGCTTCCGATCTGCTCGATCGCGGCGCCGGTGAGCATCCATCCGCGCGTGCTCAGGCCGATGTAGTCGCGAAACAGACCAGCGAGCTCGGAGCCGGGGCCGGTGAGGGAGTCCGCCTGGGCTTCGCCGAGCGCAGGCGGTGTGGGGACCCGAGCGGCGCTCACCGCTGCCGCCGCCACGGGCGCGCGCACGTTCGCGAGCGCCGCGGCTCCGCTGGGCAGCCCGTTGGCGATCGGCGGCCACGCGCGCTTGGCCGCGGCGACCTCATTCGCGACCGGAGGCTCGGCGCCGGCCAGCGCTCGGCTGACCGCCACGAGGTCTTCACGCTGGAGCCTCAATTCAGCCGGAGTGGAGCCCGCGCCGCCGCAGCCGGACAGCGCGCACACGAGTGCGGCGCTCGCCGCCAGGAGCCCGACCAAGCGCCGCCCCGCGCCGCGCACCGCAATGCGGGATTCGCAGCGCACGGCGAGGCCGCGGCGCACGGGAAGACCGTACGCCGCGCACGCCCGGACGCGCCCCGGGCCGCTCGCGGCTGAGGGCCCTATCGGCACGCCCGGCTTCGCTCCAGCGAACTAGGCGCTCAGCAGGTCGACGACGAAGATCAGCGTTTCGTTCGGCGGGATCGACGGCGGCGAGCCTTTCGCGCCGTATCCGAGCGCCGGCGGGATGATCAGTTCGCGACGTCCCCCGACCTTCATGCCCACGACGCCCTGTTCCCAACCGGGGATGACCTGGCCTTTGCCGAGCGTGAAGGTGAACGGTTCGTTGCGTTTCCACGAGGCGTCGAAGACTTTTCCGGTCTTGTACAGCGCGCCCACATAGTTGACCGCCACCGCGCTGCCGCTCTTGGCTTCGGCGCCGGTGCCTTTGATGATTTCCTTCGTCACGAGCTTGGTCGGCGCGGCGCCGCCAGGCGGGGTGACGTGCGGTTCTTTGGAGAGCGGTCCGCTCGTCGGCGTCTTCGCCGCCGCGGTGCTCGCTCCCGTGGCGCCGGTGGCGCCGGTCGAGGCGCTGCTGTTGACGAGCGCTTCGTCGGACTTGTTCTCCGCGCCGACGGTGATCGTGCTGGAGTTGCCGGAGCTGCCGCAACCGGCGATCAGGGCGCTGGCGCCGAGGACGGCCAGGCCGAGGCCGAAGCCGGCCCGCGCGGGCTCGAGGGAGCCGAGTGGGGACATCGCTGAAGTAGTTCACGGCCGGGCAGCCTAACGTACCTGGCGCGCTCGCGCTACGATCGTCTCGGACCGTGCTAGGCGGGGATGTAGCGGCGCCCTGAATCCGCAATCCGCTCTAGCGGGGCTGAACTCCCCTTCGAGGGGCTTTCGTCCCGGTCGCCCCGCCGCCGCGGGCGTCGATGGTTCGGGTCCCGTGCGGTGCCGGCTCGCGAACCAGGTCAGGTCCGGAAGGAAGCAGCCTTAAGCGATCACCGGCAGGCGCAACGGGAGTACCCGGACCGGAGCCTGCGGCAGCGATCAGGCGCCGGATGCGGAGGCGACGACGAGGGGTGCACGGTCCGTCTCCGACTGAGCGCACCCGCGCCTGAGTGGCGCAACCGCGACCAAGCGCGGACCTGAGGCTTGGCGGCGCATCCGCGGCTAGGCGCAGTGCGTGAAGATCAGCCAGGAGCGGTTGGTCGCGGACTCGGTGAATCCGGGCGGCACGCTCACGGCGAGGTGCGGGTCGTGCGGGTCGAGCACGTAGTCGCGTTCGACTTCGACGCTCGCCGGGTCTACGTAGGTGCCGTATGAGATCTGGTTGACCTGCGCGCTGATCACGTTCTTGGGGCTCGTCTTCAGATACAGCGCGAGCAACGGGATCGGCGCGTGGTTGGGCACGCCCACAGGTCCGCAGCGCAGCGCGATCGCATGGTTGTGAACGAGCGCGAGGAGATCGCTTTCGATGCGCTGCTGGCGCGCGAGGGCCTGCAGCTGGTTGTGCACGCTGCGGTACTGGCTGGGCGCGTAGGCGAGCAGCGCGAGCGCCACGATCAGCCCGCCGGCCATCCACCAACGCCTGCGCGGGTCTCCACGCGCGAGCAGCGTCCAGCCGAACACGCCCGCGCCGCAGAACACGCAGAGGATCGCCGCCGCGACGAACGCATAGCGCGTGTTGATCGGCAGCCCTACCGCGGCGAACACCGCGAACACCGCCACCGCCACGACACCCACGAGCGCACCCAGACGCGCGCGCGAGCCGAGCCACAGCAGCGACAGCACGCCCCCAAGCGCAGCCCCGAGGAGCACCGGAGGACGCAATATCTCGCCGATCCGCCGCGGGATGTACTCGGGCACGTTCGCGATCCCCGTCACGCGGTCGAGCGTCTGGGCGGTGTGGCGGGTGTTCGTCAGCGACCACAGCGCGTCGCCGGTGATGGCGAGATCGCTCAGCACCCACACCAGCGGCGCCGCCGCCGCAAGCAGCGTCAGGCCCGCCAGCTGCCGGCGCGAGCGCACCGGCGTCCAGGCGAGCGCCCCCGAGCCGGCGTGCGTATCGCGGCCAGAGCGCGCACCGGCGACACCGCTCCGGGCGTCGGGCTGAGAGGCGAGTCGGGCGAGCCGGGCGAGCCACGCCGGCGTGCGCTCGTGCGCTGCGATCCGCCCGCGCCACTGCGGCCAGAGGATCAGGTAGACCCAGTAGAGCCCCGAGAAGGCCCACGCCTCGGGGCGCAGCAGCCCGGCTAGCGCGAGCAGCGCCAGCACCGGCCAGCCGGCCCGCGGGCGGCGGGACTCGACGAGCAGCGCGCTCAGCACGAGCAGCAGGTACGGAAGGTCGATGTAGGCGCGCACGCCGTAGGAGAGCACGGGCACGCGCGTGATCAGAAGCAGCGCCCCGAGCGCGCCGGCGGCGCGCCCGAACCAGCGCGCGCCGAGCGCGTAGATCACCCACGCGCACGCCGACAGCGCGAGGAAGGCGAGCGCGATCGTCACGTGCACGACCCCCGCGGGCCCGAGCGGCGCCAGCACGACTCCGAGGATCTCTACGAGCGGGTGGGGCGTGGGCGCGATCGCGACGCCGTACGCGGGCAGGCTGCCGCGCGAGAGCTGCCCGCCCCAGGCGAGGCCGTAGAGGGTGTCGTAGTTGACGAACCCCACGCCCGCGAGCACGCGCAGCACGATCGCTCCCGCGACGATCGCGGCAGGGGTGGCAAGGCGCTTGATCCGGAATGCTCACGCGCGCGGACGCTATCTGCTCGTGGGTAGACTCAGCGCAACGGTGCCAAGCGAGCAAAGCGCAGCCCAACAGCAGTCATCCCTGTATCGCAGGCACCGTCCGCGCACGTTCGAGGAGGTCGTCGGCCAGGAGCCGGTCGTGCGCACGCTGCACGGCGCGGTGCAGCGCGATCAGGTCCACCATGCGTACCTGTTCGTGGGCTCGCGCGGCACGGGCAAGACCTCGATGGCGAAGATCCTCGCGGCCTGCCTGAACTGCGAGCACGGTCCCACGGTCACGCCGTGCGGAGAGTGCGACTCGTGCTTGGCGATCGCGCGCGCGAACTCGCTGGATGTGATCGAGATGGACGCGGCCTCGAACAACTCCGTCGATGACATCCGCGAGCTGCGCGACTCGGTCGCGCTGGCGCCGGTGTCGGGGCGGCGCAAGGTGTACATCCTCGACGAGGCCCACATGCTCTCGACGGCCGCGTGGAACGCCTTCCTGAAGACGCTCGAGGAGCCGCCGCCGAACACGGTGTTCGTGCTCGCGACGACCGAGGCGCAGAAGGTGCCCGCGACGGTGGTCGATCGCTGCCACCGCTTCGACTTTCAGCGTCCCACGGTGGAGCAGCTCGCGCAGGTGCTGCGGCGCACGGCGCAGGCGGAGTCGATCGAGATCGGCCCCGAGGCGATCGCAGCGCTCGCGCGCGCGGCAACGGGCAGCTTCCGCGACGCGCTGGGGACGCTCGAGCAGCTGCTCGCCTACAGCGGCTTGCAGATCGCGCTCGAGGACGTGCTCGCGGTGCTCGGCATCGCCGACTCGGCCCTGCTGGAGCGCGCCGTGGACGCGGTCGCCGCCTCGGACGCGCGCGGGGCGCTACTCGCGCTGGCCGAGTGCGCGGACTCCGGGCGCGACGCCGGCTCCTTCGCCTCGGACCTCGAGTCCAGGGCGCGCGAGCTGATGCTCGTGCAGACCCTCGGCGAGATCCCTCTCCGAGCTGCATCTCACACCCGAGTCCGACGCGCGGCTGCTGGCGCAGGCCGAGCGCGTGCCGCACGCGACGATCGTGCGCCTGCTCGAGCTGATCGGATCGGCGCTGGAGTCGGTGCGCGCGGGCGCGGACGCGCGCACGAGCCTGGAGCTCGCGCTCGTGATGGCCGCCCGCCCCGAGGTCGACGCCTCCACGCGCGCGCTCCTCGCGCGCATCGAGCGGTTGGAACGCGGCGGCGTCGCCTCCGTGCTGCCGAGCGCTGTCCCCGCCCCCGCGCCACCGCCGCCCGCGCCCTCAGTACAAGCACCACCGGTCGAGCGAGCGCCTGCGCAGGAGCCTGCTGCCACCGCCCCCGGCCCCGCCCCCGCCGCACCCTCCTCGCCGGCTGAGCGCCCGTCGACCGAGCCGGCGGATGTCATGCCGGCGGAGATTGCACCGGAGGACGTGGTCGCGCCCGTGGTGGGGGCGCCGGAAGACCTGCGGGCGGTGCGTCGAGCTGTGGCCGGCGGTCGTCGAGCTGGTGGGCGCGGGGCACGCGCTGTGCGGAGCCGTGATCGCCGATACCCGCCCGGTGGAGCTCGCGGGCGAGGATCTCACGGTGGGGTTCCCCACGAGCGCGGCCTTCCTGAAGAAGAAGGCCGAAGACCCCTCCAACCGCCAGATCGTGACCGACGCGCTGCGCCAGCTCGCGGGCGGGCGCTGGCGGATCTCGTATGAGCTGCGCGAGGATCTCGACGAGGGTGGCGCGGGCGAGGGCGCGCCGCGGGCGATCACCGAGGAGGAGTGGATCGAGCGCTTCAAAGACGAGCTCGACGCGGAGGAGATCCCGTTCGACGCCCCCGCCGGGTCCGGGGCCGGATCCGGGACCGGTCCCGACACACGCGCCGACGAGGCAGGCGTGGGCGAGCCGGCCGCCACGGGCGCGGAGCCGGGAGCGCGGTAGCGATGTCCAAACGCACGACCCCACAACGCCAGCGCGCGGCAAAGCCGGGCAAGGGCGGCGGCAAGCCGGACGTGCAGGGGATGATGGCGCAGGTGCAGCAGATGCAGCAGGAGATGGCCGCCGCGCAGGAGCAGCTCGCGCAGGAGACCGTCTCGGCCTCCGCCGGCGGGGGCATGGTGAGCGTCGAGGTCACCGGCGATTTGCGCGTGACCGCGGTCAGGCTCGATCCCGAAGCGGTCGATCCGCAGGACGTGGAGATGCTCGCGGACATGGTCCTCGCGGCCGTCAACGAGGGCCTGCGCGCCGCTCAGGAGCTGGCGGCAAGCCGCATGGGCGGGGCGACCGAGGGTCTTGACCTCGGGGGCCTCGGCGGCCTGGGATTGCCGGGCCTGTGAGCTCCTACGCACCACCGGTGCAGCGGCTCGTGACCGAGCTCTCGAAGCTGCCGGGCATCGGCACGCGCACGGCGCAGCGCCTGGCGTTTCACATCCTGCGCGCGAGCGACGAGGACGCGCTGGGGCTCTCGGATGCGATCCGCGAGGTGAAGGAGCGGATCGGGCTGTGCGAGGTCTGCTTCAACCTCACCGACCAGCCGCGCTGTCGCATCTGCGAGGACACGCGCCGCGATCACACGCTGATCTGCGTGGTGGAGGAGCCCGGCGATGTGATCCCGATGGAGCGCACGCACGAGTACGGCGGCGTCTACCACGTGCTGGGGGGGGCGCTGTCGCCGATCGACGGCATCGACCCGGAGGACCTGAAGATCGCAGAGCTCTACGCGCGCATCGCGTCGGAGACACCGCCGGTAGAGGAGATCGTGCTCGCGACCAACCCCACGACCACGGGCGAGGCGACGGCGCTGCACATCGCGCACGAGCTGCGCGAGCGCGCACCGCGGCTGAGCGTCACGCGCCTGGCCAGCGGCCTGCCGGTGGGCTCGGACCTGGAGTACGCCGACGAGGTCACGCTCGGCAAGGCCTTCGCGGGCCGCCGGTCTCTGTAGTTGTCCGGGCGGCGCAAGCGCCGCCCGGTGAAGCCGCACATGTGCGGCTTCAAGACATGCCGCATGCGGCATGTCTACCGTCGGCGCATGCGCCGACGGCGTAGGCGTGCATGCACGCCTACGTGTCAGGGCCGCATGCGGCCCTGACCTTCCATCAGCTTTCTATCAAGCATGAGGCCTTGCTCCGATCATCTTGCGATCGCATGCGGCGTTCGGCCAACTATCCTCACCGCGTGAGCGAGATCGTCGTGATGAAGTTCGGCGGCACCTCCGTCGCCGACGCCGAGCGCATCCGCCGCGCCGCGCGGCGGATCGTCGATAAGCGCGAGTCCGGTGCGCGTGTCGTGGCCGTGCTCTCGGCGCGCGGGAAGACCACGGACGAGCTGATCGCGATGGCCGCCGAGGTCTCCGACGCTCCGGACCCGCGCGAGATGGACATGCTGCTGTCCACCGGCGAGCGCATCTCGTGCGCGCTCTGCGCGATGGCGATTCACGATCTGGGACACCACGCGATCTCACTGACGGGCTCGCAGGCGGGGATCGTGACGGACTCCTCGCATACCCGCGCGCGCATCATCGACGTGCGCGCCGATCGCATCCTCTCTGCCCTGAACGAGGACCGGATCGTGCTCGTGGCGGGGTTTCAGGGGGTCTCGACCGACTCCAGCGACGTGACCACACTGGGCCGCGGGGGCTCGGACACGACCGCCGTCGCGCTCGCCGCGGCCGTCGGAGCGGATGTGTGCGAAATCTACACCGACGTTCCCGGCGTCTTCAGCGCCGACCCGCGGATCGTGCCGGACGCGCGCAAGCTCGACGTCGGTCTCCTTCGAGGAGGTGCTCGAGATGGCCGCCTCGGGCGCCGGCGTGCTGCAGCTGCGCTCGGTCGAGTACGCGCGCAACCACGGCGTACGCATCCACTGCCGCTCATCGTTCGAGGACGGCCCTGGTACAATTGTCGTCACGGAAGCCGAACTACAGGCGGAATCGAAGACATGAACTACCCCGAGCGACCACTGATCACTGCCGTCACCCACTCCACCTCCGAGGCGCGGATCACCCTCGTGGGCGTGCCCGACGAGCTCGGGGCCGCCGCGCGCATCTTCGAGGCGCTCGCCGAGGTGGGCGTGGACGTGGACATGATCGTCCAGAACGTGCCCATCTCCGCGGGCGGTCGCGCGGAGATCTCCTTCACGGTCCCCCGCGAGCATCTGCGCGAGGCGCGAGCGGCGCTGGAGCCCCTCGCCGGCGAGTCCTACGCCGAGCTGATCGCTCACGAGGAGATGGGCAAGGTCTCGATCGTCGGAGCGGGCATGCGCTCACACCCGGGAGTGGCGGCGAAGGTGTTCAGAGTGCTCGCCGACGAGGGCGTCAACATCGAGATGATCTCCACCTCGCCGATCAAGATCTCCTGTGTCATCCCGCGCGATCGCGTCCACACGGTCGTGCAGGCGCTGCACTCCGCCTTCGGGCTCTCCGGCCCCGAGACGATCGTCGCCGAGCAGACGTTCGCGCCGGGCGGGGCTACGTAGCGCAAGCGCCCGGCGGGGCCGCGTAGTCGCAAGCGACGGGCGTGAGTCGCCGAGACTTTTCGGGTCAAACGGGTATATGGCGCTACATGAGCCCATTTCTGAGCCGAGCCCTTCCCCAGCTTCACGCCCGCGCCAGATGGCGCCTCGCCGCGATCTTCGCGACATCGCTGACATCGCTCGGCGCGCTCGCGCTGGCCTCGGCGCCGGCGACCCTGGCCGCCTCCGCGCCGGGCGTGAGCACGGGCGGCGCGTCGAGCATCAGCTTCTCCTCGGCGATCCTCGCGGGCTCGGTCAACCCGAACGGGCAGATCACCAACTACGTCTTCCAGTACGGCACCACGAGCGGCTACGGCGGGCAGACGCCGCTGGCGACCGGCCGGCAACGGGACGATCTCGATCAGGCTCACCCAGTCGGTGACGGGCCTGCAGCCGGGAACGACCTACCACTACCGCATCCTCGCCGTCAGCTCCGCGGGCACGCGCAACGGCAAAGACCGCACGTTCAAGACCGCGAGCGTCCCACTGTCGGTGCAGATCGCGGGCGTCCCCAACCCGGTCGTGTTCGGCAACCCGTTCGTCGTCGAGGGCAACCTCTCGGGCACCGGCGCGGCCAACCACGAGGTCGTGCTGCAGGCCAACCAGTTCCCCTATCTCGGCTGGTTTTCACAACGTCGGCAACCCCGAGCTGACGAGCAGCACGGGCGGCTTCTCCTTCCCCTTCGTGGGCCTGCTCGAAAACGCGCAGCTGCGTGTCGTGACGGTCGGCAAACCCGAAGTCTCGAGCCCCGTGATCGTCGAGGGCGTCGCCGTGCGCGTCTCCTTCCACGCCCGCCGCACCCGCCACGCGGGTTCGTGCGCCTGTATGGCACGGTCGCGCCCGCGGAGGTCGGCGCGCTCGTCGGCTTCCAGCTGCTGCGACCGGGCAAGTCGATCAACCAGGGCGGCACGGTCGTCAAAACCGGCACCTCCACCGTCTCGCGCTTCAGCCGCGTCATCCGCGTGCGCCACCCCGGCCTGTACCGCGCGCTGGTCAAGATCACCGACGGCGCGCACGTCTCGAACTACAGCTCGCCCATGTTCGTGCGCTGAGGCGCGCCCTCGTATGAGCGCTGGGGCCCGCCGAGGCACGCCCCAGCGCCAAGCCGCCAAAGGTGCGCCTGCGGGAGCCGGAATCCCGCGTCGAGCTTTCGCCCGTGTGTCAGCCGTCCAGGGAGCGCTGCAGCTGCTCGAGCACCCTGACCACGCGCAGCCCGCTGTGCCCGTCCGAGCGCGGCGTCTGCCCGCTGCGGATGCACTCGATGAAGTGCTCGCACTCAACGCGCAGCGGCTCGAGGTTGGGGATGCGCGGAGAGTAGATGTCGCCCGAGCGCGCGATGTACTCCCCCCACGAGCGCACGTCCTCGTCGAAGCCCTTGTCATACACCGTCAGCTTGCCCTCGATCTGCATGTCGTCGAACGTGGCCATGCGCTTGGAGCCGACGACCGTCAGGCGCCGCTCCTTGTGGGGGTCGAGCCAGGAGAGGTGCAGGTGCGCGACCGCGCCCGAGGGAAAGCGCAGGTAGCAGAACACCACATCCTCGACGCCCGTCGCGCACGAACGAGGAGCCGTGCGCGAGGCACTCGACCGGCTCCTCGCCGATCAGCGCCAGCACGACCGAGACGTCGTGCGCGCCGAGGCTCCACAGCGCGTTCTCGTCCGCGCGCAGCTTGCCCAGGTTCAGGCGGTTGCCGTACACGTAGTAACAGCTCTCCGAGCTCACCCGAGTCAAGCAGCTCGCGCAGGCGATGGACGGCCGGGTGGTACTCCAGCAGATGCCCCACCATCAGCGTCGTGCCCGCCTGCGCGGCCGCGTCCACGGCGAGCTGCGCGTCGGCGGCTGTCGTCGCAAGCGGCTTCTCCACGAAGCAGTGCTTGCCGGCCTGCGCGACGCGCACCGCCAGCTCGGCGTGCGTCGGCACGGGCGTCGCCAGCACGACCGCGTCGAGCTCGGGATCGTCGAGCAGCTCCTGCACGTCGGCGGTCGCGCGCGCGCCCGGATGCGCCTCCGCCAGACGCTCGCGGGCGGACGTCGGAGGCGTCGCACAGCCACGTCAGCTCACAGCCGCCGATCGCCGCGAAGTTGCGCGCGAGGTTCGGCCCCCAGTAGCCGAGTCCCGCCACACCCCACCCGCACAGGCCGGCCGCTCGCCGATTGCTCGGCTGCGCTCATCGCGCGCCCAGCGTCCCGATCGCCTGCACACAGCGCTCGGCCGCGTGCCCGTCCCCGTACAGCGCCGGACGCTCGCGCCGGGGGCGTGCGCTCGAGCGCCGCGAGCGCCGCGCCGGCGTCGAGGTCCACAAGCGTGTTCCAGCCGGCCTCGACGGTCTCGACCCACTCGGTGTTCGCGCGCAGCGTGATGCAGGGCACCCCGGCAAGGTACGCCTCCTTCTGGACGCCCCCCGAGTCGGTCACGACCGCGCGGGCCTGGCACAGCAGCGCGCTGAACTGCGACGTATCCGAGCGGCTCGGTCACCTCGATGCCCGGGGCGCGCTCCAGCTCTCCCAGCAGCCCCGCCTCGTCCAAGCGCGCGCGCGTGCGCGGGTGCAGCGGCAGCACGACCGGGCCCGGCAGCGCCAGCAGCAGCTCGACCAGCGCGCGAGCCGCGCGGGATCGTCGACGTTGCCTGCGCGATGCGCCGTGCACAGCAGGTACTCGCCCGGCTCGACCCCGTGCGCGCTCGAGCGTCTGCGTGTCTGCGCGCGCATCGGGCAGACGGCGCAGGGAGACGTCCACCATCACGTCGCCCACGACCTCGATCCGCCCCGCGACCGACTCCGCTCGCAGGTTCGCCGCGGAGGCCTCCGAGGAGCACAGCAGCAGCTCGCTCAAGTGGTCGGTCAGCACGCGGTTGCAGCTCCTCGGGCATCGTGCGGTCGTACGAGCGCATCCCGGCCTCGACGTGCACGACCGGGATCTGCGCCTGCGCCGCGGCGAGCGCCCGCGAGCGTCGAGTTGGTGTCGCCGTACACGAGCACCGCCTGCGGTCCGATCTCCGCGAGCAGCGGCTCGAGCGCGAGCCAGCATGCGCGCGGTCTGCGAGGTGTTCGATCCGCCGCCGATCCCCAGCTGACGGTCGGGCTCGGCGAGGCCGAGCTCGGCGAAGAACACCCGCGAGAGCGTATCGTCGTAGTGCTGGCCGGTGTGCACGAGCACCTCCTCGTGCTCGCCTCGCAGCAGCCCCGACACGGCCGCGGCCTTGATGAACTGCGGGCGGTTGCCGACGACCGTGAGGATCTTCACTGCGGGCGCAGCCTACGCCGGCTGCGCCCACGACCGAGGTCGACCAGTCGATCACCGACGTCGGCCTGACCACGTGGCGCTGCAAGCCCGAGCTCCTTGGGCTCCAACCCGAGCGCGAGCCCGACGAGCTGCGGGAGGTGCAGCACGGGCATGTTCAGCTCGCGCCCGACCGTCTTTCCGCGGCCGGCTGCTGCAGGTCGAGGTTCAGGTGGCACAGCGGGCAGGGCGTCACCAGGCAGTCGGCGTCGGCGTCCACCGCGTCGCCGAGATGGCGCCCGGCCTGCGTGAGCGAGGCCTGCTTGTTCATCGTCACGATCGGAAAGCCGCAGCACTTGCGCATCCCCGCGTACTCGATCACGGTGCCGCCGAGCGCCTCGATGACCTGCTCGAGGTAGTGGTCGCGCGGGTGCTCTTTGTCGATGCCCAAGCGCTCGCGCGGGCGCACGATGTAGCAGCCGTAGAACGGGCCCACCCTCAGGTTCGTCAGCGGGCGGCGCACTTTCGAGCGCAGCTCCTCCAGACCGATCTCCTCGACGAGCAGCCACAGGAAGTTCTTGTTCGTCAGCCCCTTCTCGTAGGTCAGGCCCTCGCCGGCGAGCGTCTCGTTGACGTGCGCGCGGTACTCGGCGTTGGCGTCCAGCCGCTCCTGGCACTCGCCCTGCGCGCCCTGGCAGGTCGAGCAGATGTTCATCATCAGCTCCGCACCCTCCACCTGCTGAGCGAGCGCGAACGTGCGCGCGTTGAGCGTGTCCGCGAGCTCCTGGTTGTGCTCGGCGATCACGCCCGCGCCGCTGCAGCTGGCGCGGTCGAGCTCGACCAGCTCGATGTCCAGCAGCGGCGCGACCTGCGCCATCGAGCCGTGCAGCTCCGGCGTGAACCCGCGGCTGACGCACCCGGGCCAGTAGGCGACCTTCATGCTATTGCGCTCCCTTCGCTTGCGCGGACGGCGCGCTCGATGGCCCGTCCGGATCCTGTGTCGCGAGGGCGCTCGCGGCGGCGCCCGTATCCGTAACTGCTCCGACACCCACGGGGACCGGCTCGTCGTCTTCGTCATAGCCGGTCACGTACAGATTCAGCTCATACCGCTGCGGGCGGCTCTCGACCTTGTCGTAGATCGCCTGCACCGCCTTCAGGTCCTTGCTCGGGAGCTTGTGGCCGAACATCGCGATCTTGGCGCTGATCTTCCCGCGCGCGATCGGCCTTGACGCTGTGGGCAGCAGCTGAGAGCAACTCTTTGCCGGCGGCCGGGTGGAATTTTCCGAACCACGAGTTTCCGCCGTAGGAGCGCGGCGGCAGTTCGGCCTCGTGCAGCAGGCCATAGTCGCGCACGAGCGTCGTCAGCGCCGCCTCGTGGCGCTCGCCGTTGTTGCGGTCGACGATGTGCTGGTCCGAGCCGGCGATCCGGCGCAGGCGCATGATCTGACCCATCGGGTTGACGCCCTTCGGGCAGGCCTCGACGCACTTGAAGCAGTGCGTGCAGTCGTAGATCCCCTGCGGGTCTTCGGCCAGGTCCTTCAGACGGATGTCCTGCTGATCGTCGCGCGGATCGCCCACGAAGCGGTACGCCTTGGCCAGCGCCGCCGGGCCGATGAAGCCCGGATCGACCTCCATCGCCAGGCAGTCCGAGACGCAGGCCCCGCACTGGATGCAGGCCATCGACTGGGTGATGTCGGCCATCGATTCTCGTGCGGCACGATGTACTCGCGCTCGGGCATCGGCTGCTTGGCGATCAGCCACGGCGTGACGCGCTGGACCTTCTTCCAGTGCACCGCGTCCATGTCCACGATCAGGTCCTTGATCACCGGCATGTTGCCCATCGGCTCGATCTCGATCACGAGGCCGTCCCTCGCGCTCTCGCGAGCGTGCATCCAGATGCGTGTGGCAGGCCAGGCCCGGTTCGCCGTTGATGCGCACCCCGCACGAGCCGCAGATCGCCGCGCGGCAGGAGCAGCGAATCCCGATCGAGCCGTCGTGCTTGGCCTTCGCCTGCAGGATCCCCTCCAGCACCGAGCGATGGGGCTCCAGCTCGACCGTGTGCTCGTCCCAGTAGGGCGCCTCGCCCGACTCGGGGTCGTAGCGGCGCATGCGCAGCTTGAACGTCTCCGGGGGCTTGTGCGTTTCGGCCATGACTAGTACTTCCTCTCCTCGGGCTGCCACTGGGTGATCGTGACCGGCGAGTAGCTCACTCGCGGGCCATCGCCGTTCAGCGAGATGTCGATGTGCTTGAGCCACTCCTCGTCGTTGCGCTCGGGGTAGTCGGTGCGGAACTGCGCGCCGCGAGACTCCTTGCGCTCGATCGCCCCGAGCACGGTCGCCTCGGCGCAGTCGAGCATGTAGCCGAGCTCCAGCGCGCCGAGCACGTCCTGGTTGAAGACCGTCCCGCGATCGTCGACGTATGCGCTCTGGGCCTCCTCTTTCAGGCGTGCCACGATCTCGTGCGCCTGCGCAGCCCGGCCTCGTCGCGATATACGGCGACGTGCTGGTTCATCGTCGCGCCGAGCTCGGCCTTGATCTCCGACACGCGCCGTCCGCCGCCGCGCTCGCGCGCGAGGATCGCGTCGATCTCGGCGACGTCCTCGCGCAGCTGCACATCCGCGGCCTCGGGCATCGGGATGCTCTGCGCGCGCCTGGCCGCGTGCTCGCCCGCGCGCCGTCCGAAGATGAGCGTGTCCAGCAGCGAGTTCGCTCCCAGGCGGTTACCGCCGTGCACCGACACGCACGCGACCTCGCCCGCGGCGTACAGCCCCTCGATCGAGGTCGCGCCGTCGACGTCGGTCTTGACGCCGCCCATGATGTAGTGCTGCCCGGGCCGGATCATGATCGGTTCGCGCGTGATGTCCACGCCGGCGAAGTCTTTGCCGATGTTCACGATCTCGCGCAGCGCCTCCAGCGTGCGCTTGCGCGGGACCTTCGTGATGTCAAGCCAAATGCCCGAGCGCTCGGCGCCCACGCCGCGGCCCTCGAGGATCTCCGTCTGCTCGGCGCGCGAGACCACGTCGCGCGAGGCCAGCTCCATCTTGTTCGGCGCGTATTTCTCCATGAACCGCTCGCCCTCGGAGTTCAGCAGCACCGCACCCTCGCCGCGCGCGCCCTCGGTGATCAGCAGGCCGTTCTCCACGAGCGTCGTCGGGTGGTACTGGACCATCTCCATGTCCATCAGCGGCGCGCCGATGCGGTAGGCCTGCGCGATGCCGTCGCCGGTCACGATCAGCGCGTTCGTCGTCGGGCTGTACACCTGCCCCGCGCCGCCGCACGCGAGGATCGTGTTCTTGGCGTGAAAGGTCTCCATGCGCCCGCTGCGCACGTCGCGCGCGACCACGCCGCAGCAGCCGCCCTGCTCGTCCTGCACGAGCGAGGTCACGAACCACTCCTCGTAGCGATCCACCGTCTCGTGGTGCTTCATCAGCTGCTCGTAGAGCACGTGCAGGATCGCCTGGCCGGTGATGTCCGCGACGTAGGCCGTGCGCTTCATCGAGGCGCCGCCGAACGCGCGCAGGTCGAGCTCGCCGCGCTCGTTGCGGTGGAACGTGACGCCGATGTGCTCGAGGTGCATGACCTCGTGCGGCGCCTCTGAGCACATGATCTCGATCGCGTCCTGGTCGCCCAGGAAGTCCGAGCCCTTGACCGTGTCATACGCGTGCGAGCGCCAGTCGTCGGCGACGGCGATCGCGGCGTTGATCCCGCCCGCGGCCGCCACCGAGTGCGAGCGCACCGGATGGACCTTGCTGAGGATCGCCACGCTCGCGCCCTCCTGTGCGGCGGCCAGCGCCGCGCGCTGGCCCGCGAGACCGGCTCCGATGATCAATACGTCGTGTGCTGGCATGGCTCCCTGCGGTCGATTCGGAGGACGTGGGCGGCCGACGCGCCCGGGTCCCGGACTCTATAACGCGCACGCTCATCGACAGCGCGTCCCCGTCATCCACCGATCAACCCGTCGCGGCCGGACGCAGCGCTTTGCGCAGCTGCGCCACCGTCACGACGCCCTGCAGCACGCCCTGCTCGTCGACCGCCACCATCGCGCCGAGATGGCCCAGCCCCTCGCTGCGCAGCAGCAATTCGACCGGCTGATCCTCGGCGATCCGCACCGGCAGGTTCTCCTCGAGCACCTCCACGACCGGCAGCGCCGGGCGCCCAGCCGCGATCTCCTCGTCCACGCGCTGCTCGCGCACGACCCCGAGGAAGTGGCGCGCCGGGTCCACCACCGCGAACCACGGCCAGCGGTAGCGCAGGAAGAACTGCTCCTGGGCGTCCAGCAGGCTCAGCTCGGCCGGGATCGTCACCGGCTCGCGATCCATGATGTCGGCGACCGTCACGCCCGCGATGCGCTGGCCGAACGACCCCTGCGCCACCGCGCCGCTTGCGGCCTGGTAGAGGATGAACGCAAGCACCATCGTGAACACGCCGAACGAATCCCCGCTCGCCAGTCCCGCCAAGTCCAAGCGCGCCGAGCGCCAGCGCGAAACCCTGCCCCGCGCGCCCCGTCCAGCGGGTCGCGCGGTTGCGATCGCCCGTGCGCCACCAGATCAGCGCCTGCGCGATCTGACCGCCGTCGAGCGGGAAGGCCGGAATCAGGTTGAACAGCAGCACGAGCACGTTGACGTCGCCAGCCAGCTCAGCCACACCAGCACGGGCGTCGCCCGCACGTGGCCGCTGCCCGTCGCCACTTCGGCGAAGTGACCGTCCGGGCGCGGCTAGACCGGCGGCCAGAGCGCAGGCGATGATCACCGCGAGCGTCACCAGCGGACCCGCGATCGCCACGCGAAACTGCACGCCCGGGGTGCTCGCCATCTCGCGCATGCGCGTCAGCCCGCCGAAAGCCCACAGGTCGATGCCGGCGACCGACAGGCCGTTGCGCCGCGCGACGAGTCGCATGACCGAGCTCGTGCAGGATCACCGACACGAAGAACGACAGCACGACCGCGACCGAGACCAGATACGCGGTCGTGTTGGCACCCCGAGCACTTCGTGAAATAGGGCGTGGATGAAGATCACGAACAGGAACAGCACCACGAACCAGCTCATGCCGACACCGATCCTGATGCCGAATACGCGGGCCAGCTGGAAGTTCGTGCGCGGCGCCATCGCCCCAATGTTAGGCGCAGTGCCCGCCGCGCCCGTCCGCGCCTGCTCAGGACCTACCCGCTGGGCCCGCATTTCCCTATCGGGACAGCCTCCTTAGGCGGACTGCGGACGACGCGCGGGCGATGATCGCCTCGAAGTCCGTGCCGGCCGGCAGCGTGCCGTACTCCAGCCCGCCGTCGCCCGCCAGGCGCGCGGCGCAGAACGCGTCCGCCACCGCCGCCGGCGCGTGGCGCACGAGCAGCGAGCCCTGCAGACACAGCGCCATCGACTCGACCACCCGCCGCGCGCGCGACTCCAGCGTGGCGGGGTCCGCGAACTGGGATTCCAGGTCGCGCACCCGCGCGTCCAGTCGCGCGTCGGCGCCCTGCGCCTGCTTGAGCTCGTGCAGGAACACCTCCAGCGGACGCGGGGCGTGCGCACGAGCGCGCGCAGCACGTCGAGGCTGATCACGTTGCCCGAGCCCTCCCAGATCGAGGCCAGCGGCGCCTCGCGGTACATCCGCGGCATCCCCGACTCCTCGACATATCCCGCGCCGCCGAGGCACTCCATCGCCTCGAACGCGTGGTTCGGCACCCGCTTGCACGCCCAGTACTTGCCCACCGCCGTCGCCAGGCGCTTGAACAGCTGCGCGTCGCTTCGATCGTCGCCGGCCTCCGCATCGGCGGCGGCTTCGTCATAGGCGCGCGCGAGGCGCATCGCCAGCGCCGTCGAGGCCTCGGCCTCCAGGCACAGGTCGGCGAGCACGTTGCGCATCAGCGGCTGGTCGATCAGCAGCTTGCCGAACGCCTGGCGGTGTGCGGCGTGATGGGTGGCGTTCACCACCGCCGCGCGCATCCCCGCCGCGGCGCCGATCACGCAGTCCAGGCGCGTGTGCCCCACCATCTCGATGATCGTCGGCACGCCCCGTCCCGGCTCGCCGACCATCCGCGCCCACGCCCCGTGCAGCTCGATCTCGCTCGAGGCGTTGGAGTGGTTGCCGAGCTTGTCCTTCAGGCGCTGGATGTGCATCGCGTTGCGCGTGCCGTCCGGCAGGACGCGTGGCATCAGAAAGCACGACAGACCCTCATCCTCGCCGCTGGGCGAGGGGGCCTGCGCGAGCACCAGGAACAGGTCGGACATCGGCGCCGAGCAGAACCACTTGTGGCCCGTCAGCTCGTACTCCGCTCCCACCGCCGCCCCCGTTCAACGGCCGCGCGACGGTCGTGTTCGCGCGCACGTCCGAGCCGCCCTGCTTCTCGGTCATCGCCATGCCCGCGATCGCACTGCCCTTCTCCGCGGCGGGGATCGAGCGCGGGTCATACGTGGTGGCGGTCACCAGCGGCTCCCACTCGGCCGCCAGCTCGGGCTGGGCGCGCAGCGCCGGCACGACCGCGAACGTCATCGTGATCGGGCACGCGTACCCCGCCTCGGCCTGCATCGCGGTCATGTACATCGCCGCGCGCGCCACATGCGGAGCGGGCTTCTCGCTGCTCCCGCCAGGGCAGCGCGTGCAGCTCGTGCTCGACCCCCATCCGCATCAGCTGGTGCCACGCCGGGTGGAACTCGACCTCGTCGATGCGATGGCCATAGCGGTCGTGCGTGTGCAGCACCGGCTTGTTCTCGTTCGCCTGCCGGCCCCACACCTGCTGGGGCTCGCCGCCGATCAGCTCGCCCAGCTCGCTCGCGCGCTCCAGCGCCCAGCTCGCGCCCTCGCGCTCGGTCGCCTCCACCAGCGGCGTGTTGTCCGCGAACACGTTGCGTCCCTCCAGCGGCGGAGCCTGGTTGAACACCTCATGCGTGCGCCACGGCGCGCGCTCCTCGCCCGTGGCCGCTCTGGGCATCGTGGCCATGACATGACAGGGTACTCCCCCGCGATAGCATCGCCGCCCCGGCGAATCCCCTTCCGCCGCCCCCGGCGAACCCTCCACCCCCCGCAAGGACACGACCATGGCCAAGATCAAGGTGCAGAACCCCGTAGTCGAGCTCGACGGCGACGAGATGACGCGGATCATCTGGTCGTTCATCAAGGAGCAGCTGATCCTCCCTACCTGGATATCGAGCTGGAGTACTTCGACCTCTCGCATCGAGAGCCGCGACGCAACGCGAAGACCGCATCACCGTGGAAGCCGCCGAAGCGATCAAGCGCCACGGGGTCGGCGTCAAGTGCGCGACGATCACCCCCGACGAGGCGCGCATGGAGGAGTTCGGCTTGAAGGACATGTACCGCTCGCCCAACGGCACGATCCGCAACATCCTCGGCGGCGTCATCTTTCGCGAGCCGATCGTCATCTCCAACATTCCGCGCCTCGTGCCCGGCTGGACTAAGCCGATCGTGATCGGCCGTCACGCCTTCGGCGATCAGTACCGCGCGACCGACCTCGCTCGTGCCCGGCGAGGGCTCGCTGACGCTCACCTTTACCCCCAAGGACGGCGGCGAGCCGATCGAGCTCGACGTCTACGACTTCCCCGGACCCGGCATCGCGATGGCGATGTACAACCTCGACGCCTCCATCCGCGACTTCGCGCGCGCGTCGATGCGCTACGGCCTGGACCGCGGTTATCCGGTCTACCTCTCGACGAAGAACACGATCCTGAAAAAGCTACGACGGGCGCTTCAAGGATCTCTTCGCCGAGATCTACGAGAACGAGTTCAAGCAGCAGTTCGAGGCGGCCGGCATCACCTACGAACACCGCCTGATCGACGACATGGTCGCCGCCGCGCTGAAGTGGGAAGGCGGGTATGTGTGGGCGTGCAAGAACTACGACGGCGACGTCCAATCGGACACCGTCGCGCAGGGCTTCGGCTCGCTCGGGCTGATGACGAGCGTGCTGATGAGCGCCGACGGCAAGACCGTCGAGGCCGAGGCCGCGCACGGCACCGTCACGCGCCACTACCGCCAGCACCAGCAGGGCAAGCCGACCTCGACCAACCCGATCGCCTCGATCTTCGCCTGGACCCGCGGGCTGCAAGCGCGCGGGCGCCTGGACGAGACGCCCGCCGTCGGCGAGTTCGCGAGCACGCTCGAGCGCGTATGCGTGCAGACCGTCGAAAGCGGCAAGATGACCAAGGACCTCGCGCTGCTCGTCGGTGGCGGCCAGGAATGGCAGAGCACCGAGGAGTTCCTCGCCTCGATCGATGAGAACCTCAAACAGGAGATGAATCCAGTGAGTAATACCCCGTACGTGTCACAGTCACCGGCGCGGCCGGTCAGATCGGCTACAGCCTCGTGTTCCGCATCGCCTCCGGGCAGCTGCTCGGCCCCGAGCAGCCGGTCGATCTGCGGCTGCTGGAGATACCACCCGCGATGGGCGCGCTGGAGGGCGTGGCGATGGAGATCGTCGACTGCGCCTTCCCGCTGCTCTCCGGGCTCGACCTGCACGACAACCCCGACGACGCCTTCGACGGCGTGGACATCGCGCTGCTCGTCGGCTCGCGCCCGCGCACGAAGGGCATGGAGCGCGCCGAGCTGCTCTCGGAGAACGGCAAGATCTTCACCGTCCAGGGCCGCGCGCTGAACGAGCACGCCGGCGCCGGACGTGAAAGTGCTCGTCGTCGGCAACCCCGCCAACACCAACTGCCTGATCGCGATGAACAACGCGCCCGACATCCCCCGCGAGCGCTTCACCGCGATGCTGCGTCTCGATCACAACCGCGCGGTCGCCCAGCTCGCGGCCAAGCTCGCCGTTCCGGTCTCCGCCGTCACCAGCATGGGCGTGTGGGGCAACCACTCCCCGACGATGTACCCCGACCTGTTTCACGCGCAGGTCAACGGGCAGCAGGCCGCCGCCGCCGTCGACGATCAGGCGTGGATCGAGAACGACTTCCTGCCGAACGTCGGCAAACGCGGCGCGGCCATCATCGAGGCGCGCGGCGCCTCCTCGGCCGCCTCGGCGGCGAACGCCGCGATCGACCACATCCACGACTGGGTGTCCGGCACCGACGGAGGCTGGGTGTCGATGGGGGTGCCCTCCGACGGCTCCTACGGAGTTCCCGAGGGCCTGATCAGCGGCTTCCCGTGCACCTGCGCGGGCGGCGAGTACTCGATCGTCCAGGGGCTCGACATCGACGACTTCTCCCGCACCAAGATCGACGCCACCGTCGCCGAGCTCACCGGCGAGCGCGACACCGTCAAAGAGCAGGGCCTGATTTGACAGTCGGACCTATTTGGGATAGCAAAAGGGCGCGGCATATGCCGCGCCCTTTTTTGTGACCGTTCCGCCGACTGACACAGACTCCAGTCCGACGGATTCGTCGTTCCTGACAAGGACGCAGGGAGCGTGGCGTGCTTCGCACGCGTGCTGGCCGATCGGAGATCCCGTCGATCTCCGATCGGTAGGACGCCGTCAGGGGCGACGAGACTAGGACTTGGGGTGCCAGCCGCGGCCTTTCTTCGCTAGCTTCCCTTCCTGTTCGAGCGCCGGAAGCACGCGGTACAGGTAGTTCTGCTTGATACCCATCTTCGCCGCCAGCTCCGGGATCGTGATGCCGGGCTGTCCCTGCACGAACGACAAGGCCTGCGCGGCACGCGTGCCGCTGCCTTTGCGCCGTCCGGCGCGGCGTTTCGCCGGCGCGGCCGCGGTCTCGGTTGCAGTAGCAGACGCGGGCGCCGCAGCGGGAGCGGCTTTGCTCGTGCCGGCCGGACGTCCTACTTTTTTGCCTTTCGGGCGACCCACTTTTTTGGGTCGTCCCGGGGGGCGACCCCGTTTTTTGGCCGGCGCCGCCGCGGCGGCTTTTTTGCCCGAGCCGGGCGGGCGTCCCGGTCCACGGCGGCGAGGAGCGACAACGGCAGCGGTCGATCCGCCGCCGATCCCGTCCAGCGCCGAAGCGGCCGCCTCCAACCGGCGATACTCCTCCACCAGCGGCCCCAACTCCGCCAGCCGGTCGGTGATCTCCCGGCGCTTCTCGTCAAGAAAGTCAGTCACGATCCAATCCTCTTTCACTCGTGCGAATGTGAGCGTGTCACATTCCGTTCGCGTCACCTTACACCATTCCTCCCCGAAAACCTGCGCGATAATCACTTAAGCCGGCTCTTAGGAACGGAATATGAGCGATATTGGACAGCTCCGCTCGTGTACTACTCCAATTGAGAACGCAGCCGCTCGAGCGTGTGCTCGGCCTCGCGCTTGGGAATTCCCCCGACCAGTGCCCTGCTGACGATCGCGCCGATCGGCCCGAAAGGCGTTCGAAACTCGTTGCGGTAATCGAATCGCGTGCCCTCATCCTCGGAGCGCAGCGCGTACTCGGTGTGCGCGCGCGACCGCGCCGGTCCGCGACCCTCCCACACCGCGCGAGCGCCGGGATCGCACTCGACGAGCGTCCAGTGAACGTCGAGGCTGACACCGCGCAGATGGATGTGCTGATCCATCCTGTAACCGACGCGCGGAGGCCCAGAGTCGGCGTGGCCGAGCCCGCGATGGATCGTGACCCAATCACCGAGCCGTCGAGGATCCATGACCAGTTCCCAGACCTCCTGCGGGCGCGCGTCGATGTGGATGGATGCGGTTACGCGGCTCATCGAGTTGTGATCAGCGCGCCGTGAGCTCTTCGCGAGACTCCCACTCGCGCAGCGAGCGTTCGACCGCAGCGTCGAAGGAGTGCAGGTCGACTCCGAGCATATCGGCCGCCTGCAGGTACGACGTGCCATCCGACCGCCCGGCAGGAGATCGCCCTGCAGACCTTCCATCAGCGCGATCACCAGCTCGGGGTCCTCCGCTGTGATCGCAGCGGCGATGCGAGCGGTGATCGTCGTCATGTTGACGCCCAGTTTCACCGTCGGACGGCGCGAGCAGCATCAGGTCGGCGATGCGCCGAATCATCTCACCGTAACTGAGGACATCGGGACCGCCGATGTCGAATGTGCGCCCGACCGCAGCGGCGACGCGTGCGCAGGCCGCGAGCATCTCGATCACATCGCGCGCGTCGATCGGACGCGTGCGGTGGGTATGCCATGCCGGCAACGTGAGCACCGGCATGCGCTCGACGAGCCTGACGAGAAACCGAAAGGAGCGCGAGCGGGAGCCGATCACGATCGAGGCGCGCAACACCACGGTGTCGGCGACCGCGTCGCGAAGGATCCGCTCGACCGCTTCGCGACTGCGCAGATGTGGTGAGAGCAGCTCGTGCGAGCGCCCCTCCTCACCGTTGCCGCGCGCGGCGGTCCAGGCCGCGGTCGGTCCCCCCAGATACACGAGCCGCCGCACACCCGCGCGCACGGCCGCTGCGGCAAAGTTCTCAGCCGCAATCCGCTCGCGTTCGGGAAACGGTGACTCCTGCCCGCGTGTCTGGACGCTCTCCATGGAATGGATCAGGTAGTAGGCGACCTCCACCCCGGCCAGAGCACGCGCGAGACCCTCGCCCGTGAGCACATCGGCGGTGATCACCTCAAAGCTCTCACCCTCCGCGACGCCACATCTCGCAGCGTCGGCCAGTGATGCCGGCGACGTCCACACGAGCGGGATCGCGTGCGAGGGCCCGCACTCGCTCGCCGCGCGCGAGCAGAACGGGAACGAGCTGCGAGCCGGCGAAGCCGCTGGCGCCGGTGACGAGGACGAGCATGGACTCAGATGATGACGGCGAGCCGTCTCACATGTCCGCAAAGTGGGCGAAAAGACTGGCATTGTCACGAGAAAGTGACGTGAATCCAGCTCTTTCCGGGTAGAAGTCGATTTTCTCTGCGATTTGCGGAATGGGTGACGAGCGCGACGAGTCGGACCGTGAGAAGATGGCTCGGTCAGTTCGACCGTCCGTTCGATCCAACCCGCTGGGGGGCATGTGCAGAGAAAGCAAGGCACCGGCAGGCGCGTAGCGGCAGCCGCCAAAGCCGTCAGTTGCGAGGACTGCTTCTTCCGGTGCAACCTGCTCTGCGCGCTCGACCTGGACGAGCCCTGCGCGACCTTCCGTCCCAACGATGCCCAGCTGCGCCCGCCGCCGCAGTTGCGGTTCGTGTTCCGTCAGGAGCGCCGCACGCGCTCTGCCTGGGCGTTTCCCTCGGCGCAGGAGCAGGCGGCGCTGCACACCTGCAGTGGTTACTTCGCGCTGCGACACGCGCGGCACGGCGGCCGCGATCCAGTTGGCGCCGGGCGTATCGGAGGCGCCGTGCACGAGGATCGAGCAGAACACGACCAGCGCGACGAGGTCGAAGATGCGTTCACCGGCGGCGATGTTCTGATCGAGCACGAGCAATGCGAAGGTCATCGTCGCGACGCCCTTGGGTCCGAACCAGCCCATGAACAGGCGCGTGGCACTGTCGGTGCGGGTGCCGATCAGTGCGACGAACACCGCCATGGGCCGCGCCAGCAGGAAGACGACGGCGACGAACACGAGCGCCGGCAGGCCCTCGCGTGTGAGCGCGTGCAGGGTGAGCAGCGAGCCGAACACGAGGAAGATGCCGAGCTTGACGATCTCCACGATCTCATCGGCGCGACGCTCGAAGTGCAGGCGCAGGTCGGGCCGGCGGATGCCGAGCACGATCGCGGCGACGAACACAGCGATGAAGCCGTTGCCTTTGGGCGAGAGCACGGTCACGCCGTAGGTAGCGAACGCGACACCGAGCGCGAACAGCGACTTCTGGTGAGACGGGCATCTCGAATGCTCCAGCGGACGCCTGCCCGCGCGCGGCATCAGCAACGAGGCGAGCCACCCGCAGGCAAGGCCGTAGGCGAAGCCCAGGCCGATGTCCTGGATCACGAACCGCCACCACACGAACTGACCGCTGCTCGCGCTGAGCGCCGCCAGCAGCGCGAGCACCGCCGGCAGCGCGAGGCCGTCGTTGAGCCCCGACTCGAGGTTCAGCGAGTGGCGCACGATCCGCGGCACGCGCGGGTTGGTGACGATGCTCGAGGTCAGCACCGGGTCGGTCGGCGAGAGCAGCGCGCCGACGAGAAACGACTCCGTCCAGGAGAACCCGATCAGCGCGTGCGCGGCGACGCGCGACGATCACCGCTGTGATCGGCATCGCGAGCACGAGCTTGCGCACGGGCAGACGCCACTCGCTCTGAAGCATCTCGCCCTCGACCTCCAGGCCGTCGCGAAACAGGATCACGATCAGCGCGACGAACGCCAGATCCTCGACAAAGCCCGAGCGGGCGCGGAAGTCGATCCAGCCGAAGCCCCCCGGACCGACGGCGAATCCCGCGAGCACGAACAGCGCGGTGAGCGACAGGAACGAACGCTGCGCCAACCCCGACAGGAGCGCGCCGAGGATCAGCAGCAGGCCCAGCGCAGTGGCGGTCGCCTGGAATGTGGGCACCCGCCCATTGTCACGTGCGCAGCGGCAGCGCGTACGTTCACGGCGCAGGGGCGTATATTGGAGCGCAGAACTGCAAAGCTCTTTTCAGAGGCGGTGGCCCAACAATGGCGGCGAAAGATCGTACTAGCGGTGGCAGTGGATTCGGCAAGGCCGGCGAGGCGGCACGCGCCGCGCGCAACAACAGGTACATAGAACGGCTGATCGAAGACGAGGAGCTGCGCGGCACCCTGCTCGCCGCCTACGGCGCCGCGCGCAGCGCCTACGGACGGATGAGCAACGGCAAGCCCGCGACCACGGCGCTGTTCGAGGATCGCAAGCTGCAGAACGAGCTGCGCGAAGCGGCGGGCGCGCTGCGCGACGCGGCGAACACGCTGCGCGAGCCCCCGCGCAAGGCGCGCAAGCGCCGTGGTGGGCTCGGGCGCAAGCTGCTGCTGCTCGGGATCGCCGGCGTGCTCGCGCTCGCGCTCAGCGAGGATCTGCGCGGCAAGGTGCTCGACCTGCTGTTCGGCGCCGAGGAGGAGTTCGAGTACAGCTCGACCACCACTCCCGCCGAGCCCGCGCCCGCCTCCGCGCCGGCCTCCTGAGTCCGACCCGTCACAGCCGAGCGAGGACGCAAGACGAACATGGCCGCGGCGAGAGTCGAGGACGCTCGCGCGGGAGCGGTAGCCGAGGAGCACGCGGAGCAGACCCACGCCGGGGCGATCGCCGCCCCGGACAAGCCGCGCAGGGTCGTGGTGGAGGGCGAGAAGGCGCGGCGGATCGTCGAGGCGATGCGCCGCAGCGTCGCGCGGCGCGGGACGGCGGGATCGACCTTCGAGCACGTCGCGCGCGAGGCCGGCGTCTCGCGAGGGCTGCTGCACTACTACTTCGGCACCAAGGAGCAGCTGCTGCTCGAGGCCGTCAGGCGCGACTGCGAGCTGCGCATGGAGCTGCTCGAGCAGCAGCTCGCGGGCGCCCGCACCGGCGGATGACTTCATCGGGCTGATGGCGCAGAACCTGCAGGAGACCGTCCGCGAGGATCCGGACTTCGTGACGCTCGTGTTCGAGCTGTTCACGCTCTCGCGCCGCAACGAGGACATCGCAGTTGAGTACGCCGAGCTGATGCGCCGCACCCGTGGACAGGTCGCCGAGATGCTCGCGATCGCCCAGCGCGAGGGCGTCGTGCGGCTGCACGCCGAGCCGGACACCGTCGCCGAGATCCTCTTCGCGCTCGCCGACGGGTTCGCGCTGCGGATGCTCACCGAGCCCGAGCGCGACTTCAGCGCGACCGTGCGCGCCGGGATCGCCTGCGCCCGCGCGCTGCTCGCGGACTGACCCGCTCATATAATCGGCCGCAGATGCCAATCTACGAGTACAAGCGCCCGGACGGGAGCACGTTCGAAATCGTGCAGTCCTTCAGCGACGATCCGCTGACGCACGACCCCGATACCGGCGTACCCGTGCAGCGCGTGTTGCATGCGCCCGCCGTGCACTTCAAGGGCAAGGGCTTCTACAACACCGACTACGGCACCCGCAAACGCCAGCGCGAGACGGCCGCCGCCTCATCCCGGAGGAGCCCTCGGGTAAGAAGGGCTCCTCTTCCGAGGGCGCCTCCAAGGCCTCGGAGAGCAACGCTTCCGATGGCAAGGGCAAGAGCGAGAAGTCCTCCGAGCCTGCCAAGCCCAAAGACTCAAAGCCGGTCGCCGCCAAGGGCTGAGCCCGCGCTCAGCCGGCCATGAACCGCGCGACGGCCGCGCGGCGTTCGGATTCGGAGACCGTCAGGCCCTGCTCGCCGTCGGGCAGCGTGATCGTACCCGTGGGCTTGAGCACGTGCGTGGGGGGCGTGCCGGAGATCGCGAGCGCGGCGAACATCCCGAGCAGCGTCGGGCCGCTCATGTCGGAGATGATCGTCGGCGGGGCGTTCCAGGCGATCAGCGGCAGGCGCAGGAAGCTCGAGGGCGAGAGCAGCTGTGACTTCATGTCGGTGAACAGCGCCTGCTGGTGTTCCTCGCGCTGGATGTCGGTCTCGCTCGGCGCGCACAGGTTCTCGCGGGTGCGCGCCAGCGCGAGCGCCTGCTTGCCGTTGAGGTGGTGCGTGCCAGAGGGCAGGCGCAGCGTGTAGCCGCCCTGGCTGAAACCGCCGTCCAGCCGCGAGATCACGCAGCCTCCGGTGTAGGTGACGCCGCCCATCGCGTCGATCAGCGCAGGGAAGTTTTCGAAGTTGACTTCCACAAGGTGGTTGATCGGGATGCCGAGCCAGTTCTTGATCACCGAGATCGACTCCGCCGGGCCGCCGAACTCGTGCGCGGCGTTGATCTTCTGCAGGCCGTGCCCGGGGATTTCCACGACCGTGTCGCGGGGGATCGACAGGCGCGCCGCGTGCCCGCCGCCGGTGCGGATCAGCATGATCGTGTCCGAGCGGCCCGGCCCGGTGGTTTCGGCGCCCGGTTCCTTCGAGTCCTTCTGGCGGCGGTCGGAGCCGAGCACGAGGATGTTGTTGGCCGAGGTCAGCGGATAGCCAGCCGGGTCGAGCACGCCCGCGACATTCGCCGGTGGCGAGGTGCGCTCGAAGTGCGAGCTCAGCAGGAACAGCACCAGCGAGAGGATCAGCCAGGCGGCGATCAGCGCGAGCAGGGCGAGGATCACCCGCTTGGGCGTGATCGGCCGCCGCCCGTCCCGCGGCGACTTGGCGGCACGGGCACGCTCGGCGCTCAGCGGATCGATCATCTCCTCCTCGGGCGCCCGCGGGCGCAACCGCCGCCCGGAGCGGTAGCGGGTGTAGCGGGGAGGCTGGTCGGGTGGAGTAGACATCGGTCGGAACCTATAGTTGCGAGATGAGCGCCGATAACCCTCCGGTTCGACCGAACACGCACGGTCGCTTGCTGGTGTGCGCGACGCCGATCGGCAACCTCGAAGACGTGACCTTGCGGGTGCTGCGTGCGCTCGGCGAAGCCGATGTGATCGCCTGCGAGGACACGCGGCGCACGCGCTTGCTGCTCGATCGCCACGGCATTCGCGCGACCTCGCTCGTGAGCCTGCACGAGCACAACGAACGGGCGCGCGCGCCCCAGCTGGCGGCGCGCATCGGCGCCGGGGAGACGGTCGCGCTGGTCAGCGACGCCGGTATGCCGCTGATCTCCGACCCCGGCTACGCGCTCGTGCAGGCGTGCATCGGCGAGGAGCTGCCGGTCGAGGTGCTGCCGGGGCCGAGCGCGGTGCTGAGCGCGCTGATCCTCTCGGGACTGCCGTCGGATCGCTGGCGGTTCGTCGGGTTCTTGCCGCGCAAGCGCGGTCAGCGCGAGCGCCTGCTGGCGGAGACGGGCGAGACGCTGGTTGCCTTCGAATCCCCCAAGCGGCTGCCGGCCACGCTGGAGGCGCTCGCGGACATCGACCCGCAGCGCCCCGCGGCGGTGTGCCGCGAGCTGACCAAGCTCCACGAGGAAGTCGCGCGCGGGAGCGCGGCGGAGCTGGCGCAACGCTACGGCGAGCGCCCCCCGAAGGGCGAGGTCGTGCTGGTGGTGGGGGCGGCGCGCTAGGCGAGTAGCCTTCAGCGCGAGTGAGCTACTACGTAACCACCCCGATCTATTACGTCAACGCGGCGCCCCATCTCGGGCACGCGTATACGACGATCGCCGCCGATGTGATGGCGCGCCATCACCGCCAGCGCGGCGAGGAGGTGTTCTTCCTGACGGGCACCGACGAGCACGGCGAGCCGGTCGCCGACGCCGCCCACGCGCTCGGGATCGAGCCGCAGGAGCTGGCCGACCGCAACGCCGAGCGCTTCAAGGCGCTCGCGCCGCAGATCGACGCGTCGCAACGACTTCTTCATCCGCACGACCGATCCGCAGCACATTGCCAAGGTGCAGGAGGTGCTCACGCGCGTGCGCGAGAACGGGTTCGTGTACGAGGGTACCTACGAGGGCTGCTACTGCCCGCGCTGCGCCGACTTCAAGGCGGAGAACGAGATCGACGAGGGCAACCGCTGCCCGATCCATCACATCGAGCTCACGCGCGAGCAGGAGGACAGCTACTTCTTCAAGCTCTCCGCCTTCCAGGAGCGCTTGGAGGAGCTGTACGGCGAGCGCACGGACTTCGTGCTGCCGCGCACGCGCTACAACGAGGCGCTCTCGTTCATCCGCTCGGGCCTGCGCGACGTGCCGCTCACACGCCACAAGCTGACCTGGGGTGTGCCGGTGCCGTGGGACACCGAGCACGTCTTCTACGTCTGGTTCGACGCGCTGCTCAACTACTACTCCGCGCTCTCCTACGCGCCCGCCCCGCCCAGCCTGTCCGAACAGGAGTCGGCCGATTTGCACGAGATCTTCTGGCCGCCCAGCTACCACCTGATCGGCAAGGACATCCTGCGCTTCCACGCCGTCTACTGGCCGGCGCTATTGATGGCGGCCGAGCTCGAGCTGCCCGAGCACGTGTTCGTCCACGGTTATCCTGCTTGATGGACGGTGAGAAGATGAGCAAGTCGCTTGGCAACGTGCTCGACCCGTTCGCAGTGATCGAGCGCTTCGGCGCCGACGCGCTGCGCTTCTACCTGCTGCGCGACGTGCCGCTTCGGCCAGGACGGCTCGGTCTCGACGGCCGCCTTCGAGCAGCGCTACGAGAGCGAGCTGGCCAACGAGCTCGGCAACCTCGCGAGCCGCACGATCGCGATGGTCGAGCGCTACCGCGACGGAGCGCTCGCGCCGGGCGAGCTCGACCGGCGCTCGCGCGAGGACTTCCGGGCCTGTCCGAGCGCGTCGCGGAGTGATCGATCGCGCAGAGCTGACGGTCGCGCTCGACGAGATCTGGCAGCGCGTGCGGCGACTGAACCGCTACGTCGAGGAGCAGGCGCCGTGGCAGCTCGCCAAGGAGCCGGCCCGGGCGACGGATCTCGATCGCGTGCTGCGCACGCTCGTCGAGGGCATGCGCTGTGTCGACGGTGCTGCTGTGGCCTTACCTCCCGACGAGCGCCGACACGGCTGCTCGCGGCGCTCGGCGCCCCCGGACCTGGCGCTCGCCGGCGCAGCGCTCGGCACGGGTGCGGATCGAGCAGGTCGAGCCAGATCGAACCGCTGTTCCCGAAGCACCGACGCGCGAGCGCGAGCTCGAGTCCGGCGAGGGCACGGCCACGTGATCGACTAGCACACCCATCTGGACCTGTGCGAGCCGCCGAACACCGAGCTCGTCGCGGCCGCCGTGCAGGCGGGGGTGACGCGGATGCTGACGGTGGGCACCGAACCGGCCTCCTGCCGCGCGGCGCTCGCCGCGGCCGAGGCGTTCCCGCAGGTGTACGCTGCGGTCGGTCGTCATCCGAACGCTTCCAAGGGCTTCGACGACGCCGACCTGGCGGAGCTGCGCGCGCTCGCGGCGCACCCCGCTGCCTGGCGATCGGCGAGACGGGCCTTGACTTCTATCGCGACGGCGCGCCGCGCGCAGACCAGGAGCGGGCGTTCGCCGCGCACATCTCGCTCGCACGCGAGACGGGACTGCCGCTGGTGATCCATTCGCGCGAGGCCGCGCGCCGAGACGCTCGCGCAGCTGGGCGCGCAAGCGCAGGGGTGCAGCGTGGTGATCCACTGCTTCTCGATGCCCGAGCATCTGCAGGAGTGCCTGGATCGCGGGTATGCGATCTCCTTCGCGGGCAACGTCACGTACAAAAGCGCCGCCGACCTCGCGGCCGCCGCACGCGAGGTGCCGGACGAGCGGCTGCTGGTGGAGACCGACGCGCCTTATCTGACGCCCCAGGTCGTGCGCAAGCAGCGCAACCAGCCGGCGTTCGTCGCGCACACTGCCGCCTTCGTGGCGGAGCTGCGAGGCGTGAGCGTCGCCGAGCTGGACGCGCTCGTGGAGCGCAACGCCGCGCGCGTGTTCGGCTGGTCGTGAGCGCGGTGAGCACACCCGCGCAGCCGAGCATCCGACGCCTCGGGCGCTTCGACGTGCGTCCGGATCGCGAGCTGGGGCAGAACTTCCTGATCGACTCGAACATCCTCGGCGTGATCGAGCGCGCGGCGCAGCTGCAGCGCGAGGACGTGGCGCTGGAGATCGGCGGCGGCCTGGGCGTGCTCTCGGAGTACCTCGCCGAGCGCATCGCGCACGTGCATGTGGTCGAGATAGACACACGCCTGCGCGAGGCGCTGCTGGACGCGACCGACGCGCACACGAACGCGAGCGTGCACTGGGGGGACGCGATGCGGATCGACCTCGCCGCGCTGGACCCAGCGCCGACGAAGGTGGTGGCGAACCTCCCCTATGGGATCGCCGCGGGGGTGCTGCTGCGAACGATCGAGGAGCTGCCGGGGGTGGACTTGTGGGTGGCGATGACCCAGCGCGAGGTCGGCGAGCGCCTGGCCGCGGCGCCCGGTGGGCGCGACTACGGCGTCAGCTCGGTGATCGCGCAGCTCGCGTGCGAGGTGCGGGTGCTGCGGGCGGTGCCGCGGACGGTCTTCTTCCCCGAGCCGAACGTCGACTCGGTGCTCGTGCAGATGCGCCGCACCGCCCCGGCGCCCTCGCCGGCGCTGCGCGCGCTCATCGGCGGGGCGTTCGCGCACCGCCGCAAGACGCTCGCGCGCTCGCTGGCGCTAGCGGGAGCTGTGGCGCTCGCGGCGCGGAGATACGCGAAGCGCTGGTCTGATCTGGGGCGCCCAGCCGACGTGCGCGCCGAGCGTTTGGCACCGGGTGAGTTCGCTGCGCTGGCGGGAAGGCTCGGACTGTGACCACCGCCACCGCGCTCCCACTGCGTGGGCTCGCCCCCGCGAAGATCAACCTGGGGCTGTTCGTCGGGCGCGGTGCGCGAGCACGACGGCCGGCATGAGCTGGCGAGCGTGATGCAGTCGATCTCGCTCGCGGACACGCTCACGCTGGAGTCGGGGCACGAGCGACGAGCGCGGACGAGGTGGTGTGTCCGGGGGTGCCGGGCGAGCCCGCCAAGAACCTGGCGGCGCACGCGCTGGGCCTGTTCCGCGAGGCGACTGGCTGGGATGCGCCGGCGCTGCGGCTGACGATCGACAAGCGCATTCCGGTGGCGGCGGGACTGGGTGGAGGATCGGCGGATGCGGCGGCCACGCTCAGGTTGGCCGCTAGCGCGTCGGGCCTGGGTTCGGAAGAGCTGCTGCTGGAGCTGGCGGCCGCAGCTGGGGGCTGACGTGCCGGCACAGGTCGCACCCCGGGCGCTGGCTGGCGAGTGGAGCGGGCGAGCGACTACGCGAGCTGCCCGCGCCGAGCCACCCGTTCGGCGTGCTCGTGCTGCCGCTCGCGGCCGAGCTGTCCACCGCGGCGGTCTACGCGCGGGCCGACGAGCTTCGCGAGCCCCGCGACGCGCGCGAACTGACGGACACGCTCCGCGCGATCGAGGTCGCGTTCGAGCTGAGCGCGGCCGTACCGCACGAGCGCGGGCTGCTGCACAACGATCTGCAGGAGGCCGCGATCTCGCTGTGCCCGCAGATCGCCCCGCGCTGGCGCAGGCACTGCGAAGCGGGAGCGGACGTGGCGTTCGTCAGCGGCTCGGGCCCAACCGTGGTGGGACTGTTCGCTGCGCGCCAACGGCCCCGGCGAGCGGCCGCGACCGCGGCGGCGCGTGCGGACCTGCGACCGGCGCCAGCCTGGCGACGAGGCTCGCGCACGGCGAGCCTCGCGCCGGTCGATGACTCTCGCCGTGCCCCTCGTCGACACCACTATGCGTCACAATCTCGGACCATGAGCAGGACAGCCGTCAACGATCTGGTCGCCGTGTGCGCGGGCGTGTTCGGCGCTGGCGCTGTACGCCGGCCTGATCTTGGTGCCCGCGTGGAGCAGCTACACGCGCCTGTGGGAGCGCGTGGCGGCGGGCATCCTCTCGCTGTACGTGCTCGCGGTGCTCGTCGGCATCGGCGTGGCGGGGCGCTCGCCGTCGTCTATTTCTGGGGCTGAGGCCTTGTCCGAGCTCGCGGCGCTGGAGGCCGTCACCGAGGCGGTCGAGTCGGGCGCGGGGCTGCCGGAAGTGGTGCGCGCGGCCGCCAAGGCGCTCGATGCGAGCCTCGCCGTCGCCGACGCGTGGGGCGCGACCCTCGCGGTAGCTGCGCGCTCACCCGCGGAGGAGCGCGCGCTGCTTTCGCAGGGCAAAGGCGTGAGCAGCACTCCGCTGCGCGTCGGAGACACGGTCGTGGGCACGTTGCACATGCGTGCGACCAGCGCCGCGGGTGAGAGCGGGGAGCTCGCAGTCGGCGGAGCCGAGCGAGCAGATGAGGCGGCTGCTGGTGACGATGATCGCCTCGGAGGTCGAGCGCGTGCGTGCGCCCGAGCGCGCCTCGGAGCTCGCCGCGAGCGAGTTCCTGCGCGCGATCCTCGAACGCGAGCTGAGCGAGCGCGAGGAGTTGCTGGCGCGCGCGAAGGAGCTCTCGCTGGACTTGCAGGACGGCGCGAGCATGATCGTCGCGCGCGCCGTGCCCCAGGCCCCGACCGACGAGGGCTGGCGCGCGCGCGTGCGTGCGGTCGCCGAGCGCGGCGCGCGCGCGGTCGTGAGCCGCTCGATCGCCGCGCTGTCCGAGCGCGAGGGCGCCGGAGTCGGGGTTGGCGCGGAGGTCCTGCTGCTGGTGCCCGGAGGCGAAGAGGCCACAGCCGCGCGCGCCGCCGACGCGGTGCTGCGCGAGATGGAGGCAGGCCTCGCGGGCTACACGTTCGCGCTCGGACGCAGCCGCATCGCCGAGGACCCGGGCGATCTGCCGCGCGCCGCCGGCGAGGCGCTGCTCGCGGCGAACGTCGCCCAGGGCGGCTCAGATGGCGCGGCGCTGGCGTTCGAGCAGACCGGCGCCTACCGCCTGCTGCTGAGCGCGATGACCGAGAACCCCGCGGAGCTTCAGCGCTTCTACGCCGAGACGGTCGAGCCGCTGCTGACCTACGACGAGCAGTACGAGACCGAGCTCGTGCGCACGCTCGCGACGTTCCTCGAGGCCGACGGCAACGTCGCCGGGACCGCGCAGCGCCTGTTCACGCACCGCCACACGATCTACTACCGCCTGGAGCGCGTGCGCGAGCTATCGGGCCTGGACGTCAGCTCCAGCGACGGGCGCGAGAAGCTGAGCCTGGGCCTGAAGGCGATGCGCGTGCTCGGCATCTCCGCCGCCGGCGGCCCCGCGTCGGAGGTCGGCGCCGAAGGCGGGCGCGTGCCGGGGCGCTCGACGCGGCGCTCGTAGCTGCGCGCAAGCGACGGTCGGCGCGGCGTGCGACGATGTGCGCGACCCATTGGGGGGTCGTCCAACGGCAGGACACCAGGTTTTGGTCCTGGGAATCAGGGTTCGAGTCCCTGCCCCCCAGTAGCAAGTGATGGTACTTCGGGCGGAGCCTTTACTGCGTCTCGACAGGGGGCTCATGCGTCCTGAGGATGAACCGGCCCAAGAGTGGGACGGCGAACGTGTATCTGCCCAGCCGATTCTTGTAGATCATTCCCCGCTCCGCGAGGCTGGCGAGGATTTGATTCGCATGACTGGGCGAGAACGGCTTGGGGAGGAGGGTCTTCGCTTGCTCCACGAGTTCCTGGATCGTGAAGTCCTCATCAGGGTGGGCGAGGTTGGCGACGACCCACAGGAGTTCGCGCTGGCGATCGGTGATCTTTGCCCAGCGCCCGGCGAAGAAGTCGGTGTCGAGCTTGCGCTGGATGGCGTCGACGGGAACGCCTCTCGGGTCATCGTTTGCGTGTTGCTGGATGAACACGTCGAACACCTCACGGCATATGAACTGGATGAAGTACGGATAACCGCCGGACTCATGGCAGATCGTGTCGACGGAGTCGGGTGAGAACTTGATCGGGCATTCGGCGACCTCGATCGGCTTGAGAATCGCCTCCCGGCTCTCCGCTTCGTCGAGCTTGGTCAGGGTCACTACGCGGAACATCCGCTCCGCGTAGGTTCGCGCGTCCACGAGCTTGGGAAACAGCGTCGGCAGGCCAGCCAGGACCAGCATGAAGGGGATGCCCTTCTTCTGAATCGACTGGAACACGTCGAGGAGCACCGAGAGGGGGAACTGTTCCTTCTCCGCGTGGTCGGAGAGGTTCTGAGCCTCGTCGTAGGCGAATATCACCTTGTGGTGGTCCTGCTCGCGGAGGTGATGCCAGGCGAATTCGAGGGTCGCCTTGATCTTGTCGGAGATCAGGCCGGGTGTGCTGCTGTAAACCGAGGCAAGCACCTCGTGCGACAGCGGTATCCGGCGGGACTCGCTGGGCACGACGAAGCCGGCCGGGTTGCTCGGCTGCTGCTCCTCCACCGTGATGGACGAGGTGATCAGCGCGAGATCGGCCAGGATGCGCTGAGCGAGCGCGGTCTCGCTGATGCTTGCGGACTCAGACAGATCCGCTGTTGCCCATAGCCATCCCCGTTGCATCGCGCGCGGCTTGAACGTCTCCAGGAGAACGGTCTTGCCGACGCCGCGCAGCCCAGTGAGCACCAGGTTCTCGAGAATCTCGTCCTGCTCCAGCAGCCGATCGAATTCCTGGTACTCGCGTTCACGACCCGCGAGGTGGGGCGGCATATGCCCGGCGCCGGGTCTGTAAGGGTTCTTGAATTGCGCGGGACTCATAGTCGCTTAGGCCTTTCTATTACTTTAGATCACATCCTAAATTTAGCAGATTGGCTTGTGTGATGTAATCTGTGATGACGTTGTTCCGGCCAGTGCATGCCACTGGCCGGCCGAGCGGTGCATGCACCGCTCGGTGGAGCTGCACATGTGCGGCTCCAAGCCAGGCCCGCATGCGGGCCTGGCGGTCATGCCGCATGCGGCATGACCTACCATCCATCGCGTGACTCCGGCTCCGACGGTTATGATCCTCGCCGCGGGCAGGGGCACGCGGATGCGCTCACGCACGCCGAAGGTGCTGCACGAGCTGTGCGGTCTGCCGATGGTGCTGTGGCCCGTGCGCGCCGCCCTCGCCGCCGGCGCCGGGCAGGTCATCGTCGTAGACTCGCCCGAGCGCGCGCTCGAGGGGATGCTGCCCGAGGGCGTCGGGCTCGCGATCCAGCCCCAGTCCGACGGCACCGGCGGCGCCGTCGTGGCGGGCTTCGCGGCGCTCGACTCGCTCGGCGGCGATCGCGACGCTCCGGTGGTGGTCCTCAGCGGCGACGTCCCGCTCGTCAGCGCCGAGACGATCGCAGAGCTCGTCGATGCGCACGAGCGCAGCGGCGCAGGCGCGACGATGGCGAGCACCCTGCTCGACGATCCCAGCGGCTACGGGCGCGTGGTGCGCGACAGCGACGGAGCCGTCGTGTCGGTCGTAGAGACGAAGACCGACGGCGACGCCACGCCCGAGCAGCTGCTGATACGCGAGGTGAACACTGGCGTGTACGTGTTCTCGGCGCATGCCCTGCGCGAGGCGCTGCCGCGGCTGAGCGCCGAGAACGCCCAGGGCGAGCTGTACCTGCCCCAGGCGCTCGATCTGATCCGCGCCGACGGCGGCGCCGTCGCCGCGCACGCGGTGGCCGACGAGCGGCTGGTGCTGGGCGTCAACGACCGCGCGGCCCTCGCCCACGTGCGCGCGCTCGCGCAGGAGGCCATCCACGCGCGGCACATGGCGGCGGGGGTGACGATCGTCGACCCGCCCAGCACCGTCATCGACGTCGACGTGCAGATCGGCCAGGACACGACGATCGAGCCGTTCACCACGCTGCGCGGCGTCACCCGCATCGGCGAGGGCTGCGTGGTGCGTCACTCCTACGTGATCGACAGCCTGCTCGAGGACGGCGTGCTCGTCGGCCCGTTCGCCTATCTGCGCCCGGGCTCGGTGCTGCGCGAAGGGATCGAAGGTGGGCACGTTCGTCGAGGTCAAGGGCTCGGACATCGGCGCCGGCACGAAGATCCCACACCTCTCCTACATCGGCGACGCCGACGTCGGCGAGCGCTCGAACCTGGGCGCGGGCACGATCACCGCCAACTACGACGGCTACGCCAAGCACCGCACGACGATCGGCAGCGGCGTGCGTGGCGGCGTGGACACGGCGTTCGTGGCGCCCGTGACGGTCGGCGACGGCGCCTACACGGCGGCCGGGTCGGTCGTCACCGAGGACGTCCCCGCGGGCGCGCTGGCGATGGCGCGGGCCAGGCAGCAGAACATCGAGGGCTACGCCAAGCGCCGTCGAGGACGCGCTCGAGGACAGCGGACCCTCGCCGGAGAGCTCCTCGTGAGCGTCGTATGTCCCGGCAGCCCCCTACACTGCGTGCCACGATGAGCAGCGCGATGGACACGCGCGCGCAGGCAGACCGCGCACACGAGCCTGCCGATCGACTACAACAAGCGGCTGATGCTGTTCAGCGGGCGCGCGAACCCGCAGCTGGCGAGCGACATCGCCGACAAGCTCGGCGTCGAGCTCGGGCCGGTCACGCTCAAGACGTTCTCCAACGGCGAGGTCTACTGCCGCTACGAGGAGTCGATCCGCGGGGCCGACGTGTTCATCGTGCAGTCCACCTGCGGCAACCCGCACGCCGGGCATCACGGCGAACGACGCGCTGATGGAGTTGCTGCTGATGATCGACGCGGCCGTCGGCGCCTCGGCGCACCGCGTGATCGCCGTCACGCCGTGGTTCGGCTACTCCCGCCAGGACAAGAAGTCCTCTCCGCGCGAGCCGATCTCCGCGCGCCTGGTCGCGCGCATGCTCGAGTCCGCGGGCGCCGACCGCGTGCTGACGATGGACCTGCACGCCGGTCAGATCCAGGGGTTCTTCCAGAAGCCCGTCGATCACATGACCGCGCTGTTCATGCTCACGCAGTACTTCGGCGACCTCGGCCTGTCGGACCTCGTGGTCGTCGCGCCGGACGCCGGCCGCGTGAAGCTGAACAAGAAGTTCGCATCGAAGATCGGCGCCGAGCTGGCGATCCTCGACAAGGAGCGCCCGGCGCAGCAGGTCGCCGAGATCGGCTACGTGATCGGCGACGTCGCGGCAAGACGGCGGTGATCGTCGACGACATGATCGACACCGCCGGCACGCTCGTCGGCGGCGGCGCAAACGGTGCTCGAAGAGGGCGCCGCGCGCGTCTACGCGGCGGCGACGCACGCGATCTTCTCCGGCGACGCGTTCGAGAACCTCGCCGCTTCGGGCTTCGAGGAGATCGTCGTGACCGACACGATCCCGTCATCCCGGACGGCGGCCCGACAACATCCGCGTGCTGCCCTGCGCGGAGCTGCTCGACGGACTCGATCCGGCGCATCTTCGTCGACGACTCCGTCAGCGAGGTCTTCGGCGGCGAGAACCAGCTGTTCTGAGCACGCGCACCGGACGCCCCTCGCGAGCACCAGCCCTCCGTTAGCCCTCCGTTCCGCCGACCCCGCATCGCCGATATCCCCAGCCAGCGCCAGCCCCCGCCGAGAGTCTCGCCCGAGCGCACACCGCGCATGTGGTGGCAGGCGATCCCGCGGCGCCGGCGCGTGGCGATCGTCGCGACCGCAGCGGTCCTGCTGGTGGTGATCGGCGGGCTGCTCGCGCGCTACCTGTTCACCGAAAACGTCGAACGCAACGACATCCTCGCCGTCCTGCAGGCGCAGGCCCGCGGCGATGCGCCACGCGAGCTCGCGCTGCTCGACGGCTGTCGCGCAGAGCCCTCGTGCGCGGCGACCGTCCGCGCGAGCGCCCTCAGGCTCAGGCGCGCGGGCGAGGTCAAGATCCTCTCGATCAAATCCCCCACCGCCGGGGCGCTGAGCGAGCGACCGGGACCGCGCGCGTGGCCTGGACGGTGATCGGCCGGCTGCCGGTCGTCCAGTGCGTGGTCGTGCGTCGCACCGGCAACGCCCTGCAGGGCCTGCACGTATCGCTGCTGTCGCTGAGCGCGCCGATCGAAAACGAAGCCGATTGCTAGAGTCTCCGAGCCCCATGGCCGATGCAACGACCAAGCTCGACGTCAGTAGCCGCGCAGCCCGAAGGCTCGCGCGCCGCGCGACGCCTGCGCCGCTCCGGGCGCGTCCCCGGCGTCGTCTACGGCGGCGGCGGCGAGGCGGTGAGCTTCGACGCCGACGCCCGCGAGCTGCGCCTCGCGCTCGCCGGGTCGGGCGCCGTGCTGGATCTGAGCGTCGACGGCGAGAAGGCCACGCCGGTCGTCCTCAAGGAGGCCCACCGCGACCCCGTGCGCGGCGAGACCGTGCACGTGGACCTGCTGCGCGTGCGACTCGACGAGGCGATCGGCGCCGTGGTGCCGCTGGAGCTGACCGGCGTCGAGGAGGCGCCGGGCGTCAAGGAAGGCGGCGTGCTCGAGCAGATCACCCGCGAGCTGAACGTCGCAGGCGCTGCCGACGGCGATCCCCGAGTCGATCTCCCACGACATCGGCGAGATGCAGATCGGCGAGACGATCGTGCTCTCCGCGCTCACCGCGCCCGAGGGCGTCACGCTGCTGGACGATCCCGAGACCGTCCTCGCGACCCTCTCGCCGCCGCGGCTGCAGACCGAGGAGGAGGAGATCGAGACCGAGACCGAGCTCGTCGGCGAGGGCGAGGCCGAGAGCAGGACGAGGCCGCCGAGGGCGAGGGCTCCGAGGGCTCCTCCGGCGGGGAGTAGCTCTGCGGCGGCCGTTTCGTCGTCGCCGCGGCGAGGCTGACGGCGACGCCGGCGCGCGCTGCGACTGGCTGATCGTCGGGCTCGGCAACCCCGGGCGCGAGCACGCGGACACGCGCCACAACGTCGGCTTCATGGTCGCCGACGCGCTCGCCGAGCGCTGGGGGCTGGGCCGTCCGCGGGAGCGCTACCGCGGACGCATCGCCGAAGGCGCGTTCGCGGCGAGCCGGGCGCGGCCCGGCGGGACCGCGCGTGGCGCTGCTGTGGCCGCAGACCTACATGAACGAGGCCGGGCGCTCCGTCGGCCCGGCGCGAGGCGCGCTGCACGTGCCGCTCGAGCGGGTGCTCGTCGTGCACGACGAGATCGACATCCCCTTCGGCGAGGTGCGCGCGCGCCTGGGCGGCGGGCTGGCGGGGCACAACGGCCTGAAGTCGCTCAAGCGCGAGCTGGGCGGCCCGGACTTCGTGCGCGTGCGCGTCGGCGTCGGGCGCCCGGCCTCGAGCGACCCGGAGATCGTCTCCGCCTACGTGCTCGGGCGCTTTCGCGAGGACCCCGCGCAGGTGCGCGAGCTGATCGAGCGCGCGGCCGACCGGGCGCAGGAGATCGTGCTCGGGACGGTCGGACCGCACTGGCGCAGGGCTCTAGCCCGATGGCGCTGCGCTCGCTGCTCGGGCTGATCGAGGACGACCCCGCCGCGACGACGCTCGCGCGCGAGGGCGGTCACGCGTTCGTGTCGGCCTCGCTGCGGCCGTACCTGATCGCCGCGCTGTCCGATCGCCGACCCGAAGACGCGCAAGCCTCGACCCGACGCTCGTCGTGGTCGGCGACGACCGCGCCGCGCGCGACCTGGCGGCCGACCTGCGCGCGTGGCTCGCGCCCCGGCGGGTGCGCTACTACCCCTCGCGCGGGGTCGCCTACGAGTCCCACCTCGCGCCCCCGCCGCACCTCGTGGGTCTGCGCGTCGCGGCGCTCGACGCGCTGCTCAGCGCACGCGGATCCGAGCGAGGAGCCGCCGGTGGTCGTCGTCAGCGCGGTCGCGCTCTCGGAGAAGGTCCCCGACCCGGCGCTGCGTCCGCGCTCGTTCGTATCTGCGCGTGGGCGAGCTGCTCGATCTCGACGAGTGCGCCGCCGAGCTCGTCGCCGCGGGCTACGAGCGCGTCGATCAGGTGTCCGAGCGCGGGCAGTTCGCGCTGCGCGGCGGGCTCCTCGACGTGTTCCCCGCCACCGAGGACCGCGCGGTGCGGGTGGACATGTTCGACGTCGAGATCGAGTCGCTGCGCTGGTTCTCGACGTTCACCCAGCGCTCGCTCGGCGACGTCTCCGAGGTCGAGATCGCGCCCGCGGCGGAGCTCGCGCTCGAGCACCGCGAGCTGGCGGAGATGGCCGCCGGCCGAAGAGCAGTCCGGAGCGCCCGGACGTCGCCGAGCTGCTGCCGGTCGAGCGCTTCGGCGCGCTGCTCGACCTGCTCGACGCCGACACCGAGCTGCTCGTCGCCGCCGAGGAGGAGCTGAAGCCCGCGCTCGCAGACCACTGGAGCGACGTCTGCGCCGCGTTCGCCGACGCGGACGCCCACCACCTGTATGTGAGCCCGCACGAGATCGAATCCGCGCTCGCCGCGCGCGCGCGGATCTGGCTGTCGGCGATCTCCGGCGATCAGCCGCTGCAGCTGCGCGCGCAGGCCGCCGACACCGCCGCGCGCTCGCTGGCCGAGGCCGAGCCCGAGCTCGAGAAGCTCGTGCGCTCCGGCTACCGCACGGTCGTCGCGTTCCCCCGCCGCGGCGAGGGCGAGCGCGCCGCCTACAACCTCGGGCGCATGAAAGCGACGTGGCTCGGCGAGGACGTCGACGCCGGCCGCCAGGTGCTCGAGCCCTCGCTGCGCTTCGCCGCGGCGTCGCTGCGCGAGGGCTTCGTCGCGCCTCAGCTGAAGCTCGCGATCTTCCCCGAGCACCGCCTGCTGCGCCGCCGCCGCGCCGAGCGTGCCGACGCGGCGCGAGCGCTCCGGCGCCGGACGCGGCGCCCGCGGTGGCGTGCGCCGCGGGGCGCTGCGCTCGTTCACCGAGCTGCGCACCGGCGACATCGTCGTGCACGAGGACCACGGCGTCGCGCGCTTCGCCGGCTTTGAGACGCGCACGGTCGCGGACGTCACCCGCGACTACCTCTACCTCGAATACCAGGGCGACGACCGCGTGTTCGTGCCCACCGAGCAGCTCGCGAAGATCTCGCGCTACGTCGGCGGCGGCGGCGAGCACCCGCCGCTGTCGAAGCTCGGGGGCACGCGCTGGGAGACGATGAAGGCGCGCGCGCGCCGCGCCGCGCAGGAGCTGGCCGGCGAGCTGCTCGAGCCTCTACGCCGAGCGCCGCCGCCGCAGCGGCTACGCGTTCGAGCCCGACTCCGACTGGCAGCGCGAGTTCGAGGCAGCGCTTCCCCTTCACCGAGACCCCCGACCAGCTGGAGGCGATCGAACTGGTGAAGGCCGACATGGAAGCGCCGCGGCCGATGGACCGGCTGATCTGCGGCGACGTCGGCTACGGCAAGACCGAGGTCGCTCTGCGCGCCGCCTTCAAGGCCGCCAGCGAGGGCAAGCAGGTGCTGATGCTCGCGCCCACCACGATCCTCGCCCAGCAGCACTACGGCACGTTCTCCGAGCGCCTCGCCGACTACCCGATCAACGTCGAGCACGTCTCGCGCTTTCGCTCCGCGGCCGAGCAGAAAGAGGCGATCGCGGGCTTCGCCGCCGGGCGGGTCGACATCCTGATCGGCACCCACCGCGTGCTCTCGCGCGACGTGCGCGCGAAGGACCTCGGCCTGTTGATCGTCGACGAGGAGCAGCGCTTCGGCGTCAAGCAGAAGGAGCTCCTGCGCCAGCTGAAGCTGCGCGTGGACGTGATCTCGATGTCCGCCACGCCGATCCCGCGCACCCTGCAGATGTCGCTCGCGGGCCTGCGCGAGATCTCCGTGATCGAGACGCCCCCCGAGGGCCGCCGGCCGGTCAAGACCTATGTCGGCGAGTACGAGGAGGAGCTCGTCAAGCGCGCGATCCTGCGCGAGCACGAGCGCGACGGCCAGGCCTTCTTCCTGCACAACCGCGTCGAGTCGATCGAGGAGACCGCCGAGCGCCTGCGCGCCCTGTGCCCGGGCGTGCGCTTCGCCGTCGCCCACGGGCAGATGTCCGAGGGCGAGTTGGAGACGGTGATGATGGACTACCTGCGCGGCGAGCACGACGTGCTCGTGTGCACCTCGATCATCGAGTCGGGCATCGACATCCCGCAGGCGAACACGCTGATCGTCGAGCACGCCGACGCCTTCGGCCTCTCCCAGCTCTACCAGATCCGCGGCCGCGTCGGGCGCAGCCGCGAGCGCGCCTACGCGTATCTGATGTACGACTCCGCGGCCGCGCTCACCCCCGACGCCGCGCAGCGGCTGGCGGCGCTCTCGGACTACACCGAGCTCGGCGCCGGGCTTTCGCGTGGCGATGCGCGACCTCGAGCTGCGCGGCGCCGGCAACCTGCTCGGCGACGAGCAGTCCGGGCACGTCGCCGCGCTCGGCTTCGAGCTGTACATGCAGATGCTCGACGAAGCCGTCCGCCAGGCCGGGCCGGCCGAAGAGGACGGGATCGGCCTGGAGGAGGAGGCTCTGCCCGAGCCCGTGCGCCTGGACGTCAACGTCGACGCCTACGTCCCGTCCGACTACGTCCCCTACGAGCAGGCCAAGATCGAGATCCACCGCCGCATCGCCGGCGCCCTCGAGGTGGCCGAAGTGGAGCAGCTGCACGACGAGCTCGAGGACCGCTTCGGGCCGGTTCCCGAGCCGCTCGCGAACCTGCTGGCGCTGCAGCGCGCGCGGATCAAGTTCGGCCAGGCCGGCGCCACCGTCGGTGAGCTTCCGCGGCGACCGCCTCGCGGTCACCCCGATCGAGCTCGACTCCGTGCGCGCACGCCGACTGCGCGAGGAGCTGCCCGAGGCGCTGTACGAGTCGGGGCGCTCGCAGGTCTCGGTGCGCGTTCCCCGCGAGGGCCCCGCGCGTTTCCCGACCGTCGTGAAGGCCGCCGACGTGCTGCTCTCGCTCAAGCGCGAAGCCGCTTGAGGATCTCTTCAGGAACTCCTTAACCACAACACATCAGTTTCCGCTAGAGTGCCCGCGTCGTGTCCAAGAACTTCCGTTTCATCTCGGCGCTGGGCGCCGTTTTCTTTGCCGTCCTCGGCCTCGCCGCGTGCGGCGGCGGCGGCATACCCGGCAACGCGGTCGTGCAGGTCGGAGGCAACCCGATCACGAAAGCGACCTACGAACACTGGCTGGCCGTCGCGGCCGCATCCAGCTCGGCCGCCGCGCCGGGACAGACGGCGCCCAAACCGGTCGTCCCGGTTCCGCCGAACTACACCGCCTGCATCGCACACCTCGAAGCGACCGCCCCGAAACCGGCCAAGGGTCAGTCCAAGCCGACCGCCGGCGCAGCTGAAGAGCCAGTGCGAACAGCAGTACAAGTCGCTGCAGCAGGAGGTGCTCGGCTTCCTGATCTCCTCCGCCTGGGTGCTCGGCGAGGCCGAAAGCCAGGGCGTGCAAGTGAGCGACGCCGAAGTCAAGAAGCAGTTCGAACAGATCAAGAACCAGCAGTTCCCCAAGCCCGAAGAATTCAAGAAATTCCTCGCGAGCTCCGGCCAGTCGGTCTCCGATCTGCTGCTGCGCGTCAAGCTCAACCTGCTCTCCTCGAAGATTCAGCAGAAAGTGTCCAAAGAGAAAGGCACCGTCACGCAGGCGCAGATCAAGAAGTACTACGAAGAACACAAGTCGCAGTTCGGCACGCCCGAAAAGCGCAACGTGAAGATCATCCTCACCAAGACCGAAGCCGCAGCCAACAAGGCCAAGAAGGAAATCGAATCGGGCAAGAGCTTCTCCTCGGTCGCGAAGGCCGTCTCGATCGACCCAACGAGCAAGGCCAAAGGCGGCGAAATCACCGGCGTGGTGAAAGGCCAGGAGGAGAAGGCGCTCGACGAAGCCGTCTTCTCGGCGCCCAAGGGCCAGCTCGGCGGTCCCGTCAAGACCCCCTTCGGCTACTACATCTACGAAGTGACCGAGACGACCACGGGCAGCCAGCAGACGCTGACCCAGGCGCAGGCCTCGATCAAACAGCAGCTGACAGCTCAGCAGCAGCAGCAGGCGCTGAGCAAGTTCGTCAAAGAATTCCGCACCCGCTGGGAAGGCAAAACGGAATGCCGCAGCGGCTACGTCGTGCAGGACTGCCACGAGTTCAAAAAACCGGCCACACCCACGGGCGCCACGCCGCAGACCGGCACTCCGCGCGCCCACGACGACCTCCACGGCCACAACGCCGACCAAATAGGGCTCCGCACAGGATGAGCGAGATCGAGCGGGTTCACGCCCGTCAGATCCTCGACAGCCGCGGCAACCCGACGGTTGAGGTGGAGGTCGGTCTCCGTTCGGGCGCACATGGTCACGCCGCGGTTCCTTCGGGCGCCTCCACCGGAGAGTTCGAGGCGACCGAGCTGCGCGACGGCGGCAAGGCGTGGGACGGCAAGGGCGTCACGCGGGCGGTGGCGAACGTCAACGAGCGAGATCGCCACGGCCGTGCACGGAGCGGATGCGGCCGATCAGCAGGCGCTCGACGATGCGCTGATCGCGCTCGACGGCACCCCCAACAAGTCGCGACTCGGCGCGAACGCGATCCTCGGCGTATCGCTCGCCGCGGCCCACGCGCAGGCCGCGGAGGAGGGCCTTGCGCTGTGGCGCTACCTCGGCGGCGAGGCCGCGCGGGTGCTGCCGGTGCCGATGATGAACGTCCTCAACGGCGGCGCGCACGCCGACAACAAGGTCGACTTTCAGGAGTTCATGATCGTGCCCTATGGCGCGTCGAGCTTCTCGCAGTGCCTGCGCATGGGGGCCGAAGTCTTCCACGCGCTCAAGCGCACGCTGCACGAGCGCGGCCTCGGCACGGCCGTCGGCGACGAGGGCGGGTTCGCACCCGATCTGGCGTCCAACGAGGAGGCCCTGAAGATGCTCGTAGCGGGCATCGAGGCAGCCGGTTACCGTGCGGGCGAGGACGTGGCGATCGCGCTCGATCCGGCGGCGAGCGAGCTCTACGACGGGGGCTCCTACGTGCTCGAGCACGAGGGACGCACGCTCAGCGCCGACGAGCTCGCCTCCTACTGGGCGGATCTCGTCGCGCGCTATCCGATCGTCTCGATCGAGGACGGCATGGACGAGGAGGATTGGAGCGGCTGGGCCACGCTCACCGACGCGCCTGGGAGAGCACACGCAGCTCGTCGGCGACGACGTGTTCGTGACGAATACCGAGCGCCTGCGCCGCGGCATCGAGTCCGGAGTGGGGAACTCGATTCTGATCAAGGTCAACCAGATCGGGACGCTCTCGGAGACACTGCAGGCGATCGCGATGGCGCGCGAGGCCGGCTATACGGCGGTCATGAGCCACCGCTCGGGAGAGACCGAGGACGTCACCATCGCCGACCTCGCCGTCGCCACCGGCTGCGGGCAGATCAAGGCCGGAGCGCCCTCGCGCTCGGATCGGGTCGCGAAGTACAACCAGCTGCTGCGCATCGAGGAGCAGCTCGGCGCCGACGCCGAGTTCCCCGCGCGCTCGGTCTTTCGCAGCTGAGCCTACGCGGCGCTTGCACCCGAGACCCACACGGACGCCAACGCAACGCCACGAACGCCCGCGCGGACGCAGCACTCGCCGACGAACCACGCCTGCTCAGCGACGCGACGCTTGCAGCGCAGCCCGTTTCCTCGCAGGTTTGCAGGGATCGGCATGTGCAGGGCGAATGCGAGGGCAATGGCAAGCGCGCAGGCATCCTCGGCACGACGCCCCCGCGCAATCGGTGCGAGCGCTCCGGTCGCGCGCATCCGCTGGGACAAGCTCGGGCGCGTCGCGATGCTGTGCCTGCTCGTGGCGCTTCTGTACCTGTACCTGAGCGCGGGCATCCGCATGTACTCGACCTGGCATCAGGCGCACACAGACAGCGCGCAGCTGGCGACGCTCGAGCACGAACACGTGCGGCTGCAGCATCAGCACGAAGCGCTCGGACGGCGCGGCACCGTCGAAGAGGAGGCTCGGCGGCTGGACATGATGCACGCCGGGGAGCAGACCTACGTCGTCACCGGGCTCCCGCACAACTGAGGCCTGCAGCGTTCGCGGGCAGACCGCTACCCTCGACGGGTGTCATCCTTCGAGAACGCGATCTACCAGTGGCAGCCGGGGCGAGCGGCGCTTGGGCGAGGCGGCGCCGGAGCGCCGCGCGTCTGCTCGAACGCGTCATCGCCGAGCTCGTCAGCGAGCTGCGCCGGCGTCTGGGCGGCAGGTTCTCAGCCCAGGAGCTTGCCGAACAGTATGGGCTCGGCACGGGCTGGTGCATGCAGACGGCGATGCGCATAGCGCCCGACGATCCCTGGGCGTGGGACTCAAGCGTGGTAGTCGACGCCGCGTTCGGGCGCTACCTGCGAGAAGCCTCTGACTACGCCGGGGGCAGACGGGCGCTGACGGAGGCGTAAGAACCGACCGCAGTCGGTGTGAACTGCGCCTCTAGAGCGTCGCCGGGCAAGCTGGCCGATCGGAGATCCCATCAATCTCCGATCGGTACGGACGCAGGGAGCGTGGCGTACAGCGTACGCGTGCCGGCCGATAGAAGATCGCATCTGATCTTCTATCGGTGAGGACAAGGCCTCGCGCCGCCCGGCGGCGCTCTAGTCGTCCTCGCCGGTGCGGCGGATGACTATGCGGTCCTCTTCGACGACGATCTCGACGGGACGGTGTCCTGCCCAGTGCTCGGCGTAGATGGGGTTGTCCTGGATCGCGGGGTCCAGCCACAATCCGTAGCCCTCCTCGCCATGATCGAAGGTGCCCTCCAGCGGGCCTCCGCCACGTGAGCCGCTGCGCCGACGACCTCCGCGCCGCCCACGCCGACGTGCGCGGGTGGGGGTCTCCTCTTCCCCACCCTCCTCGCCGTCCTCGCTCTCGGGCTTCGCGCGTTCGGCCTCCTCTTCGGCCGCCTCGAGCTCGGCCGCGATCAGCGCGTCGTCCTCGGCCCTGAGATCGACTTCGTCGGGATAGTCCGTCGCGACGGCGCCCTCAGCGGGATCGGCGTCGCTGACGAGCTCGTTCTGGCGCTTGAACTGCTCGATGTCACGCACGGTGACCTCGAGCTGATGGGCGACCCAGGCGTCGGTACGGCCTTGCCGTACCCACGCGCGGATCTGGTTCAGGTGCGGGCGCAGAGATTTACGAGCCATGGACGGTCCGGGAGACTAGCGCATACGCCCGGCGTGACGGTTCAGGTGCTCGAACGGACATCTCGCGGGCACGACTCACAGGCGCGACCGACTATGCTTGCCTGACCGGCGCGGTCCGGGGCCAACTCCGTTCTACTGCTCGTCGGCCGATAGGAAGGTTGCACCATGCTGGTGCTCACACGCAAGTCAAACCAAAGCATCATGATCGGCGACGACATCGAGGTGTCGGTGCTGTCCGTGATGGGCGACAAGGTGCGCATCGGCATCCAGGCTCCCCAGGACATCCCGGTCTTTCGCACCGAGATCTACCTCGAGATCCATCGCGACGACGCCGGTAGCGCCGGCGTGTCCGCCGATGCCACGCCGTCGGTGGTAGCCGATGAGGGCGCCGGCGAGCCTAGCGGCGCCTGAGGCTTCTAACCAAGCAGTAGGTAGAGCGTGCGGAACATCACCACGGTGACGACGGCCGCGGTCAAGATCAGCGTGAGCACGAGCAGCGCGAATCGCACCGACCCGCGCTTGTGCCGGCGCTGAACTTCGCGTTTGAGCGCGCGTTGCTCGGTCGTGCGTCGCAGTGAGGCGCGCCGGTGGCGATCGAGCGAGATCTCTTTGACGAACGCCTGCTCGAGCTCGGCGAGGCTTCGCCGCATCTTCATGACGGTCCCTCGTTATGCCCCTGTCCGCGTCCTGGAGTCGCTCGCTGGCCGATCTTCGATCGGTCAAGTACGCCACGCTCCCTGCGTCCTTGCCAGGAACGACGATGAGCGACCGTGAGCAAGGTTTCTCGGATATCCAGAGTCGCGTTTACACCAAGCATCGCTCAGGCGACCGGCGCCTCGGTCTCGGCGCGCTCGTAGACCTTGACGAACCTGAGGTAGTTCTCGGCGATCTGGCGCGCGCCGGCCGAACGTTCGATCTTGCCGGCGACGTAGGCTTTCAGTGGGTCCCACCAGATCGAGCGGCCAATCGCGAAGCCGACGAACCCGTCCACGGGTGCGGCCTGGGAGAGCCAATGATCGACCTTGGCGTCGTCGGCGCCGCGGCCGAGCACCACGCAGACCACATCGTCGCGCCCACCGGAGCGGGCCTGGGCGACGAGCATCTCGCAGTCCGAGCGCGCGTCGACGCCCTCGATCTTCCAGATGTCGACCTCGATGCCGGCATCCTGGATCTCAGCGATCGTCCTGCGCATCAGCTCGGGTCGCAGCTCGGTGTCGTAGCGGTCGCTGTCGCCATCCACCGCCTGCAGTTGCGCCTCCTCGGCGGGAACGAGCAGCTCGAAGAGGAACTTGCGCTCGTTCTGCGCGAGCCAGTCCGACAGTCGCTTGAGCTTCTTCAGCTGCTTGCCGTTCTCAGCTGGATCTCCGTCGGGGTTGTAGCGCACGAGCACCTTCGTGAAGTCCGGGTCGAACTTCTCGATGTGCTCGCCGAACTGATCGCCGTACTGGAAGTCGAACATGCTCTGGCCCGAGCGCTCCGCGGGCATCGCCAGCTTCAGGCCTTGGGCGCGCGCCTCCTCGGGCACGGTCGAACCGAACTGCTCGTCCACGAGCACCCCCGTCACCGACGGGTCGGCCCCGGCGGCGACCGCCTGGGAGAGCCCCTCGAAGATCAGGTGCTTGGCATCGGCGATCATCGCCGTCTGCTCAGCGTCGGGGTCGCCCTCGATGCCGAAGAACTTCGTCTGAAACGACCCTCGATGGTCGAACGCGAGTATGTAGAGCTTCTGGTCATATCCTGGTCTCATGGCCTGAGTATTCCACGGGCGGGCGCCTGTCGGTGTCCAAACGTGGGCGGCCCGGAGCCGGAGGGCTCTTAGAATGCAGTCACGATGTCCTCCGGTCCCGACCTGTTCGTCGTGTGCAAGCAGTGCGGCTCGGAGGTCAGCCCGTACATCACCGAGTGCCCTTACTGCGGCTCGCGGTTGCGTAGCCGGGCGCCGAAGCTGCCGCGCGTGAAGAGTCGCGGACGGGGACTGCGGCGGCTCGGTCGCACGTTCGCGTTTCGACGCCCGCGCTCGGGCTCGCGCACAGGCCCGGGGGGGCGCTTCCGGCGACGTGGTGAGGACTATTTGCGCGGAGAATCGCCGCCGTTTGCGACGATCGCGCTGGTGACGCTTGGCTGCGCCGGCTGGATACTCGTGCGCGGAGACTTCCTGGGCACAGCGCACATCCTGGCGTCCAGTCCTGCAACGCTCTTGCGACTCACAGTGGTTTCAGCGGGGAACGCCAGCTTCATCAAGATGGCCATCCTCGGACCGCTTCACGGCGACTGGTGGAAGCTGCTGAGCAGCCCGTTCGCCTATCTCAACGGGCTGTATGCGTTCATCGCGCTGCTGGCGACGGCGATCTTCGGGTGGCTGCTGGAGCGCCGTCGCGGGCCGGCGATCGTGCTTGCGGTGTTCTTCGCGGGGAGCCTCACGGGCGCGCTCGCGGCGCTCGCGCTGTACCCGGTACCGATCGTCAGTGGCGCCAACGCAGGCGCGCTGGCGCTGATCGCAGCCTGGTCGATCCCCGACCTGCGGGCGGCGAGCGGGAGGCACTACTACGAGGGCGACCTGCTCGGCACGGCGGCGATCGCGGCACTGCTGTTGACGCTGCCCTATGCCCGCCCGGAGGTCAGCTGGACGGCGGGCGTCGTCGGAGCGCTCGTCGGGGCGCTCGCCGGCCTGGGCTTGGATCTGATCGACTCGCAGGAGTCCTAACTACGCTCATATCATGATGTTGCGCACCCCATCCGCCCCCACGACACAGGAGCAGCACAGACCATGGACATCCGCTTCCTAGGCCACGCGGCGTTCGAACTCAGCGACGGGTCCACCTCGGTGCTGATCGATCCCTTCCTGACGGGCAACCCGAAGGCGGCGGCGTCCGCCGAGGAGTTGAGCCCGCAGGCGATCCTGCTGACGCACGGCCACGCCGATCACATCGGCGACACCGTCTCGATCGCCACGCGCGCCGGCTCGGACGTGGTCGCGATCGTCGAGATCGCGAACGAGCTTTCAGAGGATGGCGTCGCGCAGGTTCACGACCCGAATCTTGGCGGCACGGTCACGTTCGACTGGGGCACGGTGAAGCTCGTGCCGGCTTGGCATACCTCGACGACTCCCAAAGGCGCCGTGAACACTCCCGCGGGGCTGATCGTGCGCTTTGGCGGTAAGACCGATCTATCACCTCGGTGACACGGCGCTGTTCTCAGACCTCGAGCTGATCGGCGAGACGAGCGGCCCGATCGACGTGGCGCTGATGTGCATCGGCGGGCACTACACGATGGACCGCCACGACGCGGTCCATGCGGCGAGGATGATCGGCGCGAAGCAGATCGTCCCGTGCCACTACGACACGTTCCCGCCGATCGAGACGGACGCGCAGGCGTTCAAGTCCGAGGTCGAGTCCGCCGGGACATCCGAGGTGGTAGTGCTGGCGCCCGGTGAGAGCCTGAGCTCGCCATGACGCTGACCAACGCCGTCGTCCTGATCGAGGCCGAGCGCGACGCGCTTTCGACGCTGGGCTCGGATCTGGCGGACATCGAGGGTGTCGCCGAGGCCTACTCGGTCACCGGGGAGTGGGATTTCGTGGCGATCGTGCGCGTCCCCGATCACGAGCAGCTGGCGGACGTGGTCACCGCTGAGATCGGCGGTCTGCCGGGCGTGATCCGCACCCAGACGATGGTCGCGTTCGCGGCCTACTCACGCCACGACCTGGAAGCGCTGTTCTCGCTGGGCGACTGAGCCCGCTGGGGACCACGAATCGATGGCCTCGATCCCGCTGAAGCCGGAGTACGGCCCGACCCTCGGCAAGCTGCTTGCGCCTCGCTGGCATGCCGCTTCGCGGCCCGTGCGGGCGATCGTCGTGGCGATCGGGATCGGCGTGCTCGTGCTCGGCGGTCGGAACGGCGCTTACGCTCGAGAACGCCCACTACTCCCACGGTGGAGCCGCGCCGTTCTCGTTCAGCTACCGCGGCCTCTACCGCACGGCGCCGGCGCCCGGCGAGTACGTGCAGGTGCGAAGCCCCGCGCGCGGTCCGCTGCGCAACTCCTTCGCGGTGGGACCGCTGCGATTGCCTGCGTACACGACGAGCCTCAGCGCCGAGCTGCCGTTGTACGCGAGCTCGTATGTGGACGGGCTGCGACACCGCTACAGCGGGTTCGTGCTGCGCGGAGAGGGCAAGACGCGGGTGAACACGGTTCCGGCGTACACGATCGCCTACACCGCGCAAATCGCCGGCCGCACGGTTTACGGCCGCGATGTCCTGCTGCTGCCCGAACGGACGGGCGCGCGCGACGGAGTGCACATCGTGATGCTGAGCGCCCCCACCCCGCAGGTGACGGCGCCACTGCTCGTGGGCACCACGGGCGTGCTCGAACGGCCGCTCGAGACGTTCACGATCGACTAACGAGTGTCGGCTAGGGAGCGGTCTGCGCGCTCATGGCAGTGACCGAGGCGGAGGTGGAGTCGGCGGATTCGGCCGTCGTACCCCCGACCTGTGGGCCGCCGCCCTGCGCCCCCGATTCGACTGGCGGTGTTGGAGTGGCGCTGGTCGGCGGCGGTGTTGTTTCGACGGGTGGCGAGGGTTCGGCGGGCGGGGAAGTCGTTTCGGCGGGCGGCGAGGGCGTGCCACCGGTCGGGTCCGTAACCGGTGTGACAGGCACGGTCGGCTGCGGGGGCGCGTCGGTGGCGTCGGTCGGCAGCGCAGTCGTCTCCGTGGTGACCTCGGTCACAGGCGCTGGGGTCGACCTTGGGTCCACCGGGGGCTTGATCGCCGGCGCGTCGGCCGCGGGAGCTCCGGCGGGCTGGTTGAGCGCGGCGACCGGGCCGGCGACGGCGACGGTCTTGGTCGCAAGCCGTTGGTGCGCGCTGTGGCGGCGAGTCGCGTGGTAGGCGGCGAAGCGCCGCGTCGAGCTGACCGGCTGGACACTTGCGTGCATGACGATCGGTTCGCTTTCGTGCCTTGAAACGTAGGCTGTCGCGGCGGGGGTGGCGTGGTGACGATGGGCGGGATGCCCGACGTGTTCGGCGGCGACGGCGGTGACGATCGCGGCGGCGGCGAGCCCGGCGACGGCCTTGGTGGCGACGGCGCCGGCGCCGGCGGTAAGAATGCCTCCGGCCGCGCTCGCTCCGCCCGCGCCGGCGGCGCCGGCGGTGGCGCCCGCTGTCGCGCCGGCGCTGGCGCCGACATGACCGGCGGAAGCGGTCGAGCCGAGCTTGGTGAGCAGCAGCTTCTTGGCCAGCAGCAGCGGCCCGACGGGGAAGATCGCGGCGAGCGCGAGGTTGTTGTCCTTGAGCTGCTTCTTGAATGCGCGGCAGCGCTCACACCCACGCACGTGCCGGCGGGCGGGCGCGCCCAGCTTGGTCAGACCCTCGGCGACCTCGCCGAGCTGCAGACGCACTTCCTCACAGCTCAGCTGCCGAGCCTCGGCGGCCTCGGCGAGCGAGATACGCGCGCGCACGAGCAGCGACTTGACCGATGGCACGGTCGTCTCCATCGCGTCGGCTATTTGCTCGTAGGAGAGGGCGTCGATCTCGCGCAGCAGCAGCGCGGTGCGTTGGGTCTCGGGTAGCTCCTTGACGTCGCCGAGCAGCTGTCGGAAGCTCTCGCGGCGCAGCACGCGCTCGCCGGTTGAAAGACCGTTGTCGGCGTAGTGAACGTCCATCGAGTCCACGCCGATGGCGGAGGCGCGGCGCAGGTGGTTGAGCGAGCGGTTGCGCGCGATCCGATACAGCCAGGGCCTGACGTTGATCTCGCGCTCGTCGGCGAGCACGGCGTTGAAGGCGGCCGTGAAAACCTCTTGGAGCACGTCCTCGGCGTCCTCGCGCGAGGAGAGCATGTGCCGACAGAAGGCCAGCAGCCGCGACTGGTAGCGCGAGAAGAGCACCTCGAACGCGGCGTGCTGTCCGCGCCGGGTCATCGCGATCAGGCGCTCGTCGGACTGCAGGCGCAGCAGTGCTGACGGGCCACTGAGGCCCGGCATGCTCTTGTGTGTTAGTGCTGAGACCTCCACGGCGTATTCGGTCCCTTCGGCTGCCTTGTGTATCTACGGCTAAATACACCGTAGCAACCGAAAAGTTGCGCTCCAACGGGCTTGATTGCGGCTCGATCCGGGCGTTGGAGGCGGGTGGGCTCGCGCGTCGACGTGGGCAGATACGATCGCTGCGCCCGGGTGGACAAACTGGCAAAGTCAGCGGACTTAAAATCTGCCGCTCGTGTGAGCTTGCGGGTTCGAATCCCGTCCCGGGCATCCGTGTGTTTGTCCCAACATTCGCACGTGCGCAACGACGTGCGCAACGACGTGCGCAACGACGTGCGCAACGACGTACGCAACGGCGGTCGCAGGGGCAGTCGCGGCGGCAGTCGTAAATGCGCTGCGGGGGGCTTGGCGATAGAGTCCCGGCGCGCCGATGGCCACCGAGCAGAGCACAGAGGAGTCCACAGGGGCCTTCCACGGGGGGCGACTGGTCGCGCGCCGCTTGAAGGCGCACGGCGTCAGCCGTCTGTTCACGCTCTCGGGCGGACACCTGTTCTCGATCTATGACGGCTGTCGCGAGGAGGGCGTGGACATCGTTGACGTCCGTCATGAGTCCACCGCGGCGTTCGCAGCGGAGGGCTGGGCGAAGGTCACACGCGAACCGGGCGTGTGCGCGCTCACGGCCGGGCCGGGCGTGACGAACGGGATGAGCGCGATGGGCTCGGCGCAGGCGAACCACTCGCCGATGGTGGTGCTCGGCGGTCGCGCTCCCGCGGGGCGCTGGGGTATGGGTTCGCTGCAGGAGATCGACCACGTTCCGTTCGTGCGTCCGCTGACGAAGCTCGCGGTGACGCCGGAGAGCACGGCGGAGATCCCGGGGCTTCTCGACGAGGCCTTCGCGACGGCGCTGGCTCCACATGGGGGCCCCGCGTTCATCGACTTCCCCTTGGATTACGTCTTCATGGAGGCGCAGGAGCCGGAGGACATGCTCGACGGCCCGCCATCGCGCCCGAGCCGGGGAGCGGACGGCGCGGCGATCGAACGCGCGGCCGAGCTGCTGCGTTCGGCTGAGCGCCCGGTGGTGATGGCCGGAACCGACCTGTACTGGGGGCACGGTGAGGTCGAGCTGCTGGCGTTGGCGGAAGCTCTGCGGATACCCGTCTTCTTGAACGGGCTTGCGCGCGGCTGTGTGCCGGCGGACCACGAGCTGTTCTTCTCGCGGGCGCGCTCGCACGCGCTCAAGGGCGCAGACGTCGCGCTGGTGATCGGCGTGCCGATGGACTTCCGTCTGGGCTTCGGGGGCTCGTTTGGCGATGACACGGAGATCGTGGTGATCGACGTAGCCGAGCCCGAGCGTCGTCATCCGCGACCGGTCGCGGCCGAGCTGTACGGGGCGCTGAGTACGACGTTGAGCGATCTGCGCTCCGCGATGGCCGGCACGGCGCCGGCGAGCGCGAGCTGGGTCGAGGATCTGCGCGCCGTCGAGACCGAGCGCCGCGCGGCCGAGCAGGTCGAGCTGCAGGACGATCGCTCGCCGCTTCACCCGATGCGGCTGTATGCGGAGCTCGGCAAGGTTCTGGACCGCGACGCGATCGTGATCGGCGACGGTGGAGACTACGTCTCGTATGCGGGTCGCGTGATCGATTCCTACCAGCCGGGCTGCTGGCTCGATCCCGGACCGTTCGGCTGCCTGGGTGCGGGTCCGGGCTATGCGCTTGCGGCGAAGCTCGCCCACCCCGAGCGCCAGGTCGTGCTGCTGCTCGGCGACGGCGCGTTTGGGTTCTCGGGCATGGAGTTCGACACGCTCGCACGTCACGGCGTGAATGTGGTCGGTGTGATGGGCAACAACGGCATCTGGGCGCTCGAGAAGCACCCGATGGAGTTCCTGTACGGGTACTCGGTGGCTGCGGAGCTGCGACCGGCGACGCGCTATGACCAGGTCGTGCAGGCGCTCGGCTGCCACGGTGAGCTCGTCGAACGTCCCGCGGACGTGGCGCCGGCGATCGAGCGGGCGTTTGAGGCGGGCGTGCCGGCGCTCGTGAACGTGCTCACGGACCCCGACGTGATCTACCCGCGCAAGTCCAACCTGGCCTGAGACCTGGACTTGGCCAAGCCGGGGCCGTGTCCTGAACCAATTTAGGTCCAGCCTCGTCGCCAAGCCCGAGTCCGACCCTCGCTTGCCCATGGCTTAGGCGTCCGCTCATGAGGAAGCCGCCCGGGCGGGGCGGCTTCCTCGGGGGGCGGACCCCGGAGATCAGGCAGGGGTATGTCCCCGAGGTCGTTCGGCCCGAACACGGGAACGCCGATTTGCGGCGCAATCCGGGCCTGTATGGACCAGCTCGAGGGCGTGCCTCAAGCACACCCCTCGCCGTGGAAGAGTATCAGATGTCTGAACTGCCGTGGGAAACTGAACCGGTCTGGAGCGCCAGGGAGAGCGCGCCTCCGTGCAGGATGTCGTGCTCGGAGACCTCGACCTCGTCGAGCTCGAACGCACGCATCGCCTCGGACAACAGGACCATGCCGGCGACGATCGTGGGCGCGCGTGCTGGATCCAGGCCGACGACGGCCCGACGCTGCGCTTCGTCCATGTCAGCGAGACGCGCAAGCAGCAGTTCGACAGTTGCCAGCAGCAGCGGATATCCGTGCACGCGTTGGGGGTCGTAGGGATCGAGCTCCTGATCGATCGCCGCGGCCGATGTCGCGGTGCCGGCGACAGCGATGCCGCGTACGACGGGCGCGCGCTCCTCGACGGGCAGCCCGGCCTGAAAAACGCCACGGACGTCGGCCGCGAGCTCCTGCAGCTCGGCTGAGCGCGGAGGATCGCTGTGGATGTGGCGCTCGCTCATCCGCACGACGCCGGCAGGCAGCGAGACGTGAAAGCCCGCGGTCTTGCCTACGCCGACGACGAACTCGGTCGATCCTCCACCGATGTCGACGACGACCGTCGGCTCGACCGCGGAGGGACGACCGGACATCGCGCCGAGGAACGTCATCCTCGCCTCTTCCTCGCCAGTGAGAACGCGCGCATCCAGTCCGCACTCCTCGCGAACCCGCGCGGCGAACTGCACCCCGTTGCGCGCGTCGCGCACCGCGGAGGTCATCACTGCGACGTTCGCGGTAGGGACCCTCGCCCTCTCCCGGCGCGTTGGCGTCGATCAGCTCGCGGAACGTGGAGAGCGCGCTCAGCACGCGCTCGATGCCCTCCCGCGAAAGCGAGCCCTCGGCATCGACGCCGGTGCCGAGGCGCGTGACGACCGAACGGCGCACGATCTCAACGACCGGCCCCTCTGGCGTTACGTCGGCGATGAGCAGACGGGTGGAGTTCGTCCCGATGTCGACCACCGCCGCGCGCATGGGAGCGATGCTATTGGGTGCGCCGACGCGCGGGCTCGCGACCGAGGGCCGGGGCGCGGGGTTCTGCTAAAACATCAGCAGCGACGCGGGGTGGAGCAGTCTGGTAGCTCGTCGGGCTCATAACCCGAAGGTCGCGGGTTCGAATCCCGCCCCCGCTATGGAACGAAACCCGCTCAACTGAGCGGGTTTCGTGCTTCCTGAGGCCGAGCGCGACGGTGGCAAGCGGGCGAGGTGTGAACAGAAGTGCAAACACGTCTACGCGCTGGAAGGTCGTCATCTGGCGCTCGACGGCGAGCGCCCGCACGTCAAGGTGCGCCAGCGCGTGCGTCGTCGTCGCGGCGAGGGGCTTGTGGTCGGTCCACTCAAGTCGCGCTACTCAAAGCGCGAGCTGCCGATCTCGCGGACGCTGGCGGATCGCCTGCTCGCTCTCGGCATCGCGCGCGACGACTTGTGTTCCGCTCCACAGCCGGGACCGTGCTCGATCCCGACAACCTCGCGATGCGGGTACTCGCACCCGCGTGCGCGGCGGCTGGGGTCGAGTGGGCGGGCTTCCACACGTTCCGCCACACGGTGGCGTCGCGGCTGTTCGAGGAAGGCAGGAACGTCGTGCAGGTGCAACGGTGGCTCGGCCACCATTCGGCTAGCTTCACGCTCGACACCTACGTCCATCTGCTCGACAACGACCTCGGCGAGCCGCTGAACGGGAGCGTCAGTAGTGCCAAGTAGGCTCGGCGCGTTTTGATTCCCGCGGATAGCCAAGGCGATCTGGTCCAGCGTTTGGAGAACGTCCTGACGGTGCACCACGGGCGACGGCGAGGAGAGCGCGAGACACGGATTGAGCTGGATCACCTGCTGCCATCGCCGGGCGCTGGCAGCGGATCGGCTGCTCGCTGGCGTCTGGCCACCACCGCTGCGCGCCTCTATCCGCCACCCGTCGAGGGCGAGCCTCTGAAGGCGTGGCACATGGCCGAAGGGCAGAAGGGCCGGCGGCTCGTGGCGAGCGATCTTCGCAACGACAACCGCGTGGCAGCCATCCTGGCATGGCACTTCCAACCCGGCACGCGAAGTGGCGCCCAACGTCCACATCTGATCACCGCCGCTGCGGTGCGCCTGGATGTAGAGGACCCGGCGCTGCGCGCTGATTACCTGGTCGCGCTATGGCTGCTGGTTTGCGTCACGGCGGCGATCGATCGCACAACGAGTCAGGTTGGCCGTGTCGGTCTCGTTCTGGATCGTGGCATCGCCCTGACGCCGAGCGAGCTTGCGCACTTCGGCTTTCGCCGTGGTCGTAAGAGCGAGGGCTACCGCGGCGACTACTACACGTTGCCCGCGTGAGCGCGCCAGATTTCCTCGGCCTTGCGAGCCCAGTCCGACGGTAGCGCTGCGTGCAGTTCGGCCACGAACTCATCGGCGGGTGTCGCAGTCGGCTGGGGAAGCTCGGCGAAGAACGCGTCTATCTCTGCGGTCGTCTGCTCCAACGCGTCCGGGTGGTTCTGTTCGGTCCATTCCAGGATGCTCCCGGCGACCTCCTCCAGCGCCGCCCGCTGCGCGACCTTGGCGATCTGGAGCACCTGGGCGATCTCCAGGTGCTTGTCACGACGGCCCCATTTCAGAGGCTCGATGTCGAGAGCACGGACGAGGCGGCTCATGCCGCCTGAGTCCAGTCCGATGAACCCGGCGGCCTGGGAGAGGGTCGGAAGGGAGCGAACACGATTCGCGCGTGGATCGGCGGCTATGGCGGACATGGGGACAGGCTAGCACAGGAGACGCTGCAAACGAACCATACACAGCATATGCAGAAATCGCAGCAACTGATCTGCGAAGCGATTGGTGCAGATGCTCAGCCATACTGTCGTCGTGACAATTCAGCTGACGTGCGGAGTGACGATTCGCGTCTTTCTCATCGACGGCACACCGCAGGGCCTGCGACTGGTCGAGCGTATGGGCTGGACAGGATCGTTCCTTGCGTTCGCACGAGCCGATTATCCGGGCGCTCGCGCACGCGACGAGATGTCACAGACCGGCGTGTATGTGCTGGTGGGTCCAGACCCCGAGGGGCGCAGAACTCAGCGGCTCTACATTGGCGAGGCCGACAACATCCGTACGCGTCTAGACGCTCATCAGAAGGAGAAGGACTTCTGGACCCAAGGGTATGTGCTCACCACGAAGGACAACTCGCTCAACAAGGCCCATGTCCGCTATCTAGAGGCGCGGCTGCTTGGCCTAGCCGCAGTGGCTGACAGCGCTTCTCTGGACAACGGTACGGCGCCAGAGCCGGCGCGTTTGAGTGAGCCCGAGATAGCCGAGATGGAGACCTATCTCGACAACGTGCTCCCACTGTTCGCATTGGTTGGAGTCAACGTCTTCGAACCTGCCGAGGAACCCGCCGTTCCCGCGACCAGAGCCGACACGCCACCGGAGCCAGTGGCGGACGAGGATGGCGGTGAGCGCCTGCACCTCAAAACCCAGCTCACAGAGGCCACGGGAGAAGATCGGTCTCGCGGCTTCCTGGTGTTCGAGGGGGCCGTCGGCCGGAAGACGAAGAAAGTGATGATGCCTGGCTACGAGCAGCTGCGAGAACGGCTGTTGCAGGAGGGCATCCTGGTCGTGGAGGGCGACCATGTAAAGCTCACAAAGAGCCATCTATTCGACTCGCCTTCTGCGGCGGCGAGTGTCCTCAGCGGCGGGAACAAGAACGGGCGCACAGATTGGCGCGACTCTGCCGGACGCACGTTGAAGGAAATGCAGGAGCAGTCTGCGTCATAGGCCGTCGGGGTGCTCGAAGTCAGCGCGTCGCCAAGTGCAAGCAAAGTGCAAACATGCCCCACGCCATCCCGCGCCACCGACGGGTTGGGCGGGAGCCAGATCGTCAGTGCTAGAGCCAGATCAGCGGGCCCAGCGACACCCCACGACACCCCCGAAATGGGCTCATAACCCGAAGGTCGCGGGTTCGAATCCCGCCCCCGCTATAGCCTTATGGCGACCGAATGGTCGCCGTTTCGAGCGGATCGTTCCCACGCTATGGCCTTATTTGCGACCTGCGCCGCGAAGCCGTCGAGGTCGCTGCGGTGCCGAAGCTTGATAGGCACGCTGTCAGCTGTACCCCTAGGCCCTTGCTGCGGTCCCGCAAGCTGGAAGGGGTCCGGCTGAGCTCGCCGACGAGCATGGGATCGACGCTGGGTTCTGCAAAAGGTTGAGCGGATCCAATTCGGGGGGATGCTGACATCGCGTTAGACTGCGTGCGTCGATGACCGGTGCCCATTCGTACTGCAAGATCGAGCTGTTGGATCTAGACGATGGCTGACTTGAGCAGTGGTGGGAACCACCGCAACAAGGTCGAGTCGCAGCCGGGCGAGGCTGGGGTAGGCGAGAAGCGAGATGTGACATCTCGTCCTTGGGGCCTCGCCAAGTCGCTGGTCGCTAGCTCGGCAAAGACGGTGTGGGGCGTAGTCATAACGGTCATCGTTACTGCGGCGCTGGTGGCGTGGGGGGCGCCGGCCATATTCGGTTCGCGTGTAACTGTTGAAGAACAGGTCGCCGCGATTCGTCACACAGCCGCACGGCATAGTCTATATCCCGTATTCGGCAGACAAGCGGATTTGGGTTCCGGAGTCCAGAGCTATGTGATGGTTCTGAGGACGAAGGACACAGTTCTAAACACAGACACCGATGATGTCTCTGACATCATAAGGGTCTACGGCATTCACGGTGGCGCGCTTCGTCTCGAATTCGAATACCAGCCCCGAGCCTTCAATGACGGGTATGAGATTGAGGGTTTCCCTTATGTATACAACGTCGATGAAATTACTGATGTCGACGGTAACGGGCGGCCAGAGCTGATCGGCTCGTTTTCGATTCAGTCAGGTACCGGATTGCACGATCCTGTACCAACGGTCATCTCTTGGGATGACTACAAGCAGCGATTTATCATCGCGCCGCTGCTGGCACACGCTCCTGAGTTGACCCCGGTAGCTGATCCCGGCATCGCACAGACATACACGCAGGCAGGAGATCCGACAGCGCTTACGAGTAGTCGGTCGTCACGGCAGATTCGAGGCTATCCGGTCGAAGCGTTCGGCGTGCTGCATCGTAGAAGTGAACCTCCCCTCATCATTGGTGGATTTCTCGTGAGAGCGAGGGATGCGGCAGATCCTCAGCTGTATCAAGCAGTGGCTTGGACGCTTAATTTGACCTTGGAGACACCAGATACGTACGAATGCCCGGGGCCGGCGGTATATGTTCGCCCAAGCACGCGCGCAAGTTTGAGCCAGGAGCTGGTTAGCGCCTGGGTCCACCAGAGAGGACGCGCCGACTGCGGGTAGGCGGTGTGAATGGAGACCACTGCGGCGGTCGCGCCACATGGGCTGTTCCGATCGCGCCACGTGGGGTGTTCTCTCCCGATATATAGTCACCGCTTGACCGGCAGCGATTTCATCGTGCGTACGTGCCGACTAGGCGAGGCTTCGGCCGTCCTCGAGCTGTGGCGGCAGGCGCGCACCGAGCACGCGACCATGGCCGACCATCTCGAGGATGCGCAACGGCTGCTCTCGGAGATGCCGGGGAGCCTGCTCGTTGCCGACGACGACGGTGTGATCGTGGGCGCGTTGATCGCCGCGTGGGACGGCTGGCGGGGAAACATGTATCGACTGGCCGTACCGGCCGAACATCGTCGCCGGGGCATCGGCTCGGCACTGGTGCGCGCCGGGGAGGAGCATCTACGTCGCCGAGGCGCACGTCGGATCACCGCTTTGGTCGCGTATGAGGACGAGGTGGCCGCGACGTTCTGGGAGTCAGCCGGCTACCCGCGGGACCGCGAGATCGGTCGCCGGGTCCGCAACTTGTAGGGCTCGCGTCGTCGTGCTCACGGGAGCCGACGTGGACAAGACCGTGAGCTCATCCTCGACCCGTCAAATCACGTGTCCCGGCCGGCGCCCTGCGGTGGCTACGCCGACTACGACCCCCGATGCTCAGGATTGGGGTGGTCGGGGTGCCCCAGATCCCAGTCGCGCGTTGAGTTCCCGTAAGCCGGGATGCCGCCGGCGTCGGTGAGCATGCGCGCGAGATGCAGCACGTTCCAGGCCATGAAGACGGTGTTGCGGGTCGCCCAGGAGTTGTGCTCGCCACCGGCGACGGCATCTAGGTAGGAGGGCCCAGGCCCAGCCTCTCCGGTCCAGTAGGCGTCGGACTGGGGAGGGATCGTGAGTCCGATGTGCTGCAGCGCGTAGAGAACCTGGGCGCTGACGTGCTTGCCGCCGTCGTCGTTGCCGGTGGTGATCGCCGCGCCGACCTTGCCGTAGTAGGACCACTGGCCCGCCTCGTTCACGTCCGAGGAGTAGGCGTAGAGACGCTCGATGATCTTGCGCGTGAGCGAGCTCTGGTCCCCCAGCCAGATCGGTCCGGCGATGATCAGGATGTGCGCGGGCACGACGGAGTGCTTGTAGATGTCGGGGAACTCGTCGCTGTCGTAGCCGTGCTCGCGCATATCGGGCCACAGGCCGGGCGGAATATCACGATCAACCGTGCGGATCTCCTCGAGCTCGACGCCGACGCGATCGAAGATCCCACGGACGATCGCCACTAGACCGTCGGTGTTGCTGACCTCGGGCGAGCGCTTGGTCGTGCCGTTGAACACGACGGCACGCAGGTCGTCATAGCGCGTTTCCGCGTGCTCGGCCTGCTCGTCGATGAACCGTTGAATATTGCTGGGCAAAGCCATGGGCGGCCTTTCTCGGGGGGTCGAACGATATAGACGCGGACAATCGGGCCGCCGGACGAACGCCGGAATGAGCGCCCGCTGCTGTCACGAGCGCGCAGGAGGCGCCATCGTCGGAGCAGACACGGACTACACCGGATCGGCGCCGACAGCAGCCGCCTCGCCCAGCGCGTGACCCTGCAAGGAGACCTCGTGCACCCGCAGCATCTCGGGCGTGAGCGTGGCCTCGAGGATCAACACCGTGGCGCAGACGAGAGCCCAGAGCTGCGCGAGGAGCGACCAGAGGCGCTCTTCTAGTCCCTGGTAGCCGAGGAAGGAGTCGTGCAAACCGAAGGTGATGATCTTCGCGATCAGGAGCACGAGCGCGCCGCCCAAGACGAGTCGCGCGAGCCGGCTCGGCCAGGCCGAGCGGGCGAAGGCGAAGCCCGTGAGGAGCAGTGCGACGTTGATGCCGAGACTGAGCCACTCGTGCGCGTAGTTGTGCCAGGAGAGCGCACCAGCGGAGTCGCGCGAGCGGCACACCGCACTCACGGTCGGTGAGCAGTCCATGTGCAGCGGTCCGACGAGAATCGCGCAGACGCCGGCGAGCACGAACATCGCCGGCATCGCCAGCGGCCATGGCCGCGTGCGCAGCGACGGGGCGATCGCGAGTGCGAGCGCGATGAAGCCCAGTCCCCAGATCCCGACGAAGGTGGCGAAGATCCAGGGGTTCGCCGCGCCGTGCCGGCCGAGCTCGCTGATGTATTGGCGAACCGCCGAGTAGTGGGGTTCGAGAGCGCCGGCAAGTATCCATCCGCCGACGAACACGAGCTGTGTGAAAATCGCGGCCCACGCCAGCAGCAGCGTTCGGCGGCGCGTGGCGTCCGGCAGCAGCGGCCACCCCGCTGGTCTGAGCCAAAGTGCGATGTCGCGGAGCATGATTCCCTCGAATGCTAACCGGAGCGGCCGGATTGGAGGATCTGCACGCGTCGACGATCGCGATGTTGTTTGGGAGACGGCCTCGCCACATGTGGCGAGGCCCCGACCGGCGCATGCGCCGGTCGGCCGGGCAGTGCATGCACTGCCCGGAACGAGGCCGCACATGTGCGGCCTCGCCCCTCGGCGCATGCGCCGAGGGGAACATCACCCAGCAGAATCACTCCAACCCCACCCATGAAGGCACCGGTGCCGTGCAACGGGTACGTTTCGAGCATGACGAAAGATGGCGGAGACGACAAACTCAACGGTCGCGCGCTGTTCGAGGCTGCGAACAAGCTGCGCGGTTCGGTCGAGTCCGCCGAGTACAAGCACCTCGTCCTCGGTTTGATCTTTCTGAAGTACATCTCCGACGCATTCGAACAGCGCCGCGGCACGCTGGAGGCCGAGCTCTCCGACGCCAAGAGCAAGGAATACGTCACCGACCCGGCAGCGCGAGCCGAAGAACTGGACAATCGCGACGCGTACGCGGAAAAGCAGGTGTTCTGGGTGCCCGAGCAGGCTCGCTGGCCGGCGATCCTCGCCTTGGCGTCGAGCCAAGACATCGCAAAGCGCATCGACGACGCCCTGAGCGCGATCGAAGGCGAGAACCGCGAGCTGCGCAGGATGCTGCCGCGTGTCTACTCGCGCGCACCGCTCTCGGCCGAGTTGCTCGGCTCGCTCGTGGAGACGATCGCGAAGATCGGTTTCGGCAAGGACCCGAGCGAAGCGCGCGACGTCCTCGGACGCACGTACGAGTACTTCATCAAGGAGTTCGCCCGCGCCGAGGGGCACCGCGGCGGCGAGTACTTCACACCAGCGCCGGTCGCGCGTCTGCTCGTGGAGATGCTCGAGCCGTATGAGGGCCGCATCTTCGATCCCGCCTGCGGGTCGTGCGGCCTGTTCGTGCAGTCGGCGAAGTTCGTCGAGGCCCACGGCAGGCGTCCCGAGAAGATCTCCGTATACGGCCAAGAGCGAAACCAGGCGACCTGGCGTATCGGCCGCATGAACCTGGCGATCCACGGCCTCTCCGGCGACGTGCAGTACACCGAGGGCGGCTCACTGCTCGATGACGCCTTCCCACGGCTGAAGGCCGACTTCGTGATGGCAAATCCACCCTTCAACCAAAAGGAGTGGTCGACCCCCGCACTGCTCGACGATGTGCGCTGGGCGCAAGGCGTGCCGCCGACCGGAAACGCAAACTACGCCTGGATACAGCACTTCCTGCACCACCTCGCCCCCAACGGCCGCGCGGGCTTCGTCATGGCCAACGGCTCTCTCACCACGATGAGCGGCGGCGAGGGCAAGATCCGCGAGAACCTCGTGCGCGCCGATGTCGTCGACTGCATCGTGGCGCTGCCCGCTCAGCTCTTCTACACCACGGGCATCCCCGTGTGCCTGTGGTTCTTCGACCGCGACAAGGCATCCTCGAGCGAGCGCGATCGCCGCGAAGAGACGCTCTTCGTCGACGCCCGGCAGATGGGCAGTAAGATCAGCCGCACGCAGATCGAGCTCACCGAGCAGGACATCGAGCTCATCGCCTCGACCTATCACGCCTGGCGCGGCACAACGGATCAGGATTACAACGACGAGCCCGGCTTCTGCCGCGGCAGCGACCTGAAGGAGATCGAGGCGGCAGGATTCACCCTTTCACCCGGGCGCTACGTCGGCGCACCCGAGTCCGAGGAGGACGAGGTTGCCTTCGAGGAGAAGATGGCGATACTCGTTGACAAGCTTGCAGGGGAGATGGCAGAGAACCAGCGACTTGCGTCAGAGGTGAAAGGTGCGCTTACCCGCATCGGCTATGACCTCTGATTTGCCTACGGGCTGGTCTTTATGGAGCTTGAGCGATCTGGTCGAAATCTTCGACGGTCCACATGCAACTCCACGAAAGACGGCAGAGGGTCCCATCTTTCTGGGTATCGCCAATCTCAACAATGGACGGCTGGATCTCACAGACGTCGAGCATCTCTCGGAGGAGGACTTCGTCAGATGGACAAAGCGAGTCACGCCAACGGTTGGCGATATCGTATTTTCCTACGAGACTCGGCTCGGAGAGGCTGCATATATTGCAGACGAGCTGCGCTTTTGTCTTGGTCGGCGAATGGGACTGCTTCGCGTCAAGTCCGACGTAGTTCTTCCGCGCTTTCTTCTCTACGCTTACCTTGGTCCTCAGTTTCAGAACGTGATCCGAGAGCGAACAATTCACGGGAGCACCGTTGATCGCATCCCACTGAACGCGATGGCTGCCTTTCCGATTCTGTTACCCGAACTCCATGAGCAGGAGCGGGTTCTCGCGATACTCGGAGCCCTCGACGGCAAGATCGACAGTAACCGCAAACTCGCGTCCCTCCTGGAGCAAACGGTAGCCGCGCTCTTCCGTGCTCGGTTTGTCGACTTCGTTGGAACCGACGAGTTCGAGGAGAGTGAGATCGGACCCATCCCACGCGGGTGGACGACGAGCGCTCTCGCGAGCCTCGCCAGGTTCGTCAACGGCAAGGCATTCACCAAGGATGCAACTGGGCAGGGCCGCCCCATCCTTCGCATCAAGGAGCTCAATGCCGGCATCCAAAGCGACACGCTCCGCACGAATATGAACGTGGCGGAGGAGCACCTTGCCCGACACCAAGACATCTTGTTTGCATGGTCCGGTTCACTTGCGGTCTACAGGTGGTCCGGCCCGGAGTCGGTGATCAATCAGCACATATTCAAGGTGATCCCAGATGGCTACCCTTCGTGGTTCGTATACCAGTGGGTGCGTCAGCACATGCCCGAGTTCCAAGCGATAGCTCGCGATAAGGCCACGACGATGGGGCATATTCAACGTCGCCACCTCTCCGAGGCGCTCGTCGCCTTGCCGGACCCCGACACACTTGCCCGCGTCGGCGAGCTCCTCGAACCGCTCGATCAATGGCAAGGCATCTTGGCCTCTGAGGTCGAATCGCTGGCGACGATCCGCGACTCCCTCCTACCCGAGCTCATCTCCGGCGAGATCCGCGTCCCGGACACAAGCGACTCCGAGGAGGCCATCGGCTTAGCGGTCGAACAGCTCGCGGGAGCAAGCGCGTGACGTCCCCCGCCGGCGAGGACGCGCTCGTCGAGCAACCGGCGCTCCAGATGCTTACCGACGCCGGCTGGACGCACGTCCACGGCCGCGACCTGGCGGCTGAAGCTCCGGGCACGGAACGCGGGACCTGGGCGGACGTGGTGTTGATCGACCGGCTGCGACAGGCCGTCGCGAGAATCAATCCGGATCTTCCGAGCGAGGCCGCGCAGAGAGCGTGCGAGCTGGCGATGACGGGCACCTCGCCATCGCCGATCGAGGATCACCGCGACTTTCACAAACTGCTCACCGGGGGTGTGCCCATCCCGTACGTCGACGACGACGGTGTCGAGCAGACCGAGCACGCAAAACTGATCGACTTCGAGCACCCCGAGCGCAACGAGCTGCTCGCGGTCAACCAGCTGACGATCGTGGAGGAACGTAACAATCGCAGGCCCGACATCCTGCTGTTCGTCAACGGCCTGCCGCTCGGTCAGATCGAGTTGAAGGCCCCCGGACTGACGGAGTCCGCGCACGGCGCGATCAATCAGATCCACCACTACACGGAGACGATCCCCGGCCTGTATCGCTACGTCGGAATCGTCGGCGTCTCCGATCTGATGTCGGCGCGCGTGGGGACGTGGAGCACGTCCGCCGAGCACTTCGCCGAGTGGAAGGAGATGGGCGGCGGCCGCCGGCCCCGTGGTCGCTCGCCGCTGCAGACGATGATCGAGGGGGTCTTCGCACCCGAGCGCCTGCTGGAGCTCATCCGCGACTTCGTCCTGTTCGAGAGCGACGGCGCGAGGACCTGGAAGGTGATGGCCAAGTACCACCAGGTCGACGCCGTTCACGCCGCTGTCGAGTCCGTCGCGGCCGCGATGGGCGGCGAGCGTCGCGGCGGGATCGTCTGGCACACGCAGGGCGCCGGCAAGAGCTACACGATGGTCTTCTTCGCCAACAAGCTGCGCCGCGACCCGCGTTTCGCCAACCCGACGATCGTGGCGGTGACCGACCGCACCGACCTCGACGACCAGCTGCAGAAGACCTTCACCGCCACGCACCTCGCGCCTTCGTGCAAGCAGGCAAAGGAGATCACAGGCGGAGCAGACAGCCTGCACGAGCTGCTGAAGATCCCGGCCGGAGGGATCGTGTTCACGACGATCCAGAAGTTCGCACCGGCCAAGGGCAGGGCGATGCCGGTGCTCTCCGACCGTCACAACGTAATCGTGATGGCCGACGAGGCCCACCGCTCGCAGTACGCCGCCTTCGCACAGAACATCACCCGCGCGCTTCCCAACGCTACACGGATCGGTTTCACCGGCACCCCTATGGAAAGCGCCGACCGCTCGACGCGTCTGGTGTTCGGCGACTACGTCTCCGTCTACCGGATGCGCGAAGCACAGGAAGATCAGGCGACCGTCCCGATCTACTACGAGTCGCGCCAGATACCGCTCTCGGTCGAGGACCAGGAGCAGCTCGCAGAGGTCGGGGAAATACTCGAAGACGAGGAGCAGGAGGCCGCGGGCAAGCTCATCACCAGCTGGGCCAAACTCGAGAGGGTCGTCGGATCGCCGGAGCGGATCGACACGCTGGCTGACGACATCCACCGCCACTTCACGACACGTTGCGAAGCGCTTCCGGGCAAGGCGCTCGTCGTCGCCTACTCCAGGCGCATCGCCGCCGAGCTCACCGGCAGGCTGCGCGAGCGCTTCGGCGCGGAGGCCGTGGACTGCGTGATCTCCGCCGGCGCGACCGACGAGCAGCCGATCTCGCTGTTCCGTCGCTCAAAGCCACAGCTTCTACAGCTCGCCAAGGAGTTCCGGGACCCCGACCATCCGCTCCGGATCGTCGTAGTCAAGGACATGTGGCTGACCGGCTTCGACGCCCCGGTGCTACACACGCTGTACATCGACAAGCCGATGCGCGACCACGGCCTACTGCAGGCGATCGCACGCGTAAATCGCGTCTTTCGGGACAAGAGCGGCGGGTCTCGTCGTCGACTACATCGGCATCGGCGAGGACCTGCGTGCCTCCCTGCGCGCCTACGACGAGACCGAGCTCGAAGACCCCGCCATCCCGATCGCGCAGGCGATCGCCGGGCTTTACAAGACCTACGAGGTGCTCTGCGCGATGCTCCACTCAGCCGGATATCGCAAGGGCGAGCTCAGTGCTGCCACAGACCCATCGCGCTTGCTCCTGGACTGCTGGGACTACGTTCTGGGCGACGAACAGCGCACCCGCGAGTTCCTCGACGAGCAGGCGACGCTCGCGAAGTGGTACACGCTGATCGGGACCCAGCAGGCCGTGATCGAACTGCGCGATGAGATCGTCTTCTTCAAGAAGCTCGCGGGCGAGGTACGGAAGGTAGCCATGCCGATACCCCAGGCCAGCGCAGCCGCCGAGCAGGCCGTACGCCAGTTCATGTCCGAGGGGCTGGCGGCAGGTGAAGTCGTCGAGGCGCTCGGGCTCGCCGACCAAGATCGGCCCGACATCTCCGTCCTCTCCGACGAGTTCCTCGACTCGATCGTGGCCAAGACCGACCATCCAAACGTTCAGATCCGACTGCTCGAGAAGCTGCTGAAAAACGAGGTCAAGAGCCGCGACCGCGGCAATCGCGCACAGGCCAAGCTCTTCGCGGAGCAGCTCGACGCGGTGCTGCACCGCTACGAGCTGCGCCAGATCTCGAGCGCCGAAGTCGTGCAACGGCTCGTCGAGATCGCCAGGAGCCTGCGCGAAGCCAGCCGCCGTCACGAGCAACTCGGGCTCACCTCCGAGGAGGCCGCCTTCTACGACGCCCTCGCCGGCGGAGCCGACGCGCCCAACGCCGACCCGCAGCTCGCCGCGATCGCGCGAGACCTCGTCAACAGCATCAGGGACGACCTCACCGTCGACTGGGCCGACCGCGCATCGACCGAGGCCGCGATCCGGCGCAAGATCAGGCGCCTGCTGCGCCAGCATGAATACAAGCCGCCTGCCTCGGCGCCTGGAGACGGAGGCGCCCAGGACGTCAATCACTTCGCCCAGCTCGTTCTCGACCAAGCCAAGACCTTCTACAGGTACTGGCCCGATGTCGAGGGCCAGCTGTTCGAGTAGGACAGGGCGAGCACCTCTCGATGCCCTACGACCACATCGCCGACGCCGACGTGCTGAACGCGCTCGACCCCTCCCACCAGATTACGCCTGCGTGCACGCCCGTGCTCCCCGTCGTCGGGGGTTGACGGAAGGGGAGTGCCGCGCCCGATCAAGGGTAAATCGGCAGGTACCTCGCGCTTACTCCGCCCTGACCGGATTGCGCACGGCGCCGAGCCCGTCGATTTCCACCTCGACGACGTCACCGTCGCGCAGGAACCGCCCCTGCGCGGCGCCGACCCCCGCGGGCGTGCCGGTGGCGATGATGTCGCCCGGCAGCAGGGTCATCGTGCGCGAGAGCCACGCCACGACTTCGGCAGGGCCGAAGACGAAGTTTGAGCTCGTGCCGTCCTGCACGAGCTCGCCGTTGATGCGCGTGCGCAGGCCGAGAGCCTGCAGGTCCTCGATCTCATCGAGCGTCACGAGCGCGGGGCCGCAGGGGGCGAACGTGTCGATCGCCTTGCCGCTCGTCCAGAGCGTGTTCTGCAATTGCAGGTCACGGGCGCTGACGTCGTTGAAGGGCATCGCTCCGGCGATGTGCGAGAGCGCATCCTCGACGCTGACGTTGTGCGCGGGCCTGCCGATCACGAGCGCGAGCTCGGCCTCGTAGTCGACGAACTCGGGGTGCGCGCGCGGGAGCACGATCTCCTGCCCGCTGCCGATCAGTGAGTTGGCGAACTTCGCGAACCACATCGGCGCGGCCGGGATCTCCTGGCCGGTCTCGGCGGCGTGATCGCGGTAGTTCAGGCCGAGGCAGACGATCTTCTGCGGATCGGGCACGGGCGCGCAGAGCGTCGCGTCGGCGAGCGCGATGCGCGCATCGGCGTGCTCGGCGCGCGCCTGCAGCTCGCGCAACCCCTCGGCGTCGAGCGCCGCGAGCAGACCGCGGACGGTCGTGGCGGGAGCGTCGGCGAGCGCGGAGACCGGGACGAGGTCCTCGCCGAGCAGCACCGCCGCGACGGGACCCTCGTCGGTGTGAATGCTCGCGAGGCGCATTGTCGCTCAGGCCAGGATGTGGGTCGCGGGCAGGCTGGCCATCTCGGCCGTGAGCTTACTCGCGAATCGCGCCCACAGAGCGCCTAACAAAATAGGCGCTGCGGTCGGGGCGATCTTTTTGTTTAGGCGCTATAGGCCCGTATCATTGCGGGGTGTCCAACCCGACCGTGTCGATCACGTTCGACAACCTCGGCGAGGCCGCGCAGCTCGAGCTGGGGATGTGGCCGGAGGAGGTGGCGATGGGCGAGCACTTCACCGTCACCGAAGTGCTCCCGCGCCTGCTCGATCTGCTCGCGGGCCACGACCTGCGCGCGACGTTCTTCGTGGAGGGCCTGAACGCGGAGATGTATCCGCGGGCGCTGCAGAGGATCGCAAGCGCCGGACACGAGGTCGCGGTGCACGCGTACCGTCACGAGGAATGGGCGGCGCTCGAGGCCGACGCGGAGGCCGCGCTGCTCGCGCGCGCGACCGAGGCGATGCGCGCGATCGGCATCCACCCGCGCGGCTTTCGGCCGCCGGGCGGCGGCTTGACCGAGCGCACGCTGGTGCTGCTGCGAGAGCACGGCTACACATATGTTTCTCCCGCGGGCGAGCGCGAGGGTCTGCTGGAGGGCCTCGCGGTGCTCCCCTTCCGCTGGCCGCTCGTGGACGCCTACTGCTACCTGCCCCAGTTCTCGAGCCTGCGCGAACGCTACGGCAACGGGCCCGCCCCCCTTACCCCCGAGCAGATGCGCGACGAGCTGATGATCGCCGCGCTGCAGGAGCACTCGCGTCGGGAGGACGGGCATCTGACGCTGCTCTTCCATCCCCTCTCGGCCGCTTTCACCGGCGAGCCTGGCTGGGAGGCGCTCGACGCGGTGCTCGGCCACGCCGTCGGCCTCGCCGCGAGCGGCGCGATCGCGTTGCAGCGCATGGATGAGGCGGCCGCGGAGATGCTCGCGTCTCCGGCGCAACTGTCGCACCCGCCGCAACTCGACGAGTCCACGTGGATGACATCGCCGTGAGCCTGCGCCCGCGTCGCCCATTCACGGTCCTGAACGCACTCGGCACGGCTGCGCATCACGCCTTCGAGGTGCGCGCGGGTGTGGGGCTGGTGTTCGAGCCGTTCATCGGCCGACGCGTGGCGACCGTGATGTGGGCGGGGGCCCTGCCGGGGATGGCCTGCGCGGGCTGGAGCGCGGAGGGCGAGGGGATGGATAAGTGGATCGCCCTGAACAACGCCGCGGGCCTGGCGGGCGCGATCGTCCATTTCGTGGAGTGGCCGTGGGAGCTGCGCGGCGGTATCCCCTACCTGACCGAAGCCGAGGGCATGACGCCGGAGCAGCTCGTCCCGTACAACCGCGTGCTGCACCTGTGGGCGCTCGCGGGGCTGCTCGCGGTCGCGCTGGAGACACCGCGCCACGCGCGCCGCTACGCGCTGCTGGGCCTGCTGCTCGGAGAGCCACTGCGCCGCTCGGCCGTGCACCACTTCCGCTGGGCGCGCAAGCAGGCCCAGCGCGACCCCGAGCACTGGAGTCCGGTGCTGAGAGCACAGGACTCTGAGGCCTGAGACGGCGATGCGAGATCTCAGGTTCTGAGGTCTGAGCGCTTTGAGGTCGCGCGCTTGGAGGCGTAGGGTTTCGGAGATCTTGGCCATCGCGTGAGGAGGCATCTGTGAAGGTTCGCGCCGCCGTACTCGAGGAGTTCGCCGCACCGCTGGCCGTTCAGGAGCTCGACCTCGCCGACCCCGGCCCCGGCGAGGTGCTCGTGAGGCTCGTGGCGTGCGGGGTGTGTCACACGGACATGTACACGGCATCCGGCGCCGATCCCTCGGGCTACGCGCCGACGGTGCTCGGACACGAGGGCGCCGGGGTCGTGGAGGCTCTCGGCGAGGGCGTCAGCTCGCTCGCGTTGGGTGATCACGTGGTGACGCTGTTCTCGCCGCAGTGCCGCGAGTGCGTGCATTGCCTCGACCCGCGCACGAACCTCTGCCTGGCGATACGCGAGCAGCAGAACCGCGGCTACCTGCCGGACGGCGCCACACGCCTGTCTCGCGGGAGCGAGCGGATCCGCCACTTCATGGGCGCCTCGACGTTCGCCGAGTACGCGGTGATGCCGGAGATCGCACTCGCCAAAGTCAGCCCCGAGGCGCCGCTGGACCGAGCGTGCCTGTTCGCGTGCGGCCTCTCGACTGGTCTCGGGGCGGCGATGTTCACGGCCGAGGTGACCCGCGGCTCGACCTGCGTGGTGTTCGGCGCCGGGATGGTCGGCCTCGGCGCGGTCGCCGGCTGCCGCCTGCGAGGGGCCGAGCGGATCGTCTGCGTCGATCTCTCCGAGCAGCGTCTACAGCTCGCGCGCGGCCAGGGCGCGACGGAGTGCTGGCGCGCCGACGGGCAGGTGGTCGAGCGCGTGCTCGAGACCACGGGCGGGTTCGGCGCCGATTACACCTTCGAGGCGACGGGCCTCGTGGGGGTGATGCGCGAAGCGGTCGAGGCCGCGCGCATGGGCTGGGGCCTGTGCACCGTCTGCGGCGTAGCCGGGCGCGGCGAGACGCTCGACGTCGTCCCGCGCCTTTTGATCACCGGCCGGCGCATCCGCGGCTCCTCCTTCGGCGGCGTCAAGGGCCGCGACCAGGTGCCCGAGCTCGTCGAGCTCTACCTGCGCGGGGAGATCGACGTCGATCCATTCATCTCCCACCGCATGCCCCTACAGGACGTCAATCGCGCGTTCGAGCTGATGGAGGCGCAGGACGGGATCCGCTCGGTGCTCGAGTTCGGCGGCTGAGCATCGGGTACCTACCCCTTACTCCCGTGCGTGCGTGTAACGATCGTGTAAGTGCATGCGCCGCACCGCTCCACGGGCGCCGATCGCGTGTTCTGACTCGGCGATGACGCTTTCTCGGCGCCGACGTCCCCTGCTCGCGCTGCTCGCACCGCTGCTCGCGCTCGCCCTGGCTCATGCGGCGAGCGCCCGCGCCGAAGCCTGTCCGGGCTCGGGTGGCGCACCCGCCTGCCCGTACGCCTCGGCGGCGATCGTGGGGCAGCGCGCCGAATCGATCCTGCGCTTCCCCGAGGCCGTCGCGCTGGACGCAGCCGGGGACGTGTACGTCGCCGATCAGCTGAGCTATGTCGTCGAGAAGTTCAACGCCGCCGGCACGTACCTCGGCGAGTGGGGCACCTACGGCGGCGGGCACGGGCAGTTCGGGCCGATCGGCGGCCTGGCCACGGACGCGGCCGGAGACGTATACGTCGTGGACTCGAGCCACAACCGCATCGAGAAGTTCACCTCCGAAGGCGCATTCATCACCGCCTGGGGACACACGGGCAGTGCCCTGGGCCAGTTCAAGTTCGGGTCCTCCCAGAACTACACCCAGCCCCCGGGCGGGGGCATCGCGGTGGCGGGCGAATACGTCTATGTCGCCGATTCCGGCAACAACCGCATCGAGCGCTTCTCTCTCTCGGGCGGCGAACCGCTGCAGTGGGGCTCGAAGGGCGCCGGCGCGGGACAGTTCTCCTATCCGCGCGGCGTCGCCGCGAACGCGGCCGAGGTGCTGGTCGCCGACGACGACAACCACCGCATCGAGCGCTTCAGCCCCACCGGGGAATACCAGGGCGCAGTCGGCTCCTACGGAACCGGTCCGGGCCAGTTCGGGTTCCCCTACGGCGTCACGCTCGATGCGGCTGGGAACGTGTACGTGGCCGACGACATCAACCACCGCATCGTCAAGCTCAACCCCGCGCTCGGCTATGTCGGCGAATGGGGCGGTTTCGGCACGGGTCCCACGCAGCTCGCATTCCCGCGCGCGCTCGCGGCCGACCCGGCCGGCGACACCTACGTGGCGGACACCGCCAACGACCGCGTGCAGGTCTTCGACCCGAGCGGCGCCTACCTGCGCACGATCGGCGCCTCCGCGCACATGCCCGGCCCGTTCGTCGCCCCGCGCGGGCTCGCGGTCGATCCGACCGGTCGCCTGCTGGTCGCCGACACGGACGGCAATCGCATCGAGACCTTCTCCCAGGGCGGCGGCGCGCTGCTCGGCATCTGGACGCAGGCCGGCGGGCACTCGGCGGGCTTTGACGAACCCTCCGGCATCGCGATCGACCCGCGCGGGTCGGTGTACGTCGCCGACACCGGCGCCGCGCGCCTCGTGCGGCTGTGGGGCGAAGGCACGTACCTGTCTGAAATCGGCGGTGCCGCCGACCTCGGCGGCGCCGGGCTCAGCGGGGCGCGCTCGGTCGCGGTGTCCTCGGCCGGCGAGGTGTACGTCGCCGACACGAACCACAACCGCGTCCTCATCTACTCCCCTACCGGCGTGCTCCTGAAGCGCGTCGGCGCCGGCGGCGGCAACGGGGCGGCGGGGAGCTCGGCGGGGACGTTCAACCACCCGGCCGCGCTCGCGCTGTCGCGATCGGGGGACGTGTACGTGGCCGATACCGGCAACAACCGCATAGTCGAGCTGTTCCCCGACGGCTCGCTCGCCAACCAGTTCGGCGGTCTCGGCGCCGGCGACGGGCGCCTGCACACCCCGACCGGGATCGCGCTGGACGCCGCCGGACGGGTATACGTGGTGGATAACGTCAACAACCGCATCGAGATCTTCGACGAAGCGGGCCGCTACCTGGCGAAGTGGGGATTGCGCGGCGACGGGCTCGGATACCTCTCCCAGCCGACGGCCGTCGCGGTGGGCTGCGAAGGCAGCGTGTTCGTCGCCGACACCAACAACAACCGCGTCGAGCGCTTCGACCCGGCCGCGCCCGCGGGCGTAGGTTGCGTCCCCGCCAGCACCTGGCCTCCCCCGCTGGACGTCGCGCCGGTGCTGCGCGTGAGCGTCCCGCGACGCAGCGGCGTGCTTGCGCGGCGCGGCCTCGCGCTGAACGTCAGCTGCGAACGTGGCTGTCGCGTGCTCGTCACCGCGACGCTCTCCCCGGCTCCGCGACCGGTGCCCCGCGCGCGCAGCGCCGTGCCGTCGCGCTCGTCGCGGCCGCGCGTCCGCTGCCGGCGACGCTGACCGGGCACGTGCGCCTACGCGTGTCCCTTTCGGCGCTGCGGCGCCTGCTGCGCGAGCTCGGACATCACACGGGGATGCTCGCGCGCGTTCGCATCGTCGCCGCCGGGCCCACGGGGCGGCGCACGGTCATTACGCGAACCTACGCCGTCGCGCGATAATGCCCGCGTGAGCAGCGACCCGATCGCAGACGACGAGCACGCACCGGAGCAGGACGGTGGCATGGACCACCGGCGCGAGCGCATCCGCATCGAGACCGAACGCCACCGCATCGTCGGCGAGCTGACCCTCGCCCGCGACGGCTACCGCAGCCGCGTATCCGATGTGCTGAACGCTCCCGAGCGCGACTTTCTGACGCTCACCGAGGTCACCGTCGAGCCGCTCTCGGGCGGGCCCGTCGAGCTGCACCCCTACCTGACGCTGGCGCGGCGCCACATCGTCTTCGCAGTAGCCGCACCCGCGGACTGATTCCGCCCGCCCGCACCGCTTACTGGGCCTCTGCTACAGTTAGCCATGTGGCTAACCAAACTCAGCTCGACCGGACGTTCGCGGCGTGCGCGCACCCGATCCGCCGCGGGATCATCGAGCGCCTGGGAACGCGCGAGATGACCGTCGGCGAGGCCACGGGGGACTTCGCCGTGTCCAAGCCCTCGATCAGCAAGCACCTGCGCGTGCTCGAAGAGGCCGGCGCGATCGTGCGGGTGATCGACGGGCGCACCCACCGACTGCGCCTGGCCGAGCACGGACTCGACGACGCCCAGGCCTGGATGAGCGACCAGCGCGCGATCTGGGAGCGCAAGTTCGACGTCCTCGAGGACTACCTCGCCGAGCAGCGCGCACGCCGTGCTGCGGATTCGCCGCCAGAGGGGAGCGACGCCGCATGAGCTCGCGCGAGCTCGCGGCGGTACGCTTGGAGCGCACGTTCGCGGCCACCCCCGAGGAGGTCTTCGACGCCTGGACCAGCCCCGAGGTCCTCACCCGCTGGTGGGCCGCGCAGCCGACCTGGACCTCGCCGGGATGCGAGGTCGACCTGCGCGTCGGCGGGCGCTACATGCTGCGCATGCGCTCCGACGAGGGTCGTGTTTACGCGGTCGGTGGCGAGTACCGCGAGATTGACCGCCCGCGCCGCCTCGTCTACACCTGGTGCTGGGAGGGAACAGACGGTCCCGACCCCGGAACCGTCAGCCTCGTCACGGTCGAGTTCCGCTCCGAGCGCGATGGCACGACCGTGGTGCTCGAACACAGTGGCCTCCTCTCCGAGTCCTCGCGCAGCGGACACGAAGCGGGCTGGATCGGCGCCATCGAGAACCTCGCCCGCCGGATCTTCGACGCGGACAAGCGCAGTTGACCGCGTTCATCTCGACCGCAACCCACTCAACCGTGCTCGCGTGGGCACGGCCTGACAACAACCAATACATAACTGGAGGCATCTCGATGGGCAACTACCTATTCGCATACCGCGGCGGCAGCATGGCCGAGACCCAAGAGGAGCGTGACGCGGCGATGGCCGCCTGGGGCGCCTGGTTCGGCCAGCTCGGCGGCGCGATCGTCGACGCCGGCAACCCCTTCGCCGGTTCGACCTCGGTCGCCGGCGACGGCGCCGTCTCGCAGGGCGCGGGCTCGGGCATCAGCGGCTACTCCGTCATCCAGGCCGACAGCCTCGACGCGGCATCCGAGCTGGCGAAGGGCAGCCCCGTGCTCGCCGCCGGCGGAAGCGTCGACGTATATGAGACGCTGGCGGTGATGTAGGCAGGCGACGCAGGGAGCGCCGGGCGCGCACCGCGCCGCACCACCTTCGTCGCCGCCGGCCCTTTGGGCCGCAGCGGCGGCCACGGTGCGGCGTGGAGCGCCCGCTCCGGCGCGCCGCTCAGGAGCGGCTGTAGCCCAGCAGGGCGAAGCCCTCGAGTGCGGTGTTCACACCGGCCTCAGCCGCGTTGACCTGCGCGAGCGCCGCGGAGTAGCCGGCTCCTCCCGTGGCGGTGGATGTTTCGGACAGAGACCTGTAGGTGTCGCGTGCGTGCAGCATCGAGCTCGCGAGGGCGGCCTGCATGGGACCGGCCACGGGCGGCGCTTCGAGCAGCGCCAGGGAGGCGGCGGTGGTGGCGAACCTGTCAGCGAGCGTCGCGGCGAACCTGCCCACCGCGACCGGCGTCGGGTGCGTGCGCATTGCGCCCCGCAACGTCAGACGTTCCCTGTTCAGCCCTTCGATCAACGTGCCCAGCCGCTGCGCATAGCCAGTGTCCGGCGTGAGGTCGTAAGTCGAGGACTGCCCCAACGGGGTCAGCCCGGCGACGATCTGCTCGCACTGCGACAGGTAGGCGGAGGACGCCGCCTGCGAGGCGTAACAGGCCAGCGCCGCGGGACTCCTGCCCGCGTAGAGGATCACGTAGAGATCGAGCGCGCGGTCATCCCCCGGGATGTCGAGGTGGCTGTAGCGGAACGCCTGACCGTCGATCAGGTTCACGACTTCTGTGTGCGGCGTCCCGCGCAGTAGGCTCAGAAAGCGCGCGGGCAGCGGGCCCGGTTCTCCGCTGGGGAGCTCTCCGGCGAGCAGGCCCGCCTCGGCCGGATTGCCGGCCGGCGCGAGCAGCAGCGCGTGGGAGATCGGCAAGCCCGGCACCATCGCGAGGGCTCTTGTGGGCTGCCAGGCCGAGGGATATTCGAGCAGCACGCCAGCGTCGGCGACCGTGCGCGTCGTTTCCCGATGGACCGCTCTCGGCGAGGCAGCCGGAGCGCGCCGGTATCCGGCGGCGTAGCCTAGGATCGCGACCGCCACGAGGACGAAGGCCGCGAGCGGCAAGAAGAGACTGCGGCTCGATCTGGACACGGTTCAGCCCGAGCTGTCGAAGGAAGTGCCCGACCCGGAGCTCGTGTGCGGCTGTGAGGATTGGGCCCCTTCGCCCGAGCGCGCGCTGGTCGGCGCGGGCGCGGTGGATCGAGCGGGCGCCGGGGTGCTCGCGACTTCTCTGACGGGACCCTGCGCACGCGGCGCGACCGGCGTCGTTACAGGCGCGATTGTGCGAGCTCCGGCCGCGGCAAGCACCGGCGAGCGTTCCGGCGCACTCGCGGCGTGGTGCTTGAGTGCGGGCTTTGCCCGCAGCTGGATCGCGGGAGCGCCGCTCAGTCGCAGGGGATTCGCGGCGCCGGCAAACGCCACCGGGAGGCCCGGGAGAGATTGCGAGGTCGACGAACCAGTCCGCGGACTCGCCGCGCGCCCGAGCGCGAAGCAGCCCGCGAACAGCGCGGCGCCCAGGAGGATCACGACGAGCACGCCGCGACGGTCCACGCCCACGGCTCCCGTATCCATGTCGACGCCGTGCCGGGCGATGCGAAAGGTGCTCATCAGGACGGGCATGCGATCGGCTTGGTCCCGGCCGGGCTGAGACACATGTCGGTCCGCGTGGGCAGCTTGCCGTGACGCACGGTAAAGCGCGTGTACTTACCGATCTGCCCGGCTTTGGAGACCCTGATCTCGAGCGTCACACCGGCGCGCAGGGTGCGCTCGAAGCGCTGCAGCACGACCGTCACGACTCCGGCCTCGATCTTGCTCTTGCCCTTGCCCGGCGTCGCGAGCAGGTTCTGCGCGCGCAGAGGACAACCCGAGCCGTAGCAGCGCACGCTCACCGTCGCGCCGACCGGGGCCTGCACCGTGAGCAGCCCCACCCTGGCGCCGGAGGCGGTCTCCGAGCCTGCGATCCGCACCACCGGAAACGGCTGCATGAAGTTCGCCACGGGCGGCGCCACGGGGACCGACGAAGGCGCAGGCGTGGGAGCGGGCGAGGTGCTCGTCGCCGTGGTGGTCTTCGGGTCGGGTTCTTGCGCCGGGGGAGTGACCGTCGGAGCCTTCACCGTGAACGTCACCGGTTCGCTGAAGCCGGTCCTGCCGAGTTTGTTGTTCTGCTGCGCCCGCGCGGTGTACGTACCGAGGCTTAGTTCTCCGAACGCCACCGACCACCGTCCGTCGACGGCGGGCACCGTGGCTTCCTGCAACGGGGGTTCGCTCGCAATCGTCGCGCCCACGTATAGCTTCACCGTGACCTGCGGCAGATCGCGCGCACCGGTGCCGGCAGCTCCCCCAAGCGACTCGAATCCGGTCGACGTCGAACTCCCCGCGGCAGGCGAGGTCAGCGTGACTGCGGGCAGGGACGTGTCGATTGCAAACGTCACCGCGGCGCTCACGCCGGTGTTCCCGGCCGCGTCTGACTGTTCTGCCTGCACGGTGTACGTCCCGTCGGTCAGCGAGGAGATCTCGCCGGTCGTCCAGCTCGCGCCGCCCGGAACGACTTCGTAGATGCGAGACGGCGTTCCGGAGGCGGTCGAGCCGACGTACAACTTCAGCTTGACCGACGCGTCATCGCCAAGGACCCGGCCCGCTTCGCCGCTGATGCTCGGTTGCGATGTGCTCAGCACCGCTTCGGGCGCCGGCGAGGTCACCGAGACCACGGGTGGGGTCGTATCGATCGTGAACGTCACCGCAGGACTCGTGCCCGTTTCCGACTCGGCATTGGTCTGTTCGGCAACGACCGTGTACTGACCGGGTGCGAGCGTTTCCGGTGTGGCGGACCAGGTGGCTTCCGCGAGTCCTACTTCAAGCGGAGCGGGATCGACGAGTGTCTGCGCCGGCGAGGCCGTGGTGTCCGTGCCGGCATACACGTCGAGCTTGACCGGATCGAGCACGTCGTCGGTCGTGCCACTGAACCGGGGGGCCTGTTCGCGGGTTGAGCTAGCCGCCGCGGGAGCAACGATCGCCAGGTTGGGCGCAGCGGCCATCGCGACCCCCGTGGATCCGACGAGGAGCGAGGCCAACGCTACAAGCGCAGCCGCGACTACTCGCGCAACATTCCTCTCCACCGTCATCGAAGCGCCACTCCAAACCATGTCGTCTTCCAGCCCGCGTCTGCACCTGGCAGCGGGGGCCAGCCCTAGGTCTCACGTCCTGCGCTTCCATGCCCTGTACGGCTTCCGCCGTCGCGGATGATACGGAGATTTGCGTAGGGATTGGTAGCTCTGCAACGGTTGGGTCGGCGCGAGGCAGTGTCAGAGGCGACACGAATCCGCGCGCGCGGTTGCCCGCTTGGGAGGCCCACCAGGGCGCCATCCGGACGACCGGAACTTCGGGCAACGCCGAGGTCCTGCAGCGGAGGGGGAGAGATTCGAACTCTCGGTACGCCGGTAAGACGCACAACGGTTTTCAAGACCGCCGCATTCAACCGCTCTGCCACCCCTCCTTGGCGACTTGGAAGGCTAGTGGATCGCGAACCGCGAGGCCCAAGCGATGAGCCAGCGGAGAGGATGGCCGACCGACGTCGTTCATGACGACTCGCCGAGCGCCGGCGTGTCTGCCTTGCGCGAGAGCGGAGCGGACTGCGAACCCGGCTGCTCCAGCCCACAGCAGCCTCTAAACTGGCCAGACCTCTGGAGAGGTGGCCGAGAGGCTGAAGGCACTCGCCTGCTAAGCGAGTATGGGGGTCAAACTCCATCGCGGGTTCGAATCCCGCCCTCTCCGTCCCGTCCGATGGGGCGTCCCCCCAAGGGCGGAATGCGGCCGCTGCCGGTAGTTTCGTACTACAATTGCATCGTGGAGATCCACCCGTCGGCGCGCAAGCACGGGATCGCCGACGAGGACATCGAGCACGCAGTTGAGCATGCGATGACGATCGACAATCAGGATGACGACACCCGCCTCTATCTTGGCCCGGCGCGCAGCGCAGCTCTGCTGGAGGTAGTCACGATCGTGCGGGACGATGGGTCGGAGTTGGCGATTCACGCGATGCCGATGCGAGCGAAATATCAGCGGCTGTTGCCGGGAGGCTGAGCATGGCGAAGAAGACACACGGAAACACAGCCGGTGGTGTGCCGATAACCGACGCTCTGGTCGGCGATCTTGCCGAGAGGGCCGAGGCGGGATACGACGTCGAGAAGACGCTCCGTCGACGCGGCGGACGTCCACCGATCGGATCTGCGGCTGCCGGCGTCGAGTCTGTGCGACTTGAGCCTGAGTTGCGCCAAGCGCTGGCTCACCGGGCGGAGCACGATCACGAAACAGCTTCCGCGGTGATCCGCAGGGCCTTGCGCGAGTACCTCAAGGTCGCCTGATCCCCTCGACCGCCCGTCGTCGCGTCTCACGCTCAACCGGCTCTATCAGGGCCTCGAGCAGCCGATCCAGGTTCGCGCCCGTGTTCGCACGTCGTCCCGATCTCCCCGTTCCGCCCCACACGACGTGGCGTGGCAACCGCCACCCACGGTCCGTCGCACCGGGTAAGGTCAAGGAGTAAGAAATACGTCCTGACGGTTGGAACGTCGGATCGTAGGATTGCGTGTGAATACGATGAGACGCCGCATACGAAGGCTGAGCTTCTACCTGCCGCTGATGAGCGTGGCGGCCGCGCTGCTCGGGACCACGATCGCGCAGGGAAGCACACCGGGCGTCCGCACGAGCGCGCTCGACCCCGGCACAAGCGCACTAGTGGTGCGCGGAGGCGACCCGCTGGCGTGGGCGGCGCGCGAAATGAGCTTGCAGGAGACGGGGCATCTGCACGCGGTCGGCGAACCTGGGGACACGTTCGTCGAGCACGGCAGCGCCACGGGTACCTACGACTGTTCGATCGTGGGTCGCCTGACGATCGTCTCGGCCAACAAGGCTACCGCGACGTTCACCGTCAAACCCAAAGGCGGCTCCGTCACGGGCAAGGGCTCGGCGCGGTTCGCCCAGCAGGGCGCCGACGGCTACTTCGGCGGCACGATCTCGATCGTCAGCGGGACCGGCAGCTTCGCTCACGCGTCGGGGACGAACATCGGCATCAGCGGCGTGATCAGCCGCGAAACGTTCGCGATGACGGTGCACGTACACGGCAAGATCCACTTGTAGGGAGGCCTCGGCGGCGCGTCCACCGAGCTGGATCGTGCACGCCAGGGTCGCAATCGCTCGAGCAGGCATCGCCACCGTCATCGCCGCTGTAACGCTGTGCGCGAGCGTACCCGCCTGCGCGCAGGCCGCACAGACGGTCACGCTGCAGACAAGCTTCACGCCGAATCGGCTCGGTGTGCGCACCACGATCGAGTTCGGATTCCACGTGCACAGCACGATCCCCGAGCAGGCGCCCTCCCCCGTGACGGACGTCGACCTGCATCTGCCCGCCGGGCTTGGCTTGGCGACGAGCACGCTCGGCCTTGCCAACTGCGAGCCACAGGCCTTGATCGCCGGCGGCGTCGAAGGATGCCCGGCGAACGCGCGCATTGGCTTCGGCAGCGCGATCGTGGCCGTGCCCGACGAAGACGGACCGGTCGAAGAGGCTGGGAGCATCACCGCCCTGGTGGGACCACCGAACAGCGAACACCTCGAAGTCCTCTTCTATGCTGAAGGCCGCGCGCCGGTCTCAGCGCAGCTGGTCTTTCCCGGTCACCTGCTCGAAGACGCGTCTCCGTTCAGCGGACGCCTCGACACCTCGATCCCGCTGATCCCAACATGGCCCGGCGGCCCTGACGTGGCCGTCACAAGCATGACCTCGACGATCGGCCCCCTTGGACTGACCTACTATCGGCACGTGGGCGGCGAGATCGTACCGTTCCATCCGCGCGGCATCGCCGTACCGGTCCACTGTCCCCGCGGGGGCTTCCCGTTCCGCGCCGACATCGCGTTCCTCGACGGCTCGCATCACACGGCGAAGAGCGCCGTGCCCTGCCCACGCTAGCGGAGAGGCGCGGCACGTCGCCGACACCAGGTACCGTATACCCCGCGCAAGGCGCACAAAGCACGTACATAACCGATGACATCAGACGAAAATAAGAAAAACGACAAAAAGCTCGATCGGCGCACGTTCGTAAAGCAAGGCCTGCTGGCCGGCGGAGCAGTCGCCGGCGGAGCACTGGTCGTCTCTCGACTGGCGGACGCCAACGACGGCTCAAACGTCCGGGGGAGCACCGCGACCACGTCGCCTTCCGCCGCCGCCAAACCGGTCGCTCGGCGTACGCCCACGGCCCCGCGAGCACCGAACATCCTGGTGATCATGGTCGACCAGCTGCGTTTTCCGCAGTGGTTCGGGGCGGGACCTGGAGGTCCGGACCTGCCACCGAACCTGCAGCGCCTGCGCCGCGATGCGGTCTCGTTCGCTCGCCACTACACCGCCTCCAACGACTGCACGCCGGCACGAGCTACGCTGCTCACCGGCCTGTACACACATCAGACGGGCTGCATGATCACGGGCGGCAGCACGCTTGACCCAGGCTTTCCCACTTGGGGCTCGATGCTGCGCGAATACGGCTATCACTCGCGCTGGTACGGCAAGTGGCATCTCACTCACGGCGATAACAAGTGGCTCCCGGGCCGGGGGTCGCGAGCGCTCGAGCGCTACGGCTTCGCGGGCGGCACCTACCCCTCACCCGACGGGGCGCCCGGCCAGGGCTGGCGCGTGGATCCGGGAATCGCCGGGCAGTTCGAGCAGTGGTTCTCAACGGTTGGCGAGTCAAAGCCGTGGTGTACGACGGTGTCGTTCGTCAATCCGCACGACATCGCGTGGTGGTATGACTGGAGCAACCGCGTTCCCGAAGAGGCGTTTGCGCCGAGCGTGATCGGGGCGCTGCCGCCGAACTTTGAGACGCCGGAGCAACTGGCCGCGCGCAACAAGCCGCTCCTACAGCGCTCCTTTCAGGAAACGGCCGCATCGTCGTTCGGGCCGGTGCCGTTCACCGGCCCCGAAGCCGCGAACACGTGGTTGGGCATGTTCAATCTCTACGCGAAGCTGCAGCTCGAGGTCGACCAGCACATTGGCCGGGTGCTCGACGCGCTGGCCAGCCGCCCGCATGTGGCGGCTAACACGGTCGTCGTGTTCACCTCCGACCACGGCGAGTACGGCGGGTCGCACGGTCTGCGCGGCAAGGGAGCAAGCGCGTATGAGGAGGCGATCCGCGTGCCGCTGCTCGTCAAGGATCCCCGCGGCGTGCTCACCAGCGCACCGGAGATCGCACGCACACAGCTGACATCGAGCGTCGACGTGGCGCCCCTGCTGCTGACGATCGCCAGCGGCTCCGACGAATGGCGAGGCGAGCGCCGCTACGCCCACATCGCGGGCCGGCTGGACATGGCGGGCATCCTCGCGAACCCCACGGCCCCAGGCAGGCCCTACGTACTGCACGCCACCGACGAGACGGTGACCGAGTTCGCGAACGAACCCTACGCGGCCGACGCTCCGCTGCACGTGGTCGCATTGCGTACGGCCGCGGCCAAGTACGCGACCTACTCCAACTGGCCGGACGAAAGCATCCGCCAGCTCGCCGAGGGCCAGGAACACGAGCTGTATGACTACCGCACCGCGAGCGGGCGCTTGGAGCTCGAAAACAGCGCCGGGCGCAACCCCTCGGAAGGTTCGCTGCAGGCGATGATGCGACAAGCGTTCGCGCAGGAGCTGCGGCGTCCGCTGCCGCCCCGGCTGTGGGCCGCGCGCGAGCGTGGCTTCGTCGACTATTTCAGGGTCGCCACCCGCGTCGCCACACGAGCGGCGGAGCACCGGGCCGAACGGGAATTCGTGCTGGGCTCATCCTCTGATCGTCGGCGAGCGCCCGATCACCGCCCCGGACGAGCTCAGCGCCTGCACGGCTAGGTAGGCCGGCGTCGAGGCGAGCGCGATGCTCGTCTGAAAGCCGTGCTTGGGAGCGCTCGCGGCAACGCTCAGCGTTGCCGCAGAGGACCCGGCGAGCACCTGCCAGGAGGCGACTTCGGTCGCGCCGTTCCAGCTGGCGGCGACGCTCACCCCACCCGAGCCCTGTGACTGGACGGCGAGCGAAGGCGTGCTCGTGGGATGGGCGCTCCAGGGCGAGGAGTAGGTGCGGAAGTTCTGCACGTTCTTGCCGAGGGTCGCGTCGAGGAGCACATGGCCGGCGGAATCGAACTCGGTGAAGTTCGGGAGCCCGCCGTAGCCCAGCAACCAGTCCCCGCCGGGCAGGCTCTGCACGTTGCCCTGGCTTTCGGCGAGCAGCGTGTGGCTCGGGTTGGTGAACTGCTTCAGCAGTCGCACCGTGTGCGTGGAGAGGTTCGGCGCCAGCAGCAGCCCGCGCGACTGCTTCTCCTTCGGTGGGTCCGAACCGTTGTCGAACACCGAGATCAGCCCGCCGGGCTGGAATTCGGCGTCGTGCTGCCAGTAGAACTTCACGCCCGATCCGAGTTTGAAGTTCGAATGCTTGCCGCCACCCAGGCGCCAGTTGTAGCCCCCCGTGTGGATGTTGACGTCATACAGCGTCCAGGTGTTACGCGCGGACAGCAGCACGTCGCCGGAGGAGCCGGGATCGACGCTGTTGATGTGTACGTAGTCCCAGGGCCGGCCGTTGCTGGGGAGCGGATTGAAGGAGTCGCCGATCGCGATGTGCCCGAGCGCGTGCCACTCCCACATCACGAGTCCCGTCTTGATGTCGATCTCCTGGATCACCGAGTCGGTGAGGATGCCGTTGGATGAGCCTTTGACGGAGGTGAGGTTCGTGTGGATCGGATCGAAGATGTCGATCCAGGCCGTGCCTTCAGGCGTTAGGCGCTCCTCGTGCAGGTCGGCGCGGTAGCCGTTGCCGGCCCTCACTTCGGCGACCTTCTGGTAGGCGTTGTTGTAGATGAGGTCCTCACCCTGACCGAAGCCGACGCCAAGGATCTTGCCCTGCCACCAAGTCAGCACGGGCTGGCCCTGATAGCTCTGGACTTGGAAGTTGGTCGCGGAATCGCCGGCCGGAAGCGGGTGAAACCAGACGAGCTGACCGCTCTGATCGACGATCATCGGCCCCGGCGAGCCTTTGCCTTGATATGGCGCGAGGAAGAAGTCGCCTGGAGCGAGGCCGGGCTTTGCGGGCGTGGTGACCGTGACCGTCGAAGGCGTGAGCGTCGGCGCGGAGCTGTAGTGCTGCACCGCGCGCGCGTTGCCCGGGTTGTTCGGGAAGGGCGCCTGACTGAAGCCCGCCTGGTGGGCGATCGTGAAGGTGGTGCTCGCCGTCTGAGCCGGACCGCCGGCGGCGGTCGTCACCGTCGCGTGCACCGTGACCCGCTCGCCGGCGTGGAAGGGGTGTGAGGGCAGGAAGCTCGCGCCGGTGCCGGTCGAGTAGCCCTGGATGCGTCCGCTGTGCGCGCCGCTCGAGGAGCCGACGACGCTCACGCTCGAGACCTGCGTGCCGGCAGGGCCGAGGAAGCTGATCTGCGTGGCGGGAGAGGCGTCCTGCGTGCCGGGCAGCGGCGAGACGGTGACGGGGTTGGAGGCGGCGGCGCTGAGAGCAGCCGCCGGTGCGATCGTGCCGGGACCAGCGGTCGAGGCCACGCCGCCGCACGCGCACAGCGCGCTCGCGCTCGCCACCACCGCTGCGGCCAATACCGTTCTCATAAGTCGTCGTCTTGCCTTCATCGTGATTGCTCCTCGCTGCTCACCGGCTTGTTGTTTGCTCCGCCCACGACCACCGCTGAAAGTCTCCTCCAGATCCTGAACGCCCGATCGGACCACCTTCCCGGACGCCCGGCCGGACCATCTCACCCTCCCGCTGTGAACAACCGCGAGGTCCCGATGATGCGGCCGTTTGCATCGAGCGCCTGCAGTTGAAAGCGCGTATCGCCTGACGGCACCGCGATCGCCGTCTCGAATCCCGACCTCGCAGCCCGCGCGACGACGCTCATCCGAGCACCGGAGCCGGGGCTCGCGAGCACCTTCCATGCGACCACTCGAGTGGCGCCGTTCCAGCTCGCGTACACCGTCGTGTGCCCGAGCGCCTGCAGCGCCGCGCCCGCGGGCGTCGAGAGTGGTTCCCCGACCCAACGCCCCACGGTCGCCCGGTAGGTGAGATCAGGCCCGGGGAGTTCGGCGCCCAGCAGCAGCTTGCCCGTGCGACTGAACTGCGAGAAGGCCGGTTCCGATCCCCAGCCGACGAACATCGTGCCGTTCGCGAGCGGCTGCGCATCGCCCATGTATTCCGATTCGAACCCGCCGTCACCCGGATACTGCGAGGCGAGCGTGGCCGTGCGCGCGCTCTGATCCAACCTGAGCACGAGCGCTCGTGACGGTCCGGTGGCGTGCACGGATGTGCCTCCTCCGGTCAGCTGGCAGCAGTGGTCGTCGAACATCGTCACGGTCGTGCCGTCGAGCCGCGCGTCGTGCTGCCACTGGAATGCCGCTCCCGGGCCGAACGTGAAGTCCGAGCGCTTGCCGCCGAGTGTCCACTGGATCCTGCCGGAGGCGCTGTCGACGAGATACACGCCCCACGTGTTGCGCATCGAGACGAGGAACTTCCCGTTGCCGACGAGGTCGATGGCGTTGACGTGGTAGGCGTCCCAAGGGAAGCCGTTGGTCGGCAGCGAGGCCTGGGACTCGCCCAAGGGGATGTGTTCGAGCGCGTCCCAGTTGTGCAGCAGCTTGCCGGTCCTGAGGTTGTACTCCTGCACCGCCGAGTCGACCAGCGCGCCGTTGTAGGCGCCGCCGTACTTGGAGAGATCGATCGGGATGTTCTTGTTCGCGGTCACCCACGCGTCTTCGCCGCTGATCGCGAGCTCGTGCAGCGTGAGGACCCAGCCGTTCGTCGCTTTGAGCTTCGCGACCGTCTGGTAGTGCTGGTTGACGACCACGTATTCGCCGGTTTCGGTCGCGCCGGTGTTCGTGACGCGGCCCTGCCACCACGCCAGCGCCGGCTTGCCCCGATAGGTCTGCAGGCTGAGGTTCACGGCGGCGACGCTTTCGGGCACCGGCTCAAACCAGACGGGCTGCAGCTTGCCGTCGAGGATCAGCGGGCCGCTCTGGCCGACGATCGGCGGTTCGTTGAGGTCATAGAAGTTCGTCGTGAAGATGTAGCTGCCCGCCAGCTGCTCGGAGGAGGCCTGCTGGGTGCTGCGGATCTGTGGGGGGTGGAGCGTGGGCGCGGTCAGGAAGCTGTAGGCGCCGCGCGTCGTGTACGCGCCGATCGGAGCAGCGTGCGAGCCGGCGAAGGCGATCGTGACGATCACGAAACCCGCGAGGACCACGCCGATCGCCGGCGCGAGCCGTCGCGCCGCGGCGCCCACCGCGACATCGGGCTTGGGCAGCGAGGTGAACGTGAGCAGCGCCGCGGCGGCCGCGAGTCCCGCGCCGATCAGGTAGGCGAGCCGGAAGCCTTCGGTCAGCGCCTGCGAGACCTGCTGGCCCGCGCCGATCTGGTGGCTCGTGCGCTGCGTGGCGAGCGTGATCAGCACAGCCAGGCCAAGGCCTCCCCCGATCTGACGCGAGGTGTTGACGAGTCCCGATGCGAGCCCCGCCTGCCCCTCCTTGGCGCCCTGAGTGGCCGCGATCGTCGACGGCACGATCGACATCGCGATGCCGGCCGCGGTGAGTAGGCCGGGGATCATCACGTAGACGATCGCGCTGCCGCCCGAGGCGATCCGCGTGAACAGCAGCATTCCGCCCGCGAGCATGACCAGCCCGCCGCCGAGCACCGAGCGCACTCCAAAGAGGCTCACGAGTTTGCCGGCGCGCGAGGCCACGATCATGATCATCAGGGTCATCGGCAAGAACACGAGGCCCGTGTGCAGCGGCGAGAGGCCGAGCACCTGCTGCATGTAGAGCGAGCTGATGAACCACATCGGGAACAGCGCCGCGCTGAACAGCAGGACGATCGTGTTGGCGGTGCGCAGCGGCTTGGTCAGCTCCTTGAAGGGGATCAGCGGCGCCGACGCGACGCGCGTCTCGATCACGCCGAAGGCCACCAGCAGGACCACGCCCAGGGCGATCGGGCCGAGCGCCGCGAACGTGTCCCAACCCTTCAGGCCCGCTTCGACGACCCCGTACACGAGCACCATCTGGCCGATCGTCAGCGTCAGCGCGCCGGCGAGGTCGAAGGGCGCAGCGTCCCTGCCCTTGCGGCGCTCGGTCACGACCGCGTAGGCCACGAGCGCTGCCGCGGCTGCGATCGGCGGGTTGATCAGGAGCACCCAGCGCCAACTGAGCACTTCGGTGATGACCCCGCCGAGCAGCACCCCGGCGGCGCCTCCGAGACCGTTCATCGCAGCCCACAGGCCGATCGCGCGGTGGAGCTTGGGGCCCGGCGCGAACGACGCGGTGATGATCGCCAGCGAGGTCGCGGCCATCAGCGCACCGGCGAAGCCCTGCACGGCGCGGGCGCCGATCAGCACCTCCTGGTTGGGCGCGGCGCCGCCGGCAAGCGAGGCGATCCCGAACAGGATCAGCCCGGTCACGAGCATCCGCCGCTGGCCGTAGCGATCGGCCGCGCGACCGCCCAGCATCAGAAAGCCGGCGAAGGTGATCGCGTAGGCGTCGACGACCCACTGCAGGTCTGGCGAGGAGAAGCCGAGGTCCGCCTGGATCGAGGGCAGCGCGACGTTGACGATGCTCAGGTCGAGGATGACCATGAACTGCGCCACGCAGCACACGGCCAGCAGCCAGGCCGAACCGGAGCCCCTCTCGCTCTCGCCCGGAGGACTATCAGCGACCCCTGGGCTCATGGTTGCCTCGGCGCTCATTGAGGCCTTCCCAACTGCGATCGGCGTGGCAGACGACTGGTAGGGTGAGCGCCCGAGCACGCACATGACGACTGGAGCCCGGCCCATGAAGAGAACGCCACTGACCGCAATCCTAACGCTCGTGGCCGTCCTCGCGAGCACCCTCGCGGTGGCCGGTTGCGGAGGCAAATCGGGGAGCTCGACGGCGACGCCGACGACGAGCAGCACCCCTGCGACGAGCACTCCCACGACGAGCACGACGACGCACAAGCACTCCTCCAAACCCGCCTACTGAGCGTCCCGCAGAGCACGGCCGGCGCGATCATTCGGCCTTCCCCGAGCTCGGCAGCGAGGCCGCGTAGGCGATCACGCGCGTCGGCTGCGAGGAGCCGAGTACGCGGCCGCTCGCGTCGAGTGCCTGCACGGCCACGTAGTCGAACTTCTGAGGCAGCGTCGTCGCGCTCTCGAAGGCGGTGTCCGCGAGCGTGGTCTGCGCGGTCAAAGATCCAGGCTGCTTACCCGCGAGCACGCGCCATGAGGACACGCCGGTGGCCCCGTTCCAGCTCGCGTGCACGATCGTCTCTTCGCCGGTGTTGTTGAGGCTCGCGAGCACCGCGGGCGGGCTCTGCGGACGCGCGCTCCAGGGAAAGCGGAGGGCGCGGTAGAAGGACATGTCAAGCGGCTGGTGGGCATCGAACAGCAGCGTGCCGGCGGGGGAGTACTCGCTGATCGCCGGCACCGCGCCATAGCCCACGACGGCATTGCCGCTCGAGAGCGTCTGCATGTTGCCTTGACTGGCGGCGAGCAGCGGCTGGTCGGGGTGCGTGAAGGCGGAGACGAGGTGCGCTTCGTGGGTGGCGAGGTCGAGCCTGATCCGCAGGGCGCGCGACTGGCGGTGGATCGGCGGGTTGGCTCCGTCGTCGAAGAAGGTCAGATCCCCGTTTGCGAGCACGCGGCCGTCGTGCTGCCAGGCCATGCTTGTACCGGGGCCCATCTTGAACGAGCTGCGATTGCCGCCCAGACGCCAGAGGATCTTGCCGCTGCCACCTTCGAGCAGATAGCCCGCCCAGGTGCTGCGGGCGGAGATGAGGATGTCGCCGTTTGGCTCGGGATCGATCGAGTTGAGATGGAAGTAGTCCCATGGCGTCGAGTCAGACGGTGTCTGCACTTCGGACTCGGATGCACCGACGTGATCGAGGCTGTGCCATTCCCAGCGCACGAGGCCGGTCTTCATGTCGATCTCCTGGACGGACGTGTCGACGATCGCCCCGCCCCGGACCCCTTTGACCGGCGTGAGGTCGCAACGGATCGGGTTGAACGCGGTGACGTAGGCGATGCCGTTGGGCGCCAGCTGGAAGTCGTGCAGGTCGGCGTGCAGGCCGTTGCCGCCCGAGACCCTCGCGATCGTCTTGTAGGCGGAGCTCATGACGAGATCTTCGCCCTGCCCGAAGCCCAGCGAGAGCACCTTGCCCTTCCACCACGTGAGCACCCGCCTGCCTTCGTAGGTCTGCTCGTTCAAATCCTCCGCGGCTTCGCCTCCGTACAGGCGGTCGAACCACACGAGCCGTCCCTGCGGGGTGTAGATCAGCGGCCCGTACTGGCCGGGGCCAGGTCCGTTGGTCGTCAGGATGTCGCCCGCGCTCGGGTCGCGGTCCGGAACTGTCACGGTCATGATCGGGACCTGAGCGCCGGGCAGCGTGTAGAAGCTCTGATAGTCGGCGGGCGCCGCCGCCGGGTTGTGAAACCCGGACACCGCGGCGGTCGGATAGGGCGTGTCGACGCGAAAGCCGAAGCTCACGCGACGCGCACGTGTACTTGGGCCGATGAGCGCACTGACAGTGATCCGCTCGCCGGCCGTGAACGGAGCGGCGGGCACGAAGCTCGCGCCGTCGCCCTGGTGGTAGCCGCGCAGGCTGCCGGCGTGCGTACCAGAAGCGCTGCCGCGCACCGACACGTCGCGCACGTTCGCGACGTTCGTCCCGAGGAAGCTGATCTGGGTGCGGGGATTGGCGGTGACGGTTTCGGGAGCCGGGGAGACGTCGACATCGGCGCCGGACAGCGAAGCGCTGTGCCGCAACGTCGCCGGCAAGCAGGGCGGTGAAGCGCCGCTGGAGGCGGTCGTGCTCGTGCTCGAGCTCGAAGAGAGATCGAGGCTCGCGGAGCCCGTCACGATCGCCGCCACGGCCCAGGCGAGCAGGACAACGGACACGACTATGAGACTCGCGCGTTTCATGGGCGCCGCGTGGCGGCTGTGCGCCTGTCTACCACTGCAGCAGCATCAGCCCGACGGTGATGCCGGGGCCAACGGTGATCATCAGCCCGCGCTCGCCGCGAGCGGGCTCGCGCTGCTCGATCGTCTGGTGCAGCACGTAGAAGATCGAGGGCGTGCCGATGTTGCCGTGATCGGCGAGGACGGCGCGACTGACCGCGACCTCCTCCTCCGAAAGCGCGAGCGCCGTCTGTACACAGTCGATAATGCGCCGCCCGCCCGGGTGCACGATCCAATGGTCGACCTCGCCGCGCTCCAAGCCGGCGGACCCCAGAAAGGAGTCAGCCAGCTCGGCGAGGTTCTCCGCCGCGAGGTCGGGGAGGTCGCGGTCGAGATGCAGATAGCTGTCATCGGGCGCCAGCTCGAGGCTGACGGCGCCGAGTGTTCCCGCGATCTGATGCACCTTCGAGGCCACGATCTCGGGACCCTCCGCTCCGGGGCCTTCGGACAGCAGTGCCGCGGCGCAGCCATCACCGAAGATCGCCGAGCCGACGATCTTCGCCCTGGCGTCGTCCGGGCGGGCTCCCATCAGGATCCCGCTCATGCTCTCCGCGGCGACGATCAGACCAGACTTGCCGGGATGGTCGTGCAGCGACTGCGAGAGGAGCCGCATCAGCGGTACAGCGCTCGCGCAGCCGACGCCCACGAGGTGATACTTGTCGGTGTCGGGCGCCATCCCGAAGTGCTCGACGAGCCGATGCGCCAGCGTCGGTCCGCCCAGCGAGTACAGGCTCGAGGTCACGACCGTGCCGATGTCGCGAGGATCGATCTCCGTCCGCTGCACCGCGGTGACCGCGTGCGCGAACAGCTCGTCCTCGATCATCGCCGTTCGACCCTGCAGGGTCGACGCGAGCATCTCCTCGCCGAGGTTCAGGCGGCGTCGCTCCACGCCGCAGCGCGCGAACACGCGCTGCGCGAACTCGTCCTCACGCATATCCAGCAGCGAGAGCACCTCGTCCTGGGAGAGAGAGATCTCGGGGTCTACGACCTCCAGGCGACTGATCCGCGGACCGAATGTCGGGAGTAGCTCGGCGTACGCCGTCGCACCGCCGATAGCGGGTGAGCGAGCGTGGAGCGATGAGGATTGCGACGAGGCTTCAACCTGCAAGCTGTGGACCCCCTGGGGCCGGTGCGGCTGGATGGGCGGGTCTCGAGTCGAACTCGGAAGATATCGGTGCAACCCGAATGCATTCGACATCGAAGCGCCGATACGGTCGATCCTTAGCAACTTCTTCGCAGGCTCTTGGATCCGACTGAAGCGCTTAAGTCAGGGTCTCTACACCCAACTCACCTTCGAGCGCGAGCATCTCGACCCGCATGGCCTCCGCGAGTGCGAGCAGAGCTGAGCGCGGGCGGACCATCACGGTGAACTCGTCGATCAGTCCGTCCGGGCCCGTGTGGATGAAGTCGCACCCGTGAAGCTCGCGATCACCAACGCGCGCTTTGAAGACGAGCGCGTGGTCCTCGGCCCCTTCGGCGCCGATTTCGCGTTCGTAGCGGAAGTCCTCGAAGACACGCATGACCGCACCGAGGATCACCCCCAACGCCTCGCGTCCTTGGTATGGACGAAACACGACGGGGCTGCTGAACACGACATCGGGCGAGCACAGCTCGAGCACGGGGTCGAGCACGCGCTCGGTGCGGTCCGTCCCGAGTGTGCTCTCGATCGCGCTGCGCAAGGGGTGCATGAGAGGCAAGCCTTTCTGTAGTCCGCGCTGGCCAAGCCGACGCCGGGATTCGAACCCGGGACCCCCACTTTACGAGAGACGTTCCCCCTCAGGGCGTTTTTCCTGCAAATCGTAACTTTCTGATGTTCTAGAAATCGTTTGTGGGGTGCCATCACCGCAGTGACGCCGCGCTTTCGCGGCTTTGATCACCTGCACTCGATCGGGTGGCTCATGCCGGCGAGGGTCGTGTCGGCGCGCCTGTCGGCGCTCAGGATCACCCCGCGAGAAAGGTTGGCAAAGATGGCCAGACCATGGCTCAAGCGCTCCGCGTGGCCGTACCTCGCCAAGAGCGGCCGGCGCTCCTATGCGATCGGCTTCTACGACCACGACAAGGCCGAGCGCAGCAAGACGTTTCCCTCGGCACGCCACGCCCGTGCGTGGATGGATGACTACATCACGGCCGAGCGCCGCGGCCGGGAGAGCCTGCGACGGTTCCTGCTGGACCTCGACGCGAAGAAGGCCAATGCAGCCGAAGCAGGGCGCACGATCGGGGAGGTGCTCGAGCTCTACCTCGCGCTGAATGCCCACCCGCGCAACGAGGGGGGTCTCGCGCCCTCTACATATGAACGCTACGAGTGGACGATCGGGCGTCATCTCCTCGGTAAGCCACGCCGTCAGAGGCGTAACGGCGGCGTGCAGCCACCGCCCCGCCACGCCCTGACGGTCGCGACGGTGCCCGCGCGGCACTTCAACGAGCCGCAGGCACCGCGGGCGTGGCGCGAGGACATGCTCAGGGCCGGGGTGGCTAAGCCGACGCGAGATCAGGCATGGAGCGTGCTCTCGGCTGCGCTGAGCTGGGCCGCCGCATCACAGCTCGTGCCGGAGATCCAGACCAATGGCTGTGGCCTCGCCAACGAGCCGCGTGTGAACCGCCGCCGTTCGATGCGCCACGGCGGCACAGGCTATGCCCCGACTGGTCGCCGCCGTGGACTGGGCGTCGCAAGCTGGGCGCTCTCGCCCCAGGCCGTCGAGGCGATTCGAGCAGAGATGCTTCTGCATATCGACGGACGGCATGGGATCCTCGCGCAGCGCGACGCCATGATCGTGAGCCTGCAGTACGGGCTCTGTGCCCGTAACCAGGAGGTCTGGTGCATGCGCTGGGCATCCTTGGATGGCGAGTTCGCGTGGGTACTCGAGGTCCTCTCCTCCGGGCAGTTGAATGATTGGGGCAAGACTGAGCACAGCACCCCGCGACGCACCGCCGTGCCCGACATCCTGCGGGAGGACCTATCCGACTGGCGGACGGCCATGCAAGACGCCGGATATCCGGTCCGCGACTGCGACTTCATCATCCCCGGAGACCTTGCCGGCACTCGACACGGCATCCACGACCAGCACACAGGCGCATGCCACTTCAGCGACAGCCAGGCACGCTCTTGGGGCGCGCGCTTCTTCGCTCCAGCGGTCAAGAAAGTCGCGCAACGCTCCGAGTTCGTCCCGATACTCGGTGCGACCCCCTACGCACTGCGCCGAGGCGGCATCTCTCTGCGTCTGCGTGCCGAGGACCCGCAAACCGTCGCCAGCGAGTGCGGCACAAGTCTAAAAATGCTCAGTGACCACTACGCCTACGCCATCGAAGACCTACGGCGAGTCGGACCACGATCGGCCGATGTCGAGTGGCGCGCCGCACGAGCAGCACAGGCGAACCGTCGCTCGCACGAGCAAGCCCCGCGCGCCACCACGGATCATGAAGATGCGGGGCGTAGGCGGAAGTTCTTTGCTTGGTTTTCAGCCCGTAGAAAGGCCCAGCTCGCGTCATCGCCCACGTCCAGACGCTCAGGGTCGGGTGTTCGCGATCCTTCGGGGCTACCATTGGCTCATGGCGACCGTGGTGAAGAGGCTCGATTTGACGATCGGTGAGCTTGTGGAGGTCGCGGGGCGCCGTTATGAGGTCGTCCCGGATCGCGAGGGTGGCGTGACGATCGAGCCGCCGATCACCTCCGCCGCGCAACTGCATGCTCAGCGAGGAACGAAGCCCGCATCCGAAGCGGACTTCGAGCGTCTCTCGGCCGACATCCCCTACGACGACGAGGGCTAACCGTGCCGGATAGAGCGGCGGGCGGTCTGCCGCTCGTCTCGATCGAGTTCGGCTTGGTCGAGTGGGAAGAGGAGGTCGAGCGCTACGACCGTCGCTCGCCGCCTCGCGCGCAGGCGCAGAGCGCCCGCAAAACGATCCAGACCGACCCGGCAAAGCTCGACTGGAAGCGTTGCAAGGCCGACGGCCCAGGCGCCACAAGGCTGCCAGGCTGTCGCAAGCTCTACGTACCGCTCGGCCGACAGGGCGCCTCCGACGCGCCCTTCGGATTCGTGTTCCAGCTGATCCAGAAGCCCGACGGCAGCCTCGCGTGGAACATGATCGCCTTCGGTGAGCGCCACCCCGCCGATGAGAGAACCCGCAATGTCTATGAGCGAGCACACAAGCGCTTGCATGGGCACTATCCATAGTCGAGTCTGACGAGCGGGGCCGGCCGAGTGTCCCGTCACGCCCGTTACCGCTCGACCAAGCGATAGCACGCCTTCGCGGACGCGCGAGGCTTGCAGTTCGTCCGAAGCAGAAGCCAAGGTGATACCGATTCACGCTTCTATTTCCGCGCAAAGAAGCAGCCTGGCCCGGATCAATCAACGGGCCAGACACACGGCCGCATCCATTTCCAGTCGTCGTCTTCTTCAGCCTCGCGCTCCCGCTCACCATCGATCATCCGTTGAAAACGAGCTGCCGCATGCTGTCCTGCGGAGGCCAATCTGCCATCGTCGTCTTGGCTCCATTCGGAATACTGTTCTTGTAGCGCTTTATAGAGTGGAATGACCGATCCGGTCCAGGAGGTCGGGTCACGCGCGCTTATTAGCGTCGCTACCAGTCTCTGATTCTCAACACGATTGAGCAGAACACGAGCTCTGTCTGTAAATGCCTCCCATGTAAGCCGCGATTCCAGCAACTTGCTCGCTCTGTATTCATCACCGTCGGCCATGCGCTCTAGCCATTTGGCAATACGAGCGGTAACGAGTTCGTGTCCAGGATCGAGGGAAACAACAACGTCTGCTAGGGCGTTGAAGCTAAAGGTGTCTGCCGACGAGGTTTCCCCGAGACGATCGAGCACTACGCCGAGGTCGATCTCATTGGTCGTCTTTGGCAGAAGCTCTAGGATCTCTGGCGGGAGTGGGTCGAGGTGCATCGACAAGATGGTGTCGAAGTTCTCGACATCGCGGAGTTCTTCATCTCTTCGTGCCAGAAAGCCGACTCTGGCCGTGATCCATTCGAACGCCAGTCTTGGTCGATCGGTTTCCAGCTTAGAGATGACTCTCGACAGCTCATACATGCTGCCGATACGATCCTCGACGGCGGTCGCGAGCACGATCTCACGCATCCGATCGATCTGACTCGTGCTGAGCGAAAGCGCCGTGCCTGGCTCATCGGCAGCACGCTCGAGCAGCGTCAGGACGAGGTCTACCGCGGTCGTGTCGTTGTCTTGGGCCGCACGAAGAGCGACGTCGATGCGCCACCCTTCGAGCAATGGTGAATATCGGATGCCAGTAAGCACGGCCTCGCGTACCAATGGGTGCTCATCAACGGCTAGGCACTGGAGCATGGCTCGCTCGCCGGGCGCTCCAGGGAGCGCCCGGGCAGTCAAGGCACGCACTTGTGGAGAGTCGTGAGCGGCCCATTCTTCAGCGAGTGCTTGTCCATTGCTGGCGTCGCGAAAGATCACGGCCAGCGCGGGCATCGCCGTTCCGAGCAGTGGAGATTCGGTATCTATCAGGTGCCTAATCCAGCCACTCGCTTGGTCGGCGTCTGTCATAGCGCCGCGCTCGAGCGTCATCCCTACGAGAGGTGACGAGGTTCGGCGTCCGATCGCTGCCTCACCTTCGTCGATCCAGGTCGCCCATAGGTCAAGGCGGTCTGTCGGGCTTTCAGCCTCGCGTAGTCGCCGGAGAGCTCGGTCGGCATCAGCGATGCGATATTGCTGCGCTTCCTCCCACGACTGGCCTCGGCGACGAAGAGGCCTTGGGTGCGCGATGATCATGTACTCAGCAAGGGCACTGTCGAACACTGCTGCGTTGTCATGCCCGTGGAGCGCGGCGAGCGCCTCAGCGCGGACGGGAAGCGAGAACTCGGACAATGTCTCTCCAAGCCAGCGCTCGATCCGACCGACTATCTCAACCACGAGCTTGCGAGCTTCGTCTGAGGGCTGAATGCCATGCGGACCCGGAAAGCCCTTCGCTACGCGTTGTAGTTGCGCTAGGCCTTCGAGCTGGCTGACCTGTAGATCTGATGGTAGCTGGGGAAGCGTCTCGCAGAACAGTTCTGCGCCCGCGGCCAGTACCGCTTCGGTATGCGAGCTTCCCGGAAGGGCGTGGCTGCGCAATACGACCGACTTCGGATTCTCCGCGGGGCTGAAGTGACTCTCGAAGGTGATCGTAAGCAGAGAGCGCGACGCGACCGCCACCGCCTGCGCTACGCCCGGCTCTCGAGCGTGCCCCTTCCAGTAATCGGTCGTCAGTGTCGCGAGTGTTCGTTGCACACCAGCAAGCAGCACACCGTCTTGCTCGCTTCTATCGACTGGGACTCGCTGGTAGACTGATGTGAGTGGCTTTGTGACGGCGGCGATCGTCTTCTCACTAGCCGTCTCGCGGAATGTCGCGGCTGCGATGCGAAGCTGTCGTGGCCAACCACTCACAAGATCGCCAACCCGTTCGATCGCTTCGCTGGCGGTGGTCAGCGCATGATCACGTTGCTCGCCTGGACCCGGCAGCCGTTGCAGCGCGGCGTCGACGATGTCGACCGCCAGGGTGGGCACTCCCCGCGCTATCTCTCGCGCGTGTGTGAGCACGCTACCGATGGTCTCCTCGCTCACTGCTTGGGCTTGTGCGGTCAGCTCGTCGCGTGTGGCCCTTAGTGCTGGACTCTCCTGCGTCATCGCACCGGCCGGAAGACGACCAAGTGCGTAAACGAGACGTGGAAGGCACCTGGGTGACGCCATCCTCCAGACCTCTTGATAGTCGAGCGTTGACCGCCATCGACTCGAGAAGAACGCCGCCCACAGTACGTGCTCAGCCAGTAGATCGGGCCTGACGACATACGCACCCCGGAACTCCTCCAATAGGCCGGCGTCGGCGAGGTCTGCAAGGACACGGCGCAGTCCCCGGCGCCCAAGCTCCACAAGCTCACCAATGCCTGTCAGCAGGACGTCGTCGTCTGTGGCAACGCCGGCGAGCGCGGCGACGATCGCGAGCACCTCTCTTATAACTCTCACATCAGAGCCAGCGCTTGTGTTTGTCACCGAGGCAAGAAGCGACGCGACGTAGCTTTGAAGCATCTCCTCCCGGCCCATCGCCTCGACCGGTGTGCCGCCCTTGGACAGCTCACCCGCGAGCAGGGCTATCTGGGGATTGCCCTCCGACAGCCGGATGATTGCGTCAACGGCGCCGTCATAAGTCAGGCCCAGCGGATCGGCACGTAGGATCTCCGCGATGCTCGTCGGGCTGAGTGGCTTGAGTGCGAATGTCGAGTTCTTCGTCAGAGGCGCAACGGCCGTGTCCGCAACGGCGGTCGTCAGCTGGTCCTCAAACCCAGGACGCGTGATGAGGATCACCCGCAGGCGGTCGCCTTGGCGGCGCTCGAGCAGACCGATGACCTTGTCGAGGTCATCGCGGCGGTGCGCGTTGTCGATGACAGCCACTAGACCGTTACCGCCTGCGACCTCATTGATAGCTTGGGGCTCGAGCATCGCGTGGTCGTCGATGAAGACCCATCTCTCCGCACGGCCGCGAGCGAGCTTGAGAGCGAGTCGCGTCTTGCCCACGCCTCCGGGGCCGGTCAGGACAACCAGCGAACCAGCGTCGAGCATCGCTTCGAGCGCACGTATATCGCCTTCTCGCCCTAAGAAGTCGGGCCACACATGCGCGCGGCGCGAAACTAGCGTTTCGTACTCGTTCACGTCCAAGAACGCTGGGGGCCGTGGTGGGGCCAAGCCCAACAGGGCCTCGCGGAGAGCCAAGTGCTCGGGACGCAGCAGTCGAGCGGCCAGCCACGTCTGGTCAAAGACACGCAGCTGCCAGCCACGCTTGGCGGCCTCCTTGCCGAGGCTGTCGCGCGGCCCTGGCGTTGTACGGCGATTGGTTACGGCCCAGACTTCTGTCGGCGACCAGCCATTGCGTTCGATCCCGTCGAACTCTCTACGGATCTTTTGGGACCATTTGCCCTCGAGCGACACCATGACGATCAGCGAGTCGCCCCGTTTGCTCGTAATACCGCCAACGGCGTCCCGCGCACGATCACCCGAGCCGCCGGTATGACGCAGGCTCGGGTCAAGATCCTGAAGCAATTCGACACAGGCCAGCTCGAAAGCTTGATGATCCGACAGCAGCTCAAGCTCACGAATCGTCTCGTTCCGACGGGCGTCCGAGGGGCTGCCGCGCTCCAGCCGATCGCGAATCTGGTAGATCGCCTGCTCCGTCATGCCCAATCGCTTGGCTACCTCGGCAACTGGCGTGCCAGTGTTGAGCGTGCTCGATATGAGTCTGTCGCGCGAAGCTAGAGTGGCCTCTCCCCGCAGAACACGACGATTGGCAGCCTCGGCTAGACCGAGCTCCAGATCGACCTGATTGTCCCCGGTGGCGTCCACGGGACCAGTCTACGCAGTCACGGGACATTCTTCAAGACTAACTGCCAACTCTATTTGAACTCCGTCCCAGAGAGTATGCTGATGCGTCTATGGCGCGCGCCCCAAGCATAAGTAGAGGGAACACTGGTGCCGAAAGTCCCGATATCGAGACGTCGGCCTCGCGCTGCGGCCCCACGTCCCAGATCTGTGAAGCCTTCTCGAATGCTGTTGCAGACGGCGTCCGCCTCCATGTACCGAACAGCATCGGCATCCTCGCGATAGGAATCCCGACATGTGCTCTTGCCTCCTTCGCCCACTTTGTCCTCGGGGTCTCGCCTCCAGCGACCGGCGCCGTGGGTGGCGCGGGCACGATCGCCTACGCGGTCGGGCGGCTCGCGACGGGACCGTGATGCTCGTCCGTCATATCAGATGCTGCCCGGTCTGCCCCCGCGCGTATGGGCAGGTCACATCGACCGGCAAGACGGCTCCACGCGAGCGTTCGAACAATCCGCACTGCTGCTTTGCAGCAGGGCAGGCGTCTCGATCAACCCTCCATAGACTCCCGCGTTGGACGAGCTCCAGACCTGTCAGCGCTGACACGACGCAACCTCGCTTACGCCGGGTGCAGCAGGCGTGCGGTCGTCCTGTCGGTCGAGTCCTTCGCCGAGCTTCGGCAGGCCCCGGGCGACCGAGGGCTACGAGCGGCCGCATAGCATCCCGTCGTCCCGGGCGGGGCACCTCGGGCACCGAAGCACCAACCGGATCGGTGGGAAGGGAGGGCGTAGCTGATCACGAGCACAGGCAGCGGCCGAGCGGATCAACCTGATCCAGCTGACATCCGAGATCATTGCGCTCGCCACCAACGCCCACACCCCGCCACTACGAGCGATGGACGCGATCCACCTGGCCACGGCGCTCACCTATTCGGGAGGACCTGGGAGTCATGGTCGCCTGCGACAACGACTACACGCCGCGGCGAAGGCCCACAACCTCCACCCCTTGCACCAGAGTAAGCGCAAGCAATCTGACTCGGGCAAAGCCAGAGCTTCGACGGTACGATGCGATCGCATGCCGACGTAGCTCAGCTGGTAGAGCGCATCCCTCGTAAGGATGAGGTCGCCGGTTCGACCCCGGCCGTCGGCTCTGCTGTAAAGGACCCCTCCGATACAGCACAGTCACCGCAGGCTTGTACACTTTTCCGCCGCACTTGTCCGCAGCTGTCCGCACCGCGACAGCCAAGAAATACCCGCAAAGGAGCAGAAAATGGCGCTCAGCCTAGAGATCGAGCGCCCTGAGCGGAGCGCTTTACGAGAGTGGTGCTCTACCAGCTGAGCTACGTCGGTGCGGACACCGATGCTATCGCCGCGGCCGCGCCGGGCGGCGCCCCCCACAGCTCGCGCAGCTCCGCCAGCAGCGAGTCGCCGTGCTTGGCGCAGAAGGCCGGTCCGATGCCGTGGATCGCGAGCAGCTCCTCGGGGTCGGACGGGCGGCGGCGCAGGATCTCCTCGAGCACGGTGTTCGCGGCGACGGTGAACGCGGGCTTGCCTTCGGCGCGCGCGTAGCGCCAGCGGCGCAGCCGCTCGAACTCGTCCTCGTCGACGGGCTCGGTGGGGACGGGCGCCTCGGGATCGCCGTGGAGCTCCTTGGCCCCGCCGCCGCTGATGCGACGCGCGCGAATCGGCGCATCCGCGCGGCCCCCGGAGTCCGCGCTGCTCGCGCGTGCGGAGGACCGCCGCTTGCGCGAGGACGCGGCCGGGGCCGCGCTCAGCGCCCGCTCGAGCGTGGGGTCGGGATCGCAGACGTCGCAGCAGCGCTCGCTGGGCGCGGTCGGCGAGGAGTCGCCGAAGTGATCGAGGATCTGGCGGCGCCGACATTGCGAGGCGCCGGACATGTAGCGCTCGATCGAACGGTAGGCCTCCCAGCCGCGGTTCTTGGCAGCCTGGATCGCGGCGCCGGCCAGGCGCGGGCTGCCGGCGCCGGTGGGCCACACGAGCAGGCCGCGAGACCCGCCGGGGCTCAGCTGCACGGCGCCCGCGCGCTCGGCGATCGAGAGCAGCATGCGATCGCGCTCGCCCAGCTCGCCGTGGCCGATCGCCGCGACGCCATCCTCGTCGGCGCGGGCGCGCAGTGAAGCGACGTAGCTTTTGACGTCGGCGACGGTGGTGGCGCGCTGGTTGATGAAGCGGATCAGTCGGCCGAGGTCCATGCGAGCGCCCAGCAATAGCGCGCGGGCGGGCAGGCCGTCGCGCCCGGCGCGCCCGGCCTCCTGGTAGTAGGCCTCGAGGCTCGTGGGCAGCGCCCAGTGGGCGACCGTGCGCACGTCGGCCTTGTCGACGCCCATGCCGAAGGCGTTGGTCGCGACGACCACCTCGGCGGCGTCGCTCATAAACGCCTCCTGGCTCGCGCGCCGCGCGTCGGGGGACATGCCGGCGTGGTAGGCGACGGCGCGGATGCCCGCGTCGGCGATCAGCTCGGTGACGGCGTCGGTGTCGCGGCGGGTGCCGCAATAGACGATCGCCGGGCGCGCGGCGGGGTCGGCGAGGACATCCAGCAGAGCAGGAGCGCTTGCGCGCGACGGCGCCGGCGCCCTCGAGCGAGACGACGTCGAAGGCGAGGTTCGGACGATCGAAGCCCGCGCGCACGGACACGGGCTCGCGCAGCCCCAGGCGCGCGGCGATCTCGCGGGCGACGCGCGGCGTGGCGGTGGCGGTGGCGGCCATCACGGGCGGGCGCCCGAGTGCGGCGATCGCGCCGTGCAGGCGCAGGTAGTCGGGGCGGAAGTCGTGGCCCCACTCGGTCACGCAGTGGGCCTCGTCGACGACGAACAGCGAGATCGAACGCTGCGCGAGCGCGTCGCGGAAGGCGCCCGAGGCAAAGCGCTCGGGGGCGGCGAGCACGAGTCGTGTCTCCCCGGAGGCAATCGCGCGCAGCGCGGCCGCATTGTGCCCGTCGGCCATGCCCGAGGCCAGCATCGTGGCGGGCACGCCGGCGTCGTGCAGGCGGCGCAGCTGGTCGGCCATCAGCGCGATCAGCGGGCTGACGACGACCACGAGCCCATCGCCGGCGAGCGCCGGGAGCTGGTAGCAGAGCGACTTGCCCCCGCCGGTGGGCATCACGACGAGCGAGTCGCGCCCCTCGATCGCGGCGACGACGGCCTCGCGCTGTCCGGGCCGGAAGGCGTCGAGCCCGAACCGGCCGAGCAGTGTCTCGGGAGAATCCGTCATCGAAGGGAAGGTACTCACCGCTTCGGAGTGGACTCCCGGGGTTCCTGCGTGGGGGCCGAGCCCACGCGGGACAGGGAGTCGATTCGGCAGGTGTCCGCGGCCGCTCGCGTGCGCGGTCCGAGCGAGATGCATGATCTCGCTCGGTCAGAGCGCTTTCGACACGGATCCTGCTGAACGGAGAGCGGGCGCGGAGGTTCAGCGCCGCTGCCACACGACGCGCGCGCCGGCGGTCGGCACGAGCGTGATCGCGCGCCGACGGTTCCACTCTCCGCGGCGCCAGACGCTGCGGCGCGGAACGCTCGGGTGCAGCTCGGCGAGCATCGTGCGCAGCATCGTCTTCATCTCGAGCATCGCGAAGGACGCGCCGATGCAGCGACGGATGCCGCCGCCGAAGGGGATCCAGGCGAACGTGTCGGGCTGGGCGCCGAGGAAGCGCTCGGGGCGGAACTCCCGTGGGTTCTCGTACACGCGCGGGTTGTGGTTGGTGAGATGGATCGAGGCGACCACGCGCGTGCCCACCGGGAGCTCGTAACCGGCGACGTTCAGGGGCTCGTGCAGGAGCCGGACGACTCCCGGGATCACCGGGCGGCAGCGCAGCGTCTCGTGGACGACCGCCTGCATGTACTCGTCGTCCTCCCCCTTGTCGATCTCCGCGACGAGACGCGCAAGCGCGTGGGGATGACGTACGAGGCGCTCGATCGCCCAGGCGGTCGAGGTCGAGGTGGTCTCGTGGCCGGCGAGCAGCAGCGATACGAGCTCGTCGCGCAGCTCGCCGTCGGTCAGCGCCTGGCCGTCCTCGTCGCGTGCTTGCAGCAGCAGCGAGAGGATGTCCTCGCGCTCGCCGAGGTCCGCCTGCGCGCGGCGACGCGAGATCTCGGCGTAGATCAGCGCGTCGAGCCGGTCGAGCGCCTTGCCGAGCTCGCCCGGGGGGCGGTCTTTGCTGGGCTTGCTCAGCGCGAAGCGCAGCATCGCGAACGTGCGCGTCGGTTCGGCGAGCTCGCCGATCGCCCCCGCCAGCGCGCCCATGCGCTCGGCCTCCACGCCGAAGACCGCGCGCAGGATTACCTCGAGGGTGATCGCGCGCGTGCGCGTGCTCAACTTCATCGGCTCGCCCGAGGCGCCAGTCGACCATGCTGCGCTCGGTTGCGGAGACGATCGTCTCCTCGTAGGCGCGCATGCGCTCGCCGTGGAAGGGCGGCAGCAGCAGCTTGCGCTGGCGCATGTGCTCTGCTCCGGTCAGCGTGATCACCGAGCGCGGTCCCAGCACGGAGGCGATCGGTGTGTCGCCCGCCGCCGAGGGCGCGACCTCGGGCGGGGCCGTGAGCAGCGTCTTGACGGCGGCTGGGTCACTGAGCATCACCAGGCGCCGCCCGCTCGGGGAGAACGTCAGCGTGAACGCCTCGCCGTGGCGTCTGGCGCAGCGGTCCATCAGCACGGTCGGCGCGAGCGCCCAGATGAGGGTCTGCGCAACCGGCCCCATCCGCGGCCCCGGCGGAAGCCGATCGGGGGCGGGCTCGGGGAGCCGTATCGGTTGTGCGCTTTCGACCGTTGCCATTGGCTAGGGCCGCGAAACGCACGGGCGCTCGCGGCCAGCCGTATGTTAGACGCGGTGCGCTATCGGGCGACGTGACGGCGATGCGATCCGCGCCCGCGATGTTCGCGCAGCGCGCTCGCCACCCGCTCCTGCGCCTCTAGCACCTGTACCGAGGAGAGCGTCGCGCGGCGCCTGTCGAGATAGCCCGGAAGCATCCTCGCGGGCAGCACTCTCACGCCCTTGCGCCGCGCCAATGGACGATCGATCCAGGCGCGGCTGTAGACGATCAGCGGCTCGACCTCAAGGCCCGTCACGCGCGCGATCGCGCGCTGCTGGGCCTGGGCCTGACCGATCGTCGCCCCGTGAATGCGCGCCACACGCACGGGGCCGGGGTGGCTCTTGGTCTCCACCGTGAACACCCCCGCGGGGCCGATCAGGATGTGATCGACGTTTCCATTGCCAAAGCTCGCGTCATGGATCGCGTGCCAGCCTCGATCCTCCAGGCCGTCGAGCAAACTGCCGACCTGCTCCTCACCGGTCGCGCCGCGATCGTGGCGTTCGACGAGCGGCATCACGTAGCGCAGGACCACGAACATCGCCACCAACAGCCCGACCTCCGAGCCGAGGAATCTGACGTCGCGCAGGCCGAACGTGCGCCCCAGCAGAGCCGTGGCGATGGCCAACACGCCGAGCGCGACGAGCGTGCGCAGCCGCAGCCGCCTGACGATCGCGCGGGTGTGCTGTCCCGGCGCACGGGCGGTCGGATCGTTGGCGATGGCGTGAACTATCTGCATTTCGTTGCGACTGCTCCCTCTAGGTCTACATCGGCGCTACCCCGTTCGTTCCTTTAGTACTCGCCGTCTGGCCGATCGTTCTAGTTCTTGGACGATCTCCTTTCTCGCAAATACCGCAAGGTCGATGCCTAGTCCGACCGGAGAGACGTGGAGTGTGGCTCTGACTCCTAAAGCCCCCACCCACTTCGGTCGAAGCCCTGACCAGACGAACAACCGAGAGCACGGATGCCTCGCATGCCCCAAGATCACAACCAAACCAACCCCCCTTCCGACGTGTGCCTGCTGCTGCGCGCATACGCCGAGCAGCGCTGGCTGAGCCGCGAGGTCGTGCCGGTGCTGCGCCAGCTGGAGACCCCCGACGCGCTCCCCGAGGAGCAGCTGGGAGCCGCGCTGGCCTACCTCGAGGTCACCTGGCTGGAGGCCGCACGGCACGCCGCCGAGACCGACGCGGCGTTCGCCGCGCTGCAGGACAACGCCGCGCTGAACATCGACGAGGCGCTGCGCTGCAAGGCCCGCCGCTATCACGCCGCGGTGCGCTTCCTACGCGACGCCGTCGGGCGCCACGTCGCCAGACTGATCGCCGTCGCAGGCGCCGGTGAGACCTTCCCGGCCGATTGGGAATCGGCGCCCAGCGCCGGCCTGCCGTCATCCGCCTCGCTCGGCTGAGAACCCACGCGCGCGCGATCACGCAGCGTCTGCGCGGCTGAGAACCCTGCGACCGTCGCGCACCCGGTCGAGTGTCCGGTGGCGCCTCCCGCTCCCCGGACTGAGCGTCGCAATCGCGTAGGCTCTGGCGCCGCATGGCCCTGGCCTTCGACCTGCAATCGCACTCGACCCAATCCGACGGCGCGCTTCCGGCCGCCGAGGTCGTCGCCCGCGCCGCCGACGCCGGCGTGCAGCTGCTGGCGCTTTCCGATCACGACACCGTCTCCGGCGTCTCCGAGGCGATCGCGGCGGGCGAGCGTCACGGCATCCGCGTCGTCCCCTCCGCGGAGATCTCCTCGATCGACGACCCCGCCGGCGAAGGGGCCGCGGGAACGGCACGCGAACTGCACATCCTCGGTTACCTGATCGACCACACCGACGCCGCGTTCGCCGCGACGCTCGCGGACTTCCTCGCCGACCGCGAGCGTCGCACCCTGCGCATGGCCGAGGCCCTGCGCGAGCAGGGCCTCGAGCTGGACGACGCCGCGATCTCCGCGCGCGTCGCCGCCGGGCAGCCGATCGGGCGCCCCCATCTCGCCGAAGCGGCGCTCGCCGCGCCCGCCAACGCCGCGCGCCTGCGCGAGGAGCAGATCGACGACATCGGCTCGCTGATCCGCGGCTACCTGATCGAGGGTCGCCCCGCGTTTCGCCTGCGCGAGACGCCGACCGTTGCGCAGGCGATCGAGGCGATCCACGCCGCGGGTGGCGTGGCGATCTGGGCGCACCCCTTCTGGGACGTCTCAGACTCGGCGGAAGTGCTCGCGATGATCGAGCGCTTCCGCGCACTTGGAATCGACGGGGTCGAGGCCTTCTACGTCACTCACGACCGTCCCCAGACCGAGCTTCTGGCCGCGCGCTGCGTCGAGCTCGGCCTGCTCAGCACGGGCTCCTCGGACTTTCACGGCCCCGAGAATCGCCTCTTCTCGCGCTTCCTCGCCTTCGAGACATACGGCCTCGAGCCGAGCGCTAGGGCCGATCGCCGACTGAGCGCAGCCCGAATCAGATGAGCGGCGCCTTCCTCGCTACGGCCGCGCTCACCAATCGCCCCAACCAAACCACACGTCAGCCTTCCGCAAGCGCCTGCAGCCGATAGGCAAGCGCTTCGAGCGCCAACTCCTCGCCGACGTTCAGGGCGATCCGCGCGCGCGTCTCGCGCACCAGCTCCACCCCCGCCCGCGCGCAGGACCCGCCGTGCGCATCCGCGTCGGCCTGCAGCTCCTCAAGACGATCGACCGCGTACACGAGCTCCGGCGCCCCTTCGCGCAAACAGATCATGTCGCGCAGCCACAGCTCCACCAGCGAGAGCCCGCTGTCGAGCGCCTGCGCGCGCGCCCGGCGCTCGACCCGTTTGCGCCCCTCCTGCGCCTCGCGCTCCAGTTTCCTGCGCTCCTTGCTCGGCGCCAGCTCCAGCTCGCCCGTAAGGCGCTCCTGCACCTCCTCGCCCGCGCTCGCACCCGCCGCGGTGGCGACGCTCAGCAGCTCGACCCACCCGCGTTTGCCCGTCTCTGCGGCGAGCGCCCCGCGCACGTACTCCTCCGCCGCGTCCCGCAGCGCGCGCCCCTCCTCACCCGCGAGCATCCGCGCGCGTCCCGCATCGCCCAGCGCCAGCCGCGCGCAGGCCAGCGCCGCCGGTTCCTGCACCAACCCCTCGGCGAGCAGACCACCCGCGATCTCACGCGCGCTGAGCGCGTCGAAGCGCACGTGCACGCAGCGCGAGACGATCGTCGCCATCACTTCCTCCTTGCGATCGCTCACCAGCACCAGGTGCGCGTACGCCGGCGGCTCCTCGAGCGTCTTCAGCAGCCGGTTCGCCGCCTGCTCGTTCAGCGTCTCCACCGCCTCGATCACGAACACGCGGCGTTTTGCCTCAAACGGCGTGCGCGTCGCCGCCGCCACGACCGGCTCGTCGATGTCGCTCACGAGCATTTCCGCCGCCCCGCTCGGTCGCACCCACGTGAGGTCCGGGTGCGTCCCCCGCTGCACCCTCTCGCCGATCCCCCGGACGTCCTGCGCATCGCCGCTGCCCTCGCTCAGCAGCGCCGCCGCCAGCGCGCGTGCGATCCGGCGCTTGCCCGCGCCCGCGGGACCGTGCAGCAGGTACGCGTGCGAGGGCCTGCCCCCCGGCCCCAGGCCCGCTCCGAGGACCGCGCGAGCGTGCGGATGGGCCTCGATCCCGGGCAGCGCCGCGTCAACGTCGTCCAGGCTCACGCGCTCCATCGTAGGCTACGGTGCCCTGGTGACTTCGCACGGGCGCCTGATCACGATCGAGGGCATCGACGGCGCCGGCAAGTCCACGCTCGCCCTCGGCCTGCACTCGGCGCTCGGCGAGCGCGGCGTGCGCGTCGAGCTGCTGCGCGAGCCCGGCGGCGTGGCTCTCTCCGAGCGCATCCGCGAGCTCGTGATGGACCCCGCCTACGCCGTCGATGAGCGCGCCGAGGCGCTCCTCTACGCGGCCGCCCGCGCGCAGCTCGTGCGCGAGCGCCTGCGACCGCTGCTCGACGCGGGCGTGCTTGTGCTGCTCGATCGCTTCGTCGACTCCTCCCTCGCCTATCAGGGCGCGGGGCGCGAACTCGGCATCGATCCCGTCCGTGCGATCAACCTCTTCGCCACCGACTCGCTCGCTCCCGACCGCACGCTCCTGCTACGGATCGCCCCCGCGGACGGGCGCGCCCGCCAAGAGGCCCGCGCGTCTGAGCCCGACCGCCTCGAGCGCGAGGACGAGGCCTTCTTCGAGCGCATCGCCGCCGCCTACGACGAGCTCGCCCTGGCCGAGCCCGAGCGCCTGCGCACGATCGACGCCGCCCAGCCCCCCACGCGCGTCCTCGCCGACGCGCTCGCGGCGATCGAGGACCTACTATGAGCGTCGTGGCATCCACGCCCACGTTCACCACGCCCGCCTCGGCGACAGTTCCGCCGACCGCCACCACCCCGACTGTCGCCACGACCACGCCCACGACGGTGGTGCACACCTTCAATACGACGGCCGTCGATGCGCGAGCGCACGCACTGACGCACTCGAGCGGATCGGGACACGTCTCGACGGAGGCGATCGTGCTCGCCGCGATCGCCGCGCTGCTGCTGCTCGCCTGCGCCGCCTGGGCGTTCGCGCGCTCGCGCGCCTACGAACCGCACTGGCTCGTATCGTTGCGCCACGCGATGGCCGAGGCTGGCTTTCGCACATCGGCGACCTGGGCGGAATTCACCGATTGGGCCCGACTCGGTAGATAGGGCGGACGTTGCCCTATGAGCCCTTTGCAGGGCCTCTCGGGCCGTCTAAAATGAGAGGTCCCGCTGCGTTTTTTCCGTCCGGCTCGAGGGGGATGATGCTCGGCCCCAGCAGACAAGGAGCAAGGCCGATGGACACCACCACGCACCCCACCGCAACCGAGCAGTCGGCCCCCGGCGCCGCGCTCTCGATCGAGCGTTATTTCACCTCGCCGGACACCCATCCTTTCGACACCGTGCGGTGGGAGCGCCGCGACGCCCGCATCGGGCACGGCGACCGCGTCGCGTTCGAGCAGACCGACGTCGAGTTCCCCACTACTTGGTCGCAAAATGCGACGAACATCGTCACTCAGAAGTACTTCCGCGGCCAGCTCGGCCACCCCGCGCGCGAGCAGTTCCGTCAAGCAGATGATCGGCCGCGTCGCCGGCACGATCGCCGGCTGGGGCCGCGAGCGCGGCTACTTCGCCACCGAGGAGGACGGCGACGCCTTCGAGGCCGAGCTGACTCACATCCTGCTGCTATCAGATGGCGGCGTTCAACTCGCCCGTCTGGTTCAACGTCGGCTTCGAGGAGTCCCCGCAGTGCTCGGCCTGCTTCATCCTCTCCGTGAAGGACACGATGGAGTCGATCCTCGACTGGAACACCAAGGAGGGCATGATCTTCCGCGGCGGCTCCGGCTCGGGCATCAACCTGTCGAACATCCGCGGCTCGATGGAGCACCTCGCCAAGGGCGGCACCGCCTCCGGCCCGGTCTCCTTCATGCGCGGCGCCGACTCCTGGGCGGGCACGATCAAGTCCGGCGGCAAGACCCGCCGCGCGGCCAAGATGGTCGTGCTCGACGTCGATCACCCGGACATTCGCGAGTTCATCTGGTGCAAGGCCCGCGAGGAGGACAAGGCACAGGCGTTGCGCGACGCCGGCTTTGACATGTCGATCGACGGCGACGGCTTCAAGTCGATCCAGTACCAGAACGCGAACAACTCGGTGCGCGTCACCGACGAGTTCATGCAGGCCGTCGAGGAGCGACGGCGAGTGGCGCCTGACCTCGCGCATCACCGGCGAGCCGGTCGGCGAGCCGATCCCCGCGCGCGAGCTGATGCGCGAGATCGCCGAGGCCGCCCACCGCTGCGCGGACCCGGGCGTGCAGTACGACACGACGATCAACACCTGGCACACCTGCCCGGTCTCGGGTCGCATCAACGCGTCGAACCCGTGCAGCGAGTACATGCACGTCGACGACTCCGCCTGCAACCTCGCCTCGCTGAACCTGATGAAGTTCCGCCGCGCCGACGGCACGCTCGACGTGCAGTCCTTCGAGCACGCCATCGACATCGTGCTGCTCGCGCAGGAGATCGTCGTCTCGCCCTCCAGCTACCCGACCGAGGAGATCGGCGCGAACGCCCGCGCGTTCCGCCAGCTCGGCCTCGGCTACGCCAACCTCGGCGCCTACCTGATGAGCAACGGCATGCCCTATGACTCCGACGCCGGGCGCGGCGACGGCGGCGGCGATCACCGCGCTGATGACCGGCCGCGCCTACCGCGAGTCCGCGCGCGTCGCGGGCGCGCTCGGGCCTTACGAGCGCTACGACGAAAACCGCACCGAGCACAACCACGTGATGGAGATGCACCGCGACGCCGCGCACGCGATCGACGACGCCGACTGCGAGGACACCGAGCTGCTCGCCGCCGCGCGGCGGTCATGGGACGAGGCCGTGGAGCTCGGCGAGCGCGAAACGGCTACCGCAACGCGCAGGCGACGGTGCTCGCGCCGACCGGGACGATCAGCTTCCTGATGGACTGCGACACGACCGGCGTCGAGCCCGACTTCTCGCTCGTGAAGTTCAAGGAGCTCGTCGGCGGCGGGCAGATGACGATCGTCAACCGCACCGTCCCGCTGGCGCTGCAGACGCTCGGCTACTCCGAGCAGCAGATCGAGCAGATCGAGGCGCACCTCGCCGAGCACGGCACGATCATCGGCGCGCCCGGCCTCGCGGCCGAGCACCTGCCCGTGTTCGACGTCGCCGTCGGCGAGCGCGCGATCTCGCACATGGGTCACATCCAGATGATGGGCGCCGTGCAGCCGTTCATCTCGGGAGCGATCTCAAAGACCGTCAACCTCCCGCAGGAGTCCACGGTCGAGGACATCGCCGACGCCTACACCCAGGCATGGCGCCTCGGCGTGAAGGCACTGGCGATCTACCGCGACGGCTCCAAGACCGCCCAGGCGCTGCGCACCGACGCGGGCACACAGCGAAGGGTGGGTCAGGGCGAGGACGCCAAGGCACCGGCCGACGTCGATGCAGATCGTCGAAGCGGCCGTCGGCAAGGCGCTCGCCGAGGTCGGCCCGCGACGCAAGCGGATGCCGCGCGAGCGCCAGTCGATCACGCACAAGTTCTCGATCGCCGGCCATGAGGGCTACATCACCGCCGGCATGTACGAGGACGGGACCGTCGGTGAGATCTTCCTGACCGACATCGGCAAGGAGGGCTCGACGCTGCGCGGCATGATGAACTCGTTCGCGACCGCCATCTCGATCGCGCTGCAGTACGGCGTGCCGCTCGAAACGCTCGTGCAGAAGTTCAGCTACATGCGCTTCGAGCCCGAGGGCATCACCGGCAACCCCGAGATCCCGTTCGCGAAGTCGATGCCCGACTACATCATGCGCTGGCTCGCCTCGCGCTTCCTCGACGTCGATGCCCAGGAGGACCTCGGCATCCTCACACCCGGAGGTGCGCGCCCGCAAAGTCCGCCCAGGAGGCCGCCCAGTCGGCGATCGCCTCCGACACCGCCGGCCCCAGCAGCGCTTCCGCCCGGCGGAGCCCACGGCATCCGCCGGCAACGGCGGTGCAGGCGTCACCCGCCGCCGCAGCACTGACCGACACCCCGCCGGTCGTACCCGCCCGCATGCAGGGCCTCGACCTCGGTCCCGCGTGCAGTCAGTGCGGAGGCATGATGCAGCGCACGGGCTCCTGCTACACGTGCAGCAGCTGCGGCAACAACACCGGCTGCGGCTGACGCGCGATAGCCGGCGCATGTCTGCGTCCTCGGTCGCTCGCGTACGTAGTACGCCACGCTCCCTGCGTCCTTGACCTGCTTGGCTCTCGCGCGTCAGGGCGCAGTGGGATCCTCCGGGGCCTGAGGACTCAGCCCGAGTAGGACGCAGGGGGCGGCGGGTCGTTGCGGATCGCCTGAAGCTCGCTGAGCAGCGATTCGGGGCTGGTGCCGCCGAGCACGCGCAGGCGCGGCAGGCGGTAGGGGTCGCTTTCGGGGCCCGCCCAGCCGGGGACGACGGTGGTCGAGCCGGTATAGCCGGCGGACTTGACGGCCGCGATCACCGTCGCGTCGTAGTGGCCGGAGGGGTAGCAGAACCAGTTCACGGGGACGCCGTAGCGCTGCTGGATCGTCTTGCGCGAGCCCGCCACCTGTTCGGCGAGCTGGGTCGCGTTCAGCGTGATCAGGTCGGCGTGGCTGATGCCCTGCGTGTCGAGCTCCCAGCCGGCCGCTACCAGGCCCTTGATCTGGGCCTGCGAGAGCCCGCCCTGGGACGGGCGGCAGGCCCGTCAGCTGGATGTTCTCGTCGCCGACCCAACCCAGCCGGCGCAAGCACGGGCAGGGCGTTGGTGTACTGCGACTGATAGCCGTTGTCGAAGCTCACGACGATCGGTTTGCCTGTGGGCAGCGGCAACGCCGCGCTTCCAGTAGGCCCACATCTGATCCTGCGTGATCGCGTGATAGCCGGCGTTCGCGAGCGCCTGCATCTGCGCGGCGAACTCGCTCGGTTACACGTACAGCCCGGGGAACGGCGCCCCTGCGGGCGGCGGGTTGATCACGTGATACATCAGGATCGGCACGCGTTCGCTGCCGGGCCTGCCCGTGGCGCGCCCGTGACGGTGCTGTGCGGTGTCTGCACGCCCGTCGAGGATCTGGCTGCGAGGACGAACCGCGGGTGGCGCCCGTCAAACCGCAACTCGTGCGTGGATGGCGTCGTGGAGCCCCCTCCGCCACCGCTGGAGGCAAACGCCACCACCGCGATCGCGACGACGGCCACGAGCACCAGGCTCAGCGCGGCCAGCGCCCAGCGTCGTCGGCGCGCGATCTCCCGCCGGCGCGCATCGGACGTTCCCGGCGACGCTGCCCATCCAGATCCCTCTCGCTTGCCTGGCCGCTCACGCCGGATACTCTCGCACGCGCACCGACACGAGACCTACGCGACGTCACGCCTGCGCAGGCCGGTGCGCTGATCCGTGTGTATGGGCCCTACGGGTTCAGGCGCTTCTTCAGTGCGCTCGCCGCGGAGAATTTCGCCGCCTTGCTGGCGGCGATGTTGATCGTCTCGCCGGTCGACGGGTTGCGTCCCTGGCGAGCGGCGCGGTGACTGACGCTGAACTTGCCGAAGCCGGCCAGCGCGACCTCACCCCCGGCGGCCAGCTCGTCGGTTACCGCCTCGATCGCGGCCTCCAGGGCCTCGCGCGCATGGCTCGCGGCCATTCCGGTCTTCCCCGCGACCTTGTCGGCTAGCTCGTTCTTGGTCATGGCACTCCCTTCTCGGGTGTCGTTGCTGTGAGCAGGCTAACCGCTGGACAGGACGACGACACGCTCAACTGTTGGATTCGGGCTCGATAGAACCCCTAATTTCCGGGTTTGGCCAGCTCGACTAGGCCGAGATCCGCGCTCTGGGCGCCGCAGCTGACGCTCCTGCGAAGGCGCCACCGAGGCGGCGGTCGGCGACCGACCGGCGCACAGCGGCCCACAGGGTCGCGAGCCACGCCAGGCAGGCCAGGCCCACGTGCACCCACACGAGCTCGGTCGGGCAGGTGCGTCTCGTACTGGTCGAGACCGACGACGCCCTGCAGCGCGATCAGCACGCACAGCGCGGTCAGTGCTCGCCGCAGCAACGGGTCGGCCTCGCGCCTGCGCGCCAGCCACCACACGGCGAGCGCCGCCAGCCCGAACACGAGCGCGATCTCGCCGTGGCGGTGGATCACGAAGTCCATCGTCCCGTGCCCGTCGATGTCCAGGCGATTGATCTTCTGCCCGGGCGAGCCGCCCGCGTGCGGTCCGGCGGCGGTGGCGGCGGTGCCCGCGAAGATCGTCAGCGCGCCGAGCGCGACGCAGCCCGCGGACCGACCACACGAGCGTCGCGTCCACCGGCGCCTCGGAGGCATCTGTCGGGTCGGGCTCGCCGTCGGGCACCTGCGTGGCGCGCCACACCAGCACCACGGCGGCGGCGAGGATCAGCATCGACAGCGCGAAGTGGCCCATCACCCAGCCGTAGTCGAGCGCTCCGCGTACCGTGAACCCGCCGAGCACCGCCTGGGCGATCACGCCGAGCGGCAGCAGCGCGCCCAGCCACATCAGGTCGCGCCGGTAGGGGCGACGGCGCAGCGCGCCCAGCCAGGCCAGGCCGGCGGCGATCGACACGGGCGCGGTCAGCAGACGGTTGGAGAACTCGATCACCGCGTGCGTGTTCAGCGGCGGGTAGACGTTGCCGTAGCACTTCGGCCAGGTCGGGCAGCCGAGGCCCGAGCCGGTCAGGCGCACGGCGGCGCCGGTGAGCACGATCAGCGTGAGCGCGACCAGCGCGACGTAGGCCACGATCGCGTACTGGGCCGGGGTCAGCGTGTAGCCATTCGTGTGCTCGCGCAGGCGCTCGGAGGTTCGCGACATGGCGGTTAGTTTGCCAAGCGCGCGCTCTCGCGGGCGCGCCTGCACGAGACCGGGGACACTGGACGTGCGCCAGGCGAACCTGCGTGTGGTTGGGGAAACGGCACGAGCCTCGCCGCGCTCACTCCCCCGCGAGCCAGCGCTCGGCGTTTGCGTCGTGCACTTCGCGCAGGATGTCCTGTAGCCCCCGTGTGAGCCCCCACTCGGGGTAGTCGGAGGCGAACGGGCGCAGGTCTGAGATCCACCAGCGGTGATCGCCGATGCGCGGGCGCTCGTCGAGCGTCCAGTGAAGCTCGCGACCGGCGATCTGCCGGCAGAGCTCGATCGCCTCGAGCATCGAGCAGTTGGAGGAGCGCCCGCCGCCGATGTTGTAGACGGCGCCGCCGGCACGCGGGGCTCGATGGAAGGCCTCGAAGGCGGCGATGAGGTCGGCGGAGTGGATGTTGTCGCGCACCTGCTTGCCGGCGTAGCCGAGCACCGTGTAGTGCTCGCCGGCGACGGTGCAGCGCATCAGGTAGGAGAGAAACCCGTGCAGGCGCGCGCCCGCGTGGTTGGGACCAGTGAGGCAGCCGGCGCGAAAGCAGACGGTGGGCATGTCGAAGTAGCGGCCGTACTCCTGTACGAGCAGGTCGGCGGAGGTCTTGGAGACGCCGAACAGCGAGTGGGTGGAGCGGTCGATCGACATCGAGCAGTCGATGCCTTCGCGATAGGGGTGGTCCTCTGCCAGCTCCAGGCGCGTGGGTAGCTCGAGCAGCGGCAGCGAGTTGGGTAGATCGCCGTAGACCTTGTTGGTCGAGCAGAACACGAACGTCGCGTCGGGGGCGTAAGCACGGGCGGCCTGCAGCAGGTTTAGCGTCCCGAGCGCGTTGACGGCGAAGTCGGTGTGGGGATCGGAGGCGGCCCAGTCGTGGGAGGGCTGGGCGGCGGTGTGGATCACGAGCTCGATCTCACGCGCGTGCTCGGCGAACAGCCGCTCGATCCCGACGCGATCGCGGATGTCGAGCTCCAGCGAGGTGAAGGCGTCGGGATGGCGCGCGCGCAACGAGGCGGTCATCCGCGCGGTGGAGGCGGCGGGGCCGAAGAACGAGGAGCGCATGTCGTTCTCCACGCCGATCACCTCGTAGCCGAGCTCCACGAACCGCGCGACCGACTCGGAGCCGATGAGCCCGCCGGAGCCGGTGACTATCGCGGTGGGCATGGTCAGTAGACGAACGGCAGCTCGTCGGCGAGGTCGCGCAGGCGCGGCGCGGCGGAGTCGCGCTCTGAGACGGTCAGCTGCGCCGGCGGCAGCGGCCACTCGATCCCGATGTCGGGGTCGTTCCAGGCGATGCCCCGCTCGACTGCCGGGTCGTAGTAGGCGCTCTGCTTGTAGAGCACGTCGGCGACGTCGCTGAGAGACGCAGAATCCGTGGGCGAAGCCGATCGGCACGTACAGCTCGCGCAGGGACTCGCCGTCGAGCTCGACGCCCTCCCACTCCCCGTAGGTGGGCGAGCCGCGGCGCAGGTCCACCGCGACGTCGAGGATCCGCCCGCGCGCGCAGCGCACGAGCTTGGCCACGCCCGGGCCGATGTGGAAGTGCATGCCGCGCACGACGCCGTGGGCGGAGCGCGAGTGGTTGTCCTGGATGAACTCCTCCCCGTCGGGGATGCCCGCGGACTCGTGCCAGGAGCGGCGGTAGGTCTCGGTGAAGAACCCGCGCTCGTCGCCGTGCACGGCAGGTTCGATCACGGTCAGGCCGGGAGGCGGCAGGGGGTGGCTTGCATGGGGTGGGAGGGTATCCGGTCGAAAGCGTTCGCGCGATCGTCGTAGATGTACGAGGCGGCGGCTCGCGGAGTCTCTATGCCATCGCCATTGTCCCGCGTCACCGCCGGCGCCGACGGGCGCGTACAGGGCCGTGTCTGAATCGGAGCGATCGCACGGCGGCGGACGGCCATCCTTGAAGAGGAACTCGTAGTAGAAGACGTGAGCTGGCTGGATGAGTGGCATCAGGCGGTTCACGAGCCACGAGGCGTCGAGCGCCTGGGTGCGTTCGCCGAGGAGCTCGGGTCGAGTGCCGCCCTCGCAGCGATAGGCGCCGACCTCGGTGAACCAGATCCGCTCGCCGGCGCCGGCATCGGGGAGGTTGGAGCTGAAGGCGAGGACCGTCGCGGCGTTGCGCGTCTTCACAGCGAGATACGGGTGGACGCCCCAGTCGGTGAGGCTCGCCGGCTGCAGAACGCGAGCGTATTCGCGCTCGTAGGCGATCATGGAGGCGGAGTCGAGGAGGTTCCCGGCGATCACCGTGCAGCCACGAGCCGGGCAGAGCGATTGCGCGATGTTCGTGTAGAGGGCGGCGGTGTCGGCGGGGAGCCTGGGCGTGTCGTTGGGCTCGTCCCAGGCCTCGACGTAGGCCGTGGCGGGGAACCGGTCCAGCAGCGCTCGCAGCGCCGCCCGGTATTCGGGAGCCCGAGCTGGGCAGCACCCCGTCGTAGGCGGCGAGCGAGATGTCGGGCGTGAGGCCGAGGTTCAGCACGTCGCGGTACCACGCTTCGAGCTGCGCTAGATAGTGCGGGGTAGGCGCCGGACATGACGTTCCACTGCACCACGTAGCGGGCGAGCGGGATGTGGGGGGAGAGACCGTGCGCAGCCCATGTGTCGGCAAAGAAGCTCGCGAAGCGACTGCTGGGGAACGCGCCGTCCCAGTAGGGCAGGCTCTGGTCGGAGATGCCGTCCACGTAGGCGGTGCCCGGCGGGGAGAGCGAGTCGCCGGTGAGCGACCGCAGCGGGGCTTCGGGGAGCGTTGGTGTGCCGGCGGGCAGGGCGTGGGCGTCGTTGAGCGGACGAGCGCTCGCGGCGGGCAATGTCGCGGGTGAGGCCACCACGCCCAGCATGCAGAGCAGTGCCAGCGCAGCGCGCAGGATCGGTCGCATGGTCTGTTGAACCCGGCGGGTCGCAGAGAAGATCGGCGCGCGACGGTGTGTGACTCGCGATGGCGTGTGGTTAGCGAGACAGCGCGAGGCTCTGAAAATACAGCCCCAGCGGACGCGCGTCGGAGGAGATCCCCAGTTCTCGGGGAGAGCGCGGATCGCGGATGCGCCAGGCGAGTAGCAGCTCGCCGGTCGGTGTCCAGGGCGCTCGCCGGCACGGGTACGTGCACCGGCGTTCTCCCCGGGTTGCTCTCGTCATAGACAATCGTCGTGAGCAAGTGACCATTGACGAGCACCTCGACCCGCATCTCACGGGCGGGCGCGCCGAGCAGTGGCAACGCGAGGAACTCGAGGTCGAGCTCACCCGTCGATTGTGTCGCCGGCGTAAGTTCGTCGGATCCCCTCGGGAGCCCATCCGTGGCCTCAGCGAGCTGTGGAGCTGACTGAGGACTTGCACCCAGCAGCAACTGCGCAAGCGGGCCGGAAGTCCAGCGACCCTCTGGCTCTGTCTCGTTCCAACCGCCCGCGAGCAGCTGCTCATCTCCAGAGCCCGCGCCGAAGGAGAGATGTTCGCCCAGCGCGTATGGCCGCGGGTCGCGCACGATCAAGCGGCGCAGGTAGACGCCCATGCTCCGATCGTCATCGCCGATGCCAAGCTGTGCCGGCGAGGCGGCGTCGGGAGCGCGCAGCCTCAGATCGATAGCGCTCTGACCGGCGAGGGTCTCGCGCGGCAGGACCATCGTCTCTGTGTGCCGGTCCCGGTTCTCCTCGATCGCGAGCTCGGCGAGGACCCGGTCGTTGACCGACACGTTCATCCGCTGGCGCGGACGGGCATCGGAAAGGAGTCCTTCGGCGTGAACCTCCAGCAGCAGCGAGGTCTCGGGCGCGCCCTCCAGCGCAAGCACAAGCCGAGCCTCGTGCCCGGCGATCCAGCAGCCCAGGGCCTCGGGGCGCCACATCCCGTGCGCCGCGCGCTCTCGGACGAAGTCGGTGCCCCCCAGCTCGAGCGGCTCGCCGAGTGCGATCGGCGCGGAGGAGGTCGCCTCGATCCCGGCGCCGACCGCAGCGGCCGTTTCCGCGAAGGGCCTGCCGGGCCCAGGCACATAGCCTTCGCGCAACTTCAGGAGATCGCGCAGACGCGCAATACCGAGACGCTTGCGTGCGACGCGCAGATGCCTCCATGGCGTGGGCCGTCGGCCCAGCGGGAGCGAATGCCCGAGCGCATGCTGATGAGCGAGAACCTCGCGCTCGAACACGCTTCGCCGCTGCGGCCCGGTCATCTGGACTCGATGCTCGACGCGCTCCAGCGCGCGTGGACGCAGCGGCCCGAGCCCGCGCATGGTTGCGTCGGGAACCTCGGCCGCCACCACCCGCTTCAGGTAGGCGAGTCCAGCCCGCAGCGAGACCGTGACGCGACGTGCTCGCGCCTGCGCGACGAGCCGATCGTGGTCGACTTCGCCGAACGCACCCGACAGGACCAGCGCGGCGTCGAGCACCCACCGATAGGTCGGCAGGGCGTTCCAACGCAGGCCATGCAGCACAACGAGCAGCAACTCATCGGCCGGACAGAGCGCGCGGGTGGGCACTCCGAGCAGCTCGATCGGGACCGCGGCGGTCCAGAAGTCCTCGTCGGCATCCGGCTGGCGAGAGGCATGCAGGACGTTCCAATGCAGGTCCAGCTGACGATCGCGCTCGTCGCGAAAACCGTGACTCGGAACGAATCGAGGCGCGTACTCGACGACGTACCACGGCTGCACCTCGCCCACCGGGACCAGGCCTTCGGCCAACAGCACAGCGACGGCGTCGGCGAGGCGCTCGCTCGGCACGAGCACGTCGATGTCGTTCATCGAGCGCATGCCCGCGTCCAAGCGCGTGTCGGCGATGAGCGCGGCGCCCTTGAGGAGCAGTGTCGGTATGCCGGCGCGCTCGAGCGCCTGCACCCGGGGCACCATTGGGGCGAGCAGCGTCTGCGTACGCGCCCAGCTGTAGCGGTGCACACCCTTGAACAGTGCCAGCAGCTCGTCGTCCACGCCGAGTGCGATCAGGTTCTTGCGCAGCATCGGCAACAGCGCCTGGCTGGGACCGTCGAGCCTGGCGATGTCCAGCTGCGGGCGCACCTGCCGCCAAGCGTGCAGCGCGCGCTCGTCACGCAGAAGCGTCGCTTGCAGCAGCAGCTCCTGTGCTCGGGTCGGCCAGGTGTCGCGTTGCTTGGAGTCCGCGCCCCAGAACCTCTGTGGGTTCGCGGCGGGAGCAGGTGGTGCGCCATCCGCCGGCTCCGTGACCGATGCGGGGCTCACCGACCCACCTCGCTACGCCGTACGCCGATGGACACGTTCGCTTCCGTGCCCGCGCTGGCGCGATCGCGCCGCCGGTCGAGCGAGGCCTTCAGCGTGTGTGCGAACTCGCCCAGCGAATCACGATGGCGAACGGAGTTGTTGGCGCCATGGACCCGGCGCCACAGCGCCTGCTCCTCGACTGTCACACTCTCGATCGAGAGCTCGCGCGCGCGCAGCAGCCAGTCCAGGCCCTCGGCCACGCGCGCGTCGGTGGGGAATGGACCGACGCGCTCCAGAACCTCGCGGCGCACGAGCATCGAGCCCGGCAGAGGCGACGGCCGCGACGGGCTGAGCGGGACGGGCTCGCCGTCGCGTATCTCGGTGAAGCGGCGCTCGTGGCCGAACACCATGCCTACGTGCAAGCGTTTGGCGAGAACATCGAGGCGGATGGCGATGCTCGACGGCGTGTACAGGTCGTCGGCGTCGAGGAACGCGACGATCTGACCGCGCACGAGCTCGACCGCGCGATTGCGCGCCGCGCCGATGCCCATGTTTGGCTGGCTGAAGACGCGCACAGGGTCTCCGAAGCCGGCAGCCACGGCCGCCGTTGCATCGGTCGAGCCGTCGTCGAGCACGAGGATGTCCTGCGGCGGGACCGTCTGGGCGAGCAGGCTGCCGATCGCGTCGGCGAGCCAACGCTCGGCGTTGTAGGCGGGGATCGTGGCGCCCACGGAAGCTCGCCCATCAGCCGGCACGGCGCACCTCCTGGACGGTCGCTGCGCGATCCCGATCGGCCTCACGCTGACGAGTCGCGGTGCCGCGCATCATCCGCAGCATCTCGCGGTGCATCGTCTGCTGGTCATAGGAACCGTTTGCGCCGTGGATGCGCCAGGTGACGAGCGCATCGGGCAGCATCGCCGTCGCGGACGCGAGACCCGCGTCCTTGAAGCGCGCCAGCCAGTCGGAGTCGCAGGCGATCTCATAGCTGGTGTCGAACGGTCCGATCCGCTCGAAGGTCTCCCGGCGCACGAGCCACGTGCTGGGGATGTAACCAGGCTGAGGCTCCTCCTCCCAGTCGCTCGGGAACCAAGAGGGGCGCGGCGTGCCCGGAGTCAGGACGATGTGCATGTGCGTGAGCACGAGCGCCACGTCGCTTCGCTCACGCAGCGCCGCTACCTGGCGAGCGAGCTTGGCGGGATGCCATTCGTCGTCCTGGTCGAGGAACGCAAGCAGCTCGCCCCGTGCCGCCGCAGCCCCGGCGTTGCGGGCGGCCGCGACACCTGAGCGCTGCTGACGCAGAACACGCACGCCAGCCCGACTAGAGGCGATCTCGGCGCAGCGATCGGGTGAGCCGTCGTCGACGACGATCGTCTCGATGGGGCCATGGACCTGCGCGGCGACGCTGTCGAGCGCCGCTCCGAGGAAACGCTCGCCGGCGTGCACGGGCACGATCACCGATACGAGCGGGTCAGTCACCGGAGCGACCTTGCTGACGACGGACCGAGTCGCGCAGGATGCCGAGCATCGCGGCCTGGTTGGCGGAGGTGAAACGGGATGTATTGGCAGCGTGCACGCGGTAGCGCAACACGACATCTTCGAGCGTCGCGGAGACGACACCGGCGTCCTTCGCACGCGCGAGCCAATCGATGTCCTCACCAAGCCACAGCGACTCGTCGAAGACCCCGATCTGCTCGAACACCGCGCGCCGGGCGAGCATCGTGGAGGCGTGGCCGGGGGCCGTATCGCCATCGAGCTTCGGATGGTGGGCCGGGCGCGGCTCACCGGGGTTGACGAAGAACCGGGTGTGGCCGAGCACAATGCCGGTCTGCGGATGGCCTTGGAGATATCCGATTTGACGCGAGAGGCGATCCGTCGGCCAGATGTCGTCGGAGTCGAGCACCGTCATGAACTCGCCACGCGACGCCGCGATGCCGGAGTTGCGAGCCGCGGCCGGACCGCGGTGGGCGCGACGCAGCAGCTGCACGGGATAGGACGCGGCGATCTCGGCGGTGCGGTCGCTCGAGCCGTCGTCGATGACGATCACCTCGAACGCGTCGTAGTCCTGAGCGAACGCGCTGTCGAGAGCTTCGCGCAGGTAGCGTTCGGCCTGGTAGGCGGGAACGATCACCGACGCCAACCCAGGCACGATCGCTGGATCGGCGCTCATCAGAGGGCGCTCCCGGAGACGACGGTGTCGAGCACCTCATCAATCGCGCCGACCAGCTCCTGGACGTCGTCGCCGACCTCCAGCAGGAACGCCGGCACCGAGCGTGCGACGGTGGCCAGCGACGCGACGACCGCGCCGTCATCGTAGGGCATCTGAAAGGCCGTGCTGGGCGCGAGCGCGAGCAGCGCGACGCCTGCGCTGGCAGGACGCAGTGCTGAGCGCCCACCGTGGATGCGGGGCACGACGATCGCTCTGATCGGCAGCGAGGGCGCGAGCGCGTCTGCGCACAGGCCGGCGACGTCGAGCACCCACTTCTCATCCGCGACCGGGTCGGGGGAGATGCTCGCGACAGACGCGAACCGCGGGATACGCGCGAGGTGCCCGGCATCGAGCTTGGCGGTGCCGAACAGATTCCACGCGACCGGCTCGGGGGCGGTGTGAAGGAGCAGGTAGTCGTCGGCCACGTAGCTCATGCCCGCGGCGAGCGCGGCGAGCGCGACGGTCGTCTTGCCCGAGCCGCCGGCCCCGGCGAGCAGCACGCCGCCGCGCTCGTCGCCGACCGCTCCCGCGTGGACGAGATGGCGGTCGGGTCCGCTCAGGGCCCAGAACAAAGCCGGGCGCAGCGGGGCGGCGCGCTCCCACCACGGGAGTGAGGCGACATCCGGCACGCGGTGCAGGATCAGCCCGGCGCGCCTGTCGATCAGTGTGATCGCGTGGTAGCCGAGCTCGTGCACCGCCACGAGCTCACTGCCGGCCGGACCCCGCAACAGGCCGCGAGCGGCGAGATCGCCTTCGCGCCAGGGGATCGGCAGCGCCCCACCGGAGACGTCGCGCTCCTGCCACAGGGCGATCGTCGCGTCAGACCCAGCATTCGCGTCGAGCACGGTAGTCGCGCCAGACGCAGCAGCGGTCGAGTCGAACTCACCGGCGCCGGCAGCCGAGCGCAGCGGGCGCGAACGAAACGGTGGGAGCAGAGCGTCGGCGAGCTCGTTCCCTGCGAAGCGCAGCTTGATCGAGCGGTCGGCGAAGGACACCTCGCAGCTCTGCTCATGCGTGTGCGCCACCGTCTCGGCATGCTCACGCGCGAGCTCCTCGAAGAAGGCCGGGAGCGCCGTATAGGCAGCAGTCTCAGCCGGCCTTGACATGCGGCCAGCCGGCCTCCTCCTCGACGTCGTGGATCGGGTCGATGAGCATGAACTCCTGCATGTCCGTGTACTTGTTCAGCACCGGCGCCACGAACTCGGCGGGCAGCAAGGCCGCAGACCCCGCGGGCTGACGGGTCTCCCCAGCCGACACCGTCTCATGCGGCTGGCCGCCCATAGGCGCGCCGCCCGCCCCATCGTCGCTCGTGATCATCTCGGCCTGCGCGAGCAATTCCTCCTCGAGCAGCCTGCGCAGAAGCGCCCCAACCGCCTCGACGACCATCTGCGGGTCTGCGTCGTAGCGCGCCTGAATGTCGGCGAGGACCTCGCTCTCCTCGCAGCCCGCGGCCGCCAGCCCCCACACGTGCGCACCGACTCCCTCCAGACTGTAGTAGGCGCCGGTACCAAGATGGATCAAGATCGTCTCTCCGTCGATCGTCTCGTGCACGACGTGAGGGGCGTTGATTCGCAGGTGTCCACCCGGCATGTTGGGGATGGAGTCTAGTAACGCAAATGTGAAGACGCTTAGACAGCGGGCTAGACTGGCGCCGGTGTCGCTGTCGATCTGCCTCATAACCGCGGACCCGGCTGGGCGCGTGGCAGCAATCCTCGAGCCGGTAAGACCGTACGCCGACGAGATCGTCATCGCCGCCGACTCACGCGTCAGCGACGGGACCCTGGCCGGATATGACGCCATCGCCGACAAGCTGTTCAGGGTCGAGTACGTCACTCTCGAGCGTCATCTGGCCTGGTTGTGCGCACAGTGCGAAGGCGACTGGATCCTACGGCTCGATGGAGACGAGGTTCCGAGCGGAGCTTTTGTGCGACGGCTGCCGGAGATGCTGACATCGCGGAACGTCCACCAGTTCTGGATTCCCCGAGCGTGGCTCTATCCCGACGCGGAGCAGATCCTCGCCTGTCGTCCGTGGTCAGAAGACTTTGTCAACCGGCTTATGCGCAACGACGGGACACTGCGGATAAGCGGGCGACACCACACCCATGCTGAGCCCGTCACACCCTGCGAATACATCGACGAGCCGTTCTACCACCTCGATCTGCTGACGGGCGACCATCGACAGCGACGCGACAAGGCGGTGCGCTACGAGGTCACGCTACCTCACTTGCTCGCGCCAGGCGGAGGTCGGATCAATGAGGCGTTCTACTTGCCGGAGCTGCGCGAGACGCTTGCGCTGCGTCCGATACCTGTAGAGGACAAAGCGGCGATCGTGCGTGCGCTCGAGACATCGCGGGCGCCAGGGACAGCAACGCTGACGAAAGAAGCACCTTTCGTCCCCTTGCAAGAGACAGACCGGCTGTGGGCAGGGCGGAGCGTCAGCGAGACCGCACACCGCGCGAGGATCGAGCCATTTATAACAGCAGCGAGCTTGACGCCCTCCGAACGGGGCCTCGTTTTCGTTTATGTGACGAACGAGGGAACCGAGCGATGGCCCGACTCCCTGGACGCGGAGCCCGCCATCCGGCTCTCTTACCACTGGCTGGATGCAACCGGTGGCGTTCATCTGACCGAGGGCCCACGCACCGCGTTCTCCCGAGCGGTGAATCCCGGCGAGCGCATACTCACTCCACTAAATGTCGACGCACCAGCCGATGCCGGAGAGTATGTGCTGGAGGCCGATCTCGTCCATGAGGGCAAGCGCTGGTTCGGCTGTCACTGTCGCATACAAATCAATGTGGAACATCCGAGAGGGATGGCCCCGAGCGGGATCAGACTTCGTGAGAGCGCCCCTCCGAGCAGGCGGCGCCTGCGGCGAATGCACATACCCCGCACGATTCATCGAGTGTGGCTGGGGGAAGAGCCGATGCCGGACGAATACCGGCGATTTGGCGAAACCTTTGCGCGCCATCACCCTAGCTGGGAGTACCGACTCTGGACCGAGAAGGACATTCCTGCACTGGATATCGGCGAAGACGAGCGCACACGATCGCGGTCGCACTCAGAGATGTCAGACCTGGTGCGCTACGAGGTTTTGGCCAGATTCGGGGGAGTGTATGTCGATACCGATGTCGAGTGCCGTCGTGCACTCACACCCTTGCTACGCGGGATCGATGCGTTCGCCGCACTTGAGCAACCGGGTCGTGTCGGGACCGCCATTCTCGGATCGGTCCCTGGTCATCCGGCATTTGCGAGGGCTGCAGAACAGGCCAGAAGAACACTTGGACTCGGCAAAAATTCAGCCGACGCGACCGGGCCATATTTTCTCAGCCTGATCCTCGAACACGAGCTGGACGTGACCATTTTTGGAGCGCACTTATTTTATCCGTATGGCTGGGGAGAATCTGAGCGCCGCCATGGCGAGTTTCCGGACGCCTATGCGGTTCACCACTGGGCACACAGCTGGCAGATCGATGGGTGAGAGGTGAGAGTCCTGGTTGCAGGCTGGTTCAGCCTCCGCGGAGGAGGCGCGACCGCCGGGGACTTGCTCGTACGTGACGTCTTGTGTAACTGGCTGATCGAGCGGAACGTGCCACACGACATTGCCCAGGAGCCAAAGTGGGGACCGGGGGTCGACTGGTTTCGAGTGTCACCTCAACGCTACACGCACTTTGTGTTCGCATGCGGTCCGGTCGGTCCCGATCTCGAGGTCCGTGAATTGATCGACCGTTTCGCACACTGCCGGCGAGTAGCGATCGATGTCTCACTGGTCGGCGATCCAGCCTGGCGACCCTTCGACCTGCTGATCGAGCGCGATGGCCAAGGGCACGCCAGGCCCGATCTCGCGCTTGCCTCCGTGGGACCCCTCGCGCCTGTGGTCGCCGTGGTGCGTACCCACCATCAGACCGAGTACATCGGGGCTCGACCCGGTGAGGTCCATGCTGCCTTTGACCGCCTGCTCGCGTCCCGCGACGCGGCGACCATCGCAGTTGACACGGTCCTCGACCGCGAAATCCCGGGACGACGCACCACGGGCGAGGTGCGGGCTCTCATCGCTCGGGCTGACGTGGTCCTGACGACGCGCCTGCACGGGCTTGTCATCGCACTTTCGCATGGGGTGCCGGCGTTGGCGGTGGACTCGATCACAGGAGGCGCCAAGGTACTGTCCCAAGCCAGAGCTCTCGCTTGGCCGGCGGTGATGACCGTCGACGATTTGGACGACGCCGAGCTCCAGCGACATTTCGACTGGTGCCTTACCCAAGACGCGCAACAGCGCGCGCAAGCATCGATGAAGATCGGGATGGAGAGCAGCGAGCGGATCAGAGTCGCCCTCACTGCCCACCTACGGCGCTGAGGCGCCTCCGCGTCCAAATCTGGACGCCCACGGGACAACCGGGCGCGAGGACCCGAGCGTGCCACTGGCGGGGGCGACCGCCTCAATAAAGCCGACCAGAACTGGAGTGTTATAGCCGAGATCCGAGCTCTCGCGCTCATCTGTGCTCAACAGCTGATCGCCCGTCACCGGATGGATCGCGGAGAGCAGGGGCAGGCGCCCATTGCCTCCTTCCCTCGACAGGTACCCCACCGGCGGCTCGGCGCTTAGGCGCACATCGTGGTTCCTGCGACGGCATGCTGCAACGGTATCTGTGCAACGCCTGACCACCTCTCGCAAGCGCCACTCGGTCGATTCCAGATCGCGCCACCGAGCAGGTGCGAGGATCCATCGCGCGGCGATACGTGGAGCGATGTGGGGAACCGGCGCGTCATAGCGATCGGTACGCAACCGCCCCTCGGGACTGAGCCACACAGGAATGCCGCCATCGGTGGCCTCGCTCAGCAGCGCGCCCAGCTCACCGACGCGCTCGGCGCCGGCAAACGGCGGGATCACGCCGGCCGCATATCGATGGCGGCGCCCGCGGCGATCGAGCAGGCGCAGAAGGCCGGAATAGGCGGGGGATGGGTCAAGTGGCGGACCCCAGTCGGGTTCGAGCGGGCCGACGCTCCACGCTGGGAGAGGTTGTGGTGTCGCAACCTCGATTCCGAATCGTGGAGGTATGCCCTTGTGCAACAGGGCTATCGCGGCGTTCGTATCGTTGCGATAGAAGGCACCGGGTGAGACGGACCACGATGGATCGGCGTGCTCGCGCTCGCCCTTCACCCAGGCGAGCATTCCATGGAAGCGTTCGGCGGGCGATGGGCGCGCGGAGCGTCGCAGGACATGGAGCGCCGCTTCGCGCACGCGCCGGTCCTCGGGAGCATCGCTCAGGCTATTGACCCCTCCCGCCCAGAGGGCGCGCAGTGGCAGGTCTTCGATCCGCACCTCACGGAGGCAGTCCACATCGATCTCGTCGGGGAAAAGGCTTGCGCGCCGCAAAGCACCGGCGGCCTGCAACGAGATCATCGTCAGAAGGCACTTACGGCAGCGCCCACAGTTGGCATGGGTGTCTTCTTCGTAGCAGACCTTCAGGTAAGGCAGCAGCTTCGGATGCGAGGTGGCGAGCCGGCGGATCTTGCCCGTACGACCCTGCTCCAGGCCACGGTAATCGAATGTGAGCCACTCGCTCCCGAACAGTGGATCGAGCAGAGGATGTGACCCCGATGAGCCGGCGGTGGAATACGTCAAATCGGCTGGAACCACCACGCGACCGAGCCCGCCGCTGAGCGAATGCGCCATAAAGGCAATGCCAGCTCCGTGCATGTCCTGGTAGTCGACGAGCTGGGCGTCCGGACTGCGCAGGTTGGTTGAGATCCGCAGTACCGGCAGTCCGACGAGCTCTGCTGCCTGGACGACCAGTGGCCATTCCTCGGCACGAGTCCGGTCATGCTGAATGGGCTCGAGCGTGTCGCAGAAGACCAGATGCGTAAGGGGACTCGAGTCGGCAGCTGTCGCGCTATAGAGTGAATCCACCCCGCGCGAGAACAGACATCCATGGCCCTGCGCCGCCTGCCGACTCGGCATCTCCCCGGCCACCCGCACACGACAGCGGCGCACAGCGGGATCCCAAGCAGCGTAGATCGCCTGGATGCGCTCGGTCTGACGCAGGGTCATTTCTGACACCAGGCCATCGACCTGGAGATCCTCCCCCCGGTACAACGCTAGGGGCAGGGCCACCAGTAGATATGCGGTTGCGTCCTCCTCCGGAGGCTCAAACCCGGCGGGCACCTCGATACGAAGCCTGAACTCACCCCCGATCCAGCGCAGGCGAGCCGAACGCTCGACGCGCCCATCGGTCGTGCGGGTTTGTAGCTCGTCGACGATCATGATCAGCTAACAGGAGCCTAACGGCAGGACATTCTCACAGGCAGCGTCGTCATGAACCCGGAGCACGAGCGTTTGCGCGACATCTTCGGTAGGCCAATCAAGCGCCCATACCATAGATCGGGGTCATGACGAGCACGACGATCAGAGTGAGTAAGTTCACTCGTGACCGCTTCGCCAGATTGGCGCACTGCGCGACACTGATTGCCTTACGTCTGTCTGTGCAGAAGCCAACTGCGACTCCGGACTTGTCAACTGCGTGGAGTTCCGTTTGGATGTGAAACTACACCCCTACCACGACCATAGGTCTAGGTGCGGTGGCAGATCGCCTACACAGCGGCGCGCGCCCAGCTCGACGCGCGCCTCCGTGTATGTGGCCTTGAATCAGCAAGTACTGAAGGTGACGTGACCAGCAATCCATTCATAAAGCGATACACAGGTATGTGATTCGGACCACCATTCTGCCTCATTCCAGCTATACCAGCTGCCGTTTAGATGCTGAGCGATCGGCTGGACATGGCCTGAATTTTCGGGCTCGGTTTCGCCGGCCGCCTCCATCCCGGCTTCTATGCGTTTTGAGGTGTTCGGCACGCCGTTCAATTCGCACGACACCTGTGTCGAACCGATCGTGGCACACCAGCTTTCTTTGTCAGTCGATGTCAACGTGTAGGTGTTCCACGTATATCCTTCAACCCGGTAAGGGGAGAAATAGTGGTGAAACCCGGTAGAATTGTCCCAGGCGTAGAACCAGTGCATTATGTTGTTCGATTCGGTCACCCCGCCCGCGAGCTGGCCAGCCTCCACCCAGTAGTCATGGTCGGATGGAAACACAGCCCACTCCTCGTTCGAAACGAAGTTTTCACCGCTGGCGTTCCAGTCAGACACATTCATCGACGTTGTATAGAATTTAGACGACAGTCCCTCGACCTGTTCGGAGGCTTCCCCCATATTCCATTGCGCGAGCGCATAACAATGTGGTGTATGGTTTGTGCAATCGCTCCCCCACTCCGCTGAGGCCGTACCCGGGAGCAAGAGCGTAGCCATGATATAACCAAGAATCAAGCAGCATCTAGACATTAGTCGCAAATTGTCCTTTTCTTTAGGGGGCGCCACAGGTCAGTCGTACGGTAGTGGTGGGCCGCTGTCGAACGCGCACGGCCCTTACACACCATTTGGGGTACGTCGGGGAGCCGATAGGGGTACCATTTAGCCGATAAATACCCGGATGCAACCGGAACACAAATACGCCTTTCGAATTGGTCCCAGTAGACGCGAGTGCACGTCCATTCACTTCAAGCGTCACTCGCAGATTACGCGCGGCGAAAATCTTAGTCCCGTGTGGGCCGCCACCGTAGTAGGCGTGTCCACGTAGCGTGACAGTCATCGTATTGGCGGATGCGATCGGCATACTCCAAGCAAGCGCGAGCACCAGGACGGCTGGGTATAGACGCAGCATGGCGAACTACCCTAGATCCGTGACGGTAGCGTTTAGTTCATGCAGATTGGGAGGCGTCTCGTTCCCAACGTACTCGCCAACGACCGAGCCGCTGGCTGAGTCAACCAGTAGCTCCATCAGTGAGCCTGTCGGCGTCGGGACGCCCTTCGGGATCGGGCTATCAGTGCCGGTGAAGTGGCCGATCATTACTACGAATATCACCGGCGAGTCCGCCCACGGCTTCCCGGTGCGCGGGTCGGTCAAATTCGGTGCGCCCTCGCCTGGCGTGAACAGGCTCGCCGCCTCCCCGAGTGTCGTTTCCGCCGCTTCAATGCGCGGGCTCGGTTCGCCAACGCGCGACGCAATACGTAGAGCGGTTCCGTGTACTTCCGAGAGAGCGACCTGGGTTGCTGGCTGCGCTGGCGTGGCTGTCGCCCCGCCCGACAGCACAGCAATCAGGACGGCGCCAATCGTCGCGGCGACCAATACTGCTAGTAGTCGTTTCTTCAAGGTGACCTCCTAACGCCCGGCGGGTGACACCCTTAGGGCGGTCGTGTGCTTGTTGTCCGGTAACGGTACCAATCCGGGGGTCGGACTTTTTTAGGAGGTCAACACACACGAGGAAGGTGTGCGGTCGTGACGGTTGCCTGCTCGACTACAGGCATTAATAATGACTATCTGCCTGAACTGAGACCTCGATCTTGCCGAGCTGTCCCGCTTTGCGGCTAATATGCGACAAGCTTGACTAAATGCTGCGCTTCAAAAATGATGGTTCGTGGGCCCAATCTTGACTCCGGGCGAGGTTGGAAGGGTTCATGGCAGCCTCTCGAGTCGAGATTACTAATGAGATGTGGACGGAGATGGGCCGCTGCTTCCCGCGCGCGAAGGTCGTCGTCGCTATCCAGGTCGCAAGATCGGTGATCGGCTGGCACTCAACAGGTCTACATGTGCTGCGGGAGAGGGTGGGAGCACGATTGCTCGCAGTCCACTAACAGCATGTTCCCCTCAAACTCCGAACAACATGCCGGGAACTTGTCCCCGGCAGAGCGAGTCCCCCTTGAGGGCTCAAGGGTGCATAAGCCGTAGCTCTCAGGTCGCTCTCAGGCGAGCGATCGGGTTCAGCTAGGAGGCCGTGCCGACACCGCCAGCATCAATGCGACGACACCGACAGGCCCGCTGAGACCACAGCAAGCCAACCAAACCCGAGATTGGCGCAGCGGCCACGGCCGATCTGATGACAAGGCGCTATAGCCGGGGTATCCTGCTACGAGCACTTGCGCAAAGAATCGCTCTGCCCCTCCGCGTACACTGTCAAAACACGATGAAGAGGCCCGCAACTCGACGCATACGGGCGCGTTGCAGTCAGTACCGCGCCTGGCGGCCCAAACGAGTCCATGAGACGCAACCTCGCCATAGTCCCCGCCTTCAATGAGGCCGATGCCATCTTCCGCGCTGTCGCGGCGATCCGTGAGCAGGCACCGGACTTCGACGTGCTGGTCGTCGACGATGGCTCGATCGATGCAACCGCCGAACGCGCCCGGACCGCAGGGGCGAAGGTGTTGCGGATGCCCTTCAACCTAGGCATTGGCGGGGCGATGCAGAGCGGCTACATCTATGCGCTGGAGCAGGGCTATGAGATCGCGGTGCAGGTCGACGGGGACGGACAACACGATCCCGGGCACATCCATGACCTGCTCGCTCGTCTGCGTGACGAGCCCGACCTGAACATGGTCACGGGTTCCCGCTTCCTCGATCAGTCCGGAGAGGGTTACCGCTCATCGGCGACGCGACGCGTCGGAATTCGCATCTTCTCGCGTGTGGTCTCGTGGATCACGGGTCAGCGCGTGACCGATCCCACGTCGGGCTTTCGCATGACCAACCGGCGGGGCATTGAACTGTTCGCGCACGACTACCCACACGACTATCCCGAGGTCGAGGCGATACTGCTGATGCACGCGCACAAACTGCGCAGCTGCGAGGTCGCGGTGCAGATGCGTCCACGCCTGACTGGAGAGTCGGCGATCTCCTCGACACAGTCGGTCTACTACATGGTCAAGGTGCTGCTGGCGGTGTTCGTGGGACTCTTCCGGCGCAAGCCGACGGTCGAGCCGAAGCAGCCGGCGACGCAGGGCGGGGTGGGGCGGACGGTGTGACCAAGATCACCCTCCTGCACGCGCTGTCGATCGCCGTCACCCTCGCGCTGCTGCTGCTCGTGTTCGAGCTGGTGCGCCGCAAGCGCCTATCCGAGCGCTACGCCATCCTGTGGCTGCTCGCGGCCGCGACACTGTTCGTACTGGCCACGTGGAAGGGCCTGCTCACCTCGCTCTCGCATGACGTCGGCATCTCCTACCCGCCGTCCGCGCTGTTCACGGTCGCGATCGGACTGATCGCAATGATCCTGCTGAACTTCTCGCTCGTGGTCTCGCGACTGTCCGACCAGAACAAGATCTTGGCGCAACGTCTCGGGCTGCTGCAGCAGCGTCTCGAGGAACTCGACGGCCGGCCATCATCGTCCGCCGACGACACCCATGTGGACGAGGACGGAGTCGAGCTGGGGGCGGGGCCGAGCGATCGTGTCAGCTCCGAAGAACTCTCCCGCAGCCGCTGAGCCCAGGGTGCCAGACTTGGACGCTCTTGCCATCGTGGTGGTCACCCACCAGTCGGCGGATCACCTCGCAGATCTCGCGCAGACACTCATCCCGCAACTGCGGGATGAGGACGAGGTCGCGATCGTCGACAACGCCTCCACCGACGGCACACCCCAGCTCGCTCGCTCGCTGCACGAGCGGGTGCGGGTGATCGAGACGAACGCGAACCTGGGTTTCGCGGGTGGCTGCCATGTAGGCGTCGAATCGACGCGGGCACCGTTGTTGCTGTTCCTGAACCCAGATTCCCGGCCACAGCCGGGTTGCCTCGAACGACTACGCGCGGCCACACACCAGCACCCCTATTGGGGCGCCTGGCAGGCGGCGGTGCTGCTCGATGACGAGCACATCAACGCCAGTCGCGGAATCGCGCACTACCTGGGGATGGGCTGGGCGGGTGACTGCGGACGACCGATCTCCGCGCTGCCTAACGCAGACTGTGAGATTCCATTTCCCTCAGGCGCGGCCATGGTCGTCAGACGCGATGTATGGACAAAGCTCGGGGGCCTTGATCGCGAGTACTTCATGTACGTGGAGGATCTTGACCTGGGCCTGCGCCTATGGCTTGCGGGGCACCGTGTCGGTTTGGTGCCAGCGGCACGCGTGACCCACGGCTACGAGTTCGACAAGGGGCCCTCGAAGTGGTTCTGGCTTGAGCGCAATCGCTGGCGCACGGTGCTGTCTGTGTATCCGCTCGCGTTGCTCGTCCTGGTCGCGCCGGCTCTGCTCGCAGCCGAGCTGGGGCTACTTGCGATGGCCGCGCGCCAAGGCTGGCTGCGGTCGAAGCTGCGCGCCCAAGGAGCCGCGTTGTCGGGCCTACCCCGAACATTGGCGCGCCGGCGCACGGTGCAGGCCACGCGCTGCATCAGGGCTTCTGAGTTCGCAGCTCATCTGACCTCCTCATTGGACAGCCCTTACCTGAGCGCCGCGGACAGCCGCTGGGTGAGCACGCCCCAGGCGCTGTATTGGACGCTGGTACGCCGCATCCTCTCCTTGTTGGCGCGCTGATGCGCGTCGGACTTGACCTGCTCTATCTGGTACCGGGCGAGACCGGGGGACGAGAGACCTATGCCCGTGAGCTCGTGCCGGCGATGCGGAAGCTGGCACCCGAGCTAGAGCTCGTCGCATTCGTCAACCGCGACGCCGGCTCGCGATTGGTCATCGAGCTGGGAGAAGGGATCGACGCGGTGGTTGTCCCAGTCTCCGCACGCAATCGAGCCCAGTGGGCACTCGGAGAGCTTAGTCTGGTGTCGATGGCAGCGCGCCGGGCGCGCGTAGAGCTGCTGCATTCGATGGCGAACTTCGCGCCCCCCTGGGGACCGTTTCGACGCGTCGTGACGATCCACGACCTGCAGTACATGGCGGTGCCCGAGCTGCTGTCGTGGCCTGTACGCAAGACCACGCATGGGATGGTCTCTGTGGCAGCTCATAGAGCGCATCGCATCATCGCCGTCTCGGGCGCCGGCAGGAACGAGATCGTCGCCGGGCTGGGCGTCCCGCAAGAGCGCGTGGATGTCGTTCCCAACGGTGTGCGTCCTCCGCCGCCCGCGCCCGCGACGGCTGGCGTGCGCGAGCGCCACCGGCTCGGCGAGCGGCGCGTGGCGCTTTCGGTCGCGACCAACCTCCCCCACAAGAATCTGCCTGTTCTGCTGGAGGCGCTCGCTTTGATCGGTCGGGAGAAGCGTCCGCTGCTGGCGCTCGCCGGACACGGCACACAGGAGCAGTCGCTTTGGGCTCAGGCTCTCGCTGCTGGAGTCGCAGACGATGTGCGCCTGCTCGGTGGTCTGTCGACAGGTGAGCTCGACTCCGTGTACGCGATCGCCGACTGCCTGGTACTGCCGACGCTGCACGAGGGGTTCGGAATGCCGGCGATCGAGGCCATGGCACGCTCGATCCCGGTCGTCTGTTCGGACATACCGGCGCTGCGCGAGGTGGCCGGCCCGGCAGCGTTGTACTTCGATCCACGCGCTCCCGCGCAGATCGCGGCAAGAATCGCAGAGGCGATCACCGACACGGCCCTGGCGGATCGGCTGCGCATGCAGGGTCGCGAACGAGCAGCCCAATTCAGCTGGGAAGCCGCGGCGCGAGGGACGCTAAACAGCTACCAGCGAGCGTTGACGCGTAGGCCGAGTGTGAGCCAAGACCACGACCGCAGGGTGCAATAGCGTAGCCGCGATGTCTGCTCGTGTCCTACTTCTGCGAGGCCACCACCCCTCCATCTGGGGGCTGCGTCCCTTTGAGCTTCTACCGAGCAACTTCTCTGTGCGCCTCGCTGTGACGGAGGGAGCGCGCTGGTCACTGGAGGATCTGCGCCTGGAGCAGGTGCCTGTGCGAACGCTGCGCGATCGCATTCCGTTGGCGACGCTCGGTGCGGTCGCGACGCTAGCACTACCTGACCGTGTTCTGGGCGCAGAGGCGCTCTATGGCGAATACGACATCATCCACGCGGAGGAGCTCTCGCTGTGGTTCACTGCGCAGGCGGCGCAACTTAAGCGGAGGTTGAATTATCGCCTAGTTGTGACCGTGTGGGAGACCCTGCCGCTACTCGACGCGTTTCGCAGTCCCCACGCACGGCGCTTTCGCGCTGCCACGCTGGCGGGCGCAGACCTCTTTCTGGCAGCCACGCAACGCGCCTTCGACGGACTGCTGCTTGAGGGAGTTCCGGCGGAGCGGATACGGCTTGCCTACCCGGGGGTCGACGTTCAGCGCTTCTCGGCACGGACGACAGACGAGAGCGTGCACGAGCACCTGATCCTCTCTCCTGGGCGTCTGGAGTGGGAGAAGGGACATCACGACGTGCTGCGAGCGTTCGCCGCACTCAAGCGCGGACTCGTCCCGGCGCCGGAGGAGGCTGTCGGAGCGATGCGGCTTATGCTCGTCGGCACAGGCCCAGAGGAGGAGCGACTGCGCCGGCACGCCGCCGAGTTGGGAATCGACGATGCGGTCACGATCGGCGGCGTGCCGTATGACGATATGCCCCATGTCTACGCTCGAGCCTCGGCGCTCGTGCTCGCGTCGCTGCCCCGTTCGGGCTGTGCCCTGCACCCGGCCGACGTTCCACGCTGCTTTTGGGAGGAGCAGTTCGGACTGGTACTGGCCGAGGCGATGGCAGCCGGGCTGCCGCTGATCCTGTCCACGTCGGGGGCCATTCCCGAGGTCGCGGGCGAGCAGGCGCGGTATTTCGCCCCGGGCGACTGGATGGGGCTCGCCCGAGCGTTGGCAAGCGGACCACTAGCCGAGTCACCTGGAGCACGGACCGACCATCCAGCCGACCTGCTCGAGCGCTACTCGGTCGATGCGGCCGCAGGCCGGATAGCCGATGCCTACGCTCAGCTGACTGACTCTTGATGCCTGTGTGCACTCCATACGATGCGAAGGCGTCTGTCTGCATCAATGGTCGCGCTGAGTAGATCTGTCACCGACGTGCCGGCGGTCCGTTTCGACCTTGAGCAGCTACTTCGCGCAGAACTTTCTCATAGCGGCCGACGATCTCCTTCCAGGTGTAGGCGTGAACCGAGGATGCGATCTCCTCAGAGCTGCCAGGCTGAGATGACAGCGCCCAACTCAGCGCATCGGCGAGTTCGCCGACATCCTCGGGATCCTCGAGAAGGCGCCCGGTCTGTTCGTGGCGGACAGTGATCGCCGCACCGGCCTGACGAGAAGTGACTACTGGTAGTCCGCTGCCAAGTGCCTCTACGATCACCAGCCCCCACGCCTCATAGCGAGTAGGGAGCACAAAGGCGTCGCTGGCAGCGTGTAGGTAGCCAACGTCATTGGAGCTTCCGATCCACTGTACACGATCGCCAAGCCCCTCCTCCACGATCAGCCGCCTGTAGGCGTCTGGCGCAACTCGTCCTGCGCCGAGCACCTTGACCGATGGCTGATCCAGCAGGGCAACAGCTTCAATCAGGCAACGAAAGCCCTTGCGCTCGAGCTCATTGGCAACGAAGAGCAACACACGATCGTCCGGCCCGTAGCCAAGATGTGCTCGCGCCTCTCGGCGCATTTGGCCTTTGCGGACGGGATTGAAAGCTCCGGGATCGTATCCAACCGGCAGCACGTCAAGCGCTTGTGGCGGCAGCCCGTACAGTCTGACCACGTCCGACCTGGTGCCCTCCGCAAACGCCAGCAATCGCTCATAGCCATCTGCAAAAACCTGACGCTCGAAATGCAGACGCGTGCGATGAAAAGGATGGAGCTTGACCGGCAACTGCTGGAACGGTTTTCGCCACTCGAGCAGGAGGTCATAGGCCACACGATGGACGCTGGGGATCCAGTACACGCCTCCTAACGGCGAGAGCGCACTAAACGCACCGTGCACGTCCGGTCGATCGGCCTCGATCATTCTCTTTGCCCTACCACGGAATCCTATGCCGAGAAACACGTCGAGCTTGGCCGGGACACGTACTACCTTGACCTTTACCCCCTCGTCAAGCACATGGCGATCGACGCGTGCCGCGTATACCGTGACCTCATGGCCCGCTCGAACCAACCAGTTGGCGGCTTCGGTCACTATTCGCTCGATGCCGCCCGCCGTATTGACATCCGGCGCCGACAGGGCGATCTTCAAGCGCGGTATCGCACTCATGCGCGCCGGGCCAATGCGTCGAGAAGCTCGGGTGGGATTACCTTCATGACATAGAGCAGGGGGAAGTAAATAACCGTCAGGACGACGAGCTTGATTACATCCGATGACAACGGTAGGAGATAAACCGCGAGCAGCGCCACCCCGAGACCCAACGCAACCCTTGGAACTATCCGCAACGAAATTCGAATACGTGCCGACCCTCGAGTCAAGCCCCAAGCGTAGAGAAGTCCGAGGCAAGCCTCCGCAAACGTCGGGGCGATCGCGGCCCCTTTAGCTCCGTACGCAGGGATCAAAGCGAAAGAGAGGACGGTGACAATCGTCACCGCAATCGCATTGGCGTGCAACAGTGGTCGATATTCACGGAGAGATAGTAGGGTGTATCCCAGGACCGCGGCTAGGAAGCTAGTGATAATAGCCAATCCCTGGATCTCCAGAACCGACACCGACGGCTTGAACTTTGGGCCGGCCACAACCGCGATTCCCAAATGAGCACCCACAATCGTAGAAGCAGACATCCACACACCCAAGATGAAACTTACCTCGAAGAAGGCGTTGAAGTGCGTATCGCAGACGTGGCAAATCGTCGCGTGCGGCACGTGCGAAGATCGGTAGGCCAGACGATGCCAGAACCCACGGTATGACCGTAAGCACCTCCACGATGCGAAAGGCCGCCGAGTAATATCCAGTCTGCCGTTCGGTGGAAAGAAATGACATGAGAATCAGCGCCTCGCGGAAGTAGACGATGCCGACAGCCGCTGCCGCCGCGAAGGGCAGGGTCTCCTTTACCATCGGCTTCCACATGGCGATGTTGAATGCGGGTAGGACGGCGACCTGATTACGCACCAAGAGCCCGGTGCCAATCAGAAGTACGGCCGCAGCGGGGATGCCTGCGGCTAGCATGGGCACAACTCCGGCGCCCACGAGGACGAGCAGGATATATCCACCACATAGCGTCACTTGATAGGCAAACCCTGTGACGGCCACCCAGCCAAGACGCAGTTCGACGCTCAGTGGAATACCAAAATTGTCGCCCATCAGCTTGACCAGCAGCGCGATGCCGGCGACGAGCAGTCCCATAACAACCACGGCGGGGGATCCCGCTATCGCCATGACGGGCATTGTCACAAGGATCGCGACAGCAGTCGCCGCGAGACGCAAGCCGATCAGATTGCGAAGCAGTAAGGCACCGTCAGCTCTTGGGCGATTCGAATACTCACGAACGCCCAAGCTCGTGAGACCTGCCTCGGTGAAACCGGCGATGATGAAGACGACGGCAGTTACGGTCGCAAATTGACCGTAACCGACAGGACCGAGCCAACGTATCACAAACGGGATTGACGCAAGACTGAGCAGCAGGTTGATGCCATACCCGGCCGTCATCCAAAATCCGCCACGAATGAAGCGCGCTCCGGCCTCGGGGGAGTCGAGATGATCGCGCTGTCCTTCCCCGTCGGACATGGCGATCTCATCCGCCGCATGCTCGATCGGAGTGGACACGTACGACATCGTAATCACACCGAACGGCGCAGGCCGCCGCCGCCCAGCTGGCCGCCTCGACGAGCGTTGGCGCAACGCCATGCGCCTTCCCGCAGGACCGTCGCCGCGGAGCCCCTCTCAGCCACCCGCGGCCAGTGCCTCGTGGTATACGTCCTCGGTCGCCTGCGCCACCGCATCCCATGTAAACTCCTCGGCGCGAGCACGTCCGGCGGAGCGCAGGTCCCCTGCTCGCCGAGCGTCTTGCAACACTGTGAGGACATGATCGGTCAATGCTTCGACATCGCAAGGAGGAGCCTGTAGAGCTCCGCCGCCCAACTCTCCCAGGGCTGGGCGATCACTCATCACGACCGGAGCGCCGCACGCCATCGCCTCGAGCGGGGGCAGTCCAAAACCCTCTCCCAATGAAGGGAAAAGAAAACAGGCCGCACCCGCATAGAGATCGATCAGTCGCTCATCCGGCACAAAGCCAGTCAAACGCAGCCGTCGCAGCGAAGCATCCCTGCCCAACTCCTCCTCGAATAGGTGATTGCGCCAGCCGCCGCCACCGACTATCACGAGCTCGACATCCGGTAGAACCGCGTTCACTCGTCTAAACACGCGCAATGCGGTTACCAGATTCTTGCGTGGCTCAAGAGTGCCCACGCAGAGCACATAGGGGCCGGTTATGCCAAAGTCTCGACAAAGCAGATCGCGGTCGACCGCGCGCGGTCGAAAGCGTTCGGAACAGCCCTCGGGGACTGTGACAACGCGATCCTCAGGCATACCCAAGAACTCGATCACCTCGCCACGAGTGTGGTGTGAGGGCGTTATCACTCGGGTAGCTCGTCGCACGAACGGTATGTACAGGCGCGTATGCGCACGCGTCTGGCGAGTGAAAAGATGCGGCAAGCGCAGGGGAAGTAGATCATGAACCGTGATGACGAGAGGCAACTCGATGCTTCTCACGGGCGCGGGAGCGGGAACGTGAAGGATCTGTGCGCCCGCGCGCGTCGCGGCGTGCGCCAGCCCGTGCGGGTAATACAGGCCCTCTCGTCTCAATCCCTGCATGATGCGCTTGGCGTTCGATGAAGCTGGCTCACGTACAGCGCCCAAACCGATGAGCCTCACATTTCCACGTGTTCGCAGCGCGGACTCGAGCTCTGATGGATAGCGCCCAAGTCCGGTCCGATTGATTCGGGCCTGTGTCTGGTCAAACGCGACTGAGATTGACACCCGCGCAAGACTATGCGGTCCACAAGTAGCGTGCTACAGCCGTTACGCCCGATAGGTTTCCGTCCTTGCCCACACGGGACACAAGCACATGATCGGCGCCTTCATCTGCGGCTGCATCCTGTTTCCATTGATCCTGCTCGGCCTCAGCGTGGGCGGGGGACTGTTGGTACGCCGACTGGGCGCCGGCTGGCTACCGGCCGGTTTGGTGGCGCCCGTGGGCTTCGCACTGCTGGTGGCGACCTGCTCCTTCGCTACGTACATCGACTGGCTGGCGCCGGCAGCGGGCTACATCGTGCTCGCCCTCGCCCTGACCGGTTTTGGACTGGAGTGGCGAGCCGGAGCGCTGCGACTGCCTCGCCTACACGGGATCCCCTGGGGAGCGCTCGCCGGACTCGCGGCCTTCGCGGCGATCGGCGCACCAACACTGCTGACCGGCACTCCGACCTGGACCGGCTACACGCGCATCGTGGACATCGGGTTGCAGATGGACTTCGCCCAGCATCTGGCTCAGGCCGGGCGGGCGGCTGTGGGGAACGACTCGTCGTTCCATGTCGACGTGCAGAAGCTCGTCGGCATCGGCTATCCCGGAGGGGCGCAGGCGACGCTCGGCGTGGTGGCCAAGCTGATCCGCACCAACGTCGCGTGGTGTTACCAGATGTATCACGCGTTCGCCGCGGCGATGGGTGCTCTGGCGATCTACTCGCTGCTCGGGCGCTTCACCCGCAACGGACTGCTGCGGGCCCTCGGGGCCGCCGTCGCGATCCAGCCGACCGTGCTCTATGCCTACGCACTGGAGGGCGGGATCAAGGAGCTGACGGCGGCGAGTCTGCTGATGATCGTCGCCGCGGTCCTGGCGGAGCGACTCCCTGGGGAAGGCTCGCGATGGTCCGTGTTGCCTGCTGCTGTTGCGATCTCGGGAGCGTTCGCGGCGTTCAGCGACGGGGTCGCGCCATGGCTCGGCTTGCTGCTGGCCGGCCTGTTCGTCGTGACGCTCATCCAGCGCGACCGTCTGCGCGCGCTCGCGGATTGGGCGCTGCTCGCGGCGATCGCGATCGTCATCTCGCTGCCGGGGCTCATCAGCGCCGCGACCCAGCTAAGCGGAATCGCCGGCAGCGCGATCGGCGGCACCGTCGACCTCGGGCTCGGCAACCTCTCCGCGCCTGTGCCCGACTGGTCGGCCGCCGGGGTGTGGCTGAACGGCGACTACCGCTTCCCGCTGGTGCATGTGACGATGACTCACCGCCTGGACATGTTCGTGATCGTCTTTGCGGTCCTCGGCATCCTCTACGCGCTCGGCCGCAGGCGATGGGTCGTGGCATTCATCGGCATCGCCGCGCCGATCGCGCTTGCCTACTACATCGCCCACACGACCGCCTGGCTGCAGTTCAAGGCGTTTACGATCACCGGGGTCTTCGCCCTCACGCTGGCGTTCGTCGGCGTAAGTGCGCTGCAGCAGAACCGGCGGCGTGCGCTCGCGTTGGTGGGCTGGCTGGCCGCGGCTGTAATCGCAGGCGGCGTGTTGTACGGCAACGCGATCGTCTACCACGACACGACGCTCGCTCCCGCGGCGCGCTATCACGACCTGGCAGCGATCGGCAAGCGCCACGCCGGACAGGGTCCAACTCTGTTTCCGGCGTTTGACGAGTACGCCGAGTATCTCTTGCGCGAAGAGCAGGGAACCTCGACCGTCAACCCGTCCAAAGGCGAATTCGAACTCGCACCGGGTGTGGTCGAGCCAAACGGGATCGGCTTCTCGCTCAGCCTCAACCAGGTCGGCCTTGCCTACATGCAGAAGTTCAACCTCATCGTTACCCCACGCGGCCCTCTGACCGTACGAGCGCCCGCCAACTGGGACCTCGTGCAGCAGACGCCCTACTTCGATGTGTGGCGGCGTGCCCGCCCCGCATCGGATGTCTACGTTCACTTTCCATTGTCGGGGCTCCCACACGAGCGCACCGCGACCTTCTGCCGCGTACTGCAGAAGGACCTGCGCCATGCCGGTCCCGGGGCCTCGGTGGCCTACGTAACCGCACCCAAAGCCACACAAGTCACCCTATCCGCCGGCGTGCATCCGGACTACTGGAAAGCCCAAGGCAACGAGCTGGTCGCCTACGGTGCGGGCAGCGATCGAGTCTCCTTCACGCTGACGCGCCCGGCCACTTACAGCGTGTGGATGGAAGGGACCGTGGGACGACCCGTCAAATTCCAGATCGACGGGCGGTCGGTTGGCACGCTCGCCTACGAAGAGCGCTACCCCAACCAGTTCCTGCACGTCGGCACCGTCACGCTCGGCGCCGGACATCACACCCTGACCGTCGTACGCGGCGGCGGCAGTCTGCATCCCGGCAGCGGCGATGACATTGACCCCGACACTCGTGGGTTGGGGCCAGTCGTGCTCGTGCCGCAGGGCTCTCAGCCCTACCAGGTGCACGTCGCGCCCGTCACGGCGGCGGCCGGCATCTGCAAAGCGCCTGTGGGCTATGAATGGATGGAGGTCCTGCGACCAGGATCGGCCTCTGCTCAGCTCTGATTGCGGCGACGCAGCATGTCAAGTGGCCGCACCAGCGCCTGCGTCAGCCGGTAGCGCCGGGTCCTCTTGAATGCGAGCAATCGCTCGTGCGTCTCGGCCGCAGCGCGCTGCGCCCCATCGCGCTCGCTCTCAAGCGCCGTCCGCGCGTCGTGCCGTGCGCCCCGTTCACGAGCGATCCGCTCCTGTAGGCCCTGCAACTCACCAAACCACTGCTTGGATTCGATGCGGTAGTGCTCGGCCATCAGCTCGGCGCGCAGTTGGGACTCCGCCAGGAGCTCGACGGAGCGCAGCATCGACGTCGGAGCATCCACCTTTCCCGGCTGGAGCCGCTCGATCAACGTCACGATTTCGGTCGCGTGGTCGCGGGCGTCGTGATAGGCGCGAGCGAGATCGTGACCGGCACGGCCCCAATCGGAGCGATAGGCCTCAATGTCCGACCGCAGCTGGTCGAGGCTCGGCGGAGGACGGACGGCGGCGACCGCAAACCCGCCGGCCTCCATACGCTCGTAGGACTCCGGCGTGATCCAGCCTTCCGAGCCGGAATGGTCATGTACGTAGGCAAGGCGCCCGCAGGCCATCGTCTCCAGCATGGAGCGCCCGTAACCGACGACGATGTCGGCCCGGGCGATCTCTTGCGGTACGTCGAGCGTCTGCGTCACACCACCGATTTCGCGCCAATCGAGCTGAGCGTCGGCCCACGCTTCGCGCAGGACATCCGCACGCCCGGCTGTGCTCCGGTGATAGTTGCCAAGCAGCAGGACACGTGTTGGGCGATCGCCGGGGACACCCGATGGACTGAAGCGCCTCAGATCCACGGGCTGACGCAGGCGCACCACCTCGCCGGCGCCGACACAGGACGCGGCGCGTGCTGCATGCAGGTCGTTCAGCACTATCGTCGCCGCAACGGCGCCCGACACCGGTGGCGGCAGGTGTATCTCTTCGCTGCCGTGGACGATGAACAGTCGCGTGGCTCGGAGGTATCGTGCAGCCAGCTCCAGCGTCAGGCTGCGATCTACACCGGAGATCACCGCATCGACCTCCACCGGCAGATCCTCGGCGTGGGCGGTCACACGCAGCGCCCGTTCGCGAGCAAGCTCAGCGACGGCTCCTAGCTCACGCGTGTAGAGGGTGATCGAGTGCCCCAGGCGCGCGAGCTGCTCGGCGACGGTCAGTGTGTAGGTCGGCGCTCCACCGGGGTCGGCCAGCTTGTGTGTGGCGAGTATCAGCTCCATACCGAGGACTCCATGCGGGCCAGCGTCTCGCGCGCCACCTGGCGGTCGTCGTTCGGCCAGACCGTCCCGGCCGCATTCGAGAACGATCCGCTGAAGCCGGCCCAGTCCCAGGACGACGACGACATCACCGGGCTGGGCCAGCTCGATGGCGCGTTCGATCGCGGCCGGGCGCTCGAGAACGGTTTCGAGCGTTCCTCCGCTCGTGGCGGCTTTGCGCAGCTCGTCCAAGCGCAAGATGCGCGGATCACGAGGGGCCGAGCCGGTCGTCAGAATCAGGTGATCGCTCAACTCTCGTGCGACCTGGCCACTTGCGCGCGCCTTCTCCGAATCGCGCGTGGAGACCGCACCGAAGACGGTGCGCAAAGCAGCTCCCTCGCGCGTTTCCACAACCGCGCGCGCGGCCTGCAGCAGCTGGCGGATGCCGTCGGGAGTGTGCGCGTAGTCGACGATCACGTCGAAAGACTCGGACTCGCTGATGACCTCCCAACGCCCAGGCGGCGATGTCACGTCAGCCAGTGCACGGGCGATCTGCTCGCCCGGCAGACCGAGCGCGTGCCCCACCGCGAAGGCAGCGGCTGCGTTGGCTGCGTTGTGGGCTCCGGGCAGGCGCGTCGTGCATTCGATCGCCCCCACCGGCGTGCGCAGCACAAGTCGCGCCTCGCGCACGTCCCAGTCGGCGTGCTCGACTTGGACGTCGGCGTCGGCGGCGAAGCCGTAGGTGAGCACACGGCCTCCCTGCGCAGTCACATCTCGCGCGATGCGCCGGCCGTGGGAATCGTCGCAGTTGAGGATCGCGGCTCCCGCGGTGCGCTGCTCGCGTACGAACATCGAGCGCTTGGCGGCGCCGTAGCTCTCCATCGTGAGGTGACGAGTCAGGTGCTCGGGCGTCAAGTTGGTGAAGACGGCGATGTCGGGAAGGAAAGACGGCGAGGCCTCGAGCTGGAAGCTCGATACCTCGCACACGGTCCATCCGTCGGCGGGAGCCATCGACAGGGGCGGCCCGAACTCGGTGTTGCCGACCAGATGTGCGGGCTCGCCGGTCCCCTTGAGTACCGCCGCGATCAGCTTCGCAGTGGTGGACTTGCCGTTGGTACCGGTGACACCGACGATCGGGCGCTTCGCTATACGCCAGCCGAGCTCGAGCTCGTCGAACACCTCGAGGCCGCGGGCGGCCGCCGCCTGGAGGACGGGGATATCGAAATCGATACCCGGGCTCTTGACCACCGTCGCGCTCGGCCCGATCGAATCGAGCGCGTCGAGTCCATCGCCGCCCAACTGGACGTCGACACCTCGACGGCGCAATCGCCGTGCGACGATACGCGCCTCGCCTACCGTCTTGCCGTCCCACGCGTGGACGCACTCGGCCCCGAAGATCGCAATCAGCGCATCGACCGCCGCCTGGCCGGCGTTGCCCAGCCCGAGCACGAGGTACTGCCCATGGGGCAACGTCGGTCGCACGGTTCTCACTTGAGAACCGGCGCGCACATCGATGACGGGGAGCGTGGCCGACGTCCCCCGTCCAGCAGCTGATCGACGATCACCGAGGCAATCGGCATGCCCGTGAGCTCCTGCACCCACAACCACTGACCCATCGCATTCACCTCCAGGAACACGGTCTCGCCCTCCGGAGTGACGATCAGGTCGAGACCTGCGAGGTCGATACCCAGACGCCGCATCAGCGCCAGGCATTTGCCGGCGGTGTCGCCGTCCAGGTCGCATTCGCGAATCGGCAGTGCGCCGGGGCCCGCCTTGCGCCAGTCCACGGCTGCCCGCTCACTGTGCTGGGAATCAATGCGGCACGCGAACAGACGCTCACCGACGATCGTCACGCGCAGGTCAAAGGCCTTCTTCACACGACGCTGGTAGATCGCCGGACATGCCGCCAGCGCAGCGTTCGAGCCCAGGTCCGCCTCCTCGACGAGCGTTGTGTGAACGACGTACTGCTCGTCAACGTTTGGCGCGACGATCTGCCCTCCCACCAGCTTTGCGACCATCGCCCCATCCCAGCGGCGGTGCAGTGCGCGGATCTCTTCGGGATCGTCTGTAATCTTCGTCTCGGGCACAGACAATCCCTCGCTGGCCGCCAATGCCAGTTGCAGCGGCTTGTTGCGCGCCAGCCGGTTCGCGTAGGGATGGTTGAGCCAGTAGGCGTCGATCGCCAGCAGTGCGCCCTCGAGCGTGGCGCGAAGCTCCGACTCGGCCAACTCGCGAGCCTGGGAGTCAAGGATGAGCGGCGCCTCGCGCAGGTGCAGATGCCGATAGAGGACGGCCGTTACGTCCTCGCCGTCGAGTTCGTGACCACCGGCGTGCAGAAGCGTCCGAACCCGGCCCCCATCTACGACGAGCTCCGCCATCGAACGCTCGCCGTGAGTATCGGTGTCGAGTCTGACGGCGCGCACCCCGCGCGCCGTCAGCTCGTCGAGAATGCTCGGCGCGTGATCGTCTCGCGAATGGGTTATTACGAGAACGATCGGAGTCCGCCCGAGTGAAACGCCTTATGCCTTCTTCTGCGCGCCCTTGATGTCGAGCTCGGTGTCGGTCCCGTGGTACTGCGAGGCAACAGCGGGAGCAACCGGCTTGCGCTTGCCAAACAGCAGGGGCGTGATCGTGGTAACGGTCCGACTGGTTGCTGCGGTCATTGAGTCCCTCCGCGTGTGCATGGATATTTGAGTTGCGAAGCTAGCACATAGTCCATACGCCAACTACTCGCCCGCGAGCTCCTCCAACCGCCCCCGCATCGCCCTCCCGGTGGCCTGCGGAGAGAGCTCGCGCAGAACGTCCTCCCGCGCCCGCGCGCCAATCGCTGCGGCCTCCTCGGGCCGCTCGACAACTCGGCGCATCAGCTGCGCGGCGTGCTCGACGCTGGGCATCGCCCAGGCGCCCTCGGGAGGGTAGATCTCACAGTCCGGTCCGACACGTCCGAGCTCGTAGTCGACGAGGTAGCTGTTCTCGGCGTTCATGAAGTCGAGGTTGCCGGAGTAGCCGGTGCCGATCACCGGCTTGCCGATCGCCATCGCCTCGGCCATCGTCAGGCCGAACCCCTCGGAGCGGTGCAGCGAGACATAGGCGTCGCAGGCGGCCATCAGGCCGTTGAGCTCCTCCCCGCTGAGTGAACGGTCGATCACATGGATGTCGGGACGTCCGTGGGCAGCCCACAGCACCTCCTCTTCGGCCAGCGGTCGCAGCGGCCCGTTGATCGTCTTCAGCAGCAGCCGCGGCCCCTCGCCAGGCGCGAAGGCACGCTTGAACGCCTCGATCAGGCCGACGGGGTTCTTGCGCTGGATCGTGCTCAGGTAATCGAACACGAACAGGAACAGGAAGCCCTCGTCGGGCACGTCCAAACGCTGTGGCTGCGCCGGCTCGACCGGAGGCTGCACGGGCGGCGGCAGGGCGATCGTGGGCACGGGCGCGGCGGCGCCGATGTTCTGCGCCATGAAGCGCGAGTACACCCAGATCTCCTGCACCAGCGCGAACGCGCGCTGCCAGCGCGCCGGAATCGTGTCGGTCTCCCAGCCCCAGATGCCGATGCGCGGCCCTTGGAAGTAATCCTCGCCGAGGCGAGCGACGAAGCTCGGGAGCTCGTCGGCGTTGACCGCGACGATCTCGAACCCGTGATGGAGACCATCGTGGACGACGTCCTCGAATCCGTGCCGGCCATAGCCGGCCTGCAGCTCGACGGGCAGCTCCAGATGGTGCAGCGGCACGCTCGCGGTACTCACGGCGACACCAGCAGCCTGAAGCGCCTGCGCGTAGCCACGACCGGCAGCCCCCAGCCCGAGCGTGTGACTGAGGTAGCCCGTGACCCGCACCGCCGGCTGCGACCCGTTCTGAGAGCTCAGCGGCGGACGCTCGGGCCCCCCCGCGGCCACCGACAACTCAGCCGTGATCTCGCGCGCGGGGATCGAACCATCCGCCGGCCGGGGGGCGCTCGGCTCGTGGGCTTGATCGGTCCCCCGATCGCCGTCGCCGGACGGTGGAGCGAGCGCGGAGCCGGGCTGCGGCGGCATGAAGCGATCGGGGATCGAAACCTCTTCGCGCCCGAACACCCAACACCACTCCACGTAGTCAGCGCCGTCGGGGCCATCGAGATCGAGATAGGCGCGCATCACGTCGGGGCGCTCACGCGCGACGCGGTAGTACACGTAGCGGTTGACGCCGTATGCGGCGCCGGCCGGCGCGGGGCCTTCGAGCCAGCTTGCGAACGCGCACGCGTCCTCGCCGTCTGGATCGAACAGATCCTCGTAGCGCTCGCCGAGCGCTTCCGCACGCGAGCGCAGCGCGTCCAGGGCATCGTCGTAGACGAGCCCATCGGCCAGACGCCGGCCGATGTCCTGGCGACGATCGACGGCCGCCCATCCGGCCCGTTCGAGCTCGTGCGCGTAGGTGAGGCACAGCTCGCGCAACGCCGGCGAGCGGCTGATGCGCACGCGACTGGCGCCGGCGCTCAGCTGATGGGGACGGTCGGGCCTGAAGTCGGGGAGATCGAGCCAGCGCAACGGTCGGGCGCCATCGACGAGCGTTCTCTCGGTGCTCGACTGAAGTGTGTGCAGGTGCAGGTTCCACATCGAGAGGTTGCACCCTGGATCGTCGAGCACTCCTGTGGCAAAGCGCGCGGGCGCCAGCTCGAGCATGCGTCCCAACCAGGCTCGGTCCTCGGGCCGGGCGCCGGCGCGACGGCCGTCGAGCGATCCGAGTGTCTGCTGCACCTGTGCGCCCCACCACACCAGGAACCCGTCGGCGCCCGGCGAGCCGTCGACGCCCATGATCGCCTCGTCCATGCGCCCGTAGCGCTCCATCTGCGCGCAGGTTGGCTGCAGCCCGTCGTCGGGGATATCGGCGCTCATCCGCGGGACGAGCAGCACGCTGCGCGTCTCGAGCGCCGCCTGTACAGGAGCGAGGTCGTCCAGCACCCACGCGGTCGGCGGCAGATGGAAAAGTGCTCCGGCGCCGCGCGCGGCGTAGGAGCGAAGCACCAGTGGAAGCAGCAGCGCGATCAGGTCCACCTCGTCGTAGCGAGCGATCAGGCTTTCGATGTCGAGGTCGAGCTCGTCGGCGACCGGGCGCAGTGGCAACTGCTGCACCGCAGCGTCCGCCTCGCGCTCGCGCCCGACGAACAGAACGTCCAGCGGCCAATCCGGCTGGTGGCGATGCAGCGAGTCCGCAAGCACGCGCGCTTGCGGCAGCGTCGAGGGCGTCGCGAGCATCAGCAGCTGGATCGACATCAGGTGACGTCCTCCATCTCGCTGCTCGTATCGGGTGCGCTCGCGACCACCGCGTAGGCAGGGGAGTCGAAACGAGCTCGCTCGAAGCCGTCAAACCCGGGGGCAAACACGTAGCCCGACTGAAAGCCCGCGATCGCGCAGATCGCCAGCGCGACCTCGGGGAAGATTGGGTGCTCGTGGGTGAGGTCGACCCAGAAGGTCTTCAGCGAGGAGATCCGGTGCGGGTTGACGGTCTCGGCGATGAACAGCCCGCCGGGTGCGAGCTTGCGCAACGAGAGCTCGAGCAGCCGACGCAGCTGCTCGTGGGGCAGGTGCTCGATCACCTGCGCGCAGAAGACCGTGCCGAGCGAGCCGTCCGGCAGACCGGCGAGGTGCTCGTTGGCATCGTCCTGCACAACCTCGAGCCCGAGCGAGCGACAGCGCGCGACCATGCCGGCATCGCCATCGACTCCGCGCGCGGCGATGCCCTCGGTGGCGAGCAGCGTAAGGAACTCGCCGCGACCACAGCCGACGTCGAGGACCGGCTGATGGTCTGCGACCAGCCCGAGGTAGGGCCGCTGGAGCTCGGCCACGCGCTCGGCGGGGCCGCGGAACAGCTGCTCGAACGCCACATAGTCGCCCTCCGTGCCACCCCGATCCGCGCTTTCTGCGCCAGCGACGGGGGTGGAGAAGCCAAGTGCCTCTCCGACGGGCGTGGAGCGAAGCTCGAACGGGCTGTCGGCCATGTACGGCGGGGCGTACAGCTCGGCCGCGATCGGCTCGATGCTGCGCCGCGCAGCGGCAGCGTCCCCGGCGGCGTCGGTGCTCGCGCGGCGCAAAGACTCGGCCGTGAGAATCAGCTCGCGCGCGAGCTCCTCCAAGCGCTCGATCTGCTCTGTGTGGCGTTCGATCGCCGACTGCTGGTGGCGCAAAGCGGCGACGAGTTGGGTATCGAGCTCGTGCTGATGGTGGGTATATGGGCGCAGCACGCGCAGCAGCAGCCGGCGCAGGAACACGCGTGGACCGCGCCCGGGCACGGGGGCGACGCCGGGCGCCCGCCTGAGCGTCTCGGCGGCGCGGGCCGTTGGTGTGGTCTGGTCCTCGGCAGTCATCGGCGCGACTTCGCGCCCATTATCGCCCACGGCCCCCGGGCGGCGACGCGCTGCTCTAGGCTGCGCTCTCGGACGGCCGCGGCCGTCCGAGAGCGCAGCCGGGCTTCGGACCATGAGCGACGCAGAACAAACGCATACGAGCGGGCGCCTTGAGGTGACGATCGATGCCCGCGCGCTTGACGGAACGCGGATGGGCACCCAGGTCCACGTGCTCGAACTGGTTCGTGCGCTCGCCCACACAGCAGAGCTTCGCCAGCGGGTACTGGTGCGTGGGGAGAAGATCGACCGCGCCACTCTGGAGCTGCTGGGCGAGCTGCCGAACACAGAGATCCTCGACGCTCGGGAGGTCGTGGCGGGCACGACGCCCGCAAGCGCGGTCTTCCACCGCCCGGTGCAGGCCTTCTCCCATGAGGACGTCGGGCTCGCATGCGATCTCGGCGAGCAGATCGTGCTCTCCCAGCTCGACCTGATCGCCTACGAGAACCCCAGCTACTTCCCTGACGCGGAGGCCTACGCGGACTACCGTCGATCGGCGCGTCACGGCATGTCGGCGGCCGAGCGCGTGGTGGTCTTCTCCGCGGACACCCGCGCGCGACTCTTGGAGCAGGATCTGGTGGAGGAGGAGCGCATCAGGATCGTGCCGCCTGGACTTGACCACGACTCCGCGGCCGAGCCCCGCAGGCCGGCGGCGTTGAATGAGCGCGTGCAGAGCGACTTCCTGCTCTGCTTGGGCGCCGACTACACGCACAAGAACAGGGTGTTCGCCCTGGAGCTGCTCTCGCAGCTGCGAGCACGTCACGACTGGCAGGGCGCGCTGGTGTTCGCCGGCGCTCACGTCCCGCACGGGTCCTCGCGGCGATCTGAGCGCGAGTGGCTGGATGCGCACCCGGATCTGCGCGGGTGTGTCAGCGACCTGGGGCCGGTCGAGGAGGATGAGAAGGCGTGGCTGACGGCTCATTCGGACGCGATCGTCTATCCCTCGCTGCACGAGGGCTTCGGGCTCGTTCCGTTCGAGTCCGGGCTACAGGGCGTGCCGTGCCTGTTCGCAGCCACATCCTCGCTCGCAGAGGGGACGATCGCCGATGCGGCGACGATCATCCCGGACGACCCCGCTCAGAGCGCCACCACCGGGTATCCGCTGCTCGTCGATCCGCAGGCCCGCGCCGAGCACGTGCGTGCGCTCGCCGAGGCCGCGCGCGGCCTGACGTGGGAGCGCACGGCCAGGGCGATGGCGGAGATCTATCGCGAAGCGGCAGGCGCGCCCGTGCGTGTCGCGGCGACACTGAGTCGCGACGCGGTCGAGCGCGAACGCGAGCTGACCGCTGCTCATCAGGAGGTGGTGCAGATATTGATCGACGAACGCGAGCTGGTGTTGCGCGACTACGAGGCGCTGCTCGCCGAAGTCGGCGCCGGTCGCAGCCTCGTCGGCCCCCATGGATCGCTGCCCGAGGATCTGCAGCGCGCGCTGCTCGCGCTCAGCGCTCGTCCCGCTCTCGGCCGCCCGCTGTACGGTCTTGCAGCGGGTTTGTTCGCGATCGCTCGCGCTGCGGGTCGGGCGCTGGGGCGACCGTTTCGCAGAGCCTGATCGTCCCCCTCGGCAGGGAAGCGCCGCTCGCCCGCACCTGTGCCTCACTGCGGGTTGTTCGCGGGAGTCCGGCCCGGGAGATCGGCACGCCGATATACGCTCTAGCGATGACGGCTTCGAGCGAGAGGACGGTTTCTGGGCGCCCCGCCCTAGCCGCGCGCGGGCTCGACAAGCGCTTCAAGATCCCCGAGGAGCGCAGCCACACGCTGAAGGAGCGAGCGCTTCACCCTTTCAAACGCACCCGTCACGAGCGGCTGCACGCGCTCAAGGACATCTCGTTTCAGATCGAGCCGGGGGAGTTTTTCGGGATCGTGGGACGCAACGGCAGCGGCAAGAGCACCCTGCTGAAGTGCCTAGCCGGTATCTACCGTGCCGATACGGGCCAGATCTGGTGCAACGGCCGGATGTCGACGTTCATCGAGCTGGGCGTCGGCTTCAATCCCGACCTGGCCGCGCTCGACAACGTCACGCTCAACGGGATCATGCTCGGCCTCTCCCCCCGCGAGGCGCGCGCTCGCTACGAGCGGGTCATCGAGTTCGCCGAGCTGGAGGAGTTCCAGGACCTCAAGCTCAAGAACTACTCCTCGGGTATGCACGTGCGCCTGGCGTTCTCGGTGGCGATTCAGGTGGACGCCGACATCCTCTTGATAGACGAGGTCCTCGCGGTCGGCGATGCGGCGTTCCAGCAGAAGTGCTTCGACGTGTTCAACCGCATGCGCGACGAAGGTCGCACGATCGTGTTCGTGACCCACGACATGGGCGCTGTCACGCGCTTCTGTCATCGGGCGATGCTGCTCGACCGGGGCGAGCAGGTCAGCATCGGCGATCCGCGCGACGTCGCCGACCGCTACCTCGAGCTGGCGTTCGGTCGCGAGGTCGGCTATGTCGACCCGGATGTCGGCAGCGCGCGTATGGGTGATGGGGCCGCGCGGGTACGGGAGGTGTGGCTGGGCGAGCACCCGCAGGAAAAGATCGCGGTGGCGCCGCAGTCACAACCGCTGACGCTGAAGGTGATGGTCGAGTTCAACACCGAGGTGCTCGACCCAGCGGTGACGTTGACGCTGTTCAACGAGCACCGCCAGCCCGTGATCGTCTCCACGACCGAGCGCGACCAGGAGCACACGGGCGGCTTCCAGGCTGGAGAGCAGGCGGTGTTCGCGTTCTCCTTCCACAACATGCTCGCCCCGGGGCGTTATCACCCGGTGCTGACGATCACGCATCGCGGGGGTGGCCTGGACGTGATCGACCGCTTCGCCGGCGGCCTCTCGTTCGTCGTCAGCGGGATGGTCCAGAGCGGGGGCATGGTCGAGATCCCCGTCGAGACGGCCGTCAGCCGTGGCGGGCTCGGTGGCTACAGAGGACCCACCTCCGCAGAGCCGGCGACCGGCGCCGGCGCCCCGGCGGAGCCCACCATTTTGGCTGAGCCCCACGATCCGGCGGGCTCAGCGGGGAGCACGCGATGAGCACACCCACGTTGGAGTCGCCCGCGAAAGAACTCGGACGCACGAGCGAGGATCTCGGCCAGCCGATCCACGGCCCGCGCGCGCTGACAGACGATTGGTCACGATTCTGGCACCTGACCTACAACATCGCGCGCAACGAGTTCAAGCTCAAGTTCTTCGGCTCCGCGCTCGGCTACCTGTGGCAGGTGATGAAGCCGCTGCTGCTGTTTGCGGTGCTGTACACGTTCTTCGTGATCATCGGCCACGTCGGCAAAAATGGCGCGCCGGGCGAAGACAACTACGGGGTGCAGTTGCTCGGGTCGATCGTGTTGTTCACCTTCTTCGCCGAATCCACGGGTGGGGCCGTACGCAGCGTCGTCGAGCGAGAGAACCTGGTCCGCAAGATCCAGTTCCCGCGCCTGGTGATCCCGATCTCGGTGGTACTGCTCGCGTTCTTTAACCTAATATTGAACCTGCTCGTGGTGTTGGCGTTCGCGCTGATCGCGGGCATCCACCCAATGCTCAGCTGGCTGGAGCTACCGCTGATCCTCGCGATGCTGATCGTGTTCGCGACCGGGATGGCGATGTTGCTCTCCGCGCTATTCGTCCGCGCTCGCGACATGCAGCCGATCTGGGAAGTGTTCAGCCAGATCCTCTTCTACGCCTCACCGGTGATCATCCCACTCGAACAGGTACGCGAAAAGCTGATCAACAGCCCAGCCCACAAACCGCCGCTGCTGCACCCGCCCGACCACCAGTTGCTGTGGCACATCTACACGCTCAACCCGCTCGTGGCGATCTTCCAGCAGTTCCGTCACGCGATGATCAACCACAGCACGCTGAGCGCAGGCCAGGCCCTGGGCAGTTGGGCGGCGCTGCTCGAGCCGATGGCGATCGTGGTGGCGATCTTCGTGCTCGGCTTCTGGGTGTTCAACCGCGCCGCGCCGCACATCGCTGAGGACCTGTAGCCGATCGGTATTGACGGCCGAGCGCGATGCGGACTTGAAGGACGAAGATCAAACCGTCGAACACGGGTCGAAGCTTGCGACGAGCACTGGCCAAAGCGGATACTTCTTGACTTGATTCCCTGCCGCATGCCTGTCGACGCGACACCGGACGGGAACATACGTTCCCGTCCGCCCTCAACAGTATGGTGCCCGTCATGGCGCTGCTTTCGGCGGACCCAGCCCTCCGCAAGGCGCGGGGCGCATTCTTCACGCCTCCGCCGATTGCGGAGTTCCTCAGCCGTTGGGCCATACGGACCCCGGAGGCCCGGGTACTCGATCCTACATGCGGAGAGGCAGTCTTTCTACTTGCCGCCGCAGCGCGGCTCGAATCGCTTGGCGCCACGCCCGACGGGATCGCGGCACAACTAGCCGGCGTCGATCTACACAAACCGTCGCTCGATGCGTCAGGCGCGCTGCTCGCCGAGGCAGGGGCCAGAGCGAAGCTGGTGCGGTCTAACTTCTTCGAGCTTCCAACGCCTGCACAGATTGGAGACAAGGTGGGCTGGCAGGACGCAGTGATCGGCAACCCGCCTTTTGTTCGCTACCAGGAACACAGCGGCCATGTCCGTAAGAGATCCGTGGCAGCCGCCCTCGAACAAGGTGTGCGACTTTCCGGCCTCGCGTCTTCCTGGGCAGCGACGCTCGTACACGCCTCGGCTTTTCTAAGGCCTAGCGGGCGACTCGCAATGGTGCTTCCGGCCGAGCTGCTAACCGTCGGCTATGCGGAGCCGATCAGACGCTGGCTCAAAAACAGGTTTGCCGTTGTCAATCTCGTGATGTTCGAGAAACTCCAGTTCCACGGCGCCGACGAGAAAGTCGTGCTTTTGGTTGCGCACGGGACCGGGCCGTGTGACTCGTTCTGCCTGTTTCACGTCGACGGGGCAGATGATCTCGCTCACGTCCACCCGCTTGATCCAATCGGCGCTACGCCCGCGTCTGAGGGCAAGTGGAGCGATCTCGCACTCTCCCTGGACGTCCGCCAGCTCTTTAGATCAGCCACCGAACGCATGGCGCGCTTGGATGAGTACGGAGCGCCAACACTGGGAACGGTCACGGGCGCAAACGACTACTTCGCGATATCCGAGGTCACTCGGCTGAAGCACGGCATAGACGAGAAGCACCTCAAGCGCATCAGCCCACCAGGCACCAAGCATCTGAAGGGCCTCGCGTTCTCCAGGGCCCAGTGGGAGGAGCTGAAGCTCTCTGGTCAGCGTGTATGGCTACTGCATCCCGGCAAGAAGGCACACAGCAGAGGCCTGACCGCCTACCTCAAGCTCGGGCGAGAACGCAACGTGCCTGACGCCTATAAGTGCACGGTCCGTGATCCCTGGTGGCGCCCCCCGGTCGTTCCAGTACCTGACCTGTTCTTCACCTACATGTCTCATCGCTATCCGCGGCTGATCACGAACGCCGCACGGACGACGTTCCTCAACTCCATGCTTGGCTTGCGCCTAAGTGATGATGCACCCCCCGAGACACGCAACGCGCTGCCGCTGCTGGCACTGAACTCGCTGACGATGCTCGGAGCCGAGATCATGGGACGTGCATACGGAGGCGGCATCCTCAAGATGGAGCCAAGCGAGGCGGCAAGCCTGCCTGTACCGGGACCAGAGGCACTAGCAAAGGCCTGGGGAGTGCTCTCAGTGCGGAGTCCAAATCTCGATGCCGCGCTCAAGCGCGGCGAGTGGTGGATGGTCGTGGCTGAGGTCGACTCGGTGCTTCTTAATCGCGCAATTGGCCTCACGAACGATGAGATCGTCGCTATCCGTGATGCGGCGACGCTCCTTCGCGTCCGCCGCACCCGACAAACTGAGGCGCATGGTCCATCCTCCAAAACCTGATGTCCTTGCCGAACTTGATCCAGCCTTGGGAGGCGCCGATCCCAACCTAGCTCCCTGGACTCATCCGCTGGGCGCACATGAGAATGAGCGTCAGTACGTCCCGGATTATGCGACGCTTCGTTCACTCCTCGCCATACCCATCGAACAAGGTCACGCCCAGAAGCAGCAATCGGGTCGGGTAGCGAAGTCACTCGATGTCTACATCGCACACGAGCTCCGCCGCGCCGGGTTTGATCCAAGCACGGTATTTCCGCGCTTGCGGATGCCGCGCGCAATGCCACCCGAGATGCAGGGTGTTGAGGAAGCTATCGACCACCTGACGACAGTTCTCGATGAGTACGAGTCGTTTTCATCTCAGCAACTCAAGCCAGCACCATTGCGCTCAGCAATCATGCGGCTGGCTCGCGTCAAACTCGGAAGTTCAGAGACAAACGTGCTCGGTCGGTTCTATAAGAAGCAGGTCGACGCCGTGGTACTCTCAGATTGGCTTCGCGGGCCCGACGCATTGATCTCCGGCAAGACTCAGTTCTCCAGCTACCTCAACAACAAGAACAACCGTTACGAGGAGGCAATTGGGGAGGCGCACAACCTGCGCGACCGGTATCCCCTCGCGGCGATGGGTTTTGCCTATCTCGTCCGCTCTAATGTCTTTGAGGGCGGAGCCTTTGAGCTTCTACGTGATTTGCTCGTGCGGCTTCGTCGTCCCGATGGTCCGTTCGACGCGACGGTCTTGCTCGTGGCTGATTGGGATAACGAGACGCTTAACCTCAACTCCGTCGAAGATCCAGCGCCCACGCTCGCGCTTCCACGATTCTTCGAAGATCTCCTGCATGCGGTTATGTCCTATACTCCGGTTGACGTTAATCAGAGGGTGCGTGCCCGAAAGCTCGGCGAGCCTGAGGGTGGGTTTCCTCCGAGTGAGGACGGCACTGATGAGTCGGCCTCCCACTCCGGCTAGCGCGTTGTACAAACGCATTCTCATGGGCGAGGACGGTGAAGTCAAATGCGCAGCCCGGGGCGCCCGTCACCCAAACAACGCCCAAACCCTGGAGGAGAGCGCGAAATCCCGACCCAACGTCGCTGGGCCGGGGTGGGCACAAACGTCCGGAAAGTGGAGATCGATGGACATAGACCCCCACGAGCACTCCGACGTATAGAGCAGCCGGGGAGCGATGTCGCAGACATCCCAAGAGCTGTATCTCCTCGGCAGTGGGTCGTTCGCTATGGAGGTCGCCGAGTGGGCACAGGACGCGGGGTGGAGTGTTGTGGGCCTAGTCGAGCCGCTCGACGCCGCACGGATCGGTTCTGTGCGCGGAGGCTTCCCCGTCATCTCCCCTGCCACCTCGCCGCAAGCGGCCCGCGCGGTGATCGCCACCGGCGGTGATCGTCGAGGGCACTGGGCGGCACTGGCAGAGCATGGATGGCAGGCGGCCACAATCGTGCATCCACGTGCGCACGTGTCGAGCTCGGCAAAGCTCGCCGCCGGCTGTGTCGTCGGACCAGGAGCGGTGATCGGCGCGGAGACGATCGTGCAAGCGCACACCCTGATCTCGCGCGGCGCGTTGGTGGGCCATCACGATCGCATCGGTGCGTTCGCCTCGCTGATGCCCGGCGTCAACATCGGCGGTCACGTGGAGCTCGGCGAACGAGCGATGATTGGGATGGGAGCGGTCGTCGTGAACGGCACGAGGGTCGGCGCGGACACGACCGTCGCGGCCGGTGCCGTGGTACTCGCCGAGGTGGCTGACGGCATCCGCGTCCAGGGCATGCCGGCCAGGGAGTACCGCCCATGATCGGTGGCCGCCTGAAACGCGCGCTCGATTGGCGTTTCGGCGCGATCGCCGCGCGTCTGGACGCCCTGTGTGGGCGCGTCGAGGATCTCGCCCGCCGGCAGGAGCTGATCGTCGACCGCCTCAACCAGCTGACGGCGACGCTGGATCAGCTGCGGGAGCTGACTGCGCAGATGCCGCAGACCGCCGAGCATGCTTCTGCAACTCACGGGCTGCTCGAGCAGCGGCTGCAGCCGGCACTACGCGCGATCCTCGACGAGCAGGCCGAGAACCGGCGGCGGCTGTATCGCTTGCGGGGCGACGCCGGCTATGACGAGCCGTTCGCGGATGCCGATCCGCTGGTGTCGATCACCGTCGCGACGATCGGACGATCGGCTCTGTCGGACCGGGCGCTGCCCTCGCTGTTGGGACAGACGCATACGCATCTGGAGGTAATCGTCGTTGGCGACGGCGCCTCGCCGGACGTCGCGGAGACAGTCCTCGCCAGCGGCGACTCGCGCGTGCAATACGCCAATTTGAGCCAGCGGATTACCGCCCACGATGACCCGCGCAAGCACTGGCTGGCGGGGAGCACGATGGCCCGCAACGAGGCGGCTCGTCGTGCGCAGGGAGGCTGGTTGATGCACTTCGACGACGACGATCATCTGCGACCCGACGCGATCGCATCTTTGCTGGAGCTGGCGCGCGAGCAGCGGGCGGAGGTCGTGTACGGAGGCTTTGAGGAGCACCGCCCCGACGGTTCCTCCTCGGTCGGGATGGGCTTTCCACCGCGACTGGGGTGCTTCAGCTGGGCGGGTGCGCTGGTACATGGCGGGCTGCGTTTCTTCGAGCGCGAGCTCGTCGCCGCCGATCTGGAGATGCCTGGCGACATGTACCTGCTGGAGCGCATGCTGCGGGCGGGGGTGCGTTTTGCGTCGCTGGAGGAGGTCGCGCTCGACTACTTTCCTTCTACGCTCTGGCAGTGGTCGTGACGTCTGCGCCGCCGCGCTGTATCAGCCGCGGCCGTTGGCCAGCCACAGCTCGAGCACTGGGTCGACGACCCGCCAGCCGGTCGCCGTCAAGAGTCCCATGCCGCCGCGACCCACTCCTCGCCGGTCGCGGTCGTGGCTGGATTTGTGTGCTCGTAGAGATGATGTGCCAACGGCATCGCGGTGCCGTAAATATGCACCGAATGGTGCCATATCAAGGCACCACAACCCTTAGCAGCCCCCCGCCAACACCTCCCCGCCCCGAGCCATGCTGCGCGAGCAGGCGATGCGCTCGTAGAAGTCCTCGAGCGCGTCGATGCGCCGCTCCCAGGCGTAGTCGGCCGCCGTCTCGATGCCGGCCCGCCCGAGGCGCGCGCGCAACTCGGGATCGCCGAGCAGCCGCGCGATCGCGGCCGAGACCGCTCGCGGGTTGGGGTCGGGCATCAGGCAGTTGACGCCGTCGCGGCAGAAGTCGCGGTTGCCGTGCGCGTCGGTGCAGACGACCGCGGCGCCGGTGGCCATCGCCTCCAGGGGCGGCAGCGCGAAGCCCTCGTGGGTGGAGGTCTGCACGAACACGGTGGCCTGGCAGAACAGCTCGTCGACCCGCTCGTCGCCGGGCGAGCGCATGTAGCGCATGCCCGGGTCGGTCGCGAGCTCGGGCTCGATCCCGAACAGGCACAGCTCGGGCCGGGGCTCCGCGAGCGCGCGCCAGGCGTCGAGCGTGAGCGGGAGGTTCTTCAGCGGGTTCGAGCGCCCGAGCGCGAGCACCATGTCCTCGCGACGCGCGACCTCTGCGCGCGGGCGGAACGTGTCGAGGTCGATGCCGGGCGGGATCAGCTCGGCGTCGAGACCGAGCTCGCGCAGCCGCTCGCGGTTCCAGGCGGAGATCGTCATGTAGCGGAACTCGGGCCGGTAGGAGTCGAGCACGGCGTGGCGCGCGTCCTCGTGGTCGGGGTAGTAGGAGGTCTCGATGTCCTGCACGAAGTACACGGGGATGCCGCGCGCGACGCTCGCGCGGAACACCGGCAGCGCGGTCATCCACCAGGTCGCGACCTTGATCGCATCGAGCGGCGCGAGCGCCGCGACGAGCGCGTCGTAGTCGGCGAAGGAGTGCACGGGCGCGCGCAGCTCAAACCAGTCGGGGCGCTCGCCGAGCGTGTACAGCGCGACGTCGTGGCCGCGGTCGGCCAGGCGGTTGAGGTGCTCGAAGATGTCGCGGTGCCCGCCGCCAATGCCGGTGTCCTCGGTCACGTACACGATCCGAAGCCGCGAGCCCTCGCCCGTCCCGAACGGCTCGCGCGGCGTCCCCCCCGTACTCGTCGGCCCGCGCGTCTCGCCAGATCGCGCGCCCACCGGGGCGCGGATCGCCCGCGTAGACCGAGCGGTCGTCGAAGAAGCCCGACCAGCGCTCCCAGAACAGGCGCTGGGAGTCGAGCTCGCGCTCGCCCTGCGTCGGTGCCGCGCGTGAGCCGACTCGTGGTGGATGAGCCGGGCGATCGGGAAGTAGCGCACGCGATAGCCGGCCTGCCACGCGCGCAGGCACCAGTCGACGTCCTCGTAGGCCATCGGGTAGCGCTCGTCGAGCAGGCCCACGCGCTCGATCACCTCGCGGCGCACGTACATGCAGGCGCCCGTGACCGCCAGCGCGGGGCTGGTCTGCGCGGCGGGACCCCAGTCGCCGGGCTTGAAGCGGTAGCGATGGTCGAACCACTCGGGCGCGTCGCGGTTGCGCACGGTGCCGCCGAACTGGATGCGCCCGTCGGGGTAGAGCAGCTGCGCGCCGACGATCCCCACGTCGCAGTCGCGGTAGGCGGCGTACTGCAAGCCCTCGAGCCAGCCGGGCAGCGAGCCTCGACGTCGGAGTTGAGCACGACCACGTCGCGCTCGGGCAGCGTGGCGCGCAGGCCGCGGTTGACGTTCGCGGCGAAGCCGCTGTTGCGCTCGGACTCGCACGAGCACGTCGATCCCGTCGATCGCGCGCAGCGCAGCCAGGTGCTCGGGTCCGCTCGCGTCGTCGGCGACGATCACCCGCGACCATCCCGCGCGCGGTGGTGCGACGGATCGAGCGCACGAGCGTGCGCACGCGCGCGGCGTCGCGGTAGCTGGGGATGACGACGTCCACGGGCGTGCCGTGCTCGCGATACCAGGCGGCGGCGCGGCGGCGTTCCTGGTCGCGCGCGTGCGTGCGCAGGCGCAGCCGCCGATGCAGCGGGGTGAAGCGCAGCGGGAAGGTGATCAGCCGCCACAGGATCGTGCGCAGGCCGAAGTGGGTGTAGGTCAGGTAGATGCGCCGGCGCAGGTTCGAGAACGCGCCTTCGGGGCGGCCCTGGATGGGGTCGTGGCTCATCGTGCTGGGCGTCCGGTCAGGTGCAGGCGTTGGAAGATCGGATGTGCGTGCAGGGCGTCGAGGTCGAGCGGCTCGAACGATGAGCGCCCCTCCAGCGAGAGCCTGCGCCGCGCACCGGCCGGCAGTCGATCGGCGCGCGATCCGAGCAGCGACTCCGGCGAGGCGCACGACATGGTGACGGGTGAGCGCCGCGAGCGTCGCGCGGCGCTCGGACGGCGAGGCGCCGCGACGGTCCAGCTCGCGCCGCGCCCACCCCAGCTCCCCGCGCAGCCGCCGCGTGAGGTGCGCGGGCGAGAGCGGCTCGCGCCAGCCGTAGACCTCGCGCAGGCCGCGCCACTCGTCGAAGCAGCGGCGCAGCTCCTCGGCGGGCGTGTAGGCGTGGGAGTGCAGGACGGCCGCGTCGGGGACGTAGGCCCGCGCGTAGCCGGCGCGCAGCATGTCGATCGCGAGCAGCCGATCCTCGGCGTAGGGGACCTCGCGGAACGGCGCGCGCTCCCAGGCGGCGCGCGCGATGCAGGCGTTGGCGTCGGTGAAGAACCCGCGCGCGCCGATCAGCGCGAGCGCGGGCAGGGTGCTCACGCTCGTGCTCGTCCAGGCGATCCACGCGCGGCGCGCCGTCGGGCGCGAGCGAGTGAAACCAGCGCTCCAGTTCCAGGCGCACCGCCGGTGAGGCGTCCGGGCGGGGCAGGTAGGGACCGCAGACCAGACCCACGTCGCCGGCGAGCTCGAACCCGCCGAGCAGACCGCTCCAGCCAGCGCGCGTCCGCGGGCTTGGCGTCCTGCGTGAGCAGCGCGACGTGCGCGCCGGAGGCCTCGCTCATCAGCAGGTTGCGCGTGCCGCCGTGGCTGAAATGGGCGGGGTCGATCTCGATCACGCGCGCCCCGTGCCAGCGGGCGAGCTCGGCCGAGCCGTCGCGTCGAGCGGGAATCGCACACGAGCAGCTCGTGCGCGACCGTCTGCGTGGAGAGCGCGCGCAGCGTGCGCGCGAAAAGCTCGCCGCCATCGCGGACGGGGATCGCGACGGTTACGTCAGACATGACCGTGCATCCTCTCACGCCGCGCCGCATGGCTAGAGAAAAGCCGATGGGGGGCCATGCCGCATGCGGCATGGCCGGCAGGGTCGCATGCGACCCTGCCTTGGGAACGTGCATGCGCGGTTCCCGCCGAGCGGTGCATGCACCGCTCGGACCGACGGCGCATGCGCCGTCGGGCGCCGTCAAGGCGCCCCTCACGCATAGAACCCAGTCAGCGTCACCAACTGCCCGGCGTAGCTGAGCGCGACCATCGCCACGAGCAGCACCACGCCCGCCTGCAGCACCCAGCGCCGCCCGAACGCGTGCAGGCTCGCCACGACGAGCACGGCCAGGGGGCGATCGCGGGGAACGCGTAGCGGCCGAATTCGGCGATGAACGGGCGCCCGCCGGGCGTGTAGAACGCGGCCTCGAACCCCGCGACCACGGCCAGCGGGCATCAGCACGAGCAGCGCGAACTCGACCGCGTTGCGGCGCACGAACGACCCACTCTCGCCGCAGGGCGATCAGGCCGAGGATCGGGCACGGCGATCATCGCGGCGAGGATCACGTAGTAGAGCCGGTGCGGGAAGAACACGTCATACCAGCCGAACGCGCCCCAGCCGCGTTCGACGAAGATGACCATCGCGGGAAAGTGGGTGGTGGGAAAGTGGTCGGTCATGAACGGCAGCCGCGGCAGCAGCGACTGCCACAGGTAGGTGAGGTAGTCGAGCGGATGCGCGAGCGCTTCGCTGGCAGAGCTCGCCGCCGGTGCCGGCTTCGGCGGGGCGGCGCTCCACCGGTGCTCGCGGCCGACGGCGGCGGAGGGCGGAACACGTGCGCGAGGCCCTTCGAGAGCGCTCCGACGGCGATCGCGGCGCCGCACGCGAGCGCCGCCCAGCCGCGCAGGTCGGCACGGCGGTGGTGGCGATACAGCGATCGCGACCAGCGCAAGCCCGACGACGGGATACAGCGAGAACGCCGTTTCCTTGACGATCGGCAGCACGAGCAGCAGCCCGCCCGTGAGCAGCCCCAGGCGCCAGCGTCACGCCGCGGCGCAGCATCAGGATCAGCAGCAGCTCCAGCGCCGCGGCGCCCGCGTTGACGCCGACGTCGTTGTTGACGGCGCCGGAGATGAACCCGTACATCGGCTGATACGCGACGAGCAGCGCCGCGAGCACCGCCAGCCAGGGACGGCCGGGCGCGAGCTCGCGCGCGAGCAGATACGCGAACACGACCGTCAGCGCGCCGATCAGCGCCGAGGTCAGGCGCATCAGCGTCAGCTGGCAGAACGGCGAGCTGGACGCCAGCCAGTAGGCGGGCGCGAGCGCCGCGTAGTAGATCGCGCCGTGCGTCGCGGCCGTCTCGTTGCCGCCGCCGTCGGACGAGCTCGGGTGCGGTGAGCGACGGCCTGTGCGCGATACACGGTCTGCGCCGCGCGGCTCCACGGCGCGCGCGTGTCGCCGACCTGGTGGTCGCTGAAGAAGCTCTCGTCTTCCAGCGCGAGCGTCTCCGCGCTCGACCAGCGCGCCAGCGGCGAGGCGGGGCTGCGCGAGGGAGCTTCGCCCGCGCTGCACCAGCGACTGCGTATAGGCGAAGTGATCGACCTCGTCGGGCGCCTGAAACGGCGGCGTGATCAGCGCCCAGCAGGCGAAGTTCAGCGCCGCGATCGCGAACAGCCAGGCGGCCGTGCGGCGCGCGCTGTGACCCTCGCCCCCGCGGCGACCGCGAGCGCGAGGCAGCGCACCGCCGCGAGCGCCAGGCCGGGTAGCACGACGAGCAGGATCAGCACATACAGCCACGGCCCGACCGGGCTCGGCCGAAACAGCGAGGCGCGCGTCGAGGATCGCGCCCGATGCGCGAGAGGTAGCTGCGCTCGTGAGCCGGCAGGCGGCAGATACCAGACGGCGATCCGCCCCGACACCGGCGTATCCGCCGGCGGTCGGCGGCGCGGCGCTGGGCGGCGCGGGCAGCGGCGTGCCGCCCCAGTTGACCAGGCCGCCCGCTGTCAGGCACAGCGAGGCGGACCGTTCTGAGGGTCTGCTCGGACAGCCCGGGGAGCATGAACACGGCGGCGCTAATGCGGTTGGACGGGTACGGCGACGGGCGCGAGCGAGCTGTCGATCGTGCGCGCTCGCCCCGGCCTGCAGCGCGCGCTCGGTCGATGGGCCAAGCGCAGGCCAGTGCAGCGCCGGGCGGGTGCGCGTGCGCGAGATCAGCTGCAGGCGGATGCGTGCGGTGCCGGCGGGGATCTCCAGGCCGGGGACACACACCGGCTCGCCCGGGCGGGCTTCGGCGACGTAGGTGTAGGCCTCGACCGAGTTCGTGCCCGTGTAGTAGTCGCGCGGGCGCAGGCAGTAGATAGGCGATCAGCGCCACCAGCGGGATCGCGAGCGATCGCGGCGACGCGCCACACGCGCGCCGTCGCCGGCGAAAACGACCGCCGAGAACCGTCCCCCCCGGCGCCGAGCCTCGACCCTCCGCCTCGCACCCCGCGGGCCCTAACGGCGGCGCAGACCGAGGATCGACAGCAGGAAGGAGGAGAAGAAGATCTGGATGCCCACGATCAGCAGCGAGGCCGCGAACGAGCGCGAGCTGCTCGTAGGAGAGCGAGCCGAACCCGTGGGAGATCCAGGTGACGAGCACGACCGTGCCCATGACCACGCCGGCGAGCATGAACAGGCCGCCGAGCAGCAGGCCGTGCTCGAGGCGAAAGCGCGCGCGCATGCGATCGAACCACGGGTCCTGCTCGCCCATGAAGTAGGTGCCGTAGGCGTGCGCGCACAGCCCCAGCGCGAGCACCTGCGTGCCGACGATCATCAGCAGCGCGCCGCCGATCAGCGCGTGCAGCGCCCCAGGCGCGCCCGAAGAACGATCAGACCGGCCGCGACCACCAGGATCGATCAGCAGCATGCCCAAGCCCGACGAGCACGAGCGCCGGGGAGGATGAACAGGTGGTTGGGCGAGTGCACGAGCAGAAACCGCAGGTGGCGCCAGCCGTCGCGGAAGCTCGACAGCTTGGACTCGCCCCCGCGGGGGTGGTACTCGATCGGGAACTCGGCGATCCGCAGGTTCTCCTTGGAGGCGCGGATGACCATCTCCGAGGCGAACTCCATGCCGGTCGTGCGCAGATCCAAGCGAGGTAGCACGTCGCGGCGCAGCGCGCGCATGCCGCAGTGGGCGTCGTTGATGCCGGTGCGGAAGAACAGGTTCAGCAGACCCGACAGCAGCGGGTTGCCGACGTAGCGGTGCAGCCACGGCATCGCGCCGGGCTGGATGTTGTCCATGCGGTCGCCCATCACCAGCTCCGCGCCCGCCTCAGCTCGCTCACGAAGCGGGGGATCTCGTCGAAGTCATACGTCAGGTCGGCGTCGGCCATCACGATGTAGCGACCCCGCGAGGCCGCGAACCCGGCGAGGTAGGCGCTGCCGTAGCCGCGCCGGGGTTCGATCACGACATGCGCGCCCGCCGGGCCGCCAGCGCGCGGAGTCGTCCTCGGAGTCGTTGTCGGCGACGACGACCTCGCCCGGCGAGCCCCATGCGCTCGATCGCCGCGCAGTGCGGCCAGTCACGCAGTGCTCGATGTTCTCGGCCTCGTTCAGGCACGGGATCACGACCGAGACCAGCGGCGCGGTCCTCTGCTCGCCGTCCGCGGGATTGATCGGCAATGTCTGCTCGAGCGTGCTCATGGTCGGTTCAGGGCGTTGCGGTAGGTTCGGCCGATGCGCGTGTGCGTAGTCTACGACTGCCTGTACCCGTACACCGTCGGTGGGGGCGAGCGCTGGTATCGCAACCTCGCCGAGCGACTCGTGGAGGATGCTCGGAACGAGGTTACCTACGTGACGCTGCGCCAGTGGGATCGCGCCGCCAAGCCCGAGCTGGCCGAGGGCCGGGTGAGGGTGATCAGCGCCGGGCCGCGGATGGGCCTGTACACCGAGCGACGGCCGCCGCCGGATCTGGCCGCCGATCGTGTTCGGCCTGGGTGTGCTGTGGCACCTGCTGCGCCACGGCCGACGCTATGACGCCGTGCACATGTGCTCCTTTCCCTACTTCTCGCTGCTCGCGGCCGCCCTCGCACGGCCGTTCGGCCGTTACGAGCTGGCGGTCGACTGGTTCGAGGTCTGGAGCGACTCCTACTGGCGCGACTATCTCGGCGGCGTCTCGGCGGGCGCGTCGGCGCGGTCGTGCAGCGCCTGTGCGCGCGGGTTCGCCAACGTGCGTTCTGCTACTCGACGCTGCACGCACGGCGGTTGCGCGAGGAGGGCCTGCGCGGCGAGGTGACGGTGCTGCGCGGGCTCTACGCACCGGCTGCCGAGCCCGCGCTCGGTGATGCGGCGCCCCGGACACGCGAGCGAGCTCGTGCTGTTCGCGGGGCGGATGATCCCCGAGAAGCAGGCGCCGCTCGCGGTGGCGGCGATCGCGAGCGCAGCGGCGCGTATCGAGGGGCTGCTCGGAGAGCTTCTGGGCGACGGGCCCGAGCGCGAGCGCGGTGCTCGCGGAGATCGTCCGATCGCGGCCTGTCGGAGACCGTCTCGGCGCCCGGGTTCACCACCGCGGAGACGGTCGCGCGGGAGATGCGTCGCGCGATGTGCCTGCTGGCGCCCTCGATCCGCGAGGGATACGGGCTGGTGGTCGTGGAGGCCGCCGCGCAGGGGACGCCCAGCATCGTGGTCGCCGGGCCCGGACAACGCCGCCGTGGAGCTTATCGAGGAGGGTGTGAACGGATTTGTGTGCGCGAGCTCCGATCCCGAGGAGATCGCCGAGGCGATCGTGCGGGTCTGTCGAGCAGGCTCAGCGTTGCGCGAGAGCACCGCGCGCTGGTACGCCGAGCACGCGCACGAACTGTCGCTTCAGAGCTCGCTGCAGGCGGTCCTGGCCAGCTACCGCTAGGTGGAGCTCAGAGCTGAAGGATCCGTTGGGAAATCCTCCGGCGCAGATCGTGCCGAGAAGCCGAGGCTCAGGTCCGAAGCCCGAGCGCGCGGGCGTAGCTGCCGAGCGTCGCGCGCGCGGTGCGCTCCCAGGTGAACTCCTGCGCGCGAGCGATGCCACGCGCACGCGCACGCTCGCGCTCGGCGCCGTCGAGGGCGAGCAGCGCCTCGATCGCCGCGGCGATCGCGCGCGGGTCGCCCGGATCGAACATCAGCGCGGCGTCACCGGCGACCTCCGGCAACGAGGACACGTTCGAGCAGGCAACCGGCACGCCGCGAGCCAGCGCCTCGAGCACGGGCAGGCCGAACCCCTCATACAACGACGGGAACACGAACGCGCGCGCCAGCGCCCACAGACCCTCGAGCTCGGCTTCGGAGACCCAGTCGAGCAGACGCACGTCCGCCGCGACACCCAGTTCGGCGGCATGCGCTCGCAGCTCGGCCTCGTGCCAGGTGGGATAGCCCGGGAGCACCAGCACCGGCCGGCGCTCGGCGGCGATCAGCGCCAGCGCGGAGATCAGCGCGAGCAGGTTCTTGTGGGGACGCTTGGCGGAGAGGCTGAGAAGCACCGGGCGCTCGCCGAGCTGCATGCGTGCGCGCGTCTGCGCTTCCGGCGCAGCGATGCCGCGACGAATTGGAGCGAGGCCGAGCGGCGCGACGTCGATGCGCTCAGGCGAGGCGCCGAGCAGCTCGATCAGGTCGGTGCGCGTGGACTGCGAGTCGACCAGCACCCGCTGCGAGCGCCGCACCGCGGCAGGCACGAGCAGACGCATGCCGCGGTGGCGCAACCCCGAGTGGGCCTCGGGAAAGCGCGCGTAGATCACGTCGTGAACGGTCGTCACGCGGCGAAACGGCCCCCACAGCGGAGCGGTCGAGGCGAGACTGTGCATGAGATCCACACGCGCTCGCGCGCCCAACACAGGCAGGAGTGTCTGCTCGCCGAGCACCCACTGCGCGCGATTGCGCGAATGCACTCCCACTGTGACCGCGGGGAGCAACTCACCCCACGGACCATCCCTGGCCGCGGCGGCCTCGCGGTTGATGAACGCGGTGAAGTGCAACTTGCGGAGCCGCGGCGATCAGCGCAGGGATCAGCTCGCGTGCCACCACCTCCATCCCGCCGGTCTCGCCGGGGACGAGGAACACCAAGTTCAGGCCGATGTGCGTGCGGACGAGAGGTCATAGCGTCTGACAGGCTATGTCACCCTCGTGCGGGCGCGCCAACGGCGCCCGAGCCGCGGCAAAGAGTTGGCAAACGCGGCCAAATCGCGGCAGCGGGAGCGTGGCAACCTCTAGCATGGCGCCCGTGGCCGTCTCGATCGACGTCGTCGTTCCCGTCCACAACCGCTACGAGCTGACGCGCGAATGCCTCGACGCATCTGGCGCGCCAGACGCTCGCCCATCGCATGATCGTCGTCGACGACGGCTCGAGCGACGACACGCCCGAGCGGCTGCGCCGCGACTGGCCGCGAGGTCACGGTCGTGGAGCTCGGCTCCAACCACGGCTACACGAGGGCGGTCAACCGCGGGGTGAGCGCCGGCGAGGGCGAGTACGTGGTGCTGCTCAACAACGACGTGCGGCTGCGCCCGACTGCCTGGAGCGACTGGTGGCGCCGCTGGCGGGGCGATCCCCGGCTCGGCTCGGTCGCGGCGATGATGCTGAGGCCGGGAGAGCGGACGATCGACAGTGTCGGCGTGACGGCCGACGTCACGCTCGCGGGGTTCGCGCGCCTGCAGGGGCAGCCGACCGCCGACGCGACATCGGGCGCACACGCCGGTGCTGACCGGCCCCGAGGGCACCGCCGGCGCCTACCGCCGCGCGGCCTGGGAGCAGGTGGGCGGGCTGGACGAGACGATCATCGCCTACATGGAGATCCTCGACCTCGCGCTGCGACTGCGCACCGCCGGATGGGCACACGGCGAGCGCGCCGGACGCGCGCGGCGTGCACCTGGGCTCGAGCACCTACGGCAAACGCTCGGCCCGCGCAGCGTCGCCTGGCCGGGTTCAGCCGGGGATATCTGCTGCGCCGCTACGGCGTGCTGCGCGGCCGCGCGGGCGCGCGAGCGCTGCTGACCGAGGCGGCGGTGGTGGCGCGCGGACATGGCGTTCTGCCACGACATGCAGGCGCTGCGCGGCCGTGTCGCAGGGTTGGCGCGCGGGCGCGGGCATGCCCCGCCACCCGCGACCGCCGGAGCGATGCGATCGACCCGTCGATCTCGCTGTGGGAGTCGCTGACAGCTCGAGGCGCTGCGCGCGACTCGGCGAGTGACGATCAGGAAGCCGGGCCTCGAGCTCCAGGCGCCGCTCACGATACCCGACATAGTGCTCGCCCCAAGCGTCGCGCGAGAGCCGCCGGCGCAGCCGCGGGGAGGCGCGCGGCCCAGTCCTCGGTGCGACGGTCGGCGACGAGCAGGTTCTCCTGCTCGCCGCTGCGATAGGTGCGCGAAGCGGCCCAGTCCTTGACGCCGTAGACGCGCCCGTCGCGGCCGGCGACGACCGCGCGCAGGTCGCGCTCGAGGATCTGGCGGGTGATGCTGCGACGGCCGCTCTCCAGCAGGTAGGTGTCGCGCTTGTCCCGCGCGCCGTCGAGGTTCATCGCGAGCAGGTTGGCGCGGTCGATCGTGAACGCGGTGCTGCGAATGTGCGGGTTGGGAAAGCGCGGGTAGTCGCGACGCGCGCCGCGCAGGCGCAGCAGCTGGTAGGGCCAGTAGCGGGCGCGGCCGCGGATCCAGCGCGACTGGCTCTCCCAGCTGGCGGTGGCGCCGACGAGCCCGATGTGAGAGTCCTCGAGCGCTTGCGCAGGAAGATCGCCAGCCAGTCGTCGGCGAGGATGAGGCTGTAGGAGTTCAGGAAGCAGAGCCGGCGATGGGTCAGGGCGCGGGCGGCCAGACCGTAGGCGGCGAGGTCGGGCACGGGCCGGTCGAGCACGATCAGGCGGTGCTCGATCCCCGCGAGCTCCGCCGCGAGACCGGCTCGCGTGAGCGCCGCGCCGGACGATCGCCGCGTGCGGCGTCCGGTGTCCGTGCCGCCATCCGCATCGCCATCCGCGTCGCCGAGCGCCCCGTTGAGCACGATCACGAGCTCGTGCGCGACCCCGGCGGAGTGGGCGTCGTAGGAGCGCAGGAACGACCGCAAAGGCTCGGGTCCCAGCGGCGCCCACACGAGATGGACGACGCCGAGCGCGCCGGGCTTGGCACGGTTGAGCGCGGCGGCGCGCGCGTGGGCTTCGAGATCCAGCATCAGCCCGCGAGAGCTCCCGCACCGGCGCGTTCGTCCTCGGACAGGCTGGGCGCCGACTCGGGTCCCCAGGCGAATGCCGAGAGCAGACGCCGGCGATCGTAGGAGCCGTTGGCGTAGGAACGGGTCTGATTGTCGGCGACGAGCAGGCCCTGCTGAGTCGCCCTGCCAGAACGTCTCGCCGAGCGTGCCATTCGGGGTGGTCGTAGAACGCGCCGTCGCGGGCGACAACGAGCGTGCGCAGACCCATCTCCTGGACCTGGCTGGTGAAGCTCGCGCGCCCGCTCTCGAGCAGGTAGGCGTCCATCTTCCTGACCAGCGGGCGCATGCGCAGCCTCGCGAACGTGGCGCGCTCGAGCATGAACGCGTTCGTGCGCACGTGATAGGCCGGAAACGGGAGCGAAGCGCAGCAGCTGCTCGGGCATCGGGCGAAACGAGCGCAGCGTCGAGACGACCGAGCGCGAGAGGGTGCGCGGGGGCGGCTTTGCGAGGGGCCCCGCGGCGCCTTCGGGCGTCCGTGAAGCTTCGAGTTCGAGCTCGATCTCGAGCATCTGCTCGCGCGCGATGCGCCGGGGGGGAACGACCCGGCGGTAGGGGTTTGGCAGCAGGAACGCGTTGAGCACAGCCGAGTGCAGGCTCGCCCACGAGCCGGTGGCGCCCACGAGCCCCGCCCGCGGCTCGATCGAGCGCTCGATTGAGCTTGGCCAGCCACTCCGGCGCGAGGATCTCCGAGTAGGAGTTCAGGAAGCACAGCCGCCGGTGCTCGAGATGCGCGGCGGCGTGGGCGTAGGCGGCGAGGTCCTGAACCGGCTCGGGAGTGCGCAGCAGGCGATGCTCGACGCCCTGAAGCGCTGCTTCGAACTCGGCCGGCAGCGGCTCGGGGACGTTGTTCAGGAGCACCACCAGCTCGTGCTCGGCGCCGGCAGGGCGCCGTCTGTAGGAGGCCAGGAACTCCCGCAGCGGTCCGGCCCCGAGGGGGCCCCAGACGAGGTGCACGACCGCGATCACCGCGAAGACACTAACGGGGAGCGGTAATTCGGACCGAGACGAAAACCGCCCTCACGCCCTGCCGGCGCGAGCGCGAGGGAGCAGGTCGAGCAGCTCCGGCGGGTAGGCGTGGGTGAGCAGCAGGGCGCCGGCGAACAGCGCCGTTGAGATCGCCAGCCGCGCGATCACGGGGATCGAGGTGAGCGCGAGCGGCGCGAGACCGAGCGCCGCCGCGAGCGCGACGCCCGGGAGGATGCGCAGGGACGGACGCAGCTGCGGACGCCGGCGCACGACCAGGATGCACTGGGCGATCGCGAGCACGGTCTCTCCCGTGGCCGTGCCGATGGCAGCCCCACGGGCGCCGTCGATCGGCACCAGCACCGCCACGAGTGCGGCGGTGAGCAGCAGGCCGCCGACGCTGCTCGCGAGAATCTGCCGGTAGAGGCCGAGGCCGAGCAGGCCGTTGGCCCAGACGAGACTCACGAACATCGCGCCGAGACCGACGCCCTGCACGGCGAGCACGGGCGCGGCAGGAGCGAAGTGCGGACCGCCGACGATCTGGAGCGCGAGCGGCGCGCCGACGGCGATCGAGACCGCGACCCAGGCGCCGGCGATCAGCGAGACCTCGAACACGCGTCCGAGCGCGTAGCCGAGACGGTCGTGATCGTCGGCGCGGACGGTATGGGCGAAGATCGGCAGCGCCGAACCGGCCAGCAGCGCGGGGACGGGGGTGAGGACTTCGACGATCCGAAACGACAGGCTGAAGTAGCCAAGCTGTACGGCCGTGCCGAGCACCGAGACGAGGATGATCGACACGCGCAGGTAGACCGACGAGGCGGCGACGGCGGCAGAGTAAGGAAGCATCGGCCTGACAAACCGCCGCCAGCGCGCGAAGCTGAACGTGGGCGTGAGCGCGCGCGTGTTGCGCACGAGCAGCGCCGTCGCGACGAGCACGATCAGGCCGACCGGGATCGACACGCCGAGGAACGGGACCAACGCGGCGCCGGCGAAGACGAGCGCGATCGTGAACACCGTCGTGAGCAGCTGGCGGGAGAGTTCGAGCGCAGAGACCGCGCCGAGGCGCAGACCGACGAGCAGCGGCAGCGCAAAGTTGTCCTGCGTCGCCTGCAGCAGCAGCCCGACGCACGCCAGCGCGACGCCGGCGGCCAGCGTCGGCGAGTAGGCCAGCCAGGCGAGCGCGACGATCGCGACGCTGCCTAGGAGCGTGAGCGTGATCCGCAAGTCCGAGCAGGTCGCGTGCCAGCGACCAGCGCTCGGCGGGCGGGCGCATCGAGAGCTCGCGCACGCCGACGGCCGTCAACCCCAGATCGGAGAGCGCGCCGACGATCGCCACGAGCGAGAGCGCGGTGACGTATTCGCCGAACCGCACCACCCCGAGGTGGCGGGTGAGCAGCGAGGCCGAGACGACGCTAAAGAGGGCGCCGAGGATGTAGCCGCCGACGCGCAGCCCACCGCCCCGCGCCGCGGCGGCTCCGGCGGCGGAGGTCGAGAGGATGTCCTCGGACTCGGTGTCAGCCTGCGTGTCAGCACCCGACGAGGCGCCGGCGTGCGTGTCCCCGCACGCCGAGGCGCCGGCGAGGGGCGTCGGCGCGTCCTCCGTCACGGCTCAGGCCTCCTTGCGCAACAGGAGCGTGACCGCGGAACCGCGATCGCCGGTGCGCTCGAGCGGCGCGAGCGTACGTTCGATTGCGCGCGCACTGTGGCTGACGAGGTCCGGTGTCGGACCGATGCGGGGTGGCGCCTGAGCGCGCCGACCCAGCCGAAGAAGTTGCACTCGAGGCCATCGGGATCGTTGCATGCTCATCGCCACGTCGGTCAGACCGAGTTCCCTGCCTCGACCGATCAGGGCCGTCGGCGGCATCAGGCACAGGTGGCGGGGGGCGTCGAGATGCACCCAACGGGTTCTGAGCAGGCGAAACTGCAACGAGCGGGGGTTGGGAACGGCGATCGCCAGCAGACCGCCAGGCTCCACCTTCTCGGCGACTCGCGCGAGCACCTCGGCCGGGTTGGACAGGTGCTCGAGGACGTGCCACAGCGCGATCACGCGAGCCGGCGGGAGCGAGTCGATCGCCTCCAGCGGGCGGTCGCTACAGATGGCGTCGATCCCCTCTCGCTCACGCAGGTAGCGGCAGCAGCGCTCGCTCATCTCGACCGCGCTGACCTGAAAGCCGGCCTGCTGGGCGCTGACCGCGAACGCGCCGGTGCCGGCGCCGATCTCGATCAGGCGGCCCGGCTCGCGGCCCGGCTCGGTGTGGGTGCGCAGCAGCTCGACGCGATACGACGGCGGCCCGCAACCGCAACGGATCGCCCTTCCAGGCGGGCTCTCCGTCGGGGCCGAACTCGTAGTAGTCCTCAGCGTAGTAGCGGGCGAGATCGGCCGGGGGCTCGACCAGGAAGACCGTTCCGCAGTCGACAGCAGCGAGCATAGGCGAACCGCTCGCGAGTGCTCTCACGGTTGCGATCCCACGCCTCGAAGGTGCGCGCTACCTGGACCGCCGCAGAAGGGACAGTGGCCGACGGTGCCGTGCCGCCGTGTCATATCGAGTGCGCTCTCGCTCGGATGATCGGGTGATCCTAGACCTGGGGTCAGACTCCGGCACAGCGGCGTCGATCAGGGCTTGCGTGCGCGAAAGCGCAGCGAGCGGGGGCTCGTGTCCACGCGCACATCGCGCAGGCCGGCGCGCGTGAGACGATCTGGCAGATCGTCTGGGATCCACCGGGACGAGCGTGTCGCCGATGTGGATGGTCTTGAACAGGAGGCCATGGCCGAGACTGTCGGTGCCGGCGAAGGCGCCGCCGGGGCGCAGCACGCGCGTGACCTCTGCGAGCAGGCGATCTTGGAGCTCGGGCGAGGGGACGTGATGGAGCATCGTGAAGCAGACGGCGCCCGAGAAGGAGTCCTCGGGGAACGGCAGCTCGGTGGCGTCGCCTTGGATTACGGTCGCGCTGTCGCCGAGCTCGCGCTGCAAGCGCCGGCAGTAGCGCTCCTCGAGCTCGAGCGCGGTGAGCCGTGCCAGGACGGCGGGCGAGCACGCGGGTGGTGGCGCCGAACCCGGGACCGACCTCGAGCACGTCATCGCCGAGCTCGACGCCGTCCAGGCACCAGGGGATGAGCTCGCGCTGCACTCCGCGTGCCCACCAGCGCGAGGCGCAGATCGTGCGGTGGATGCCGTTCACCGGGTTGACGTTACAACGAATAACCTAGGTCCCGTGACTTACACCACCGCGGATGGCCATAGACAGATACTCGAAGCCGTGGCGCAGGGCGATCGAGCGGATCGGGGTGGCACTGGCGGCGCTTGGCGAGGCGTATGAGCTGCTGGACGAACGGACGGGCGAGCGCCTGGAGGAGGAGCTGTTCCGGCCTGTGCAGAGCGCCTACGGCAAGGCGCAGCGCACCTACGCGGGGTTCGCAGAGCGCCACGGACTGCCACCGCACACGTTCGCGCCCGCACCCCAGGGCGCGCCGTCCACGGGAGTCAAGGGATTCGTCGAGGCGGCGGTGCAGTCGGCCGCCGAGGCCGACGAGGAGCTGGCGGGACTGCAGGACTCGATGCTGCCGATCGAGGTCGGCGACACGGAGCTGCGCGCGGGATTGCAGGAGGTACGTGAGCTGCTCGGTACGGTGCGCGGGCACGCGCGCGATCTGGTGCGCGTGCTGGGCCGCTGAGCTCAGACGGCGGATCTCGGGCCGCTCAGGGCTGAGCGACTCGCGGACCCATCTGAGCAGGGCGACCGCGCGGCAGGCTGTGAGGTCACTCCCGCCACTTGATCGAGCAGCCGATGGGCGGGGTCTGCGCGAGCTCAGGCTCGCGCCCGTCGAGGATCGCGTCCAGGGCATCCCGCAGGAAGGTCGGCGCGCTGGGAGGGATCTTCGTAGTCGGAGTCGGGGGCGCCGCGATAGCGCAGCAGGCCGGCTGCGTCGAGGACGAAGACGTCAGGCGTTGTCTGAGCATCGTAGGCGCGGGCAACCTCCTGGGACTCGTCACGCAGATAGGGGACGCCGTCGAACTCGCCGCGCCGCACGCGAGCGCTCATCGCCTCGATCGAGTCGCGCGGATAGCGGGTAGCGTCATTGGGGTTGATCGCGAGCACGCGCACGCCGCGGTCTGAGTAGTCGCGCGCAAGGGCGATGACCCGATCGTGCCATGCCAGCGCATAGGGGCAGTGGTTGCAGGTGAAGACCACGACGGTGGCCGGGGTCTCGCCGGGTGCGTGGTCGGCGCCCTCGGTGTCGGGCAGCGTGAACGTCGGGGCGGGCTCGCCGATCGCTGTCATCTCATCTCTCCTTGCTGATGTGTCGGGGTTGGCGGATTCTCCGCGGCGATGGCCGCTTGCAGCGCGTCGAGCACGTCGGCGGGGTCGGGGGTCGGAGAGACCCGACCGTCGCGGCGATGGTAGATGCGGCAGGTGAGCCCATAGGGCTCCTCGCCGGGAGGCTGGATGTCGCTCCCGTCGATGCGGATGGTCGGCGATCCGACGAATCGCTCCAGCTCGGCCTGCTCGCGGGTGTGGATCTCGCGCGCCAGAACGGTGTTCGGGTCCAGACCGAGGTCGGCCATGGCGGCGCGCAGGTCGGCGAGCGCGCGGGGATGCGAGGGGCAGCCCTCCCAGAACAGGAGCTCGACGTTCATGGCGTCCAGGCTAGAAGGCGGCGCGAGCGCATCCCGACGGAGGTTGGAAACGGCCGTTGTCGGAGGTAGGAAACGAACGTTGTAATACCGGCAGCGTTCTGTAGGATTCGGACCAATCGTATTACTGGCATAGGCGATGATAGGTGGATAGGGAGAAGAGTGCAGCGCTGGTGGAGGGTCGCTCGCCGATCAAGGCGGCGGCGCTTGCTGTGCTGCTCGAAGAGCCGACCTACGGCTATGAGGTCGCCAAGCGGATCAACCGCCGGATGGGCGCTTCCTGGCATGTGCAGGCGAAGCACATCTACCCGGTGCTCAAACAGCTGGAGAGCGAAGGGCTCGTGCGCTCACAGAGTGAGCCGATCGACGAGCCCCCCCATTCGCGCAGGTTCTTCTACCCAACCGAGCGGGCGGAGCTGGCGCGCCGCGAGTGGCTCACGACGCCGCCTGCGGCGAGCGTTATGCGCGCCGACATCCATGCACGGCTGGCGTTCTCCAGCGAGCAAGACATACCGGAGCTGTTGCGCGCGCTGAGCGAATGGCGGGTGGATCTGCTCGAGGAGATCGAGGAGAACGTCGAGACCGAAACACCCCGCGTTTCTTGGCTGGGTACGATCATGAGCCTGTACCGTTCCGCTGTTGACAAGCGCTTGAACGCGGAACTCGAGTGGGTGGGTGAAGCCTGCCGAGCGCTCGAAGAGGGCCTGCCCGAACAGCCGCGATGACGGTGCTCGCGTTCCGGGAGGTGACCAAGCGCTTCCGCGACGGTCTGCGCGAGGTGGCGGTGCTGGATGGCGTCTCGTTCGAGCTGTATGCGGGGGAGACGGTCGGCGTGCTGGCGACGCGCGGCGCGGGCAAGACGACGCTCGTGCGTGTCGCCGCGGGCCTGGAGGCGCCGGATGCGGGCGAGGTCAGCTGGCGGGGACGGGATCTTGCGGGGGTCGGCGCCGACGAGCGCGCGCGTGTGCGCAGGCACGGCGGAATCGCGTTGGCTCGCGGCGATTGGCGGGCGGGCGACTCGAAAGTCGTCGTCGAGCATGTCGCGATGCCGCTGTACGCCGAGGGGTTGGGCATGGAGCGCGCCGAGGCGTGCGCGTGGCGCGCGCTGGAGCGGGTGCAGTCGACCGGACTGGGCTACACGCAGACAGGCCGGCTGGGGCTGGCCGAACGGGTGCGCGTGGAGCTGGCGCGCGCGATCGTGCGCGAACCGGCGCTGCTGCTGGTCGACGAGCCGGCGGTGCTGGCGCGACCGAGCGACGCGCGGGCGTTCTATGCGTTGCTTCACTCGCTCCCCAAGCAGCTCGACCTTTCGCTGCTGATTGCCTCCGAAGAGGTGTCGGCGCTGCGCGGCGCCGGACGTGTGATGAGCCTCGACAACGGTCGTCTGTACAGCACTGACTCTCGACGCAAGGTCATCAGCTTCCCCCGCGGCGCGGCGCGGCATGAGCGGCCACGCGCTGTGACGCTCGAACTACGCGAGGTCTCCAAGCGCTATGACGGTGCGGGAGAGGCCGTCGCGGCCGTCGATCGCGTCTCGCTGACGGTTGGAGCAGGCGAGTTCGTCGCGCTGTACGGCCCAAGCGGATCGGGCAAGACGACGCTGCTGATGCTCGCGGCCGCGATCATGACGCCGGACGCCGGAAGCGTGATGTTCGACGGGCTCGAGGTGAGCAGCCTGACGGCGAGCGAGAGCGCGCGCTATCGCCGCGAGCGGACCGGCGTGGTGTTCCAGTCCTTCCATCTCACCGGCGCGTCGGCGCTCGAGAACGCGGCGGTGAAGCTGCTCGCGCTCGGAATGACTTTGGGGGAAGCGCAGAACGCGGCTCGTCCCTGGCTGGAGCGCGTGGGCTTGGGTGAGCGCGTCGAGCACACTCCGGCACAGATGTCGATGGGCGAGCGCCAGCGGGTGGCGATCGCGCGCGCCCTGGCCAACGATCCAGACCTGCTGCTCGCGGACGAGCCGACGGGAAACCTCGACTCGAAGCGTTCTCGAGAAATCCTGGAGCTGCTGGCGGGGATCTGCCGTGAGCGACAGATCCCGGTGCTGCTCGTCACGCACGACCCACAGGCGACCTCGTTCGTCGATCGTGTGTACACGCTGCGGGACGGCAAGCTGACCGAGGGGTTGGCTCTGGACCTGCACTCCTCGATCGCGCAATGAGGGCTCTCCCGAACCCGACCCTCTTCGGCATGCGCGTGAGCGTCCTGTTCGGGCTGTATCGCCGCAGGCTGCGCGACCACACCGTCACCGAGCTGTTGGCGGGGGGCGGCATCGCGATCGGCGTGGCGCTCGTGTTCGGCGTCCTGGTTGCCAACGGCAGCATCATCGGTTCGGTTCGCGAAGATGTCAGCGCCGTCGGTGGCTCTGCCGACCTGGAGCTCGTCGCCAGGTCACCGGCTACGTTCAGCGCACAACTGGCAGACAAGATCGCCGGCCTGCCGGGGGTCGCAAGATCGGCGTCGTTGCTTCGGGAGTATGCGGTGGTCGTAGGTCCGCGGGGGTCTGCGCGGGTTCAGTTCGTGGGCCTCGATCCGGGCCTGATCAGCCTCGGCGGCTTTGCGACGAAGAACCTGGGCGCCGGAGAGCTGCTGCTCGCCCGCGGGGTTGGGTTGCCGTCGCAGTTGGCGAGCGCGATCGGAGCCGAAGCCAGAGGAACGGTGACGTTGGTCGTCAATGGATCGAGCAGTCGCGTGCGCGTGCGCGCGGTACTGAGCTCGGGGGCTATCGGCCCGCTCGCCTCGGTGCCGTTGGTCGCGGCGCTGATGCCCTACGCGCAGGCCATCGCCGGCACGCCCGGACAGATCAACCAGGTCCTGGTCAAGCCCCGGGCAGGGAAGGCGAGGCAGGTGACGGCGGAGTTGCGGGCGCTTTCAGGCAACACTCTTGACGTTGGGCCTGCCGATAGCGAAGTGCGGTTGGCGGAAACGGCGGCGGTACCCGTGAGCCGGTCCACTTCCCTGTTCGTCGCGATCGCGGCGATGGTCGGTTTCCTGCTGGCGTTGAACGCGATGTTGCTCACGATCCCCGAGCGTCGCCGGGCGATCGCGGACATGCGCATTCAGGGATTCGATGCCAAGCAGGTGCTCGCGATCGTGGTCTTTCAGGCACTGGTGCTCGGGTTCGTCGCGTCGTGCGTGGGCGTCGTCGCCGGCGATCTGCTCGCGCGCACGCTGTTTCACGAAGTGCCGAGCTATCTCGCCACGGCGTTCCCGGTGACCGGCAACCAGACGGTTCGCGCGGGCACGGTGCTGGTGGCGTTTGGCTGCGGGTTGCTCGCGGCGCTGCTCGTCTCGCTCTCACCGATCTTCGACCTGCGCTCGGATCGTCCGGTCGACGCGGTCTTTCACGAGACGGGAGAGCCGGGGCAGACGCTCAGCGACAGGACGACATTCCGCGCGGCGGCTCTCGGCGCGCTCCTGATCGTGCTGGTCAGCGTGTGTGTGCTGCTCGACGCGGCGCTGACCCCCCTTGGTGGAATCGTGCTGGCGCTGGCGGCTCTGTGCTTCATCCCATTGCTGTTCCGGGCTACGTGCCGAATGTTGAAAGGCTTTGCCCGTCGCTGGCATGGAGGCATGGTCGCTGTGGCGGCAATCGAAATCAACGGCACCGCCACGCGCTCGGTTGCGCTGGCCGGCGTCGCGGCGCTCGCGGTCTACGGCGTGGTCGCGGTCGGTGGAGCTCGGCACGATCTCCTGCGCGGGCTGGACAACGCGATCACGGAAGAGTGGGGATCGGCGCCCGTGTGGGTGACTCCCGACGGGAACATCTTCGACGCGGACGAGTTTCGCTTTCAGAGCTCCACGAACCCGTTTGCCGGAGCGGGCGCGGCGATCGCGTCCGTGCACGTCCACCAGGGTGGATTTCTGGACCTGGGCACACACAGGATCTGGGTACGCGCGGTGCCGGCGAACAACAGCACGATGGTTCTTTCGAGCCAGTTGCTTACGGGCGATCCAGCGAGCGCAACGGCACACATGCGCGAAGGTGGCTGGGCGACCGTGTCGAGCGGGCTGGCCGAAGAACATCACCTCCATATCGGCGATCGCCTCCTCCTGCCCACTCCGTCGGGCATCGCACCGTTGCGGGTTGCGGCGATCACCACGAACACGGGGTGGCCGTCGGGCACGATCAGCGTGAACACGCGGGACTACAGTCGTTACTGGCTCACCACCACGCCGACGGCGATCTCGCTGAGCCTCAAGCCGGGAATCACCCCCACCGCCGGCAGGGGTCTTGTAAAAGGGTTGCTCAAGGGGCAACCGAGCCTGCGGGTGCAGACCGCACAGGAACGGATCGCCGAGGTCGAGAGCGCGGTGCGCCAGGGCTTGAGAACCCTGAGCGAGATCTCCACGTTGCTACTGGTCGTGGCGGCGCTGGCGCTGGCGACGGCGCTGTCGACGGCGATCTACCAACGGCGCGCACGCCTGGCGTCGCTGAAAGCACAGGGCTTTGACCGCGGGCAGCTGTGGCGGTGTCTACTGCTGGAAAGCACGATCGTGCTCGCCATCGGCTGCTTCGACGGCGTGGTGATGGGTGTGTACGCGCATGCGCTGGGAGACCGCTACCTGCGTATGGACGTGGGCTTTCCGGCGCCGTTCAGCGTCGGGGGCGCACAGGTCGTGCTGACGCTGTTGCTGATGCTGGGAATCGCGCTGGCCATCATCGCGTTGCCGGGGTACTCCGCCGCGGGCGTATCCGCGCGGGCGAGCTTTCAGGAGTAGACGAACAAGGGTTGCATGGAGATTGACGCGCGGGGAAGCTATCCCGTGTGAATACTCGACTCAATCGGCCCTGCGAGTTGGCTGGCGCCTTTGCCTCGGCGGCGGGTCGCTACTGGTTCACGGTCCTGCCGGTCGCCCGACGGGAGCTTCGCGATCTACGCCGACGAGCACTCGAGATTCCCAACGCCCAGCTTCGCCGCCTCGCGCTCGAGGTCTACGAGAACGATTGGGCGAGCCTGGAGGGCGTGGCGGCTTTCGCGGCATTCGCAGACCCCCATCTTCGGGCGCCGCTCGTGCGTCTGCTGGTGCGACTGCAGAGCATCTACCAGTACACCGACTCGCTGATGGAGCTGCCGAGTGGCGACCCATCCGCGAATGCTCGGGAATTGCACACCGCAATCGAGGTCGCCTTGCAGCCGGGACGTCCTCACGTCGACTACTACCGGCATGATCGCCACGACGAAGACGGCGGCTATCTGGTCGCGCTGGTGGACCGTTGCCGCGCGCTGCTGGTCGAGTTGCCCGCCTATGGTTTGGTCGCGGAGTCGGTGCTCGAGCAGGCCGCGCGCATCGTCTTCTACCAGAGTCACATCAACCTCGCCGAAGCCGAGGACCGTCCCGGACTGGCGCGCTGGGCCAAACGGGTTGCGCCCGCGCAACCGGGAGGGCGATGGTGGGAGCCGGCGGCGGCGGCGGGCTCCTCGTTGGCGACACTGGCCCTCCTCGGCGCGGCGGCGGATCGCAATCTCACGGCTGGGCGCGCGCGAGCGATCGAGTCGTTGTATTGGCCGTGGATAGGAGCGCTGCATACACTGCTCGACAGCTTGGTCGACCGGGCCGAAGACGCCGCGACCGGTCAGCGCAATCTCCTGGACCATTACTCCTCGGGAGCGGAGATGGCCGAGCGCATGGAGTCCCTGGCGACCGAGGCGGCGCGTCGCGCCGACATGGTAGGCATCGAGCATCGCCTGATCCTGGCGGGGATGACGAGCCTCTACCTGTCGGACCCCAACGCGTGGTCGCCGTATGCGCGTGAGACGAGCGAACGCGTGCTCGACGCACTCGGTGGGCTCGCGCGACCGGCGATGCTCGTGCTGCGCTCCCGCAGGCTCGCTCATCGGGAGCGTCCGTTCGCCTACCCACGCTTAGCGCCGATCGAGACGGCTGCGAAATATCCGATAGCGGATATCCGCTAGAGGAATACTCCCCCAGCGGACTTGCCGAACGTGTTTGCCTGCGTCAGGATCACCGAGGATGACCGAGGACACACATGCCGACCGTGCGATCTTCCCGCTGGAAGAGAGGCGTCGTCGACAGGCGACGCGCGGGTATCGCTCGGTGCGGGCATGGTGAGTTCCGCCTGTCCTGGTCTCTGCCAGAGATAAGGGCCGGGCGTCGCCCCACGGCGCTCGGCCCGACTGTCTGATGCCGACGAGCCGAACCATGGACGATTCGATCTCGATATCCCCCTCCCTCACGCCGGATTTCTCCGGCCCCCGCTACTCACAGTCACTGGCGCGAGGGTTGGCGATCATGGAGTGTTTCAAGCCGGGACGTTCGGTCCTCGGGATCGCCGATATCGCCGACGAGCTGGGCATGAGCCGCTCCACCACGCATCGCTACCTGACGACGCTGGTCGCGCTCGGATACATGGAGCAGGACAGAAGTCGCAAGTACAGGCTCTCACTGCGGGTCACGGACCTCGGGATGGCGGTGCTGAACTCGACAGGCCTGCGTGAGCACGCGCGCTCGATCCTCGAAGAACTGCGGCGAGAGGCCAATCTCACGGTCGGCTTTGCGGTGCTCGACGGTCTGGAGATCGTCTATCTCGATCTCGCCGTGAGCTTTCAGCGCGCGCGGGACAAGATCGACCTCGGTGTGGGAGTCGGGTCCAGAGCGCCGGCGTACTGCACGGCGCTGGGCAAGGTATTGCTCGCGGATCTCCCCGAGGACGAAGCTCGAGCGTTGCCGGCGCGAGCGGGCGCCGGGCGCCGAGGGCCGAACGCGATAGCCGGCGGGGAGGTGCTTCGGGCCGAGCTGCAGGCTATCCGGGATGAGGGTTTTGCCACCGAGGACGAGGAGCTCGCGAAGGGGCGAATCGCGATTGCCGCACCCGTGCGCAACGAGGCGGGAGCGACGATCGCAGCGATCGACCTCTCGGCGGACGTCTCGGCGATCAGCATCGAGCGGCTCGCCGGCGCGCTTCGCCCGCATTTGATCGCCGCCGCCGATCGCATCTCGGCGCGTCTGGGATACCGGCGCGAGGACGAGATCCGCGCCCGTTGAGAAACGCCCGCCGGCGAGGGCCGGGAGCGACGGGCGTTGGGGAAATTCGGCGGCTTGTGTGAGACTGCGGCGATGCGCGGTCTCAGGGTGGCAGTAGTGGGGCACGTCGAGTGGGTGCGCTTCGCCCGCGTATCGCAGGTGCCGCGTGCCGGGGAGATCGTGCACGCCGAAGATCCGTTCGAGGAGCCGGCCGGCGGCGGCGCGGTCGCGGCGGTGCAGCTGGCGCGACTGGCGGGGGCGTGCCTGCTCGTTACCGCGCTGGGCGAGGACGAGCACGGCCGGCGGACCGTTGAGCGCCTGGACGAGTTGGGCGTGGAGGTGATCGCCGCGCGGCGGGCAGCCCCCACGCGAACTGCGACGACGCTGGTCGACGAAGCGGGTGAGCGGGCGATCGTAACCTACGGCCCGCGACTGGAGCCGCTGGGCAACGATGAGCAGTGCGCATGGGACCGGCTGGCGGAGATGGATGCCGTCTACTTCACCGCAGGCGACGTCGGCGCCCTGCGTGCCGCGCGCGCCGCGCGGGTGCTCGCGGCCAGCCCACGCGCGAGCGACGCCCTCGGGCGCGGTGTCGCGTTGGATGCGCTGGTGCTGAGCGTCAACGACACGACCGAGCGCGGAGACGCGCACGCCGCCGAGAGGGAAGCCGAGCTGGTCGTCTCCACCGACGGAGCGCGGGGTGGCCTCTACCAACAGCGCGAGCAGGGATCGGGCTCGTGGACCGCAGCGGCGCCACCCGGAAAGATCGTCGATTCCTACGGCTGCGGCGACTCCTTCGCCGCGGGCCTCACCTACGGGCTCGGCGCCGGCATGCGTGTGTCGGACGCACTGAACCTCGCCGCCCGTTGTGGCGCTACGTGCCTCACCGGCCGTGGCCCGTACGAGCGCCAGCTCACCACGGAGGGACTGAGACGCGTCGGGTCAGCGAACTCGTAGTGGACACACCACCACTGCCGGATACACGACCCGACAACCGCCGCTTGGCGGTGCTCAGTCGAGCGTCTCCGGTATGAGCTGAAGCCCCTCGGCACAGGCGGCCGTATGCAGGCGCCGGTCCCAAGTGGCGAGGACCAGGTCCTCCACAGGGAGCGTGAGGGCAGCAGCGAGGTGCAGGGCGTCCAGACTGCGCAACCCGCGGTCGATCGCGAGTTCGGCCGCATCTTCGGCCAGGCGCTCGCCCATCTCTACAACGTCGAACATATGCCACTCCGCTCGCACTGTTTTGACGGCCGATCGACCGCTTGCCAGGCTTACGGCACGGACAGTCTCGACGAAGCCGACACGACACATGAACCACCCATCTGCGCGATCCATCGCGTCGCGGACAACATCGCTGCCGGACTCAGCGACGTAGCGCTTGACGAGCGCACTCGCATCCAGGTAGAGGTTCAGCGCTCGGCTTCCCGCTCAGCCAACACCAGTGAGGATGCGCTGACATCTGTCTCCACGAGCCGAGGCGCCCGTTTGGCTCGCTCGCGCGTATGCGGAGTCAGCCTCCCTTCGGCTACCAGTGCTCGCAGAGGGTCGTCCCGCACGGAGGCGCCGGCCGGGACGATGTCCGCCAACGGCCGGCCGCGAACTGTCACGCGCACCTGTTGACCGCGAGCGACCTCGCGTAGGGTCTCGCTGAGCGACTGCTTCAGCGCACGGACACCGATCTCGCGCATGAGGCCACTATACCAGCAATGAGGCCACAAGTCCGCACGTCTTGACCGCCCTCACGGCGCTTTGGCCAGGTACTTGTGCCCCGTCTTGACCTCGACGTGCTTGTGGTTGACGAGGTTCGTGACCGCCACCTTGTCGCGCGTCACACGGATCAGCGTCCCTTCGCACAGATCCTCGGTCAGCCATTGCGTGCCCTGCACCGCGCCGGCGGCATAGTTGCCCTTTGTCGAGAATTTGCCGTGGGCGTTGGCCCACAGTTTGCGTACGACGTGCTTGCCCGAGGCCGCCGCTTGCGCTGAAGCCGAACTCACCCGCGCGACATGAAGCCGCTCACGCCTGGTCGGGCAGACCGAGAAGTTGCCGCCGGTAAGTTCCGCCACGACCATCCCGTTGCGTTCCTGCCTTAGGATGAACTCACCCGCGAAGAACTGCCCCGTCTGCGTCTTCCCATTCGGTAGCGCCGTCGTCACACTCACCTTGCCATTGGTCGCGTCGATGACCGAGCCGAACGGGATCTGGCGCAGCGTCTGCAACGGCACGAACTGCTTGCTCCCGGGCACTTTGACAAGCACCTTGCCGGACACGGGCGCGACATTGCCGCTACGAAGGAAGATCGGGGGAGGGACAACGACGACAACCGGTGGGGCCTGTTTGACGACCGTCTGATTGCCGATTGGCGGACCGCAGGAACATGTGGCTTCAACAGGCGGTTCGCCCGCGCGAGCCAACTCGACCACCGAGTGGTCGTTCTGTCCTGCCACATACAGGTTCTTGCCATCTGGGCTAACGGTGACACGACGAGCCCCGGCGATCCCGGTCGCACCGCTGGTGCCACAGGTGTTTTTGCCGGTTTTGCCGATGCATTCGTAAGGTGCGGGGAACGCTGTCAGGACGCCCGTTTGGGGGTTGCGGATGAAGGCCGCCTCGTCGTCTTCGTTGGAGCTGCTGGCGTAGACGTCTTCACCGCCGGGGCTGATCGCCACGCCGAGCGGATTCCCGATCCCGTTGGCCAGCGAGCAGCTGGCGGTCGACCCGGTTTTTTCGTGCGCCAAGCACCCGTTTGGTTCCGGCAGCTGCGCGAGGGCGCCGGTCGTGGAGTTGCGCTGCAGCTCGACGAGGGCGCTGTTGTCGAAGGAGTTGGCGTAGATGTTCTTTCCGTCGGGGCTGATGACAAGCGACTCTGTGCCTTCGATGACTTTGGCTTCGGCGCAGCCAGCGATGGTGCCGATGCAGCCTTCTTCGCCGGTCAGCTGTTTGAGGACTCCCGTGCCCGGTTCGCGTGTGAAGGCCGCTATATCCGAGCTGGGGTCTTTCGCTCCGGCCGCCGCGTAGAGGTCGGACCCATCGGGACTGACCACTGTGGTGACGACTTCGTGCAGGCCGATGGCCGTGTTGACCGGACAGCCGCTGCCTGTGCCACCGATGCATTCGCTGCCGACAATCGCCGTGAGCGCCCCTTCGGTGTTGCGCGAGAACTCGGCGATCGCTTCGCTACCGAGGCTCGCGACGTAGACGTTCTTGCCGTCGGGGCTGATCGTGACGCCGTAGGGAAGCGCCAATCCCTTGGCTTCTTTGATCGCGCATGGGCTCGCGGCTTCGGCGCTGATACAGGCTGTCTCCGTGAGCAGTCCCGTGGTGGCGTTGCGCGTGAACGTGACGAGATTGTTGGAGCCCTGCGTCACGACATACACATTGCCCCCGCCAGGACTGATCGCGATCGCCGCCGGACCATTCATCGCCGTCACATTGGTTGTGACGTTTTCGGACGCGCACGGTTCCGTGCCTTCAGTGATGCAGCCGATCGGTTTCAAGGATCCGTCGGACTGTCGCGAGTACTCGATCAGGGCGCCGGCAATCGCGACGGAGTAGACGTTCTTGCCATCGGGGCTTACCTGCGCTTCGTAGGAAGAGTTGATCGCTTCGACCGGCAGCAGCGTGCCGCAGCCGATTTCGAGTTCGTGGAAACCTTGTTCGCCGACGCAGTTGAACGGGCTGGCCAGCTGCGAGAGCGCGCCGAGCGGAGGAGCAGCCGACGATGAGGGAGCGACGAGCGCCGGCGCGAGCAGAACGAGCGCGATGGGCAGCATCGCGATCAGCTTCGATCGCCGCGCGAATCGTCCGATGGGGGGTGTGGCAGTTAGCATCGTCCCGGTGCTAGCGGGGATTGTGACAGGAGCGGCGTGAAAATGGGACGCGGCAGATGGGGACAGCGCAAGACGGCCCTGTTGATCGGGGTAGCCGTGGTCGCCGCCGGGATCGGCGTAGGCACCTACGCAACGCATCTGCTGCGGCGCAGCGAACTACAGACGATCGACGCGCGGTTCTCGATCAGGGGATCGCAGGCGCCGACGTCGGACATCGTGCTGGTGGCGATCGATCCGGCCACGTTCCAAGAGCTCACGGACCGCAAGATGTCTTCCGAGTTCCCGTTTCCGCGCCGCTACGACGCGCAAGTCATCGAACATCTGCGCGTGGCGGGCGCGAAGGTGATCGCGATGGACATCGAATTCACCCATAGCACTGACCCGCGCGACGATGAAGCCTTGGCCGAAGCGATCGCGCAGGCGCATGGGAAAACCGTGCTTGGGGCCACCGAAATAGCCAAGGGCGGGATCACAGGCATATTCGGCGGAGAGCCTGAACTGCTGCGCGAACTAGGCACGCGGCCTGCCGCGGTCATATTCAAGCCGGACTCCGATGGTTCGATCCGCCGCTTTGTCTACTCCTACAACAGTCTGCACAGCTTCGCGGTGGTGAGCGCTGAACTCGCGACGGGCAAACCCATCCCCGCGTCGCGTTTTGAAAAGGGATCGCTGCCGATCGACTACGTGGGCCCATCCGAAACGATCAGGTCGATCCCTTACTCCAAGGTCCTGCTCAACCAGTTCTCGACGAGCGCCGTACGCGGCAAGATCGTGATCGTCGGCGCCACCTCGCCGATCCTCCAGGACATCCATGCAACGCCCACGAGTGAAATCATGCCCGGCCCGGAAATCTGGGCGAACGCGACTTCGACTCTGCTGAGAGGAGTCCCGCTGACGAACGCCCCGACCTGGGTGGACGTCGTGCTGATCGTCCTTCTGGGCATAGCCGCCCCCCTGGGCAGCCTACGCGTGGCGCGCTGGCGGGCACTCGTAGACGCGATCGCGCTGGCGTTCGTATTCACGATCGCGACGCAGATCGCGTTCAACACGGGCTGGATCTGGACGTTCGTCTACCCCCTGCTTGCGTTGGCGATCGGGACGCTGGGGACGCTGGCCGTGCTGTACGTCGGCGAGGCGATCGAGCGCGAACGGGTGCGGGACGTGTTCTCGCGGTTTGTGCCGGGGGATGTGGTCGACCAGGTGTTGGAGAGCGCGAACGAGAACCTCAGGCTGGGAGGCGTGGAACGGGATTGCACGATCCTGTTCAGCGACCTGCGCGGATTCACGAGCTTCTCGGAGAGCCAGACGCCGGAGCGGGTGATCGAGGTCGTCAACCACTACCTGAACGAGATGACCGAGGCGATCATGGCGGCGGGCGGAACGTTGATCGCCTACATGGGCGATGGAATCATGGCGGCGTTCGGGGCGCCGCTGGAGCAGGAGGACCACGCCGACAGGGCGCTGCGCGCGGCGCGCGAGATGATCGGGCCGCGCCTTGAGCACTTCAACGCGTGGTTGGCGCAGGAGGGCCACGAGAGCGGCTTTGCGATGGGGGTGGGCTTGAACAGCGGCCCGGTGATGGCGGGGAACGTGGGCTCGGAGCAGCGCGTGGAGTACACGACGATCGGCGACACGACGAACACGGCCTCCCGCTTGGAGGGGATGACGAAGGGCAGCGGGCACATGCTGTTCTGCGCGCAGTCCACGCGCGACCGGCTGAAGGACCCGCCCGCGGACCTCGTGTTGGTAGGTGAGTTCGAGGTTCGCGGGCGGGAGGCGAAGCTGCCCGTGTGGACGCTGGCCGCCCCTCAGACGGACGTTCCGTGAGTGCCAGACGACGCACGTGAGCGCAGGCGTGCCGGTGGCACGTCGAGCATCACGGGTGGCGGCTGGCGCCGCGGTCCGGGGCGTAGGGCCCGGGCTTGCGGCGCGGCTTGCCGCCGGGGAAGGCCAGGCGCAGGATCGTGCGGTGGACAGTCCCCAGCTGCTTGCTCAAGGGACCCGTGTTGTAGGGCAGGCCGTAGCGCTGGCAGATGTCGCGCACGCGCGGCGCGATCTCGGAGTAGCGGCTGGAGGGCATGTCGGGGAAGAGGTGGTGCTCGACCTGGAAGGAGAGGTTGCCTGCCAGCAGGTGGAAGAGGGGACTGCCGTCGATGTTGGCCGAGCCGGTGAGCTGGCGCACGTACCACTGCCCCCGCGTCTCCTCGGCGGCCTCGTCCTTGCTGAAGGTGTAGGTCTGGTCGGGGAAGTGCCCGCAGAAGATGATCGAGTGCGCCCACACGTTGCGCACGATGTTGGCGGTGAAGTCGGCCGTCAGTGTTGCCTTGTAGCTGCGCCGTGCCGCGCGTCGCGATCCCCCTCGCCCGGAGGCGGACGAGGCGAGCGCGGAGGCGGCGGCGGAGAGCGCGGGGAAGGCGATGTAGTCCTTGATTACCTGCTTGCGGGCCTTCACGCCGACGGCCTTGAGCTCGGAGATGACCTGGGCCTTGGACTTCTCGCCGGCGCCGATCGCGTCCCAGTTGAGGTCGTGCACGGCGACGCCCCACTCGAAGAAGCCCATCAGCAGCAGGTTGTAGAGGGGCTGGAGCAGGTAGACGGGGTTCCAGGGCTGGTGCGGGTCGATGCGCATGATCTCATAGCCCAGGTCGCGATCGAGGCCGCGGATGTTGGTGAAGGTGTGGTGCTCGTAGTTGTGGGAGTGCCGCCACGCGTCGGCGGGGGAGGCGGTGTCCCAGTCCCAGGACTGGGAGTTGATGTCGGGGTCGTTCATCCAGTCCCACTGGCCGTGCATGACGTTGTGGCCGATCTCCATGTTCTCGAGGATCTTCGCGAGCGACAGCGCGGCGGTGCCGGCAAACCACAGCGGGCGTTTGCTCGAACCGAGCAGCAGCGCGCGGGCGGCGAGCACGAGCTGGCGATGTAGGCGGATCGTGGAGCGGATGTAGCGCGAGTCGCGCTCGCCGAGGTCGGCGAAGATCTCGGCGTGCAGCGCGTCGAGCTCGCGCCCGAGCTCGTCGAGCTGCGCCGGGGTGAGGTGCGCCATCGGGCTCTCGATCTCCTCGAAGCCGCGCTCGCGCGTGGTGGTCGTGGGCTCGGTGTAGGTGGCAGACATGGGGTTCCTTTGTGTGTATGTGGCGGGTGAGAAGGGTGTGTTGGAGCGAGTTGTGGTGTATGCGGTGTGAGGGTGGTGTGGGATGTGTGCGGCGCGATGTGCGCGGACGAATGGCTCAGAGGTCGATCTCGACGTCGCCCTCGGGCGCGTTGATGCAGGTGCGCAGCAGTTCGCCGGGCTGACCGTGGACGCGGCCGGTGCGCAGGTCGCGGACGCGACCGGAGCGCAGCCGCCCGACGCAGCTGTGGCAGATGCCCATGCGACAGCCGAAGGGCATGCTCGCGCCGGCCTGCTCGCCGGCGATGAGGATCGGCTGCTCGCCGTCGCTGCGCGCGTCGAGGCCGCTGGAGCACAGGCGGATCGTGCCGCCGGCGCCGCGCTCGCCGTCGCCGACGTGCTCGTCGGGCTGGAAGCGCTCGACGTGCAGCCGCGCGGGATCGCCGTCGCTCGCGCCAGTGCGCGTCCATCGCCTCCAGCAGTCCGGCGGGCCCGCATAGGAACGTCTCGCGCTCGGCCCAGTCGGGGCAGAGCTCCTGCAGGCGATGCGGGCGTGAGCCGGCCCTGCTGGGAGCTGGTCCACTCGTTCAGGCGATAGCCGGGGTGAGCGGCGGCGAGCTCGCGCAGCTCGCGCGCGAAGACGAACTGCTCGGGGTCGCGGGTGCTGTGGATGTGGACGACGTTCTCCAGGGCGCCGCTCACGGCAACGCCGCCCTCCAGCGATCCGCGGGCCGCGGGCCCACCGCCCAGCTCGCCACGCGCGGCGAGGCTGCGCAGCATGCTCGCGATCGGCGTGATCCCGCTGCCGGCGCTCACGAACAGCAGCCGCCGGGCACCGGGTCGGGCAGGGTGAAGGCGCCTTCGACGCCGCCCAGGCGCACGATCGCGCCGGGACGCAGGCGCTCGCAGAGGAACGGCGAGACGGCGCCGGTGGGCACGAGCTTGGGCGTGATCGAGATGCAGCCGTCGGCGCGGCCGGGCTCGGAGGTCAGCGAGTAGGCGCGCCAGTGGTGGCGGCCGTCGACCTCGATGCCCAGGCGCAGGTACTGCCCGGGACGGTGGCCGGGCCACTCCCAGCCGGGCTTGATCAGCACGGTGACCGCGTCGGAGCTCGCGCGCTCGACGCGTTCGACGCGCCCGCGCAACTCGCGCGTGGACCACAGGGGATTGACCAGCTCGAGGTAGTCGTCGGGCAGCAGCGGCGAGGTGAACGAGCGGATCAGCCCGAGCGCGCGGCGGCGCAGCGCCGGGACTTGGGGGACGGCTCCGCGTTCAGCCATCGCAGATGTGGAGGGTGCAAAAGATCATGACGCGAATCATGCTACCTCAAACGAGGGAACATAGATGTTGGTACCCTAAAAGTCACGATGGCACGCACGGACTCCGAGACGATCGAGCGGCCGGCGAAACGCGCGCGCAAGTCAGCCCGAGGGAACGGGCGCAACGGCGCGCAGGGAGGGTCCCACCGCGGCGAGCTCATCTGCGCCCGAGCCCCCTCGCCCATCCCGCGTCACCCGGCTCCGCTTCGGCGTCCTCCGGATACGACCTGACGGTCGAGCAGCTGGCGGCGGAGGTGGGCATGTCGGTGCGCAACATCCGCAACCACCACACGCGCGGGCTGCTGCCGCCGCCGGAGGTGCGCGCGCGGGTCGGCTACTACAACGCCGAGCACGTGGCGCGGCTGCGGCTGATCCTCGACCTGCAGGCCGACGGGTTCAACCTCGCGGCGATCGAGCGACTGCTGAGCGGCTCCGACGGCCTGGCCGAGCGCCTGCTCGGCCTGCGCCGCGCGGTGACCACCCCGTACGAGCCGGAGACGGCCGAGATGATCACGGCCGAGGAACTGGCGAGCCGCTTCGGCGAGGTCGACGCGAAGGACGTCGAGCGCGTGCGCAAGCTGAAGCTGCTGGTGCCGCTCGGCGACGGGCGCTTCGAAATCCCGAGCCCGGCGCTGCTGCGCGACGCCGAACAGGTGGTCGCGCTCGGCATCCCGCTGCACGCGGCGCTCGTGCTGGTCGAGCGCGTCAGCCGCGACTGCGACTCGATCTCGCGGGCGTTCACGAAGCTGTTCCTGAAAGAGCTGTGGGAGCCGTTCGATCAGGCAGGCCAGCCGGCCGAGCGCTGGGACGAGCTGATCGAGGCCGTCGACTCGCTGCGTCCGCTGGCCTCGGAGGCGCTGCTGGCGCTGTTCAAGCAGCGCATGACCGGCCAGCTGGAGGCGGCGTTCGGCAAGGTGATCGAGCACCAGGCGAAGGGCTCCAAGCGGAAGTAGTGCGGCGCGCGCCCGGGCGACACGCTCGCGAGCGGCGCATGCGACCCCGCTGGACCTCCTACCTGAGGACGCGCGCCCGCGCGAGCGCGAGCCGTGCGGCGGCGTGGCCGGGGACGCCATGGACGGCGCCGCCCGGGAAAGCGGCGGCGCTGCCGATGTAGAGACCGCGCACGGGCGTGCGGTAGGGGGCTAGTGAGGGCACGGGACGGAAGAGGACCTGTCGGAGCGCGTAGCTGCCGCCGCCAACGTCGCCGCCGACGAGGTTGGCGTTGCGCGCCTGCAGGTCGGCGGGAGCGAGGACGTGGCGGGCGAGGATGCGCTCGCGAAAGCCGGGCGCGAAGCGCTCGACCTGGGCCTCCATGCGCTCCACGTGGCGGTCGCGCTCGGCCGTCCAGTCGATCGTCTGGGGGCCGTGGGTGTAGCCCCAGGCGGTGTGCTTGCCGGCGGGGGCGCGCGTGGGGTCGGCGAGGGATTGCTGGCCGACGAGCATGAAGGGACGCTCGGGCAGCCTCGTGCGCATCGCGGCGGTGCTCGCGAGCAGCTCGCTCGCGGAGCCGCCGAGGTGGATCGTCCCGGCTTCGCGCGCCGCCGGAGCGGTCCACGGGATCGGGCCGTCGAGCGCCCAGTCGACCTTGAGCGTGGCGGGCCCGTAGCGGTAGCGGCGCAGCGCCCGGGCGTAGCGAGTCGGGAAGGCGTCCCCGGCGAGATCGGCGAGCGCGCCGGGCATCGTGTCGGCGATCACGAGCGGCGCGGAGATGCGCTCGCCTCCGGAGAGCTCCACCCCCACGACCCGCCGACGCTCGGCGACGATGCGCACGACTTGAGCCCCGGTGCGCACCTCGCCGCCGTGCGCGCGCAGGCACGCGAGCAGCGCGTCCGCGAGCCGGCCCGGCGCCGCCCTCGGGACTCGGCCAGCCGGCGCCGTGACCGAGCAGGGTGAGGTAGGCGGCCGCGATCGCACTGCCGCGCCCGGGTGGCGGCACGTCGGAGTGCATCGCCGATCCGTACAGCCACGCGCGCGGACCATCGCCGGCGAAGAGGCGCTCGCCGAGCGTGGTCGCGGCCATCGGTAGGAGTGAGACGAAGCCGAGCATCCCCCGCGGCCCCAACCCGGCGGTCAGCCGCAGCGGAGCGCGTACGGGCGGGAAGCCTCCGAGCATCGTCTCGCGCAGCGCGTCGAAGGAGTCGACGAACGGGCTCGCGAAGGCGTGCCAGCGCTCGCCGTCGCCGGGGTTGCTCGCGTCGAGGCTCGCGGCGGTGCGCTCAAGGTCGCGATACAGCGCCACGGCGCTGCCGTCGGGCAGCGGATGGGCGAGGCAGACGGGCGGATGGACCCAGCGCAGGCCGTGGCGCTCGAGCTCCGAGCGCCACGAACACCGGCGAGGCGGCGCCCGCAGGGTGCACGGCGGAGAAGGTGTCGTGGTGGAACCCGGGAAGCGTGAGCTCCTCCGTCGCGACCGCGCCGCCGGCGCGCGGAGCGGCCTCCAGCACGAGCACGCGCCTGCCCGCCTGGGCGAGAGTGATGGCCGCCGTCAGGCCGTTGGGACCCGACCCGACGACGAGCGCGTCGTGGCTCATGGGGCCAAGCATAGGGGCCGCCTTGAGACAGGCCGCCGCGGGCCGGCGCCAGGCGGGCGCGCCGCACCGCGCGCGGCACCAGCACCCTCGCCGCCTCGGCGAGCACCCCACTCGGCGAGCGTCCTGTGATAATTGGCGCGGTGCGCCACGAGAGCTCGATCACGTCGGTGTCGTGGATCCCCTCGGAGGCCGTGGAGGGCTCGCAGCGCCTGGCGTTCGACGCGGGCATGGCTCACTACGACGAGCCGCTGCCGGACGCGATCGAGGACCTGGAGGAGCTGCGCGACGCCGACCGCTTCCGCTTCGCGAACGTGCTGAAAGCGTGGATCGAGATCGACGAGAAGGGCCGCATCACAGACTACGGCCAGGGCGGCGGCGGCCTGATGGGCGCGACCACGGTGAAGGTCGGGCCGGTGGCGCGCACGTTCGAGGCGATCGGCCTGCCCGACCTCGCCCCCAAGCCGGTGAAGGGCGATGGCTGTGTGACGTTCACGCAGACCGCCGGCGGTCGCACGGGCGTGCCGGCGCCGCGTCGCGTGCGCCGCAGGCCGTTCGTGCAATGGCAGGCGCCGCTCGTGTGGACGACGCTGTCGCTGACGCTGCACGCCGACGGGCGCGCGCAGGCGCGGATGACGGGCGCGAGCAAATTCCCGCGCCACTGGGTCTATGACGAGCAGCTGCGCCTCAGCCACAAGTCGGGCTTGGCGGACTTCAAGGACTGGTATCGCAAGTCCTTCGGGCGCCACACGCCGTGGGGGGACACGGACTCGAAAGCGCTCGTGACGGCGGTGGAGAGCGCGCTCGAGCGCGGGCTGTCGGCGCAGGTCATGCAGGGCGGGCACAAACCGGAGATCCGCAAGGTGAAGGCGGGCGATGCGCTCGTCAGGCAGGGCGAGCGGGGCTCTGAGGTGTTCCTGCTGCTCGACGGCGTGCTGCGCGTGGAGGAGGACGGGCGGCGCCTGGCCGAGTACGGTCCCGGCGCGATGCTCGGCGAGCGCGCGGCGCTGGAGGAGGGCCTGCGCACCTCGACGCTCGTCGCGGTCACGCCCTGTCGCGTGGCGGCGGTGCAGGCGCACGAGCTCGATCGCGGCGCTCTGCGCGAGCTCTCGAAAGACCACCGCCGCACGAAACCCGACCCGCGGAGCTGAGCGGTTGCGGGTGCACTTGTGCGGCGTGCGGGGATCGACCCCCGCCGTCGGCGGAGAGTACGTGCGCTACGGCGGGCACACCTCGTGCGTGGCGCTCGCGCACGACGACAGCGCACACCACGACGGTCCGAGCGGTGCGTCGGGAGCGCCGCACGCGGGAGCTCCTCACGCAGGAGCTCAGCACGCGGGGACGGCGCAGTCGGGAGCGCCGCGACCGACGCTGATCCTCGACGCGGGCACAGGCCTGCAGGTCGCATCGCGCCTCTTCGACGGCGAGCCCTACGAGGGGACGATCGTGCTCAGCCACCTGCACTGGGATCACACGCTCGGGCTGCCGTTCTTCCCCGCGGGCGATGACACGCGCGCGCGGGTGCGCGTGATGGCGCCCGAGCAGGAGGACGGGCAGGACGCGACGAGCCTGCTCGCGGGGGTGATGCGCCCGCCGTACTTCCCGATCGAACCGACGCAGCTGCGCGGTGAGTGGACGTTCGCGACGATCGCGCCCGGCGAGCACGAGCTCGAAGGCTTCGAGGTGCTCGTGCGCGAGATCCCGCACAAGGGCGGGCGCACGCTCGGGTACCGCGTGAGCGACGGCCGCGCGAGCATCGCCTACCTGCCCGACCACTCCCCCACGGCGCTCGGTCCGGGCGAGGATGGCTGGGGCGAGTACCACCCAGCGGCGCTCGAGCTGGCGCGGGACGCCGACGTGCTCGTGCACGACTCGGCGATGTTCCCGGCCGAGCTCGCCGCGGAGGCGGGCTTCGGCCACGCGGTCGCCGACTACGCCGTCGAGCTGGGCAGGCGCGCGGGGGTGGGAGAGGTGGTGCTGTTCCATCATCGCCACGACCGCAGCGACGACGCTCTCGACGAGCTCGCCCAACGACTCGCGCGCCCGGGCGCGGAGGGCTCCCCGAAGGTGAGCGTCGCGGTCGAGGGCACGACGATCGAGCTGTAGTCTCAGAACTCGCAGCGATCCACAGGCGAGTCGAGCGAAAGGGAGAACGTCATGGGAGCACCGGTTGTCCACTTCGAGATCATGGGCAAGGACGCGGAGAAGCTGAGGGAGTACTACGCGAGTCTCTTCGGATGGGAGTTCAACACCGAAAATGAGATGAACTACGGCGTCACCGCGCGCGAGCAGAACCTCACCCCTGAAGGCATCGGTATCGGCGGTGGCATCGGCGCGGCGCCCGAGGGCTACGACGGCCACGTCACCTTCTACGTGACCGTCCCCGACGTCGAGGCGGCGCTCGCCCAGGCGGAGAGCCTCGGCGGCTCGCGCATGATGGGCCCCGAAGAAATCATGGGCCGCATGATCCTCGGCCTGTTCCAGGACCCCGAGGGTCACGTCATCGGCTTGATCAACCCGGTGGGGTAAGGCCCTCAACCACGGGGCGGAACGTGCTTGAAATAGAACCGATGTCGTCCCTGGCGGCGCATGCTTGAAAAAGCTGATGTTGTTCCTGGCGGCACATGTGCCGCCAGGCGGGACCGCGCATGCGCGGTCCCGAGACACGCCGCATGCGGCGTGTCTACCGAGCGGCGCATGCGCCGCTCGGCGAGGCCGCACATGTGCGGCCTCGGGTCGTGCCGCATGCGGCACGACCACCCCCATCAGCTTTGATTCCCCAGCATGCGCAGCGGCTCCGATGACGTTCGCGCCTGTGGGAACCTCGACCGTGGCCGAGTGGCGCGCTACAGCTCGTGCGCACGGGCACGTGCGAGCAGCTCGTTGTAGAGCTGCTCCTGAGCGCGCCCGGGAAACGGCTCGACGGTGCCGGAGCTCGTGAGCGTGACCTGCGCGGGGCCGATGACGAAGCCGAGGATGTCGAAGTACAGCGAGACGGGAACGCCGCGGATCGACAGCTTCGCGGTGATGCGCCAGCCGAAGCCACCAGTGGCGCCGGGCGCGGGCGGCGTGCCCGAGGCGATCGCCACGCCGAGCACCGTCTCCGCGGAGGAGCGCTGGTCGGATTTCAACAGCGCCGAGAGGTAGCTCGTGAAGCACGCGCGCACGCGCGAGCTGCGGATCGCCTTGAGCACACCGTCGGCTTCGGCTGGACTGTGCGCGACGTTCACTTCCGAGCTCGCGCTCAGCGCGAGGATGCCGCGCTTGAGTTCGAAGTGCGGGGAGCTCGCCTGCGCGAGTCCTCCCTGCGAGCCCTGCGGCGCACCGGCGCCGGCGGCCCCACCGGCGCAGGTGCGCAACTGTTTCTGCAGACGCTGTTCGGCCGCCGATTCGTGTTCGGGTGAGCGCGTGGGGGTGAAGCCGGGGACATCCTGCGCCGTGAGGTTGACCGCGTGGACGAACGCGAGCGCTTGCGCGCGCGTGGGCGAGCCCGGCGATCCGCCACGATGGGAGCCCTTTTCGTGCCCGCTCGCCGCGCGGGGCGTCGTCGCGGTGGAGGCGGAGGCACCGGTGTAGGCGCCCTTGCCGCAGGCCGAAAGCAGAGCGCAGGCCGGCACGAGCGCAAGGAGGATGGCCGTGCGGCGCATTGGACGATCATTGTCGCACGGCCCGCGCGCGCTCCCGCGATCGTGGGCGCGATCGTTTTCGCGAGAAATCCGCCCGGCGATGTCGAAATCGGCGGCGGCCGTTCGTCGTGAGGGTAGAGCGAGGGTTCAGACTGGGAGATCCGAACGGACGCCCGCGGTCGAATCCGCAACCACAAGGAGAGCAGACGAGATGCGATTCATGATGATCATGCTGCCGAACATCCCGAATGTCGCCGAGGAGAACTGGACGCCGGACGTCGAGGCGGTCACGGCGATGCGCAGGTACAACGAGGAGCTCGCGAAAGCCGGCGTGCTGCTGGCGCTCGACGGCCTGCATTCCCCCACGGAGGGCGCGCGCGTGTCGTTCGCGGGCGAGAGCCCGAGCGTGACCGACGGCCCGTTCGCCGAGGCCAAGGAGGTGATCGGTGGCTACTGGCTGATCGAAGCTGCCTCCAAGGAGGAGGCCGTGGAGTGGGCCAAGCGCTGCCCGGCGTCCGGCGATGAGACGATCGAGGTCCGCCAGGTCTTCGAGATGACCGACTTCCCGCCAGAGGTGCAGGAGGCAGGCCGGCTCTCGCAGGAGCCGCCCGCGCAGACGAGCGCGCAGTAACGGTCCCCGCGCGTGCCGCCCGAGCGCAGCAAGCTGGAGAGCCGTCGGGCGGTCGAGGCGGTGTGGCGGATCGAGGCCGCGAAGCTGATCGGGCGGCTCGCGCGGATCGTCGGCGATGTGGGTCTCGCGGAGGACATGGCGCAGGACGCGCTCGTGGTGGCGCTCGAGCGCTGGCCGCGTTCGGGTGTGCCGGAGAACCCGGGCGCGTGGCTGATGACCACGGCGAAGAACCGCGCGATCGACCAGCTGCGTCGACGGCGGCGGTTGGAGAGCAGGCAGGAGCAGATCGCGCACGAGCTCGAAACGGCGGAGCGCGAGCCGCGGGAGCTCGGGCTCGTGCGCGAGGAGGACATCGTCGAGGATGACGTGCTGCGATTGATGTGCGTGACCTGCCATCCGGTGCTCCCTACGGAGGCGCGCGTGGCGCTGACGCTGCGGATGCTCGGCGGGCTGAGCACGCGCGAGATCGCCCGTGCCTATCTCGTCTCCGACGCAACGATGTCGCAGCGGATCGTGCGCGCGAAGCGCACGCTCGCGGAGGCGCAGGTCGGGTTCGAGCTGCCGGACACCGACGATCTGCGCTCGCGCGTGGGCTCGGTGTGCGAGGTCATCTACCTGGTCTTCAACGAGGGCTATGCCGCGAGCGGCGGCGAGGAGTGGATGCGCCCAGAGCTCTGCCGCGAGGCGCTGCGTCTCGGACGCGTGCTCACCGAACTGTTGCCGCGCGAGCCCGAGCTGCACGGGCTGGTGGCGCTGATGGAGATCCAGATGTCGCGATTTGCCGCGCGCGTCGGGCCGGCCGGCGAGCCCGTGCTGCTCGCAGACCAGGATCGCGGGCGCTGGGACCGGCTGCTCGCCGCGCGCGGTCTACGTGCGCTCGAACGCGCGCAGACGCTGGCGCGCGAGCGGCGCGAGGCGCTCGGGCCCTACGCGCTGCAGGCCGCGATCGCCGCCTGCCACGCGCGTGCGCCGACGACGGCCGAGACCGACTGGGATCAGATAGTGGCGCTGTACGACGCGCTCGCGCAGCTGACGGGCTCGCCGGTCGTCGAGCTCAACCGCGCCGTCGCCGTCGCGATGGCCAGTGGCCCACAGTCCGGACTCGAGCTCGTCGACGCGCTCGCCGCCACGCCGGCGCTGCGCGACTACCGTCTGCTGCCGAGCGTGCGCGGCGCGCTGCTGGAGCGGTTGGGCCGCCACGAGGAGGCGTACGCTGAGTTCAGGCGCGCGGCCGAGCTCACGCACAATGCGCGCGAGCGGCGACTGCTGCTCGACCGCGCGGCCGCCTACGCGTGGAGATCGGGGCCCGATCCCGGCGCCTCTGCGTAAGGCGCCGCCGCGTAAGGCGCCTTTGCGTAAGGCGCCTTTGCGTAAGGCGTCTTTGTCCGGCGTCTGCGCGTCCAGCGCCTCCGCGTCCAGCGCCTCTGAGTCCAGCGCCTCCGCGTCCAGCGCCTCTGAGTCCAGCGCCTCTGAGTCCAGCGCCTCCGCGTCCGGCGCCTCTGAGTCCGGGCGTCTCCACGTGCGGCGCCTCCGCGTCCGGGGCCTGGTCCGAGGCTCTCAACCGAGCAGGCGTTGCACGCGATAGCTGCGCAGGCCGCGGGGCGTGCGCACCTGCACGGACTTCCCCACGGCACAGCCGAGCAGGGCGCTCGCGACAGGCGACTGCGCCGAGAGCTTGCCCTGCGCGAGGTTCGCCTCGGTCGAGCCGACGATCGTCCAGGTGTGGACCTTGCCGCTCTCCTCGTCGAGCACCTCGGCGGTGCTTCCAAACTCGAACGCACCGCCACCGCCGGGGACGGTGTCCGTCTCGACGATGCGCGCGTTCGTGCGGCGTTCGCGCAGGCGCTTGATCTTCGTCTCCAGGTGCGCCTGATCCTCCTTGGCGATGTGGTAGTCCGCGTTCTCACTCAAATCGCCGAGCTCGCGCGCCGAGAGGATGCGCGCGGCCATCTCCCGCCGGCCGGTCGTCTCAAGCTCGGCGATCTCGGCCTCCAGCGCGACGAGCCCGGCCGGTGTGATCGGCTCTCCGTCAGGTGGGGTCGAGCTCATCCGCGCATCGCGCTGCATGCTCGCAGATGACGCCGTAGAGCGGGGCCGGCGTAGCGGGGGGTCGCGGCTTCAGCGGCCGCGGCCCTCAGCGGACCGCCTCTCAGTGGACCGCAGCCCTCAGCGGACCGCGCCTCTCAGCGGACCGCGGCCAGATCGCGGGCGGGCTGCAGGCGCCCCTGCCCATGCTCGAGCTCGAGCAGCAACTGCTTGCGCTCCAACCCTCCGCCGTAGCCGGTGAGCGAGCCGTCGGCGCCGATCACACGATGGCAGGGCACGATCACCGCAACCGGATTGCGCCCGTTCGCGAGGCCCACGGCCCGTGCCGCGGAGGGCTGGTCGACGCGCGCGGCGATCTCGCCGTAGCTGGCCGTCTCGCCGTAGGGGATTTCCACGAGCGCTCGCCAGACCTTAAGCTCGAAGTCCGAGCCGCGCATCTTCAGGGGCACGTCGAACGCAGTGCGCTCGCCCGCGAAGTACTCACGCAGCTGCGCGCGCACGTCCGCGAAAGGCGCCGCCGCGCGCTTCCACCGCGGGTCGATCCGTGCGGGCTTGCGACCGTTCTGCATGTACAGCCCGTGCAGCGCCTCGCCGTCGCCGAGCAACAGCAGCTCGCCGATCGGACTTTCGATGCTCGTGTAGAGGAGCGACCGGGACTCGGTGGGGGTGGTGGGCATGATGATGTATCTCATCCTCCTTTTACGCGGCGAGCCGTTTGGCCCTGCCGGTCGCCGATGGTGTGCGTGTTGACGACGATGGCTTGCGTTTCGACGGCGTGCGGGTGGGCGGCGTGCGCTTTGACGCCGTGCGTTTTGACGGTGTGTGCTTTGACGATGTGGGAGTTGATGGTGTGCGAGTAGACGGCGCGCGAGTGGACGGGGTGCGTGTCCCTGCCGCCGGCGTGGTTGAGCCGAGCGATGCCCAGAGATGCTGCACCGCGTAGGACCGGTACGGTCGCCAACGCTCGGCCAACGCCTCGGCCGACTTGGGTGAGCCGTCGCGCCCGAGGCGTTCGAGCGCGCGGCGCACACCGAGATCGCTGGAGATGAACGCGTCGGGGTCGCGTAGGGCGCGCATGGCGATGTACTCGGTGGTCCACCGTCCGATCCCCGGCAGCTCCAGCAACCGCCGTCGCGCGTCGACGCGATCGGCGCCCGCGTCGATCGTCAGCTCCCCGCCGGCGAGCGCACTCGCGAGCGCGAGCAGACCGCGGCGCCGGCCGGTCGGCATCGCGAGCCTTCGCCGGGTCCACTCCGGCGATGACCTCGGCTGTGGGGAACACGTGCGTGACCGTGCCGAGTGGACGCGCGAGTGGCTCGCCGTAAGCGGCCACGAGCCTGCCGGCGAGCGTGCGGGCGCCCTGCAGCGAGACCTGCTGTCCGAGCACCGCGCGAACAGCCAGTTCGTGTCCGTCGACGGCATCCGGGCACGCGCCGACCCGGCGCTCTGTTCACGAGCGGCCCGAGCAGCGAGTCGGCGCCGAGAACAGCGGCCACGCTGCGCGGGTCGGAATCGAGGTCGAGCAGCGCGCGCGAGCGCTGCATCGCGCTGGCGAGATCGCGCAGATCCTCCAACCAGTAGCGCGCGTGCACGTACCCGTCGGCGGGAGAGAGCTCGACGACACCCGTGCCATGAGCGAGGCGCAGGCTGCGCCGATAGGAGCCCGCGGACGCTCCTCGACGCCGGGCACGGCGCGAAAACCGAGGAAGGCGATCAGGCCCGCGGCGTCGAGCGGCGCGCGATAGGGCAGGCGCAGCGACAGCGCGCCGCTGTCCTCGCGCGCGTCCATGCGTGCGCGTGCGCGCACGCAGCGCGCTTGGCGTCATCGCGAACACCTCGCGGATCGTCGCGTTGAACTGCCGCACGCTCTGAAAGCCCGCGGCGAAGGCCACGCTCGAGATCGACAGCGCCGTCGTCTCCAGCAGGATGCGCGCGGTCTGCGCGCGCTGCGCGCGAGCGAGCGCGAGCGGGCCCGCGCCGACGACGGCCACGAGCTGTCGGTGTACATGACGCTCGGTGTAACCCAGGCGCGCCGGCGAGACCCCCGACGCCCTTGCGGTCCACGACGCCGTCGGCGATCGAACCGCATCGCGCGCCCGACGAGGTCCGCGCGCAGATCCCACTCGGGCGAGCCCGGCGTGGCGTCCGGGCGACAGCGCTTGCAGGCGCGAAAGCCGGCCGACTGCGCGGCCGCGGCGGATAGGAAGAAGCGGACGTTCTCGCGTTTGGGAGTGCGCGCCGGACAACTCGGACGGCAGTAGATCCCGGTCGTCTTCACGCCGCAGAAGAACCAACCGTCAAAGCGCGGATCCTCCGCCTCGATCGCCTGCCAGATGCGCTCTGAGTCGTAGTGCACGTCCACACAGTGACACACCCGACCGCCCCGATCTAGCGGAAATCGGACCTCTATGATCGGCCTAGAACGTCGAGGTCCGAAAACCGCTACCATCGCGCCCCGTGGCGGTTCTCAGTCTTGCGCCGACGTAGGCCGCTAGATACCGGCCGGTGAGTGAGGACGTGCTCCCCGCACCCCCGGCGACGAGATCGGCCGGCGTGCCCTCGAAGACGATGCGCCCACCGTCGTGACCCGCACCGGGGCCGAGATCGACGATCCAGTCGGCGTGGGCCATGACCGCCTGGTGGTGCTCGACGACGATGACCGACTTGCCAGAGTCGACGAGCCCGTCGAGCAGGCCGAGCAACTGCTCGACATCGGCGAGGTGCAGGCCCGAGGTGGGCTCGTCGAGAATGTAGACGCGGGCTGGGTGGGTTCCTTTTTCCGCCATCTGCGTGGCCAGCTTGAGCCGCTGCCGCTCGCCGCCCGAGAGCGTGGGCAGCGGCTGGCCGACGCTGAGATAGCCGAGCCCGACATCGGCGAGCCGCTCGAGTATCCGGTGGGCAGCCGGCACCTTCGCGTCGCCGGAGTCGAAGAACTCCAGCGCCTCGCCCACCGGCAGGGCGAGAACCTCACTGATGTCCTTACCCCCGAGCTTGTACTCGAGCACCTCGGCCTGGAAGCGCTTGCCATCGCACACCTCGCACGGGGCCGCGACACCGGCCATGATCGCGAGGTCGGTGTAGATCACCCCGGCGCCTTTGCAGTTGGGACAAGCGCCCTCGGAATTGGCGCTGAACAGCGCCGGCTTGACCCCGCCCGCCTTCGCGAACGCCTTGCGGATCGGGTCGAGCAGTCCCGAGTACGTCGCCGGGTTGCTCCTTCGCGAACCGCGGATCGCGGCCTGGTCGACCGTCACAACCCCCTCTCGGCCGGAGACCGAACCGCTGATCAGTGAGCTCTTGCCCGAGCCGGCAACTCCCGTGATGACGACGAGCACGCCGAGCGGGATGTCGAGGTCGATGTCGCGCAGGTTGTTCGTGGAGGCGCCACGCACCTGCATGAACCCCGATGCGCTCCGGACCTCGTCCTTGAGCGCCGCTCGATCGTCGAGATGGCGACCGGTGATCGTCTTGCTTGCTCGCAGGCCCTCGACGGTCCCCTCGAACACCACCTCGCCGCCGTCGGTCCCGGCCTTCGGACCGAGGTCGACGACGTGATCGGCGATCGCGATCGCCTCGGGCTTGTGCTCGACGATGAGCACTGTGTTGCCCTTGTCACGCAGCTGGCGCAGCAGGACGTTCATCCGCTCGATGTCGTGAGGGTGCAGGCCGACCGTCGGCTCGTCGAACACGTAAGTGACGTCGGTGAGCGACGATCCGAGGTGGCGGACCATCTTGGTGCGCTGCGCCTCGCCGCCCGAAAGCGTGCCCGAGGTCCGATCGAGGCTGAGGTAGCCGAGCCCGATCTCCACGAACGAGTCGAGCGTCGCGCCCAGCGCCACCAGCAGCGGCGCCACGGATGGGTTGTCCAGATCGCCCACCCACGCGGCAAGGTCGCTGATCTGCATCGCACACGCCTCGGCGATGTCGATCCCGGCGATCTTCGACGAGCGCGCCTGCGCGCTGAGTCGCGTGCCGTCGCACTCGGGACAGACGGCGAAGGTGGCGGCGCGTTCCACGAACGCGCGGACGTGTGGCTGCAGGGCGTCGAGGTCCTTGGAGAGCATCGACTTCTGGATCTTCGTAATCACACCTTCGTAAGTCAGGTTGATTCCGTCGACCTTGATCTTGGTGGACTCCTTGTGGAGCAGATCCTGGAGCTCTTTCTTTGAGAACTTCTTGATCGGCTTGTCCGGGTCGAAGAAGCCGCAGCCGGTGAAGATGCGGCCGTACCAGCCGTCCATGCTGTAGCCCGGGATCGTGATCGCGCCGTCGTTAAGCGACTTACTCTCGTCGTATAGCTGGGTCAGGTCGAGGTCGTTGACCAATCCGCGGCCTTCGCAACGCGGGCACATGCCGCCGAGGATGCTGAAGCTCCGCTTCTCTTTCGTCGTGCGCCCCGCGCGCTCGAAGGTGACCGCGCCGGCGCCTGAGATCGAGGCGACGTTGAACGAGAACGCCTGCGGCGAGCCGATGTGGGGCTTGCCGAGCCGACTGAAGAGGATGCGCAGCATCGCACCCGCATCCGTGGCGGTGCCAACCGTCGATCGCGGATCCCCGCCCATCCGCTCCTGGTCGACGATAAGCGCCGTCGTCAGGCCGTCGAGCACGTCGACCTCGGGCCGCGCCAACGTCGGCATGAAGCCCTGTACGAACGCGCTGTATGTCTCGTTGATCAGCCGCTGAGACTCCGCAGCGATCGTGCCGAACACGAGCGAGCTCTTGCCCGAGCCGGAGATGCCGGTGAAGACCGTCAGCCGGCGCTTGGGGATCTCGACGCTGACGTCTTTGAGGTTGTTCACACGCGCGCCGTGCACGCGGATCACATCGTGGCTGTCGGCGGCGTGGGGTGCGCGCGCCCGCGTGTTCGTCCTCGTGGCCATGCTCGTGAGGTCACTCTAGCCGCGGCCCGGCAGGTGGCGTTTCTCTATTCCTGATCGATTCGCCACCCGATGGACCCCGCGAAACGCGCACGAGCGTCCCAGTGGGCGTGTGGGACTCAACTGGAAGGAGGCCCGTTTGCGTGGACGCGAAGCGTCGGGAGAGGCCTGGGAGATCCCGACATCACGCCTCCCCCGGGTCACTGACGCGGGGATCGACACTCAATCGCTGTTTGCAGGGATTTCTACGGGAGCGACGGGGTCGGTCCCGGACTTTCAACCCCCTGCCGAGCAGAACATCGAAGTGTGGCGGATGCCGCCGTGGAACGAGGGGTCCTAACGCCGCGCTCTTATTTCTTCTTCTCGCCGTGGGCCTTCTCCGTCACAAGCCGCACGCTCTCATGGTGAGTGCTCGTGGCGCCGCCAGACGACTCGACGATCGTGAGGCTTGCGCTGAGCCGCCCGTGATCCGCCTCGAGCAGCGCCCGGCCAGCCGCGCGGAGATGGAGCGTGACGGTCCCACTCTTACCCTCCGTGAGCAAGAACGATCCCCTGGCGAGAATCAGTATGTCTCGATGCGACGCCGCCCTCGTTCCCTCGTGGCGCCTGGCCGGGACCTGCACGATCAACTCGACCGACCCCCGGCACGGCGCGTCGCTGCATTGCAGTAGCACCGGAACGGAGCTACCGGATACGACGATCTTTGACGTCGGTGCCGTGACGAGGGGTGACGGTCCCACTGCGGGCGCGGTCGGCACCGAGGAGCCACCTGCCGGAGACGTCTGCCCGGGGGTGGAGCCCTGTTTGGACGATGTGGTTGTTTCGCCCGATGCGGGGCTCTGCGGAGGCGACAGCGGCCGCGGTAGTAGTGGTTGTGGTCCCTCGGCGCTCGACCCCATCTCCGCGTTGACGCTGGGCGTCGTATCGTCAACAGTGACCATCACCGATTGTGCTTCGGAGAAGGAAAACTTGTCGTCGTAGTACTGAACGGCATAATCCTTCCCAGCGTCGAACCCAACCTCGTAGGCTCCGGCGGGCAAACCCGCGATCGCATATTCACCGTTGCGGTTGCTCAGTGCGCAGGCAGCGGCTTCCGTGGAGCTCCTCAGAGCGCAGACGAGCACGTTGGCGAGCGGACCCGCGGAGACTGACCACACCCTGCCTGCCACACGACCCCCGAGATGCAGGTGGGCGTTCGCACCAGAGCTGGTTTCGCCCACCACTACGCGAACGAGCGTGGCGGTCTTGGCCGAGCCCTGCCCGTTGAAGTACTGCCTCACGTAGTCGAGCGGGCTTTGCGGTGGCACTGAGAATTCCACCTCATATTCCCCCGCCGGTAGACCGGAGATCGTGTACTGACCATTTTGGCCCGTGCTCGAGCAGGCGCCGATCAGCGCTTCCGCCGCTTCGGTCCAGGCGCACACGGACATCCCCTGTATCGGCGCTGCTGTAGAGGTGTCGGTGACCGTGCCGGCGATGCGTCCTCCTTCGCTCATTCGCGCGTCGATGCCAGTGTCGACTGTTTCAGGGCCGACCGCCACGGTGGTCGCCTCTTCAGGAGATGCAGCGCCGTTGTAGTACTGCGTCACGTAGTTGAGCCCACTTCCCGACGGAGATGAGAATTCAACGAAATATTCGCCGCTTGGCAGGCTGGTGATTGAGTATCCGCCGTGCGATTCGGTCGTGGCACACTGCCCGAAAAGTCCTTCTTCGTCGTTAGCGTCGTAGGCGCAAACTTCGATCCCTTCGATCGGCTGCCCGCTTGACACACTCGAAACTACCCCCCTGATGTGCGAGCCGGTACTTTCGGGTTCCACGAGTTCCGCGCCGATTTCGGCTGTCGTAACGCCAGCGCTCACTTTTACGCGCCGGGCTTCTGAGCGCGTGTGCCCGCCGCCGTAATAGCGAACCGGGTAACGGGTGGATGGGTAGGAATAGAATGCGACGGTATATTCGCCGCTCTTCAAGCTCGAAATCGTGTAATCGCCGCTGGCGTCCGTTTTAGTGCAACGTTCTGACTGCTGGCCGCCCACCTGTAGCGCACACACCCAGATTTCGCCGATTCCTGATTTCGAGACGGCGTCAATGACCGTGCCGGTGATGACACCGTACTTGGCTGCAAGCGCCGCATCAATGCCGGCGATGCTTTCTCCCGCTGTCGTGTGTAATTCAGTGGATTCCGTGGAGACCCCAACGTGGTTCCAGTACTGGGTCTCATATCCGTAGGCGCTGGGCTTCGGGCGGAATTCGATCTGATCGGTGCTCGTCGCAATCCCTGTGATCTGATATTCGCCATTCTGGTTCGGGTCGGTGCAATACCCGGAGGTCTCTTCCCTGGGGGCCATGCCGTCAAATTCTTCCTTGACGCGTTCGTCGAGACACACTTCGACTTCACCGGCCCCCATTGGCCTGCCAGTACTGGCGCTGGTCACGTCTCCTGAGATCGTGGTCCCGGCCAGCAGGCTGGCATTGATATCCGCAAGCGTTTCGCCCTGATTGACCCACATCGGCTTCGCGTCGTCATAGCGTTGGCCTACATAAGGCCGTTCCGGCCCGAACGACACGTAATAACTGCTGGTTTCCAGTCCATCGATCAGATAGTGCCCTTCGGCGTCTGTCTTGGCGCACTTCGTTTCGAGCGCCGGCCCGAATCCGGTAGCGCACGCCTGCGTGCCCGAGACAGGAAGCCCGGTAGCCGAGCTCGTCACACGCCCTTCGATCTGCGCGCCTTCGGGCAGCGCCACGTCGACGTTCGCGGTCGTTTCGCCAGCCGACACCTGCGCGCCAAGCTCGTAGTAGCGCTGCGGGGTTTCAGGAAGGTAGTTGAGCGTCCCCGGTTTGAACTTCATCGTATAGGACACGGGAGCAAGACCATAGAACTCGTAGACACCTTTAGCGTCGGTGCTCACGCACGTCGGTTCTTCAGGCCATGCCCCGGACGGTGAGGCACAGACTTCGACGCCTTCGATCGGCGCTTTCGTGGAAGCATTGGTGACTTCACCTTCGATGCGGCCTTCAGGTAGCAGTTCCTCGTCAATGCCAGTGAAGACTTCCCCAACCGGAACCGTCAGTTCCTTCGCTTCAGATGGGATGTACTCGCCGCTATAGAACGTGCGAGATACCAAACCACTACCAGCAGGAGCATTAAACTCCACATGCACCGGCACCGCCGGCGCCGACACCACGTAGGTACCGTCGATCCCCGTACTCACACATTTCTGTTCATAGACGAACCGCCCGGCGCACACTTCAACCCCCGGTAGCGGGGCCTTCGTCATGGCGCTAGTGACCGTGCCCTCGATCTCATCTCCTTCGCTGGCGAGGGCACTCGACGCGAAGTTGAGCGACAGGGCAACCGCGGCGATTACGACGAGCAAACGCAGCGCATGAGCGACCCGCACTTCATCCCGGGCCAGACCCAACAAGTTGCGACTCAGCGGTCTCCCGGCCCCCGCCGCGCACCCTCCCCGCGATCCACCTCTCATGCCCAAAAGATATCGGATACCGGACTTTATGTGCGTCTTACCGGCGTGTCGCGTGCGATCAAGGGCTGCACGAGGCAATCCTCACCGACGAGCTGTTCGACCCGCGTACAGGCGGTTCGGGGATGGCGGACCCCTGTCGTGAAGCCCAACTCAAGCGGCCGCAAGACCTCTACGTCCTCGACGACCTCACCAAGGCCGACACATCATGCGCCGCCAAGCGATAGAGGGGACCCCCAACGCCAAGGACGGCCAAACCGCCATCGACCGCGCCCAAGCGCTACTGAAGAGCTCCCCCGCTTCCGGGAGCTTGAGACCCATCCGACCGGGCGACGCAAGCTCCTGATCTCCATGTTGAGCAGGTCTGGGCGCAGAGCGGGCAGACCGTCGCCGTGCAACCACACAATGCGTTCCTGCCATATTTTCAGAGCCCCAGCGAGCCTCACAAACAACCCGGCAAAGCGAGGCGTCGAAAGCGGGAGCGACGGGACTCGAACCCGCGACCTCCGGCGTGACAGGCCGGCGCTCTAACCAACTGAGCTACGCCCCCGCGTTTCGCGCGGGTCGGTCCGCTCCTGCGGGCCTGCGCGCCTCCCCAGTATGCCAACCAGCCGCCCCGCTCGCCCTCCTCGCCGTCGCCCCCAGCCGGCCCTCCGTGGCTGAGCGCCCTCGCAGCGTGGCCAGCCGTCGATTCGCTGCCCACAGCCACGCTGCACAGCCGGCCAGATCCCGTCCCAACCGTCGCTCCTCACAGCATCCGGCAAACTGGCCAGCCAGCCAGTTTTCGTCTAGGCTTCTTCCGCCATGCCACTCGAGGCCCCCGCACCCCTTCGCTCCTACAACCCCTTCGTCGTCCTCGTCCAGGACCTCCTCGACGAGCGCTCCGCCACCGTTCCCTTCCCGCCCGGCGAGACCCGGCCCTCGCTGCTCGCGCACCCAGCGCTTCGCCAACGAACCCCTTCCGCTGCTGCTCGAGTCCTACGAGCGCTACGGACCCGTCTTCACGCTGCGCCTCTTCCACGCCAACTCCGTGTTCGCGCTCGGGCCCGCCGCCAACCACCACATCACGGTCTCCAACGCCTCCAACTTCGTCTACCGCACCTCCTACTTCCGCGACCTCATGGGCTTCGCCGGCGACGGCCTGCTCACGACCGACGGCGACTTCCACCGCGCCTCGCGGCGGATCATGCTCCCCGCCTTCCACCACGAGCGCATCCTCTCCTCGCTCGACACCATGCTCGAGCGAGACCTCCTCCGCGCTCGATGTCCTTCATCCCCGGCGCCACCATCGACCTCTACGCCTGGACCCGCCGCCTCGCCCTGCGCATCGCCATGCGCGCGCTCTTCGGCCTCGACCCCGACGGCCCCGCAGCACGCTCCATCGACGCCGCCGCCCTCTTCGAGCAGACCCTCTCCTTCTACTCCCGCGACTACACCCTGCGCATGCTCCGCGGGCCCTTCACACCCTGGGATCGCCAGCAGAAAGCCACCCGCGCCCTCAACCGCCTGATCTACTCCGAGATCTCCCGCCGCCGCGCCACCGGCGAGCGCGGCGAGGACGTCCTCTCGCTGCTGATCGACGCCACCGACGAGGACGGCGAAACCGCCCTCACCGACCTGCAGATCCGCGACGAGGTCATGACCCTCCTGTTCGCCGGCCACGACACCACCACCTCGACCATCGCCTTCATGTTCTACGAGCTCGCCCGCCACCCCGACGTCGTCGCCCGTCTGCTCGCCGAGCAGGACGCCCAGCTCGTCGGCGCGCATGCCCACCCCCGCCCAGCTGATGGGCGACGGACTGCCCTACCTGGAGCAGGCCCTCGACGAGACCCTCCGCCTCTACCCGCCCGCCTGGATCGGGCCCCGCCGCTCCGTCGACCCCTTCGAGCTCGCACGGCCACACCGTCCCCGGCAGCGCCTTCGTCAACTACTGCTCCTGGGCCTCCCACCGCCTGCCCGACGTCTTTCCCGAACCCGACGCCTTCCGCCCCGAGCGCTTCGCCCCCGAGGCCAAGGCCGCGCTCCCCCGCGGCGCCTACATCCCCTTCGGCGGCGGCTCGCGCACGTGCATCGGCATGCGCTTCGGCCAGCTCGAGGTCCGCACCATCGCCACCCTCATCCTCTCCCGCTTCGCCCTCTCCCTGCCCCCCGACTTCCGCCTCACGCATCCGCCAGATGCCAACCATCAGCCCCCGCGACGGACTGCCCATGATCGTCTCCCCACGGGCCGCCATCCCCACCCGCTCCGCTCAGCAGGATCGGTGTCGAAAGCGCCGGCTTCAGCTGACGCGAACCGCGGCGGACTCGGACGAGGGTTCGTGGCCCTGGCACGAACCCGCCGACTCGCCGCTACCGCAGGCTCGCCCACATCGACAACTCATATCTCGCACCTTCGCCCGGCTCGCTCGCCAGCGCGCGCGCTTCCACCCCTTCCACATACACGCTCGCGTCTTCGAACAGCGTCAGCTTCAGCGCGCTCAGCAACAGTCCCGTCGGTCGCACCACGAGCTTGCCGTCTTCGGCCTGCCGCCACCGCTTCCACGCTCGCGCCCACCCCGAACAGGCCCCCGCTCGCGCGCACCTCGCACCGTCCCGCCTTCGCTCTTCACGAGCGCCACTTCGAACCCCTTCCGGCAACGCCCGCCTGATGTCTTCTTCGCTCATCACCCCCTCCGCCCGCAACGCGTCCCCGTGCTTCTCCAGCCTCGCGTCCGTCAGCTCGCAGCCCGCCCACTTCCACGCTTTCCACGCTCGCCCCATGCGCTCGGCGCCCTTCGCTTCCCCCAGCAGCGCCACCGCCTGCTCCGGGCTCGAACCTTCAGCCGCCCCGCGCTCACTCTCACTTCGTCCGCGTGCTTCCACGCCAGCTTCACCGCCGGCCACGCCTTCACCTCGCACGCTCTTCACGTCCCGTACTTCTCGACCTTCCCCCGCACCACCCGCGCCGCGATCCCCGGCGCCAGCAGCTGCGCGAGCACCACCAGCGCCGACGCACCGCCACCGCCACCCCGATCGCGATCCGCTCGCCGCCTGCGCCCTCCCCTTGCTCACCCGTCCAGCTTCGCAGCTCCCCGCCTGACCATCCGACGCTCGCGCATCCGCACGCCATCCCTCGCCGCTCCGCTAGCCTTGAGCCTCCGACCTCGGGCGCGTAGCTCAGTTGGCCAGAGCACCTCGTTTACACCGAGGGGGTCGCCCGTTCGAGTCGGGCCGCGCCCATCCCCACCCGATCCGATGACCGACTCCGCCGCCTCCGATCACCACCCCCTTTCGCGTAGCCGTGATCGGCTCCGGCCCCGCCGGCTTCTACGCCGCCGGGCACCTCCTCGCCGACCCCTCCGAGCGCTTCGAGGTCGACATGTTCGAGCGCCTGCCCACGCCCTGGGGGCTCGTCCGCTCCGGCGTCGCCCCCGACCACCCCAAGATCAAGTCCGTCACCCGCATCTACGAGCGCACTGCCGCCCACCCCCGCTTCCGCTTCTTCGGCGCCGTCACCTTCGGCGAGCACGTCTCCCGCGAGGAGCTCCTCGCCCACTACCACGCCGATCGTCTACGCCACCGGCTCGCCCTCCGACCGCCCCCTCGGCATCCCCGGCGAAGACCTCCCCGGCTCCCACGCCGCGACCGAGTTCGTCGGCTGGTACAACGGCCATCCCGACCACACCGACCTCGAGCCCGACCTCCTCTCCTCCACTCGCGCCCTCGTCATCGGCAACGGCAACGTCGCCCTCGACGTCGCCCGCATGCTCGTCCTCGCCCCCTCCGAGCTCGCCCCCACCGACACCGCCGACCACGCCCTCGACGTCCTCGCCCGCTCCACCATCACCGAGGTCGTCGTCGCCGGCCGCCGCGGACCCGCCCAGGCGGCCTTCACCAACCCCGAGCTGCGCGAGCTCGCCGATCTCGCCGACGCCGACATCATCGTCGACCCCGACGAGCTCGACGCCGCACTCGCCGTCTCCGACCCCGACACCGAGCTCACTCCCACAGCCCGGCGCAACATCGAGCTCCTGCGCGGCTACGCCGCCACCCCGCCGTCGGGCCGGCCCAAGCGCATCGTCCTGCGCTTCCTCCTCTCGCCCACCGCCCTCCTCGCCGGACACGCCGGCCATCTCGCCGCCGTCGAGCTCATCCGCAACCGTCTCGCGCCCCAGCCCCGGCGGCGGCCTGCGCGCCGAGCCCACCGACGAGCGCGAGACGATCTCCGCCGGCCTCGTCTTCCGCGCGATCGGCTACCGCGGCATCCCCCTCCCCGGACGTCCCCTTCGACGAGCGCGCCGCCACCATCCCCCACGACGCGGCCGCGTCCTCGACCCCGCCGCCGGCGCCCCCCTACCCGGCGAGTACGTCGTCGGCTGGATCAAGCGCGGCCCCTCCGGCGTCATCGGCACCAACAAGAAGGACGCCCAGGAGACAGTCGACGCCATTTTCGCCGACCTCCCTGCTCCCGATGCCGAAGATCCCACCGCCGCCGCCCCGGTGCTTGCCCACGCCCCCACCACGCCCGACCCCGACGCCATCGAGACGCTCCTTCGCGCCCGCCAACCCGACCTGGTCACCTACTCCGGCTGGGAATCCATCGACCGCCACGAGCGCGCCCTCGGCGAGCCCGCCGGACGACCCCGCGTCAAGCTCACCCGCATCGACGAGCTCCTGCGCGTCGCCGCCTCCGAACGGCCCTCCTGAGCGGGCGAGCCGCCCCGGCTCCTCGCGCGCCGCCCTGTCCGGTGCAAGGCTGCGGACGCCGTTCACACGCCCTCCCTCCCTCTCCGCCCTCATGTGGCAGACTGCCCGCCGCTGGCCCCGTTAGCTCATCTGGTAGAGCGCCGGACTTTTAATCCGGTGGGGCGGGTTCGAGTCCCGCACGGGGCATATCGCCACCTTCTACTTCGACCTCGGCTCCCCGTTCGCGTACCTCACCGCCGAGCGCATAGTCGAGGTCATACCCGAGCCCATCACCTGGCAGCCGGTGTCCCTCGGCGCGCTCTTCAAGCAGAACGGTCGCTCGTCGTGGGCGATGCGCACCGCCGAGGAACGTCAGGCCGGCATGGCCGAAGTCGAGCTGCGCGCACAACGCTACGGGCTTCCCGCGCTGCGCTGGCCCGACCCATGGCCAACTAACTACCTGTTCGCCATGCGTGCCGCCACTTACGCCTTCCAGGTGGGTCGCGGCCACGAGTTCACCATGCAGTCATTCCGTCACGCCTTCCAGCACAGCCGCGATCTCGGCATTCAAGAACACGTTCTGCAGGCCGCCGCAGACGTCGGCCTCGACCCGCACGCCGTCACCGCTGCAACCTCCGATCCCGAGATCAAGCTGGCCCTGCGAGCCGCCACCGACGCCGCCCACACGCTCGGCGTCTTCGGCGTACCCACGATCGCTGTCGCTGGTGAGACTTTCTGGGGAGACGACCGCTTGGAGGAGGCCGCCGCCCTGTCGAAGCGCGCGTCCTAGATCCACACATCTTAGGCCGGGCTAGCCCGACGCCTCTTCAAGAAGCAGCTAAGCGGTGCGATCGACAACCCCAGTCACTGCTTCGCCGACGCCATCTCCCGCACCGCGGCCGCGATCGCCGCCGGGTGATCGTAGGGCTGCATGTGCCCACCGTGAACCATCACCAGCCGTGCATCAGGCAGCGCCGCCGCGAGCCTGCGCCCGCGAACGGCCTTGACCAGCTCGTCGCCTTCGCCTTGGACGACGACAGCGGGAACCTCGATATCGCTCAGGCCCTTGTCGATCTGCGCAACCACGCCGTTGGCCGCGAGCATCTCGCCGGCCCACGCTTCGAGATTGCCGCGCGTCATATTGATCTCGAGCACTCGTTCGTGATGTGCCGCCACGACCGGCAGCGGATCGAACGCTTCGCTTTCGGCCTGGTTCACAGATGCCGTGATCAACAGCTGCCCGAACGTCGCGTTGGCGACCTGCCTGATGACGGGCAATTGGAGGAACTTCACGAGATGAGCCTGAGCCTGCTCGAACGCACCGATCTTCCCGGCGGTGGCGGCCGCGTCGACGAGCACCAGTCCCCTCACCTCACTTGGGTAGCGCTCGGCGAACCCCAGCGAGATAGTGCCGCCGTAGGAGTGCCCCACGAGAACCGGCCGCACGATGTGCAGCTTGTGCAGCAGCTCGTCGATCGCTTCCAGCTGCCGGTCGAACTGCACGTACCCACCGGTCGAGTAGCCAAAGCCGGGCCGATCGATCGCGATCGTCCGGTGGCCGGCGAGCAACGGCGTGACGTCTTCCCAATCCTCCGCGGTCCCCGGCAGACCGTGGATCAGCACCACCGGCGTGCCCGGCCCGGGGCGTTCGATGTAGTGGATGCGCAGCTTCCCTACCTGGACAAACGAACCCGTCGGCTTGGGCTCCGCCGGCAGGCGGCCGTATGTCCAGTTGAGCGCGACGACGATGACCGCCAGTACTCCCACGAAGATCGGAAGGGACTTGCGTATCCGGCCGCCGCGGCGCACCGGGGCAGTCTATTGGTCGCTTCCACTGCCCCGCCAACGCCCGACCGCTTCGGACAGGACAAACCCCGTCGATCGCGTGGATACGCGAATACCACCGAATAACCAGCTTGTCGGCGCATCGGAGCGCGTCGAGTCGGTTTACTGCCACGATGACCATCCTGCCGCGCGCGCTGGGCGCAACCGTCGCCCTGCTCCTCGCGCTCGCCGTTCAAACCGCGCCGACAACCGCCCACGCCCAGGCCCCACTCCCGGTCAACGTCGCGATCAACCGCCTGGCCCCGGGACCACCCGTCCCGCAAGCCTTCCTCGGCCTCTCCTTCGAGGCGGCGGCCCTGGATCAGATCGGCCAGTACGCCGACCGCGGCGATCTCGTGAACCTGCTGCGCTCGCTCGGCCCGGGGGTCATCCGCTTCGGGGGTATCACCTCCGACCAGAACATCGGCTGGACGGACGCCGCCACCCCGAAGCCGCCGTGGGCTTCGCGCGCCATCGACGCAGCTCAGCTGCAGGCGATCGGACGGCTCGCGCGGCGCAGCGGCTGGAAGGTGCTGCTGACCGTGGGGATGGCCCACTTTGAACCGACGGCCGCTGCCCGCGAGGTGGCGGCCGCGCATAGAGCGCTCGGCCCTTACCTCGCGGCGGTCGAGATCGGCAACGAGCCCGACGCCTACGGCAAACACGGCTTTCGCGAACTGCCCTGGATCGCGCAAGGATATGAGGAACAGGTCAGCGAGTACCGCGAAGCGATCGCCGCGCTCACGCCCGGCGTGCCGATCGCCGGCCCCGACGTCTCCGGCTCGGGCATCTTCATCGAATGGGGCGAGGAGGAGGCGCTCTCCCAGCGACCCGCGCTGCTCACCGGTCACCACTACCCGCTCGGGTGCGCGCAGAAGCCGCCGCCCACGATCGAATCGCTGCTTAGCGTCGTCACCCGTGGGCGGGAGTCCGCGTCGCTTGGCACCTACATGAAAGTCTCGCGCAACCAGCACGTCCCGCTGCGTATCGACGAGGCCGGCTCGGTCTCCTGCGGTGGCGTCGCCGGCATCAGCAACACGTTCGCCTCTGCCCTGTGGGCGACCGGCTACATCACCCAGGTCATGGCCTCAGGTGCGGTCGGCATCAACCTGCAGGGCAACCCCGGCAACTGCGCCGGCTACACGCCCGTGTGCGCGCCCGATCCGGCCGCGCTGGCAACGGGCGCGCTGCATGCCCAGCCGGACTGGTACGCAATGCTGCTGACCAGATCCCTCGTCGGCTATCGCCCGCTGCCCACCACCGTCCAAGCCGAAGGGGCGCCGGTCCCCTCCGAAGGAATACCGACACCGGTCGAAAACGGGTCCGCCGGTGGTGAAGCAACGCCGTCACCGCAACCGGCGAGCGGCCCGAATCTCGTAGTCGCCTCGTTCTCGGGTCCCGACCACGGCGTGCAGGTCGTGCTCGTCGACGACGAACCCCCGGGGTCACGACCGCTCGCGTTGCACTTGAACGTCGGTGGGGGTTTGGGCCCCGGACAGGTCCTGCGCCTGGCCGGACCGAAGCCGAGCGCAACCGGCGACATCTTGCTCGGCGGCCACGCCGTCGCGGGCGGCGGCTCGCTGCGCGCGCCCATCCGTCCTGAACGGATCGCCGCCCACGCGGGCGTCGTCTCGGTCACGCTGGCGCCGAGCAGCGCCGCGCTCGTCACCGTGAGCCCACGCGCGCCCGCGCACAAACCGCACCGAGTCAGACACTGAGCGCCAAGTCGGACGCCGAGCGCCGCCGAGAACATCGCCGTAGCAGTCGACCGCAGAGTCGATCCCTCCCGCGAGATCCTGCAAGCGACCGCTAGGCTTTCGCGAGTGAGCGTCACCTCCCAAAGCGCGGCCTCGACCTCCGACCGAACAGCCTCGACCCATCACCGCATCGCCATAGTCGGCACGGGCTTCGCCGGCCTCGGCGCGGCGATCAAGCTCAAGCAGGCCGGCATCGAGGACTTCGTCGTGCTCGAGCGCACGGGCGACGTGGGCGGCACGTGGAACGTGAACACCTATCCGGGCTGCCAGTGCGACATCCCCTCGCACCTGTACTCGTTCTCGTTCGCGCCGAACCCGGGTTGGACGCGCACGTACTCACGCCAGCCGGAGATCTGGGAGTACCTGCGGCGGGTCTGCCGCGAGCAGGGGATCGAACCCCACGTGCGCTTTCACCACGAAGTGCAAGCGGCGCGCTGGGACGAGAGCGAGCGGCTGTGGCGAATCGAGACGAACGCGGGCGAGCTGACCGCAGAGATGCTGATCGCCGGTCCCGGGCCGCTGGCCGAGCTGAAGCTGCCGGAGATCGAGGGCATCGAGACGTTCGCCGGCACGATGTTCCACTCGGCGCAATGGAACCACGAGCACTCGCTGCTGGGCAAGCGCGTCGCGGTAATCGGCACGGGCGCCTCCTCGATCCAGTTCCTCCCGCACATCCAGCCGGAAGCCTCGAAGCTGCACCTGTTCCAGCGCACACCGCCTTGGGTCGTGCCCCACCGCGACCGCCCGACCTCCCGCGCGGAGCGACTGATCTACCGACTGTTCCCACCAGCGCAGCGGCTGGTGCGCGGGCTGGTGTATTGGTCGCGCGAGCTGTTCGTGTTCACGCTCATGCACCCGCGCGAGGGCTCGCTGGCGGAGCGGACGGGACGCAAGCACCTGCTCGAGCAGGTGCCCGACCCGCAGCTGCGCGCCAAGCTCACGCCGCGATATCGCATCGGCTGCAAGCGCACATTGATCTCAAACGACTACTACCCCGCGCTGCAGCGTCCGAACGTGGAGGTCGTGACCGACTCGATCGTCCGCGTCACACCCCGCGGGATCGTCACGGCCGACGGTCTCGAGCGGGAGCTCGACACGATCATCTTCGGCACGGGTTTCCACGTGACCGACATGCCGGTCGCCGAATGGGTGCATGGCCGCGGTGGACGTACGCTCGAAGATGTCTGGCAGGGCAGCCCTCAGGCCTATCTCGGGGCGACCGTCGCGGGCTTTCCCAACCTGTTTCTGCTCGTGGGGCCGAACACGGGCCTCGGGCACAACTCGATCGTGTTCATGATCGAGTCACAGCTAAACCACCTGATGGACTGCCTGACCCATCTCGACCGCACCGGCACGAGCGTGTTCGAGGTGCGCGCGGGTGTGCAGGAGCGCTTCAACGAGGAGCTCCAGCGCAAGCTTCAGGGCAGCGTGTGGACGTCGGGAGGATGCGTCAGCTGGTACCTGGACGAGCACGGTCGCAACTCCACGATCTGGCCGGGCTCCACCTGGCCGTTTCGCCGGCGCACACGTCGCTTCGATCCCGCCGACTACGAACTGAGCTCGCGTCCCGCGCGCAAGCGCGAGCACGTAGAGTTGGCCGCCGTATGAGCCCCGCCAAGCAGGCCCCGTTCGACGTGCGCGGGCGCACCGTGTTCATCACCGGCGCCGCACGCGGCATCGGCGCAGCGACCGCCGAGCGCCTGCACAGCAAGGGCGCGAACGTCGCGCTCGTCGGGCTCGAGCCGCAGAAGCTGCGAGAGCTCGCAGACCGACTGGGCGAGCGCGCGGAGTCCTTCGAGGCGGACGTCACCGACTTCGAGGCGCTCACCCGCGCCGTGGACGGGACGGTCGAGCGGTTCGGCGGGATCGACGTGGCGATCGCCAACGCCGGCGTCGCCTTCACCGGCTCGCTGATCAACGCGCCGATCGAGCAGGTCGAGCGCACGCTCGCGGTCAACCTGCTCGGCGTGTGGCGCACCGATCGCGCGGTGATCGAGCAGCTGAAAGCCAGCCGCGGCTACCTGCTGAACATCTCCTCGCTGAGCGCGATCGTACACCCGCCGATGATCGGCGCGTACGCCACCGCCAAGTCCGGAGTGGACGGGCTCAGCGACAGCCTGCGCGCCGAGCTCTCACCCAGCGGCGTGGGGGTCGGTTGCGCCTACTTCGGATTCCTCGACACAGACCTAGTGCGCGCCGGCTACGCCCAGCCCTCGGCGCAGGTCGCCAACGACAGCTCCCCGAGCTTCATCCGCAATCCCGCTCCCGTCTCAAAGGCGATCGACGCGATCGAGCGCGGGATCGAACGGCGCTCCGCACGCGTGTGGGCCCCGCGCTGGGTCGGGCCGATGATCGCGCTGCGCGGACTGCTGCAGCCGCTGGTCGAACGGCGGGTGCTCAGCGAACCGGAGCGCCTGGCGGAGGCGATCCGCCTCGCCGACCCCGCATTTTCAAGCTCCATCGCCGAGCAGGATCCGCTCTTGGGCGTCGCCGCCCAAGCCCTGGACTAGAAACCAAGCCTGTATAGGCACAAACCTCCTGACGATCGAAGAGCAAGCGAGGCCAGGACGCAGGGAACGTGGTGTGCTTCTGCACACGAGTGACCGAGGACGCCGCCTCGCGCCGCTATTCGGTCGTCAGGACTACTCCGCCTGGGAGAACTCCCAAATCGCCACCGCGAGCATGATCAGCCCGAGGGCCGCGATGACCGCGGCCTCGAGCAGGCCGGGTACGCGCCAACCGAACCAGGTGACGCCGGGAACGAGCGCTTCGCGGGCCGCGGGGGAGACGTCGAGGTGCGCGAAGATCGCGCGACGCATCGGGTCGACGGCGTAGGTGAGCGGGTCGAGACGGTTGAGGATCGCCAGCCACTGGGGCAGGTTGGCGACGGAGAACATGGCGCCGGAGAGGAAGAACATGGGCATGATCACCATCTGCATGAGCGCCATGAAGGACTGCATCTGGTTGATGCGCGCGGCGAACATCACGCCGAAGGCGGTGATCGCGAAGGCCAGCAAAATCGAGAGCGCGAACAGCTCGAGGATCAGGCTGAGTTCGTAGGGCACTTCGACGAGGCCCGCGATCGCGATCACGATCAGGCCCTGGAAGGTGGCGACGGTGGCGCCGCCGGCGACCTTGCCGAGCACGATCGAGCTGCGCCTGACGGGCGCGACCATCATCTCGCGCAGGAAGCCGAACTCGCGATCCCACACGATCGAGGCAGCGGAGAACATGGCGGTGAACATCACCGCCATGCACAGGACGCCTGGGTAGATGAAGGTTTTGAAGTTGACGCCGTGGGTGCCGGCGGAGGCGAGCGTGGAGATGCCGGTGCCGAGCACGAAGAGGAACAGGAAGGGCTGGATCAGCGAGGTGAGGATGCGCAGGCGGTCGCGGCTGAAGCGGATCAGCTCGCGGCGCCAGACGACGCGGATGGCACGCAGCTCGCCGCGCCAGCTGCGCGCGGGCACGCGCACGCGCGCGAGGTGGTGGGCCGGCGGACCCGCTGCGGGAGGCGCGCCGGTGGGGGTGGTTGTGGCGATCTCAGTGGCCATTTACTGGTTGATGCCTCTCACGTTAGAAGGAGCCCTCATCTGCTCATCATGCGGGCTATGTTGCGGCGCATGTCGGTCATGCCCGACTCCTCGGCGTCGCGGATGGTTGTGCCGGTGTAGGACATGAACACGTCGTCGAGCGAGGGACGCGAGACGTTGACCGACTCGATCGGCTGGCCGAGCTCGGCGAAGAGGCGCGGGACGAACTGCTCGCCCGCGGGCACGCCGAACGTGACTGAGCCTTCGGCGACGCTCGCCTCGATGTCGAAGCGCTCGCGCAGAGCGGCGATCGCGGCGTCATCGTCCGGTGTCTTGATCTGCACGCGATCGTGACCGACGCTGGCCTTGAGCGTGGCGGGCGTGTCGAGCGCGACGATCGTGCCGCGGTCCATGATCGCGATGCGGTCGCAGTACTCGGCCTCGTCCATGTAGTGGGTGGTGAGAAAGATCGTGATGTCCTCGTCGCGCTTGAGCTCGGAGATGTAGCTCCAGATCGAGCTGCGTGTCTGCGGGTCGAGTCCCACGGTGGGCTCGTCGAGGAACAGCACGCGCGGGGAGTGCAACAGCCCGCGGGCGATCTCCAAGCGGCGCTTCATGCCACCGGAGAACGTCATCACAAGGCTCGCGCGCCGCTCCCACAGGCCGACCATCTCCATCACCTGTCGCAGGCGCTCGGTAACGGCGTCGCGCGGAACCCCGTAGAGCTCGGCGTGCAGGCGCAGGTTCTGCTCTGCGGTGAGGTAGCCGTCGAGCGTCGTGTCCTGGAACACGAGCCCGATGTTGCGCCGCACCTCGTCGCGTTCGCCGACGACGTCGTGGCCGGCCACGCGCGCCACGCCGCCACTCGGGCGTACGAGCGTGCAGAGCATGTTGATCGTCGTCGACTTGCCCGCGCCGTTGGGACCGAGGAACCCGAACGTCTCGCCGGCCGCGACCGCGAAGTCGATGCCACGCACCGCTTCGAGCTCGCCGTAGCGCTTGACGAGGCCGTCGACCGAAACGGCGGGAGTCATGTCGTGCGACGCACTGCCGTGCGCGCGGGGGTCGGTAGTCGGATGGCTGAGGTCGTTCGACATTGCGAGGTTCTGGCTCAGGAGTCCTCGCTCACAGTAGTGGCCTCTGAATCGCCCTCGTCGGGGTCGCCGTCGGCGAGGATCCTGTAGAGGTCTTTCCTGGTCCTCGTGAGAACCTTGCGAGCCTCGCCCATCTGCGCCTCGCTGCCGGTCTTCACAACCTGCGTGAAGGCGGACGCAACCTCGCGTATCAACCTGCCCAGCTCGTGTGCCAGATCAGAGACGTCGCCACTCATCTGCTCCCACGGCGCCGGCTTGTCCTCGCCGCGCTCATCGACGTGCTCGCGTCCTGCGTCGGTCAGCTGGAACAGCTTGCGCCCATCGATCTCCTCGGAGCGAATCAGCCCCTCGTCCTCGAGCTGCTGCAACGCCGGATACGCCGAGCCCGGGCTCGGGCGCCAGACGCCGTCGCTGCGCTCCTCCACCTCCTGCATGATCTGGTAGCCGTTGCGCGGCTCCTCGGCCAGGAGCAGCAGCGCAGCGGTGCGGATGTCCCCACGGCGCGCCTTGCGCCCGCGACCGCGCGGTCCTCTGCCGCCCCCGGGACCGAATCCGCCGAACGGCCCACCCCCGGGAAACCCGAGATCTCTGGGCCGATCGAAGTCTCTGTGTCTATGTCTTACGCGATGCATTTTACTCCTATCGTTGACTATCTCGATAGTAGCACGATATATCGCGTTATGTTAATCAATGTCGGAAATGGCGGATCCCCGTCGCCACCATCGCGACACCGGCGGCGTCGACGGCGGCGATCACGTCATCGTCGCGCACGGACCCGCCGGGCTGGACGATCGCGCCGACGCCGGCGTCGATCGCCAGCTGGGGACCGTCGGGGAAGGGGAAGAACGCGTCGGAGGCGAGTGCCGAGCCGGCGAGGAGGTCGGGCTGGGTGGCGCGGGCTTTCTCGACGGCGAGCGAGACGGCGTCGACGCGAGAGGTCTGGCCGGCGCCGATCCCGATCGTGGCGCCCGCGCCGGCGATGACGATTGCGTTCGAGCGCACGTGACGGCAGACGCGCCAGGCGAACAGCAGGTCCTCCCATTGGCGCTCGGTGGGCTGCGCGGCGGACATAGCGCGCATCTGCGCGCGCGTCTCGGAGACGACGTCGCGGGTCTGCACGAGCTGGCCGCCGAGCACCGGTTTGGAGTCGACCTCGCGACTGGGCGCGGGCCAGTCGGGGAGCTCGAGGAGGCGCACGTTCTTCTTGGCCTGTAGGAGCTCCAGCGCGGCGGGGTCGAAGCCGGGCGCGAGCAGGACCTCGATGAACTGCTCGGACAGGCGCTCGGCGCAGGCGCGGTCGACGGGGCGGTTGAGCGCGATCACACCGCCGTAGGCGCTGAGCGGGTCGCAGGCGAAGGCGCGCTCGTAGGCCGCCTGGATCGTCTCCCCGAGCGCGCAGCCGCAGGGGTTGTTGTGCTTGACGATCGCGCACGCGGGGGTGTCGAGCTCCTCGACGAGCTCGCGGGCGGAGCTGAGGTCGAGGAGGTTGTTGAAGGAGAGCTCCTTGCCGTGCAGCTGCGTAACCCCGTCGAGCAGGTGCGTGGGCGCGCCGGCGCGCGCGTAGAAGGCGGCCTGCTGGTGCGGGTTCTCGCCGTAGCGCAGGTCGGCGACCTTCTCGTAGGCATCGCGCCAGGTCGGCGGCAGGCCGTCGTAAGTGCGGCGCGCGAACCAGGTGGAGATCGCAGTGTCATAGCGCGAGGTGAGCGCGAAGGCCTTGCCGGCGAGCAGCGTGCGCGTGTCTAGCGAGAGCCGACCGTCGGAGCTGCGCAGCTGCTCGAGCACCGGCGCGTAGTCCTCGGGGTCGACGACGACGGCCGCGAAGGCGCTGTTCTTGGCGGCCGCACGGATCATGGTGGGGCCGCCGATGTCGATGTTCTCGACGATCTCCGCGTCGGAGGCGTCGCCGCGGGCTACGGTCTGCTCGAACGGGTAGAGGTTCACGCAGACGAGGTCGACAGGCTCGATCGAGTGCTCGGAGGCGGCCTGCAGGTGGGCGGGATCGTCGCGCAGCGCGAGCAGGCCGGCGTAGAGCCTTGGGTGCAGCGTCTTCACGCGCCCGTCCATCATCTCGGGAAAGCCCGTGAAATCCTCGATCGTGCGCACGGGGATCGACGCCTCGGCGAGCGCCCGCGCGGTGCCGCCCGTGGAGACGAGCTCGACGCCCAGCTCGAGGAGTCCGCGTGCGAAGTCGACGAGGCCGGTCTTGTCGGAGACGGAGAGCAGCGCGCGCGCTACGCGAACCTCGCCGGGAGCGGCTTGTTCAAGCGGCAATCAGATGCCTCTGCGCGGCGATCTGCCTGACAGCCTCAGGCAGCAGGGAATGCTCCAGCGGTCGTAGGGCTTTCAGCACTTCGGCTGGATCTTTTGCACGCGGCAACCTGCGCGACTCCTGCAGGATGACCGGACCGGTGTCGATACCCCGATCCACGTAATGAACGGTCACGCCGAACACCTTGGCGCGGTCGGCCAGCGCTCGCTCGATTGAATGCAGACCGGGATAGCTGGGCAGCATCGAAGGATGCACATTGATCACGGACTCGGGAAAGCGATCGAGGAATCGTTCGCTCAACAGCTCCATGAACCCTGCGAGCACGACCAAACGCGCTCCGCATTCCTGCAGCCATTCGGCCATCGTCGCGTCGCGCTCTTGGCGATCGGCATAGCAGGAACGCGAGAACACCCTGGTGGGCACCCCATGATCAGCGGCCCGTCGTAGCGCCGGGGCCCCCGAGGCGCTGGAGGCTACCGCCACGATCTCCGCCTCATGGCCATGCACTGTGTTGAGCAATGCCTGCAAGTTCGTGCCGTTGCCTGAAACAAGCACGGCAATGGGAAGCGAATTACTGACAGAGCTTGGCAAGCGAGATGGCATGGATTGCGAGACGATAGCTGACGCGCCAGAGGTAACCGATCTGACGTGACCCACATCACAGATGATGCCCCGGTATGGCGCTTTCATGCGTCATGAGGGTGGAGAAGCACAATCCACTACGAATTGGGATGAAGAAATGATCACATCCATCATCGTCACGACAGTCATTGCAGGGGCGCTCGGATACGCACTCAGACAGGGCAGGCACGGCGACCTGATCGCGCATAGGCCCTACAACAACCGTTACAACGACGCCTCCGGCGCCCGCGACGACCACTTTGCCTGAGGACCCATCCCGCTGGGCCCGCACGCTCAAGCGGGAGGAGAGGTCCTAAGCACGCGAGTCTTACGCGCGTGAGCCCTACGCGCTGACGAGTCCCAGCGGCTGTGCGTCCTCCTCGAGGGCGTACTTGCCGTTGGCTTCACTGGTGCGCTCGAGCGGATAGCGCCCGCTGAAGCAGGCGTCGCAGTGCCCGGAGCGATCGCCCTGGATGGCCTCGTAGACGCCATCCAGCGAGAGGTAGTGCAGCGAGTCGCAGCCGAGCTCGGCGGCGACCTCCTCGCTGGTGCGATTGTGGGCGATCATCTCCTCGCGCGTTGACATGTCGATGCCGTAGTGGCAGGGGTGGACGATCGGCGGGGCGGAGATGCGCATGTGCACCTCGGCGGCGCCGGCGTCGCGCAGCATCTGCACGATCTGGCGGGTGGTGTTGCCGCGCACGATCGAGTCGTCGACGACGACGAGGCGCTTGCCGGCGATGACCTCGGGGAGGGGGTTGAACTTCAACCGCAGGCCGTGGCGGCGCAGCTCTTGGCCGGGCGCGATGAAGGTGCGGGCGACGTAGCGGTTCTTGACGAAGCCGTCGTCCTGGGGCAGTCCAGCGGCGCGGGCCAAGCCGCGGGCAGCGGCGTTGCCGGAGTCGGGGACGGCGATCACGAGGTCGGCGTCCACGGGCGCCTCGCGCCAGAGGATCTCGCCCATGCGCCCACGCGCGACCTGCAGGACGTGGCCGTTCATGCGCGAGTCGGGACGGGCGAAGTAGATGTACTCGAACACGCACAGCGCGGGATTGACGTTCGTGGGGACCTGGCGACTGGAGAGGCCGCGCTCGTCGAGCGTGACGATCTCGCCGGGGGCGACGTCGCGCAGGAAGCGGGCGCCGATGATGTCGAACGCGCAGGACTCCGAGGCGACGCAGTAGCGCGGCTGTCCGTCGGGGTCATCCGCGCCGGGCTCGAGTACGCCGAGCGCGAGCGGGCGCAGACCGTGTGGATCGCGGAAGGCGATCACGCGATCGCGGGTCATCAGCACGATCGAGAAGGCGCCGCGCAGCCGCGGGAGGATCTCGGCGATCGCGTCCTCGATCGACTCGGCGGGGTGGGTGGCGATGAGCGCGGCGACGATCTCCGAGTCGGAGGTGGAGCTGAAGGTGACGCCGCGCGCGAGCAGCTCCTCGTGCAGCTCGACGGCGTTGATGAGGTTGCCGTTGTGTGCGAGCGCGAGCTCGCGGATGGAGCCGTGAGTGCCCTCGGAGCGCTGCACCGGCTGGGAGTTCTCCCAGGCGTTGGAGCCGGTGGTGGAGTAGCGGACGTGGCCGATCGCGAGCTCGCCGGCGAGCGTGCGCAGGTCGTTCTCACCGAACACCTGACTGACAAGACCGAGCTCGCGCCGCGTCATGATGTGCCCGCCGCGGTCGGCCGCGGCGATGCCCGCCGACTCCTGACCGCGATGCTGCAGGGCGTAGAGCGCGAAGTAAGAGAGCCGCGAGACCTCGTGGCCGGGCGCGTACAGACCGAACACACCGCACTCGTCGCGAGGGCCGTCACGCATTAGGAGTACACGCTAACAGCATGGGGCCGAGGCCAGGGATCGAGTGGACACGAGATGCCCGCGTCCGCGGCGACGCGCGTGTGTGGAAGGCAGCGTTTGCGTAACGGAGCAGGGTACGTCGAGGGTAAGTGTGAACGGTGAAAGACTGTGGTGGCTTTCGTCCTCAAGAGAACAGCTCTGCGAGGGCTCCGTGCGCCTCGCGAAGCTCCGCAAGCGTGGTGCTGAGCGAGAGTCCTCCGAGGTCGATGCGCATGTCCTCTGCGCGGACCGTGCCGATGACGCGAACGGTCGTGCGCCGGCCGAGCGCGCGAACGCCGGTGGCGATGCCACTGACGATGAAGCCGCCGGGGGCCTCGCCGAAGAGCACGCGCAGGAGATCCTCGCCGCCGCCGTTATCGTCGGCGAGCTCATCCAGCGCCACCTCGGCGCCGAGCCCGCCCGCGAGGCAGCACTCGGCGAGGGCCACGGCGAGGCCGCCCTCGGCGATGTCGTGCGCGCTGGAGAGCCCGCCTACGCGTACGGCCCCGCGGACGGCGAACTGGGCGGAGCGCACGGCCGCGATGTCGAAGTCGGGCAGCTCGTCGGGGAGCGCATGGCCGCGCAGCTTTGAGAGCTCACTCGCCTGGAGCGAGGGGGCCAAGGGGCCGACGAGCGCGATCGTGTCTCCAGCTTGCGCGAAGCCCAGACGACCGGCACGGCGGGCGTCGGGCAGGGCGCCGACCATGCCGACGACGGGCGTGGGGTAGATGGGGCCGGCGGCGGTCTCGTTGTAGAGGGAGACGTTGCCGCCGACGATCGGTGCTTCGAGCGCGCGGCAGGCGTCGCCGAGACCGCGCACGGATTCGGTGAGCTGCCAGGCGACGTGAGGCTTCTCGGGGTTGCCGAAGTTGAGGTTGTTGGTCGTGCCGAGCGGCTCGGCGCCGACGCAGGCGAGGTTGGAGGCGCACTCGAGGGCCGCCTCGATCGTGCCGCGGTAGGGGTCGGCGGCGACGCGGCGCCCGTTGCAATCGATCGAGACCGCGAGCGCGGGAACGACCGGCCCATCGCCCGCATCATCTCCGGCGAGATGTGTCTCATCCCCCGGAGAGCGGATCGCGAGCACGGCTGCATCGGCCTGCTCGGGTCGGCGGACGGTGCGTGACTGGACGATCGCGTCGTAGCGTTCGAACAGGGGACGGCGCGAAGCGATGTTCGCGCAGGAGAGCAGCGTGAGCAGGCACTCGCGCGCGGAGGCGTCGGGCGCGAGCGTGGCGGGCGCGGGGGAGTAGACGGGCGTGGCGGAGCGCGCCGGCGCGAGGTCATACAGCGGGCAGTCGTCGACGAGCGCGCGGACGGGCATGTCGCCGACGAGCTCGGGGCCGTCGAACACGCGCATGCGTCGCGTGTCGGTGACGGCGCCGATGGCGGCGCCGTGGATCTCGAAGCGCTCGCACAGCGCGAGCACGTCGGGCACACGGTTGGGCTCGACTACGCAGAGCATGCGCTCTTGGGACTCGGAGACCATGATCTCGAACGGCTCCATGTCGCTCTCGCGCAGAGGCACGCGCGAGATGTCGACGTCGATGCCTACCTCCCCGGCGGAGGCCATCTCCGAGGCCGAGGAGGTCAGGCCGGCGGCGCCGAGGTCCTGCAGGGAGACGAGCAGTCCGCGCTCGAGCAGCTCCAAAGAGCACTCCAGGAGCTTTGACTCCTCGAAAGGATCGCCGACCTGGACGGTGGGGCGCTTGTCTCCGTCGTCGTCCCCGAGCTCCGCCGAGGCGAGCACGGAGGCGCCGCCGATTCCGTCGCGCCCGGTGGAGGCGCCGAACAGGATCACGACGTTGCCCGGCCCGGCGGCGGCGCTGCGCACGAGCCGCTCGCGCGGCGCGAGGCCGAGCGCCATCGCGTTGATCAGGCAGTTCTGCTCGTAGGGAGACTCGAAGTAGACCTCCCCACCGATGGTGGGCACGCCGATCGAGTTGCCGTAGTGGGCGATCCCGGAGACAGCCCCGTCGAGCAGATAGCGCGAGCGCGCGTCCCGATCCCTACCCACCTCTCCGAAGCGCAGCGAGTCGAGCACGGCGATCGGACGGGCGCCGATCGCGAAGATGTCGCGCAGGATGCCCCCCACGCCGGTGGCGGCGCCCTGGAAGGGCTCGACGGCGGAGGGGTGGTTGTGGGACTCGACCTTGAACGCGCACACGAGGCCCTCGCCGACGTCGACCGCGCCGGCGTTCTCGCCCGGGCCCATGACGACGTGGGGACCCTCGGTGGGGAGCGTGCGCAGGAGCTTCTTGGAGTGCTTGTAGGCGCAGTGCTCGCTCCACAGCAGCGAGTACATCGCGAGCTCCACCTGGTTGGGCGCCCGACCCTGGTGCTCGCATACAAGCTCGTACTCCGCCTCGGTCAGCCCGAGGGCGAGCGCGTCCCGCAACGTGGGCAGCGTCGCCGCGGACGCCATCACGCCGCCTGCACGGTGAGCTTGATCGAGTTGAAGATCTTCAGCCCGTCGGTGGAGCCGCCGATCAGCTCGTCGACCGCGTGCTCGGGGTGTGGCATCAGGCCGAACACGTTGCCCGCCTCGTTGCTCACGCCGGCGATGTCGTGCAGCGAGCCGTTGAAGTTCTCTCCCGGCGCGTAGCGCAGCACGATCTGACCGCCGTCGTCCATCGCGGCGAGCGTCCGCTCGTCGGCGTGGTAGCGGCCCCAGGAGTGCTTCGCGGGGATGCTGAGGCGCTCGCCGAGCGCGCATTCGCGCGTGAACGTGCCGCCGCTGTGAAGCACCTCGAGCTGCACCTGGCGGAAGGTGAAGCGCAGGTTCCTGTTCGGCAGCAGCGCCCCCGGCAGCAGATGGGCCTCGCAGAGCACCTGAAAGCCGTTGCAGATGCCAAGCACCGGGCCGCCTTCGCGGGCGAACTCGATCACCGACTCCATCGCCGGCGCAAAGCGCGCGATCGCCCCCGCGCGCAAGTAGTCGCCGTAGGAGAAACCTCCCGGGACGACGATCGCGTCGGCCCCTTGAGGTCGCGCTCGCCGTGCCGGATCAGCTCCGCGTCGGCCACGCGGCGCGCCGCGTGCAGCGCGTCCACCTCGTCGCAGCTGCCCGGGAACTGGAGTACTCCGAACTTCATCTGGAGCGCGAGGGACCGGCGCATCTCTGCGTCATCGGACCTCGCCTTGACCCACCAAAGCTTCGGTCCTGCTTCTTTGATCTGCTTGGTCCTCGCACCCCAGAACTCGCTTTGAGATCACTCATGTATTTGGATCTCGTAGTCCTCGACGAGGGGGTTGGCGAGCAGGCGCTCGCACATGGCGTCGAGCTGCGAGGCGTCCTCCACGTCGAGCTCGACGAGTCGCCCGACGTGGACGTTCGCCACGCCCGCGAACCCGAGCGCGGGCAGTGCCCGCTCGACGGCCGCGCCCTGCGGGTCGAGGATGCCTGCCTTCGGGCGAATCAGCACGCGGGCTCTCATCGCACAAGGGAGGAGATCGTCCGCGCGGAAGTGACGCGCCGCATCAGGCGCTCGCGCCCGCGCGCTGCAGCCAAGCCCAGAAGGGCTCGCCGACGATCAGCTCGTAGGCTTCGACGTAGCGTGCGCGTGTGCCCGCGACGACCTCGTCGGGAATCGGCGGCGCGGGCGGCTGCTTGTCCCAACCGCTCCGCGAGGCCCAGTCGCGAACGTACTGCTTGTCGAAGCTCGGCTGGCCGCGGCCGACCTCGAAGCCCTCGGCCGGCCAGTAGCGCGAGGAGTCGGGCGTCAGCACCTCGTCGCCGACGACCAGCTCGCCGGCCGGGTCGAGGCCGAACTCGAACTTGGTGTCGGCGAGGATCACGCCCCGCTCACGCGCGTGGGCGGCTGCGAAGGAGTAGAGCTCGATCGAGGTCGCGCGCACGCGCTCCATCAGCGCGCGGTCGCCGACGAGCTCGGCGGCGCGATCGAAATCGATCGCCTCGTCATGACCCACGTCGGCCTTGGTGCTGGGCGTGAAGATCGGTTCGGGCAGCTGCTCTGACTCGCGCAGGCCGGCCGACAGCTCGATCCCCGAGACGGCGCCGGTGGCCTGGTAGTCCTTCCAGCCCGAGCCGGTGATGTAGCCGCGCACGACGCACTCGACGGGCAGCATCTCGAGCTTGCGCACGACCAGCGCGCGCCCGCGCGCCTCCTCCGGCACGCCGTCGGTGGCGGAGATCAGATGGTTGGCGACGATCTGCGCGGTGGCGCCGAACCAGAAGACCGACAGGCCGGTCAGCACGCTGCCCTTGTCGGGGATCGGGGTCGGGTGGACGGCGTCGTAGGTGGAGATGCGATCGCTGGCGAGCATCAGCAAACGCTCGTCCGCGGGTCCGCCAAGGCCGTACATCTCGCGGACCTTGCCGCTGGCGATCAGTTGGAGGTCGGCGAGCGCGGTCATCGTGACCCGACTTTATCGAGGCGCACGGCCGCACCGCCTTTCGGCGACAGCGCCTGATCTCCGACCGACCGGGCCTTGCGTCAGGACGGCGTCTGGCTGAGAGCGGGCCGGCGACGCAGAGCCCATTCGAAGAGGTTGCAGAACAGCTCCCCCTGCTCGATGGCGTCGTCGAGGGCGTTATGGGTGTGGGCGGACTCAGGGAGCAGCTCGAGCGGGAGACGGCTCTTGGACGATGCCTCGTACGTCGAGCAAGCCGCGCCTATGTAGAGACTGCGAATGTCGATGCAGGTGCCGTGGCCAAATGGCGAGGGGCCGAGGAATGACGAGAAGTACCAGTGCACGAAAGACCAGTCAAAAGCGGCTGGATATGCGACCAGAACGGGCTTGCAGCCCGCGGCCACATCGCGCACCCAACTGTCGGCTTCGCGCATGACCTGTGCCGGCGGAGCGCCCTCGCGCAACAGTCGCGCTCGATCGAGGCCGTTGATCGACAGAGCCTCGGGTTCCCAGCGATCGGAGATTGGCCGAAGCTCCCAGTAGCGAGCCGCGGCGTGGGCGTCGAGCCGCTCGAAGTGCACCCCGTCGAACCTCGCTACCGCCACCAACGCCAGCGACAGCATGGAGAACGACCCGGGAATGGGTCCGTCGGACTCGATGTCGACGGAGAAGTAGATGTCGCCGGGGCCATCCAGGGACATGTCTAGAGGCTAGTGCAGAGCGCGGCATCTCGGTAGAGGCACCACCGGAACTTCCTCGACCAGAGACTCGCTTCGATCGCGCATCGCCGCAGACCGCCCACCCGAGCCTGGTGGCAAACGAGGCGAAGCCCGCCGCTGCGCAACCTTCCGAATCATTGCGTAGTCTACGTCCAGCCTACTTGGAGGTGCGTCTCCTCGGCACACGCCAAACTCGGATGACCAACCAGCTCGCAGCGCGTCGCAGCCAAAGCAACAGGGGCCTTGCCCGTGTCCGCGACGAGGCGGCTTCGCGCTTGTCGAACATCGTTGGCGACGAGCCGCTGGCCATCTACGTGACCGGCTCCTTCGGTCGCCTGGAGGCGCGCTTCCCGCACGGCTCCGACCTCGACTTGTTCTTCCTCTACGGACCGCGGGACGGCTCGCCCGAGTCGCGCCTTTCCCGGCTCACCTGGTTCGAGCTGGCCGCGGAGCTGATCCGGATCACGCGGGACCTCGAATTCGAGGAATTTTCCCGGGATGGCGCCTTCCTGCAGGTCCACAACGTGTGGCACATCGGCAAGCAGTTGGGGTCTCAGCACGAGGACGCGGAGAACGGCTTCACCGCACGTCTGCTGCTGTTGCTCGAGAGTCGCCATGTCCTGAACGAGGATCTCTACCTCAGTTTTATGGAGCAGACGATCGACTTCTACTACTCCGACTATCCCGCCAACCGCGGCACGTTCCGACCGACCTTCCTCATCAACGACATCCTGCGCTTCTGGCGCACGCTGTGCCTGAACTACGAGCACAAGCGCAGCCGCAAGCGAAGAGAGGACATGCACGAGGACCCCAGCGCATCCTGGCGGGCGGACTCCGCGCTCGACAACCTGAAGCTGCGCTTCAGCCGTATGTCGACGTGCTACTCGATGGTGATCGCACTCGCCGCCGAGCCCACGCCCGTGACCCCGGAGCGGGTTCTCGAACTGTGTCTCACCCCGCCGACCGACCGGTGGGCAATCGCCGTGGGGCATGCCTCACCGGCCGCACAAGACGAAGCGCGCGAGAAGCACGAGCGAATTCTGGAGACATACGAGTACTTTCTGGACCTTGCGAGCGACGAAACCGCCCTGAAGGAGCGGCTGGTCTTGCACGCGGAGCGCGAGCAGACCCGCCGGAGAGCCGGTGAGTTCGGCCAGCTCGTCTCGGAGTTCCTGCTGGCCACCTGCCAGGGCGATCAGCTGCGTACGCTCCTCATCTAGCCGGGCTCCGGGCCGAGGATCACCCACAGGGTTGTGCGGGACGGGTCTTCCTTCCTGGGACGGCGCTCTGTGTGCCAACCCTTCCCCTGTGGTCCATGCAGCTCGTCGAGCGCCACAGGCACGAGCTCATAGGCCCACCGGTCGACGTCCGGAACACTGCCCGCCGGCACCCCGCGCTTGAGTGCCTCCTGGACGCCCATCCACGGGATCATCCCTCCCTCGAGCCACTGCTGAGTCTCGGCGTCGTCGTGCAGCGACTCGATCGCGGCATGGCGATAGAGCCTGTCCAGATCCAGCTCCTCCGTGGCGGAGCCCGAGCCGCCCGTCCGCCCGTCTCCCTCGTCTCCCTCCGCCTGCTCCGTCGCACGCGGACCGGGATCCTCGCCTGCGGCGCCTGCCTTTTTCGAGAGCCTCTCCTTGAGGCTCTCGCGTATGCCCTCGACGCGCTCTTGTGACTTACGCGCCAATTTACCGGCATACGTTTGCACGGCCCCGCGGGAACCATCCGCATCCTGGATCGCCACGGACTCCTCGAAGGAGTCGATCCTGACCGGGATCGGGTAGGCGTTGCCGGCACGATCGACACGTCCGCTGACACTCGACCAGAAGACACCGTTTCCGGGCAGGGGCTCGTTCAGGAGCGAGGACAGCAGGTCGTCGGAGAAGTGCGCGTTGGCTGCCTTCACGGCGCGGAGATCGCCCTGGGAGAGAAGGTGAAAGATGAACCAGGAGTCACCCTGACTCAACAGCTCGGCCGGGATCGCACCGGGTTGCTGCGTGACCATGACCGCACCGAGGTTGTACTTGCGCCCCTCCTTCACCCACTCTTCGTAGGCGGATTCGCCACCGCCCGCGCCTCCGATGACCGACTGGGCCTCCTCGATCACCGCGATCGTGGGGATCGGCTCCGGCGCCGCTCGTGTGAACTGCTCCTGGTTGTGACTGAAAATGTGGCGAAGGACGATTCCCGACAGCGCCAGACCCGAGGAGCCGCGCATCTTGGAGATGTCGATGACGCACAGCTTGCCGTCCTGGAGCGCGCTGATGAGCTGCGTCAGCATCTGACTGCTGGGGTCGTGCAGTTCGCTCACCACCCTATTCATGTGGGCCCTGGCCGCATACAACTCCATCTCCTGTCCCGCTCGCAGACCAAGCAGCGCCTGCATCTCCCCCTCGTCGGCGTTGGCTCGATCTCGGTAAATCAAATCGACGAGCTGGTGCCAGTCTTTACCGCGCAGCGCCTTGAGCTTGTGCACGTTCTGCTGTTGCTGCTGCTCGGGCGAAAGGGCGATCGAGATCACCAGCGAGGGCGGTAGCTGACGTATGTCCAGGCGCACGCCTCCCGCCTTGAACGAGCCGTAGAAGTCGGAGGGAGGCTCACGGCTGGTGAAGACGACCACCTGCTCCTCGAGCCCCTTCACATCACAGAGCGCGGGATGTTCTGAGAGGTCTGGCCAGAAATACTCGCCGTCCGGGTCGAAGATGATCGTGCCGACGGGCACTCGATGCCCGTTCCTGCCGGGGACGGTGGGCGGATCGGAGTAGAGGCGGGAGAAGAGCAACTTGACCAGGTTCGACTTGCCGAAGCCCGCCCGCGCAAAGATGAAGGAGCGCCTGGCCACCAGGTGCTCGACGGCAAAGCGCACGCGCACCTCCGGGTCCAGCGTCTGCATCCACCGGGGACACTCATCGCTGTCGCGCTTGCCGCAGTAGACGAACTCGCCAAGCGCGTAGTGACCTATCTCGGCGCCATCCGTACCACCGGCCACCTTGCCCAGCACGTCGTCGGGCAGAAACGCCACCCTGGCGCCGACGTGGGGCAACCGTCTGTGCGACGGAGCGAAGATCAGCTCCTCGCCATCGCAACGCAATACACCGAGCATGCGAATGTCGATCCTGTATCGCAGATATCGCTTGCGCAGATCCTCGGGGACCTCACGCTCCTCCGCGACGGCCCGCAGGCCGTACTCCTCGCCAGCAGTCGAGGTCAGCGCACCCTGGGCGGCCACGGACGTGATCCGTCCAAGCACCGCCTCCTCGGGACCGGCGAGCTCCACCAGCACAAACTGTCCGTGCATCGGAGCGGAGTGGAAGTTGTCCTTGTATGGCAGCGTGAGGTCGGCGTGAAACTCGAGTCCACCTCCCGTCGCCCCGCGAAACATCCCCACCGCATGGCCTTGTGGAAAGAGCTCCATCACGCGTCCTTTGTGATCGTCCGGTTAGTGCACACGACGGCTATGCTCGCGATGAGGCGTTCGGTATGAGCGCGAGTCCGTCGAACACCTCGCGCTTCTCGTCCTCCACCAGTGCCCGTGTTGCATCGGCGATCGTGTCCTGCATGACATCGACGTCGAAGTCCAACGCCTCGGCGTACTCGTGAGCACGCTGCAGGCAACGCGGATAGAACGGCTGCGGAAAGCCTTCGATTGCATCCTGCAGCAGATACCCGAAGATCTCGGCGTCCCGTGATTGCTGCCACTGAAGCAGGTCGATCGCCCACACAGGATCGTGGCGCTCATGTCCGAACCTGACGAGGAACATCGATCCGAGCACAAACTTCGCGCGCTCTCCCTGAGGGTCGGCATCCTGATCGAGTGGGCCTCGCGCGAACTCGGCCCACTTGTAGACCTTGCGCTCGATCTCGCGTGGCACGGGCACGTAGCGAGCGGCACGCGCCGGCAGGGCTTCCTCGAGGGCCAGAGCGAGGCGGTAACGCGCGAGCACACCCGAGTGCTTGGCGATACCGACCACGAAGATGTGCAGATTGTCGCGCCGGTGAGCCTCGATCGCCTCCCACATCAGCCTGCCCATGCGCACGAAGAGATCGTCGCGAAAGATCTTGGAGCGCAGCAGACCGTTGTGGACGATCAAGGTGTCAGACGCCCAATCGGAGGACTTGATGCGGTCGTAGAGAACTGCCCATTCGGCAATTTCGCGATAGTCGCGAGGCCAGGTGGAGGGTACGTCATCCGGTTTCCCACGTACCTTCCCACCGGAGGGAATCATCGAGCTGAGCTCGCTCAATCGTTCGACGCCGAGGTCGGCCATCAGCACGTGCAGAGAGTCTTTCGCTTCGTGGTGTCTTTCGCTGAGCATGTCGGGGTCGGTGCGAGGCGATATCACCTCCAAGAAGCGCTGGCGACCCTGAGAGTCGACGATCCGCACGAGCTGGACCGAGAAGGGATCGAACGCAAGACGGTTCGTCGCGCCCTCGGACGCGGCGAAGGACACCGCCGTGGCCGAATGCGGTCGGATGACGTGGGAGGGACTGAGCTGGGTGCGCACTTCGGACCGCAAGTCCTGCAGTAGTGCGCGCTCGGCGTGTATCCGCCGGGCTATCGCCGCGCGGGCTTCGTCGAGGGAGTCGGGATCGAACATCGTGGTCAGCTCCGTATCGCCGTGAGGTCGATCTCGGGAATGTGCCTGCCGGCCTTCAGCGCCTGCGAGGACTGTCGTGCGCCCTCGTGCTGGGGAGTACCCGCATTTCTGATCGAGCGAACCGTCCAGGCCTGCGAGAGATCGAGGCTTTCGAGGAGCAGCTCCCTCGGCTCCATCCGATGCGCGGAGGGAAGCGCACCGAAGCGAACCGAGAGACGGGCCTCCGGCGTGCATCGCTTGGCGACCGCAGTCCAGATGTCCGCCAGCTCGGCGACGAATCGCGCTCCGGTCGACGCCCCGAGCTGGCTGCTGCGATCGTAGTCCGGACGCTCGGGACCGCCCAACAGCCAACCGCGCAGCCAGCCATCGGGACGGTAGGTGACCATCCCTGGGTACGGCGGCGAGGTTACGACCCTGCTGAAGCGTCGCCGTAGCGTCCCGAGCACGGACCGCGCATCGCCTGTGTGCACGACTCCGCGGATGGGAGGCGGAGCGGCGCTGTAGCGGCGCCTTGCATGGCGTTCGATGACGGCAAGGACGTCCACCTCGACCGGCCGCAGGTCGCGTGCCCGCCAAAATGAAATTGCGGCCTCCGGCTTGGTGGCATATGTGCGAGGCATCTGGTTGGAGAGATAGCTCGGGGTCCCCTTGTTGCGTGGACCGTGGAGCGCACCCAGCAGCACCCCTCTCAGTGCCGCGGCCTTTGCGCTCTGCAGCGTTGCAAGTCCCGCACGCAGCCGACACAGCGAGTCGAGCACACCCGGAGCAAAGCTCCAACGCCAGAACTCGCCGATCGGCAGCTTCGGCGCCGGCGTGCCCTCGATCAGCTCTCGGGCGAGCCCCACGACCGAATCAGGGGACACGGAGACGAGCTTCGCTGCGGCGATCGCCACGGCGACCTCGTTGCTGTCGATACCGACCGCCCGCAATCCGAGCTTGCGCGCCGCGTAGATGGTCGTTCCGCGTCCGCAAAAAGGATCCAGCACCCAGTCCTCTGGTTTGGCGTCGGCGAGCTCCGCCAGCGGGAAGCTCAGTGGGAACATCGTCCAGTACGGGCAGATCGCATTCAGCGCGTCTGCTTGGGCGTCTGGACGTCGCCCGATCTTCGCTGTGGACTTCCCGGGACCATTCATCGAGACGGAACTCTTGCATCTCACGCGGCTGGTTGACCATCTGGCCGGGGGTCGGCTCTGTCTTTGCCGTCGGGTAGTGCGGCCGAAGTTACGCTGCCCAAGGATGACGAGTCAGAAGCGACTCACGCGATCTCGTCCAGCCGACCGACGATCTCCTGCGCGTAGCGCACGTAGTGCGCGTAGTCGAAGATCGCCTCGAGGTCCAGCCCAGCGGCGCGCTCGTCGGCCGCGAGCAGCTCGCGCAGAGGGATGCTCTCGTCCCAGGCGCGTTGCGCGAGCTCCTGCACGACTCGATAGGCGTCGTCGCGCGTGGAGCCTGCGGCGACGAGCGCGAGCAGCACGCGCTGGGAGAAGAGCGCGCCGTGGGTCAGCTCGATGTTCGCGCGCATGCGCTGCGCATCGACGGTCATGTCGCGTACGAGCGCGATCGTGCGCTGCTGGAGGTAGTCGAGCAGGATCGTCGAGTCGGGCAGGATCACGCGCTCGACCGAGGAGTGGGAGATGTCGCGCTCGTGCCACAGCGCGACGTCCTCGAGCGCCGCCTGGGCGTTGCCGCGCAGCACCCGCGCGAGCCCCGAGATCTGCTCGGTCTTGATCGGGTTGCGCTTGTGCGGCATCGCCGAGCTGCCCTTCTGCCCGGCGCGGAAGGGCTCCTGCGCCTCGCGCACCTCGGTGCGCTGCAGGTGGCGGATCTCCGTCGCGAAGCGCTCCAGACCGGCGCCCGCGAGGGCGATCGCACCCATCATCTCGGCGTGGCGATCGCGCGCGACGACCTGCGTGGAGACCGACTCGCGATCGAGCCCCAGCCGCGCAAGCACGCGCGCCTCGAACTCCGGACTCGTCGCCGCATACGTGCCGACCGCGCCCGAGATCGCACCGACCGCCGCCTGCGCAAATGCGCGCTCCAGGCGCTGCGCGTTGCGGTGGGCCTCGAAGGCGAACCCCGCGAGCTTCACCCCGAACGTGGTCGGCTCGGCATGCACACCGTGAGTGCGTCCGACGCACAGCGTCTGCACGTGCTCACGCGCGCGCGTCGCGAGCGCCGCGACGAGCTCGCGCGCGCCCGGGAGCAGAACCTCACCGACGGATCGCAGTTGCAGCGCGAGCGCCGTGTCGAGCACGTCCGAGGAGGTCAGCCCGAAGTGAATCCACCGTCCCGCCTCGCCGGCCGAGGCAGCGAGCACGTCCACAAACGCGGCCATGTCGTGGTCGGTCGTGCGCTCGCGCTCGTTCACCGCCTCAACCGTGAACGTCGCCGCGCGGATCGCCTGCAGCTCGTCCTCGCCGGGGCCGCCGTCGCCGAGCAGGCCGGGCAGCTCCTCGCAGGCCGCGACCTCGACCTCGCGCCAGGTCTCCATGCGCGCGGCGTCCGTCCAGAGAGCGCCGAGCTCGGGACGGGTATAGCGCGAGATCATGCTCCGAGGATCTGCGCCGCGAGAATCGCCGCGTTGCGGGGGTTGTCCAGTCCCACGCACGCCACGGGCACTCCCGGTGGCATCTGCACGATCGAGAGGATCGCGTCGAGTCCACCCGCGGCGGTGAGACGTCCCGACAGCGGCACGCCGATCACGGGCAGGTCGGTGTGGGCAGCCACCGCGCCCGGCAGCGCCGCGGAGATGCCGGCTCCGGCGATGATCACGCGCAGGCCGCGCATGTGGGCGTTCTTGGCGTATTCGGCGACGATGTCGGGTTCGCGGTGGGCCGACATCACGCGCAACTCGTGCAGGATGCCGCGCTCCTGCAGCTCCTGTCCAGCCTTCTCCATCGTCTCCATGTCGCTCTTGGAGCCCATCACGATGCCCACACGCGGAGCGTCCGCGTCCATCTCCTCCAGCTGCGCGCGCACCTCGGCCTCGGCCAGGGGCGTCGCGATCGGGGACACGTCACCCATCGACGAAATCCCCCTCCAGCTCGCGCCCGTCGCGCCCACCACCGGACCACTCGTCGAACCAGCTGTCGAGCGTACGCCAGCCTTCGAGCTCGGGCGAGGGCGCACCGGCGCCCACGGCGATGTCATCGCGCAATTGCATGCCCTCGAAAGAGATCATCCGCGCGCCAGCATACGCCGACTCGCGCGCGGACTCGACGTCGCGGCCGAAACCCGTCACGTTCAGCACGCGTCCGCCGGCCGTGACGATCGTCCCGTCCTCGCCCGCGGCCGTGCCGGCGTGGGTGACCTCGACGTCGTCCGGGATGCGCTCGAGGCCTGCGATTGGATCGCCCACGGAGGCCGATGCGGGATAGCCGGCGCTCGCCAGCACGACCGTGACAGCCCATACGGGTAACCACCGCGGGAAGTCCTCCTCGGGGTCCTCGCCGATCAGGCCGCCGGGCCTGACCGAACGGAACAGCAGCTCGAGGAAGTCCGATTCCATTCGCGGGAGCACCGCCTGGGTCTCGGGATCGCCAAAGCGCACGTTGAACTCGAGCACCCGCGGACCCTGCTCGGTCAGCATCAGCCCCGCATAGAGCACGCCATGAAACGGCGTGCCGCGTTCGCGCATCCAGTCGACGATCGGCTGGTGCACGAACAGCGCGAGGCTGAACCCGACTTCGTCCGGGAGGTCGAGCACGGGCGAGTAGGAGCCCATGCCGCCGGTGTTCGGGCCAGTGTCGCCCTCGCCGATGCGCTTGTAGTCGCGCGCGGGCGTCAGCGGGACGGCGGTCTTGCCGTCGCACACCGCCAGCAGCGAGAGCTCTCGCCCGATCAACCGCTCCTCCACCACCGCGCTCGGACGGGCGCCGTCGCCATCCCCGAAGCGGCCCTCGAGGAAGATCTCGCGCAGCGCCGCCTGCGCCTGCTCGGCGTCCTCGGCCACTGTCACGCCCTTGCCCGCGGCGAGGCCATCGGCCTTGATCACCACGCCGGGCGCCGCCAGCTCGGCCACGGCGTCGATGCCCTCCTGCAGCGAGGTGACGTGGCGCCAGCGCGCGGTCGGCACGCCGGCCTCTTCCATCGCCCGCTTCGCGAACGCCTTCGACCCCTCCAGCTGAGCGGCGGCCGCCGACGGGCCGAACGCCAAGTGTCCACGCGCGTCGAGCGCGTCCACGAGGCCCGCCACCAGCGGCGCCTCGGGCCCGACGACCGTGAAGTGGATACCCTCGCGCTCGACCGCGGCCACGATCCCCTCGACGTCGTCGGGCGCGATGTCGAGCAGGCGCGCGTCGTTCGCAATGCCCGGATTGCCGGGCGCGCACAGCAGCTCTGTCACCTTCGGCGAGCGCTTCAGCGCACGCACGATCGCGTGCTCACGCCCGCCGCCGCCCACGACCAGGACCTTCACCTCATCGACTCCCCCGTGAGCCACGAATCGTCGTGCGAGGCGTCGCTCACAGCGAGGCGATGAACTCGTCGACGCCTATCGCCGCAAGCGTCTCATAGCGCCCGGTCCCGCGCGAGCCCAGCTCGAGCGACACGCGCGCCATCGTCGCCTCGTCCGGCGCCTCCACGACCGAGATGAAGTCGACGTGCCCGAGCGTCGCCCACTGCGCCTTCACGGTGGCGCCCAGCTGCTCGACCTCCTTGTTGACCTCGCGGATCCGCTCCGGGTTGTTCTTGACCGTCTGCACACCCTCCGGGGTGAGCGTCGAGAGCATGATGTAGGTGGGCATGGCGAGTGGCTCCTCCCGTCGGGGTTTGGTCGATCGCATACCGCGCTCGCAAGCGCAAGGTTGTTTGTAGCGGATCGGCTGCTCTTCCGCTTGTTCCGATCAAGTGTGGCGGCAACAGATCTCCCTCCCGCCGAAGCGGGCCGTGAGTAGGCTGTCCCATCTGGCCGCTTGCGTCGGATGGGTAGTCATGGGACACCCACACGTCACCCAACTGTTCTTCGGTGTTGGCAATCCACAACACCCCTGTTACAGTTGAGGGCCAGGCACCCAAAGAAGCAGATCGAGGCGGCGCTGACGCGAGCCGAACGGCGAGGATTCCGTGTCGAGACGAGTCGAGCTCATTGGGGAATCATCTATTGCCCCGGAGACGCCACGGGCAAGTGCCGTCCGCGCTCAGTCAACAGCTCGCCACGAAATATCGACAATGAGGCCAAACGGATAGACCGCTACGTAGATCGCTGCCCGCATTGAAAGCCATGACAGAGCACACCTTCACAATTCGGTTCCTCGCCCCCGGCAGAACGCTGGACGACCTGTCGATAGATCTGTACGACCGCATCGACGACGCATCCCTGGAGGGTCCCGATGACGATGGCTCGTTCCTGTATGAATTCGACCGCGTCGCCCCGAGCCTTCCAGATGCCCTTGCGGCGGCGTTGAGTGAGTTCACAGGCGCCCTCCCCGAGGCGAGCGTGATTCGCGTGCACGAGTACGACCTGGCGAGCATGAGCGACATCGCCGCACGGGCCGGGCGCACACCCGAGAGCATCAGGCTGCTGGTGAAGGGCAAGCGTGGGCCCGGGGGCTTCCCGCCCGCGGCCGGGGATCTGGGCGGACGCATGAAGGTGTGGCGCTGGGCGGAAGTGGCGGAGTGGTTCGAGCAGACGCTCGGAGAGCCGCTGCCCGACACCTCCGATAGCGCGTTTCTGCAGGCGTTCAACGACGCTCTGGAGATCCGCCGACTCGCGGACCGACTTGGCAAGCCCGAGCGGCGGGCGATCGCCCAGGCCCTGCCCGCCGAGTTCGCGCTCGCCTGAGACTCACCTCCGCGAGCCGCCGGCGCCTACCGAAGCAGACGCCGGCGTGTCCGGTGGGCGGGTACCAACTAGGTCGGGATGCTGAATGCGACCCCGGTTGCCGTGCAGGCTTTCGCACCACTTCCGACTGAGATGAAGGTATCGATCCAGATGACCGCTCCGGGGGTTGTGATCGTCGCGTTGACGTGCCCCACGTTGGCGATTTCTCCTGTGGCGTTGGTCAGCAGAGAGCTAAATACCGTATTCGTCGTCACCGGTACGTTGTAGATGAGCTGTTGAAAGGCTTGAGTCGCTTCTTTGTTGTTGGCCCTGGAGTCCACCATCCCAGACTCAGCACGCGTGCTCGCGGGACCCGTTGCTTCCAGATTGACAACATTGGCAATGAGAGCGTTTGCGCAATCGAGCCTGACCGACACACCTGAGAGCGAGAAGAGAGATGCGGTTCGGCTTTCGAGAAAAGGCGCTTCCGCGCTCACATTGAACGCCGCGGCTTTTTGGGGCTGACCCGCCGAGCCTTCTTTACCGGCAGGGCCTTCTTTCCCGTTAGCTCCGTTAATCCCGTTGCTCCCGTTTTTCCCGGCGATCCCCTGGCTGTTCCAGGACAGTTTCGTTTCCCCCTTCTTACATTTCGTCTTCTTCGAGACGTAGCGACCCAATCCGGTCTTCTTCTTCACGCAGGCATAGATAGTTGTGGCGTTTGCCTGCGGAACCGCGGCAAACGCCCCCAGCAGTAGCGCTCCAACCGTGACGAGCACGATTACGGCGCGTCGGTTCATGGCTCTTGACTTCATTGATCGCTTCCTCCAATGTCGATGGAATGCCGTCGGCTCCGGCGGCATTCGGGCGCGGGATCGTATGCCCGAGTGGCGACGGGTAGACCGACATGGTCCCCGTATATGTGCAGCATCCTCGCAGCTTCGTCGGACCAGACCCGTCCGACATATGTCCATGCGAGTCAGCCGTGCTGTTAGCGCTCAGGCCACGACAGGCGCACCAGCGTCCGCCTTCTCCAGTACCAGGTCCCCGCCCACCCCATCCACGCGCACGGATTCCCCGTCGCGCAGCTTGCCCTCCAGCAGCGCAAGGGCGAGCCTGTCCGTCAGCTGCTTCTGTATAACGCGGCGCAGAGGGCGAGCGCCGTAAGTGGGGTCATAACCCATCGCGGCGATGAGCTCGCGGGCTGAATCGGTAAGTGTGACCTGCACGCCGCGCTCGGCCACACGCGTAATCACACGGGCGACCTGGAGGTCGACGATCTCCGCAATCTGTTCGCGGGTGAGCGGGTGGAAGCGGACGATGTCGTCGAGACGGTTGACGAACTCGGGCTTGAAGTACTGGAGCAGTTCGGTGCGCAGCTGCGCGTCGGCCGCGACGTCCCCACCGGCCGAGCCCGCACCGGCGGCGTCCCTACCGGCGCCATCCCCGCCATTAGCGTCCCCGCCATCCACACCTGGACCGCCGACGGGCAGGTTGGAGGTCATGATGAGCACGGTGTTCTTGAAGTCGACGGTGCGCCCCTGGCCGTCGGTGAGGCGGCCGTCGTCCATGACCTGCAGGAGCGTGTTGAAGACGTCGGGGTGGGCCTTCTCGATCTCGTCGAGCAGCACGACGGAGTAGGGGCGCCGGCGCACGGCCTCGGTCAGCTGGCCACCCTCTTCGTAGCCGACGTAGCCGGGGGGCGCCCCTACGAGGCGGGAGACTGAGTGTTTCTCCATGTACTCGGACATGTCGATGCGAACGATCGCGTCTTGGGAGTCGAACATGAACTCGGCGAGGGCGCGGGCGAGCTCGGTCTTGCCGACGCCGGTAGGGCCGAGGAAGAGGAAGGAGCCGATCGGGCGATCGGGGTCTTGCAGGCCGGCGCGTGAGCGGCGCAGGGCGGTGGCGACGGCCTCGATCGCTTGATCCTGGCCGACGACGCGCTCGTGCAGGCGCTCCTCCATGTGGATCAGCTTCTCGGTTTCGCCCTCGAGCAGACGCGCGACGGGGATGCCGGTCCAGGTGGCGATGACTTCGGCGATGTCGTCGGCGTCGACCTCGTCTTTGAGGAACTGCGGCCCGCCCGTGCCGTCCCCGCTCGCGGCGCGCTCGCGCTCGGCCGATTCGTGCTCAGCCAGTTGTCGTTCGAGCTCGGGGATCTCGCCGTAGCGAAGCTCGGCGGCGCGCTGCAGGTCGGCTTCGCGCTCTGCCCGTTCGGCCTCGACGCGGGCGGCCTCGAGGCGCTCTTTGGTGGCGCTGACGCCCTGCAGGGCCTGCTTCTCAGCTTCCCACTGGGCGGTCATTGCAGCGGAGCGCTCGCGCAGCTCGGACAGCTCGGTCTCGATCGCGGCGCGGCGAGCGGTGGCGGACTCGTCCTTCTCCTTGCGCAGCGAGGTGAGCTCGATCTCGAGCTGCATGACGCGGCGGTTGACCTCGTCGATCTCGGTGGGAACGGAGTCGATCTCGATGCGCAGCCGCGAGGAGGCCTCGTCGACGAGGTCGATCGCCTTGTCGGGGAGGAAGCGGTCGGCGATGTAGCGGTGGGAGAGGGTGGCGGCGGCGATCAGGGCGCTGTCCTGGATGCGTACCCCGTGGTGCTCTTCGTAGCGTCCCTTCAGGCCGCGGAGGATCGCGATGGTGTCTTGCACGGTGGGCTCGCCGACGGTGACGGGCTGGAAGCGGCGCTCCAGGGCGGCGTCCTTCTCGATGTACTTGGTGTACTCGTCGAGCGTGGTGGCGCCGACGCAGCGCAGTTCTCCGCGGGCGAGCATCGGCTTGAGCAGATTGGAGGCGTCGACCGAGCCCTGGGCGGCGCCCGCGCCGACGATCGTGTGCAGCTCGTCGAGGAACAGGATGATCGCGCCGTGCGCCTCGGCGACCTCCGAGAGGACGCCCTTGAGGCGTTCCTCGAACTCTCCCCGGTAGGCGGCGCCGGCGATCAGGGCGCCCATGTCCAGAGCGATCACGCGCCTGTCGCGCAGCGACTCGGGCACGTCTCCAGAGACGATGCGCTGCGCCAACCCCTCGACGATCGCGGTCTTGCCAACGCCGGGCTCGCCGATCAGCACGGGGTTGTTCTTGGTGCGCCGCGAGAGCACCTGGATCACACGGCGGATCTCCTCGTCGCGGCCGATCACCGGGTCGAGCTTGCCCTGCTCGGCCATCTCGGTGAGGTCGCGCCCGAAGCGCTGCAAAGGGCTCTGCTCGTCCTCGCCCTGAGCGGATTGCTGGGGCGGGGCGGAGCCGGGCGTGCCGTTAGGAGTCATCGCTAGACCTCCGGGGCGGGGTCGCGAAGGTCGAGCGTACATCGGCCGCGCGCACGATGTCGGTGGAGGGGCCTTCGTAGGGGACGAGCTCGGCGCGGAAGGAGCGGCGCACCTCCTCTAGGCGCTGCGCGAGCTCGACTTGGGCGCGCAGGGCCTGCACCTCGAGCTGCTCGATGCGCTCGTGCATGTCGTTGACCTCGGCCTCGAGGTCGAGCACGCGCTCGACGCCGGCGAGGTTCAGACCGAGCTCGGCCGTCATCTCCTGGATGCGTCGCAACCGCTCGACGTCCTCTTGGGAGTACAGGCGCGTGCCGCGGGGCGAGCGCTTGGGCGTGATCAGCCCGCGCGCCTCATAGGTGCGCAGGGTCTGGGGGTGCATGTTCGCGAGCTCCGCGGCGACGGAGATCATGAATACGCCGCGATCGGTCTCGACCTGGATGCGGGCTACGGGCTTGGAGCTCATCGGGAAGCGCCCCCTGCGGCTCCCGCTCCCGCGCCGGCGCCCGCTCCTGCCCCAGCACCACCGCCGCCCGCCTCGAACAGGCGCGCGCGGGGGTTGCCGTTCATGACAGCGGCGAGCGCGTCGACGGCCGACTGCTGCTCGTCGGTAAGCGAGTCGGGGATGTCGAGCACGAAGCGGTAGTGGATGTCCCCCCGAGACTTACCGCCGAGCTTGGGCGGTCCCTCGCCGCGCAGGCGCTGGACGGTGCCGGGCTTGGTGCCCGCTTTGACGCGCAGCGTCTTCGAGCCGTCGAGCGTGGGGACCTGGACCTCGGCGCCGCGCAGCGCCTCGGGGATGCTCAACGGGACCTCGACCTCGAGGTGCTCGCCGCGGCGCTTGAAGATCGGGGAGGGCGAAACGTGGGTCACGAGGTAGAGGTCGCCGGGGGGTCCGCCGTCGCGCCCGGGCTCGCCCTTGCCGGCGAGACGGATGCGCCCGCCGTCGCGAACCCCGGCGGGGATGTTCACGCGCAGGCGCTTGACGGTGCGCACGGCGCCTGCCCCGTGACAAGTGGGGCAGGGCTCCTCGATGATCGTGCCCGAGCCGCCGCAGCGCGAGCAGGGCTGGGAGATCGAGAACATGCCCTGGCCCTGGGTCTCGACGCCGCGCCCTTCGCAGACGGGGCAGACGGTGGGGGTCGTGCCGGGCTTGGCTCCTGTGCCGTGGCAGGTGGGGCAGGTGTCGTGCATCGGCACCGACAGCGGGATCTGCGCGCCGGAGATCGCCTGGTCGAAGGTGATCGAGACCTGCGCCTCGAGGTCGGCGCCGCGCTGCGCGCGCGGGCGTCCTCCGCGAGCGCCCGTACCTGCGCCGCCGCCGCCGCGAGCGCCGCCGAAGAGGTTGGAGAGGATGTCGCCCATCCCGGAGGCGTCGAAGTCGAAGTTGCCGAAGCCGCCGAAGCCGCCGCCGGGAGTGCCGCCGGTCGCGAAGGGACCGGTGCCGGAGTCGTACTGCTTGCGCTTGTCGGGATCGCCGAGGACGTCGTGGGCTTGGGAGATCTCCTTGAAGCGCGCCTCGGCGTCCTTGTCGTCGGGGTTGCGGTCGGGGTGGTACTTACGCGCGAGTTTGCGGTAGGCCTTCTTGATCTCTTCCGGGGTCGCCTTCTTGTCGACCCCGAGCGTCTTGTAGTAGTCGGGTCGCGATGCCATGTCGGGCTCCTGGGCTACGCGGCGACGACGACGCGTGCGGGGCGGATGACGTGGTCGCGCAGGCGATAGCCGGGCTGGTAGACCTCGGCCACGGTCCCGCTCGTGACGCCCTCCACGGGCTGGTGGACGACGGCCTCGTGCAGGGCGGGATCGAAGATCTCGCCCGTGGGCGCGAAGGACTCGATCCCGACGCGCCCGAGCGCGGCGGAGAGTTCCTCGCGCACGAGCCGCACCCCCTGCAGCAGCGGATCGTCCTGGTCCGCTGCCTCGAGCGCGCGGTCGAGGTTGTCCAGAGCGGGCAGCAGCTCCTTGGCGAGCTTCACGACGCCGCGCTCCTGGGCGAGCGCGGACTCGCGCGCGGTGCGGCGGCGGTAGTTCTCGAAGTCGGCCTGGGTGCGCTGCGCGAGCGCGAGATAGTCGTCGCGCTCGGCAGCCACCTTGACCAGCTCGTCGACGTCGCCTTGCAGCGCCTGCTCGTCTCCGTTCTCGGCGCTCTCCACGCGCTCGGCGTCCTCGGAGGACTCCTCCTCCTCTTCGAGTGCCTGCTCGATGTCCGTCATGACTCGTCTACGACCTCGGCGTCGACCACGTCCTCCTCGTCAGAGGACGAGGCGTCGCCGCCGGGCGCGCCGTCTCCGTTGGGTCCGCTCGCCGCCGCCTGCTCCTGGGCGCGCTGGTACATCGCCTCGGAGACGGAGTGGAAGGCGACCTGCAGCGCCTCGGCCTTGGCGTTGATCGCCGCGGGGTCCTCGGACTCGAGCGCCTCGCGCACCTCCTTGACGGCCGCTTCGATGCGGCCTTTGGAGTCGGCGTCGACCTGGTCGCCGAGGTCTGCGAGCTGTTTCTCGGCCTGGTAGGCGGCGTTCTCGCCGTTGTTGCGGGCCTCGGCGAGCTCGCGGGCGCGGCGATCCTCCTCGGCGTGGGACTCGGCGTCGGAGACCATGTTCTTGATCTCCTCGTCGGAGAGTCCGGAGCCGGCCTTGATCTCGATCTTCTGCTCCTTGCCGGTGCCCAGATCCTTGGCGGAGACGTTGAGGATGCCGTTGGCGTCGATGTCGAAGGCGACCTCGATCTGGGGGATGCCGCGCGGCGCGGGCGGGATGCCGGTGAGCTGGAACTTGCCGAGCGACTTGTTGTACTGGGCCATCTCGCGCTCGCCTTGCAGGACGTGGATCTCGACCGAGGGCTGGTTGTCCTCGGCGGTCGAGAAGACCTCGCCCTTGCGCGTGGGGATGGTGGTGTTGCGCTCGATCAGCTTGGTCATGACGCCGCCCTTGGTCTCGATGCCGAGCGTCAGCGGTGTGACGTCGAGCAGCAGCACGTCCTTGACGTCGCCCGCGAGCACGCCGGCCTGGATGGCGGCGCCGACTGCCACGACCTCGTCGGGGTTGACGCCGCGGTGGGGCTCCTTCTTGGTGAGCTCTTTGACCTTCTCCTGCACGGCGGGCATGCGCGTCATGCCGCCGACGAGCACGACGTGCTCGATCTCCTTGACGCCCTTGTCTTTGGCGTCGTCGATCGCCTGGCGCACGGGTGCGACGACGCGGTCGAGCAGGTCGGAGGTCGAGCTCGGCGAGCTTGGCGCGCGTGAGGCGCGTGTCGAGGTGCTTGGGCCCGGAGGCGTCGGCGGTGATGAAGGGCAGGTTGATCTGGGTCTCCTGGGTGGTGGAGAGCTCGATCTTGGCCTTCTCGGCGGCCTCGTAGAGGCGTTGCAGCGCCATCGGGTCGGCGGAGAGGTCGATCGCCTGGTCGCGCTTGAAGTCGGCGACGAGCCAGTCGACGATGGCCTTGTCGAAGTTGTCGCCGCCGAGGTGGTTGTCGCCGGCGGTGGACTTGACCTCGAACACGCCGTCGCCGATCTCGAGGACGGACACGTCGAAGGTGCCGCCGCCGAGGTCGAACACGAGGATCGTCTGGTCGGCTTCCTTGTCGAGGCCATAGGCGAGTGAGGCGGCGGTGGGCTCGTTGATGATGCGCTTGACGTCGAGGCCGGCGATCTTGCCGGCGTCCTTGGTGGCCTGGCGCTGGTCGTCGTTGAAGTAGGCGGGGACGGTGACGACGGCGCCGTCGACGGATTCGCCCAAATACGCTTCGGCGTCGGACTTGAGCTTCTGCAGGATCATCGCGGAGATCTCCGGTGGGGAGAACTGCTGGGCGGCGGGGCCGTTCCGACTTCCACGCGCGCGTCGCCGTTGGGGCCGGAGACGACCTTGTAGGGGACGATCGACTCCTCCTCGCGCACCTCGGCCTCCTTGCGGCCCATGAAGCGCTTGATCGAGAAGATGGTGTTCTGGGGGTTGGTGACGGCCTGGCGCTTGGCGACGGTGCCCACGAGACGCTCGCCGGAGGCGGTGAAGGCGACGACGGAGGGGGTGGTGCGCCCGCCCTCGGAGTTCTCGACGACGGTGGGCTCGCCCCCCTCGAGCACGGCCATGCACGAGTTGGTCGTGCCGAGGTCGATACCGATGGTCTTGCCCATGAATGGTGCTCCTTCTAAAGACGGTTAAAAAATCTGAGTCAGATTGAAGCAGATTTCCTGAGGATGTCAAGCGGCCCGTTTCCTCTACGTCGAGGCCAGGTACGTAATGACGAGTTTGCCCGTATGTGGCCTCGGCGAATCATGTGCGGGATGAGTCCCCTCGCACTCAGCCAAACAGGCCGGCGCTCGGGCACGTGCGCCGCAGTGCGCACTCGCCGCAGGCCGGCTTGCGCGCCGCGCAGGTCCGCCGCCCGTGCCGCAGGAGGTTCACGTGCAGCTCGAGCTCCTCCCCGGGAGGGGTGAGCGCGAGCATCTGGTCGTGCAGCCGCTCGAACGGCGCCCCCGGCTGCAGCAGTTCGAGGCGCATCCCCACACGCGAGACGTGCGTGTCCACCGGCACGTCGCGCATCCCGTAGGCGAACAGCAGCACACACGCGGCCGTCTTGCGGCCCACGCCCGGCAGGGCGGTGAGGTAGTCGCGCCCCTCCTCGATCGGCGCGTCCTTCAGCCAGTCCAGCGACAGATCGTGGTCCGGGTCCCGCGGGTCGTCGGCGATCGCATGCAGGATCGCCTTGATCCGCGCCGACTTCACCTTCGAGATCCCGCCCGGCCGAATCGCCTCCTCGATCTCCCCCACGGGCGCGTGCATCACCGACTCCCAACTCGGGAACCGCTCGCGCAACCGCAGGTAGGCAACGTCGCGATTGCGGTCGTTGGTGCTCTGCGAGAGCACTGTCAGCACCAGCTCGGCGATCGGATGGCCGTGGGGTTTCATCAACGGAACGCCATACACCTCGCGCAGCCGTTCCCGCACTCGCAGCACCCGCGCACGCGTGGGCGATCTCCAATCCTTCGCGGGCATGGACCCACGGTATATATCCTCGGCTGGTGCCAGCGGTCAGCGACCACACGGCCACGATCGACACGATGCCCGTGTTCTGGCGCGAGGCTCCGGTCCTCGGCGGCACACCCGTGACACCCCTGTATCTGCACGGCGTGCCTACGAGCTCCGACGATTGGGTCCCGTTTCTGGAGCGCACAGGCGGCCTCGCGCCCGACCTGCTCGGCTTCGGGCGCAGCGGCAAGGCCGGCAACCTCGACTACACGATCGAGGGCTACGCCGACTTCGTCGAGCGCTACCTCGATCTCGTGTCCGTCGATCGCGTGAGCCTGGTCGTCCACGACTGGGGAGTCGTTGGACTCGCGTTCGCCCAGCGCCATCCCGAGCGGGTGGAGCGGCTGGTCGTGATCGACGCCGTCCCGTTCCTGCCGGACTATCGCTGGCATCGCACCGCGCGCCTGTGGCGCACACCCCTGCTGGGCGAGCTCGCGATGGGCGCGACCACGCGCAGGCTCATGCGCTACAACACCCGCGAGGCGCGCCCCGAACGCGAGCCGATGCCCGAGGCGTGGCTCGACAGCGTTATCGAGCACTTCGACCAGGGAACCCAGCGGGCGATCCTGCACCTCTATCGCAGCTCACCGCCAGATGTGCTCGCCGCCGCCGGCGCGCGCCTTGGGACGCTCCAGATGCCGGCGCTTGTCGTCTGGGGGGAGGCCGACCCGTACATCCCCGTGCGCTTCGGCCGTGACTTCGCGCAGGCGCTCCCCGACGCCGAGCTGCTCGAGCTTGCCGGCGCCGGGCACTGGCCGTGGATCGACCGGCCCGAGATGATCGAGCGCGTGGCTGAGTTCCTGATGGCCTCGTGAGAAAGCCCTGGGCGATTGCGCTGGCGGTGGCGGTCCCGCTGGCGCTTGCATACCTGATCGTCCAGCCCCCCGCGGGCGACCTCGCGGCGGCGATCTACCGCAGCGACCTCTTCGCCCGCGTCGGCTTCGCTTTGCGCGACAACGGCTGGTACGCCGCGCACGGCCACTACCTGCCTGGCTACTCGCTGATCTCCCCCGAGCTGGGGGCCTGGATCGGCGTCTACACCGTCCTTGCCCTCTCGGCAGTCGCTGCTTCGGTGCTGTTCGGTCTGATCGCCGAGCGCGTCTTCTCCCCTGCCGGTGCGCGCGTCGCCGCCGGTTGGTTCGCGCTCGGCTTCGGCGTGGGCCTGCTCTCGGGGCGCGTCCCCTATGACCTCGGTTTCGCGATCGGCCTCGGTGCGGTGCTCGCGCTGCTGGACGACCGGCTCGCGTTGGCGCTCGGGCTGGCGGTGCTCACGAGCCTCGCGAGCCCCGTGGCCGGCGCGTTCCTGGCGCTCGCGGGCGTGGCCTATGCGCTCGTCGGAGCATGGGAGCGACGCGGCGCCGGCGCCAGCGCCAGTAGGGGTGGCAGCAACGCCGGCTCCGACGATGACGGAGGCCCCAGCGGCGACGAACCGTCCTCGCAGGCGGCGCTCGTGCGGGGGAGCGCGCTGGCGCTCGCGACGCTCATCCCGATCGCGGTGCTCGCGCTCGCCTTTCCGGAAGGGGGTTGGGAGCCGTTCGCCCCGTCGGCCTTCTGGCCGGCGCTCGCGGGCGTGTTGCTGATCGCCCTGCTCTTGCCGCGGGGTTCGCTGAGCACCCGCGGGCGCCTGCTCGTGCGGGTGGGGGCGGTCCTGTACGCGCTCGCGCTGATCGGCTCGTTCGCGCTGCACACTCCCGTCGGCGGCAACTCCGCGCGGTTGGGAGCACTGCTCGCCGGCCCGCTGCTCGCCGGTGTCGTGTGGGATCGCCACCGCCTGCTCCTGTGCCTGCTCGTGCCGGTGCTCCTGTATTGGCAGATCGAGACGCCGATCAACGACGAGCTCGAACTCGCGAGCGACCCCTCGGTGCACGCCGCCTACTACGCGCCCCTGCGCGCCGAGCTGCGCATGCTCACCGACGGTCGGCGCGCGATCGTGGAGGTGCCGATGATGGGCTCGCACGGCGAAGCCGCGTATCTCGCCGGATATGACGGGGTGGCACTCGCGCGCGGCTGGGAGCGCCAGCTCGACACGCGCTACGCGCACCTCTTCTACATCCCGGGCCTGAGCGCCCGCGGATACGAGGCCTGGCTGCGCACCAACCGCGTCGTCTACGTTGCGCTGCCCGATGTGCGCCTGGACGAAGCGGGTCGCGCCGAGGGCGCACTGATCGCGCGCGGGCTTCCCTATCTGCACGAGCTCTGGCACTCAGCGCACTGGCGGCTGTACTCGTTCGCGCCGCTCTCACGCTAGGCTTTCACACCAGATGTCCGGGTCCGCCCTCGCCCGCGTTCGTGTCCTGCAGGCGCGTCTGGCGCCTCAGGGATGGCTGGACGTGCTCCGTCAGATCGCGCTGTTCGCGCTCGCCTACCTCGCCTACCGGCTGGTACGCGGTCTCGTCGAGGGCGACGCCAACGCCGCCTTCGCTCACGCCCGCGACGTGATCTCGCTGGAGAGCACGCTGCATCTGTTCGTCGAGCCCTCGGTGCAGGCGTGGGGATCGGGCAGCAGGGTGCTGATGAACGTCTCGAGCTGGCTGTACGTCAACGCCCAGACGACCGTCACGGTGGGGGCGCTCGTGTACCTGTACATGCGCCACAACCGCAACTTCTACTTCGTGCGCAACATGTTCATGATCGCGATGGTGATCGCGCTGATCGGCTACATCGTGTTCCCGACGGCGCCGCCCAGGTTCATGCCGGAGTGGGGCTTCATCGACTCCGTCTCGGACTTCACCGGCGTGCACGTCTCGCACGCGAGCGCCTCGATGAACGCGCTGTTCAACCCCTATGCCGCCGTACCCTCGATGCACGTGGCGTTCGCGCTGATGATCGGCTGGCCGCTCGCGCGCCTGGCGCGCCATCGCGTCGTGAGCGTGCTGTGGCTGCTGTATCCGTTCCTGATGGCGTTCGTGATCGTGGTCACCGCCAACCACTTCATCTTCGACGCGCTGCTGGGCGCGCTCACCGCGGGTGCCTCGGCCTACGGCGCGACGTGGCTCGCGCGGGCGCGTCCGCAAGTGTGGCGGTTCGCCGGAGCGCCCGCCGGATGACCGAGCCCGACGGCGGCACGCCCGACGGCTCGAACGCGACGATGGCGCCGCGCCGACACGAAGCCTCACCGCGCGGCGGAGGGCGCAGGGCCAACCGCGGCGGCCGCGCGCAACGCGCACGCGCCCCGATCGGCTCCGGTCAGCGGCGCGAGCTGATGCGCAACGCGTTGATCGAGTCGCGGCTGACGCCGAACGCGATCTCGCTGACGGGCCTCGTGCTGAACCTGGTCGCGGCGGTGCTCGTGTGGGAACAGCTGTTCTTCCTCGGCGGCGTCGCGTTCGTGGTCGGCTCGATCATGGACACGCTCGACGGGCGCTACTCGCGGATGTCGGGCAAGGGCACGCCGTTCGGCGCGTTCCTGGACTCGACGCTCGACCGCATCGAGGAGGGCGTAGTGCTGACGGCCGTCGCCGGCTACTTCGCGCTGCAGGGCGACCGTGTGGCCGCGGCCGCGGTCGTCGTGGCGGTGCTCGCATCGCTGATGGTCTCCTACACACGCGCCCGCGCCGAGGCGCTGGGCGTGGAGTGCAAGGTCGGCATCGCCACTCGTCCTGTGCGCGTGGTGATCCTCTCGATCGGCCTGATCTTCGCGCAAGGCGCGTCGCTGGGGAACTTCCAGCTGCTGGCCCCGGCAGTGTACGTGCTGGCGGGACTCAGCCTGATCACCGTGGCGCAGCGCATCGCACACGTGCGGCGCGAGCTGTCCGCGCCCGCCCCCCCGTCTGTGTGACCTAACGGGCCTGGCGGGGTAGGCATGGTAGCTTCGGACGGGGCGCGCGGCGGCTGGTTTCCGCCCGGCGGAGCAGTTATCGAAATCTTTCAGGAAGGAAAACCTTGACTCCCACCAGCAAGAACGGCGCTGTCCGTAACGGCGCGGCCGCGAAGAACGGCGCCTCGCAGAACGGCGCCGCCCGATATCAGCGCGACAAGGTGCGCGTCGCGATCGTCGGCGTCGGCAACTGCGCCTCGGCGTTCGTGCAGGGCGTGCAGTACTACCGCGACGCCGACCCGAACGCGGAAGTTCCGGGCCTGATGCACGTGGACCTCGGCGGCTATCACGTACGCGACATCGAGTTCACGGCGGCGTTTGACATCGACTCCAAGAAGGTCGGCAAGGACCTCGGCGAAGCGATCTGGGCGGGGCAGAACAACACGATGAAGTTCGCGAAGGTGCCGCGCAAGCTCGGCGTGCCGGTGTACCGCGGGATGACTCACGACGGGCTGGGCAAGTACCTGAAGGAGAAGATCAAAAAGGCTCCGGGCGAGACCGCGGACATCGTGAGGATCCTCAAGGAGACCCACACCGACGTGGTTGTCTCATACCTGCCGGTGGGCTCGGAGCAGGCGACGAAGTGGTACGTCGAGCAGGTGCTCGAGGCCGGCTGCGGGTTCGTGAACTGCATCCCGGTGTTCATCGCTCGCGAGGACTACTGGGACAAGCGCTTCAAAAAGGCGGGGCTGCCGATCGTCGGCGATGACATCAAGTCGCAGGTCGGCGCGACGATCGTGCACCGCACGCTCGCGCGACTGTTCGCCGATCGCGGCGTGAAGATGCTGCGCACCTCGCAGCTGAACGTGGGCGGGAACATGGACTTCTACAACATGCTCGAGCGTGAGCGGTTGGAGTCGAAGAAGATCTCGAAGACCAACGCCGTGACCTCGATCATGGATCACGAGCTTCCCCCGAGGACGTCTACATCGGCCCTTCGGACTACGTGCCGTGGCTGACGGACCGCAAGTGGGCGCACATTCGCGTCGAGGGCCAGGCCTTCGGTGACGTGCCGCTGAACGTGGAGATGAAGCTCGAGGTGTGGGACTCCCCCAACTCGGCCGGGATCGTGATCGACGCCGTGCGCTGCTGCAAGCTCGCGCTGAACCACGGCGTGTGCGGCCAGCTCGACGGGCCGTCTTCGTACCTGATGAAGTCGCCGCACAACCAGCGCCCCGACTCGCTGGCGCGCGAGGCGACGGAGAAGTTCATCGCCACCTACGCCGGCTCTCCCGGGACGACCAAGCGAGCGCCGAGAAAGACCAAGGTCAAGGTCAAATAGCGGCGGCATGATGGCGGAGCCGATGGCATCCGCACGGTTCTCGATCGCCCACGTGACTCCCTACCCGTGGGAGGCGCAGGAGAACGAGGTCAACGTCCACGTGCGGGAGGTCTGCGAGGAGCTCTCCCGCCGCGGGCACCGCGTGCTGATCCTCGCTCCGTCGCGCTCGCAGGAGCGCGTGCGGGCTTCACGGCGGGAGCTGCGCGCCGCGCGTGTGGGGGCGGGCGGGCCTGAGTCGCTGCTCGCGGGCACCGACGAGGGCACGCCCGCGGTGATCGCCGTCGGCGAGGTGCTCGACCTGCCGGTCGGCGCCGGGGCACAGGGCTCCTCCAGGCGGCGCGTTCCCGCACTGCCGATCGACGTGGCGCGCACGATCGAGGAACTGCTGAGCGTCGTCCCGCTGGACTTCGTGCACGTGCACGAGCCGTTCGCGCCGAGCACCTCGAACGCGGCGCTGCGCCACTCACGCGCGCTGAACGTCGGCTCGTTCCACGCGGCTTCCGAACGCCTGCTTTCGACGCTCGTGGCACGGCGCTTCGTGGAGAGCTTCTTCGGGCGCCTGGACGCGCGCGTCGCGAGTACGCCCGCGACCGCCGAACTGATGGCGCGCCAGTTCCCGGGCGAGTACCGCCTCGTGCCCGACGCCGCCGGCGCGGCGGAGCGGCTGGAGTCGATCTACAGCGAGCTGGCCGCCCGCCGGCACGACTCCGACGGAGACCCCGCCCTGCGCAAGCGCCTGGCGGGACGGCCGTGGATCGACGTGGATCTGCACATGCACACCGACCACTCCTACGACTGCGCGACCCCCGTCGAGGTGCTGCTCGCGAGCGCCCGCGAGCGCGGGCTGGGAGCGATCGCGGTGACCGACCACAACGAGATTTCGGGCGCGATCGCCGCGCGTGAACACGCGCGCGAGGCGAACGTCGGCGTGAAGGTGATCGTCGGCGAGGAGGTCAAGACGGCCGATCAGGGCGAGGTCATCGGCCTGTTCATCGAGGAGCTGATCCCGCGCGGCATGAGCCTGCGGGAGACCGTCGCGGAGATCCGCCGCCAGGGAGGAGTGGTGTATGTGCCCCATCCCTTCGACCGGCTGCACTCGGTCCCCGACTACGAGCACCTGCTCGCGATCGTCGGCGACGTGGACGCGATCGAGGTGTTCAACCCGCGCGTGGCGATCGGCGCCTTCAACGACGAGGCCGCGCGCTTCGCGGCGAAGTACCGGATCGTCGCCGCCGCGGGCTCGGACTCGCACGTCGCGCAGGGTCTCGGTTCGGTGCGCAACAGGATGCGCGACTTCGACGGGCCCGCCGAGTTCGTGCAGTCTTTGCGAGACGCCGAGATCCACACCCGCCCCACGAGCCTGCTGTACGTGCAGGCGCTCAAGTTCCTGCAGACCCGCGCGACACCTCCATCCGCGCGCCGCGCCAGCCGCGCGCGCAGGGTCAAGCGCGCGCTGGGCGGCACACGACGATCATGAGTTGCGAAAGCCTCCGGGGCGGTCGAGGGTCAAGCGGGGCGCGGACGCAGGGAGCGTGGCGTACTACGTACGCGAGCGACCGAGGACAATGCATCCGCGCCGACCATCGGCCGCCCCGCAAGTAGCGGTGCAGGGGCAGGGAGACATCCGGGGTTCGTCAAATCCCTCGGAGTCGATGCCTGTAACCGACGATGAGATCCGCGAGAAGTACCTGGAGCGCGCAATCCGCGAGCTGAACACGCTCACGCGCGAGCTGCAGTCCTGCCCGCACTGCCCGCGTGGGAACCTGATGCCGGTGCTCGGCTCCGGCCACCCGCAGGCCGACGTGATGCTGCTCAAGTACGCGCCCCAACCTTCGGAGATCGAGGAGGGCGTCGCCTTCTACGGCCGCGCGGGGGGCGCGCTGATGAAGTCGCTCAAGCGCCTCTCGATCGACCCGCTCGCCGTATACGGCACGCTGTGCGTGAAGTGCCCGCTCAGCGACGCCTCGCTCGCGGACTTCGCGTGTGTCGCGCGCGTGGTCGAGGAGATCGCGATCGTACGGCCGCGGATCGTCGTCGTGATGGGCTCCGACGCCCTCGCGGCGCTCGGCGAGATGGAGATTCCGCTCGCGCGCGAGCTGTCCCCGCGCCTGGGCGAGATCCAGCAGTTGACGCCGACGATCGACGCGCTGTACGTCCCCAACATCGACGACTCGCTCGACGAGACCGACGCCAAGCGCGCGTTCTGGGACGCCTTCCGCACGCTCGGCGAGTGGTACGCCGCGCAGCCGCCGTACTGAGTCGCGGCGACGCGACAGCGGCCCGGCGGTGACGCGCTGGCCCGCGCAGCGGCGCCGAGCGAGGACGGGCGCTTAGATGGCGAGCACGATCTTGCCGAGCTTGCCGCCCTCGGCAAACCGCTCGTAGGCGGCGGCGACCTCCTCCAGCGGGAAGGTCGCGGCGATCGGCACGCGTAGGGCGCCGGTGTCGAACAACGGCAGCACTTCGCGCTCGAGCAGGCGGGCGGTGATGGCTTTCTCCTCGAGCGGGCGAGCGCGCAGCGTCGAGCCGTGGATGCGGGCACGCTTGCCCATTAGCGCGAGCAGGTTCAACTCGGTCTTGACGCCCGCGGAGACGCCGATCACGGCGATCCGCCCGCCGGTCGCGAGGGCGCCCAGGTTCTCGGGCATGTTGGGAGCGCCGACGAGCTCGAGGATCACGTCGAAGGGGCCACTATGAGCAAAGTCCTCGGGCGCGATCGCATCGGCGCCCAATGCGGAGACCTGCTCGCGCAGCTCCTCACGACGCACCGTTGCGGTCACGCGCGCGCCCGTGGCCTGCGCGAGTTGGATCGCCGCGACACCGACACCCCCGGCGCCGCCGTGGACCAGCAGCCGCTCGCCGGGCCGCAGTTGAGCCTGGGTGAAGATCGCATCGTGGGCGGTCGTGAACACCTCCGGGAAACCCCCCGCGGCAGGCCAATCGAGCGAACCGGGGACCGGCATCAACAGCCGCTCGCCCACGACCAAAAGCTCCGCCTGCGCGCCGCCTCCGACGACGGCCATCACGCGATCGCCCTCGGCGAAGCGATGAATGCCCGGCCCGAGCGCCGCCACCTCCCCGGCGAGCTCCATTCCCGGAATGTCCTGCGGCCAGCCGGGCGGCGCCGGGTACAGCCCCCGGCGCTGCATCATGTCCCCGCCGTTCAGGCCCGCCGCACGCACGCGCACCAGCACCTCGCCCGCACCCGGCACAGGGTCCGGATGCTCCTCAATCACGATCTCCTGCTCGCGGATGGTGGCGGCGCGCATCGGGGAACCCTATCCCCAGTTGAGAACTACGCCTCGAGCGGGGCGAGGGTCAAGCAGGTCAAGGACGCAGGGAGCGTGGCGTACCGATCGTCGATCAGATGCGATCAACGATCGGCCAGCACGCGAGTGACCGAGGACGCCGAGATGCGCCGGCCATCGCCCCGCTCGAACAGAGCGACGCACTCGATGTGGTGTGTCTGCGGGAACATGTCGACGGGGCGAACCTTCTTGAGCGTCCACCCGGCCTCGACGAGCTCGGCGGCGTTGGGGGCGAGCGTGGTGGGGTTGCAGGAGACGTAGACGATGCGCTTGGGGGAGGCCTCGACGATGCGCCGGACGACTTTCTTTGAGAGTCCGGCGCGCGGCGGGTCGACGACGAGCACGTCGGGACGTCCGGCGCGCTGCACGAGCTCGGGCAGGGCCAGGCGGGTGTCGCCGGCGAAGAAGTTGGCGTTGGTGATCTCGTTGCGCCGCGCGCAGGCGATGGCGTCGGCGACGGCGGGTTCGACGAGCTCGATTCCCCACAGCTCGCCGGCGCGCGGCGCGAGGGTGAGGGCGATCGTGCCGATCCCGCAGTAGAGGTCGTAGACGCGCTCCCAGCCTTGGAGGTCGGCGTACTCGGCGACGACCCCGTAGAGCAGCTCGGCCATCTCGGTGTTGGTTTGGAAGAAGGCTTCGGGGGAGATGCGCAGGTCGAGTTCGCCGAGGCGCTCGGGCAGCTCGGCCTCGCCCCAGATGAGCTCGGTCTCACCCCCGAGGGTGGTCTCGGCGAGGCTGCGGGTGCGTGTCCAGGAGACGCCGCTGAGGCTCTCGCCCAACGCTTGGCTGAGCGACAGCGCGAAAGCACTGGCGTCGAGCTCTCCGTCGGTCGTGACGAGGCGCACCTGCAGCTTGCCTGTGCGCCGGCCCTCGCGCACGACGAGGTTGCGCAGGCGCACGCGTCCGTCCGGCGCAGGCGGCGGCGCCTCTGAGCGCTCCCCTTCGGCGGCGGGTGGCAGGCGTCCGCGGCGGCGTCCGCGATCCCAGGCTGTGAGACCCTCGGCCCGGCACCACTCGAGCGCGAGCTCGCGCGCGCGATTGCCGAGCTCGGAGGCGAGCAGGCAGTCGCCCATGGCGGTCACGCGGTTGGCGCCGGCGGAGACGTGGAAGCCGCAGACGAGACCGCCGTCCTCGGTCTCGCCGAATGGAGTACTCGAGCTTGTTGCGGTAGCGCCACTGCTGCAGCGCGGGCACGATCTCCTCGAGCTCGAAGCCGTCCAGGTGCCCGATTCTGCGCAGCGCCTGATCGACCTGTTCGCGCTTGATCTGCAACTGGCGCTCGTAGGGGAGGACCTGCCAGGGGACGCCCGGATGGTCGGCCTGCGGAGGTATGCGCTCGGGACTGGGCCGCAGGATCTCGACGGCGCGCGCGTGGGCGTAGGAGCGCTTGCGCTTGTAGACGAGCGCACGCACGCGATCGCCGGGGACGGCGCCTGAGACGAACACGACGTAGCCCTGATCGCCGAGGCGGGCGACGCCCTCGCCGCCGAAGGCGAGCGAGTCGATCTCGAGCTCGAGCTCGTCGCCGGGATGCGGGCGCGCGGGGCGCGCGTCGACGGGGGCGGTCTCGGGCTCGGGCAGGGTCCCGGGCTCGGGTGTCATCTCGAGGACGCGCCGAGCGTGGTCGCGCCGAGCGCAGCCGCCGGTGCAGTCGCGCCCGGCGCCGCGGGCGCGAGCAAGAGCTCGAGCAGGGCCTTCTGCGCGTGGCGGCGGTTCTCGGCCTGGTCCCAGATGCGCTGGCGCTCGCCGTAGAGGACCTCGGCGGTTATCTCCTCGCCGGGGTGCGCGGGCAGGTCGTGCATGGCGAATGCGCCGGGCGCGGCAAGGTCGAGCAGAGCGTCGTCGAGGCGGTAGGGAGCGAGCGCGGCGCGGCGCTCGCCGGCTGTGTCCTCGTCGCCCATGGACACCCACACGTCGGCGTAGACCGCCTGAGCGTCCTGCACCGCCTCGCGGGGGTCGGTGTGCAGCGACAACGCTCCGGTGGCGCCCGTGGGCGCCGGCAGCGGAGCTTGCTCGGAGAGCGTGTAGCCGGGTGGGGAGGCGATCGCGACGTGCATGCCCGCGAGCGTGCCGAGCAGGGCGAGCGAGCGAGCGATGTTGTTGCCGTCGCCGACGTAGGCCAGGCGCAGTCCCTGGAGCGATCCGTGGGCCTCGCGCAGAGTCAGCAGGTCGGCGAGCGCCTGGCAGGGGTGGTGCAGCGCCGTGAGCATGTTGAAGATCGGTACGTCGCTGTAGCGAGCGAGCTCCTCGAGGATCGCGTCGGGCCCGGTGCGCATACCGACCGCGGCCACGTGCCGCGACAGGACGTAGGCGGTGTCGCGCAGGGACTCGCCGCGGGAGAGCTGCATCTCGTCGGCGCGTGGCACGACGGCGTGGCCGCCGAGCTCGTGCAGGCCGACCTCGAAGGAGAGACGGGTGCGGGTGGAGGGCTTCTGGAAGAGCAGCGCGACGCTCTGACCGGCGAGCGCGTGGGAGGAGAGCGGCGCGGCCTTCAGCTCGAGCGCGCGGTCGAGCAGGACTTGGAGCTCGGGTGCGGTGAGCTCGGCTCCGGTGAGGAAGTGGCGCGGCATGGACACGGCAGTCTAGGATGACGCCATGAAAAGAGGACTACCCCTCGTTGCGTTCGCCTGCTGCGCCCTGCTGTACGCGGGGTGCGGTTCGAGTGAATCGAGCTCGAGCTCCAGCTCGAGCGCCTCGACTGCCACCACCTCGAGCACTGGGAGCACGGGCGCCTCGGGCGGTCTGAAAAGGACGACTACCCCGCAGTACGCCTCGCCGTCCTCGTCCTCGCCGATCCAGAGCGGGGTCGTGCCGATCGCCTACCGCAACATCGCGATCGACCCGGACACGGTGCGGGTGAAGGTGGGGAGCACGCTGAAGTGGACGAACTACGACTCGGTCGAACACAACGTGACGAGCGAGGGCGGGGTGGCGAAGTTCGCGTCGAAGGACTTCGGCGAAGGTGGGACTTACGAAGTCACGGTGAACAAGCCCGGGATAATCCATTACGAGTGTACGATTCACCCGGCGTCGATGAACGGGACGATCGAAGTCGTCAAGTAGGAGGGGCCTTCCCCTGCACGGCGCGGGGCTATCGAAGTAGATTGGTGAGCCTGCGGTGCATGCACCGCAGGCCGGACTGGCGCATGCGCCAGTCCGCGGGTCCGCGCATGCGCGGACCACGAAAAACGACGAGTTCCTAGAACTCCGGGAGACCCTCGTCGGGTGTGGACGCCCGCGCGTAGTGGCGGCGGGGTATACGCCCGGCGCCGTGGGCAAGCCGCCCAGCCTCGACTGCATGACGCATCGCGCGGGCCATGCGCACGGGGTCCTGTGCGCGGGAGATGGCGGAGGCGGCCATGACGGCGTCGCAGCCGAGCTCCATCGCGAGCGCGGCGTCGGAGGCGGTGCCGATGCCGGCGTCGAGGATGACGGGCACGGAGAGGGTGTCGCGGATGAGGGCGACGTTGTAGGGGTTGCGGATGCCCATGCCGCTGCCGATGGGCGAGCCGAGCGGCATCACGGCGGAGCAGCCGACGTCGACGAGACGGCGGGCGAGCACGGGGTCGTCGGTGGTGTAGGGGAGCACGACGAAGCCCTCCTCGACGAGCTCCTCGGCGGCGCACAGCAGCTCGGGCGCGTCGGGCAGCAGCGTGTCCTCGTCGCCGATCACCTCGAGCTTGATCCAGTCGGTGGCGAAGGCTTCGCGGGCGAGCTTGGCGGTGAGCACGGCGTCGCGGGCGGTGCGACAGCCGGCGGTGTTCGGGAGCAGTTGTACGCCGGCATCCGCGAGCACGTCGATCAGCGAACCCCTGGATCGCCCGGCGCCCACCTCGATGCGGCGCAGCGCGATGGTGACCAGTTCGCTGCCACTCGCGGCGATCGATTCGGCCATGAGCTCGAGCGATGGGAAACCGCCCGTGCCGAGCAGCAGGCGCGAGCGTAGCGTGCGACCGGCGATCGTCAGGGCATCCGGCGTCTGCGAGGAGGCGTCATCCGGCGTCCTGCCGTTGCGCTCGCCGGCGATAGTGGCCCTGCTCGGCTCACTGTGATCGTCCACGCCGGACTCATCCTCCCTGCATCGCGGTGAGCACCTCGACACGGGCGTCATCGGGGAGCGCGAAGGTCTCCCAGCACGAGCGCGGCAGCACCTCGCCGTCGACGGCGACGGCGACCCCGCGCGCGTCCGTTTGCAGACCGAGGCGTCCGAGCACCGCGGCGACGGTCTCACCGGCGGGGATCTCGGAGGGCTCGCCGTTGAGGATCATGCGGGGACCGCCTGGAAGCGATCGACCCGGCAGACCTCGGCGAGCGGTCCGGGCGCCTCGCCGAGGAGCGTGGCGAGCAGGAGCTCGGCGGTGAGGGGTGCAAGCAGAATGCCGTTGCGGTGGTGCCCGGTTGCCCACGAGAGACCCTTCAGGGCACCGCGGCCGATGATGGGGATGTTGTCGGGGGTGCCGGGACGCAGGCCGACGGAGAGCTCCTCGATCCGCAGCTCGTCGATGCCGGGCACGAGCTCGGAGGCGTCGCGCAGCAGCTCGTAGACGCCGCCGGCGGTGGGGGTCAGGTCGAAGCCCTGCTCCTCGACGCTCGCGCCGAGCACGTAGGAGCCGTCGGCGCGAGGCACGAGGTAGCCGCCCTCGAAGCGCGCGACGCGACTGAGGAGTCCTGGGCCGGAGGGGTCGCGCAGGCGCAGGATCTGGCCCTTGACGGGCCGCACACGGATCTGCGCATCCGCGGGCAGGCCCTCGATCTGTCCACTCCAGGGTCCGGCGGCGAGCACCGTCTCGGCGGCACGGACGCGTTCGCCGTCCTCCAACAGCAGGCCGATGGCGCGTTCGCGCTCGTCGAGCTCGACCGCGCGCACGGGTGTGTGCTCGCGGATGTGCACCCCGGCACTCTCGCAAGCGCGCTGCAGCGCTGTGAGTACGCGGCGCGGATCGACGGAGTGGTCGTCGGGCGCTTCGAAGGCGAGGCGCACGGTCGGCGCGAGCGCGGGCTCGCGCTCGCGCGCGACGCTGGCGCGCAGGCGCTCGGCGCGCAATCCCAGCGAGTGGCGAAACGCGAGTCGGCGCTCGAGCTCGCGCGCCTCGTCCTCGTCGCGGGCCAGGGCGAGCGTGCCGGTCTGCAGCAGACCGACGTCGACGTCGGTCTGTGCTTCGAGCTCGACGGCGAACTCGGGCCACAGTCTCGGCGGAGCGCAGCCCGAGCTCGAGCACGTGCTTGCCCGCGGCGCCGAACTCGACCTCGGAGACCGGCGCGAGCATGCCGGCGGCTACATGCGAGGTCGCTTGCCCGAGGTGGTCGCGCTCGAGCAAGGTCACCGACAGCCCTCGTAGGCGCGCGCGCCATGCACAGGCAAGCCCGACGATCCCGCCGCCGACGATCGCGACATCGGGTGACTGGGTGTGCGCAGCCATGAGTTGATGCTAGTCCGGTGTCAGACTGGGCGGGAGTGAGCACCGCGGACCCACGCACCGATCGTCGCGCACGCCTGGCGGCGGCGCGCCTGTATCTCGTGTGCGACGCGCAGCCTGGAGGGCGTGAGCTCACGGAGGTGCTGCCGGGCGCGATCGCCGGCGGCGTGCGGGTCGTGCAACTGCGCGAGAAGGATCTCGATCCGCACGCACCCGAGCAGCGCGAGCAGTTGCTGGAGGCGGCCGTGCGTGTGCGCGAGCTGTGCGCTGAGCACGGCGCGTTGTTCGTGCTCAACGACTTCCCCGAGGTCGCGGTCGAGGTGGGAGCCGACGGGGTGCACGTCGGGCAGGAGGACCTGACGGTGGCGCAGGCGCGGGCGATCGTCGGCCCGGGCATGCTGGTGGGGCTCTCGACGCACGCGCCGGATGAGATCGACGCGGTGCAGGCGGGCCTCGTGGACTACATCGGCGTCGGGCCGGTCCATGCGACACCGACCAAGCCCGGCCGCGCGGCCGTCGGCGTCGAGCTGGTGCGCTACGCGGCGGCGCACGCGAGCGTGCCATTCTTCGCGATCGGGGGCCTGGACGTGCGGAATGCGGGCGCGGTGCTGGACGCGGGAGCCACGCGGGTGTGCGTCCTGCGCGCGATCGCCGACGCGGAGAGCCCGGAGCGTGCGGCACGCGAGCTGCGTGAGCTGCTCTACCGAAGTCCCATCGACGCGTCGGGCTCGACATGAGCTCCCGCCGCGCTCGCGCGACGATCTCGCGCGGGCAACGCTGGAGCCGTTGGGCGAGGACGAGCGCCCGCCGGCGCTGCTCGTCGCGGTCGCGGTGGCCGTACTACTGGCGCTCGGGGTGATCGTCGGAGCGCTGACTGTCCACGGCCTCAGTCGTCACGGCGGCTCGCTTGCGGGCGGACTGTTCCTGGCCGGCGTGCTGGCGTGCTCGCGCTAGGGATGTACCGGCGACGCTACTGGGCGGTGCTCGGGTTCGAGGCGCTGCTCGACGTTTCAGATCCTCGTCACCTCGCTCGCGCTGGTGGTCTCTTCAACGTTGCTCGCGGCGGGGCTGTGCCTGCTCTCGATCGTGCTGGCGGGATGGCTGTTCTGGAAGCTTGTGCGCGTGATGGGACGTATGCAGGCTCAGGACCGCCGATAGCCTGCGCGCTACGGCGTCCTCGGTCGCTCGCGTGCTCAAGCACGCCGCTCTCCCTGCGTCCTCGTATCGCTTGCCTCTCGACGGTCCTGGCAGCGCAGTGACACCGGTGACGCTGGGAGACGCACGGACCGCGCGCCTTGCTTCGATAGGCTCAGGCCGCGATGGCTGAGAACACCTACGACTGCATCGTGATCGGCTCGGGGCCGGGCGGCTACGTGGCGGCGATTCGCGCCGCGCAGCTCGGAAAGAAGACGGCTGTCGTGGAGAAGGACAAGGTCGGCGGGCGTTGCTTGAACTACGCGTGCATTCCCGCGAAGGCGGTCCTGCGCTCGGCCGACCTGCTGTCGGAGATCCGCGACGCGGATGAGTTCGGCTTGCGGGTGGCGAGTGTCGAGGTCGACTACGCGGCGGTGCAGGCGCGGCGCGAGAAGGTCGTCTCGACGCTGACCGGCGGCGTCGGCGGACTGTTCAAGAAAAACGGGATCGAGCTGATCGAGGGCGAGGCGTCGCTCGGTGCTCCGGGGAGCGACTCGGGCGGGCTCTCCGTGCGGGTGGGCGAGCGTGAGCTCAGCGCGAGCACTGTGATCCTCGCGACCGGCTCGGTGGGGCGCGCGATTCCCGGAGTGGAGCTGGGGGGACGCGTGCTCGGCACCGAGGAGGCGTGGGCGCTGGCGGAGCTGCCGGCACGCCTGGCGGTCGTGGGCGCCGGGGCCTCGGGTGCGGAGATCGCCTCGGGGTTCGCGCGCCTGGGCAGCGAGGTGCTGCTGCTGGAGGCGCTCGACCGCGTGCTCCCGAGCGAGGACGCGGACATCTCGCGCCTGGTCGAGCGCGGCCTGAGGCGCCAGTCGATCGGCGTGCACACGAGCACCCCGATCGAATCTGTGCAGGCCTCTGACGCGGGCGTGAAGTTCAGCTACGGCTCGGAGTCGGCGGAGGTCGACTATCTCGTGATCGCGGCCGGCCGCGGCCCCGACGTGCAGGCGCTGGGCCTGGACGTCGCGGGCGTCGAGCTGGACGAGCGGGGACTGATCAAGGTCGACGGCGCGCTGCGGACCTCGGCGCCGGGGATCTATGCGATCGGCGATCTGGTCGCCGGGCCGGCGCTCGCGCACAAGGCCTCGGACGAGGGCATCGTCGCGGTGGAGGACTCGGCGGGCCTGCCGACCCACCCCCTCGCCTACGTGGACATCCCGCGCGCGACGTTCTGCACGCCGAACGTGGGCTCGTTCGGCCTGACCGAGGCTCAGGCTCGCGAGCAGGGCTATGACGTGGTGATCGGCAAGGTGCCCTACGGCGCGGTCGGGGGCGGCACGGTCTACGGCGATCGCACCGGCCTGGTGAAGCTGGTGGGCGAGTCGAAGTACGGTGAGCTGCTCGGCGGGCACATCGTCGGCTCGCGCGCGACCGAGCTGATCCAGGAGCTCGTCAACGTGCGTGCGCTGGAGGGCGGCTTCAGCGAGGTCGCGCGCACGATCCACGGCCACCCCACGCTTTCGGAGGCCGTGATGGAGGCGGGACGTGCGGCCGACGGCTGGCTCATCCACGGCTGAGGAGGCCGTTCCGCGGCGTCAGACGCCACCCCCGATGCTCGACGTGCCGGCCGATCCCGGACGATCGGTAGCACGCCTGCGCTCGGATGCGGCGTCTGCCATCCACGGCCCGGCCTCCTCGACGCGAGGGTGATGGCTGCGCCAAACGCCTTCTACTTCGACCTGGCCAGCCCGCTGGCGTACATCGCGGCGGAGCGCATCCTGCATGTCTTCTCGAACCCGCCCACCCCGGTGGAGTGGCAGCCGGTGCTCGCGAGCGAGCTGCCGGGGGGGGAGACGTTCGACGCGTTCCGCTGCCGCGAGGATGAGGCGGTCTTCCGCGAGAACATCGCTGCGCCGGGCGCGCGCAGCTGGAGCTGCAGCCTCTGCGCTGGCCCGACCCGTTCCCGTTCGACAGCGCGCTGGCGATGCGCGCGGCGACGTACGCCAAGTCGATCGGGCGCACGGTGCCGTTCGCGCAGGCCGCGTTTCGTCAGGCGTTCGCGGGCGGACGCTCGCTCGGCGAGACGGACAACGTGCTGATCGCCGCGGCGGCGTGCGAGATGCATCCGGCGGCGGTGCTGAAGGGCGCGGGGCTCGCCTCTGTGCGGGCGCAGCTGGACGCCGCGACCGAGGCGGCCGCGCAGGCCGGCGTGAGCGACGTTCCCGACGGTGCGCATCGGCGAGCGGGTGTTCGACGGCGAGCAGTGCCTCGAGCAGGCCGCCGCACTCGGTCCGGTGGCGGGCGCGAGATGAGGGCCAACCGCGCATACCGGCTGATCCTCACGCGCGGCGGGCTGGCGCCGGCACTGCTCGCGGACGCGAGCCGGGTCGATCACATCGAGGTCGTGGAGATCGATTCGGGCGAGGTGGTGCTGTTCTGGGATCTCCCGCCGCAGGCGGCCTCGCGCACGGCGCGGGCGCTGCGCGCGGATCTGGCGCAGCTGCAGGCCGAGGAGTTTCTCGCGCGCTGGGCTACCGTGCATAGCTGATGCCGGAACCGAACCCGCCGGGGCCCAGCCCGCTTGAGCGCAACCTGCCGGAGCCCGCCGTCGCGCGCGAGTGGCTTGCGACGATGACGCTGATCCGCCGCTTCGAGGAGCGCGCCGGGGAGATGTACGCGCGGGCGAAGATCGGCGGGTTCCTGCACCTGTCGATCGGCGAGGAGGCGACGATCGTCGGCGCGGCGCGGGCGCTGCGCGAGGAGGACTATCTGATCTCGACCTACCGCTCGCACGGGAACGCGCTCGCGCGCGGGACCTCGCCCGAGCGGGTGATGGCCGAGTTGTTCGGGCGCGTCGACGGCTGCTGCGGCGGGCACGGCGGCTCGATGCACATGTTCGATCTCGAGCGTCGCTTCATGGGCGGCTACGGGATCGTCGGCGGCAACCTGCCGATCGGCGCGGGCATCGGTCTGAGCAGCGACTACCGCGGTCCGCGACGAGGTGACGCTGTGCGCGTTCGGCGACGGCGCCTCCAACCAGGGCACGTTCGGCGAAACGCTCAACCTGGCGGCGCTGTGGCGGCTGCCGGTCGTGTTCATGGTCGTCAACAACCAGTTCGGCATGGGCACCTCGATCGAGCGCCATTCGGCGGTGACCGACCTGCGCCGCAAGGGCGAGTCGCTCGGCGTGCCGGGGATGCGCTGCGACGGGATGGACGTGCTCGACACCTACACGGTCGTCGGCGAAGCGCTGTGCGCGCGTGCGCGAGGACCGCCGCCCGCTGCTGGTGGAGGCCGTCACGTACCGCTTCCGCGGACATTCGATGGCCGACCCCGAGCAGTACCGCACGAAGGAGGAGGTCGCGCAGTGGCGCGAGCGCGACCCGATCCCGCAGTTCGGCGAGCTGCTCGAGCGCGAGGGCATGCTCGAGCGGCCGCCGACGCGAGGCGATCGAGCGCGAGGCCGCCGAGCGCGTCGAGCGGCGGTGGAGTTCGCCGAGGACTCGCCGTTTCCGGCGCCGGAGTCGCTGTACGAGGACGTGTATGTGCTCGGCGAGCAGGCCCAGGGGCGCTACCACGGATGAGCGCGACGCTCCGCACCGCAGGCGCCGCCGGCAGCTCGACCGCGCCGACCGGGGACGCGCGATGAGCGAGCTGCGCTACCGCGAGGCGCTGAACGCGGCGCTGCGCGAGGAGCTCCGCCGCGACGAGCGGGTGGTGCTGCTGGGCGAGGACATCGGCGTGTTCGGGGGCGCGTTCAAAGTCACCGAGGGCCTGCTCGAGGAGTTCGGCGAGCGGCGCGTCCGCGACACGCCGATCTCCGAGAACACGATCGTCGGCATGGGCGTCGGCGCGGCGATGACCGGACTGCGCCCGGTGGTGGAGCTGATGACGATCAACTTCTCGCTGCTGGCGTTCGACCAGATCGTCAACCACGCCGCGCACATCCGCTACATGTTCGGCGGCCAGGTCTCGGTGCCGCTGGTGATCCGCATGCCCCAGGGCGCCGGCCACCAGCTCGGACCGACCCACTCGCACTGCCTGGAGGCGATGTTCCTGCACGTGCCGGGCCTGCTCGTCGCGGTGCCCGCCACGCCGGCCGACGCGAAGGGCCTGCTTGAAGAGCGCGATCCGCGACGAGAACCCGGTCATCTTCATCGAGCACGAGTCGCTGTACGGCGTCCGCGGAGAGGTGCCCGACGACGAGGACGAGCTCGTCGAGTTCGGCCGCGCGCGGGTCTGTCGCGAGGGCTCGGACGTGACGATCGTCGGCGTCTCGCGGATGGCGCTCACCGCCGAACGCGCGGCCGCGACGCTCGCCGACGAGCACGGCGTGCAGGCGCAGGTGATCGACCCGCGCACGCTGCGCCCGCTCGACCTGGACACGATCCTCGACTCGGTGCGCACGACCAACCGCTGCGTGGTCGTCGAGGAGGGCTGGCCGCACGGAGGCGTGGGCGCGAACCTCGCGGCGCTGATCGCCGAGCACGCGTTCGACGACCTCGACGCGCCGGTCGCGCGCGTGTCGGGCGCGGACGTGCCGATGCCCTACTCCAAGCCGCTGGAGGACATCGCCTACCCGCACGAGCCGCAGGTGGTGGCCGCGGCGCTGGCGACGCTTGGACGAACAGACGCGCCGCGCACAGGTGACGACCTCGCATAGGCGCGAGCGCACAGGAGGCGCGCTGATGGCCGGGCGCCGCGACGTGGGAGCGCGCACCGCGCGAGGAGGGATGCGCTGATGGCCGAGATCGTCATGCCGCGCCTGTCGGACACGATGGAGGAGGGCACGATCCTGCGCTGGCTCGTCGCCGACGGCGAGCGGGTGCAGCGCGGGCAGGAGATCGTGGAGATCGAGACCGACAAGGCGACGATGACCTACGAGTCGGACCTCGACGGCGTGCTCGCGATCGTCGCCGCCGAGGGCGACACGCTGCCGGTCGGCGCGGTGATCGCGCGCGTCGGGTCGGCCGACGCGGCGACCGCGAACGCGGCAGGTCGAGACGTCCGCGGAGACTCCCGACATATCCGCGGCCGCGCCCGAGACGCCGGCAGCGTGACTCCCGAGATCCGCGACCGTCTCCACCCGCGGAGATCGGTCGTGCCTTCCGAGCACGCAGCGCCTATCACGCGAGTCGATCCGCCGACGGGCGCGCGTCAAGGCCTCACCCCGTGCGCACAGGACGGCATCGCCGGCGAGAACGACAGTCGACCTGCAACGCACGAGAGCGGGCCGGGTGGACGCATCGTCAAGGCCGACGTTCAGGCGCCACGTCGAGGCCCCCAGCGGAGCAGTCGAGTCGACCTGCACGGGCCTCCGGGCACGCCATCCGGCGGGCGACATCGCGACGGCCGACGTGGCAGGCCGCCGCCGGCAACGATCAGGGCCTGCGCTGGAGCAACCGACGACGGCGAAGGGCGAGACGACCGAGGTCGAGCTGTCGCGCACCCAGCAGACGATCGCGCGGCGCATGGCCGAGTCGAAGGCCACGATCCCCCACTTCGCTCTGCAGACGGACATCGACATGGAGGAGTGCGTCGCGCTGCGCGCCGAGCTCAAGCGCCTCGGCCGGGCGGACGCGCCGACGTACAACGACATGGTCGTCAAGGCCTGCGCACTGGCCCTGCGCGAGCACCCCCGCGCGAACTCCAGCTATCGCGACGGGCGCCTGCAGCTGCACTCGCGCGTCAACGTCGGCGTGGCCGTCGCCACCGAGTCGGACAGGAGCCCGCGGGTGGGGCGCTGATCGTGCCGACGGTGTTCGACGCGGACGTCAAGGCGCTCGGGGAGATCGCGCGTGAGACCCGTGCTCTGGCCGCGCGCGTGCGCGACGGTTCGATCACTCCGCCCGAGCTGGGCGGCGGCACGTTCACGGTCTCCAACCTCGGCATGTTCGGCGTTGACGCCTTCACCGCGATCATCAACCCACCGCAGGCCGCGATCCTGTCGGTGGGCGCGGTCCAGCCACAAGCAGTGCCGTGCGATGACGGCGACGGGCGCGAGGTCGTCGCCCGGCAGGCAGATGACAGTCACCCTCGCCTGCGACCACCGCATCCTCTACGGCGCCGACGCCGCGCGGTTTCTGGCGCGCATCCACGAGTTGCTCGAGCGGCCCGCGGCGCTGACGCTGTAGGTCGGGTTGTGAGGCGTATTGCGCCGCGCAAGTAGGAGACACGCGGCCACAGCGCGAGGTCCTGTGAGCCATGGTGAATACCTATCCGGACGCGCGCTCTTGTCCAAGATTGACAGGGCCGCGTGCTGCTCATGGACATCCCGGCCAGCGGGCGCCCGCGCCACCGCGAGCGATCGAGTTGACACCGCAGCCGCGGTAGCCGATCGTAGAAGACGCTCCACTCTGCAAATGCGGCTGGGACGGGCCACGCGAGGAGGCGGAGGAGCACCGGCGACCCGACCGCCCTTCTATATAGAGGAAGGCGAAAGACGCCATGAAGACAAAGGTCCGATTACTCCTGCTTGCGCTGTTGAGCGCATTGACGATCTGTGCCGCCGCCGCCGTACCGGCGTCGGCCAGCGAATTCATCATCGAAGGCGCCCAGATCACGACGGCGACGAACGTGGAAGGCACGAGCGGCCTCTCATTACTCAAGGCGACGGTTGCCGGTGTGAAAGTCTCGATCGAATGTCCCGAAGGCACATTTACGGGCACGATCGAGGCCGGCGGACGAGGTGAAGGGGACGTATTTCTGCTCAAAAAATGCAAAGAGACGGCGCCGGCCAAATGCTCCGTTGCGGAAACGCTCGAAAGCAAACTCGACGCCAAACTGATCGGCGCCGGTCCGGAAGCAGAATTCGAACCGTTCACACCGGAAGGCAACTTCTTCGAATTCTCGATAACAGGGGCTGAATGCGCTATCAAAAACACCTACAAAGTCACCGGTACGCAGGCCTGCGAACTCCCCAAAGCCGAAGAAGAACTGGTGGAACATGAAATCGTCTGCCCAACGGCGAAAAGCAAACTAAAAGTACTGGGAGTTAGCGCTACCTACTCCACGACGAGTAAAATCAAACTCGCCTCGGGGAAAAAATGGAGCGTCACACAACTCACTGCAGGCAAACCCTTAAGCGTCGACTATCGCGGCAACCAGTCCGTCCTCGTGGACCATACGAAAAACACCGCCTTTGGCTCAACGGAAAAAGATTTAAGCATCACCGAATATGGCGCCAAAAACGAAGTCGAGTGGGAAGCCGACAAAGCCGGCGCGATCAAGAAAATCTGGATCCCCGCATATGTGTTAGGTACCAAAGTCGAACTCGAAGCACAGTTCTCGGTCGAAACCGCGACCAAGGAATACCTGGAAAATCACGCCGAAGAAATCGAACTCAAGGGAGAAACCACAGTCGCAGGCGGCTCGTTCACCTTTACGGCCAAATTGACCTCCGAGCAGGTCAAATTACAGTTCGAAAAACACGCCGGCTACCTTTCGACCGAACTCGTCAAAGCGTCCGCCGCGCTGGCCAAAAAAGTCACCAGCTCATTCTCCACGATCACTTGGAAATGGAGCGTGAAAGAAGCCGGGCGCACGACCGTGCAGGAACTAGGCAAAAACAGCAATACCTTCTATCTCGTCTACAGCACGCCGGTCGGCAACTCTCTGATCTACTTCACGCTGCTCGATCTGGCCACCCAGGGAGTCGGTAGCGAAGGAGAATCGCTCAACGAAAAAAAGGTGATCTCTGGTGTCTGGTCGGGGTTCACCAACAAACAGAAAGAAGGGCCCTGCCAGACGCTGGAATGCCCAATAACCCGCATCCGAACCTTCAATCCCGCCACCGGCGAAATCACTCGGAACGGGGATCAGCTCTTATATTACGAACAGCTCTTACCGAACTTAAACCTACGGGAATACAATTTCTCTCGCCACGGGGCGGCGGTGGCCGGCGGTCGCAACAAAGTATGGCAGCTGCTGGAAGCGCTCTCGGGCGAATGCGGCGCGTGGGCGAGAGCCTTCAAAAGCGCGCTAGGCGCCGAGGGGGTCAAATCGTTACAGTTAAAAATCTATCCGAAGTTCCCGTCGTCCCCCGCAGGCTTACCGTGCCAGGCGCACGGGGCCTGTATCTTCCTCGTAGCGTCATGGGGATTCACGGGCATGGGTAACAGTTCCTCCTTATCGTTCCCATACTTATGGACCGAGGTAAAAGACGAAGCCGGGGGATCAGGCCAAGGAGTCGAAAACCCGTCATCCGCCTTCCAGAACCACGAGCTCATCGAAGTCGAAAACAAGCTCTACGACCCGTCCTACGGTACAACGCCCGTAGGCGCCGGCAATACGGGTGAATTGGGATTAAACCTCGAATTATATCGTGAAAAATTCATAAGCGGCTACTGCACCGTCATCGGATTGGAATACAACTGCGCCAAACCTGTAGCCAAAAGGCAAGGCCTCGAAGCCGTCATGCAGGCGGAAGGTGTAACTGAATCGGAAGAAAGCGAAGAAGCGCAGGAACTGGAAGAAATATGACCCGCTGATGGCAGGCCGCCTCTGCGCCTGAGCCGCCTGGCGTAAAACGGATCCCGGGCCGGCCAAGCTTTGGCCGGCCCGGGTCCGCGTACCCGGCGAGGCGCTAGGCTGGATGGTCGTGTCGACTAAGAACCTGTCTCAACGGTCGATCATCCCCAGCCGGGAACTCTGGGTCTCCCATCTCGGCACCCTCCCCTATGGCGAGGCCCTGAATCTGCAGCGCGGACTGCGCGAGCGGCGCCTGGCCGGCGAGCTACCAGACATCCTGCTGCTGCTGGAGCACCCACCCGTCTACACCCGTGGGCGACGCGGCGGACCCGAATGAGCTGGCGCTGGGCGAGGAGTTCTACCGCGCGCGCGGCATCGAGATCGCGCAGACCGACCGGGGCGGGCGCGTCACCTACCACGGCCCCGGCCAGCTCGTCGGCTACCCGATCATGGCCGCCGCCGACGTCGGCGTCCACCTGCGCCCGATGGAAGCCGCCATCGTGGCCGCGCTGCAAGGATGGCCTGCAGGCGCACTCCCGCTGCGCAGGAGGGCCCGGACTATACGGGTGTCTGGGTGCAGGGCCGCAAGATCGCCTCGATCGGCGTGCACGTCTCGCGCGGCGTCTCCACGCACGGGTTCGCCGTCAATGTCGACAACGACCTCGCGCCCTTCGACTGGGTCGTCGCCTGCGGCTTGCCCGACGTCCGGATGACCTCCCTCGCGCGCGAGCTGCCCCGCGGGCGCGCGATCGACGCGGAGCGCTTTCGCACGCGCGTCGCCCAGCGCTTCGCCGAGGCTCACAGCCTTCGCCTGCGGCCCGTCGCGCAATCCGAGCTGCTGCGGGATATGACGCCCCGCGTCGACGCCCGCCGGACGCGAACGGCATGCGAGGATGCCGAGCAAATGCCCACCATCCCATTCACCCCGAACCCCGTGAGTGCGGGAGGAGTCCGCACATGACCGCCCCGAGCAGCGCGCCCGAGCGCGAACACATCACCCGCTCGCGCTCAAACCCCGGCGGCATGGACGTGCTGAGCGTGCTCGGCCCGAACGTGCGCCCGCTGCGCGAGCGCAAGCCGCCGTGGTTCAAGGTGCCCCCGCCCGGCGGGGAGCGCTACCGCGAGCTGACCGAGCTGATCCGCGCCGAGAACCTGCACACCGTCTGCCAGGAGGCGGCCTGCCCGAACGTCGGCGAGTGCTGGGAGCGGGGCACGGCGACGTTCATGATCCTCGGCGACACCTGCACGCGGCGCTGCGGGTTCTGCAACGTCAAGACGGGCAAGCCCACGTGGAACGATCCGCTGGAGCCCGCGCGGGTGGCGCGCTCGATCGCGCGCATGGGCCTGCGCCACGCGGTCATCACCTCGGTCGACCGCGACGACCTGCCCGACAAGGGCGCCGCGGCCTTCGTCGGCGTGATCCGCCAGGTCCGCCGCCAGGCGCCGGACTGCCAGATCGAGGTGCTCACGCCCGACTTCCAGGGCCAGGAGATGCCGCTGGCGAAGGTGATCGCCGAGCGCCCGGACGTGTTCAACCACAACGTCGAGGTCGTCCCGCGCCTGTATCCGCTCGCGCGTCGCGGCTCGGAGTTCGAGCGCTCCTGCCGCGTGCTCGAGCTCGCGGGCGAGCTCGGCGAAGGCGAGGTGGTGACCAAGTCCGGGCTGATGGTCGGCCTCGGGGAGACCCACGAGGAGATGGTGCAGACGTTCGACGCCCTGCGCGAGCACGGCGTGCAGGTGCTGACTGTCGGCCAGTACCTGCGCCCGTCCGAGCGCCACCTGCCGGTCGTCCGCTACTGGCACCCCGACGAGTTCGCCGCGCTGGAGCAGGCGGCGTATGAGCTCGGCTTCGACCACGTCGCCGCCGGGCCGCTCGTGCGCTCCTCCTACCACGCCGACCAGCACGTCCCACAGCGGCGCGAGGGCATCGGACCCCTCGCGGCGACAGGCGCGTAGAACTCAACAGCAGCGCCTGTGGCATCGGACCGCTCGCCGCGGCAGGCGCATGGAACGCCTCGTCGGCACTGCGCCGCCCTGCCGCGTGGTTGCCGCGCCGCCTGCTGCGTGGTTGCCCCGCCGCCTGCCCGCCGGCGCCACGCCGCCTGTCCCGCCGGCGCTGCCCGCGCGGATAGGCTCACGCGATCTTCCCGATCACGGACAACATCCAGCGCGAGCGCTTCCCGGTCCTGACTCTCGCGCTGGTTCTCCTGAACGTGCTCGCCTACCTGCTCGCGATCCGCCACGGTGGCAACTTCTTCGGCGGACCCTCCGAAATGGTGCAGGCGCGATACGGCGTCGTGCCCGCCGAGCTCACCGGCTCCGGCGGCCACCTCGGCACGGCGCTCTCCTCGCTGTTCCTGCAGGCGAGCTTCCTGCAACTGCTCGCCGCGATGCTGTTCCTGGCGATCTTCGGCCCGTCGGTCGAGGACCGGCTCGGACGCGGGGGCCTGCTCGCGCTGTATCTCCTCGGCGGCCTGCTCGTGCTGGGCGTGCGCGTGCTGGCAGATCCGACCTCTACGACCCCGATCCTCGGCGCGGCGGGCGCCGTCACCGCGATCCTGGCCGCCTACATGGTGCTGCACCCCCGCGCGCGCGTCATCAGCCTCGTGTTCGTCGTGTTCTTCTTCACGATCGTCGAGGTTCCGGCCGTGATCCTGCTGATCGTCTGGCTCGCCGTGCAGCTCACCTTCGGTCTCACCGCTCCGACGTTCGCATGAGCCCGCGTCGCCTCGTACTCGGCGCCGCGCTGCTGTTCATCGTCGGGTTCGCCTTCCTGACCCTCAGCGCGATATCCCAGCAAGGGTTTACGCTGCTGAGCGCCGTCTCGATCTTCGTGCTCGTGCTGCTCGGGGTCGGGATCGTTGGCGCGATGCTCAACCCCCCGCGACGCTGACCGTGTACGAGCCTTCACCGTTCATGACACCCGACCAAAGCCGCCGCCGCCGCGAGGCGGCCCGGCGGCGCAGGCGTGCGCGCAGGCGCGCACTGGCGATCGGAGCGCTCGCGCTGGCGATCCTCGCCGCGGTGGTCGTGATGGCCCTCGCGAAGGTCCACACCCATGGATCGGCCTCGGCTACGCGTGGTCGGACCCACGCGCATGCGAGCGCCACGCACGCGCACACGAGCGCCACAGTCACGGCGACCAACCCTGCTCCCACGCACTCGCCGATCGGCCTGCCTCTCGGCAAGCCCCCGCTTGACGCTGACGGGACTCGGCGACCCACAGCAGGACCGCGTGCACATCGCCTTCTACACCCCGCCGCGCGCGGGACTGCTGTTCAACCTCGACACGGGCCAGGTGCTGTGGCAGTCAAACCCCTACACGCGCCTGCGCATCGCGAGCCTGACGAAGATGATGACCGCGCTGCTGAGCGTCGAATCGGCGCCGCCGGACACGCCCGTGCTCGTCACCCGGCAGGCGATCCAATCGGCGGGATCGAAGGTCGGCGTGCTGCCGCTGGGCAAGCACGTGCGCCTCGAGAGCATGCTCTACGGCCTGCTGCTGCCCTCGGGCAACGACGCCGCGGTCGCGCTCGCCCAGCACGTCTCCGGCAGCGTGAACGCGTTCGTCACGCGCATGAACGCGCGCGCCGCGCAGCTCGGGATGGGCTGCACGCACTACTCCTCGCCCTCGGGCTACTTCGACCAGTACAACTTCTCCTGCGCCGCCGATCTCGCGGTGCTCGCGCACGTCGACCTGGGCCAGCCGCGCATCGCCTCGATCACCCGAACGTACACGGCCGAGCTGCCCTTCCCGATCAAGGGCGGGCGCCTGTACCTGTACAACAACAACCCGCTGCTGATCTACCACTACCCCGGCCTGACCGGCCTGAAGACCGGCTACACGCTGGCCGCCGGCAAGTGCCTGGTCGCGACCGCCGAGCGCGACGGCGTGCGCCTGGGGGTCGTGCTGCTGCACTCGCCCGACCCCGGCACCCAGGCGAGCTACCTGCTCGACCGCGGATTCGAGGGCGTCTACCACCAGCCGCCCGTTCACGACGCCGCCGATTCCCGCGGGTGAGTGAGACGGTCCCGCTGGAAAGGAAACGATCAAGGCAGCGGCGCCGATCCAACAGGAGAGCACCCCGCAATAGGACAGCACCCCGCAACAGGAGAGCACCCCGCAACAGGACAGCACCCCGCCGATGCTCGCAGGGGAGTAAAGTCTCAGAAGGCGATTGACTGGTCAGTCAACCAAGGTTTGGCAACGTACCTAGACAAAGGAGGAAGCCGCCGTGGATCTCGACGACACACCCGAGCAGGCCGCATATCGCGCCGACGTGCGGGCATGGCTGGAGGAGCACTCCTCCGAAGCGCCGATCCTGCAAGGCCCCGGAGCGATCGAGGACGAGGACGAGATCATCGCCGCGCGCCGCGTGTGGCAGGGCAAGCTCGCCGAGGGCGGCCTCGCCGGGGTGGTCTGGCCCAAGGAATACGGCGGCCAGGGCCTCGGCCCGATCGAGCAGGTGATCTGCAACCAGGAGATCGCCCGCGCAAAAGTTCCCGGCATCCTCGACGCGATCGGCGTCGGCATGCTCGGCCCGACGATCATCGCCCACGGCGACGAGGACCAGAAGGGCCGCTATCTCGGCCCGATGCTGCACGGCGACGAGGTCTGGTGCCAGCTGTTCTCCGAGCCCGCCGCGGGCTCCGATCTCGCGGCCGTGCAGACGCGCGCGCGTCTGCAGGAGGACGGCAGCTGGCGCCTGACCGGCCAGAAGGTGTGGACGACCAACGCCCAGTTCGCCTCCTACGGCCTGCTGCTGGCGCGCACCGACGCCGACGTGCCCAAGCACAAGGGCATGACGATGTTCATCGTGCCGATGGACGCCCCCGGCGTGACCGTGCGCGGGCTGCGCCAGATCTCCGGCGAGGCCGAGTTCAACGAGGTCTTCTTCGACGACCTCGCGGTCGACGCCGGCGCGGTCGTCGGCGGTGTCGGCAACGGCTGGGGCACGGCGCTGACGACGCTGATGTACGAGCGCGTCACGATCGGTCTCGGCGGCGAGGGGCTGGGCTACAACTCGACCCGCTTCGCCGGCGCGATCGCCGGCGACGAGCACGCCCGGCGCGACCCCGAGGTCCGACACCAGCTCGGCGAGATCGCAAGCGAACTGCTGGCCGTCCGCTTCACCGGCTACCGCACGCTGACGGCGCTGCAGAAAGGCCAGATCCCCGGCCCCGAGGCGGGCCTCGCGAAGGTCACGATCGTCAACGGCGCGATCAAGGCCGGCGATCTGATCGCCGACGTGCAGGGCCCGGACGCGCTGGCGAAGGACAGCGAGTGGGCCTACATGATCTCCTTCCTGCCCGGCCTGAAGTCGGCCGGCGGAACCGAAGAGATCCTGCGCAACACGATCGGCGAGCGCGTGCTCGGGCTGCCGCCCGAGCCACGCCTGGACAAGGGCATCCCGTTCTCGGAGCTGCGCTCCAAGGAAGGGGCGACTGCATGAACGCGTATGGCGGCGCCGGAGCTGCGTCCTCGGTCGCTCATGCGCCGAGCACACTTCGCTCCCTGCGTCCTTGTCCGGCTTGCCCTACGCGTCCATGCGGGGGCGATCATCTATCGACGGAGGCGGCGGCATGAACTTCGCACTCTCAGACGAGCAGGTGTTCCTGCGCGAGGCCGCCCGCGGCGCGCTGTCGCGCTTCAAGACGCTCGAGGCCGCCCGCGAGGCGCTCGACGGCAACGAGAGACGCGCTGCCGGACATGTGGCCGACCGCCTGCGAGGCCGGCTGGCCCGGCCTGTTGATCGACGAGGCCCACGGCGGCGCGGGGCTCGACGCGTTCGACGCGATGCTCGTGCTCGGCGAGTGCGGGCGCGTGCTCGCGGGCATCCCGCTGCTCGGGCACCTGCCCGCGAGCGCGATCCTGAACGACTCCTCGAACGCCGCCTCGCTGCTCGAGCCGCTGGCCAGCGGAGAGCGCCGCGCCGCCTACCTGCCCGTCAGCCCGCCCACCGACGTGGACGAGCGCTGGAGCGTCGATCCGCGCCACGGCGCCGCGCGTCCGGCGGCGCCGAGCGCGAGCGCCTCCGGCGAGGGCTCCTCAGCGACGGTCAGCGGCGAGCTGGCGTTCGTGCCCGACGCGCCCGGCGCCGACCTGCTCGTGGGCGTGGCACTGCTCGACGGCAAGCCCGTCGGCGTGGCGATCGAGGCCGATGCGCAGGGCGTCGAGCATCGAGGAGACCACGCGCTATGACTCGACCCGCTCGCTCGGCCACGTCTCGCTGAAGGACGCGCCCGCAACCGTGCTCGACGCCTCCGCGGACTCGCTCGCGGCGGCCTGGCATCTCGCCCAGGCGCTGATCGCGGCCGAGTCGCTCGGCAGCGTCGAGACCGCGCTGGAGGTGACCGTCGAGTACGCCAAGGAGCGCCACACGTTCGGTCGCGCGATCGGCTCCTACCAGGCGGTCAAGCACTCGCTCACCGAGGTGCTGCGCCAGCTGGAGAACGGACGCTCGCTGCTCTACTACGCCGGCTGGGCGCGCCACGGCTCACCCGCCGAGTTCCCGCTCGCGGCCGGCGCCGCGCGCTCGGTCGCCGGGCGCGCGCTCGACCACGCGGCGCGCACGATGATCTCCGTGCACGGCGGCATCGGCGCGACGTGGGAGCACGACGCGCCGCTGTACTTCCGCCGCGCCCAGCTCTCCCGGCGCCTGCTCGGCGGGACCGGCCGCCGCGACCGACCGGGTCGCCGGCGAGCTCATCGCGCAGGCCGACGCGGCCTGACGGTCGGATGGCGGCGCCGGCCGTTCGGCGATCCGGTCGATCGCCGAACGGTGGCGTCCTCCCTCGCTCATGTGCCGGCCGATTGGAGATCCCGTCGATCTCCAATCGGCACACTACGCTCGGTGCGTCCGGCATCGCTTGCCCTCCGAGCGTCAGGGGCGCTGGGAAAGGCCCTTGCGCGAGCGCGGTGAACTCGATCGCGCGGCCTTCGCTGCGCTCGTGGCGGGCGCCGGTGTGAGCGAGGCCAAGACCGGCGCGCCGTAGGCGGCATGCACGGCCGCGACCATCGCCGGTTCGAGGCCGCAGTTCGCGCAGAACCCGTGCTGTGACCAGCCGATCGCGCGCGCCAGCACCTGGTCGGCGTAGGTGACGCCGGCCGCGTCGTGTCCGTAGTAGTCATACGCCGCGTTCCACGCGCCCTGCTTCGAGCGCGAGCGTCGCGCCGTCGGCCGAGAGCAGATGCGCAGCCGCCATGATCGCGTCGAAGTCGTCGTAGATCGACGGGATGTCTCGCCGTCGGGTGGTCATACGCCGCCGGGCGCGCGCCATAGCGGTAGGAGTCGCTGACGAGATCCCATGTGGTGACCGGACCGTTGGTGACGTTGAACTGCATCGGCCCTCCGCAGCAGCCCGCGAAGTTCAGACCGTGGTAGGTCGAGGGCGCCGTCGAGAACGCCGACTCCTGCTCGTGGATCGAGGCGATCAGCAGCCAGTTGACGCCGAACGTGCTCTGCGCGACCGAGTAGATCGGGTAGAAGCCTTCCATCCACCGCGTAGGCACGCGCGTCTGCAGCGGGCTTTCCAGGCGCGTCAGCGACTGCGCCTGCGTGGGCGGACGCGCGACGATCGCCGAGCCGGCGGGGCTGGCGACGAAGTCCTCGCGCCGACGCCGACGGCCGAGCCAACAGGCGCCGGCGCTGGAGTGGCAGCCGCGACCAGCACGGTCGGCGGCGCGAGCGGCGCGTTCGCCGAGCGTCCGACGAGTCCCGTCAGCACCGCGACCAGCACCGCGACGCCGAGCGCGGCGATCGTGCCGGCCAGCAGCCAGTGGCCGCGCTCGGAGGGCGGCGCCGGCACGTGCTCGAACGCGGGCGCGGGCACAGGCCGACCGCCCGGCAAGAACCGCAGGCGTCGCACGCGCGCGGTCGAAGTGGTCCTCTCACCCATATCCAGCCCTGCCACCACGGTAGCGGGAGCGCCTAAACGGCGAGCGTGTGCTCGCTCAGATCCCCGAGCACGCGCCGCAGCACGCGATCGAAGGCACGCGTCGGCAGCAACGCGTGGGCGAGGACCATCCCGCGAGCGTCGCGCCCGACGAGATAGCGGGCGCGCGGACGGCGCGCCGTGAGCGCCCGCTCGATCGTCGCGGCGACCTGCTCCGGCGAGACCCCGCGACGCTCGCGTGTCGGCAAGCACCTTCGCGAACGCCGCCGGCACACGCCCATACTCCTGCTGAAGCTCCGGCGGGACCTCAAGCGCGCTTGCCGTGTCCTGCGCCTTGCCCCAGATCGGCGTTTTCACCGATCCCGGCTCCACCAGCGAGACGTCGATGTGCGAGCTGTGCAGCTCCCCGCGCAACGCATCGCCGAGCGCCTCGATCGCGTGCTTGGACGCGGCATAGGGGCCGTTGAACGGCACCGACACGAGACCGCCGATCGAGGAGAGCAGCACGATCCGCCCGCGCGCGGCGCGCAGCGCCGGCAGCAGCGCGCGGGTGACCGCCACCTGGCCGAACACGTTCACCTCGAACTGCATCCGCAGATCCTCCGGCGAGAGCAGCTCCAGCGGTCCACCCACGCCGATGCCCGCGTTGTTCACCAGCGCGTCGAGGCGGCCCGCCGCCTGCGGCGCCCCCGCCCGCGCGGTCTCCTCTCTGCGATCCGCGCCCGCGCCTGCTCGATCTGCTCTGCGTCGGTCACGTCGAGTATCAGCGGGATCACCTGCCCACGCCCGCGCCTCGGCCAGCAGGCGCTCGCCCGCGGCCTGCGTCGCGCACACCCGCGAACACCGTCCAGCCGGCCGCCGCCAAGCGCAGCGCGGTGGCGCGCCCGATGCCCGTGGAGGCGCCGGTGATCAGAGCCGTCGGCATCGTCCGACCCTAGCGGAGAGCGCCTGCGAAGGCCCGCGCGCAACGGCACGGGCGAAGGCGAGTCACGTGAACGCCGGCGAGGACCGTCCGCACACACGCGTGAGCGACGAGCGCATGGGAGCAGTCTCACCACGCGGTTAGCAACCGCTTAGGATCCGCCCCGATGGTTCCGCGCGTGGGCAAGCCCTCGACAGCCTCACGCGTCGCGATCGCCTGCGCGATCCTCGCCTGCTGGCGGGCTGCGGGTCCGCCGTGCGCGGCGGCCTCAGCGCGCGCGCCAGCGCGACACCCTCAGCGCAGGCTCGTGTCCGGCGCCTGCTCGAGCGACGGTGCTGGGCGCGCTCGGCGACGTCGCCATGCGCGCCTACCGCGAGGGGGTCGCCAGCGAACGCACGCGCTCGGCGCTGAGCTTCATCGCGCGCTCGATCCCCCTGCGCAACGCCGTCGAACGCGACGATCCCCAGGCCGCGCGCGCGGCCGCACTGGCGCTGATCGCCACCGGCCACATGACGAACCTGCGGGTGCTCGCGCGGAGGGCAGGTGCTCGCCGACGTCGGCGCCCCCGACGCGCTCGCGCCGCTGCACGGCTCGATCGCCGGCGCGAGCGGCGCGCCGATCGGGACGTTCGTCGCGAGCGTCTGGGCCGACAACGGCTTCGTCGCAGGAGGCCAGCGGCATCGCCGAGGGCATCGCCGCGCTGCGCCAGAACGGACGCAGCATCGCCGGCTCGTTCGCACTCGGGGCCGGGCGAACCGCCGCCGCAGGGCACGCTCACGGTCAAAGGGACCGACTACGCCTACACCTCCTTCCCCGCCGCCGCGTACCCGACGGGGCAGCTGCGCGTGTATCTGCTCAAGCCGATCCCCTCGATCGCGCCGCTGTGCGGGAAGACCGCGCAGGACACGCTCGTCAACACGCTCAGCCGCGTCGCGCGGCTGATCTACACGAGCGAGGGCGGCGCCCACGCGCTCACGCAGGTCCAGCGCGTGCAGCGCTATCAGCCGCTGCTGCGCGCGGTCGCCGCGCGCGACCCGGCGCCACGAGGCGGCGGTCGAACACCTGCTGCACGAGCACGTCGTGCGTCTGCGCGTCAGCGCCGGCGGGCGGCTGCTGTCGCGACGTCGGCGGGCCCGTACGTGCTCGCGCCGGTGCACGCGCCGCTGCGCCTGAACGGCCGCACGATCGGCGCCATCGAGCTCTCGATCCAGGACGACGAGGGCTACAAGCGCCTGGCCGGACGCCTCGCCGGCCTGGACGTGCTCATGTACATGGGCTCGCAGCTGGTCAAGAACAGCCTCGGCCCGGCTCCCGGCACGGTTCCCGCGAGCGGCACCTATCGCTACCGCGGGCGCACGTTCCGCGTGTACACGCTCCACGCCCACGCGTTCCCGTCCGGTCCGCTGCGGATCGTCGTGCTGATCCCGATCCCCTACTCCTAATCGCTCACCGCCGCGCCCGTTCGCTCCCGCGTAGCCGACAGCTGCGGTAACCGGCGCCGACCGCGCCGTCGGTGGGAGGAGCTAGGGGTTTCCCAACTACAGCCACCTATGCGCTGTCACCGCGCTCAGGCGGACGTCAGCGAGGCCTGCTTCTCGCGCAGTCCGTCCAGCAGATCGTCGAACGAGGCGGAGAATTTGGCCACGCCCTCGCGCTCGAGCGTGTCGGTGACCTCGTCGTAGCTCGACGCCCGCCGCGGCCAGTTCCTCGAACAGCGCGTGCGCCTGCTCCAGATCGCCGCTCCAGCCGCGGCTGCGGGTCGCCGTGGTCCTGATAGGCCTTCGATCGTCTGCTCGGGCATCGTGTTGACCGTGTGCGGCCCGATCAGCTCGTCCACGTACAGCGTGTCCGGGTAGGCCGGGTTCTTCGTCGAGGTCGACGCCCACAGCACGCGCTGCGGTGTCGCGCCCTTGCCCGCCAGGAACTCCCAGCGCGGGCCCGCGAACGCCGCCTTGTAGTGCTCGTAGGCCAGGCGCGCGTTGGCGATCGCGAGCTTGCCCTTGAGCTCGTCGTGCCCGCCGATCTCCTCCAGGCGGCGGTCGGCCTCGGTGTCGATGCGCGAGACGAAGAAGCTCGCCACCGACGCCACCTTGCCCGGGTCTCCCCCGGCGGCGATCAGCCGCTCGATCCCGCGGATGTAGGACTCGGCGACCTCCGCGTAGCGCTGCAGCGAGAAGATCAGCGTCACGTTGATCGAGTGGCCCTTCGCGATCACGTCCTCGATCGCCGCCAGCCCCGGCTTGGTCGCGGGGATCTTCACGAGCAGGTTCGGCCTGTCGACCGTCTCGTGCAGGTCGATCGCCTCGCGGTAGGTCCGCAGCGTCTCATACGCGAGCGTCGGGTCGACCTCCAGCGAGACATACCCGTCGCGCCCGCCCGTCGCGTCGAACACGGGCCTGAACACGTCGCACGCGTCCTTGATGTCGCGCACGGCCAGCGCCCAGAAGCGCGTCGGCTGGCGTCGCGATCGGCGAGCTCGCGCAGCTGCTCGTCATAGGCGTCCCCCTGCGCACATCGCCGTCTGGAAGATCGTCGGGTTGGACGTCGCACCCGACGACCGAGAAGTCGTCGATCAGGCCCTGCAGGTGCCCGCCCCTGATCGACGCGCGCGAGAGCGAATCGATCCACACGCTCTGCCCCAGCCCCGACAGCTCCTGCAGCGGCTTCTTACCGGACATCGGCTCCCGTCCTTCCCGTGTCGTTTCCGAGCAGCGCGTGCGCGCGCGCGACGATGTTCTCGACGGTGAACCCGAACTCCTCGAGCACCTTCGGCGCCGGGCGCGCTCGCGCCGAAACGGTCGACCCCGAGCACGTCGCCGCGGTCGCCGACCCACCGCCACCAGCTCATGCTCACGCCCGGCTCGACCGCCAGGCGCGGGCCGACGCTCGCCGGCAGCACCTGCTCGCGGTACGTCGGCGCTCTGCGCTTCGAACAGCTCGATGCAGGGCATCGACACCACCCGCACGCGCGTCCCCTCGCCGGCAAGCGCCCGGCCGCCTGCAAGCGTGAGCGGGACCTCCGCGCCGGTCGAGATCAGGATCAGCTCCGGCGCGCCCTCGCTCGCGGGCGCGGAATCCCACAGCACGTAACCGCCGCGCTCGAGCTCGCTCGCCTGCCCGAGCCCCTCGCCGTCGCGATCGAGCACGGGGATGTTCTGCCTGGACAGCAACAGCGCCACCGGCCCGTCCTCGCGTTCGAGCGCCACCCGCCAGGCCTGCGCGGTCTCGTTCGCATCGCGCCGGGCGGATCACCCACAGCTCGGGGATCGCGCGCAGCGCCGCGTAGTGCTCGACCGGCTGGTGCGTCGGCCCGTCCTCGCCGAGGCCGACCGAGTCGTGCGTCCACACCCACACCACCGGCAGTCCCATCAGCGCCGACAGGCGCACCGACCCGCGCATGTAGTCGGAGAACATCAGGAACGTCGAGCCGTACGGTTTGACGATCCCGCCGTGCGCGGCCGCGCCGTTGACGATCGCGCCCATCGCGTGCTCGCGGATGCCGAACGGCACGTTGCGTCCGGCGTGCGGCCGCGAGAACTCGCCGGCGCCCTCGAACACGGTCTTGGTCGACTCCACCAGATCGGCGGCCCCGCCGATCGTCGTCGGGGCGTACTCGCGAGAAGGCCGCCATCGTCTTCTGCCCGGCCGAGCGCGTGGCGATCGCCGTTGCCGGCCTCGAACTGTCGGCAGCGCCTCGCGCCAGCCCTCGCGCAGGCCCTCGCCCTCCCAGGCCAGATCCCACTCGGCGGCCAGCTCCGGCAAGCTCCTCGCGCCACTGCTCGAAGCGCTCCTGCCAGCGCGCCTGCGCGCTCGCGCCGTCCTCGACGCAGCGACATGTGCTCGCCGACGCGCTCGTCCACCCAGAAGGTCCGCTCGGGGTCCTCGAAGCCCATCGCCACCTTCGTCGCCCTGACCTCCTCCTCGCCCAGCGGCGCGCCGTGGGCGGCGGCGGTGTCGACCGCGTTCGGGGCCGGATAGGCGATGTGCGAGCGAATCGCGATGAACGACGGCCGCTCGGGTTCGTCGCGCGCGGCGCTCAGCGCGGCGGTGAGCGCGTCGAGGTCCTCGGAGTCCTCGACCCGCTGCACGTGCCAGCCGTCCGCGGCCATGCGCTCGGTGTGGTTCTCGCCGTCGAAGGAGATCGCGGTGCTGCCGTCGATCGTGATGCGGTTGTCGTCGTAGCAGACGATCAGCTTGCCGAGGCCGAAGTGCCCGGCGATCGAGGCCGCTTCCTGGCTGACGCCCTCCATCATGTCCCCGTCCGAGCAGATCGCGTACGTGTGGTGATCGACGACCTCGTGGCCCGGCCGGTTGAAGCGCTCGGCCAGGAACCGCTCGGCGATCGCCATGCCGACGGCGTTCGCGAACGCCCTGACCGAGCGGCCCCGTCGTGATCTCGATGCCCGGCGTGTGCCCGCGCTCGGGATGCCCGGGCGTGCGCGAGCCCCACTGGCGGAACTGCTTCAGATCCTCGAGGCCCAGGTCATAGCCGGTGAGGTGCAGCAGCGAGTACTGCAGCACGCACGCGTGCCCGGCGCTGAGCACGAAGCGGTCGCGGTCGGGCCAGCGCGGGTCGCGCGGGTTCGCCCGCAGGAAGCGCTCGAACAACGTGTAGGCCAGCGGCGCAAGCGCCATCGCGGTGCCCGGATGCCCCGCGTCGGCCTTCTGCACCATGTCCATGGCCAGGCCGCGGATCGTGTCGATCGAGAGGCGCTCGATCCCGGTTGCATCGGTTGCGGGCACGGCTCGATCCTAGAGGCTGCGCCGTCGCGACGCCGCCCCCAGGATCGCCCTCCGACCATTCGCGTCGCTAGCCGGCGTGGGGCCGGCGCCGACAGGCCGGAAGCGCCGCCACCGAGTGCACCCGCCCGGACGCGCACCAGCGCCTGCGCGGGCGAACGCGCACGAGCCAGTGCAGGTCGTGACGGCAGTGCGAGCGCCGGTACGGCCAGCGCTGGTGGAGCGAGCGCAACATCCGCTGCTCCTCGCATGTCAGCAATCTCATCTATCTCTCTCTCCCTCACCTCTGCTCGTTCCGACGCGCGCACGGCCCCTGCCCGAGGGCGGCGGCGCCTCGCGTGGCGGCCCGTTGGCCGAATCGGCCAACAGAGATCCCTGCAACGAGACGGAACGTCCCAACTAATAGTACGGCGCCTACAGAACGGGAGCAGACTCGCCCACTCCGCGACACACCCTCTCTCCCTCCTATCCGGTCCCAGCTTCCTGCTTGACCATCGACCCATACCCTGGCCCCCAAATCGTTTGTGACCCCGCACGGAACCCTAACCAAAGCCCCTCCGACCGTGCGCAGGTACGTTCCCGCTACCAACATATAAATCATGTTTTACTCAGTCTGTCAACCTCAAGGCACGTTAGTCTGTCAAGTGTCGTCATACGAGCGAGGGAGGGCTGCATGGGAGCTACAGGAAGGGGTCGAGCAAACGGTGGCCGCGGCGCGAGGCCGGGGCTCCCGCGCGGACCGCAGGCGCTGCCGCGCGAGCAGGTCGCCTCCCATCAGCGCGAGCGGCTGTACCTGGCGATGGTGCAGTGCGTCGAGGAGCACGGCTACGTTGCCACGACCATCTCCGAGCTGGTCTCGCGCGCGCGCATCTCCAGGCGCAGCTTCTACGAGCACTTCCGCAACAAGGACGAGTGCCTGCTCGCGACCTACGACACCGTCGTCGCGCGACTGCGCCGGCGCTTGGAGGAGGCCCAGGATCCGGCCGAGAGCTGGGAGGCGCAGCTCGAGACCTACATCCGCACGCTCTTCGACGCCGCCGGCGACCGGCCCGACGCGGCGCGGCTGGTGTGCGTGGAGATGGGCGCGGCCGGTCCGATCGGCGTGCAGCGCTGGGCCGAGGGCGCCGAGCGCCTGCAGCAGTACATCACCGCCGGGTTCGCGCAGGCCGACGGTCCCGGCACGGTGCCCGAGCCGGTCGCCCGAGCGATCGTCGGGGCGGTGCGGCGGATCCTCTACACGCGCGTCGAGCGTGCACGCTCCAGCAAGTCGCTGCGCGCAGACCTCGCCGCAGCTCGTGCCCGACCTGCTCGCGTGGATCTCCAGCTACTACCCCTCACCCGAGGGGCTGCCGCTGCGCCCCCGCGCGCGCCGCGCGAGCGCGATCGGCGCCCAGCTCGGCGGACGCGCGCCGGGGACGCTCTCCGCGCGAGCGCTCTCGGGAGAGCGCGGGCTGCCGCGCGGCGAGCACAACCTGCCGCGCGGGTTCGTCACCCATAACCAGCGCGAGCGCATCTTCGACGCGATCGCCAACCTCACCGCCGGCGGCGGCTACCCGGCGCTGAGCCTCGACGAGGTCGCCGCCGAGGCGGCCGTGTCGTTGCAGACCTTCTACACCCACTTCGCCGGCAAGGAAGAGGCCTTCGTGGCCACCTACGAGACCGGCCACGCACGCGCGATGGCCGTCGTCAACCAGACGCTCACGCGCCAGAAGAGCTGGATCGGCGCCGTGCGCGAGGGCGCCGCCGCGCTGCTCGAGTTCCTCGCCTGCGAGCCCTCCTACGCGCACCTTGCGCTCGTCGACGTGATGATCGCCTACCCCCACATGGCCCAGCGCGCGCAGCAGGCCAACGACTTCTACGCCAGTCTGCTCGACCTGCGCACCGCGCGCGACTCGCCCTCGCTGCTGCCCTCGCCGGTCGTCGGCGAGGCGATCGTCGGCGGCGTCTTCGAGCTGCTCCACGACTACGTCCTGCGCGGGCGCTCGCGGCGACTGCCAGAGCTCGCCGACCACGTCGTCTACATCGCCCTCGCACCCTTCATGGGAGCCGAAGAGGCCTGGCGGGCGATTCGCGAGGGGTGATGAGAGACCCGCGCCGGAAGCAAGGGGCGTTCTTGCTTTGAAGTGCGCCCGGCGGGAATCGAACCCGCGGCCTGCGGCTTGAAAGACCGCTGCTCTTTGGCTCCCCGAAGAGAACCGTTGACCACTGAGCTACGGGCGCGCGATGCGTCTGGATATCGGCTTGACTGGTGAGAGCCTAATCTAAGCATGTGGGAGCGTACACGGAGAGCGGGGGCGCGGCGGCCCCGCCGACGAGCGGTGTGGTGGCGACGGCGATCCGGCGGCGTCTGCGGGGTGGCGTCGCATCGCCGTGAGGCGACTGCTGATCGGGGCGCTCGTGCTGGTCGTGATCGGCGCGGCGGCGACGCTGTTCGGCTGGAACATCGAAAGCTGGTTCCGGCACATCTGGGACACGATCACGACGATCCCGCTCGCGAATCTGATCGGTGCGCTGGTGCTGGTGACGCTGCAGACGACGATGGTCGGGTACTCGTGGTATCTCGATCCTGCGCTATGCCTACCCGAACGGCGGGGTGCGGTTCATGCAGGTGCTCGCCTGCTACGCGGCGGCGGTGGCGCTGAACTGGGTGCTGCCGGCGAACCTGGGGACGTTGGCGATGCTGTTGATGTTCACGACGATCATCGCCGGCGTGACATTCGCCGGCGTGCTCGGGTCGATGGCGGTGGAGAAGATCTTCTTCACGCTGATCGGAACCGCCTGCTACCTGTATCTGTTCCTGACCGTCGGCGGGTCGTTCAGACCTGCAGCTCGGGTTCATCAGCGAACACCCCGTGGCGATCGGTAATGCTGCTGGCGGGCGTCGCGACGATGCTGTTCCTGGTCGCGCAAGTGCTGCGCGAGCGAATCGCGAAGTGGTGGGAGCAGGCGAAGACCGGCGGCAGGATCCTCGCGGCGCCGCGCGCGATTTCTCGGTCGCGTGGTGGCTGCCGCAGGCGATCAGCTGGGCGGCGGGACTGGGGATCATCGCGGTGTTCCTGGGCGCATACGACATCCCGGTGAGCTTCCACACGATCATGCGCGTGGTCGCGAGCAACTCGATCGCGAACGTGACCGCGGTCACCCCGGGAGGCGCGGGTGTGACGCAGGCCTTCAACGTCGTCTCGCTGAGAGGCGTCACGAGCGCGTCGAACGCGACGGCCTACTCGGTGGCCCAGCAGCTGGTGGTGACCAGGTGGAGCATCTTGCTCGCGATCGTGCTGCTGGTGCGGGCGTTCGGCTGGAGCGGAGGCAAAACGCTCGTCACGCAGTCCTACACCGAAGCGCGCCAGAAGACCTCCGAAAAATCGGCCGCGCGCAAGGCCAAGCGACACGCCAAGCGGGAAACCAGGCGCGAGGGCAGGCACCGCCACGAGGACCCGCTCGCCGACGCCGAAGAGGGCTGAGGGCCTTTCCATGCGGACTGGCGACGCCGAGTGCGGCTGAGCACGGACGCGCGCGTCGGCGCGGCGGCGTCTAGTCACTCAGCTGGTGGATGCCCTTGACGATCAGGTAGACGCCGACGCGCGGCGGCCGCGGCGATCGCAAGCGTGCGACCGTGGCGGGCGAACCAGAGGTTGATGCGTTCGAGCGCGTCCGGCGGCGCGGTCGGGTACGACGAGCAGCATGAGCATCGGCAGCTCGATCAGCCACAGCATCACCGCGACGACGCCGACCAGGTCGGCGAGCTCGTCGCTGGTGGAGAGGTTGGCGTCGGCGATCGCCTTGACGGCGCCGATGTAGATCGGGGAGGGCAGGACGTAGAGGACGATGCCGAGCACGAACGCCAGGCGCCGGCTCTGGAGGTAGCGCTCGATTTTGGAGGGCGTGGCGCCGGCGGAGGCAGACGCCGCCGCGGCAGGGTCGGGGCGTTTGCGGTGCAGACGCAGCGCGAGGAGCATGAGCAGCACGCCGAGCGCGACTTCGACGGCTGCGCCCGGCGTGAGGTGGTGAGTGCCGGTCGCGCCGAGCTCGACGAGCGCGTAGAGGATGAGCGCGCCGACGGCGTAGGTGACGAGGCCGGCGGCGAGCACGAACACGAACACGCGCGAGCGCACCTCGGCGCCGCGGCCGAGCGCGATCACGGCCGCGACGGCGGGCGGGTAGATGGAGGCGGCGAGCGCCAGGGCTAGGGCTTGGGTGGGCATTGGTGGTGGGCGACAGCCTGTCAGTCGCTCAGGCGTCAGCCGGGGGCTCGCCCGTGGGGGCAGTGTCGGCGACACCTGCGGCCGGCAGGCTGGGAGCGCCGCCGATCGCGTTGAGCGCGCGGCGACGGCGGGCGTGGATGCGCGCAAAGCGCGCCTGCGAGCGCGCGAGCTTGTGCCCGTCGGCTGGATAGAGCCGGCGCGCCCAGGGCGAGGTGGGAGCGGCCAGGCGGATGGCGCCGGCGAGCGAGGCGAAGGGGATGAAGACGCCGATCAGCCCGAGGATCGGCTTGCCCTTGAGGATCGCGAGCGTGCACAGCAGCACGTCGACGGCGACGAACAGCACGAGCGAGGAGACGGCGGAGGATTGGTTGGCGAGGTCGAAGGGTGCCAGACCCAGGACGATGAGGCCGCCGAGCAGCGTGGCGATCACGACGGCGTCGAGTGAGGCGCGTCCCTCCTGTGCCCAGTAGACGTCTTCGAGGCGCACCCACAGCGCGAACTCGTCGAGCGTGAGTCCGGCGCCGACGCCGAAGAGGGCGGCGAAGATCTCGTTCCATGGGCTGCCAGGTTCGAGGGCGAAGCTGAGAAAGCCGGCGCTGAGGATCAGCACGATGCCCCAGACGAGGTGATGGATGTGCAGCCCGCCTTTCGTTTCGACGCTCCCCGGCCACCAGGTCACGCGGGGGCTGCGGATCAGGCGGGCGCTCGTGCGGATGAAGAGGAAGGACGCGAGGAACGCCCCCAGCACGACGAACCCGGCTCGCTGGCCCGGTTCGTCGAGGAAGTGCTGGGAGATTTCGATGTGCAGTCCCATTGTGCCGTCACCGTGGCGCCGGCCGAGTATAGGTCGCGGGGATCGCCGGGCGGGCGCTCTGGGAACGCGCTAGGCGGGCGCGTGGCGGGGGATCACGCGGTCGATCTCGACGGCGCGCGCCGGAGTGGTCGTCGGGGAAGACGACGATGACGGTGGGCGAACCGCCGAACCATGCGCTCAGCTCGCCCTCGCCGACGTACTCGGCGGCGCGCTGGGAGCCGTCGGCCTGGATCACCCACACGGGCTGGCCCTCGTGGAAGGGACCCTGGTTGACATCGTCCATGGGAGGAGCATAGGGGACTCGGTTGGTGTGAGATCAAACACTGGGTGCTGACCCGTTGGCGCGCAGCGCCTCCAGGTCGGCCATGGGCTACGAATGGCCGCCGTCCTTGCTTTGCGCTGTGCCCTCCGGCCGTCGTCGCCATGCTGCGAGCTCGTCCCTAAGGATCTTTTTCCACGGTGCGCCGTCGGCACGGCTCTGCCCGCAGGGCGCGAACGTAGCGTAGCCCGGATACTCGAGATGCAGGTAGCCGGGGTCGCGTTCTGCGGGGTCTGTCACGGTCGGCTTGGGATGGACGCGAAGCGGATGCAGTGAGCAGCCGAGCGGCTTGAAAGCCCACGGATCCTGATTCCGCTCGATGGCGAAGCTCTGCAACGTGCACGCTCCGTCGGCAGCAGCGAACACGCATCGCGTGTGGTTGAAGTGCGCGGGGAAGTCCGGGCTCGCGTATTCGTGCGGCCTGACGGCTGTCTTGGGACCTGATTCGCCGTTCCAGGTTCCGCTTGTGAGCCAGTCCTCAGGCACATCGCAGAAATACTCCCGATCCAGTGCGAGCGCTTCGTTGATTCGGACGATGTCGTCGTCTTCGAGATACACGCCGTCATAGCAGCAGCGGGCCTCACATGTGCGGTAGTCGCACCGGCGTAGCCGAACCCCCCCATCGGTTGAGCTCTCGCTATCCGGCCGATGACTCAGATGCCACGCGAAGCGCGCTTCCCAGCGCGTTACGAACTCTCCCTCGACGTTCGTCAATAGGCCCGATTTGCGCAGACGCGTAATCGCCTTCAACGCAAGCTCTGGTCGTCCCTTCAGGCCTTCACAGGCGCCAAGAAGGCCGAGGAACCTGGGCTTTAGCTCGGCAGCTCGGTGATCGTCGGCTGCCAATAGCAGTCTGATGGCTGCGAGATGGGCCGCCGGCCCTGGAGGCATCGGTGTTGGGGCGGACCGTTCGGCCTGTTCCAGCACTTCGGGAGCGGTGCTCTGACTTAGGGAGTAGGCAGCGACGGCTGCGTATGCGCATGCGAGCGAACGCACATATGGGTAGCTGGCGCGGCGCGCCCTCTCGGCGATCGTGAACAGCTCGTCGACGGTGCCGGGATCGCCTTGCTCGCTGCACGCAAGACAGCGATAGGCCTCGCCGTATAGCTGGTCCCATTTATGGCCGATCTTGGTGGCCAGCGCGACGCCGGACTGATAGAGCGCTAGTGCACCGCTGGTGTCACTTGTGCTGGCTAGAACGTTGGCGAGACAGATCGAGGCGATGTCGATCGCTTGCGGTAGGTTCGCGTCGAGTGCGAGCTGGTGAGCGTCAGAGAGAGTGAGACGAGCGCGCTGGGACTGGCCGGCTCCCCAGTATGCGTCCCCGAGGTTGATGGCTGCCACCAGTTGCGCCTCGAGGCGACCTTGGGCTTTGTATGTCTGAACGCACCGTTTTGCTTGGTCGATCACCTGGAGGTTTCGTTCGAGGTCGTGCAGTGCTAGTGCCGCGCTGTGCTGCACACCAGGCATCAGCATGTTCTGGGGGTCATCGAGCCCACGTCGTTCGATCTGCGCCAGTGTGCGGACTGCGGCGTCTGGAGCGCCACGCGCCCAGAGCGCGTGAGCCAGGTATGTCTCGGCGGTGCAGACTGTGAAGGTGTCGCCGCCGGCGGCGACGACGGCTTCGCGGGCTTGTCGTACGGCTTGGGTTGTAGCCCCCCGTTGGAGTGAAAGCGATGACTGGCGCAGCAGTAGCTCGACGCCGCCTGCTTCTTGGTCGCGCGCCCACTCTTCTAGCCGACGTTTCTCTTGCGTCCGGTTTCCGGTCATGTGCGCGGCTTCGGTGAAAAGCCGGTGGCCGCGGATTCGGTCAGGTCCACGCGCTTGGGGCATGGCGCGCTCGGCGAGTGCTTCTGCGCTTGCGGGGTCTCCGACGTCGAGCTTGATGGATGCGAGGTCTAGCTCTAGGCCGGTGGCCAGCGCGTCCCAGCGTTTGCCCTTCAATGGGAGCTCGTCTCTGAGCTCGAGTAGCCGTCCAGCGAGGATGCCCCGCTCTCTGCGAGTGAGTACTACTTCGGCGTTTTTCAGGATGTCTCGAATGGCCGTAGCGAGCCTTTGCTTCAGGTGGACGTAGTCTCCTCTCGTGATTAGCTCGATTTCGTCGCGGCTTACCTCCCAGTAGACCGGGCGTCGAAATTCACAGTCCAGTCCGAGGGTCGCGTGTGGTAGCGCGCGCGTGATCTGATATTGCGAGTCGGCGGAGCAAAGTAGGCCAGAAAGTGCGTCGACAGTGTCGGCGGTGACCGCAGCAACGATGGCCTCGTGGAACTCGATTCCTTGTACGCTGGCATACGCGAGCGCCCTGACAACCTCCGCATTGATCGTCCGGACCCGCTGTCGTGCCATCCTTAGTTCAGTTGAGGGCAGTTCGCGTAGCCGCGCTTCCGGTACCCGGAGCGTTTCGCGCGCATCGAGCCATGCCCGCTCTTTGATTTCGTCGAGGAAATCGTGGAGCAAATCGATGTTGCCTTCGGAGCGGCTCGCGAGGATCGTTGCGGCCGAGTCGGCCATACGTGGCAACCGTGTTCGGATGATGCGCTTGACGGTTTGCTGTGGCAGGGCCTTCATATGGATCGTCTCCCGAGCTAGCGGAGTGTTCTCCAGGAGCCGGGCGAGCGGACCTCGCGGTGTGCTCCCTTCTTGTGTTTGCAGCGCATCGTCTCGACACGTGAGGACTGTCATCAGGCGCCAGCCCTGTTCCCAGGAGGAGATCTGGAGTGCATCGAGGACTTCAAGTGTCACATTGTCGGCCCACTGGGCGTCGTCGATGAGGAGCAACACCGGGATGGCCGCCGACGCCTGGGACGAGGCCCCTGCGATGGCCTCCAATGCCTGTCTGGCGCCGCTAACGAGAGTGGCCCGATCCCGCTCGAGGATGTCCTGCAGCGTATCGGCTTCCCTTTCCTTGCCTGCTGAGTATCTCTTGATGATCGCGCCGATCTGGTCGGTGAGGCTGAGTCCCTCTCCGACCGCGGCCTGGATGGCGTTAACGACGTTGCCTGCGCCGGGGAACGCGAAGCCGGCGACGGTAGCGACCGTCGCCTTGGCGATAGCCGCGTTGAGTTTGCGCAACTGCTGCTTCCTGAAGATGCCCGCGAGATGCCATTGGAGCTGGCGCCTTATGAGGTCGAACTCGATGTCTTCCTGAAGGGCGTTGGAGTGCGCCGGCGCACGGCATCTGACGGCGAGCCATAGCCACGGGATCGGAGGCGTATCGCGGATCGAACGTGCCGGAAGCTGAGGGACGATCGTGATCGCCTTCCCCGCGTCGGTTAGCCGGAGCGGCCAGTAGCCGTTGGGGTCCTGGGTTGCTGCCAGGAACCGGTAAAAGTCCTGCATCAGCTTCGTCTTGCCGATGCCGGGATCGCCTCTCACCAGGACGAGTGAGGGGCGGCGGTTGCACGCCTTTCCCCATCGATCGGTGAGGAGTTCAAACTCGCTGAGGCGTCCGGCGGACGAAAACGCACCTGTCTGCGGAACTGGCATCTCGGCAACATAGAACATCGGTTGGGCGTAAGTCCCTCTTAGTGCTGTCGAGTAATGCTGGTTGTTCACATCGCCCTCGTTTGAGGCAGCCCTGCGAGCAAGCCCGTCTGCGCGGAGCTGTGCAGTGTCTGAGTCGCCTCGCCCAGCGGCCCCCGCCGTGCCGGCAACGGCAACTATCAGCGCCTACTGATCGGTCCGATAGTTGGACCGGGGTCGCCAGAAGCAGGAGCTCGATTTCGTAGCGCATCGAGCAAGTCCCGCAGCCTGCTCGATCATCCCTGACACCAGAAGCGTGTCAGCCGCGATCCCTGCTTGCATGTCGGGAGTCTTCCATGATCTGGATGATGCGGGTCGCCCTCGACGCGAGAGGATACGGCCACAGGCGGTTGGCGCCGCGCCGGGGCCGCTTATGTTCGGTCGCCGACCATAGCTCGACTCGCCCGCGAGATCGAGCGCAAAACACCACGATCACCGCCGCTCACCCGCGATGCACGGCGATGCACGCTGCTTCCCAGACATACAGAAGCCCCGAAAACGTTGGGTTTCTATGTAGATGGAGCTAGCCGGGCTCGAACCGGCGACCTCCTGGGTGCGATTTGCGTGGCGGCGACAGTCTCGGACCGTCATTTTTGGCTCCAGTACGGGTGATACAGGTAATTTAGCGGGCAGTAGCAGCAGCCAAAATAGGGGCCGATTTGTGCCCATATCGGGGGGTTTGGGCACAAATCCGGGCTTGTGCCCAATGGATCGGGCGCTCAAACCAGGAGCGGGCATCATCAGTCGCCACCATGATCGGGACCATGGATAGGCACTCCGAGCAGGAACGCGCGCGCCATCCAAGGGGCCGTGTTCGCGGGCCGCGTTGCGTCGGCGTCGGCGCAGCCACACGCGGGTGCCGTTGCATGGGGCGAACGTGCCGAGGATCGCGTGGCTACCATACGGGACCAGTGAGGGATACCACCGAGCCACACGCCCTTTCATCCGGTGGATCTCACACCGGGTTGTGGGTTATGCTGCTGGGCGCTCTCGCGCTGGCATTGATGACCGCCGCTGGCGTCTCACCTCCCTCCGCCGGTGGCGCTTTGGCGCAGACCGGCGAAGCAGTGGTCGGCGTTTCCGGAGAAACGGTTCCCCGCAAGTTGCCTCGCTCGCGCATGGTTCCGGCGACGCTGCGGCTCGGGTTCACCTCCGCGACACCGAGCACGCCTACAACCCCCGAACTCACCGCAATCCGGTTCGAAGTGTCCCGCAACCTCGCATTTCAGACAACCGGTCTGCCGAGCTGCCCCATCGCGGCGCTCTACTCTGATTCTTCGGACGCAGCGCAGACATGCGCCGGATCGCTGGTCGGCCACGGCATTGTTATTTCAGAAGTGACTCTGCCAGGACAGGCGCCTGTGACGATCGAAGGGCGCCTCTCGGCCTTCTATGACTTCGGGGAAGGCTGGCCCCGTATCCTTGCGCAAGTCATAAGTGCGGACGATGCTTTGCCACTCACCTATGTAATCCCGTTCACGATCTACAATGCTCACGGCGTCTTCGGGACGATCCTATCCGTGGAACACATGCGGTTCGTCGCGGGCATTTGCGCGCGAGGGCACCCAAACTGCTTCTCTCAGACCTACACATATAGGGGCATCTACGGGCACATCTCGAAGTTCGACCTCACTCTTGACCGCCAATTCGTCCATGCAGGCAAGAGGACTAGTGTCGTGAGCGCCGACTGCCCTGCTAGCGATGGCTCATCGAGCGCGGTCTTTCCCCTCGTGAAGGTGAACCTCGCCTACCCCGAAGCGATCTCGCGGACCCAGGTCGCGACCCGCCGGTGCGAAGTCTCAGCTTCGCGGCAGCATCACCGAAAGAGGTCATAGAGCACCTGAGGTGCAGGGAGGCGTGGCTGTTTGTTGCTCGCGTGTTGATGCAAGCCCGTCGTCCGACACCACCCGCACTCCCGCTCTGGACGATCTGCAGCAGTCATCGCTGACTCTCGACTCGATCCCACCCGAAAGGCGGGCATCCGAAATTCGATGCCGATCAATATCCAGTGCGCCGCCGCCGGGCACGCGTGCCTGCGAGCCGCGCCTGCGTCGTGTGCAGCGTGGCGACGGCCGGTGGTAGGACGGCGAAACCGCCGTCACGTGTGACGAAGTCGGTGGCTTTGCTCGCCATCAGTGTGGCGGCGTGCATGGCGTCGTAGGACTGGAGCCCGTAGTCCTGCATCAAGCGGGGTATGTCCGGTGCGACATCGTGTATCTCGACTCGTGCCCAGGCGAGTGAGTCGAGCATCCTCTCCCATGCCTTGTGGGCTTGGTCGAGCAGGCGCGCGGCGCGCGGCCTGACACGGTTGTCGTAGCGCATATGGCGTATGTCCTTGCGGGGGTGGCGCTCGCGTAGCGCGAGGTTGAAGGCGACCTCCCACAGCTCGATCTCCAGCAGACGACTGAACATGACGGTGGTGCCCTCCGCACCGAGTCGCTCGAGAACGGCAAGGCAAGCCGTGTGCTCGGGTTGATTGGCGAGCAGTGCCTCGGCGACCACGTTGGTGTCCAGCAGCACCGCCTTTGGCGGTTGCCACTCGGGTGCGTCGAAGGCGAGCACGCCGCGCGGCAGCGGCGGACGACCGCGCACGGCCACGAGTCAGTTAGTCCCGACCGAGGGTGATCGTGTCGATTCGAGCGGTGGTCTTGATGATGGACCCCGCTCGTTTGATTGCCGCGGCGCGCTTCTTTGGATCGGTCTCCGCCGGTTTGTGGACCGGCGAGTGCCGACCGTTGCCGGCGGCGACACGCGCAGCGGAAGAGGCTGCGCGCGTGGTGGATGCCTGTCGCTTAGCGGCCATGATGCACTCATCCTATCGGGATCCTTTCAGCCTCATTCGCACGAGTCCCAGCCGAGGGTTGGGCTTCAGTCCACCGTGCTCCGTCGAGCACGCTGACGAGTCGTGCGCCAGGACCGCGGCGGCGTTGTTCGCCCATGACCTTGGTGTAGATGCGTAGGGCGAGCTTGGGGTCGGTGTGGCCCATTTGGTGCATGACGTAGACGGGGTTCTCGCCACGTAGGTACAGCAGTGAGGCGAAGGTGCGCCGCAGCGAGTGTGGGGAGAGGCCGTCGGGTATCGGCGGGATGTCCTCTTGGTTGGCAAGCGCTTCGTTTGGCTCGTTCTACGACGCGCTTGAGGCGTTTGGCGATGTTCGAGCGGGTGTCGGCTTTGCCGGTCGCTGTGGCGAACACGTAGGTGGTTGGTTTGGCGTTGCGGTCTGCCGCTTTGTAGGCGACAAGGACATCGTGCAGCTCGGGCCAGATGTCGATCTCGCGCACGCCCGCCTCGGTCTTGGAGGCGAGGACTGTGAGGCGACCCTGGGCAAGGTTGACCTGTCCCCAGCGCAGCGCGAGCAGCTCGCCTATGCGCAGACCGGCGCAGATCGCCGTGGCGAACAGCGCGCGGGTCTTCGGGTCGGGTTTCGTCTTGCCGCCGCGTAGGCCGCGCACGGTCGCATCGAGCAGCGGTTTGACCTGCTCGGGTTCGAGCCAGGTGCGTTTGGGTTGGGCGGCCTTCAGGCGCCGGCGCTTACCGCGCGCCGGGTTGAACGGATGTGTCCGTACTCGACGGCCATCTCCATGACTTGTGCGAGTAGCGCGAGCGTGGCATTGATCGTGCGATTGCTCAATGGACGCTCGACATTGCCCTGCTCGCGTCCGCGAACCTTGGTGTTCTTGTAGCGGTCCACCTCGGGGATCCTGATCTGCGAGAGGTGGTGGTCTTTGAAGAACGGCAGCAGGTGGTGGGTCAGCGCCCATTTGTCGCTCTCGACCGAGCGCGGCGAGACCTCGTGGCGGCGACCCTCGAACCATTGTGAGGCGAACTCGTGGAACGTCGGATCGTCGGGTTTGCGCCGCCGCGACGGGCACCTGTGGTTGTGGTGGTTGCCAGGTGCTGCGGCGGAGGTCGGCGAGGATGTTCTGCAGTTCGGTTTCGGCTTGGTGGCGAGTGCAGCCTTTCCAGGAGTAGCCGAGTGAGATGTAGTGGCGGTGTCCGTAGGCGCGTACGCGGGCGGCGTAGGTGGTGCCCTGCTTGCCTTTTCAACACCCCCGGCAGTCCGTCCTGCCGCTCGCGGCCGCTTGCAGCGCTTCACCGGCGCCACCAATCTCCGCAAACAACCCATCACGCAACCTACCCACGACCCCCGCGGGAACCTCAACAACACGCGCTGCTCAGCGCCCGCCTGCTCGCCTACCTGCATAGCTTTACTCTGATCCGGCATGGGAAGAACCTCGTTTCTTTCCGTGCAGGCCCCGGCACGACTAGACCTCGTGTCGGGGCCACCCTTTGACTTGATGACCTTCAGACCTGGGGACGCACCCCCAGCATGTCCAGCTCGCACATCCGCACAGCGGTACGCGCAGCGAACACGAACTCGTGAAGACGATGCACGAGCCCATCCGCGTGCAACCCCTCCACCGCAAGCTCCGCCATCGCCTGGTCGCCCACGGCGACCCCAAGCTCGCGCACAGAGCACAAGCCGCAACCCACCGGCGCCAACAGCACACAACACACACCGCTGCGCCTCATCCAACACGAGCCCTGGATCGGGCATAGTCTCATCCTGCATGGGAGTTCAGACCTCCTGTGCCACGACCCCCGGCTGTTAGCGCAGCGCGGGGGTCAATCTCTTGTCTACACCGAGCTTACGCACACCCGCCCGCGGAAGTCAAGGATTCCGAGCAAACCTGGCGCGAAAGCGTCCACGACCGGAGAACCGACCCGGCTCCAAAGCAAGGGATTCCGTGGAGGACTATCCCGGTCGGGAGATCCCCGAGGTTGATAGTCGTAAACTGAGCGCGTGTGGGTCGCGATCATATCAATCATTGGGACACTGGCGTCGCTAGTAGGCGTATACGCAATCGTCGATAATCGGCGCAATCGTAGAGTCAAGGCCCTCGCCTACGAGTACGTCGGTGCTATCCCGCTCGCGACCGCTAGTCGCCACGAGCAGGACTACGAACTCGCAGTCGTTTACAGATCTGGCGAGGGGCAGCCCGAGGAACGCATTGAGGCGGCCTACGTTACGTATCTCCGATTCGCGAATTTTGGCAAGGAGCCAATTAGAGCGGTGGACATCGCACCCGCGAATCCGCTTCGGATCGAGGTAGAGGGCGTGCGGGTTCTAGACATTTCGCTTTCCAGCACATGTCGGGACGTATCGCAGGTCACTGTGGGGAGACCTGATCTGGGCGATAGCCGAGCGACGGCGAACGTTTCCTTCGACTTCCTCGATTATGAGGATGGCGGCATGGTGCGAATCTTGACCGCGGGATGGGGGAGTGAGGTCAAACTACAACTCACCGGCGATATCATCGGCATGCGGGGTGGGATCATGCGAACAGATGCCGAGCCACCGCATAAAGAGGTGTGGGGGAAGATCGGGGTTGGAGCCTTTATAGCGAGCGAGGTGGCCGCGTTTGCTGCGACTGCCTATGTTTTCAAGCTTGTGGCTGGCTCGTGGGCGGATGTTTGGCTGATGATCCTGCCGCTGGTCGCACTCGTTGCCCCTGCCTTCGTTGCCGCGATCATCTCGGACACAATCTGGCCGTCTAGCACGAAACGAAAAGCGTATCCAAAGGCTCTGGCCCTACCGCGCTGGTTGGGACCCTTCCCACCACCCTTTGCCAATGGGCCAACGTATTTCTGGCCTCCCATGACTTTTGTTGGCGAAGAGTTGCGACCGAGTGACAACACGGACGTGCGGCAAGGCGCCAGCCCAACGACCACGACAACGAAGCTTCGAGGACCGGATAACGGTCAAGACGGATCAGCACCGGGAACCTGAGAGGGTTCATTGCACGCAGGTACGCGGGACTTCTGGATTGGATACGAGCAGCCAGAAGGAGTGACCCGCCAGCGATCTCGGGACCAAGTCCGCCGTGCACCAGACGAGCTAGCGGTTAAGTCGCGGCGCTCGGGCTCACGACACCCTTCTACGAAGCTGACGCCGAACGACGTCAAGCGCATCACTCACAGCGACTCCACGCCGCTGACAGTCTGCACGGCACTCGGAGGCTCTGGCCGCGACGAGACCGGGGCTTCAAGGTTGACGCACACCGTGCCCGGGTGCCATTCGCTGGCCCTGCCACATACGTGTGCCGGACTCAGTGCCCTGCACGCCGACTGCACCGCTCGCCTCCGGTCGAGCATGAGAACCTCGGCGGGCTCGAGCTCGCGGAGCACCTTCGGCGTAAGCGCACGGGGCGCTGTCGCTTTCTCCGCGAGCCCATTAGCCAAGAGGTTGGCCCACTTCCCCTTGAGGCCGTTGTCTTCCGCGGGCGCCTTTTGAGCAGCGCACACCATACGAGGCCGGGTCGCCCGCGTAATCCGACCTACTTCTCGGGGTCTCAGTGCTGATCCATTGGGCACAAATGGGCACAAATCAAGGCCTCAGCCCTTCGGTGGCGACGCCCAAAGCTGCCAATCCGCATAGAAAACGGGCTCTTAGCAGGCGATTCGTCTATGGAGCTAGCCGGGCTCGAACCGGCGACCTCCTGGGTGCGATCCAGGCGCTCTCCCAACTGAGCTATAGCCCCCAAAACCCCTGTTTTGCAGGGAGTTTCTCGGGCCGGAGTGCATAGGCATGCCTTCCGACTTTGAGCGATCATAGCGGTATCTGCGTGCGTCTCCGAGGGGGTTTCGTATGCGGCATACGAAACCCTACGACCGCACGCTCGCGGTCCCGCACGCCAGACCCCAGGAAGGTTAAGGCCTCCCGGGCTCAAAGAATCTGAGAGCGTCGCGTCGGCCGCCACGCGCCGGAATCCGTGGGTGGGAATAGCGACTGAACATGCGATAGGCCCGTGAATGCCATCACGCCGCGAAGGGGCGTCAAAGAGCAATGAGCACGCCGTCCTGGAAGCAGAGCCCGAGTTCGTGTCCAGGATGCGTCGAGCATCCCGACCGCCCGTGTCGTAGCTGTGCTGCGCGGCGACGCGTTGCGTTGCGACTACTGGAGCAAGAGGGTCTGAAGGTAGGCGAGATCGCGCAGCGCATGGGCCTGAGCGACCTACGGGTGCTGCGGCTGCTCGAGCAGGCCCACGATCGCCGCCGCCTCCACCGGTTCCACGATGGGGAGATCGACGTTCGCCCCGTGCGGGAACTGTTCGCGCGTTGGCGAGAGCGCGACGAGCAGCACACGTACGCCGAGCTGGCACGCCTTGCCGGCTATGCGTCCACGAGCCGGGTGCAACGGCTCATGGGAGAGCTCCCGACCTCGCAGGTCGTCAAGGGCGAGATCGTCTATCCCAGTCGGATCCTGACGACGATCTCAACCGAAAACGCCGGACGGCTCGTTCGAGCCATGGGTCACACGCCAGCGGAGATCGCGGGTCTGTGACGTCTACGGTTTCCCGCTCCTCGCCGGCCGGCGAGCAGGAGACGTCCAGCGAACCTTCACCGCCTGCGGATGCAAGATCGGCGGGATGTCCCTGAGACCAGTGTGGAACAGCTGGCATTGCCGCGCGTAGTCCCTCGCGCAGGCAGCAGCACTTGGACGGAGATCGTCCGCGCCCTCTAGCCGCCCCACAAACGTAGCCGCGAGGTCAATCACGCGCCAGCCCACCTCAGGGTGGAGGTTGATGCACACCTGATGCACAGCCCCATCCCGGGCGCGATAGAACGCCACCGGAAGGAGCAGCCCATGCTCCTCGGGGGCGTACACGAGCGCGGCAGCGTCGAGCACGGTCTTGACCCGCACAATCGCCAGCCCCTTCAACTGAGCGCCCCAGGATTGCACGTCATTATTGTTGGGAACCGCCGACAACATGCCTGCACATCCGTCAGACCGGCGTATGATCCCTACGACGGTCCTACACACACCGGCACCGTCCAAATCCTCCTGTCCAAGCCAGCAAGCCCGCCATACGCAGGCCTCCAAAACCGCAGTTCGAGGTTCGATTCCTTGGTCCTCCCGCTTCAGCCCAGACCCCGGCTCGGCCGCCCGGGTGCGCAAGGCCCTGATCACGAGCTCTTGCTGCAACCGGCTAGAGCGATCTTGACCTCGCGCAGGTCGTCCTTCATCTGACGCACGTCGCGGTTGAGAGCATCGAGGCGCGCTAGGACCACCTCCTCGAACGTCATGCCTGTGGCGTAGCGACCCGCAGCGCGGAGCAGATCAGCCGGGTTGGCATCCAAAGCGATTCCGATGCGCTCGATGATCTCGTCGGCCGGTGGTCCTTGGGCGCCCAACTCGATCCGCGACAAATTCGAGGCCGACATCGGAACCGTCTCGGCAAGTTGACGCAGAGTGAGCCGACGCTCACGGCGCAGTTTGCGGACCAGGGCTCCCAGCGCCAGTGCCCTACTGGCCTCAGTGGGACTGGCCATGTAGGGGGCTACGACCCGCCCCGCCGGGCTCCTTGCCGGTTCCCGTGATATAGGCTATGGCCCGCCAGTACGGGACGGACTTCCCTCGCGACTGCTTCGTCATCTAGGGCGCGCAAGCACATGGACAGACAGATCACGCTTTTGGCGCAGGCCCACTTGTCCGAGATCAAGTCCGGTCATCGCGCCACGTGGGGTAGTGGCGCGAGATCGATCGACCGTCAGCGAGAGCGTTGGCGATCGAGCATCGGAGCATCCGAGTGAGGCGTTCGTCGTATGGCGCTCGCCCGAGCGCCTGACCGGCGAGATTGTCGTCAAAAAACGCGAGTCGATGCCGAGGGCAAGGAACCACGACCAGGAGACCGAGGCCCCGACGCCACTCGACGAGGTTCGCATCGGTGTGGCCAAGCGCCTGCGCTCACGGCGCATGGAGATCGAGGATGCGATCGCAGTTCGCATCCAGAGTGTCACGGTCGATTTGGGTAGGTGTGATCATAAAGACGGAGAGCGTACAGCGATTATCGCAATCCTGGAATACGCTCTGACGAGTATCGAACATGGGGACGCATACGTGCCGTCCATCCCACCCGAGGCGGTGAAGCAAGCACAAGGAGCCGCTCGCAGTGGCATCGGACTGGGAACGGTCCTGCGCTGCTATCTGGCCGGTTACGTGCTGGTAGAGAACTTCGTAATGCAGGAGGCTGGCAGCAACGATCTACGAGATCGCGGCGCGACGCTCCGTTCCATCCAGGAGACACTTTCGTTTTTGCTCGACGAATTGATCACGTCGATCAGCAGGGAGTACGCCTGTGAGGCACAACGTGTGAGTAGCTCGCCCCAACGGCGAACCGCGGAACGCGTGCGCCGATTGCTTGCGGGAGAGATCCTAGACACCGAACAGCTCGGCTATCGGATGGACATCTGGCACCTGGGAATCGTCGGCACGGGGGTACGTGCAGCGCAGACCCTCGGCAGTTTGACCGCAAGTCTGGATTGCCGTCTGTTGCCGGTAACAGACGGTGACGACAAAATATGGGCATGGTTGGGCGGACAGAGCAGGCAGAACGTCGTAGGCGACGTCAAACGCCTCCTATCAACCACCTGGCCGGACGGGGTCTCGCTCGCATTTGGAGAGACCGCTGAGGGGCTGGAGGGTTGGCGTCTCACGCATTGGCAGGCGCAGAGCGCGTGGATCGTGGCGCTCCGCCGACATCAAAGATTCACGCATTATGCCGACGTGGCGCTGTTGGCCCCGTGGCTCCAACCCGATGTTCGCGCTCGCTGGTTGGTAAACACATATCTTTCGCCGCTCGACAATCAGAAAGTCCCCGGCGCAACCCTCCGCACAACTCTGCGTCACTACTTTGCCGCTGGTCGCAACGCTTCTGCAGCTGCAAGCGCACTCAGGGTCAGCCGACGCACGATGCGAAACCGCATGAACCTCATCGAACTTGCGCTGGGCGCGTCAGTCGTCGAAGGGCATCAGGCGGAGTTGGAACTGGCCCTGCAACTAGAGCAATTGATCAAGACCGATCAACCACGTTGACATACGTTCCGGTCACCTCGAAACGTGAGCAAGAGGGCAGCACCAGCTCACAGGCTTACCGCTTTCTCAAGACAGTCACGAACTCGCCCACGCCAGACTGGAGGAGCTCCAGAGAAAATGGCAGATTGAGCGCCGCGAGGAACCCGGCGAACGTAACCGGCTCCCATACATGAAAATGCGGATGCAGATGTTCTGCTTCCATCTCCTGGACGCGCCGCGCCAATATCTCGTCGTGGTGCCCCTCGATGAAGTATGCACATTCTTCATAGTGTTCACGGCGCGAAATCTCTGGGCCCTCGCGGTGGTCTCGCAGCAGATGCTCGACGGTCGTGCGCTCGCGTTCCGCATCAAAGCTGTTGCGAGCGTCAGGGAGGGTCAGATAGAGGACGCCACGCGGTCTCAGCACTCGCAGTTGGTGCTCGAGTGCGGCGATCGGGTCCTCCACATGCTCGAGCATGTGATTTGCCACGACAAAGTCCAACGACGCGTCCGTGAACGACCCAAGGCGCGCGCCATCATCGACCACATCAGGAACGATCAGTGGCCGACCAGCGCGCAAAGTACCGCTATGCGCCTCCTGTAGTCCGGCCTCGTCAACGTAGTCGACGTAGCGCACCCGAGTTCCACGAGGCAGTCGCAGGGGAAAATCCAGTGCCCCGATCTCTATGCCCTCGCCCCTCAGAAACCTGAGCGCGACATCGGCTCGAATCGTCTTTCGATCCGATAGGCCACGACGCAGCACGACATCCCGCGCCTCCCGCTCACTACGACGAGCGGCGTAGGAAAGCCACGATCGCACCTGACTACCACGCTGTCGGATAGCCCATCACCTGTGTGCGCGACAAGCGCCGAAGAAACCCACTTGAAACACTGCCCATGCGCCCGGTGACATAGCCGCGCGACGATAGCAAACGAACCTGACGCATCGGGTCCGGATGGCGGCTGGGGCAGGTCCTACCACCGCTTCGGCCATGCGCTGGTCAGCCCCGTCACGGCGTGGCGAGAGCGCGGACATCAGATTCAACGGTTCTCACATTGTGCAATCGAACAGCTCTCGCTTCCCACATTGGCCCTTCCGCCGTGGTGGCAGAGGCAAGTACTAATCGTATCCGTTGAATTTGCCTCACTTGTCCAACGCCCACCGGAGGAAGGGACTACTGATCGTGATGTCTCGCAAGGATCGCCAGTCGCAGGCCCCAAGTTGTGGAGCATTCCGGCCAGGGTTCATCGGCCTCTTGACAGCCTTTATGCTGCTCGCCGCCACGTCTGCGGCGTATGGGACATCCAATTTCTACTGGTATGGCGAAAGCAACTCGACCTGCTGGCAGACCGGGCAGCCAGGCGCGTCCTCCTCAGCATGTGACTCTGTGGGCGCAGGCTACCTCCCAACGCCGGGTGGAGGCGCCGGCGGGCTTGCTCATATGGTCGAAGGTGGCATCGCACCGCAGATCCAGCTCTCTACCAGCGGCGACTATTGCGGCTACTACCGGCTTGGGGATCAGCTCACTTCTCAAGATTCTTCCAACGAAGGCGGGTGGACTGGATACACAACGCCAACGCCCTACAGTAGTTATCAGGAGTGGGATGGGCATCAAAATGTGTGCCAGGCGTACGGTAGTCACTGGGGTCAAGAGGTACGCGACACCGCTCCTGGAAACGGTTGCTGGACAACGTGTGGCATGAACCACTATGTTTCGTTCGGGAGCCAAGGTACTAACGATCGGCCCTGGAGCAGTTGGTTCGGCAACCCGACGCTTGTAATATCCGAGGAAGCTGATCCACAGGTTCTCAATCGTACTGGAAGCGGCACCAACGTAGGGGCATGGGGCTATGTCTGCCCAGTCCTGAAGGACACGACTACCGGCGACGTGCTCGAGTATTGCCTACAAGAGTGGCGCTCCAAATACAACAGCTCCGAATGGGCCAATGAGAGGATAGGGACCTGCGCCGGTTCTGGAAACACCGCCATCGACACGATCCAAAGCTACTTCTGGCCCGGTACCCAGTTCGCGACTGAGTATTCCGGTTCCGCAAATACCTTTGTCTTCGAAGGAAACGGTCTGAGACATTTCGAAGCGGGTATTACAAAAGCAAACCTTGAAGATGCGATTAATGTTGATAACGCCACGTGCAAAAGAGCATCGTCTACTAACCCGGCGAACTACGCGCTAATCGGCGTTGAGCATGGTCTCGAGGGCTGGCGCGAACTCGCCCTGTTGGGAGGCAGTACCGCCAACCTCCAACTACGCACTGAATACACACAGAGCTCCCCGCCGCTGACGGTGTTTTATGCTGGGAGCGGGGACACGCTCCAATCGAGCTGGTGGACCGGAGCAAATTGGGGATATGTCAACATAAACGTGCCGATGGGACCTGGCAGCAGTCCGGCAGTGGATCTGTTTCCACCTCCGGGCTGGTATGATGTTTACTTTCGAGGGAGTAACGGCGAACTCCAAGAGGACCTGTACACAGGTGAAGGAGGCTGGCACCTATACGGACTCGGCCCAGCCGTAGAGGCAGGCACCACACCCTCGATTCGCCATCCACAGGTCGGTGGCGAAACAGCCGTCTATTACGCTGGAGCCAGCGACACACTCGAGGTGTCGTGGTGGAACGGGGAAAAGTGGCAATCCGCCAACGTCAATGTCCCGATCGCGCCAGGGAGTAGTCCCGCCGCTGACCCTCATCCACCTGCAGGCTGGGATGATGTGTACTTCCGGGGGAGTAACGGCGAACTCCAAGAGGACCTGTACACAGGTGAAGGAGGCTGGCACCTATACGGACTCGGCCCAGCCGTAGAGGCAGGCACCACACCCTCGATTCGCCATCCACAGGTCGGTGGCGAAACAGCCGTCTATTACGCTGGAGCCAGCGACACACTCGAGGTGTCGTGGTGGAACGGGGAAAAGTGGCAATCCGCCAACGTCAATGTCCCGATCGCGCCAGGGAGTAGTCCCGCCGCTGACCCTCATCCACCTGCAGGCTGGGATGATGTGTACTTCCGGGGGAGTAACGGCGAACTCCAAGAGGACCTGTACACAGGTGAAGGAGGCTGGCACCTATACGGACTCGGACATGCAATGGCAGCAGGGACTACCCCCACCATTGTTCACCCGCAAGTAGGCGGCGAAACATATGTGTACTACGTGGGCAGCAACGGCATCCTGCAAGAGTCGTGGTGGAATGGTTCAACCTGGCAGTGGGGTTCGCTGGGTGTCTCAGTTGAAACCGGCACAAATCCTGCCGGACTATGAGCAGGGTAAACGCACCAGTTAGTCACCCACGAGATAGCCAATAGCGCTGCGGTGGCAAGCGATCACTCACCTATGTACGAGACGGATCTAAAACTCCCGCGCTGGCGCGTATTTGTAGGACAATCCATATCTCGTTTGCCCACTCCTGTGCGTAGTGCTTTTTGGCGCACCCGCCATGCACGCGCGAGAAGGCATCGTCGTGCTCTTGAGGCGCAGGGAGACTACTCACTGTCCGCCCCCGCATTGCACGATATGGACGCACAACTTGAGCGTCACCTTGACTTCAATAGTGGCTTTTTCGTCGAGGCAGGCGCCAATGACGGCTACTCTCAGTCCAATACTTATCGACTGGAACGAGTTCGCGGTTGGCGTGGTGTATTGATCGAGCCGGTACCGGCGCTCTATCATGAGGCACGTATTGAGCGAGAGGACTCCCAGGTATTCAACTGCGCCTTGGTCTCAAAAGACAACAACGGAGAACCTGTCCGCCTGATATATGGCGGCATGATGACCACGGTCGCGGGCACGAGAGACTCCGAGGCCGCTGATCGTGCCTGGGTGGAGAAGGCGCATGCTGTCGCTCAAGAGGAGCCTGAACATGAATTTACGGTGCCAGGCCGTACGTTGTCGTCTATTCTAGATGAGGTACAAGCGCCCGAGATCGACCTGCTTTCGCTTGATGTTGAGGGCTTTGAGCCACAGGTACTTGCAGGTCTAGAGTTTGAGCGACACGCTCCGCGTTGGATACTCGTCGAGATACGTGGGGGTGGAAGCAGTCGCAAGGAGATCGAGGCGATTCTCGGAGATCGTTACGTGAATGTTGAACAACTCTCTCCGTTCGACGTGCTGTACCAGCGTTGCGACTGAGCATGAGCTGCGGGCCGATTTGAGCTGATACCCCTACCAGGTCGGGGAAGATTTCGCCTTATCATCCGACCCCGATCTGAATCGGCACTCGCGGACGAGTTTTTAGATACCCACCGAGCTATGGGTCCACTCATGCCCCACGTGTTCGTCGACGATGTGGCGATCGAGGGTGCGGCGGACGATACTCGCTCCAGCGGATGTAGCACGAGTGCTGCGTGGTGGGAGTCCGACGTTCGCAACGTGGTCCGTCCGGGGCAAGATGCACGACGGTTCCTCTGATAACAGGCGTCACTAGGACCCGGCAAATAGTCACATGGGGATAGCGCGCTCCGCTGCTACGGGCAGGATGTGCGGGCGTCAATGCGGCGATTTGGCCCTCTTCAGCGGCATGATCATGACATGGGAAGCGTCCCGGGCAAGCGTGCCGGTTTCATTGAGGATCGTGCAGTCGATGAAGACCTCCTGCGACGCCTTGGAAGGTTCGAGGTCGAGTACGGCAGGGTGCCGGTTGCGCGCCGGTATCAGTGCGATGACGGGTTTCCGTTGGGACTGCGGCTGCGTACGTGTCTGGCTCAAGGGGTGGAGCGCCACCAGATACTCCGGCGGTCGCTTGGAGGCGATCTGTGGCCGATCAGGACGCCTGTCACGTTCCGGAATGAAGCACTGGCGCACTTGTGGGTGTACGTTCGAGAGTTCCGCTCTGCGTGGGTACCGGCGTCGTATGTTTGCGATGACGGTTTCAAGCTCGGGACGTGGGTTCATCGTCGTCGCCGTCGTCGTGGGGCGGATCCTGAGCTTGATGCGTTGCTGCAGTCGCTCCCGGGTTGGACGTGGGAGCCGCGCCAGGAGGGGTTTCAGAGGCGGGTGAGGCTCGCGCAAGAGGCTGCGCTCGGCGGACGCTACGACGTGCGTCTGCGCGATTGGGTTGGCGAACAGCGGAGGGCTGCCCAGGCGGGCCGGCTTGACGCCGCGCGTGCCGAGTTGCTCGAGGAAGCGGGCTTGATCGATGTGCATGTGCATCGCGGTTAGGCCGAGATGGCGTGCATCGGGGGGTGGCGGCCGTTGTTACCTTTGCGGCGATTGGGGGCGCGCTGGGCAGGATGCACAGCTTTCTGGACCGGGGGGTGATCGTCATGGATGACGGTCTGCTCGAGGCGGCTCATCGTGTTCTGTTCGCGGTGGTCGGCCAGAAGCAGCAGGAATACCCGTTCCTTGCGCAGTTGCGGGAATTCTTGAAGCAATACGTCGAGGCGAGGCCGGTGGTGGCCGGGGTGGAGGTCCCTTCCCTCTCCGAGCGCCCGGGCCTCGTCTGCTCTCGGTGCTTCGATGACACCGCGAGGCGGCGTGCGGTGCTGCCACCGTTTGCCCTGTATGACGCGTATCGCGACGCGGTCATGCGGGCGGGTGGACTCGTCCACGCTCGCGTCGACCTCGACCTGCTCCTCAGGGCAATCCCGGCGGATTGGGTGCCGATCGTCGCCGCGATGATCTCGGAGGGCCCCGAGGCTGCGGCCGCGAGGGCACAGACGGCGGTCTATGACTTCTCGTTGCAGTCTGTCCATGCCAACCGGCGCCGTGGAGCGGGTCGTCGATCGGCGGCGAGCGTGAAACTGACGGTCGTCGAGGCCAGGCGCCTGTTTGACGTCGCGTATCGCCTGCGGAGCCTGCCGGCGTGCGAGCGTTGGACGTATGTTCCCGAGATCGAGCTGCCGCAGATGCCGCGCGGCGGCTATGAAGTTCTCGCGCCGCGGATAGAGGTCGTTCGCGGTGCGCTGCAGGCCATGACGCGCGATATCCACGATCGTCTCGGTGTCGGCGCACTCGAGGAGGAGCTGGCCGCGATCAATGCTCTGAGCGACCATGCGATGTTCACGAGCGGGTTGTGGCGACCGATGCGCGACCGGCTGTTGCTCGTGCTGATGATCTTGACCGGCGGGCGTAAGTCCGCGATCGCGCGGCTGCGCCGTGAGGACTACATCCCCGACTATGTCGGTCCTCCGCCTGACTGCCGGCGTGGGGCTGCGCTTGATCTGCGTCCTCAGAAGGGCAAGCATCGCGACGAGGTGCGCCGCAAGCCCATTCCCCGGCAGGCCGCATTGGTCGTGGACAGCTATCTGAGGCTGATCGATCGCTGGCTGGTGGGGAAGGGTCAGCCGCCTGCTACCGCGTCGATGCCCCTGCTCCTGGCGATGCCGGGCTGGCAGCATGTGCAGCCGAGCTGGATCCATGTGCGGGCTGCTGGGAAGATCGGTGGGCAGCGTCCGCTCGTGGTCAGGGATCCTCGGCAGCTGCCAAAGCACGTCACTGCAGAGGAAGCGCCCTACTGTGGCTACACGCCGCATGAGTTTCGTCACCTGGCGAACCAGATCGCTGAAGGCGCCGGCAGGCTCTTCAACGAGCGCTACCCCGCGACGGGCGGGGAGGTCAATCCCCCAATCCCGTATTACGCGGCAGCGCTGCTCGACAACGGCGGCGCCGAGCGGGACATGCGCGCGCTCTACGGCGATAGGAAAGCTCCCGCGATGCTAGAGGTCGTCGCCGGCCGCGCCACGGAGATCGGCTGGGAGATCCTCACGACAGGGGTGGGACTGCGTAAACGACCCGACGTCGAGGCCTACGAGCAGGAGCTGATCTGTCTGCGACGCATAGAGGACGAGGAGCGCCGTCTCGAGCAAGCGGCGCACCGACTGCAAGCCAAACACGCCCGTCCAAGCCCGCCGCTGGCGCTCCCTCCTGGCGAGGTGGGGGAGACCAATCGTCTCGAGGTGATCATGCGTCGCCAGGAGGATTTGATCGCGTTGGTGGAGGAGCTGAAAGGGGAGCTGTTGGAGGGCTCGGCGATAACTCACCAGCTCGTGCAGCTCTCGCGGCAGAAGGCTGACACGATCAAGAAGCTGGATCTCTACCGGCTGGATCAGGCGACGTGGTTGCCGGTAGCGGACACCGATCCCCCGGGTGCGGAGAAGATCGACTGGGAAGCAATCGACAAGGGCAAGCTCGGCAAGCCCCTGATGCCCGTCGAGGGCGCTTCTGCCGTGCGGGACTGGCTGACGTTTCGCGAGTTCTGCGAGATCATCGATCTTCAGGCGCGCTCGACGCTCACACGCTGGGCGAAGGGCGAACACCTCCCATCAAGACGCGACCGGCGTCCGTGGGAGCCCGACTGGGTGCCAGTCGATGACACGCTCGGGACGAACTACCGGCGGATCTGGGTGCCCGGTGTCAACGAAGCGTTCTGGCGCACCCGTCTACGCCGGGAAGAGCTCGCAAACACACTCTCGCGCTGGCCGCGAGAGCAGGGCTGGACGACCAAGGACGGGGAGCCCACGCCGCGGTGCCTTACGCCGATCTGCGTCTCGGCGCCAGCGGCGGCGCAGCTGAGTGCGTGATCAGTAGTGCAGCTTGTCGCCGATGAGGGCGAGCTCGGCTCCGCAGGCTTCGGGGCCGAGCTTTGCCGCGGGCGTTAGAACCAATGCCGTTTACTTAAGACCGGAGCCGGCTTCCCGACGTCGGGGTTACTGGATATCCCGTCGCTGGACGACCTGGAGATACTTGCGCGTAAAATTGGCTAGTGACCCTCGTGAGAGCAAGCGCCGCGACCGGGGCAAGCCGATGAGCGATTTAGTCCCCAGCATCTCACTTGAAGATGCAGGCTACGACGAGCAGCGCCTACATGATTGGCTAGCTGAGGACCCTTCGCGGCTCGGGCTCGGCGACATGCAGATTGAGGCTCAGGAGCTGCACTTTGGAGAAGGCGGGCGCCTCGACATCCTCGTCTCGAGCGAGGAACGCATTTACAGCGTCGAGGTTCAGCTGGGAGAGGCCGACACATCTCATGGTTTTCGCGTCTTGGAGTACTGGGCGCGAAACCGTCGCCGTTGGCCGGAGAAGGCTCATGTCGCGGTCCTTGTGTGCGAGAGCGCGGCGGGCCGCTACCGGCCAGCACTTGAAACCCTCGCCGAGTATCTCCCGCTGGTCGTCATCCACTGTCGGGCGGAGCTTGCTGGCAGCGAGGCTTCGATTCGATGCGAGGTGATCATCGCAAACGGCAGCCTCGACATTCCATCGGTCTCGCTCGGTGAGATGCCTGAGGAACGATCGGAGAAGACGTGGCGGGAGCTTGCGAGCCCAGAGGCATGGCAGGCTCTCGGCGAGCTGGTCAGTTTCACGAGGGAGCACCTGGCACCCACGATCTATGTCGATTACAGCCTGAGCTCAAAGATTAGTCTGCGGTATGGGCGGAGACTGTGGGCGAGCGTGCGTGCGATTAAGGTCGGAATCTCCGTAGCCATACCTGACCCCGATGGTCTAAAGGGCAGCGTCCGTTCACAAGCATTTGAGTTCTTTGCTGACGTCACAGCGCGCTCCGGGGTCGGGCTTGCATGGCAGTCCAACAGCAACGCTGGTGCGCAGCCTGTGATCTTGACTCTCCGGCCGGAGGATGCACTCGATTCTGGAGTACGGGGACTGCTGAAAGCCAGTTGGACGATCATGCAACCGGGCGCAGAGCCTTACACCTCGCGTTGGCAATATCCCCCGCGTGGTGAGGCTGCCGACTATCCCGTGGATGTCGATTGGCGTGGAGAGTTTGAGCCGTACTACGCCGGTGAATATGCCGAGGTGAGCGATTATTCGGGCAGCACGTATGCCCTGGTGGTGTACGCGGACGACCACGACAGCTCAGACGTCTTCTTTGCAACAACTGAGCTTGACTGGGACACGCCCGACGATAAGCGTGAGTTTGCCCGCCGAGTCCTGACCCATCATCTGAAAACCAAACCGACTGCCAAGCAGATAGAAGGCTTCGTCAAGGGTCCAGCAGCGTCGTGGGAAGCCGGACAGCTTTGGGTTCTAGACGTGGGAAAGCTTGCTCGCTGGCTGCGGGAAAACGGATAGCTCAACGAGGTATGGGCCTCGGTGTCGGTGTGTGCGACGATGCTGGGATGAACGTTGATCCTGTCTTCCAAGAGTTCGTGGATGTGCTGAACGCATCGTCAGGCGCGAAATGATTCTGAGCGCACTAGAAAGCAAGCCCGCTCATGCCACGATCAAGGCACGTTCCCGCGCGACTGATTGATCTGCCCCCTACGAATAGTCCATCTTGCCTGGCATCTGGATCCACCTCTTGCACGATGAAGGCTTACCGCATGCGCCTCCAGGTGCTACCCGTTCAGGGTTCGCGGCACTTAGCCAAAGACGCCCTGGCTCGGGTGCCATACCGGCAGCGAGACGTCGTCTGGTTTCTTCACAGCGAACGCTACGCTCGCACGCGCCCTCGTGACGGCCACGTAGAACTCGCAGCAGGGTGTTCCCTCCAGGACGGTGCCGTCGCAGAGGAATTCTTCCATCCGCGCGGTTGCCCAGATCAGCACCCGTTCCACGTCCCTGCCCTTCGCGATGGCGATGTTCTCGAACGGAAGATCGACTCCCCGGGCGGAGCCCGCGTTGTGCCGCAGACAAAGCGGCTCGAACGCGTCGAAATACTCGGCGGCGTCGGTCCGGGCAAGCGCAAATACTCCGTCGTGCCCCGTCTTCCTGGCATTATGTGATTCGGTCGGGTCGAATCCCCACGACGCGTCGAAGATCCGGTCCGCGAAGTCCGCAATTGTCTGGTTGCACCGCCATGTTTGGCCGCTGTGCACGATTACGAGGCGCCCCGCCGCGGCCTGCTTGTCGAACCACTTCTTGACCTCAGGCCCCTTGAATTGCTTGTTCTTGGGCTCACGCGGATTCGTCGCCAGCAGCGCCTGGCGGATGTCTCCGATCAATGCAAAATCAATAGACGAGTCCAACAGCAGCTCCAGCACCTCCAAGTCATAGCCATTCAGATCTTGCACCTCGTCGATGTAGATCGCGTCGTAGATCCGCGACAGTCGGTCGATGACCGCTCCGCCGCAGGCCTCGCTCACCGCAACGGCGAGCTGCGCAAGATGCAGGCGGTAGGCCCGCTGCTCACCGTCCACGAATCTGGCCCGTCCGGTCGCGTAGATGCCGGGATCACCTTCGAAGTTCAGGCCGCGAAGGCGGAGACCTGGGAAGTGCACCGGCAGGTAGGGGCGTACCCAATGAGCCATCAGGAAGCTGAACCAGCCGAGCACCTCCACACGGGCTCTGAGTGGCCGCACGCCATTCAGCCGAGCACGCAGCGCCTGCTGGTTCGTCTGCGTGTAGGTCAGCACTAGGATCCGCCGCTCTGGCGGCGCGCCCGCGCACTCCTCGACGATCGACTGCGTCTTGCGCCCGCCAGCGACCGAGAGCACCAGTTGTCTCACCGGAGGCACTCGATCGCCTCCATGATGTACGGAGGCATCTTGATCGTCTTCTCCGAGTCGAGAATCCGCAGCGCCGCCTCGGTCTTGTTGTTCGACATCCAGCTTTCAACGTCGGTGTTCTGACCGAGCTTCAAGACGTTGTGCAGCGTCTCGTCGCCGTTGGCGGCGATCATCTGCGGCTCGAGCGTCTTGCCGGCGGACGGGTCGCCGACGAACAGTTCCCGCTTGCCCTGTTGGAGTATGCCTTCCAATCCCTTGCGGATCTCCTCCGGCGTCTTGCCGTCATTATCCAACAGGACGACCGCGCCGCGGTCCAGCGCTGCGCAGAGCTCGAGGGCCCGCTTGAACGTGAGCCCGCCCATCGAGATCACGTCTATCCCGGCCTCGATTGCCGGCGCGCCGGTCGCATCGCGGTAGCCTCGTTCGAAGATGATCGCGTCCGACGGTCCCTCGACGAGCACCGCCCTGTCTGCCAGCGCAAGCCTCAGCGTGTCGTACCCGGCAAGCTTGCGGAAGTAATCCACGGTGCTCCCCTCGAGACTTGAGAGCTTCGCTGGCACGCCATTGCTGAGCAGCAGCAAACGGTCGACCCCGAGGCGGTTGAGCACGAACGAGCTGTGCGTGCAGACGAACAGCTGCTGGTCCTCGCCCGCGAGTGCCTGGATGCGGGCGATCAGGCGCCAGAGGCCCGTGTATGAGAGGTGGTTCTCGGGCTCCTCGATCAGCACGAACGTGCAGGTGCCGGCGGTACGGCTCATCGCCAGGGAGATCTTGATCGCAGCCTGCTGGCCCTGCCCAGACATTGCGAACGGGATGTCCTGCACCTGCGGGACTATCCCGGTCTCCCAGGAAGCGCGGGCGGACTGGTCCATCTGCAGCCCGATCGGGTTGTGGTGAAGCTCTTTACTACTCTCCTCGATACGCCTGTTGATCGCGGCAAGGGTCTCGTCGGTAATCTGCTGGCGCGAGCGGCGGTGTGCGAGCGAGAGCTTCACCCGCTCGTGGGTGTCGAGGTGCTCGCTGAGCATCTCCCGGGTGTGGTAGTCCACCCCGGATGTGGAGCGGACGGTCCGCGAGTCGATGTAAGAGGTTGCGAGCTCGCGGGGCCGTCGGCCGAGCCGGTTATCGGCGAAGTCGCGCCAGTCGACCTCGTAGAACTCGACGGGGAGGATCGTGGGCGGGTCACCGTCCATGTATTCACCCAGCTCGGCGCGGTAGTCCTCGGACGGTGTGACGGCAAGCACGACCCCAGGGCAGTCGATCTGGAGTGTGTTGTGCACCCCGCGGAGATGCTGCAGCGCGTCGATCTTGTTGGACAGGTAGATCTCGATTAGCAGTCGTGGTGGTGCTGTCGCGTCATCGGTGCCGTAGGTCTCGAAGAACTTCAGGACGGTTGGTCTGTGGAACCAGAATGGGTTGAGTTCCTCGTTTGCCCAGCGACCGTTTATCTTTCCGGTGAGCGCGAGCGCGATCGCCTCGAGCAACGTCGACTTGCCGCTCTCGTTGTCGCCAACGACGATATTCATCCCGGGGTTCGGCGTCAGGTCGAGTCTGGAAAACAGGCGGTAGCCCTCGATCACGATCCGGTCGATCATCACCCTCGATCTTCCCACGTCCGCCGGTCCCCTCCAGGGGCCTGGCGGACTGTGGTACGGCTGTGAGGGGGTCTATGACCGAACCGGGCTCGCTCAGAACACCCACCAGCTCTTGGGCGACAGCGAGGAATAGTGCGAGAACTGGCAGCTTTACTATCTGCCGCGTGGCGATCAGGGACGGCTGGGGCTGTTCGAGAATCGCTAGATGGAGCGGGTCAGTCTCGTTTCTTTCGAGAGAGTGCAGCCCACGGACTAGCGGACACTTTGCGACGCTTCCACAACAGCTCAATATCGGGTAGCTCAGGTTCCGCGAGGTTGCGGCGTTCCTCGCGCGCCTTGGCGTCTTCACTCCATCCGTCTGCGTAAACACCCAGGAGCTGCAGCAGCTCAGACGTGAAGGAGTACACATCTCCGAGTCCCACTAGCCTGACCCGGTCAAGTCGGGCTGCGGTCTTCGACTCGAGCTTCTCGTGAGGCGTCAGCAGCAGCCCCCTGACCGCTATGCCCTCGGACATCGTCTCAACCGCGCGGGTCGCACCCTCCGCCTGGTTTACGTCCTTGATCGAGGTGCTCTTCGCCTGCGGTGCGAGCTTCACCTCGAATACCAGGCGCCGCCGCGGACCCGTCAGCTCCCACAGCAGGTCGTGCTCTCCTTGCTTGGCCTGCGGCGCCTCCGTCTTGAGACCCAGCAGTCGCCCGAGCTCGGAGATGGCGCGGATTACCCCGTCGTGGCTGTCTCCGCCGAGGTCGGAGAGAAGCGCAGCACGCCATCGCTCGAGCTGGGCCCCGCGCCGGCGGTCAAGCAGCGCGTCCCAGCTCGCGAAAAGTCCGTCGTTTCGCGTACGGTGATCCTCGGCCTGGGCTTGGGCGGCGCGGGCTTGAGAGGCTCGTAGTCGCGAGAAGAAGGTATTGACACCACCTGCGCTGATGGCGTCCGCGATCGCGGACGCCGCCTGACGCCCGGCGCCTGCGTCTTGGTAGGTGCGATTGGCGAGCGTGAGAGCGAGCGCCCGCATCGCCAGCCAAAAGCCACGCAGCTCGCCAGCACCGTCCGTCGCTGCCGCCGCGCGCGCGAAGCGCTCGGCTGCGCCCCGGTAGTCCTCAGACCAGAGCCGCAACACGCCGTCTAGCTCATCGCCCGCGGGCGCCGACGCGCCGATGATCTCCGCCGCCGCCGGCTGCAGTGGATCTTCAGGGTCCTCGCCCATGAGGAATCGGCGAGCCGCCGCGATGACCGCCGCGGGTTCGCCGCTGCGTCGCACCGCGGCGAACACGTCCGGGCGTACCTCTGCGGGCAGAAGACCTAGCCCGCGACGGTTTCCCAGCGCGTTGAAGAACCCAGGATCCCAGAGCAGGTATACGGCTCGGTCTGACTCGCCACGATTGCAGCGCCCCAGCGCCTGGGCGACACGCTGCGCAAATCGCGAGCGGGCGAATGGCGCATCGCGTAGGTAGGCGCTGATGAAATCCTCGAGCTCGCTGGTGGCGACGGGGATCTCCGGCAGGATCTCCAATCGACAGGAATCGCCCGGGAAGTCCATACCGTCGTAGCGGCCAGCGCAAACCAGCTGACCAGTCTCCGCTGCAGCAAACAAGTCGGCGGCGCCGTTGTCCGCATGAAGGCGGTGGACGTTGCCGAGCTTTGCGTCAATGAGCGCGGCCTGGAGGATGTCGGCGGTGGTGGACCGAGCGCACAGCCACAGGGCCTTGCCCGCGGCGGCGATTAGTGGCTCTGCCTCGGTGACGATCTCCATAGGCGTCTGCTCCCGGTCGGGACGCAGCAACCCGACGAACCGCCTGCCTTGCCGCGGCGGGACGGCGGCGGTGACCAGCTCCACCGGCGGGCATCCGATGCGTCGGCGGAGATCGTTGAGGTCGCCGACCGTTGCGCTCAGATACAGGCGGCGTTCGGGATCGGCGAAATGCTCGATGGTCTGGCTCGGCGGAATCCATGGGGTGATCGTCAGGCCGCGGGCAGACACAAGCCAGCAGCACGCCTGGGCGTGAGAGCGCGTGCGTCGCCAGGCCCACCAGGCGGGGCTTCCGTCCTCCAGCTGCGTGTCGAGAAGAGCGCCAACCTCACGTGCCACCTCCAACGAATCCAGCGGCGAGAGCATCTCGGCTGGCAGCGCAGGGATGATTCCCTCAAGTAGATCGTTGATGATCCCGTAGTAGGCGAAGCGGGCCTGGATCCGCCCGAGCGCCTCAACGAACAGCGGGTCGGAGGCGTGGATCGTGACGGCGAAGAAGTCCCGAAGTGGGCCCTCAGCAAGATGGACGTCGTCAAGTACGAGCAGTCCGGCGGGGTTCACGCCGGGAGCCTCGTTGAGATAGTTCCAGTAGTTCATGACTCCGATGGCCGTCGCGAACTCATAGTCGCTCTTGCGATCATCATCCCAGCTGGCCTTTGCGCCATGGAACGCGGCGACAGGGACACCGAGGCGGTCGGCCTCGGCCTTCACCTGCTGGGTGAGCTGCTTGGTACCGGTGAGATAGGCGACCGGCTGTCCGGTTCTTTGCCGGTACTCCTCGCAAATCAGGAGCGCGGGGACGGTCTTTCCGGCACCGGTCGGGAGTTCGATCGCCGCATCTCCCGGGACCTCTTGAATAGCGCTGAGAACCTCCTGCTGCCATGGCCATAGCTCAGGGAACGCCTCAGGCGCGAGACGCTCGTAGATCGCCAGGTAGGGGTTCGGACCAGCCATAGAGCGCACTGTCCTAGATTAGCCTCGGTGCCCAGACACGGTCGTGCTTGCCGTCAGTATTGACGAGACTCAGCACTCTGGATTGCTCGTGGTCGCGCTCCTGCCTTATGGCGATGCAGCGGTCCGCATCTCTGTCGTGCTCGCTCCGGACGACGAGCACCATCCAAGCCGACGCCCGACGCTGCGCCCGCTCTCCACGACAAAGCAGCAGCAGGCGGGCAGAGGCTCTACTCTTAAGTCAACGGTATTGCGTTAGAGCCTTCCGGCGATCAGGGCGGCGAGCTCTACAAAGACGTGTTTCTCGAGTTCGCCCTTTGCCACGCGTTGTTCGACCGCCTTGATCACCTCGTCGGGGTCAAGGCGACGCCTGCCGTCGCAGGAGATGTCGTGCAGCTCGCTCCGTCTGATCATGTTGCGCACCTCGGACTCCGTCACGCGCATCACGCGGGAAACCTCCATCAAGGAGAACGTCGTGCGGTTTGCTTCCAGTGTTACGCCGTCGATCACCACGTGCGGCCCGTTGGTCGTGGTCTGCTCGCTGTTGTCTTGTTGCATACCTCCAAATGCTGAGGCGCATCAGGGACAACCGGCTGCTTTCACGCTCATGCGCCCGGACGGCGACCCGTGGCGAGGGCGGGCGATCGTCGAGGTTGAGGTGTGGCCGCCGGAGAGCACCGCGCGCCCGCGCTCGACGAGGCCTGCTTGGAACGTGATCGTGGCAGGCGTGGCTCGCCTCCCAAGGTGGCCATCGAGATCCTGGGTGGTGTATGCACAAAGCACCGTGAGGATCCGCTTGGTGGGCTTGAGGTCGGTGTTGATCGCCTGGGCGTAGATCCGCAGCGTTGTGCGCTCGTCTGCGTGCCCGGCTTCCTCCTGCACCGACTTCGGAGGGTTGCCGTGGGCGAGCATCATCGCGGTGTAGGTCCGCCGCAGCGTGTGGGTCGAGATCCCTTCGTCGATCACCGTCAGGTCTCGCAGCTGGCGGACACGGTTGGCCTCGCGTAGGGCGGCCAGGACGACGCGGGCGCGAATGTTGTCCTTGGTGCGCTTTTTGCCCGTGGCGCTCGGGAAGACGAGGTCGTTGGGCCCGGTGGCAGATGCGGCTCGCTTCCAGCGCAAGAGCTCGTCGCGTAGGAAATCGACGATCTTCACCGACCGCTGCGCCGCGTCGCTCTTGGTGCCGCGAACGTTGATCTGCCGGTTGGTGAAGTCGATGTCGCGCCAGCGAAGCTCGCACAGCTCGCTGGCGCGCAAACCCGCGAGCGCGAGCGTCGCGACGATGGCACGCCGGATACTCGGCCGTGGGCTGGCCAGCCGCAGCCCCGCGTAGTGCGTCACCGTCGGCAGCGACAACTCGAGCTCTGCTGCCATCTGTTTGAGCGTCATCGAGGTCTCGCGCCGCAGCCGCTGCACCTGTTCGGCGGCTTCGCGGGTCCGCGGCAGGTGTGGCTGGTCGATGCGCTCGGACGCCTCGAGCAAATCGAGCACCTGGTCGGGCATGCACCACGTGCGCCGCGGCTTGCGTGCGCGCAGCTTGACGTCCTCGTCGGCCGCGGGGTTCTCGGGGATGAGCTTCAGTTTCACGGCTCGGCGGAGCACGCTCGCTAGCACCTCGAGCGTTTTGTTGATCGAAGAGTGCGACAGCGGCCGGATCGCACGGCCGCGCTCGTCGATCGCCGGCTCGCCCGCGGCGATCCGCTCCTCGATCTCCTCGGCCTCGGTGAGCTTTGCCTGCTTGTAGCGCTCGATCAGCTCGAAGTCGATCGCTCGCACCGGATAGTCGCCGAAGAACGGCAGCAGGTGCAACTCGAGCGCCCAGCACATGTAGCGGCCTTCGTCGGACAGCTCGCGCTTCTTCGCGGCGTAAACCTCGTTCGCGAAGGACTCGAACAGCCTCTCGCCGCCTGCCGGCTCGGCTGGTCGAGGATCCTGCCATTTTCCCAGCACGACGAGCGCCTCCTGGCGGCGCAGCTCATCGCGCGCCTGCGCTTCGCTCATGCCCTCGCGGCTGTAGCCGAGGGTGACGCGGCGCCGATCGCCGACCGCGACGGTCAAGTTGGCCCAGTAGACGAGGCTGCCGTCGCCAAGCGTCTGTTTGCGCACGCTGCTGCTGCGGGGCCGCGCCATCGCTAGCGACCTCCCCGGTTCGCGTCGGTGCTCGCGCGCGAGCGATCCTTGTGGCCCACCGTCTCAGTCCTGGCGTAGGCGTCGCGGTCTGCGCCGCAACGGCACGTCCGCGGTCGAGTTGCGCTCTCGCGGAGGTGGATGGGGGCCGGTGCCGGCCGGCAGGCCGGACGCGCTCGGCGGTGCTTGGAGGCGTCGGCGGCTGAAACGCCACGGCCCGCGCTCGCCGAGGAGCCGCCAGCCTCCGAGCTCGCGCGCGTACGCATAGACCCACTCGCGTCTGACCCGCAACAGCTGGGCCGCCTCCTGCGCCGTGAGCAGATCTGGCGGCTCGCCGCGCAAAGCCGGCTCGTCTGAGGGGTGTCGCTCGTCGCGGGAATCCACTCCCGCAAGTTTGCGTGCGGGTAGGGACTACTGGCGGGTTCGAGCTGCCGGTGCGACCCCAGCGGTACCGGGGTTTCGTATGCGGTTCCGTATGCGCGCTCGTGCGTCGCCGCTGCACAGGCCGGTCTCGGCGCAGAAAACATGAGTATTTGCAGGCCTCTCGTTCGATTGAACGAAAGGCATGCCTACGCCTCGTTTTCGCGTGCGATCCAGGCGCTCTCCCAACTGAGCTATAGCCCCGTGCGTCTGCGCTTGGCGCGGGCGGGAACAGCAAGTGTAGTGACGAGTTCGCGGGGAGGTGGCGGAGCACCGCGGCGTCGCGCAGTATGGTTTGGCGGCGCATGGGATTGCTCGACGACGCCATCCGTGAGCACTTGGAGCTCAAGCGCCTGCGAGGCGCCGATCCGGGGATGGTTTCCCGCGAGGAGTGCGAGGTGTTCGGAGCCGCACGGGCCCAGGAGCCGGGGGCCAGAGATGACGATATGGGCGTTCCGCAGCCGCCTGCTCACGAGGACGCGCCGCAGGCCGGCAGCGAGCTGGAGGGGCCGTCGGGATTCTCGAACGTAGGTCAGGAGACGGCCGAGATCGACATGAGGACAGTGCTCGAGAACGAGCCCGGAACCGAGACGGGTCCGGCGGTGCCGGGTGCAGCTGCACCGGTCGCCGCGCGGTCTCGATCGGGCGAGGTCCCCGATGAGCAAAGGCCCGGCGAAGAATCGCTCGAATGGGAGATGCCCGGAAAGAGCGCCGCAGAGGAATCTCATGAGGCTGAGCCAGCGGCCGGCGAGGCGCCCGATGACCCCGTCGAGGACGTCCTGGAGGAGACACCGGACTTCCTGCGCGACACGCCTGAGCAGGAGCGGCTCTGGTTCGAGCAGCGCCCTCCGCGGGACTTCGACTTCGATAAGTAGCATCGCTACCGGTCTCGCCTCTCTAAACTCGGTGACCCAGGGGCCATAGCTCAGCTGGGAGAGCGCCTGCTTTGCAAGCAGGAGGTCGCCGGTTCGATCCCGGCTGGCTCCATTCCCAGAATCCCTTGCGTTTCAATCGGGATTCCCCATAGCACGGCTGGTGGCTGCGCTCGTGGAAGAGACCGGATGGAAGCCTCCCGGTCCCTGCTGACCTGTCGATGCCGAGAGCTCGTATGCCTGGCGCTCTGCCTTCTCAAACTTTCGCCCTGCTTGCCGGCTCCCGATCGTGAGGAGTCGCCAACCCCGAGGTATCTGCGAACCTAATCGCGTGAGCGTTCCGAAGACCTGCGATGTTCTCGTTCTCATACCGAAGCGCGACGAGCTGCGGTCGGCGGCTGCGGTGTTCGAGTTCGACTCCGAGGTGCCCGAGTCGACCATCGAGGACAGGTACGAGTGCTGGTCGAGTGTCCTCGAGGGTCTTCGTGTGCAAGTCGTGCTGGCCGACAGTCAGAGCAGCACGAAGCTCGCGCTCGCCACGCGCGACGCCATGGCTGCGCTCGATCCAGCGGTTGCTTTCTGCATCGGGACCGCCGCCGGGCGGGAGAACGAGATCTCCTACATGGGGGTCGTGCTCGCCACGGCGGTGCTCGACGCGACGGAGTGGCGCGCGAAGCCGGGGGAATTGCGACCGCAGTGGGAGGATACGTTCAAGCCGAGCGCCGACGTCAAGCACGACGTCGATCTCTTCGTCAAAAGCAGCCTTTGGCGCGCAGCTGCGTGCGACCGGCTCTTGGCTGCACTGGGCAGGCTCGGTTCGCCGGTCCCGCCCGAGGTTGAGACTTCGTGGCCCGCTGTCCAAGACGCCTGGATCGCGACTTCGGGCTTCCTGCATCAGGATGCCAAGCTGCTGGGGCAGATCTGGGGATTGAACGGCAAACTGAGGGCGATCGACATGGAGACGGCGGGGTTCGTGAGCGCGTGCGTGGGGTCCGCGCGCGCCCGCCCGTGGATCGTGATCAGGGCCGTGTCAGACTATGGCACCGTCGAGTCCAAGCGCGACGGCGCTCGTCCCGCCGCCGGTGCCGCCGCCGCGGCCATAGCTCACGCATTCATCAGCCACGGGCTCAAGCGCGCCCACCCGCTGCGGGTTGCGCCGGCTGAGGCTATGGAGCCAGTCATTTCGGAGAGCAATTTCTTTGCGCGAATGACGATCTCCGACTTCCTGGCGAAGGAGCTTCCGAAGCGCCTGGACGTTCGCTTGGATGATGCGATCCTCCGTCAGGAATTGACGATTCACGACTTGGCCGCACTTTGCGGGCATCGCGACGGGGTCGTAAAGGAGCTGGATGACATCCGCGAGGCGTATTTCACCACCAAGTACCTCGACTACGACGATGAGGCCGACGTGCGCCGCCTCACCGGATCGGCTTGGGCGGATGAGGTCATGGACATCTACGATTATCTGGGTGTCAGGCTCATCAACGCCGACGTCCTCTACGTGGGCGTAAGCACCGGCCGGGATCTTTCGAAGGTCTGTCCCAAGTTCAGCAGCTTGACGGGCGTGGACCTGTCGACGCAAATGCTCGAACGCGCGGCGCGCGTGCGACCCGAGCTGCGCCAGGTCAGGAACAGGGCCGAGACGCTCGAAGGGATCGCCGACGCATCGATCGACTTGTACCTGTCACTGCGCACTTACCAGTCATCCCTTTTTGACATTCCTTCGGCACTCCGACAGGCGTACAGGGTCTTGCGCGCAGATGGCTGTCTTGTGATCTCGGTCCCAGGAGGGTTTCTCGACCGGTCCGGACCGGAGCTGCGGTACATACGCGGACTCCTCGTCCCCGGATCAAACGAGATCGTGGATCGAGAGCGCCCTCGCCGCTATGCCTATGAGATCTTGCGGCAACTCGATCGGATGAGCTTTACGCGGCTCGGCTTTCACCAGCGGGAGGGCGACCTGTACATCTATGCACGGCGGGTTTAGTAGCTCAACGCATAAGTCTTTGCCGAGCAACATCAGACGACTCTATAAGCCGCGGATGCGCGGTTGACCCTCACTGTCAAAGCACGATCCGCCCTCCGGCGAACCGTGCGAAGCGGTTCGCATTGACTTCGGTTGGCTCCATTGCGGCGCGTCAACGCGAACCAGTGCTTGACGCGTGGCGCTAGAGCACAAGCCGTATTACGACCCCGGAACGGTCCCTGTGGAGTCAATCTCGGGACAGGCCAACCACCGGGGGAGTCGTTCTGGCTCAGCAGGCGCCTAGTCGGTACCGTCAAGCGCCATTCGCCCCGCCGGGAAGCCGCGCGTAGCGCCTCTGGCAAGAATTATACATTTGTATAAAAGTCTGCTATAACGGTCCCGTGAGCAGCGAAGCGCAGACCACGCAGCAAGCCGACACAATCCACGTGGCCCCGACGGATGCTTCGTCGCTCACAGCGCGCGTAGCGCACGCAAGCGAGTCTGGTCCGCTGGCAAATGCCCTCGCGGCAGCATTCTTCGACGACCCGGTCTTCAGCTGGTTGATCGGCAAAGGCGCGAGCCGGCCGGCTCGCCTCGAGCAATACTTCGCCATCCAGCTCGCGCACTCGTTTGAGAGTGGGTGCGCATGGACCTCAGATGGACTGCAGGGTGCCGCCCTCTGCATGCCTCCGGGCCAATGGCACCTACCGCCCAAGCTGTTGCTCGCGCACGGTGGGCGTTTTACGAACATCTTCCGCGGACGCCTCCCACGCGCCATCGGCCTGCTGACGGCCGTGGAGCGCCGCCACTTGCGCGGCGCGCACTACTACTTCGCAAATATCGGCGTCGCGCCAGACGCGCAGGGCCGAGGGCTCGGCAGCCAGCTGATGCGTCCCACGCTCGATCGCTGCGACGAGGAGGGGCTGCCTGCCTACCTTGAGGCCACCACCGAGCGCAACGCCGCGCTGTATGAACGGCTCGGCTTCGAATGCACGGACATGCTGCAGTTCGCTGGCAGCCCACCACTCAGATTGATGAGGCGCCCGCCACAACCTCGGTCACGAGCGACGTGAGGCTGCCGGGAAGATGAGCGAGATCGAACCGGCTAGCGAGCAGATCGCTACCAAGGATATTCCCGGGCGGGTCGGCCTGCTGGTGTCCGGTCTCGGCGTCGGCATCCTCGCCAGCGCACTTGCGAGCTCGCGCTCGGGGAGCTACGGCGAACAGGAGAGCAGCGCGCTGCGAGTCACAGCGCACGCCACGGTGCCGTTCCTCGTAGCGGCTAGCTTGCTCACTGATCGCGCCCAAACGCGTGCGGCAGCGCCGTTTCGCGGCGGGTTCCTCGGGGCTCACCTCGTGCACGCTCGCCTGATCAAGCGGCTGGTGCGCGATCACGGCGCCGGCGAACCGCTAATCAGAGCTGAGCTGGCCGGCGGAATCCCGCTGTATGGTCTCGTCGCACTGCAGGCAGCCCTTCTGAGCAGCCGCGTGCAAGCGAAGATCGGGTCCGTCAGGGCCGAACGCCTGATGCGACGGCTCGACACTCAGCTTCTGCGCGTCTACTGCGTGGCGATCGCCTCCGGTCTTGCGCGCTATCGCCGCCCCCTGCCGGTCTACGTCGGCCTGGCGACGCTGTTGACAAGCGGACTGACCTCGCGGAAACGTTCCCGCTGAGCACCGTTGCCCACGCCGCCACGAGAGACTCACCGCGATGCGCTGCTGAGCGCCGCCAGGACGCTCATGCGCCAGTCCGGACGTGGCGACATCACCGCGCGCGATCTGGTCGCAGCGTCGGGTACCAACCTCGGATCCATCAGCTACCACTTCGGCTCCAAGGACGCCCTCTTGGACGAGGCCGCCAAGCTCGTCTTCGAGGAATGGGCCAAAACCGTCACCCACACGATCAGCGCCGACCAGGACGCGCCGCCGGCCAAGCGTCTGGCACGAGCGCTTGAGATGATCCTCGACGACTTCGACGCAATGCGTCCCTACTTTCTCGGCTTCATCCAAATCGTCGCAGGCAGCGAACGCTCGCCGGCAACCCGTGAGCAACTTCTAATCCACTACCGCAAGCAGCGTGACACCGTCGCCGCGATGGTCACCGAATTGCGTAGTGATGACATCGACCCCGAAGATGCTCGCCACATCGCCTCACTACTCATGAGCGTCAGCGACGGTCTCATGCTGCAATCCCTGATAGATCCAGACAGCGCCCCGACGAGCCAGCAACTCACGCTCGCGCTGGGCAGAGCATTCAAAGGGGCTCCGCATTGAGGCCCGGATCCGCCGGCGGCCATTCGCGTTCGATCTGTCGCATCATCGCCGGGTAGACGATCAGATGCCGAAAGGGCTTGATCGCGGCCATGTACAGGTTTCCAAAAAGCCCGTTCGGCTTTACCAAGACGGCCATCTGACCTCGGTAACCGCCTGCTCCGTCAGCGACGCAGCTGAGGTGCATGACCCCGTGCATCGTGCCGTTGGCAATCTCCGCCGCGAACTCGTCCTCGATCAGATACAGCGAGGTGAATGGGAGCAAATCGAACTCGGGACCTGGCGAGTCCAAGAGGTCTTGCGGCAGCCGTTCGCGCAGCGTCGGCACTCTCTCTCCGAGCCCCGTCTGTGCCTCGTCCCAGCCGAGCAGCTCGCCGATCTTCCACCGCGTCGCCCACAGCACCCGCGTCGGCCGCGAGCTGCGCGAAGGGTCGCCGGCGGCGAAGGCTCGGACCATCGCGGGAAAGTCGTCCCTCTCGCCACGAACCGGCAGCGCCCACACGTCCTCGAGCCGAAAGTCGGACACGATCTCGTGGATGCGCCAGGGACGCGAGGTGTGCGCGCTGTTCGAGAGTCTTCCGTTTCCTCCACTCATGAAACGCTCGCCTTTCTCCTCGCACCGCGCATCGAGGACGGTGCTTGCCGGTGATGAGGCATGGGCATTGTTTGCCGGCGCAGGAATGATAACATACATGTATGTATGTATGTAAGGAGATCAAACGCGCCCCTCGATCTCGATGAGCGCCACAAGAACACCCTCGCCGTCCGCGCCAGAGCGCTCCACGCAGGCTGAGCGTCGCGTCCGCTCACGCGGGGCGTTGCTCGAATCGGCTGCGCGCGGTCTCTCGCGCTACGGCTACGGCAACCTCGTACTCGAGGACGTAGCGCGCGAGGCCGGTTACACGCGGGGTGCCCTGTATCACCAGTTCAAGGATAAGGAGGACCTTGCCCTGGCAGTGATCGAGTGGGTGAACGAGAACTGGACGCGCGAGGTCGGCGCGCCGGCTGCACGACAACCTGATCCCGTTACCCAGCTGGTGGTGCTGGCACGCGGCCACGCCGTCTTCTGCCGTCGCGACATTGCCCGTGTCGTCATGGCGCTGCGCTTGGAGTTCGCCGGTCAAGACCATCCTGTCGGTCGCGAGACCGACAGGATCTGGGAGACCGGAGTCAAGCGCTGCGTCAAGCTCATCAACGCCGGGCGCAAGGATGGTTCGATTCCACCGGGACCCCCTGCCCGAGCCGTAGCGCTCGGCCTGTTTGGTGCGCTCGAGGGAGCCGTGATCGCACTCGCCGGGCACGCGCCTCACGACGAGCTCCTGGCCGCACGCGTCGTCGCGGGCGCACTGGGGATCGACGGGGATCGAGCGAACGTCGCGCCGGTCACCCTCGAGCCCCGCCGGTAGCGCCAGTCTGCGCAATCATCCCCGCGTGACCCTGCTCGCCGTCAAGCTGCTGCTCGCCCCCGCCTTCGTGGTCGGCGCCTCGCTTGCCGCCCGTCGCTTCGGACCACGAATCGGCGGCTTGATCGGCGGCCTGCCCGTCGTCGCCGGCCCGATCCTGCTCGCCTACGCGCTCGCCCACGGGCGGCAGTTCGCAGCCACCGCCGCCACCGCGACCCTGCTCGGTCTCGTCTCGTTGATCACGTTCGTGGTCGTCTACGGTCGCCTCGCCTCTCGTTTCTTCTGGGGCGCCAGCATGCTCGTGGGCTGGCTCGCCTTTGCCGCCGCGACCGTCGGCTTCAGCACACTCTCGCTGCCCGCGGGCGTTGCCCTCGGCGTCGCGGTCGCAGCGATGCTGGTCGGGCTCGCCTCGCTCCCTCGTCCTGGCGAGGACATGAGCGCAGAGGCCAAACCTCCAACCTGGGATCTCCCCATGCGTGCGACGTGCGCGCTCGTGCTCGTCCTCACGCTCACCGCCGTGGCCGGTTGGCTCGGCCCACAGCTCAGCGGACTGCTCGCGCCCTTCCCGATAATCGCAACCGTGCTGGCCACCTTCACCCACGCCCAGCGCGGCACCGACGACCTGCTCCGATTGCTGCGTGGGCTGCTCAGCGGGTTCGGTGCGTTCGCGGTGTTCTGCTTCACCTTGGCAATAGCGCTGCACCGGCTGGACACCGCCGCCGCATTCGCCCTGGCCACAGCACTCGCGCTGCTCATCCAGAGCGCCGTCCACATGCTCGTGCGCGACGGCTCCGCTCCACATGCGCTCGCGGAGTCTTGACAAATTAGGAGTGCTCGGACCCCGCGCCCGTGACTCCCTCGACGTGCTCCAAGAAGTGTCGCAGCACTCCAGCGGGGTCCTCGATCTGCGGCCAGTGTCCGATCGCCGGATCGAGCATGATCACGTCCGGATCGGGGATCACCTCCAGGTAGCGCTCGGCCATGTGTCGGCCTGAGTTGGGGTCGCAGGGACCGTCGATCAGCCTCATCGGCACCTGCGTCCGGCGCATCGCCCGCACCCAGCGATTGCGGTGGCGCTCGCGGTCGATCACGAACCGTCCCACCAGGTGGGTGACGCGCTTGCCGTCGTTGTACTCGAGGATCTCGTGGAACTTCTCCATCAACTCGGGTGAGGGCTTGGTGTCGGGACCGAACATCTCCTCGATCGTGCGCGTCGTCAGCCTCCGCATCGCCGAGGTCTCACGGAATCTCGCCGCCACACCGCCCAGCGGCGTCTTCGACACCAACTTCTGCGCGAGCCGCGGCGTGTAGGCCTCGTAGAACATCCCGCCGTTCAGCCACGTGATCGAGTCGATCCGCAGCGCCCGCGCCGCCTCCGGGGCGTTCTCGTGCCGCGCCAGGAGCTCCTGCACCACCGAGTCACCTACGTCGTGGCACAGCACGTGGCACTCCTCGACGCCGCACTCCCTCAGCAGGGCCTCGTGCATGTCGGCGTGATCGTGCACCGAGTACTCGTATGCGACGGGCTTCTCCGAGAAGCCCATGCCGAGCATGTCCGGGGCGATCACCGTGAACCGCTTCGTCAACTCCGGCCAGATCTCGGTCCAGTCGTAGGAGTTGAACGGATACCCGTGTACGAGCAGCAGGTTGGGGCCGGCGCCCTCCCTGCGGAAGAACACCTCGAACCCGAGGTAATCGAAGTACTCGCCCCGCTGCTTCCACTGCTCCAGATCGCCATGCACGATTGATCTGCACTGTACCTGCCCCAAACGGGTCCTACCGAGACCCCGCTCGGAGTGAGGGAGACAACTCCGGACGGGCCGCAATCAAGCCCGGGGGGCGACGCAGCCAAGCCGACGCACGCAAGCTCGTATTAGGGCACCCTAACTACATGTGATACCTTGCCGCTCCAATCCCGATCGCACAGCTCGGGTATCGCCGACAAGCCGCCTCGTCCCGGGGCGATCCACAGAGGAGATTTCAAGACATGCGCAACATCAAGCTCTCGATCGCCGTCGCCGCGATCCTTGCGGCGACCCTGACGCTCGCTGCATGCGGTGGATCAGGAGGCTCCTCGACCGGAGCCACAGACGCGTCGGGCGGCACACCCTCCACCGCGGGGTCGCTCGCGGGTCAGACGATCACGCTCTACAACGGCCAGCACGAACAGACCACGGCGAAGCTCGTCAGCGCGTTTGAAAAGCGCACAGGGGTGAAGGTGAAGGTGCGCTCCGACGACGAGGCCGAACTCGGCAATCAGATCGTCCAGGAGGGTTCGAGCTCGCCGGCGGACGTCTTCTACACGGAGAACACCCCCGTGCTCGAACACCTGCGCGAGCAGAGCCTGCTCGCGCGCCTGCTCCCCACCACGCTCGCGGCCATCCCCGCTCGCTACAGCTCCGCGCAGGGAGATTGGGTGGGCGTCTCCGGACGCATGTCGGTGCTCGTCTACAACACCAGCCAGCTCTCGGCCGCCGAACTGCCGAACTCGATCCTCGCGCTCGCACAGCCGCAGTGGAAAGGCAAGCTCGGGGTGGCTCCCTCGGAGACCGACTTCCAGCCGCTGATCACCGCGATCACCAAGGTCGACGGGGCGGCCGCAGCCGAAAAATGGCTCGAAGGCATCAAGGCCAACAGCAGGATCTACCCCGACAACGAGACGGTCGTCGCGCAGGTCAACAACGGCGAGAGCGCGATCGGGCTGATCAACCACTACTACTGGTATCGCCTGCGCGCCGAGGTCGGGCGGAGCGGACTGCACTCGGCGCTTCACTACTACGCCCCACACGATCCCGGCGCCCTACTCAACGTCTCCGGCGCGGCTGTGCTGAAGTCCAGCTCCCACCAGGCCGCGGCGCAGGCGTTCGTGGCATTCCTCGTGAGCCGCGAAGGACAGGAAGTGATCGCTCACAGCGACAGCTTCGAGTATCCGCTGCGCCCGGGCGTGCGCGGGGCGAGCATCCTGCGCCCGTTCGACCAACTGCAGCCCGTGCCGATTACGCTCTCGGAACTGGGCGACGGCAGCGCACCGCTGGCGCTCGAGCAGAAGCTCGGACTACTGTGATGCCCCAGCCACCACCGACATCTCCGTTCGCGGTCTCGACCTAGACCCGACGGACCGTCGATGTACAGCCGATGAACACGCTCGCGCCCCCCCAGCCCCGTATCGAAGGCAGGTGGGCGCGAGCCTTCTCACGCCGGCGTCGCCCGCCGCTCGTGACGATCCTCGGCGCGGCGCTCGCCGCGGCGCTCGTCCTGTTGCCGCTGGTGTTCCTCGTGATCGAGGCGCAGCAATCCGGATGGAGCGCAGCGTCGCGGCTGCTGCTGCGTCACAACACGGCCGTGCTGCTGTGGAACACGGTGCGTCTGGTGGTCGCGAGCACGGCGTTGTGCGCGGTGATCGGCGTGGCCGCCGCGTGGTGTGTGGAGCGCACGACGATTCCCGCGCGGCGTGTGTGGGCGGTGCTGCTGGTGCTGCCGCTCGGCATCCCGGACTTCGTGATCGGCTTCGGTTGGGTCTCCCTCGATCACAGCCTGCAGGGCTACAAGGCGGCGGTGATGATCATGACGCTCTCGCTGTACCCGCTGGTGTACCTGCCCGCGGTGGCCGGCTTGGCCGGAGTGGACCCGGCGCTCGAGGAGGTGGCTCGCAGTCTCGGGCTGGGACCGTGGAGAGTCTTCTGGAAGGTGACGCTGCGGCAGATGCTGCCGGCGGTGCTCGGCGGCTGTCTGTTGGTGACACTCGGCCTGCTGGCCGAGTACGGAGCGTTCGAGATCGTCCAATACCAGACGTTTACGGTGGCGATCTTCACCGAGTTCAAGCTCGGCTTCGACACCGCGGCCGCCTGTGCCCTGTCGCTCGTGCTGGTTGCGCTCGGGGTCGCGGCGCTCGCCGGCGAGCTGCCTCTGGTTCGTCGCGGCCGCTGGACACGCAGCGGCCAGGGAGCGCGGCGCGCGGGCGCGCGGGTGCAGCTGAGGCCTCAATGGGCGGTTCTCGCCTCCGGCGGCCTGCTCGCGCTGTGCGGGCTGGCGCTCGGAGTGCCCCTCGGCTCGCTCGTCTACTGGCTCATCCACGGTGGCTCGACGACACTGCCGCCGGCGTCGATCCTCACCGACGCCGCCCACACGGCTGAGTTCAGCGCGGCCGCCGCAGCGCTGGCCACGATCCTGGCGATCCCCGTGACAGCCGCGGCGATGCGTCATCGCAACCGCCTGACGATCTCGATCGAGCGCCTCGCGCTCCTGCCGCAGGCGCTCCCCGGACTGGTCGTCGCGCTGGGTCTCGTGTCCTTCACCGTGCGCTATGCGCTGCCGCTCTACGAGAGCGCGCTCGAGCTGATCGTCGCCTACGCGATCCTGTTCCTGCCGCTCGCCGTGGTCGGCGTACGCGCGGCCTTCGCACACGCGCCGCCGCGCCTTGAGGAGGTGGGACGTTCGCTCGGGCGTCGCCCCGCGACGGTGTGGCTGCGGGTGACCCTCCCGCTGATTGCTCCCGGCTTGGGTGTCGCTTTCTCCCTCGTGTTCATCTCCTCCTGCACCGAGCTAACCGCCACGCTGCTGTTGCGACCGACCGGCGTGGACACGCTCGCCACGCAGTTCTGGGCGTACACAAGCGACTTCTCCTACGGCGCCGCCGCTCCCTACGCGGGGCTGATGGTGCTGATCTCGGCGATCCCCGCCTACGTGCTCAGCCGGCGCATGGCGACGCTCGCCCGCAGGGGACGGACATGAGCTCGAGCGAGATCCCAACGCAGCGCGTGCAAGAGCAGTCCCAGCGTGAGGTCCCGACGACACACGCCGAAACGAAGACCTCGAGCAAGACCCCAGCCATGCCCGTGGGCGGGGACAGCGACCTGTGGGTGCTCGACCTGTGGAAGGGCTACGGCTCGAACGTACCGCCGGTGCTGCAGGGAGTCAACCTGAGCGTTCCGGCGGGATCGCTGGTCGCCGTGCTGGGCCTGTCGGGCTGTGGCAAGACGACGCTGCTGCGAGCGATCGCCGGCTTCGAGCGCGTCCAGCGGGGGCGCATCGCACTGGGGACGCGCACACTCGACGACGGGCACCGCGTGTACGTTCCACCGGAGCGCCGCGGCATCGGCTACGTGCCCCAGGAAGGCGCGCTGTTCCCAAACCTTACGGTCCGCGCCAACATCGCCTTCGGCCTCTCGCGAGCCCAGCGACGCACCGATGTTGTGCGGGAATTGCTGGCGCTGGTCGGGCTCGAGCATCTGGCCGCGCGCTATCCGCACCAGCTCTCCGGCGGTGAGCAGCAGCGGGTGGCTCTCGCCCGTGCGCTCGCCCGCAGCCCCGAGGTTTTGCTCCTGGACGAGCCCTTTTCCTCGCTCGACGCCTCGCTGCGCGGCACCGTGCGCGAGGAAGTCACCGCGCTGCTGCGCGCCCGCGGCGCGACCACCGTGCTCGTTACCCACGACCAGGAGGAGGCGCTCTCGCTGGCGGACTCGGTCGCGGTGCTGCGCGACGGGACGGTCGTCCAGCAGGGAACGCCCGACGAGCTATACAGCACGCCGATCGACGCGCGCCTGGCTTCCTTCCTCGGCGCCGCCAACCTTGTGCAGGCCAGCTTCGAGGACGGCTGGGCGCAGACGGCACTCGGTCGGCTGCAGCTCCGTCCCGATCCCGCGCGCGCACCGGCTGTCCGGCAGGGGACGGTGATCGTGCGTCCCGAGCAGCTGCGGGTGAGCTCCGGGAGCGAGTCCGCAGAGGGCGTTCCGGGCACGGTCGAGCAGTGCCGTTACTACGGGCACGATGCCCTGCTGTACATACGCACCGCCGACCCCGCTGACGCACAGGCGCTGATCGCCAGGGTGCGCGGCGAGCAGGCGCTCGCGAGCGGGACCGCGGTGCGGGTGAGCGCCCGCGGACACGTGAGCTCGGTCGCTCCGACGCAAGGTTGAGTCCTTCGAGATCGTCGCGGTAGGGTCCGAGGGCCGGTCGAAAACCAGCAGCGGGCAGGCCCGAAGGCCGAGAGCCTCCGTGCTAGACCAACCCAAGCGCCGCGAGCACCGCCGAGTCGGCGAGGCTGTCGGCGAGCAGGTCGCTTCCCGGCAACTCGCTGCCGGCGAAGTAAGGCACGCCGATCACATACATCCCCGCCGCCGCCGCCGCGGTGACCCCGGTGATCGAGTCCTCCAGCGCCACCGCACGCGCCCGGCTCGACACCCAGGCGCCGACAGGCCTCCAGATAGATGTCCGGCGCGGGCTTGGGCTCGACGATGTCATCGACCGAGACGACCGTCTCGAAACGGCCGTCCAGCAACCCCGCTGCGCCGAGCGTGCGCTGCACGAACGTCGCGCGGAGAGTTAGACGCCACCGCCACCGGCACGCCTGCGTCGCTCAGCCGCTCGAGCAGCTCGAGCGCCCCCGCGCGCGGCTCGACGCCTGCGAGCGCCTCCTCCATCACGAGCTCGTGCAGCTCGTCCATCAGCGCATCGCCCTCGCCGGCGCGCTCGAGCATCGCTTCCAGCTTCGCCGCCGCCGCCGCGCGCGCGGAGCCGATCAGCGAGCGCTTGTGCTCTTCGGTGAACACTCGGCCGCGGCGCTCGAACAGCGTCACCTCGGCGCGCGTCCACGCCTCCTCGGTGTCGAGCAGCAGGCCATCGTTGTCGAACACCGCCGCCGCGCGCCTGCCCATCTCCCCATCCTATGATCGCTCGGTGTCCAACGGCTCGACCGACGGTTCGCTGATCCCCCGCTACGGGCGCGCGCGCCGCGACCCCTCGCTGGCGGTGCTCGAGGGTCTGCACCCGCTCAAGCACGCCCTGCGCTTCGGTGCGAACGTCATCGAGGCCCACTGCGCCGACCGCGAGGAGCTGCGGCGGCTCGCCGCCCAGCTCGCGCCTGACGTGTCGGAGCAGATGCTCGCGCTCGCGCGCGAGGTCCCGTCCGAGGTGTTCGCCCAACTCGCGCCGCTGACGCCCTCCACCGGCGTGATCGCACTCGCGCAGCGCCCCGCGATCGACCCCGCCGCGGCGCTCGCCGACCCCCGTCCCGCCCCCGTCGTGCTGTTGGAGGATCCGCGCGACCTCGGCAACATGGGCGCCTGCGTGAGGGTGGCCGCCGCCGCCGCAGCAGCCGCCGTGCTCAGCACCGGCGGTCACGACCCCTGGCATCCCGACGCCCTGCGCGGCGGCGCCGGCCTTCAATATGCGCTGCCCGTCGCGCGCCTGCCCGGCGGTCTCCCGCCCACGTCCGAGCGTGCGCTGCTCGCGCTCGACCCCGACGGCGATCCCCTGGATCCGAGCACCCTTCCGGCCCGCGCGATCCTCGCGTTCGGCACCGAGCGCCACGGGCTCAGCGAAGAGCTGCTCGCGCGCGCCGATGCGCGCATCGCGATCCCGATGCGCGCGGGCGTGTCGAGCCTCAACCTCGCCACCTCCGTCGCCGCCGCCCTATTCGCCTGGCGCCTGCACCCGCACGCCGGCGCGGAGCAGTAGTCCGCCGCGCCCAGCAACGGCAGCGGCGGACCGTGACTCAGCTGAACGCTAGGCGGCCTCGACGGACACCCGCGCCTGCACACCGTCGAGCAACTCCCAGTTGCCCGCGAGTGCGGCCTGGGCGCGCGCGAGCATCCGCTCGGCGATCGCCTCGGGCTCCGGGTGCTGGGCCAGCAGCTCCTCGATCAGCTCGCCCGCCTGACGTGCGTGCTCGACGTCTAGGCGCTCGTGCAGCGTGAAGTACTCGACCGCGGGCCCTTCGGCGACGTAGCCGTAGTGCTCGGTCAGTCCCTCAAGCTTGGTTCGTGAGATCGCCGGCTGGCTGGCCTCGATCGCATACAGCACAGCCAGGTGCTCGAGCTCCTCCGAACCGGCCGTCCACGCCTGCACGCACGCCTGCGTCTGCTCCGTGGGTGCCTGCGACCCGTCCTCGACGCCCGCGTCCCGGGCACGAGCGGCACGAGCGAACTCGTCCCACAGGGCCACGTGCGCACGCTCCTCGGCCGCATGGCGTTCCAACCCCGCGCGACGCTCGGGCCCAGCCTTCGCGGCCACCTGCTCGGACGCATCCGCGAGCGCAAGCACGGCGTGGCGGTACTCGCCCACGTACACGCTCAGCTCCCGCGCGCTCAGCTCGCCGGCGCTCCAGCGCTCGTAGAACGGGTGCTCGAGCACGTTCGTCGTGCTCCTTGCCTCGTCGAGCCTCCTCAACACGTCCATATAGCCGATCCTCTCTTCGGTCAGGTGCCGATGTTTAGCGTTCGCCCGATGGGGGTATCTCGGGTTCTACGTCGAAGTATTGCGGACATAGCGGATTCCACTCGGGCGCGTCTCTGGACTTACGTCCAGTGCTTGTGCGAGTGTCCACAAGGGAGAGCGACTGCGGAGGGCAGGCGCGGTGATTTCGTCCACAGCAATTCTGGTCGTAGCGCTTGGCCTCATCGGGTTGGGAGCCCTGTTCGCTCTCGCCCTCGCCAAAGCAGCGTCGCGGGCGGACGTCCTAATCGACCGCCAGGACCTGCGCGCGCTGGACCTGCGCGAGTACCCGGGCGGGGGGCTCGCCACCGGTCCTCGGCGCGAGAGCTACGCCGGGTTAGCGCTTGCCCAATCGACGATCGCCTGCGAGCCGTCCAGCACCGTACCGTCGTCGAGCAGGAGCGTCGGCACCCAGCGGTCCCCCGTCAGCTCCTTCACCTCGCGCCGTCCGCTTGTGCGGTTGAACACGCCCGGCAGCAGCGCCAGGCCGTAGGACTTCACGATCTCCGGCTCATAGCCCGCCTGCTCGAGCGCGAGGTAGGCGTTACGGCAAGGGTGCCCGCCCGGCCGGGGTGTCGCAAATGTCCCCCAACAGACGTACAACTTCATCGCTACCCGCCGTTCGTATTCACGGCCGCGCCGCCGGTGCGATGGCTCCGCGGCCTTCGCCGGTGTCCCAGAGGTCGCCACCGCCATCGAGGCGGCCGCCAGCACGAGCACGACAGTGATCGCGATCACAACCCGCTCGCCCCTCGCGCTGCCCGGAAAGTCCGGTTTGCGCATGCCCAGTGCCATCGACACGAACACCGCCCACAGCACCAGCACACCACCGGCGATGTAGAACGGGACCTTGCTCTTCTCCGCGCCGATGATCGGCGCCAGTTGGATCGCCAGCGCGTGCATGCCGCGAGCCTAACGCATGAGCAACCCGCAGGGAAGATTCCCGAGGATCGTCCGAAACGCTCGCGGCGATCTGTTTGCGCGGACCTTGGGAGAACATGTCTCACTGAGGCGGTGCGCCGGGCGCGTTTATGGACCGGCCTGGGCGACGCTCCGGGCCGCCGAACCGCGCGCGGCGTCGCGCGGGCGTAGGATCGCCACATGACCCAGTTCACCCGCACGCCCGACGAGGCCTTCGCGAGCCTCCCCGACTTCCCCTTCGAGCCCCACTATCGCGAGGTCGATGGCCTGCGCCTGGCCCACGTCGAGGAGGGCGAGGGAGCGCCGGTGCTGTTCATGCACGGCGAGCCCACCTACTCGTTTCTGTGGCGCCATCTGATCCCGCCCGTGCGCGACGCGGGCTACCGCGCGATCGCCCCGGACATGATCGGGTTCGGTCGCTCGGACAAGCCGCTGGACATGGCCTGGTACTCCTACGAGCGCCACGTCGAATACGCCGCTTCGATTCTCGACGACCTCGACCTCAGCGACGCGACGATTGTCGTGCACGACTGGGGCGGACCGATCGGCCTGCGCCTGGCGGTTGAGCACCCCGAGCGCATCAAGCGCATCGTGATCCTCGACACCGGCCTCTTCACTGGACACCAGCGCATGACCGACGCGTGGCTCGCGTTCAGCGACTTCACCGCCCGCACCGAAGACCTGCCCGTGGGCATGCTCGTGCGAGGCGGCTGCCACTCCGATCCCGGCGATGAGGTCATCGCCGCTTACGAGGCTCCCTACCCCGACCCCGCGTCCAAGGCCGCCGCGCGGGCCTTCCCGGCGCTCGTCCCGCAAACACCCGACGCGCCCGGCGCCGCGGCCGGGGAGCGCGTTGTGCAGGCCCTGCGCAAGGATCGCCGCCCGACGCTGATGCTGTGGGGCGACTCCGATCCTGTGCTGCCGCCGGCGGTCGGGGAGCGCTTCGCCTCCGCGATCGGCCGCCCTCCGCCGCAGCTGATCGAGGGTGGCGGGCACTTCCTGCAAGAGGACCGCGGCCCCGCGCTCGGCGCGCTGATCGCCGACTGGCTGCTCAGCGAACCGAGCGCGTAGGACCTGTCGGGTTAGGCCCAGGACAGGGCCCGAGCCCGCGACGGATCGCTCAGGAGCCTGTCGTCTCCTCGATCCGCGCCGGCTCAGCGCCGGACTGAAGCCCCGGCTCGGACGCCGCTGCGCGCAGCTCATACGCGCGTCGCGCCTGCGGGTCGGCGTCGGCGAGCACGCGGTCGGCGCGCATCGCCCGAGCCAACCCCTCGGCCAGCCTGCGCGGAAGCAGCACGCCCAGTGCGTTCGTGCGCTTGGCCGAGCGTGGCACCCACACGTCGACCGTGCCCTGGCGCAGCGCGTCGACGATCGCATCGGCCACGTCCGCGGGCTGCAGGTTCTTCAGGCCCCGCGCCTGCCCCAGCCCGCCGCCGAGCTCGGTGTTGACGACGAACGGCATCACGTAGCTGAGCAGCACCTCATCGCCGAGGCCCATCATCCGCAGCTCGCCCCGCACCGCCTCGGTCAGTCCGACGACGGCGTGCTTGGTCGCCGAGTAGGTGGCGCCACCGGGGGCGCCGAACTTGCCGGCCTGGGAGGAGATGTTCACGATGTGCCCGCTTCCGCGCGCGACCATCCGCTCCAGCGCGAGCTTCATCCCGAGGATCACGCCGTGAAGGTTGATGTCGATCATCCGCTGCGCCGTCGCATCGTCCTCGTCCAGGAACCTCCCGACCTGCATGATGCCGGCGTTGTTGATCAGCGCGTCCACCGGGCCCAGCTGCGCTTCGGTCTCGTCCAGGAACCTCGCGAACGACTCGCGTTCGGTCACGTCCAGGCTCAGCGCCACAGCCGTCGGTCCCAGCTCCGCCGCCGTCTTGCGCGCGGTCTCCAGGTCGAGGTCGCCGATCGCCACCCGCACGCCCACCCGCGAGAGCGCCTGCGCGGTCGCACGGCCGATCCCTCGCGCCGCTCCGGTGATCGCGACCGTCTGCCCAGCCAGGATGCGCGCCTGTTTGGCCATCGAACCAAACCTAGCGCACCTTCACGCCTCGTGATGGGTTCCAGTAGATGGTCACCCGACGGACGGCTTCCCTGCCTTGCCGTCCGAAGGGAGCAGGACGACCACCAAGGGAGAGGGTAAGAGGGCACGAGATCCGGGCGAACCACGGCATCGCCCGGATCCGTGTCGTGCGCGACCGCCTCCACACCTCACCTGCCCCGCGTACCCGATAGGCACACCGGCTAGCTCACCCGCGCTCCCGGCCCCACGTGCACTCCGCGGCCGATGCGGGCACGGTGGGGTAGGCTGAGCGTCGATGCCCACGTTCGAGTTCGACGACCAGCGCATCGCCTACACCGAGTTCGGGGGCGGCCCCTCCGCGGTCGTCACGAGCAACGGCAAACGCACCCGCACCGCCAAGAGCGCGCCCGCGGCCGGGCGCCCGCTGATTCTCGTGCATGGGCTGCTGCTCTCCCAGGAGATGCACCGCCCGCTCGCCAAAGCCCTCGCCGCGCGCGGCAACCGCGTGATCACCGTCGATCTGCTCGGCCATGGCAAGTCCTCGCGCCCGCGCGACATGTGGCGCTATTCGATGGGCGCCTTCGCGGAGCAGCTGCTCGCGTTGATGGACCACCTCGAATTGGAGCAGGCGGCGGTGATGGGCACCTCGCTGGGTGCGAACACCGCGCTCGAGGTCGCTTCCCGCGCGCCCGAGCGCCTGCGTGGGATGGTGATCGAGATGCCCGTCCTCGACAACGCCCTGCCGGCCTCCGCGGTCACGTTCACGCCGATCCTGCTCGCGCTCACCTTCGGCGAGCCCGTGATGAAGCTGCTCGCCCGCGGCGCGCGCGCGATCCCGCGCCGGCTGTTGCCGCTTTACGGGAACGTCCTGCTCGACACCGTCCGCCAGGAACCGGGCCCGGGCGGCGCGCTGCTGCAGGGACTGTTCTTCGGTCGCATCGCACCGCATCGCAGCGAGCGGCGCACGTTCGAGATGCCCGCGCTCGTGCTCGGTCACCACCATGACCCCGTACACCCCTTCTCCGACGCCGGTCAGCTCGCCGCGGAGCTGCCCAACGGGCGCATGCTGGAGGCCGACTCGCTCGTCGAGCTGCGCCTGAACCCCGAGCGCTTGACGAACGAGATCGCGTCGTTCCTCGACGAGATCTGGCGCCCACGCCGCGCCGCCAAGCGCTCCAAGAGCGCCGGCTGAGCACCACTGCGCTTCCTGACGACCGGGGATCAAGCCAGCCAAGGACGCAGGGAGCGTGGCGTACTACGTACGCGAGCGACTGAGGACGCAGGATGGCGCCGGTCCCCGGCCGTCAGGCGCTATTTGGCTTCGAAGAGTTCCAGTTCGTTTACGTTTACGTGCCCGGGGGCGGTGGGCGTGCCGACGGCGGACTGCGGAGCGTTGCTGATCCACAGCGTGAGGAAGCGGAAGGCTTTGTTCGCGTCGCGCAGTTTGATCGTCGTGTTGCGCTTCTTTGCGTCAAGCGAAGGGCTGAGCGCGACCCACGCCGCGTTGGTGATCGACGCCGGCAGCGTGGTCCCGTTGGCTCCGTAGATCTGCACCGTCACGCCGGGCGTCGAGGTGACGAGCTTGACCGACCCCACCTTCAGCGCGGTCTTCAGATCGATCGCCAGGCCCTCGGCCATCTTCGGAGCGACGGCCGGGTTGACCTGAGCGGTCCAGGCGGTGCTCGTTTCGCCGTCGATCGCGAGGCTCGGATCGCCGAACCAGCTCGTCGGGTACCCGTAGGGGTTGTAGGTGCTCGCCGCGTTCGTGTCGAGCAGGATCGGCGAGGGTTGTTCAGGCGTTGTCGTCGTGCCACCGCTGCTGTTCGTGTTCGTTTTGCCGGTCCCCGTTTCGCCCGTGCCCGTTTTCGTCGTCCCGGTCCCGGGGCTGGTGGTCGGGGTGGGCGTCGGAGTTGAGGCCGTCAGCGGGATTTTCGGGGCCGTGCTCGTACTGGGCAGCGGTTTGATCGTCGTCGGGGTCCCCAGCCCGCCCGGGGTGACCGGCGTCGTGGGAGTCGTCGCCGGCGTCGACGGCGCCTGCGCGACCGTTATGACCCGCGGGGCGGGCTTTCGAGCCGCCGGCTGCGTGAGCGCGGCATACGCCGCCGCGGCCGCACCCAACACGAGCGCGGCCGTCACCGCGAGCACCGTCGTCGCCGTGCGCCAGCCGGGGCCGCCGCCGTCGAGGCTGCCGGGCACGGCCGTGCCGCACTGCAGGCACCAATCCTGGCCCTCCTCCAGCGCCGCGCCGCATTTCTTGCACGTGCCGTTCACGGTCTCAATTCTTGCACCTGGGCGGCGGGAAGCCGCCGGGCACGATCTCGCGGCCGGTCGGGCGCATCTGCGCGTCCAGCTCGAGTTGCCAGTAGTAGCGGGTGAACGTCATCCCAGCTTCGAACTCGCCCACGTGCGGCGCGACCTCCTGACCCGAGGCGAGCGCGACGATCAGCTCCGGGTAGCTGCGGCCCGGCAGCGCCGCGTAGGCGGGTGCGGGGAACGCACCGCCGAAGCGGGTGTTCACGTCGGTGATCGCCACGCCGATCTCGGGATCGCGAAACACCTGGATCGTCGCCGGCCCGGGCACCGCAAGCGCCTCCATCACGCGCGCGCCGAGCTCGATCAGCTCCGTGTCGCGGATCACCGCGCCCTTGATCGACTCGCCCCCGCGCGACTCGAGCATCGTGCGCGGGATCGCGTTCAAACAGCGCCCCTCGCGGTCGCCGAGACAGTCGATCGAGAGCTCGGGCCCGCCCATCGCGCGCTGGACCATCGTCGGCTCGTCCACGTAGTCGACGAAGAACCGCGCCTGCGCGGGATCGTGGGCGAGATGGATCGAGCGCGCGCCCGAGCCACGCCGGGGCTTGACCATCACCGGGTAGCACAGCTCCGACGAGATCGTCCTCGGGCAGGACCGTCGGCGGCGAGGGCAGACCCAGCTCGCCGAGCAGCAGGTGCGTCTCGTACTTGTCATAGGTCGCGCTCGCCACCTCAGGCGAGGGAACCAGCGCCGGCAGCCGTCCGGCGGCGCGCGCCTGTGCGAGCGTCTCGATATCGAGATCGGTCAGCGGCAGCACCGCGCCCACGCCGTGCTCCGCGCACAACCGCTCCAGCGCCGGCACATACTCGGGGTCCTCGATCAGAGGCGCCGCCCCGCGCACGTGCGCGGCGTACTGCGCGGGCGCCAGCGGCGAGGGGTCGGCGACGATCGTCTTCGTCAGCGCGGCGAAGCAGGAGACGATGTCATAGCGCTTGCCCGCGCCTGTCAGCAGGACCGCGGGCGAGCCGGAGGGCGAGGGCTGGGGCTGGTTCGTCTGGCCCCTCACAGCTCGTGCTCCCAGCCGCCGGCGGCGCCCTTGTAGAGACCCTCGCCACCGAACACGAGCGCGGGCGTGCGCCACAGGATGCGCAGGTCCAGCGCCGGCGAGCGGTGCTCGATGTAGTAGAGGTCGAGCTCGATCCGCTCCGCCCAGGGCAGCGACGCGCGGCCGTTGACCTGCGCCCAGCCGGTGATGCCGGGCCTGACCGCAAGCCGTCCGCGCTGGCGCTCGGTGTACTGGGCGACCTGCACCGGCAACGTCGGGCGCGGGCCGATCAGCGACATCTCGCCGCGCAGCACGTTCAGCAGGTTCGGCAGCTCATCGAGCGAGACGCGCCGCAGCAGCGCGCCGACGCGCGTCACGCGCGGATCGCCCGCGTCGATCGCGAGGCCCGCGCCGATGTGCTCCGCGCCGTCGACCATCGTGCGCAGCTTCAGCACGTCGAACTCATGCCCATTCAGGCCCACGCGCCGCTGCCGATAGACGACCGGACCGGAGGACTCCAGCCGGATCGCGACGATCGCCGCGACGAGCAGCGGAGAGGTGAGCGCGAGCGCAGACGCGGAGACGGCGATGTCGATGCAGCGGCGGATCACCGGCGGGATCATCGCAGCGAATGGAACTATGGGTAAGCCTGCGCGTCGCACACGGCGATCCTGCTGTAAGCGATGCGCCTCTGACGGCTGGAGGGCAAGCTGGGCAAGGACGCAGGGAGCGTGGCGTACTACGTACGCGAGCGACCGAGGACGCAGATCCAGCGCCGCCATCCGGCCGTCAGCGAGTGCCCTCGGCAGCTTCCCAGGTTGCCGCGGTGCCGTGGCGCAGCCAGTCCCACAGCCCGGCGGCCGGCGAGGCGGTCGTGAGCACGTAGTAGCGCGCGATCAGCAGCGGGCGCACGCGCAGCACCCCGCCGAGCAGCGCACCGCGCAGCAACGCGAGCTGCAGCGCGAGCGTGACCTCATACAGCGCGCTCGCGCCGAGCGCGAGCAGCGCGACGTTCGCAGCAAGCGCGAGCAGGTGCAGGAACGGCGTGAGGTAGCGCAGCAGGCGGTGGGAGAAGATCATCATCGCGTAGCCCGGCGGGTAGCCGCGCGGGGAGAGCATGCCGCCGCGCAGGAGGATCGGCCAGGTGTGGCTCATCATGCGCCGCTTGCGCGCGAACTCGCCGAGCAGCGAGGGGACCATCTTCTCGCTCGCGCGCGCCGCCGGCACGTAGGTCGGCGCGCAGGCCGCGGCGGACCATGTTGAAGGGGAGCGAGAGGTCGTGGCCCATGATCGGGTCGACCACGATGTAGGAGTCGCGGCGGGTCGCGTAGATCGCGCCGTTGCCGGCCGTGATCGAGGACAGGCGCGACTCGTAGGAGCGCACGGCCAGCTCGTAGCGCCAGTAGACGCCCTCCTGGTTGACCGCGTCGGCCCCTGCGGCGGCCTGCACGAAGCGCACCTGTCCGCAGGCGTACCCGACGCGCGGGTCGGCGAACGCGCCTGCGAGCAGGCGCGCGGCGTCCGGCTCCCACAGCGCGTTCGCGTCGGAGAAGGCCACGATCTCGCCGCGCGCGCGCTCCACGGCGGCGTCCTGCGCGCGGATCTTGCCGCCGCGCGCGAGCTCCAGCACAAGGTCGGCTCCGGCCTCGCCGCGCACGGGCGGCGGTGGCGTCGGTGCAGCCGTCGCAGGCGACGATCACCTCGAGCAGCTCGCGTGGGTAGTCGAGCGCGAGCGCGTTTGCAACGCGCGCGCCGATCACGGACTCCTCGTCGTGCGCGGCCACGATCAGCGACAGACGAGGGCGGAGGCTCGGGCGCCGCAATCGACTGGACGCGCCCGAACACGCGCGCAAGCACTGCCAGCGTGGCCGCGTAGCCGAGCTGCGTCCACACGATCAGCGCGGCGCAGCACCCAGAAGACGATCTCGAGAGCGCTCATCGGCGAGTGCCTTGCGTCAGGCCGACGACATCGCTAGCCTTGTAGGTGGCCAAAACGCTGGTTGCATCGGACATTGGCTACCTCTTTTCTCCGGGACGTACGATCCCGGAAGAACCCGGAGAGAAGGGCCTGCGACACGCAACGATTGACCACGTCGATCACTCTACGGTCGGCTTGGGATGCTTTTCTCGGTGGAGGGGGAGATCAGTGAGTCGTACAACCTGAGCGTGCGCCGCCCGATCTCCTCCCACGAGTACACGCCCGCCGCGGCCGCGCGCGCGCGCTCGGCCATCGCCGCAAGGGCGGCGCGGTCGGACAGGAGCTCTCCCAGCGCGTCGCTCAGCGCCGGCACGTCGCCCGCGGGGAACGTGCGCGCGGCGCCCGTCGCGGCGATCTCGGGGAAGCCGCCGACGTCGCTCAGCAGCATCGGCTTGCCGAACGCGAGCGCGGTGAACAGCACGCCCGACTGGTCGATCTCGCGGTAGGGGAGCACGACGAGGTCGGCGCGCTGGAAGTACGCCGGGAGCTCGGCGTCGCCGATGAAGCGCGGGACGAAGCGGACGTTCGCGGGCGCGGCACGGCGCAGCGGGGAGATGTCGAACTTGGGCATCCCCGCGATCCACAGCTCGGCGCCGTCGATCTCCCGCCACGCCTCAGCAGCAGGTCGATCCCCTTGTAGGGGCGCATCAGCCCGAAGCACAGCACGACAGGCTTCTCCGTCGCAAACGGCGGCGGCTGGGGCGGAGCGGCGGCGAGATGCGCGAAGGCTCCGTGCGGGATCACGTGCACGCGCTTGGACTCGACTCCCAGCTCGCCGATCAGCCGCGCGCGCCCGTGCTCGGAGTGCACGACGATCGCGTCGAAGCGCTCGTACAGCCGCCGCTGGGCCGCGAGCTGCCCCGGACGGGGCTCGCGCGGGAGGATGTCGTGCGCGGTCAGCACGAGCGGGCGCGAGCGCCGCCCGTCGCGTACCGCCGCGCCGCGGTTCACGCCGGCTGGGGGCAGCAGCCGGCCGTCGAGGTGCTGGACGGAGAGCCACTGGAAGTGCACGACGTCGGCCTCGCGCGCGAGGCGGCGGTAGCGCAGCATGTCGGGGACGTGCTCGGCGAGCCTGCACGCCGAGCGCAGGCGCGATCCGGGCGCGCCGAGCGCGTGCGCGGTAGAACAGCTCGCGCCGCTCATACCCCTCGACGCGGCGGGACCGGCCCGTAGGCGAAGCGGCTCGTGACGAGCGTCACCTCGCGCCGGCGTGGCCCAGCGCGCGGCACAGCGCGTGGTCGTAGGGAGGGGTGTAGGCCGAGGGGTCGACGACGTGAACGCGCACCGAACGGGACAATAGGCGGATGGATGGCGAGATCGAGCTGACGTACTGCGTCGTGAACACCTCCCAGCGCGAGCTGCTGCTGCGCGGCCTCGACGCGATCGCGCGCGAGCGCACGGACGGGATGCTGCCGTTCGCACGCGAGGTGCTGGTGCTCGACAACGGCTCGCGCGACGGCTCGGCGGCAGGCCGCGCGCGCGCATCCCGCGGTGGACGAGACGATCGCGCTGGACGAACGTCGCGGCAAGGCGCTCAACGACTCCGAGCTGATGCGCCGCGCGCGCGGGCGCTATGCGCTGCTGCTCAACGAGGACTCCGAGCTGCGACCGGGCGCGACGCTCGCGCTGTGGCAGGCGCTTGCGGAGCACCCGGACGCGGCCTGTGCCGGCGCGCAGCTGCTGCGCCCCCCCGACGACCCTCCCGGCGACCCGGGCGCGGGCGACCAGAACGGCGAGGCGCAGGCCGCGGCGTCACGCGCGCGGGCAGAGCGCAGGCCTGCGCGTGGCGTTTCCCGACGCTCGCCACGGCGCTCGCGGGCGCGCTGTTCATGCACCGCCTCTACACCGTGCAGAGCCGCCCCGCCGGGGGCACGCGCGAGGTCGACTGGTGCCAGTCCTCGGCGCTGCTCGTACGGCGCGAGGCGGCGGCGCAGGTGGACTACATGGACCCGGACTTCTTCGTCTACTCCGACGAGGTCGACTTCGCCCGCCGCCTGCGCGACGCGGGCTGGCGCAGCCTGTACGTGCCGACTGCGCAGGCGATCCACCACGAGCAGCTCGCCACCGGCGCTTCCGCACAGCGGCGGATCGTCGAACTGGCGCGCAACCGCGACCTGTACATGCGCAAGCACCACTCGCCCGCCGCGGCATGGGCGGTGCGCTGGCTGACCGCGTGGCCCTACGCGGTGCGCGCGCTCGCGGCGACTCGTGCTGCCGGGCCACTCGCCGCGGCGCTACTGGCGGCACGTGACCGCGACGCTCAGACCCTCACGCGGCGAGGGGCTGCGCGAGGCCGCGGCGCAGTACAACCGCGCGGGTGCCCGTGCGGCGAGCGGCGACTAGAACCGCTCGCAAGACATCCGGCACGCCCGGAATAGGTCCCTGCCGTCGAAGATCGGACGGCGGCGCCGGATCCGCCCGCGACATCTCGCTAGCCGAGCTCTTCGAGCAGGGCCCGCACGACACGCGTGTCGAGCTGGGCGCCCGCGACGCGAGAGAGCTCCTCGCGGGCCTGCGCGAACGTGCGCGCGGGGCGGTAGGGGCGGTCGGTGACGATCGCGTCGTAGGTGTCGCAGGCGGCGATGATGCGCGCCGCGAGCGGGATGTCCTCGCCGGTGAGCCCGTCGGGATAGCCCTCGCCGTCCCAGCGCTCGTGGCTTGCGCGCACGGCCGGAGCGAGGTGGGCGAAGGCGTCGATGCGCGCGACGAGCTCGCCGCCGACGATCGTGTGGCGGCGCATCGCCACCCACTCCTCCTCGCTCAGCGGTCCGGGCTTGAGCAGGGTCTCGCTGGGCACGGCGACCTTGCCGACGTCGTGCAGCAGCGCGGCGTAGCGCACGTCGCGAGCGTGCGCGGACGAGAGGCCCATGCGCAGCGCTACGCGCTCCGCCACGTCGGCGACGTGCTCCTCGTGGAAGGCCGTGTAGTCGTCCTTGGCCTCGACCGTGCTCATCAGCGCGGAGAGGGTCGTCGTGAAGGTGCGTTCCTGCTGGGCGAGCAGCGCGGCGCGGTGCACGGCCGAGCCGAGACTCGCGGCGATCGTCTCGACGAGCACGACGTCCGCCTCGCCGAACGCGTCGACCTCGGCCGCCTCGATGTTCAGCACACCCCACACGGACCCGTCGACGACGATCGGCACGCTCAGCTCCGAGCGCGGGTCGGTGTGGCGATCGCGCACGACGTAGTCGGCGTCCGCGCGCGTATCGGCGACCAGCGCGCTCTCGCCCGTGCGCGCGACGCGCCCGTTGATGCCGTGCCGGACGGACTGCTCGATGAGCAGGAACTCGGCCATGACCTCCGCGAGCCTGCCGCTGCCGGCGACGAGCCGCAGCATGCCGTCATCGTCCAGGCGCTGGACCGCGGCGAGGTAGAAGGCGAACGTCCCGTGCAGCTCGTCGACCACCAGCCGCACCATCTCCTCGACGGAGTTCGTGCTCGCCAGGCGAGCGGTGAGGCGCGACGCAAGCGTCAGCTGCGCACGCAGATAGGCGAGCTCGCCGGCGGCGGCCATCGTCTGGACGCGCGCATCGGCGCGGTGCGCGCGCAGAGCCTCCGCGCGGCGGCGGCGCTCACGGGCGCCGGCGGGGCGCGGCGAAGTGACGGACAGCTCGGGCATCCGCGATCGCATCGACCGGTCCGCAAGGGCCCTTTAGGGGCGGACCGGGTCCCTCAACAGCTAAACGTCCTTCAGGGGGTCCTCCGCGTACGCCTCGACGTCGCCGTGCCCCGCGCGAAACGCAGTCACGCGGCGGCGCCCCTCGAGCCACAGCGCGCGCGCCTGCGCGCGCTCCTCGGGCGCGACGAAGCGCGTGGCGAGCAGCAGGGCGGGGACGAGGGCGAACCAGGCGATGCGCGTGAGCAGTCCCGCGACGCCGCTCGTCGGCAGCAGCAGCTCGCCCGAGACGGCCACGGCGGCGAGAATCGCCGTGAGCTGTCCGAGCCGCCGCCACTGGAACTCGACGGCGAACACGCCGCGGGTGAGCAGGTGCATGACGGCGATCATCACCGCATAGGCGCCGCACAGCGCGAGCCCCGCTCCGGCGAGCCCGAGGCCGAGACCGCTGTCGGGCACGAGCACGAACAACAGTACGACGTTCACCACCAGCCCCGCGGCGGCCGCGGGCAGGTTGCGTTGGGTGACGCGGGCGCGGCCGGTGATCGCGATCATCACCTGGTAGAGCCCGTAGAGCGTCCAGCCGAGCGCTAGCCAGGGCAGCGCGCGGTAGGCGCCGTAATACTCGGGCGCGGCGAGCAGACGCACGAGCCAGCGTCCGAGCAACGCGACTCCTACGACGACTACGCCGGTGGCGAGCACGAAGTAGGTGGTCACGAGCGAGTACAGGCGCGAGGCCTCGGCGTCGCTGTCGATCGAGTACGCCAGCGGCGGCCACGCGTATTGGAAGCCGCGCACGAACACGAACACGACGGTCGCGAGCTGCACGGCGATCGCGTACTCGCCGGCGACGCCCGCGCCAACGCCGCGCAGCAGGTAGAAGCGGTCTGCCACCTGCAGCGCGTAGACGCTCGCATCGGCGGGCACCGTGGGGAGTCCGAAGTGCAGCATCGCGCGCAGGTCGGCGAACTTCACGCGCAGCGAGACGCGCGCGCGCAGCACCCACCACAGCGCGAGCACGACGATCGCCGAAGCGCCGAAGTTCCCCAGCAGCAGCCCGCGCGCGCCCTGTTCGGCGAACACGACGAGCGAGATCGTGAACACGACGGTCATCGCGACGTTCGCGCCGGAGGCGCGCATGTACGTGCGTGCGCGCTCGTCCACACGCAGCTGTGCGTAGACCATCTCGATGTTCGTGAACGCCCACAGGCCGAGGATCGCGCAGTACATGAGCCCGGCGTCGCTGTACCCGAGCAGCAGGCGTGAGAGCTGGGCGGCGAACACGACGGCGATCAGCGAGGCAAGCGTGGTCGTCCACGCGACGGTCGCCGTGGCCGTGCGCGCGATCCGCGTACGCCGCGCCTCGTCTGCGTCGGTGAAGTAGAAGCGCACGAACGCCTCCCCGACGCCGAGGCGCAGCAGGATGCTGAACAGGATCACGGCCGTGAGCAGCGAGTTGTAGGTGCCGTAGCCCGCCGTGGAGACGTGGCGCGTGTAGAGCGGCAGCGTGAACACCGCGATCGCCTTCGCCAGGATTTCCGCGGCCTGGTAGGCCGCGCCGGTCGTGATCAGGCGTCTCAGGTAGGCGAGCACGGGTGCGGGCAACCTAACCGCTTGGCTGGTCCGACCCCGAGCGCTCGCGGCCGTTCCCACGCGATCGACCGCCTTCGTGCGAGGCCCACCCCGCCTGCGCCCACCCACAGGCTGGGCGCCGGCGATGCGCCATCAGCTGCGGTGACCGGCGCCGACAGCTGCGGTCGCAGCGGCAGGCTCACGGGTCTCCCCCCAAACGCGGCCCGCACGGGCAAGCGCAACGCCGATACCGAGCAGCGTCCAGGTGATGGGGTCCTCGAGGAAGTCGGCGTAGGTCCACGTGTGCAGCACGAGCGCGGCGAAGCACGCGGCCAGCGCGATGCGCGGTGGGGAGCGTCCGGCGCCGCGGAAGAGCACGGCGAAGGCGCTGATCAGCAGCGCGACGTACACGGCCAGGCCGAGGATCCCCTGCTCGGCGGCGACCGTGACGGGGATCGTGTGTGAGGCCGAGGTCGCGCCCGCGGCGTCGCGCGTGCGTCCGTGACGCTTGTACTCGGTTTCGAACGAGCCCGCGCCGTACCCGTAGAGCGGGCGGTCGGCGAACAGTTCGAGACCGCCGGAGATCAGTTTCGTGCGCCCGCTCGTCGCGTTGCTGGTCGAGCCGCCGGCGCCGTTCACACCGAAATGCAGGCTCGGCGGCGACGCGAGCACGACGACAGCGGCGATCGCCGCCAGCGCGGCGCTCACGTAGACGGTCGCGCGCACGTCCCAGCGGTAGGCGGCGAGCACCGCCAGACCGAGCAGCAGCGCGGCGATGCTCGACTGCGAGAAGCTCGTCACAAGCCCGACCAAGAGCCACCCGAGCACCCCCGCGCCGATCAGCACCTCGCGCCGGCGACGGCTGAAGAGCACGACGGTGGTGAGCGCGACCATCACGATCGCGAGGAACCGCCCGTAGATGTTCGGATCGAAGAACAGCGAGTTGACGCGGAAGTAGTTGCCGTATTCGTTCGCCGCGACGACCTTCGGGTTCAGGAACAGCTGCTTGCGCGCGTACTCCACGAAGCCGATCCCCGCGAACACGACCGCCAGCACGACCGCGACGCCCAGGCACCGCAGCACGAGCTCGCGCGTCCAGCGCACGTCGCGCAGGAGCATGAACAGCAGTCCGAACGGGATGTAGAAGAAAGCGACGTTCTCCGCGGCCTTCGCGTGATCGGCTCGAGTACAGACCCTGCAGCGCATACAGCACGACGGCCGCCAGCAGCAGCCATTCGACGCCGAGCGGGGAGAGCCAGGTGGATGCTTTTTTGGGAGACCCGTGAGCAAGTTCCTGCGAACGGCGCTCGTGGCGCCGGTCACCGCAGCTGTCGGCGTCAGGCGCGGCTTCGTCGTCGCGGCCGAGCCAGCGGGGAAACAGGAACGCGATGGTTCCCGCTGCGACGACGAGGTAGAGCGGGATCAGCAGGTTCACCGTGCGTCCGTCGGCGGAGATCGGCAGCCTGAACGGGAGCGCGGCGATCGCGAGCAGCGGCAACGCTTCGGGCCGGCGACGCATCAGCAGCGTCAGCGCGGCGATCACCACCAGTGCGGCGATCGCCGCCAGGGCGATCGTCGCCGCACCAGGGAGAGTGGCGAGGACCGGCGAGTACGTGCTCACCACGATCTCACCGACTCAAACGCGCCAGGACCGGCGGACGGAAGGGGCGCCGCCGCGACGCTCACGGCCTCACCAGCGTGAACGCGCGCGGCCCGGGCACCGTGCGGTGCTGCGCGCGCAGAGTCACGTGCACGCGGTATTCACCCGCCGGCGCGAGCGCGCCGGTGTTGCGGGGAGTGACGATCGTCGCCCCGTCGGCACTCACAACGACCGCGTAGCCGTGCGGTGCGCCCCGGCGTCCGTTCCAACGCAGCGAGAGCTGTTTGTAGCGGGCCACCGGCCGGCCGCGCAGCGAGCGTCGCGACGGTGTCGCCGGCGGCGTCGAGGATCGTGACGGTCACCGCGTCGGCGCGCGCGAGCTTGAAGGAGATCCGCTCCTGTTTGATGTGCCCCGGCGGCGTCGGCGAGAAGCGCGGGGTCAGGCGGAAGCGCTGGACCGGCGTCGGCGTGTGCTTGAGCCGCTGCGTGAGGATGAACGCGGCGAAGCACGCGAGCACGAGCAGCGCGAACACGACCTGCGCGAGCCTGTCCACGCCCGGGCCGCGCTCCTCGGCGGCGGGCGCTGCGCCGCGGCGCTCAATCGCCCTCGCCGTCGGCGAGCGGCCGGCGAACCGCTCGACCGTGTCCGAGCGCAGCCCGAGGCGCAGCGTCTCCAGCGAGAGCACGTCGTCCGGGGCGATGTTGCCGAGATTGCACTCGGTGCCGAAGCGGTGCAGCAGCCACACCTGCTGCTCGCGCTGGGGCGCCTCGAAGATCAGCCGCTCGGCGTCGACCGCGTGCACGATCTCGTCGATCAGGCCCGTCCGCACCTCGCCGTCGGCGCGGTAGATGCCGGCCGTGCCCGACTCGCGCGCCTCGGCGATCACCTTCCACGCGCCCGCCTGCAGGTCGCGCTCGATCTGCTCGACCCACACGTACGGCGCCATGATGAAGTCGGCGTCCTTGCTGCCGACCTCCGACAGGACCGTGAAGCCGTCGGCCACGAGGCGCTCGATCAGATCGACCTTCACCTCGGCCTCCAGCGCGATCGTCCCGTCGGAGATCTCCACGTGGCGCAGGCCCAGCTCTCCGCAGCCAGGCGATCAGCCCCTCGACGCGGCCCTGCCTGATCGCGATCTCGGTGAGCGTGCCGCCGAGCACGACCGGGATGTCGTGCGCCGCGTAGCGCTCGAGCTTGGGCGTCAGGTTGGCGCTGACGAGCGCCGTGCCCCAGCCGAGCTTGACGATGTCCACGTAGGCGCCCGCGACCTCGAGCAGCCCATCGACCTCGGCGACCGACAGGCCGCGGTCGATCACGTGCGTGATGCCGCGCTCGCGCGGCTTGACCGAGCGCGCGGGGATGTCCAGGAAGTCGGCTATCTGCTCGCTCCGGGCGCGCTCACGAGCGCGGTCGGCCGCCGCGGCGTCGATCAGGACCGCCCGACGGCAGCGACGCTTCGCCGCCCGGCGCCCGCCTTGTCCAGACCGGCGATCACGACCACGGTCGAGCTCCCGGCGAGCGGCGACACGGCCGCTTCGATCGGCTGCACCTGAGTGACGCCGAGCGCCTGCGCGACCTTCGCGGCTTCGGCGCGGTGGCCCGAGGTGTACTCGACGACCGTCGTCTGGTGGCTGCCCGGCGGGGTGCCGCTCAGCGGCGTCGCCTGCGAGTAGCCGCTCTGCTGCAGGCTCGCGGAGAGCCGGTGCGCCAGGTTTGGGGTGCTCGTGCCGTTGAGCACCGCCACCTGCGCTTCGGCGGGGTTGACGATCGGCGCCGAGGTTTCGCTCGGGTGCGAGCTGGTCGTGGTGCTCGTAGCGGTGCTCGACGCGGTGTGGTGCGCCTGCGTGTGCGTGGCCGTCGTGGCGGAGGTGCGTCGAGCTCGTAGTGCCCGAGGAGGAGCCGAGCGAGCTGACGACCAGCACGATCGCAACGACCGCGACGACGGCGACGCCCCCGATCAGCACGGCCATCCGCGCGGGCGAGCGCCGGCTGCTGCGAGTAGGTCGTCACGCCGGCTCGCTTCGACGACGGTTGACCGCCACCATCCCCATGCCACCGCCGCGCCTTGTCGGCGCCTGGGCCGCGGAGCCCCGCTCGGCGCCGCGCGATCCTCTGGCGGGGGCTCCCGACGCGCTCCTCACAGCGGCGCTCGCGTCGGCGGCTCATCGCCGCGCTCGCACCGCCGCGCCGAGGTGTCCCCGCCCCGCGGCGGCCACCGGCGCGGGCGGGCGGGCGCTCGAAGGAGCTCCGGCGGGGGCCGGCGAGGACGAGGGCCGGCTCGCACCGCCGCGCGCTCCCGCCGTACCGACCCCCGCTGCGGGCACGGCAGAGGCGGGCCTTGTGCCGGCGGCTGCAGGCGCGGCGCCAGGCGCGGCCGTGGCAGGCGGAGGAGGCGGCATGGGTGCCCTGGGAGCGGCTGCCGCGGCTCCCGCAACGGTCGCCGGGGCCGGAGCGCCGGGGGCCGAGGTCGGCGGTGCGCCGGAGGGGGAACCGGGGCGCCGGCGGGGACGTGGCAGGTGGCGAGACCTGGGCGGCCGGCGAGGCTGCGGACGTCGGCGCGGACGCGGATATCGGCGCCCCCGCGGCGGCGGCCGTGCTCGGCGACGTCGCGCTCGCGGGAGCCTGGCCGGGTGAGGCTCCTCCAGGCGCAGCGGGAGAGGCGGCCGCCTGTGTGCCCGACACCGCTCCCGCGGCGGCGGTCTCGGCGTGCGGGGCGCCGGCCGTCAACGGAGCCGCGCTCGGTTGTGCGGTAGGCGTGCCCTGAGGGACGCCTACGGCGCTCGCGGGCACGGGAGCTCCGGCGGGCACAGGTGTCCCCGCCAGCGTTGGTGTTCCCGCGGGCTGGGCGCTCGTGCCCGCGCCGGGCAACGCGCCGGGCGCATCGCCCACCGCCGTGGCGGCGGCGGCAGCAGCGGCAACCTGCGCGGGCGAGGGTGTGGCGGGCGGGGGCGCAGGCTGTCCTGCGGCGGTCACGGGGCGAGCGTTCAGCGGGGTCGTGCGCGGAACCTGCCGCACGGGCTGGGCGCCGGCTCGGGCGGGGCGCCCGAGCCGCGCTGCGGCTTCGGCGCTCACGCGCTGCTCCTGCTCGGCGGAGCGCTCCGGGGCGCGCCCGGCCCACTCGCGCAGGCGCTTGAGCTCGCGCGCCTGCGTGAAGACGAGCAGCGAGAGGACCGCGATACCGAGCGAGCGCGGCGAACGCAGCGATCGCGCCGATCTTCGTGAAGGAGCTCGACAGCGATAGCGCCAGTGGCGAAGACGGCGGTCATGAATCCTGGGAGTGTACGAGCGGCTCAGGCGTCCCGCGCCGCGCCGGGGGCTGGCTCGAGCGCGCCTACGTCTGCCGGGGAACGACCCGCCGTCGGCTTCGCCTGCATCCACGGCGGGCGCGGGCGGGCGAGAGCGCCGACACCTTGGCGGCGAGGCCCGGCGGCGTCGCCCTCGAGCACGAGCAGGCCGATCTCGGCGAACATCGACTCCACCGACCTCGGCCCCCAGCGGTGGTCGATCGGCCAGCGAGATCTTCTCCGCGGAGCGTCGGCAGGGCGCGCTCGTAGTCGTTGAACAGCTCCTCGTTCAGCTTCTCGCCGGCGCGGCGTCCGACGATCTCGATCTCGATGTCGCGCTCGGGATCGAGGCCGGACAGGTCGATCATCGCGCGGGCGAGCTCGACGATGCGCACGGGCTCGCCCATGTCGAGCACGAACACCTCGGCGCCTGCCCCCTCGGCACACACCAGCGAGCCGGAGCGGATGATCAGCTGGACCGCCTCGGGGATCGTCATGAAGTAGCGGGTCATCCGCTCGTCGGTGACCGTGACCGGGCCGCCGCGCGCGATCTGGCGCTCGAAGATCGGGACGACGCTGCCGGAGGAGCCGAGCACGTTGCCGAAGCGCACCGCGTTGAAGCGGGTCTCGGGAAAGCGCGCCGCGGCGGCGTCCAGGGCGAACTCGGCGAGCGCCTTCGAGGCGCCCATCACGGTCGCCGGGGCGACCGCCTTGTCGGTCGAGACGAGCACGAACCGTCGCGCGCGCGAGCTGGCCGGCGACGTGCGCGACGACGCGCGTGGCGATCGCGTTGTTGCGCACCGCCTCGACCGGGTTGGCCTCCATCAGGCCGACGTGCTTGTAGGCGGCCGCGTGGAACACGACGGTGGGGCGGTGCTCGGAGAAGACCTCGCGCATGCGCTCCTCTTCCTTGCAGTCGGCCAGCACCGCCACGAGCGTCGAGGGCTGGATGTGGCGCTCCTCCAGCAGCTCGCGCTCGATCTGGAAGAGGTTGTCCTCGGCGTGGTCGAGCAGCACGATCTTGCGCGGACCGACGCGCGCGATCTGGCGGCAGAGCTCCGAGCCGATCGACCCGCCCGCGCCGGTCACGAGCACTGTCTCCTCGGCCAGGTATGCGCCCACGCGGTCGAGCTCCATCAGCACGGGCTCGCGTCCGAGCACGTCCTCGACGCGCACCTCGCGCATCTGCCGCGCGATCGTGCCGTGATCCTGGAGCAGCTCGAACACGGTCGGCAGCGTGCGCACCGAGATTCCGCGCGCGCGACACTCGCGCACGACACGCGCGCGTGTCGAACCGGGCGCGGAGGGGATCGCGATCAGGACTTCGTCGACTTGGGACTCGTCGAGGATGCGCGGGCAGATCGCGCGCGCGTGTCCCCGCGCACGCGCACGCCGTCGATGCGCAGGCCGCGCTTGCTCGGGTCGTCGTCGAGGAAGCCGACCGGAGCGAGACCCAGCTCGCGGTTGCGCGCGATCTCGCGCAGCACCAGCCGCCCGCCGTCTCCAGCGCCGACGATCAGCACGCCGCGCTGGCCCTCGCGCACGCCGCGCAGCGCCGCCAGCGGGCGGCGCTCGTAGACCATCCGCGCCAGCACGCGCACGCCGATCAGGAACAGCAGGCACAGCAGCCCGAACAGCACGATCACGCCGTTGGGCAGTCCGACCGTCGCGGTCGCGACGGCCTTGTCGCCGTGCACGGTGTAGCGCTGCACCGGTCGCAGCGCCTCGATGCCGACGACCGTGAGCAGCACGATCACGAGCACCGCGCGCGCGACCGCCTCGAAGTCGCGCTGGCCGGAGTAGCGCCAGCGCCGCTGGTACACGCGCGAGAACACCAGCACGAGCAGGCTGCCCGCGAGCACCCACCAGATCGTGCGCGCAGCGCAGCTCGGCGTAGTGACCGGACGGGCCGTTGTCGAAGCGCAGCTGGAAAGCGAGGTAGTAGGCGAGCGCGACCAGCGCCCCGTCCACGACGAGCTGGGGGATGGAGCGGCGGTGCAGGGGAATGGCGGCCGATGCGAGCCTTCGGCGCATTAGCTGGATTCTACGGCTGAAAGCGGAGAGAGCAGCAGATTCGACGATGCACGCCGGGGTCACGCCGCGTCGCGCGCGAGCGCGGCATCGCGGTGGGCGCTTGGCGAAGGTCGAGCTCGCCGGGATCGGTGAGCTTGCGCAGGCGGCCGTTCGGCGATCAGGCGCTCGTCGACCGCGCCCATACGGCCCTCGAACGTCGTATAGACGGGCGTGCCGAGCGCGACCGCCTCGCGGTTCATCGTGCCGCCGGCGGAGATCACGAGGTCGGCGTAGGCGATCAAGCGACTGGGCGTCGATCGCGTGGGGCGGGACGACGAAGCCGGGGACGCGTGCTCAGCTCGGCGCGCTGGGCGGCGGTGCGGGGGAGCACGACGATCTGCGCCCCGTCGCGCGCGGCCGCGTCGCGGGCGCGGGCGAGCACGTCCGCGAACAGGTCGTTGGCGAAGCGGTGATACAGCGACACCTCCGGCGGGGTGCGGATCACCGACGATCGCGCGCTGCCGGATCGAGCGCCAGCTCGGCGAGGACCGCCGGAGTCGGGGGTGAAGTCGGCGAGGTAGTACTCCTCCTTCAGACCCGCATACGGGCGGATCTTGCCGCTGCGCCCCATAAGGTTCGAAGGCGCTCCGGCGGGATCGCGTCGGGGACGACCACCGCTCGCGCCAGACGGCAGTTGACATGGTGCTGGACGGACGCCCACTCGTAGTCGAACATCGTCGAGGAGGGGATCCGCAGCGTAGCGCGCGGCGACGCTACACATCGTTGGAGCCGTGCCCGAGCGCGATGTCGAAGCGCGTGCCGCCGGCCGCTCGCGCATCCGCGAGCGCCCAGCGCACGAGCGCCGTCGAGCGCGAGGCGAGGCCTCCGAACTTGGCCGTCAGCCGCTCGCCGCGATGGCGGCCGATCGGCGTGTGCTCGATGCGCAAGCGTTCGCACAGCTCGATCGTCTGTGCGAAGTCGCGCGCGGTCACGCGCACGTCGTGGCCGTCGGCCCGCAGGCGCTCGATCACCGGGCGCATCACGAGCACGTGGGGGCTGTTCGTCAGGTCGATCCAGACGCGCATGCCTGGGGGACGGTAACGATCGGCGTCGCAGGCCTGCCGGGCCGTGCCATCCGCCTCGCAGGTATCGTTGGCCGCCGATGCTGATATTCGCCTCGATCTCCGAAACGCTGGTCAACGAAACGTCGAGCTTCGTGCGCGAAGCCGGCCTGCCCGGCATATTCGCGCTGATGGCGCTCTCGAGCGCCTGCATCCCGATTCCCTCCGAGGTGGTGATGCTGTTCGCAGGCTTCGCCGTCGCCGATCCCAGCCAGAGCGCCTCCCAGCACCACATGACGATGACCGGGGTGATCCTCGCGGGCCTGCTCGGGACGATGGTCGGCTCGTGGGTCGCATACGGCGTCGGTCGCGGCGGGCGGCTGGAGCTGCTCGAACGCCACGGCGACAAGGTGCACATGGGTCCCGCGCAGATCGAACGCGCGGACCGCTGGTTTCAGCGCTACGGCGAGCCGGCCGTGCTGTTCGGACGGGTGATCCCGCTGGTCAGGGCGTTCGTGTCGCTGCCGGCGGGCATCGCGAAGATGCCGCTCGGGCGTTTCACGCGTGCTGTCGCTGATCGGCACGATCCCGTGGGTGGTCGCGCTGGCGTTCGCCGGGCACGCGCTCGGCAGCGACTGGACGAGCGTGCGCAAGGGCTTCGAGTACGTCGACTACGCGATCGTCGTGATCGTCGTGATCGGGATCGTCTACGCGATCGTGCGCCGGCGGCGGCGTGGTCCCGCGGACGGGGGCACCGATGCGCCCGTCGCCGACGCGGGCTGAGCGGACGATGCCGCTTCTGCGGCGTCCTTCTCACCTGGGCGAGGGTCGGCGTCGGGTCATCGCTCGCGCCGGCGTCGGCAGCGACGGGCGGATCTCGCTGGGCCAAGCGGCTGCCCTGGGCGTCCTGCAGGGCCCGACCGAGCTGCTGCCGGTCTCCTCCTCGGCTCACACGACCCTGGTCCCGTGGCTCGCGGGCTGGTCCTATCCCGAGCTCGACCCCGAGCTGCGCAAGTCCTTCGAGGTCGCCCTGCACGCCGGCGCGGCGGCGGCGCTGGCACTCGACATGCGCGCCGAGCTGATCGACTCGCGCGCGCGGGCTCGGCGTCCGCCGGGCCGCCGTGATCGCGCTGTCGCTGGCGCCGCCGGCGCTCGCGGGGTACACGCTGGAGCGCACGATCGAGCGCCGCCTCGGCGGACCGCGCTCGATCGCTCGCGGGCCTGCTCGCGGGCGCCGTGGCGATGGTCGTGGCCGATACCCGAGCGGGCGCCGGGGGGCGAGGCGAGCAGATGCCGGGCCACGGGACGGGCTCGCGCTCGGGCTCGCGCAGGCCGCGGCTCTGATCCCCGGCGTCTCGCGCAACGGAGCGACGCTCACGGCCGCCCGCGCCTGCGGCTTCGCGCGCGAGGATGCGCAGACGCTCTCCTGGCACGCCGGCCTGCCGGTGATCGTCGGCGCAAGCATGTTGAAGACGTGGCGGCTGCGGCGGGGAAGCGCCTCGGATGCAGCCGCAGCGGCGCTCGCGGTGGGTGGCGGAACCGCCTTCCTCTCCACGGCGCTGAGCGCCAGGTTGCTGCGTCGCCCGCGCGTGAGCGCTCGATCGCTGCTGCCCTATGCGGCCTACCGCTGCACGATCGCGGCCATCGCCCTGCTACGCCTGCGCAGGAAGCAGAATATGTGCGGATGAGACCGGCGGTGCAGACCTCGTGACACGATCCCCCCTCGGCACGCTGCTCGCGGGGCGCTACCGCCTCGACGCCGAGATCGGACGCGGAGGGATGTCAACCGTCTACCGCGCGTTCGACACCGTGCTCGAACGTCCGGTGGCGATCAAGCTGATGCACCGCGAGATCGCGACCGACTCCGATCAGCTGGAGCGCTTCCGCCGCGAGGCGCGCGCGGTCGCACAGCTCAACCACCCGCACATCGTGACGGTCATCGACGCCGGCGAGGAGCCCTCCGAGCAGGGCGAGAGCTCCGGCGGGCACAACGCGGAGTCCGAGGTCGGCACGCCCTACATCGTGCTCGAGTACGTCGACGGCGAGACGCTCAAGGCGCTCATCCGTCGCGAGGGACCGCTGCAGATAACCCAGGCGGTCGCCTATGCGATCGAGATCGCGCGCGCCTTGGGGGCGGCGCACGAGCGCCTGATCGTGCACCGCGACGTGAAGCCCCAGAACGTGCTGATCTCGAGTGAGGGCTCGGCCAAGATCACCGACTTCGGGATCGCGCGGACGCTCACCGAGGAGGGCCTGACGATGGACGGCCGGGTGCTCGGCACAACCGACTACGTCTCACCCGAGCAGGCCCTCGGCCAGCCCGTCACGGGGCAGTCCGACCTGTACTCGCTGGGGGTCGTGCTGTACGAGATGCTGACCGGCAGCGTCCCCTTCAGCGGTGAGACCCCGGTGGCCGTCGCGATGCGCCACGTGCGCGAGCAGGTCCCCGACGTGCAGTCCCTGCGCCCGGAAGTCTCCGCCGCGACCGCAGCGGTGGTCGAACGCGCGACCGCGGCTGATCTCGCCGAGCGCTATCCCGACGCGGCGAGCATGGTGAGCGAACTGGAGGAAGCGCTGGCGCTGGAGACCTCGCGCTCGGGACAGGCCACGGGAGAGGTCACGAGCGTGCTGCGAACTCTGCCGCGACGTTCGCGGCGGCGGCTACCCTGGCGAATGCGCCATCCCTGGCGCTGGGCCGCCTCACTGGCGCTGCTCGCGGCGGTGATCGCGCTCGTGCTGGTCCTCGTCGCCGGACACACCCACAGCGGCGTCAATCCCAACGTGCCCGCAAAGCACGGTCAGCAGCCGGTCCAGCTCAGCCAGACCGCGGCCCACGACTACAACCCCTTCGGCACCGGCCCCGAACACCCCACGCAGGTCTCCAACATCGTCGACGGCGACCCCAACACGACCTGGAGCACCGAGCACTACGTCGAAGGAACGCTCGCCGGCAAGCCCGGCATCGGCCTGTATCTGGACGCCGCACCGGGCGTGCGGGCGACAGCGATCGAGCTGCAGACGCCCACGCCGGGCTTCACCGCGGCCATCTACGCCGCCAACGACTTCCAGCAGCTGCCCTACGGGGACACGACGCCGCTGACCCAGCGCGGATGGAACCAGCTCGCCGCTGCACGCACGATCGCGGCGCACACCACGATCCCGTTGAGCGACCCGGCCAACGCCCGCTACCGCTACTACCTGATTTGGATCACCAAGCTCCCGCCTTCCAGCGAAGTGGCTGAAATAGCCGAGGCGACGCTGTTCACGTGACGGCGCCAGCGCGAGTTTGGGAAGCACGACGAGACCGCCGCTGCGCACGAACGGCCGTAAGCGCCCCCACCAACAGCAGTACGCTCAGCGCGGCAACCGTCGCGATCGCTGCGGCCGGCCATCCCCGTGAACTGGAGCTCGCGGACGTCTGCGAGGCCGGCCCACGCGTCGCAGGGGGAATCCCCGAGGTCGCCGCCGATGACCCGCTCGATGTACGGGACGCCGAAGCGGGGGAAGCCGGGGTGGCTCGCCTGCGCGGAGTAACGGCACTCCGCCGGAGAGAAGCGATGGTGGCGCCTTTCCCAGGCGAGACGGCGCGCCGCCTGTGCACCACCACGCCCGCTCCAGAGGAGGCAGCAGCGCCGGGGCTGGGTGCCGCGGCCGGAGCGGAGGGCGATTGTCGCTGCGGCACCACACCGCCGGTCGCGCGTTCGGCGTGCGCCGCCCACGGCGCGATCAGGCCCACTGCCATCAGGCCCATCACCGCGCCCGCGCAAGCGACGGCCAGCCACATCGTGAGGCGCAGCGCGCCTGTCCTCAACCCGCGTGTCCGTTCGCGTGCGAGGTCGCGGCCTCTATCGCCGCGTGATAGCTCCGGCGCGCATGCCTCGCGCAGAGCGCCTGACGCGACTTGGGCCAGCGGTGACAGGCTTTCAGCGCCCGTGCGAGCTTGCGCGCCGCACGCGCCTCCTGCGCCCGGACGCTCGCTGTAGACGACGACGCGCTTGACGACGGCCTCAGGGCCAGCACCTCTAGGAGGTCCTCAAAGGGCGTCGTCGCAGACCCGGTAAGCGAAGAAGAGAGCGGTGTGGTCCCCGTTCCCACCGCCTGTGGGGTGGTGGTGAAGGTGCGTTGTCCGCCGCTGGTCGAGCCGGTCGCATTGGTCGCCACCAGCTCCGCGCAATATTCGGTGCTCGCGGTCAAGCCTTCCACGGTAACCGTGACTTCGCTGATCATCCCATTGAGAGACCCGATCGTCTCAGGAGTCGTCCCGGCCAGCGGCGCCCCTTGGGCTCCACCGCTCACGCACCACACACCACCGGCCGGCCCATAGTCCACCCGCAACGTCGTGCTCTGCCCCTCCGGATCGACATTGCCATCCACGACCGCACTCGTCGCCCCGGACGCATGCGCACCATCAGTCGCCACCACCGGAGCGGATGCCGCCTGTGGGGTGGTGGTGAAGGTGCGTTGTCCGCCGCTGGTCGAGCCGGTCGCATTGGTCGCCACCAGCTCCGCGCAATATTCGGTGCTCGCGGTCAAGCCTTCCACGGTAACCGTGACTTCGCTGATCATCCCATTGAGAGACCCGATCGTCTCAGGAGTCGTCCCGGCCAGCGGCGCCCCTTGGGCTCCACCGCTCACGCACCACACACCACCGGCCGGCCCATAGTCCACCCGCAACGTCGTGCTCTGCCCCTCCGGATCGACATTGCCATCCACGACCGCACTCGTCGCCCCGGACGCATGCGCACCATCAGTCGCCACCACCGGAGCGGATGCCGCCTGTGGGGTGGTGGTGAAGGTGCGTTGTCCGCCGCTGGTCGAGCCGGTCGCATTGGTCGCCACCAGCTCCGCGCAATATTCGGTGCTCGCGGTCAAGCCTTCCACGGTAACCGTGACTTCGCTGATCATCCCATTGAGAGACCCGATCGTCTCAGGAGTCGTCCCGGCCAGCGGCGCCCCTTGGGCTCCACCGCTCACGCACCACACACCACCGGCCGGCCCATAGTCCACCCGCAACGTCGTGCTCTGCCCCTCCGGATCGACATTGCCATCCACGACCGCACTCGTCGCCCCGGACGCATGCGCACCATCAGTCGCCACCACCGGAGCGGATGCCGCCGCGACGGCCGGCCCGGCCGTGACAACGCAGCCTACGCAGGCGATCCATGCCACTCCTGCGAAGAGCGCCCTGCCGTGTCGCCGCACACCCTCGATACGTTGCAGACCTTCAGCTAGTACGTGTCCCATAGCAGCCTCGATGTTACTACTAACGTGGATCTGTTTCAATCGCCGAAACATCTTCTAAATCCTAATTTGGCTAGTTAGTGGGCATTGGCAGACTAGAAACTGTGTACATAGTCCATATTGTTGCCGTTCGTCGAGACTACATCCCCATCGCACAGATACCGCGATTTCGAACGACTGATACGCGCATCTTGCCTGACTGCCAGCGCGCCTTTCGCATCCAGCGATCGAGCCAGCCGACAGACGGGGCGTCCCTCCATCACTGCACATGAGCCACACTCACGGACACCTCCTAGACGCAGCCTCCGGATCCATTTATCGCGGATTCCGACTTCGTTGTCTCCGACTCCCCGTGGCCGTGGCATACCCGACGAGGCCGCGCACGATCGGCGACCTCGTCGCTGGGCAGTTGCCTGCGGCTACCTGATCCAATGATCGATCCGGTCGTTGTTGTCGGTGATCCAGACGTTGCCTCGCGGATCGACCGCGATACCGACCGGATAATCCATCTGTTCGCTGCCTGACCCGAACGTACCGAACTGGGTCACGTACTCGCCCCGTTCGTCAAATACCTCGACACGGTCGTTACCGGCATCGGTCACCCAGATGTCGCCGCCCGCGACCGCGATGCGCTTGGGTTCGTCGACCTGACCGCTGCCCGAACCGGAGCCGGCGAACTTCTGCAGCAATTCGCCTTTTTCGTTGTGCTCTTCGATCGCTCCCGTCGCGCCTTCGTTGTCGCTCCAGACGTTCTCGTTCGCATCGACGGCTACACCGACCGGATCAGTGCCGGTGCTGAACTGGCGTACGTATTCCCGTTTTTCGTTGAACTCCTGAACCCGGTTGTTGCCGCTGTCGGCGACCCAGATGTTGCCTTTGGCGTCGACCGCCAGGCCCTTCGGCGATTTGAACTGCCCATTGCCCGTTCCATTCGTGCCGAACTGGCTCAGGTATTCGCCTTTTTCATTGAACTCCTGCACACGATTGTTGCCTGTGTCAGTCACCCAAACGTTGCCTTTGGCGTCGACCGCAACCCCACGCGGTTCTTTGAACTGCCCGTTACCAGTGCCTTCAGAGCCAAACGCACGAATGAATTCGCCTTTTTCGTTGAACTCCTGAACCCGGTTGTTCAGTTCGTCCGAGACGACCACGGTGCCGTTGATCGGATTCACACCGATGCCTGTCGGCTCGTTGAACTGGCCGTTGCCCGAGCCAGAGGACCCGAACGTGCTCGAGAACGTGGGCGGCCACGGGCTGACGGTCTTCCAGACGTCGACCCGGTCGTTTTCGTCGTCCGCGATCCACACCTTCCCGCGCGGATCGACCGCCACGCCCGTCGGGTAGTCCATCTGTTCGCTGCCTGACCCGAATGAGCCGAACTTCGTTACGTATTCCCCTTTTTCATTGAAGACGTCGACCCGATCGTTGGCGCCGTCGGCGACCCACACGTAACCATTGGCGTCGACGCTCAAGCGCTTCGGTTCTAGAACATCGCCGCTAGCTTCGCCGCGGTTTGCGAATTTCTGGATGAATTCACCTTTTTCGTTGTGCTCTTCGATCGCGCCCGTTTCGTCTTCGTTGTCGCTCCAGACGTTGCCTTTGATGTCCACGGCGACGCCGATGGGATTGGTCCCCGCGCTGAACTGGCGTATGTATTCCCGTTTTTCGTTGAACTCCTGAGCCCGGTTGTTGCCGCTGTCGGCGACCCAGATGTTGCCTTTGGCGTCGACCGCCAGGCCCTTCGGCGATTTGAACTGCCCATTGCCCGTCCCGCTCGAGCCCAACTGGCTCAGGTATTCGCCTTTTTCATTGAACTCCTCGACACGGTTGTTGCCCGTGTCCGTCACCCAAACGTTGCCTTTGGCATCGACCGCGACGCCACGTGGTTCTTTGAACTGCCCGTTACCAGCACCTTCGGAACCAAACGCCCGAATGAATTCACCTTTTTCGTTGAACTCCTGAACACGATTGTTTTTTTCGTCCGAGACCACAACGATCCCGTTGGTGGGATTCACAGCAATACCCGTCGGTTCGTCGAACTGGCCGTTGCCCGCCCCGCTCGAGCCAAACGAGCTGGAGAACGTAGGCGTCAGGGTTGCCGTCGTGAACGTGGCGTCTTTGCCATCGGTCGTGCCTTCACTGTTGGTGCCCACCAGTCTGAAGTGATAGGTAGTACCCGGTTTCAGCGCCGCCAGAGTGTAGCCCTTCGCCACTTCCGTCGTGCCCGAGCCCGCGCTTTCCGCCGGAACCGGTATGGTCGTGCCATAGGAGGTCGTGAGTCCGTATTCGAACTGATCGGTCGTGGACAGTCCGTTGGGGTTGACGGTTCCGTGCACGATCGCTTCGGTCGCTGTGATTCCCGTGGCCGAGCCCGTGGTTACGATCGGCTTTTTGGAGCTGGTCGTTTTGAACGTGGTGTCCGAGCCATAGGTCGTTCCCGTCGAGTTGGTGGCCACGATCCTAAAGTGGTATTCCGTACCAGCGCTCAAACCAGTGACCGTCTGGCTCTCTTTCACGTTGCTCGTACCTGAACCGGCGCTCGCTTCAGAGGTTTTTTTGCCATACGCAGATGAAGTACCGTATTCGAAGTAGTATTTTGTTTCCAGCCCATCGGGGTTAACGGTGCCGTTCAGCATGGCTTCCGTGTTGGCGATCCCCGACGCTGCTTCGGTGCTCGCCATCGGGCATCCGCTACCGCCCGAGGCCGATGTGACAAACGTTTTGTCTTCACCAAAGGTGGTGCCCGTGCTGTTGGTGGCGGCTACGCGGAAGTGATAAGTGGTGCTGGCGGCCAGTCCGCAAACGGCCTGTTTTGCCGCCACGTTGGCGATCCCCGAGCCGGCGCTCACTTCTCCGGTGCGCAACCCGTACGATTTCGTGGTCCCAAGTTCGAAGTAATAGTGGGTTTCTGAGGACTCCGGGTTGGCGGTGCCGTTCAACGTCGCGTTCGTCGAGGTGACGGTGCTGGCAGATCCCGTAATCGCATACACGTGCGGAGGGCTGGCGTCTTCGTGCGAGCATTTGTTCTGATGGTCGTCGTACTGGTTCTGGACCCAGGCCCCATCTGGCAGTTCGAGATCTTCTTCGCTCTGGCAGATGTCTGCGATCTCGTTGCCGCTGGCCGCGAACCATTGGTTCACTTTCGGGTCCGTCGCCGCCTCCGCGTACTCGTGCGAGGCGCTCTTGGACGTCTTGCGAATTGGGTTTTTGCTGGGATTGCCCGTTTCGACGCAACCATTTTCGATGAACTGTTTGTCGCCTTGATAGGGGACAAAGTCATAGACAGCACCGGCGCCGGTGTAGAAGTGGTAGGCGCATCCACCCGGGAAGCCGCTTTCGTAGGTGGATCCCGGAGCCGTCGTTACGACAAACTGTGCGGTCGGTTCGATCGTCCATTTGTTTGCGCTGATCGCGCTTGCGACCTCTTCTTCGACCTTTGGTTCGGTCAGTTTCGAAGGCGCTGTGACGCCTTTGTCGATATAAGAGCTGACTGTGACGGTCGATCCGACGCGGCCCGTTGTGTCGAAGTACTGCGTCAACACTCCCTGGTAGCTCGACCCGGTGAGGCCTTCGTAGAGTTTGAGCAACATCGAATGAACTTCTTTACCTTCGGTCGTGCTTTCGAAGTTACTGCCCCAGAAGATCACGTACACCTTGGGCGTGTGCTGAACGCCACTGCCTTCGTGATAGAGCAGGGGTCCGCCTTCGCCTTCGCCAAAGCCCGGAACCGGCGTTTCGCCGCCTTCTTCTTCGACCGCCGCAGCGGACTTCGATTCCGGTTCGAAGTGGACGTGTTTGCCTTTGGCCCAGACAGGCGGCTGCGCCAGACCGGTCACACGCTGTTCGGCGTTGCACGGACCTTTGCACCATGCAAAGGTCCGCTCGGAGCCTCCTGCGAAACAGACGACGAGCGCGGCGAGCACGACGAGGAGCGCCGTGCGGCGTATCGGATGGGCATTCCTACGACCGTGTCCAGAGGTGCAGATCATCACGTCGCTCCCTTTCCCAGCTTGTGTGCGATATTGATGGGTCGAGGCAGCCAGGACCGTAAAGCGCATTCCCATTGGATCGACGCCGATTGGCACGAGCACCTCAGTGGCCGGTATAACCAATCATTCAGATGCTGTGCCCGCTACATCAATGTGTTGCATGAGGAGTCCCTGAGATGCGAAATGTGTTGCATATCCCCTTCTCTGCGCACATACCCGTTGCCCCGAAGCCAACTCCTATCGCCAACTGCGTGCCAACGCCGCCGTTGTGGTCCTCAGAACCGTTCCGCACAACAACGTTACGTTTGCGACGTCGAGCCGACGCCGCCCTCTCGATCAAGACACTGCGGCTGAACGCAGTTCCTCGATCCGCAGCGCCAGTTCGATCTCGCTCTGGCGTTCCTTTAGCCTGTAGCCCAAACGACGCTCTAGCTCGTTGCGCTGGCGGTGAACCGTGCTGCGGTCGACTCGTAGCGCGGCCGCGGCCGACGACACGTTGTGGCCGCTGACGAACAGGGCCCGCAGCGTTCTGCGCGCCGCTTGTCCGCCGATTCGCATGTCTTCGAACGGCTCGAGATAGGTTTCGATCAACGAGTCGGCCAGCGCCTCGTCGCAGAGCGCTGTCGCCTCAGGGGCGATGTCGAGATACCGCGTGAAGCGCGACGGGCAGCAGCGCGCCACCAGCAGCGCACTCTGGGCCTCGCGATGAGTCTGGCGCCAGCCCTCCACCCCCCATCCCGGCTCGCCGGTCACGAACGAGAGGTCGCGAAAGGCGCCGCGGCCGGTAAGAAAACCCTCGAGCTTGGCGAAAGCGCCCCGGCGAGAAGCCCCCAACCACACCCATGCGGTCTGCTCGCCATGCCCGACTACAAGCGATTGACAATCGAGGCGCTCGTTCAGGCCGCGTGTAGATAGCCCAGCTCCCGGCCCGGCGACGATGATGGCCAGATGCCAGGCTCCGAGCTCGTACCCCAGCTCGTCAAGTTCGTCTGCACTCAACGCACGGCGGGCCAGCAGCTTACGGGCAACGTCGGCCTGGCGCTGCACGCGCGAACCGGCGTGGCGCCTGATCTGTGCGGAGTGCGCAGCGGCGATCTCGGATTGCACCTGGGCCAGCAGGCTGCCCGCTACCTGAGAGATCTCCTGCAGCAGTGCAAAGCGGTGCTGCTCTGAGTACTCCTGTCGAGCGATCTCTGCGATCACAAAGTTCCACCCGAGCGTGTACCCGGCAACGCAGCGGCGCAGGACTGCGTCGAGCTCGACTCCGGCGAGGGCGTTACGGCGTGCCTGCTGAGTTACCACCAACGGAATCGGTGTGGTCCAGCCCGGACCGTGTTCGATGCTGGTCAGCCCGGCCTCTACACAGGCCTCGATCGTTTCGCGCAGCCCAGTGGCAAGCCCTGGGCCGTCGTCGCCAAGTTCGGCCGGCTCGACTTCGTGCGCGCGCGTAAAGACGGCGTCGCACAGCTCCTCCCAGCGCGCCCGCAATCTCGCGGTCAGGTCGCGGCGGGTCTGTCGGAGCAGATCGTCCTCTGCAGTGGCCACCTCACGTCCCCTGCGGTGTGGCACAATCGGCTCTGCCATCGCGGTTGCGGGACGTGAGCCCGCGACTGGCTCGCACCCCAAGATCGACCCAGACGCCCGCGGGGCTAGTACGTGCGAGATCGCCTATCCCTGCGCGGTGAGCGCCCGGTTCGGTCTTTGGGCGTAATCCACTGATTGCCATCGGATCCCACCTCCCGCGGTTGGCTGAAGCGTGTTGCTGCGACGGACCTGAACCACTCGACTATGCGTAGGAAGAAACCACTTATGTCGGCCAGTCGAATACTGTATCAGATTAGATTTTCGGGCAAAACCTGATTACACGATCAAAACAGGTCAACGAGATTCTGTGAAGGACGCCACGGCCCCAATCGGCCCCGATCCGTGTAGCCTTTGATCAGCGCTATTGCGGTCACTCGCCGTGTCCGCCTCACCGGCGGCGGGGTCAAGTACGCCCTCCGCAGCCCGATCCCGTGCTCTCAACTCCTTACGGACACCGTGTGCGCTTCTGCCTATACCGCTCGATCCCCAACCGGCAGAGCCGGTCCAGCAGCTCGGCATAGACGATGCCCGAGGCCTCCATCAGCTTGGCGTATACGCTCGTGGGGGTAAAGCCGGGCATGGTGTTGAGCTCGTTGACGAGCACCGACTCGCCATCCACGAAGAAGTCGACGCGCGCCAATCCCTCACACCCGACTTCGGCGAACGTCTCGACGGCGAGCTCTTGTACTCGCGCCCGCGCCGTTGCGGAGATGCGGGCGGGGACGACCAACTCCATCCCACCGGGAGTGTACTTGGCCTCGTAGTCGTAGAACTCGCCCGGAAAGACGATCTCGCCGGGCTCTGAGGCCAGCGCGGGCGAGCCTTCCGCGGTCGCGCGCTCGGCGGCTCGCAGCCCGAGGACACCGCACTCGACCTCGATGCCCGGCGCCATCGCCTCGACGATCGCCAGCTCATCGTGGGCGTAGGCCTGCTCGAGCGCCTCGGCGAGGAGCACGGGGTCGGTGACTCGGACGATCCCAACCGAGGAGCCGAGGTGGGCGGGCTTGACGAACACCGGCAGCCCCAGCGTGGCGATCTCCTCCAGCACCCGCGCGGGTTCGGTGCGCCAGCGCGCCTCGCGCACGTCGACGTAGTCGACCTGGGGAACCCGATGAGAGCTCCCGGAGAGCAGCCGCTTGAAGAGCACCTTATCCATGCAGGCCGCCGACGCCGCGACTCCGGCGCCGACGTAGGCGACGTCGAGCGTCTCGAGCATTCCCTGCACGGTCCCGTCCTCCCCGAACGGACCGTGCAGCGCCGGGAACGCGACATCGACTCCAAGCAGCCCCTCGGCAGGATGCGCGCTCACCGTCTCACCGTCACAACGCCAGATGCCGTCGCGGGCGATCTCGATCGAGACGACCTCGTGTCCGGCCGCGAGCAATCCCTCGCTGATCGCCTTACCGGAGGCCAGAGAAACGTCGTGCTCGGAGGAGCGCCCACCACTGAGCACCGCCACGCTCAGTGTGTTCGTCCGATCGCCAAGAGCCCTCCTGCTTGCAGTCGCGGCGGAGGAAGAGGCCGAGGGGGAGGGATCGCTCATCGAATCACCCGCTCGCGGCCGGGGGCGTCGGGGTGGCGGGGGTGCTCGGCGTGGTCGTCGTGGGCGTGGTCTGCGGACCGAGGGCGCCCACGGCAATGGTGACCGCGGCGCCCTTGCGCGCCTTCTTGGGAGCAGCCGGACTCTGCCTCAAGACGATGCCCACCTGGGAGGGTTCGGTAGTCGTCTGCGTCACCGCCTGGGGCGTGAACCCAGCGCGTCCGAGTTCGGCGGAGGCCTGCGCCTCGTTCTTGCCGATGACGTTCGGGACGGCGGTTTCGGTGGGGGCCTGCGCCACCACGAAGTTCACCGTGCCGCCCGCGGAGAGCGAGCTGCCGGCCGCGGGAGACTGTTCGAGCACAGTCCCGGGCGCCTGTTCGGTCGAGATCTGTTGGGCGACCGTTCCGGCAGTGAGTTTTGCATTCGTCAGCGTCGCTTCGGCGGCCGCTCGCGATTGCCCGACGAGGTCGGGGACGGTCGTCTGCGCGGGCCCGCTGGAGACGAGGACCGTGACTGCGCTGCCCGCCTGCGCCTCGGTGCCCGCGGACGGGTTGGTTGAGATCACCCGTCCGCTGGCTACCGTGGCGCTTGACTGCTTTTCCGTGGTCGGCTTGAACCCGGCTTCCTTGAGCTTGGCGGTGGCCTGTGCTCCGGTGAGTCCGGCGACGTCGGGCAGGGGTGAGCTACCCGGTCCGGTGGAGACGGCGATAGTCACGCGGGCGCCTTTGCCGACCACGCTGCCGGCGGGAGGCGTCTCGCCGATGACCACGCCATCGGCGACGGTCGAGCTCGCGGTCAGCGCCGGCACCGGGACCAGGCCGGCATGCCGCAGCACGACGGCGGCAGCAGCTTCGCTCTGGCCCGTCACGTTCGGCACGGTCACGTCTTTGCTCGAGGATGGGCGCGTCAGCGCCAGCACCAGCACGAGCGCGACGATCGCCGCCACCGCCACGCCCGCGAGCGCCAGGTTGCGCCGCCTCCTGGCGGCCCGCTCGTCCTCATCCTCGGGCGGCTCGCCCGCGTCGGGAGGCAACAGCAACGCGGCTGGCGGCACACCGGTGGAGAGCGCGGCGCCGGTGGGCACGACGCGCGTGGCGGCGCCGTCGGTCACCGCCCGCGGCGTGGCGAAGATGGCCGTCGCGGCGCTCGCCGGCAGCCGCTCGCGTGCGTCACTCAACGCTGCGATGAACTGCTCGGCGCTTGAGTAACGCGCCGCCGGGTCCTTGGCGAGTGCGCACAGCACGATCTCGTCGAGCACCGCCGGCGCCGCAGGATTGGCGGCGCTCGGGACCGGCGGCGGCGCGGAGACCTGCTTGAACGCGATCGCAACCGCGGTGTCCCCGTCGAAGGGAACCGTTCCGGTGAGCAGCTCATACAGGATCACCCCGACCGCGTACAGATCCGAGGCGGCGCTGACGGCATGGCCCTGGGCCTGCTCGGGGGAGAGGTACTGAGCCGTGCCCATGATCGAGCCGGTCATCGTCATGTCCGACGCGCCGGCCTGTGCGATCCCGAAGTCGGTAACGCGCGCGCGGCCCTCCTCATCGAGGATCACGTTGTGCGGCTTCAGGTCGCGGTGGATCACACCGCGCGCGTGCGCGAAGCGCGCGGCCTGCAGGATCTGCGTGACGATGTCGATCGCGACGACGGGGTCGAGCGGGCCCTGTTCGCGCACGAGCTCCTTCAGCGAGCGGCCGGGGACGTACTCCATCGCGATGTAGTAGGTCCCGTCCCACTCGCCACGGTCGAAGATCGCGACGATGTTCGGGTGCGAGAGCCCGGCGGCGCTCGAGGCCTCACGGCGAAATCGCTCGACGAACTCCTGGTCCTCGGCGAAGTGGTGGTGCAGCACCTTGACCGCGAGGCTGCGCCCGAGCAGCTGATCTTCGGCGAGATACACGTCGGCCATCCCTCCAGATCCAAGACGAGAGATGACGCGGTAACGGCCGTCGATGATCGTGTCGGGCTCAACCATCGCTTAGCGCCCCTTGATAGTCGGATCAACCATGGAGCACCGTTTCCATCACCTGGCGTGCGACCGGCGCCGCGAACTCGGCCCCCTGACCGGGGACGTCCTGCAGCGTCACGGCGATCGCCACGCGGGGATCCTGAGCCGGAGCGAAGGCGATGAACCAGACGTTGTTGACCGCCGCGCCGATCTGCGTCTCGGCGGTCCCGGTCTTGCCCGCGACCCGCACGCCGGGGATCTGTGCGGCGGCGCCGGTGCCTTCGGTGACGACCGCTTCCATCATGCTCGTAAGCGACGTCGCGGTCGAGGATTTCATGACGACCGACTGCACGCGGGGGGAGACCTGTGAGACGGTGCTGCCTTCGGGGTCGACGATGCGTGCCGCCAAATGCGGCGCCATCAGCCGTCCGTGGTTGGCGACGGCCGCCGCGACCTCGGCCATCTGCAGGGGCACGACCTGGAGTTTGTCCTGGCCGATGCCCAAGCGCCCGACGTCGACGTAGCGGCTCGTAGGCGCGAGCAGGCGCTGCCCGAGGTACTCGCCGCTCGCGGACATCTGGTCGCTGGGATAGTCGAGCTGGGGCTTACGATCGAACCCGAAGCGGCTCATGTAGCGGGCGAGCGTCTGCTTGCCGAGGTGTTCGGCGACCTGCGCATAGACGGTGTTGACCGATTTGACGAGCCCTTCGGTGAGCGTGAGCTGCCCGAAGGACTCGTGTTCGTCGTTGGACAGCGGCACGCCCGAGACGAGGATTCCGTCCTTGCCGCTCACCTGCGATTCGGGCGTGTACCGGCCGGTGTCGATCGCCGCGGTGGCCGTGACCACCTTGAAGGTCGATCCCGGCGCGTAGCCGAACTGCGTCGCGCGGTTGACGAGGGGAGTTCCGAAGGAGTCGCGGGTGAGACGTTCGTAGGCGCTCGGCGAGCTCAGCTGGTTGGGGTCATAGCTCGGCGTGGATGCCATCACCTCGACGGCGCCGGTGCGTGGATCGAGCGCCACCACCGCGCCGCGATGTTCGCCGAGCGCGGAGATCGCCGTGCGCTGGGCGGCCGGGTCGAGCGTCGTGATCACTTCGTCTCCCTGCCGGCGCTTGCCCTGCAGTTGGTCGAGGATCGCCTGCAGGTTCGTAGCGCTGGTTTCGCCGTCTAGCGCCGGATTGCGGTAGCGCTCGATGCCCGATTGGCCGAGATCGGTGAACGAGTAGCCGACCGTTTGCGCAAATAGCGAGCCGGTCGGGTAGTTCCGGTGATAGGTGCCTTCGCGCCCGCGCACGCTGCGCGCCAGCACGGTCCCGTCGGAGGCCAGGATCTGCCCGCGCCGGATGCGTTCCTGCTGCAACAGCGACCGCCGGTTCAGCGCGTTCTCGCGCAGCGCCCCGGCTTCGAAGATCGTCCAGCGCGAGGTGAATGCGATGAGCAGCGCGAACAGCACCACCACGAGGCCATAGAGGCGGACGATCGGCTTATTCACTGAGCTGCCCCAGTTCCAGGCTGCGGATGAGATCGGTGGCCTTGGATTCGGAGTACAGCGAGTGGTCGAGCAGCGAGTGCCGGCGCAGCGGCGAAAGCGTCGAGGCGCTCACGCCGGAGACGTAGTTGCTGCTGTACAGCTTGATCCCGCCGGGCAGCTGATAGGGAAAGCCGTTGTAGAGCGTGACCAGGCCGCGGGCGTTGGTGCCGATGAAGTAGACCGACTGCGCGGCCAGGTAGGCGCCGCTGGCGAGCAGGCCGAGCACGACCAACACGATCGCCACGGGCGCCATGCGCCTCAGACGTCTGCGCTTGCCCGCCTGCACCGACGCCGGTGCAGGCATACGCGGTTGGCGTGCTCGCACCGACGCCACCGGCGTCGTTGAGCGCGCGCGGACCTCCGCCGCACCCACCTCTGCCTGCGCGTCGTCGTCGCGACCATCCGCGTCGTCCACTGCCGGCGCGGCCTGCTCGCGCGTCTCGGGTGCGAGCTGGGGCGGCGCAGAGGGGTCCTCCAGACGGAAGAGGACGACCGTGATGTTGTCGCGTCCGCCCGCCTCGTTGGCCGCTGCGATCAAGGCCTCGCCGAGGTCGCGCAGGTGCGAGTGGGCGCGCATGAGCTCGGCGAGGCGCTCCTCGGAGAGCATCGTCGTCAGACCGTCGCTGCACAGCAGGTAGACATCTCCCGAGCGGGCGCTGTAGGAGCGCGTGTCGACCTCGACCGAGGGCTCTGGTCCGAGGGCGCGCGTGATCACCGAGCGCTGGGGGTGATCCACAGCTTCCTCGGGCGTGATCTTGCCCTGGCGCATCAGCTCGTCGACGAGCGAGTGATCGTCGGTTAGGCGCTCGAGCTCTCCCGCGCGCAGACGGTAGGCGCGACTGTCGCCCACGTGGGCGATCGCGATCTCCTCGGGCGCGACGTACACCGCGGTCAGCGTCGTACCCATACCCGCGTGCTCGGCGTTCGAATGCGAGAGCTCGTGAATGCGGGAGTTCGCCTCACCGGCCCTCTGCGCGAGGCCGTTCTCGGGTGCAGTGGTATCGCCCAGGCCCTCTTCGAAGACGTCCACGGCCAGCCTCGACGCGACCTCACCCGCCTGCGCGCCGCCCATCCCGTCGGCGACCACGAACAGCGGCGATCGCGCCAGCAGCGAGTCCTCGTTCGCGCGCCGCTGGCGACCGGTGTCGGTGGCGGCGTACTGTTCGGCTACGCGCAGCATCAGCTCGCCGCGCTAACGGTCGCCTGCGCGCTAACGGCCGCATGTATACAGGTGCACGGCGCATGCTCGCGGGCAGGGGTCCACACGGGCAAGCTGCGGAGGATCTCGGCGGGGAAGTGCACGGGCTCAGTCGACCTCGAAGGTGAACTCCGAGTCGCCGATCCTGACGCGATCGCCGGGATGTAGCGGTCGGGGCGTCTCGAGCAGCTCCTCGTTGAGATAGGTGCCATTTGTGGAGCGCAGATCCTCGATCACCAGGATGTTGCCCTGCCGGTAGATGCGGGCGTGGCGCGAGGACGCAAACGGATCCTCCAGGCGTATCTCGGCCTGATCGCCGCGACCCAGCACGACATCCTCGTCGAGGTCGTAGATCATGCCGGGCTCGTGGCCGCCGGCGCGCTCCACCACCAGTCGCGGCGATCGTCGCGACAGGTCTGCGACTCCGGCCGCCGAGGCGGAGTGCAGACCGGTCGCATCGGGTGCAGCGGAGGCGCCGGCGGGAGATGAGAGCCCGGGCGAGGACGCCCCGCGCAGGTCGCGCAGCGCGCTGCGCGCGACCCACAGCAGAAACAGGTAGAGGACCGCGAGAAAGCCGAACTTGAGCGCCACGGAGACTGGGGCGAGGGTCGTCATGAGATGTCGAACACGATCTCCGTGGAGCCCAGCTCGATACGGTCGCCAGCGTGCACGGGGTGTGGGCCGCGGATGTCGCGACCGTTGACGCGCACGCCGTTGGTCGAGCCGAGATCGGCGACGATCCAGCCGTCCTCGACGGGACGGAGCTCGGCGTGTCGGCGCGAGACGCCCGTGTCCTCGAGCACGACGTCGCAGTCGCGACTGCGACCGACGACACCACCCCCGGACGGTATCGGCAGGCGCCTGGCGCCGACGCAAAGCAGTGCCCGAGCGGGACGTCGCGCGTGTGCCTCCTCGACTGGGCCGCGCGTGCGCGCCGAGCTGCTGTAGATCATCGTCTGCCCATGTTCGTCGGGAGGCTCCACCGGCTGCGCCTCGCCCGCCGGCACCGCGGAGGAGTCTTCCTCACTGTGACCGTCCGCCCGGACGAGCCGCGCCTGGATACCGAATTCGCCGAGCGAGAGCTCCTCGTCGGTGTGGAAGGAGATCAGCGGCTGCGAGGCGAGGATCAGGTCCTCGCGGCGCGCGTGCTCGAGCAGATAGGCGCACAGCTCGTCGATCACCTCGTGCTCGACACCCTCGTAGCGCGCGCGATCCTGAGGAGAGAGCCACACCGAGTACTCGTTCGGGGCGTAGGTACGCGAGACCGAGGCGGTTCTGTGCTCGTCCATCTCCCGCGCCAGCTTGTGCGCCAGTTCGATCGGGCGCACCTCCGAACGGAACACACGCCCAAACGCGCCTTCGACGAGATTGGCGATCCTGGTCTCGAGTGCTCTCAAAGGGTTCATGGGACGGGAGCCGCAGGCCTCGGACGACCTCGGGTAGTTGGCACTCTAAGGGTCCTCGCCGGCTAGGACCCTAAGGGTGACGAACGGAGACCGGGCCCCGCAGCGCGCCCCCCGCGATCACGACGGCCGCACCGGCGATCGCTCCGAGAACCGCGCCGTGCGGCTGCGCAAGCGCGGCGCCGGTGGAGAACCCGGCATCGCAGTAGGGCGTGACAGCCAGCAGTGCTGTCGACCACACGAGCGCCGCGATCGTGTCCCTGAGCGCACTCGAGCCGCGCACCACGAGCGGCAAGATGGCGGCAGCGGCAGCCCACAGCGCCGCGCCACACGCGAGCCCTATCGTGAGCGTCGGGACGAGGACGTGGATGGCGGCGCTGTCGAGCGAGCCCTCCCACACCGCGCGCGGCGGCGTCGAGGCGGGTGCTCCCAGCCACAGGCGAGACCCCTGCCCGCTCCTCGCCAACAGCGGCTCGGCGAGCGCCAGCCACCAGTAGCCCAGAGCGCCAAAGGCGGCGCGGCGTGACCATCGCTCGGACTGTCCCGCCACCGCTGGATAAGCGCTCGCCAAGCCCAGGACTCCGAGCACCGGCGCGAGGGCCGCGATCAGCCAGCCGAGACCGGGCCGCGGTCCCAACAGCAGCAACGGCGCAGCCGCCGCCAACACCAGCAGAGAGAGCCCCGGGCGACCCGCCACCAGCTGCCAGGCGGCGAGTGCAAGCACGCATCCGGCCCACACCGCGCGCGGCAGCGGAAAGCCCCGCGAGCGATGCGGCTGGTGAGCCGGCACGTCGGGCGTCGAGCCGGGGTCCGGTTCGAAGTCGCGCTCGATCGGACCAGCGGCTGCACTAGCGCGGATTCCCAACGCGCGGTGCTCGTCGGTCCTCAGGAGGTGTGTCAGTGTCGCCTGCTGGGGGTGCTGGCGCTCGTGCGAAATGTGCTCCGAACGCTGGTCTTTACGCCACAGCAGGCCGCGCCTGCGAGGCGGTCCATCGGTCAGCGCGAGCTCGAGGGCCGAGCGCAGCTCGTGAAGCGTTGCCCTATCTGCGGGCTCGACCGCCAGCGCCGCGTCGATGGAGTCGGTCAGGGCCCGCGGCAGATCGGGACGACGGGCGGTGAGTGGCGGAAGCGGACGACCGATACGCCGGGCGGTCGCCGTAGGTGTCGGCCCGCGTACCGGGTTGACACCGGTGAGCCCCTCGTACAGCACCAGAGCGAGCGAGTACACGTCCGCGGCCTCGCCGATCTGAAGGCCTTCGCTCTGCTCGGGAGCCATGTAGGCGAGCGTGCCGAGCGTCTCTCCGGTGCGCGTGAGCGCCTGTTCGTCGGTGAGACTTGCGCCGCCGAAGTCCGTCAGCTTGGCCGGCGTCTCGTGGGCGCCCGGGTCGTAAGGCACGAGCACGTTCTGGGGCTTGACGTCGCGATGGATGACCCCCCGGGCGTGGGCGTGACCGAGCGCGTGGGCGAGCGTCACGCCGATCTCCAGCAGCTCCTCGTCGCAGAGGGCATCTTGGGCGATGAGCTGCGCGAGCGTTTCGCCTTCGACGAGCTCGGAGACGAGATAGAAAGCGTCGTCGTCCACGTAGGCCTCGTGCAGTGCCACGATCGCCGGATGCGCGAGGCGCGCCGTTGCCAGCGCCTCGCGCGAGGCGCGCTCGCCGGCGCGCGGTTCGGCCTCCGGGGAGCCGGGAGTCGGTGGATCTGGGGGCAGCGGTATCCGCTTGAGTGCGACCTCGCGATGCAGCTGCTCGTCGTGGGCCCGCCAGACCACTCCGAACCCGCCGGCGCCGAGGCGCTCGATCAGGCGGTAGCGACCGTGCAGGAGCGTGCCGGCTGAAGCATGCGGCGCGTCGAGCACTCTGCCGTTGGAACTCTCCCCAGAGCTTGCACGCACCACCGTCGGCGACTCGGAGCGCCACTCGCCGGGCAGTGGTCTGCGGGCGCGCCCCCGTCGCGCGAACGATGCTCCTGGAGGAGGGTCTGCGAAGAGTCGTCCACCGGATGGCGCGTTCGCCGCCCGCAGGCGCCCTCCCTGCACGAAAGCGAAGGATTATGCTCGTTGACCGAGAAGTTGCAGGTTCACGGGCCGTACGGAGGGCAGTCATACTGATGCCCTGCGCATGAACAAGTCCCTGCAAAGGAGCACATAGCTTTTGTCGTTCTTTGACGACGGCGAGGAGACAGCGACTCGCCCCGCAGCCCGCGCTCCACGAGCGCCGCAGAGGCCTCGCCCACGCCGTCCGCGGCATGCGGAGCGAGCCCGATTCGCACGAGGAGCACACCGTGATGGTGCGCCGTCGGGTGGCGGCCGGCGTCGGCGTGGTGTTGCTGATCGTGATCGTGCTGATCGTCAACGGCTGCCTGAAAAGCCAGAAGACGCAGGCGCTAAAGGACTACACGAGCAACGTCTCGAGGATCGTGACGGCATCCGACCAGCAGGTCTCCCAGCCGCTGTTCGCGGCGCTCTCGGGCGCCGAGCTCCAAGCCGGCCCTGAACGTGGAGACACAGGTCAACCAGCTGCACCTGGAAGCCGAGAAGCAGGCCACTGAAGCGAAGGGGCTGAGCGTGCCCGGCGAAATGAGCTCGGCGCAGCGCAATCTGCTGCTGGCGCTCGACCTGCGCGCGGAAGGAGTCGAAAAGGTCGCGAACCTGCTGCGCACCGCGCTGGGAGGACAGGCCAAGCAGGCGAGCACGACGATCGCGGGCGACATGGAGAACTTCCTGGCCTCGGACGTGATCTACTCTCAGCGGGTCGCGCCGCTGATCGAAGAAACGCTGAAGGCGGGCGGGGCCGCCGGCTCACAGACGGTCGCGAGCACGCACTTCCTGCCGAACATCGGCTGGCTGGAACCGAGCACGGTGCAGTCGCGTATCACCGGCCAGGCGGCGTCCTCGGCGAACGCGCCGGTGACCGGCAACCACGGCAGCGCGCTGAAGGGGGTAAGCGTCGGCGCCAACACGCTGGCGGTCGAACCGACGCTCAACCACATCAGCGGCGGCAGCAACCCCACGTTCACCGTGCAGGTCGAAAACTCCGGCGAATTCCCCGAGACGAACGTCAAGGTGAACGTCACCGTCACCGCGGCCGGAAAGCAGTACGCGGCCTCGCACACGATCGAAAAAACCGAACCCGGCAAGACCGTCAACGTCGACATCCCGGTGACCGGCGTACCGCTCAGCGCCGCATCGAAAGTCGAAGTGAAGATCGAAGCGGTGCCGGGCGAGAACGACACCGAAAACAACAAGAACACCTACCTGGCGATCTTCGGCAGCTAGACACGCCGGACGTCGACTGACCGTCGTCTGACCGGGCTGGGATTGCGCGCCCGCGCCGGCGCGCTAAGTTGTGGCGAGCATGGCCGGCGCGATAACCGACACCCAGGGAATCGTCGCGATCGCCGCCGCCGCGCTGGCGGTGCTCGCGCTGCTCGCCTGCGCGGCGCTGGCGCTGTCGCTGCGCAGGCTCAGGCGCTCGCAGAAGCTCGTGATCGGGCGATCGCGAGGAACGCGACGTGGTGGCTCACGCCGCCGACATGCAGGACGCGTTCGAGGCGCTGCGGGGATACGTGGAGGATGTCGCGGCACGCCTCGACGGGCGCCTGGCCGGTGCGGAGACGGCGCTGCACGGCGCGATCGCGCATCGCTCGCTGGTTCGCTACGACGCCTACAACGAGCTTTCCGGACAGCAGTCGATGTCGATCGCGCTGCTGGACGACGCGCGCTCGGGGATCGTGCTGTCGTGCATCCATCATCGCGACCAGGCGCGCGTGTATGCCAAGCAGGTGCATGACGGACGGGGCGAGCTTGAGCTCTCGCCCGAGGAGGCCGAGGCGGTACGCCTCGCGCTGAACCCCGCCGCAGGAGAGAGCCGATGTCGCCGGACAGCACGCCGGCTGAGGGCGATCACGGCGGCAGCGGCGCCCGCGCGTCGGGCTACCTCGGGCCCGAGGGCACCTTCAGCGAGGAGGCGCTGCTGGCCAGCGCCGAGCCCGGTGCGGTGGAGCCGGTGGCGCTGCGGACGATCTACGAGACGATCCTCGCGCTGACACGCGGCGAGGTGGAGTGGGCGCTTGTGCCGATCGAGAACTCGTTGGACGGCTCGGTCAGCGTGACGCTGGACATGCTCGGAAGCGAGGAGGGAGGACTACAGATCGTCGGCGAGGCGCTGCTGGTCGTCAGGCACTCGCTGATCGCCGCCGAGGCTGCGTGCAGCTGGGGGAGATCGACACGGTGCTCACCCATCCGCAGGTGCCGGGGCAGTGCGAGCGGTTCCTGCGCGGTGAGCTCGGCGCACGCGACGGGTACTGGCAGCAAGCTCGACCGCCGAGGCTGTGCGGATGGTCGTCGAGGGCGGACAGCGCAACCAGGCGGCGCTGGGGACGATGCTGGCGGCCGAGATCTACGGTGCGACGGTCATTGCGCGAAGGGCGTGCAGGACAGGGACGACAACGAAACGCGGTTCGTATGGCTCGCGCGCGCCGGCGGACGCGGCGGCGGCGCTTCGGAAGCGACGCCAGCGGGTCATGACACCGCGAGCCACGATGCGTCAGCGGGCGCCGGCGAGGGGATTGGCGCTGCACTGCTGCGATCGCACGGTGACCCGGGGTGGAAGACGTCACTGGTGTTCTGGGGGCCCGGCGCGGATAGTCCCGGATGGCTCGTTCGCTGTCTGGACGAGTTCGGCCGACGCGCGATCAATCTGACGAAGATCGAGTCCGCGCCCAAAGCGCGATCGGATGGGAAGCTACATGTTCTTCGTGGACCTTCAGGGCGCGGTGAGCGATCCGGCGATCGCGGATGCGGTGGCAGGGCTGAAGCGGATCTGCGAGCAGGCGCGCGTGCTCGGGTCCTACCCGATGAGCGGCGCCCCCGGGCGAGGGAGCGAGTGCCGCCAAGCGGAATGCCGAAGGGGCGGCGAGCAATCGCAGCGGGGGGAGCACGCCCTCGCTACACTCCGGCGCTACAGATGGATAGCACCGTTCCACCTGTAGTACTGAGGTCCGTGCCGCCACCAGAGCACCGGCGGCGCGGACCTGACAGTGGCCGGGTGCTCGTATTGAACGCGACGTATGAGCCGATCAACGTCTGCTCGGTGCGTCGCGCGGTGGTGCTGCTGCTGAAGGAGAAGGCCGAGCTGCTGGAGCGCGGGCGCTGGGAGCTTCACTCGGAGAGCTCGACGCTCGCACGCCCGGTGGTGATCAGGCTTGTCAGCTACGTGCGCGTACCGCGCGACGCGCACCGGCGCAAGATCACCAGACGCGCTGTGTTCGCGCGCGACGGCTGGGCCTGCCAGTACTGCGGCTCGCGCTCGAACTTGACCGTCGACCACGTGATCCCGCGCTCGAAGGGCGGCAGCTCCAGCTGGGAGAACATCGTCGCCTCGTGCGCGCCGTGCAACCGGCGCAAGGGCGACCGGCTGCCCCGCCAAGCGGGGATGCATCCGCGCCACGCGCCGCGCACCCCGCGCGCGGAGATCTTCATCCACGTCGCTTCGCCGACGATTCCGACGGCCTGGCTGCAGTACCTGCCCCAGGCTGCGTAACGGCCCTGCTCGATCGACGCCCACGAGGCGCGCTTTCGTCTCGCACGCCAGACACCTTCGAGGCGACTTACAGCGCGGGAGATGGAGACAGAGCGAGGGGCACCCTCGACCGGATGCCCCTCGCAGATACGGCTGTGACTGGAAAGACCGAGGCGACTCGCTTGCGCACTGAGCCGGAGGGACCAGGTCCGGAGGTCGTCTCGGGGTGTCCCGGGTTGGATTCCGCCAAGCGGTCCAGCCTCCGACCTAGCGGCCGGTCACCTCCAGGGTCCCGCGAGAACTGTGACTAAGCGTACGGACCACCTCCTTTCTCTGGTCTGGCCAGAGTAGCGAACGCGAGATGACGTGCGCGACCGCTCAATCCTCGTGCGGCGGTCCTTCGTCGGGCGTTGCGGCGTCCGTCGGGGAACCGCCGCGCGCCGCCGGGATGCCGTCATCTGCCCGGTGCATCCTCGGCGAACCGTCCTCGGTATCGACGACCACGGCGACGGCGCTGACGAGATCCTCGTCCTTGAGGTTCATCGCGCGCACGCCGGTCGCGGAGCGGCCCTGCTGGGAGATGCCGCCGGCGGCTGTTCGCTGGACCATGCCGCCGACGGAGATGAACACGAGCTCCTGGTGCTCGCGCACGACCAGCGCCCCGGCGAGTCCGCCCTTGCGCTCGGTGAGCTTGATCGTCTTGACGCCTTTGGCGCCGCGGTTGGTCTTGCGGTACTGGCCGATCTGGGTGCGCTTGCCGTAGCCGTTCTCGGTGACGACCAGCAGGTCCATGTCGTCGCGGGCGACGTCCATCGCGATCACCTCGCCGTCGGATCCGACGTCCATGCCGCGCACACCGCTAGTGTCGCGGCCCATCGAGCGCGCGTCGGACTCGGCGAAGCGCACGGTGAGCCCGGCCTTGGAGACCATGATGATCTCGTCGTTCGGATCGACCGCGCGCACGGCGAGCAGCTCGTCGTCGTCGCGAATCTTGATCGCGATGATCCCGTCGGCTTTGATCGGCGTGTTGTAGGCGAGGAACTCGGTCTTCTTGACGGTCCCGCGGCGGGTGGCGAACACGAGGTACTTCGTCTCCGAGAAGTCTCGCGTGGAGACCACCGCTTGGATCCGCTCGCCTTCGCGCAGCGGCAGGATGTTCACGAGCGCGCGCCCCTTGGCGGTGCGCGAGGCCTCGGGCAGCTCGTAGACCTTCGAGCGGTAGACCTTGCCGCGATTGGAGAAGAACAGCAGGTAGTCATGGGAGGAGCAGACGAACAGGTGCTCGATGAAGTCGCCGTCCTTCATGTCCATCCCTGTGACACCGCGCCCGCCGCGCGCCTGCTGGCGGTAGGTGGCCAGCGGCAGCGACTTGACGTAGCCCGATTGGGTGATCGTGATGACCATCTGCTGGTCGGCGATCAGATCCTCGATGTCGATCTCGTCCTCGGAGTGGCTGATCTCGGTGCGCCGTTCATCGCCGAAGCGCTCGGAAATCTCCGACAGCTCCTCCTTGATCACGCCCAGCACGCGCGACTCGTCGCCGAGGATCGCGCGCAGCTCAGCGATGCGCTCGGTGACGTCGGCGTGCTCCTGGGCGATCGAATCGGCCTCGAGCGCCGTGAGCTGCGAGAGGCGCAAATCGAGGATCGCGCTCGGCCTGGATCGTGCTCAACTCGAACCGGGCGACCAGCTGCTCGCGAGCGGCCTCGCGGTCACGCGAGGCGCGGATCAGTTCGATGATCGCGTCGAGGTTCTCCAGGGCGATCAGCAGCCCCTCGAGGATGTGCGCGCGTGCCTCCTTCTCGGAAAGCTCGTGCTTGGTGCGACGCACGATCACTTCGCGCTGGTGAGCGACGTAGTTGCGGATCACATCGCGCAGGTTCAGCGTGCGCGGGACGTTGTCCACGAGCGCGACCATGTTCACGCCGAAGGTGGTCTGCATCTGGGTGTGCTTGTAGAGCTTGTTCAGCGCAACCTTGGGGATCACGTCGCGCTTGAGCTCGATCACCAGGCGCATCCCGCGCTTGTCGGACTCGTCGCGCAGGTCGGAGATCTCGGAGATGCTTTTGTCGCGCACGAGTTCGGCGATCTTCTCGATCAGGTTGACCGTCGTCCGCCCTTCTTGACCATGAACGGCAGCTCGGTGACGACGATCGCCTCCTTGCCCTGCTTGAGCGGCTCGATGTGCGCCCTGGCCTGCACGCGAACCCGACCGCGCCCGGTCTCGTAAGCGTCGCGGATGCCCTGGCGACCGAGGATGATCCCGCCGGTGGGGAAGTCTGGGCCCGGAGACATGCTGGAGCAGGCCGTCGGTGTCGATCGCGGGATCGTCGATGTAGGCGATCGTGGCGGCGATGACCTCGCGCAGGTTGTGCGGCGGGATGTTCGTCGCCATGCCGACGGCAATCCCCGAGGAGCCGTTGACGAGCAGGTTCGGGAACCGCGCGGGCAGCACCAGCGGTTCGCGGCGCGAGCCGTCGTAGTTGGGCACGAAGTCGACCGTGTCCATGTCGAGGTCGCGCAGCATCTCCGTGGCGATGCGCGCCATTCGCGCCTCCGTGTACCGCATCGCGGCCGCGGGATCGTCGTCGACCGAGCCGAAGTTGCCCTGACCGTCGACGAGCTCGTTGCGCATCGAGAACTCCTGCGCCATGCGCACGAGCGTGTCGTAGATCGCGGAGTCGCCGTGGGGGTGGTACTTGCCCATCACCTCGCCGACGATCAGGGCGCACTTGGCATAGGAACGCGTCGGGCTGAGCCCCAGCTCGTTCATCGCGTAGAGCACGCGGCGGTGCACCGGCTTCAGGCCGTCGCGCACGTCGGGCAGCGCGCGCCCGACGATCACCGACATCGCGTAGTCGAGGTAGGCCGATGCGCATCTCCTCCTCGAGCGCGCGCGGTTCGACGTTTCCGCCACCGAGTCTCAGCGTGCCAGTGGCCCCCATGATCGGCGCATATCGCGTCCTCGATCCCTCGTGTGCAAAGCACACTTCGCTCACTGCGTCCTTGATCTGCTTGATCCTGAGGGCCACAGACGCGTAGTTCCTCATACCCTCATACATCTAGATTAGCAACGGTCGTGCGTTCTCTTCGATGAAGGCCCGTCGCGGCTCGACCTGGTCGCCCATCAACATCGAGAAGATGCGGTCGGCGGCGGCGGCGTCCTCGAGCGTCACCTGCGCAAGCATGCGCGTGGCGGGGGACATCGTTGTTTCGCCGAGCTGGTCGGCGTTCATCTCGCCGAGGCCCTTGAAGCGCTGCAGTTTGATGCCGCGCTGGGCGACGGTCATGACGGCTTCGCGCAGCGCCTCGAACGAGGATGCTTCCTCATGGACGTCGCCGAGACGCACGTCGAACGCGGGTGTACCGGCGAGCTCGGCGAGCTCGGCATGAACGCGCGCGAGCCGGCGGTACTCCTGAGAATCGAACAGCGAACGCGGTATTCGATGGGTAAGGGCGAAGCCGGTTTTCGATTCGATCGCCTTGACGCTGATCTCATCCCCATCCTCGCTGACCATCTCGGTGGCGTGCGTGTCTCCGTCGACGCCGGCGCGAGCGAGCAGCGCGACTGCCTCCTCGGGGCTCATCACCTGCTCGCTGAGCAACGAGGACTCCTCCAGGAACTGGACCACGTCGTGGCCGTGGTGTCCGCGCAGGGCCAGCGACCAGCCTTCGTACTGCTTGAGCAGGCGACTGAACCGCTGCCAGCGAGCCTCGGTCAGCTTGAACTGGGTGCCGTGGCGATCGAACACGTCGATGCGATCCCATTTGTCGGCGAGCAGGATCTCCTCGAGCTCGGAGTCCTTCTCGATGTAGCGCTCGCGCGAGCCCTGCTTGAGCTTGTACAGCGGCGGCTTGGCGATGTACACATAGCCGGCCTCGATCAGCTCCTGCATCTCGCGGAACAGCAGCGTCAGTGCGAGCGTGCGGATGTGGGCGCCGTCGACGTCGGCGTCGGTCATCAGGATGACCTTGTGGTAGCGCGCATTCTCGATGTTGAACTCGTCGCGAACCCCTGTGCCGATCGCGGTGATCAGCGCTTGGATCTCGACGTTTTGGAGCACCTTGTCGATGCGCGACTTCTCGACGTTGAGGATCTTGCCGCGCAGGGGCAGCACCGCCTGGGTGTTGCGGTCCCGTCCCTGCTTGGCCGAGCCGCCGGCGGAGTCGCCCTCGACCACGAACAGCTCCGCGAGCGAAGGATCCTTGACAGAGCAGTCGGCTAGCTTGCCGGGCAGAGTGGAGTTCTCCAGGGCCGACTTGCGACGGGTCAGGTCACGGGCCTTGCGCGCAGCCTCGCGAGCGCGCTGGGCTTGGACGGACTTCAGGATCACCGCGCGCGCCTCGGAGGGGTTCTCCTCGAGGAACTCGCCCAGGCCCGTGTTGACGATCGACTCGACGAAGCCGGCCATCCCGGGATTGCCGAGCTTGGTCTTGGTCTGTCCCTCGAACTGGGGATCGCGCAACTTGACGGAGACCACCGCCGTCAGTCCCTCGCGCACGTCCTCCCCGGAAAGGTTGTCCTCTTTCTCCTTCAGCAGTCCCTTCTCGCGCGCGTAGCGATTGAGCGTGCGCGTGAGGGCCGAACGAAAGCCCGACATGTGCGAGCCGCCCTCGCGCGTGGCGATGTTGTTGGCGAAGGAGTGAATCGACTCCTGGTAGGAGGAGTTCCACTGCATCGCCACCTCCGCGGCGCCCTCCTCGGACTCACCCGCGAAGAACACGACCTTGCGATGGACGGTGTCCTTGTTCTCGTTCAAGTAGGTGACGAAGTCCTCGATTCCCCCCTCGTACTGGAAGGAGGCGGAGTGGCCCTCGCCGCGCTCGTCGACGATCGAGATCTTCAGTCCCCGCGTCAGGAAGGCGGTCTCGCGCAGGCGCTCCTCGAGCGTGTGGAAGTCGAAGTCGAGCGTCTCGAAGATGTCGGCGTCGGGGAGGAACGTGACGCTGTTGCTGGTGCCCTCGTCCTTGCCGAGCTTCTCGCCCTTGACGAGCTCGGACTGCGGCGCGCCGCGCGAGTACTCCTGCGAGAAGACGTGGCCGTCGCGGCGGATCTCGACGCTCAGCTGCTCGGACAGGGCGTTGACGACGGACACGCCGACACCGTGCAGACCGCCGGAGACCTTGTATCCACCTCCATCCCCGAACTTGCCTCCGGAGTGCAGGACCGTGAGCACAACCTCGACAGCCGGCTTGCCCTCTTTCTCCATGATCGCTACGGGTATGCCGCGTCCGTTGTCGAGGACCGTGACCGAGTTGTCGGGGTGGATCGTGACTGAGACCTCGGTGCAGTACCCGGCAAGCGCCTCATCGACGGAGTTGTCGACCACCTCGTAGACGAGGTGGTGAAGGCCCATGACCCCGGTCGAGCCGATGTACATCCCCGGGCGCTTGCGGACGGCCTCGAGGCCCTCCAGCACGGTGATGTCCTGCGCGTCATACCCGGCGTCTACGCCCGCTGAGGTGTTGCTGACGCCCGCGGCGGGGTCCTCCTCGGGGCTGTGGGCGGGGGTGCTGTCGGCAGTAGCCAATCTGATCCTGTCGATGACATGCGAACGCCCCGGAATCCAGGGCGCTCAGACGGTGGTCCGGGGCGAAATATGCTCTGGTCGCATCATAGCACAACCGGCCCTCGGAACGGGGGTTATGCTCACAAGAAATCCCTGCAAAACAGCAGAAACCTGTAGCGTCGAACGGGGGTGCGCGGGCGGGTGCATCAACCGCTGCGACAGCGCAGCCGGCTGAGGGTGTCATCGCCGAGCTCAGCGTTGAGGCTGTCGATCAGTTGCGGGCCCATCAGGTCGAGCTCCTGCGCCCATACGGCGGCCTCGCAGATCACCGTTAGGACACCGTCGCGCTCGGAGCTCGGTCGAGCCGAAGCGGCGATCGCCGAGCCGACCGCGCGCTCCCATATCCTCTGAACGCGCGCGAGTGTCGTCGCCGGCGCAAGCTCGGCCGTGAGTGCTTGCACCGGCATCGCCAATCGTCGGGGAGCGATTCTGCTCATCGACCTGACCCCGGCCGGCGATCTACCTCGGTAGGCCTCATGCGGCCAACGCCTCCTGGAGGATCGCGCCGGGCGAGACGCGCAGGCGGGTAACGGCGGGAGACGTGCCGCCGGGAACGTGGGCGAGATCGGTGGTGGCGATCACGCTCTGACCGCCCGTGGACAGCTCCCGCGCGAGCAGCTCGCGTCGTTCGGAGTCCAGCTCGCTCATGACATCGTCGAGCAGCATCAAGGGCATCCGAGAGCGCTCGTGAGCGAGCGTGGAGCGCTCAGCGAGCAACAGGGCGAGCAGAGCGATCCGCTGCTCCCCTTGAGACCCGTAGAGACGCAGCTCACGGCCGTCGCGCAGCAGGGCGAGCTCGTCGCGATGGGGACCGTGACCGGAGAACCCTCGTTGCAGGTCCCCGTCGAGGCGATCGCGCAGCTCGCCCACGAGCGCCTCCGCGTCGAGCGCACGCGTGCGCGGACGGTACTCCAAGCGCGCCTCGCCACCGAGCCCAAGCTGGCTTGCGCGGACGGCGAAGGGCTCGGCCAAGAGATCCACCGCGCGGGCGCGATTCTCGCGCAGCGCGAGTGCGTGCCGAGCCAACTGCAGATCCCAAGTGGAGATACTCTCGCGCGCGGCGGCGCCGGAGCGGATGCGGGCCAGCAGGGCATTCCGCTGAACCAGTACCTGTCCGTACGCACGTCGATCGGCCGCGCGGACGGGCCAGAACCCGGCGACGACTTGGTCGAGATGAGCCCGGCGCACGCTCGGAGCGCCCTTCAGCAGCTCCAGGCGATCGGGCATGAACACGCTCAGTAGTGGGCGGTGCTCGACATCGAGTAGGCGTTCGACCGGCGCGCCGTCGCTGCTCATCCGCTTGGCCTCGCCCGGCTCGAAACCGACGCTCAGCTCGTGATCGGCTGTCCCTTGACGAATACGCACACTCACACGAGCGGCCTGCTGTCCAAAACGCACCAACTCGCGCTCGTTGCGGGTGCGCGGAGAGCGCCCCGTGCAACCGAAGTAGATCGCCTCGAGTAGGTTGGACTTACCGGCCCCATTGGGGCCGTGGACGACCGTCAGACCGGGCCCGAGGTTGGCTTCGGCGCGCACATAAGTGCGGAAGTCGCGCATCTGCACCCCCAGCACCCGCACACCGTCCGATGCGCCGGCCATGAGCTACTCCCAATCGCCACGTATGACGTCAGGGTCAAGCTGATCGAGAACGCAGGGAGCGTGGCGTGCTGTGCATGTGCACGCGAGCGACTGAGGACGCGGATATGCGCCGATCATGACGTCACACGTTGAGACGGATGGGCATGATCAGGTATACGAAGTCACCTGAGTCGGGTGATTCGATAAGGCCTGGCCGCAGGGGGCTGATGAGCTTCAGGACGAGCTCGTCGGATTCGACGCTTTCAAGGCCGTCTCGCAGGAACTCCGGGTTGAAGCCGATCTCAAACGGCTCGCCTTTGAAGGGCACCGGGATCGTCTCCGAGGCCTCCCCAACATCGGGAGTTTGCGCTGACACAGTCAGCTCGCCGTCGCCGAAGCCCAGGCGCAGCGGTGTGTTCTTCTGCGCCAGCAGGCTGATCCGGCGGACAACGTCGCCAAGCTCGGCACTGGCGATGCGCAGTTCGTGCTCAACCGTATCGGGGAGCAGCTGACGGTAGTTGGGAAACTGTCCGTCTATCAACCGAGACGAAAGGACGACGTCCCCGAGCTCGAAGATCACCTGGTTCTGCCCGACGCTCACCGCGAGCGTCTCGGCGGCGTCCTGTTGAGCGATACGCGCGAGCTCCTGCAACGCGCGGGCGGGGATGTTCGCCTCCAGCGATCCCTGCAGCGCAGCCTCCAACGCAGACTCCTTGACGGACAACCGATAGGAGTCGGTGGCAACCATGCGTAGTTGTTGCGCAGACGCTGACATCAGGATCCCAGTCAACACGGGCCGGGTCTCGTCACGCGACGCTGAGCGAGCCACCTGAGAGACGGTCTGCACGAACGCCGAGGTCGGCAGTGTAATCCGGGTCTCGGGCGACGGTGCGGGGAGGGACGGGAAGTCCTCGGACCGAAGCGTGCGTAGATGGAAGTTCGCCGAGCCGCAGATGAGCTCAACGTCTTGCTCGGCGGTGCGCAACTCCAGGGTCAGACGGTCAGCGGGGAGTGTGCGAACAACGTCTAGGAAGAGTCGTCCCGGAAGAACCACCGCTCCGGGACGCTCAACATCGGCGGTGAGCGGTACGCGTAGACCGATTTCGGTGTCGGTCGCCAGTAGCTCGGGGGTAGCATCGCCAACGGCAGAGAGCATGACGCCGGATAGCGCTTGGACCGCGCTTCGAGTAGAGGCGACGCGTGTCGTTGTCTGCAACTGCGTGAGAAGGTCTGCCGTGGAGAGAGATAGCTTCACTGATGCACCTGGGAGTAGATAGAAGTCAGTAAGGGCTGTGGAGTTGTGGTTATCTCGGTCATGTCGCTTGTCTAAGCGGAATGGGTGTGGAGCTAGTCTGTGGGCGAACCTGTGGAGTCTTTCAGGCTGAGCGGTCGTAGTGTGTGCAAGTGGTCGCTACGGGCTTAGGCTGAAGAGTTGCTAGGAGATTCTCCACAAGCTCACGCGTGCGAGCGTCTGAGGCTATACGGGTCTGTGTCCGCCGATAGGCGTGCATAACCGTGGTGTGGTCGCGCCCGCCGAAGTGCCGCCCGATGGAGGGTAGGGACTCGCCGGTTAGCTCCCGTGCCAGGTACATGGCGATTTGCCGCGGACCAGAGATCCGAGCGGTACGTGAGGTGGAGATGAGCTCCTCGGCGGTCAACCCGAATTGCTCGCAAGCAGCGGTGGTTATGTCCCCGATCGTCGGTGGCCCGACCTGCGATTTCGATTGCCCTGAGGGGTAGAGCCCATCGAGAACCTCCAACGTGAGGTCCTCCGTCAATGCTCTCCCGGTCAGTGAGCTGTAGGCGACGACGCGGATGAGGGCGCCCTCGATCGCACGCACGTTCTGACGCACACGATCGGCGATCAGCCGCAAGGGAGTCTCGTCGGGGAGGTCGAGATCGTCGTGCTGTGCGCGCTTGCGTAGGATCGTCATGCGCGTGGCGTCATCGGGCGGACGAATGTCTGCCACCAGACCGGACTCAAAGCGCTCGCGCAGGCGGTCCTCGAGGGCTTGCAGGTCGCGAGGCGGGCGATCGGAGCTCAACACAATCTGCCGGCCGTCGTCGTAGAGCGCGTTGAACGTGTGGAAGAACTCCTCCTCGGTCCGTGTCTTGCGCTCGAAGAACTGGACGTCGTCCACCAGGAGGACGTCGACATGGCGAAAGCGTGCCTTGAAAGCGTCGATGCGCCGAGAGGACAGGGCTCCGAGGAAATCATTCGTGAAGGCCTCCCCGGTCGTCACGCGTACGCTCAGGCCTGGATTGTGTGCGATCAGCAAATCGGCGATCGAGCTGAGTAGGTGGGTCTTGCCGACGCCGGGCGGGCCGCAGATGAACAGCGGGTTGTAGGCCTGTGCGGGCATCTCGGCGACCGTCAGCGCGGCGGCATGGGCCAATCGGTTGCAGTCGCCGATGACGAACTGATCGAACGTTAGCTTCGGGTTTGGGAGCGCGGAAGCGCGTGAGGGCGCCTCGGCTACATTGTCGCCTGATCCATCGAGGGATTCGCGGAAAACGGGTGGGGTGCGCCGGCGATGCCGGCGCACGTGCCCAGGGATGTCGTCGTCCACCGGGATATGCGCGCGGGAGAGAGGAACGAGATCGATCGCGACATCGTCCCCCACCACCGTGGCCACGCATGCTTGCATGACTCGCCCGAACCGGTCCCTTACCCAGCCGTATGACTGAGGCGGGGCTTCTACCCGAAGGAGCCCATCTGAGAGCTCGACGGCTCGCAGCGGCTCCAGCCAGATGCGAAACGTCTCCTCGCCGACGGCGCCGGCAAGCTCGGCTTGCACGCGTGACCATATGTGCTCCAGCTCAGCGCTCACAGCGGCGTCGACCCACTCCTCCTGGGAGAAAGATGCTCCGTCCTATAGTCGGGGGACCCGCGAAAGGCCCGGTTTGGCGACTATAACCCACGCCCGCCGCCGCCCTTCCGTGGTGCCCGCATTTGGCGAGAAAAATCCTCGCGAGCGATCGGTCCTATACTTCTGTGCCGTGTCGCCGCCCCCGGCGGTGTGTGATTGGGTGGACGTGGCAGGAACACGGCGCCTGACGGAGAACGAGGAAGATGAAGCGCACCTATCAACCAAAGAAGCGCAAGCGCTCCCGTACCCACGGGTTTCGCACACGCATGAGCTCGCGCGCGGGTCGGCTGACACTCAAGCGCCGTCGCGACAAGGGCCGCAAGCGCCTGTCCGCTTAGGACGGTGGCGGCGATGGCGTGCTCAGGCGCGACCGAGCCGAGTGCGCGATGAAGGCGCCGAGCCAGTCCGGCGGCAGGCGCCTGTCGCGCAGTGCCGAGTTCGAGCGTGTTTACCGGCACGGTCGGTCGACTGCCAACCGGCACCTGGTGCTCTACACGTTCCCAAACGCGTCAGCCTCACGCGCGCGGTTGGGCCTGTCGGTCTCCCGCAAGGTTGGAGGCGCGGTTGAGCGCAACCACGTCAAGCGCCTGCTGCGCGAGGCGTTTGCCGAGGTAGAGCGCGAGCTCGATCCCGCGCAGGACATAGTGGTTGTGGCTCGTCCCGAGATCCGCGAGTTGGCCGAGCGCGAGGGGCTGGAGGGCGTGAGCGGGACGCTTGGCGAGCTGATCGACCGTGCCCACTTGCGTCAGCGGGGCGATTCGCCGGCCGCCGAGACCGTCGGAGCTGAGTCCTCGTGAGCACGATCCCGTCCTCGTCTCCCGGGTCGAGCACGAACCCGCTCACGCGGATCTTGCGTGCCGTCGTGCTGGCGCCGATCGTGGTCTACCGCAAGGTGATCTCACCGGCGCTGCCCAGACGCTGCAAGTACGAGCCGACGTGCTCGAGCTATGCGATCGATGCGATCGGCTCCTACGGCATACTTCGAGGCGCCGTGCTTGCGGTCTGGCGTGTGCTCAGGTGCAACCCGTGGAGCGACGGCGGGTACGATCCAGTGCAGTCCCAACGAGTGTTCAAGGTCCGTGCGCACACCGGCGGCTGAGCTCATGCGGGAAGATCTTCGCCGCAACCGTGCGCGCCGCGCGCGCGGACACGTCAGTCCGAGCCATCACCGACACCGCCCACAGACAGCGCCGACCTCGCCCTAACGCATGCCGATCTTCGCCAACATCATCGAGGAAGCCTTCTCGCCACTGATCAACTTGTTCGAATCGATCATGGTGTTCATTCACGCGCACCTGGTCGGTGGCAGCTGGGGCCTGGCGATCGTAGGCCTGACCGTTCTAACGAGGGCGGTGCTCGTCCCGCTGACCTTCAAGCAGCTGCGCTCGATGCAGGAAATGCAGCGGATGGCGCCGGAGATCAACAAGCTGAAAGAGAAGTACAAGGAGGACAAACAGCGCCAGCAGCAGGAGATCATGAAGTTCTACCAGGAGAACAAAATAAATCCCCTGGCGTCGTGTCTGCCGTTCCTGCTGCAGCTCCCGGTGTTCATCTCGCTCTTCTACATGCTGCGCACGGACCTCAAGTTCGACATCTGCGGCCCGCAGCTGCGCGAGTACTACTCGCGTGAACTGCACCGCCCGATCACGAAGAACAGCCAGATCCCCGAACACGCGGTCAAAGTCATGGGCCACACGGTCAAAGGCCTGACCGAAGTGGGCTGCAACGTCGTTGCGCCGGGCTCGGCGAAGTTCCTGTTCATCCCCGACATCACCTACAAGGCCACTGGCGCGGTGCTGATCGTGCTGATCGCCGTGTACATCGGCTCGCAGATCGCCTCGACGCTGATGGCCACCGCGACCGCCGACCCGAACCAGCGACGCATGATGCTGCTGCTCCCGCTCGTCATCGTCGCGTTCCTGTTCCGCTACCCAGCTGGTCTATTGGTGTACTGGATCACCACGAACCTGTGGACGATCGGCCAGCAGTACTTCATCAAACAGCGCATGCCGCCGCCGGTCAGGCCGCAGGACACCGACAGTGGAGCCTCGTCCTCGCCCAACGGCAAGGCCAAGGCTCCAGCGAAGGCTGCACTCGCCGGCGCGGCCGCGGGCGGTGTGAGCAGCGGGGCCAGCCCTCCACCTCCGCCTCGCAGGAAGAAGAAGCGCTCGGGTAGGCGACGATGAGCGATCTGGGCCAGAGCGCGGACGACGCGGAGATGGAGGACGAGGAGCCGGCGGCGGTGCTCGAAGAGTTCCTCGAGGAGATCGTCGACGGACTCGACCTCGACGTCGAGATCGACGTACGGGAAGACGACGGTCTGCTGAAGGGCAACTTGCGCGGCGAGGACGTCGGCCTGTTCATCGGTCGCCGCGGGCAGACGATTGACGCGGTGCAGCACCTCGCACAGCGGATCGTCTTCCATGAGGGCCCATCCGACGTGCGGATCATGATCGACGCCGACGGCTATCGAGAGCGCCGGGCGGAGACACTGCGGGGCGACGCCGACGAAGCTGCCGAGGAGACGCTGCGCACGGGCCGTCCGGTGGAAATGGCTCCAATGCCCGCCTCGGAGCGCAAGGTCGTCCACGAGCACCTGCGCGATCGCGGTGATGTGGAGACTCACAGCGAGGGCGACGAGCCCGAGCGGCGCTTGGTGGTCTCATCACGCGCGGACTGACGCGCGATGGCAGTGAGCGAGCCGGCGTGTTTCTCGTGAAACGCTCGGGCCCGAACCCGAGGGTCGCAGCGCGGTGACGACGCTCCCCAGCGATGATCTGACGTGGGGCCACGGCCTCAGTCGCCGGCAGGGTTCGCAAATCGAGGCGCTGCTGCGCGTGATCGAATCCGACGAGCACGCCCCGACGACGGTGCGTCGGTCCGAGGAGGCCGCGGGTGTGCATGTCGCCGACTCGTTGACGGCGTTGGAGCTCGACTGGGTTCGCTCTGCCACTCGCGTCGCGGACCTCGGCTCGGGCTCAGGGTTCCCAGGCCTCGCACTCGCGATCGCCCTGCCTGGAGTCGAGGTCACGCTGGTGGAGAGCCAGCGCCGCAAGTGCGAGTTCCTCCAGCGGGCCTGCTTGAGTGCGGAGATTGAGAACGCGCGCGTCGTGTGGGCACGCGCGGAGGAGTGGCGCGAGGGCATCGGCCGCGCGGACGCGGTCGTGGCGCGTGCGCTGGCGCCTCAGCCGGTGGTGCTCGAGTACGCCGCGCCGCTGTTGCGTCTCGGGGGCGCGCTTGTTGATTGGCGCGGTCGGCGCCGCGCCGATGAGGAGTCCGCCGCCGCCTGCGCCGCCGAGCAGCTCGGGATGCGCCTGCTGGAGATACGCCACACCGAGCCGTATGAGGGGGCTCGTGATCATTATCTGCACGTGTTCGAGAAGACGGCTGAGACCCCGCCGCGATTTCCACGCCGGGCAGGGATGGCCCGCAAGCGCCCCCTTGGTTGTTGATAGCTTGCGCGCGGTGGGCACGGTTTATGCGATCGCCAACCAGAAGGGCGGCGTCGGTAAGACGACGACGGCGGTGAACGTCGCCGCGTGCATCGCCGAGGCCGGGTATCGGACGCTATTGGTCGATGTCGATCCACAGGCGAACGCGACGGTCGGACTTGGGGTCGCCCGTACTCAGTCTCCGGGGCTGTACGAGGTTCTGACGGGCGTGACGACGGCGGCGGAGGCGCTAACCGAGGGCAGCGTGCCCGGGCTGCGGGTTCTGCCGGCGGGCGCCGGCTTGGCCGGCGCCAACGTAGAGCTGCCCCGCATTGAGGGATTCGAGCAGCGACTGCGCGAGTGTCTGGAGCCGCTGCGTGCTCAGTTCGAGTACATCCTGCTTGATTGCCCCCCCTCGCTGGGCCCTTTGACCGTCAGTGCGCTGGTTGCGGCCGATCGGGTGATCGTGCCCGTGCAAACCGAGTACTTCGCCCTGGAGGGACTTGCGGGATTGCTCGACACGCTGGCTCTGGTCAGGCGCGAGCTGAACCCGAACCTGACGGTGGCGGGCATGCTGCTGACGATGCACGACTCGCGCACGCGGCTGGGACGAGATGTCGAGCGGGAAGTGCGCGCGCACTTCCCGGACCTCGTGTTCGAGACGGTGATCCCCCGCAACGTGCGCGTGGGCGAGGCGCCGAGCTATGGGCTTCCGGTTACTCATCACGATCCCCACAGCGCGGGCGCCGAGGCGTATTTCGAGCTGGCCAAGGAGGTGGCCGCCCGTGGCTAGGCCGAAACCGGGGATGGGGCGGGGCCTAGACGCGATCCTCTCGGTCTCGAGCGAGGGTGCGGTGACGCGTGAGCAGGAACTGCGCGAGTTGCCGGTCGGGCAGATCGCGCCGAGCCCCACGCAGCCGCGTCGACGCTTCGACCAGGATGCGCTGCAGGCACTTGCGGGGTCGCTTGGCGACCGGGGTGTGTTGCAACCGGTGCTCGTGCGGCCTCGGCCCGGCGGCACTTACGAGCTTGTGGCCGGCGAGCGCCGCTGGCGCGCGGCGCAGATAGCCGGCCTCACCACGATCCCCGCGCTCGTGCGCCCGCGGGACGACGCCGAAACGCTCGAGCTTGCGCTGATCGAGAACATGGCCCGCGAGGACCTCAACCCGATCGAGGAGGCCCGAGCCTGTGCGGCGCTCGTCGAGGAGCTCGGGCTCACCCGCGAGGAGGTCGGCCGCCGGGTAGGCCGCGGACGCGTGGCGGTCAGCAACTTGGTCCGGCTGCTGGATCTTCCCGACGAGGTGATCGAGCTGTTGCAGGAGGGCGCCTTGAGTGAGGGTCATGGTCGAGCGGTGCTCCTGGCCGAAGATCACAGCGCCCGCGTCGGTCTGGCGAGGACCGCGGTGCAGGAGGGGTGGTCGGTGCGCACTGTCGAAGCGCGCGCGCGCGAAGAGAACGGGCGCGCGGGAAAGAGTGCTCCGCGCAGTAGGCGAGACCCTTCGGCGGGAGGGCTTCATCCGGACCAGGAGCAGGCTGCGCGCGAGATCGCCGATGCGCTCGGCGCGGCGCTCGGCGCGGAGGTTCAGGTCAAGCCCGCGCGCGACGGCGGCTACCGTGCTGAGATGAGGTTCGCGTCGCCGCAGGAGGCGTTGGAGCTGACCCAGCGACTGCGGCCTCGCGCCGTCGGCTAATCGCTTCCCGGGACTGCAGGTCCCAGAGCCGCCGCCCTGGAGACTTCGCCCGCAGTGGTGCCCGCGAGCGTACCGACGACCGCTAGAATCCCCGCCTGCGGGCGATTAGCTCAGTTGGTTAGAGCGCTTCTCTGATAAGGAAGAGGTCCCAGGTTCGAGTCCTGGATCGCCCATCGGTGGATCTCATTTGGTGGAGCGGGGTTGCACTGCCTCGGGGTTCACGCCAACCCGCGGCCCTGAACGGCTCGTCTGCCAATTTCTGCCGTTTCGCGATCGGAGCTCTCCGAATCTTCAGGCTGGCGGGCGAGAGCCCTCCCTTGAGACAGATTGCCGTGTCTGCGGAACGCGCAATCCTAGCCTGAACCGTTGCCGCCCAAAACTAAGGCACTTGGCTGACTACCGAGCATCCCCTCTAGCGACTCGGCTTGAAGAGCAAACTGAATCCGCAGTGCCTGGCCGACCGACAGGTCGTGGAGCCCGCGCTCGACCTTCGACCAGTGGCTCTGGCTAATCCCAGCTCGATTAGCCGCCTCCTCTTGAGTTATATCTAACTGCTCGCGGCGGCACCTAACGTCCCTGCCAAAGCGGGCAAGCGCCTCCCTGATGCGTCTGCTGTCCTCGGTTTCGCGGGTGTTTTCCATCCGCCGGGCCTAGTTAGATAGGCATGGACTATGGAGACGATACACAGTCGCAACGTGGGAAGCAAGTCAAATATAACTTCGCGGGCGTGGCCCCACCGGTGCCTTACACAAGTGGCTCTTCGCGATGCACGGCGTCTCGCACTGGATGTCAGGGGCGCGGTACAAGGACACGATCCGCACGCACCCCTAGTCGATCTAAGAGACATTTGTCGTGTCGGCGGCTTCCGCGTGATCGAGCGTGAGCTATCGGGAGACGTTGGCGGCATCGAAGCCGCACTGCTGCCACGAGCGAGAAACCACTTCCACATATGGGTTGATCCGACGCCCTACGGCGGATGGGACAAGATCCAGCCAGGCATGAGGCCCGCCGTGCATCGTCATCGTGTGCGGTTTCGCGTAGCTCACGAGATAGCGCACTCGTTTTTCTTCAGGCGGGATGGCGGACTGCCTCGACGGGTGTTGTTAGATAGTCCTGAGCAAGAGGACTTTGCCGACGTCTTTGCAAGTGCTCTTCTGATACCGCCCGATGTCGCTAGGGCCACGCAACCGACGGCGGAGAGCATCCTTGCGCTTCACGACCAGTACGATGTCTCGCTGCAAGTAGCCGTTCGCGCGGTCGTGGAAGCCCAGCAGGGCGTGTCTGCGGTCCTCGTCTACTGGCCTGGGGGCGCTGCTGCGTCGATAGATAAAGTCGAACTACAATGGTGCACAGAGGATCGATCACGGGATTGGTGCGATGCCATAAAGGCTATCGGAACTTCCCATGACCAAGGCGCGCTACTCATGCCGAGCCGGCAGCAGCTTTTGTGGGTTAACTACCCGCCTTCTGCCCGTGTTTCTCCTGCGCGGTTCTGAGGTGCGCATAGTGCTTTGCCAGAGTTGGTCCAGTCACGTTTTTTTGGCGCATGGGGCTCTGCGTCGCATATGCGAGCAAGGCGTCAACATTATGTTGAACTGTGTCGTCGCGACATGCAAGTAGTGCGGCAAGATGCTCGGGTGCGTGTGCCGGATCGTCCCCTAGCTCGTGCTCGTACCCTTCCCAATGAACAAGCATCAACTGTGCCAACCGCGCCAATATCCATCGGCGCTCTTCCTCAGACACATCTTCTCCAACGAAGACAGAGACCGACCACAGCCGCTTGTGATCTTCGTAAATCTCCTTGCCGCGCGACGAGTAGTCCACGAGCTTAGAGATACCGTTACCGTGATCCACCAAAACCTCGGCCTGCTTCAAACGCATCTCCGGCTTAGGTAGCCATATCACGACCTTCCATCCCTCAGACAGCTCCGCGTATTCCGCAGCTGACCGCTCCAAACCACGCCGCACCTCGGGCGAGTGGAACTTGCCATATAGCTCGTGCGCTGCCTTCGCGTTCTTGATGCGCGCGACAAACTTAAAGAGCCGACGATCCAATAGATCGTTTGCGAGTGTGTGGACCGCTACCCGTCGCCCATCGAGACGCTTGTAGTTAGTCGCGCGCAGATACTCAAGAAGACCGTCGTCGCCGACAGCGAGAAACAGCTCTTCGAGTCTGAACTTTACCCACGTGTCGATCGCCGATGAGAGCGCACTATCGAGGTCATTTACTAGGGATCGCAACTCGGCCACGTCACCCGAAAGCAGGTGCGGACTATGGCGCTTATCAAAGGCTGGTGGGTGAAGCAGAAAAGAAGCTGATTCTACCCACAAAGCATCACGCAGCAACTCAAGCATCTTGCCGATCATCGCATCGGCGGCCAGCTTTGCGTGGTGGACAATTACACGCTCCTGAAGCTCGTATCGGTACCTGAGATGCTTGAGAAGCTCGGAAACGATATCAGCCCTTTCTTTACCGCGGCGATGGATATTCAAAGCCATCCGCCTCTGAAATAGCTGATTCGGTTTTGCCGGGGTAACGTAAAATCCAGACCAATAGCGATGCCCAAGACTAATTGGTAGTCCAGTAAAAAGGTGGTCCCGCTGTAGATAGTCGATCAGATCAGCGCAGATCGTATTTCCGATGAGATCTTGTGAGAAAGGATATCGGAGTTTCTCCTGCTTTTTTGCGCCCGGCTCTTTAGATAGGATCAGCGGTCGTAGGTTGCCCTTAAGTGCACCAGTGACAAGTTCTCCGATGCGGTAGGCCTTGCCATTTTCGTCACAAAACTTCTGTTCCGCGATTTGGTCCCAAAGCCGTGTAAACCTCTTCGCATTTGAATCATGTGGGTCTAGGATATGAAGGTCATCCTCAACAGAGTGTCCGTACGCTACATGGCCGATGTCGTGGAGCAGTGCACCAAGTCGGGTAACCACGATCGCTTCAGCAACTTTCTTAAAATCCTTCCGCCACCCCGCAGGCTCGGCGTTTATGAGGCTCAGGCCGAGTTCGTCCCGCCATTCCTCGAATAGGTCTGGCTTACCGTGGCGGGTATCTCGCTGGAGAAGCGCTACATCCAAGAGATTTTGTACGACACGTAGTGCCCCCAGTGAGTGAGCAAACCGTGTGTGGGTGGCACCAGGGTACACGAGGTGGGTATTGCCTAGTTGGCGCACACGCCGTAGGCGTTGAAAGGGTGCGCTGTCAACTATGGCCTGCTCAAGCAGGTTCAGGTATACGTCGCCGGCGACGGGATCAGTTATGATCTTGCCGGGCGCCAGCACCTCGGCCGGAAGGTGCCAGGGCTTGGATAATCTCATATCTTTGGTTAGTCCCCACTCGGGCATTGGGCGGAGGATACGCCATTTGTCGTCCTGCCGCGATATGGCAGGGGTTGGTGATGCGACCGGTCGGCCAAGGCTGGGATGTCATCATCTAGGTATGAGCAGTCCACTACCACGGTGCTATCTGGCTAGCCCGCTTGGCTTCTCGGAGCCCGGCAGGCACTACTACAATGAGGTATATCTCCCAACGTTGACGCGGGTAGTTGATCCGGTGGACCCTTGGGCCTGGATCTCATTGGACGAAATCGCCGTTGCGCGGGCCGCCAAGCGGGAGCGCGAGTTGATGCTGGCGGTTGGGGCTAAAAACATCGCAGCCATTCGTACATGTCCTTTGCTGGCAGCTCACCTGGATGGTCAGGAGCTGGATTCTGGGACGGCCGCTGAGGTGGGGTTTGCGATGGCGGTTGGAGTGCGGTGCTTTGGCCTCCGGACCGACTTGCGTCAGAATGGGGAGAGGACACTAACGGTCAATCTGCAGGTCGAGTCGTTTATTGTCGAAAGCAGAGGGCGTATTGCGTCGAGCCTGGAGGAGTTGGTTCAGGACCTCCAAAGGACTGTCACCACGTTGGTATAGACACCTCTTTGAGTGTCGGGTATCCGACGAGCGTCTTGAGCTGCTGCTTCTCATCGTCGCCCCGCCTCATCACTCGTGCGCGGAAGTTGTCTTCGCTTTGCCGTCCGCCTCGGCTCGTTGGAAAGACGTACCCGGCGGCTACTCCGCCTGCGTGGCGCGCACGGACCGCGGCCGGTTCGTGTGCGAGAGGCCGCGCATCTTGTGCGGCGTCGGCCGGCGTCGGTCTTGGACTCCGCTACGCGGAGCCATTCGGCCTCGAGGTCCACATCGCTCCAGCGCAGTCCGCACAGCTCGCCGCTCGACGTGTCGGCGATCCTCCCGCGCCTCGTGGTCCAGTTCCCCGGCGGCGTCGAGCAGCGCTTCGATTTGCGCCCCCGTCTCCAGATAGCTCCGGCGGGGCGCCCGCTCTCGAACCCGCCGGCCTCGTCCTCTAGCTGGGTTGCGAGGAGTCAGATCTCGCTCGACGGCCCTCCGGGATCGCGCCGAGCAGCGTCACGGTCATGTTGATCGAGCAGGGCGACAGCGGATCGTCCTCCGCGAGCTTTGCCGCGATGTATCGCTCGACCAGATCGAAGGTGATCTCATCCAGCCGCTTCACCGCGAAGAACGGCAGGAGGTGGCTCTCCAGGCGCCAGCGGTAGTTCGCCCGGGTTTCCGGCGCCAGTTGCTTCTCGCTGCGAGTCCACCACTGCTCGGCGTACTCATGAAACGTGGGGGTGAGCTCCTCCTCGGGTGGCGGCTGGACCGACCGGGGCGGGCGCCATGTCCAGCGCTCGCTACCGGGCTCGCACAAGAGGGGTATGCGATCGAACAGAGCACCGGCAAGGACGCCGGTACTTCGAGATCGCTGGTGTGCCACGCGAGCTGGTCGGGGAGTTCTCCAAGCGCTCACGCGAGGTCGCGCACGCCGCCGAGCGATTTCGTGCCAGGTACGGGCGCGCACCGCAACGCGGAGAGCTGCGCAACCTCGCGCTGGAGAACCATCGCTCAAAGCAGCTCACCCATCCTCACCGATCTACAGCGAGCCCGGAATGAGACCGGCGCTCGTCACGGCTTCGGTGCTGACGAGGCATTGCGACTACTCGCCATCGCACCCGAGAAGGCCGAGAGGATGGTTGAGGATCGCATCGAGGAGCGCCGCGCCGAGCGCCAGGCCATCTTCGATCCAGGCGTGCTGCGCACCATCGCGCTGGAGCAGACCACAGGTGAGATGACACCCGAGAACGCGCTCGTGATCTCCCGCCAGATGATCGGCGAACGGCGTGTCATCCCGCTGGAGGGAGGACGCATGACCACACTCGCCGTTCGCGCACAACGACTCGATACGCCTCAGCTACCTCAACACGTCTACCGCCAACAAGGTGCCACCGTCGAGCGCTCCATCGTGCTCACCGGAGGCTGGCAAACCAGCAAAGAGACCGCCTACGTCGAGGCCACCCGCGCACGCCACGGCACCGAGTGGCACATCGCCCGCGACCAACTCGGACACGACGGACAAGACCCCGACCGCATCAGACGCCTCGCCCAACACATGCGCAGCAGCCGCACACGAACACCCTCACTCGCGCTTCGAGAACGCTCCTACCCCGACCGGACAGCAAGTCTCGATCCCGTTCGACCCCGCTCCCGGTCTCTCCGGTACCGTTGCTCGTCAAGGGCACTTCGTCACGCTGAGCCGAGCCGAGGTATCGACCACGGCGCTAGACCCAGTCGGCGTCTTCCTCGTACATCTCTGTGATTACCCTGGCGGCGAGTCGAGCTGCTGGCGTATCGCCCTCGCCGGAAATCGCATCGAGTACCTCGCGGATCGCCTTCTGTCTGGCTGCCACAGCTCCAGCAGTCATGCTGTCAGACGGAAGTGCCGGCTTCTCCAAGGCGGCACTTTGGAGAAGCCGAATCGAACCCAGTCGAACGGGCTCACTCGGACTCCCCACTTGCTCGATGACCGTGGATAGTCGGTCGAGATATCGCTGTGCTCGCACCTCACGGAGGTTGACGGTCGCATAGTAAGCGCCGAATACCACCACGAGACCGCCAGCCATTTGCATGACGTGGCTTCGCGCCGCATTGTCATGAGGAAAAATCTGACCTGGGATACTGATACCCACGATTGCCAGGAGGAGTAGCAGCGCGAGTACCGTAGCCACGACGGGATCGGCCGTTTCCTTGATAAAAGGTATGCGATCGCAAAGTCCGAAGAGACGTTCCTTTGGCCCTTGAGGCTGGTTCATGTTCGAGGATTCGCCGTGCCCCGCGGTAGCCCTGCCACATACGCTTGGCGGCACTAAAGCCATCTGCACCATGCGCAAGAACAACGTGGGCGCAGCCATTGCCTGACCCGTTTCGTCGGTCGAAGGTGCTCCGCGAAGTAGCCTCCTTGCAGCCGCGAGATGCGGTAGCGTCGAGGTCATGACCATAGCCGAGATCGTTGATCGCGCCGGGCATCTGCTCGCCGATGCGGTGCCGCCCCAGTCGAAGGTGATCCTCTTCGGTTCGCACAGCCGTGGCGATGCCCGAGCCGACAGCGATTTCGACTTCCTCGTGATCGAGCCTTCGGTACCCAGCAAGGCTAGGGAGATGGTGCGTCTGCGTGCGGTGCTCGACCCGCTCAGGGTCGCCGCGGACGTTGTGGTCGTGCCCCGCGAGTACGTGGAGGAATGGGGCGAGGTCCCGGGGACCCTGATCCACGACGCACTGACGGAGGGCCGTGTCCTCGCCGAGACGTGACGCGAGCGATCTCGCCGCCTTGTTCTCACGTAAGGCCCGCAGCGATGAGATCGCGCTCGACAAGCTCGCGGTAGATCCCGATGTGCCCGACGATGTCATCGGTTTCCATGCCCAACAGGCGCTGGAGAAGATGTTGAAGGCGGCTCTTGCGCACGCCGAAACGGAGCCGCCACGGATTCACGACCTCGGAGAGCTGATCGCCCTGCTTGGGGACGCAGGCCTACCGCAGCCATCCTCGGCCGACGAGGCGCGCACCCTCGTTCCGTGGGCGGTCGAGTTCCGCTACGACGACATCCTCGACGAACAGCTCGATCGCGCTGCGGCCCGCGAGGCCGTCGCCCAGATGCGCATCTGGCTCGACGAGCTGCTGGCCGACCCCTCGACCTGACCGCATCTGAAACGGCAGCCCTGCCAATATCGTCCGAAATCGGCCGCAAATTGCGGATATCCAGCGGGGCCATCCGGCGAGTGCCCAAACTCCACGATCCCCGTATCCATGCTGGTTTCCAGCCCGTCGAGCCCCTTCGCCAACCGTCTCTGATAAGGAAGAGGTCCCAGGTTCGAGTCCTGGATCGCCCACTCTCTCGATCCCCGGCCTCGCGAAGGCGTTGCTCTAACTCTTCTTCTTCTTCTTCTTCTTCTTCTTGCCCCGCGGTCGCTTCGCGGGATGCGGCACGCGGGTCTTCAGCGGAACGAGCCTTACCGTCGCCTTTGGTCCCGCCAGCATGTTCTTGCCACCTTCGGCGACGATCGTCGCGGTGAAGCTCTCGAACGGAAGTACGTTCACCAGCTGGGCGCTGCGCGCGGATGGCTTGCGGAAGAACGTCTGCAAGCGTCCGTCGCTGCCGTGAACCACAATCTTGTACTCGCGGGCGCCGGCGACTGCGCCCCACGTGATCGTCGCGGCCGTGCCGTGGCGCGCGATTCGCGTGTGACGAGGCCTGGCGGGCCTGAACGCTCCCGGCGCGGTGTACTGCCCGACCGTCAGTTCGCGTACAACCGCGCCTTCGCCGTTGAGCAGGTAGGCGTATAGCTTGCGCGAGCGACCCAGCGCTTCCTGCGGGCTGAAGGTGAGCGTGCCCTTTGCGCGCGCCACGATCCCGAGCACGTGTGTGCTGTCGCTGCCGCGTTCCACGAACTGAATCTTCGTGCTGGCGACGTAGTGGCTGATGTTGTATGTCAGCGCCCATCGCGACGGGTGCCCGTGGTGACGAACTTTCACTTTCACGGTTGCCGGCGCCACGTCTTCGGCGAAGACGATGCCGGCGACAGGTGGCGATCCCGCCGCTGGCTGCACGTGCCACGTGCCACCCTTGGGGTGGCGCAGTAGCACCAGCACCTGATGGGGGTCGGGAGCCACCGCGCTCATGAATTGTCCCGGCACGGTCACGAGGTGGCCGCCCGTCGAGGGCGTTGTGTAGGTCTGCCCGCCGGGGCCGCTGATCATCACTACAGGCGTGCCGGAGGAGGAAGTGATACGCAGCTCCTGTCCGAGGGTGCCGCCGGGCAGAGCAAACGTGCCCCCGCCCGCCGCCGCGGTGGCGGGAGCGCCTGCGGCAGCGGTCGTCGCGCCCAGTGCGCCCAACTCACGTGTGAGCGAACCGCCGGGAGCGGCGGGATCGTGGGTAGGGGTTAGAAAGATCGCCGATTCTTCTTTCACGAACCCGCCCTTGTGTTCTTTTTCGGGTTTCTGCGTGTACTGTTTGAGCTGATCCGAGCAGTTGTCGTTGCCGAATAGGCCACCGCTGATGCTGGAGTCTGAGAATTGGTAGCGACCCTGGACGCCGCCGCCGAAGATTCCTTCGGCGCCCACGTGCACGCACCCGGCCGCCCATTTATTGTTAATCAACGCGGCTGCTTCGGCGCTGATGATCCACAGTTTGAAGTAGACGTTCCCGCGAGCCTGCCATAACCCGCTCGCGGGGTCGTCCCAGAAGCTCGCTCCGCCTGCGACTTCGATGATGGGTTCGCTGAATTCGAACGGTAGGTGCAGGTTGAAAGCCACCTGCGCGTCGACGTAGCCGTCGGAGTAGACGTCGGCTGCGAGCGTGGCGACGGGGGTGTTCCTGAGCAAGAGCTTGCCTTCGCCACCGAAGAATCCGAGTTCCTTTTCGGTGGCTTCGCGGTACTTGAACGCAAGTTCGAGCTCGAGCAGTTCTGCGATTTTCGCTCCCAGACTGCCACCGAACGTTAGCGGATGCACACCCACAGACGCGCCGATCTCGTTGAGATAGATACCGGCATAGATCGGAATCCCGGGGTTGGCTTTGAATTTCATCGCAGCCGACTGGAATTCTCCTTTTTTGAAGGCCAGTTCGGCTTCGAGTTCGGCGATTTCCGCACCAAATGTCAACGTAGCCTTTGCCTGCCAGCTGTCCCGCTTTGATTCTTCGTAGTATTCGGGGAAGTAATAGGCAAACGAGGCCTTTTTCACCTTGAAGATCGGAGCAAGGCTTGCTTCGGGGATTTCGAACTGCAGCGACTGCAATTCGATGCCCGTTTCCAGATTGGCCTCGATCTCGAGCGCGCCGGTGGCTTCGAATTTGACCGCGCTGAGCGTCAGTCCGACCTGTACGTCGAACAGCGCTTGTCCTTTGTTCGTGAGGTAGACGTCGATCTGTCCCTCGAGCGGGAATTTGCCGGGAAGTTCCCCGCAGGCGCTGAGCGCGTTTTTCGGAGGACAGCAGCCGGCTTTGCCTTTTTCTTTGCCTTCGCACTGTTTCCCCACACCGATCGCCATCAGCAGCGACTTCGTCGGCCTGGCGGCGGCACGCGCGCCGGGCGCTCGCAGGCCGTGGTAAAGGGGGACGTGCAAATTCGCGAGCCCGCTCTGCGTTTCGAGGTTCATCGGTTCGGCTTCCAGATCGCGCGAGCCGAGCACCATGTCGCCGATTGGGGTGTTCAGCAGCTCGATGTCCACCTGCGCGCCGTACAGCTGCGTGGCGGTGCCGGCGATTGCGTAGTCTTTGATCGTCCGGATCTTGAGGTTGCCGCTCGTCGGTAGGACCGTCATCCCATTGATCTGGACCGGCCCCTCGATCACGTAGCCGCTGCCGAGTTTCTGGATGCATTCCGCGAGCAGCTCCGCGTCGCCGACTTCGAGCGTCGGCTGACATTCGCCTTCACCGCCGTCGGGCAGGTGCACCTTGGGCCCGTTTGGAGGTAGCGTCACGCCGAGCTTCGTGGTCGAGTGTTCGCCTTTGGAGTTCGTCACCGTCAGCGTAATCGTGTGTGCGCCCGGGCGCAGCATCACGTGCGCGATCGGGTTCGTTCCGGTGCTCGTGTCGATCTTCCCGTCGTCGTTGAAGTCCCAGCCGTAGGAGATGATCCGTCCGTTCCCCGGCTGGGAGGCGCCGCCGTCCAACGTCAGCAGCTTGCCGGGCGTGGGGCTCGGAGTCTGCAGTGCGAGCGCGGCGATCGGTGGCGCCGGCGGAGTCGGGCCTCCTTCTCCCGGCTTGCTGCCAACCGGTGTGCCTTCGCTTGGCTGTTCGAAGCCGAGGTCGTCAATCGCGACATGGACTGCCGGTTCGTATTCGATCGCGGTGCGAATCAGGAAGTAGCGGATCTGGGGTACGCCGTTGGGCGTCAACGTCATGCGTTGCCATTCTCCGCTCTTGGCTTCGCCCTTAACGCTTGCCAGCTGCTGCCCGGAGCTGCCGTAGGCGAGCAGTTCGATTTCCTCTGGACCCGGCGCCGAGGACAGCAGACGCACGTCGACGCTCACCTTGCTGCCGGGGCGTCCGATCAGAGTGCCGATAGTCCCGCTGAACGTTTTTGGCGCCGCGGGCAGGCACTCATTCAGCGCGGCATATTTCGACCCAGATGCGGGGGGGACCGCTCCTTCCTGGGCGATCGGCGCGCCGCAATCGCCTGAGCCGAGCAAAGGAGCTCCCACTTCGCTTGCGAAGCCCAGCTTCAATCCCTGCGTTTCGTACTGGTTGGTAACGAGTTCGCCCGCCGAGAGGCCGTCGAAGTTGACGACCGTTTCCGCGTCAGCTCGGGCGGCGACGGTACCAGCCGCCGCGAGCGACATCGCGCCGATCGCCGTCACCGTTAGCGCGAACCGTCGCAGGCCCGCCACCCGCGGTGCCGCGGCCACCCCCGACCCGCATACGGGTCGCACGATCGTCCCAAAGAGCATTCCCAGTGCGCTCCTGCAGGTGATCGTACCGGACGCGGACGTGTCGGTGGAAACGTCTCGTACAGATGTCCACGCGACCCGCCAGCGGGCACCGGTGGACGCGCCGCGCATTGGACCCACTCTCCGTGCTAAGGCATCAGTGGCGCGCTGCCGATGATGGGCTCGTGAGGTCTTCCTTCCAGCTCTTCTCCAGGCGTGCCCATTCAGGCTCGACCGTACCTTTCCGCCGCGTGTTCCTTTCCTGTGCGGCGCTCGCAATCGCCTTCTGCGCCGGCGTCGCTCCAGCCGAGGCGCTCGTCGAGGGCAGCGTCGGCGTGCAGCCGCGCGCCCCGCAGGCGGTCGCCTTTGCGCCACTGCAGTATCACGGCGGACCGGTGCTCCATTCCTCGAACTCCTACGCGATCTACTGGGATCCGACCGGGACCTATCGCGGCGACTGGAAGCGACTCATCAACACCTACCTTCAGAACGTCGGTACCGACAGCGGCACGCTCGGCGACGTGTTCGCGTTGGACAGCCAGTACACGGACAGCACGGGTCGCGCCTCCAACCGCTCGACCTTTCGCGGCGGTTACACCGACGCCGATCCCTATCCGACGACCGAAAATGGCGGCAACTGCAGTGAGCCCGGCATCTATACGTGCCTCACAGACCAGCAGATCCAGGCCGAGCTGCGTCACGTGATCGCCTCGGGCACGTTGCCCGGCGCGACCGGACCTGCCGTCTACTACCTGCTCACACCGCCCGGAGTAACTGTCTGCACAGGCGCAGACAGTACTGAAACCTGCTCGGATTCCTCGCAACTGGCCAGTGAACCCCACACCGGCATCTGCGGCTACCACTCGGCGATCGAACCGAGCGGCGCCAACCCGATCGTCTATGCCGTTCAGCCCTGGGTCGCAGGCAACGCCGGTCTCTTGATCGAATCGGAACACCCTCTCGTCACCTCTGGACCGACCAGTGACGTGTTCGCCTGCCAGGACTACACCAACAACCTGGACGAGCCCAATCAGCTGGCCGGACTCAACCCATTCGGCAACTACGCCGAGGGCCTCGCCGACGTGATCGTCAACGATCTCAGCATCGAGCAGAGCGACGTCGTCGTAGATCCCCTGCTGAACGGCTGGTACCAAAATGGCACCAACGCCGAGCAGGCGGACATGTGCCAGGCAAACTTCGGGCCGCCGCCGGAAAAAACCCCTACGCCCGATCCCAAGACACACGCGACTAATACCTCCAACGAGACGATCGGCGGCAACTCTTATTACGTGCAGTGGGCATTCAACAGCGTCGGTCTCACCTCTCGCCACGAATTCGCGTGCTGGTCCGGCGCCGGTCTGGAACCCCACTTCACCGCGCCCAACCCGGTCAACGTCGGAGATGTCGTCGGCTTCGACGCCACCGAGTCGGACATCACGATGCTCGCGAACACCAAAGGACTCCCCTCCGACGAGCCGTTCACAGCACCCGTCTACCACTGGAACTTTGGCGACGGCGCCGTCACCTCAGGCGCCAACGCGATCAGCGAGTTTCACTCCTACCAGTACGGCGGTGAATACGAAGTGACGCTCGCCGTCACCGACAGCGGCGGCAACACGGAAAAGTTCAGCGAAACCATCACCGTGAACGGGCCGGGTCGACCCTCGCCCCAATCACCCGCCACCGGCGGTTCCACCCCCAGCGGAGGCAACGGAGGCGGCAGCTCGAGCGGCGGGGCGTCCACGCCGGGCGCCGCGTCCACCCCGGGCGCCGTCGCAAAGCCCCAGGTTCCCGGACCCGTCGCCACCCAGTCGGTCACTTCGAGCTCGCTCTCGAAGACCCTCAGCGGGGGCCTCGTCGTGCGCTACTCCGTCAGTCAACAGGCGACCGGCCACTTCGAAGTCCTGCTGGCGGCGTCCACCGCGCATCGTGTCGGCCTGCACCTGCCCGCCGCGAGCGGCCTGCCCGTCGGTACGCCCCCGCAGGTGGTGATCGCGAAAGCGCTCCTGATAACGACGAAGGCCGGGCGCAACACGCTGAAGATCCAGTTCGGCAAGGTCACCGCCAAGCGTCTGCGCCACCTGCACAACCTTCCGCTGCTACTGCGTCTGAACTTGCGCAACGCCGGCGGCGGAACCACCACCGTCCTCAGCAAGCTCACCCTGCACTAGCCGGCGCGCGGTCTGGCGGCAACCGTCGGGGCCTCAGCGTAGGTCGGAGCGATCCGGCGGTTCTCCGCGCTTGACTTTCGCCTTCTCGCTGAAGACGTACCGCCACAGTGCATACAGCAGCAGGTAGCCGCCGACGATCGAAATCACCGACACGACCGCGATCGCCTCGCCGTTGCCACCGTGTTCCACGGCCGCTTCTCCGTCCAGCGCCAACGGCGCCAGCGCCGTCGCGAAGACACGAACACCCACGACGAGCGCGCTCACGCCAAGGAACATGCCGGTCCTCCGCCTCTCCTACATCCCCGGCGGATGACGCACCGCATAGCCCGCGAGCGGAGGAGTCGAGACGAGCCAGCGCGAGGCGTACGGGCCGCTGCGTCCTGCCGTGTCAAACCACACGCCATCCACGTTCATGAACGTGTGCCCGGCGTTCGCGTAGATCGTGATCCAGCGCCCCGGGCCGGGTTCGCCCCAGGTGGCCAGGTCGCCCGATACGAGCGGCGCGCTCAGCAGCCCTCCGGCGGCCAGCGCATAGCTGACCGAGCCCGAGCAGTCATACCCGTTGGCGACGAACGACGCGTGGCCGCCCCCCAGATGTAGGGGAAGTCGGCGATCGCGTTGCCGCCCGCGATCACTCGCTGCACGGCTTCGGGGATGTTCGTGGGGATCGGGATCGTGCCGTTCCCGCCGACGGAGGCCCCGCCGGCCACCGGTGTGAGCACCTTCTGGCGCGCGGCGCGTTCCTGCGCTTTGGCCTGTTCCTCTTCGCCCAGCTCCTTGCGGACTTCCGCATCCGAGGGCGCGCCGGCCGCGACAGCCGCTTCCCCGGCCACGCTCGGTGTGCTGGCGGAGCGATGGTGCACGGAGGCCGGCACCGGGAAGCTGCGCGCTTCTTCGGGATCGGCCACCTCGTGCACGACGCCCGCGCCCGCCCGTGTTCCCGTCGATGGGCCCTTCGCTCCCGTCGGGGCGGTGGCGCCCGTCTGCGTCGCGGCGGCCCCCGCATCAGCTCCGGTTCCGGCTCCGCGCGAGGTACCGTTGGAAGCTCCCGTGTCAGGCGCTCCCGTGTCCGCGAGGCTTGCCGAGGATTCCTTCGCTCCGGCCGGCGGATCGCCGACCCCGGCTTCGCCGCAGCCGCCGATCGTCACGGTCAACGCCGCCAGCGCACACGATGCCGCGACCGTTAGTCGGCTTGCCCTCATTCAAGACAGGCTAGCGAGAGCATCCTGCCTGTCGTCTCGCTACCCTGAGCGGATGCGCGACGACGCCACCGTCGTGGATGTCCCTCGCACGAGTACCCCGGCGTCCGTGGAGATCCGCCCGCACATCCGCCTGCTGCACGGGATGCGTCGCCCTGCCAACTGGCTGCAGCTGATCCGCTTTGGGCTCGTCGGAGCGACGGGGTTCGTCATCAACGTCGCCGTCTATGCGCTCTGCGTGCACGCGCTATCGGTCGACTATCGCGCGGCCTACGTGCTCGCGTGGCTGGTGGCGGTGACCAACAACTTCCTCTTCAACCGCCACTGGACGTTCGACGCGGCCGCCGGCAGCGTGCGCTTTCAGGCGATCCGCTTCTTCGTGGTCAGCCTCCTCGCCGCCGCTTTCGGCTTTCTCCTGCTGACGCTCCTCGTCGAGGGCGCGGGGATCGCGAAGGTGCCCGCCGAGGCTCTCGCGGTCGCCGCCTCAACGCCGCTGAACTTCATCGGGAACAAGCTCTGGAGCTTCCGTCACAGAGGCTGAGCCGGTCGACGGACTGCGTGATGCGGCGTCCTCAGTCGCTCGCGTACGTAGTACGCCACGCTCCCTGCGTCCTTGCCTCACTTGCCCCTCGGCCGGCTCAGCGGCGTGGTTCTTGCGTCCGCGGGCTGCGTGGCCGCTGCGCCCTCGCTGCTCGATCCGCCCCCGATGGGTACCTATACTCTGAGGCTGCTACCCCACTCTCAGAGGACTTTTGCCTTGCAGGAGATGGTCATCTACGGCGTCAGTTTCGACATGGTCGGCAAGCAGCCGATCGTCCTGTTGAAGACCGCTGACGGCAACAAGTTCCTGCCGATCTGGATCGGACATCCAGAGGCGGCCTCGATCCTGATGAAGTTGCAGGGCGCGGGCACTCCGCGGCCGATGACGCACGATCTGCTCGTCGACGTGCTCGGCGAGCTCGACGCCAAATGCACGCAGGTGTCCGTGACGGAGCTGCGCGAGAACACCTTCTTCGCCTCGATCACCCTCACGGTGAACGGCCGCGAGCTCGAGATCGACTCGCGCCCCAGCGACGCGATCGCCCTCGCGGTGCGCTCCGGCGCGCCGATCTTCGCCGCCGAGGAGGTCATCGCGGAGTCCGCGATCGAGTTCGAGCACGACGTCGAGGAGTCCGAGGACGTGGTCGAGAAGTTCAAGGAGTTCCTCGATCAGGTCACTCCGGAGGACTTCGCCGCGGGTGAGGATTCCTAGCGGGTTTGGGGTGGGGTCGCATCCGCGCACTGTGCCCCGCTGACAGGGGTGTGCGGCGCGGGGCCTCCGTGCCCCGCATCCCGCGCCCGGTGCGCGCACTCAGCGCGTAAACGCGCTGTTGAGAATCCTCTCCACCAGGAGGTCCAACCAGATCTCCGCTGCGTCCGCGGCCAGCGGCAAGAGGCTCGTTTCGGTCAAACCCGGCACGACGTTGCACTCGAGCACCATCAGCTCGTCGCTGTTCTCGTCCAGCATCAGGTCCACCCGCGCGACGCCGTGGCACCCGAGCAGCTTGTACACCTCCAGCGCCAGCTCCTGCGCGCGCTCGGTCACGCCGTCCGGCAGCTCCGCCGGGCAGACGAACGTCGTCATCCCGATTTCATAGCGCGACTCGTAGTCGTAGAACTCCGTCTCTCGCGGGATCGCCTCGATCACCGGTAGCGCTATCGGGTCCCTGCCCGCCTCCTGTGCATCGAGCACCGACACCGCGAGGTCGCGTCCTTTCACATAGCGCTCGAGCACGACCTTGCGGTCGTATGACAGGGCGCCGACGATCGCGGGCGGCAACTCCTCGCTCGAGCGTGCGAACTTCACGCCCAGCGCGGAGCCTTGGCGCGCCGGCTTGGCGACGATCGGAAACCCGAGCTTCCGCTCGATGAGCCCCAGCGCGGCCACCACGCCGAGGTCTTTGACCGCGCTCTCCTTGAAGGCGCTCCAGTCGGGTGTCGGGATGCCCGCCTCGCGCATCAGGTACTTCGCCAGCGCCTTGTCGGTGCAACGCATGCACGCGGCCGGCCCCGAGCCGGTGTAGGGGATGCCGATAGTTTCCAGCAACCCCTGCACGGTCCCGTCCTCGCCGTCGCCTCCGTGCAGCGCGATGAACGCCGCGTCCGGCTCGGCCTCGATGACCTGCGCCAGCATCTCCGGCCCGACGTCGATCGCTATGACCTCGTGCCCCAACGCCCGCAGTGTTTTCTGCACCCGTTCCCCTGAGCGCAGCGACACCGTGCGCTCCAGCGCCCACCCGCCCTTGAGCACGGCGACCCTCTTAGCGTCGCTCATCGCTTCTGTTGCCGACGGGTGGGACCAGCCTGCTCGCGTCGAGGCAACGCCACGATATCGGCGAGACCGACACGCTCATTCTCGGCGTCCGCGGGCTCGGCCGGCTCGCGTGAGAAAGGACCGTCCGTGCCGAGCAGGTGCTTATCGGGGTCGATGAGGGACGCGATCCGCTTGATGCCCTCGCGGATGTCCTCATCCGGCACGCCCGCGAAGTTCAACCGCATCGAGCTCGAGCCGCTGCGTCCGTCCATGTACGCGGAACGGCCCGGCACGAACGCCACCCCCATACTGCGCCCCATCAGATCCGTCGTATCCACCCCGTCGAGCGTCGCCCACACGAACAGTCCGCCCTGAGGCCGCGTCCAGCTCGCACGCTCGCCGAAGTGCTCTCCCAGCGCCTCGAACATCACGTTCCGCCGACGCCTGTACAGGTCGCGCAGGCGCTCCACGTACTCGATCCACGCCGGACGGGCTCCGGCTCCCCGCTCGGCGAAGTACGCCGCCACGAACAGCTGCGTCATCGGCGAGCTGCACAGGTCCGCGCCCTGTTTCCCCAGGTTCAGCTTCTCCAGCACCGGCCGCGGCGCCACCGCCCAGCCCAGGCGCAGACCCGGGGAGAGGATCTTCGAGAACGTCCCCAGATAGATCACTAGGTCCGAGGAGACCCCGTCGCCACCGGCCCCTCCGGCGCCGAGCGAGGCGTCCAGCGAGTACAGCGTCGGCAGCGGATCGCCTTCGTAGCGAAGCAGCCCGTACGGGTTGTCCTCGAGCACCAGCAGCTCGCGCTCACGCGCCACCTCCACCAGCCGCCGCCGCCGCGGCAGCGACATCGTCACTCCGCCGGGGTTCTGGAAGTTCGGGATCGTGTAGATGAACTTCGGATGCCTGCCTTCCCGCTTCAATCGGTCGAGCACGCTCTCCAGCTCGTCGATCGGCATCCCGTCGGAGTCGATCTCGATCTGCACCACGTCGGCCTGATAGGCGCCGAACGTCGGCACCGCGCCCGGGTAGGTCGGGGCCTCCGCGACGATCACGTCGCCCGGATCGATCAGCGCCTTGCACACCAGGTCGATCACCTGCTGTCCGCCGGTCGTCACGATCGTGTTCGCAGGGTCGATCGAAGTGCCCTCCTCGGCCATCACCTGCACGATGCAATCGACCGCCACCGCCATCCCCTCTGTCGGGCCGTACTGCAACGCCCGCGCAGTGGACTCGGCGGCCACCTGCGACATCAGCTTCGCGTACAGCTCCGACGCGAACGTGCTCGTGTCCGGCAGCCCACCCGCCAGCGAGATCACCTCGGGACGTTCGGTCAGCGCCATCATCTCGCGCATCGCCGAGCTTTTCATCCCGCGCGTACGCTCCGCGAACAGCGCCTCGTAACGGGCCAGCTCGTGTGCCGCCGGCCGACCGCGTCGTCTATCGTCCCGCCCTGGCATTACCGCACGGTAGCGCACACGATGGCCACGATCACACGCTGAAAGCACGCATGAACGGCACCTTTTTCTACATCGGTCTCGGTCTCGGCCTGGCGCTCGCCTGTGGGCTGCGTCCCTACCTGCCGGCGCTGCTCGCGGGCGCGCTCTCCTCCTCGGGCGCCCTGGGGGTGGAATTCGGCGCCTCCGGGCACGCCTACCACTTCCTGCAGGAGGGCTGGTGGCTGCTTGCGGTCACCGTGACTCTGCTCGGCGTCTACTTCTTGCAGCTGCGCCTCGGCGCCGAGCGCTTCGAGGCCCTCGCCGGCGGCGCCGTCGCCGCGCAGGCCATCGCTGTGGGCGCGCTCCTGTTCGCCGGCACCCTCGCCGCCCACGGCGACGCCTCCTGGCCGGGGCTGATCGGCGGCGCAGCCGCAGCCGCGCTCGCGTGGGCCGCCACCCATCCCGTGGTCGTTCGCGCCCGTACCCGCCTGCCCGATCGCGCCGCCCGCGAAGCAGTCACCGTCTACCTCGACGCGGCCTCGCTGTTGCTCGCGGCCCTCGTCGCGCTCCTGCATCCGCTCGGCTACGTCGCGCTCGCGCTGATCGCCTGGTTCGCCTGGCGCGGACGTGCTCGCGCCGGAGACGATCGCTACGCCGGTCTGCGCATCCTGCGCCGCTGATGCCGTTCAAACGCTCACGTAGTGCCAACCGCTGCGGTAAGCGGCTTGGCGGGCAAACGATGCAAGGACTGGCTCTGGCTTACCCCTCCACAGCCGCCCCCACGAGCGCCGCCGACAGTGAGTGAGAAACCCCCCAAGCTCGTCCTCTGCGTGATCGACGCGATGGCGCCCGAGATGCTCGTGCGCGCGACCGAGTCCGGAGCCGCGCCCGTGCTCGCCACGCTGATGCAGCGCGGCCATTACATCCCCGACTGCGTCGCCGCGTTTCCCTCCGTCACGCCCGTCTGCGCCGCCTCGATCGTCACCGGCGCCGCCCAGGACGAGCACCTCATTCCGGGCATGAACTGGTACTCGCGCGCCGAGTCGCGCTATGTCGAGTACGGCTCCTCGCTGCGCGCCGCCCAGCGCTTCGGCATCGCCCGCCAGCTGACCGACACCGTCTACAACATGAACCGCGCCCACCTCTCCCCGCGGACCCTCACCGTGTTCGAGACCCTCGACGACTCAGGCGTGCGCACCGCCGGCACGACCTATCTGATGTACCGCGGTCGCCACCGCCACGAGCCTCAACGCGACACCGCGCTCGCCCGTGTCCTCGCCGGCACGCTCGCGCGCCATCCCGTGATGGGCCCGCGCGAGCTGTTCTACGCCGACGTCTTCGCCTCGCGGCGCACCGGCTGTCGCTCCACGCTCGGCATGCCCGGCGTGCGCGACCGCCACTCCGGCTGCGTCTCGGCCTACATGGTCGAGCACGACCTGTTCGACTTCCTGCTCCTCTCCCTGCCCGACAACGACTGGCACTCACACAAGCGCGGTCCCGACGGTCAGCTCACCTCGATCGCCGCCGCCGACCTGCAGCTCGCCCGCGTCATGGAGGCCGCCGGTGGCGTCGAGGAGTTCCTCGCCGAGCACGCCCTGATCGTGATGGCCGACCACTCCCAGGCGCCCGTCACCGCCACGATCGACCTCCAGGGCGAGCTCGCCGAGCTAGGTGTGCTGCAGCCCGAGTACGCCAACCTGCTCGGCGCCCTCACCGGCACGCGCACCACCTCGCGCTCGCGCAACGACCTCGAGCCGCGAATCGCCGTCTGTCCCTCCCAGCGCGCCGCGATGGTCTACGCGCTTCAGCGCCCGGAGCGCGACGCGATGCGCGCCTCCGTGCTCACGCGCGCGCTCGCGATCGAGGGCGTCGACCTCGTCGCCTGGCTCGCGCGTGACGCTCACGACAGACCCCTCGAAGGGGTCGTCTCGGGCCCCAACCGCGGTGAGCTGCGCTTCGCCCCCGGCGGCGAGCTCTGCGACGCTCGCGGCGTGCGCTGGCGCCTCGAAGGCGAGCTCTCCGTGCTCGACGTCGCCCTCGATCACGGCAAGGAGACACTCAGCACGCCCACCTATCCCGATGCCCTCTCGCGCCTGTGGTCCGCACTGACGTGCCCCACCGCCGGTGAGGTCCTGCTCTCTGCCGCGCCCGGCTATGAGTTCATCGACTGGGGCGGCGCCGCGCACGTCGGCGGTGGCTCTCACGGCTCGCTGCACGTAAGCGACTCGCTCGCCCCGCTCGTCCTCTACGGCATCGATCTGGATGGACGGGCGCCGGGTGGGCAGACACTCGATCCTTCGCCGGGACAGTGGGCCATCCGCGACGTCGCCGCGCTTGTCACTGCGCACTTCGGCGCGAGCACCGGCTGAACTCCCGCCGCCCACTGGTTCCTGCCGGCTGAACCGACCGGCGCCCGCCCGCCGTTACCCTCGCTGGATGCGCTCACCAGGTCTTCTGGCAGCCGCGGCACTGTTGACTCTCGCCCTCGCCTCCCCGTCCGCGGCGAGCACGACCTCGCACGCGGCTCTCCTGGACACCTCACCTCTTACGAGCACCGCCGCGAGGACGAGCGCGCCCGCGGGCGCCGATGACGGCGCCGCGACGAGCACCCAGGCCACCGTCTCCGAAAGCCCTGTCCCCGTGGTCGCCTCCGACATCCCCCCGGCCGGACGCAGGCTCTCGGCAAATCAAGTCCTCGCGATCGCCCGAGCGCTGCCGAAGATGAAGGCCGTGCGCACGAAATACCCCGGCTCCTACGACGGCGCCTATCTGAAGGGTCCGCTGCACTGGCAGGTGAGCTTCTTCTCCAAGAACGGCGCCAAAGAGATCGGGCAGGTGATCGTCGACGACGCCTCCGCGCGGGTGCTCGAACAGTGGACCGGCTTTCAGGTCGCCTGGTCGATGGCTCGCGGCTACCCAGGAGCATTCGGCCGGCACGTGAACGCGCTCTACATCTGGCTGCCGCTGTGCCTTTTGTTCGTGCTCCCCTTCATCGACCCCCGCCGCCCCTTCTCGCTGCTGCACCTCGACCTGCTCGTGCTGCTGTCGTGGTCGGTCTCGCTCGCCTTCTTCAACCACGCCCACATCTACGCCTCCGTGCCGCTCACCTATCCGCCGCTGCTGTACCTGCTCGGGCGCATGCTCTGGCTGCTGCGCCGCCCCCGCGCCGGGCGCGCGCGGGCGAGACCGCTGCGGCTGCTCGTGCCGGTGCCCTGGCTCGCGCTCGGGGTCCTCTTCCTACTCGGGTTTCGCGTCGCCCTGAACGTCACCGACGCCAACGTGATCGACGTCGGCTACGCCGGTGTCATCGGCGCCGCCAAGATCGTCCACGACAAGCCGCTCTACGGGGGCTGGCCGCAGGACAACGAACACGGCGACACCTACGGTCCCGTCAGCTACGAGTCCTACATCCCCTTCGAGCAGACCCTCGGTTGGAGCGGCGCCTGGGACGACCTGCCGGCCGCGCACGCGGCAGCGATCTTCTTCGACCTGCTCGCCCTCGGGCTGATCTTCCTGCTCGGCCTGCGCATCCGCGGCCCAACCCTGGCCGTCGCGCTCGCCTACGCGTGGGTGGCCTACCCGTTCACCCTGTTCGCGCTCGAGTCCAACTCCAACGACACGCTCGTCGCCGTCTTCATCCTCGCCGCGCTGCTTCTCGCCGGCTCGCCGCCGGCTCGCGGCGTGTTCGCGGCGCTCGCCGGCCTAACCAAGTTCGCGCCGCTCGCGCTCGTGCCCGTGCTCGCTACGCACGGGCTGTTCGCCTCAGCGCGCGAACGCGGTCTCACGAGCGCGGAGGGCGAAATGCCCGCTGGTTTGCATGCACCGCCTCCAGCCGAAGCGCCCGAGAGCGAACCGATCGCGGAGAGCGAATCGCTCAGACGCCGGCGCGCCCGTCTGCGCTTGCGCGCGCTGATGGCCTTCTTCGGGGCGTTTATCCTCACCGCCGCCGTCGTCTCGATCCCCGCGCTCACGCACGATTCGTTGCGAACGATCTACGAGCGCACGATCGAATACCAGGCCAACCGCGGCTCGCCGTTCTCGGTTTGGGGTCTGTACGGTGGCCTGCACGGGGTCCAGACGGCTGTGCAGGTCGCCGCGGTCGCGCTCGCCCTCGCGCTCGCCGTGCTCCCCCGTCGCGCCGACGTCGTGGGACTGGCGGCGGCCTGCGCGGCGATCTTGATCGCCGTCGAGCTCGGCATCGAACACTGGTTCTACCTCTACATCCCCTGGTTCTTCCCGCTCGTCATGATCGCGCTGCTCGGGGTCCGCCCCGAAGGCTCGCCCCGAACGCCGACGCCGGAGGAGGGTCTCTACACCCCGGCTATCCCCCGCTGGGACTCACAGTCCGTGGGGCCTGAGCCGGGCGCGCCATCAGCACCTGCTCGATTGCGTCTGCCGAGCGCCGCCTCTTGGCCGAGCAGCGAATGAGCACCCCCATCAACCACGGGTCCTCTTCGGAGGTCTCAAAGCGCACCGGCATCTGCGTAACGAGCGACTCGATCGCCTGCTCGCGCTTGACGCCGATCACCCCGCCGCGGGGGCCGGTCATGCCCACGTCGGTGATGTACGCCGTGCCTCCCGGCAGCACCCGCGCATCGGCCGTCGGGATGTGCGTGTGCGTGCCCACCACCGCGCTCACGCGCCCGTCGAGCATCCAGCCGAGCGCCACCTTCTCCGAGGTCGCCTCCGCGTGCATGTCCACGAGGATGTGATCGACCTCCTCGCCCAGCTCGCCGAGCGCTGCCTCGATCTCCGTAAACGCCGAGCGACCCGCGCGCAGGTACAGGTTGCCGCTGAGGTTCACCACGCCGAGACGCACCCCCTCGCGCTCCAACACGCACGTGCCGTGCCCCGGTTGGATGCCCAGGAAGTTCGCCGGCCGCAGGATTCTCGGCTCGGAGTCGAGGTAGGGGTAGATCTCACGGCGGTGGTAGGCGTGGTTGCCGAGCGTGATCGCATCCACGCCGCCCGCGAACAGCGCCCGCGCGGCCTTCGGCGTGATCCCCAGCCCGCCCGCCACGTTCTCGCCGTTGACCACCACGAACGTCGGGTCATAGCGCTCGCGCAGAAGCGGCAGGCACTCGAGCAGCGTATGCCGGCCCACGCTGCCGACGAGATCGCCGACGAACAGGATGCCGGCCCCTGGCGCCGGGCCGTTTCCATCTTGCGAGCCATCCGGCGGCTCGCCCTCGGAAGTGACCTCCTCCCGCTCAGCCATACTGCGGCCATGATCGCGGGCGGGGCGTAGAGGTCGTGCAGCGCACCGTAGTACCTAGGTGGGTGCAGCTCGTGCTGCTGCCGCTGTCGCTGCTCGCGCTATGGGCGCTCGCGAAAGCGGCCGGGAAGGTGCTGTTGATCTTCGTCGTCGCCGCTCTCATAGCGCTGATACTCAATCCCGTCGTCTCGTTCGTGCAGCGCTCGCGGATTCCGCGTGGGCTGGCGGTGCTGGTCGTGTATCTCGCATTCTTCCTCACGCTCGTCGGAATCGGGTTCCTGCTGGCCAACCCGATCGCCGATCAGGTACGCACCTTCACGCACAACCTGCCCCACATCGTCAACGAAGCCAACAAACGCATCTACGAAATCCAACGCAAACTCGACAAAGCCGGCCTGCATGTCGAACTGGTCAAACAGGGCAAAACCGCCCTGCAGAGCATCGAAGAGAAAGTCGCCAAGAGCTCCTCCAAACTAGCCAGCTCGGCCGGTGGGCTGCTGACCGAAGCGGCGAGCGCCGTGTTCGACCTCGTGCTCGTGTTCGTGCTCAGCGTGTACATGCTCATCTACGGCGAGCGCATCGGCACGCTCGTGCGCCGCGCGATGCCCGACGGCGACGGCACACCCGCCGACGACTACCCGATCCTCGTCCAGCACGCCGTCTCGCGCTACGTCGGCGGCCAGCTCCTCTTCAGCGTGCTGATGGGCGCCTCGGCGGGCGTCTCGCTGTACGTCTTCGGGCTGATCGGGATCTTCCCCGACGGGCGCAAGTACGCGCTCGCGTTCGGCGTCTTCTACGGCGTGATGGAGCTCGTCCCCTACGTCGGCCCGATCCTCGGAGCGATCCCCGCTGTGCTCGTCGCGCTGTTCACGGACCCGATCGTCGCGCTGTGGGTGACCCTGCTGTTCGTCGCCCTGCAGCAGCTCGAGGGCCACGTCGTCGCGCCGCAGATATTCGGGCACACGCTGCGCATCAACCCACTGCTCGTGATCTTCGCGCTGCTGCTCGGTCTGCAGCTGCACGGGATCGTCGGCGCGCTCGTCGCGCTGCCGATCCTCGCGATCCTGCGCGAGACGATCGTCTATCTCAGCCGCCACCTCGAGTTCGAGCCGTGGGGTCGCTCACCGGACAAGCTCCTGTGAGCGGCACTCGTCGCTCCATGAGCGTCATCAGCGTGCAGGGGCTCGCCAAGCGCTATGGCGAGCGCACCGCCCTGCGCGACATCGCCTTCGACGTGGACGCCGGCGAACTGCTCGCCATCGTCGGACCCAACGGCGCCGGCAAGACAACGCTGCTCTCGATCCTCGCGGGCGTGCAACACGCCAGTGCGGGAACGGTCAGCGGTGCGGGCGTGGGCTCGGCGATTGGCTGGGCGCCCCAACAGACCGCGCTCTACTCGAAGCTCTCGGTGGCCGAGAACCTGAGGCTGTTCGCGCGCCTGCAGCGAGTCCCCGACCCCGACGCGGCCGTGGCGCGCATGCTCGAGCAGACCGGCCTCGGCGAGCGCGCGGACGAGCGCGTCGAGCGGCTGTCGGGCGGCAACCGCCAGCGCGTGAACGTCGCGCTCGGCCTGATCGGCTCACCGCCCGCGCTCGCGCTCGACGAGCCAACCTCGGCGCTCGATCCCGGCCAGCGCGAACGCGTGTGGGAGTTCGTCGGCGACTTGGCGCGCGCGGGCACCGCCGTGCTGTTCTCCACGCACCACCTCGGCGAGGTGCACCGCTACGCCACGCGCGCGATCGTGCTCGCCGACGGGGAGCTGCTGTTCGACGGCGCTCCCGCCGAGCTGATCGCCGCGGGCGGCGGCGGCGAAGGGGATTTCGAGAGCGCATTCGTCGCCTTCCTGAAAGCGCGGGGGCACTGACGAGGATGCGCTGGCTGCTGAAGAAGGACCTGCTGATCCTCGCTCGCTCGCGCCTGCTGGTCGGCCTGCTCGTCGTCTACCCGATCGCGATCGCGCTGCTGATCGGCCTGGCCATATCGCGCACACCGGGCAAGCCGAAGGTGGCGATCGTCGACGAAACGCCTCCCGGGCAGACGATCCAGGTCGGCAGCGAACGCGTCGACGTGAGCCACTACGCCGATCAGCTCTTCAGCCAGGTCGAACCAGTGCACGTCTCCTCCCGCGCGCAGGCCGTGGCTGACATCAAGTCCGGACGGGTACTCGCGGCGGTCGTGATCCCGCGCGACATCGCCGCACGGATCTCCTCCGGCGTGACCCAGGGCACGATCGAAGTGCTCTACAACGGCAACGCCCTGGAGCAGTCGCTCGTGCAGTCGCAGCTGAACTCAGCCCTCGCGCAGGCGAACGTCGGGTTCTCCGAGCAGATCCAGCACGCAGCCGCACAGGGGATCGGCGTGCTCATCGCCGGCGGGACTCTGGGCGTGCTCGGCGCCCCGCCGAACATGATCGGCCTCGCGCAGATTCCGGCGACGCTACGTTCGATAATCGCGAGCACACCGCCCGGCTCGCGGCGCGCTCAGCTGGAACGGATAAACAGGTTCGCCGAATTCGCCGACCAGAACCTGGGACTGGCGAAAAATGTGCTCTCCACGATCGGTCAGCCGATCCAAGTCAAGAGCACGCTCGTCCAGGGACGGCGTACGCCATTGAACACCTTCGCCGTCGTCGTCGCCGTCAGCATCTCGCTGATGTTCGTCTGCGTGCTGCTCGCCGCGGGCGGGCTCGCGCTCGAGCGCGAGGAGCACACCCTCCCGCGGCTGGCGCGCGGATTGGCCTCGCGCGAGGCGCTGCTCGCGGAGAAGGCGCTGCTCGCGGCGGCTTGCGCGATGGCGCTGAGCCTCGCGATGCTCGCCGGGATCGGCGTGTTCGTCAGCCTCGACTGGGGCCGGGTTTGGCAGTGGCTGATCGCCCTCGCATTCGGCGCCCTCGCATTCGGCGCCCTCGGCATCGCGATCGGTGCGCTCGCCCGCGAGGTGCGCGCGGCGTCGCTGCTCGCGTTCGCGCTCTCGCTGCCGCTGGCCTTCCTCGCGCTCGTGCCCTCCGGGGCCGTCGCACACGGGCTGTACGACGCGATCGCCGCCGTCTCGTTCGTGTTCCCGTTCAAGGCCGCGCTGCAGGCACTCGACGCCGCCGTCAACGGGGCCTCCCCCGGCCTGGGCATCTCGGTCGTGCACCTACTCGGCCTAACCGCGCTCTTCGGCGCGCTCGCGCGCGTGGGCCTGGCGCGGCTGGAGTGATCGACCCGGGTTCCTGCGGCGCCGCCCGTGCGCTGAGCGCTCACGGGGCCTCGCCTCCGGCGGGGGCGAGTATCCTCGGAGGCGATGGCCTATCCCAATACGCGCATGCGCAGACTGCGCGCGAGCGCCGGCCTGCGCGGCCTGGTGCGCGAGACCGGGCTGCGCGCCGAGCAACTGGTGCTCCCGTTGTTCGTCACCCAGGACGGCGTCCCGCCCCCGCCGGAGAGCTCGCTGGAGCTGCCGGCCCTCGCGCGGCTGTCGATCTCGGATGCGCTTCAGCGCGCCCGCGAGGCCGCCGACCTGGGTGTCGGCGCGGTGATCGTCTTCGGGATCCCCTCGCACAAGGACGCGGAGGGCTCAGGCGCCTACGACGAAGAGGGCATCGTGCAGCTGGCCGTGCGCGCGCTCAAGCAAGCGCTCCCCGACGGCCCACTCGTGATGACCGACGTGTGCCTGTGCGAGTACACCGATCACGGCCACTGCGGCATCGCACGTGAGGACGGCTCGATCGACAACGACGCGACGCTCGAGCTGCTCGCGCGCACCGCCGTCAGCCACGCGCGCGCCGGAGCCGATGTGCTCGCCCCCTCGGACATGATGGACGGACGCGTCGGCGTGCTGCGCTCAGAGCTCGACTCCGAGGGCTACTCCGACACGCCGATCCTCGCCTACTCCGCCAAGTTCGCCTCGGCCTTCTACGGCCCATTCCGCGACGCGGCCGGCTCCACGCCGGCCTTCGGCGACAGGCGTTCCTATCAGCTCGATCCCGCCAACGGCGCGCAGGCGCTGCGCGAGGCCGTGCTGGACGTCGGCGAGGGAGCCGACATGCTGATGGTCAAGCCCGCGCTCGCCTACGGCGACCTGATCGCGGCCGTCAAGCGCGAGACAGGACTGCCGGTCGCCGCCTACAACGTCAGCGGCGAGTACGCGATGGTGCGCGCCGCCGCCGCCGCCGGGGCGCTCGACGAGCGCGAGGCGGTACTGGAGATCCTCACCTCGCTGGCGCGCGCGGGCGCGGACACGATCATCACCTACCACGCGCTGGACGCCGCTGAGTGGCTCGCATGAGCACGTATAGCGGCGCTGGATCGGCGTCCTCAGTCGCTCACGTACGTAGTACGCCACGCGGGGTGGGCGGGCCTTCCAATCCTTGCCCAGCTTGCTCTACGTGCTCATGCGGGCGTGGCGAAGTAAGGAGATGCATATGAGCACCCCCGACGGCATCCTCGCCGCCGACGCGGCGACACCGAAGCTGCGCAGCCGCAAGGACGGCGCCGCGATCCCGCTCGACGACGTCGACCGGCGGCTGCTGAACCTGATGCAGGGCTCGTTCCCGATCGCGCCGTGTCCTTATGCGCACGTCGCCGAGCAGAGCGAGATCGCGGAGGACGAGGCGATGGCGCGCGTCAAGCACCTGCTCGAGAAGCGAATCATCCGGCAGGTCACGCCGATCTTCGACACGCGCGCGCTCGGCTACTCCTCGATGCTGGTCGCCGCAAAGGTCGACCCCGAGTACCCCCATCGTGCGGCACAGGTCATCAACGCCCACCCGGGCGTCTCGCACAACTACCTGCGCAACCACGAATTCAACCTGTGGTTCACGATCGCCACCGAGCCCGACTCCGAGCTCGGCCTCGAGGGCACGCTCGACGTGCTCGCTCGCGAGGCCGGCGCCGAGTCGGTGCGTCAGCTGCCGACGCTGAAGCTGTTCAAGATCCGCATGGACCTCGAGATGGAGGGCGATACCGCCGCGCTCGCCCAGGCGGCTGAGATCAAGGAGCCGGTCGAGCTCGAGCGTCAGCCCTACGACGAGCTGGACATATCGGTCATCCGTGCATTGCAGGGCGACATGCCGGTGACCTCCGAACCGTACGCGCAGGCGGCCGCCGAGCTGCAGATGTCCCAGCAGCGCCTGCTCGACCACCTCGCCGGCATGCAGGAGCGCGGCCTGCTGCGGCGGGTGGCGGCGATCCTCTATCACCGCCGCGCCGGCTTCTCGGCCAACGGCATGGGCGTCTGGCAGGTGCCCGACGAGCAGATCCTCGACATCGGCCGGCGCATGGCGGCCGTGCGCGGCGTATCCCACTGCTACCAGCGCCCCACCTACGCCGACTGGCCCTACTCGGTCTTCACGATGGCCCACGGTCGTTCCAAGGAGGAGTGCGACGCGGTGCTCGACTCGATCGCCGAGCAGACCGGGATCTCAGGGCGCGCGACCCTCTACAGCTCGACCGAGTTCAAGAAGATCCGCCTGCTCTACTTCACCGACGAGTTCAAGGAGTGGGAGCGCCAGCACGCCGGCGCCTGAGAAGTCCATGACGGCGTTGACCGACAACCGCTCGGCCGCGCTGTACCGGCGTGCGCTGGAGGTGATGCCCGGCGGGGTCAACTCGCCCGTGCGCGCGATGCAGGCGATCGGCCGCGATCCTGTGTTCATCGCCCGCGGCGAGGGCGCCGAAGTCCTCGACGTGGACGGCAACCGCTACGTCGACTACGTCTGTTCGTGGGGTCCGCTGATCCACGGACACGCGCACCCCGCCGTGATCGAAGCCGTCTGCGAGGCCGCCGCACGGGGCACGAGCTTCGGCGCGCCGACGTCCGGCGAGATCGAGCTCGCGAGCGAGGTCGCACGGCGGATGGAGGGGGTGGAGATGCTGCGCATGACCTCCTCCGGAACCGAGGCCTCGATGACCGCGATCCGCCTTGCACGCGCCGCGACCGGTCGTGAGAAGGTGCTCAAGTTCGAGGGCGCCTATCACGGGCACGTAGACGGGCTGCTCACGCAGGCCGGGTCGGGGCTTGCGACCCAATCGCTGCCTTCGAGCCCCGGCGTGCCCGCTGCCACGACCGCCCAAACCGTGCTCGTGCCCTGGAACGATCCAGACGCGCTGATCGCCGCGACCGAGGCCCACGAGCTCGCGGCGATCCTCGCCGAGCCGCTGCCGGCCAACATGGGCCTCGTCCCGCCGCGCGCAGGTTTCGTGGAGCTGTTGCGCGAGCGCGCCAGCCAGACCGGCGCGCTGCTTGTGCTCGACGAGGTGATCTCGGGCTTTCGCGTCGCCCGCGGCGGCGCGCAGGAACTCGCCGGCGTCACCGCGGACCTCACGATCATGGGCAAGGTGCTCGGCGGCGGCCTTCCCGCCGCAGCTCTGGGCGGACGCGCCGAGCTGATGAGCATGCTCGCCCCCGCCGGCGAGGTCTACCAAGCCGGCACCCTCTCCGGCAATCCACTGGCGGTGGCTGCAGGCCTGCGAACGTTGGAGCTGCTCGACGATTCCGCCTACTCGCGCCTGGCGAGCATCACCGAACGTTTGGCCGCCGGCCTGCGCGAGGCCGCCGCAGGGGCCGTCGAGGGCGGGTACCCGGTGCAAGTCGTCAACGTCCCGGGCCTGCTCACGGTCTTCTTCACTCCAGTCGCCACCGGCGCCGAGGGTGCGCCGATCGCCGACTTCGCGCAGGCGCGCGCCTGCGATCACGATGCCTACGCACGGTGGTGTCGTGAGCTGCTCGCGCGCGGGGTCTATCCGCCGCCCTCGCAGTTCGAGGCGTGGTTCCCCTCGCTTGCGCACACACCCGAGCAGCTCGAACGCACGATCGAGGCCGCCGGTGCGGCGTTCGCTGCGTTGGGGCCATCCGGTGGCACAGGAGGCCCGGTATGAGCATCGAGGTAAACAGCTCCGAGGGAAACGCTCGCTCGCTCGGGCGGCTCGCCGATCTCCTGCGCGAGCAGGGGGGCTGATGGCCACGCTCTTAGCCCCGGACGCACTGGACGGCTCGCTCGACTCCGCGCCTGGGCCCGCCCAAACCGCGGCGGCCGGCCCGCGTGCCGAACGCGACCGCGAGGAGTACGAGCTGCTCGTGGAGGCGATCTACGAGGGCTACCTTCTGCATTACGGCACCGGCCGTGTGCTCGCCCCCGCCGAGGCCGATCTCGGGCTGCTTGCAGGCGATCGTCTGTATGCGCTCGGGTTGGCGCGTCTGGTCGCACTCGGCGACACCGAGGCGGTGGCCGAGCTGGCGGACACGATCACGCTCGGCGCGCTCGCTCAGGCCGCTGACGAACCGGAGCTCGCCCAGGCGGTATGGGCCGCCGGCGCACGGGCCGTGGGCTGGGGCGCGAGCGCGGCTCACGCCGACGCCAAGCGCCTTGCGTTTGCGCGCTCCCCCGAGGCGATCGAGGCGATGCGCACAAGCGCTGACGGCGTCCCGGCGTCGCCCTGATTCGCGCCTCGATATTGTTCGGGCTCGGTGTCCGACAAGCACGACAAGCACAAGTCCAAGTACACGCTCGACCGCGAATACCCGGGGGCGTTCGAGGGCGAGACCGTCACGCGCAGGCGCTTCATGGTGGTAGGCGGCCAGGGCGCGGGGGCGATCGCCGCCGCGTCGTTCCTGCTGCCTGCGCTCGGGTTTGCGATCGGACCGATCTTCAAAAGCAGCCCACATCGCTGGGAAAGCGTCGGCTCTGAGGATCTCTTCAACCCCAACAACTACGTACCCGTCGTGATCACGCTGAACCCCGAAATCGGCGAGGCCGGCAAGTCGACCGCGTACGTGCGCAAGTTCAACCCGGCGATCGACACCGACCCCTACGATCGCGGCGACTCCTACATCGCGATCTCCAGCCGCTGCGCGCACCTTGGCTGCCCGGTGCGCTGGGTGGACGCCGCCGAGCGCTTCATCTGCCCCTGCCACGGTGGCGTGTACGACTTGCTCGGGCGCCGCGTCGGCGGTCCGCCGGTGCGACCGCTCGATCGCTTCTACACGCGCGTGAACGCCAATCGCGAAGTCGAACTCGGCCCGCGCTTTTCCGTCAACAGCGAGCTCAAACGCTTCTCTCCCCGCGACCCCGGCGAGCCGCTGGACGGTCTCGGCCAGTACGCATACCCGTCGCGCCCCGGCGCTCAGAAACTGTAGGACCCGACGACCGTGCCCAAGCTCCCCGTCCCCCCGATCCCCTCCTCCCTGCAGGCGCCTCCGCCGCGTCCGGGAGAGGGCAACGGCAAGGCCACCAAGCCACACGAGCACGCCGCGGAGGCCGGTACGGCCGTCGTCGACTGGGTCGACGAGCGCACTTCGCTGAGCGGCGGCGCACGCTGGCTGATGTTCCGCAAGGTGCCCAAGGGCACCAACTGGTTCTACACGCTCGGCTCCGCGACGATGTTCGCGTTCCTCTCCCAGGCCGTCACGGGCGTGTTCCTGGCGATGTACTACCGCCCCGACCCCTCCGGCGGCGCCTACGAATCGATCAGGCACGTCACCAACGAAGTCTTCCTCGGCCAGTTCGTGCGCGGCATGCACAAGTGGGGCTCCAGCGTGATGGTGATCCTCGTGTTCCTGCACATGGGCCGCACCTTCTTCTTCGGCGCATACAAGTACCCGCGCGAGCTCAACTGGGTGATCGGCGTGGTGTTGCTGATCCTCACGATGGTCATGTCCTTCACCGGCTACCTGCTGCCGTTTGACCAGCGCGCCTACTGGGCGACGATCGTGGGCGTGAATATCAACGGCACCGGCCCATTGCTCGGTCCCTACCTCTCTGACTTCCTGCGCGGGGGCCCGGAATTCGGGGCGACCACGCTGTCGCGCTTCTACGCCATTCACATGCTGCTCGTTCCAGGGTTGATCGCTGCGCTGATCGGCGCGCACCTGTACCTCGTGGCCAAGCTCGGCACGACCGCGCCGCCATGGCTGAAAGCCGAGCAGAACCCCGAGCTGCGCGAGGCCGACGCATGAGCCGTCCTCGCGGTTTCCGGGGGGCCGGGGCGTGAACAAGCGGGAGAAGGAGGAGTACCTCCGCGAGTACGCGATCCTGAAGTCCCAGGGCAAGCCCTTCTTCCCCTACGCGGTCGCCAAGGACGCGGCGATGGCCTGCGTGGTGATGGCGGTCATCATCACGATGTCGCTGGTGCTTGGCGCCGAGCTCGGCTCCAAGGCCAACCCCACGACTACCACCTACGTGCCGCGCCCGGAGTGGTACTTCTTCTTCCTGTTCGAGCTCCTGCGCGTGATCAAGCCACCGAGCCTCGTGCCGCTGGCGACGATCGGCGTGCCGACGATCGGCATGATCCTGCTGTTCCTGCTGCCGTTCTACGACCGTCGCCCCGAGCGTCGTCCCGAGCGACGCCCGATCGCCACGCTCACCGGGATCTTCGTGATCGGCGCGATGGCGCTGCTCACCTACGAGGGCGCGAACGCCGGGTCGCCGACCGTGATCGAAATGGCCACGCCCAAAGCCGTGCAGCAGGCCGGCGGGCAGACGCTCGCCGAATACGAAGCCGGCAAGCTGGTGGTGGCCCAGTCCGGCTGCCTTGCGTGTCACAAGATCGGCGACAACGGCAACGACGGTCCCGGACCCCAGCTCACCCACATCGGATCCCGACTGCCACGCCAGGGGATCGCTCGTACGCTCGTGAACCCGACCGCGCCGATGCCGTCGTTCAAGAACCTGCCGCCGCAGAAGTTCAAGGCGGCAGTCGAATTTCTCTCGCAGCTGAAGTAGACCTGGCATGAACACGCATGGCGGCACTGGATCTGCGTCCTCAGTCGCTCGCGTACGTAGTACGCCACGCTCCCTGCGTCCTTGCCCAGCTTGCCCTGCGTGCCCATGCCGAGGTTGCTTCTCTTCAGAGGTCGCATGACTCAGCGAGGCGCCGGAGAGCTTGAGGCGGCCGAGGTGCGGAGCATGTTCGACGGGATCGCCTGGATCTACGACGCGCTGAACAGCGCGATGACCGCCGGCCTGCATCATCGTTGGCGCGCGCGCGCGGTCGATCAGGCGCGCATCGGCCCGGGCGCTCGCGTGCTCGACATCGCCACCGGAACCGGCGATCTGGCGATCGAGCTGGCGCGTCGCGTAGCGCCCGGTGGTGCGGTGATCGGCAGCGACTTCTCCGAAGGCATGCTCGCCCGTGCTCGCGCGAAGGCGGGCGCGGCCGATGTCGCGGCGCTGCAGGCCGAGCTGCGCTTCGAGTGGGGCGACGGGCTGCAGCTTCCCTACGCCGACGGCGAGTTCGACGCTGCCACCAACGGCTTCGGTCTGCGCAACTTCCCCGACCTCGCTCGCGGGCTCGCAGAGATGATTCGCGTCGTAGCGCCGGGCGGGCGGGTGGTCGTGCTGGAGATGACGACACCGACAAGGCGCCCCCTGTCGTGGTTCTTCGCGCTGTGGTTCGATCGAGTCGTGCCCTTGCTCGGCCGGACCGTCGGCCTGCTCGCGCGCATGGCCGCACGGCTGCGAGGCGGCGAGAACTCCGAACAGGTCGCGGACGCCTACACCTATCTACCCAACTCCGTCAAACGCTGGCCGGGGCCCTCACAGCTCGCGGGAGAGATGGAGCGCGCGGGGTTGATCGAGATCTCCTACATTCTGCTCGCCGGCGGGATCATCGCGATCCATGCCGGCACCGCTCCTGGCGAGGGGTCATCATGATGAGCGCGATGGGGCTCACGCCTGCAGCCCACGACAGCGATGGTTCGGGCACGGCCGACGTGGACGCGGTCGAGACGATCATGCGCCGCGGTGGCAGTGCCCTGCGCGAGCGGATGGTGCGTATCGAGCTCCACCTGGAGCAGGTGACCTCGCGCGCGGGCGACCCGCTCGCTTCTTACGCGACGGGCACGGTCCTCGCCGGCGGCAAGCGCTTGCGCCCGCTGCTCGTCGTGCTCGCCGCCGAGTCGGCCGGCGGTCCGGGCGAGGAGAGCGACGCGGAGGACAGGCTCGTGCGCGCGGCGGTCGCGGTCGAGCTCGTGCACTCGGCGACGCTCGTGCACGACGACGTGATCGACGGGGCGCAGCTACGTCGCGGTCGCCCGTCGGTCGCCGCGGCCGCCGGGCGCAACCTCGCGGTCGCCACAGGCGACCTACTGTTCTCACGCGCGTTCGCCGAGCTCGCGCGCAACGGCGACGAGGCTCAGCTGCGCGCTCTCTCCGACGCCAGCTCGGCGCTCGCCGAAGGCGAGCTCCTGCAGCGCGAGGACGCCTACGCGATGCATGTCGCGGTCGAGCGCTACCTGCGTCGCTGCGAACTGAAGACCGCGGCCCTGTTCGAGGCGGCCTGTCGCCTGGGAGCACTCGTGGCCACGAACGGCTCACCGGAGCTCGCCGACGAACTCGGCGCGTTCGCCCGCAGGATCGGGCTCGCCTTCCAGCTGCTCGACGACGTGCTCGACGTGTCCGGTCCGGTCGAGCGCACCGGCAAGGCTCGCGGCACCGACCTGCTCGACGGCACCGTCACGCTCCCGTTCATCCTCGCCCGCGAGCACGACCGGGAGCTGGCCGAGTTCGACCTGTCCTCGCTGAGCGGACCCGAGCAGGCGGAGCGGCTGTGTGAGCGCATCGCGGCGACAGGCTCGCTCGAGGAGGCCCGCGAACGAGCGCTGGCGCTCGTGGCGGAGGCGAAGTCGGGACTCCCCCGGCGCCTACCCGACGGCAGCGATGCAGCATTGCTTGACCTTGTCGCGGATGCCGTAGTCGAGCGGTACCGCTAAGCGAAGTCGCCGGGAGTGATCAGGTCGGCCTGCAGGGCGCGCACGAAGAACTCGACTTCGTCGGTCATGTTCGTGTGCGTAAGGCGCTTCAGATCGCTCAGCAGGGCGCCCGCGCCGCGATCCAGCTCGTCGTCAAGTCGCTCCACGATGCTCTGCTCGAACACGCCCTCACGGCGGGCCTCGCACTCCGGGCAGCGCAGCACGATCCGCCAGTGCCTGGAGCCCTCTTCGGTCCAGTCGAGAGGGTAGACGAGCTCGCCCGCGCAGTTGAAGCAGACGTGAAGCTCCTGGGGCGGACAGGCTGGGTCGGTCGTGAACATCGGGTCGAGCGCCTCGGGCGAATCCAGCTCGTAAGGCTCGGGCGCGTACTCAGACTGCGGTGCGCGCCGTTGGTCGCGGTAGGTGACCTCGACGTGCTTGCCGTCGGGCATCTGCACGCGGTGACGGATGTGGGGGCTGGTGTCTGACATGGGCTTGCTCTGAGCTAATCGACCCTCTCGTCGTTTCCCTTTAGGGCTCATCGCCAAAAGCCCGCGGGATCGCCGAGTCGATCACGTCGCGTTGCGCTTCCTCCCTAGCTCACATGGGGGAGCAAGCTTCCCCATGTGAGCTAAAACGCCCGGTGCTACGTTCATGAGGACATGGCCACCGCGATCCGTACGATCGGCCACGAAGACAAGCTCAGCCTCGTCGATCATCTCGAAGAGTTGCGCACGCGCCTGATCGTCAGCGCCGTCGCGATCGCCGTGGCCTTTGGAGTTTGCCTGTGGCAGAACCACGCGCTGCTGGAAATCATCAATCGCCCGCTCGAGCACCAGACCCAAAAACAGGTAGCGCAGGGCAATGGCCCGCTCGGGCAGACCGCACTCGCCCAGCAGGGTGTGCTGACGGTCGCGCGCGAGGTGCAGGCGATAGCCGCGACGCTGGCCGATCCCTCGAGCAAGCTCCCGCCCGCGACTCGCTCGGCGCTCGCCGCCGAGATACCCAGACTACAGGCCGACGTCGCGAAGATCCCGCGTGTCCCGCAGGGCAACAAGCCCGTGACGCTTGGCATCGGTGAGCCGTTCACGACCACGCTCGGGGTCACGCTGCTGTTCGCGCTGGTGTTCGCGCTGCCGATCGTTCTGTTCCAGCTCTACGGATTCGTGCTGCCGGCGTTCAGTCCCAGTGAGAGACGCATCGCCCTGCCCCTGCTCGCGGCGATCCCATGTCTGTTCGCGATCGGCGTGCTGTTTGGCTACTTCGTGGTGCTGCCGGCGGCCGTGCGCTTCTTTCAGAACTTCAACAGCACCGAGTTCAACGTGCTCGTGCAGGCCGGTCCCTACTACAAGTTCGCCGCCACGGTGCTGCTCGCGATGGGCCTCGTCTTCCAGGTGCCGGTCGCGATCCTGGCCGCGACCCGCGTCGGGATCGTCACTCCGCAGCAGCTGCGCCACAACCGCCGCTACGCGATCGTGGCCTGTGCTGCGATCGCCGCGTTCCTGCCGGGAGACGCGATCACCTTGTTGCTCGAGACCATCCCGCTGTATGTCCTCTACGAGGCGAGTATCCTCCTCGCGTCGTTTGTCGAGCGCCGCGAGGGCGCGCGCGAACGCCAAACACCGGGTCAAGGGGGCCCGCCCGATGCAGGCGCCCCTACAGAGCAGAGGACGGAGCCAAGCGTGCAACAGATCATCGACCACACCGACAGCGAGCTGAGCTGATGCTGTTCGATCTGCGCGGCCGCGGCCGTCGCCGCACAGTCAAGGTGATCTACGGCGGCCTCGCGCTGCTGATCGGCGCGGGCCTCGTGTTCTTCGGCGTCGGCGCCGGCGTCGGCGGCGGCGGGCTGCTGAACTCGCTGACCAGCAACGAAGGCTCCAACAGCGCGAGCTTCTCGGCGCAGATCGACAAGTACAAGAAGCTCACCCAGAAGCAGCCCAGCAGCGTGTATGCGTGGGAACAGCTGACGCTCGCCCAGCTGCATGAAGCCGGCGGAGAACAGTATTTCGCCAACCAACGACTGACGGCCAAGGGCCGCGAATTGTTCGGTCAGACCGCCCAATCGTGGAACAGCTACCTCGCGCTGAAACCCTCCAAGCCCAACGCGCAGCTGGCGCTGCAGATGGAGCGGGTGTTCGGCGAAGAAGGACTCAACGAGCCCGCCGAAGTGGTCAAGGTGCTGCAGATCGTGATTCCCGCGAAGTCGGAAAGCACGCCGCAGTATCAGGCGTCGCTGTACGCGGCGTTGGCTGAGTACGGCTACAAAGCCAACAACACCCGCATCGGCGATCTCGCCTCGGCCAAGGCGGTCGCGCTTGCTCCCGCAGCGCAGCGCAAGCAGCTGAAGACGCAGCTCGCCGCGATCAAGGCGCATCCGAACGGTAGCGAAGGCGCAACGGGCACAACCGGGACGTCCGGCACGGCGGGCGGCGCAGCCACCACGACGGTCCCCGTGACGACGCCCGGCGGCTCCTCCACGACGACGAAAAAGTAGGCAGGGGGTAGGTGGGTCGTGGACGTCGGACCCCAACGCTATACGGCGCGCTTGCTGATCGGCTGCGGAGATCGGCCGGGGATCGTCGCGGCCGTCTCGAGCTTCCTGCTCGAGCAGGGCGCCAACATCGTCTCCTCCCACCAGTACTCGACCGACCCGACGGGCGGGCGTTTCTTCATGCGCACCGAGTTCTTCCTGCACGAGCTCAGCGCCCCGACCGGTTCGACCGAGGCCAGGTGGCGGTTTGAGGAGCTGTTTGCGACCGAGGTGGCCGACGGGCTGGGCATGGATTGGGAGATCCGCTACTGGGGCGAGCGCCGGCGGATCGCGATTCTCGTCTCCCGTCACGATCACTGCCTGCTCGATCTGCTCTGGCGCTGGCGTCGCGGCGATCTGGACGGCGAGGTCGTGGCGGTGATCTCCAATCACGACGACCTGCGCCGCGAGACCGAGGCCGTCGGCGTCCCCTACCACCACGTGCCGGTGCACGCCGAGGACAAGCCACGGGCCGAAGCAAGGATGCTCGACCTGCTGACGGGCGAGGCCGACCTGGTGGTGCTCGCGCGCTACATGCAGGTCCTCAGCGGCGATTTCCTCGAACGCCTAGGCGCGCCGACGATCAACATCCACCACTCCTTCCTGCCTGCGTTCGCCGGCGCCGACCCCTACCGACGCGCGCACGAGCGGGGGGTCAAGCTGATCGGAGCCACGGCGCACTACGTCACCGAGCAGCTCGACGATGGCCCGATCATCGACCAGGACGTCGTGCGCGTCGATCACCGCCAGAGCGCCGAGGATCTCGAGCGCGTCGGCCGCGACATCGAGCGGCTGGTGCTCGCGCGGGCGGTCGCGCTGCACCTCGACGACCGCGTGATCGTCGACGGGCGGCGGACGATCGTCTTCTGAGGAGGGCGCGTACGCCGGGGCGGCTTGGGTAGAATCTGCGCCGAGTCGGCCGATCCTTCGCCGACACGCTCACGGGCCGTTAGCTCAACCGGCAGAGCAGGGGCCTCTTAAGCCCAAGGTTCCGGGTTCGATTCCCGGACGGCCCATTTTCGTAAATTGCCTTCTAATTGGCGGGTTTTTACACCGTTAGGACGAGGCAGATGGAGGCCATTTTGCTCGTGGGTACCACCCGTGGGTACCAAACGGCGCCACAGGACGCCTCTCGCGGAGCCGATCCGTGGCTATGAGAGCCCAAGGTTGTGGGCTCTGGCGCGGGGCTACCGATGCTCACGGCCGGCGGAATATCGAGTGAGTACCGATGCGCCGCCAGATCACGTGCGGCTCGCCGGGCCGAATCTCGTCGCCGTACTCGAAGGTGGCGCGTCCATCCGGCGCCCAAGTCATCTCCCAGACGCCCCGGTGGCCTTGCACCCGCTTGACGCGCAAGCGAGGATGGAAGCTCTGGCCGCCGCTGGCGATGTCGGCGATGAACTGCGCTACCGCGTGCCGGAATGCTCGCTGCTGCTGAGTGGTGAGCCGGTCCCAGTCGCGCCAGAACGACGCGAGGACTTCACGTGTCGGCATCGAGCGGCTTCATACGCTCGTCCAAGGCCGCTAGGAACTCGCCGTCGTTCTCGTAGCGCGTGACGCGGCCAGCCGCTAGATCATCGTCCGCTTCGCGCTCCTTCTCCTGCCACTCGCGTGTCCAGAACCATGCCTGCTCGGGGTCGATGCGACCGTCGCTGATCTCCCCCAGGAGGATCGCGACACCATCCACCGCTCCGTCCGGCAGACGGTCTACCAGCACGTGCAGCTCAGCCTTGGTCATGCTCTGATTGTCGCATGGACGCGCTTTCGATCCAAGCGGTGGTTCGACCCCTCCTGATGGGGTCCACCGAGGCCAATGCGAACCGCTTTTGCGCGGCGCCCTCGTGGCCGTGTTTCGCCGAAGGGGACAGAATGATGCTTAGCCAAGAATCGTTTTGCATGCTAAAGCACGATATTTAGCGAGGTCGAGCAGAATGCTGGCGCCGAGGTTGTAGCAGCATTTGGACCCCCCTAGCGTGAGGCATTCGCTCCAGCGGGCCTTCATAGCTTTGAATAGCGCGCAGCAACTCGCGGTCAGGGCGCCGAGTCAGCTTGGGGGCCAACAGCTCGAAGTAGATCGTCCCACTGTCCCTGAACGGCGGGATATTGCAGCTTACTCGTAATAGCAGGATTTCTTATTGACCGCAGTGCAAGACCGGCGCCATGCGAATCGAGCCGTTCGAGCAGACGCCGATAAATCGTATCGGCGCTGTGGGCAACGCCATGGCCGTTAGTAAGGAACACCTCGACAAGCACGGCTGTATAGCGAGCGGCCACCCCCGAGGGAACGTCGCCACGCTCACCAACAAAAGCTTCAAGTGCTCGCGCGGGGCTGGGCTCGTTGTAGAAATTGTTGAAGCCGTGATGTGCTGCAAGAAGCGCATCTAGAATGTTGGATAGATTGGCCGCGCGAATCGGCTCAGGTAGGTACGCTTGTCCGTCGACTAGGTCCAGCAGCTCGCGAGAGGCAAGGGTCTCTGGCTTATCGGCATTAGCGGCGTAGCGTGCGTACTTTGTGCCGAACGCGTGCCGCGCCTCCTCCGAGATGTTCGGCCACAGCTCAGGCCACAACAGCCGAACGTTATCCTTAGTCTCCGGCGTGCTCTCTGAGTCAGTGTAGAGGCCGAATAGACCGGCTGCGAGAGCATCGGCTCGGTCATCCGGAAGTTCCTCGAAGAATACGGCGATCCCTTCAACGTCGGTTGACGTTAGCCGGCTAGACTTAATATTTCCTAGCAGCTTTCCGGTCTCGGCCGTGACGGTGTCCAGCGGCAACGTGATCGCCTCCCGAATGCACGTCTCAAGCCACTGTGCAAGCTGCAGACCGGTCAGCTCAACCTGATTCGGATGCGCTGCAGAAGCGTAGTTACGCATAAAGCGGATATGGTCAAGCTGTGCGTGCCCTACGGCGCTGATCAGCCCGATCTCACGGCAGGCACGCAGCAGGTCGATGTCATCCACTCGCGCAAGATCCTCGACCGTCGAGAGTTGCTTGCGGCGGTCAGGTGCACTTACGGCTAGATCGAAGAAGTATCCGAGGTCGTATCCGGAGGCCCGGCGACGCAGCTCGGCGACGGTCTCGTCCCACAAGTAGTTAAGCGCCGCATCGAATAGGCCGCCGGCCACAGCCGCGATCATCTTGCTTACGTAGTAGGACCGGGAGCGATCCTCGTCTTCGAGCCGAGCTAGCGCACCCTCGACATTACCGAGCATTCGTCCCCTCTCGACCACATCGACAAGGACACCTTCAGTCGGAAGACCAGCTGAGGCAAGCTGCGCCAGAAGCAATCTCTCGAACTGCTGTAGATCGGCCGTGACACTTGGACGGGGCTCAAGCTCGCTCATAGCCCTCAATCATAAGCGGTGCCGTGTCTGCAAGGTGACGCAATTGGAATGTGGCCATCCATCGGGCAAGGCCAGCTTCCGTGGACCATAGTGCCCATTTTGCCTCACGGCGCAGGCGGGGGCGACCCGATCGTGCCGCCCCCGTGTTTGCGTACCGAGCTACTTTTTCTTGCCGCCTTTGCTCTGCGAAAGATCACTCCCGGCAACCGATTTGACCCCTTTGGGCACCTTCGGGTTGTTCAGGAGTTGGCCTGCTTTGGATGCGTCCCTTTTGCTCGTCGTCATGTATCACCTCCTTTCACATTTCGTGGTAGCAGATGAGGTTGAGATCTTTAGGTCAGGTTGCCAGTCAAGTTCGGATCTAGCGGGCTTGTGAGTCGGCTGGGAACACATGTTCGCATGGTGGCAGAGGCTGCGGATAGAACCCTCGAGACCCAAAATTGTCCATCCCGACGCCAAGATCGTGAGGCAGCCCGCCGTGCTGTGGCTAGCGTGGCCGAGTTGTCAACCAGCGTCAAGTAGCACGTGGAGACGCTGCCCGCTCTCCATCGTTACGCCGCTGCGGCACCGCCGGTTGGCACGTAATGCTCGAAGGTGAGGTCGGTCGGCGCCGGGTCGCCCCGCTCTTCGGCGGCGCATACAAGGGCGAACTTGCCGGCGTCCTCGGCGTACGCCTCGTTGTAGACGTCGCGGTCGCCGGCCAGGCCTGGAATGTCGGGAGACTCGAAGCTCCAGCCAAAGCCTCGCTGTTGGTGCCGGAGATGCGAATGGTGTCCATGACGCTCCTTCAGCGTAGTCGTCGCGCCTCGCTTTGCAAGGCGTCATCGAGCAGCAGGGCCTCGATCTTCGACCGGATGTAGAGCCGGCGGCGGCCCACCTTCTTGGACGGACGATGCCCCGCCGCGCCCAGTCCTCTACGGTCGATCGCGGTACATGCAGCAGCGCGGCGACCTCGGCTGCGGTCATCACGTCGGCGGCGGTGAGCGGTCGGCGGATCGGTGGGATCATTGGCTGCGGGAATTGCAGTTGTGAGATTGAGGCCATGGCGGTTACAGACCACGACCTGTCCGAACCGGCCACTGACTTTGCGACCAGCATGTGCGACGTCGCTGGCCACGACCCGCTCATACGGACCAAGTGCGCGCCTCTGGCCTACGTCTGGTCTTGCGCCCGATCACATGGCCGCCAGGTACGGCTCCGCTCCGATGTTCTCTGCCGGCTGGACGGCTGGACGGCTGGCCGGCTGGACGAACGGACGAACAGACAACATGCACGGCTGTGCGGTCGCTGGCAATTCGGTGGCCGGTTTGGGGTTCTTGCGGTCATCACATGTGTGATGACCGCATCGAGCATCCCTGCGTCCGGGGGTGGCGGGTACGCGCGTTACCTGGAGAGCAAGACCGTCGCGCCCGAGCGCGGGGACTACTACCTGACCCCTGACGGGGAGATGGCGCAGGCCCCCGGCCGCTGGCTCTCCGGCGAGGAGACGCTGACGAGACTCGGTGTACAGCCTGGCGAGCGGGTCGATGGCGCGGACTTCATCGCGTTGATGGACGGTCGTCATCCCGGCACTGGGCTGTGGCTGCGGCCGGAGGGCGCCGGCGGCGGTAGGGGCGGTGGGATCGACGTGACGTTCAGCGCTCCCAAGTCGGTCTCCACGGTGTGGGCGCTTGGCGATCCGTGGCAGCGGAAGCAGATCGAGGCCGCGCACGGCAGGGCGGTTGAGAGCACGGTGCGGTATCTATGCGAACAGGTGCCGGTGGTGCGCCGCCGCTACGACGGCCAGGTGGTGGAGGAGCACGCCAAGGATGTGATCGCCGCGGAGTACCGGCACACGACCGCCCGTGGAGTCAGCGGCGCGCAGGCGCCGGACCCGCAGCTGCACAGCCATGTCGTGATCAGCGGCGCGGTCAGGGAGGACGAGCGGATTGTCGCGGTTGCTTCGCGGCCGATCTTCCGCTCGGCGCGTGAGCTGGGCGCGTTCTACCGTTCGTCGCTGGCCGAGGAGCTGGCCGGGGAGGGCTACGAGATCGAGCGGGCCACAGGTAAGGACGGCCGGTACTTCGAGATCGCCGGAGTGCCGCGCGGTCTGATCGAGGAGTTCTCCGGGCGCAGCCGCGAGGTGGCACGGGCAGCGGAGCGTTTCCGTGCCCGCTACGGTCGAGCGCCGGAACGTGGAGAGATGCGCAATCTCGCGCTCGAGAATCGCCGGGCGAAGGAGCTGACGACACGCGGGGACTTGCAGCGGGTGTGGAGCGAGACGGGCCGCCGTCATGCGTTCGGCCCGGATGACGCCGTGCGTCTGATCGGTGCGCCTGAGCGACCGAAGGTCGAGCGGCCCCTTGAGGATCGCATCGAAGCGAGGCTGACCGAGCAGCACGCCGTGTTCCAAGCGCGCGACCTTCACGCGGTCGCATTGGAGCAAACGGCCGGGGAGATGGCACCTGATCAGGCGCTTGCCGTTGCGCGGGAGATGATCCGTGACCGGCGGGTGCTCACCCTGGAGGGCGGCCGGATGACGACGCTCGCCGTGCGCGCCCAGGAGCAAGCGATAGAACGCCGCGCCGCCCAGCTCGCCCAGCCAGCGGGCCGAGATGTCGGCGAGCCCGCGCGAGCTGACGCGTTACGTGAAGTCGCCGAGCGCATCGGGGAACCGCTGAGCACAGAGCAGAACCACGCGCTATTGGTCCTCACCGGTCCCGAGCGGGCCGCGGTGCTCGTTGGCCCGGCGGGGACCGGAAAGGGCGTGGTGACCGACGCTGCCGCCCGCGCCGAGCAGCACGCCAGCCGCCAGACAATCGGCGTCGCGGTGTCCGGGTCCACGGCAGAGCGGCTCGGAGCCGACAGCCCAGGACTCGCGGGACGGACACTCACCCTCGACGCACTGGTAGCCCGCGCAAACATCGGGGCCGTCCAAATCGGCCGGGACACGACCGTCTTCCTTGACGAGGCCGGGATGGTTGATCACAAGCGCCTGGATGCCCTCACCGAGCTGGTCGAGCGAACAGGGGCGAAGCTGATCGCCGTCGGTGACGGCAAGCAACTCCCCTCGATCGGCCCTGGCGGCATGTTCGACAGGCTCGCCAACCACGCTCCGACAGCGGAGCTCGCGGACATCCACCGCACCACCGACCCGGCCGAGCAGAAAGCCTGGAGAGCGCTACGCGCCGGAGAACCCGAGCGCGCGATGGCGCACTACCTCAACCAAGGCCGGCTGCACCTCTCCGACACACGCGACGACGCGGCAGAGAACGCCGTCCAGGCATGGGCAACGCTCACCACCGAACACAACGACATCCGACAGGTCGCGTTGATCGCCGACGCCTCAAACCAGGAGATCGACCGTCTCAACGCCCGCGCCCAACACCTACGAATAGGGCGAGGCGAACTCGGACACCGAGAGATACCGATGCCCGGCGTCCACTACGGCCTCCGCGAAGGTGACCTCATCGCGTTCACCACACAGCACCGGCCCCAGCGTCAACTGAGGATCGAGAACGGCACCCGCGGCCAGGTCACCAACATCCACGAACACGGCGTGACCGTCACGCTCGACGGATCACAGCGCAAGATCCAGCTCGCCAGCGAGAATCTGGACTCGCTGAGATTGGCCTACGCGCAGCACGTTATCGCCAGCAGGGCGCGACCGTCGAGCGCTCGGTCGTCCTGACCGGCGGCTGGCAGACCAGCAAGGAGACCGCCTATGTCGAGGCGACACGCGCCCGCCACGGCACCGACTTGTACATCGCCCGCGACGACCTCGGCGTTGAAGGGCAAGATCCGGGACGCATCGCGCGCTTGGCCGAACGCATGACCCAAAGCCGTGCCCAGGTACCGTCGCTCGCCCATCAGGAGATCTCCGTCCCTGTCGACAGAGGCTGGGTGCCGAGCCGTAATCCGCTGCGTTTGAAACGGCTCATGCCGACCCGACTGCTCACGAGGACGCCGGTACGCGACCTCCCGGTGAGCGGCATCGGGAGGGAGCGCTAGGTTCATCGGGAATCAGTTGACGGACAAGCTGGCGAGATGTACGCGCCGCATAGAGACTGGCCCTGGCTCATGGTTGAGTCTTTATTTGGCCGCTGGCTCGGCCATGAGGCCGCTGCTTTGTGCGTGGTTCCAGGCTTGTTTCAGCGCTCTCTCGCGTGTCTTCGCCGTGGCGTCTCCCGCGTATTTGGTGATGGTTTTCCCATCGACGCTGTAGCGCAGATAGGCATAGACCCGACGGCTCTTCGGGATGCGCTTCAGGCGGATTGAGGCTGTGGCGGTTCTTCCGTCGGCGAGCTTGACCTGTCGGGCTGTAAGTCCACCGGCTGCCTTGTCTTGTTCCGCCGTGCGCTCCGTCCGCGTTCCGGGCGGTACCCTCCAGACCTCGGCTTGCGGTGGCTGAGGGCCCCAGCGTGGCAGGATCAGTTACCTCGTAGAAGGTGCTCAACGCTGTCAGCGGCGAGCACCGGAGCTTCTAGAACATCTTCCTCCCACAGCCTCACGACTTGCCAACCGGTCGCTTGTAGTTCAGCTGTGACTTCGCGGTCTCGCTCCATCGTCCGACGGATCTTTGGCACCCAGAACTCCTTGTTGCTCGGGAACAGGTCCTCCAGGCTGCCCAGGCCACGCCTCACGTGGGCGTTGCCATGCCAGAAGTCGCCATCCACGAAGACCGCCACCCCACGCTTCCGAACCACGATGTCTGGACAGCCAAGGACGTCCCTGGCGTGTAGGCGGTAGCGCACCCCACGGGCGTGCAACTCACGGCGAAGAGCTAGCTCAGCCCGCGAGTCCTTGTGTTTGACCGCTGCCATCATCCTCGATGTGACGGCGGGATCTCGGCGACGCTCCGTTGTCTGCATGCGCTGGACGTAGTGTTCCAGCGAGCTTATCGGCTATACGGGCGGCAATAAGTCGAGCTAGCGGTACCGGCACGGCGTTGCCAATCTGGCGCATCGCCTCACTGCGTGGGCCCGTGAAGCGGTAGGAGTCGGGGAACCCCTGCAGGCGCGCGCACTCACGAACCGTCAGATAGCGGTGCGTGCCGTCGTCGCGCAGCAGCACTTGCTCACCGCCGGGCACACCATGTACCCCAGCCTTTACGGTCTTCGCGGGCCAATCGAGCGGGTTGCCCGTGTGTCCCGCGTACAGGCGGGCGCCTGGAATGCCGACATGGTTGGCGATCGTCGGGTGCTCCTTGCCATCGACGGGCTCGGGTAGGCCTTTGATCGCGTCGCGAAGTGTTTGCCAGCGAAGCTCGGTGGGCTTGCGCTCAAGTCTCGGCCGGTCCTCGTTGCCCTCCGGACCGTTGGCATCGGCTATACCGTGTTCCTTCCAGTAGTAGCCGTGGGCCTGGGACCACAGCAACGCCTCACGGCTATGGGTCGCCTGCGGCCACGTCCACTTGACTCCCAGATCTTCGCGGAAGCCGACGATAAGCACCCGGTGGCGGTTCTGCGGCAAGCCGTAGTCAGCGGCGTTGACGAGCAGCTTGTAGACGACGTAGCGATCGCTCTGGGCGCCTTTGCGAGAACCTTGTCGCTCGAGGCGGGCCTTGTGACGCTCCCACGACTCTCCGCGCTTGGGGGCCAGGTACGGTTGGCACAGCTGGTCGAGGATGTAGTCGAAGTACGGCCGGAACGACTCGCGTAGCAGACCCCGGACGTTCTCGAGTAGGAATGCCCTCGGGCGGACTTCGCGCATGGCACGGAAGACCTCGGGGAAGAGATTGCGCTTGTCCTGGTCACCGCGATGGCGCCCACCGAGCGAGAACGGCTGGCAGGGAGCGCCACCGGCGAGCAGATCGACGCGGCCCTCAAATGAGTTCCAATCGATCGCGGCGACATCGCCGGCCAGCAGCGGCCACCGATCGCCTCCGGCCTGGGACTCGAAGTCCTCCGCGACGTTCTCCCGCAGCGTCTCGCACGCGCGGCGGTCGAGCTCGTTGACGAGCAGATGCTGAAAACCAGCCTCGTGAACGCCAAGCGCCAGGCCTCCTCCGCCAGCGAACAACTCGATCGAGGTGCCCACGGCCGAAGGCGAAATGACATCCGCTGGCCGTCGCGCCAGCTCAAAACCCAGCGACATCGTTGTGACACTACCGCGGAGCTCGGCGGAAACATCTTCTGGCACCATAGCCAAGCGACGCTACGCCTAAATGTGTGCCGTGAGACGCCTCTTTGTGCCAATTCTGTGTCAGCTTCGAGTCTTTATTGACTCACGTCTCGATATCCTCCGGCGCGTCCAGCGCGGGAGGCTCGGCCAGGGCTGGAGGCTCACCCGGTTGCGGAGGATGCGCGGCCAGGTGCTCGGCTATCCGCTTGCGGATCTTCGCGGCGCTGACTCGGGTGGCGCGACCCTTGGCGAACGGTCGACCCGGATGCAAGGTGTCCCACGCCGACTTCTGCTGGCCGGCACGTCCGGTCGTCCCACCGGGCCTACCGCCTGGATCATGGATACCAAAACCGTCAACGACCCCATTCCACAGCGGCCGGTAGTGACCGATCAGCAGACGCTCGGCGAGCGGGATCCATATGTCATCGACGACCAGGTAGCGGCAGCGAAAGTCGTCCTCATCGAGGTTGCTGGTGGCCTTCACGGAGTTGTGGTGCTCGCGCAAGCGGTCATACAACTTGTGCCCAGGCGAGGCGTCAAGCCCGATCAGACCCGTGCGGCCGCCAGCTGGCATGGCTCGGCCCACGTAGATCGGCCACTCGCAGCCGGCCAGCGCCGCCGGCCGGTAGGCCTCGAAGTCGCCTTGGTAGTAGAGGGCGTAGATGCCGGCCCCTTCGAAGCGCTCAGGTGGTAGCGTCTCACATGGGCTCAACAGCAACGCTCGGCCCACGCTGCGGCCGAGCTCAACACGATCCAGCGGATTGAACGCGTGGCGGCCAGCGAACATGGTCGCAGCATAACCGGCGATGACCGAGAATGAGCGGTCGTCCCAGACGGCTCAAGCGATGGGACCGATCACCTCGCCTTGAGGATATTCGCGCGACTCGCGATACATAATGACATACCCGGAAAGGCCGTTATCTGCCAGCCCTAGCCAGTGTCAGGGCATTAGGCTGAATAGCTCCCGGGCACTCATATCGGCATCCATTCGTCCTCCGCGCCGGAGAATCCGAGCGCGCGATGACGCACTACCTCCACCAGCGCCCGCTGCATCTCTCCGACGCACGCGACGATGCAGCAGAGAACGCCGTGCAGGCGTGGGCAGCGGTTACCGTTCTCAGCCGCTGCAACTCCGGCGGACGCGTGAGTACCGGATACCTCTCATTGCGCATCTCGTCCAGAGCACTCAGATCAACCGGGCGCTACCCTAGTCGTCGCGACACTATACGCCGTTGCCGGCACCCTTAGAAAGGTTGCAGTAGCGATGTGTCAACGAGGCGTTCTCATCATTGGTCGGACCGCCCTTCGCACTTGCGAGCTTGTGGTCGACGTGGGCATCATCAATATCGACGATCTTCTGTTTGCAAATCGTGCAAGTCGGGTCGGCGCTAAACAGTTGCTCCTTCTTGTCGCGCGGATAGAGGCGTGGCCCAAGGTCCTCGTCACCCAGCAGTTGGGCCATCGCATCCTCCCATATCCGAAAGCGACGAATGACACGTTTCTTTTGGGAGATGGTATGTCTGATGAGGTCGACAAACTCGGTATCCTCTGACATAATCATAACCGCTGTCTCGTAAATGGCATCACGGTTTTTGGTGATTACGCCTCGATCGTACTGTCCAAAGACGTAGAGCTCGACATCCATTAGCGCCTTGTTTATGCGTTTCTCCCAGGCGCCCTTATGATTGCCCTCATCACCAGCGGTAAACCGCCGAAACGCTTTGTCTCGGCCGAACACAGTTAAGACATTCGCAAGGGCCTTCTTGTAGTCAGCCTCGGCACGCTTCAGCTCTTTTTTGGCTCCTGTTGAGCTATTCTCGCACATCAGCTTACCGTTATTCATTGTCCGATTGAGGAATTGAACGGTGTTTCTGTCGTCGTGCTTGAGATATGTCTGTTCGCGAAACGCCATATAGCGCAACACGTACTCAACGTCCGCCATCCTCTTATGAGCCGTTTTGAGGCGAAGGAACCCACGAAAAGTATCGTTTTTAGCGAGACCCTTGAGAAATTCGTTGTAATCGCCGCGGTAGACGGAGTTGCGCAGCTCTTGATCGTTGAGGCTCACCGCCCCTGTGTTAAGACGCTCGAACAAGTCGAACTTTATTGCCTCCTCCGACTCACGGAGTATCTCAACGACTGACAGCTTGAAGTCCTCAATACGCTCCCGCAGCTCGTCTGATAGATCCTTGAACTTCTTACCTTCGAGCTCTTTGCGCAGAGGACCAAGACCAGTCAGCGCATATTTGCCATCCAAGTAATTGAAAATAGCCATTAGTCGTTGCTGTCCATCGATCACAACTGTTAGACGATCATCCTCTTGGGCGAAGTAGAGAAGCGGCAACGGCAGGTCTAGCAAAATTGACTCAATTAGCCGACTATTCTTCTTGTTGCTCCAGACCTCGTAACGCTGAAAGCCAGGCTGAGGATCAAGGCGACCTTTATCGAACTTTCTCTTTAGCGAGGCTACCGTCGGGTCAGACTTGTCCCGGTAGACCGATCTCGTCTGCGCCGACAACTCGGGCTCACTGTCGCCATCAGATCCCTCACCCTCATCGCCGCCTTCCACCAAGTCGTCGCTAGGTGGTACGACAATATGGAAGTGATCGCGATCTGCCTGGCAATCGGGGCACTCCCAATCCTCTTGATCGTCCAAGTCGACCCCGCCGTGCATCGCGGGCGTGTACCGATAGCTGCAGACGTCGCACTCGTAGACGTTCTGGGTACCTTGGTCGGTGGATGCCATGGAGAGATTGCATCCTACCTCTACGGTCCAGGGGAGACAACGAGATAGGCCCGGTACGAGCTAAGAGACCGACTGCGGGCGACCCTTCTGAGGCGAATCGAAGTTGGTCGAAAACGAAGTCTAGGACTAGCCGAGCGCGGGGGCCAGCTCGCCCGCCTCGACCCGTACCGTGTGCGGCAGCGTGATCGTTAGGTACCCGTCATGCTCGACGATCCCTCGTGCGTCGATGATCGTGACCGCGATCACCTCGCCACTGTCGTCGTAGCGCACGCCGTGGCCCTCTGGCGTAAGGGCGGCATCGGACGCGTAGTTGGTGTTTCCACGCCCGAGATAGAGCACGTCCCCCTCGGCGTCGTAGTGGCTGTGGTCGAATGTGAGGTCATCGATCTTGACGTTCATGGTGTCCATCCAGCAGGCGAGCGTCCGTGTCCATAGCCAAACGCCGTGACGATCCGCGCTGGCTCCTCCCGCGAGTCTACGATGACCATCAGCTCTCACTCATGAGCCACGAGGCTACTCACGGCCTCGGACCCCGGACGGGGCGCCTGCGTGGGCTGCCGTGACTGGAACGCCCGCGTGAACACCTCCGCCTGCTCGGCCGCGGGCCGCGCGTGCAGGTAGCGCCCGGTGGTGGCAAGCGTGCTGTGGCCCATCGCGCTCTTGATCGTCACGAGGTCCACGCCGGCAGCCGCCAACAGGCTGCCGTAGGTGTGGCGCAGGTCATGGAAGCGCAGCGGCCGCAGGCCGGCGTCGTCGCGCGCCCGCTTGAAGCGCCGCCGCAACGCGGAGCCGTCGAGAGTGCGCCCGAATGCGTTGCAGAACACTCGCTCCTCGGGTCCGATGAAGTCCTCGCGCCGGCTCAGACGGTCGAGGGCGGCCGCCGCTTGGTCGGGCAGCGGCACCCGACGGACCCTGCCCGACTTCGTGGAGGACTCCACGCCCGCGCTCATCGCGCGCCCCACGGTCAGGGCATGGCCCGCGAAGTCCACGTCACGCCAGCGGAGCGCCAACAGCTCGCCGAGTCGCAGGCCGGCGTATGCGGCGACCCTCACGATCTCCGCGTCCTGCTGATCCTCGGCGTGCCGCGCCTCGCGCTCCTGGTCGCCGAAGGTCTGCCGTGAAGGCTCGCGGTGGTGGCCGTCGGCGAGCGCCCGTGCAAGCGCCTCGACCTCCTCGGGCGAGTAGTAGGCCAACGCACCCGGCAACGGCTCCCGGCGCTTGTCGGCCTCGGAGGCGGGATTCCTCGCCAGCCCGTAGGTCGAGGCACGGCAGCCGTAGTTGAACGCCGCGCAGATCACCGCGCGGTGCTTGTTCACGGTGCGCGGCGTAACCCCGGTCGCGCTGACCGCCGCCAGCAGCTCCTCCACATCACGCGTGCTGATCTTCGACGCTGGCAGGTCGCCGAGCGCGGCCATCACGTGGCCGGCGATCGTGCCCGTCCCACGCTTGTACGGAACACCTGGCTCGGCGAGCACGCACCGGTGGTTGAGCAGCGTCGCGGGCTTCGCGCCCTTCACGTCCTCCAGCCAGCGCAGGTACGCGTGTGCGACCTCGCGAAACGTCACGCCGCGGGCCTTGCGCTCGCGCTCAGCGTGTTCGCGGTCGTCCGCTTCGGCCACGTAGGCGACGACGAGGGAAGCCGCCGCGACGTGGGCCGCTCGCTCGTCGTAGGAGCCGTCGGGTACACGCCCGCGACGTGGACGCCATTCGCCCGTGTCCGCACCGAGGTCAAGCCAAGCCGGTCCGACGCGGCGCTTCACCTGCTGGCCGCCGTGGCGGAACTTCGCCTCGAAGAACGGCTGCCCATTGTGCTCGCGGACGACCACCGCAGCGCTGGGGTGCTTGGTTGACATGCCGGTCCTCCGCTGTGTCCACGGCCCCGGCGATGACACTCGCGCGGGGCCTTCTGTCAGGTGCCTGCCGGCAGTCTACACGCCGTGGGTACCACGTGGGTACCACATCTCCGTGGGTACCGCTTTGGGTACCAAACCGGCCTGATCACAAGCGACTAAGCCATTTTGAGGCCACCAAATCGGCCCAATTTACGCGGTTCGGCGTACCATGACGGGCCTCTTAAGCCCAAGGTTGTAGGTTCGATTCCTACACGGCCCATTGTGAATGGCCGGGCCGTCGCGTCCAACACTTAGCTAAGCGCCCCGGCCAAATCGCCCGCCTCGACTCGCACCGAGTGCGGGAGCGTGATCGTCAAATACCCGTCGTGCTCCACAATTCGTCGGGCGTCGATGATCGTGACCCCGATCACCTCGCCACTGTCGTCGTAGCGCACGCCGTGACCCTCTGGGGTGAGGGCGGCATCGGACGCGTTGTTGGTGTCGCCGCGCCCTAGGTAGAGCACGTCCCCGGCGGCGTCGTAATGGCCACGGTCGAATATGAGGTCATCAATCTTGACGTTCATGGTTTCCATCCATCGGGCGAGCGACCGTGTCCATAGCCAAACGCTGTCACGATCCGTGCTGGCTCATCCGCAAAGTCTACGACGACCATCAGCCAATCTGTGGGGCCCGTCTCCCGCTTGAAGAATCGCTCCCGGTTGGGCCAGCGCTCCGATTCTCGGTGGTCGGGCGAATCGATCGCATCCAACACAGCCTGCTGATGTGGCTCGAGCTCGGTGTGGCCATCATCCGGGTTCAGGATGTGCAGCAGCCATGTGTCCTCGAACAGCACCACACGGACACCGTCGGGCGTCGTAGTCTCCGCCAGAATCGTGCGCTCACTCATGCGCGACGAGGCTACTCAGGTCCTCGGACCCCGGGTGGGACGCGGCTTGCGGCGTCCTCTGTGACTGAGAAGCCCGCGTGAACACCTCCGCCCGCGCGGCCGCCGGCCGCGCGTGCAGATGGCCCAGTGGTGGCCAGCGCGCTGTGACCGATCGCGCTCTTGATCGTGACGAGGTCCACGCCAGTAGTAGGACCCAGACATGGTCACGAGTGCGTCGCTTTGGCAGCCCTCCTTCGTGTCTGATACGGAACTGGGCGACGGTGAGCAGCGCGCCGGCCGGTGGCTGTGCTCGGGGGGCGAGTAGGGCGCTGGAAGACACGAATAGGTGTTCTCCACCTCACTCCGATCACGCCCCACGCTTCCGAGAGGCCGGCGTCCAAGTTTCTGTCGGGCGGAATTAGGGCGTCCTGCTCGGCGTCTGGCGCCGGGCACGAATGGAAGGCAGGTGTGCAAGCACGGAGGTCGAATTGACCGGTGGGGAACTGGTTCGCGTGTACCTCTAGTGTTTTGGGCCCTTCAAACATCGGCATCACCGTGAAGTACCCCGTCAGGAGTCGAGTGACCGGTTTCTGCACCAGCGCGAAGGCCTGGACGCGATAGCCTCGCAGCTTGATGGCGCTGAAGGCGTGTTCGCTTACCGCCGTTCTCAGCGTCAGTGCGGTCTCGTAGACTACGTGCCGGAACCTAAGCGTCTCGATGTCGAGTCCGCGGGTTCGTAGCTGCGGCTTTTTTTGAGTCAGCGGAACGATTCGGTATTGGTTTCCCACCCAGTCGATGGCAAATGGCAACAGCGCTCCGTAGGCCTTGGACGGCAGCCCATATCCCGCGATCACCTCCGGCTCGTCATCTTCGTTGTAGTCCCCCGACGGTCCCGTCTCACCAGTGAGGACGTGCAATTCGGCAGCGCTCGCTCCCGTCCCTCTGGGGCGAAAGTGCAGCCTCAGCTTGAGGCGCCCTTCGACCACGTCGTATATCCGCAGGTCATCCGAGCGCGATCGTCGCGGGACTTTGTCGGCCGCGCCCTTGTTGAATTTTTCATGGTTTGAGAAATCCTCCGTTACAAGGAGCCACGAAGGCTGTTTTGTCTGGTGAAGCGCGATCCGCTCGTCGACCACCACGTGATCACCCCTCGGGCCGGCGCTCGCCATGATCTGTTTCTTCACGGTTTCCATCTGTTCGTCGATCGACGGCGGAGTAGACAGCCCGCCCCTGAAGATGCCGCCCACAACGAACCATGCGATCAAACCCAAGGCCGCTCCCCCGAGGCGGATGTTCCACAACGGCCCTCTTGGCTTGCGTATGTTCACCGGCCTGCTCTTGCCGGCCGGCTCTTGAGATTGCTCCGGATGGAAAGCACCCAACCGCACGCTCCTTGCTCCCTGGGCCAGCGCGCGCGCGGCCTCGCTGTGTTGAGCGCTCCCGCCCAAGAGCTCCTCCCACTGCTCGGTCCGGATCGTCGCCACGATCTTGATTTCAGGTTTGCGAGCTTGCTCGATCACGCTCAGCGAGCTTGGGTCGAGCGCACCCACGAACCGATCGAGACCGTCCAGCCAAAGACATATCCGATGGGGTGAGCTCGGCAACTTAAGGCCGTTCTCGAGCAGCAGGCGTAGCGCCTGAGAATCCAGCGGTACGATCGCGAGAATATCCTCGAGCTCGCAGCTTGCCGCCTGAGCGCTCGCTCGCGACTTGCCACAGCCCGGCGGACCGTGAACCAAGACGTGCTTCGACGCTCGCAGTGCCTCGGCGAGTGCGTCATCTTCTCCGTTGGGGCGAGGCTCATACCTGCTCATCCGGCCTTCGGCGTCGCGTGCTGGGTAGACCCCGAGCCCCTCCAGGCGCGCCACCCCCAGCGGTTCGGGGGGCCAGACGCGCAGGGCGCCCTTCAGGGCGTTGCGATCTCGCACGCACTTCGCCAGAAGCTGTCCAAAAGTGGTCAACAGGCCGACCAGCGCGACGGACATGAGCTTCCCGAACGTCGTGAGACTCAGGGTGGCCGTGATCTGCGGCAAGAACAACACGAGGAAAGCGAGCGCAGATGTGACGGTCGTGACAATCGCGCTGCGCCGGACTGCTGGACTTATGCTGTGTTCCATGGCCGCGGAAGCTTATATGCCACTGTCTTGAATAGTTCAGATAACGGCCGGAATGGCCGGATAGATCGAGGTTCTCATGAGCGTCCCGCAAGGCTGCTGAGGCTCCACGACCCGAAACTGCTCTCCAGCCCCGCCGACCTCTCGCGTAGATTGCAACGCATGCGCGGCGAGGGGGAGGTGATCCTGGGTGAGAACCTCGAGGTGCTACCGGGCCTGCGCGAGGGAACCTTCCAGCTGATCTACATCGATCCGCCGTTCAACACCGGTAAGGCGCAGACACGCAGGACGCTGCGCACGGTGCCCGACGAGAGCGGCGATCGCACCGGGTTCTCGGGCCGCCGCTACAAGACGCGCCTGCTCGCGGAGTCCTCTTATCTGGACGACTTCGACGATTACCTCGCATTCCTCGAGCCCCGCTTGCGTGAAGCACGCAGGCTGCTGGCGTCGAGCGGGACCTTCTACTTCCACATCGATCATCGCGAGGCGCACTACTGCAAGCTGCTGCTAGACGAGATCTTCGGCCGCGAGTGCTTCCTTAACGAGATCATCTGGGCCTACGACTACGGCGCGCGATCCAAGCGGCGCTGGCCCTCAAAGCACGACACGATCCTCGTCTACGTGAAGGACCCGACGAGTTACTACTACGACGCCGAGGCTGTCGATCGCGAGCCCTATATGGCGCCGGGTCTCGTGACCGCGGAGAAGGCCGCGAGAGGCAAGCTGCCTACGGACGTGTGGTGGCACACGATCGTCCCGACGAGCGGACGCGAGAAGACGGGGTACCCGACGCAGAAGCCCGAGGGGATCGTTCGGCGGATGATCCAGGCCTCGACCCGTCCGGGCGACTGGTGCCTCGATTTCTTCGCCGGTAGCGGCACGCTGGGGGCGGTGGCAGTGAAGCTGAAGCGGCGCTATGTGCTGATCGACCGCAATCCCGAGGCGGTGCGAGTCATGCGCGCGCGCCTGCCGGGAAGTGCGGGCGAGGATGTCGCCGTTTCGGGATTCGCCGCGGCCGAGACGGGCTCTTAGCGCCGAGAGGGCTGTTGTAGACTGACCCTATGTTCCCGCTGCTGGAGGAGTCAGATCCCGAGCTCGCCGCGCTGCTCGTCCGTGAGGACGAGAAACAAGCCGAGTCGCTGTTCCTGATCCCCTCCGAGAACTACACCTCGGCGGCGGTGCTCGAGGCCAACGGCAGCGTGCTTGCGAACAAGTACAGCGAGGGATATCCGGGCAAGCGCTACTACGAGGGCAACGAGATCGTCGACGAAGTCGAGCTGCTCGCGCAGGCTCGCGCGCGCGAGCTGTTTGGCGTGGAACATGCGAACGTGCAGCCGTATTCGGGCTCACCGGCGAACCTCGCTGTCTACCTGGCCTTCCTGAGCCCGGGCGACACGGTCATGGGACTCGACCTGCCGGCTGGGGGGCATCTCACGCACGGATGGCCGGTGTCGGCGACAGGCAAATGGTTCAACGCGGTCCACTACGGCGTGAGCCCGGATACGGGCCGCGTGGACATGGAGGAGGCGCGGCGGCTGGCGCTCGAGCATCGTCCGAAGCTGCTGTTCTGCGGTGGGACGGCGGTACCACGCACGATCGACTTTGAGGGCTTTGCTGCAATCGCGAAGGAGGTCGACGCGCTGATGGTCGCCGACGTGTCGCACATCGCCGGCCTGATTGCGGGTGGTGCGCACCCGTCGCCGGCGGAGCACGCGGATGTGATCATGACGACCACTCACAAGACCCTGCGCGGCCCGCGCGGCGCGATCTTGATGTGTCGCGAGGAGCACGCAAAGGCGATCGATCGTGCCGTGTTCCCTGGCTTGCAGGGCGGTCCCCACCAGCACCAGACGGCCGCGATCGCCGTCGCGCTGGGAGAAGCCTTGACGCCGGCCTTTGGCGAGTATGCCCACCAGATCGTCGCGAACGCGAAGGCGCTTGCGGCAGCGCTGAGCGAGCGCGGCTTCACGCTCGTCTCCGGAGGCACGGACAACCACCTGATCCTGATCGACATGACCTCGAAGGGGCTCACCGGCAAGGAAGCCTCGACGGCGCTGGCGCGGTCCGGGATCGTGACGAACGCGAACGCGATCCCGTTCGATCCGCGCAAGCCGTTCGACCCGTCGGGCATACGCATCGGCACGCCGGCCGCGACCACGCGGGGCCTTCAAAGCGAGCACATGGAGGAGATCGCGCGCTGGCTGGACGAGGTCGCCGAGGCGGTGCGCGTCGGCGATGAGCACGCGCTCGAGCGCGTTAAGGGCGAGGTCGGCGATCTGATGGCGCGGTACCCGGCGCCGGGCTGTCGCTCCTCGGCGGTCGTCCTGCCACACTGAGGTCGCTCCCGGGCCACCGCTCCCGGACTGCTCACAGGTCGTTCCACGTGGTCGTAGGCTCACGCACCCGAGCATGCGCGCGTTCCAACTGTCGCGGATGATCGAGTCCAAGAACCTGCTGTGGTGACCGGAGGACTGTATATGGTGGCGCACCCTTGTCGCTGATCGTCTCGTGGGTTCTGCTTCCGCTCGTGCTGGCGGCCGTCGGTGCGGGCTGGGGCGTCCTGACGCAGCGGCTCGCGGGCGTCGATGTGGGAGTTCTGCTCGTCCCGCTCGGGCTGGCGAGCGCGCTCGTGGTCGCCGCGCTGCTGACGGCATGGAGCACGATCGCCCCCGCGGCCGTCCCGGTCGTCGGCGTCGGAGCGGTTGCGGGCCTGGCGATCGGGTGGCCCGCCCGCGGGGAGTTCTCCAAGTGGCCGTTCCTGGCCGCGCTGGGCGCGCTACTCGTGTACGGCGCGCCGGTGCTGTTGTCGGGTAGCGCGACGTTTGCCGGGTACGTGCGGTTGGACGACACGGCGACCTGGCTTGGGATCACCGACCAGGTGATGTCCCATGGCCGCTCACTGGCCAATTTGGCGCCCTCGACGTACTCGCTGCTGTTGGCGGCGAACGTCACCAACGGCTATCCGCTCGGGGCGTTCATGCTGCTCGGGATCGGCCATGGATTGACGGGCGTCGACTCCGCTTGGATCTTCCAGCCCTATCTCGCCTGCTGCGGGGCGGCTATTGCGCTCGGTGTCTACGCTCTGGCGGAACCGGTCCTCGAGTCTCCGCGCCTGCGCGCGCTTGTGGCTTTCCTGGGTGCGCAGCCGGCGCTGCTCTATGGCTACAGCCTGTGGGGTGGGATCAAGGAGCTGACGGCGGCCTTCTTGCTGGTGCTGTCCGTCGCGCTCATCGCACGGGTGCTCGCGCGCCGCCCCGAGAGCCCGCGGGCGCTTCTGGCGCCGGCGATCCCGGCGGCGGCGCTGATCGTGACTCTCGGCACCGGCGCGGGTGCATGGATCGTGCCGGGCTTGCTCTGCCTGCTCGTCGTGTGGGTCCTGCGCACACCGCTTCGCAAGGCGGGAGCGGCGGTGCGCGATATCGGCGTACTCGGTGGCGTGACGCTTGTGCTGGCGCTGCCGTTTTGGGTGACGCTGTCGAGCGTGCTCGGCGCCTACAGTGGGATCAACTCGAACAATCTGCCCACGAGCGAAGCACTCGGCAATCTGATCCAGCCGCTGAGCGGATGGCAGCTCGCGGGTATCTGGCCAGTGGGCGACTTTCGCCTCCGCGCGCCGACGGTGGCAACCGCGCTGCTCGTCGGGCTCGTGCTCCTCGCAGCCGCGGCAGCTATCTGGCTGACGGTTCGCCGGCGACGATTTGGAGTCGCCTTCTATGTGGCGGTGGCACTCGCGGGCTGTGCCATCGGCTACCTGGCAAACAGCACCCCATGGGTGCTCGGCAAGGCGCTTGCGATCTCCTCACCGGCGCTGCTCACCGCGGCGCTCGTGGGTGGCGCGCTGCTGCTTACATGGCGTCGACCGGTCGGCGTGCTCGTGCTGCTGGCGCTCGGCGGCGGCGTGCTGTGGTCGAACGCCCTCGCCTACCACGACGTCCTGCTGGCGCCGCGCGCGCGGCTGGCGGAGCTCCAGCACATCGGGGGCCTCATCGCGGGCAACGGCCCGACGTTGATCGACGACTATGAAGTCTATGCCGACCGCCATTTCCTCCGTTCCGGCGCCCCGGTGGAGCCGGCGGAGTACCGCTCGGTGACGCTGCCTTTGCGCGATGGCACGGTCTTGACCAAGAGCGCGTGGGCGGATCTCGACTCGTTCGCACCGGCGACGCTCGAACCGTACCGCTCGATCGTGCTCGAGCGCTCCCCTGCGCAGAGTCGTCCGCCTTCGCTCTACAGCCTCGTCTGGCGAGGCCGCTACTACGAACTGTGGCAGCGCCCTGCCACACCGACGGTCCGGCTGCTCAGGCACGTCCCGTTCGGGGAATCGAACACGCTGCCCTACTGCGGCGTCGCGCAGAACCGCCCGGGCGCCCCGGCGCCGCTGTGCTCGGCCGACCCCGCGGCGGTCCCTTCGTGCACGACGATCGAACGCCTCGGCGCGAGCGCCGTGCGCGAGCACGCCGAGCTGGTGGCCTACCAGCGCCCCCAACCTGTCGTCGCGCGCGGCGATCAGACGCGCTGGCCGGCCCCCTGGACGCATGAACCCGCGTCGCGCACGCTGTATCCGACCAAGCCTGGCACGGCGCTCGCGCAGATCAAGGTGTACGGCGACCAGGACTACGAAGTGTGGCTGGGTGGCAGCTTCTCGCGTGGGTTCGAAGTGAGCGTCGACGGCCACCTCCTGGGCAGGGTGAAGGACGAACTGCTCGCCATCGGCGAGTACGCGCCCGTGGGCGTCGTGTATCTGACGCCCGGTGTGCACGTGTTCGCGCTGACCTACCCGCACTCCGACCTGACTCCAGGTAGCGGCGATAACCAGCAGACGAGCCTCGCCGCGATCTCGTTGCAGCCTCTCGGTCGTCCGGCTACGCAGCTGCTGAGCGTGGCGCCCGCAAGGGCGCGCAGCCTGTGCGGGCGCTCGCTCGACTGGGTCGAGATCGTCGCGCCCAGAGCCTGAGAAGATCTCGCATGATGCAGGAGCGGGCGATCAGTCGGGTGAGCTGCCGTTGCTGGCCGATCTTTGATCGGCAATCAGCGTCGCCTCTCCGGCGTCTGTCCAGATCGTCTGCTCGCGTCCCGGTCCGACGCCCACGAGCGTGACGGGGGCGCCGACGTGCTCGGCGATGAAGCGCAGGTAGTCGCGCGCGGCATCGGGCAGGTCTGAGAGCGTGCGGCACTCGCCGAGATCCTCGCTCCATCCGGGAAGCTCGGTGAGCTCTGCGCTCGTGTGGTGCAGCACCGACTGGTGGTAGGGGAAGTCGTCGAACTCCGCGCCCTCGGCGCCGCGGTAGCTGGTGCAGACCTGGATGCGGTCGAAGCCAGAGAGCACGTCGAGCTTGGTGATCGCGAGCGCCGTCATCGTGTTCAGCCGCGCGGCGTAGCGCAGCGCGACGAGGTCCAGCCAGCCGGTGCGCCGCGGGCGCCCGGTGGTGGTGCCGAACTCGCCGCCGCGCCGGCGGATCTCCTCGCCGGTGTCGTCGTGCAGCTCGCTCGGGAACGGCCCGGCGCCGACGCGCGTGGTGTAGGCCTTGGAGATCCCCCAGATCTCGTCGATGTTCTTCGGGCCCACACCCGTTCCCACGCAGGCGGCGCCGGAGAGCGGGTTGGAGGAGGTGACGAACGGGTAGGTGCCGTGGTCGATGTCGAGCATCGCGCCCTGGGCGCCCTCGAAGATGATCTTCTCACCGTCGTCGAGCAGGTCCCACATCAGCTTCGCGGTGTCGGCGATGTGCTGCTCGAGGCGATGCCCATAGGTGAGGTACTGCTCGGTCATCGCGTGCAGGTCGAGCGCGGGGTCCTTGTCGAAGGGCCGCAGCGACAGGCGCTTGGGCTCCATCGCGGCGACGATCTTCTTCTTGAGAATCTTCTCGTCGAGCAGGTCCTGCACGCGGATGCCAAGGCGCGCGGCCTTGTCGGCGTAACACGGTCCGATGCCCCGGCGGGTGGTGCCGATCTGCAGGCTGCCGAGCTTGGCCTCGCCGGCGGAGTCGAGCAGCAGGTGGTAGGGCATGATCAGGTGCGCGTTCGCGGAGATGCGCAGTCCGCTCACGTCGATGCGCCGCGCGCGTAGCGCGTCGAGCTCCTCGATCAGGACCTTCGGGTCGATCACCACGCCGTTGCCGATCACACAGCGCTTGCCTGGGTAGAGGATCCCCGAGGGGATCAGGTGCAGCTTCCACTCCACGCCCTCGCGCACGATCGTGTGACCGGCGTTGTTGCCGCCCTGGAAGCGCACGACCGCGTCGGCCTGTTCGGCGAGCAGGTCGGTGATCTTTCCCTTTCCCTCGTCGCCCCACTGGGCGCCGACTATCACAATTCCAGGCATGGCCGTTGAAGTGTAGGGGGGTGTCCCGCGGGGCCCTTGAAACGGGTTCTCAGGCGGTGCGCGCGATAACCTCGAACTCGCGCCGGCGCTTGTCCTCGCCGAAGAACGGCAGCGGGTGGTCGCAGATCTCCTCCAGGCGCGAGACCGTCCGCGGGCCGATCTGCTCGGAGAGCTTCTCGGGGGTTAGGTTGGTCGTCGCGAGGATCGCCCGCTGGGCCTCGTAGCGGGCGTTGACGATCGAGTAGAGCTGCTCGAGCACCCAGTCGGTCTGGTGCTCGGCGCCGAGATCGTCGATGTGCAGCAAATCGACCGCCGCGAGTCGGTCGAGCAGGTCGAGCTTGCCGTCGTCGGAGTCGATCGCCTCGCGGATCAGGTTCAGCAGTCGCGGCAGCGAATAGATCGCGACCGATCGGCCGGCGTGCAGCGCGGCTCGCGAGATCAGCATCGCAAGCGTCGTCTTGCCTGTGCCGACGTCTCCTACGAGCCACAGTCCACGGCCCGCGTCGAGGTTCGCGTCGATCGCCTGGACGTAGCGGCGGATCACGCGGATCTGCTCGGGCGCGGTGCGCGCGATGTCGCTGACGGGCGGGCGATCGAAGGAGACGTCCTGGTAGCGGCGCGGTATCCGGCCCTCCAGGTTGCGGGTCCGCGCCATCGCGATACGTCCCGCGCGGCAGCGGCAATCGGTGGCGGTGTTCGTGGCCTCGTCGATCACGAACCCACTGCCGTCGCAGTCCCCGAACGGGCAGCTATGACTCATGGGGCTCCCACGGGTTCGCAGGCCAAGCCGGGCAAGGACGCAGGGAACGTGGCGTACTTGGCCGATCGAAGATCGGCCAGCGAGTGACCGAGGACGCCGATCCGACGCCGGCATGCGGACCCGTGGCTCATTGGTTGTACCGCTCTCCGCCGGCATAGCTGAGGAACTTCGGGTACTCCTTCTGGAAGGTCAGCGTGACTTTGCCGACGGCTCCGTTGCGGTGCTTGGCGATGATCAGGTCGGCCTCGCCGGGACGCTCGGAGTCCTCGTCGTAGTACTCGTCGCGGTAGATGAACATCACCAGGTCGGAGTCCTGCTCGAGGTTCCCCGACTCACGCAGGTCCGAGAGCTGGGGCACCTTCGGTGAGCGCTGCTCGACCGCGCGCGAGAGCTGTGAGAGCGCGATCACCGGTACGCCGAGCTCGCGCGCGAGGATCTTCAGTCCGCGGCTCAGCTCGCCCACGGCGGTCACGCGCGAGTCATAGCGGCTGTCGGTGCGCATCAGCTGCAGGTAGTCGATGATGATCAGGCCCAGCCCGTTCTCGCACTGGCTGTGCAGGCGGCGCGCCTTCGCGCGGATCTCGAGCATTCCCACGTCGCTGGAGTCATCCACCCACAAAGGCGCGGCGGCCAGGCGCTGAGAGGCCTTGAGGATCTTCGGCCAGCGCTGCTCGGCCACGCGGCCCTTGCGCAGCTCCTCGCCCTTGATGCGCGCCTGTGAGGCGACGAACCGCTGTGCGAGCTCGGCCTCGGCCATCTCCAGGCTGAACAGCGCCACCGGCTTGCCGTGCTCTACGGCGGCGTTCTCGGCGATGTTGCACACGAGCGCCGACTTGCCCATCGCGGGGCGCGCGGCGATGATGATGAGGTTGCCCGGCTGAAACCCGCCGGTGATCTCGTCGAGATCCTTGAACCCCGAGGGCGTGCCCGTCAGCGAGGTGCCTTCGATGGAGAGGCGGTGGAGCTTGTCGAGCTCCTCGTGCAGCACCTCCTCGATCGCGCGGAAGTCCTGCTGGCGGTCGTCGCGGGCGACCTCGAGCATCGCCTTCTCGGCCTGCTCGACCAGCTCGCGCGGCGCCGCGGAGTGTCCGAAGACGTTCTCCTGGATCTCAAACGACGCGCTCAGCAGGCGTCGCAGCAGCGCGTTCTCGCGCACGATCTGCGCGTAGCGGCGGGCGTGACCGGCGGCGGGCACTACGCCGGTCAGCTCGTCGACGCTCGCCGGCCCGCCGATCTCCTCGAGCTTCCCCAGCCGGCGCAGGCGGTCGGTCACCGTGAGCACGTCCACGGGCTCGGATTCGTTGTACAGCGCGAGCATCGCCGCGTAGATCGCGCCGTGGCGCTCGCGGTAGAAGTCCTCGGGACGCAGCCCCTCCTCGATCACGAGCGCGTACATCGCGCGATCGGACAGCAGGATCGCGCCGAGCACCGACTGCTCGGCGTCGAGGTTGTGCGGTGGAGCGATCGCGGCGGCTGCGCCCGCGCCCTGGCGGTGCTGCCCTGCGACCCCGTTCCCCGCGCCGTTGGTAGTTGCGACGGCACTCATGATGACCGGCCCGAGTCTAGATCGGCGACTCGGGTGTCACGCAGGCTGATCCCGCAATACGTAGGAAAAACTCTTGTCCCCATCTGCGAACAAATGTTCGCAGGCGTGACAGACGGCTACTTCTTGGCGACGACCGTCGCTCAACGAGGGAGGCTTAGCAGGCCCTCCCCCCGACCCCTCCCGCGCTTGACCCGACCGGGCAGGAGGGAACCGCGCTCGGGATCACTTCTTGGCGACGACCATCGTCTTGATCGTCGCCTGCACGCCCTCGACGACGTCGACAACGACCATGTAGGTGCCGACACTCTTGATCGGCTCGTTCAGATACACGCCGCGTTTGTCGATTTTCAGCCCCCGCGCTTCGCGGATCGCCGTGGCGATGTCCTGGGCGGTGACCGAGCCGAACAGGCGCCCGTCCGCGCCGGCCTGCTGGGGGATCGTCAGGACGGTGCGGTTCAGCAGGTTGACGTTCTCCTGGGCTTTCTCGATCGCGCTGCGCTCGGCCCGCTCCGCTGCTTCCTGGGCCTGCTTGATCGCTTCGATCGCGCCTCTCGTGGCGGGTTGGGCGAGCTTGCGCGGCACGAGGTAGTTGCGCAGGTAGCCCTTGGAGACGTCGATCACCTTGCCCTGCTCGCCGAGCTGCTCGACGTCCTGCAAGAGTATTGCTTCGGGCATCCGCCGAACCTTCCCTAGCGTTCCCGGTCGCGGTCGCCCCGGTCGCGACGGGGGCTGTCGTCGCGACCGCCCTCGTTCACGTAGGGGAGCAGCGCCAGCTCGCGCGCGCGCTTGACGGCCGTGGCGATCTGGTTCTGATGACGTCGGCACGCTCCGGTGATCCGCCGCGAGCGGATCTTGCCCTTCTCGGAGATGAACTTGCGCAGCGTACCGACGTCCTTGTAGTCGACCTGCTCGATCTTGTCGCGGCAGTGCTGGCATGGCTTGCGCCGCCCGCTGCCGGGACCGCCCTTCTTGTCTCGCCGGCGCACCGGCTTGCCGCGACCGCGCTTTGCCACTGGAAATCTGCCTCGCTATGTCTATGGGGTAATCAGAACGGAATGTCGTCGTCTCCGGCTCCACCGGCGGCGACGGGCGTCGTTGCAGCGGGCTGGAAATCCCCTTCGTGTACGGGGATGTCGCTGCCCTGTGAGACCCCATTGCCCATCGCGCCTGCACCGCTTCCGGCGTCGTCGCGCGAGCTCAGGAACTGCACCGAGTCGGCAATGATATCGGTTGCCTGCCGTTTCGTCCCGTCCTGTGCCTCCCACTCGCGCCACTCGAGGCGTCCGTCGATCGCCACGGGCCGTCCCTTGGAGAGGTAGCGGGCGGCGTTCTCGCCCTGCGCGCCCCACACGGTCACGTTGAAGTAGTTGGGCTTATCGACCCATTCGCCGGTGCTTCCGTCCTTGCGCCGCGTGTTGCAGGCGATGCGCAGGCTGCACACGGACATGCCGCTCGGCAGCGAGCGCAGCTCCGGGTCGGCGGTCAGATTTCCGGTCATCACGACTCTGTTGATGTTGGTGGCGGCCACGGTTCCGATTTCCTTTCGCTCTGTGTATTCGTGTCTCTCTGGGCTAGCTGTTCTCGCCCCGAGGCCATGTCTCCTACGAACAGGTGTTCGTCGGTGGGTTATCGGCGAGTGTAGACCGACGCGCGGCGGCTTTTCACGCGAGAAGGCGCAACGTGCGGGTTCTCCCTGCGCCACGCGCGGCTGCGGGCGCCTCCTAACCGTCGGGCCGACGCACTGAGCGGCGGCGTGGAGGTCGATCCGTCTGGGCGGCGGCCCGCGGCGAGGCGCGCCTCTAGCGTCCGGCGCGGCGCTCGCGCGAGGAGGTGCGAAAGATCTCGTCCCAGTAGGGCGCGCTGATCCCGAAGCCCTTGGTGTCGTCCTGGAAGTGGTGGCGCATGTGCCGCTCGCGCAGCATCCGACCCAGACGCGAGCGCGGAGTGAAGTGGTGAACGTAGTAGTGGAGCATGTCGTAGGCGAGGTAGCCCGCGAAGAAGCCCGCGCCCAGACCCGGCGCGTAGTCGCTGCCGAAGGCGAGATACAGCAGCCCGAACACGGTGGCGCCCAGCGGGATGCTGACGGCCGGGGGCATCACCAGCCGCAGGGGGTCGTTGGGGTGCTCGTGGTGGACGCCGTGGATGATCCAGTGCAGCCGCGCGCCGATGCCGTGGTCGGGCTCGAAGTGAAAGACGATGCGGTGCAGCCAGTACTCGAACAGCGTCCACAATGCGTACCCGCCGATCGCCAGGGCGATGGTGCTCAGGAGGCTGACGTTGGAGAGGCTCCAGGCGGTGAGCACGGCGATCCCGGGCACGAACACGAGCACGGGGACGAGCGGGTGCACGCGCGAGCAGGCGTCGAGCAGCCGCGACTCGAACATCGGCGGGGAGTCTCTGAGCACGTCGGTGCGGCTCGTCGCCCCCTGTTCACTGTCCTGCGCCCAAGCCATCTGCCGAGTGTATTACCCCGCGTGCGCTCGGGCTGTGCACCTCCCTCGAACAGACGGGCGCAAAGGGACGTCTTGAAAAGGATTCTTAGGTAACGACTAGGCCGCGGTCTCGCCCACGGCGGCCTCGGTCTCCACGGGAGCGGGAGGAGCCGGAGCTGCGGGCGGCGGGGACTGCGGCGTCTCGGTCGGCGGCGGCGCGGCGGCGGCTGCGCTGCGCATGTCGGGAGCGTCGGGCGTGCCGGGCGCGAGCTTGACGATCCGAAAGCGCAGGACCCCATCGGTGATCCGCAGCGTGCGGTCGAGATCGTTCAGCAGCTCCGGGCTGCCGGCGTGGAACTGCAGCAGGCGATACTCGGCGTCGGCGTGGCGCTCGATCGGATAGGCCAGCACGCGATCGCCCCAGTCGTCCTCGCGCACGACCTCGCCACCGGCGACGATCGCGGCGCGGGTGTCGTCGAGGATCTTCGTACGCACGCTCTCATCCGCGCGCGCGTCGAGCAGCAGCACGAGATCGTATGTGGGGGCGGGCAGCGTCATGTCCGGCGGACAGAGTAGCGGGTCCGGGGATTGTGCTCGTGTGGGAGTGGTTCCGGGCGGCGCATGCGCCGCCCGGCGGGGCCGCACATGTGCGGCCCCGGGAACGGCCGCATGCGGCCGTTCCACCGAGCGGTGCATGCACCGCTCGGGGTAGTCGCGCATGCGCGACTACCGACCTCGCCGCTTGCGGCGAGGTCTTCCAATCAGCTTTTAACAAGCATGCGGCGAGGCCATCACCGGGCAGCATTGTCGGCATACCCCGGTCCCTCCCGTGGCGAGGAGTCTTCCGTCGGCCTGCACGAGTCGTGCGGTGCGAGGCGCGGTTACCGGCCTCACCGTACACTGCGGGGTCCTATTCAGGGCTCAGCGTCCCTTCGCACGGATGTCCGCCAGCTGCTCGTCGATCCAGTCGCCGGGATCGCGCGAGGTGACGATCTCCGCGAGCCCCTTCGCGCGCCGGCTGCGCTCCTGCGGGCTCATCGCGAGCGCGGCGTAGATCGAGTCGGCGAGCTCCTGGATGTCGAACGGATTCACCGACAGCGCGTACTCGCCGAGCTCCTCGTGCGCGCCGGTGTTCTCCGAGAGGATCGACACGCCCTCGCGCTCGTTCACGATCGGGCCCTCCTTCGCTACAAGGTTCATGCCGTCGAACATCGCGTTCACGAGCAGCACGTCGTAGTGCTTGTACGCCGCCATCGCCTCGTCGAGGTCGTCGCGCAGCTTCAGCTGGATCGGCATCCAGTCGGGCGTGCCGTGGCGATGGTTGACGACCGCCACGAGCGCCTCGATGCGCTCGAGGTACTCGGCGTACTGCGGCACGTCGGTGCGCGAGGGCATCAGCTGAGCCATGAATGTCACGCGCTCGGAGAACTCGGGGTGCTGCTCGAGGAACAGGTCGAAGGCGGAGAACCCGCGCAGCACGTTCTTGCTCAGGTCTGCGCGATCGACGCGTAGGATCAGATGGTCGCGGCGGCGGCGCAGGAGAGCGGTCTCGAACTCGGCCACGCGCGGGCGCTGCGCGAGCGTGCGTGCGGCGCGATGGTCGATCGGCAGCGGGTAGGCGCGCACCCACACTTCGCGCTCGCCGTACCACACGATCCCGCGCTCGAAGTCGACCTCGAGATCCATCAGGTCGCGGCAGCACTGCAGGAAGTTGCGCCGGTAGGAGCGCGTATGAAAGCCGACGATGTCGTTCGCCAGCAGCCCCGCGTAGATCTCCTGGCGGATCCGCGTCGGCAGCACCCGCCAGGCGTCGGACTGTGTCCAGGGGATGTGGATGAAGTGGTGCAGGAAAGCGTCCGGGCGGGCTTTGCGCACGAGGTCGGGCAGCGTGTAGAGATGGTAGTCGTGCACCATCACCACCGGCTCCTCCACGCCCTCGAGCTCCTGCACGACCGCCCGCGCGAGATCGTCGTTGACGGCGTTGTAGCCGAACTCGAACGCCTCGATCTCCTCGCGACGGATGTCCGGCGCGTTGGAGAGATCCCACAGGTAGTGCTGGATGAACCACAGCATCGGGTTGGCGAACACGTTGTAGAAGCGGTCATAGGCCTCCTCGTCGGAGACCACGAGGCGCACTTTGAACTCGCCCCCCGCGGGCGATTTCACCGGGAACGCCCGTCCGCCGGCCGCGCGCGAGGCCTGCGCGTCGTGCTCGGACATCGCCGAGGCGATCCAGATCGCGTCGCGGTGCGAGGCCAGCCCCGTCAGCGCCGTCACGAGGCCACCCGAGCCGCGCTGGATCTCCCCGCCCTCGTGGAAGGTGACCGGCCCGCGGTTCGAGACCAGCACGAGCGGATCTCGCTGTGCCGGCGTCTCGTTCATGAGCGTGCGAGCTCGGTGAATATCTTCAGATAGTCGCGCAGGTAGCGCGGGGTGAGGAAGTGCGCGCGCACGTGCTCCTTGCCGCGCCGCCCGAGCGCCTTGCCGAGCTCAGGATCGGAGAGGATCTCCCGCGCGCGCGCCGCGCACTGCTCGACGCTCGAGACGAGATAGCCGGTGACGCCGTCCTCGACCTGCAGCGGGATGCCGCCGACGTCGCCGCCGATGAACGGCTTGGCCTTCCAGATCGCCTCGGAGACCGTCAGCCCGAAGCCCTCGCGGGTGGACTTCTGCACGACCACGTCCGCGTGGGACTGGAACGCGTTCACCTCGATCGCCCCGACGTTGTTGAAGTTGTTGAGGATGTGAATGTCAGGGTCGCCGTCGGCGTGGGCGATGGTGGCGTTGAAGAAGTCCCACCCCTCGGGGTCGTCGGAGGCCATCGAGCCGACCAGCGCGAGCTGCACCTCTCCCAGCGTCTGCTTGACCTCGCGGTAGGAGTCGATTACGCCGAGCGGGTCCTTCCAGGGATCGAAGCGCGAGACCTGGCAGATCAGCGGCCGGTCGACGTCGATCCCGAACTGCCCGCACACGAACGACGCGTCCTCGGGCGAGAGCGCCATGTTCTTTGGCGTGAGCGGGTCGATCGCGGGCGGCACCACGTTGACCGTGCCGCGCATGCCCTCGGGCACGTACTCGCGCATGTGAAAGAGCGTCTCGGGATACGTCGAGATGTAGGGCAGTAGTTGCTCGATCGTCTGCGGGTTGGGTGTGGAGAGGTCGATGTGACAGCGCCACACCCACCCGGCGGCCTTCTCCGGGACGAGGCTGTAGAGCGCCGCGGGCTGCGGGTCGTGCACGAGGCACACGTCCCAGCCACTTGAGAGCTCGCGCGCGTTCATCTCGTTGTAGCGCCGCCACGTGTCCCACTGCTCGGGGTCGAGGTCCTGCGGCGCCCCCTGCAGCGCGTTGTGCATCAGCTTGGTCGCGTTGAAGAACTCCTCGCGCCCGTAGATCACGTGCCACTCGCAATCCAGGCCCACATCGCGCATCAGCGGCACGAGCGTGTAGAGGATCTCCGAGACGCCCCCACCGAATGCCGTCGCGGAGATGTGCACCACGCGCTGACCCTTCAGCGGCTCGGCGAGCTCGCGGATCTCCTCGATCAGCTCGCGCCCGCAGATGTGCGTGTAGTCGGCGAGCGTCTTATGTCCCACGGCCACGGGCTGGAGCACGCGCGGACGATACCTGACGGTCGAGCCAACCCGCGCGAGGCCATACTGTCTGTGCGCAACCATGCTCAACGGACGCATATACCGCGCGGCGTTCGCACCGTTCGCGATCGCACTGGCGATCGCCGCCTTCTCGCTGAACGCGCGCCCGGCGCCGCTGCACTCGACCCTTGCCCCTGACGCTTTCGACGGGCGCCGCGCGCTCAGCGAAGCGCAGCGCCTCGCCGCCGAATACCCCAACCTGCGTCCGGGCGGCGCCGGCGACGAACGCCTCGCGCAACGCGTCGCGCAGACGATCGAGGGGCTGGGCGGCGCCGCCGGAGGCGGGTTCTCCGTGCGCACGCGCCAGATCGGCGCGCAGACGATCGACGGCCGGCAGACGCTGCAGACGGTGATCGCGCAACGCCCCGGCGCTACCGGCGAGCGCCCGATCGTGATCCTCGCCCACCGCGACGCCGCCGCGCGCTCATCGGCGGCGGGACTCTCGGGGACCGCCGCGCTGGTCGAGCTCGCGCGCGTGTTCGCCGCGCGCGAGACCCGGCGCACGGTCGTGCTCGTCTCCACGAGCGGCGGCTCGGGCGGCGATGCGGGTGCGGCCGACTTCGTCGCGCATGCGCTCCCCGGCGCGGGCGACGCCGCGATCGTGCTCGGCGATATCGCCTCCACGCGCCTCCGTACGCCGCTCGTCGTGCCCTACTCCGACGGTCACGGCAGCGCCGCGGACGAACTGCAGCGTACGGTAACCGATGCGATCTCCCACGAAGCAGGGGTCCATCCGGGGGCGCCGAGCGCGCTCGGCCAGCTCGCCCATCTCACGTTCGCGCTCGCGCCCGGCGAACAGGGAGTGCTCGCCGCCGCCGGCTTGCCGGCGGTGCTCGTGCAGAGCTCGGGCGAACGCCCCCCGGTCGCCGGCACGCCGGTGAGCGCAGAACGGATGGAAGGTCTCGGCCGGGGAGTGCTGAACGCGATCGACGCGCTCGACGTGGCGCCGGACATCGGCTCGACGCCCCAGACGGGCCTCGTGCTGACCCACCAGATCGTCCCCGCGATGGGCGCTGCGCCTGCTGATCGGCACGCTGCTGATGCCGGTCGCGGCGGTGCTGCTCGACGGTCTGGCTCGCGCCCGCCGCCGCCGCCAGCCGTTTGGGCGCTGGAGTGCGTGGACGCTCACCTGCGCGCTGCCGTTCCTCGCTTGCGCCCTGTTCGCGAGCCTCCTCGGCGCGCTCGGCGGCATCGCGGCGGCTCCGCCGATCCCCGCGCCGGCCGGCGCGATGTCTCTCGACGGCGCCGCCGTCACGGCGGTGCTCTCGTGCGCGGCCGTGCTCGGGCTGTCCTGGCTGTACGTGGCCGACGATCGTGCGGCGCCTGCACCTGGCCGTGCGTCCCACACCGGAGGCGCCCGGCGTCGACGCCGCGGGGATCGCGACGCTGTCGGTGTTGCTGATCCTCGCGTGTGTCGTGTGGCTGTTCAACCCCTACGCGGCGCTGCTGATCGTGCCTGGCCTGCATCTCTTGCTGCCGATCGCCTCGCCCGAGCGTCGTCCCCGTCCGCTCGCGGGCCTCACCCTGGTCTTGCTCTCGCTCGTGCCGCTCGGGCTGCTGATCGCCTTCTACGCCCACGAGCTCGGTTACGGTCCCGGCGCCGGTGTTGTGGACCGCGACACTGCTGCTCGCCGGCGGCCATGTCGGCGTGCTCGCCGCGCTCATCTGGAGCTGCGCCTTCGGCTGCGCGGTCGCGATCTCGCTCGTCGCGCTGACACCGCCCGCCGATCCCCTCGGGCTGGGCACACCCGAGCACCCCGAGGTGACGATCCGCGGGCCTCTCTCCTATGCCGGTCCAGGATCGCTCGGCGGGACCGAGTCGGCGCTACGTCGCTGAACGCGTTGCGTCCACCCGCGGGGAGCGGTCACCAGCTGTGCTCGAAGCCCCGAAGGGGCGCCTCCGCGCCGTGCGCGTCGCGCAGCGATACGCCCTGTGCGCCCGCACCGCCCGGGCGCCGCGGCCGACGTGACGGCGCCGATCCACGTGACCTGCGCGCCGCCGGCCTCGCGCAGCAGGCGCTCCACGTTGGCTTGTGCGCTCGGGCGGTGCGGTGAAGCACAGCTCGTAGTCTTCGCCGGCCGTCGCACCCCGCTCCCAGTCGCTCACGCCCTCCGCGAGCGGCAGCCGCTCGAGCTCGACCTGCAGGCAGACACCGCTGCTCTCACCGAGATGGTGCGCGTCGGCGGCGAGCCCGTCTGAGAGGTCGATCATCGCGCTCGCCCCGGCCTGCGCCAAAGCCTGTCCCTCGCGCAGGCGCGGCAGCGGACGGACGGGTCTTCCTCCCAGCGCGCCCGTCACACCGATGAGATCGCCCACGCGCGCTCCCTCGCGCGCCAACAGCTCGCTCTCGCTGTCTGCCCAGCCGACGACCGTCACGCACGCGCTCAGCACCGGCGCGGCCACGACGTCGCCGCCGGCGATCGTGGTCTCGGTCTGCGCGGCCAGCTCGAGTGCACCGCGCATCAGCTCCAGCGCCCGCCGCTCACCGGCCTGGGGTGAGACACCCAGCGCGATGTACGCCTCGCCCGTCCGCGCGCCCATCGCGGCGAGATCGGAGAGTGCTCCGGCCAGCGCCCGCCAGCCGACGTCGGCCGTGCTCTGGGTCTCGTCGTCGAGGCGAAAGTGAACGCCCTCGACCATCGCGTCGACGGAGGTCACGCACAGCGCTCCACCCGAGCGCACGATCGCCGCGTCGTCGCCGATCCCGCGCACCAGTCGCGGGGAGGGGTGCGCCAGCTGCAGCTCGGCGGCGATCGCCTCGATCAGGGAGCGCTCCATCTGCAGCCGCCCGACGGCTCCCGGCTCAGCGGTGGCGGTAGACGATGCGGGCGCGGTCCAGATCGTATGGCGAGAGCTCGCAGCGGACGCGATCTCCCGGAAGGATCCTGATCCGGAACCGGCGCATCTTGCCGGCGACGTGCCCGAGCACGACGTGGTCGTTGTCGAGCTTCACCCTGAACATCGCGTTCGGGAGCGCCTCGATGACCTCGCCCTCGAATTCGACCTTGTCTTCCTTCGCCACTTTCCGCATCCGATCCGGCCCGCTCCACCTGGGTGGGCGCGGCCCCGTGTGTCGTGTTCGCGATCCCAACCTACCAGCGTGGGCGCCTTCCGGGCGCCGGTGGGAGGATCGTGTGGGGTTACGGATGCGGTTCGGCTCCGCCCGTGGGCGCCGGTTCGGGCGCGTGTTTTTCGACGGGCGCCGCGGTCGCGGGTTCGTGAGGTTCGTGAGGTTCTGGATGTTCGTGTGCGCGCGGGAGCGGAGTTTCGGGTTCTGCTTTGACTCCGGTCTGGTCGGGGCCGTGTTCGGTGGTCTTCTTCTTCTTGCCTTTTTCGGACGGTTCGCCGTTGGCCGATTCGCTTTCGTTTTCGCTCGAACGTCCGGTGCTCGCGAAACGCCCGAAGAACGGCTGGTAGGAGATCGTTTCTTTGGGCGCCGGGAATTCGGTGCACGGCTTGCCTTCGGTCACCGCCGCCATGTAGGCGTGCCAGATTTCCGCCGGCAGATAGCCGCCCTGCTGGGGCTCGCCGTGGACGTCGGTCATCGACACGCGCTTGGTCGGGTAGCCCATCCACACGACCGTCGAGTAGTTCGGCGTGTACCCGTCAAGCCACGCGTCCACGAGTTCGCTCGTCGTGCCCGTCTTGGCGGCCGTCGGGCAATTGATCGCCGAGCGCGTGGCGGTGCCGCCGAGCACGTTCTGGTGCAGGATGTTCGTCTCCTCGGCCGTCACACCTTCGCTCAGCACCTTCGTGCGGTGCGGCGTGCCCCAAGCGCGGTCGACGTGACCGTCGGGGAACACGACCTTGGTGATCGCGATCGGCGCGTTGCGCCAGCCGCCGTCGGCGAGGGTCGCGTACACGTCTGACATTTCCAGCGGCGTAACGCCGAGCGTGAGGCCGCCGAGCGCCTCGGCGGGATAGCTGGAGAGGTGCGTTTTGACACCCATCTTGTAGGCCATCTGGGTGACCGTTTCCTCACCCAGGTCTGCCGCGAGCTGGGCGTAGACGGTGTTGTCGGAGGCGAGCGTCGCGTTGACGAGGTTGATCGACTTGTTCAGCGAGGTCCCCTCGAAGGTCTTCACTTCATAGGTCGGATAGCCCTGCAGCCAGCCCGGTGCGAGCGTGTGCGAGTTGTAGTAGGTGCTGTTCGGGTCGATCCCCCGCGAGAGCGCGTCGGCGAGGTCGATCGCCTTGAACGTCGAGCCCGGCTGGCGATGCCCGTCGGCGGCGAGGTTGTACTGGGACTTCTCATAGCTCTCGGACTCGGCCATCGCCTCGATGTAGCCGTTGTGCGGGTCGATCGTGACGATCGCAGACGCGGGGTCTTCGGGCTCGTTCAGAACTTCCGCGATCGCCTTGCGCGCCAGTCGCTGCATGTTCAGGTCGATCGTCGTGTACACCTTCAAACCGCCCTGTTCGACGGTCTTGCGCCCGTAGCGGTGCACCAGCAGCTCGTGCACGTATTCGAAGAAGAAGTCCTCCCGGCGCTGACGGTAGAACGTGCCGAGGTGCACCTCCAGCGGCGCGTGCTCGGCGGCGGAGGCCTGCGCGGCGGTGATGTAGTGCAGTTCGGCCATCTTCGCCAGCACCTCGTTGCGCCGCTGGCGTGCCGCGCCGGCGTCGCGGAAGGGGTTGTACTGCGAGGGCGCCTGCGGCAGGCCCGCGAGCAGCGCCGACTGCTCGAGGTCCAGCTGCGAGGCGGGTTTGTCGAAGAAGATCCGCGCGGCTGCCTGCACGCCGAGCGCGGTCTGTCCGCCGACGGTCCCGTAGGGGACGCTGTTGAGGTAGCTGGTGAGGATCGAGCGCTTGGAGTGGTGTTCGTTGTAGTCGATCGCGAGCTTTGCCTCGACGATCTTCTGTTTGAGCGTGTGCTGATCGCCGCCCAGGTACAGGTTGCGCACCAGCTGCATCGTGATCGTCGAGCCGCCCTGCAGCGGCGCTCCGTGGGTGAGGTCCTTGACGGCCGAGCGGAAGATGCCCGTGAGGTCCACGCCGTCGTTTTTGTAGAACCGCTGGTCCTCGATCGCGACCGTGGCGTTCTTCAGATCGGTCGGTATTTCATTCCAGTTCACCGGGCTGCGCAGGTTGTCCGACTGGATGAACCCCAGCCGTTCGCCGTCGGCGGCGAAGACCTGCGAGGAGCCGTCGCTGATCAGCGGGTGCAGCGTGTCGAGCGCCGGTGCGGTCCCGGCGACGTGCAGCACGTAGCCGACGGCCGCGATCGCTCCGAGCACGAGCGCGGTCGCGAGCACCCCGCCGCCGACGAGCAGGATTCGCGTTGGCCCGGCGTGGTTGTGTCTGCGCCGGCGTTGTCTTGCTTGTCTGGACATCCCTCGCTGCAGCCGAGGGTACCGCGCATCGCACCCCCACCACGCCGCTGCAAGCGTGCGCCTCGTGCCGCTCCCATCGCTGCCGCCCTCTACGCTCCCACGTGATGAGTCCGGACACAGCCGAGTTCGCACTGGAGGAGGCTGCGCCCGGGCGAGCGGCTGCCTATCGCTTGCAGGGGTCCGCGGCTCCCTCCCCCGGCGCCGCCCCGCGCCGCTCCCCGCTCGTCGCGCCGGCGTGGTCGGTGCGCCTGCGGGCGGACGCGGCGCGGATGGCCGCGGTGCGCGACACCTGGCGGGCGCTGTGGGTCTCGCGCGTGATCGTGTGGGTGGCCGGGGTGGGCACCGTCGCGACGCTCGGGTTCGGGCCCACGCGCGGCGCCTTCGACCCGCCCGGGGTCACGCGGGGTTTCGGCTGGCTCGGCAATCTGCTGGCGGCGCCGGCCGCGCGCTGGGACTCGGCCTGGTACCTGGTGATCGCCCATTACGGCTACCGACCGGACCTCGGCTCGTTTACATCCGCGCGCGACGCCTTCTTCCCGCTCTACCCGCTGGGGCTGCGCGGGCTCTCGGACATCGGCCTTCAGCCCGTGCTCGCCGGCGTGCTGTTCTCGCTGGCGGCGTTCGCCGTGGCGCTGTACTGCCTGCACCGCTTGACCACGCTGGAGCTGGGCGGCTCGGGACGCCGCGGCAGTCGCGACATCGCCGGCCTGGCGGTGCTCGTGACGGCGCTCGCGCCGATGGCCTTCTACTTCTCGGCCGTCTACTCCGAGTCGCTCTACCTCGCGCTGTCGGTCGGTGTGTTCTTGTGTGCGCGTCGCGGGCGCTGGGCGTGGGCGGGTGTGCTCGGGATGCTCGCGGTCGTCACGCGCAGCACCGGTCTGGTGCTCGTGCTGCCGGCGCTGATGCTCTACCTATATGGACCCCGCGCCGATCGATTGCCCGACTTCCAGGGCGCACTCGCGCCCCGGGGAGCCTCCGAGGAGGAGCGCGCTGCTGGTAGGAGCGCTCGCCTGCGGCGGTGGCTGCGTGCGACGCGGCCTCGCTATCGCGTGCGCGCGGACATCCTCTGGCTCGTGCTGCTGCCGGTGGGCATCGGCCTGTACATGGCCTATCTCGGCCTATCCGGCGGCGACGTGCTCGCGCCGCTTCACTCCCAGGGCATCTGGGGCAGGCACTTCGCGGGGCCCTACGGCGGCGTGTGGGACGGCGTGCGCGCGGCGTTCGACGGTGCGCGCCAGCTGCTCTCGGGCCAGCGCGCGCACCTGTACTACCCGGCGGCCACCGGCAGCCCGTTCGTCGCGGCCGGACACAACCTCATGCTGCTCGCCTTTCTGGCGCTCGCCGTGCCGCTGTTCTGGCTGGCGCTGCGCGTGTTGCCACTGGCCTACGGGCTGTACGCGATCACCGCGCTCGCGCTGCCGCTGTCCTACCCGGTGCCCGCGCAGCCGCTGATGTCGCTGCCGCGCTTCCTGGTCGTCCTGTTCCCGCTCAGCATCGCGCTCGCGGTGTGGCTCGCTGCTCATCCCCGCGCACGGATCCCCGCGCTGGCGGCCTCGGCGCTGTTGATGGCGTTCTTCGTGGCCCAGTTCGCAACCTGGCATTGGGTTGCATAGAGATGGACGAGACGGCCGCTTCGCCGGGCGATCCCCGGCGCTCTCCCGACATGGGCTGGTCGCCGTGGACGGCCGCGGCGGCGCTTTTCGGTGGGCTCGTCTTGGCCGCCGTATTGGGTCTCGTGGTGGACCTGCCGGCGACGCTCTTCTTCGGGGTGAGCATCACCAAGAATCACACCCCCCCGGGGATCGAGCTCATCGACACGATCGTGCAGGACTTCGCATTCGTGCTCGCGGCGGTGTACTGCGCGCACATCGGCGGGCGCGCGGTGCGCGCCTGGCAGTTCGGCCTGCGCCCGCCGGGCGTCGGCTGGCGCTCGGCGATCGGCATGCTCGTGCTTCTGCTCGTAACCTTCCTCGTGCTCAGCGTGGTCTGGTCGGCTGTGTTCAACCCCGGCAAAGAGAAGCTGCTCGAACAGCTCGGCGCCAACGAAACGACCTCGTTGCTGGTGCTCAGCGCCGCGCTCACCTGCGTGGTGGCGCCGATCTGCGAGGAGTTCCTGTTCCGGGGCTACGTCTTCACTGCGCTGCGCAGTTGGCGCGGGACGTGGCCCGCGGCGGTGATCACGGGGCTCGTCTTCGGCGGCGTGCACGCCGGCTCCGCGCCCGCGCTCGATCTCGTGCCGCTCGCGGGACTGGGCTTCGGTCTGTGCGTGCTCTACCGATACAGCGGCTCGCTGTATCCGTGCATCGCCGCGCACTCGCTCAACAACTCGCTCGCGTTCGCCGCGCTCGAGGGCTGGGGTTGGCAGGCGCCCGTGCTGATGATCGCCGCGCTCGCCACGATCACAGTGCTTGTGCTGGCCGCCAAGAGCATCGGTCTGATCGGCCCCGACGGGCGCGCTGTCGGCCTCAGCACATAGGATCCGCCAATGCTCGCACCGGCTCCTCCGCCCACACCGGTCCCCGCTCCTGCGCCCGTACCCGCGCCGGTGGCGGGTCAGATCAAGCTGGCGCTGCAGGGCGTCGGCGGCAAGCCCCTGTTCGCGCTGCTCGGCCGGCGGGTGGTCGTTCGCGGCGTCGTCACTCCCTATGTCGGCGGGCAAACGGTGAAGGTCAGCTTCTACCGCGACGGGCGCAAGGTGCGGGTCAAGAACGTAAGCGTCACTGCGATCGGCAACGGCTCGGGCCAGTTTCACATCAATTACTCGAGCGGCCTTCCCGGCGTCGTGCAGGCGCGCGCCGCTCACTACGCCACTCCCCAGCAGGGCGCTTTCAGCGGGAGCTCACCGAGCGTGCAGTACGCGACCTCGAACATCGGTCCCGGCGGGCAGGGCCCGTCCGTGCGCCTGCTGCAGTCAGAGCTCGACGTGTTGCACTACGCGGTGCCGCTGAGCGGCGTCTACGACGAAGGCACCGGACGCGCGGTGATCGCGCTGCGCAAGGTCATGGGTCTCGCGCGCGTCCCCTACGCGGGCGCCCAGGTGTGGGAACGCCTGCAGCACGGCGGCGGCGTATTTCACGTGCGCTACCCCCAGGACGGGCGCCATGTCGAGGGAGACCTGACAAAACAGGTGCTGGCCGAGATCGAACCCGGCGGGCGTGTGCGCACGATCTACACGATGAGCTCCGGCAAGCCCTCCACGCCGACCGTCATCGGACACTTCCAGGTGTACTCCAAGACTCCCGGTTTCAACTCGGAGGGGATGTACGAATCGAACTACTTCATCCGCGGTTACGCCATCCACGGATACGCCGAAGTGCCGACCTACGCCGCCAGCCACGGCTGCCTGCGAGTGCCGATCCCCGACGCTCCCGCGATCTACTCGTGGGTGAAGGTCGGAACCGCCGTGGACGTATACAACGAGTCCGGCGGCGGGTCACACAACGTCAACAGCCACGCAGGGCCCTAGACGCGGACTCGTAGGAAGCGCGCGAGGAACGCCAGGCCGAAGCCGTAGACGAGCAGTGCGAGCAGGGTCTTGACGATGTGGATCGTCCATTCGCTGTTCGAGCCGCTCACCACGCCGGCGAACGGCGAAGTGAGCGCGTTGGCGGTTTCGTCGAGTGTGCGGTGCAGCGTGCTTTCGCGCTTGGCGGCCGACGCGCTCGATTCACCGGCCGCGGCCGAGGTCCCGTCGGTCACCTCGTTTTGCTGATGGGTCGAGGCGGTGCTGGTCTGGTTGACGACGAACACGACGAACCAGGCGATCACGATCAGGCAGATCACGCGGCTCGCCAGGCGCATCAGGCCGGTGATCGATGACATGGAGCTAGATTAGTCCCGTACATGGACACTGCGGCCGAATATACGAGTGAGTCAGCGCGCCACGCACGCGAGCGAATCGTGGAGCTGCTGCGCGAGCACGCGCTGAGCATCGGCGAAGTGACGCTGACGAGCGGACGCATCGCTCAGTACTACGTCGACGCCAAGCGCGCGATCCTTCTGCCGGAGGCTTTCATGGCGCTCGGTCTGCTCGTCTCCGAGCGCGCGCGCGCCTGCGGGGCGAGCGCCGTCGGCGGGGTGCCCGTGAGCGCGATCCCCGTGGCCTGTGCCGCGCTCGCCGTGCCCGAGCCGCCGCCGCGGGTCTTCATCGTGCGCAAACAGCGCAAGGGCCACGGCTTGCAGCGCTGGATCGAGGGGCCGGCGCTCGAGGACGGGGAGCGCTGTCTGATCGTCGAGGACGTCGTTACGACCGGGGGCTCGACGATCGAGGCGATCGAGCGTGTGCGCGAGGAGGGGTTGATCGTCGCGGGGGTCGTGAGCGTGCTCGACCGGCTGGCAGGCGGCGGCGAGGCGATCCAGGCGGCGCTCGGCGAGGATGCGAGCTACGTGGCGCTCACGACGATCGACGAGGTCTATCCCGAGCGCCCCGACCGTGCCTGACACGCTCGTACGTGCCGCCGAGCCCCGCGACGTACCCGTGCTGCTCGAATTGTTCGCCGAGCTGGCGGAGTACGAGCACCTGACGCACGAGCTGCGCGCCACCGAGCCGGGATTGACGGCGGCGCTGTTCGGCGAGCGCCCCATGGCCGAGGCGTTGATCGCCGAGCGGGACCTCGGGTACCCCAACCCCGAGGTCTCGGGGTACGCGCTGTTCTTCCCGACCTTCTCCAGCTTCTTGACCAGCACTGGCGTTTGGCTCGAGGATCTGTTCGTACGTCCCGACCGTCGCGGTGAGGGCGTCGGCCGGGCGTTGCTCTCGGCCGTGGCGGCCCGCGTGCAGGAGCGCGGCGGCGAGCGCCTGGAATGGGCGGCGCTCGACTGGAACGAGCTTGCGCTCGGATTCTATCGGCGCATGGGTGCGAGCACCGCGAGCGAGTGGATCACGCACCGGCTGGACGGCGCCGCGCTCGTTGACGTCGCGGCTGCGTACGACGATCCGCCCGCGGTCGATTCGTGACCGAGCTGCCGCGTTCGCGTCGGCGGCTCGTGCTCGTGATCTGCTGCATGAGCCTGTTGATCGTCGGCCTGGACTCGACGATCGTCAACGTCGCGCTGCCCTCGATCGGGCGCGAGCTGCACACGCCGATCTCGGGGCTGCAATGGACGGTCGACGCCTACACGCTCGTGCTCGCCAGCCTGCTGATGCTCTCGGGGTCGATGGCCGACCGCTTCGGCCGCCGGCGCGTGTTCGAGCTCGGCCTCGTGCTGTTCACGCTCGGCTCACTGCTGTGCAGCGCCGCGCCGAGCGAGGGCTGGCTGGTGGTCTTTCGCATGCTCCAGGCGATCGGCGGCTCGATGCTCAACCCCGTCGCGATGTCGATCATCCGCAACGTCTTCACCGACGCCCGCGAGCGTGCGCAGGCGATCGGGATATGGGGAGCCACCGTCGGCGTTAGCCTCGCCCTCGGCCCGGTCGTCGGCGGTGCGCTTGTGGAGTCCGTCGGCTGGCGTTCGATCTTCTGGATCAACGTCCCCGTCGGCCTGCTCGCGCTCGCGCTGACGATGCGCTTCGTTCCCGAGTCCCGCGCTCCGCGTCCGCGACGCCTGGACGCGGTCGGAGAGCTGCTGGTGATCGCGCTGCTCGCCTCGCTCACCTACGCGATCATCGAGGCGCCCTCCGCCGGCTGGACCTCCGATCAGACCCTGGCCCTGTTCGCCTTCGCCGCCGCTTCGCTGATTGCGCTGGTGCTCTACGAGCGCCGGCGCTTTGAGCCGCTGCTCGAACTGCGCTTCTTTCGCAGCGTCCCATTCTCCAGCGCCAGCCTGATCGCGGTCTGCTCCTTCGCCGCGCTCGGCGGGTTCCTGTTCCTGAACACCCTCTACTTGCAGGAGATCCGCGGCCTCTCGGCACTCACCGCCGGCCTCTACACGCTCCCGATCGCCGCCATGACGATCGTCTTCGCGCCGCTCTCCGGTCGCCTCGTCGGCCGCCACGGCCCGCGCATTCCCCTGCTCGTCGGCGGCCTCGGGATCGCGCTCGGTGGAGCCCTCATGACCGGCATCGGTCGCGACACCCCGCTCGTGTCGCTGTTCCCCGCCTACGTGATCTTCGGCATCGGTTTCGGCACCGTCAACCCGCCCATCACCAACACCGCCGTGCTCGGCATGCCCCCCGCGCAGGCGGGCGTCGCCGCGGCGGTCGCCTCGACCTCGCGCCAGGTCGGCCAGACTCTCGGTGTGGCGGTGGTCGGAGCCGTTGCCGCGGGCGGGGCCGTCGTGGTCGGACCCGGCTTCATCGCCGCCAGCCAGACCGGATGGTGGATCGTCGCCGGGTGCGGCGTCGCCGCTTTCGTGCTCGGCCTGCTCAGCACCACCGCCTGGGCCAACGCCTCTGCGCGGCGCGCCGCCGATGAGCTTGGTGGCGGTGAGGAGGCTGGTGAGGCGCTTGGTGCTCAGGCTGCTCGGGCGTAGCGCCTCGCGGGGCTGGTGTTCAGTGTCCCGCGTGTCGCACGAGCAATCTCCCCGTGCGGGAGTTCCCGATGACCTCATACCACATGTAGCCTTCTCCTCGGTCCGTCTTCTGCGGGCCGTCCTCACGCGCCCTCGTAGTCCAATGGATAAGACGACCGCCTCCTAAGCGGTAGATCCAGGTTCGACTCCTGGCGGGGGCACTTACGGTAAGGCGCCTGTTGACTAGGCTCAATCTGGACCCGAAAGGCTCCCACGACCCAGGTTTACTCCTCAACCATGACAGGAGCAGATCATGCGCAGCGACATTGTTCCCGGCGGCGCGTTCCCCGACTACGAGTTGCCCGATCACGAAAACGTTCCTCGAAAGCTCAGCGAGATCCAGGGCGACGATCCTCTGATCCTCACGCTCGCACGCGGGAACTACTGTCCCAAGGAGCATCAGCAGCACCTCGAACTTGCCGCCAACTACTCCAAGGTCGCCGTGGCCTACACGAAGATCGCCACGATCTCGACTGACACCCATCATTCGAGTCAGGAGTTCCGCGCGTCGACCGGCGCTCAGTGGCCCTTCCTCTCCGACCCGGAGCGGACCGTCCATAAGGACCTCGACATCCAGGAGTACACCGACCCCGAGCACGACCCGATGATCCCTCACACCCTCGTGCTGGAGCCCGGGCTGATCGTTCACAGCATTTACAACGGGTACTGGTTCTGGGGGCGCCCCTCGTTCGTGGATCTCGCGCACGACCTACGGACCGTGACTCGCAAGATCCGCCCCGACTGGGATCTGAGCAAGCCCGGGCTGCGCGAAGCGTGGGATGCGAGCGACTACTCGTCATTTCACGGATGGAACAAGCGCTCCTCAGGGTCGGCGCCGGTGTAATTCATGGACCGATCCTGATGGCGCGCATCCTTGCCTACACCTCGCCCGGGCGCAGCCACCTGTTCCCGCTCACCCCGATCCTCGACGAACTCCGCGACCGCGGGCATCAGGTTGTGCTGCGGACACTCGCCTCGCAGGTGGCGCTGATGCGAGAACGGGGCTTCGACGCGGCGCCTATCGACCCACAGATAGAGACGATTGAGCTCGACGACTGGCAGGCGCGCAACTCACTGCAATCGGTGCGCGAAAACACACGTGTATTCTCCGCCCGTGCCGAACGCGACGCTCCCGATCTTGCCCGCGCAATAGCGGACACAGACCCCGACGCGCTGCTGGTCGACATCAACACCTGGGGTGGCCTCATGGCCGCCGAGGCATGGGGTGGACCTTGGGCGGCGTTCTGCCCGTTTCCGCTCCCGTTGCGCTCGGTCGATGCTCCACCGTTTGGTCCCGGTTTCGCTCCGGCTCGCGGCGTGCTCGGCCGAGCACGCGACCGCCTGGTGCGCCCGCTCGTGTTTGGAGCGGTCGAACGCCGGGGACGTCCGGCATTGAACGACGTCCGTCAACGGCTGGGACTTACGCCGATCGCGACGGTCGAGGAATGGCTAACGCGCGCGCCGCTGTTGCTCTACATGACCGCCGAGCCTTTTGAGTATCCACGCCGTGACTGGCCCGAGAACGTGGTCATGATCGGCCCATGCGCCTGGGACCCGCCTGCCGATCCACCGCAATGGCTCGAGCGGATCATCCAGCCGATAGTGCTTGTGAATACCTCCACTGAATTTCAGAACGACAGTCGGCTGATACAGGTCGCGCTGCAGGCGCTCGCTGAAAAGCCCGTTACCATCGTGGCCACCCTCCCAGCCGGGGACCCAAGCGCCTTGCGAATTCCGCCTAACGCGCATGTCGAGCGTTTCATCCCCCACCGCCCCATACTCGAACGTGCAGCATGCGCCGTCACCCACGGTGGCATGGGCTCAACGCAGAAGGCGCTCGCCCATGGTGTGCCTGTCTGCGCGGTGCCGTTCGGCCGCGATCAGCTCGAGGTGGCACGACGCGTCGAAGTCGCCCACGCAGGCACACGACTACCGGCCAAGCGCCTAAATCCCAGCCGCCTACGCGCCAAGATCACGCAGGCGATGAACCAGACCGAGGGAGCGCGACGTATAGCCGCTGCCTATGCCGCCACCGGCGGAGCTCGCACCGCCGTTAACGCTATCGAGACACGCCTATTGCGCCGCGCCACGACAGAACTCGGAGCGGCACGTCAACCCGGACAGTCGATCCAACGGTAAATCAGCCCATCGCGAACCTCGTGGTATGAGGGAGGGGCCGGCGGCGGATCCTTCGAGAGTCGCGCGATTACATCGCGAGCGCCATGCAGTTGCTCTTCGACGGCGGTGGTCCAGTGAACCTCGGGATGGAGCAGCCGTTGCAGCCGCGGCCAATCATTACGCTCGATTGCGTCGAGCACGTCACTGACCGCTGGGCCCTGCTCCGCCACATAGGGAACGTTAGGGGAGTGTCCTGCCGCTCGCCGGCCCGGGGATGGCGCAACGCCGCGTTAGGCCTCGCGGTCGAGCTTCAGCTCGCACATGTCCACGGAGGTGCGGGTGCCGGGGGTCTCGGAGGCGTCCATTGCGTCGAAGGCGCGCGCGGCGGTGTTCATGTCCTCCTCGGTGGCGAAGTGCTGCAGCACGATCGCCGTGCCCTGCGACTCGTCGTGCAGCATCGTCAAGGCGGTGGCGGGCACGCCGGGGGGCGGTCCGTCGGACTCGTTGATCTGTCCGATGACGGCGTTGAGGCGCTCGGCGTCTACGTTGGTGAATCGCACGACGCGTACATACGACATGGGTATCTCCTCCTGTTTGGCGGAAGGCAAACATACACCCGCGCAGGGGGTGGCGAAGAAGAGCTTGGAGTACTGGTCGAATCGTCCTTTTAGCGCGCCGCGAGCTGGACGATCGGGATAGTCCGGTTCGCCTGGGCGGCTTCGTTGCGGTATGTCGCGTAAGGCGCGAAGACGCGGTCGGCAAGAGCCCAGAGTCGCGCGCGTTCGGCCTCGTCATCGACGACGCTCGCGCGCATGGGAATGCCTGCGAAGGTGACGTTGGGGTGAGCGAGGAGGTTGTGAAACCACGCCGGATGGTGAGCGGCGCCGGCCTTGGAGGCGACGATCGTGACTCGGTCTTGGTCGTGGAAGTAGATGACGGCGTTGCGCCGTACAGAGCCGGTGCGTGCACCGCGGGTTTCGAGGAGGGCGGTGGGAAGCACGAGACCCATTCCCAGTCGGCCGCGGGTGGCGCGCAGCAGATACGGATCGACCTTCCAGACGACCTTGGCGGAGAAGAACCTGCCGGGGCGGGTGCTGGAGAACGTGGCGAAGGCGCGGCTGAAGGAGCCGCGCGGCCGGTTGGGATCGACGTATTTGAGCCGAGCGGGCATCGCCTGAATGAGCGAGTCTTCCACACCTACCCTCGCGATGGGCGACCGCTGGGGGGCTTTGGCGATCCGACGTTCGTTCGGAGGGGGCCTGGTTCGTAGGGCCGTGCGTTCGAGGGGTGCGAGCATGTGACGCATGCCCGCCCACCGCCACCTCGCGCGCATTGTCGGCGCCGATCACGTGATCGAGTCGCCGCCGCGACGATCGTCCTACAACGAGGATGCCTCCCACCGCGCCGAGCTCGTCGGCAGGGCCGACGCGGTGGTGCTGCCGGGCAATGCCGAGGAGGTCGCCGAGATCGTGCGCTGGTGCTACGCGCACGACGTGCCGATCGTGCCGCGCGGCGGGGGCACGGGCCTGGTTGGCGGGGCGGTGCCGAGCGAGGGCTCAGTGGTGTGCTCGCTGGAGCGCCTGCGCGCGGTTCGCGAGCTCGCGCCGGAGCTGTGGCGGGTGTATCCCGAGGCGGGCGTTGGCACCCGCCACGTGCAGCGGCTGGCGCGCGAGAACGGGCTGATGTTCGCGCCGGACCCGGGCGCATCGGAGCAGTCGCAGATCGGCGGCAACGTAGCGACGAACGCGGGCGGTCCGCACGCGCTGAAGTACGGCGTCACCGGAACGTGGGTGACGGGCCTGGAGGTGGTGCTCGCGCCGGGTGAGCTCGTGCAGGTCGGCGGCTGGGCGCGAAAGGACGTGGCGGGGTATGACCTGAAGAGCCTGCTCGTCGGTTCGGAGGGCACGTTGGGAGTGATCACGGCCGTGCGTCTGCGCCTGGCGCCGGCGCCGGAGGCGAGCGCGGCGCTGGTGGTGTTCCTGCGCGATCGAGCGCAGGGGTGTGCGGCGATGCTCGAGGTGGTGGCTGCGGGGATGCAGCCTTCGGCGCTCGAGTTCCTCGACGGCGAGACGCTGGAGATCGTCGCGGGTGCCTACCCGGGCGCGCCCGCGCCACGGCAGGCGGGGTTCGCGCTGCTGGTCGAGGTGGACGGTTCGCGCGAGGAGACCGACGCGCAACGCCGCGCGCTGCTGGAGTTGCTCGCCGCGCGTGCGGTCGCGATCGAGGAGCCCGCCGACACCGGCGCGCTATGGCGTTGGCGCGAGGGCTTCAACCCCGCCACCGCGGCGGTGCGTGGCGGGAAGGTTTCCGAGGATGTCGCCTTCCCGGTCGAGCGTCTGGGCGAGGGCCTTGCGCGGTTCGCCGAGATCGCTGCTCGCCACGGGTTGCGCTCGTGCGCGTGGGGTCACGGCGGCGAGGGCAACGTGCACGCGACCGTGCTCGTGGACCCGTCGAGCTCGCGCGAGCTCGAGGCGGCGCAGGCGATCGGCGAGGAGCTGTTCGCCGCCGTCGTCGAGCTCGGCGGGTCGGTCGCGGCCGAGCACGGCGTCGGACGCCTCAAGCGCGGGCGTCTCGCACTGCAGTGGGATGAGCCGGCCGTGGCGCTGCACGAACGGATCAAGCGGACTTTCGACCCGAAGGGCCTGTTCAATCCGGGAGTCAAGCTCGGGACCGCCGGTTCCTGGCGCGGCTGACGGACGTCGGTGAGTCGCTCTCCCGCCTGTTACTTCGCCCCGTCGGCCTCCTCCTCGGTACGGCTCTCCTGCTCCTCTTCGTCCTCGCTCTCCTCCTCCTCCTCCTCGCCTTCATCTCCCGCATACAGCGACTCACGCGCCAGCTCCTGTGAGCGGCCCCCGAAGAGCTTGATCTCGAGCAGGTCGCCGCGGTAATCGTCGGGGGCGATGAGGGTGAAGCGCTCCTCGATCAGCTCGCACTGGTCGACGGCGAGGTCGGCGAGCTCGGCGGTGGCGAGACGTCCGCCGCCGATCAGCGGGCGACCCCAGACGAGCGTCATCGCGGCCACCGCGCCTGAGTGACCACGCCAGGAGCCGATCGTCTCCTCGCAGAGGTCGAGCGTCCAGTCGGGGTTGCGCTCGGCGGTTTCGTCGGTGAAATCGGCGTGGGCGTAGAAGTCGGTCGGGTCCTCGCCCTCCTCGGCGGGGACGAAGCGGACGTAGCCGAACAGTTCGTAGCCGCTGGAGGTGATGGTGCTCGCGGGGACGTACGTGCGGCCGTGCCACGTGCGGTCGGGATACCAGGCGATGTCGCTGGGCTCGCCGAGATCCTCACCGTCGCTGTCGATCGCGGCGCACGCGGCGAAGAACTTGGCGCTCAGTCGGCTGGCCCAGCGCCCGTAGGGAAGCAGCTCCTGCGGAGGCTCGGCGGCGAAGCGGGGAAGGAAGCGTTCCTCGGGAGCCATGGTGACGCGCAGCCTACTCACACATCTCGCAACAAGGACGCGGCGTGCTCGGGCGCGACGATGTTGAGGTTCAGGCCGGTCGAGAGCTCGAGGCCCGCGAGATGGGTGAGGCGGGGGGCGATGTCGATGCGCCAGCAGAACTGCTCGACGCCGCGCGGCGCGGTGCGCACCCACAGGTTCAGCGGTGGACTGGAGCCGAGCACGCGCGCGAGCCGGCACAGGCCGTCGTGCAGCAGCGACGCGCCGGCGCCATCGGTCTCGAAGCGCGCGCGGGGGCGGCGTGGGGCGAGCATCAGCTGGAAGGGCAGGCGCGAGGCGTAGGGCGCGAGCAGCACGGCCTCGTCGTCGATCGCGACGATGCGCTCGCCCCGGCGGACCTCCTCGGCGACCACGTCCTCGAGCAGCGTGTGGCCCATCGTGCGCGTCGTGTAGGCGGCGGCGCGCTCGCGCTCGCGGGCGACCTCGGCGGGGACGAAGTCCAGCGCGTACAGCTGCGCGTGCGTATGCGGCAGCGAGGCGCCGCCCTCGCGCCGCTCGTTGACGATCAGCTGCACGTAGGCGGAGTCCTCGTGGTGCACGCGCATGCGTTCGCGCCACACCTCCACGGCGGCGATGACCTGCTCGCGCGGGAGCTCGGCGAGTGAGAGCACGGACTGGGGTCCGTTGACGATCACCTCGTGCGCGCCCGCGGCCGGCCGTGCGAGAAATAGCTCCGAGTCCTCGCCCTGGCCGCCGTCGTCGCGGCGGTCGTCCTCGTGGGGCTCGACGGCGTCGGGGGTGAGCGCGGGGTAGAGGTTGGGCACGACCCGCACGGTCCAGCCGGGCGAGTCCGCCGGCCCGCCGGCGGGGCGCACCGCGTAGAGCTCGGGCGGCGTGCGGTCCTCGTGGCCCTCGGCGAAGGGGTCGCGCTGCACGTCGATCGGCTCGGGCGGCTCGCAGCGCGGCTCGCCTCCCGGGCGCCGCGAGCGCTCGCCGGCGACAATCGTGCGGTGCCCGCCGAGCGGGTCTATGCGGATCTCGGGCACGCGCTACAGGTTAGGAGCCGAGCGCGTAGCGGCGGACGTCGGCTTCGAGCTTCGCTGCGCTCGGGTAGGGGCCCTGGTGGATGTACTGCTGTCCGGCGCGGTCATAGAAGACGGTCACGGGCGTGAACGAGGAGTCGGCGATCTGCGCGCCGAGGCGCCCGCTCTGGTCGTAGTAGCTCGGGTAGCCGACCGGCGCCGTACGCAGGAACGCGCGCCCGTCCGCGAGGCTCGTGTCGCCGGAGTCGATGCCGAGGAACGCGACCGAGCGCCCGAGCGAGGTGGAGACGTGTTGGAAGGCCGTGCGCTCGGACTGGCAGGGCACGCACCAGGAGGCCCACTTGTTGATCACCAGCGGATAGCCGCGCAGTGCGGCCAGGCGCGCGTGCAGCGCGGGCGCCCCTCCGGAGAGCATCTGCCCGGCCTGTGCGTGCAGCGCGGCCAACGGGGCCGGCGAGCCGGTCAGCCGCGCCTGCACTTGGGCGAGCGTCAACGGCGTGTTGGAGCTGCTCGAGGAGGAAGAGGAGGAGCCGGCGAGCTGGACCAGCCCGACGGCGAGCAGCGCGATCACCGCGAGGATCGCGAGTGTCGCGAGCAGGCGGGCGGGGGCGATCCCGGTCATCGCGGCTAAGGGTCGCAGATGGTGGAGTGGTTCCGTAGCCGGCGGCCCCCGAGCGGATTCCTGGCGCGGCGCATGCTTGAGAAAAAAGCTGATGTGGTCGGCAGGGCCGCATGCGGCCCTGCCCGGAGCCGCACATGTGCGGCTCCGCCGAGCGGCGCATGCGCCGCTCGGAAGACGTGCCGCATGCGGCACGTCTGGGATCGCGCATGCGCGATCCCACTTGGCGGCGTTAGCCGCCAAGGACAAAATCAGCTTTCCTCCAAAGCATGCGGCGTCTCAGACGAGATCGCATGCGCTGCCCACCTGTCCCCTTCAAATCCTCCGCCCCGTGCTATATGCTGAGGCCACGTCAGGCCGGTTCGCTGTGAGCATCCGGCGACGTCGTCGGTCGTTTGCCGACACCTTCTGAGCCCCGCCGAGACCACTGCGTGCGGGGGCTCCGTCTCGAAGTCCAGAGCCCTTGATGGCCGAGTCCACTTCAGTGGCCCTCGCGGCCGCGCCCACTCCCAGTTCCGCCGAGATCGCTCGCGCGGAGGACTTCGTGCGCGATCGCTTCCTGCACGAGGACGAGGATCCCGCGGTCGCGCTCGCGCCGGGGTCTCCGCGCAGGCGCGCGCTGGATCGCGCGCTGGCCGAGCTCGATGCGGGCGCTCAGCACCCTTCCACGGAATGGCGCCGGGACTTCTCGCTGCTGCTGGGGTTGGAGCGGCTGCTCTCCGACGACGAGCCGAAGCTTGCCGACGGCACCGTGCTCTCGGCTCACCAGGTCGATGCGCTCTCGGGCACGCTCACGGCGCTGTTGGCCGAGGCGCAGCGCACGAGCGCCGAGGGCAACGGCCGGGTCGCGGCTGCCGCGGCCTCGCCCGCGCTGCTGGCCTCGGCGGCGATCCTCGGTCCCGACGACGCCCCGGGGGCAAGCGGCGGCGAGGATTCCTCCGAGGCGAACGGCGAGGAGAGCGCGGACTACGACGAGGACGACTCCGAAGGCGGCGCCGACGATGACGAGGAGGACGACGACGAAGATGACGAGGATCTCGGCCCCGTCCAACGCGCGGCGCCCGACGAGGACGATGACGAGGACGAAGCCGAGGACGAGTTCGCCGGGGAGCTACTCGCAGACGACGATGAGGACGATGGCGAGGAGGACGCCGCCACCGAGAGGGAGTCCGACGAGGAGCCCCGCGATTGGGTCGACGAGGACGAGGACGAAGAGGAGTCGCTGGCCGAGCAGCCCGAGGACCCGAACGCGGCCAAGCGCTTCTGGTTCGAGCACGCCACCGGCGCCGGCAAGACGGTTGCGGCGCTGGGGTTCGTCGAGGCCTCGCAGACCGGCGGCATCCTGATCCTCACGCACCGGCGCAACCTCGTCGACCAGTTCCACGGCGAGCTGCGCGAGCGCGGCTACTCCAAGCGCATCTCCCGTCCGCTGTTGCTCGGCGAGGACTCGGTCAAGGGGCCGGTGACGGTCGAGACCTACCAGTGGTTCGTGCGCAACGCCGGCAAGATCTCGAGCGCCTACACGATCGTCATCTGCGACGAGGCGCACACCGCGCTGGGTGAGAAGACCAGCGGCGCGATCCGCAAGTGGACGGGCCCGATCTTCATCGGCATGACCGCCACGGGCGCGTTGATCGCGCGCCACGTCACCGACCTGTTCCCGACGCAGACCTCGCGCTTCGACCTTGCTCAGGCGGCGCGGCGCGGCGTGATCTCGCCGCTGCGCTGCGTGCGCATCTCCCCCGGGGTGGGTGTGCGCACGATCGCCAACGTGCCGCTGCGGCGCGGTGAGGTGGACACCGAGTTCGACCAGGACGAGCTGGCGAAACTGCTCGACCAGCAGCCATTCAACATGGCCGCGGCGAACCTCTACAAGACGCGCTTCAACGGCGTGCCCGGCGTCGTCTACGCGGCGGGCGTGCAGCACGCCTACAACCTCGCCGAGGCCTTCCGCGCCGAAGGCCTGAAGGCGCAGGGCGTCTCCGGCGAGACCCCCAAGCGCGAGCTCGCGGAGATTCTCGCGCGCTACGAGCGCGGCGACATCGACGTGCTGATCAACGCGCAGCTGCTCGCCGAGGGCTGGAACTCCCCGCGTGCGACCGTCTGCGTGCACCTCGCGCCGACGGCCTCCAAACGCATCTACCAGCAGCGCGTCGGACGCGTCACCCGTCGCCACCCCGGCAAGGAGGCGGGGCTGGTCGTGGACTTCGTGCACCCCGCCACCAAGAACGACGACCCGGTCGTGACGCTGCACTCGCTGCTCGACCGCGACGTGTATCGCGGCGGGGCGATCGTCGTCGGCCCGGTGAGGCGCGGCCGGGGACGGCGGATGCGCGTGGAGCGTCGCGTGCTGCCCGTGTGTGCGGAGGAGGAGCGTCGCTTCCAAGTCTTCGAGCGCGAGCTGTGGCGGATCGCCGTGGAGAACCTCGACTACGGCGAGCAGCACGTGTGGGCGGCCCTGGCCGGCGCCCGTGTCGCGCCCGCGGGCTGGCGCCGCGCACGGGCGATGCTGCACTTCGATCGCGGCGGCGAGCTGAAGAGCCGCTTCCTGATCACGGCCGTGCAGCGAAACAAGAGCTCGCAGCTGCGCCTGCGCGCGCTCGCGGACATCGCCGCGCTGCGCGACCCTGATGCGTTCGACACCGCGATCGACATCATCGGCGGCTGGCCGCGCGATGAGCGTCGCGAGGCGACCAAGATCATGCTGCGCGCGCTCGTCGAGCGGCGGATCGGCCGTCGCGATCAGGCGACCGCGTGGATCTGGCGCTTGGCCGGATATACGCGCGAGGTGCACGAGGAGTACGCGGTGCAGCGCTGGCCCGAGACCAAGCGCCTGCTGGGCCTGCTCGTGAACTCCTCCGGTGGCGCCCACGCGCGCAACGCCCGGCGGCTGATCCACGCCGCGCGCAAGCAGGACCGGCGGCTGGCCGCGGCGCTGCTGGCGGCCGCGCTCGCGCACACGCCCGAGGCCGAGGAGGCGCTGCGCGGCGCACGCACGCGGATGGCGCGAAAGCCCCCGGCGCTGGCGCGCGAGCTGCTGCGCAACTTCCCCAAACGCCGTGCCCGCAACAGCCGTCGCAGGCGCAATAAGGGAGCCGGCGCCGCCAACAACGGCGCCCGGGATGGTCGGCGGCAGACCTCGAAGGAGGCCGTGCTCGACGAGGCACTCGCGAGTAAACCCGCGAAGCACGCGGCGAAGAACGGCGCCGCGCTCGCGCCGGCCGAAGAGGGCCAGCTCGACCGCAACGTCGCCGAGGCGCTGGAGCACGCCGAGGAGTGACGCCGCGCCGGGCCTTTGTGGCCCGGCGTCAATTCCGGGCGTGAGCTGAGGTCGCACGGCTCACATGCGCGGCAGGTGGACCTCGCCCCAGGTCACTATCCGCGGCGGCGGCCGAGCCTCCTCAGCTCGCGACGCACCGCAGGTGAACCTCGCCTGCATCCAGTGCGGTGTGACCGCCGGTTGACAGCGCGACCGCGAGTCGACCCTCGCCGTCGATGCCATCCGCGCGGCCACTGCCGCCCGACCAGGCGATCTCGCGCCCGCGCAGAGCATCGCGGGCACGATAGGCCTCGAGCAGCGTCTCGGTCGGCTCGGCCAGGCGCCGGCCCAGTGCTCCCAGCAAACGCGCGAGCATGGGCTCGATTGCTGCCGGAGACTCGCCGAGCGTGGCGGCGGTGTCGCGTAGCTCAGCCGGCAGATCCTCCAGGTGCACGGCGACGTTGAGTCCGATGCCGAGCACCGCCCAGCCCTCCTGCGGTCTTCCCTCCGCGAGGATGCCCGCGAGCTTTGCCATGCCTGCCTCGCCCCGAGTGCCTCCTCCGTCGCGGTCTTCTCCTCCTCTCCTTCTCGGTAGGTCGCGCGGGTGTACGAAGACGATGTCGTTCGGCCACTTCACCAGGGCCCGCTCGCCCGCGACATCGCAAACGGCGACGGCCGCGATCAATGGCAGCAGCCGCGGCAGCGGGGCGCTGCGCAGCACGAGCGATGCCAGCAGCGAGCTGTTCGGGGGGCAGACCAGCGCCGTCCCTGGCGCCCGCGCCCGGCGGTCTGCGCGGAGGCCGTGACGAGTGTGCCGTGCGGCGCGCCTTCGATCGCCAGCGCGCGCGCGCGGTCGTTGGTCGAGTCGGTCACGCGCAGGTGCAGGCGGGGATGACCGAGCGGGAAGGACACGGTGATGCCCCCGTCAGGCAGCTCGGTCGTGAACGTCGGCGAGCAGCGCCTGTACGAGCCCGTCGATGTCGTGCGTCGCGGCCTGAATGTGTGGCTGCAGGCCGTGCTCGCGCAGCGCCTCGCTCGTGATCGGGCCGATCGAGACGATGCGTGTGTCGGCAGAGATCCGCGGCTGGGCAGCAGCATCGCCCGGATCTCCACCGGCGCCCTCTGCGCCATCGCCGGCGGTGGCCGCGAGGAAGAAACGCACGGTCGAGGCTGAGGTGAACGCGAGGTAGTCGGCGGCGAGCGCTTCGCGCAGAACGTGCGGGGGCGGGGTCTCGGCGATGGTCTCGTACAGCGCGAGCACGTCCACCGCGACGCCCCGCTCGCGCAACGCATCGGGCAGCACCTCGCGCCCCTCGCTCGCGCGGGCGATCAAGGCGCTGCGCACCGGCTCGGTGGTGGTCGCGAGCGCGTCGAGCGCGTCCACGAGCCCCTCGGCGACCGCGCGCTTGGGAACGACGTCTGCCTCGATCCCGCGCTCGGCCAGCGCCGCCTCGGTGCCCGGCCCGATTGCCGCCACGCGCGTTCCCGCCAGCGCGCGCGCGTCCTGACCCGCGGCGCGCAGGCGCTCGAACAGCATCGCGACGCCCACGGGGCTCGTCAGGCAGAGCAGGTCATACGCGTCCAGGTTGGGCGCGGGGCCGGGCAGTGCGACGGTTCTGATTGTCGGCGCCTGCACGACACGCGCGCCCAGCTCTTCCAGCCTCCGCGCCAGTCCGCCGGCGGCCGCTCGCGCGCGTGTGACCGCGACCGTCAGGCCCGCCAGCGGCGCGGGCTCCAGCCAGGAAAGCTCCTCGGCGAGCCGCGCGACGGAGCCGACGATCGTGATCGAGGGAGCGCGTACAGAGTGCGCGTGCGCCTGCTCGGCAATCGTGGCAAGCGTGCCCGTGATCGTGCGCTGAGCGGGGAGGGTGCCGCGTTCGACGATCGCCACCGGCTCCTGCGGTGAGCGCCCGGCAGCGATCAACGATCGCGCGATCTGCGCCAGCGCGCGCACGCCCATGTAGAAGACGAGCGTGCCCGGGAACGCCGCGAGCGCGTCCCAGTCGAGCGCGGTCTCTGCCTTCTCGGGGTCCTCGTGACCGGTGATCAACGCCACGCCGACCGACGATCCGCGATGGGTGACGGGGATCCCGGCGTAGGCGGCCGCGGCCACACCAGCGGTGATGCCCGGCACGATCTCGTAGGGGATCCCGCACGCGCGCAGGCGCAGCGCCTCCTCCCCCCCGCGGCCGAACACGAACGGGTCCCCGCCCTTCAGGCGAACGACCGTGCGACCGGCCCGCGCGCGATCGATCATCAGCTCCTCGGTCTGCGCCTGGGGCGCCGAGTCTCCGCCGCCCTCCTTTCCCACGAACAGCAACTCCGCCTCCGCGCGCGCGCCGTCGAGGGCGGACGCCGGGATCAGGCGGTCGTAGAGGATCGTGTCGGCCGCGGCGATCAGCTCCAGCGCGCGCGCGGTGAGCAGGCCGGGATCGCCGGGGCCTGCGCCGACGAGGTAGACCCGGCCTGCGCTGTTTGATGTCGGTCGGTGCTCGGACACCTCCTCAGACACTGCCCGCGCCCGCCATCTCCTGCGCCCGCGCCAGCAGCTCCCGCGCGCCGGCGGCGCTCATGCGCTCGGCCATGCGCGTTCCCAGCTCGGTCGGGTCGTAGAACCCGCCGAGGAGCTCGTCTGCCACCCACGCAGAGCCGTCGGGCAGGCCGACCCAGGCGCGCAGGCCGTAGCAGCCGCAGCCGGCGGCCTCGGCGTGGGCTCCGAGTGGCGTGTGGCAGGAGGCGTCGAGCGCCCGTGCGAGGGCGCGCTCGGCCTGCAGGCAGGCGGAGGTGTCGGCGTCGAGGATCGCCCCCACGGCCTCCGCCACGCGGGCGTCGTCGTCGCGCGCCTCCAGCGCGAGCGTGCCCTGGCCGGGCGCGGGCACGAACAGCGCGGGGTCGAGCACTGCGCCGATCTCCGACTCGCGACCCAGTCTGTGCAGCCCGGCGCGCGCGAGCACGATCGCGTCGAGATCGTCCTGTTCGAGCTTGCGCAGCCGCGTGTCGACGTTGCCGGCGATCGTCACGACGTCGAGGTCTGCGCGCGCGGCGCGTAGCTGTGCCGCGCGACGAATGCTGCTCGTGCCAACGCGCGCGCCCGCAGGCATCGCGTCCAGGTCATCCGCCCCGCACAGCACGTCCTCGACCCCCGCGCGCGGCGGTGCGCCGAGCAGCGCAAGGCCTGAGGCGAGCTCGCCGGGGACGTCCTTGGCGGAGTGCACCGCGAGGTCGATCTCGTCTGCGAGCAGCGCGTCCTCGATCGCGTCGACCCAGCGCGACTTGTCCCCCGCCCGCGCGTCGCGGTCACCGCTGGTGGTGAGGGTCACGATCTCGGGCGCCACGAGTCCGCCGTCGGCGAGCAGGTCGGCGACCCCCCGCGTCTGCGCGAGCGCGAGCGCACTGGCGCGGGTGCCGATGCGCAGAGCTCCGGTTGCGCTCATCGCCGCGGCGTTCAGGACGCGCCGGAGGAGCCGCCGGCGCGGGCGGGGCGCGAGAGCTGGCGCACGTTGTCGGGCGCCTCGCCGATCTCGGCCGCCGCCGCGGCGGTGCGCGCGTCTGGCTCGTCGTCGCTCAGGCCGAAGAGCTCGCGCACGAGCTCGATGTTGGCGTGCCCGCGCTCGCCGTGGCTGCGCAGGCGGATCGTGGGCTCGTGCAGCAGCCGGCTCATGACGGCGCGCGCGATCGCTTCCACGCGCGCGAGATCGCGCGTGGAGGCCGACTCCCAGCGGCCCTCGTTCTCGGCGAGCACCTGCTCGACGAGCGCGGCGCCGTGTTCGCGCAGCGCGCTGACCGTCGGCAGCACGTCGAGCTGGCCGAGCCAGCGGGCGAAGCGCAGGATCTCCTCCTCGACGATCGCCTGCGCGCGCGGGATCTCGCTCGCGCGGGTGTCGAGGTTGCGCGCGAGCACCGCCTGCAGGTCGTCGATGTCGTACAGGCTCACGCCCGGAAGCTCCGCGCAGCCCGGGTCGATGTCGCGGGGTACGGCGATGTCGATCAGCAGCAGTGGAGCCTGCCCGTCCCGGGCGCCGCGCTCGCGCATCACCTCGGCGAGCTCCTCGCGCCCGACGATCGGATGCGGGGAGGCGGTCGAGGAGAGCACGATGTCCGCGCGCGCGAGCTGCTCGGGGAGCCCGTCGAGCCCGACGACCGATCCGCCGAAGCGCTCGGCGAGGTGCAGCGCACGGTCGGCGTGGCGGTTGGCGACGAAGATCGTGCCCGCGCCCTGCTCGGACAGCGCGCGCGCGGTCAGCTCGCTGGTCTCGCCCGCGCCGAGGATCACGACGTGACGGTCGGCAAGTCCGCCGAGCACGGTCTGTGCGAGATCGACCGCGACCGAGGGCACGCTCGCGCGGCCCGCGCCGATCGCGGTCTCCGAGCGCACGCGCTTGCCGGTCGTGAGCGCGGCGGCGAACAGGCGGTTGGACAGCGGCCCGGTGCAGCCGGCCGCGAGCGCGGACTCGTGCGCGCGCCTGACCTGGCCCTGAATCTCGGCCTCGCCGACGATCATCGACTCGAGGCCGGCGGTCACGCGGTAGAGCTGGCGCGCGGCGTCGCAGTTGCGCGGCGAGTAGATCGCGTCGGCGAGCTCGGTCGGGCGGATCTCGGCGCGCTGGGCGAGCAGGCCGAGCACGTCGCCCTCGGCGCGCACGGAGTCTCCTACTACGAGGTAGACCTCGGTGCGGTTGCACGTCGAGATAACCACCGCCTCGCGCACCTCCGAAGTGGCGAGCGCCGACTGCGCGAACTCGCGCGCCTGCGGCTCGGTGAAGGCAAGCCGCTCGCGCAGCGCCACGGGCGCCGTTTTGTGGGAGATGCCCAGCGCCAGCAGCTCACTCATGCCGGCTCGCGCTCCAGTGCCTGCCCGTCGTGTCCTTGGGGGCCCTCGCCGCCCCCGTGGGCGATCTGGGTGCCTCGGACGGCCGCGCCACCACCATCGTCCGTGCCGACGCTGCTCTCATCCTCGCGCGCAGACTCCTGCGTGCGCGCCTGCAGGTTGCGCAGGTCGCGCTGCACGTGGCTGAGGCGCAGGGCCATGATCGCGAGGTAGATCATGAGCAGTACGAAGAACACGATGTAGGCGGCCGCGACGTAGCCGTCGCCGGTGTTCTCGGGCAGCGCGTTCGCGAGGATCGCCATCAGCGGTACCCCAGGATGCGACTGCGCGAGCGCAGCAGCATGCGCGTGCGCTTGGCCGTGAGCTCGTACGAGCAGAGCGTCGCGAACAGCAATGCGATCGCCGCGAACGAGACGAGGAAGGTGAAGCGCATCGAACCCGGCAGGTTCGCGGAGGAGCCGAGCACGCGCGGATGCAGGTAGGAGGTTGAGAGGCGCACGGCGAGGAAGTTCAGCGGCACGAACGCGCCGGCGAGGATCGCGAACACCGATGCGTAGCGGGCTTGGCGCTCGGGGTCTTCGATCGCGAAGCGCAGCGGCTGGTAGGTCGCATACAGCAGGAACACGATCAGATATGAGACGAGCGTGGGCTCGCTCCACACCCACCAGTGTCCCCATGATCCGCGCGCCCAGATCGAGCCGGTCAGCAGCACGGCGACGCCGAAGATGAGGCTCATGTGGATCGTCACGTAGGAGCGCAGATCCCAGTTGCGATCGCGCGTGCGCAGGTGCGCGATCGCCATGATCCCGCCGAGCACGAACCCACACAGGGAGATGATCGCTAGGGGCACGTGCAGGTAGAAGATCTTCTGCAGGAGCCCTTCTTCGAGTTCGATCGGGGCGTAGAAGAACACGAGGCACAGCGCGATGCCCATCGCGGCGACCGTGAGGATGCTCAGTGTGCGCAGTCCCGGGGCTCTCAGGGGTCAGTCCTCCAGCAGGAAGTCGAAAACGGCGTAGGCGATCAGCCCGAACACCAGATCATAGAGCGCGAGCACCGCCAGCCAGCGCCCGCTGAGCGCGCCGACGTGGCCGGCGCTCAGCAGCGGTGAGCTCGCGCGGGCGCCGGCGATGACGATCGGGACGAGCAGCGGCAGCGCGAGCAGCGGCCCGAGCAGGTCGCGTGCGCGGGTGCGCACGGCGAGCGCGGCGATCAGCGTGCCGATCAGCGCGAGCCCCACGTCGGCGAGCGCGAGGATCGCCACGAGACCGCCGAGCGCCGGCCCGAGCGGTGGTCCGAGCAGCAGCAGCGCGAACGCCGGCACCGCCACGATCTCGAGCACGAGCAGGTAGGCGAAGAGCGTCAGCGCCTTCGCGAGCAGCATCGCCGTGCGGTCCACGGGCGCGAGCAGGAACCCGTCGAACCCGCCCTGCTCGGCATCCGCGACGAACAGTCGATTGAGACCGAGCATCGCCGCGAACAGCAGTGTCACCCACAACACCCCCGCGGCCAGGTCGCCGTCGACGGTGGAGCGCTGCAGCGCGAAGTGGAACACGACGAGCGTGCTCACCGCGAACAGCGACATGCCCGGGACCGACTCGAGCGTGCGCAGCTCCACGAGCAGCTCCTTGCGCAGCAGCGCCCCGACGACCCTCAGCGTCCCCGGGGGGCCGGAGCGGGCCGCGCCCGTGTGCGCGTCGGTCCCGGCGGGTGTGCCGCGAGTCGTGGAGCTCATCGATAGAGCTCCGCGATCTCGTCAGGCTCGATCGCGCTCGCCGGCTTGACGAGCATGGCGCGTCCGGCTCGCAGCCCGAGCACTAGATCCGCCTGCGCCAGCCCGCCGCTCGGATCGTGGCTTGTGAGGACGCGCGTACATCCCGTTTGCGCTCCGATGAGCGGCGTCACGAGGTCGATCGCCGTCGGGTCGAGGTTGGCGTAGGGCTCGTCGAGCAGCAGGAGTTGCGGGTCGTGGAGTGTGGCTCGGGCGACGGCGACCCGTTGGATCGTCCCGCGCGAGAGCGTTCGCAGCGGCTCATCCGCGCGATCGGAGATCGCCAGCGCCTGCAGCAGCTCCTCGACGCGGGCGTCGCCGAGGTTGTGCAGACGGGCGTGGTAGCGGAGGTTCTCGCGGGCGGTCAGCTCGCGGTAGAGCAGCGGCTCGTGCCCGAGCAGTCCGATCCGCCCGCGCACCCGCCACGCATCGCCCGGGAGCCGATTGTCGAGCACCGTCACGGCGCCCTCGTGCGGGCGCAGCAGTGTCGCGAGCACGCGCAGCAGCGTCGTCTTGCCGGCGCCGTTGGGGCCGAACACGACGAGCGTCTGTCCCGCCGACAGCGACAGCGAGACCTCGCTCAGTACCTTGCGCTCGCCATAGCACTGGGCGAGCCCCTCTAGCTCGATCACACGCCCGTGGTCTGCGGCGCGTGCTCGCGCTGGGCCTCGGCGATCAGCTCGCGCACCGCGGGCTCATCGCCACCGCGCAGCAGCGCGATCGGGTCGGGCTCGCCGCCGACGATCGACTCGAAGAACTCCTTGCGGTCGCGATACGTCGGCAGCGTCGCCTTGGCCCAGCCGCGCACGTCGTTGAGCAGGATCGCCAGGCGCGCGTACTCCGCGCCGAACTGCGCTTCGATCTCGCGCTTCATCCGCTTGGCCAGCGCCGGGGAGGCGCCGGCGGTGGAGATCGCGATCGCGAGCGGTCCGGTGCGCACGATCGCGGGCAGGATGAAGTTGCACAGGGGCGGCACGTCGACGACGTTCACGAGCATCGCGCGGCGCTCGGCGTCGTCGTAGACGGCGATGTTCACGTCCGTGTCGTCGGTCGCGGCGATCGCCATGAACACGCTCTCCAGGTCCTCCGCGCCGGCGTAGGGCCGCTGCTCCCAGCGGATCGTGCCCTCCTGCGCGTACTCGCGCAGGGCCGGCAGCGCAGTCGGTGCGATCAGCGTCACCTCGCCGTTGCACGCGAGCAGGCCCTCGACCTTCTCCAGCCCGATCTCGCCGCCGCCGACGACCACGCAGCGACGCCCGCTCAGCTTCAGGCAGGCGATGTAGAAGGGCGTGTCGAGCATGCCCTGCACGCAGCTCTGATCGCAGATGCCACGACGCAGCTGACACACGCACTCCTTGCCGGCGTAGGCCTGGGCTGGCATTCCCACAGGGTAGCCGTCCTCGCGTGCGGGCCGCATGCTTGAAGAAGGCTGATGGAGTGGGCCTCGCCGCATGCGGCGAGGCCGGCGGGGTCGCATGCGACCCCGCCTCGTGGGCGGGCATGCGCGCCCACGCCGTTGGCGCATGCGCCGATCGGTACAACATCAGCTTTTATAAGCATGCGCGGTCTCTAGGCGCTTACAGCAGTCCCTATCGAGGGATGCCCCGCCCGAGCATCCGCGCGCCCATCCGCGCGAGTGCCGGAGCGCCCCGGCGCCAGGCGCGCTCGCGGTCGGACTCGCGTCCTGAGCGCAGTCGCGCCACCGACCGCGCCGCGCGCAGTGTCGTCTCGTCGTAGGGGCCCCACCACAGTCCGCGCAGCCCGGGCGGGTTCCAGGCGATCAGCTTTTCCTGCGCGCACGCCCGCAGACCGGCTTCGCCGAGCGTCTTGCCGAGACCGGCGCCGGCGGCGGCGCCCCACGGTCCGCGCACGAGCGTCGGCGCGGGCAGGTGATCGTTGCACCAGACCATGCCCGCGTGCAGCTCGCGCGCGATCCGCAGCGCGCGGTAGCGGTCGGCGCTCCACACCGACGCGCCCAGCCCGTACTCGCAGTCGTTCGCCAGTGCGATCGCCTGCTCGACCGAGTCGACCGCCGTCACGGTCAGCACCGGCCCGTCCAGCGGCTCGCGCATCAGCCGCATGTCCGTGCGCACGTCCGTGAGCACGGTCGGCGCGTACCACGCGCCCGAGCACCCCGGCGGCGGATCCAACGGTCCGCCGCAGCGCAGCGTCGCGCCCTGCGCGAGCGCTTCTTGCACGAGCACGCTCAGCTCGCGCAAACGCCGGGGCGAGGAGAGGGGGCCCATCTGCACACGCGTATCGCTGGGGTCGCCCACCCGGTAAGCCTGCGCGCGGGCGATCAGGCGCTCGATGAACGGCTCGGCGAGCTCGCGCGCGACGTAGATCCGCTCGAGCGCCCCCCGCGCCTGTCCGGCGCCGGCGCAGCCGGCCCACATCGCGCCGGCGCTGGCATTGGCGACGTCGGCGTCGGCGAGCACCAGCATCGCGTCCTTGCCCCCAAGCTCAACCGTCACCTCGCGCTCACGCGAAACGCACTCCCGCACGATCGCCCGCCCGACCGTGGGCGAGCCCGTGAACAGCACCTTGCCGAGAGGCGCCCGCGCGAGCGCGACGCCGGTCCGCGCATCGCCGTGCGCGATCGCGACAAGGCCCTCCGGGAGCCCCGCGCGGGCGATCACGCGCACGATCGCCTCGCCCGCCAGGCGCGCCCGTGCGGCCGGCTTGAAGACGACGCCGTTGCCAGCCAAGAGCGCACCGGCGATCTGACCGAGTGGTTGCGCGAACGGCGCGCTGCCGGCGCCGATCACCCCGATCACGCCGTAGGGCTCGAACGTCGCACGCGCGCGCGTTCCGAGGTTCAGCGAGCGATGCGCGCGCACGCGCCGCTCTCCGAGCACGCCGGCGCCCTCCTGCGCGATCCATCTCAGCGCGTCGATCGCGCTCAGCAGCTCCAGGCTCGCGACCTCCGCCCGCGGGCGGCCCTGCTCGCGTGCGATCGTCTCGGTCAGCGCGTCGTACTCGTCGACGATCGCCTGGGCCATGCGGTCCATGTAGCGCGCGCGGTCCACCACGCGCAACAGCGCCCACAGCGGCTGCACGTGCGCCACGCCCGCGACGAGCGCGTCGATCTGCTCGGGCTGGGTGTCAGCCACCTCGCCCAACAGCGCGCCCGTGGCTGGGTCTCGGGATTGCACGGCGTCATTATCGCCGCTTGCGCGATGCCGGTTCCGGAGAGTGGTCTCTCTCTCTCTCTCTCTCTCTCTTCGCTTTACCATCACCGGCCGGCCGAGCCGTATCGAGAGACGCAGGGTTGACGAGCGGTTAGGGTTGGGTCTTAGCGATGACCACCCCGACTCGCGACACGGCGCCCGTTGTGCGGCGCGTAGACCACGGCCTGTTCGGGCCGGGCAGCGTCACCTGGCGGGTGCACTCCAATCCTGTGATGATCGTCGGCGGGCTGCGCGCGCTGCTGATCCAGGCGCTGCATCCGCTGGCGATGGCAGGTGTCGCGCAGTACTCGGACTTTCGCTCCGATCCGCTCAGGCGTCTGCGCGGGACCAGCGTCTATGTCCATGCCGTGACCTTCGGCGACACCGCCGCCGCCCACGCCGCGGCGGCGCGGGTGCGTCGCCTGCACGCTCGCGTCGCCGGCGTGGACAGCGTCACCGGACGGCCGTTCTCGGCGCGCGATCCGGAAACCTTGCTCTGGGTGCACTGCGTCGAGGTCCACTCGTTCCTCGCCGCGTACCGCGCTTACGGCGGACGACTCAGCTCATCCGAGCAGGATCGCTACCTGCGCGAGCAGGTCGCGGCCGCGGAGCTGATGGAGATCCCCACAGCGCGGGTTCCCGACTCGCTTGACGCATATCGCTCCTACTTCGCAGAAGTGCTCCCCACGCTGCGCTCGAGCGCCGATGCCGCCGCGACGATCGAGTTCGTACGTCGCCCCCAGCTGCCCGGTAGCGGCTCGCAGGCGGCGCTGGCGCCCGCGTTTCGCACGCTCGGCTATGCCGCCACCGCACTCGTTCCCCGCTCCCTGCGTCCGGTCGCCGGCCTGCGCGAGAGCGATCCGCGTGCGCTTCCCGCCGGCGCCGTCGTCGTGCTCGCCGCGCGCGCGATGATCGCCAGTCGCAATGTGCCGTGGCTCGGTGAGCAGATCGAGCTGCGTGTGCGCAGCGTGCTCGGAGTGGGTCCGCTCCCGAGCGCGCTGCGCCAGACGGCCGCCTGAGCGCTACCGCCCACGCAGCCGGCGCACTTCCTCCAGGCGCTCGGCCAGGCGCGCTTCGGTCTCGCCGGGCCGGTAGAAGCGCTCCCCGACGACACCGTCTGGCGCGAGCTCCTGCGGGGAGAGCTGCCCGGGGTGCTCGTGCGGGTAGTCATAGCCGCCGCCCTGTAGGCCGGGCCGTGCGCCGGGACGCAGCCACGGGGGCACGGGCGCGGCGCCGTGCTCGCGCACGTGCGCCCGCGCGGCGCCCAGCGAGCGCCCGGCGGCGTTCGACTTGGGTGCGAGCGCGAGGTAGATCGCGGCCTGCGCGAGCGCGAACGTGGCCTCGGGCAGGCCCACGTGCTCGACGGCCTGCGCCGCCGCGACGGCCACGGTGAGCGCGTTCGGGTCGGCGTTGCCGACGTCCTCGGAGGCGAGGATCACCATCCGGCGCACGATGAACCGCGGGTCCTCGCCGCCCTCGAGCATCACCGCGAGGTAGTACAGCGAGGCGTCCGGGTCCGAGCCGCGCGTGGCCTTGATCCAGGCGGAGATGTAGTCGTAGTGGCGGTCGCCGCGTTTGTCGTACAGCACCGCCTTGCGCTGCAGCGCGTCCTCGACGCGCGCCACGTCCACGCGGGCCTCGCCGAGCTCCGCCGCTGTCTCCAGCGCAAGCTCGAGCGCGTTCAGCGCCGTGCGCGCATCGCCTGCGCTGCGCGCCGCGAGGAACCCGATCGCGTTCTCGTCCACCTCGACCTGCGCGTCGGTTACCGCGCGATGCAGCACGGTCGCGACCTCCTGCGCGCTGAGCGCCTGCAGCGCGTACACGCGCAGGCGCGAGAGCAGCGCGCCGTTGACCTCGAAGGCGGGGTTCTCGGTCGTCGCGCCGATCAGCGTCACGAGCCCGTCCTCGACCGCCGGCAGCAGTGCGTCCTGCTGGGCCTTGTTGAAGCGGTGGATCTCGTCGAGGAACAGCACGGTCGGCGTTCCCAGCCCGCGCCGATGCGCGGCGCGCTCGATCACCGCGCGCACCTCCGCGCGCCCCGCCTGCACCGCGCTCAGCTCCTCGAAGGCGGCCTCGGAGTTGCTCGCGACGAGCCGCGCGAGCGTGGTCTTGCCTGTTCCGGGCGGCCCGTAGAGCACCATCGAGTGCGGACGACCCTGTTCGATCGCCGTGCGCAGCCCCGAGCCCTCGCCCAGCAGGTGGCTCTGCCCGACGAACTCCGCAAGGCGCGCCGGGCGCATCCTCACGGCCAGCGGATGCGCCACCGCCGAGGCCTCCACCGCCTGCGCTCTCGCGGAGCTTTGGGGAGCCGCGTCGTCGAGCTCGCCACCGTCGAACAAGGTCTCCGTCACCGAACCTCCATCGGCGCATTATCCCGCGCGTGGGATGCGGACAGGCGCCTATGGGCGCCTTGCACCTATTTAGTTTCTTCGGGAGGTTGCCGAGGAGTTCGTGTCGAACTCTTGTACCCGGTGTTGCATGCGATGAGAATCCTGCGGAGGATCAAGCCATGAGCGTGGGCGCAGCCGAGCTGCTGCCCGGGACTGGCGGACGCCTCGATCTGCCCGACCTCTCGGACTATGGCGCGGGCGTGCAGGCCGCGCGATCTCCCCTGCAGCTGTTCTGGCGGCGCTTTCGTCGCGATCGCGGCGCGCTGGTCTCGCTGTGGTTCATCGCGCTGCTGATCGTCGTCGCGATCGCCGCGCCACTGATCGTCTCGCTGCTGGGGTTGCCTGGCCCGAGCGTGCAGAACCCCAACCTCACGAACGCCTTCGGCAGCCCGCTCGGACCGAGCGCGGCGCACCCCTTCGGCGTCGACCCGCTCGGCCAGGACGTCGCCTCGCGCGTGATCTACGGCACGCGCGTGTCGCTGATCGTCGGCCTCGTCGGCACGGCCGTTGCGACCGTGCTCGGCACGATCGTCGGCCTGCTCGCGGGCTACTACCGCGGCTGGACCGACACGCTGCTCTCGCGCCTGGTCGACGTCGTGCTGGCGATCCCCGTGCTGCTGCTCGGGCTCGGGCTCGGCGCCGCCTGTGAGGTGCGGGGCTGTCTCGGCGGACACGTGCAGTCGGGCCTCGGCGTGATCATCTTTCTGATCGCGCTCGTCAACTGGACGTACATCGCGCGCATCGTGCGCGGTCTCGTGCTCTCGCTGCGCGAGCAGGAGTTCGTCGTCGCCGCCCGCGCGCAGGGCGCCTCGGACGCGCGCATCATGGGTCGCGAGATCCTGCCCAACCTGCTCGCTCCGATCGTCGTCTACGCGAGTCTTCTGATTCCGCAGAACATCCTCTTGGAGGCGGCTCTCTCCTTCCTCGGGGTGGGCGTGCGCCCGCCCACGGCCAGCTGGGGGCAGATGATCGCCGCCGCGACTCCCACGTTCAGCACGGCCTGGTGGTACATGGTCTTTCCCGGAATCGCACTGCTGTTGACGGTGCTGGCATTCAACCTGCTCGGCGACGGCCTGCAGGACGCTCTGAACCCAAGGATCGCGCGATGACGCGGCGATTCACCACACGATTCGCCATATACAGGAGGGGTACCGTTGTTGCTTAACCGAATCGGCAGGTCGGCTTCGCTTGCGCTCGTCGGGGGCGTCGGCGCGGCGTTCGCGCTGGGCCTTTCCGCGTGCGGTTCGGGCTCGGGCTCGGGCACGGTCGCGGGTGCGAGCGGAATCAAGGCGCCGCCCGGCGTGTTGACCCCTACGAGCGAGTCCCTGACGGGTGGCGTGCGCGGCGGCACGCTCACGGTCCTCAACCACCAGGATTTCGAACGGCTCGACCCGGGCCAGGCCTACTCCTCGGTCGACTACGAGGCGATCTACGCGACGCAGCGCCCGCTTTTCTCCTACAAGCCGAACACCTTCGCCGCGCCCACCCCCGACATGGCCTCGGGCCCGGCGGAAATCTCCTCCGATCGCAAGACCGTCACCGTTCACCTGCGCTCGGGCGTGCACTTCAGTCCGCCCGTCAACCGCGAAGTCACCTCCGCGGACGTCGCCTATGCGATCGAGCGCGGCGCGAACGAAAACGTCGCCAACCCATACTTCTCCACGTACTTCGGGGCGCTGGAAGGCGCGAGCAAGGCCAACGGTGGGGCGATTCCCGGTATCGCCACGCCCAACGCGCACACGATCGTCTTTCACCTCACCGAACCGAAGGCGAAGATACTCGCCTCGGCGCTTGTGCTGCCGTTGAGCGCACCCGTGCCGCAGGAATACGCGCGCCGCTACGACGCGCACAAACCGACCGAATACGGCAACTACCTCGTGGCGACGGGCCCTTACATGTTTAAGTCAAACAGCGAAGGCAAGGTGCTGGGTGTCGGCTACGAACCGGGCAAGTCCGCGACGCTTGTGCGCAACCCCAACTGGCGCTCCTCGACCGACTTCCGCCCGGCTTATCTAAACCAGATCAACATCCAGATCGGCGGGGACCCGAACGTGATCGGCCGACAGGTGCTCGAAGGCTCGCACATGGTCCAGAACGACACGCCCGCGCAGTCGATCGTCCAGCTCGCCTACGAACAGCACCGCTCGCAGCTGGAGATCTCTCCGGGCGCCGGCACGAACTACATCGCCGTGAACAACCACAAGGGTCCGTTCGCGAACGTGAACACGCGCAAGGCCTTCTGGGCGGCGCTGAACCGCGTGGCGATGAACAAGGCCCGCGGCGGCGAACTGGTTACGAACGTGATGACGCACTTCATCTACCCCGAAATCCCCGGCTTCGAACAGGCCGGTGGGCTGAAGGGGCCGCAGGTCGACTACAACGAGTATCCGTCCGGGAACGCGCAGGTGGCCGCCAAGTACATGCGCCTCGCGGGCTATCCCAGCGGTAAGTACACCGGTGGCGCGACGCTGCAGGTGGTCGGTTCGACCGGCAGCCCTGATGCGCAGGACGCCGAAATCGTCAACCAGACGCTGAAGAATCTGGGCTTCAAAACCAAGTTCAGCCTCGTCGATTCGTCGGTCATGTACTCGAAGTTCTGCGGCACGCCCGCGGAAGAGATCGACGTCTGCCCGAGCGTGGGCTGGGCCGCTGACTTCGGGGATCCGCAGGGCGTGCTCGACGTGACCTTCAACGGCAAGCACATCGAAGCCTCAGGCAACAACAACTGGGGCCAGGTGAACGACCCGACGATCAACCGCAAGATGGAAGAAGCCGAACCGATCGTCGGCACGCAGGCCCGCGCCGCCGCGTGGGGCGCGATCGACCGTGAACTGGTCGCTCAGGCCGCGGCGATCCCGTTCGCGTTCGACAAGGAGCCGAACATCGAGGCGCACGACGTCGCGGGCGTCGGCGACGTGTGGAACATCGGCGCGTGGGACTACTCGTTCACCTCGCTGAAGTGAGCTGAGTCGATGCGCGCGCCGAGCCGAGCAGCCGACCGCGGGCGCAGCCCGCGGTCGGGGTGAGCGTCGATGACCGGTTATGTGATCCGCCGTCTGCTGTGGGGCGTTCTGCTGCTGATCCTCGTCTCCGCGCTGACGTTCGTGCTGTTCAGGATCCTGCCCACGGCTGACCCCGCGCGGCTGCGGGGAGGGCGCAGCGCGAATCCCAAGGTGATCGCCGAGATCCGGGCGAACCTCGGTCTGAACAAACCGCTGCTGACGCAGTTCTGGCTGTACATGAAGGGGTTGTTCCTGCACTTCGACCTCGGCTACAGCTACTACAGCGGCGCGTCGGTTAAGAGCCTGATCTTCGGTCGCCTGCCCGCGACGCTCTCGCTGACGATCGGCTCGGCGATCATCTGGATGGCGATCGGCCTGCCGATCGGCATCGTCTCCGCATTGCGCCGGCGCTCGCGCACGGATCGCAGCGCGATGGGCGTGGCGCTGCTGTTCATCTCCGCGCCCGAATACTGGCTCGGGCTGATCGTGCTGTACCTGTTCGCCGCGGACATCGGCCAGGTCAAGGTGTTCCCGGGCTCGGGCTCGTATGAGGGCCTGACCGTCTGACCCCTCGAAATGGCTCACCTCGCTGATCCTCCCGTGGCTGGTGCTCGCGGCGGGGTTCGCGGCGGTGTACGCGCGGCTGATGCGCGGCAGCCTGATCGAGACGATGGGCGAGGACTACATCCGGACGGCCCGCGCCAAGGGGCTCCCGGAGCGGCAGGTCGTGATGCACCACGGCGTGCGCGCGGCGATCACGCCGATCCTGACGATCTTCGCGCTCGATGTCGGCGTGCTGCTGGGCGGCGCGGTGCTGATCGAGACGGTGTTCGACATTCCCGGGATCGGCCGGCTGAACTACGACGCGATCACCCACGCGGACTTCCCGATCATCCAGGGGACCGTGCTGCTGGCGGCGCTGTTCATCATCGTCGCGAACATCGCCGTGGACATCGCCTACGCCTATCTAGATCCGAGGGTCCGCTACTCATGAGCCCGCTCGAGGACATCGGCTTTTCGCAGGCGGGCGCTCCCTCGCCGCGTCCCGGCGCGACCTCCGACGCGGCGCCGGCGGCGCCCGCACCCGCGGGCGCCCGAGCTTCCGCAGGCTCTGCGTCGGATTCCGCGCCCGCGAGGGCGCCCGCGAGCGAGGAACCGTTGTTGCGCGTTGAGGACCTGCGCGTGAGCTACACGACCGAAGACGGGCTGGTGCAGGCCGTGGACGGGATCTCCTACGAGCTGGCGCCCGGGCGCACGCTGGGGATCGTCGGCGAGTCGGGGTCGGGCAAGACGGTGGCGGCGCTGAGCGTGCTGGGGTTGACGCGCGCGGAGGGTGCGAGTGTCAGCGGGCGGATCGACTTCTCCGGTCACGGCGATCTCTTGTCGCTGCCCGAGCCGCGGCTGCGCGCGATCCGCGGCAATGAGATCGCGATGGTCTTCCAGGACCCGCTGTCGTCGTTGCACCCGATGTACCGCGTGGGCGCGCAGATCGTGGAGGCGATTCGCGCGCACCGCGAGATCTCGAAGGCCGCGGCGCGGGCGCGGGCGATCGAGCTGCTCGACCTCGTCGGCATCCCCGAGCCGTCGGTGCGCGTGGACTCCTATCCGCACGAGCTCTCGGGCGGTCAGCGCCAGCGGGCGATGATCGCGATGGCGCTCTCGGGCGAGCCCAAGTTGCTGATCGCGGACGAGCCGACGACGGCGCTGGACGTGACGGTGCAGGCGCAGATCCTTGCGCTGCTCTCGCGCTTGCAGCGCGAACGGGGCATGGCGCTCGTGCTCGTCACGCACGACCTCGGCGTGGTCGCGGAGATGGCCGATGAGATCGCGGTGATGTACGCGGGGCGGATCGTCGAGCACGCTCCGACCAAGCGCATCTTCGCGGTCCCCGAGCACCCCTACACGTGGGGGTTGCTGCGCTCGATCCCCACGCTCGACGGCCCGCGCGAGGAGCTGCTGACCCCGATCCCGGGCAGTCCGCCCAGCCCGCTGGCGCTGCCGCCGGGGTGTCGCTTCCATCCGCGCTGTCCCTACTCGACGCCCGAGCACGCCCGCACCGACCCGACGCTCGAGCCGGTGCCGGGACAGCCCGATCACGAGGTCGCGTGCCTGCTCGATCCCGTGGAGCGGCGGCGGTTGTGGAAGGAGCTGGGATGAGCTCCGAGGCGCTCGGCATGGGCTCCGAGGCGCTCGGCATGGGCTCCGAGGCGCTCGGCACGAGGTCGGCGGGGACGAGCTCGGCCGGCACGCTGCTCGAGGTGAGGGGCCTTACGAAGCACTTCCCGATCGACCGGGGCGTGATGCGCAGGCGCAACCTCGGCTCGGTGCGCGCGGTGGAGGGGGTCTCCTTCGAGGTGCTGCGCGGTGAGACGTTCGGCATCGTCGGGGAGTCGGGCTCGGGCAAGAGCACGACCGCGCGTCTGATCGCACGGCTGCTCGAGCCGAGCGCCGGGAAGGTGCGCTTTGAGGGACGCGAGATCACCGCGCTGCACGGCAGGGGTCTGAAGCCGGTGAGGCGCGAGCTGCAGATGGTCTTCCAGGATCCCTACTCCTCGCTGAATCCGCGCAAGACGATCGGCTCGATCGTCGCCGAGCCGCTGGTCGTCCATCGCGTCGAGTCCGATAGTGCAGCGCGCAGGCGCGCAGTGCAGGGGCTGTTGGAGACGGTGGGGCTGAACCCCGAGCACTACAACCGCTACCCGCACGAGTTCTCCGGCGGCCAGCGCCAGCGTGTGGGCATCGCCCGTGCGCTCGCGTTGGGTCCGAAGCTGCTGATCGCCGACGAGCCGGTGTCGGCTCTGGACGTGTCGATCCAGGCCCAGGTCCTGAACCTGCTGCGCGATTTGCAGCGCCGGCTGGGTTTGACGATGGTGTTCATCTCCCACGACCTGTCGGTGATCAGGCACATGTGCGATCGCATCGCGGTGATGCACGAGGGGCGCATCGTCGAGCTGGCGTCCAACGCGCAGCTCTACAGCGCACCGCGCGAGCCCTACACGCGCGAACTGCTCGCGGCGGTGCCGGGTGCGCGGCGGGTGACGGGACGTACCATTCCCGCATGACTCAGCCCGATCCCTCCGTCGAGGCTCAGGAATTGCTTCAGGGTCTAATCCGTTTCGACACGGTCAATCCTCCCGGAGCCGAGCGTGCGGCGCAGGAATATCTCGCGGCGCATCTGCGGGCGGCGGGCTTTGAGTGCGAACTGCTCGGCGCCGAATCCGAGCGGCCGAACCTCGTGGCGAGGCTGCGCGGCGAGCGTGAAGGTCCGACGCTCTGCTACCTCGGGCACGTCGACACGGTGCTCGCGGATCCACGGGAGTGGAACCCGGCGCACTCGCCGTGGTCGGGGGACATCGCCGACGGCTACCTGTGGGGGCGGGGCGCCCTGGACATGAAGTCGCAGGTGGCGGCGGAGATCGCGGCCGCGTGCTCGCTCGCGCGTTCGGGCTGGCGCCCTGAGCGGGGAGAGCTGTTGATCGTGGCGGTCGTCGACGAGGAGACCGGTGGCGCGCTCGGCGCGCAGTGGATCACGCGCGAGCATCCAGAGGCGGTGCGCTGCGACATGCTCGTGAACGAGGGCGCGGGCTGCGTGTTCGAGTACGGCGGCGTGCGCCGCTACGGGGTGTGCTGTGCGGAGAAGGGCGTGTTCCGCTTCACGGTCACGACGGACGGAGTGGCGGGGCATGCGTCGATGCCGAAGATGGGCGTGAATGCGCTGCTGAAGATGGCGCCGCTGCTGGAGCGTCTCGGTGCGCGCTCGCCGGCGTACGAGTTGACGGCCGAGCCCCGCGCGTTCCTCGCGGCGCTGGGCGAGGACCCGGAGGATCCGGTGGGATCGGTGGCGCGGTTGCACGCGGCGGATGAGCGGTTGGCGACGATGTTCGAGCCGATGCTCGGCGTGACGTTCGCGCCGACGCGGATCGCGGCTTCGGAGAAGATCAACGTGATCCCGAGCCGGGCGGTGTTGAAGGTGGACTGCCGCGTGCCGCCGGGCCTCGGGGAGGCGGAGGTCAGGCGCGCGCTTGCCGAAGTCCTGGAGCCCGACTCCAGCTTGCACGCCGATCACGCGGGTCCCGCAGACCCGGCCGACCCTACGGAGGGTTGCGCGATCGAGTTCACCGAGCGCGTCGTGGGCAACCGCTCGCCGATGTCCTCGCCGCTGATGGACGCGATCTCGGAGTGGGTGTCCGAGCGCGATCCGGGAGCACTGACGGCGCCGACGATCCTGCCGGGGTTCACCGACTCGCGCCACTTCCGTGCGGCGTTCCCGGAGTGCGTGGCGTACGGGTTCTTCCCCCAGCGCCACCAATCACTGTTGGAGACGGCGCCGCTGATCCACGGCGCGGACGAGCGCATCGACGTGCGCGACTTGACTTTTGCGACAGAATTCTTTCGCGATTTGGCAATGCGGATGCTAGGTTGATCTACAGCCAAGGGTGGCGACTATGAGGGAGCACGGATGACGAACACGATCGCGACGTCGATTTCACAGAACATTCAGAACTGGGCGTTGGACTGGGAGCCGGTCCTGATGATCTTGTTCTTCGGTGCGCTCATCTACTTGATGTGGCGCACGCTGAAGGTGATGCCGAAAGTCAAGCCGCAGCAGATCAAGCCCTCCTCGAACCAGTCGGTGTCCTTCGCGGACATCGCGGGCGTGGACGACGCGAAGGGCGAGCTGCAGGAGATCGTGGAGTTCCTGCGCGACCCGAAGCAGTTTGAAAAGCTGGGTGCGAAGGTGCCGAAGGGTATCCTTTTGCACGGCCCTCCGGGAACCGGAAAGACGCTGCTGGCGAAGGCCGTGGCGAATGAGTCGGGCGCGCAGTTCTTCGCGCAGTCGGCGGCGGCGTTCGTGGAGATGTTCGCGGGCCTCGGCGCGGCGCGGATCAGGCGCCTGTTCGCGATCGCGCGCAAGCACGAGCCGGCGATCATCTTCATCGACGAGCTCGACGCCGTCGGCGGGCGGCGCGGCTCGGACATCTCGGGCGAGAAGGATCAGACGCTCAACCAGCTGCTCGTGGAGATGGACGGGTTTGCGGGGGGCAGCGGGCGCCTGGTGGTGATCGCCGCGTCGAATCTGCTCGACAAGCTCGACCCGGCGCTGCTGCGTCCGGGGCGTTTCGACCGGCAGGTGTTCGTCGCGCCGCCGGATGTGGCCGGGCGCGAAGGCGTGCTGGCGGTGCACACGCGCGACAAGCCGCTCGGGCGCGTGGATCTGGGGATGGTCGCGCAGCAGACGAGCGGATTGACGGGCGCGGACCTCGCGAACATCTGCAACGAGGCGGCGATCTTCGCGGCGCGGCGCAGCGCGAGCACGATCGAGGACGCCGACTTCGACAGCGCCCTTGAGCGTGTGATCGCCGGCGTGCAGTCGCGGCGCGTGCTGAACGAGCACGAGAAGCGCGTGGTCGCCTTCCACGAGGCCGGGCATGCGCTGTGCGGAGAGCTGTTGCCATCGGTCGATCGCGTGCATCGCATCTCGATCGTCCCGCGCGGACGCGCGCTCGGCTACACGCTGAACCTGCCGGCGGAGGATCGCTATCTGAAGACGCGCGAGGAGCTGCTCGACTACATGACCGTGCTGCTCGGCGGCCGCGTCGCCGAGCAGGTGGTGTTCGGAGCGATCACGACGGGCGCTTCGGACGATCTGAAGCGGGTGGCGGACATCTCGCACTCGATGGTGCACGACTTCGCGATGAGCACCGCCGGCGGCGGGCGCGCCCCGGACGGGAACGTGCGGCTGTCGGAGACGACGCTGCGCATCCGCGACGAGGAGCGTCAGGAGCTGATCGACGAGGCGCGCCGCGCGGCGCAGAAGCTGATCGTCGCTCACCGTGCCCAGCTCGACGCGTTGGCGTTCGAGCTGCTCGAGCGCGAGGTGCTCGACCGCGAGGCGATCGAACGGATCATGAGCGGCGTTCCGCGCCTGGAGCGCGCCCCGGGCGTCGGTCTGCGCGTGGTCGCGGCAGCTGCCTCGCGGGATGCTCCCGTGGGGCCCGCCGCGATCGAGGCTCCGCCGGTTGCGGGCGCAGGCGCTGAAACCGGCGCGGGCGTCGAGCGCCGATAGACTGCGGCGCGTGCTGAACCGCATCGACCATGTGGGCCTCGCCGTCGAGGATCTGGACAGCTCGCTGGCGCTCTACCGCGAGCTGTTCGAGCTGGACGTGGCCCATCGCGAGGTCGTGGAGGAGCAGGGTGTGGAGGCGGTGCTGCTGGACGTAGGCGAGAACCACGTCGAGCTGCTCGCGCCGCTTGGCCCGGAGACGCCGGTGGGCAAGTTCATCTCCAACCGTGGTCCGGGGCTGCATCACGTGGCCTACCAGGTCGATGACATCGACTCGACGCTGGCCTCGCTGGAGGAGGCCGGGCTGCGGCTGATCGACAGGCAGCCGCGCACTGGGATCGGCGCCTCGCGCGTGGCGTTTGTGCATCCGAAGGCGGCCGGCGGCGTGCTGATCGAGATCGTGCAACCGGCGGCGGCGCACTGATGGCGGCGTTGCGTCGCATCAGCATCGGCTTTGCGGCCGGCCAGGTGCTGGCGCTGCGCGTCGGGGAGGACCAGCTGAAGGCCCTGTACAAGGCGCTGCAGGACGGCGGCTGGCACGAGCTGGAGAGCGAGGACGGTCCCGTGCGGTTGTATCTCGGGCAGGTCGTGTACGTACGCGCGGAGGATGAGGACTCCCGCGTAGGCTTTGGTGCGTAGTCCGTTGCGCTCGCTGGACGAGCGGTTGTTGCGTGCGCTGCGCACGCGTGGTCACGGCGATAGAAGGGTGGAGCGCGCGGTCGCGGGCTTCTCGCGTCTGGGCGAGCACGGTGGCGTGTGGCTGGCGATCGGTGCGGTGGGCTGGGCGCTCGACCGTCCGCGCGCGGAGCGTTGGAGCCGGGCGGTGGGAACGGTTGCGGGGACGTATGTGCTGAACACGGCGATCAAGCTGGCCGTTCGCCGCCGCCGCCCGGAGCTGTCGGGGTTGCCGGCGCTGACGGGGACGCCCACGCAGCTGAGCTTTCCGAGTGCGCATGCGTCGACGTCGTTCGCGGCGGCGGGGCTGTACACGCGCCTGGGACTGCCCGCGCCGGTGCTGTACGGGCTGGCGGTGAAGTTGTCGTTGTCGCGGTTGTACCTCGGCGTGCACTACCCGTCGGATGTGCTGGCGGGGGCCGCGTTGGGAGCGCTCGTGGGCGCTGGCCCGTTTGGCGTAGATCGCGTGGAACGGGCGTTCGGGGCGAATTCGGCGACTATCGACGCGGAGGCGATTGCGTGAGCACGAGGATCGGGATCGTGGGAATGCCCAACGCGGGCAAGTCCTCGCTGTTCAACGCGCTGACGAAAGCGGGCGCGGAGGCGGCGAACTACCCGTTCACGACGATCGAGCCGAACGTGGCGGTGGTGCCGGTGCGCGACGCGCGTCTGGAGGAGGTCGCGCGCACGGTGGGCGCGTCGGAGATCGTGTGGGACACGATCGACTTCCATGACATCGCGGGGCTCGTGGCAGGGGCGCATCAGGGCGAGGGTCTGGGGAATCGTTTCCTGGCGAACATCCGCGAGACCGACGCGATCGTGCACGTGGTGCGCGCGCACGCCGACGATGGGGTGGTGCACCCGGAGGGACGCGTCGACCCGCTGGCGGACGTGGCGACGATCGAGACGGAGCTTGCGCTGGCCGATCTGGAGCAGGCCGAGCGCCGGGTCGAGCGCGTGGCCAAACAGGCACGCGGCGGAGATAGGGTCGCGGTGGCCGAGGAGGCGTGGTTGAACGAGGCGATCGCCGCGCTGCAGGCGGGCCGACCGGTACGTACGGTGCCGGCGCCCGAGGAGGCCCCGAACGCGGCGCGCGATCTCGGCTCGCTGACGGCTAAGCCGGTTCTGTTCCTCGCGAACGTGGACGAGGGCTCGGATGAGGTCCCCACCGAGATCGCCGAGCACGCGGCGGCGCAGGGCGCGCGCGCGGTGGCGGTCAGCGCGCGCATCGAGTCCGAGCTGTCCGAGCTCGAGGACGAGGACGCGGCGGCGATGCGCGCGGAGCTCGGTGCGAGTAGCGCGGATGCCCGCTCGCCCCTCGAGCGGGTTGTGCGCGAGGCGTTTGAGCTGCTGGAGCTGATCGCGTTCTTCACCGCGGGCGAGGCCAAGCCGGCGCAGTCGTGGCACCTGCGGCGGGGTCTGAGCGCGTGGCATGCTGCCGGGGAGATCCACACGGACATCCAGCACGGGTTCGTGCGCGCCGAAGTGATCGGCTGGCGCGAGCTGGTCGAGGCCGGCGGCTACGCGGGTGCGCGCGAGCGGGGGACGTTGCGGGTCGAGGGGCGCGACTATGCGATGGCCGATGGGGATGTGATCACCGTCAAGTTCACCCCGTAAGCGATCGTGTCCCGATACGGCCGCGCGTATCATGGCTCGGTCACGCTGCGCTTGTCGACGAGGCAGCGCGGCTGGCCAGAATGACCACCTCGTGCGGATGCAGCCTAGCTGACTACAGTATGGTCTTGCCAGGCGAAGGTCGAGAGTTCGAATCCCTGCATCCGTTTTAGGCAAAATCCCTGGTAGCTCGTGGATTTTCGTCGTCCTAGGGCGAATGTGGTCTTCGATTTTGCCCGTGGATACCAAGCTTGGGTGCAAACCAGAGGCGGGTTGGATGTGCTGAGGGATCAAGCGCCACTAGGCTCCGGCAGCGGCGCGATCATGTCCAGCGTGCCTTTCTTATTCCGAAGGGCGCGAACTGAGAAGCTGTAGTCAGCGGGCATGGCTGGTGCCTAAGCACCTCGCGTCGGCGTCCTGACGTGCAAGACTCTCGGCGTGCAACCGTCGGTGCAAATCTCTCGTCTAGTCGTAGAGGAAGGCTTTCTCGACGGGCTCGACCTGCGGTTCGGGCCGGGTCTGAATGTCTTGATCGGACCTAGGGGGGTCGGCAAGACATCGGTCATCCAACTCCTACGTTTCTGTCTCGGTGTATCTGCCTTTGGCGGAGCCTTCAATGAGTCCGCTCTTATGCACGCGAGGGAGGTTCTCGGCGCTGATGGTCGCGTCTCAGTGGAGCTGATGGTCGATGGCGAGCCCATGGTGCTTAGCCGCCGGAAGCAGGACGATGCACCGGAAGGCCCTGTTGATGCTGTCCGCGAGCCGATCATCCTTGCCCAGACCGAAGTTGAGGAGATCGCGGTGGACCCGAGCGGGCGCCTACTACTCCTAGATAATTTTCGTCCCAAGAAGGGCACAATCAACGACCGCGAGCGAGCGCTTGCGTCTGAAGCAGAGTCTCTAACGATCGAGCTGAGCGAGCTGGCGCTCGGCATTGATGATATGCGTCGACAAGCGGCGAGTCTTGAGTCTGAGACGGAGGCTCTCGCTGAGGCCGAGCGAGCACTGACGTCAACTGCAGAAAATCAGAGCGCCGTCACGGCAGCTGATCTCAAGCGGCTCGACACTCTTGGTCGTCAAGCTGCCTCTGCCAGGGTACGCCTCGGGGCTGTTGATGCGGCTGGTGATGCGCTCTCGCGGTGGGTGGAGATGCTCAGGGCCTTGCCGCTTGCGACCCCAACGATCGCCAAGTGGCCTGAGGACACTGCTGATCCCCTCGTCCCAGCGCGAGCAGCCGTGCTAGAGGCCGAGGGCTCCGTCCAGGGAAGCATGGTCAAGCTCGCCATGATCAAGGAGGAACTCGCCGAGCGCTCAAGCGACGAGGCCGTGAACATCAAAGCGCTTGAGGACGAGGCCCGCGACATTCGTCGACGAGTTGAGCAAGTCCAGGAAGGCGTTGGGCTAGCTGCCCGCCGTCTCGCGGCGCTCCGTGAGCGCGTGGCGCAGCTCATTGCCCTAACAGCGCTGGTCGAGGAGCGCGATTCTAGCCACAAATCCCTTCGCACGCGCCGGGATGAAGCGATACAGAACCTTGAGGCGGTACGTGTCGAACGGTTCGATGAGCGCCTACTTGTCGCCAAGAGACTCACAGCGAACCTGTACCCGCGGATTCAAATTTCTGTACAGCGTTCGGGTGATTGGCGTTCCTACGCTCACGCAATTGCCGAGACCCTCAAGGGCTCTGGGCTCCATTACGTTGAGTTGGCTCCCAAGCTAGCGCAGACGCTTAGTCCTGCGGAGCTCGCTCGGGCTGTCGAACGGGATGATGCCAAGAAGGTATCTATAGCTGCAGAAATCCCCGCTGATAGAGCCCGGAGGGTGATGGACAGAATCAAAGAGAGCGGGCTGGGCAGGGTGCTAACTGCACGTACGGAGGATGCAGTTGGGCTTGAGCTTCTTGATGGCAGCGAGTACAAGCCCACAGAGGAGCTGTCGACCGGCCAGCGATGTACCACGATCCTCCCGATTCTTCTTCAACACGAGGATCGACCGGTGATCCTCGACCAGCCTGAGGATCATCTCGATGGTGCGTTTATTGTCGACACACTTGTGAAGTCAATCCTTGGACGTAGCGTCGCGAGCCAGCTGATCACCTCGACGCATAACCCAAATATTCCTGTCCTTGGAGATGCCTCTCAGGTTACACTTCTTGGTTCAGACGGTCACCGCGGCTTCCAGGTTCACACGGGGCCACTCGATGACAGGCAAACCGTGGAAGCGATTACTTCTGTGATGGAGGGCGGCCACGAAGCTTTCGAACGTCGAGCAAAATTTTATGGCGCGCAGCCAGGGTGACGATGAGATCGGGCCGGCCGACGCGCTAGCAGAGGTTTTCCGCCTGCTGCGAGTCGGGTCGAGCGACGAACGTCTAGCCGCCGCACGTCTTCTCGGTGAGGACGCGACACAATCCGAGACACAGACGCTTGAAGGCATTCGCCGGCGAGAGCTTGACCACTACGTCCAGCAGGCTATTGACGATGCAATCGGGAGATCTCGCGACAGGGCCTCGCGTGTGCCGCAGGCCGGTGCCTCGGATGATCACTTGGACGAGCCGCCGTGGGACGATGCGCTGTACGTGAGAGCGCTGCGTTCTGTAACGATCTCGTTCGCGCATGAGCTCCGTCGGCCAGTGGGGCTTGCCTCAGCAGCGGCAGCTCGTTCAGACCTAGATGGCGTAAACGCTTATCTGGACCGCCTAAAACGGCTCCTGAACGCGATGGAGCAGCTAGTCGCGATTACCGAGGTTGATGAGACAGATGAATTTGATCTTGTTGACCTACTTGAGCAGCTAGCCGCAGAGCACCGAGACCGGTTTTGTCTTCGAATAGACGTGCTGACGCAAGCTTCGATCCGGCTCCGGCAGAACCGTGATAGCTTCGAGCTAATAGTCTGCAACGCTCTGACGAATGCCTGCGAGAGCACGCTCGCTGCCGGAGCCGGCGGGCCCGAGCCAATCGCCCTGACGTTCGGCACCACTGATCGCGAGGGGTGGATCGGGATCTTGGATCATGGTGTTGGTCTACCCGCGGGTTTTGAACCATTTGCGTTTGCGGTTAGCCGTGGAAAGGAAGGCCACGACGGCGTTGGGCTCGCCCTCGCGAGACGAGCAGCACGGTCGATTGGTGGTGAGGCGAGTTTGATCCAACGTGAGGATGGCGGCGCGACCTTCCGTCTTACCTTCCCTGTGGGGCTGTCGTGAAGGTCCTGTTTGTCGAGGACGAGCCGGAACTCCACGACCAGGTTCGTGCCGATCTTGAGCCTCACGGCATCTCTGTCACAACTGCGGAGAATGCGGCGCAAGCGGTCGAGCAAATAGGCACTGGCGGATATGACCTGTTTTTGTGCGATCTTCGAATTCCGGCGTCGCTAGATGCTCCATTGCCACATCAGGGGCACGGGCTTAGGGTCTTCGATCATATGCGTGTGGAGGCCCCCGGCGTCCCGATCATCATTTTCACTGGATACGGCGACAAGATGGACCTACGAGATCGACTATCGGACGCTCCGAGTTACAGCCTCTACGGTGACGGCCTGTCGAATCTTGCCGTGGAACGCACCAAGGATGAGTACATGGAGGTTATTGAGATGATCCGTGGGCATGCAGAGAAGCTCAATCGCCTCGCCGGAGACATCGAGCTCTCGGGTGTGATGCCTGGTCTCCTCGGCGAACTCGATGTTCGCCTCGTCCGAATCCATGCTCGGACTCACGGCGCCGTGACTATCCGCGTGGATCCTCTGAACGGAGGACGGTCCGACGCGCGTGTGCTCAGGTTGCACGCAAGGTCGGGAGACGGCTCTGTAACGAGTCGTGTCGTGGCAAAGCTGAACACGCTCGCTGCCGTCGAGGATGAGCTCAAACGTTACGTACAGTTTGTGCCGATCCTGGGGGCCGGTGACTACACAAACCACACCGAGACGCTCCAAGCGGGAGCACAAGATCGTGGTGCGCTGTTCTACGCACTCGCTGATGACTACGACTTGTCTCTCTTCGAGCTTCTGGCGAAGGATGATTCGTCTGCGTCCCATGTTGTGCGCGAGCTCCGGTCGAGTCTCGGACCGTGGCATGATAATCAGACGATCGTGACGAAGTCCGTCGGGGATGTCCGTCGATTTTTCGTTCCGGATAGGAGCCTCGACAAGCTACCGGCACTTGTCGACTGGCGGACTACGGTGCTTGAGGCGGTTCAGGTCTACGCGCGCCAGGCGCCCGTCCATGGTGACCTGCATGGGGGAAACATCCTCGTCGATCCCCACGGCCGCCCGATCCTTATCGACTTTGGCCGGGTGGCCCTCGCGACGAACGCGGTCGATCCGGTTACGCTTGAGCTCAGCGTCGTATTGCATGCAGACACGCCAGTCGAACTCGGTCATTGGCCGACTATGTCGCAAGCAGAGAACTGGGCGGATCTACCGGATTATCTAGAGGGGTGTCCAATCGCAGAGTTCATCTCGACATGCCGCGAGTGGACAACGGACGTTTCTGGTAGCGCTCGCGAGTTCAACGCCTGCGTCTTCGCATACTCGCTACGTCAGCTCAGGTACTCAGGTGGGCGGCGCGAGCTTGCCGCCGCATTCTCGCGTGGTGCTGCGGGTCGGCTCCGAAGCTGAGGTGAGGAAATGAGCAGAGCGCAGCGAGTAGTGCCGTATGGCTTGGCAGATTCGGCACAGATAGTCTCGGTCAGAGCCCACTTTGTGTTTCGTCAAAGCAGTCGGTTGAACTCCTCGCGGCTGATCCCGGCCGTGCGCAGGATGTTGCCGAGCGTGCCCTTCTTGATCGGCTGGTTGCCGTGGACGGGGATGGGGATCGCGTCGGGAATGGTCGGGTGGCGCAGGATGTGATGGCTGCCACGGATGCGCTTGACGTACCAGCCCTGATCTTCGAGAGCCTTGATGAGATGCTTGCCCGTGACGGCTGGGGTCTGGCTCACGCGGCGTGGACCGCTACGCGGTCGCGGTGCACGGTGGGGACGGGAAGGCCGTCCTCGTGCATGACTTCGAGGTATCCCTCGATCGCCTCTTGTGCGTTTGAGCGGGCTTCCTCGATCGTCTCGCCCTGCGTTGCGACGCTCGGCAATTCGGGCACGAACACGCTGTAGCCGCCTTCCGGCTCGGCCACGATCACCACATCAAACACTCGTTCAGCGCTCATCGCCACTAACGATACCGCTCCGTCTAGTGCCCACTGGTGCTCCCAGATCCTTCCATGCCGAGAGCTGACGGAGTTCAGTTGCCGTCAAGCGCCCTCGGCGAGCTGTATAAGCCGCTCCGCCAGGCGCGTCATGCCCAGCTCGCGGGCGGCGTCGGCGCCCGCGGCGTAGTCGGGCGCGCGGTCGGCGGGGCGTTGCACGTCGATGCGTCGCAGCGTGGCGATGTCCTTGAAGGCGCGCAGCAGCTCGGCGTTGGCCAGCAGCGCGGCGGTGGCGCGGGGGCGCTTTTGGCGATCGTCGGATTCGGCGGCGGCGAGCACGCCCTCGAGTGTGCCGTGGCGCGTGAGCAGTTCGGCGGCGGTCTTCACGCCGACGCCAGGTGCGCCGGGCAGGCCGTCGGAAGGGTCGCCGCGCAGCGCGATCAGGTCGGGGACCTGCTCGGGTGAGACGCCGTGGTAGCGCTCGCGCACTTGCCCGGGGCCGATCTCCTCGACGATGCGACCTTTTTCCAGCTTGACGAGGATCGTGTGCTCGTCGAGTACCTGGTAGAGGTCGCGGTCGGCGGTCAAGAGGAGCGCCGAGCCGCCCGCCTCGGTCTCGGTGCGCGCGTGGGAGAACATCGCGTCGTCGGCCTCGAGCTCGCCGGCGTCGCAGACGTTCCAGCCGAGGCTCGCGAGCAGGCCAGGGGCCTTTGCCCATTGCTCGGCGAGCTCTGCGGGCATCGGGTCGCGGTGGGCGTGGTAGGGCTGGTAGAGCTCGACGCGGTAGGCGGCCTGCTCGGCCCCGAAGCAGGCGACGACGGCGCGTATCGGACGTTCCTCGACGACGGCGAGCAGCGCGTTGACGGTCCCAAGCAGCGCGTTGACGGGCCGTCCGTCGCTGCCGAGGATCGTTTTGGGCACGCCGAAGTAAGCGCGGTAGAGCAGCCAGGGGACGTCGGCGATCAGCAGCGGTGCGGGGGGCATACCCCACAACCTATTGCTTGACCGACCCTACCCGGCAAGTGTGCCGCCCGCCGCCGTGGGTTGCGCTGCGCTTGCCGTCGTGCCTGGCGCGGCTGAGCCGCCTTGGGGTCCGGCGGGGGTGGCGACGGGCACGACGGCCGGCGCACTTGCCGGCGCCGGGGAGCGTCCGCTGTGGTCGGGCTCGGGTTTGACAGGCCCCGCGCCGGAGCGCACGCTGAAGTAGGCCCAGGTGTCCTGCAGGCCCAGGCGCGCGGCGAGTTCGTCGCCGCCGATGCGCGTGTTGCCGGTCGTGCCGAGGATCGCGGCGGTGAGGATGCGCGGGGAGTAGCCGCGCCCCAGTACCTCGATGCCGCGGAAGGTTCCCTTGACGAGTCCGCGCAGGCGCGCGGCGACGGTGGTGAAGCTAAGAGAGAGCTTCCAGTGCGCCTGGGCGCCGGTGTCGTAGGGGTCAGAGACCCCGCGCAGCCACGGCTGTGGTTCGGAGCCGGGCCAGGCGTTCTGCACGTCTTCGGTCATGCCGCCGGAGTCGGCGAAGAAGTAGGTGATCGCGGGCGCGCCCGCGTAGGTGACGATCTGACCGGCGGTGGCGGCAACGGCGGCGTTCGTCTGCGGCGTTTCGGCGGCGGCGCCGCGATAGACCTGCGAGCGGGTGTCGGCGTAGACGTCGAACTTCGATCCGCCGGCGTGGGCGGTCAGCGCGTAGGTGCGGCTGGCGATCGCCTGCGCTTGCAGCGCGGCGGCGGGCCATTCGGATGGGACCTCGGCGGAGACGACGCCGCGGACGTAGCGTTCGAGCGGGATGCGGTGGACGGCGGAGCCGATGAGGACGCGCACGACTACGCCCGCGGGCGCCTGTCCGATCGCGGTGCCGGTGTAGTAGTGGGCGAGAATTTGCCGGCTGCTCCAGCCGTGCTCGGCGAAGCCGTCGGCGCCGTCCTGGCTCATGCCGACGCCGTGACCGTCGCCGGCGCCGGCGATCACGAGCGTCGCGGTCGCGGTCGCCGTCACTGTCGCCGCGTTAGCGTCGGTGGCGCCTGCGCAGAGCGCGAGCGCGGCGAGACCGCCCGCGAGGGCGGTTCTCAGCGGCGCCGCTTGGATCGCTGCGCGTGAGGGCATACCCGGAGGATCGGATCGAGGGGCGGTGGGCATGAGCCCTGCATGAGCAGGCACGGAGCGGCGCGAGCACCATCTATCGTGACGCTGACCCTGAGAACCTGTGTCGAAGAGCGACCGGAAGGAGCCGTAGGGACGATGACTGGGCGTGAGAGCGAGCAGGCGGTGCTCGAGCGGGTTCCCACGGGGCTGTTCATCGGTGGGGAGTGGCGCGCGGCGAGCGGTGGCGGGCACGCTGCCGGTGGAGGACCCGGCGACCGAGCGGACGCTCGTGGAGGTGGCAGACGCGCAGGTGCAGGACGCGTTGGCGGCGCTGACGGCGGCGGCCGACGCTCAGGCCGAATGGGCCGCGAGCGCGCCGCGCGAGCGTGGCGAGGTGCTGCGCCGCGCGTATGAGGCGATCGTCGCGCAGAGCCGAGGAGCTCGCGCTGCTGATGACGCTGGAGATGGGCAAGGCGCTGGGCGAGTCCCGCGCGGAGATCGCCTACGCGGCGGAGTTCATGCGCTGGTTCTCCGAGGAGGCGGTGCGCGTGCACGGCCGCTACATGGTCAACACGACGGGCGAGGGGAGGATCCTGACGATGCGCCAGCCGGTCGGGCCGTGCGTGTTCGTGACGCCGTGGAACTTCCCGACGGCGATGGGCACGCGCAAGATCGCCCCGGCGATCGCGGCGGGGTGCACGATGGTCGTCAAGCCGGCGCAGCAGACGCCGCTGTCGATGCTCGCGCTCGCGCAGATCCTCAGCGAGGCGGGTCTGCCGGGGGGAGTGCTGAACGTGATCACGGCGCGGCACTCGGGCGAGGTGATCGAGCCGCTGCTGCGCGACGGGCGCACGCGCAAGCTGTCGTTCACGGGCTCGACGGAGGTCGGGCGCAGGCTGATCGAACAGTCGGCCGAGCAGGTGCTGCGCGTCTCGATGGAGCTCGGCGGCAACGCCCCGTTCATCGTCTTCGAGGACGCCGATCTCGATGCGGCCGTGGAGGGCGCGTTCACGGCGAAGATGCGCAACGTCGGTGAGGCCTGCACGGCGGCGAACCGCTTTCACGTGCACGAGTCGGTGGCGCGAGGAGTTCGCGGCGAAGCTCACCGAGCGGATGGCGCCGCTGCGGGTCGGGCGCGGCACCGAGCCCGACGTGGACGTGGGCCCGCTGATCGACTCCGCGCAGCGCGAGAAGGTGAGCGAGCTGGTGCAGGACGCGGTCGGGCGCGGCGCGCGGCTCGCGCTCGGCGGGCAATGCGCTGGCGGCGCAGCGGCTACTTCTATCGAGCCGACCGTCCTCACGGACGTGCCCGAGGACGCGCGCGTGCTGGCGCGAGGAGATCTTCGGCCCGGTCGCGCCGATCGCCGACGTTCTCGACCGAGGAGCAGGCGCTGGAGGCGGCGAACCGCACCGAGTACGGGCTGGTCGCCTACGTCTACACGCGCGACCTGTCGCGCGCGCTGCGCGTCTGCGAGGGGATCGAGACGGGGATGGTGGGCCTGAACCAGGGCGATCGTCTCGAACCCGGCCGCGCCGTTCGGTGGGGTCAAGCAGTCGGGGTTCGGTCGCGAGGGGGGCTTCGAGGGGATCGGGGAGTACTTGGAGACGAAGTACGTGGCGGTGGGGTTGTAGGAGGGTCCCTGACGTGCGCGGCTGGCGGTGAGCGGTGTGTCGTTGCTGGCGAGCCGATTTCGACGTCGCGCCGGGCTCCTACTCCCCCTCGCCGAACTCGCGCCCGCCGATGCTGGCGAGCATCATCGCCTCGGCCATGCGCAGGAGGCCGATGGTGGTGTGGGGGCGGGCTTCGCTGGAGCGGACGGAGACGCTGGAGCCGTGGGGGCCGATGACCTCGACGATCGTGCAGACGTCGCCGATCTGGCAGTCATCGCCGAAGCGTTCTTCGAGCGCCTCCATCTGCTCGGCCACGACGCGGCCCATCTTGGACTGATCGAGGGTCATCGCTGCTGCTCCTTTCGCGGTTGGTGCTCACGAGGATACGTACGGGATGCCGGGATCGTGGCCGGCGCCGCGGCGATGCCGCGAGGACGAGGTGAGGCTTCCGGCCAGCGCATACCGAGACGCCGCCGTCTCTCAGGGTCGTCAGTGCGCGGACTGCTCGAGCTGACTGAGGTCGATGGCGCCGGAGGGCGCGGAAAGCGAGACCGGCTGGTCCCAGGCGGTGAAGGTGATGTGTCCGGTTTCGGAGCCGTGCTTGACGATTTGGATCGGGTAGGGCTTGCCGGTGGTGGCGACGAACAGCGAGCCGTTGTTGGAGGTGTCGCGCAGTTCGACGACGGGCGTTCCGGCGACGGTGGAGGTGGGGCCCTTGACGAGCGCGCCGTGGCTGGCGAGCGTCTGGGCGAGAAGCTGGGCGAAGTTGGTGAGGGTGGCGAGCGATCCGAGTTCTCCTCCGGAAACGGGAGCCTTCAGCCACTTGCCCTGGAAGAGCTGTGCGGCGGCGCTCCCGCCGAAGTGGCTGTAGAAGGCGGGGCTGCCTTTGATGTAGATGGTGTCGCCGACGACGATCAGGTTGAAGGAGAGGTTGCCCTGGGAGATCTGCCCGCGCCCGCCGTGGCCGGAGGCGAGGCTCAGGTTGAGGGTGATCGGCGTGCCGTTGCTCTTGAGGGTGCCGCTGACGTGCACGGAGCTCGCGCTGTCGGCGGCGGCCTTGGAGGCGGCGAGGATTTCGTTCGCCGATTTGGAGGCGACGCCGTTGCCGGAGGAGGAGGAGGACCCGCAGCCGCCGATCGCGAGGAGCAGGAGCGCCGACATGAGGAGCGCCGGCAGCAGGGTGGTGGCACGACGCTGCATCTCGGCGCAGGGTAGTCGAGCGCGCGGATGTGTGGGGTGAGGCCGATCGCGCGGATGGATGGGTGGGGCGCACGGATGTGTGGAACGGGCCGAATGCGGGTAATGCGCCGAAATAGCTGGTGCGGCACTCAAGCCAGATGCCGAAATGCCGAATGCGAGACCGGACCAGTGCGCGAGACGACAGACAATATGAACGAAGCCAAGCAACAGGGTGGAGCCCGCGGCGCCGGGAGGGCGTGGCGCTCGGCCGCGGGCTGTGCTCGTGGCGCTCGCGGCGGGCGTCGGGCGCGGTGCTCGCGGCCTCGCCGGCGCTGGCGGCGGCGTGCGTGCTGGTGCTGGCGGCGGCCGCGGCGGAGCGTGGGGTGGCTCGCGGGCGAGCATCATCGCGAGGCGCTGCAGAAGGAGATCGGAGATCGCTCGAGCGAGCTGCGCAAGGCGCTGTCGGAGCTCGAGATCGCCCAGGCGGAGACGGTGCGCAGGCTGTCGATGGCGGTCGAGTTCAGGGACGAGGACACGGGCGCTCACATCGAGCGGATCGGGCGGTTCTCGACGCTGCTGGCCGAACAGGTGGGGATGGAGGAGGAGTTCTGCCTGCGGATGGTGCACGCGGCGCCGCTGCACGACGTCGGCAAGGTGGCGATCCCCGACGCGATTCTGCTCAAGCCGGGCAAGCTGACGGCGGAGGAGCGGGCGATCGTGGAGACGCACGCGGAGGAGGGGCACAGGCTGTTGAAAGGCTCGAGCTCGGCGATCCTCGATCTGGCGGCGACGATCGCGCTGAGCCACCACGAGAAGTGGGACGGCAGCGGCTATCCGCGCGGCGTGAAGGGCGAGGCGATCCCGATCGAGGGGCGGATCGTGGCGATCGCGGACGTGTTCGACGCGCTGACGAGCGACCGGGTGTACCGCAAGGCGTTCGCGGTGGAGGAGGCCGTGGCGATGATGCGCGAGGAGCGGGGCAGGCACTTCGATCCGGTGCTGCTGGACGCGTTCCTGGAGGTGCTGGGCAGCTCGGGGCCGGACGCCCGCGAGCACGTGCGCGCAGATCCGAGCGGCGGTCGCGGACAGCGCGTTGGAGACGTTCGTGACGGCGCTGGAGCGCAGCGATGCGGAGATGGCGGAGGGCGCGGTGGCGCAGGCGATCGAGGACGGCGTGGAGGCGGTGGACGCTCCCCGGCGAGGTGATCGAACCGGCGTTGCGGCGCCTGGCGGAGCTGCGCGAGCAGGGCGAGATCGACTCAGAGCGCGAGCGGGCGGCTATCGGGATCGCTCGGCGGGTGCTGGCGACGTTGCGCCGCTACACGCTCGGTCGCCAGGAGGAGCCGCAGGCGCTGGCGCGGATCGACGAGTCGATCGAGACCGTCGAAGCGCTGCTGGAGCGCTCGGTGTCCGAAGGTGAGCAGAGGCTGCGCGAGCGCGAGCGCGCGCCCGACGCGCAGGCCGTCGGGTAGATTTCCGCCGACATGGCGGACAGGCAGGCAATCGTGACCGGCGGCGCCGGCTTCATCGGCTCGCACGTCGTGGACTCACTGCTCGCGGACGGGTACGGGGTGACGGTGATCGACGACCTCTCCTCGGGCAAGGCCGAGCCGGGTGGCGAGCGAGGCGCGGCTGGTGGAGCTCGACATCGTCGATGCGGCGGGGTGAAGCGGGTCGTGGAGGAGGTGGGCCCGGAGGCGGTCTATCACCTGGCGGCGCAGGCGAGCGTGACGGTGTCGGTGAGCGATCCCGGGCAGGGACTGCGAGGTGAACGTGCGCGGGACGCTGAACGTGGTGGCGGCCGCGAACGCGGTGGGCGCGCCGGTCGTGTTCACGTCGACGGGCGGGGCGCTGTATGGGGACGAGGCGCCGATGCCGACGAGCGAGGATCGCGAGCCCGCGCCGCTGAGCCCGTATGGGGCGGCGAAGTGGGCGGCCGAGGCGTATGTGAAGACGTGGGGGCTGGCGGAAGGCGTGCCGAACACGGTGACGAGGCTCGGGAACGTGTACGGGCCGCGGCAGAGCCCGCACGGCGAGGCGGGGGTGGTGGCGATCTTCGCGCACAAGCTCTACAGCGGCGAGCGCCCGAAGCTGTACGGGCACGGCAAGCCGACGCGGGACTACGTGTACGTGGGCGATGTGGTCAGCGCGATGCGGGCGGCGGTGGGCAACGCGGGCACGTTCAACGTCGCGACGGGCGTGGAGACCGACGTGAGCACGATCTGGAACGAGCTGCGCGCGGTCTCGGGCGCGGACGTGGAGCCGGAGCTCGCGGAGTCTGCGCAAGGGCGAGCTGGAGCACAGCTGCATGGACGCGAGCCGCGCCGAACGCGAGCTGGGGTGGAAGCCCGAGGTCTCGATCCGCGAGGGGCTGCGGCAGGACCTACGAGGCGCTGGTGGAGGAGTTTCGAGCGGGCTGAGTAGGGGCGAGCCCGGTCGCGGTGCGGGACCGGTCGCGTCGATCGGGAAGCGATCAGAAACCAGCTTTGGTCACATGATCGTCTCCGCGACCGCGACCGCGGTAGCGCCGGCGATGGCCGGCTCAGGTGAAGAAGCACCTACCTGTAAAGAACCAAAAGTTGGAGATACATGCTGCCTCTGTCTCAACGAGAAGGGTCTAAGAGCTAAGCACCCCGCAGCTACATGGCCGGAATGGCATCCCAACAGCTTGGTAGGGTGCGCCGATGGTCGCTGCAAGGAGGCTTGAGTTCGTGGTATGGCTGTAAATGGCTGGGTGCAACAGCAACGCCTTCGTGGGCATGACGCCGAAATCCATAGCCTCGTTTGGTCGAACGACGGTGCGAATCTCGCTAGCTTCGACCACCGTGGACGCCTAGTTCTCTGGAACGCGACCACCGGGAAGCCGCTCCATGCGCTCAAACTGGCCGTCCCGATATCAAGCGTCGCGTGGTCTCCCAGCGCCGATGCTGTAGCCGTCGCCACGTCCATCGTCATCACTGCCTTTGAGCGCTCGCCTGATGGCGGCAAGGGCCTAGCGCGCGATACACGCGTTCGCTGGGCGCTGGAGGAGGTGGGCCAGCCCTACGAGGTGCGCCTTGTTTCGTTCAGTGCGAAGAAGGAGCCCGCGCATCTGCGCCTTCATCCTTTCGGCCTGATCCCGACCTATGAGGAAGGTGACCTCGTCCTGTTCGAGACAGGCGCGATCATCCTCCACATCGCCGAGCATTACGAGGGCCTGTTCCCGAACGAGCCCAACGCGCGGGCGCGGGCGATCACCTGGATGTTTGCCGCGCTGAACACCGTGGAGCCGCCGATCCTCGAACTCGTCGCCGCCAGGATCTTGGAGGCCGAGGAGCCCTGGGCCGATGAGCGCCTTCCCCTAGTCAAGGACCGCATTCGCGATCGGCTGGTTCGGCTCTCCGCCCGCTTGGGTGACGGCGACTGGCTCGATGGGGCGTTCAGTGCGGGCGACCTGATGATGGTCTCGGTGCTGCTCAGACTGAGAGCTTCGGGCCTCCTCGGCGAGTTCCCGCAACTCGCTGCCTATGTTGCCCGCGGCGAGGCGCGGCCCGCATACGAACGGGCATTCGCCGCCCAATTGGCGATCAACGCCGCCGATTAGGGTTTCGGCCCGGACCCCCCGTCCCGGCCCAAACCCCCAAGAATCCACAGGAAACCAACGGTATGAGGCAGGCCTTCCCACTCATCCATCGGGTCCGCAGCGAGCGATTCTCAGGGCGTATGTGATCCATCGCGAAGATCTCGATCCGGCTGAGGTCACCGCGATCGAGGGAGTCCCCGTCGTCAAGCTTGCTCGCGCCCTGCGCCAGTGTGCACGGGAGCACCTCGGGAGCGATCTGCTCGAGCAGGCCGTTCGCCACGGTCGTGCTCGCGGGCTGCTGAGCGTCCGGGAGCACGAGAAGCTGGTGCGGGTAGCCTCAATGATGCTGGCCGGGGCGCGCTCATGTCCGCCCCACCAGCTCCAAATCCAGGGCAGATCATCGGCGCCGAGAACCGGATCAGATCCACCCGCGCCCCCAAGATCAGCGCACCATGTCTTACGCCTCGCCATCTGCCTGGCCAAGGGTGGGCTCCGATTAGGCGCTCAGCGGGCTCATTCTACGGCCCAGAAACGCTAGGATCGTGGATCCCGGCGAGATAGCTCAGTTGGTAGAGCACTCGACTGAAAATCGAGGTGTCGGCGGTTCAAGTCCGCCTCTCGCCATCGGCGAATCGGGGCTGATCGGGGTTTGGGCCGGCGATGTCCGACTCCCGGCCCAAACCAGCAGGAATCCCCAGGAAGCCAACGGTATGAGTCGGGCTGGTGGTATCGTCAATGCCCTGCAAATCGGCCAGTTTTTGGCGGCACCGCATCTATACTGAAAATCGTGGTGTCCCCAGTTCGAATCTGGGTCTGGCCATCGATGTGCGACCCCAATGGCTCCAGACGATTGGATGAAGCCTCCCGTATGGCTCATGCGGCCGAAGCGTCCGGCGAGGATGCGGCGGCGGGTGAGGCGTGGCGTCGTTACCGGCTCATTCGCGATGCTGCTCGCGACCCGGACGAGCTGCTGGCTGAGGGCATTGCCTTGAGTCTGAGTGCGATGGAGCTGGCCGCGTCCGTACTCAAGCCGTGATGAGTGGCTTTGGCCGGATCCTGGATGATCTCAACCGTGTGGGTGTGCGCTATGTGCTCATCGGTGGGATTGCGCTGATCCGCCACGGAGTTGTTCGTGCTACTCGTGATGTCGATGTGATCCTCGCTCCGGAGCCTGAGAATCTTGAGCGGTTGCGGACCTTGATCGGCGAGTGGCCGGCCACTCGCCCGGATGGATCGCTGGTACCCGACGAGACTCTTGTGCCGGGAAGGACGATCCATCTTGCGACACCTCATGGCGAGCTTGACCTGCTCGCGGAGCGATTGCCGCCGCTCAGCTTCGCCGAGCTGTCCGCCCGTGCTGAGACACGTCGTGTCGACGGTGTAGAGGCACCGATCTGTTCGCTGGCGGACCTTGTCGCGCTCAAGCGGATCGCCGGCCGCGAGCGCGACCTCGTCGATCTTCACGATCTCGAGGCAGCACACGGTGAGCTGCCGGATAGCCGGACCGGTACTCCCGACTCCTGAGCTCGCAGGCGAGTCGTAGTTCTCCGCTCCTCACGCCTCCACCCCGTCGCCGATGCGCCCGTAAGCCGCTGTGAGTACGGGCTCCATTTCGGCGAGGACGTCGAGGTGGCGCTGGGCCCAGGCGATCGCGAGACCCGGCTGCACCTGGTCCTGAGCGCTCGCGCCTTCGAGCACGACTCGCCCCGGCACGGTGCTCTGCGCTCCGGCGTCGCCGTCACCCGCGCCTGGCTCGCCGCCTGCCGGCGCGGGTGGGGGCGCCGCCTGCGAGATGGCCTTACCGAGCGATTCGTACCAGCTACAGCAGGCGCTTCGCTCGGAGTCGAAGGCCTCGCGTGCGCGCGCCAGTCGAGGCGGCGTCTGTGGGAGCGGCGCCAGGCGCCAGAGCTCGTGCGAGTCCGCCAGCAGGCCGGCGACTCGGCGCATGCGCCCGGCTCCGGTGCTGAGCACGGTGAGATCGTGCAGGCGTCCCGGTGCGGTGGGTCGACCGGCGAGGTAATCGCGCAGAGCCGTGTCGAGCAGCTGTCCTGCGTCTGATGCTTCGCGCGTGGCTCGGTCGGCGTGCGCTGGCTCGCCCTCGCCGAGCAGCAACGCGATCGTGGCGTCGAGCTGCTGGGCCGATCGCACATAGGCCGCGCCGATGGCCTCACGCAGGATGGTTCGCGTCCCGCGCGGCCAGATCAGGACGCCGACGAGCAGGCTGACACCGGCCCCCACGGCGACGTCCTCGATGCGCACGATGCCAACCCGCCAGCCGTCGGGCTGGAGCAGGTTGAACAGCACGAGCACGACCAGCGTGAAAGCGGCCTGTCCGGCAGCGAAGGAGATCGCCTGGGGCGCGTAGGCGGCGAGCAGCGCGGCGAACGGCAGCACCGCCCACAGTACGCCGCGATCGGCGCCGACCGCGATCACGATCAGTCCGCCGGCGACGATGCCGACGAGCGTCCCGAGCAGCGCTCGTGCGATCGTCGTGCTCGTGGTCAGGGCGTTCGAGCGCAGCACCGACATCGTGCCGAGCACGATCCAGAAGCCGTCCTGCAGGTCCGTCAACTTGCCGACGAGCACCGCGAGCGCCAGGCCGGCCGCGCCGCGCAGGCTGTTGCGCAGCCACACCGAGCTCGGGCTGGCGTGAGTTCGCAACACGCGGCTCCCCGCTCGCAGGCGCGCGTGGAGCGCTTGCACACTCAACGCCGCGCTCCCCGCCGGGAAGGTGTCCCTTGCCGGCGACGCGCTCCCGGCTGGGAACGTGTCCCCCGCCGGCAGTGCGCCCGCGCCGCGGGCGTGGTCGTGGCATGCCCGCAGCCCGTCGCGACCGGCCTGGAGAGTCCCGAAGGAGAGCTGGCGCAGGCGGTAGGCATCGTCGAGCTCGCGCGTCGCCTCGGCCTCGTCGCGATCTGCTCGCATCCGCCGGAAGTGTTCGAGCTGGGCGCGGCTGAACGACTCGTAGGCCCGCTCCAGACGCTCCAGCTCGCGCGTCGCGTGCGCGGGTGCGCCGTCAAGCCGGGCAGCCACCGCGCGCAGCGCGGCGGGCACGGCCGCCTCGGTCTCCGCGCGCTCGTCCAGGCAGGGAGGGGTCGTTGTCGTCGTCGCTGCTGCTGCTGGCGCTGCCGCCGCCGGCGGCGGCAGCGCCGGCTCGCGGGCACGGACGGCGATCCGGGTCAGCCAGCCGAGATCCTCGATCAGGCGTGCGAGCGCGGCTGTCGGGCCGATCGTGCCGCTGGGGCGCTGGGTCATCGCGACGAAGCGGTCGCGCACCCCGGCCACTGCGGCCGTGGCGGCCTGCCCCGCATCCTCGGTGCGGGCGCGATCGCCTGCGGCTCCCGCCTCGACGAGCTCCGCCAGTGCGCGGGCGGCCTGTGCGGCGCCGTGGCGGATCGCGTTGCGTGGGCGCCCCGGCCACAGCAGCAGCGTCGCGGGGACGCAGAGCGCTCCCGCCAGACCCCAGCCGGCTAGGCGCATGGGAATCGTGGCGACGTCCGCGGAGACCATCACGGACAGCACGAACGTGAGTATCGCCGCGGCGTAGGCGGCCGCGACGTAGTCGTCGAGCACCCCCGCGAACAGGATCGCGAAGCCGACCACGGCCATCGCGACCGTCGCGAGCGCGGTCGAGTGCGAGCAGAGCGTTCCCAGCGCGATCAGCGCCGCTCCGCCGAGCAGCAGCAGTAGATACGCGCGCAGGCGCGCGCGGGGCGAGCCGCCGAAGTCGACGAACACGAGCAGCGCCATCGAGCCGAACGCCGCGAACAGCGCCATCTGCTCGTCGCCGATGACCTCCAGCGAGAGCGCGAACGCGAGCGGCATCACGATCGCCGTGCGCAGAGCGCTCTTGAGCACGAACCCGCCGGGGTCGTTCGCGCTCACGTTCGCGCTCTGCCGATCGCGCGCACCTAGGCGTCCTACACGGTCACGCCGGGCGCCTACGCGGGCACGCCGGAGAGGTGCTCGTGGACGAAGCGCACGGCCATCGCTCCCTCACCGACCGCGGTGGCACAGCGCTTGATCGAACCCGAGCGCACGTCACCCGCGGCGTAGATGCCGGGGACGCTCGTCTCGAGCAGGCCCTCGACGCCGGCGGCGGCGCCGGTCAGCACGAAGCCCTTCTCGTCGCGCGCGAGGATCTCGCCGAGCCAGTCGGTGCAGGGTGCGGCGCCGAGGAAGAGGAAGAGGAACGAGAGCGACAGGCGCTCTCCGTCTGCGAGCGTGACGGAGTCGAGCTTGCCGCCTGAGCCGTGCAGCGCGGTGACTTCGCTGCGGGCGCGCACGGCCACGCCGTAGCGCTCGAGCTCGAGGATGAGGTAGTCGGACATCGTCTCGCGCAGGTCGCCACGGCGGTGCAGGAGCGTTACGAGCGCGCCGCCGCGCGCCAGCCAGACGGCGGCCTGCGCGGCGGAGTTGCCGCCGCCGATCACGCCCACGCGGGTCGCGCCGCAGAGCTGCGCCTCGGGCGGACCGGCGGCGTAGAAGACGCTCGTGCCCTCGAAGTCCTCGAGGTTCGAAACGGGCAGGCGTCGGTATTCGGCGCCGGTGGCGAGCACGACTGTGCGGGCGTGGACCTCGTGGTCGTCTTGCAGACGTACCAGGTGGCGATCGGTGCGCGGCTCCAGGGAGATGGCTCGGTAGGGCGTGGCGGTGCGCGCGCGGAACTTGCGCGCCTGCGTCACCGCGCGGGTCGTTAGCTCCGAGCCGCTGATGCCGGCGGGGAAGCCGAGGTAGTTCTCGATCCGTCGCGACGTGCCCGCCTGCCCGCCCAGCGCGGTGCCCTCGACGACGAGCGTCTCCAGGCCCTCCGAGGCGCCGTAGACGGCGGCGCCGAGTCCGGCGGGACCCGCGCCGATCACGAGCAGGTCGACCTCCTCGCGCGGGGAGAGCTCCAGCCCCACTCCCAGCGCGCGCGAGACCTCGCCGGTGGTCGGGCTGCGCAGCTCGAGGCCGCCGGGCAGGCGCACGAGCGGCAGCGTGTCGGCGTCGAGCGTCTCGATCAGCGCCGCGGCCTGCGGGTCGGCCGCGCCGCCTTCCCCGCGCCAGACGAACGGCAGGCGGTTGCGCCGCGCGTACTCGACCATCCGTCGCGTCGCCTGCGAGGAGCGCGGACCGATCACCTCCATGCCGACGCCCGCCTGCTGGAGCGCCTCGCGGCGGGCCATGAAGCTCGCCAGCAGCAGGTCGCCGAGCGGCGCGTCCTCGAACAGCAGCGGGCGCAGCTCCTCGCGCTCGACCGCGATGTAGCGCATCGGCTCGGTCACGATCGCCGTCAGATAGGCCGTCTGACCCGTGAGGATGCCCATCTCTCCGAGGAACCCCGAAGCCCCGTGGCGGACGATCTCGCGCCCGGTCGCGTCCTGCACGGACACCTCGCCTTCGAGGATGGCGATGAAGGGGAAGGTGCGGTCGCCAACGCCGAACAGCACCTCGCCGACCGCCCCCGTGCGTTCCTGCCCGCGTGCGCGCAAGGTCTCGAGTTGCGCGGCGGAGAGGACGGAGCCCGTGACTGATGACACCTCGCCTCCTATACCACACTCGCTTTCGTGCGATCCTCCGTCGCGGGTATGCACAGGCGCGAAGCGGACAAGGTCGTTGGCTTAAAGTGCAAGAGCGAGCGGTCATTAGAGAGCAGATATGTGGGAGCGATCATGAGGGGGCAGATATGAGGAAGCAGGCATGAGTGGTCATCTGGAGGGCAGGAACGCGATCGTCTACGGCGCCGGCGGCGGGATCGGGGCGGCCGTCTCGCGCACGTTCGCGCGCGAGGGCGCGCGCGTGCATCTCGTGGGTCGCACACGCGAGACGCTGCAGGCGGTGGCCGAGGAGATCGCCGCGGCGGGCGCCGGCGCGGCCGAGGTGGCGGTGCTCGACGCGCTCGAGGAGGGGGCCGTGGACGAGCACGTTCAGCAGGTGGTGGCGAGCGCCGGCAGCGTGGACGTGTCGCTGAACCTGATCGGTCGCGGCGACGTGCAGGGAGCGCCGCTGCACGAGATGGCAACGGAGGACGTGCTGCGCGCGGTCGTGAACGGGCTGCGCTCCAACTTCATCACCGCGCGCGCGGCCGCGCGGCAGATGGTGGGACAGCGCTCTGGCGTGATCCTGCACCTCAACAGCGCCTCCGGCGCGGCGGCGATGCCGGGCATGGGCAGCACCGGTCCGGCCGACGCGGCGACGGAATCGTTGATGCGCTACATGGCCGCCGAGCTGGGACCGCACGGCGTGCGTGTGTGCGGGATCTGGACGGCCGGAGTCGCCGAGACACTGACGCCGGGCAAGCTCACCGAGGTCGGCGGCGAGGGCGCTCCCGCGCCGCGCACCGCCGAAGAATTGATCGCGGGCATGGCCGCGCTGCGCCGCACGCCGAAACTCGTCGACGTAGCCGAGGTTGCTGCCTTCCTCGCCTCCGACAGTGCCGCGGGCATCACCGGCACGATGGTGAACGTGACCTGCGGGCTCGTGCTCAGGTGAGCCGCGCTGTGGCTTCCGCTCTCAGTCGCTGACGCTCCGCCACGACTGGACGTCGCTCGCCTCGGAGTGGCCCGCTGACGCTCCGCGGTGACGCCGAGAGATCGCCCGCGCGGCACGTCGCGTCCAAGTGCCGCTCAGGCTTGAGCGGCCTCCGGCTCGCCGGTCGCGCCCTCGCCGTGCACGGGCTGGGGGTCGAGCGCGACGCTCGGCGCGCGCGGCACGAGCCAGCCGGCGAGCAGGCACAGCAGCAGGAAGCCGGTCGCCATGGCGAACGTCTGCGTGAAGCCCGTCACGGTGGGCTGCCCGGCGGACATGTGTGCGGCGATGAACGTCGCCGAGAGCTGGCCGCCGAGCGCGCCGCCGAGCGTGCGCATGACGGTGTTCATGCCGCTCGCCACGCCGGTCTGATGGGGGGAGACGGCCTGCACGATCAGGTTGCCGAGCGCCGCGAACGCCAGCCCGATCCCCACCCCGAGCAGCCCGGCGGCGATCAGCAGCTGATAGGGCTGGCTGTGCGCGAACGCGAGCAGCGCGAAGGAGGCGGTGGTGAAGGAGGTTCCCGCGAGCAGCGCCGTGCGGGAGCCGAAGCGCGCGGAGATGCGTCCGGCGTAGAGGCCGAGGATCGTCATGCCGATCGTCGTCGGCAGCAGGTACAGCCCGGCGACGACGACCGAGGCGCCGAAGCCGAAGCCGGTGCTCTTGGGCAGCTGCGCGATCTGGGGGATGACGATGAACGACGCGTACATCCCCGCGCCGAGCAGGAACGCCGAGGCGTTCGTCGTCCAGACGCCGCGGATGCGCATCATCGTCATGTCGATCAGCGGGTTGGAGCTGCGCACCTCGACCGCGATCCAGGCCGCCGAGACGGCGACGCCGAGGGCGAGCAGGCCGAGCGTCTTGTCCGAGCCCCAGCCCCAGACGGTCGTCTGGCTGATGGCGATCAGCACGATCGACATGCCCGCGGTCATCAGCGCGGCGGCGAGCCAGTTGACGCGCCCGGGCATGCGCACGGGCGACTCGGGGATGAAGCGCCAGGTGGCGATCGCCGCGATCACGGTCGGGATCAGCGGCAGCCAGAACAGCCAGTGGTAGTTGAGGTGCTCGATGATCAGACCCGCGAGCACGATTCCGACGCCGCCGCCGACGCCGAGGATCGCCGACAGCAGCCCGATGCTCCCGGCGACGCGCTCGCGCGGAAACTCGTCGCGGACGATGCCGAAGGAGAGCGGGAAGATGCCGCCGGCGGCGCCCTGGATGAACCGGCCGGCGACGATCACCCACAGCGAGCTCGACACGGCCGAGAGCAGCGTGCCGGCGGCGAGGATCACGAGCGTCCACATGAGCATGCGCTCCTTGCCGTACATGTCTCCGAGGCGACCGAGGATCGCGGTGCCGACGGAGGCCGCGAGCAGGTAGGCGGTGAGCAGCCACGTGGTCTCGGTCTCGCTCGCTCCGAGCGCGTGCTGGAAGGTCGGCAGCGCCGGCAGCACGGCCGAGCTGAGCATCGCGTAGGCGAGCCCGCCGAGCGCGAGCACGGCGAGGATCAGGCGCGGGTGCGTGCGGTCTGTGCTGGTCGCGGACATGCCTCGTCGCCGTCGGCGAGTGGCGGGTCGTTTCGCGACGGCGCGTTCCACTGTAGTGAGAGGCGCCGCGTGGCCCGTCGCGCGTGGGTGAGCGACTGATGATCTAGTGTCCTGATGCGTTAATTGGGTTCTTGCTGGGTAGGCAGTATGTATGCCTATTCCTACTGCTGTTTCCATCGAGTTGTCTGTGGAGGAGCGTGCTCAGCTTGAGTCGTGGGCGCGTCGTCGGTCGAGCGCCCAGGCGCTCGCGTTGCGCTGCCGGGTGGTGCTGCTGGCCGCCCAAGGGCTGAATAACAGCGAGATCGCCGAGCGGCTTGGGGTGCATCGCCCGATGGTGCGTAAGTGGCGCTCGCGGTTCGTTGAGTATCGCCTTGATGGGCTCGTTGATGAGCCACGGCCGGGTAAACCCAGGTCGATCACTGACGAGCAGGTCGAGGAGGTGATCGTAAAGACTTTGGAGAGGACGCCGAAGGATGCGACGCATTGGTCGACACGTTCGATGGCCAGGGAGGTGGGGTTGACGCAGTCAGCGGTGCTGAGGATCTGGCACGCATTCGGGCTCCAGCCCCACCGCCAAGATACGTGGAAGCTCTCCAAGGACCCGCAGTTCGTGGCGAAGGTCCGCGATGTCGTCGGGCTCTACTTGAACCCGCCAGAGCGCGCGGTCGTGCTGTGCGTCGATGAGAAGTCCTCGATCCAGGCGCTGGACAGGACCGCGCCGATCTTGCCGATGCTGCCCGGGACCCCCGAGCGCGCGACACACGACTACAAACGCGCGGGCACCTCCAGCCTCTACGCCGCGCTGGACATCACTACGGGACAGGTGATCGGGTCGCTGCACGCTCGTCACCGCGCGATTGAGTTCAAGAAGTTCCTCCAGACCCTCGACCGAGAAGTCCCAGCCGATCTCGACGTTCACGTGATCCTTGATAACTCCTCGACGCACAAGACACCACAGATCAGGAAATGGATGGCCGGCCATCCACGGTTTGTCTTGCATTTCACGCCGACCAGCAGCAGCTGGCTGAACCTCGTCGAGCGGTGGTTCTCAGAGCTCACCAACAAGAAGCTACGCCGCTCAGCACACCGTTCCGTCGCAGAACTCAACAAAGACATCCGCGCCTGGATCGAGGCATGGAACGAGAACCCCCGCCCCTACCTCTGGACCAAGACCGCCGAGGAAATCCTCGACAGCATCACCCGCTACTGCAACCAAATCAACGCATCAGGACACTAGTGCGTGCCCGTTTCAGGCGCGCGAGTGGCGGGGAGATATCGTGGTGATCGGCCACCCTCCGAACGTCAGGAGCTAGACATGACCGGCTCGACCCTCAGTCAAGACCACCATCCGACGTTGCGCCACGAGGAGCGCGAGGCGATCGGCGCCGAGCTGCAGGGCGTGCTCGTAGCCCTGATCGACCTCTCGCTGCTGGGCAAGCAGGCGCACTGGAACATCGTCGGTCCGAACTTCCGCACGCTGCACCTGCAGCTGGACGAGCTGATCGACGCGTGGCGCCTGGCCGCCGACGCGGTCGCCGAGCGGGCGGTCGCGCTGGGCTATCAGCCCGACGGGCGCAGCGCCACGGTCGCGCAGCGCAGCGAGCTCGCACCGCTGCCCGAGGGGCAGCTGCTGGACCGCGATGTCGTCGCGGCGTTCACCTCGCTGCTGACGGACGCGATCGGGGACATCCGCACGCGCATGGATCGTCTCGAGGACGTCGACGCGGTCACGGCCGACATCCTGCACGGTGTGGTTGCGGGCCTGGAGGAGAACCTCTGGATGATCCGCGTGCAGGGAGCCTGAGCGACCTCGTTCGAGGGGCCCCACGTCGCATGTGGCTGTCGGCCACATGACCAGCGAAGGCTGATGGGGTGAGCCCTGCCGCATGCGGCAGGGCTGGGAGGGCCGCATGCGGCCCTCCCCGGAAACCGCGCATGCGCGGTTTCCCCGAGCGGTGCATGCACCGCTCGGCCGGGTGGCGCATGCGCCACCCGGAACGACATCAGCTTTTATAAGCATGCGTGACCCTTACTTCTGAGATGGAGTGGGTCTCTTGGCTGATCCCGCGTGTACACGACGGGACGACATCAGCTTTTATAAGCATGCGTGACCCTTACTTCTGAGATGGAGTGGGTCTCTTGGCTGATCCCGCGTGTACACGACGGGACGACATCAGCTTTTATAAGCATGCGTGACCCTTACTTCTGAGATGGGTAGGTCTCTTGCCGATCTCGCGCGTGCACGACGGGACGACAGACATCAATCCCCTTCGACGTGCACCTCGCGCAGCCGGTGACTGTCGACGTCGTAGACGAACCCCCGCACACGGTCGCGGTGCGGGACGAAAGCGGAGCGGCGCACGCGCAGGATCGACTGGCGCACGTCCGCGTCGACGTCGGCGAACGACTCGATCGCGAACGCCGGAGCGACGCCCGTCGCCTCCTGCAGCTCGGCGCGAAAGCCGTCGTCGGTGAGCGTCTGCATGCCGCAGTCGGTGTGATGGATCAGCATCACCTCCCGCGTGCCCAGCCGCCGTTGGGAGATCGCCAGTGAGCGGATCACGTCGTCGGTGATCACCCCACCGGCGTTGCGCAGCACGTGCGCCTCGCCGTCGCCGAGACCCAGCGCCGCGAACACGTCCAGGCGCGAGTCCATGCACGTCACCACCGCCAGGCGCCGGCTCGGGCGCACGTCGAGATGGCGCTCAGCGAGCGAGGCGGCGAACTCGTGGTTGTTCGCGAGCAGCTTGTCGATCGTTTCCATCGGCCTCACACTAAGACACCGCGCGTATATTTGGCCGATGCCCGCGGGGACGTCACTGGAGATGACACTGCTCCCGGGGGCCCGCGCGCTGCTGGCGCGCCACGCGCGCGAGCTGCCGCAGCGCGACGACCTCTGCGGGGCCTTCTGCGGCGCGCTCGCACTCGCGGCCGCCGGCGTCACCGCCGGGCCCGTGGGCGTCACCGCTGGGTCTGCGGACCTCACCGCCGGGCCGGTGGGCGTCACCGCGGGATCTGCGGACCTCGCCGCGGCAGCGAGTGAGCCGATCGATCAGGACGCCGTCGCGCTGGCCGCCGGCAGCGTCGTCGGCGCGCACACCGATCCGGCGATCCTGCCCTTCGCCGAGACCGGCCGGCGCGACTACCGTCTGGAGCTGCCCGTCGTCGAGGACTCCTCGGTCTCGGGCACGACCGCCGCGGGGCTCGCGCGCGCGATCGAGGAGCTCGGCCGCGATCGGCTCGCGGCGATCCCCTTCGGCGGACCGTGGAGCGCGGCTGCGCTCGACGGGCTGTTCGACCTCGCCGCTACGCTCGAGCGTCCGGTGACGCTGCTCGCGAACCTCCACACGCGCCACCTCTGGGGATCGCACCCGCGTGCGGATGAGCTGCTCTCCTATCTGCTCGACGGCGATCCCGCCGGCCCGGCGCCCGACTGGGAGGTCGGGCACTTCGTATGCGTGTTCGGTCGACTCGCCGGCCCCGTCGGCTGCCTCTACGGAGTGGCCGACACCTACCCCTCGCTCGGCACGCGGGGCGTGCACCTGCAACCGCGCGAGCGCCTGGCCGCGGCGATCGCGCGTCGGGCGGAGCCGGCCGGGGGCGTGCTTGCCGTGGTCGATGTCCGCGACGCGCCCGCCGTGCGCGACGGTGCGGGCGCGCTCGGGCTGGTCGAGGGCATCTGGGACAACGGCACCGTGACCGCGAGCGTTCGGTGAGCGCCACCGATCTCGTCGCGCTCGTCTGCTGCGATCTCGGCGCGATCGTGCGCGGGCGCGCGCTGCCGGTGGCCGATCTCGACGCGCACCTCGCCGAGGGGGTCGGCTGGGTCCCGGCCAATCACGCGCTCACGCCGCTCGGCCCGCTCGCCGAACCCTCGCCGTTCGACTCCGTCGGCGACCTGCGCCTGCTGCCCGACGCGCGGACCCGCGTTCGCGTCGAGTCCGGCGCGGGCGACGCGGCGCTGGAGATGGTGCTGTGCGACATCGTCCAGACCGACGGCGATCCTTGGGAGTGCTGCCCGCGCATGTTTCTGCGCGACGCCCTCGACGAGCTGCGCGACGAGCTCGGCCTCATGCTCGTGGCGAGCTTTGAGCACGAGTTCCAACTGCACGCCGACGAGCCTCCGGCGCTGCCGTTCTCCCTGGAGGAGTTGCGTCGCGCCGAGCCCTTCGCCGGCGAGGTGATGGGCGCGCTCGCCGCCGCCGGCGTGCAGCCCGAACGCTTCTTCGCCGAGTACGCCGCGCACCAGTTCGAGATCCCCGTGCACCCAGCCGAGGGTCTCGCGGCGGCCGATCGCGCGGTCGTGTTCCGGGAGGTTGTGCGCGAGACCGCCCGCCGCCACGAGCTGCGCGCGACGTTCACGCCGCTGCTCGCGCCCGACGAAGCGGGCAACGGCGTGCACATCCACCTCAGCCTGCTCGACGCGGATGGGCGCCCGGTCCTCTACGACGACGCGCGCTCCGGCTGCCTGAGCGAGCTCGGCGGGCGCTTTGCCGCCGGCATCCTCGCGCACGCCCGCGCACTGAGCGCGCTGAGCGCGCCCAGTCCCGTGTCGGGCGCGCGCTTGGCTCCGCACCATTGGAGCGCCGGCGCCGTCTGCCTGGGGCAGCGAAACCGCGAGACTCTCCTGCGCCTGCCGCCGCTTCTCTCACTCGGCGAGGCCGGCCGCTCGCAGGAGCGGTCGAGCTCCGATCGCTTCGCCGCGCAGCTGCGCTTGGAGTACCGCGGCGCCGACGCCGCCGCCAACCCGTATCTCGCGCTCGGGGCGATCGTGCGCGCGGGCATCGAGGGCGTGCGCGCCATGCTGCCGGCGCCCGAGATTCTCGATCGCGACCCCGCCGAGCTCGACGCCGACGAGGCGGCCGCCTACGGCGTCGGCGCGCTGCCCACCTCGCTTGCGGAGTCCCTCGACGCGCTCGCCGCCGACGAGGCCGCGCGCGCGTGGATGACGCCGCTGATGTACGACGCCTACACGGCCGTCAAGCGCTTCGAGGTCGCCGCCTGCGCGGACATGGACGTCGAGGAGTGCTGCGCGCGCTATGCCGCCATCTACTGACGACGCCCAAACCCTCACCCGCCTGCTGGGGGGGATCGAGCGCGAGCTGCCGCGCGCGCTCGAGCTGCGCCACCGTCTGCACGCCCACCCTGAGCTGGCCCACGCCGAGCACGAGACCTCCGCGGCGCTCGCCGCTGAGCTGCCCGTCGCTTGCGAGCGCGTGGCGGGGACGGGTCTCATCGCCCGCATCGGCCGCAGCGAGGGCGCTCCGGTGGCCGTGCGCGCGGAGCTCGACGGCCTGCCAATCCCCGAGCGCACCGGCGCGCCCTTCAGCGCCGATCCCGCCATCGGGGCGATGCACGCGTGCGGCCACGATGTGCACATGGCCGCACTCAGCGCCCTCGCCCGCGCGGCGCACGGGCTCGGCGAGGATCTGCCCGCGCCGCTGCTCGCCGTGTTGCAACCCAGCGAGGAGGCCTACCCCTCGGGCGCCGAGCAGCTCGTCGCGCCGCTGCGCGAGCACGCGCCCGCGGCGATCGTCGCCGCGCACGTGCATCCCGAACTGCCGTGGGGCTCGCTCGCGCTCGATCCGGGCACGGTAAACGCCTCGTGCGATCTCTTCGCGATCACCGTCGAGGGACGGCCCGCGCATGGCGCCTACCCCCATCGCGGACGCGACCCGATCCTCGCGCTCGCGGCGGTCGTCGTCGCGCTCCACGCGCAGCTCGGGCGGCGGATCGACCCGATCCACCCCGCCACCCTCACGGTTGGCGTGCTCGAGGGAGGAAGCGCCGAGAACGTCATCCCCGCGCACGCCCACGCGCGCGGAGCGTTGCGCGCATACCGCGAGCAGGACCGCCGCGAGCTGCGCGCGATGGTCGAGGAGGTCGTCTCCGGGATCGCCTCGGCCCACGGCTGCCGCGGTGCGGTCGAGCTGACGCCCGGCGAGCCGGCGCTGGAGAACGATCCGACGATCGTCGCGCGCGCCCGCGAGCTGTTCTCCGGCGCTGGGCTGTTCACGGCGCCGGAGTGGCGCTCCGCCGGCTCGGACGACTTCGCCTTCTTCGGCGCTCTCGACGTACCGCTCGCGATGGGCTTCGTCGGTCTCGACGGCGCCGACGGATTCACCCCGCGGCCGCTTCACCATCCCGAGCTGCTGATCCCCGACGACGCGGTCGGCGCCGTCGCCCGCACGCAGGCGGTGCATGTATGTGGCCGCGGCGAACGCCGCTCTGAGCCAACACAGCCCTGTATAGATACGCCAGGCTCGCGTATATGTGTCGCTGTCTAGCGCTACTGTGAGCGCGTGTATGACGAGACACTGATAGTCGAGGCCGGTCGGCGATTGGCCGAGGCCGCGCCGCGGGCACGGGTGATCCTGTTCGGGTCCCATGCGCGAGGCGAAGCTGGAAGGCACAGCGACTTGGACTTCCTGGTGATCGAGCCCTCGGTTGACGACGTCGTCGAGGAGGCCGTTCGGTTGCGTCGGACACTGACAGGGCTCGACGTGTTCGTGGATATTGTGGTTGTCAGCGAGGACGAAGCTGAGGCTTGGGGTGCTGTGCGGGGGAGCATGATTCACGCGGCGTTGTCAGAAGGTCGTCCCCTGGCGGCCTGATGTCAACCTCGCTCGACTGAGCCGAGCCTTTGTACTCTCATCGGACATAATCCCCGCCGTGCGCGCCGTCCAGATCGTCGACCTGTCGGGCCCGGACTCGGCGCTCGCGCTGGCGGAGGTCCCCGAGCCGGACTCTCCGCCGCAGAGCATGCTCACGCCCGGCTCGGGCGTGCTCGTCGAGGTCCACGCCGCGGGCGTCTCGTTTCCCGGAGGTGCTGCAGACCCGCGGCGAGTACCAGATCAAACCGCCGCTGCCGTTCGTCCCGGGCAGCGAGATCGCGGGCATCGTGCGCGAGGCGCCCGCCGACGCGGCGGTGAAGGCGGGCGATCGCGTCGCGGCCTTCTGCGCGCTCGGGGGCTTCGCCGAGCTGGCGGTCGCGCCCGAGTTCCTGACCTTCCCGCTGGCGGACCGACTCGACTACGCCCAGGGCGCGGGGCTGATCCTCAACTACCACACCGCCTACTTCGCGCTGGTCACTGCGCGGGCGCCTGCGCCGCGGGAGAGACCGTGCTCGTGCACGGCGCCGCCGGGGGCGTGGGCACGGCCGCGCTGCAGGTCGCCCGCGGGCTCGGCGCGCACACGATCGCGGTCGTCTCCAGCGAGGAGAAGCAGCGCGTCGCCGAGCAGGCGGGCGCCGAGACGGTGCTGCGCGCGGACGGGCCCTGGAAGGACGAGGCCAAGGAGATCTCCGGCGGCGGCGTGCATCTCGTGCTCGACCCCGTCGGCGGCGATCGCTTCACCGACAGCCTGCGCTGCCTGCGCGAGGAGGGCCGCGTGGTCGTCGTCGGCTTCACCGGCGGCTCGATCCCCGAGGTCCGCGTCAACCGGCTGCTGCTCGGCAACACCGAGGTGATCGGCGCCGGCTGGGGCGCCTACGCGATGGCCCGCCCCGAGCTCTGCCGCGAGATCGGCCGGGCGCTCGACCCGCTGATCGAGGCGGGCCACGTCGCGCCCGATCGTCGGCGCGCGCTTTCCGCTCGAGCGCGCCGCAGAGGCGCTGCGCGAGATCGACGAGCGCCGCGCCACCGGCAAGGTCGTCCTCGACGTGCGCCGGGCTGACGGGCGGAGGCTGACCGCGATGGACTTCGCCCACTCCCCCCGCACGCTCGAGCTGCTGGAGCGTTTGACCGCGTTTCACGAGCGGGAGATCGCCCCGCGCGAGGAGGCCTACCACCGCGAGGTGCTCGCCAGCGCCGACCCCTGGGCGGCGGTCGCCGCCGGCGATCGAGGAGCTCAAGGGACTGCGCGCGCGAGCAGGGGCTGTGGAACCTGTTCCTGCCCCCCGGCGCGAGCTCGACGGCGAGCCGATCGGCGCGGGGCTGACGAACGTCGAGTACGCGCCGCTGGCCGAGCGGATGGGCCGTTCGCTGATCGCGAGCGAGGTCTTCAACTGCAACGCGCCCGACACCGGCAACATGGAGGTGCTGCTGCACTTCGGCTCCGACGAGCAGCAGCGCGCGCTGGCTGGGGCCGCTGCTGGACGGGAGGATCCGCTCGGCGTTCTGCATGACCGAGCCCGAGGTCGCCTCCTCGGACGCGACGAACATGCAGGCCACCGCGGTGCTCGACGGCGACGAGGTGGTGCTCAACGGCCGCAAGTGGTGGAGCACCGGCATCGGCCATCCCGCCTGCGAGGTGCTGATCTTCATGGGCCTCACCGACCCCGAGGCCGACCGCTACCACCAGCACTCGATGGTGCTCGTGCCGCTGCCCACGCCCGGCGTGAAGGTCGAGCGGATGCTCTCCGACGATGGGCTTCCAGGACGCGCCCGGCGGCCACGGCGAGGTCTCGTTCACCGACGTGCGCCTGCCCGCGAGCGCGATCGTCGGCGGTCCCGGGCAGGCCTTCGCGATCGCCCAGGCGCGTCTGGGCCCGGGGCGCATCCACCACTGCATGCGCCTGATCGGCCTCGCCGAGCTGGCCCTGGAGCTGGCCTGCGTGCGCGCGGGCGAGCGCGTCGCGTTCGGCAAGCCGCTCGCGAACCTCGGCGGCAACCGCGAGCGCATCGCCGACGCGCGCATCGCGATCGACCAGGCGCGCCTGCTCGTGCTGCACGCCGCCTGGCTGGTCGACACCGGCTCGCCCGAGGCGCTCGGCGCGGTCTCCCAGATCAAGGTCGCCGTGCCGAACATGGCCCAGCGGGTCGTCGACATGGCGATCCAGCTGCACGGCGGCGCGGGCCTGTCCGACGACTTCCCCCTCGGCGCCGCCTGGACGATCGCGCGCGCGCTGCGCCTGGCCGACGGTCCCGACGAGGTCCACCGCGGCGTCGTCGCCCGCCTGGAGCTCGCGCGCCACGGCATCGGCAAGTGGGCGCTCCTGAGCGACGACGCCGGCTGCTCGACTATCCCGGGCCTGCCGGTCCTCGGCGTCCCCGACCTGGCCGGAGCCGATCGTCGACCGCCGCGCGCCGACGTTGCTGACGATCACCGCCACGATCGTCACCAGGTACAGCTGCCCGAACAGCGCCTCGAGCACCGAGGTCATGCGCGCGGCGCGGCCGATCGGCGCGATGTCGCCGTAGCCGACGGTGGTCAGCGTGATGAAGCTGAAGTACACCTCTTCGGCGTGTTTGTCCGGGCCGAGATGGCTCAGCACCGGGCCGCTGACGATCGCATCCATGACGCCGAAAGCGAACGCGAAGATGAGCCCCGCCAGCAGATAGACGGTCAGGGCCCCCATCACCGAGTGCAGCGTCACCCGCCGCTCGACGCGGATGCCGCGCGACCACGCCGCGCGCGACGATCACCGCCCCGGCCATGGCGAGCACGCCGCTCAGGCCGAACATGATCGCGCGCTCAGCTGCCCACCGGCCCGGCGATCGCCGCCGCGATCGTCCCGACGAGCGGCGATCCCGACGAGCAGCCCCACCGGCGCGCCACTGCGTGCGCGTCGCGTCCTCGGCGAACAGCGCCGTGACGACCAGTCGCGGCCATCAGCAGCGCCTGCAGCGAGCCAGCGCCGCCGGGGTGTCCGGCAGAGCCATCTGCGCGCCGGTGGAGAGGACGCGAGCACAGCACGAGGCCGTAGCGGTAGCTCCCCTTCAGCTCGGCGACGTTGCGCGCGGCCTTCGCCGCGCGCTCTCCTCGCGGAGCCGATCGTCGTGCCGGTGGGTCGGCTCCGTCGCCATCCCCCTCGCCATCCGCGTCCCCATCGCTGCGCATCGGCTCAGATTAAGCTTCGCATCGGACCTGATAGAAACCCCCACAGCATGAGAGTCATCGGCGCGGGACTTCCACGTACGGCCACGACCACGCAGATGGTCGTTTTGGAGCAGCTCGGGTTCGCGCCCTGCTACCACATGCGCGATCTGCTGGGCGACCTCGAGAAGGGTCTGCCGCTGTGGGAAGCCGCGGTCGAAGGCAAGGCCGACTGGAAGGGGATCTTCGGTGCGGCGCAGTCGACCGTGGACTGGCCTTCGGCCCGCTGGTACGCCGAGCTGATCGAGGTCTATCCCGACGCCAAGGTGCTGCTGTCGGTGCGCGACGGCGAGTCGTGGGTTCGCAGCATGCGCAAGACCGTCTGGGGCCTTTTTCACGGCGACTCGGTGATCCACCACGTCTCCTCGGCGCGCACGGTCATCGATCCGCTCTGGCGCCGTTACATCGCCCTGATGGACGGGATGAACTGGGACGAGAAGACGGGGGCGCTGGCCGGCGACACCTACTCCGACGAGGGCCTGATCGCCGTGATGGATCGCTGGAACGAGACGGTCAAAGCGACGGTCCCATCCGAGCGGCTGCTCGAGTGGTATCCGAGCGACGGCTGGGAGGAGCTGTGCGAGTTCCTGCAGGTCGACATCCCCTCCGAGCCGGTGCCCCACCTCAACGACACACAGGCGTTTCGCGAGGGCATAATCGGTGGCTCCCTAGGAGCTCTCAACGAGTGGTGGGACGCCCGCGATCGTCCCGCCGAAAGCCTGCACGGCGCGCAGCTCAGTTGATCCACGTTCGCCGACAGCATCGCCCCGATCGTCCTCGGCGCGCGCCGCGGGAGCGCCACGATGGCTGACCTGCTCACGAGCATCCGCGCGGAGATCGGCGCGCGCCTGCGCGAGCTCGAGCCGGCGATCGCCGAGTTCGAGCAGCTCAGCACCGCCGCGCGGGCGCTCGACCGCGGAAGGTGGCGGCGCCCCCGAGACCGCCAAACGCGGCAGGCCCGCCAAAGCCGCCAAACCTGTCAGATCCGCCAAACGCGGCAGGCCCGCCAAAGCCACCAAACCTGTCAGATCCGCCAAACCCGCGAGATCCGCGAAACGCCCGCAAAACCGCGGCGCACACGCCGACCGGGCAGGCGATCCTCGCGGCGCTCGAGCACGGCTCGCACACGGTCGCCGAGCTGGTCTGGTGACGGCGCTGCCCGCCGGCGACATACGCGAGAGCCTGCGGCGATCTGCGCAAGCGCAAGGCGATCGTCAAGACCGATCGCGACGGCAGATCCGCCTACGCGCTGCCGACTCCGTAGGGACTACGCCACGGACGGACTCGCCGCGGCGTACCGTCTACCGCGCCTACGCAGGCGCGACGGCGACGGGCCGCTTGCGCGCGACGCGCCCGGCCTCCTTGCCGCCGAGGAACGGGCGCCAGCGCGACGTAGATGAGCTGGGGCGCGAGCTCGGCGATGTCCTCGACGCGCTCGTGCTCGATGTGGTTGTGCAGCACCTGCCAGATGCCTCCGGCGATCGCCTCGGGGGCGATGCCCGGAACCGAGCGCGCAGAGGCGTAGTGGTAGCCGGGCTGCAGGTAGGCGGCGAACGCGTGCAGGCCGGTGTCGCGGATTTCGATCGCCAGCGGACTGGCGGCGAACGTGTCGACGACCGTCAGGTGCGCGTGCGCGGGCTCGGAGGCGAGGTAGTCGAGCAGCGCCCTGATGCCGGCGGCGACCCCCATCGGCCAGTCTTCGCCCTGCGCTTCGTAGGCCTGCACGGTGATGCGCAGCGCCTGGTGCAGGCCGACCTTCTGCGCGCCCAGGAAGGCGTCGTCCTTGGTTGGGTACATCTCGTAGAAGGTCTGGTGTGAGACGTTCGCGCGTCTGGCGATCTCGGGGATGGTCAGTCCCTGCAGGCCCTTCTCGGCGACGATCGCGGCGGTCGCGTCGACGATCCGCTCGCGCTGGTTTTTGACGATGAACTGGCGCGGCAGGTCGTGGCGCCCGCTCGGCAGCCGGCCCTCGGCGTGGCGCGCGCGCTCGGAGGCCTGCAGCTCGGCGTGGTCCTCGTCGCCATCGCCGTCATTCGCGGCGTTCGCGTCGGTCGCGGCCGGCGCCGGCGAGCTCAGACCGGCCGGCGCTTTGGCGGGGTAGGACTCGGCCCACGCGGCGAGCTCGTCCGCGAGCCCGGGCAGCGCCCCGGCCTGACCGCGGCGCAGGCGCGCGGCGGTGACCTCGCGGATGCCTCCGAGGATCACCTTCACGGTCAGGTCGGGCTCCGTGGGCCTTGCTCGCCTTCGCGCCGCCGCGCGAGCGCGCTCGCGGAGCGGCTCGCGGCGATGCTCTGCTCGAGCGCCTGCAGCGTGTGATTGCGGCGCTCGAGCGCCTTCGGTCCCGCACCGAAGGCGCCGAGCACCATCAGCGACACAGCCTCCGGCTCGGCCGCAGCCAGCTCGGCGAAGGCGCGCATCGCTCTGCGCAGGCGCTCTCCCGGTGAGCCCTGCGTCTGGTAGGCCGCCATGATCGTGCTCGCCGTGCGCTTGGCGATCTCGTCGTAGGCGGCCAAGAACAGCTCTTCCTTGTCTGCGTACAGGCTGTAGAAGGTCGGGCGCGAGACGCGCGCGAGCTTCGTCAGGTCGAGGATCCTGCACGGCCTGGTAGCCGCGCTGGGCGATCAGCTCGATCAGCGCCGTCTGCAGCCGTTCGCGCTGATCGCGGCGCACATCCTCCGGATCAAGGCCGTGCGCGCCGGTCGGCAGGCGCCGGTAACGACCGGACCCCCCGGTCGCTACCCCCCTGTCGGCGCCGCCGTGTTCCCGACTCGCGCTCGCCGGCTCCCGCTTGCCGTCCCCGCGAGCGTCCTGCGCGTCCCCCCGGACGCCTTTCGCGACGGCCTTGCTCGTTGCGCAGTGGCTGCCGCGCTTCCCTGTTTGGCCGGTTTTGTTGAAGCCCCTCGCGTCGCCATGCCTGCCTCCGAAAACCTCTATTTGACATCGAGCCAGATCAGAGTATCAAAGTTGCGAAGGGGCGGTCAAGGGGCAAAGTACGCGAGGCTCGACGTCTGCCTATCCGTGTTAGGGGGACGTGAGTCGAGCGGGCCGGACGCAGGAGCGTGGCGTACACGTACGCGAGCGACCGAGGACAGCGCCGCGAAGCACTCACGTCCTCCTAACCTTTGATCGTGGGCGAGGTGCCGATTACCGCGCCGGCGGCGTTGAGCGCCTGGGCGGCGACGTAGGCCGCGGGGCCGGGCGTGGCGATCGTCGTCTCGAAGCCGCTCTTGGCGGCGCTCGCCACCGGGGTCAGCTGCGTCGGCGAGGGTCCCGCGAGCACGCGCCAGCCCGCGACTTCGGTGGCGCCGTTCCAGCTCGCGTACACGCTCACCGGCGAGCCGCTGGCGGCGCGCGCTCGCGGCGATCGCGGGCGGCGCGGCGGGCGTGCCCGTCCAGGGGAAGCGGTAGGCGCGGTAGGTCTGGTAGGAGCCGTGCCAGTGCGCGTCGTAGAGCAGCTGCCCGCCGGAGCTGAATTCCGAGAAGTACGGCTCCGAGCCCCAGCCGACGAACATGCTCGCCGTTGGCCATCGTCTGCACGCTGCCCTGGCTGCCGGAGGACAGTCGCGGCGGGGTGCTCGTAGCGGGCGAGCAGCGTGTCGGTGCGGGCGTGCGGCGTTCACCGACAGGACGATCGCGCGCGACTGGGGATGGACCTTCGGCACGGCGCCGTTGTCGAACAGGCTGATCGTGCCGTTCGGCTGCACGGTCGCGTCGTGCTGGAACGCGGTCGCCGGCGCCGTTCAGGAGCTTGACGTTGCTGCGCTTGCCGCCGACCCGCAGCCCGACCTGCCCGGTGGTCGTGTTCAGTTCGTACAGCGCCCAGGTGTTGCGGGCGCTGATCAGCGTGTTGCCGCCGGCGAGCTGGTCGATCGAGTTGATGTGAAAGAAGTCGAACGGCCACTGCGTGCTGACGCCCTCGGGCGAGCTGTAGGACTCGCTCAGCGCGACGTGGTCGAGGCTGTGCCACTCGCGCCGCACGAGGCCGGTGGCCATGTCGATTTCCTGGAAGACGCTGTCGGTGACCGCGCCGCCGCTGGGGCCGCCGACGGCCGAGAGGTTGCAGTCGATCGGGTCGAACACGGTCAGCAGCGCGGCGCCCTGCGGGGTGATGTGGAAGTCGTGCAGGTCGGCCTTGTAGCCGTTGCCTGCGTGCACGCGCCCGAGCTGCTGGTAGGAGCTCGAGTAGATCATCTCTTCGCCCTGGCCGAACCCCTGCGGGGGGATGTATCCCTGCCACCACGTCAGCACCGGACTGGCCGTCGTACTGCTGCACCTGCAGGTTGGTCGCCGCCGCTTCGCCCGCCAGCGGGTCGAACCACACCAGTTCGCCGGATTCGTTGAAGATCTCCGGTCCGCTGGGTCCCGGGCCCGAGTAGGGGGCGGTGAAGATGTACCCGGGCGCGGTCCCGCCGCGCGCGCGCGGTCACGGCGAGCACCGGCGGTTGCAGCGCTCGGGGCGGAGTGGAAGTGCTGCTCCTCGTTGTAGTCCTTCGGCCGGCTTGGCCAGCGGGGTGTAGGTGAGCGTGTCCTGGTGGGCGACGACGAAGTGGTAGGCGAACGGCGCTCGTGCGCCCGGAGCCGCGCGCACCCGTCCGCGCACGGTCACGGTCTCGCCGGGACGAACGGACGCGAGGGCACGAAGCTGGCGCCGTCTCCCTGGGAGTAGGCGCGCAGTCGCCCGGAGTGCGAGCCGCTGCTCGAGCCGCTGCGCGCCGACGGCGCTCAGTGCGCTCGCGGGCGCGCCCAGCAGGCTGATCTGGGTGCGCGGCGAGGCGTCGTAGGAGTCCGGCAGCGGGCTCACCGCGAGGCTCGTGCCGGGCAGCACCGCCGAGCGGTTGAGCTGCGAGGGCACGCACCGCGGCGCCGGCCGGCGCGCGGTAGGCGGCGTCCTCGGCGGCGATGCGTCGCTCGCCGAACGCCAGCGCGCCGGCGCTCGAGACGGCGACCAGCACGCCGCCGACGATCAGGGCTCGGCGCAGGCGCCGATGGGTGTGTTCGTGTGCGGGGCTCACGTTCTCGCGAGGCCGGTCGCCCGGCACGTCGATCCTACGACACGCGCTCCCCGTCGGAGTTGCTGCACGAACCGCGCCGGCGAGCGTCAGAACTTGCGAATCGGACTCTCAGAAGACCGGGGTCTCGCGGTAGTCGCCGAAGACCTGCTGCAGCGACTCGACGATCTCGCCCTCGCTGGCGTGCGCGCGGGCGCAGTCGAGCAGGGCGCGGCATCAGGTTGCGGTCGGGGTGGGCGGCGTGCGTCGCGCAGCGCCGCGAGCGTGCGCTCGACCTCGGCGCCGTCGCGGCGCGCGCGCGCCGCCTGCAGGCGGTCGATCTGCTTGCGTTCCAGGGCGGGGTCCACGCGCAGGGTGGGGATCGGCTCCTCGTCCTCCTGCACGTAGCGGTTGACGCCGACCACGACGCGCTCGCCGGCGTCGATCTCGCGCTGCAGCTCGAAGGCGGCGTCGGCGATCTCGCGCTGGGGGAAGTTGCGACTTGACCGCCTGCGACCATCCCGCCGAGCTCGTCGATCTTGGCGAAGTACTCATAGCAGCGGCGCTCCATCTCGTCGGTGAGCGCCTCGACGAAGTAGGAGCCGCCGAGCGGGTCGGCGGTGGCGGCGACGCCGGTCTCGTGCGCGATCACCTGCTGGGTGCGCAGCGCGATGCGTGACGGCCTCCTCGGTCGGCAGCGCGAGCGCCTCGTCGTAGGAGTTGGTGTGCAGCGACTGGGTGCCGCCGAGCACGCCGGCGAGCGCCTCGACGGTCGTGCGGACGATGTTGTTGAGCGGCTGCTGGGCGGTCAGCGAGACGCCGGCGGTCTGGGAGTGAAAGCGCATCAGCCACGAGCGCTCGTTGCGCGGCGCCGAAGCGTCTCGCGCAGCTCGCGCGCCCAGATGCGCCGCGCGGCGCGGTACTTGGCGATCTCCTCGAAGAAGTCGATCTGGGCGTTGAAGAAGAACGACAGCCGCGGCGCGAAGTCGTCGACGTCGAGGCCCCGCTCGATCGCCTGCTCGACGTAGGTGAGGCCGTCCTTGAGCGTGAAGGCGAGCTCCTGCTGGGCGGTGGCGCCGGCCTCGCGGATGTGGTAGCCGGAGATCGAGATCGGATGCCAGCGGGGCATGTGGTGGGTGCACCACTCGATCATGTCCCCGCACAGGCGCATCGCGGGGTCGATCGGAAAGCACCACTCCTTCTGGGCGATGTACTCCTTGAGGATGTCCGCCTGGATCGTGCCCGACAGGCGCTCGGGCGGGCGACGGCGCCGCCCGGCCGCCGTCGCCGTCGAGCTCGGCGGCGGCGACGTAGAAGGCGAGCATGATCGCGGCGGGCGCGTTGATGGTCATCGACACGCGACACCTCGCCGAGGTCGATGCCGGCGAACAGCGTCTGCATGTCGTCGAGCGTGTCCACGGCCACGCCCTCGCGGCCGACCTCGCCGAGCGAGCGGGCGTGGTCGGAGTCGTGGCCCATCAGCGAGGGCATGTCGAAGGCGGTCGAGAGCCCGGTCTGGCCGTGGTCGAGCAGGTAGTGGAAGCGCTCGTTGGTCTCCTCGCTGGTGCCGAAGCCGGCGAACTGGCGCATCGTCCACAGCCGCCCGCGGTACATCGACTCGTACACGCCGCGCGTGTAGGGGTAGGCGCCGGGCCGCCCGATCGGGTCCCGGGCCCGCCGATGCCGGCGGGGAGGTCGGCCTCGGTGTACAGCTCTCGCACCGGCTCGCCGGATAGGGTCCGGTCGCCGGCCCTGCTCGTCCGCCCCGGCGGGCGTGAGGTCGCAGCGTCTACAGCCATGTTCCGAGATCGTACCGGCCGCCACCGTCTGCTCCGCGCGCTCGTGCTCGCGTGCCTTGCCGTGGCGGCGCTCGCGGGGTGCGGGGGATCGGGCTCGACGGCCTCCTCGACGGGCGCCGGTTCGACGCGCCGCTGCGCCAGGCGACGCTGATCCTCGACTTCACGCCCAACGCGGTGCACGCGGGCATCTACCGGGCGCTGGCGGCCGGCTATTACCGCGCGCAGGGGATCGACCTGCGCGTGGTCGAGCCCGAGCGCGACGACCGACACGCTGAAGCTGATCGACGCCGGGAGCGCCCAGTTCGGGCTCGCCGACGGCAGCGACGTGGCGGGGCTGATCGCCCAGGGCGGGGACGCGCAGGCGGTGATGGCGATCGTGCAGCGCCCGCTCGGCGGGCTGATCGCCTCGGCCTCCGAGCATCTGCGCTCGCCGGCGGAGCTGCAGGGCAGGACGGTGGGGATCACGGGCGTGCCCTCCGACACGGCGGTGCTCGACACCGAGGTCGCGCCACGCGGGCGGGGATCCGCGGCGGGTGCACGTGGTGACGATCGGCTTCAACGGCGCGCAGGCGCTGGCGGCCGGGCAGGATCGCGGCGTTCACCGGGTTCATCCCCGACGACGGCGTGCAGCTGCAGGTGAGCGGCCATCCGATCACGGCCTTCGCGCTCGACCGCAACGGCGGCCCGGCCTATCCGGGCCTGGTCGCGTTCACGACGCGCGGGCTGATCGCCTCCGATCCCGCGCTCGTGCGCGGGTTCGTGGCGGCGACGGTGCACGGCTACGAGGACACGCTGGCCGATCCCGGCGCGCAGCCTCGACGAGCTGCTGCGGGCCAACCCGACGCTGCCAGCGGAAGTTCACGCGCGCGTCGCTGGCCGCCTACCTGCCGCTGTTCGCAGGCACGGCGCCGGCCTGCGCGGAGCCGGGGCGGGAGCGGGAGCGACGCCGTTCGGCGCGCTGCAGCCGGCGAACGTGCGGGCGATGTCGAGCTGGATGCTCGCGAACCGCCTGATCTCGGCGCCGGTGTCGCCGGCGCGCTACGGCACGAACGCAGTTCGTGCCCGGCGCTTGAGCGAGCGCCGGGGGCGCGCCAGCAAACTGTGCCCGCCACAAAGGCACACGACGAGGGCCGTTTACTTGACAGTTAGGCTAAGCCGAAGCGTTTCCTTGACAAATGTGCGGGGCGGCGGAACCCTGGGTGGTCGTATGCGAATACTCGTAACGGGCGCGGCGGGATGCTGGGCTCGAACATCGCCGCGGCGGCGGTGCAGCAGAGCTGGGAGGTGCTCGGGCTGTGGCATGCGACGCCCGCAGCAGGTTCCAGGGCGCGAGCGCGAGCGCGGTCGATCTGAGCGACCGGCGGGCGTGCGTGGCGGCGGCGAGCGGGTTCGAACCGGACGCGATCGTGCACGCGGCGATCGCCGGCGACCCCGGCCGTTTCGAGCGCGAGCCGGCGCTCGCGGAGCTGGCGTCGGCGCGGCGTCGAGCACACGCTCGCGGCCGCGCGCGCGGTGCGCGCGCGGTACGTGCTGGTGTCGTGCGACTGGGTGTTCAGCGGCCTGCGCCCGCCGGGCGAGCGCTGGGAGGAGACCGACGCGGTCGAACCGGTGAACGCGTACGGACGCGCGCTGGCGGCGGCCGAGGGGCTCGTGCGCGAAGCGGAGGTGGACTGGCTGATCGTGCGCACGGGAGATCCCTACGGAGTGAACCTGTCGCGGCCGATCGAGCGCCGCGATGTCCGCGGCCACGGCGGCCACGGCGGTCGCGGCCACCGCGAGCGGCGCGGCGAGCCGGCGGGCGTGCGCCGCCAGGGCGCGCTCGGCCGAGCACGTGTGGGAGCGCTCGGGCGAGGCCGTGCGCATCCTCGCGCGGCTGCGCGAGGCGCGGCTGCCGCTGCCCGCGCCCGCGGACGTGCGCCGCTCGCCGACGTACGCGTGGGACTGCGCGCAGCGGCTGTGTGAGCTGATCGCGCAGGATCGCGCGGGCATCTATCACCTCGGCGGGACCGGACTCGCATGCACCGTCGCGAGTACCTGCGGGCGATCGCGCATGCGTTCGGGTGCGCGCCCACGCTGGTGGTGGATGGCGACATCGCCGCCTACCTGCGGGCGCTCGGCGAGCCGGCCGAGTTGACGCTGCCGCCGAACACGGCGCTCGACTCCGGGCGAGCGCGCGCGGCGCTCGGACATCCGGCGGTGGACGTGGAGGCGGGCTGTGGCTGATGGGCGACCAGTTGCGCCGCGCCCTGGCACGGTAGGGTTCGCCGCGCCTCGCACACCACTCGAAACACATCATCGAAAGGAATCCGTCCATGAACAAGTCTCAGCTGGTCGACGCGGTCGCCGCCGACAGCGGTCTCTCCAAAGCCGACGCGGCTCGCGCCGTCGAGTCGGTGCTCGGCCACGGTCACGAAGACGCTCAAAAAAGGCGACGAGGTGAGCATCACCGGGTTCGGCAAGTTCTCGGTCGTCAAACGGGCGGCGCGCCAGGGCGTGAACCCGCGCACGGGCGAGCGCGTGAAGATCAAAGCCTCGAAGGCGCCGAAGTTCACCGCGGGCGCGACGTTGAAGCAGGCCGTCAGCCCCAAGAAATAGGCGCTCGGGTGCCGCCGCGATGGCCCTCGTGAGCGAGCTGGAGTTGCCGGGGTTCGATTACACGGACCCGTCGTTGAGGGGGGAGCGCTTTCACGAGGCGATGCGCGAGCTGCAGCGCCCGGGGCTGGCTCGCCTCCGGGCCCTACGGCTACATCGTGCTCGACCGCGAGGCGGGCGAGTGGTGGCTGCGCACGCGCGAGGCGATATTTCCGGGGATGACGATCGCGGAGATCTTCGACGTGCGCGAGGGGCCGCTGTACGAGCAGATGCGACGCAACATCCTGCACGTCAACGGCCCCGACCACACGCGCTTGCGCAGCCTCGTGAACCCGGCGTTGAGCGCGCGCGCGGTGGAGCGCTGGCGCCCGGCGATGCGGGGGTTCCTGGAGGGGCTGTGGGCGGACGCGTGCGCGGCGGGCGCCGACGGGGACGGGGTCGTGCGCTGCGAGTTCGTGGAGGCCTTCGCCAAGCCCTACCCCTCGCAGACGATCGCGCGGGTGATGGGCGCGCCGATCGAGGACGCGCCGCGACTGCACCACTGGTCGAACTGGATCCAGCGCCAGTTCGACGCGGAGGGGATGGCCACCGAGCGCGAGGGCATCGAGCGGGCGGTGGAGCGAGTTCTACGAGTACGCCGAAGCGCTCGTGGCGGCGCGGCGCGAGGAACCGCGCGAGGACGATCTCGTCTCGAAGCTGATCGCCGCGCGAAGAGGACGGAGAGCGGCCGTTGAGCGACGTGGAGTGCATCAACCTCGTGTTCAACGTGCTCGTGGGCGGCGTGGACACGACGCAGAGCCAGCTCGCGCACGCGATCAGGCTGCTGGCCGAACATCCGGAGCAGTGGGAGCTGCTGCGCGAGCGTCCGGAGCTGGCGGAGGCGGCCGTGGAGGAGGCGCTGCGGTACGAGCCGATCACGCCGTTCACCGCGCGGATCACGACCGCCGAGGTGACCTACCGCGACGTGGTGTTCCCGCAGGGGACGGTCGTGATGGTGTGCGCGCACACGGGCAACCGCGATCTCGCGCCCGAGGAGGGCCGAGGCGCAGGAGTTCGACATCGCCGCGGACCGCGGCCGCGCGCGGGCGCTGACGTTCGGCGCGGGCGTGCACTACTGCCTGGGCGCGAACCTCGCGCGGCTGGAGCTGCGCGAGGCGCTGACGTTCATGGCCGAGCGGATGTCCGAGCTGCGCCTGGACGGCGAGGTCGAGTACGAGACGATCATGGGCATCTACGGCCTCGCGCGGCTGCCGATCGCCTTCTCCGTCTGACGCTCGCGCGCGGCCGAGCGCGTTTTGGTGGGTAAGCCATAGCCGGTCTTCAGCACAGCGGTCCAAGCCGCTTACCGCAGCGTGGGCGTCGCGTGAGCGACTAAGGACTGGAACAATTCGCAGGGGGTCTGTCGAGTCACGGAGCGACATGGGTGTGGAGATGGTTCGAGGACAGGTCGGGATGGCGGTCGCGGTCGCTGCGAGCCGTGCTGTGGCGCTGGCGTGCGCGGGGGCGGTGGCGGGCGGGTATCACGTGTACTCGTGCCGGACGCCCTCGGGTGGGGTTGCGCCGGCGGATGGGTGGATGCGGTCGTGGCGTCGGGCAGTGCCTACGACTATGCGAAGAATACCTGCGAAAGCGGCGGCGCGCTGATCGCGGCACTGGGAGACGCAGACGAAACACGAGTGTAGGCGACAGACAAGCCGCATGGGCGTTTGTGCTCCCCCTGGCGAGAAGATCGCTGGCGCGACGCTCTGGCGTGCGGGCGACAACGGCGGCGGAGGACGCAGGCGGCGCGACCTATCAATTCTGGTTGGCCGGGCCACAATGAATCCGAAGCCTTCGATCAGCTGCATCTACACGTTGGCACTTTGTAGTCAGAGAGGGACAATCTCGGACAGCCTCTGTCGAACATCCAATCGTCGTGTCTGTGCCACGGCAGCATCTTGGCGCGATCTCTATCTCGATTGCCTTTTGCGGTGGGTCACCGGCGTCAAATGACTGTGAAAGCCGGCAAAGGCGACGCAAACGGCTACGCCGCGGCCGTGTACCTCTACGCCGCCGACATCGTCCTCGAACAGACCGACGGCCCGACCGCGACGAACGTCACGCGGCGAACTCGACCACGGCGCCCACGGTGCGCGGCACGAGCGACGTGGCGTTCGACGCGACGCGACCCGGCGTCGGGCGTGTACGAGGCGGTGTTCGCGTCGACGGCCAGGTGGTGCAGCGCACGGTCGTCGACGACAACGGCGGGCGCTGTCGCGACGTCGGCGGGACGAGCGACGGGCGGCCGGCGTTTCTGTACGTGCAGCCGTGCAAGGCGAGCGTGAGCGTGGACGTGCCGTTCGACACCACGCGCGTGAGCGACGGCGCGCATCAGCTGGTCGGTGAGCGTGATCGACGCGGCGGGCAACGGCGCGCCGGTGCTCGATCGCGCGATCACGATCGCCAACCCGCCGCCGGTGGGCGGGCCGAACGGGACGAACGCCTCGACGCAGGCGACGCTGACGGTGGGCTGGGTCGGGTCGAAGAAGGCGCGGCATCGCGAGCGCCTACGGCCACGCGCAGACGATCGCCGGTCGGCTGACGGCGCCCGGCGGCAGCGCCGATCGCGGGCGCGGCGATCGACTGCATCGGCGACCGCGGCGTATCAGGGCGCGAAAGCCGTGGCGATGGCCTGCCCGCGCACGGGCGCGGACGGCCGCTTCGCGGTGAGGGTGCCGGGCGGCGCGAGCTCGCGCACGATTCGCATCGCCTATCGGGCCCACGTCGGCGACGTGCTGCCGGTGGCGACGCGCACGCTGGCGCTGGCCGTGAGGGCGGGCGTGAGGCTGCGCGTGAGCCCGCACACGACGAGCGTCGGCCACGCGATCCACTTCACCGGCGCGCTGCTGGGCGGGCCGATCCCGCGCGGCGGCAAGCAGGTCGTGCTCGAGGCGCGCTCGCCGGGCGGGCCGTGGATCGAGTTCGACGTGGTGCGCGCGAACCGCAGGGGCCGCTATCGCGACTCCTACACGTTCAAGTTCCCCGGCCCGGTCGACTACCGCTTCCGAGCGGTCAGCGAAGGCGAAGCCGACTACCCGTCGCAACGGGCTCCTCGAACGTGGTGCGTGTGCACGAGCGCTGAGCACCGCCCGCCCGCTCGGCTCGTCGCCCCGCCCGGGTTTGCCTTGGGCGCTCCGCACCGCCATCCCGAGCGAGCAATCCACGCCCTCGGGACACGACGGGAGCGCGTGTCGTCCTTTCCCCGCAAAAAGGGCGGCCCGACAGCCGCCAAGTGCCGGTCCGCTCCTCTTGGCGCGGCCCGGCGAGTTGCGGCGGCGCAACGTGTTTTGCCTGCAAACGGCGATATTCGGCCATTTGAGTAGGACAAACGTCCAAATACTTAGAAGAATCGATCCGTCTCGGGCGTGTCGTCCGAAAAGACCGACATGAACAGTCCAGAAGGGGCAGTGATAATGAAGCTCGACGAGTTGCCGTTGCAGTGCGTGTGGACCCGCCATCCGACTAACGACCATCGCTGCCAACGCGAGGGTTCCCGCCCGGCGCGTGGCCGGGGCGTGGCGCAGGGAGCTGGAGCTGGACGGCGTGCGCGCGGGGTTCTTCCACTTCGCGTGGCGCGGCGAGGAGTGGCTCGCCTACGGCCTGCCCGACGGCGAGGTCCGCGGCGTCTACTGCCCGACACATCGCGCGGAGCGCGAGGAACGGCTCGGCTACGATCCCGGGCTTGCCCTCACAGCCGCCGGACACGCAAACTAGCCCGACGATAGCTCCCGAACGTTCCCGAGCGCCCGACGCTCGACGGGCTGGAGGCGAAGTGGAGCGAGGCCTGGGAGCGCGACGGCGTCTACCGCTTCGATCGCTCGGCGCCGCGCGAGCGGGTGTTCGCGATCGACACGCCGCCGCCGACCGTCAGCGGCTCGCTGCACGTCGGGCACGTCTTCTCCTACACCCACACCGACGCCGTCGCCCGCTACCAGCGGATGCGCGGCAAGGTCGTGTTCTACCCGATGGGCTGGGACGACAACGGCCTGCCGACCGAGCGGCGCGTGCAGAACCACTACGGCGTGCGCTGCGACCCCTCGGTGGCCTACGACCCCGAGTTCACGCCCCCGGCCGAGCCCTCGGAGAAGGAGCCGGTGTCGATCTCGCGCCCGAACTTCGTCGAGCTGTGCCTGGCGCTGACCGAGACCGACGAGCGGGCGTTCGAGGAGCTGTGGCGCACGCTCGGGCTGTCGGTCGACTGGTCGATGACCTACACGACGATCGGCCGCGTCGCCCAGCGAATCTCCCAGCGCTCGTTCCTCGGAGCTGCTCGCGCGCGGCGAGGCCTACCAGCTGCAGGCGCCCACGCTGTGGGACGTCGACTTCCAGACCGCCGTCGCCCAGGCCGAGCTCGAGGACCGCGAGCGCCCGGGGGCGATGCACCGCGTGCGCTTCGCCCGGCGCCGGCGAGGAGCGCCGCGCCGAGTCGGCATCCTGATCGAGACCACCCGCCCCGAGCTGATCCCCGCGTGCGTGGCGCTGCTCGCCCACCCCGAGGACGAGCGCTGGAGCGGCGCTCGTCGGCGGCGAGGCGCTGACGCCGCTGTTCGGCACGCGCGTGCCCGTGCTCGCGCCATCCGCTGGTCGAGCCGCGACAAGGGCACGGGCCTGGTGATGGTGTGCACCTTCGGCGACCTCACCGACGTGACCTGGTGGCGCGAGCTGGGCCTGCCGGTGCGCGCGGTGCTGGGCGAGGACGGGCGCCTGCGCGAGGTGCCCTGGGGGAGCCCGGCTGGGAGTCCGAGGACGTCGCAGCGCGCGCGCGCGAGCTACGAGCGAGCTCGCCGGGCGCAGCGTCAACCAGGCGCGCCGGCGGATCGTCGAGCTGCTGAGCGAGTCCGGCGAGCTGATCGGCGAGCCCGCAGCCGGTCACCCGCGCGGTGAAGTTCTTCGAGAAGGGCGAGCGGCCGGTCGAGATCGTCACCAGCCGCCAGTGGTTCTTCAAGCACGGTCGCCCACCGCGAGGCGCTGATCGCGCGCGGGCGCGAGCTGCGAGTGGCATCCGCCCTACATGCGCGCGCGCTACGAGGACTGGGTGAACGGGCTCACCGGCGACTGGTGCGTCAGCCGCCAGCGCTTCTTCGGCGTGCCGTTCCCGGTCTGGTATCCGCTCGACGAGCCGGGGCACGGTCCTCTACGAGCGCCCGATCGCCGCCGAGCGCGGAGCGGCTGCCGGTCGATCCCTCCACCGACGTGCCCGACGGCTACGCCCCCGAGCAGCGCGGGCAGCCCGGCGGCTTCGCGGGCGACCCCGACGTGATGGACACCTGGGCGACCTCCTCGCTGACGCCGCAGATCGCCGGGCATGCGCCGGCGAGGACGCCGGAGCTGTTCGCGCGGGTGTTCCCGATGGACCTGCGCCCGCAGGCGCACGACATCATCAGGACCTGGCTGTTCACGACGGTGCTGCGCTCGCACCTGGACGAGGACGCGCTGCCCTGGCGCGACGGCCGCGATCTCCGGCTGGGTGCTCGACCCCGACCGCAAGAAGATGTCCAAGTCCAAGGGCAACGTCGTCACGCCGATGCACCTGCTCGAGGAGCACGGCGCCGACGCCGTGCGCTACTGGGCGGCGAGCGGGCGCCCGGGCACCGACACGGCGTTCGACGCCCAGCAGATGAAGGTCGGCCGGCGCCTGGCGGTGAAGCTGCTGAACGCCTCCAAGTTCGCGCTCGCCGACCTGCCGCCCGCCGGGCGAGGCGCTCACCAGTCCGCTCGACCGCGCGATGATCGCGCGCCTGGCCGCGGTCGTGCGAGGACGCGACCGAGAGCTTCGAGGACTACGACTACGCGCGCGCGCTGCAGCACACCGAGGAGCTGTTCTGGTGGTTCTGCGACTACTACCTCGAGCTCGTCAAGGGCCGGCGCTACGACTCCGCCGGGGACCCCAGGGCGCGGCCTCGGTCAGCCGCGCGCTGCGCCTGTCCGCTGTCCGCCTTCCAGCGGCTGTTCGCGCCGTTCCTGCCGTTCGTCTGCGAGGAGGTGTGGTCGTGGTGGCAGCAGGGCTCGATCCACCGCGCGCCGTGGCCCGACGCCGCCGAGCTGCGCGGCGAGCTGCAGCGCGACGGCGAGAGCGGCGCAGCCGCCGAGGAGGACGAGGCGCTCGACCGTCGCCGCCGAGGTGCTGAGCGAGGTGCGCAAGGCGAAGTCCGAGGCGCAGCGGCCGATGCGCGCGCCGGTGCGCCGGGTGCGCGTGCACGACACCGCCGCGCGCTGCGGCGCTGAGCTGGGCTCGGCGACCTGCTCGCCAGGCGGGCGCGATCGAGCGCGCTCGAGCGGTCGAGGCGGAGGAGTTCGCCGTCGAGGTCGACGCTGCGGCGCCACGAAGCGCCGCGCTCGACCGTCCGACGGCGGCGGTCACCGATCCGGGCGTCGCGGAGCTCCCGAGACGCCGACTCGATAGGGTCCCGCCGTGGACAGGACCCTGACAGCAGAGCTGCCGGCGAAGGTGGGCGCCCGCGCGAGCGTGCGCGGCTGGGTGCAGGCGCTGCGCGACCAGAAGCGCGTGCAGTTCGTCGTCGTGCGCGACGAAACCGGCGCGGCGCAGGTCGTGCTCGGCAAGGACGATCCGCCGAGCGAGCTCAACGAGGCCGTCTCGGCGCTGACGCCCGAGTCGGCCGTGACGGTCACCGGCAGCGTCGTCGCCGACGAGCGCGTGAAGCTCGGCGGGCTCGAGCTGCAGCTCGAGGAGCTGGAGGTCGACTCGCTGGCCGAGCCCGAGCTGCCGATCGCCGCCGGACTCCGCGCTGGACAAGCGCATCGACTGGCGCTACCTCGACCTGCGCCGCCCCGACCGGCAGGCTGATCTTCGAGGTGCAGACCACGATCGAGCACGCGATGCGCGAGTTCTGGCGCGCCGAGCGCTTCGTCGAGATCCACACGCCCAAGCTGATGGGCTCGGCCAGCGAGTCCGGCGCGGAGCTGTTCCAGGTCGAGTACTTCGAGACGCGACGCCTACCTGGCGCAGTCGCCGCAGTTCTACAAGCAGATGGCGATGGCCGGCGGCTTCGGAACGCGTGTTCGAGATCGGCCCCGTGTTCCGCGCCAACCCCTCCTTCACCTCGCGCCACGACACCGAGTTCACGAGCGTCGACGTGGAGATCGCCTGGATCGACTCGCACGAGGACGTGATGGCCTTCGAGGAGCGCTGGCTCGCGCACGTGCTCGGCGCCGTCGCCGCCGACGCACGGCGAGGAGATCCAGCGGACGTTCGGCGCCGAGGTGGTCGTCCCGAGCTGCCCTTCCCGCGCATCACCCTCGCGGACGCGAAGGAGATGCTGCGCGACGTCCGGCCACGAGTCCGTCCCCGGCCCCGACCACGACCTCGACCCGCCGAGCGAGCGCGCGCTGTCGGCGCTGATGGCCGCCGAGCACGGCCACGAGTTCGCGTTCGTCACCGACTACCCCTCGACGGTGCGGCCCTTCTACCACATGCGCCACCCCGACGATCCGACTCTGACGCGCAGCTTCGACCTGCTCTGGCGGGGCATCGAGCTCACGACCGGCGCCCAGCGCGAGCACCGCCACGACGTGCTGCTCGCCCAGGCCGCGGACAAGGGCGTCGACACCGGCTCGATCGCATACTACCTGGACTTCTTCCGCTACGGCGCGCCGCCGCACGGCGGCTTCGGCTTCGGGCTGACGCGCCTGCTGATGCAGATGCTCGGCCAGGACAACGTGCGCGAGGTCACGTTCCTGTACCGCGGGCCGCACCGGCTTGAGCGGCCGCTGGCGGCGCGACGCTGCGTCCTCGGTCGCTGCGTACGTAGCCGCCACGTCCCTGCGTCCTGGCCGCTGTCCAGCGCCGCCTCAGGCGCGCGTGATCGAGACCCCGCCGAGCTTGCGGTGATCCCAGCTCGCGCGGCGGCGCTCGACGAACTCCAGTCCGACGCGCTTGGCGGCCTGTGCGTCCACGGCGGCGCGCGCCTCCGGGGCATCTCCGCAGGCGGCTCCTGCTCCGCGCGGGACGGAGTTGCGCAGCAGGATCTCCCCGCCCAGCGGCGCGACCGTGTCGAGGTCGCGGTGGATCACGACCTCGCACTCGAGCATCACCCCGCGCAGCTGCGCGTACTCCTCGCCTGCCTCGACCTGCAGCGTCGCGCGGGGTCTCGTTCGAGGTTGCGCACCTTCTGCGAACGCCCGTACGTCCACGCCCACACCGCGGCCCCGGCTCGCCCGCGGGAGCGTCGCGCAGGACGTACCACAGCGGCATCAGGTGCGGCCATCCGCGCGGCCCGCGGTCGCGCACGTGACGGTCCGCTCCTGCGCGAGGAACGCCGCGACCTCCTCCTCGGACATCTCGATCTGCTTGCGGCGGCTCACGCGGGCAGCGTCCATCCGGCAGCTGGCTCGCGGCGACCGGGGTCCGCTCGTCGAGCGGCGTTCAGCTCACTCCGGCGGCCACGGCCCCGACCGTCGCGGAGCCGCTCCACGGCCGCGAGCACCGCCTCGCGCGCGTCGGCGGGCTCGAGCACGGCGGCGTCGCCGGCTTCCTTGAGGATCTCGCGCACGAGCCAGTCGACGCCCGGCGAAGCTCAGCTCGACGATCACCGAGCCGTCGCTGCGCTCGGCGACGACGCGCCGGGCCTCGCGCGCCCAGCGGGCGCGCTCGGGGGAGACCCACACGCGCGCGGTGCGCGAGGCCTGCACCTCGCCGGTGCGCAGCCAGCCGTCGACCTCGGCGGCCGGGTCGACCTCGGGGCGGGGCTCGAACGTCTCGTCGGAGATCTCCGCGCGCTTGATCCGGTCCAGGCGGAAGTGGCGCACGCCGTCGCGCTCGGGGTCGAAGCAGGCGACGTACCAGCCCTCGCGCCCGTTGGTGAGCGCGTAGGGCTCGACCGTGCGCTGGGAGATCTCGTTCTCGTTCTCCTTGAAGTACTCGAGCTCGATCAGCCGGTGCTCGACGATCGCCGTCGAGACCAGGCGCGCGAGGTCGGAGTCGTCGCTGGCGGCGTGGGCGACCTGCAGGCCCTGCTCCATCGGGTCCTCGCCGAGGGCGGCGACGATCTTCTCGCGCGCGCTGCTCAGCGAGCCCTCGGGGATGTGCTCGCCGATCAGGTCGATCGCGGCGACCAGGGCCTTGCCCTCGACCGGCAGCAGTCGCGCGGGGCGGTCGAAGTTGTCGCTGTAGGGCTCGGGGTCGACCTCGATCGTGCCGACTCCCTCCTCGGTTTCGAGGATTTCCGCATACAGCACGTAGGAGCCGCCGCCGAAGTTGACGACGTTCAGCACGTTGACGTCCTCGTGCAGCTCCTCGACGCTGATCTGCAGGCGCTCGCACACCTCCGCGATCGACACCGGCTCGCCGGCGCGGCCGGCGTGGATCAGGATGCTCGCGAGCGTGACCAGCCGCGCGAAGCGCTCGGGCCTGATCGCGGTGTCGCTGCCGCGCCCCGCCGTGGCTCTCCTCGCCCTCATCCGCCGCCCCCGCCGCGGCGTGCGCCCCGCGCGCGGGAGGAGCCTGAGGAGCGCTCGCCGGCCGAACGCTCGCTGCGGTGCGCGCTCGCTTGGCCCTCGGCCGGCGGCCGCCGTGGAGGATCCCTTGCCGGCGGCCTCGCAGTGAGCCCTCGCAGTGGCGCTCCCACAACAGCTCCAGCCGCCGTTGCAGCTCGCGCGGTGAGCGCGTCTGGGCCGAGCAGGCGCGCGTTGGCGCCGAGGCCGAGCACCCACGCGACGATCGTGCGGATGCTCGAGTACTCGGTGGCGAACACGAGTCGCCCTCGCCGCTCCGCCTCGCTCGCCTCGGCGTCCGGATCTCGCCGTAGCGGCCGAAGTGGCGTTCGACCTGCCAGGCGATCCGCGCGGAGATGAGCACCTCGGCGACGTCGAGCGGCTCGCCGAGCTGCCAGTCGGCGCGGCGCGCGTAGGCGCGCGGGTCGAAGTCCTCGGGGCGGCGGAAGTCGTGCTCGGCCTTGGTCGCGTAGGAGACCTTGCCGCGGATGCGCGAGAGCCGGAACACGCGGATCGCCTTGCGCTCGTGCGCGTACCCGAGCAGGTAGAACTGCCCGCCCTGGAACAGCAGGTGGTAGGGGTCCACGCGGCGTGTGCCGACCTCGTCGCGCTCCATCGTGTAGTAGTCGAAGACGATCGTCTTGTTGCGGAAGATCGCCGTCTCGACCTTCGCCAGGCGCGCCGAGAGCTCGTGGCCGCCGGCGGAGGCGGTGATCCCCAGCGCCACCGAGCGCTGCTCGGGCGCGCGCAGCGGGCTGGGGCGCCCCCAGGTGATCTGCTGCAGCGCCAGGCGCAGCGGCTCGGCGTAGGCGAATTCGCCGTCGAGCAGGCTCAGCGCGGTCTGCAGCGCCGCGAGCTCCTCGTCGGAGAAGGCGATCGGCGGCAGATGGAAGTTCTCGGGTCGCAGCGAGTAGTTCTCCTGCTCGGCGGCGCCGTCGGTGGGACGCTCGACCGTGAGCTGGATGCGCAGCGACTCGAGCTCGGAGCGGTCGGCGTAGAAGCGCCGCGCGAACGCGTCCTCGTTCATGCCGCTGTAACCCTCCACGTCGCGCCGGATCTCCAGCGCCGTGACGGGCCGGCGCTCGGCCATCAGGTAGGAGATCAGCGACAGCTGGCGGATCAGCTTCTCGGTGTCCTTGGCCATCGACTTTGAACGATACGAACCCGACGGTGGGAGGCTCGTGCTCGCGGGTCGATGGCCTCGCTATTTGCGAGGTTTCCCGGCGTGTTTCCCGGCGGGTTTCGCCGGTCTGTGGGGACCGAGCCCTGTGTTCTCAGGCGGCTTCGCGCAGGGGCTCGGCCGGCGAGGTCCCGGGCGTCGGGGGCTCGGCGAAGAACGCGCTGCCTTCCAGCGCCCGGTCATAGCTCGACCAGCGCTTGCCGGGGGCGAGCTCCTTTTCGAGGCGGTCGAAGCTGCCCAGGCGCCCGCCGAGGTTGTCGATCATGTGCACGAGCGTCGCCTCGCGCGTGCACGGCACGACGGGGCTGCCGTGCTCGAGGGAGCCGTGGTGGGAGAGGATGATGTGGGTCACCGCCTGCGCGAGCTCGGCGGGGAAGCCGCTCGATCTCCTCGATCGTCGCGCGCACGCGGTAGTAGCCGAGCGCGATCTCGCCCTGCAGGCGTCCGGCGTCGGTGAGGTCGATCGCGCCGGGGTCGTCGGTGTAGGCCTCGAGCTTGCCGATGTCGTGCAGCAGCGCGCCGGTGACCGCCACGTCGCGGTCGATCCCGGGGAAGGTCGCGCTGGTCGCGCTGACCGCCTGGGCGACGCTCAGGCAGTGCTCGAGCAGCCCGTGCGGATAGGCCTGGTGGTAGTGCTTGGCGGCGGGCGCCTGCGGTAGGCGCTCCACAGCTCGGAGTCCTCGCCGATCAGCCGCTGCAGCAGCTCGCGCAGGGCGCTCGCGCGGACGGTCGCGAGCAGCTCGCGCAGCTGCGCTTCCAGTTGCTCGACGGTGTGCGCGGGGCCGTCGCGCAGGTCCTCGGGCGAGTAGCTGCCGGGCGCCGGCGCCTGCAGGCCGCGCAGGTTGATCTGCGGGCCGAAGCGCGGGTGCACGGTGTAGCGCCCGCGCACGCGCACCGCCTCGCCGGCGCGCGCCAGGCCCTCGATCTCGCCGAGCAGCTCCTCCCACACCATCGCGACGACCGCGCCGGTGCGGTCGCCCAGACGCAGGCGCAGGTAGTCCCCGCCGTCGCGCCGCTGCCGGCGCTCGGCCTCGCGCACCAGCAGCACCTGGTCGATCTCGGCGCCGTCTTGCAGCTCGTTCACGAACACGCCTTTGAAGTTAGGCGTTGCTTCGGACGGCCGGCTCGATCGCGCAAGGGCGGGTCGAGCTGTCAATAGATGCGTACAAAAGCCGGTTTCAAATGTCCATGAGAATCAAGAACAAACTGTATCCAAAGGTCTAATCACCGCCCTGCACATTTGCCGTTCGGTCTCTAGGCGTGTCCCCCTGCCATCCCTACTCTTGTTTGATGTAAGACGAGGTTTTACATGGAGTCATCAGAGCGTTACATGGAGTCATCGACGGTCATGAGAACAGACACCAGAGAGATAGCGGGGGACATGAAAGCGGACAAGATCAGGGTCGTGAGCTGGAACGTCAACGGGATCCGCGCGCGCTGGCCGCGGCTGGTCGAGCTGCTCTCAGAGCAGCAGCCGGACGTCGTCTGCCTGCAGGAGACGCGCTGCCCGGACCACCGCTTCCCCTACGGGCCGCTGCGCGACCTCGGCTATGAGGCCCAGCACAGCTGCGGGCGGGGCGGCGCCGGCGTGGCGATCCTCGTGCGCGCCGACCACGAGGTCGCCGAGCGCAGCCTGGCGCTCGACCACGATCACGCGCTGGCGGCAGGGCGCTGGCTGCAGATCTCGCTGAACGGCCTGACGATCAGCTCGGTGTACGTCCCCGCGGGGTCGCTGGAGGAGGAGCGCGACGCCGAGGCGAAGCTCGCGTTCCTGGAGGCGATCGCACGCCAGGTCTATGGCGAGCAGGAGCGCCCGATGCTGATCGCCGGCGACTTCAACGTGGCGCCGACCGACCAGGACGTGTATGAGCCGGAGTGGCTGATCGACTCCTCGCACACCGGCGAGGCCGAGCGCGAGAGCGTGCGCGAGATCATCGAAGAGGGCGAGCTCGTCGATGTCTACCGGCGCCTGCACCCCGAGGATCGCGGGTACACCTGCTGGGATCAGCGCGACGGGCACTATGCGCGCGACTACGGCCTGCGCATCGACCTGGCGCTGGCGAGCGAGCACCTGACGCCGTATGTGACGCGCTGCGACGTGAATCACACCTATCGCCAGGGCCGCAAGCCCTCGAACCACGCGCCGCTGGAGATCGAGCTCGAGCCGGTCGCGGCGTAGGCACCAACCCGCGCGGTAGGCTTCCGCCGCACATGGCGGCGGACCTCAAGGGCCTCATCCTCTCCGGCGGCAAGGGCACGCGCCTGCGGCCGATCACGCATACGAGCGCCAAGCAGCTCGTGCCGGTGGCGAACAAGCCGGTGCTGTTCTACGGGATCGAGGCGATGGCGGCGGCGGGGATCGAGCAGGTGGGGATCATCATCGCGCCGGAGACCGGACCGGAGATCGAAGCGGCCGCCGGCGACGGCTCGCGCTTTGGCGTTGAGATCTCCTACATCCTCCAGGACGAGCCGCTGGGTCTCGCGCATGCGGTGCTGACGGCCGAGCCGTTCCTCGGGCGAGGACCCGTTCGTGATGTACCTCGGCGACAACCTGCTGCAGGGGGGGATCTCCGATCTGGTGGAGGCCTTTCGCGAGCACCGCCCGGACGCGCTGATCCTGCTGACGCCGGTGCCCGACCCGGAGAACTTCGGCGTGGCGGAGCTCGGTCCGGCGCCGTCCGGTCGCGCGGGCGACGTGGGTCCGGTGGTGCGGCTCGTGGAGAAGCCCACCGAGCCCGCGACCGATCTGGCGCTTGTGGGCGTGTACATGTTCACGGCCGGCATCCACGACGCTGCGCGCGCGATCGAGCCCTCGGCGCGCGGGGAGCTCGAGATCACCGATGCGATCCAGCATCTCGTCGACGGTGGGCAGCGCGTGGAGCCGCACATCGTGCGCGGATGGTGGAAGGATACGGGGCGCTTGGAGGACATGCTCGAGGCCAATCGCCTGGTCCTCGACAACTTGATCGAGCGTCACGAGGGCGAGCTGATCGACTCGCAGGTGGACGGGCGCGTCGTGATCGAGCCCGGCGCGCGGCTGGAGCGTACGACCGTGCGCGGGCCCGCGGTGATCGGCGCCGGCGCGCGACTGCGCGACTGCTACATCGGCCCCTACACGGCGATCGGCGAGAACTGCTCGATCACGGGCGCGGAGGTCGAGCATTCGATCCTGCTGGCGGGCTCCTCGGTGTGCGATCTGGACGGTCGCATGGAGTCATCGCTGCTGGGCCGCAACGTGAGCGTGCGCCGCTCCGAGGGTCAGCCGCGGGCCTACAGGCTCATGGTTGGCGACAACTCCGACATCTCAATCTTGTGACACAGCCGGCTCACCCTACGATCGTGTCGAAGAGCTGATGCGGCTGCTGGTGGTTGGTGCAAAGGGGATGCTCGCGCACGACGTGCGGCGGGTGGCCGAGGGCGCGGGGCACGAGCTGGTGTTGGCGGACCTGCCGGAGCTCGACATCGTCGACGCGGCGGCGGTGGATGCGTTTTTCGATCGTGAGCGTCCGCAGGTGAGCATCAACTGCGCGGCGTGGACCGACGTCGACGGCGCCGAGGCTAAGCCGGATCTCGCCCACGCCGTCAACGTCTACGGGCGCCGGCAACCTCGCGCGCGCGGCCGCGCGCGTGGGGGCGCCGCTGCTGCACCTCTCCACCGACTACGTGTTCGACGGCACGGCGCCGGTGGGCGCGGACGGCGGGCCGCGCCCATATGTCGAGTCCGATCCGACCGGGCCGCGCTCGGTGTATGGCGCGAGCAAGCTCGAGGGCGAGCGCGAGGTGCTCGCGGCTAGCGCGCGGCACACGGTCGTGCGCACGGCCTGGCTGTACGGGGTCGCCGGGCGGAACTTCGTCGCCACGATGCTCGATCTGGCGGACGAGCGCGAGGCGGTGCAGGTCGTGGACGATCAGATCGGCTCGCCGACGTGGTCGGGGCACCTTGCGCCTGCGCTGCTGGGATTGCTGGAGCGCGGCGTGCGCGGCCTTGTGCACCTCACCGGCACGGGCGAGGTCTCCTGGAACGGGTTTGCGCGGGAGATCTTCCGCCAAGCAGAGGTGGAGTGCCGCGTGGAGGCCGCGACGAGCGAGCAGATGGCCCGCCCGGCGCCGCGCCCGGCGTGGTCGGCGCTGGCCTCCGAGCGCGCCGAGGTGCTGCCGATGCCGCCCTGGCAGGACGGCCTGGCGGGGTATCTGGCGGCCAGGACTGGGATGATGCGGTCATGAAACTTTTGGTCTGCGGCGGCGCGGGGTTCATCGGCTCGACGTTCGTGCGCCAGCGTCTGCTGGAGCACGGCGACGAGGTGACGGTGCTCGACAAGCTGACGTATGCGGGTCGCGAGGAGAACTTCCACGACATCGCTTCGCAGTCGGGCTTTCGGTTCGTGCACGGCGCGATCGAGGACGAGGAGGCGGTCGCCGCGGCGATCGACGCGGGAGCGCCGGAGGCGATCGTGAACTTCGCGGCGGAGACGCACGTCGATCGCTCGATCGCCGAACCGGATGCGTTCGTGCGCACGCACGCGCTCGGCACCTACGTGCTGCTGGAGGCGGCGCGCGAGCGCGAGTTGCGCTACGTGCAGGTCTCCACGGACGAGGTCTACGGCTCGATCGAGGTGGGGACGTTCACGGAGGAGAGCCCGCTGCGACCCTCTTCGCCCTACTCGGCGACGAAGACGGGCGCGGATCTGCTGGTGCAGAGCTACTTCCACACCTACGGTCTGCCCGCGAGCGATCGTTCGGGGCTCGAACAACTACGGCCCGTATCAGTACCCGGAGAAGCTGATCCCGCTGATGGTGCTGAACGCGCTGCACGGCGACGGGCTGCCGGTGTACGGCGACGGGATGCAGGTGCGCAACTGGATCCACTCGAGCGACTTCGCGCGCGCGATCGGGCACGTGCTCGCGCACGGGGAGCCGGGCGAGGTCTACAACGCGGGCGGCCCGGACGAGCAGGCGAACATCGAGGTGGTGAAGACGATCATCGCGCTAACGGGCGCGACAGAGTCGCAGATCGAGCACGTCAGCGACAGGCCGGGCCACGACCGGCGCTATTCGCTGTCCTCGGAGAAGGTGCGCGCGCTGGGCTGGACGCCGCGGGTGCGCTTCGAGGACGGCCTGCGCGAGACGGTGGCGTGGTATCGCGAGAACACGTGGTGGTGGGAGCCGATTCGCTCGGGCGACTACCGCGCTTACTACGAACGCCAATACGGCCGCGCCCTCAGCTGATCGACAGCCTGCGCGGAGCGGCGTCCTCGGTCGCTCGCGTGCAAAGCACGCCACGCTCCCTGCGTCCTTGCTCCACTTGACTCTCGATCAGCTGAGAAGGTCGGTGACCCTCCCGCGCGCCCTCAGCTGACGTTGGAGATCTTCCATTTGTCGCCTTCGCGCACAAGCGTGACGGTCTGAACGCCTTTCTTGCCGCCGACGACGCCCTTGACCTTGGCGGTGGCGGTGGCGCCGCTGATTTGGACGGTTTCGACGGTGGTTTCGAAGCTGTCGATCTGTTTGAGCTGGGATTCGAGCGCTCGCTTGCAGCCGCCGGGGGCGGCGTTCAGCTTGGCGACGCGGGCGGCGGCGAGGTCTTCGCCGCAGATCTTCTTGGCTTCGAGGGCGGTGGCGTGGGTCTGGAGGCGTGCGACGGCCTTGGCGACCTTCTGCTGTTCGCCTTTGAAGGCGCTGGTGGAAACGTTGCTCGTGGCGCCGCAGGCGGCGAGGCAGCCGGCGAGCAGCGCGGCGCAGAGCAGCGCGAGGATAGGACGAACGGGAGGCATATCGGCGCCAGAGAGTACGCGACCGGCCTGGAGGACGGGTCCAGGCCGGCGTGCGCGTGTGGAGACCGAGCCGGTCTAAGACTCGTCGTCGCGGCGGAAGCCGAGACGTGCGGAGATGCGGTCGGCGGTGGAGACGAGGTGCGGGCCGAGCGCGTCGACGAGCTCCTCGAGGGAGATCATCGAGGAGTGCGCGGCCATGTTCACGGCGGCGACGACCTCGCGCGACTCGTTGCGCACGGGCGCGGAGATCGAGTGCAGCTCGGGGGCGAGCTCTTCGTCGTTGACGGCGAAGCCGGCGTCGGCGACCTCGTCGAGCTCGTCGCGCAGGGCTTTCTTGGAGGTGATCGTGTTGGGGCCGCGCTTGGTGAGCTTGATCTCCGCGAAGAGGTCCTTCTGCTCGGGCTCGGGCAGGTAGGCCATCAGCAGCTTGCCCATCGAGGTGCAGTAGGCCGGCAGCCGCGAGCCGGGGTGCAGGCCGAGGTCGATCTTGCTCTGCCCGCGGCGGAAGCTGCGGGCGCGGTCGACGTAGAGGATGTCAGAGCCGTCGAGCACGGACAGGTTGACTGTGTAGCTGGTGCGCTGGCGCAGCTCCTCCAGGTAGGGATGGGAGTGCTCGCGCAGGCCGGTGGAGTTCAGCGCGGACATGCCCAGGTCGGTCACGCGCAGACCGAGGCGGTACTTGCGCGAGGCGCCCTGCTCGAGGTAGCCGAGCGCTACGAGCGTGATCACGTAGCGGTGCGTGGTCGAGCGGCTCATGCCGAGCTCGTCGGCGATGTCGGCGATGCCCAGCACGGGGCGCTGGGGGGTGAAGCAGCCCAGGATCGCGAGTCCGCGCTCCAGCGACTGCGAGTAGCGCGGCTCACGCAGGCTGGGGATCGACCAGGCGGGCTCTTGAGTTATGTCTGACTTTTTGGAAGTATTCGAACTGGTTCTGGGCATTGCGGTAGGTTTCCTGTTCCTTGTCCTGGAGTCTTCCCTAGCGTGGGAATTCCATGTCTGAACGGTCATCATACTTAATATCAGCGCGAGTCTCAATCATAAACATTGATTTCCCTTTTGGGCTGCCCAGAAACATAGCGGCTTGTGTTTCGGACTCGCCGCACCGGAACGGCTGAGGGAACGGCCGCCGTGCGCTTCAATCTATTCCTCCCCGGCCAGTGGTGGGAACGGACGAAGCCCGCGCGCGAGCTCTACGCGGAGCTGATCGAGCAGGCGGTGCTGGCGGAGGAGCTCGGCTATGACGGGATCTGGCTGGCCGAGCAGAACCTCGTGAGCTTCTTGGCGGCGCCCGACCCGCTGCAGCTGGCGGCGGCGATCGCGCAGCGCACCTCGCGCATCCGTATCGGCGTGGCGGTGTTCGTGCTGCCGTTTCACCACCCGCTGCGGCTGGCGGGCCAGATCGCCCAGATCGATCAGCTCTCGAACGGCCGTTTCGACGTTGCCTGTGGGCGTGGCGCCTCGCCGTATCAGATGCGCCAGTTTCAGATGGCGATGGACGAGGCCGACAGCAGGGAGTTCTTCGCGGAGCATCTGCGGATCATGGTCGAGCACTGGCGCGATCCCGGTGCGCACGCCCACGAGGGGCGCTTCTTCTCATACCCCAACGCGACGGTGCTGCCGCCGCCGGTGCAGTTGCCCCACCCTCCCCTGTGGGTGGCGGCGCTGTCGGCCCGTTCGGTGCGGTGGGCGATCGAGTTGGGGCTCGATTGTGACGTGATCTCGGCGCCGTTTCGCGAGCCGTTTGCGCAGGTCGAAGGCGTGTATAGGGCGTTCGAGCAGGCTTTGCGAGGGGTCGGGCGCGAGCGCTCACAGGCGCGCTTCGGGTTGAACCGGATGACGTTCGTCGGCGCGGACGAGGCGGAGTGCCGTGAGGTGCTGCGGTACGTGCTGATGAACCACCGGATCATCGACCAGCAGCTTGGCGACCGCGAGCACGTGCGCGGGGGCGACTACGTGGTCGACGAGGCCGTGAGGGAGGATGAGCCGGAGCTCGATGAGATGTACGCGAACATCGCGTTCGGGACTGCAAGCGAGGTGCGCGCGAAGATCGCTCGCTACGCGGAGTTGGGCGTCGATCAGTACTCGTCCTGGCAAAACCTCGGTCAGCCCCATGCGCAGGTGTGTGCGTCGATGACGGCGTTTGCCCGGGAGGTGATGCCGGGGTTTCACACGGCCACGGGCCACGCCTCGCCGGGCGAGCCGGCGGCCGCATGTGAGGTGTAGCGCGCGATCCGAAATGGGGATATTGTTCGGTGGACAAGTTTTGATCTTCACCACGATTACAAAGGGGGATGCCGCAGCAGATGAGACGATCGGCCGGCGCTTTTCCGGGGGCGATCGCGCTGGCCGTGCTCGGGGCGCGCGCTAGCGCTGTCGGGTTGCGGATCTTCGGGCTCTCCCAGTGCGGAAGCTGGCGCCGGGCGCGCCGCTGAAGATCGGCTACCTGGCCTCGCTGACGGGGTTCTGCTCGACGTTCTCCCAGGAATACGTGAAGGGTGCGGAACTGGCGGTGAGACTTGCGAACGAACGGGGCGGCGTGCTGGGGCACAAGCTCGAACTGATCGTGCGCGACGACAGGGCGACGCCGACGGTGGGCGTGGCGCAGGCGCGCGACTTGGTGCTGAGCGACGGCGTGAAGTTCCTCGCGGGCACGTGCTCGAGCGCGGTCGGTAAGAGCGTGGAGCAGCTCGTGGCGAACCCCAGCCATGTGATCTACGCGCTGGGGGTGTCGGACCCGACGGTGTTCTCGGCGGGCCCGGAAATCTATGCGTTCAACACGATCCCGACGGCGCAGATCGAGGGCCGCAACGCCGCGGCGTACATCCGCGCGCATCCGCAGTGGAAGCGGATCGCGGTGATGAGCGAGGACTACAGCTACGGCTATCAGGTGACGGCGGCGTTCAGGCAGGCGATGCGGGGCAGCGGACAGACGATCGTCAGCCAGGACTACCTGCCCAGCGGCGGCAGCGACTACACGCCCTATATCGAGAAGGTGCTGGCGGAGCGTCCGGAAGCGGTGTACTCGACGGTGATCACGGAAGATACGGTGACGCTCGTCAAGCAGGGCCTGCCGCTGGGGCTGTTCGATAAGACGAATTTCTTTGGGATCATGGACTACGGGACGATCGACGCGATGCCGCAGCCGCCGGTGGGCGTGCAGGGCTACACCTTCTACCCCTCCTCGTCGATCTACCACACGCCGTTCGCGCGCGAGCTCGAAGCGCTGGGCCCGGCGGTGGCCAACGGCGGCGCGGCGGGCGATGCGTTCAACCAGATCCAGCTGATCGTGCAGGGGATCGAGAAAGCGCGCTCGACGGATCCGACGAAGGTCCGCGATGCGCTGGCGGGCGCGAGGGTGCAGACGGTGCAGGGGCGCGTGGAAATCCACAGGTGCAATCACGAGATGGCGATGCCGATCGCGATGGGCACGATCGTCGGGCCGAGTCATGCGCTGGCGTTTGCGCACTTCGAGCCGCTGCGGCTGGTGGATACGAACAAGTACTTCGAATGCTGAGCTGAGCTGAGCGCGGATGGCGCGATGAGCCTGGCGACGTTCATCGGGCAGCTGTTCGCGGGGTTGGGGCTGGCGTTCGTGCTGTTCTTCACGGCGGCGGGGTTGAACCTCGTGTGGGGCGTGCTGGGCGTGATGAACTTCGCGGCGGGCGCGGTGTACATGCTGGGGGCGTATTTGACGACTAGCGTGATCGCGCGGTTGGGCGCGAGCGCGCTCGGCTGGAGCGTGGCGCTGATCGCGGTCCCGCTGGCGGTGGCGGCGCTCGGCGCCGTGGCGGAGGTGGCGCTGCTGCGGCGGACGTACCGCGAGGAGGATGAGAACCGCCAGTTCATGTTGACGCTGGCGCTGAGCTATCTGATCGCGGGCGGCGATCGTGCTGGTGTGCGGCACGCACTTTCGCACCGTCTCGCTGCCGCAGGCGCTGAGCGGCAGCTGGAACGTGCTGGGGGCGACGCTGCCGCGTCTACACGTTCGTGACGATCGTGCTGGGCCTGGCGGTGACGGTGGCGATCTGGTTCGGGCTGTATCGCACGCGCGCGGGGCTGCTGACGCGTGCGGCGGTGGACGATCGCGAGATGCTGGCGGTGCTGGGCGTGAACGTCGACCGGCTGTACTCGGCGGTGTTCGCGGTCGGGGATCGGGCTGGGCGCGCTTGGCGGCGTGCTGATCGCGCCGCAGGGCGCGGTGTCGAGCAATCTCGAAACGACGGCGCTGGTGCCGGCGTTCATCGTGGTGGTGACGGGCGGGTTGGGAAACATGACGGGCGCGCTGGCGGCGGCGCTGGCGATCGGGATCCTGCAGAGCTTTGCGGCGCTGCACGACGCGACGCTGGCGCAGCTGACGCCGTATGTGGTGATGAGCGTGGTGCTCGGCGCGCGCGCGCTGGCGGGCCGGCGCGGCTGGTCGGTGGCGGGGATGCGCGCATGGCGCACGCGGCGCGGGCGCGCGCCGGCGGGTTCGACCGCGGGATAGGCGAGCATGGCGGGCATGGTTGATGGCCCGATCGCGCCGGGCGCTGCTCGCGGACGGCGGCCCGGCGCTGGCGCTGGTGGCGCTCGCGGCGCTGCTGCCGGCGGTGGCCTCGAGCGAGTACGTGCTGCTGGCGGCGTCGATGATCGTGACGGCGCTTACGGCGGTGAGCTTCAATCTGCTGTTCGGCTACACGGGCATGTTCTCGTTCGGGCAGGCGGCGTTCTACGGGCTGGGCGCGTATGCGACGGTGCTGTTGATGAACGAAGCGAGCGTCGACTTCTACCTGGCGCTGGGCGGGGCGGTGCTCGTGGCGGTCGCTGTGGCGGCGCGTCAGCGGGGCGGTGCTGGTGCGGATGGAGCCGGTGGCGTTTGTGATGTTGACGTTCGCGTTGAGCGCGCTGCTGGAGTTCGGGGCCGAACACACGCCGAGCTTGGCGGGCGGCGACAATGGCCTGATCGCGAACCTGCCGAGCGGGTTGAACGTCGTGGTGGATGTGAACGGCGTGTATTACGCGATGCTGGGCGTCGCGAGCGCGGTGCTGGTGGGGGTGTTCGTGTTCGTGCGCTCGCGCGCGGGGTTGATCGTGCGGGGGATTCGCGAAGACGCGCTGCGTGCGCGGACGCTGGGTGTGAGGGTGGAGCGGCGCAAGCTGGGAGTGTTCGCGCTGGCGGCGCGGCGTGGCGGCGGTCGGCGGTGGGCTGTCGGTGCTGTCGAACGCAGATCGTGTATCCGGACGTGTTCGACTGGAGGATCTCGGCGAATGCGCTGATCGTGACGCTGCTGGGCGGCGTGGGCACGTTCTCGGGGCCGGTGGTGGGCGCGGTGGCGTTGGGGTTGATCGACTTCTACGTGGGCAAGTTGACGACGGACACGCTGCTGGTGGAAGGGCTGGTGCTGCTCGGGGTGATCCTGCTGGCTCCGCGGGGGATCGTGGCGTGGCTGGGGAGTCGCCCGCGGGGACGCGTGCCGAGTAGGAGGCATGTTTAGTGGAGAGACGATTGTCGGTAGACTTTCGTCTGCTTTTATGAGAGGATGTGGTTCGTGGTCGCTTCTACAGTGAGCATGCGAGCGCCGTTTGCCGCGAACTTGCGCGGTCATCGCGAACGGCTGGGTCTGTCCCAGGAATCGCTGGGGGCGATGTGCGGGCTGCACCGCACAGAGATCAGCCTGCTGGAGCGCCGCAAGCGCTCGCCGCGGCTGGAGACGATCGTGGTGCTGGCGCGAGCGATGCAGTTGGACCCGGCGGAACTGCTGGACGGGATCCCGTGAGGGGTTGCCGGGCAAGCCCCAGGTGCTACAGCTCAACGTTATGTGTTTGAAGCCAGGCAAGATAGCTCTTGACGAGCTTTGGAAGGTGACCGAGCAGGAGACGAACTTGCGCGCGCAGTTCGTCGGCCTGCATGTCGGGTGAGGAGTGTTGGAGGCGGTTGCGGGTGCGGTAGAGCGCAGTGAAGGTCTCCGCCTGAGCGCTCGTGAAACCGCCGTCGACGCGGATCGCCTCGATGAACCCCGCCATGCCCGGCATGTTGGGTGTCGGTCGCAGACCGGCTAGCCGAACGCCGGCTTTGATCGCCTCGGCCATGTTGTTCACGAGCGCCAGATAGCCGCCGGTCACGGCGAACACGCGGTTGATGTCGTCGGCGTCCGGCGAGTCAAACGCTTCCGTCCAAGTCTGCGCGTCGAAGTCCTTGCCGAACTGCTTGATCGCCTTACGGAGCGCTTTCCGTTGGGGGGCGAGTCGCTCGAGCTTGGCGCTGAGACGATCGAGCGCGACGGCGTCCGTATCGCCCTCTTGACCGGAATCGGCGTCTTCCATGGCGCCAGGCATTTTGTCTGTCACGATGCCGCGGTCAGCAGCTCGCGGACGGAGGCGCGAGCGCGCCGGCGCCTGGCCTGGTGCGCGCGGAGGGCGTCTTGCGCGATCTCGCCGCGATGCTCGCACAAGCGGTTCCACTCTCCGTCTCGGTCGAGCACGACGCGACCCTCGTCGAGGGCCTGCAGCAGGAGCAGCGGAGAGGTCTCCCGAATGCGATCCAGCCGCGCCACGTCCACTTCGCGGCCCGCCGCGCGTTCGAGACGAACGGCGAGTTTGACCGATGCGTCGGGGCGGTTCCCCCCGAGTGACACAAGCAGGTCCAGGTCGGAGTCGGGCGTGTCGTCGCCTCGCGCGACAGAGCCGTAGAGAACCGCGAGGCGAACGTTGGGCTCGGTCCGCAACGCGCGTCGCAGTGTCGAGAGCAGAGGCCAGTGGCGCTCGGTGTAGAGCTGCTCGTCTTGGTCGACTCGCTGTCGGCGGGCGCTGACGCGCTCACAGCGGATCGTTCCGTCGGCGGCGGCGCGCCGCAGTGTGCGTGCATCGACATCCAGCTCACGAGCCAGCTCCGCGAGTCCGACCATGGTTTGAGTGTAGCGTCTCGTATGACCGCTACGGTTGTGTGGTTCTGCGTGCGGCCGTTCGGAGTGGGGCCGACTGACCCCCGGCCCGAGTGATGCGACCTGTACGAGCTCGGTCGCGTAGGCATGCGCGTAACCTGGACGATATGAGCGCGCGCACCGTCCCAGACGCCGATGTCGCGGCGCTCGAGCTGAGGGACGTGCGCAAGAGCTTCGGCGGGATCTGCGCGGTGGACGGGATGTCGTTGCGCGTGGAGGAGGGAGAACGCGTGGCGGTGATCGGTCCGAACGGCGCGGGCAAGAGCACGCTGTTCGGTTTGATCTCGGGGGAGCTGCGGGCGGACGCGGGCGATGTGTTGCTGGCGGGCAGGAGCATGCGCGGCGTGGAGCTGGCGCGCCGCGCGAGGAGGGGGTTGGGACGGACGTTTCAGAGCGCGAGGGTGTTCGCGGGGCTGTCGGTGCGCGAGAACGTCGAGCTCGCGCAGGTCGCGGGCGGGCGCGGTGAGCAGGGCCGGGAGAGACGTCGTCGTCGCTGGCGGAGGTGGGGCTGGCGGAGAGCGCGGAGCGCGAGGCGGGCGTGCTGGCGCAGGGAGAGCGCAAGCGGTTGGAGTTGGCGATGGTGCTGGCGGGCGGGCCGAGGGTGCTGCTGCTGGACGAGCCGACGGCGGGGATGGGCGCGCGAGGAGCGCGCGGCGATCATGGAGCTGGTGATGGACGGCGGTCGCGCGGCGGGGTTTGACGATGGTGTTCAGCGAGCACGACATGGAGACGGTGTTCGCGTACGCGCGGCGGGTGGTGGTGATGGATCGCGGTAGGCAGATCGCGGACGGCCCGCCGGAGGCGGTGCGGGCGGACGAGCGGGTGAGGCGGGTGTATCTGGGCGGTGGCGGCGGAGCGCCGGCGGCCGGGGTGTAGGAGGGTGGTGGTCAAGGGTGGGAGACCCGGGAGCCGGTAGTTTCAACCGGCCCGGCCGGCGCCGGTCACCGCACGAGGCCGGGTATCGCGGGCAGGGGCGAGAAGGGCGATGCTCGAGATCGAGGGGCTTGAACGCCCGTTATGGCGCGGCGCAGGTCTTGTTCGATCTCGACCTGAGTGTTGAGGCGGGAGAGACGGTCGCGCTGGTGGGGCGTAACGGCGCGGGTAAGACGACGACGCTGCGAAGCATCATGGGGATCGGCGGCGTGACGAGGACGGGCTCGATCAGGGTTGGCGGGAGGGAGACGATCGGGATGCGCACGCACGAGATCGCGAGGTTGGGCATGGGACTGGTGCCCGGAGGGCAGGAGGGTGTTCGAGGACCTGACGGTGGAGGAGAACCTGCGCGTCGCGGCGAGAGCGGCGGAGCGCGCGGGATCGGGCGAGCGCACGGATGGAACGGGATAACGCGAGAGGAGCGCGAGTGGTCGCTGGAGAGGGTCTTCGACGAGTTCCCGCTGTTGGCCGAGGTGCGGGGATCGAAGGGCGGGTGGCTGAGCGGCGGCGAGCAGCAGGTCCTGGCGATCGCCCGCGCGTTGGTGGCGGACCCGAAGGTGCTCCTGCTGGACGAGCCGAGCGAGGGATTGGCTCCGCGCATGGCCGAGATGCTTGGTGGAGCAGCTCAGGACGGTACAGGCGGCCGGGCTCGGCGGTGCTGCTCGCCGAGCAGCACGTCAGGCTCGTGGATGCACTCGCGAGCCGTGTCTGCACGCTGGATCGCGGCGCCGTCCTGGCCACTTGACATATCGTGAGGCCCGAAGGTCTGTAGGCATATGTCCTGTTTAGGTTTGGACGGCCGACAGCCCTTGGCGAACTGAATTCAGGCTGCGTTGAGCAGGATCTGGTCTTCGGAGACCTCGAACTCGGCGCGCTGTTCGGGGTCGTCAGGGAAGATTGCGACGCGAACGATGTGCTTGCCCTCGGACCCGAATGCGCCGCGGTCCTCGAGAACCACCGCGGGGAAGAGGTCTCGCACGATCCGGACGTTGACCTGCTTACCCGTCTCGAACCAGTGGGCGAACTTCAGGGTGTTTTGTGCATGGCGATGTCCACGTTATCATCAGGGCCGGGAGCCGATGGGCGTAGCGAGATGGTCGGCGAGCTTGGGGTCCGGGCTCGCTGTCGGCGGCGCTTTGTGTTGCCTGGGAGGGATTTGGAAGTGACCGTTTCTCATCCTTGGCACCGTTCTTCCGTCTACGGAGGAACAGTGGGTCGGGGGTGTATGTGGCTGGGTGTGGGCGTTTGGGGCCGTGTCTTGGATGTGCCTAGATAAGACCAACTTGACCAGGCACAGTATCTAGTCCATTTTTTGGAATACAGGGTGCCGGTCTTCCTGGGTTGGCTTGGAGGATGTCGGCGCCGCCAATATAGGAGCGCTGCAATGGCGCTGTGGAGGTGTTGATCATGTTGAGAATCAGGGTGTGCATGCTGGGTCTGTTGACGGCTCTGCTGGTGAGCGGGGTAATGTCGGCGTCGGCGTATGCCGGCCACACGTGGGTGGTTAACGGAACGACGCTGGCCTCTGGGAAAACTAGCTTTGCAGACATTGGATACGGAAAATTGACGATCAAGTGGGAAGAAAGTTCGTCAAAAGCTAAATTCGAAGCGGAATGCAATAAAGCGTCGGGCGAAGTGGAATTGAAAGGAGGTAGTTTTGCGACGGACAAAATGCAGTCGCTGAAACTCAAAGAATGCGTCCTATTGAAAGCCGGCAAAGGCTGCGAACTTACCGTTGGTGGCGTGACAACCGAAGAATTGCCCGGTTGGAGCACGGAACTCGAATTAAAAAGCGGGAAAATCTATGATGGTATGACAGGAGTCGCTTTCAGCTTGATCCTAGAAGGCTGCGAAAAAGTGAACTTAAGCAGAACTTGGCTCTTTAGAGGCAATCTGAAGGTCGAAGTGAAAAACGAAACGAGTAAGCTGAAAGCAGTTTTGCCGGCCGCTTCGGTTGAAGGTGATACTCTCAAATCGGAAGGTGCCGAAGCCTCACTATCCGGCGAAGGGGAAATGACGGAAAGAGAAGCCGGAACGCTGCAAGTTGGCTTCGAAGAAGAAGCTTCCGAAAAAGAATTCTGGCTGGAATGTGCGGAAGGTAGTGGCAGTCACACTAAATATCCCTCGCGTACGGATTGCGAAAATTCAGAAAGTTCAGGGTCGGGAAATTGGGAATGGAGAGGAATATCGAGCGCAAAATCAATATTATCCAAAGCGGTCGGCAACCAGGTACTGACGGTGCCTGCTGCTGGTTCAGAATTCGTCTGTACCTTACTAAGTGCTCATGGGGTTATCTTCCCTGGTGGTACGGACGAAATCTTAAGCCTCGTATACTCGATGTGTACGGTGGCAAAACCCGCAGGCTGTGGTTATATCAGTAGTCCAGGAGAGCCAAACGGTACCATCGTGATGGCACCGGACCTTCCGAGTAAACTTAAGTTAACCGGGGGCGGGTTACTGGTAGACGAAGTCCAAGAAAGTGCCACCGAAAAAGAGTTTGTGACATTGGAAATCCGTAAAGAACAAGTAGAAACGAGCAGCAAATGTGGGCTGGTGCCCAAGACAAGTACGATCACGGGAACTATCTTCGCGATGATCAACAATGCCTCGCAGACCCTAGAATTTTTGGGCGAAGGCACACTAAAAGCGCTTGGTGCTTTGGAAGCCAAATATACAGGTAATGTGTTACAGGAATTGGAGGGTGGTCATAAGTTCTTAGCGAACTGGGAATAGAATAAGACTGTTGTGCGTGGTTGCATGTGTGTTGTGGCCACGCGCGCTGCCATCGGAGTCTTATGTCTTATGTTTTGTGTGTGGTGGTGGCGTGACTGTGAGGGTGATGGGCTTTGTGACTGTGTTGGTTGTCCCGCCGGTGGGTGTGTAGCTAACGATGAGTTGCATTTTCAACCGTGGGTGAGTTTTGAGGGTTTTTGTAGCTGTCGAGGTGAGTTGTAGGTTGAGTGTTGTCGTGCCTGCGTTGGTCGGGTGGATTGTGACAGTCTTTAGGTTTGGTGGTGCGGAGATCGTGAGTGCGCCCGGGCCGGGAAGATTGAGCTTGAGTGTTGCGTGCGTGTGCTTGACGATCGCGCGGACGGAGAACTTGTTGGATGGCAGGATCACGATAACTGTTGGGAGGGGTGCTGGAATAAGCTTGGTCTGGGTTGTTTCGTGTTTTGGTGGTTCTGGGGGAATAAGGGTGAAGGTTGCTGTGATGGAGGTGTCTGCGGAGAGGGTGGTTTCGCAGGTGTTCGAGCTCGAGCAGCTGGTTTCCCCGGTCCAACCGGCGAAGCGGGAGCCGGGGGATGGTGTCGCGGTAAGCGTTACGGTTGTGTCTTCGTCGATTGTCGCGGTACACGTGGGACCGCAGTCGATACCACCACTCTTGCTGGTGATGGTACCCGTGCCGGAGCCCTGCTTGTGTGTTTCGAGGTGTACGTGGTTTGGTTGGAAGATCGCGGTCACGTTCTTTGCTTCGGTCATCGTGACCATGCATTCCCTGGTTGATCCGGTACACGCCCCGGACCATTCCTTAAACGTCTGGTGGGCGCTGGGTCTCTCGGTCAGGGTGATCTGTTCGCCGTATTCGAGATCGGCGGAGCACGTGCCGTTGCTCGTGGTGCAGCCCGAGATCCCGCCCGGCCCGGTCCCGACACGAGAACCCACGGCACCGTTCCCGATGACGGACACCGACAACGTATTGTTCACCGGTTCGAAAATCGCGGTAGCAACGATCGGTCCAGGGCCGATCATCTTCACGACACAGATTTCTTTCCCGGGCCCTTCAAGCGTTTCACAACCGGACCAGTCCTTGAACGTAGAACCCAACGCAGGTTTCGCCGTGAGCTTCACGGTATGGCCTTCAGGGAGTTTCGCCGAGCACGTGGACGGGCATTCCACGCCCGAAGGCACACTGGTCACTGTACCAGACCCCAAACCAGGCTCGAGCACATCGAGCACTACGAGGACCGGTTCGAACCTCGCCTTGACCGTCCTCGCTTCGTTCATCGACACCTTACATATTTCTTTCCCCGACCCTTCTTCTGTATCGCAACCACTCCACCCAGTGAACGTGGAGCCGGGTTCTTCAGTCTCTTTGAGTTCGACTTCGTCATTCTTTGGAAACGACGCCGAACAGGCCGAGGGACAGTCGATACCCGCCGGTTTGCTCGTGACAGTGCCCGTACCAGTCCCCAGCTCTTCCACCGTGAGAACGGGGTGGGATTCCGTTTCAAAGGACGCCTTGACTGTCCTCGCTTTACTCATCGTCACCTTGCATATTTCTTTCCCCGACCCTTCTTCTGTATCGCAACCACTCCACCCAGTGAGCTTGGAACCGGGTTCTTCGGGTTTCTCTACGAGTTCGACCTCGTCGTTCTTCGGAAACGACCCCGAACAGGTAGATGGACATTCAATACCAGACGGTTTGCTTTTGACTTTCCCTGTACCAGTACCCAGTTCTTCCACCGTAAGAACGAATTCAGGCGGAGGCACAAAATGACCAAACTCATAAACAGCTTTATCCGCACCGTCGGAGACATAAAGATCCCCGGACGAGTTCACCGCAAGACCCACAATACCGCCGCTCACTTGAGAAGGGGTTGGTTCAAAAAAGTCACCGAAGGGGGCACCGTTTGCTTCAGTGATCTGTTCGGGAAGGGCTTCGCCTGTACTAATATTGAATTCGTCCACCCAGACGGACCTAAAGTCGTTACCGGTAATATTACCCGCTTCGGCGACGAGTAGATGACCAGAACTGGGATCGACCGTGACAGCCCCCAACCCGGAAAGATCATGACCATCGATTTCCGTGATTCGACGCACGAGGCAACCAGAAGGAGAGAACTCCTCAATACCGTTACCGACCGTGACGAAAAGATCACCACTAGCGGGGTCTACCGCGAGCCCACCAACCCCTCCTTCCAAAAACAGTTCGTCACCATTTACATACGGTGCCGAACACGAAAATGGCGCAGAGGCGCCCATATGAGGACCTTCACCGGCACTGGCTATACGAAAGACACTTCTTTCAAACGCAACATAGACATCACCACGCTTATCCACATCGGAGGAGTTATCGACAGCAAGAGGGAAAGGTCCTTGTGTACTAGAACCCAGTCCGTGTGAGGAGGCAGAGATCGGAGTAGGGAAGATTTCACCGATGACGCACGCGCTTTCGTTCATAACCCAGATCTGATCTTCCCGGGGATCCTCTATATATAGATGGCCACTGATGTCTCCAAACGCTATGCTACGATTACTCGTGCCAGTCCAGTGTTCGGCGATCAATTCCTGAAGTTTTGCGCCCGTACTGCTACAAAGGATATGATTACCTTTTGTTTCATTTTTCTGTTTCGCCGTTTCTGGCTTTTTGCCCCGACCTTGCGCGACAAATTCGTTCGTCGGGCCGAACTCGTCAATCAGGGCTTCGTCTTCGTTCGATCCTACAATTTTGATATCGGAGACCCACAAGTCGTCAGAGCCGTCAACAGCGATACCTTGAGGTTCTTTGAAAGGCACTTCGGAGCTCGCCGGGCCCGTCGGTGTACCGGCGATACGGGAATCGTATTCACGAAAAGCCAGCGATGGACAGGCGCATAGGAGAGCGGCAAACAGCGTGAGCAGTGCAACCAGACCCAAACGGGCCGAACGGAGCCCCCGCATTGTCCTCACAAAACTGCACATAACCCCTCCACTGTAGATATCCCAAAGCGCGAGGCCCCAGTACGTAAAACGGTACTGTAAGACCGCTGTAAGAGCCATCTGTGTTTCCGACTTCTAGCAACGTTTTTCCATCCGCGGAAGATCGACCTGTGTGGAGTATTTGATCTCGCCCACGCCCGCGCGCCGCCAGCTGCTTGATCCTGCGTGCTTGACACGCTCTTCCCGCCGGAAGATACTCGCCCACGCTCCACGAGATGCGTTTGGGGCACAACCCAGAGCGTGTCCGTAGGGCCATGACGACGACAACGAACGTCTCGGATGATCCGGGACGAATGGAGGTTACGATGTTAAGAGCAAAGATACTGATGCTGGGTCTGCTGACGGTGCTGGCGGTTGGCGCCGTGAGTTCGGCCTCGGCGTCCGCTTCCATGTTTGAATGGCAAGAATTAAGTGGAGGCACATGGCAGAACATTGGAAGTGCAAAAGCAGTGGTATCCGAAGGAGTGGGCAACCAGGTACTAACGGTACCTGCCGCTGGTGCAGAAATCTTGTGCACCTTACTGCACGATCACGCGGACATCTTCCCAGGCGGCACAGACGAAGTATTACACCTCGAATACTCGATGTGCGCAGTAGCAAAACCCGCAGGTTGCGGCTATGTCAGCAGCCCGGGAGCGCCTAACGGAACGATCTTACTGACGAATCTCCCGTCTAAACTGGAGTTAAATTCCGCAGGGTTACTTGTCGATTTAATCGAAGAAAATACCACTACTAAAGCATTCGTTACGCTCGAAATTCGCAAAGAACAATCAGAAACAAGCGCTAAATGTGGATTGATTCCCAAGACAAGTGTCGTCACGGGAGTTGACTCTGCGATGGTGAACAACGCCGCGAGCACATTGGAATCGCTGGGCGAAGGCACACTAAAAGCACTAGGCGCTTTGGAAGCAAAATACACGGGCATCGACAAGCAAGAAATAGCAGGCGGCGGCGGCACTATCTTAGGTATAGAGTTATAGTCCGATTAGCCAGTAAGTAAGACTATTAGAGCAGTAGCAGTAGAGGTGGGTGGCCGCATGTGCGGCCACCCACCTCCCGTTCCGACACGCCGTGGTCGACTAGGATGAATGCAAGCCGAGGTCCCGGAAAGCCGAGTTATTACGATGTCGAGAGGCAAAATATTAATGTTGGGTCTGGTGGTGGTACTGGGTGGTCATAGGTTCTTAGCGAGTTGGGAATAGAATAAGACGGTGGTGCGCGTGGTCGCATGTGTGATACGGGCCACGTCATCGTTCATCGTGTTAGTGTCCCGCCTGTGGCGTGTACCGGCCGGTTACCGCGAGGCGTAACCTGGGCGCTGGAAAGGTCTTTGACGAGTTCCCGTTGCTGGGCAAGACGCGTGTATGAGTTGGACCATGGTTCGTACGTCGGGATCGTTGATAGGTGCGCTTGGTTCCGGGCTCGCTGTCAGCGGTGCTTGTGTTGCCTGGGAGGGATTTCGAAGCGACCGTTTCTTATTCTAGGAGTTGTTCTTCCGTCTACGGAGGAACGGTGGGTCGGGGCGTATGTGGTTGAGCGCGGGCGTTTGGGGATGTGTCTTGAATGTGTCGAGATGAGGGCAACTTGACCAGAGAAAAGATCTAGTCCATTTTTTGGAATACAGGGTGCCGGTCTTCTCGGAAGGCTCGGAGAATGCGGGCGCCGTCAATATAGGAGCGCTGCAACGGCGCTTTGGAGGTGTTTGATCATGTTGAGAATCAGGGTGTGCATGCTGGGTCTGTTGGTGGCGCTGCTGGTGAGCGGGGTAATGTCGGCGTCGGCGTATGCTGGCCACACGTGGGTGGTTAACGGGACGACGCTGGCCTCGGGGAAAACTAGCTTTGCAAACATTGGATACGGAAAATTGACGATCAAGTGGGAAGAAAGTTCATCAAAAGCTAAATTCGAAGCGGAATGCAATAAAGCCTCGGGCGAAGCGGAACTGAAAGGAGGTAGTTTTGCGACGGACAAAATGCAGTCTCTGAAACTCAAAGAATGCGTCCTATTGAAAGCCGGCAAAGGCTGCGAACTTACCGTTGGTGGCGTGACAACCGAAGAATTGCCCGGTTGGAGCACGGAACTCGAATTAAAAAGCGGGAAAATCTATGATGGTATGACAGGAGTCGCTTTCAGCTTGATCCTAGAAGGCTGCGAAAAAGTGAACTTAAGCAGAACTTGGCTCTTTAGAGGCAATCTGAAGGTCGAAGTGAAAAACGAAACGAGTAAGCTAAAAGCAGTTTTGCCGGCCGCTTCGGTTGAAGGTGATACTCTCAAATCGGAAGGTGCCGAAGCCTCACTATCCGGCGAAGGGGAAATGACGGAAAGAGAAGCCGGAACGCTGCAAGTTGGCTTCGAAGAAGAAGCTTCCGAAAAAGAATTCTGGCTGGAATGTGCGGAAGGTAGTGGCAGTCACACTAAATATCCCTCGCGTACGGATTGCGAAAATTCAGAAAGTTCAGGGTCGGGAAATTGGGAATGGAGAGGAATATCGAGCGCAAAATCAATATTATCCAAAGCGGTCGGCAACCAGGTACTGACGGTGCCTGCTGCTGGTTCAGAATTCGTCTGTACCTTACTAAGTGCTCATGGGGTTATCTTCCCTGGTGGTACGGACGAAATCTTAAGCCTCGTATACTCGATGTGTACGGTGGCAAAACCCGCAGGCTGTGGTTATATCAGTAGTCCAGGAGAGCCAAACGGTACCATCGTGATGGCACCGGACCTTCCGAGTAAACTTAAGTTAACCGGGGGCGGGTTACTGGTAGACGAAGTCCAAGAAAGTGCCACCGAAAAAGAGTTTGTGACATTGGAAATCCGTAAAGAACAAGTAGAAACGAGCAGCAAATGTGGGCTGGTGCCCAAGACAAGTACGATCACGGGAACTATCTTCGCGATGATCAACAATGCCTCGCAGACCCTAGAATTTTTGGGCGAAGGCACACTAAAAGCGCTTGGTGCTTTGGAAGCCAAATATACAGGTAATGTGTTACAGGAATTGGAGGGTGGTCATAAGTTCTTAGCGAACTGGGAATAGAATAAGACTGTTGTGCGTGGTTGCATGTGTGTTGTGGCCACGCGCGCTGCCATCGGAGTCTTATGTCTTATGTTTTGTGTGTGGTGGTGGCGTGACTGTGAGGGTGATGGGCTTTGTGACTGTGTTGGTTGTCCCGCCGGTGGGTGTGTAGCTAACGATGAGTTGCATTTTCAACCGTGGGTGAGTTTTGAGGGTTTTTGTAGCTGTCGAGGTGAGTTGTAGGTTGAGTGTTGTCGTGCCTGCGTTGGTCGGGTGGATTGTGACAGTCTTTAGGTTTGGTGGTGCGGAGATCGTGAGTGCGCCCGGGCCGGGAAGATTGAGCTTGAGTGTTGCGTGCGTGTGCTTGACGATCGCGCGGACGGAGAACTTGTTGGATGGCAGGATCACGATAACTGTTGGGAGGGGTGCTGGAATAAGCTTGGTCTGGGTTGTTTCGTGTTTTGGTGGTTCTGGGGGAATAAGGGTGAAGGTTGCTGTGATGGAGGTGTCTGCGGAGAGGGTGGTTTCGCAGGTGTTCGAGCTCGAGCAGCTGGTTTCCCCGGTCCAACCGGCGAAGCGGGAGCCGGGGGATGGTGTCGCGGTAAGCGTTACGGTTGTGTCTTCGTCGATTGTCGCGGTACACGTGGGACCGCAGTCGATACCACCACTCTTGCTGGTGATGGTACCCGTGCCGGAGCCCTGCTTGTGTGTTTCGAGGTGTACGTGGTTTGGTTGGAAGATCGCGGTCACGTTCTTTGCTTCGGTCATCGTGACCATGCATTCCCTGGTTGATCCGGTACACGCCCCGGACCATTCCTTAAACGTCTGGTGGGCGCTGGGTCTCTCGGTCAGGGTGATCTGTTCGCCGTATTCGAGATCGGCGGAGCACGTGCCGTTGCTCGTGGTGCAGCCCGAGATCCCGCCCGGCCCGGTCCCGACACGAGAACCCACGGCACCGTTCCCGATGACGGACACCGACAACGTATTGTTCACCGGTTCGAAAATCGCGGTAGCAACGATCGGTCCAGGGCCGATCATCTTCACGACACAGATTTCTTTCCCGGGCCCTTCAAGCGTTTCACAACCGGACCAGTCCTTGAACGTAGAACCCAACGCAGGTTTCGCCGTGAGCTTCACGGTATGGCCTTCAGGGAGTTTCGCCGAGCACGTGGACGGGCATTCCACGCCCGAAGGCACACTGGTCACTGTACCAGACCCCAAACCAGGCTCGAACACATCGAGCGCTACCAGGACTGGTTCGAACCTCGCCTTGACCGTCCTCGCTTCGTTCATCGACACCTTGCATATTTCTTTCCCCGGCCCTTCTTCTGTATCGCAACCACTCCACCCAGCAAAAATAGAGCCTTCGGGACTACCGGAGGGGGTCTCCGTCAACGTCACGAGTTCGTTCTTCGTGAATGACGCCGAGCAGGTCGAGGGACAGTCTATATCTGATGGCTCGCTCGTGACGGTACCTGTGCCGGTCCCCAACTTTTCCACCGTGAGTACGGGGTGAGATTCCGTTTCAAAGGACGCCTTGACCGTCCTCGCTTCGTTCATCGACACCTTGCATATTTCTTTCCCGGACCCTTCTTCTGTATCGCAACCGGCCCACCCAGCGAACTTGGAACCAAGTTCCGGTTTCTCGATCAACGTCACTAGTTCGTTCTTCGTGAATGACGCGGAACAGGTCGAGGGACAGTCTATATCTGATGGCTCGCTCGTGACGGTACCTGCACCCGTCCCCAACTCTTCCACCGCCAGCGAGAATTCGGGCGGAGGCGTAACATGACCAAACTCATAGATGGTTTTAGCGAGTCCATCAGAGACATAAAGATCCCCGGACGAGTTCACCGCTAGGCCCAGAATACCACCAAATGGGGTCCCATTTGCTGTAGTGATCTGTTCAGATAGAGATTCACCGGAGGGTAGGTTAAATTCGTCTATCGTCACGCCGTCTTCAACGACAAGCAGATGTCCAGAGTTGGGGTCGACGGCGACCGCGCCCAAGTTGGAAAGTCCATGACCATCAATTTCCGATATCTGGCGAACAAAACAACCAGAGGAGTCGAACTCCTCGACGTCGTTCCCGACTGTCACAAAAAGATTACCATCACTGGGATCTACGGCAAGTCCGCCGGGCTTCCCTTCTAGTGCCAGTTCATTACCGGAAACATACGGTGCCGAACAGGAAAATGGAGCCGAAATGCTGGCGCCTGGACCTTCTCCGGCACCGGTCACACGAAAAACCGCATGAGCCACGAAACCGACCATGGCAGCAATGTATATATCGCCATGAGACGCGACGTCGGAAGAATTATCAACAGCAATGCTATATTCACTGTCCTCGCTACCGAGTCCGTGCCCATCAAAAGCGACGGGGGTCGGGAAAATTTCACCGACGACACACGCCCTTTCGTTCATCACCCAAATCTGATCTTCTCGAGGATCCTCTATATACAGATGGCCACCGACGTCTCCAAATGCTATATGTCGATTACCCGTGCCAGTCCAGTGTTCGGCGATCGATTCTTGAAGTTTTGCGCCCGTACTGTTACAAAGGATATTATTACCTTTAGTTTCTTTAATCTGTTTCGCCGTTGTAGGCTTTTTGCCGCGGCCCTGCGTGACGAATTCGTTTGAGGGACCGAACTCATCAATCAATGCTTCATCTTCACTCGATCCCGCGAATTTGATATCCGATAGCCACAAGTCGTTGGAGCCGTCCACGGCAATACCCTGGGGTTCCTTGAAGGGCACTTCGGAACTCTCCGCTCCCGTTGGGGTACCGGTGATCCGGGAAGTGTATTCGCGATAAGCCAACGCAGGACAGGCGCATAGTAGAGCAGCGAGCAGCATGAACAGCGCCACCATGCTTGAGCGAGACGAACGGATCGCTCGCACTGTTGTCATGAACCTGCACATAACCCCTCCACTGTAGATATCTCAAGCGGCTCAACAAGAAACCGTACTGTGCGGTAGCTGTAAGGGCCATCTGTGTTTCCGACTTCTGGCTGCGTTTTTCCATCTGCGGAAGATTGACCTGTGCGGAGTGTTTGACGTGTGCCGCGCCCGCGTCTCGGGTGCTGTGTGATCTTGCGCGCTTGACACGCTATCTCTGCCTGAAGATACTCGCCCAGGTTCCCTGAGATCGCCGGCACAAAGCCGGAGTGTGTGCGGGGCTACTGGAACAACGAGCGTCTCGGGTGATCCGGGACGAATGGAGGTTACGATGTCAAGAGTTAAAGTATTGATGCTGGGCTTGCTTGTAGTGCTTACGGTTGGTGCGGTGAGTTCGGCCTCAGCGTCCGCGTCGATGTTTGAATGGCAAGAATTAAGTGGAAGTACATGGCAAAACATATCGAGCGAAAAAGCAGTGTTATCCGAAGGAGACGGCAATCAGATACTAACAGTGCCTGCTGCTGGTGCAGAAATTATATGCGGCTTACTGCACGACAACGGCGTTATTCGCGCAGGCGGTTTAGATGAAATCTTAAGCCTTGTATACTCGATGTGTGCAGTGGCAAAACCCGCAAGCTGTGGCTACGTCAGTAGCCCGGGACAGCCAAACGGTAGCATCGCGGTGGCGCCAGGCCTACCGAGTTTACTGATGTTAACATCAGGAGGGTTACTGGTCGACGAAATCGAGGAAAATGTTACAGCGAAAGAATTCGTCACGCTGTTAATTCGCAAAGAACCAGCGGAATCAAGCGCTAAATGTGGACTGATTCCTAAGACAAGTACGGTCACGGGAAATGACATTGCCATGGTAAACAACGCCGCACAGTCGCTGGAATCGTTGGGCGAAGGCTCACTAATGGCGCTCGGTGCTTTGCCAGCGAAATATACGGGCGTCGACTTACAACACCTGGCAGGTGGCGGCGCGTTCTTAGGAGTAGAGTTATAGAGCTGTAATAAACAACAGTAGGGGATTGGAGTAGTACATGAGGGTGGGTGGCCGCATGTGCGGCCACCCACCCTCCTGCATTTGGCGTACAGTGGGTAAGCGGTTGGGTGTTGAGTCAGAAACAGAGGTGTTCGTCGCGAGCGCCAGCTACTACTCTTTTTTTGGGCTTGATTGCGTGGAACGCGGAGAGGGGAACTGGTGCGGGACAGGGACATGAGAAGGGAGCAGGGAGCGGGGTATAGAAACTTGCCCTGCTGTCGAGTAGGGAGTTTGTGCGCACCGCCCGTCGGTGTATTGGTATTGCTTGCGCTTTCGGTTGTGTTCGCTACGCCCGCCCAAGGCTCAAAGGGCGTGGTGAGTTCGTTTGGCTCGGCCGCTCCTGGCACGGCACTGGGCGAATTCAACACACCTCGCGGCGTTGCCGTCAACAATACATCAGGCGACGTGTATGTCGCGGACTCCGCGAATAACCGCATCGAGGAGTTCTCCGCGTCGGGCATCTTCGTTCGCTCGTGGGGTCAGGCCGGCGTTCTGGGTGGAGGGATGACAGATCCCCAAGGGGTCGCTGTGAACCAGGCCACGGGGGACGTGTACGTCACCGACGAGGGCAACCTGCGCGTCGACGAGTTCGGCGAAACCGGCGGATTCATTCGCGCGTGGGGCGCCGGTGTCGTGGCATCCGGGACCGACAACGTGCCTGTAAACGCGCGCCAGACGGTTACGGTTACCGCCACTGGCGGAACGTTCACGCTTACGTTCGTTACGACGGCGCCGGCGGTTTCCGCGACGACCACGGCGATCGCCTACAACGCCCCCGCCCAAGGCGAGGGCAGCGTGCAGAAGGCACTCGAAAGTCTTTCCAACATTGGGGCCGGCAACGTTGCGGTTGCCGGGTCGTCAGGCGCTCCTTACAACGTCACGTTCAAGGACAAACTGGCGGACACGAACGTCGCGCAGATGACCGCGAACGGGGCTGGCCTCACGGGGCCCGGCTCGGGTGTGACTGTAACGACGACGACTGTCGGGGCGAGTTCCGCGGAGATCTGCAGTGAAGGAGATATTTGTCAGGCCGGCGTCTCCGCCGGGACCGGCGGAGGGTTCGCCGCCACGTTCGACGGTTATATCGCGGTCGTCCCGGCTGGGGCTCCGGACGCGGGGAATGTGATCGTCGCTGATCCCGGCAACTCGCGCGTGCAGGAATTCACGGCCACGGGGGAATTCGTGCGCGCGTTCGGCGCGGACGTGAACCGCACCGCAATCGCGGAACCCAGCTCGACTTCGGCCGAACGGGATCTCTGTGCCGCTGTCTCCGGCGACCTCTGCGGAGCGGGCGCTCCCGGCTCCGCGGTTGGTCAGTTCGCCGCCGGCACGCCCACACGCGTGGCGGTAGATTCGGCGGGCGCTATCTATACGGTTGAGTCTTCCTCTGGCTACCGTGTACAGAAGCTCACCCCTTCCGGAGGGGGTCTGTCACCGTCGATCTTCGTCGGTCCCGTGCTGACGGGGACCGGGCCGGAAGATGCACCATCCGACGTCGCAGTGGACCCGGCCACAAACGGGGTGTACGTTGTCAAGGGTTATCCGGAAGGCACCGGCATCCCGCCGGCGGTCTTTCCCGAACGGCGCGTCCTGCGGCTCTCTTCGTCCGATGTGCTGGAAGAAACTGACATGATCGGGGATGGCGTAGAAACGGTCGACGGCCTCGGGATAGATCCGGCAGGTGGGCGTCTTTATGTTTCCTCGACGACGGCAGGTCAGCGAGTGTATGTCCTGGAAGACGTGCCTGCCACCTCAGGACCGCCGTTCAGCGCGTGTCCCAATGAAAGACTGCGTGCCGAATCGGACGTAGATCCCTCGACCGGGAAACCTGATTCGACGGAGTTGCCGGACTGTCGCGCATACGAGCAGGTCACTCCGGATTACAAGGATGGTTTCGAAGTCCCCGAAGCGAACGTATCGACGGATGGCTCCCAGCTAGTGGGTTTTAGTCTCGGCACGTTCGCGGGCGCTGAAGGTAACCCTTCGAACCTTGGCGCCGCGACCTACCAGTTCGCTCGTACGTCCTCGGGATGGTTGACGACCGCACTCAACCCTCCCGCGTCTACGTTTGCGATCGAGGAATATATTGATAGAGCATCCGATGATTCCACCGTGTGGGCACTGCGCCCCCGCGCACAGGCGCCGCCTCGCCAGCGCGAGATCTACATTCGCGCTCCCGGCGGTATGCTCAGCGACGTGGGTCCCCTGTTGCCCGCAAACGCGTCTGAACAGGGCAGTACCCCCAGGGTGGTCGGCGAGTCTCAGGATCTATCCCATATCTTCTTCAGCGCTGAAGCGCTGGGGACTGCCGCGGCGCTATGGCCGTTCGACTCATCCGACCGAGGTTTTTCCAGCAGCGATCTCTATGAGTACACAGGCACCAACAACACGGAACCGGAACTCGTGGGTGTCAGCGGTCCTCGTGGGAGTCGTGAATTGATCGGTCAGTGCGGGATGGGTCTCGACGCGCTCTCCGCGTCGGGTGAAACGGTGTTCTTCAACGTCGAACACAATGCATGTGGGGGCGTCCAGCCGCCGGTAGGCGAACTTTATGCGCGCGTGTCTCGCGAAAAGACGGTGAGTCTCTCCGAGCCCATCCTTCCGCAGGGGGAGAGCTGCACCAGTATCTGCATGGAAGACCGTAACGAAACGGGAGGGCACCACCGTTCGCCGGGAGTTTTCCAGGGTGCCTCCGAAGACGGCTCGAAGGTGTTCTTCACCACCTCGCAACCGTTGCTGGACAGCGATAAAGGCGCAGGCAACGAGCTGTACATGGCCGAAGTCCAAGGCACGGGACAGTCTGCAGCGGTCTCACGATTGATCGAAGTCTCGCGCGACCCGACTCCCGGTCAGTCCGCGGAAGTGCAGGGTGTGGCGCGTATCTCTCAAGATGGCTCGCATGTCTACTTCGTCGCAAAGGGGATCCTTGCGGGCGAACCCAATGGTCTGGGGCAGACGGCGATCCTGGGAGCGGACAACCTTTATGCCTACGACACCAATACGCAACGGACGACGTTCGTCGCGACGCTCCCGCCCGCCGACTCGAATGATTGGACGGGAACAGGCAGGCCGGTGCAGTCGACTCCCGACGGTAATTTTCTGGTCTTCTTGAGTAGAGCCGATCTCACCGGTGACGCACCCGGTGGGCATCAGCAGGTATATCGTTATGACGCATCCACGGGTAGCATGGTGCGTATCTCGATCGGTCAGGATGGGTTCAACCAGGACGGCACGAGCGGCGAAATGAACCTACCGTCGCCTTCGGGCGGTACGGACCATCTCAGCGTCGCGGGCAAAACGCTCTCCGACGACGGCTCCCACGTCTTCTTCACGAGCACCGATGGTTTGACGCCGGGGGCTGAGAACGAAGTGGAAATCGCCGAAGGGCAGAAAGCCGTGAACGTCTATGAATGGGAGGCCGATCACAATGGTGCGTGTGCGCTCCACACCGGGTGCGTGTGGCTGATCACCGACGGGCACGACCTCTCGGAGGTGGAAGGCACGACGACCGTGAATCTTATCGGCACGGATGCGTCCGGTGACGACGTGTTCTTTGTCACGTCCGACCGGCTGGCCCTGTCCGACACGAACACCGACTCCGATATTTATGATGCGCGCGTGGATGGTGGATTCCCCGCGCCCTCCGAACCGGTGTCGTGCTCTAGTTCGCAGTGTCAGATAGGGGAATCCCCAACGGAATCGGTCGTGCCCCCATCCTCGACGTCGTCGTTTACTGGTGCGAGTGATCTCGTCTCGGCGCTTGCCACGACGACCGTCACGTCGCCATCGGCTGCGGCCAGCGCGGCTGCTGCGGGGTCGCGGAGGAAGAGCGCTGCGCAGGTGAGGGCCGAAGCGCTCGCACGGGGGCTGCGGGCGTGTAGATCGAAGAAGTCGAGGGCCGTCGCTGCGCGCAGGCGCTGCGAAGCCGCAACGCGCAAGCGATTCGGCCCCCAGGCGAACGCGAAGAGGTCGACCCAAAGGAGCGGGCGATGAGGTCACGGGACCATTCGATCGTGCCTATAGGCGTGCGCGGGCTCATCGTTCTCGGTGCGGCGTGTGGGATCCTGGGGCTGTTCCCGGTGGCGGAGGTGGGAGCGGCGGTATCCGCTCCCGCATGGAGGGTCGTTTCGCTGTCGGCCCCGACTGAGTTCTCCGCCGCCGATAGCGCCCGCGAACTCAACATCGTTGAAGGCAATCCGGCAAAGCAGTGTCGTGCACATGAAGAGCGCAGCAGCACGTGTGATCAGTTCGACATCCGCGTTGTGAACGTCGGCGGGGCACCGGCGGGAACCCCCGGTGAGCCGATCGTCGTCACGGACACGCTTCCCCCCGGACTGACCACGCAGGACACTCCTCATTCGGCGCTCTCGCGGCCGAATTTGACGTCCACCGAAATAGGGTGGACATGTGGTCCCGCCGGTTCCGGCCAACGGTTGGTTTCTTGTGAATACAACCTGCCGGTCCCCGCGCTCGGTCAGCTTCCACCGATTGATATTCCCGTCCAGGTCGGCACCGTCGCGCCAAACAGCCTGTTGACGAACACCGTCACGGTCTCCGGTGGCGGCGCTCATGAAGTCAGCGCCGGCTCCCAGGTACTGGTCGAACCTTCGGCGTCGCCGCTGTTCGGCGTCGCCGAGCTCGAGAATTATCTCGCCGATCCAGCCGGTGCTCCCGCGACGGAAGCCGCTGGGCATCCCAACGCCCTGTACACGAGCCTGGCACTCAACACGGTGCCGAGCACAGAGGGTGTGTCCCAGCCCGCAGGACAGCAGAAGAATCTGGTCGTTGAGCTCCCGCTCGGTCTCATCGGAGATCCCCTCGCGACGCCGCGCTGTCCACTGTCGCTGCTCCCACCACAGACGCTAGAGGCGAGGGAAGCGACACCCGAACAGTCCGGTTGCCCTGCGGACACGCGGGTGGGGATGGTCACGTTCAGCGCTCTCGGCGGCGAGTACTTCGAGTCCTACCCGATCTACAACCTCGTCCCCGACCGCGGTCACCCGGCGGAGTTCGGCTTCACCTATATTGACCAGCGCGTCATCCTGCTCCCCTCGATCGCGCGTACCGCGATGGGGTACACGATACTCGTGAGTGTCCCCGGCACGCCTGAACTTGCCAAGTTCCAGGGGGCCGAGGTCACGTTCTTCGGCGATCCTGCCCGTGAAGACAACGAAGGCGAGGGGTCCGGTGTGGCGTTCCTCAGGGCCCCCTCCAACTGTACCGGGCAGCCCCTGCTCACCACAGTACATGCGGATGCCTGGGAAGACCCCGCCCAGGTCTCGTTGAATCCCGACGGTTCTCCCGACCTCAACGCCGCGAACTTCTCCGAACCGCAATGGAAGGGCATCGCCGCCGAATCCTCGCCGGTCACCGGTTGCCAATCGCTGACCTTCGAACCAAGCCTCGACTTTCAGCCGAGCGGCCCCGAAGACGCCAGAGCGGCCTCCCCGGCAGGCTACACCGCCGAACTGAAGATCCCGCAGGAAAACCTCACCGACCCAGAAACGCCGGCAACCCCCGATCTGAAGAAGGCGGTAGTCACGCTGCCCGAAGGACTCGTCGCAGATCCGTCCTTCGCCGGCGGCCTCGCGTCCTGCAGCGAGAGCCAGATCGGCCTCGACGACACAGCGCCGCCGACCTGCCCGCCGGAATCCAGGGTCGGAGCGGTCGAAGTGCTCACGCCGCTGCTCGAACATCCCCTACCCGGTTCTGTGTACCTCGCCGCCCAGGGTGAAAACCCCTTCCACTCGCTGCTCGCCTTGTATCTCGTCGTCGATGATCCCGAAACCGGTGTGATCGTCAAGCTGCCCGGCGAAGTGAACCTCAATCCGTCCACGGGCCGGATCACGGCCACGTTCGACGACAATCCCCAATTCCCGTTCGAAAAGATCAAGCTCGTGTTCGAGGGCGGCTCGCGGGCGCCGCTGACCAATCCCGACACGTGCGGTGCGAAGCGCATCGAGTCACAGCTCACGCCGTGGTCCTCGACGACGCCCTTCGTCACCGAAAGCGTGTCCGAGATCTCCTCCGGCCCGGGCGGCTCGGCGTGTGTGAACACACCGGCCGAAGAGCCCAACAGGCCGGGTTTCACGGCCGGTACCACCAATCCTGCCGCCGGTGCGTACAGCCCGTTCGTGCTGAAGTTGACCCGCGAAGATGGCTCGCAGACGTTCAAGGGGCTGGACGTGACGCTGCCGCCGGGGCTGATCGGCAAGCTCGCCGGCATCACCGAGTGTCCCCAGGTCGACCTCGAAACGGCTGAACACACTTCGGGGAGAGCGGAGCTCGCGGCGCCGAGCTGCCCATCGAACAGCGAAGTGGGCACGGTCGACGTCGGCGCGGGATCAGGCACTCCCTTCCACGTCCAGGGGCATGCCTACCTCGCCGGACCCTACAACGGCGCGCCGTTCAGCCTCGCGATCGTCACCCCCGCCGTCGCGGGACCGTTCGACATCGGCACGGTGCTCGTGCGCTCGGCCCTCTACATCAATCCGGAAACGGCGCAGGTCACCGTCAAGAGCGATCCGATCCCGACGATCCTCGACGGTATCCCCCTCGACGTGAAAAGCATCGCGGTTTACATTAACCGCAGCGGGTTCACACTGAACCCGACCAATTGCGCGCCGATGACGATAGCCGGCGTTGCGATTACGTCCGGCTCCGAAGCGCCCCTCTCCGAACACTTCCAGGTCGGCAATTGCGCCGCGCTCCCGTTCGCCCCTTCGTTTGCGGCCTCGACCCAGGCGCAGACCAGCAAAGCGGACGGGGCGTCGCTGGTTGTCAAGGTCGCGCAGAAGCCGGGCGAAGCGAACATCCACAAAGTCGACATCCAGCTCCCGCTGGCCCTGCCGGCGCGGTTGACGACGCTGCAGAAAGCGTGCACCGAAGCGCAGTTCAACGTCAACCCAGCCGGGTGTCCGGGAGCCTCTGACATCGGCACGGCGATCGCCGTCACACCGCTGCTGAGCTCCCCACTCACCGGACCCGCGTACCTCGTCTCCCACGGCGGCGCGGCATTCCCCGACGTCGAGTTCGTACTCCAGGGCGAAGGCGTTCAGGTCGATCTCGACGGCAAGACAGACATCAAGAAAGGGATCACGTTCTCGAGATTCGAAACGGTTCCGGACGCTCCGATCAGTTCGTTTGTCACGACCCTCCCTGAGGGCCCGCATTCGGCGCTGGCCGCTAACGAAAACCTCTGCAACAGGAGTCTCTCGATGCCGACGACGCTTGCCGCCCAGAACGGCAAGCAGCTCGTGCAGAACACCACGATCGAGGTCGAAGGCTGCTCCAACGCCATCGTGATCACCTCTCACACCATCAGGGGTAGCGCTCTTGCGCTCGCCGTCCGCGTGCCCGCCGCGGGCAGGCTGACAGCGAGCGGCCGGGGGCTGTCGAGAGCCACCAGGTCATCCAGCGGCCGCGAAACCCTGAAGTTGACCTTGCACAAGAAAGCAAGGGCCGGCAGGTTGAGCACGACAGTGCGCTTGAGCTTCGTCCCGAGCAGGGGCGCCAAGCAGTCCAAGACGCTGAAGGCCAGCTTCAAGTCGTAGTAGCAGTCAAACGAAACGAAAGGACGATCGACAGATGTTCTCAGCGATACGCAGGCGCATGACCTTCGCCAACGTCGCCGTCACGCTCGCGCTTGTGTTCGCGATGAGCGGAGGCGCGCTGGCCGCGAAACACTACATCATCACCTCGACCAATCAAATCAAGCCGAGCGTGCTGAAAGCGCTCACCGGCAAGGCCGGTCCGGCGGGTCCGGCGGGTACGCCGGGCACCCAAGGTCTGCAGGGCCCACAGGGCCTGCCAGGGCAGAACGGCAAAGAAGGCGCGGTCGGCAAAGAAGGCGCCGCAGGCCCGCAGGGCGCAAAAGGCGCCAGCGGCGTCACCGGCCCAGCGGGTGGCAATGGCGCTGCCGGCGCCACCGGCCCGACCGGCGTAAAAGGATCTGACGGCGCGACGGGTCCCGCGGGCTCGACCGGACCCGCAGGCTCAGGCCCCACGGGCCCCGCAGGCCCGATGGGCCTCCAGGGCGTCACGGGGTCGGCGGGACCTGCAGGTGCCACCGGTCCAGCCGGTCCTGCAGGTGCAAAAGGTGACATCGGCCCGACGGGCCCGACCGGACCGGCAGGCTCGGGCGGTGGCGGCGGTGAAGGTGCCACGGGGCCCGCCGGGCCCACAGGTCCCATGGGCCTTCAGGGCGTAACGGGAGCGGCGGGACCCGAAGGTCCGACCGGCCCCGCAGGCGCCACCGGTCCCGCGGGGTCCACAGGGCCCACGGGGACGTATCCGGAAACGCTGCCCTCCGGCAAGACCGAGACAGGCCAATGGAGCATTTCCACCAACACGGTAGAAGGTAACGTAGCCATCTCCTTTCCGATCGAGGTGGCGGCGGCGTCCGAAGAAGCCTTCTTCTACACTCTGAAGGAAACCGAAGAAATACAGCGGGGGGAAAAAAACCTAGGTTCCAAAGAATGCAAAGGCAGCTTGATCAAGCCGACAGCTCCTCCGGGGGATCTCTGCGTCTACTCGGCTGAAAGCAGCTCAAGCCTAGAATTCGAGCTATTTAACTCTCTGGGTACTGGGATAGGCTATGGTGTGAGCGGGTCGTCGATGGTCCTCCTGAAACAAGAAGGGCATAGCGAATCACTCATCGGTTTCGGGGACTGGGCAGTGACGGCCCCCTAAACGCGGCAGCACCACAGCCGCGGCAGCAACGCGCGGCTCGCCGAGCCCTCTGGCGAGCCGCGCGTCCACCGCGTCTTCTGCAGAAGGGTCAGAAACAGACCTAGCGGGCCTTACGGCGGATCGGATAATGTCGCTTCGCAGTTTCTTTGGCAGAAGACCGAGAAAGGTGGGAGTATGACCGTTTATCAATCCATGCGGTGGGCGGGTGCCCGTTGGCGCTCGCTCATCGTGGCCGCAGCGGCGCTGGCAATGCTGGCGATCGCGTCGCCGGCCTTGGCAGCCGAACATCATCCGACGGGAGAATACGCTCCGTTTGCGGACTGTCCGTTGAGCAACCCGGCGGTGGAAACATGCCTCCTCGCGAACACGACGAGCGGCGAATTCGTCGTCGGCAAAAAGACGGTTCCGATCAACAAAACGATCACCCTGCAGGGCGGCCTCCACGAAACAGGCACCGGGGCCGAGGAATTCTTTGCGGCCGAAGACGGCAACACGCTGTCGAAAACGGAACTGGTCGTGCCCGGAGGGCTGCTCGGAATCGTCGCGCCGAAAACGTGGCCTGAATGGTTGCAGAACGTGTTCAACGAATTCATCAACAAAGGCTTCACCGGCGTGACCGAGATCACCGAACTGGCGAAGCCCGCGAGCAACATCGTTGTCAACACGAACAACTTGCTCGCAGAAAAAGGCGTAGCGCTGTCGCTACCGGTGAAGGTGAAGTTGAACAACGTCCTGCTCGGCAGCGAATGCTATGTGGGATCGGAAGCCGAACCCATCAACCTCAACCTGACGACCGGTACGACGAGCCCGCCTGAAGGCGGCACTCCGAACAAACCGATCAAAGGCGCCAAAGGTGAACTCTCGTTCAACCCAGAATTCACCATCGTCACGCTCACAGGCGGCTCGCTCGTGGACAACACGTTCTCGGCGCCTTCGGCGAATGGTTGTGGCGGCGCACTGCTGTCGGGGCTGGTCGACCCGCTCGTCGACTCAATCCTCGGCGTACCGGCGGCATCGGGCTACAACACGGCGGTCCTAACTGGCAAATTGCAGCAGGCCAACGCGGAAGCCGTCAAGGCAAGCGAATAAAGCAGCACCGCAGGGAAGCACGTAGCTGAAGCGATCGGGGCCCGCCGCATGCGGCGGGCCCCGATTATCTATAGATCCGTGGATGTGGGAGGTCGAGTATTATGGTCGAAAGACATGTCGGACGGCGCGTGAGCACGCGCAGCCGTGCGGTGTTCGTGGCGATGGCGATCGCATTGCTCGCGGCTTTGGGCAGCGCCTCGTCGGCCTTTGCCACCGAACACCACCCAACGAAAGACTTCACGCCGTTTGCGGACTGCCCGCTGAGCAACCCGGCGGTGGAAATCTGTCTCGTCGCGAACACGACGAGCGGCGAATTTACGCTCGGCACGAGGACGGTGCCGATCAGTGGAACGATCACCCTGCAGGGCGGATTTCATGAAACCAATACAGGCGCCGAGGCGTTTATCGGGGCCGAAGACGGGAACACGCTGTCGAAAACGGAACTCGCCGTACCCGGGGGCCTGCTCGGGATCGTCGCTCCCGAATTCCTGCCGAAATGGCTGCAGGCGATCATCAACAAACTCGTCAGCGAAGGGCTGGCGGGCGTGACGGCGACTACCGAACTGGCCAAGCCCGCGAGTGACGTTGGCATCAACACCAACAACCTGCTCGCAGAAAAAGGCGTGGCGCTGACGCTGCCCGTCAAGGTCAAATTGAGCAACACGTTGCTCGGCGGCGAATGCTACATCGGCTCGTCGTCCAGCCCGATCTATCTCAACCTGACGACCGGCACGACCGCGCCACCCGAAAAAGGAACCCCGAACACACCGATCAAAGGCAGCACGGGCCCGATCAGCTTCGAGGAAGAATTCACGATCGCCGTCCTCAGTGAAAGCTCGCTCGTGGACAACGCCTTCTCGGCGCCCGCAGCGAGCGGCTGTGGCGGGCTGCTCTCGTTCCTGATCGACCCGGCGATCGACGCCGAGCTGGCGCTGCCGTCCCCCGCTGGCTACAACACAGCGATCCTCAACGGCTCGGAGCTCGAGGGGAGCGCCGAAGCGGTGCTCGCAAGCGAATAGAAAGCAGTCATCGAGCTGGACGCGGCGACCCGGGTGTAGCTCCGGGTCGCCGTTCGTACGCGCCGATTCGGGCCGTCGCCCGACCGTCGGAAACACGCCCCCACGGCGGCTCGCCTGGCGTGTATAAATTGAGATAGTCCGCCGTCCCTCTTCCGGCGGGCCGCGTGTTCGGTGACCGAGCCGGTCCCGTGCCCGGAGGTGTTCCCGGGCGCCGTGGCTTCCGCAGGCCGCGGCGCCCCGGGGCGAGCGTGACGTCGGCCGTGCAACTCTGGGCCTGACCGTCGGCACGCTCGACGCGCCCTGGCCGGCGCTACGTGTGCTGCGCCCCACCGCGCCAGGGCGCGCGCGCTCGGCAGCAGCTCGCGTCCGGCCTCGATCAGCGCAAGCTCCACCCGCGGCGGCAGTTCCTTGAAGCGTGTGCGTAACAGCAGCCCCAGCGCGACCATCTGCTGCAGGTGCCTGTCCAGCACGCCCGCGCTGATTTCTCCCGGCAGCAGGCGTTGCAGCTCCACCGGACGCTGCGGACGCCGTGCGAGCGCCAGCGCGATCAGCAGCGTCCAGCGATCGCCCGGCAGCGCCCAGCGCCCGCGCCAGCGGGACGTACTGGCCCGGCTGACGAGGTTGCGGCCCGTCGGTGCGGCGAAGCTGTGGCCTGTCGGCGACAGGGCCTTACCACGCAGATCTTAGTTCCAGTGGTCCGAGTTAGCCTAGCGTTTTCGAAAGATGTTTCCGAGTTCGCGCGAGTGAGAAACACCATTGGCAATATCTGATATCAGAACTAAAGTTAGATAGCGAACATATGTGAGTCTCGACTTGGTCGTCGCACAAGGACGTGCGTCACGCGGCCGAGAGCTTGGGCATCGTCCTTACCTCTCCGGCGATGCTCGAGCAGAGATCGAGGCGTCCCCCCGACGATGCCAGGTCTCCGCGGGCGCCGCGGCCATTGATGGCGCGGCGCCTGTGAAGACCTGTCCGCAGGGCGCGGCCGGGTACCGCCGGCTCCCGCTAGCCTCAACGCAGGATGGCGTCGCCCGCCCAGCAGCGATCCCCTTTCCAGATTCACCCCCGCGTCCGCGACTGGTTCGAGGCGGCCTTCGCCGACGCCCACGCCCGCCCAGGCGCAGGCGTGGCCGGCGATCGCGCGCGGCGAGAACGTGCTGCTGTCGGCGCCCACCGGCTCGGGCAAGACGCTCGCCGCGTTCCTGTGGGCGCTCGACCGGTCTCGAGCGCGACACGGCCGGCGCGGAAAGGGCGTGCGCTCGAGACCGAGGCAGGCCTCGCACGGACGGCGACGCACTGGGCGGGGCACCCGCGTCGCTCTACGTCTCGCCGCTGAAGGCACTCGCCTATGACATCGAGCGCAACCTGCGCACGCCCCTGCGCGGCATCGGCATCGCCGACGCCGTCTCGCATCGCGATCCGCACCGGCGACACGCCCCAGCGCGAGCGCGCCGCGATGGTGCGCAATCCGCCCGACATCCTGATCACGACCCCCGAGTCGCTCTACCTGATCCTCACCTCGCAGGCGCCGATCGATGCTCGCCGGCGTCGAGGCGGTGATCGTCGACGAGATCCACGCCGTCGCCGCCACCAAGCGCGGCTCCCACCTCGCGCTCACGCTCGAGCGGCTGGAGGCGCTCGTGTCGGAGCGCGCTCGGACCGAGTTGCCCGTCAGGCTCCGGATCGCATCCGGTTCCGGACATCGCGGCCGGCCCGCAGCGGATCGGCCTGAGCGCGACCCAGCGCCCGCTCGAGGAGATCGGGCGCTTCCTCGTCGGTCCCCGCCGCGAGGTCACGATCCTCGACGCGGCCGCGCCCCCCGAGCTCGACCTGCGCATCGAAGTTCCCGTCGAGTCGATGGCCGAACCCGGCGCCCACGATCCGTCCCGCCGGCGCCCCGCCCGATCCGCTGGAGCCGGTCACCGGGGGCGAGTCCACGCGCGGCTCGATCTGGCCCGCGATCTACCCCGAGCTGCTGCGCTCGCGTGCGCGAACACACCTCCACGATCGTCTTCGTCAACAACCGCCGCGCCGCCGAGCGCGTCGCGCTGCGCCTGAACGAGCTCGCCGCGCGCGAGGACAAGCAGGCCGCCGGCGAGCACGGCGTCGCTGTCCGCGCCGCGAGAGATCGCCCGCGCCCACCACGGCTCGCTCGCGCGCGAGGAGCGCACGCACGTCGAGGAGCTGCTGAAGGCCGGCGAGCTGCCCTGCCTCGTCGCCACCAGCTCGCTCGAGCTCGGCATCGACATGGGCGCCGTCGATCTCGTCCTGCAGGTCGAGTCGCCCAAGTCCGTCGCCCGCGGGCTGCAGCGCGTCGGGCGCGCCGGCCACGGCGTCGGCGAGGTCAGCCGTGGACGCTTCTTCCCCAAGTTCCGCGGCGACCTGCTCGAGTGCGCCGTCGTCTGCCGGCTGATGCGCGCCGGTGCAGATCGAGCCGACCGTCGTGCCGCGCAACGCCCTCGACGTGCTCGCCCAGCAGATCGTCTCGATCGCCGTCGCCGCCGAGGACGATGGACGGCGTCGCCGGTCGAGAGCTCCACGCGCTCGTCACCAGCACCTGGTCCTACGCCGAGCTCTCCCGCGAGCTGCTCGAGCGCGTGCTCGACATGCTCGACGGGCGCTACCCCGACACGGCCTTCGGCGATCGCTCCACGATCGGCCTGCGCCCGCGCATCGTCTGGGATCGCCTCGCCGGCATCGATCCGTCCCCGCCGCGGCGCGCGCCAGCTCGCGGTCGCAAACGCCGGCACGATCCCCGACCGCGGCCTCTACACCGTCACGCTCCCCGACGGCCGCCGCGTCGGCGAGCTCGACGAGGAGATGGTCTACGAGGCTCGCGCCGGCCAGGCCTTCATGCTCGGCGCCTCCACCTGGCGGATCGAGGAGATCGGCCGCGACCGCGTGATCGTCACCCCGGCCCCCGGCGCGCCCGGCGCCGTTCCCTTCTGGAAGGGCGACACGCTCGGGCGCCCCGTCGAGCTCGGCCGCGAGATCGGCGCCTTCTCGCGCTGGGCCATCGAGCAGGACGCCGCCACGCTCCAGCGCGACTGCGACCTCGACGAGCGCGCCGCGCGCAACCTGCTCGCCTACCTGCGCGAGCAGCAGGCCGCCACGCGCGTGCTCCCCTCCGATCGCACGATCGTGCTCGAGCGCTTTCGCGACGAGATCGGCGACTGGCGCGCTGTGCCTGCTCTCCCCCTACGGCGCCCGCGTCCACGCCGCCTGGGGCCTCGCGCTGTCCGCCCGCATGCGCGAGCGCTACGGCCTGGAGGCCGACGCGCTGTGGTCCGACGACGGCATCGTCCTGCGCCTGCCCGACCTCGACGAGCGACGAGGCCCGCGCGCTGCCTCGCGCCTCGCGGAGCTCGTGCTGATCGAGCCCGACGAGCTGCAGCAGGCCGTCATGGCCGAGCTCGGCTCCTCCGCCCTGTTCGGGGCGCGCTTTCGCGAGGCGGCCGCCCGCGCGCTGCTGATCCCCCGCGCCTGGCCCGGCCGGCGCACGCCGCTGTGGCAGCAGCGCCTGAAGGCCCAGAACCTGCTCGAGGTGGCGCGCGAGCACGACGACTTCCCGATCGTGCTCGAGACCTACCGCGAGTGCCTGCGCGACGTGCTCGACCTGCCCGGCCTGCGACGCGCTGCTGCGCGGGCTGCACTCCCGCGAGATCTCGCTCGTCGAGGTGCAGACCCCCGTGGCCTCCCCATTCGCCTCCTCGCTGCTGTTCGACTACGTCGCGACCTACATGTACGAGGGCGACGCCCCCACCGCCGAGCGCCGCGCCGCCGCGCTCTCGCTCGACCGCGACCTGCTGCGCGAGCTGCTCGGCTCCGAGGAGCTGCGCGAGCTGATCGACCCCGGCGCGCTCGCGCGCGTCTGCGAGGAGCTCCAGCGCCGCTCGCCGCTGACGCGCGCCACCGGGCGCGACGAGCTGCACGACATCCTGCGCGCGCTCGGCGACCTCACCGCCGACGGAGGTCGCCGAGCGCGTGCTCGAGGGGATCGACTCCCAGGAGCTGCTGCGACGGGCTGTGTCGGCAGCGGCGCGCCATCCCGCTGCGCATCGCCGGCGAGCAGCGCTACGTGGCCGCCGACGACGCCGGTCTCTACCGCGACGCCCTCGGCGCCGTCCCGCCCGGCGGCCTGCCCGAGGCGTTCCTCGCCGACGTGGACGACGCCCTCGCGCAAGCTCGTCGCCCGCTACGCGCGCACCCACGGGCCGTTCGCGAGCGAGGAGCTGCGCGCGCGCTACGGCGTCGACGCCTCCGCCGTCCTGCGCGAGCTCGAGCGCGCCGGCACGCTCGCCCGCGGCGAGATCGCCCCCGGCGGCAGCGGCGTCGAATGGGCCGACGTCGAGGTCCTGCGCCGCCTGCGCCGCGCCTCGCTCGCGGCCCTGCGCAAGGAGATCGAGCCTTCCGCCCAGAGCGCCCTCGCGGCCTTCCTCCCGGCCTGGCACGGGCATCGACCGGCACACGGCCTCCGGCGCCGGCATCGACCGCCTGCGCGAGGTTCTCGTGCCTCTCCAGGGACTTCCGCTGCCCGCCGAGACGTGGGAGCGCGACGTGCTCCCACGCCGCCTCGGCGCCTACTCGCCGGCGTGGCTCGACTCGCTCTGCTCCAGCGGCGAGCTCGTCTGGGTCGGCGCCGGATCCGCTCGGGCGCTCCGGGCGGGTGGCGCTGTACTTCCGCGAGGACGCCCCGCTGCTCGGCCCGCCGCCGCTGCTCGGCCCGCCAGCGAGCGGGAGCCCGACACCCCCGCAGCGCGAGCTCGTGCGCGACGCGTCTGCGCGCGGGCCCCGCTTCTTCACCGACCTGCTCGCCGGAGCTCGACCTGCCGCGCCGAGGCGATCCGCGAGGCGCTGTTCGACCTCGTCTGGGCGGGCGAGGCCACGAACGACTCCTGGGCGCCGCTGCGCCGGCCGCCCGCCACTCGCGCCCGCCTCTCGCTCGCCGCCTCGCAGGCCGACGCGCCGGGCGTGGCGGACGGGCGGGCACAGCGGGCGCCTCGCCTGCGGCGGGACGGCCTGCCCGTGGCGGCTCTCCCATCCCCGGGCGCTTCGGCGCGCGCCGCATCGCGCCCGCGCCGGCGGACACGCCTCCGTGCACCCGCCCGGGCGCTGGTCGCTGAGCGAGCCCTCTTTCGCCCCGGCGCCGAGGGCCCGTCGCACGGCGAGCGCCGCCGCGCGCTCGCTGAGCTGCTGCTCGAGCGCCACGGCATCCTCACCCGCGAGCAGGTGCTCGCCGAGCGGATCGACGGGCGGCTTCGCCGGGCTGTACGAGACGCTGTGCAACCTCGAGACGCTCGGCGTCTGTCGCCGCGGCTACTTCGTCGAGGGCCTCGGCGGCGCGCAGTTCGCGCTCCCCGGCGCCGTCGAGCGGCTGCGCTCCGCGCGCGCCGAGCCGCTCGTGCTCGCCGCCGCCGACCCCGCCCAGCCCTACGGCGCCGCGCTGCCCTGGCCCACCGCCCCTGAGCCGGAGGAGCACGCGGCGGCGCTCGCCGCCCCGCGCGTGCCCGGCGCCTACGTCGTGCTTGTCGCGGGCGCCCCCGTCCTGTATGTCGAGCGCGGCGGACGCGGCCTGCTCGTGCTCGCTCCCACCGCCGCGGCGAGCGCCGACACCGCCGCGGCGGCCGCCGCCGGCGGAGTCTCGGCGGACGAGCGGGTGCGCACGGCGCTGAACGCGCTCGCCGAGGCCGTTCGCGCGAGGACGGGTCGGGCGGCTCGCGCTCGAGCGAATCGACGGCGAGCCGGCCATCGGATCACAGTGGGAGACATTGCTCGCGGAATTCGGCTTCCGCTCCGGTCCGCGCCGCCTCACGCTCAGCGCCTGATCTCGCCTCGATTCGGCCGGCCGAGCCCAAGACCCTTGAAATGTCAAGGAACACGGGCTTTGAAGGCATATCCGACCATTGGAACCGGGCCTTTTTGCGCCTGTTCGAATCCAAATGTCTGTCGGACATTCGGACGTAGCGGAAACACACCTGGAAACATTCGACGGATATTGTTATAAAAAACTTGCAATTCATCGTGAGATCGCCTATCTTCCAGAACCGTGGGGATGAGCGGAACTCAGAGGGATCGACTCAAAGGGATCCAGCGCCGTTGTACAGGAGACTGCCGCACGGGCCGCACGGTCTCGATCGCGAGGACGTCGCCAGACATCAGCGCGCACGCCTCTACGGCGGGATGATCGAGTCGATCGCCCAGCGCGGCTACCACCGCACGACCGTCGCGCACGTGATCGGGCTGGCGGGCGTCTCGCGGCGAGCCTTCTACGAGCAGTTCGCCAACAAGGAAGAGTGCTTCCTCGCGACCTACGACATCGTCGTCGCCCGCTCGCGCAAGCTCGTGCTCGAGGCCTGGGCCTCCGAACGTGGCTGGGCCAACCGCCTGCACGCCTCCTGCAAGTCCTTCCTCGACGACATCGTCGCCGAACCGAAGGGCGCTCATCTCGTGCTGATCGACGCGCTCGGCATCGGCTCCAAGGCGCGCGAACGGCTGCACCTCGCCGGCAACGCCTACGAGCGCCTCGTCGGCCGCCGCCTTCAGGGTCTCCCCCGACACCGCGCCGTTGCCCGCGATCGCCTCCCGCGCGATCGTCGGCGGCGTCCGCCACGTCGTCTTCAACCGCATCCGCGAAGAGCGCGTCTGCGAGCTGCGCACGCTCACCGACGAACTGCTCGACTGGGTCGAGGCCTACCGCTCGCCCGCCACCACGCGGCTGAACGCGATCGCGCTCAAACAGCCGCCCGAGATCCCGCCCGCGCCGGCGGCCTTCCTCGCCAGCGACGACAAGCGCGCGCGGGTGCTCGGCTCGGTCGTCCACCTGACCCTCGACGAAGGCTACGGCGAACTCACCGATCCCCAGATCGCGCAGTTCGCGGGCATCTCCACCGAGGCCTTCCACAAGCAGTTCGCCTCCAAGGAAGAGTGCTTCCTGACGGTCGTCGACGAGTTCGCCTCCGAAGCGCTGCAGGCCGTCGAAGCGACGATCGACGCCGATCTCCTCCTGGACGGACGCGGTCCCCGTGGCCGTCGGCGCCTTCATCGAGCACATCGTCTCCCATCCCGCCCTGCTGCGGATGGCGTTCATCGACCTCTTCGACGTCGGCCCCGGCATGATCGGGCGCATGACCAAGTCGATCGACCGCTTCACCGGCATGCTCGCCGCCAACGGCCCCGCAGCCGCGCCGCGCTCCCGAGATCGCCTCCGAAGCCATCACCGGAGCGGTCTGGGACATCATCAGCGCCTACTCCACGGCCGAGCGCATGCGCTACCTGCCCTGCCTCTCCGACCACATCTCCTTCGTCGTGCTCGCCCCCTACATCGGCCCCAAGGTCGCGATCGACACGATCGAGCAGGCCCGCCTCGGCGCCGGCAAGCGCCGCAGCCTCGTGGCGGCCGCGCAGCTGGCCGCACCACCGATCGCCCAGCCGCAGGACGACACCGCGACAGCCGCCGACGGCGCGGACATCGAACAACGTCACGAAGCTCGCCACCAGAGTCCGCCAAGGCCGCGGCCAAGGCCGCCAAACCGGCGCGAAACGGCCGCCAAGCGCGCATCCAAAGCGACGGCCAAAGCCGCCAAACCGGCCAAAGCCGTCAAGCCGCGCGCCAAGACGGCGGCCAAAGCGCGGCCAAGCCGGCCGCGAGCAAACCGCACGGGCGAGCGCGAAAACGAGCGCCAAACCCGCGTCCAAGAAGCCCGCCGATCCACCCAAGCAGCCGCTGCGCCTGCCCAAACGACCAGCAACGCGATCGACGCCGAGCCCGGCCGGAACCAGCCGCACGCGCCCGCGCCCGCCGAAGTAGACCAAGCGAAGCTACGGGAATGGTGCAGTTCGCCGCGCTGTAACCCGGCGGGTCGGCTCTCACGACGTTCGGATGTCCCGCGCTCGTCGTTCGCGTCGTCTGATGCACGACCCTGCGCCGCGCGGCGCCACTGGAACGTCACAAGGCCCCGCATCGTGTATCCCGGCTGGCCTTTCGTCGCGCTCAGCTGAAAGCTCGTCCCGCCCTGGCGTCCGGTCTTCGCGCCGCCCCAGCGCGATGAACCCCGAGTCCGCGCCGTGCGCGGGGACGCTCCAGGCCTTGCTCTTCGGGTCCATGTATTCCAGCTGAAAGCGCATGTACATCGCGTCCTTCACGTGTCCGTCATTGGGCATCGAGCCGCGGATCCCGACCGTGTCCGGCTCTTTCGCCGGGTTGCACACATCGATCGTCGCCCACAGTTCGCGCGAGCTCAGCAGCGAGTGTCCCGAGTGCGGTGCGCCAGCGCGCTCACCGCCATCATCGCCGCGATCGCTTTCAAAGGTCCCATCGCAGTCCGAAGATTACGCGCTGAGGCCGCAGGCTGAGCCGGTGCCCCGGTGTGATATCCCTGCGCCGTGGCCGGTATGCGCTCAGCCGAGGTCGTCGAACTGCTCGCACGCGTGCCCGTGTTCTCCACGCTGTACCCCGCCGACCTGGAGCGCATCGCCGAGCTCGCCGTGCCCCGCGAGTTCGAGCCCGGCCAGGTCGTCTTTCGCGAGGGCGACTCCAGCGACACCTGCTACATCGTGCGCTCCGGCCGCGCCCGCGCCGTGCGCGAGCACTCCGACGGGCGCATCATCACGCTCGCCACCTTCGGTCCCGGCGACATCTTCGGCGAGCTCGCCATGTTCGAGGACGAGCGCCGCTCGGCCACCGTCGAGGCTGTCGAGCCGACCGCCGTCGTGGCCGTGCTCGGCCCCGACATGCGCCGGCTGATGAACGAGCACCCCGGCATCGCCACGCGCCTGGTGATCGCCCTCGGCCGGCGCCTGCGCGAGTCCAACGAGCGCCTCTCCCGCCAGTCCTTCCAGACCGTCCAATCGCGCGTCGCGGTCGTCCTGCGCGACCTCGTCCAGCAGGAGATCGGCGCCGGCGCCGACCCCACCGAGGTGCTGCTCACCGCCACCCAGGCCGACCTCGCCCAGCTCGCCGGCTCCTCGCGCGAGTCCGCCAGCCGCTTCCTCGCCGTGCTCGAGCGCGCCGGCGTCATCTCCCAGGGCCGCGGCCGCCTGACCGTGCACGACCCGCGGCGCTCGACCAGTATGTCTTCTAAGACCCCCGAGCTCAGCCCGTCTGCGGGCGCGGGCAGGGCCGCTCGACCGCGCCGCTCGAGGTCTCCGCCGGCGGCGTCGTCTCCGCGACGAGCAGGTCGTCGTGATCGTCCCCACCCGCCGCGCCGGCGACGGCTCGCGCGTGCTCGCGCTGCCCAAGGGCCACGTCGACCCCGGCGAGAGCACCCTGCAGGCCGCCACGCGCGAGGTCCGCGAGGAGACCGGCATCCTCGCCGAGCCCGTCTGCGAGCTCGGCGAGATCGCGCTACTGGTACCGACGCGACGGGCGCTCGGTGGCCAAGACCGTCACCTTCTACCTCTTCGCCTACGTCTCCGGCGACACCGCCGACCACGACGACGAGGTGCTCGAGGCCCGCTGGATCGACCTGCGCGAGGCCCTCACCGAGCTCAGCTACGAGGGCGAGCGCGCGATGATCGAGCTCGCGCTGGCGCGCCTCGACGGGGCTCGTGAAGGGCCCAGAGGGCGAGGTTGGTAGCCTGCCTGCGGCCATGCAGGTCCTCAACTTCTACTCCACCATCTTCGCCGACGAGCTCCTGCGCGGGCGCAAGACCGCCACCATCCGGCTCGGCGACAAGTCCGGCAAGTACCGCAAGAACCAGGCCGTCCTCGTCACCATCGGCTACCAGTACTCCCCCCGCGAACGCATCTTCGAAGCGGTCATCGACCAGGTCGAGGTGATGGCGCTCGCCGACCTCTCCCCGCGCGACATCAAGCACGACAACCCCGAGTTCCGCCGCCACGAGGAGCTCATCAACTTCCTCGAACAGATCTACGGCCGCTCGGTCATCACGCAGGACACCGTCACCGTCGTGCGCTTCTCCCAGATCGTCGACAAGCCCGCCGGCATGACCGAAGCCATGAAGGGCTTCGGCGGCGCTCAAAACTGAGACTCTATGCAACGCCAACGGCTGTCGGTAAGCGGCTTGGACCGCGGTGGTCGCAGCAACCGGCTCCTGGCTTACCCATCAAATTCTTTACCCGTGCGCGGTCGCCGTTTCTTCTATATATTGAGCAGCACCTTGGCACTCTCTCCCCGTGAGTGCCAGCGAAGCACAGTCCACCAACAAGCGGAGGTTCTTTCGATATGAAGCTCAAGCCCCTGGGCGATCGGCTGATCGTGCGGGCGATCGAGGAGGAGGAGACCACGGCATCCGGTCTCGTCCTGCCCGACACCGCCAAGGAGAAGCCGCAGAAGGGCAAGGTCCTCGCCGCCGGCGACGGCCGCCTCGACGACGACGGCAAGCGCATCCCGCTCGACGTCTCCGAGGGCGACGAGGTCCTCTACTCCAAGTACGGCGGCACCGAGATCAAGGTCGACGGCGAGGATCTGCTCGTCCTGCGCGAGTCCGACGTGCTCGCCAAGGTCCTCTAACCCGACCTGCGCCGCTCGCAGATCGGCACACGCATTCAAACAGCTGTCCAGCGAGTTTCAAGCAGCGAGGCCCCCGGCCCGCAGAGGAGATCCATTCACATGGCACACAAGGAGATCAAGTACGACGCCGAGGCGCGCAAAGCGCTCGAGGCGGGCGTGGACGCGGTCGCCAACGCGGTCAAGGTCACGCTCGGCCCCAAGGGCCGCTACGTCGTGCTCGACAAGAAGTTCGGCGCCCCCACCATCACCAACGACGGCGTCACCATCGCCCGTGAGATCGAGGTCGAGGACGTCTTCGAAAACCAGGGCGCCCAGCTCGTCCGCGAGGTGGCCACCGCCACCAACGACGTCGCCGGCGACGGCACCACCACCGCCACCGTCCTCGCCCAGGCGATCGTCCGCCAGGGCCTGAAGAACGTCGCGGCCGGCGCCAACCCGCTCGCGCTCAAGCGCGGCATCGAGAAGGCCGTCGATCAGGTCGTGCTCAACATCGCCTCGCAGTCCTCCGAGGTCTCCGGCAAGGATCAGATCGCCCGCGTGGCGACCATCTCCGCCGGCGACGAGGAGATCGGCGACGTCATCGCCGACGCGATCGAGAAGGTCGGCAAGGACGGCGTCGTCAACGTCGAGGAGGGGCAGACCTTCGGCATGGACCTCGAGTTCACCGAGGGCATGCAGTTCGACAAGGGCTACATCTCCCCCTACATGGTCACCGACCAGGACCGCATGGAGGCCACGCTCGAGGACCCCTACATCCTCATCGCCAACTCCAAGATCGGCTCCGTCCGCGACGTGCTGCCGGTGCTCGAGGCCGTGATCCAGTCCGGCAAGCCGCTGCTGATCATCGCCGAGGACGTCGAGGGCGAGTCGCTCGCGACGCTCGTCGTCAACAAGCTCCGCGGCACCTTCACCGGCGTGGCCGTCAAGGCGCCGGGCTTCGGCGATCGCCGCAAGCGCATGCTCGAGGACATCGCCATCCTCACCGCCGCCGAGGTCATCACCGAGGAGCTGGGGCTCAAGCTCGAGAACACCCAGCTCTCCCAGCTCGGCCGCGCCCGTCGCGTGGTCGTCGGCAAGGACAACACCACGATCGTCGACGGCGCCGGTGACGGCGAGGCGATCAAGGGCCGCATCAACCAGATCAAAGCCGAAATCGAGAACACCGACTCGGACTTCGACCGCGAGAAGCTCCAGGAGCGCCTGGCCAAGCTCTCCGGCGGCGTCGCCGTCGTCAAGGTCGGCGCGGCCACCGAGACGGAGATGAAGGAGAAGAAGCACCGCGTCGAGGACGCCCTGCAGGCGACGCGCGCCGCGCTGGAGGAGGGCATCGTGCCCGGCGGTGGCGTCGCGCTGCTGCAGGCCTCGGCCTCCGTCTCCACCGACGGTGACGGCGACGAGGACGAGACGACCGGCGCGCGCATCGTGCTGCGCGCTCTCGAGGAGCCGCTGCGCCAGCTCGCCGAGAACGCCGGCCTGGAGGGCTCCGTCGTCGTCAACGACGTGCGCAAGGCCAAGGCCGGCCAGGGCCTGAACGCCGCCACCAACGAGATCGTCGATCTCGTCGCCGCCGGCGTCATCGACCCGGCGATGGTCACGCGCTCGGCCCTGCAGAACGCCGCCTCGATCGCCAAGAACATCCTCACCACCGAGGCCATCGTCGCCGAGGTGCCCGAGAAGGAAGCCGGCGGGATGCCCGGCGGCGGCGGCATGCCGGACATGAGCGGGATGATGTAAGAGGCTCCGACGGCTCGCCGCGCGCGAGCCCGATGGCCTTACCGCGGGGCCCGGCATCCGTGCCGGGCCCCCTTTGTGTCGCCTGCCCCGTCGGCCGCGATCCTCCGCCACGGATCGCGCTAGCCGTAGTAGCGGGCGATCGTCTGCAGCTGGCTGAGCAGATCGTGGCCCAGGAACAGAACGACCATCGCGGCCCCCACCACGGGCGCCCACTTGCGTCCCGCGCCGCGAATCGCCAAGAACGATCACCGCGCGCGAACACCGGCAGCAGCGGCAGCAGGTAGCGCGGCTCCCCCAGCGAGCATTCGTGTTCGATCAGATCGCAGCGGTAGGAGGAGTAACCCGAGCATCAACATCACCCCCACGACGATCGCGCCGTAAGCCGCGAACTCCGGCAGGCGCGCCCACAGAGCGCCGCGGCGCACGAACAGCTCCCGGCCGCAGAGCGCCGCGACCCCCAGCGCCAGGACCAGCGCCACGTTGTCCACCCACGTGGGGAACGTCGTGTCCATCCAGCCGTAGAAGCCGACCGAGCGGTCGAACCAGAGCTCTCGCAGCGGGAACACACCCTTGAAGTAGAGCGTCATCCCCGGCAGGCGCGGCAGGAACAGCTGCCAGGTGTAGCTCAGCTCTTTCAGCACCGTCCCCAGCGACAGCTGCCCGCCGGTCTGCACCGCGCCGTCGGTCGCCGGATTGCTCGTCAGCGCGTTGCGCAGCAAGAACAGCGCCGAGGGAGCGATGCCGATCGCCGCCCGCGATCGCCGGCGAGCGCAGACCCGCCCAACGATCGGCTTTGAATCCGCGCACCGCCAGGATCGCCAGCCCCGCATATACCCCGAGGGCCACCCCGACGAAGTTGACCTTGCTCGTGAAGCCCACCGCGATCACCACCCCCATCGCGATCGCCAAGCGCGTGCCGAACCCGCGACGGAACGCCAGCGCCATGCACAGGAACGACGGCCGTGCAGGCGGTGAACAGCATCGCGTCCGGGCTCACGATCGCCGAGGAGGACACGAACAGCGGCTGCAGCGCCATACACAACGCGCCGACCGTCGCCGCCCACCGCGTCCCCGGCAGGATCTCGCGCAGGAAGTAGAACATCAGCAGCGCCGTAGCCGCCGCCATCAGCGCGCTCAGCAGCCGCATCAACTGCAGTTTCGTGAGGATGTTGCTCCCACCGACGGCATAGGGAATCGTCTCCAGCACGTAATACCCCGGCGGTCTCGAGTCGCGACGCGCCCCGCTTCTCCGAGCCTTCCAGCGAGGCGGCGTTCGCAACGTCTTGGCTCAGTATGTTCTGCTCGGCGCTCGTGGTGAGTGAATGTTCGAACGGCGTGAACCGCACCTGGAAGTAGTGGAGCCCTTCCATCACCTGCGTCAGCTTTCGCGAGTACGGTTCTTCGCCGCTCAGGTGCGCCTTTTCGGGCAGCTTGCCCGTCGCCGAGAAATATTCGACGTAGGAGTAGTTGTCGATCTCGTCTTTGCCCTGGAACAGCGGCGTGATGATCCCCCAAGAGACTGGCGTTCAGCAGCGCGATCAGCGCACATATCCACGCAGCCCTCGGTACCCGCTTGAGCGTCGCCCGCAGGTCGAACCCGAGCATGCCCCGCGCCTGCGCCGGCGTTCGTTCACGGCGCAAGGCGCGTTCCTGCTCGCGCTTGCGCCGGCGCTGCAGCGACCGGGAGCCGGTCTTGGCCTTGCCCGGCGGTTGGCGCGGAGGCTGCGCGATGCTCACGGCAGCACCCGCAAGCTCAACCTGACCGCCAACACGCCCACGGCCGCCATCAACGCCGCGACCAGGAACGCGATCCACGTGCCCGTGTAGGAACGTCCGAGCCCCATGTGTCGTCGCCACCGAGGAAACCCGCGACCACCACGAGCCGCTGCCGGCGCGGAGGTATTCGAGGCCGATCTTGCCCTGCGACGGACTGGCTGGCTTTTACCCGCGGCCGCCGGCGTAGGCGAGTTGACGCCGAGCGTCGCCACCGCGCCCGTGCTGGTCTTCGCGCCTTCGCTCGGGCGGGTGCCGAGCAGCAGCAACGGCTGGTTGTTCGGACCGATCCCCACACAGACCGTCACTCCCGAGCTCGTGCGCGCACCGGCTTGACCGGCACCGTGACCGACGTGCCCGTCCAATTCGGCCCTCTGCCGCCTTCGGTCAGGACTCGCGAGCCGCTGTAGACCCGCACGTGCACTTTGGCCCCGTAGAACGCCCACATACCGACGCGGATGCCCGACACGCCCGCCGGGCAGCGTTTCGCCGGACTGGCAGAGTCGAGAGATCGCCCAGGACCTTGCCCAGCGGCCGTGGCTTTCACATCGCCGGTGGGAACCCCCACCCTCGCGACCTGCGGTGGTGAGCGCGTCAGCGCCATCGCGCTCGCCGCGGCGATCAGCGCGATGCCGATGGCAAGCGTGATCGTGACCTTTCTCATAGCGGCGAACAGTCGCCGGTTGTATGAGATATTTTCAATCTCACCCGAAAAACCGCTGAAACGAGGGCCCAGAAGCCGCTCGGCGTCTCCGACTCGACCGCTTTCGCGAATCGCCCCAGTAGCCTCGTGAGGCGATGGCGCGGACGTGGCATCAGATTCGCATCGAGCCGGACTGCGGCTTGGGCGTCGAATGCGATCGACGGCGGCCGTCGTCCGCCGCACGATCGTTGCCCTGCAGATGAGCTCTGCCGCCGAAGACGTTCTGACCTCTGCGGGCGCCGGCGGTAAGGTCATCCGCGGCAGCGTCCTGCGGGTAGCAGGCAACGGGGTCGGCATCCTCGCGGGATTGGCCACCGCCACATTGCTGTTGCGACATCTCGGGGTGGCTGAATCCGGGCGCTATGTCACGGTGCTCTCGCTGGTGGCGATCGCCTCCAGCGTCGTCGATCTGGGTCTGAATGTCAGCGCCAGTCGCGAGCTGGCGCTGCGCGAGGTCGACGGTCGTCGCGCATTGATGGCGAACATCCTCGGACAGCGCCTGTGGATCACGCCGATCGCGCTGCTCGCGATCGTCTCCTTCGCGGTGCTCGCCGGGTATCCGCCGAGCATGCAGATCGGCGCCGCGATGGCAGGGGTCGGGCTGTACGCAGTGGCGCTGGGCGATGCGCTCCTACTGCCCCTGACCGTCGAGTTGCGCAACGCCGGGCTGGCGTTCGTGGACTTCCTCAAGCAGGCCGTCGCGCTTGCCTGCGTGGCGCTGCTCGTGGCGCTCGGCGCGCAGCCTTACGCCGTTCTTCGCCGTCCTGATCGTCGTCGGGCTTGCGGTCCTGGCGATCACGCCGCTGCTGGCCGGTCCAGCCGCGTTCATACGCCCGCGCCTGGGATCGGACAGAGCAGCGGACGCTGCTCAGCAGAGCGCTTCCACTGGCGGCGGCGCTCGTGCTCGGACAGGTCTACTTCCGTCTCGTGATCCTGCTCATGTCGCTCATCTCCGAGCCCGCAGCAGACGGGCTACTTCGGAGGATCGTTGCGCGCGATGGAAACGCTCGTGAGTATCCCGATCCTCGTCGCCGGCGTCGCGCTCCCGATGCTGGCGGCGGCGGCGCGAGATGACCGCGCGCGGCTGCGCTACGCGATCGAGGGCCTCAGCGAGGGCGCGGTGATCGCCGGCATGCTGATCGTGCTCGTCACCGTGCGCGCGGCCGAGCCCGTGATGGCGATCATCGGCGGCCACGCCTTCGGTCCCGCCGGGTGCGGTGTTGCGTATCCAGGTCGGCGCCCTGATGTTCGGCGCGCTCGTCCAGATCTGGGCGGTCGCGCTCGTCGCGCTCGGGCGCCAGCGGGAGCTGATCCTCACCAACGCCCTCGGCCTGCTCGGCGTCGCCGCGTTTGCGGTCGCTGCTCGTCGAGCCCTTCGGCGCTCAGGGCGGAGCGGCCGCCAGCGTGCTCGGCGACGTGCTGCTCGCATCGCTCATCTACTGGAGGCTGCGCGCATGCGACGTCCGCGTGGTGGTGCGCATGAGCTTCCTCGGCAGGGTCGCGCTGGCCGCCGTCGCCGCGAGCGTCGCGCTGATCCTTCCCGTGCCCGACCTCCTCGCCGCCGGGCTCGCCGGCGTGCTGTTCCTGGGCGTCGGTCAGCTGATCGGCATGGTCCCCACGGAGGTGCACGACGCGCTCGGCTCCAGCCGGCCTGCTCAGGCGGGGCGAGCGGTCTTCTTTCGTGCGATGACGGCCACCGAGATGCCCGTCACGCGGCTCGAGGCGAACGGCAGCCGCTTCACGATCTCGAACAGCCAACTCGGGGTCTTGTTCGGAGCGGATCTTCCCGCAATAGTCGCACGCGATGATCTCCAGGCCCGCCGTCGCGTAAGCGTCTGCAGATACGCCTTCGAGCTTCGCAACGTGCCCCGCTCCTGCGGGTTGAGCAGGCCGAAGGCGAATTGCAGGAGGTTTGCCCGGTTGGGCTCGAAGATGACCACATAGCGGCTGCTCACGCGGCTCATCTCCCGCACCGCCCGCGCCGGGTCCTTCAGGTGGTGCAGCACCTCCCACAGATACACCAGCTCATATGACTCGTCCGGCAGGTCGAGGTTCTCGGCGTCGATCACTTTCAGTGCGCGGCTGTCCAGCGGGTTGTGCTCGAACATCAGCTCGGAGATGTCCCCGCCCTCCACGCGCGGGATGCTCTGTGAGAAGTAATAGGTCGCAAAGCCATCGCCGCAGCCCACATCGAAAGCGGAGCTCACCTCGCTCAGGTCGATGTGCCTGTTGACATAGTCGATGCGCTGGCGCGCGAAGAACTCCACCACCGGATGGTCGAACCCGCGGGCATTCTTGTTATTTGCCCAAAATTGTTTCTGATAATCCTTGCTCAGATATTCGGCCTGCGATTTCATGGGCGCGTATCTTACCGCTATGCAGGAGACTGCGATTTGCCCATCTTCGATGCCCTCGCTTTCGATCGTCATCCCCGTCTTCAAGCAGCCCAATGGATCGGTCCGCACGATCGCCGCCGCCAGCGATCGCGGTCGAGCGCTCCGGGTTCGAGCAGGCCGAGATCGTCGTGGTCGTCGCCGACTCAGAGACACGGGACGTGCTCACGGATCTCCGACCTCGCTGCCGCTGCACGTCCTCGACGAGGAGCGCCCCGGCCGCTTCGCCGCGCGCCAGCAGGGCATCGAGGCCGCCACCGGTGAGCTCGTGCTGCTGCTCGACTCGCGCATCGCCGTCGCCCCGACGCGCTGCGTTTCGTCAGCGACCGGATCGAGCGGCGAGCGCGACCTGCCGATCTGGTCGGCCCACTTCGAGTTCAACGTGAAGACGCCATACGGCCGCTTCTGGAGCGTGATCATCCCACTGGCCTGGTGGCGCTACTATTCCGCCCGCGCACCACCAGCTTCGGACTCGGGAAGCTACGACCGCTACCCCAAGTCGACGACCTGCTTTTTGGCGCCGCGCGCGCTCTTGCTCGAAGCAAGGACGCGTTCAACTCCTACTACGCCGATACCGCCACGCCAGCGACGACACCGGTCTGATCCGCCTGCTCGCCGCGCGCCAGCCGATCAACATCTCTCCCCACTTCGCCTGCGTCTACACCCGCATGAGACCTACCGCGCCTTCATGCACAACGTCTTTCACCGCGGCAAGACCTTCATCGACAGCTACGGTCGGCCCGGCACCCGCTTCTTCCCGCTCGTGCTCGCCTACTTCCCGCTCAGCCTGCTCGCGGCCGCCCTCGCCTCGCGCCGGCCGCGCCTGGCGCTGAAGCTGGCGGCGGCGATCCCACTCGCCCTTCGCCGCCGGCGCCGGCGCGCTGCGCCGCGAGCGCGCCACGGTGGTCTGCGGCCGGGTGGGTGGGACCCAACTGGCTGGCCGCGATGTGCGCCGGGCTGTGGTACGGGCTGTGGCTGGCGCTGCGCGCGCGCCGCGACGGTGTGCGCAAGCGATTTGCCGTCCTCGCCGGTGGGCGCTAGCGTCACCCAGCCTACATGGACAGTGGCTAACCTTCATGCAAATTGACGCGACATGTCTACCGCTACGAGCGACGCTCGCGGCGGAGATCGTGATAGTCGGCTCCGGTCCGGCGGGCGCCACGCTTGCGATCGAGCTCGCCGACGCCGGTCACCAGGTCCTGCTGATCGAGAGCGGAGGTGCTTCCTACAGCCGCGATATCCAGCGCCTCGGCGACACGGTCGGAAGCGACGATCTGCATGCGCCGATGTCACAGACCACACGCCGACAGATCGGAGGTACCTCCAATCTGTGGTCCGGACGCTGCGTGCCCTTCGATCCCGTGGACTTTCAGCACCGTGAGATCGTCGGCGACGCTCGTTGGCCCGTCAGCTATGCCGAGATGGAGAAATATTTCCCACGAGCCTGCCGGTGGTTCAAGTGCGGCCGGCCGGCGTTCGATGTCGGTCAGATCCCCAATTTGGCCGGAGACAGCCTGATCCCAGGTTGGCCCGGTGGTGATGTTCGGGCCACGTCGCTGGAGCGTTGGTCATTGCCGACGAACTTCGGCAGTGTCTATAGGGCGAGGCTCACGAGCTCTCCACTCATCACGCTTGCAAGCAACCTCACGTGCACAGAGATCGTTTGCCGCCCCGATGCGCGTAGTGTCGAGCACCTGGTCGCACGAACGCTGGCCGGCAATGAAGTGCGCGTACTCGCAAAGCGATATGTGCTGGCAGCCGGTGGCGTCGAATCCACTCGCTTGTTGTTCGCCTCGACCCGCCATCACCCCTGCGGCATCGGCAATCAATCCGGACATCTAGGGCGTTGGTACATGTGTCACGTGGGGGCCTCGATTGCGCGAGCTCATTTCAACACTCCGCCGGACGCGACGAAATGCGGCTTCGAGCGCGATCCCGAAGGTGTTTACGTACGCCGACGCTTCACCTTCTCGCAAGACTACCTGCTCGAGCACGATCTGCCGAATGTCGCGATGTGGCTCGAAAACCCGGATATGAGAGACCCGAGCCACGGCAGCGAGATCCTGTCCATCATATACCTGATCCTGGCATCACCGCTCGGTTCCCGTGTCATAAGCGAAGGTGTCAGGCGAAGCAAGCTCGACACCGGCAGTCCGACCTCGACATGGCTGCATATCCGTAACATCGTCCGCCACCTCCCGGAGGGGATACGGTTTGCCTTGACATTTGGATATGAGCGCTTTGTGAGGCCGGGACGCAAGGTGCCGGGATTCGTCGTGCCGAGCCCTTCGAATGTCTACCCTCTCTACTACCACAGCGAGCACCTACCACATTTTAATAGCCGCATTACGCCGACCGGCGAGACAGATGCGCTCGGGATGCCCCGGATGCAGACCAATCTGCGTTTCGCCGACGACGATATTCAAAGCGCTGTCCGCGCCCACGAGCACTTCGATCGCTATCTCCGTCGATCAAACCTCGGGCATTTGGAGTACCTCTTCGACGACCTTGAGGAAGGCCTTCGCAAACAGCTGCTCGACGGCTATCACCAAGCAGGGACGACGCGCATGTCAGACCGACCTGAGGACGGAGTGTTGAATCCGCACCTAGCGGTGCATGGCTTTGAAGACCTGTTCGTCGCGAGCAGCTCCGCATTCGTGACCTCGGGACAGGCCAACTCGACCTTCATGATCGTCGCCTTCGCTTTGCGGCTCGCCGATCATCTTCATCGCGACCTGAGCCTCACGCGATAACCAGGCGCGCGCCGGATCTAGGAGGATTCGCGCCACATCAACCACATCCGGGGGCCCCGTGGAAGCCGCACCTCTCCGGTCACGCGAAAGCCGTGGCGGGCGTAAAAGGAGATGTTGCGCTCCTTGGAGGACTCCAGATATATGCCGATGCCATCTGCGTCGCAGCGCTCGAACACGGGCTGCAGCACAGCTGCGCCAAGACCATGCCCACGGGCGGGCGGATCGGTGGCGAGCAGCGAGAGGTACCAGTGGGGTCGCGTGCGCGGGTGCGCGCGACCCATCGCGCGCGCGGCGAGTGCGAACAGGGGCAGACGCGGGACCAGGCGTGGGATCAGGCGCGGGTGCAGCAGTACCCGCACACGCGCGAGCTCGTACGCGAGCGTCGTCCCACCGTTGCCCGGCGGCAGCCAGACGGCCGCACTGGATAGCTCCGGAGTCACCAACACCTCGCCGTGTACGAGCGCCTGCGCCAACCGTGCTCTGTAGAGTCCTTCGAGCATCGTGGGACGCAGCGCATCCGACCGGCAGGTCCAGATCGCCACCGGATCGTCGTCATAGGCGCGCGCGAGCATGCGCGCGAGCGTTGGCACGTCGGCCGGCGTCGCCGAGCGAGCCACCGGCGCCGCGACGCTCATCGCGCGGAGCTCGCGCCGTCCCGGTCCACGCCGTCCCGGCCGTTCGTGCTCACGGGGACCGCCCGGGCGCTCGCGGAGACCGCTCGGGCGTCCGTGGTGACCGCTTGCGCGCTCGCGGAGACCGCTTGCGCGTCCGTGGCGAAGGCGCCCTCCCGACGTGACGCTCCATTGCTCGGGCGCCTGCGTGAGAGCCGATGACGAGCGATGCGCCAGCCGAGACGCATCATCGTCGGGGTCGCGTGCTCGGCGCGAGCGACGACTTCCTCGAGGGCGGCGGCAAACCGCCGCACTTCTGACTCCTCGATCACGAGCGCGGGCAACGCCTTGACCATGTTCATGCGCGGCCCGGCCACCGAGCAGAGAATCCTGTGCTCGTGAAAGAGGGGGAGGTTGACGAGCTGGGCGAACACGCCCGGTTGGGCGCGCTCGATCCCCGCCCACACCGACCGCGTGCCGGGCGGCTCGAATTCAATTCCCCACATCAGCCCCACGCCGCGGACATCGCGCACGATCTCGTAGCGCTCGACGAGCGGTCGCGTGAGCTCGAGCAAGAGGTCGCCGATGCGCCGCGCGCGCGCGATCAGGTCTTCGCGCTCCAGCGCGCGCAGGGTCGCCAGGGCGGCGGCGGCGGCGAGGTCGTTGCCGCCGAAGGTGGAACCGTGGCGAATGGCCAGCTTCCTGCGATCGAACACGCGCTCGAACGGCGCGCGCGCGACCAGCAGCGCGCCGATCGGCGTCATGCCGCCTGACAGCGCCTTGGACAGGCAGATCATGTCGGGCTCGAGCTCCCAGTGCTCGAGCGCGAACAGGCGCCCTGTGCGGGCGATTCCGGTCTGCACCTCATCGCACACGAACAGCGTCCCGCTCGCGCGGCAGGCCCGCTGGGCGCCGGCCAGATAGTCCGCCGGCGGGAGGTTGACTCCCTTGCCCTGGATGGGCTCGATCACAAACGCAGCGACATCGCCGTGTCGCAGCTCGCGCTCGAGCGCGTCGAGGTCGCCGAAGGGGACGGCGCAGCAGCCCGGCAGGAGCGGGCCGAAGCCTTCGCGAAACTCGGGATTGCCATTGAGCGACAGCGACCCGAGCGTGAGACCGTGAAATCCGTGCGTCGTATACAGAACGCGGGGACGCCCGGTGGCGGCGCGGGCGATCTTGATCGCTCCCTCGACCGCCTCGGCGCCCGTGTTACACGGCATCATCGCGTCCACGCGCGCCGGCGCGCGCGCGAGCAGCTGCTCGGCGAGCACGCCTCTCAAAAGCGTCACGCCGGGCTGCGGCAAATTGCCGGTACGCGCCGCCAGCACGTCCTGCATCGCCGCGACCACCTCCGGATGATTACGGCCGAGCGCGAACACCCCGTGACCGCTGGCCAGGTCGAGGTAGCGATGGCCTTCGGAGTCGATCAGATGGGCGCCCTCGCCGCCCGTCCAGATCCGATCGAAGCCGATGGTGCGCAGGATGCGTCCCATCTGTGGATTCAGATAGCGGTCGTTAAGCGCCAGCTCCTCACCGACGCGGCTTGCGAGAATCTCACCGACAGCAGGCAAAGGAAGCTCGCGGACGGTGGGCGGAGCGTTGCTGAACATGACGTTGCGAAAAGCGTACTTTGGATCGCCGGGCAGCGGGAAGCGCCCGTCATGATCCAAGCTGCTCGCACATCCGCCTCGCTCCGCCGTGTTTCCAACTCAGTGAATGTCGCCCATCGGGCCGTCAGCTAGAAGCCGCTTGTCTCCGACTAGTTGACTTGAATTGGACCGCGTCGCATACTGCCCACTGCATCTGGGTAAACGGCATAAGGTAAGGGATTTTGAATTCTGTCTTTGGTCGATCTGGTCCGCGTCGTCCGCGCTTGGCGAAGTGGGGCAGGCGGGTGGTCCAGCCGGTGCTCAGAAGGCTCTCGCCGCTCGAGGCCTATACGATGCTGAAAGCAAGCAGGCACACGCCCGAGTTGCCGCACTTGAACAGAGGATTCGTGCCGGCAAGGAGGCCTATGTGCTCGGCGTCAACGCTCGAAATCACAATAGCGGAGCGGCGCTTGTGCGGATTTCGGAGCGTGGTCACGTAGAGCTCGTCTGCAACGAAGAGGAGGAACGCTACAAGGCGATAAAGCATTTCGGGCAATATCCAGACTGCTCGATCGAGGCGGTCAAGCAGAGAATGCACGCGCTCGGAGTCGGACCGGAGGATCTAGCCGCATGCGTGAGCACCGCCAACTATGCGACTGGCTTTAATGTCGGCCGTTTGAACCCGTTGCTGGAGGAGGCTCCCGCTAGTTTCAAGGTGTTCCAGCGAGAGAGATCCTTCGTGCAAAAGATGCAGCCAGAGCTTCTGCCTGCGCGCAAGAGCTCAACGCTGTTCGATGTTCCCGAGCAGCTCGGACGCCAACTGGGGCTCGCTGGGCGGATGCCCGTGATCGGAGTTCGTCACCACGATAGTCACGCCTTTCTCAGCTATGCCGTCTCGCCCTTCGCCGCCTCTGCAGAGCCCACGATGATAGCCGTCGCCGACGGCGGTGGGGACGATTGCACGACGTCGATCTACAGTTGCCGGGACGGTCAACTCACACTATTGAATACGTTGGGCACGAATCGCTACGACTCACTCGGTTATATGTATACGATACTCAGCGTGACGCAGGGTGGTTGGCCACCGTTGAGTGCAGAAGGTCGCTACATGGGTGCGGCGGCTTGGGGGGATGGCAGTCGGCTTACGAATCCGTACTACCGGCGGTTGAAGTATATATTTCACTTGGGCCCCAAAGGCGAGGTCCATGTCAACCGTGAATTCGCCAACTGGATAATGGCTTCACTGGAGGTGCCTTATAGTAAAGAGCTGATAGACATAGTTGGCGAGCCGATCGCCGGGGAGGATATCTGGAACCCAGATGCTGTCTTGAACGTCGAGGATGTGCAGCACCCGGAGGTAACCCGCGATCGCGTCGACAAGGCGGCCGCCGTGCAGATGGCGCTCGAGGACGCGCTCGTGCATATCGTAGAGGACCTGATTCGCACAACGGGCAGTCATCAACTCGTTCTCACCGGCGGCACGGCCCTGAATTGCGTCGCTAACATGCGCCTGCTGGAATGCTTTGGCGAAGATTGGTACAGTCGCAACCTCGGCCTGAAGAAGACGCGACTGCACCTTTGGGTTCCACCGATACCAGGCGATGCGGGCGCGCCGATCGGTGCGGCCTACGCATTTGCAATGCGCGCCGGGGCGCTACCCGGCGCACCCCTGCAGCACGCTTTCTATTGCGGCTTCGCGCCGGCGAGCTCTGCTATTCGAGCGGCCGTCAAAGCCGAGCCTCGGGCGAGCAGCATGTCCTTGGGTGACTGCTCAGACCCTGATGTTCGTGCGCGGGCAGCCGACCTGCTTGCCTACCTGGTGGCCAACGACCGCATCGTCGGCCTCTACCAGGGTGCGGCCGAGACCGGTCCACGCGCCCTGGGACATCGCAGCATTCTCGGCAATCCCTGCAACCCGAACACGCGGCGACTGCTCAACGAACGCGTCAAGCATCGGGAACTGATCAGGCCGCTCGCTCCGATGTGCACGCAGGCCTCCGCCGAACGCTTCTTCTACCTGGAGGAGGGGGTGTCGGACGACGAATACAATGCCTACAACTACATGGTGCTCACTGCACGCGCTCGTCCCGAGGCCTACGAGACGATCCCAGCGGTGATTCATCACGACGGCACCGGGCGCCTGCAGATCGTTCGCCCGACGACCGATCCCTTCTGCCACGAGTTCCTGCGTGCAATGGGGCTTCGGGTGGGAGTGGAGGTATCGGTGAACACGTCTCTGAACGTCGGCGCTCCGATCGCCCACACGCCAGAGCATGCGGTCCAGACCCTTGGTCGTGCCCGCGGCATGGATGGTCTACTGATGATCGGTGAGGACGGCGAGGCATTCCTCGTATGGCTTGCCGACCAACCAGTGGCCTGCGAGCGGCTGACGGAATCCCTTCACGCATGGGCGCAGGAGGCCAGCTTCGAGTTGCCAAGTCCGACCTACTCGTGATGCGAGGGAAAGCCGGCGGCAAGATGCGCCGTCTCCCGAGCAAGACGGGCTGAGCGCGTCGCGCTCACGATCGGGCCTCCTGGCCGGCGAGAAACGCCTCGGTCTCCCGCAGCGCGCCTACTGTGCCGATCTCATAGAAGCGCTCATTCGCCTCGAATCCCAACAGCTCCCTGCTTTCGGCGAGTCGCCCGTACAGCACGGCAAGGTCGTCCTCACTCCCCGGCGTGCGCGCCAGCGCCTGCGCGGTCAGCCCCCCGAGCCCGTAGTCGATCCAGCGCATCTCAGGAGTGGGACGATGCTTGTCGTAGTGGAGCACCAGGCCGTCGCGATAGACCGCATTGGAGACGTCGAAGCGGCCGGCGTTCTCCAACACCGTCATCACCGCCGGCAGGCCGCTCTCGCGCCAGCGTCGGGCCACGGCGCCATAGTCGATCCGCAGGTAGGTGTCGCCGTAGAGCACCAAAAAGCGCTCCCCCAGCAGCCCCAGCGCGCGCCGGATCGCACCCAGCGTGCCGTCCAGCCCGGGGGTGGCGTCAAAGCTGTAGCGGATGCCGATCCCGAAGCGCTCGCCGCCGATCCGCGCCCTGATCTGCTCGCCGCGATAGCCGACGCACAGCACGGCCTCGCGCGCGCCGTGCCGTGCGAGCAGGCGCAGCTGGTGCATCAGAAACGGCTCCCCCGCCACCTCCAAGAGCGGCTTGGGCGTGTCGCGCACGCGCTCGCCCAGACGCGTGCCCAGACCTCCCGCGAGGATGCACACGGGCGGCAGGTCCTCCACGCGCGCACGAACGTCCGGCGAGCGAGCATCGGGGGAACGAACGTACTTATCGTCCCCGTCTTCACCGACGGCGGGCTCTGAGGAGACGTGGTCGACGAAGGGCGTGCTCATACGCCGGCCCGCTCTCGCACCGTGGTGAACAGCGCATCGTCGATGCGCCGCAGCGTCGCCAGATCCTCGCGCTCGCGCAGCTGTGTCCGGTAATCGGGCTCTCGCCAGGGGTCCCACTGCGCGGAGAGCAGCTTGCCGGTGATGCCGTCGCTCGCCGAAGACCCCAGGAAGACGGCGAGCTCGGCGCCCAGCCGCGGCGGGACGCCGCCGCTCTCGCGCTGTGCCAGCGCGCGGCTGTAGAAGTCCTCCCCGACCCGCTCCGGCCCGGCGGCGAGCACCTCCTCGAGCAGGCGCGTGTTGAGCGCTCCCGGCGCGATCGCGTTGACATCGACACCGTGCTCGCGCAGCTCCCACGCGAGCGTCTCCGCGAAGCGCACGACCGCCGCCTTGGAGGCGGCGTACGCGCTCAGCCGCGGCAGCGGGCTCGTGGCGCCGCCCCCGGATAGCTGGACGATCTTGCCGTAGCCCCGCTCCGAGAGATGAGCCGCCGCCGCCCGCGCCGGCAGAGACCGACCCGAACAGGTTGATCTCGATCGCTCGCGCCCACTCGCTCCACTGCACCTCGGTGAGGCTCCCCTTCGGGCCATAGACGCCCGCGTTGCAGACCAGGATCGTCAACCCGCCCAGCTCCGCCAGGACGCGCTCGACCAGTCGCTGCGCCTCCGTCGGCACGGACACGTCCGCGGTCACGCCCAGCACGCGCTGCTCCGCCGCGGCGCGTTCGCCGAGATCCGCCGCGGCTCGCTCGACCGCGTCGACGTCCCGCCCGCAAACGCAGAGACCAGCGACCCCTGCGTCGACGATAGGCGCGAGCGATCTCGAGGCCCAGGCCGCGCGTGCCGCCGGTGATCAATGCGATGCGGCCGTCCAGCGCGCCCGCAGTCTGCGCGCTCGCGATCTCTGTGGAGACCCGCTCCCCGCTCATCCCAGCGCCTCTCGCATCTCCTGTGCGCGGAAGCGAGGAGGGGTCGCGATCCTGGCTGGCGGCGGAGAGGGCCTGCCGACCCAGACATGGCGCGCCTCGGGACTGCTCGCCAGCGAGGCGCACAGAAGGCCGCGTGGGATCGACGACCACCGGCTGGGCGAGCGCCTCGAGCAGCACCTCGGCGCCCACCTCGCCGATAGGCGGGCCACGGCGGTGCAGATCACCAGCGCGTCCGCTTCCATCGCTGCCTCCACCGGCGAGGCGCACAGCTGCACCTTCTCCACGAGGTCGGGCGGAAGCGCACGCACTGCCGGATCGTGTGCGCGCACCACGGCCCCGCCGTCGGCCAGCCAGTGGCACAGCTCGACGGCGCTCGAACGTCGCAGCGTGTCGGTTCCGGGCTTGTAGGTCAGTCCCCAGATCGCCACGCTGCGTCCGTCGAGCGCCTCCTCCTCACCCCAGCAGCTCGAGCAGCTTGCGGCGCGCCCAATGCTTGTGCGCGGCATTGCCTTCGCTCACGCCCGCGAACACGTGCGCCGGCAGCCCGTGGCGCTCGGCCAGGGTGCGCAGAAAGCCGAGATCGCGCGCCAGGGTCCCACCCGCGAACGCGGCTCCTGGGGCTCAGATACGCGCGCGACCCGATGCGGCGCTCGCTCTTGAGACCGCGCGCGACCTCAGCGGCGTCGGCGCCGACCGACTCGCAGATCGCGGCCACCTCGTCGATGAAGGCCACCGAGGTCGCCAGGAAGCCGTTCAGCGCATGCTTGGTCATCTCGGCCGACTCCACCCGCATCCATTGCACCTCGCGGCTGAACGGCGCCAACAGCTCGCCCAGCTCGCGCCGATCCTCCTCGCTGCGCACACCGGCCACGATCCGGTCGGGCGCTCGGAAGGACTCCAGGGCGGCGCCCAGGCGCAGGTTCTCGGGCACGCACGCGAAGCGCAAGCGCCCGATCGCCACGGGCGGCGAGGCAGCGCGCCTGCAGCGCGGCGACACTGCCGACCGGCAGCTGGGAGGAGACGATCACGAGCGCGCCGTCGGGCAGCGGCGCGAGCAGCTCCTGCACGTGGGCCAGGACCCATTCGACGTCGGCGTTGTCCTCGTCGTCGACCGGCGTGTCGAAAGTCACCCACGCCTGCTTGACGCCCGTCGAGATCCCGCGGCTCGGTGGTGAAGTGCAGGCGCGTGGCATTACGTGCGAGCAGCTCGGCGAGACCCGGCTCGGAGACCGGCGGGCGCCCGGCGGCGAGGTCCGCGACAACGGCTGAGTCGGGGTCCACGGCGATGACCTCGTGACCCGCCTCGGCCAGGCAGGCGGCTGTCACGCTGCCCAGGTGCCACAGGCCGATCACCCCGATCGGCGCGCTCATGCCGCGCTCCCCGCATAGGCGGCCTCGACCTGGTTCCAGGCATAGCGGGCGGACCGCAGATCGCCGAGCAGGGGCCGTCCATCGTCGGCCCGCACCGCCGCCGCGAAATGTCGCCATTCGGCCGCCCAGGAGTCATCCTCGCTCCGCATAGGAGAGCTCTTCGACGTCCGGCGGGCCCAACTCCGGGCGCATCCGGTAGATCCGCAGCCGCTGGGGCCCGTAGGAGCGCGTCAGCCCATCCACCTGGAGCTTTGCGCTACGGCAGAACATCTCCAGCGAGAAGAGGTTCTTCCACTCCGTCCAGCTGACGTGCAGCATCGCCCATGGACCGGTGCGCGCCCGCGGCTCGCCCAGGATCAGCGCCGCGTTGTCCTCGACGGGAGCGTCCCAGAACTGCGTCCGTAGCAGCGCGCTGTGCAGCGGCAGCGGCCCGGCGAGCCAGTGGCACAGGTCGAGCAGATGCATCCCCTGGTCGATCAGCTCGCCGCCGCCAGAGCGTGCCGGGTCGGCGCGCCACTCGCGCTCATAGCCGGGGCGTCCTCCGTGTCCGTAGCGGGCGCGCAGGTGCATGAGCTCGCCATGGCGCCCGGACTGCGACCTCCTCGGCGACGCGTGCCAGACCGGGGTGGAAGCGGTGGTTGAAACCCACCTTCACCAGCCGCCCGCTGGCGCGCTGGCGCTCGATCAGGCGATCGACCTGTGCACTGGAGATCGCGGCCGGCTTCTCCACCAGCACGTGCGCTCCCGCCGCCAGGGCCATGCTCGGCCAGCTCGGCCAGTCGATCGTGGACGGTGGCCGACCACGATGATCGTGGTCGATGATCCAGCAGCTCCTCAAACGTCGCACACGGCCGGCAGCCATGTCTTTCGGCCAGGCTCCTCTGGGCATCCTCGTCGATGTCATGACAGGCGAGTAGCTCGTCGCCCGCCAGTGCGATCGCGTCGGCGCGCTTGGCGCCGATCAGGCCACAGCCGACGATCGCCGTGCGCAGCGGGCTCATCTGAGCGTCGCCGCCGCGATCCATGCGGGCGACTTGGGAGGACCTCTCACGCGTACTCGTCTGCATAGGCCCCACCGAACTCGAAGTCGAACGCCAGTTCAGGCGCGTCGGCGGCGAGCATCGCCCGCCGGGTGTCCTCGGGCCTGCGCGTGTAGACGAGCAGGAACCCACCGCCTCCGGCGCCGACAAGCTTGCCGCCGATAACGCCATTGCGGCGGGCGAGCGCATACAGGTTGTCGATGCGCTCGTCGGTCATCCCCGGCGAGCGGCGACGCTTGTGTTCCCAGTGCTCGTGCATCAGCTCGGCGTAGTCCTCGAGTTCGCCGGCATCAGCAGCTCGTGGCTGAGCAGGCCGATGTCCTTGATGCGATGGAGGTTCTCGAGCATCGCCGCGTCGCCGGCCTTCGAGCGCTCGTCCTGATCGGCCAGCACCTGCGATGCCGATCGCGCCTCGCCGGTGTAGAACAGCAGCAACTGGTCGCGCAGCTGCCTGGAGCGCGTCGGGGTCGAGCTCGAGCGGCTCGACGGTCACCGTTCCGTCGGATGGAAGGTGTAAGCGCAGATGCCTCCGTGGGCGGCAACGTAGGGATCCTGCTTGCCGACCGGCTCGCCGAGAATCTCCATCTCGATCTCGCATGCCGCCTCGGCCAGGTCCATCGGGGTGATCGAGCTGTGCCGAGCGCGCACGAGGCCCTTGAGCAGGCAGACGGTGTAGGCGCCGGAGGAGCCCATCCCGGTACCCGCCGGGACGTCGGCCACCGAGGCGATCTCCAGTGGGTTCCCGCACCAGTGGCGCAGCAGGCTCTCGCGCAGGATCGGGTGACGGATCTGGCTGGGCTCGTCGACCTCCTCGAGCTCCGAGTACTTCATGCGATAGCGACGCTGAAAGACGGTGTGGGTGAGCATGTACACGTACTTGTCGATCGCTCCCGAGACGAGGAAGCCACCGTGCTCGCCGTAGTAGGAGGGGAGATCGGTGCCGCCGCCGCCGAGCGAGATGCGCAGCGGCGCGCGGCTGAAGATGACACTCATCGCGCCGCCTGCTCCTCGCGGTCCAGCGCCACATGTGCTCGTTGGCGTCGAACCACTCCAACGTGCGTCTGATCGCTTGCTCGATCGTCAGCTGCGGTTTCCAGCCGAGCTTGCGGATACGCGTCGTGTCCAGGTGGATCAGCGGACTGTCGCCCGTCCATCCGCGACGCCCGCCGGTGTATTCGATCGTCGGGGACAGCGCGAGGTGCTCGGTGATGATGCGCACGGAGTCGGTCGACCATCAGGGTTTCCTCGGTGCCCAGGTTGTAGATGTGAACCCCAGGCTCTGAGCGATGGCGCTCGAGTGCCGCGAGCATCGCGCTCAGGCAGTCGTGCACGTACAGATAGGACTTCTCCTGCCGACCGTCGCCCAGGACCCGCAGGCGGTTGGGGTCGAGCTTCAGCGCGCGGTAGAAGTCGAAGACGTGCCCATGCGTGTAGCGCTCGCCGAGGATCGAGACGAAGCGACAGATCAGGCCCGTGAAGCCGTACCCGGTGGCGTATGCCGAGATCAGACCCTCGCCGGCGAGCTTGGACGCCGCATACAGCGACGTCTGGACCGGAAATGGAGCGTCCTCGGGTGTAGGGAAGACCTCGGGCTCACCGTAGACCGAGCCGGTCGAGGCGAACACGATCCGCTTCACGCCCTGAGCCCGCATCGCCTCCAGCACGTTCGATGTTCCGAGCGTGTTCTGCTCGCAGATCGCGTCGCGGATGCTCGAGCCCGCGGCGAAGGTCGGCGTTCGCCTGCAGGTGAAAGACCCAGTCACAGCCGGCGACGGCCTCTTCGATCCTCGTCCACGTCAAGGACGTCGCCCTCGATGAGCTTCACGCCGTCGGTCTGAGCAAGCGAGGCCACGAACTCTCGGCGTCCGGTGCTGAAGTTGTCGAGGATCACCACCTCGACACCCTGGCCCGCCAGGCGGTCGGCGAGGTTGCTGCCGATGAAGCCCGGCCCCGCCCGTGATGCATGCGCGCCTCATCCTCGCTCGCCCCAAGCGCAAGCCGCGACAGCCACGAGTGCAAACGGGTGCGAGCCGCATAACCTAGAGCGTGAAGCCGGCCGCGAGCGCGTCGGCGTGGAACATGCTGGACGGTCTCGAGCGAGAACTGCTCGAGGCTCTTGCCGAGCCCGTCGAGCTTTTTCAGCAGGTCATGCGTGATCGTGATGATGTGACAGCCGACCTCATTGGCCTGCACCAGGTTGAGGATCTCGCGCGGCGAGGCCCAGATCAGTTCCGAGTCCGGCGCCTGACGCATGATCTCAAGCGAGCGCGCGACGATCGGCACCGGATCGACCCCGGCATCGGCGATGCGCCCGGCGAACACCGAGATGTAGGACGGCGCGCCGTCGGCCACGGCCGCGGCGATCAGTTCGACCTGAGCCGTCGTGAACAGCGCCGTCACGTTCACCTTGACCCCGCTCCTCGGAGAGTTCACGCGCGAGCGGCGCCATCGACTCGCCGTTGGTCGAGGTCACGGGGATCTTCACGTATACGTTCTCTCCCCAGGAGGCGATCCGGGTGGCCTGCCTGCGCATCTCCTCGGCCTCGTCGGCAAACACCTCGAACGAGATCGGATGGGTGCGATACACGCTCGAGCAGCTCGCGTGCAAAACGCTCATAGTCGGTCAGTCCGACCTTGTGCATCAACGTCGGATTGGTCGTGAAGCCGGAGATACGCGGATCCGCGGCCAGCGCAAGGATGCCGTCGAGATCGGCGCCGTCGGCGAATATTCGTGTCGTGATCTGATCGAGCATGATGAACCACCAAGAAACGTCCACCATAACGTCACCGAGTTCAAGCCGATTGTTTCTGACGTGCGGGCGTCGATTCGCTCCACCGCCTTCGGTGAAGTTCTCGGCGACGCAAGTCGGGGTCAACCGCCTGCAAACGCTTGTGAGCGCTGCCGGGATGGCGGATCAGCAGACGTCTTGCAGCCGGCTGGCTTCGCCGGCGGCGATATCGGCGTCGGTGTCTCCGACCATCCACGAGACATAGCGAGATCGATCGCCGAGGCTGCGGGCGCTCGTCCAGCAGCATTCCCGGGGCCGGCTTGCGACAGTCGCATGGCCCGCGTGAGCTCCGGCACGACTCCTTGCTCGTGGTGCATGCACAGGCGCGAGCGCCGCCAACACCACGCCCTGCTCGCCGAGCAGCTCCGAGCACCCGGTCGTGCACCGCGAGCAACTGCTCGACGCGAAACCCTGCCCTTCGCCGCCGCCGGCTGGTTTGAGACGCACACCAGCGCGAACCCCAGCCGCGCCAGCGCCGCCGCGGCCGCCGCCGCGCCCGGCATCAGACGCACGTCGTCGACGCTCAGCGGCGACTCCGGCGTGCCCGAGAGCGGGATCCGCGACCAACTCGTTCAGCACGCCGTCTCGATCGAGGAATACCGCGGAACGACCGGTGGGAGGCTCATCGGGCCATAGCCTTCACCGAGCAGGCGCCTGCGAGCGACTCCCAATGGCCCACTTTGACAGCCAGATCCGGGTGTGAGACGAGGGCATGCCACACCACCGCTTGGAAGGACTCGACCAGCGGGGTGCGCAGATCGGCCGGCGGCTCGAGCAGGATCGCGACGTCGGCCAACTCCGCGAGCGTGCCACCGGGCGCTCCGACGATGCCGTAGATGCTCGCGCCGACGTCCCGCGCAGCCTCCATCGCGCGCACGAGGTTCGTCGATACGTTGTGCTCCCGCGAGCCGCCACCGACCGAGAAGACAAGCAGGGCGTCATGCTCGCACAGGCGCGAGACCTCGAGCCAGCCGCTGAAAGAGGTCTCCCAGCCGTCGTCGTTGGTGCGCGCGGTCAGCTCGGAGACGTTGTCGGTGGGAGCGTAGGTCTCCATCGCGCAAAGCTTGCGAAAGTCGTTGACCGCGTGCGAAGCGTGGCCGGCGCCGCCCCCCACTCCCAGTACGAACAGGCGGCCTCCCCGCGATCGAGTCCTCGCCAGTCCGCGTGCGAGCTCATCGATCTGGGTTGGATCGATCGTCTCGGCCAAGCTCGCCGCCGCTGTCAGGTAGCGGACGCTGTGCGGGCCGTCTGCGATCTCATTCGGGCTCACCGTGCGGTCGGCTCCCACACGCGTTCCTCCCGGGAGCGTTCCCCCGGGCACGCTCCTCTGCGGCACGCTCCTCTGCCGCACGCTCCTGCGGGACCGCGCTCTCGGTGGATTCGTTCGGTCTCCCATCGCGTTCCCCCAGCAGTGCGATCTCCTGCACCAGCACGATCACGCGACGCTCGAGGTTGCTGACACGCATCGAGAAGTGCAACAACAGGAAGACCACGAACAGCAGGCCGAAGAAGTACAGCGTGCTCGCCTGCGAATCGGCGCCGATGAAGTGGGCTAGTTCACGCAGCAGCGCTCCCCATACTGCCAGCAGCAGCAGCACGAGGGCGGTGAGCACCCACATAACCGAGTACTCCTCCTTCAGTCGTCGGCGGCGGACGAGCTCGACGATGAACACGAGCAGGGTCAGGCTGCCCGCGATCGCGACGATGCGCAGGTTTGCGCTGATCATGGTGCGAGCTCAGCCCGCGGGATCACCTTGGTTCCCCGCCGCAGCAGCGTCACGAAGATCGAAAGCAGCATCTTGTATACGTAATAGGGGCCGGTGTGGCCCGAGTGCATCGACTTGCCCGGCGAGGGGCGCATCTGCACTGGAATCTCGCGCACGCGATAGCCCGTGCGATGAAGCAGGATCAGGACATCCGCGTCGGGGTAGTCGGTCGGGTAGACGTCCGAGCAGAATAAGCGCGCCACGCGGCTGCGCATCAGCTGAAAGCCCGAGGTCGGATCGGAGATGTGCTCGTGGGTGATCGACGAGGTCAGATGGGCGAACAGGCCGATACCGACCGCTCGCGCGAACGGCGGCTTGTAGTGGCCGTCAGATCCCAGAAAGCGCGAGCCGACGATCAAATCCGCGTCGTGCTCCTCCAAGCGCCTCCAGCATCGCCGTCAGGTACTCCGCGCGATGCTGACCGTCGGCGTCGATCTGGCCGATCGTCGCATAGCCACCGCGAACGCCGAACTTGTACCCGGTCTGCAGCGCGACGCCGTAGCCCGAGTTGACGGGTAGCGACAGCACCGCAGCCCCCGCCTGTCTGGCCTCCTCGGCGGTGCCGTCGCTCGACCCATCGTCGACCACCAGGACGTCCGCGCCGGGCAGGGCGCCGCGCACGTCTTCGATCACACGCCCCACGCGTCCCTGCTCGTTGTAGGCGGGGATGATGATCAGCAGGTCTGACATGCACGCAGGGTAAGCCCCTGCGGAAAGCTTGCCGCCGGCACCCTCGCGCGAAAACCCGCGCAGGGGCCAATCGCCCGTCCACCACTCGGTTTTCACCGTTTTCCGGGCTTGCACACGTCGCTTGAGTGTCTCCTACTCGCCGGTGCTATCCGGCGCCGTTGCTGTACGCGACGATCTGTGGGGTCTGTCCCGCCCCGGCCGCGAGACCCGCGGGCGCGATCAGCGTGTTTCCGCTGACGACCACCCCGGTGTTGGTCGCCGCCGGCAGTTTCGTTTCCCAGACCACGCTGCCCGTGTTCGCGTCAAACGCGTACAGCGCCCCTTCGAAGGTCGTCGCGAACACCACGTCGTTGACCGCAGTCGTCGCGCCGAACACGGCCGCCGGGAACTTACGCGTCCACTTGACCGCGCCCGTGGCCGCGTCGAGCGCCACCACTTCGCCCGTGCTCGGCCCGTTTTCTTGCGGTTCGGTCTGGTTGTTGAACGTCACCGGGTGGTTCACCACCGGCACGAACACATCGGCGCCGTTCGTCGACATCGGCGCGATCACGCCCCCCAACAGGCCGGGGTACACGGTCTCGGGCAGGCTCAGCTTCGAGTATTCGTGTTTCATCGCGTACAGGCCGTCGTTGTCGTGCCCGTTGTGCGTACCCACGCTGCGCTTCCACAGCACCTTGCCGTTCTGCGGGTTCAGCGCGATCACCCAGCCCGACTTGCCCGCGCCGATGACCTCCTTGCGTCCGTTGACTTCGGCGAGGATCGGCGGATCCTGCAGATCCCAGTCATACAGGTCGTGCGGCGTCTGCTGGTAGTACCAGAGGACCTTGCCCGTCTGCGCGTTGAGCTTGACGATCGAATCGGTGTACTGATTCGGCCCGGGCCGGCTCGACCCCCACGGTGAGGATTCGGTGCCCGGGAACGGCGCCGGATTGGCTGTGCCCACATACATGTTGCCTTCGCCGTCGAATGCCGGCGTGTACCAGAGCCCGCCGCCGGCGTTGACGCTTTCCTGTCCCCACAGGCTTTCGGGCGCGGTCGCGAAGTGCCACAGCTTCTTACCCGTGCTGCCTTCCAGCGCCCACAGGATGCCCACGCCGCCGCCGCCGTAGAATTTTTCGTTGTTCCCCGGCACAGTCGAGACATACACGATGCCGTTGTGGTAGCCGGGCGCCATGTCGATGCCCTCGTGTTCGTTGCGCGTCAACGTCACCGACCACAACTGCTGACCGGTCTTCTCGTCCAGCGCGAACGCGGTGGTGGCGGTGGCGCCGTAGACCCGTCCCCCCGCGACGACCAGGCCGTTCGGTCCCTGGTCGGGCGATTCGAAGGACTTCGTCCAGATCACTTTGCCGGTCTTCAAATTGATCGCCTGCACGTTCGAGGCCAGGTCCTGGGAGAAGATCGCCCCGCCGGAGACGATCGGCGCGGCCGAATAGCTCCCGTACTGGCTTTTCGCCGTCAGCGGCAGCGTCCACGCCTGTTGCAGCTGGGAGACGTTCGTGCTGTTGATCGGCCCCTGCGTGAAGCGAGTGTTGGAGGTGTTGCCGTTCGGATATCCGGAGCCCGTGAGCAGCGAGCTTTCGTTCGAGGACGACGAGGAGCCCAGCGAGAGGACCGCGATCACCGCGACGATCGCCACCGCCACGACACCCACCACGATCCAGGCATTTTTCGAGAGCTTTGGGACTTTCTCCCGCAGGTCGGGCCCCCCGCCCCCCTGGCTCGCGCGAGTCGCTTTCTTGGCCTGAGCGCGGCGGGCTTCTGCGCGACGCACCTGGCGGGAGCTTGACGGCATCTAGACGACCTCCGGTATCGAGTTGCGGCTTGTCTGTATCTGCTGTGAGTCCTTCTCGCCGAACAACGGCTCCAGCACTCGGTTTGCGAGCAACCCGAGCGAGCCGAGGTTGGCGAACCCCGGCCCCTGGCTGAATGCGCCGAGCCCGGGGATGTACAGCCGCGGGCGCATGCCCGTCAGCTCGAAGATCGCGCCCGATCGGGATCTCCGCGCCCTGCGGGCGCTCCCACACTCCACCGACCCGACCCTCGATCTCCGCGCGCACAGCCGGCGGGAACAGGGAGCGCAGCTGCTCGAGCAGGTCAAAGCCGGTGCAGTTGACGACGTAGTCGTGGCGGACGCTCTCCTCCCCGTCGCCGCGCGCGTCGTAGTTCACGCACACTCCATCCTCTCCCCCCACCGCGGAGACGTGCGAGACCCGTCCGGTGACGAACCGGCAGTGGTCGTCGTAGGCGATCGTCCCGAGCGTCGCCGGATCGAACACCCCCCGATCGCAGTGGCGCACGAAGTCACGTCGGGTCTGCTCGTCAAGCGCATCCCAACCGACCTCGTCGGGATTTGAGAACACGCGGTTCTCCAAGAAGCTCTCCCCGCGGCTCAGCGGCAGGCTGGGCGTGTAGATCGTCAGCTCCGCGTCGGGCCGGAAGGCTCTCAGGAAGGCCACGCAGCTGAGCGCGCTCTCGCCGCCGCCGACGATCGCGATGTCGGCGGTCTGATCGATCGGGATGCGTGCGAGCTCGATGCGCTTGGAGTCGCAGTGAAATATCCGCCGCCGCGGCATCGGGGTCGTGCGCAAACGGTCGATGCACCCCAGGGCCGGTGAGCGCCAGCGCGCTGCCCCGATACAGCGGCGAGTCCGTGCAGTCCTCGACGTCGATCTTCCACAGATCTCCCGGCTCTTCCAGCGAGACCCGCGTCACGCGCCCGCGCACGAGCTTGACTCCCTCGGTCGCGCGGCTCAGGACCCACGCCAGATACCTGCCGTAGGTGCGGTGCTGGATCGGCGGTGAGCCCGCGTTGACCCAGCGCACGTAGCGGTGCTCGCCGATCATGTACTGCTGCCAGGTGAACGGCATCATCGCGCGGTCGATCTGCTCGCCGATCTCACCGAACTCGCGATGGCTCTCGTACGGGAACCCGACGTCCTTGATCGGGGGGATCGCCAGTGGCTCCTCGCCCGAGGTCATGCCGTTGCGCCCCGACCACGACGCCGCCGATTCGGTCGCCTCGACGATCGTCAGCGCGATCGGGCCCAGGCCGAGCCGGTTCATCACGTGCACTTTCGCCGCGATCGCCGCGGCCTTCGCGCCGGCCCCGACGATCAGCAGGTCCGCATCTGGGACTGCGCGGCTCATGCGGCCGCGGCCGTCTCTCGTCCGTAGCCCGTCGGGACGCGCTCGGCGCTGGTGGCGCCGCCGCGCCGCGCGGTGATCCGCACGAGCCCGCGGCGCCCGGGGCTGTAGGAGATGGCGCTCTTGGTTACCTGCTCGGAGCGTGCCTGCACCGCCTGCATCTCGACCTCCCCGAGCACAGCGGCGCACCACCCGCTTCATCTCCAGCAGCGCAAAGCTCGCTGCCAGGCAGCGGCGGACCCCTCCGCCGAACGGGATCCACGTGTACGTCCCCGCGGGTGCTCCCAGCCAGCGCTCGGGCATGAACCGGCGCGGGTGCGGATAGATCTCCTCGCGGCGATGAACCAGGTGGATGCAGGGGGCGACCATCGCTCCCGCCGGCACCATGTATCCGCCCAGCTCCATCGGCGCAAGCAGCTTGCGCACCACGATCGGCACCGGCGGGCACAGGCGCAGCGTCTCTTTCACGACGGCGTCCAGATAGGACGTCCTCCTCGCCCCGGCGCACCTCCTCGCGCAGGCGCTCGAGCTTGTCCGGATGGCGCAGCAGCCGCTCGAACACCCACGCCAGCGAGGTCGAGGTCGGCCCGTCCAGCAGCAGCGTGATCAGTTCGTCGCGCAGGTCCTGCGCGGTCATCGGCGAGCCGTCCTCGTAGTGAGCGTGCGCGAGCATCGAGACGATGTCATCGCGCCCGGGGTCGATGCCCTGCGCGCGGCGTTTGCGCACCTCCTCCAGCGCCACCGCCTCGACCAGGTCCATCGCGGCCCGGAACTCAGGGTCTCCAACCATCGAGCGCGGGCCCAGAAGCGCCAGCAGCGTCAGTCGGCGCGGCGCGTTCATCCGGTCGGTCAGCTCGCGCAGCAGCTCTTGAAGGCGCCGCGTGGAGTCGGTCTGCTCGGGCCCGAACACCACGCGCATCACCGCCTCCAGGGTGATCGCCTGCATCCGCGGCCACAGCTCGAACGGCCCGGTCCCGCGGCCACTCTGCGACCGCGCTGCGCGCGACCTCGGCCATCATCCCGCCGTAGCTCTCCATGCGCCGGCCGTGGAACTGGGGCAGCATCAGCTTGCGCCGCGTCATGTGCTGGGGCTCCTCCAGCAGCATCACCGAACGCGGTCCGAGCACCGGTCCGAGCAGCGTGTTCGCTTCGCCCACCCCAAGCTGCTCGGGCGCCGCGGTGAACACTCGCTTGATGTCCTGCGGATCGCACACCAGCACCCACGTGCCCCCATGCCGGATGCGCAGCGTGAAGACATCTCCATAGCGCCGCCTGGCAGCGCTCCATAAAGGGCAGCGAACGCCACGTCCAGCCGATCGCCTGCAGTGCGCTGGGCATGCGTGGACCCGGAGGCAGCGCCCGGCGAGCGCCGTCGGCGCGCGCGGACGATTCACTGCGACGTCTGTGCTGGCAATGGCTTCCTACGCCGACATTCATGTTTCTCTCTTTTGTCGCGACCCGTTGCCGGTCGGATGGTTTTCTGCTTTTGTTTCTTTCTTCATTTTTCTCGGCTTTTGTTTCTCTTCCGCTTTACCGCTTTGCAGAGCCATTTTGCGGGAGTCAGCCGAGGTCGCTCACATGTTTTTACAGGAAAACGCTTGCGTGAAATACAGGCGGGCTTATGATAACCGATACACCCGCAGCGAACTCGACTATTCGTATTGATTTTTCAATCCGGATACAGACGCCGAGGACGTATCGGCGGCTCGGCTGTACAGAGCACCAGTGCCTTAATCGGTTAAAGGAACGGCCTTAAACGCCGTTGATCCGGGTTCGAGCCCCGGCTGGTGCATGGCTATGGAACCCCATCACGCCCACCGCAGCCGATGAGCGCATCGTGAACAACCTGTTCGACTACTTCGAGGGCGTTCCCTCGCCACGGACAGGCGCCCGTCGCGCTGGGCCGCGCGGGCGCCGCGACGCCCGCGCGGGGACTGCGACGTGAAGCTGACGCCGCGGGTGCGCAACTGGCGCGAGGACGCCGACTCGCTGCAAGCGCTTCGGCCGAGATCGAAGCCGAGCCGTGGGTGGCCGGCGTCACGCACGACGGCGAGGGTGTGCAGCTGCGCCTGGACGACAGCTGGATCGAAACGGCCGGGGCGGCGCTGGAGGCCGGCGGCAGCGCCGAGGCCACGCTCTCGGATCTCGCCCACGGGCAGCGGATCTCGGTGCAGTTCTGGGACGCAAACGCGACCAAGGCGCTGCACGCCGGTCATCTGCGCAACCTCGCGATCGGCAACGCGCTCGCGGCTGCACTCGCGCAGGCCGGCGCTCAGGTCGAGCGCCGCAGCCTCATCTCCGACGCGGGACGCTAGCATGGGAGAGGCGATGGCCGGCGTGCTGCACAGCGGCCGGCACACGCCCTCGTGGCCGGCGGGCGGCGAGAAGAGCGACCACTTCGTCGGCGTCTGCTACGCCGACTACGTCGCGGCCACGAACTCCGCCGGAGCGGAGGCGGCGCAGGCGATCGAGCACCCGGAGGACTCGCTCACGCGCGAGCTGACCCTGCGCGGCGACGCCGCCGACGATCTGCTCAAACGGGTACTCGCGGGCGAACGCGAAGCGCTGGAGCTCTGGTACAAGACGCGCGCCTGGGTCATCTCCGGCCAGCGCAAGACGCTCGCGCGCCTGGGGATCGCCTTCGATCGCGTCTTCTTCGAGTCGGACTTCCTCACCGAGGCGGCCGAGCTGACCGCCTCGGGCCTGCGCTCGGGCAGGCTGCGACGGCGCGAGGACGGCGTCGTCTTCTACGCCACCGGGCTGAGCGACTTCGAGGAGTTCCCGCTCGTGCGCGCCGACGGTCTGCCCACGCAGCACATGCGCGCCCTCGCCTACTGGATGGCCGCGCCCGAACTGGAGCACATGACCTCGATGCAGGTGTGCGGCACCGAGTGGGTCTCCCACGTCACCTGCCGGCGCAAGCTGATGGACGAGCTGCTCGGTGGTGGCGATCGTTCAGGCGAGCCGCACACAGGCACGGGTGAGAACGGCGACGCTGCCGGCGGCGACGCCGCCGGCGATCGCGACGGTGAGATGGATGGCGGCGCCGGTGTCGAGATGCACCCCACGCGCGACATCTTCAACGGCATGGTCGCCCGCCAGAAGCGCGCGATGGCCTCGAGCGAAGGCGCGCTGCTGATCGACGAGCTCACCGACTGGCTCGACGAGCAGATCGACATCGACCCCGAGCGTCTGCAGGTGCGCCGCGCGCACCCCTTCCCCGAACGGATCGCCGCTGAGGTCGTGCTCGGTTACTTCCTGCCCTACCCCGTGGCGCCGCGCATCGACTTCGACACCGACAAGCTGCTCTGCGAGGAGGAGTCCCTCGGCTGGGACCTCGTCCGCGCGCGAGCGCGCCACGGCCGCACGGTCGCCGACGGGCGGACGGCGACCGGTCGAGGACCCCGACTATCGCTTCGCGGTCGTGCAGTCAGAGCTCTATCGGCGCTATCTGCGCCTGGCGGTGCAGCGCTTCGACGTCCGCCCGCTCGCGCACTACCTCAAGCACCTCTCGCGCTGGTACCTGGAACGCGAGCGCGACGAGCACGTCGAGCGTGTCGTGCACACGCTGCTCGACCGCTCCGCCCGCGGCCTCGGTTTGGAGCCGGTCCGATGAGGGGTAACGCGGTGTATACACATGAGCACGCTGCTCGTCGACAACTACGACTCCTACACCTACAACGTCTTTCACCTGCTCGCAGCGGTCTCCGGTGAGGAGCCGATCGTGGTCCACAACGACATGGTCTCCTGGCGGGCGCTCTCGCGCTGGGACTTCGACGCGATCGTGCTCTCTCCGGGCCCGGGCCGACCCGATCGCTGGCACGACTTCGGGGTCTGCTCGGACATCCTGCGCTCCAGCGAGATCCCGGTGCTCGGCATCTGCCTCGGCCATCAGGGTCTCGGCTACGTCCTCGACGGCGTCGTCTCGAGCGCGCCGATGGTCATGCACGGACGCCTCAGCCAGGTCCAGCACCTCGACAGCGGGTTGTTCGCGGGCATTCCGCAGAACTTCTCGGTCGTGCGCTACCACTCGCTCGCGGTGACCGGTCCGCTCGGCTCGGAGGGACGGGTTACCGCCTGGACCGACGACGGGGTGGTGATGGGCATCGAGCACCGCAGCCGCCCGCTGTGGGGGGTGCAGTTCCACCCCGAGTCGGTCGCCAGCGAGCAAGGGCGCGCGGTCGTCGAGAACTTCTACGCGCTCGCGCGCCGGCACCGAACGCCGCGCCACGCAGGCGCGCGAAGCCGCCGGTCGCCCGCCGCTTCCCGCCGCGCGCAGCCGAACGCGTCGGCGTCGAAGCTCGGGAGTCGAGTTGCTGCGGCGCACCATCGCCGGCGAGCCGGCGACAGAGCCGCTGTTCGAGCGGCTGTTCGGATCGGCCGAGCACGCGTTCTGGCTGGACAGCGCGGACGCGCCCACGAAGCTGGCGCAGCGCTCCTATCTGGGCACGAGCGCCGGCGCGGACCATTGCGTGCTGCGAGTACGACGCCGCGGAGGGGATGGTGCGCACGCGCCGCGGGCGGGAGACGCAAGATCGAGCGTGGCTCGATCTTCGACGTGCTCAGCCGAGAGCTCTTCGAGCGTGAGATCGAGCCGCCCGTCGAGTCCGACCCATGGCCTCGTCGGCGGGTTCGTCGGCTACCTCGGCTACGAGTGCAAGGGCGACTGCGGCTCGCCGGTCGTGCACCGCTCCGACGTGCCCGACGCCACGCTGATGTTCGCCAACCGCGTCGTGGCGGTCGATCACGGCGCGCGGCGAACCGAACTGCTCGCGCTCCGAAGCGAGAACGACGACAGCGACGACGCCGAACGCTGGCTGGATGCAAGCCGAGGCGATCGTGCGCGACGTTCTCGCGGCCCCTGCCGAGGGGCCGGCGGGGGCCTCTTCGGAGCTCGCGGGAGCGCGGGGCCCCGCGGGACGGGCGGAGCAGGCGATGTCGGCGGGGTCTGGGACTGCCGCCTCCAGTGGGGCGCCGTCCGCAGTGACGTTTCGCTGCGGACGCGGACGCGAGCAGTACCTCGCCGACATCGCACGCTGCCAGGCCGCGCTCGCCGCCGGCGAGTCCTACGAGGTCTGCCTCACCGATCAGATCTCGACCTCCGCGAGCCCGGATCCGTTCGAGCTCTACCGCGTGCTGCGTCGCGTCAATCCGGCTCCGTTCGCGGCCTATCTCAAGCTCGGCGACCTCGCCGTCCTCAGCTCCTCTCCCGAGCGCTTTCTGTCGGTCGACCGCGATCGTCGGGTGCAGGCGCGCCCGATCAAGGGCACGACGCCGCGCGTCGGAGGATCCACTGCTCGACGCCGAGCTGCGCGCCGGGCTCACGCACGACGAAAAGACCTACGCCGAGCACCTGATGATCGTCGATCTGCTGCGCAACGATCTCGGGCGAGTCTGCGAGATCGACAGCGTAGAGGTCCCCGAGCTGATGGTCGTCGAGGACTACGCGACCGTGCACCAGCTGATCTCGACCGTCACCGGCGTGCTCGAAGACGGTCGCACCTCCGTGGAGTGCGTGCGTGCGTGCTTTCCCGGCGGCTCGATGACGGGTGCGCCGAAGCTGCGCACGATGGAGATCATCGACGACATCGAGCGCGAGGCGCGCGGCGTCTACTCCGGCGCGATCGGCTATTTCGGTCTCGACGGCAGCGTCGATCTCAGCATCGTGATCCGCACGATCGTCCTGCGACCAGGGGCCACCACGATCGGCGCCGGAGGAGCGATCGTGATGCAGTCAGACCCCGAGGAGGAGTTCGAGGAGATCCTGCTCAAGGCACGCGCGCCGATGGCCGCGATCGCCCAGGCCGTCACGGGCAGCGACTCGCCCGATGTGTGGAGCGTCGAACTGGAGCCAGCCGCAGCCGCAGCCGCCGCCGGCGGCGGCGAGGCAGCGCGAGCGGCCTAGTGGCGATGGAGGCCTCGGCGACCGGCACGCGCGTGCGCACGGCGACGCACGAGGACCTGCCGGCGATCGTCGCCGCGGTGGCGGAGCTGCTTGTCGAGCTCGGCAGTCGTCCTCCGCAGACCGCGCAGATGCTGCAGAGTGCTCGGGCGCTGCTCGAGGATCCCCGCTCGGGAGCGTTGCTCCTGGCCGAAGCCGAGGAGGGGGAGCAGGAGGAGGACAAGGAGGGCGTCGTCGGTGTGCTCACCGCGAGCTACCAGTTCGCGCTGCACGTGCCCGGCCGCTACGCGTTGATCCAGGATCTATGGGTGCGCCCTTCCTGGCGCGGGCGCGCGGTGGGCCACGAGCTGCTGAGCGCGCTGTTCGAGCTGGCTCGCGAACAGGGAATGGCGCGCGCCGAGGTCGGGCTACCGCGAGACACCTTCACGGACATCCGCGCGACCGAGGGCTTCTACGTACACAATGGGTTCGAACACCTCGGCGCCCGCATGCGGCGGATCTTCCCGTGAGCTCCGAGGACGGACCGGTGCTGCTGATGATCGAGCAGCGTCGCGATCTCAGTGGTGCGGTGCCGTGGATCGTAGATGAGCGCGGGCAGAGGATCGCCGGGCACGACGACGAGCGGCGGCTCTCTCGGGTCCAGGCGGGGCTAATGCGCCACGAGCGGGTGAGCGCTCACACCGCGGATGTCGACGTGGAGGAGATCGATCGGGCGCTGCACAGGCTGCACGAGGACGACTACCTGCACGCGCTCGAACGCGTGCGCGGCAGCACCCCGGTGTTGATGGCCGAGCTGGCCGAACCGGGACTGGCGCCCGATACCCCGGTTTGCGCTCAGGCCGTAGTCACTGCACGGGAGGGCGTCGGCACGGCGATCTGTGCGGCGCGAGCCCTCGTCTCGGGGGCGCGTTTCAGCTATGCCCTGTGCCGCCCGCCCGGTCATCACGCCGGACCGGGTTGGCTCGGCGGCTACTGCTACTTGAACAACGCCGCGGTTGCCGCGCAGGAGCTGCACGACGGCGGCTTCTCGCAGGTTGCGATCCTCGACCTCGATCTGCACTACCCCAATGGCACCGCGGCGCTGCTCGAGCGCATGGCAGATACCTCGTTGCACTCTCTACACGGCAGCACAGGCGCGAACCTCCCCTGGGAGCGGGTGCGCCCGCGCAGCGACCGCGAGCACCTCGTCGCCTTCCGCACACCCCCGGCGAGCGAGACCTACCTCGCCGAGCTCGCGCGCTCCACGCATACGCTCGCTCGCAGCGCCGACGCGATCGTGTTGTCGCTCGGCTATGACCTCGTGGAGGACGATCCCCACGGCTCCTGGTCCTTTCGCGCGCCCGTCTTCGAGCAGATCGGACTGCTGCTCGCCGGCGCCGAACTGCCCGTCTGCGTCATTCAGGAGGGGGGCTATGCGCTCGAGTCTCTTGCCGGGTGCAGCCACGCGTTCGTCAAGGGTCTACTGGGTGGAGATCGAGCATGAGCAAGCCGAGCGCAGAGAAGAGTCCCGCGGCCGCAGGGCTGGAGCCGTTTCGCCGCCGCCTCGATCGACTCGACGGCGAGATCGCCGAGCGCCTCGGCGAGCGCTTTGCGATCTGTCGCGAGATCGCCCTCTACAAGCGCGAGCACGACATCCCGATGATGCAGCCCGGTCGGGTCGCGGAGGTCCGCGCGCGCTACCTCGCGCGTGGCGCCGAGGTGATGCTGCCCGCCGACTTCACGGCAGATCTCTTCGAGCTGCTGATCGCGGCGACGTGTCGCATGGAGGACGAGCTCATCGCGGCGAACGGTGCGCACGATCGGATCGCACGAGATGGGAGCGGATCTTGAGCAGGCCGACGTTCATCACCCTCGGTCCCTCCGGCACCTGCCATGAGAACGCGCTCCTGCACTACCTCGAGTTCCAGGGGATCGACTCCTATGAGATCGTGCTGGTGGAGGACCTGCTCGGCGCGATCGAGCGGGTAAGGGATCGTCCGGAGACGTTCCTCGTGCAGTGCAGTGCCCACACGCAGGTTCACCTCGTGACCGAGCGCTGTCACACGGAGGTGTTCGTGATCGACACATTCCTATATCCGACCAAGGAGCTTGCGCTGATCGTGCGCAGCGATGTCCGCGAACCACAGAGTCTCGGGATAGTCGCGGCGACCCGCGGATACACCGACCTCGAGCGCTGGGCCACGATCGTCGACGAGCCCTCGAAGCCCGTCGTCGCGCGGCATCTGCTCGCGGGCGCCTACGACGCCGGCCTGACGCATCTGCACTACGGCCGCGAACACACCGACGCCCTGCGGGTGCAGGAGGTATATGGCGCAGTCGACACGACCTGGGTCGTCTACGGAGCACGCAAGCGTTTTCGCGGAGAGGTCATCTGCCAGCGCAACCCGTGGCTGTTCGACGGCGAGTCGGAGGCGCCGAGCGGGTCGCGCTTGCGGCGCCGGGCGCCACAACGGGCTGCGCGGGGCGCAGGGATAACCTACGCGTAGTCGGGGAGAGCCATTCGGCCAGAACCGCGCCGCTTCACTCGGGCGAGCGCAGACCTGGCCGATATGGCTCACAGAGGGTTCGGCACGGAGGCCGAGCCCTCTTCGTGATCCTGCGGATGGCTTTGCGAGACACACGTTGCCAGGCACGACCGATCGCCCCGGGGCGCCATAACGGCAACATCGCCTACGCGACGGCCGCCACCGAACGCGGCGGCTCGCCTACGTAGATCGCGGTCGGGCGGATCAGCTTGGCCTCGCGCTTCTGCTCGAGGATGTGCGCCGACCAGCCGGCCACTCGCGCGCAGGTGAACATCGGCGTGAACAGCTCCGGCGGGACTTCGGCGAGGTCGAGCACGACGGCCGACCAGAACTCGACGTTCGTCGCCAGCACGCGATCGGGCCGGCGCGCGTGCAGCTCCGCGAGCGCCGCCTTCTCCAGCGCCTCCGCCGCCTGAAAGCGCGGCGAGCCCAGTTCGCGACAGGTGCGTCGCAGCACGCGCGCGCGCGGGTCTTCGGCGCGGTAGACCCGGTGGCCGAAGCCCATCAGCCGCTCGCCGCGGTCGAGCGCGTCGCTGACCCAACGCTCGGCGTCGCCGGTCTGTTCGACTTCGTCGAGCATCTTCAGCACGCGCGAGGGCGCGCCGCCGTGCAGCGGGCCCGACAGCGCTCCGACCGCGGCCGACAGCGCCGCGGCGCAGTCGGCGCCGGTCGAGGCGACGACGCGCGCGGTGAACGTCGAGGCGTTCATGCCGTGCTCGGCGGCGGAGACCCAGTAGGCGTCGATCGCCTTGACGTGGTCGGGGTTGGCCTCTCCGCGCCAGCGGATCAGAAACCGCTCGGGGATCGTCTTGCCCTGGTCGATCTCCTCCTGGGGCACCGGCGGCTGGCCGGATTCGCGCGCCGATTGCGCCACGAACGACAGCGCCATCACCGAGGCGCGCGCGAGGTTGTCGCGGGCCTCCTCGTCGGTGATGTCGATCAGCTGCCCGAAGCCCCACTCGGGCGCGAGCATCGCCAGCGCCGACTGCACGTCGACGCGGTGATCGCCCGAGCGCACCGTCAGCGCGTGCGGTTCGGCGGGCGGCAGGCCGGGTTTTAGGTGTCCGTCGACGAGCAGGCCCCAGACCTGCTCGTAGGGGACCGTGCCGACCAGGTCCTCGATGTCGACGCCGCGATAGCGCAGCGCGCCCCCTGCTTTGTCCGGCTCGGCGATCTCGGTGGCGAAGGCGACAACGCCTTCCAGGCCCGACTGGACCTCGGGTGTGGCTGTCTGTACCGCGCTCATGGCACTCGCTTTCTGGGCTCGTTGCTTGACGGGTGGCTGCCTTCTGGGCAGACCCATATGATGCCGTGTCTCACGCGAGGAGGAGGAGCCGTGCCGGACAGCGATCTGATGTTCCGTTCCGCGATCGAGCTCGCCGGCATGGTGCGCGCCGGGGAGATCTCCGCGCGCGAGCTCGTGCAGATCTCGCTCGATCGGATCGAGGAGCTCAATCCCGAGCTGAACGCGTTCGTGCAGATCGACGGCGAGCGCGCGCTCGCCGCGGCCGATGCGATCGGCCCGGGCGACGAGCGACCGTTCGCGGGGGTTCCCGTCGCGATCAAGAACAACCGCCCCGTCAGCGGTCTGCGCCTGACCTACGGCTGCTCGCTGATGGACGAGTACGTCGCCGACTACGACCACAACGTCACGCGGCGCCTGCGCGAGGCCGGGTTCGTGATCGTCGGCTCGACGACGCTGCCCGAGTACGGGATCCTGCCGACGACCGAGGCGCGCATCTTCGGTCCGACCCGCAATCCCTGGGATCTGGAGCGCACTCCCGGCGGCTCCTCCGGCGGCTCGGCCGCGGCGGTCGCCGCGGGGATGGTGCCGGTCGCGCACGGCAACGACGGCGGCGGCTCGATCCGTATTCCCGCCGCCTGCTGCGGGCTGGTGGGACTCAAGCCGGCGCGGGGGCGCATCTCCGCTGCGCCGGAACTAGGCGAGTCGCTGCTGGGCATCGACGGCATGCTCACCCGCACGGTCGCCGAACCGCGGCGATCCTCGACGTGCTCGCGGGCTATGAGATCGGGGACGCGAGCTGGGCGCCGCCCCCGCCCGAGCCCTTCGCGCTCAGCGCGAGCCGGCCTCCCGGCAGGCTGCGGATCGCCGCGACGACGCACTGCCGCCGATCGCCGAGGCCGTCGTCGATCCGCTCTGCGCGCAGGCGGTCACCGACGCGGCCGAGCTGCTGCGCTCGCTCGGTCACGAGGTCGAGGAGGTCGATCCGCCGTGGCGGATCGATGGTGTGCAGGAGTTGTTCGGCGCGGTCTTCTCGACCCACGTCGCGCTGTCGATCGCCTACTCGGGCACGATCGCCGGACGCGAGCCGACCGTGCAGGACATGGAGCCGATGAGCTGGGCGATCTACTCGATGGTCGGGCGCCTGAACGCAGTCGAGGGTCTCGGCGCCGGTCTTCGCCTGCAGGCCTTCACCCGCCGCCTCGTCGAGTTCCTCGGCGCCCTACGACGTGCTGCTCACGCCGGCGCTGGCCGAGCGTCCGCTGCCGTTGGGCACGCTCGACACCGTCGCGCGAGAATCCGATGTCCACGTTCACCCGCTCGGGCCTGTTCACGCCGTTCACGCCGGTGTTCAACGCCAGCGGTCAGCCCGGTATCTCGCTGCCGCTGTTCGAGGGGGAGGACGGGCTGCCGCTGGGGGTGCAGCTCGTCGGCGCTCCGGCCGGCGAGGGCGCGCTGCTGGCGCTTGCGGCGCAGCTCGAAGAGGCGCTGCCGTGGGCGGGGCGCCGTCCGCCGGCGCCCCGCGCCACGGGCGCCGGGTGGTAGTCCCGGCGCCGAGGCCACGCACTCGATAGCCGAGGGACGATCGTCCGCGGGCACATCGGGTGCTTTCCGGGAGTGCGCGGCTCAGGGCAGCGCAGGCCTCAGCCGATCCCCAGCACCGCCCGCATCGGCTTGGGCGTTACCCCGAGGCGCCCGCGTCTTCTGTGCCTGCGCGTGCCAGCATCGGGCACTCCATCAGCTCGGCCTCGTCCCAGGTCACCGACGCGCGCTTCGCCGAGGGTCGCCTCCAGCAGGCGCAGCGTGCGCGAGACGATCGGCGTCGGCACCTTCACCAGCGGGCGCGGGCGGTGCAAGCGAGTCGAGCACGAGCCTGACGATCTCGGTGTGGGTGAGCGTGTCGGGCCCGCGAGCTCATAACGTTGCCGGGCGCCCGCGGGCGCGCGCAGAGCCGCCATCACGCAGGCGGCGACGTCCTCGGCCCAGATCGGCTCGAAAGCGCGCATGGCCCATGCCCGACATCGGCATCACCGGCGCGAGCGCCATGCGCTCGAGCAGCGTCAGCCAGGCGTCGCCGGGGGCGTAGACGATCGAGGGCGCGAACACCGTCCAGTCGAGGTCGGTCTCGCACACCGCCTGCTCGGCGGCCGCCTTGGCGCGGTGGTAGCGCGTGCGATGCTGCGCGGAGGCGTCGAGTGCCGAGAAGAACACGAAGCGCCCCACGCCGGCGCGCTGGGCTGCGCGCACGATCCGCCAGGTGGCGATCCCGTTGAGCTCCTCGATCGAGCCGTCGCGGCTGATCGCGGACGCTCGCCGCGAGGTGCACGACCGTGTCGACGCCCCGCAGCGCGTTGCGAAACGAGGGCGGGTCGGTGAGGTCTCCGAGCGCGATCTGCACGCGCACGCGCAGCGTCCCCAGCCGGCGCGGATCGCGCACCAGACAGCGTACGTCCGTGCCGTCGTCCAGGAGCCGGCGCAGCAGCGCCGAGCCCACCTGGCCGGTTGCGCCCGTGAGGAGCAGCATCTTCCCAACCTAGCGGAGTCTCCTGCCTGCCCGACGGGAGCGTTCCCACGGGCGGCGAGTCGATGGTTGAGCCCGCAATCATCTACGATGCGGCTCGGCTACGATGAGCACCGTCCGGGGCGCCATCTCTAGAATGTGCCCCCGCAAGACCCGGTAACCAACAGGAAAGAACTTAGCGAATGGCCTACGTGATCGCCGAGCCGTGCATCGGCACCAAGGACAACTCCTGCGTCGAGGTGTGCCCCGTCGACTGCATCCACCCGACGCCCGACGAGCCCGGATACGACGCGGCCGAGATGCTCTACATCGACCCCGAGGAGTGCATCGACTGCGACGCCTGCGTCGAGGCCTGTCCCGTGGACGCGTGCTTCGCCGAGGACCAGCTCCCGGACGAGTGGCAGAAGTACTCGCAGATCAACGCCGACTACTTCGCCAACGCCAAGTAGCTCGGGTCGAGCACGTCCAGCACGGGCACGCCCGGGACCGCTTCTTCCAGCAACTCGCGCAGGCGCTCGGAGTCCAAGCGGTGTGATTGCGGCGCCACGGGGTTGACCGTGATCGCCAGTAGCTCGATCGGGTGCAGGACCTCGATCGCGATGCCCTGACGCCTGTACCAGCTCGGGCTCCGGCGGGATAGGAACACCCGCGTGGGATCGCCCGCGACGATCCGCAGCCGTCGTCCGGCGCGCTCGCGCCTAGCGTCCAGCAGACCCCTGCAGGAACCCCTCGCTTAGAGCGCCGTCTACGCGCAAAGTCTGTGCGTCCGGGTGCTCTGTGAGCCATGCGGCGATCTGCGCGGGCTCTGCGTTCAGCACGAGCGCTCTCGGCAACGTAACGGCCTCCGCCGGCTCGACGTCGGAACGCTCGACGGTGGGCAGCCTGACGAGCTCGACGGCGTCGCGGTGAGTGCCACGACCTGTCGATGTCCTCGTTGAGGACCGCTCCGGTGGCCATCACCAGCCCGTCGGCGACCGCCGGCGAGGAGGCCGCGCGGCGATCGATCGCGCCGTCGATCAGCACCTGCTCGGCGCCGAGCCCGAACATCGCTCGCTCACCTCGCGCAGGCCCTCGGCGGCGCTCGGGCCTGCGACTTCGACCGCGCCAGGCTGCGCGAGCCGTGCGATCACGACCTCCCCGAGCGGGGTGCTCACGCCTGTGCGCGCCAGGCGCTCGTGCTCGAGCCCGCTCGCGCGCAGCAGCGCGTCGGCGCTCGCCACGAGGCTGTCCGCTGCCAGTTGGATCCGCGGCTTGTCGATCCGCGCGTCGATCACGTCGTGCGCCTCGCCGTCGCGACCGATCGAGGTGACGCCCACTCGCCGCCCCGTCTGGCGAGCTCGGTCAGGATCGCCGCGAGCGTCTGCGTCTTGCCGGTGTTCTTCGCCAGCCCGACCAGCGCCAATCGCCGCGCCGGGGCGATCAGGTCCGACAGCACTAGTGGGCCACCTACTCCGCCGCCGCGCGCGCGGCGAGCTCGCGCACGATGAAGCTCGCGACGTGGTACGGGTAGGTGCCCTTGGAGAAGCCCGCGTCGAAGCCGAGCTCCTTGGCGAGCTCGTTGGAGACGCGCGGGCCGCCGCAGGTGAGGATCAGCTGCCTGCGACGCCCCTCGGCCTCGACGATCTCGACGAGCTCGGTGAGGTTGGCGACGTGCAGATTCTGCTGGGTGACCGTCTGCGAGACGAGTATCGCGTCGGCGCCCAGCTCGATCGCGCGCGCTACGAGCACGCTGTTGGGCACCTGGCTGCCGAGGTTGTGCGTCTCGAACGCCCGGTAGCCCTCGAGGCCGTGGTGGCCGTGGAAGCCCTTGAGGTTGAGCATCGCGTCGATGCCGACGCTGTGCGTGTCGGTGCCGGTCGCGGCGCCGACGACGACGATCGGGCGGCCGATGTGCTCGGCGGCGAACGCTTCGATCTGCTCCTCGCTCATGTACTCGATCTCGAACCCTTCCTCTGAGAGCGAGGCGTAGTCGACGGTCTGGTTGGACTCGGCGAACATCACGAAGTAGGTGTAGCCGTCGGTCAGCTCCTGGTAGTGGACGACCTCGGGGTGCTCGAAGCCCATCTGCGCCGCCCACTCCTGCGCGGCCCGGCGCGCGGCCAGGCCGTAGGGGACGGGCAGCGTGAAGCTGAGCTGCACGATCCCGTCGTCGAGATGGTCGGCGTAGGGGCGCACCCGCGAGAGGTCGACCGCGCGCGCGCCCGGCGCCGGGGGGACGCCTGGCGCGGCGGAAGCGTCGGGCACGCCGGGCGCCGCGTGAGCGCCGGCGCCGTGGGGGTCTCATGGACAAGGCTCGACGCTCCCCGCATCAGCTCGATCGCCGGGTTGAAGTAGCCGTCCTGCGACCGTGACGATGCCCTCGGTGCCGCGACCCTCGTCGATCTGGCGCGGGACGTCGCCGAAGACGCCCTCGCCGAGCGCCGCGAACAGGCCATCCTCGGCGATCCGCTCCAGCAGCGCGTGCGCTTCGGCGAGCACCTCCTGCGCGCGCGTCTGCATGATGCCGCCGCGCTTGAACTCGATCTCCTCGCCGAGGTCGCGCGCGGCGTTGAAGACGTAGTTGACGTTCTCCAGGCCGATCACGCGGTCGTGGACGTGCGGGGTGAAGATCCCCTCGGTCGGCACGCCGATCGTCTGGATGCCCTGGCCGGTGGCGATCGTGACGAGGTTGAACAGCGAGTCGGTCGGCGTGCGTGCGGTACAGGTTGCCGTCCATGTGGCGCGTCGGCGGCATGTACTTGACGGGGCAGTCCGGGAACAGCTCGCGCGTGAGCTGCGCCTGCGCCCACTCGTACAGCAGGCTGTTCTTCACCGGCGTGTCGATCTCGAACGCGTCGCCGAGCGCGATCTGCTCGTCGGGCACGCCCGAGTCGAGCGCGAGCTGGCGGTTGACGAACTGCGAGGCGGTCACCGAGGGCGCCGCCTCGATCGCGTCGGCGGTGCGCAGGTAGTTGTCCTCGCCGGTGTTGATCGACCACGCCGAAGTAGCCGTTGATCATGCGCGAGACGCGCTGGTCGATCAGCCCGCGCACGGGGTTGATGTCGCGGTAGAGGATCCCGTAGAGGGCGTCGTTGACCATGTTGTCGAAGCCCTCGATCGCGCCCATCGCGGCGATCTCCGGCATGCACAGGCCCGAGCAGAAGCTCGACAGGCGCACGTAGCGGCCGTTGCGCTGCGACCACTCGTCGAGGGCCGTCGCGCATGATGCGGAAGTTCGCCTGCGTGGCGAACGTGCCGCCGTAGCCCTCGGTGGTGGGGCCGTAGGGGACGTAGTCGAGCAGGCTCTGCGCGGTCGAGCGGATCACCGCGACGATGTCCCCGCCCGCCTGCGCGACGGCGAGGCCGTGGACGACGTCCTCGTAGACGTTGCCCGTGGCGGTCAGCACGTAGCGAAGCGGCGGCGGGCTGCTCGCCCAGGCGCTCGCGCAGCGCGCGCCGCTCGCTCATGCGCGCCGCGATCGCGTCCGACGCGCTGCTCGCACTCCTGCGCGATCCGCGCGTGGATCGCCTCCTCGCTCGGCCCGCGGCAGCCCGAGCAGGTCGAGCTCGCCGCGATCGACCGCTTCGGCGAGCGACTGGGGCGTGACGGAGGCTCGTCGTCGCTGGAAGCGCTCTGCGCGAGCAGCGCGTTGCCGAGCCAGTAGGCGATTCCGCGGCCCAGCTCGCCGGCGTCGCGCACGTGGTCGACGAGCACGTTCGGCAGCGGCGCATCGAGCTCGTTCGCGCCGTCGACGCCCAGCAGGCGCGCGATCGTGCGCTCGACCGAGACGGTCGTCTTGCCGGCGATCTCCGCGGCGACCTGCCCGGCGATCTGGCTCGCTGCCTCGCGGCAGGAGGCGATCACGCCCGGGTCGAGATCGAGCTTTCCCCGGGAGCTCATTTGAGCTCCCTGACGATCGGGAAGGGGATCACCTCGCGCAGCGTGTCGCGTTCGGTGAGGATCATCACCAGGCGGTCCACGCCCATGCCGCCGCCGGCGGTCGGCGAGTAGCCGTACTCGATCGCCCGCGCGTACTCCTCGTCGTTGGGGTGGGGCACGTCCTCGTCGTCGATCATTCGCCGCTGGCGCTGGTCGACGAAGCGCTGCCACTGGTCGACCGGGTCGTTGAGCTCGGTGTCGCCGCTGACGAGCTCGATGCCGCCGATCACCGCGTCGAAGTGCTCGGCCAGCTCGGGGTGCTCGGAGTGGCGCTTGGTGATCGGGAAGGGCTCGAGCGGGAAGTCGAACACGTGCGTGGGCTGGTTGATGGTCGACTCGATTTTCTCCGAGTAGATGTCGGCCACGACCTCCGCCCAGGTGGCGGCCGGGTCCATCGGCTCGTCGAGCACCTCGGCGAGCTGCTCGCGCGTGGACTCCATGAAGTCCAGGCCGAAGCGCTCGAGGATCAGCTCGCGCATCGTGATCCGCCGCCAGGGCTTGGCGAGGTCGATCTCCTCGCCGTTTCGCTTGATCATCGTGCGCCCGAGCGCCTTCTGGGCGACGTCGCGGAACATTTCTTCGGTCACCGTGGCCACGTCGTTGTAGTCGGAGTAGGCGCACATGAACTCGATGATCGTGAACTCCGGGCGAGTGCTTGGGGGAGATGCCCTCGTTGCGGAACACCTTGCCCATGTCGTAGACGTTCTCCATGCCGCCGACGATGCAGCGGTTGAGGAACAGCTCGACGGAGATGCGCAGGTAGAGGTCGCGGTCGAGCGCGTTGTGGTGGGTCGTGAACGGTCGCGAGCCGGCGCCGCCCGCCAGCGACTGCAGCGCGGGCGTTTCGATCTCCACGAAGTTGCGCTCGGCCAGCCATTCGCGGATCGCGAGGACGATCTTGTTGCGCGTGACGAACAGCTCGCGCGTCTCCTGGTTGGCGATCAGGTCGAGCTCGCGGTAGCGGTAGCGCGTGCCCGTGTCGCCCAGGCCGTGGTGCTTGTCCGGCGGCGGGCGCAGCGTCTTGGTCAGCAGCGTGCACTCGATCGCCTGCAGCGCGAGCTGGCCCCGCTGGGTCACGTACACGCAGCCCTCGACCGAGACGATGTCGCCGATGTCGAGGCCAGGATGCGCTCGTAGGTCTCCTGCCCGAGCGAGTCCACGCGCAGCACGATCTGGATCGAGCCCGACAGGTCGCGCAGGTCCAGGAACGCCGTCTTGCCGTGCCCGCGCCGCGAGATCAGCCGGCCGGCGACGTGGTAGCGCAGGTCCGGGTGCTCGCCCTGCTCGAGCGTGCTCGGATCGTGCGCGGCGAGGATCTCGCGCGATGCGCGTGCGCCTGCCCCACAGCGTGACCGCCGGGTAGGGGTCGATCCCTTCCGCGCGCAGCCGCTCCATCTTGGCGCGGCGTTCGTCGATTTCGACCACGCCGTCGCGGGGCGGGCTCGGCCTGCTCCTCTTCCTGGTCCTGTACGGGCATTCAGACGATCCTCTCAGCTGGGGCTTGCTTGTCAAGCGATCGAGCAGGATGTCTCCAGCGTCCGACCCCTGCGATCGCGCGCCCGGGGTCCACGCCGCTGGCGTGGGCCCTAGGCCATCGGCAGCGACATGCCCGCCGGTTTTCGCTCCGCGGTCGCGGACGGCGCGCGGTGGGCCGCGGTCGGCGCGCCGGCGACCTGCACGAGCGGCAGCGTCGGCAGCGCCGGCAGCGGCGTCGCGGGCGCGGCCATCGCGATCAGGCCGCGCGCGGCCTGGCGGATCGCCTGGGAGGCGGGGTCGTCGGGGTCCTCGATCACGAGCGGAACGCCGGAGTCGGCGTGCTCGCGCAGGGGCATCGTCAGCGGGACCTTGCCCAGCAGCGGCACGTCGAGCTCGTCCGCGAGCTCCTGGCCGCCGCCCTCGCCGAAGATCTGAAAGCGCTCGCCGGCAGGGGGTGGTGAAGCCGGACATGTTCTCGATGATCCCGCAGATCTCCAGCGACACCTTGTGCGCCATCTCGGCGGCGCGCCGGGCGACCCGCTGGGCGGTCGGCTGGGGGGTGGTGACGATCGCGAACTGCGCCTGCGGGCAGCAGCTGGGCGAGCGTCATCGAGACGTCGCCCGTGCCCGGCGGCAGGTCGATCAGCAGGTGGTCGAGCGCGCCCCAGTCGACGTCCTGCAGGAACTGGGTGAGCGCCTTGTGCAGCATCGGCCCGCGCCACACGACCGCGGCGTCCTCGGCGACGAAGAACCCGATCGACATCACCTTCACGCCGTGCGCCTCCAGCGGCAGGATTTTGCGCTCGGCCGACACCGGCGGGCGCGTCGAGCCGAGGCCGTACATGCGCGGGATCGAGTAGCCCCACACGTCCGCGTCGAGGATGCCCACGCGCTTGCCTTCGCCGGCCAGCGCCGCGGCGAGGTTGGCGGTCAGCGTGGACTTGCCCACGCCGCCCTTGCCCGAGCCGACGCAGAGCACGTTCGCGACCTGCGCGAGCGCCCCGTCGGGCAGGCTGCCGCGCCCGAGCTTCTGCTGCAGGGCGGCCTTCTGCTCGTCGCTGAGCACGTCGAAGTAGACGTTCACGTGCGTCACGCCCTCGAGCGCCGAGACGGCCTCGCGCGACGGCGGTCTGGAAGTGGCCCTTGATCGGGCAGCCCGGGCGTGGTCAGCGAGACGGTCACGTCGACCACGCCGTTGGCGGAGATCTCGATCGAGCGCACCATGTCGAGCTCCACGATCGAGCGGCGCAGCTCGGGGTCGATCACGACCTCGAGGGCCTTGCGGATCTGCTGTTCGTCGGTCACGGGCTCATTGTGGCAAACGCGGCAGATGCCCTGCGAGCCCGTCGGGCCTGCCATCGGTCCTGTGCGCAAGAAAAAGCCCCCGGGGCGGGGGTCGCTCCGGGGGCTAGGGAGGAGAGGGTCCTACTTCTACCGGCGAGGTATGAGGCCGGCAGACTGTCCCGATGCGCCGCCTGCGGCGGGCGGCGCCCCGGATCTCCTCGTCCGGGGCGGGGGAAGTCGTGGTGATCAGACCAGGCTCTGGATGCGCTCCTGGAAGCGGTCGGCGAGCTCGGCGCTCGTCCTGACGGCGCTTGCGCAGCTCGCGCTCGACGCTCGTGCGCGCTTTGCGCACTTCGCGCTCGAGGCGCTTGCGGGCGGTGGCGCCGCGGCGCTCGAATTTGCGCAGCTGCGCCTGCGCGCTGGAGGTGCTGGAGTAGCTGGTGAACGTGTCGTTGACGCTCGAGACGACCCGGTCGCGGGCGGTCAGCGCGGCGCCGACGGGGATCAGGACCGCGCGCTCGGCGTACGAGGACTTGGCGGTGGACGTCGTGCTGCGCGAGGACGCGGCGCGTTTCGCGGCGGCCGCGCGTTTGCGTGGTTTGGCGGCGCGGGGAGTGGTTGTGTCGGCTGATGCCATCTGACGGAAGTCTCCTTGGTGGTGGTTCCTCGTCGGAGGAGGAGCGGTTACGAGGGTGTTCGGGGGAGGCTCGAGAACGAGCTTAGCACCGAACACCTGTTTGTAACCCGACCGCGAGAGATTGTTACACGACGGATATGTGCCCGCGGTGAATTCCCTGTGAACAAGCCGAGTTCGGCGGCCGGAGATTGTAACAACAGGAACATGCGTTCGGTTTAGGTCATGTCCGGAGCTTCAAGGGCAGCGGCCCGAGCCGACTCTGGACGGCGAGAGCTGCGAAAGGCGGCGTGTCCGCGCATCGGGATCGCGGAGTCGGGCGCGCCGAGGGCGGCGTCAGGCGGGGACGCCGACGCGCTCCAGCCAGAGGGCGGGCTCGGCGAGCTCCTGCGTGGAGGGCAGCTCGGCGGGCGAGCGCCAGGCGACGGCGAGCGCCTCGGGGCCGCCGGCGTCGACGACGGCGTCGCAGAAGCGCCGTCCGACCTCGTACTGGCGCATCTTCAGCTCCAGGCCGAGCAGCCGCTCGAGCACCCGCCAGGGCAGTCCGCGCGACTCCCGCCGGCGGGTCATCGCCGCGCGCAGGCGGGGCAGCGAGGGCAGGAACTCGGCGCCGACGGCGTCCATCGTGTGCTCGGCGTGGCCCTCGATCAGCGACATCGTCGCCTGCATCCGCTCGACGATCCGCCAGCGCTCGTCGCCGAGGCCGAGGCGCAGCAGTTCGCCGCGGCGAGCGCGATCGATCAGCGTCGCGCAGCTCGCCCTCAGCGGGCGCGATCGAGCAGGGCGCCGGGATCGCGCAGCCAGTCCGAGTGGCCGTTCTTCCCGTCGCTCTCGTCCGCGGCGGATCCGCCGGCGTCGCCGAGATCTGCAGCCCGTCGAGCAGCTCGCGGAGCATGCCCGCCGAGATGCTCGCGCAGCCACGGCGCGCCGGAGAACTGCACGGCGTGGGTGATCTCGTGGATCGCCACCCAGGCGATCAGCTCGTCGCGGTCGACCCCGAGGTTGCGCGCGGCGGCGGCGAGGTTCGGCGCAAGCAGCAGCAGGCGCGGGGGCGCGGAGGCGTCGAGCAGCGAGACGTCGTACTGGCCGAGCACGCGCTGGGAGAGCATCCCCGTCACCGCGCCCAGCTGGGCGCCGAGCAGATGGCCGGAGGCCGAGCGCAGCGAGCCTGAGGCGGAGCGCAGTGGACCAGAGAGCAGACCGGCGAGAGCCGATGGTCCTGTGCTCGCGTTCGGGGGCGCGTTGGCGGGGACGTCGCCGGCCTCCGGTTTTTCGCCGGATGTCTCGCCTGTGCGATCGGCCTCCGAGTCCTCCCCGTCGGCGTCGGCGCCACCGCCGAGACGCTCGAGCAACGGATCGAGCAGCGGTCGCATCGTGAGCAGGTTCGCGGCGATCCAGGTCGGCCGGTCGATCATCTCCAGCGGCGGCAGCTCGGCGGGAGCTCGAGACCCGTGTACTCGCCGACGCGCCCGGCGAACTCGTGCGCGAGCGGCTGCACGGAGCGCCCGACGGGGCCGCCGTACGGGGGAGAGCCGGCGATCAGCTCGCCGATTCGCTGAGCGGTGTCCCAGTCGATCGCGCGCGAAGCGCCCATGTACATATCCTAGGTGCGTGCCGGCGCCGCCAGATAAGGATTTGTCCGCCGCCGCCGGACGCGCCCCCCGAGCCTCATCCTGCAGCGCCGCCGGAGATGGCGCCGGAGGCCTCTGCGGACATGGAGCGCGCGGAGGTGCGCGACGTGGTCGCGTGGACGCGGCTGCTGGCCGATCCGAGCGACGCCTCGGCGGTGGTGCGCGCGCTGGCGCGCCCGCCGATCGAGCTGCGCCAGGTGGATCTCGCGCGCGTGATCCAGATCGCCAGGCGGCGCAAGCTCGACATGATCGCGGCGCTCGCGCGCGGCGATCGAGTCTCCGCAGGTGCCGCCGGAGGCGCGCGTCGCGGATTCAGCGCTTTCTGGAGCTGCACCGCGCGGCGACGCGGCGCTCGACGCAGCCCGCCCCGACCTGCTCGCGCGCGCGGCGCTCGGGGCCGAGCGCGAGCCGCGCGGCTCGCGCTCCTCTGCGGCCTCGGCCACGCGCCGGATGGTCCCGACGTGGCGCTGCGCGACATGCAGCGGATCGTGCGCGAGGAGGTGCTCGCGGACATCGCGCGCATCGGCGCGCGGCTGAGCGAGCTGCGGTTGGACACCGATCTGGATATCTCCCACGGCGTCGCGCGCTACCTGGAGCTGCTCAAGCTCTCCGCGCTGACGCAGCGCCCGGCCGAGCAGAGCGTCGGCGACGCGCTCGCCGACGTGAACGCCCGCCTGCTGGCGGCGGCGACGGCGATCGAGCGGGAGATCCTGCAGAGCAGCCCGCTCGACGGCACGCTGCTCGCGGCCGACGCGGCGGCGCTCGGCCGACGACTGCGAGGGGGGACCGGCGTCCGCGAGGCTATGACGGGCAGGCGGCGCGCGTGCAGGCGCTTTCGCCGCGCGGCGAGCCCTCGCTCGTGCCGTTTCTGCCGCGCAAGGGCGGCGGGCTGGCGCTGTCGGCGTCGGACATCGAGACCTATCGCGGCTGTCCGCTGCGCTACAAGTTCGCGCGCGTGCTGCGCATCCCCACCGAGCCGACGCTCGGCCAGCGGTTCGGGATCGTCGTGCACCAGGTGCTCGAGCGCTACCACGCCGCCGGTGGGAGACGCTGACGCAGTTGCTGGACCTGTTCGACGCGTGCTGGCGCCGGGGCGGGTTTCGGGAGGGCGAGTCCGAGCGCGAACTGCGCGGCAAGGCGCGCGCCGCGCTGGAGCGCTACCACGCGCGCCTGCACGGCCAGGAGTCCTCGCCGGTGTGGTTCGAGCGCCAGTTCTCCTTCCAGATCGGACCCCACCATCTGCGCGGGCGCGTGGACCGGGTCGATCGCCTCGCGCCTGCGCGGGAGCCGGGGGCGGCGAGCGACGAGGAGGAGGGCCGGCGGCGAACGGTATGAGCTGATCGACTACAAGACCTCGCGTCCGCGCACCGCCGAGCAGCTGCGCGACGACGTCCAGCTCTCGCTGTACGCGCTGGCGGCACGCGAGTCCTGGCAGGTGGAGGCCGCGAGCAGGGCCTACTACTACGTGCTCGACGACCTCGTCGTGCGTCTGCCGGGCGAGACCGACGAGGAGCGCGTGCGAGCGACCGTGATGGAGGCCGGCGAGGGGATCATGGCCCAGCGCTTCGAGCCCACACCCTCGCGCGCGGCCTGCTCGATCTGCGACTTCCGGATCGTCTGTCCGGCGGCCGAGCGCTGATTCAGCTGCTGTGAATCCTCGCCGGCTGTCCGATGGCGGTGAGGCCGCCGTGAAGCATCTCCGGATCGGGGTCCAGCCCGTTGGGCCAGACGATCGTTCGCGCTTTATCGTCGACGCGAACGCGTCGGAAGTAGTCGAGGTCACGCAGCGGCTCGCCCAGCGGTCCGTGCAGCAGCGATGAGATATCGACATCGCGCACCAGGCCATCGTTGAACGTAAGGCGCAGGTTGTGGCCCTCCAGCGGTTTCACACTTATGATGCGCATTGTCATAGTCTCCATGCTAGGACATAGGTCAGTCTTTACGGGGTCGCGCATGCGCGACCCGGCCGAGCGGCGCATGCGCCGCTCGGAAGACGAGCCGTATACGGCTCGTCGCGGTACGCACATGTGCGTACCGCCTGGCTGCGCATGCGCAGCCAGAAGCTCCTAATCCGACATCCAAAAAGACGTGTTAAGAGCAGGGGCGGACTTTTCAGCCGTCCGTGCCGGACGGATGAAAACGTCGCGCCCCTGCTCCCGCCACTCAGCTATGTGAGATCAGGAGGGCCGAATCCCGCGCTGCTTGAGAAAGCGCTGGAATTCGCGCTCGAGCGTGTCCCCGTCGGGGACCTCGTTCGGCGAGGCTTCGGCCTCGGCGTCGGCTTCCTGCTCAAGACGCTCGACGAACGCCAGGATGTCGGGGTCGGACTGCACGGCGATGCCGACCTGGCGTTCGTAGTCCGCGGAGGCGAGCTCCAGCTCGGATACGTCCACCGACACGCCGACCAGTCCTTCGACGCGGCGCACGAGCGCGAGCGCGGCCTTGGGGTTGGCCGCCGCGGCGACGTAGTGGGGCACGCCCGCCCAGATCGCGGCCGAGGGCAGCCCGGCCTGCGCGCAGGTGTGGTGCAGCACGCCGACGATCCCGGTGGGACCTTCGTAGGTGGAGGGCTTGATGCCCAGGCGCGCGACCAGCGAGGGGTCCGACGCGCAGCCGGTCATGGTCACCGGCCGCGAGTGCGCGACGTCGCCGAGGAGCGCTCCGAGCAGACGACGACCTGCACGCCGAGCGCTTCGGCGAGGTCGAGGATGTGCGCGGAGAACGCGCGCCAGCGCATCGAGGGCTCGACGCCCTGCACGAGCACGAGGTCGCGTGCGGCCCGCGGGGCGAGGGCCTCGAACACCTCGACGGTCGGCCACATGACCTCTTCGTAGTTGCCTTCGGTGATGCGCACGCTCGGGCGGTTGGCCTGGAAGTCGTAGAACTCCTGCGAGTCGATCCGCGCGAAGCGGTTGGCCTCGAGCGCGGTGGCGAGGAAGGAGACGGCGGTCGAGGCGGAGTCGCCGGCGTCGTTCCAGCCCTGGAACGCGCAGATCATTGCAGGGGCCCTGAGTTCGTCGGGCCGACGGTCCCAGATGAGCGGCGGCATCGTCACCACGGTAGCTCATGTGGGTATGCTGTGCTGTTACCTGTTCCTGACAGGCCCGCTGAAGGCCGTCGGTTTGTAGGTATTCGTTGGTGGCGTGGTCTGAATTGGCGAATGTGCGCGTTATGCGGCCGTTATCGCGGTCGAGTGCAGTCAAGCGGCGGATGGGCATTGCCGATAGAGAGGTGATGGGAAACGTCGCCACCGATGTCCCTGCGCAGGCGCGTGAGCGCGAGAGCGCGGGCGAGGACGATCAGCGCTCTGAGCCGTTGCGCGAGCGGCGCGAGCGCACGGGCAAGGGTCTGTATCCGGCGCGCTCGAGCGGGCGCTCGAGCCGGATGATCGGCGAAGTCGTCGTCGATCTGGGGTTCGCCGACCGCGAGACGGTCGAGGAGGCAGTGAGCGCCGCCCGCGAGCAGGGCCGCCCGACGGGCGAGGTGCTGGTGTCGCAGGGGACGCTGCGCCCCGATCAACTGGCGCGCGTGGTGGCCGAGCGCTTCGGGCTGGACTACATCGATCTGTCGGTCTACGACCTGGACATGGGCGCGGTGCACCTGATCGGCGTCGGACGCGGCCAAGCGCTATCGGGCGGTGCCGGTCGGGTTCACGCAGGACGGGACGCTGCTGCTGGCGATGGCCGATCCGACGAACGTGCTGACGATCGACGACGTGGCGATGATCACCGGCCGGAGGGTGCGCGTGGCGGTGGCGTCGGTCGAGGATCTCGACATGCTGCTGACGCGTCTGCAGGGGATGGACGAGTCGATCGAAGACATCGTCGAGGAGCAACGCGGAGGCGGACGCGGAGGACGAGCTCGAGGCGGGCACGCTCGCCGAGGAGGCCGATCGCGACGCGCCGGTGATCAAGCTCGTGCACTCGATCATCGCCCAGGCCGTGCAGCAGGGCGCCTCGGACATCCACGTCAGCCCCGAAGAGGGCGACGCGAAGGTGCTGTTCCGCGTCGACGGCGTGCTGAGCCCGGCGGCGACGATCAAGCGACGGATGATCGGCGGGGTGGTGTCGCGGATCAAGATCATGGGCGATCTGGACATCGCCGAGAAGCGCGTGCCCCAGGACGGGCGCTTCGCGTTGACGATCGAGGGCCGGCGCGTGGACATCAGGGTGGTGACGCTGCCGCTGGTGTACGGCGAGAGCGTGGTGTTGCGCATCCTCGACAAGGGCGTGACGGTCCAGAACCTGGAGTCGCTGGGGATGGAGCCCGGCGGCGCTGGAGCCGTTTCGAACGGGCGATCGCAAAGCCCAACGGCGCGGTGCTCGTGACCGGTCCGACGGGCTCGGGCAAGTCGACGACGCTGTACGGAGCGCTGAGCGTGCTGAACGACGGCGAGCGCTCGATCCTCACGATCGAGGACCCGGTCGAGCAGCGGATGGCGGGCGTCAAGCAGATGCAGATCGCCCCCAAGGCGGGCGTGACGTTCGACGTGGGCCTGCGCTCGATGCTGCGCGCCGACCCGGACGTGATCATGGTCGGCGAGATCCGCGACCGCGAGACCGCGCACATCGCCGTGGAGGCGGCGCTGACCGGCCACCTTGGTGCTCTCGACGCTGCACACCCGCGACGCGCCGAGCGCGCTGGGCCGGTTGATGGACATGGGCATCGAGCCGTTCCTGGTGTCCTCGGCGATCGACTGCATCGTCGCGCAGCGGCTCGTGCGGATGCTGTGCACGCACTGCAAGCGCCCCCAGCAGCTGTCCGAGGCGGTGCTCGCCGAGCACGGCCTCGACGGGCTCGCAGCCTTACGAGGCGGTCGGGTGCTCGCGCTGCGGCGCCAGCGGCTATCGCGGGCGCGTGGGCGTGTACGAGGTGATGAGCGTGGACGAGCGCGTCAGGACGCTGGTGCTCGAGCACGGCTCGGTCGATGAGATCGCCGCCGCCGCCGAGCAGGCGGGGATGGTGCGGCTGCGCGAGGACGGCATGCAGAAGGTGCGCGCAGGGCTTGACCTCGATCGCGGAGATCGAGCGCATGACGAGCAGCCTGCTTGTCTTAGCTATATCACGGGCGGGCTTTTGTGGGAAAGCCGTGAGCGGGACCCTTGCATCGGATTGTTGTAGGCGCCGCTTACCGCACCGGTTGGCATAACGGAGACATCCACGCCGCGGCGTGTGGCAGCCCGGCACGCGGGGTGGTTATGAGGGGAGCAGCAGCGACATGCGCAGGGGACCGGAGGGGAAGGCTTCGCCGGTGAAGGAGTAGGCCTCGTAGGTGCGCCCGCCGTAGGAGACGGGCCGCGCGCGGGCACGTTGGCGGGGCCGGGCGAGAGCGTGCCCATCACCTGGCGTGCGCCGGTGCGCATCAGGATCTCGGCGCCGGTGAAGAGGTGCGCGAGCCGCAGGTAGCCGGCGTCGTCCTGGATCGCCATCTCGAACTGGCCGACCACGCGTCCGCCGCTGCGCACCGCGCCGCGTACGGGCGCGAGCACGTAGGGCCCGCCGAGGTCCTCGAGCAGCCGGCCGTTGGTGGTGACGCGCACGCGCACGACGTGGATGTGTTCGCCGAAGAAGCCGACGATCGCGAGCGCGCTGGCGGTGGCGTCGTGCGCGGCGACGGCGTGCTGGAAGGCGGAGGAGTGTTCGATGTGGCGCACCGTCGGCGGTGACGGCCGGACTGTGGAGCTCCTCCTGGTAGATCCGTTCGCCGACGTGCCCGAGCGTTTCCACGCGCGTCTGCGCGGGCGAGCCCGGACAGGAGATCCCGGCGGTGGGGGCGAGCAGCGCGATTGAGAGCGTGCCCGACGGGTAGACGGCGCCGGTGAGCGTGGCCGTCTGGAAGCTCTGCCCGGCGATCGTGAGCGGTCCTTCGGCCGGCGGGCCGGAGGGAGGCAGGCCGCCGATCGTGCCCGCGAGCCGGTGCGTGCCGCTGGAGAGCACGAGCTGCGCGCCGGTGACCTGGTGGACGACCTGCAGGTAGCTGTGTGCGGATTGCGTGGAGAGCACGAACGTCGCGGAGGTGCCGGGGATCGAGCCGCGCGCGGGCGCGATCGCCGCGCCCGAGCCGGCCTGCGCGAGCACGCGTCCGCCGCGCAGGACCTCGACGCGGACGATCTGGCCGAGCATCAGTTCTCGCAGCGCGGCGCCGGTGGCGGCTGCGTTGCCGCTATTGACGGCGCTTGTGAGCGCGGAGGAGCTCTGCAGGCGGTGTACCGCCTGCGCGACGATGCCGCCGCTGGCGGCCTCGTGGTAGACGCGGCCGGCGACCGTCCCGAGCGTGGTTGCGACCGTGGCGGCGCAGCTCGCGGGTGTCGGGGTGGTTGGCACGGCGCTCGTGGACGATGTCTTCGCAGTGCCGTTGCTCGGCGTGGTTGCGCTTGCGACGGGGCGTGTGGCGGTCGCCGATCCGCAGCCCGCGAGCAGGGCGAGGGTGGTGAGCGCCGCGAGTACACGCGGGCCTCGTCGGCGGCGCATCCTCGATCTGTGGCCTTGACTACGGCTGGGCGATGCGCTGATCATGGCTCCAGATCGTAGTTGCGCGTCCCGCGATAGGCGCCGTCTATCTGCAATTGGGCGCTGCTCATCCCGCGAGGACGCTCGCTTGACCAGCGCTTGAATGGGGGACCCCGCGCGTTGGCGCGAGGTCCCGAGATGCGATGCCGCGATGCGACGCGGCGCTACTTCTTGACCGAGCCTTTCTTGTTTTTGCCGGCGCCCTTCTTGCCTTTGCTTTGCCCTTCCCCTTGCCTTTGTGCTTGCCGGCGGAGGCGAGCACGACGGGCTTGGGGTTCAGGCGCGTCCAGCCCGACTGTGCGTCGGGCGGGCAGCTGGTGGGGCGTCCGAGGTCGAACGGCCCGGAGATGGCCTGCGTGACGACGCCTTTTTCGAGGTACGCGTAGGTGACCGTCAGCAGCGCGTCGACGCGCGGCTCGGCGCACAGCTTGGAGCCGATCGCGAACTGCCCGGCGATCGTCTCGTACTGCGAGACGGTCGCACCGACGCAGTTATCGGCGTAGCCGGGGATTTCCGAGGAGCAGGAGAACGTGTCGTTCACGGGCGTACCCGACGGGATGTTGCTGACCAGCGGGGCGGCCTCGACGCCCGTGACCGGGATCTGCGACTGCAGCTGATAGCCGGTGATCGGGCCGCTGCAGTGGAACGCGTAGGCCACCTGCTGTTCTTCGCTGCCCACTTCGGGCTTGCCGGCGCTGAGGCTGCCGAAGCAGGAGTAGTTGTTGGGGTTGGTTTCTTCGGCGCTGCCGATCGCCGGCGTGGCGAGCGGCAGGGCCGACGAGCGAGCCCACGATTGCGGCGAGCCACCACGTGGCTTTGCGGTGGGCGGGGAGTAGTGCGTGCAACGTGGGTCTCCTTGGTTGGTTGATTGGACTGCGGGTCGTTGGTGTGATCAGTGCAGAAGCGCGGACAGGCTCTGCTTGGGTGAAGTGGGGTCATACGCCGTGCTCGGCCGCGCGCCGGCGCGGGCGAAGGGCGAGATGAGCAGGACGCCGGCGGGCGGTTCGCTGCCGAGCGTCGCGGTGGAGGAGCCGGCGGGGAGACTGGAGGCGGTGGAGTTGCCGACGGCGCCGAACGTGATCACGATCAGTCCGTGCGCGCCGTAGGCGGGGTTGGCCATGATCGTGGGAACGGTCGCTTTGAGGAATTCGTCGGCCGCGGTCAGCGCGCCGGCGGTTTCGGGCTTGCACGGCACGCCGGCCGCGCCTTCGGGACATGGGGGCTGGACGATCGCGTCGAGATTCTGCGGCGGGGCTCCACCGAGCAGGCCGGCCTCGCTCGCGAATGCGCTGCCGGCGAGCGCCGACCAGCCGCTGAGGAGCGTTCCGGCTTTGAGGAGCTGCGAGTCGATGTAGGGAGCGGCCGTCGGCTGGGCGAGCGCCTGCGCGAAGGTGCTGCCCGAGAGCGTGATCAGCCACACGCTTGTGACCGGCGGCAGGGGCTTTGTCTGTTTGCTGCCGTTGCCGCCACCGGCTGTCGGTGCTTTGGAGGTGTTCTGGGTCGAGGTCGGAGACACGCTGGTGCTTGACGGTGTTTTCGACTTCGGCGCCTGCGTGGCGGCGCTCGTGCTCGCGCCGGTACTCGCCGTGGGCGTCGCCTGAGGTGTGACAGGGGGCGGAGCGGCAGCGCGAGTGCTCGCGTGGGCGCCGGAGCCCGTAGCCGTGAGGGCGGCGATCGAGCGGAGCACCAGCGGGGCACTGCTGGCCCGCGAACGACGCGCTGGGCGCCGGGCCGATCGCCGCGCCGACGGCCACGCCGATGGCGAGCATCCCCGCCGCGAGCGCCGCGCTGGCGCGCAGCGAGGGCAGGCGCGGCGCGCGCTTAAGGGTGCGGCGGCGAGCGGTTGAGCGCCGTCTGTGGTGGGCGAGCCCGGGCTGCTTGCGTCAGCTGGGCCGGTCGGTCCCGACGCGGACGGTGTGGTCCCGTCGGGTGCGGGGTCGGAGGATATGTGGGTGTCGGGTGGGGTTGTCATCTGGTGATCAGTCACTTGGGTGGGTGGATCGGGGTGGACCGGCGCGGCATCTTCATAAACTAGCTTATCCTGATCAAGCTAATGAGGAATATGGTAGGTTCGCTACCGACACAAGTCAACCATCACCCGAAACGGAGTCCCTGTCCATGAACCGCAATCGCCGTCTCACACGACTACGAAGCCTCGCCCTCGTCGGGGCGAGCGCAGGCGTGCTCGGGGTCGCCGCGGCGCCCACGACCGCGCTGGCGACCCCGACGATCTCGATCAGCGGCGCCACGGCGTCGTATCCGCTGGTGTCGCTGCTCGCCGCGAAGTACGTGAAGCTGCAAACCGCACACGGTGAAGTTCAAGATCACCCAGGGGGGAGCGCAGATCGGCATCAACGACGTGGCCGCCAGCCGCGTCTCGATCGGCGACGTCTCGCGCGATCCGCTGCCGACCGACCCGAAGGGCCTGGTCTTCTATCCGATCGCCAAGTACGGGATCTGCGTGGTCACGAACTCGGCGAACACGCTGTCCAACCTCACGCCTGCGCAGGTCGTGTCGATCTTCACCGGCAAGACCCGCAACTGGAGCCAGGTCCCCGGCGCCACCGCGAGCGGCACGATCGACCTGATCAGCCGCACCTCGGTCGCGGGCGTGCTGACGAGCTTCCAGACGCTGCTGCTGGAAGGCAAGAAAGTGACCGAGCCGCTCGCGCACGAACGGCCCTCCGAGGGTCTGCTGCGCGCGGAAGTCGAAAGCGACCCGAACGCGATCGGCTTCCTCTCCAACTACCAGGCGGGCCTCGGGCAAACTGAACACGGTCGGCTACAACGGCGAGACGTGCAACCGCACTAGCGTGCAGTCCGGGCAGTACGCCGGCATCGCGCGTTTCTACGAGGTAACGCGCGGTGCAGGGCCGTGCGTCGTTCACTGGGTCCGTTCGCGGCGGCGCGCAAGATCATCTCCAGCCAGTGGATCCCGATCAACGGCGGCGGCCCAGCAGAAGCATCGGATCTCCAGGCGGTCAGTGCCGGTCCCGGCTGACGGTGACGGGCCGCCGGTGCTGAAGCGCCTGCGTAACCCCTGGCCCGACCACCGCGCCGAGCGTTTGCTCGGCGCGGTGTCGCTGCTCGTGGGCGTGAGTGTGGTCGCGATGATCGTGTTCGTCGGCGTGCGCGCATGGCCGGTCTTCGAGCACGACGGCCTCTCCTGGCTGGGGCCGGGGGGCAAGTCTCGAAACGCAGATCGCGAACATGCAGGCCACGAGCGTGAACCCGCCGGCGTCGGCGTATCACCTGAATGCCTGGCCGCTCGTCTACGGGACGCTGCTGAGCACCGGCATCGCGATCGTGCTGGGCGTCGTGATCGCGGTGCTGTCCTCGATCTTCATCGTCGAGCTGGCGCCGGCGCGGCTGCGCAGGCTGGCGATCCCGGTGATCCGGCTGCTGGCGTCGGTGCCCTCGGTGATCTACGGCCTGATCGGCGGTGCTCGTGCTCGTGCCGTTCGTCGGCAACCACCTGATCACCGCGCAGGAGAAGACCTCGGTGCAGAACTTCGTCGAGCTCACCGGCGCCGGTCTGGGGGTGGTCGTGGTGATCCTCACGGTGATGATCACGCCGATCATGATCGCGCTGATCTGCGAGGCGCTGATGGCCGCGCCGGTCGTCCTGGCGCGAGGGCGCGGTGGCGCTCGGGTTGAACCCGCTGCGGGCGGTGCTGGCGGTGACGCTGCGCGCGATCCGTCCCGCGATCGTGGCCGCGGCGGTGCTCGCCACCGCGCGCGCGCTGGGCGAGGCGGTGATGATCCAGATGGTCTCCGGCGGCAGCTCCTACACGCCGAACCTCTCGCACGGCCCGCTGATCTTCTTCTACGAGCCGCTGCGCACGCTGGCGTCGGCGATCGTCGACTACCACGAAGGCATCGGCGCTCCGGCGCTGCAGGCGACGCTGTATGCGTTCGGCGCGCTGCTGCTGTTCTCGGCGTTCGTGCTGTCGATCGCCGGCTACCTGATCAAGCTGCCGCTGCGCCGCTACCAGGTGCGCGGGTGAGATGAGCGCGGTTGAGTGAGCGTCTACGCGCCCGAGCTGCAGGGCGACCGGCCCGCTCGCCGAGCGCCAAGCGCGGGCGGCGCTCCTCGCCGTGGACGTGGCGCTGGCGCGACCGGCTGGTGCTGGCGTGTCGCGTGGAGCGCCGGTCTCGGGCTGTGCGCGATCGCCGCGGCGATCGTCCTGTACATGGGCTATCGCGGGCATCCAGTACCTGCGCCCGGGCCTGCTGTTCACGCGGCCGGCGATCGGCATGTCCCAGAGCCAGCACCGGAGGCATCCTCGATCCGCTGATCGGCACGGCGCTGCTGACCGCGATCGGTATCGCGCTGGCGTTCCCGCTGGCCGTGGCGTGCGCGGTGTGGATCGCCGAGTACGGGCGGCCGAGCTGGCTGGCGCGGGTGGTGGAGTCGAGCATCGAGATCGTCGCCGGCACGCCCGACATCGTGCTGGCGCTGTTCGGGCTGGCGATCTTCCAGCTGGGCCTGTTCGCGCCGTTGTCCTTCCGCGCGGAAGGCGGCGGGGTGTACGGCCGCTCGTTCATCGCGGCCGGCGCGATGATGTCGCTGATCGCGCTGCCGCCCCTGTTCGCCGCCACCCGCGACGGGCTGCAGGCGGTGCCCGAACACATGCGCGAGGCGGCGTTCGCGCTGGGCAAGACCCGGATCGCGACGATCCGCCGCGTGCTGTTGCCGAAGCGTGCGCTCGAACATCGCCACCGGCGTGACGCTCGGCGTGAGCCGCATCATCGGCGACACGGCGATCGTGCTGCTGCTGCTGGGCGAGACGCTGCACATCGAAACCCAGGGCTCGGCGCCGGATCGTGAACCTGCTGCGCGGGACCGGCTCGACGCTGACCAGCTACGTCTACGACAACTCGCCCGCCGGCGAAGGCGGCGCGCCGCAGAAGGCCTACGCGGCGGCGTTCGTGCTGATGGTGTTCGTGCTCGGCCTGAACCTGCTCGTTGACAAGATCGGCAACTGCGCTCGCTAACCTCAGCGAGTCTGATGTATTTTGTCGCCGACAAGCTCCGATGGATGAATATGAGGGCTGAGCGTGCCGCCGGTGCGCACGATCGTGCTCGACCGGCCGCCCGTGCCGGTGGCGCCGCCGGTGCGCGAGCGCAACCCGCTGCGCGAGCCCGCGCCCTCCACGGCCGGTCCGGAGCGGCTGCGCGGTGAGCGATCTGAGCATCGCCTACGCGGGCGTGCCGGCGGTCAAGTCGGTGTCGCTGTCGATCCACCAGGGCGAGGTGCTCGCGCTGATCGGGCCCTCGGGCTGCGGCAAGACGACGCTGCTGCGCACGCTCAACCGCCTGACCGAGCTGACGCCGAGCGCGGCGCGCTCGGGCAGGGTGCTGCTCGACGGGCAGGACATCCACGAGCTCGTCGACACGACCCTGCGCTCGCGCGTGGCGATGGTCTTTCAGCAGCCCAATCCCTTCCCGATGTCGATCTTCGACAACGTCGCGTTCGCCCTGCGCGAGCAGTCGCGCAAGCGCCCGCGCCGGCGCGAGCTCGAGCCGCTCGTGATCGACGCGCTGCGCCGCGCCGGCCTCTACGAGGAGGTCCGCGACGATCTCGATCGCCCCGCGCTGCGCCTCTCCGGCGGCCAGCAGCAGCGGCTGTGCATCGCCCGCGCGATCGCCCCGCGCCCGGAGGTGCTGCTGATGGACGAGCCCTGCAGCGCGCTGGACCCGATCTCCACGGGCGTGATCGAGGAGCTGATCGGCGAGCTGCGCCGCGAGCTGGCGGTCGTGATCGTCACCCACAACCTCGCCCAGGCCCGCCGCGTCGCCGACAAGGTCGCGTTCATGTACCTCGGCGACCTGGTCGAGTACGGGACGGCCGAGGAGGTGTTCGACGCAGCCCGCGCGCCGCGCGCACCCGCGACTACGTGCAGGGCACGTTCGGATGAGCTCGCCGGACCCTGGGACTACGCGGCTCGCCTACGTCGGTCGGTCTCGGCCACGGCTCGCGGGAGCGCCGCCGCATGAGCCTCGCGCCCGTGCCCACCGAGCAGCTCGAGGCCGCACCCAGCTGCGCCAACTGCTCCGCGCCGCTCGCTCCCGACCAGCGCTACTGCCTGGCCTGCGGCCAGCCCGTCTCGCCCGTGCGGCTGTCGTTCCTGGACGTGCTCCAGGCCGACGCCCAGTCCTATGGCGTCGCGCAGGCCCCGGTCGGCGCGCTCCCGCCCGGGTACGCGCCCGTGATCGAGCCGACCTCCGGCGCGACGTGGACGCTGCGCCGCTACTCGGGCCTGTTCGGCCTGCTGTCGGTGCTGCTGCTGGCGATCGTCGCCGGCCTGCTCGTCGGCCACTGGGTCACGCAGAGCAGGCGCCCGAGCCGGCAGGTGGTGCGGGTCGAAGGCCTCGGCGCGCTCGCCGCCGCGCCGGCGGCCGCCGCGAGCACGACCCCGGCGAGCACGACCGCCGCCAGCGTCCACCACCGCGCCGAGCGGAATCGAGCAAAGCCGCGGCCAAGACCGAAGCCCACGAAGTCAAGGAAGCCAAGGCGATCGAAAAAGCGCCGCCAGCCAAAGCCGTCAAAGTGACGTCCACCAAACTCAAAAAACTCGGCTCGAGCACCGGCAAGAAGCACGAGGAAGAAGTCAACTCCCTCGGCGCCAAGCCGATCGAAACGGGGGGCTGATGAACGCGCTCGCGCCACCCGCCGCCGAGCTGCGCCGCCGCCGCCACGAGCTGGCCCAGCGCGTCGCCGCGCTGACCTGGGATCTCGGCGGGCTCACCTACGAGATGGCGATCCGCGACCACTATCGCCTCGACGTGCTCGCCCGCCGCGCGGCCGAGCTGCAGCAGGCCGACGCCGAGCTCGACGAGATCCAGCGCCTGCTCGCCGGAGCGCGAGGACGGCGTGCACGGCCAGTGCCGCTCCTGCGGTGCCGTCCACAGCCGCGGCGCCGCCTACTGCTGGCACTGCGGCGCCCCGCTGCTCAGCGAGGCGCGCCCGGCGGTGCTCCCGGTGCAGGCGCTCGCAAGCGCACCTGTCGCTGAGTAGCGCCGAACCGCCTCGCCATCCGCCGCTCCAAGTGTCACCTCAGAACCTGGAGTCACGATCGCTCGGTAGAGTCTCGCAGCGGTGCCGAGCCTGTCCGATCAAGAGAAGCCGGCGCTGCTGGATGAGCAGCAAAGGTTGAAGAATCTCCGGGTTTCGTGGAATGCTTGGCTTGCGGTGTTTGGCTACATAGCCGCAGAGATAAGCACGGCGCCGGCACTGATAGGACCGCTTGCCGGCGTAAGCATAGTGTCACGAGTGATAATTGAACGGCAACTTAACGCGAATGAGCGTGCGCTGGATGATCCGCCGCGTTCTGATTTCCAGACCCCCACAAAGGCTCATCGGCGACGATATCGCACCGGCTTCCTTGGCGATAGTCCCCTGGCGAGTGCTACCGATGCGGCGGCTATTGCGGCTCTGCGCGTCGTTTCGTATCGCGAGGCCGTGGTGCGAGCTGACGAGCGTGCGCAGGGTGCGGCGCTGGCAGATCACGATGATCTTGAGCAGGAGCGCCTGATAGAGGCGACGCAACTAACAGAACGATCCCGCGAATGCGAGAGGATTCTCGCGGCCACTCTCGACGTACTGGGTATGGCATGGGCTGATGCGATTGTCAGCGAGCCTCAACTCCGCGAGGCGGAGGTACCCTCGTTTGATAATCACCGGGTGAATGTGCCGTCCGAGGCTTGGGAGGCACTCAAGGGCACTGGTCTTGTAACGGCGGACCTCGAAGTCGCTGACAAAATCGACATGCCACTGACCCTTCTGGGTGACGACTGGATCAGACCACGGTCGCTGGTTGACTTGGCGGTTGTTACTGCCCAGAACGTACGCACGCTTGCCCTTGCATCTGCAAGGGTCGCTACGCAAAGCGAAGACCTTCACGTCCAGCTTGCGGTGTTGGCAGGGTCGCGTCGAGTGATGTCCGAGGAATACGAGCGCGCGCTGAGCGCATGGGACGCCGGCGATCGGGACAAAGCCCTCGCGCTGATGCAAAGCGCGGCTGAGGCTGGCTCGCCTGATGCGATGTTCGAGTTGGGGGTGCTCGCACGAGATCAGGGTGACTACCATGACGTACAACGGTGGCTCCGAATGGCGACGGAGCATAATGTTCCGCAGATGCCCCAAGAGGACGAGTTCACACACGCGCTTGGTCCTGTTATTCCGTCGGTAGAGCAATTGCAGTCAGTGCGTCAACTGAGACCCGAGGCTCAGCTGACAGAGCGGATCAAGCCCGAGGATGACGTTCATCGTGGAACCACCCTCAGGGAACGAGGCGATCTTGCTGGGGCTGAGCAGGCTTTCCGCCGTGCTGATGAGCGTGGTAGTCCTGTGGGTGCTGCAAATCTCGCGGCCTTGCTCCTCGAGCAAGGCGATCTGTCAGGAGCCCAAGAGGCGTTGCAACGTGCGCTCGAACGCCTCAAAGCCATGAGCTAGCGGCCGTCTTACCGATGGTCATTCGAGGGTCGTTACCGGACAAGATGGCGACCTCTCCATCCAAGTCGCGCTGTCACTAGCGATGGAGATTCGCCGTCGGCTAGCTATGGCATTCGACGACAAGGCGCCCGCTTCGATGATGCCCTTGCACACGAAACTGGTGAGCTGCGCCGGTATTGGAGCCAAACCGTGTAGAACACAACACCCGCAAGGATGAGAAGCGGAGACCAGCTCCAGGCTTTTCGTTTGTTTCGATATAGAGACAACTGGCGCCTGCGAGGAGTAGGAGTCCGATGTAGAGAGGGAGAAAGACCCGAAGTCTGCCCGGAAGTGGCCATGGTGGCCAGAGCCGCGGGGATGGATCGGGTTCAACAATCTGGGGATGGTAAGCGCGAAGACCGCCGCGAAACCGCGCTAGATTGGAGTCTGAACGGGCGGTGCGTCCCGTAAGCAGCCTGCGATATTCCACAGAAAGCGAGGCAAGCACCAAGATTCTCGAGTTGGTGCGGCCATATAGGGCTGAGTAGTAGAAGTCGGCCCAAAGGCAGGCGAAGATCGCGATCATTGCGAAGTATGCTGGTACAGCGACAAAGCTCGCAAAGCTCGCGGCTATGAGGGCCGCAACACCTGTTAGTGTCAATCCACGAATCGCGAGCGTCGTCCGTTGGTGCTCATTTAGTGCCATCTCGTGGCGACTAAGGTCGCGTTCGGTGAGGTCAACGAGGGTCAATACGTCTACGCCTAGATCGTCGGCGACGCTACCCGATGGCATTCGTGTACCGTGTCCAAACGTCGTCTAGGTTGTTCGCCAGTGCCTCATTCTGGTCGCCCTCCGTCCGCAGCCATTTCTCCGTGGCATCGAGCCAATCCGGGAATGCTTCCGTGTGGAATATCCTGTAGGCATCGGGATCATCGGCGTACCCGAAGTCCACGTCGCCGTGGAAGAGGTCGCTTAGATCCTCGAATCGTGCCGCAAGTTCCAGCGCTCGCTCGCGGCCATCGCCGCTCGTCGCCGCCGAGGAGGCCTGACGGCGCCGTCCTGGCCGCCCGGCATCGTCTGCCGAGCCAGGTGATGCGATTCCGAACACCCTCGGTGCGCTCGCGCCCGTCGTGTCGCAGTGCCGCTGCCCGGGCCGCTGCTCTCGCTCGCGCGCCGTGTCCGCGGCCTGCCGGCGCGCCGGCGCCGCTCCGGGTCCCGCGGGAGTACTCCTGCCCGCTGTTCCCCGCGAGCAACTCCCTCAACCGGGACATCTCCCACGCCCCCGTCGATCCGCGCTCGGCGCAGTACATCGCGAGCATCGGCCTCAGCGGGCACCTGCACCCCGACTTCGGCACGAACCCGAGCTATGGCATCCCCTACACGGTCGTCGGACCCCAGCCAGCCGCGAGGCGCCGATCGCGTTCAGCGAATTCGGCGACGAATCCGAGCCCGGGCCCTACCCGATCCCGCCGAACGCTCCCGTCGAGGGTGCAGGCGAAGAAGGCGACCGGCACGTGCTCGTGCTGCAGCGGGGCAGCTGCAAGCTGTATGAGCTCTACTCCGCGCACCGCCACGGCGGCGGGCTGGGAAGCGGGCTCGGGCGCCGTGTTCAACCTGCGCTCCAACGCCCTGCGCCCCGAAGGCTGGACCTCGGCCGACGCCGCCGGTCTGCCGATCATGCCGCTGCTCGTCCGCTACGACGAGGTCCGCGCCGGGCAGATCGACCACGCGCTGCGCGTCACCGTCGCGCGCACCCAGCGCGGCTACATCCACCCGCGACCCACTTCGCCTCCTCCGACTCCGATCCGGCGCTGCCGCCGATGGGACTGCGCCTGCGCCTGCGCGCGAGCTACAGCCTCGCCGGCTTCCACGGCGAGTCGCTGATCGTCCTGCGCGCGCTCAAGCGCTACGGGCTGATCGTCGCCGACAACGGCTCGCTCCTGGTACATCACCGGTGCGCCCGACCCGCGCTGGAACGACGACGACCTCGAACAGATCAAGCGCGTCCCGGGCTCGGCGTTCGAAGCCGTCCAGACCGGCCCGATCCGCCACCGCGGCTAGTCACGATCCGGGTCCGGCGCCACGGCTAGTTCACGGTCCGGCGCCGGGATCCGAAGAGTCAGGAGGCCGGCGGCTGCTGCTCGGGCGGTCCCGACGGGTTCAGCGACCGGCGTCTGCGCCGGCTGGCGCCGGGCGGGCGCCTGCGCCGCGGGCGGCTGTGCGGGAGCCTGAGGCCGGCGGCGCGGCTGCTGCTGTGCGCCCGCTGGCAGCGGTCGTGCTGCTTGCGGTGGTTCGCCTCGCCGGTGACCGACGTCTTGAACTCCCGCATCCCGCTGCCGAGCGAGCGGCCGATCTCCGGCAGCCGTTTGGCTCCGAACACGAGCAGCAGGATCACCACCAGAAACGCGATGTGCAGTGGATTGTCGAGTCCCATCGCGCCTCTCAGTCTAGACCATTCTCAGTGCGTGTCCGCATAACGGCGATTACGGCTGCGCTGGGCTCAGCGGATCATCGCGATCGCTCCGATCCTGCTTCGCCGAGTGCACAGCAGTCGATGCTCGCTGGCTCTCACCCGCGCGATGTCGCTGCTACTGCCACTGCTGTCGCGGCTCTTCTCGCGCAGTGCCTTACGCACCAGCTGCGCGGCGATCAGCAGGATCAGAGCGGCGAACGCCGTGCGCAGGACCGTGCCCGAGAGCGCGTTCGCCAGCGCGACACCGCCCGCGACGCCCGCGACCGAGAGCACGCCCATCAGCAGCGCATCGTCGCGGCGCACGTTGCCGTAGCGGTTCTGCCGCAGCGCGCCCACCAGCGCCACGGGCACGATCGCCAGCAGCGAGGTCGCCTCCGCCTCGTGCTGGGTCAGGCCCACGACGATCACGAGCCCCGGCACGAACAGCACCCCGCCGCCCACCCCCAGCAGTCCCCCGAGCACCCCCGCGGCGAGCCGATCAGGATCAGCCAGATCATTCGAGCAGCAGCTCCACCGCCGAGGCGACCAGCACCGCCGCGAACAGCAGCGAGAGCGCCCGCACCTGCATGCGCTGCTGCAGCCACGTCCCGAACAGCACGCCCGCCTACGGCGGGAATCCCGACGAGCAGCGCGTCGAGCACGTGCACGTTCCCGTACACGCCCTGCACCGCCGCGGCGAACGCCGCGATGAACACGATCGCCGCCAGCGAGGTCCCCGTCGCCTCGCGCTCGCCATAGCCCAGCCACAACACCAGCAGCGGCACGATCACGGTCCCGCCGCCCACCCCGAACAGCCCGCTGAACAGGCCCGCGGCGGTGCCGATCGCCATCAGCTTCAGCGCCCGCTCGGATGGCATCCTCACCGCCACGCGCCACTGTCCGGCATCCGCCGTCGCCGGATCGGCGCCCGGTCGGCGCAGGGGCCGGCGCCGTTTCGGAGCGGTGCGTCCGCGGTCGGGGCTCCCGATCCCGAGACGTGGAGCGATTCGGCCACGGCGCTCGCCATACTAGTGTCCGTGTCACCCGCCGCTACGCTCGTGGAGGCGCTCGAGCCGCTTCGCCGCGATCCCTCTCAGCGCCGCCGTACTGCTCGACATCGACGGCACGCTCGCGCCGATCGTGCGCCACGCCGCCGACGCGCACGTTCCCGAGGCCACGCGCTCGCTGCTGATCGAGATCGCCAAGCGCTACCGCATCGTCGGCTGCATCAGCGGCCGCCGCGCCGCCACCGCGCGCCAGATCGTCGCGATCGGGACGATCGCCTACATCGGCAACCACGGCGGCGAGCTGCTGCTGCCCGGCGCGACCCGGCCCGAGCTCGACCCCGACCTCGCGGCCTGGGCGCCGCGCGTGCGCGCGTTCGCCGCCGCTCGCCCTCACGCCCGAGCGCCAGCGGCTGCGCATCCGCGGCGAGGACAAGGACACGATCGCCGCATTTCACTGGCGCGGCGCTCCCGACGAGCAGGCCGCCGCCGCCGCCGCCGCCGACATCGCCCGCGAAGCCTCCGAGCAGGGCCTCGCGCGTGCACTGGGGGCGCAAGGTCCTGGAGGTGCGCCCGCCCGTGGAGCTGCACAAGGGCCTCGGCATCGCCGCCCTGCTGCGCGACCAGCCCGTCTCGGCCGCCGTCTACGTCGGCGACGACACGACCGACCTCGACGCCTTCCGCGGCCTGCGCGCGCTCGCGCGGTCCTCCGAGCTCGAGCACGCGCTCTGCGTCGCCGTCGGCTCCGACGAAACGCCCCCCGAGCTGGCCGTCCGAGGCCGATCTGACTGATCGACGGCGCCGGCGGGGTGCGCGGCGCTGCTCGAGGCGCTGCTCTAGCCCGTGCACCGAGGTCGCTGACCATGCGCTTCGTCGAGTTCCTCAAGACCACCGTCCTGCTCAGCGCGGGCGCCGCGACCGCGCTCGCCACGGTCACCGTGCTCGCGATCGCGGGCTCGCAGATGAGCGTCAGCTCCCAGGAGCGCCTGATCGCCGCCGCCCTCGGCTGGTGGATCCTCGCCGCCCTGATCGGGCTGCGCCTCGGCCGCCGCGCCGAGACCAATCCGCCGATCGCGCGCCTGCTCGCCGGCGCGCGCGCCAGCACCGCGCTGCCCGAGCACCATCCCGGCGCTGATCCTCCTCAACCGCCTCTGGCCGCTGCTCCTGTTCACGCTGATCGCCGGCGGCCTCGCCTTCCTCGCCCCCCAGATCCCCGGCATCGCCGTCGGCTTCGCGATCATCTGGGCGCTCGCCTGGCGCCGCCAGCACGCCGCCGTCGCCGCCATCGAGGAGCGCGACGGCGTCGCCTTCTACGTCAGGCGCACCTCTCCGTTGCAGCCGATCGCGCTCCACCGCACGCCCGGCTTCAGGGCCCTGCGCCCCGAGCCCACCAACGGCTCCGTCACCTGATGTCCCACCGCCGGCGCCGGGTCGCGAGCCCGGGGCGGCGCGCGGCCGACGCAGGGGCGCGCCGAGCGCAGATGCCCGCGCCGCGGGCGCACGGCTCGCGGATGACGGGCGCGGGGCACGCCCGGGATGGCGGACGAGCGGTGAGGTCGACGTCCTGATCGTCTCGCTCGGCTCCACCGCCGGCCTGCGCGCCGCCGACGCCGAGCTCGCCGACTCGCTGCGCCGCGCCGGCGCTCGCGTGGCGCTCGTACGCGCCGCGCCGCCGCGCGCCCGGTGCGCACGCTCGCCCTCACCGACCTCGCCTGGGCGCTCGCCGCTCGCCGCGCCGCCGAGCGGGACTCGCCGAGCACGCTCCGCGCGCGCTCATCTACTCCACCACCACCGCCTCGCTCCTGTGGCCCGCGGCCCGGCGCGATCCGCTTCGACGCCCCCTCCGCCGGCAATCGCCCCGGACGCCACGGCCTCTGGCAGCGCCCGCTCGAGCGCCGCCGTCTCGCTCATGCCCCGCTGCTGCTGCCCTGGAGCGAGGGCGGCCTCGCTCGAGGCGCCCTCCGCGCGCGCCACGGCGACCGCGCGCTCGTGCTGCCGGTCCCCATTGAGCCCTCCCGCCCGTCTGCCCCTGTGCGTGACGTCCGGCCGCTCCGCCCCGCCGCGTCGCGCGTGCTCCCAGTGGCTACGCGACATCGCGCGCGATCACCTACGCCGCCAACCCCCTCAAGAAGGGCCTCGACCGCGTTCTCGCCGCCTGGGCGCGCGCGCGCCGCGCCGACGAGCAGCTCTACGTCGCCGGCGCCTCCCCCGCCGAGCTCGCCGCGCGCCGGCATCGCTCCCTGCCGAGCCGGCGTCACCGTCACCGGCCCGCTCGCGCCCGCCGACTACCGCGCGCTGCTGCGCCGCGCCCGCGTCTTCGTCTGCGCCCCCCGCCGCGAGGACTACGGCCTCGCCCAGCTCGAGGCCCTCGCCGACGGCTGCCTGCTGGTCACCACGCCCGCGCCCGGCCCCTACGCCGCGCTGCCGCTCGCGCGCGCGCTCGACCCACGCCTCGTCGCCGACGATCTCGCCGCCGCGCTGCGCACCGCGCTCGACGATCCCGCACCCGACTACGCACGCGCGGGCCGCGCCCTGCCCTCGCCGCCTTCACCCGCGCCTCCACCGATCGCCTCGTCGCGCAGGAGCTGCTCCCGCGCCTGCTCTCGCTCTCTCCTGCCTCCCACGCCCGCGCTCGCTCGACCTGAGCGCCAACCACTGCGGTGACCGGCGCCGGCAAGGCCGTACGGAGCGGCCGGCTCACGGGTCTCCCAACTCCTTACCCGCGCCGCTTCCCACGATTGCGTTTGCGCATCGCCACAAGCTCCTCCCACGGTCGTGTGTTCGCCACCTCTTCATGCGTCAGCCACGCCCGCCGCGCCGTCGCGATGCCCCAGCGCATGTTCGCCAGCGTCGCCGTTTTGTGAGCGTCCGAGTCGATCACGATCTTCACGCCCGCCCGTGCCGCGTTGCGCGCGTTCACCTCCGACAGGTCGCGCCGGTCCGGGTTGCCGTTGATCTCCAGCAGCGTCCCCGTCCGCGCCGCCGCCTCATAGACCGCCTCCAGGTCGATCGCATACGGCTCGCGTCGCACGATCATCCTCCCCGTCGGATGGCCGATCGCGTCCACCAGCGGGTGCTCGATCGCGCGGATCATCCGCGCTGTCATCGCCTCTTCGCCCATCCCAAACGCCGTGTGCACGCTCGCCACCACCCAGTCCAGCTCGCCCAGCAGCTCATCCTCGTAGTCGAGCTCCCCGTCCGGCAGGATGTTCACCTCGCTGCCCGCCTTCACCGCGATGCCCTCGATCTGCGCGTCCACCTCGCGCACCCGCTCGATCTGGCGTCTGCAGCTCATCCGGCGAGACGTCGTTGCCGAAGCCATGACTCGCCGAATGGTCGGTGATCGCCACGTACTCATACCCCAGCTCCCGCGCCGCCGATCGCCATCTCGGCGATCGTGTTGTGCCCGTCCGAGGCGATCGTGTGGCAGTGCAGATCCCCGCTGATGTCCGCCTGCTCGATCAGCTGCGGCAGACCCTTCCCGCCGTCCACCGCCAGCTTGAGCTCGCCCCGATCCTCACGCAGCTCCGGCTCGATGTACGCCAGCCCCACCGCCCGATACACCTCGCGCTCGCTCCAAGTGCATCATCGTCTTGCCGCTCGCGTCGTCGCGCACGCCGTGCTCGGACACGTGCAGACCGCGCCTCACCGCCAGCTCGCGCAACGCCGCGTTGTGGCGGCCCGAGCCCGTGAAGTGCTGCAGCAGGTTCCCCAGTTTCTCGCGGCTGGCCGATGCGCAGATCGACGCTCACGCCCACGTGCGCGCGGCGCTCTCGCCCCGACCGCGCTCGTCGCGGAGACGCTCTCGATCTCCTCCAGCTTCGCCAGCTGCCGCGCCAGCGTGACCGGCCGTTTCGTGACCGCGATCAAATCGATGTCCTTCACGCTGTCCGCCATCCGCCGCGCCGACCCCGCCACCATCACCTGCGCATCCACATCCGCCGTCAGGCCTTCGCTCAGTCCCCGCGCCAGCGCTTCGCCCAGCTCCAGCGCCTGGGGCAGCAGCAGCCGCACCCGGCCCCCGTCCTCGTCGGGGTTCTCCGCCGCCCACTCGAGCGCGCTCAGCACGCCTTCCTCGAACTTCGGCCCCAGACCCTTCACCTCGCGTACGCGCTGCGCGAGCGCCGCCTCCCGCAGCGCCTGCGGCGAGTCGATCCCCAGCGCCGAATGCAGCAGCCGCGCGCGCTTCGCGCCGATCCCCGGCAATCGCGTGATCTCCACCAGCCCCGGCGGGAACTTCGCCTTCAGCTTCTCCGCCGCCGGGATCGTCCCGGTCTCGCACAGCGCGCGGATCTTCTCCTGCAGCGTCTCCCCGATCCCCTTCAGCTGCACCGCGCGCCCTTCCCGCGCGAGCGCCCCCACCGACACCGTCGCTTCCCGCACCGTCTTCGCCGCCGTCCGGTAGGCCACCACCCGGTGCACGATCGCCCCGTCGAGCTCATACAGGTCGCCCAGCTCTTCCAGCGCGTCCGCGATCGTCCCGTTCGAGCACTCCACTGCTCTAGGGTACGCCGACCCATGTCCGCGCCCGACACAGCACGCGACAGTCCCGGCCTCCCCTGGCTGATCCTCCCCACCTACAACGAGGCGCCCAACATCGCCACGATGCTCGACGACCGCCGGCAAGGTGCTCGCCGAGGCCTCCCCCGAGGGCTTTCGCATCCTCGTCGTCGACGACGGCTCACCCGACGGCACCGGCGAGATCGCCGAGGGCTTCGCCGCCCAGCACGACTGGGTGCAGGTCCTGCATCGCACCGAGAAGAACGGCATCGGCCCCGCCTACCTCGCCGGCTTTCGCCACGCGCTCGACCACGGCGCCGCCTACCTGTTCGAGATGGACTGCGACTTCTCCCACGACCCCGCCGACCTCGCCCGCCTGCTGCGAGGCCGTGCGCTCAGGCGCCGACCTCGCGCTCGGCTCGCGCTACATCCCCGGCGGCGGCGTCAGCGACTGGGGACTCTTGCGCCGCTTCATCTCCGAGGGCGGCTCCACCTACGCCCGCCTCGTGCTCGGCCTGCGCGTACGCGACCTCACCGGCGGCTTCAAGTGCTTTCGCCGCGAGGTCCTCGAAGCGATCCACTTCGACTCCGTCCGCTCCCAGGGCTACGCCTTCCAGGTCGAGCTCACCTACCGCACCGTCCAGGCCGGCTTTCGCGTCGTCGAGGTCCCGATCGTCTTCCGCGACCGCACCCAAGGACAGTCCAAGATGTCCTGGCGCATCGCCGCCGAGGCCATGTGGCTCGTGCCCCTGCTGCGCTTCAGCTAGACCGCGCTCTCAGCGCCGATGCTACTGGGGATGGACGCCTCGGCCTACGCCTTCGCGCACGGTGTGCGCCACACGCGCTCCACCCTGCGCGCATGGCAGCGCGATCCCGGCCGCGTCCTCGGCCGCTGGTTCGCCGGCTCCGCCCTCGCCGCCGCCGGCCTGCTCGCCGCCGTGCTGCTCGTCGCCGCGCTCTCCCCGCACTACGTGCAGGTCATCACGCTGCAGCCGCCCTTCGCCGTCGGCGACGGCGGCGACGTCGCGCGCGTGCTCGAGCACAACATGCTCGTGCTCGCCCTCCACGCGATGGCCTGCGTCGCCGGCTTCATCGCCGGCAGCTCGCTGCCGCTGCAGGCCTCCTCGCGCAGCGGCCTCTCGCGCTGGGTCCACACCCACGGCGGGCGCATCGCGATCGTCTTCGTCGTCTGCGCCACCGCCTTCTCCCTCTCGATCCAGGCCTACACGCTCGGCCACACCCTCGCCGGCGTCGCCCACTTCCTGCGCGTCTCCCCGGCGATCCTGCTGCTCGGCGTGCTCCCGCACGCCATGCTCGAGCTCATCGCCCTGTTCCTGCCCCTGGCCGCCTGGATCATCGCCAGCCGCCGCGGCGAGTGGGAGCAGCTGCTCGCCGCCACCTTCGTCACCGTCGCCATCGCCGTGCCCATGCTCGTCATCGCCGCCCTCATCGAGGTCTACGTCTCCCCGCACCTCTTCACCGCCCTCACCCACATCCACCCGCCGATCGTGCGCTACTCCGAAGGCTGGACCGTCACGGTGCATTGAGCGTCGGACAGCCTCGCGTTCGGCGGTCTCGCTCCCAGTGCGACGATCGCACCAGGCTCCGTCCCCGCAAGGTAGTGGGTCAGACCCACCACCCCCGCAACCTTTGCTTCACTTTGTATAGTGATGAGGGAGACCTTTCCGCATCACACCGCGATCTTCAAGGAGACACCATGGCAGGCACCCTCAGCGAAGTCACCGACAACAACTTCACCGCCGAGGTCATCGAGTCCGAGGGCGCCGTGCTGGTCGACTTCTGGGCGCCCTGGTGCGGCCCCTGCCGCGTCGTCGCCCCAGTGCTCGAGGAGATCGCCTCCGAGCGCCCCGACCTGCGCATCGTCAAGCTCAACGTCGACGAGAACCAGCAAACCGCGGCCCAGTACCAGGTCCTCTCGATTCCCACGCTGATCCTCTTCAAGGGCGGCGCTCCCGTCAAGACCGTCGTCGGGGCCTACCCCAAGAAGAAGCTCGAGCAGGAGCTGGAGCCGGTTCTGGCGTAGGGTCTAGAGGGTGGGTCCGTCGATCCGCTGCAGCACCCACGGGATGAAGTCCTGCTCGCTGAGGCTACCCGCGGCGAGGTCCTCGATGACCTGAGCGGTGCCGTCGAGGCCCTCGGGAGGATGGGCGAAGTTCGCTCCGTTGCGAGCGAGGAACTCCCACATCACGTTGTAGGCAGTGTGCTCGTTGCCGCAGGGCAGCGGGTGATAGACGGCTATGCGTGAGCAGTAGACAGCGGCCTTCTCGTGTAGGGCGGGGAACAGTTCGTACTCCCCAAATCCGGCGAACGGAGCCGCTAACGCTGCCTCGGCGAGGCTTACGACACGCGGCATACGCGCAAGCTGCTGGGCGTCTATGGCTGAATGGACCTCGGCGATGACGAGGAAGTCGATCAATTCTATGCGGCGCATTGGATGCAATCTATAGGATATGGTGTCTTCATAGGAAGATATGTTTCTTGCTTGACATCATTTGATTTTTGGTCTATCGTGTACGGTTGTAAATATCCAACATCCAGAAATTGGTGAGACGATTCTGATGGCTAAGACAATGACTTTGCGACTGGATGACGAGCGAGCTGCCACCCTGGAGTTGGTTGCGCGTGCGGACGATCAGTCCGTGACAGAGGCTGTGCGCGTAGCGATTGACGCCCATATCGAAGAGCGGCGGCGCGACACGGCATTCATAGAGCGGTTGCACCGACATCACGAGGAAGAGCGCGCTCTCTACGAGCGCCTTTCGCGTTGACGCGCTGCTGCCGACGCAGGCGCCGTTTGCGTAGCGCAGACGGTTAGTAGGCGTCGCCGACCCGGCGCAGGGCGATCGACAGCTCCAGGCCGTCCACCTCGGTCTGCTCGCGGTAGCGCTCGGGCCCCGCCGAGGATCGAGCCGTCGCCGTCCTCGCCGAGGTCCAGCGCCACCGCGAGCGTCTCGCCGGCGAGGTAGTCGCGGTGTGCCTCCGCGGCCTCGATCAGCGCCGCCGCGCCCGCCAGCGCCAGCTCGATCCGGTCCTCGACCTGCAGCCCCGCCGTCTTGCGCGCGTTCTGCACCGCGTGCACGATCTCGCGCGCGCGACCCTCGCGGCGCAGATCCTCGTCGAGCGTCAGGTCCAGCGCCACCGCGTGCGCGCCCTCGCGCTCGACCGAGTAGCCCTCGGGCGCCTTCATCGTGAGGATCACATCCTCCGCCGACAGCGTGTGCTCGCGCCCGTCCACCGCGATCCCGATCGGGAGCCGTCGCCGTCGCGGGCGCCTTCGTCGTGACGCCCGTCTTCGTCGCCGTCGCCGTCGCCGCGCACCGCCGCGGCCACCCGCGCCGGGTCGAGCGCCGCGATCGCCTCCGCCGCCAGCGGCATGTCCTTGCCGAACAGCGGCCCCAGCGTGCGGTAGTTGGCCTTGACCTCATAGCTCGCCCAAGCTCCTCCGCCGCCGCCACGAAGCGCACCCGCCTTGACGTTCAGCTCCTCGCGCACCACCTCCGCCAGCCGTTCGATCGCCTCGCGCTCGCGACCGTCCGCGACCACCACCGCCTCGCGCAGCGGCTGGCGCACCTTGATCTTCGCCTTGCCGCGCGCGCCCAGCCCCAGCCGCACCGTCTCGCGCGCGAGCGCCATCGCCCGCTCGAGCTCCTCGTCGCGCATCGGCGCGCTCCGACCGCTCGGTCGCCGGCTGCCGGGAAGTCGCACAGGTGCACGCTCTGCAGTCGTTCCGTCGAGGTTGTCGTAGATCTCATCCGCGATGAACGGGCAGAACGGCGCCAGCAGCTTCGACGACCGCCACCAGGCACGCGCGCAGCGTCGCGAACGCCGCCGGCTCGCCGTCCCAGAACCGCCGCCGCGAGCGCCGCACATACCAGTTGGAGAGCTCGTCCACGAGCTCCGCGATCGCCCGTCCCGCCGTCGTCGCGTCATACGCGTCCAGCCGCTCCGCCACCAGCTCCGCCGTCGCCGCCGTGCGCGACAGCGCCCAGCGGTCCAGTCTCCGTCGGTCGGCTCGTCGGTCATCGCTGGCGGCGCTCAAGCGCCTCCGCGCTCGCCCGCGCGTACAGCGCATAGAAGTAGTACGTGCTCCACAGCTGCTTGAGGAACAGCCGCACGCCCTCGCCGATCGCCTGCAGCGAGAAGCGATAGCCGTCCCACGGCTGCTTGGAGGTGAAGAAATACCAGCGGAACGCGTCCGCGCCGTAGGTGTCGAGCACCTGCCACGGCTCGACCGTGTTGCCTTTCGACTTCGACATCTTCTGGCCGTCCTCGTCGAGGATCAGCCCCAGGCAGACCACGTTGCGGTACGGCGCGCTCCTCGCCCAGCAGCGTCGCGACCGCCAGCAGCGAGTAGAACCACCCGCGCGTCTGGTCCTGCGCCTCGCAGATGAAGTCCGCCGGGTAGCCCTGCTCGAAGCCCTCCGTCGTGCTCGAACGGGTAGTGGTGCTGCGCGAACGGCATCGCGCCGGAGTCGAACCACACGTCGATCACCTCCGGCACGCGGCGCATCGGCTCTGCCGCAGGCTCGCCCGCCCCGGCCTCCTCGTGGAGGCACGGGAACGTCGACCTCGTCCACGAACGGGCGGTGGTGGTCGGCCAGCGTCCTCTGCCCGAGCGCTCCTGCCAGCTCCGCGAAGGAGCCCACCACGTGCGCGTGACCCGCCTCGCAGCGCCACACCGGCAGCGGCGTGCCCCAGTAGCGCTCGCGCGAGAGCGCCCAGTCGACGTTGTTCCCCAGCCAGTCCCCGAAGCGCCCGTGCTTGACGTGCGGCGGGTGCCACGCCACCGTCTCGTTCGCCGCCAGCAGCTCCTCGCGCAGCTTCGTCGTCGCGATGTACCAGGACGGTTTCGCGTAGTAGATCAGCGGCGTGCCGCAGCGCCAGCAGTGCGGGTAGGAGTGCTCGTAGTCCTCCACGCGCAGCAGCCGGCCCGCGCGCCGTCGAGGTCCTCGATCAGCTCTCTCGTCAGCTCCGGGTCCTTGACGAAGCGGCCCTCCGTGAGTCTCGCCGTCGCGGCTCGCGCACGCGCCCGTCGTAGGTGCCGTCGGGCCGCACCGGGTTGTACAGCGTGCCGCGGTTCGTCGCCGTCGAAGATGCCCGCCGCCGCGGCCACGCGGTAAGTCGTCCTCGCCGAACGCCGGCGCCAGGTGCACGATGCCCGTGCCGTCCTCTGTCGTCACGAAGTCGTCGGCGAGGATCGGCAGCGCCGCCCGGCATGCGATCGTTGACGTTGAAGATCGGGCCCTCGTATGAGCGGTAGCGCTCGACCAGTTGCGTCGCCCGAGAACTCGCTCGACCATCTCCGCCGTCCTCGCCCAGCACCGCCTCGACGCGGTCTCGCCAGCACGAATGTCTCGATCCTCTCCGACACGCACCCTCGCGTACATCGCCGTGGGGGAGACCGCGACCGCCACGTTGCCCGGCAGCGTCCACGGCGTCGTCGTCCACACCAGCAGCTTCTCCTCGCCGCCCGTGCACCGGCAACTGCAGGTACACGCTCGGATCGACCACGTCCCTGTAGCCCAGCGCCACCTCGTGCGAGGACAGCGTCGTCTCACAGCGCGGGCAGTACGGGCACGACCTTGTGGCCCTCATAGAGCAGCCCGCGGCGGTCGATCTGCGACAGCGCCCACCACACCGACTCGATGTAGGTCTCATCCAGCGTCCGATACGCGTCGTCGAGGTCGAGCCAAAAGCCGATCCGCTCCGTCAGCCGGTTCCACTCCTCCAGGTACGCGAACACCGACTCGCGACACGCGGCGTTGAACTCGCTCGATCCCGATACTCCTCGATCTCGGCCTTCGATTTGATCCCCAGCTGCTGTTCCACCGCGATCTCCACCGGCAGCCCGTGGCAGTCCCAGCCGCCCTTGCGCTCCACCAGATCGACCGCGCATCGTCTGAAAGCGCGGGTAGATGTCCTTGAACACGCGCGAGAGCACATGGTGTGAGCCCGGCGGTCCGTTCGCCGTCGGCGGCCCCTCGTAGAACACCCACCGCGGCGCGCCCTCGCGCATCCGCAGCGACTCCGCGAACACGTCGCGCTCGCGCCAGCGCTCCAGCACCGCGAGCTCCATCGCGGGCAGATCCTGCTTGGGATCGACCTCGCGGCGCGGGATCAGCGGGTGTCGTGCAGAAGCGCTCACGGGGCGGCCCATTCTAGGTTGGCTCGCCCACCGCGAGGCGGAATGTCTTCGACCAGCTGCTCTCCTTGCGCGCGGCGCGCGGTGGACCGGGCGCTCAGGAAGCGACGGCGGGGTGGCGCAGCACCACACCCGTCAAGCGCTCGCGCAGCTGCTCGGCCGCGGCGGTGGGGCCGGGGCCGATGCGCTTGACGGTCGACGCCCCGGTCTCGGGCAGGGCCGAGCGGTAGTCGAACACGTCCACGCCCGGCTCGGCCTGGCGGGAGGCGTAGACGAGCCGGCCGAGCGCATCCGCGGAGGCGCCCGCACCGGCGAGCACGATCGCTCCCGGGCGCAGCGCGCGCAGTGCGGCGCCGACGCGCCCGGCCTCGAGATCCACCGGCAGGGTCAGCACGCGCAGTCCCCCGCGGCGCAGGAACAGCTCGAGCGCCTGCACATACGGAGCGTCGAGGGCGCCCGGGCGCGAGCCGTCGAAGATCAGCGCGCCCTCATCGCGCGAGGCCGGAGGGGCGACGCGCGTCGCCGCCGCCAGCCAGCCCGTCGTATAGCGCAGCGCGAACGCGCGCTCGGCCGAGTCCTCCTCGAGCAGTCTCCAGCGCAGCCAGCAGCACCGACTCCACGGTGCGCTCGACCGATCGCACCGCGAGGCTCTCCTCCAGCAGGCGATCGGCGGCTTCGGGCGCGAACGTCTCCATCGCCGCCCGCAGGCGCGCCGGCGAGGAGGGTCCCTCGCCGCGCTCGCGCGCGACCGACACGGCCGAGGCGATGTCGTGAGTCTCCGCGAACGCCTGGCGCAGCGCCTCGATCTCGGTCAGCTCGAACTGGCGGTGCCCGCCCTCGGTGCGATGCGGCATCGGGTAGCCGAAGCGTCGCTCCCAGCCGCGCAGCGTGTTGGGGCTGACACCCAGCATCGCCGCGGCGGCATTTGTGCGGATTGCGCTCATTGCACCAGCGATGGTGAGCTTTGACCTCACCGACCGCAACCCCCGCAACGGGGTATGCAGGCCGCCATGCTGCCTTGCACGCGCAGGAACCGCGCCTCGCGGAGCGACGCCCGCCCGCTGGCCGGCGGCCGCGGCAGGCGGATACGGGACGTGTGCAGTCCTCGCGGCCCGGGTATCGCCTTAGCGAGCCGACCTGGCTCGCCTACGATCAAACCGGACATGCGACTGCGGCTCTACCACCATCCGGACGGCACGCGCGTCGCCTATCGCGAGCGCGGCGCCGGCCCGGCGCTGGCGCTGATCCATTCGGCGATGCTCTCCCACAAGGAGTGGGAGCCCTCGGTCGAGCAGCTCGCGGCGCACTTTCGCGTGGTGCTCCCTGATCTGCCCCTGCATGGAGACTCCGAGGACAGCCCCAAGCACCCCTACACCCTCGACTGGTTCGCCGAAGTCCTCGGCGGCTTCGCCGCCGACGTGCTCGGTCCCAGTCCGCTGATCGGCGGGTCACGGCGCCGGCGCCGAGGTCGTGCTGCAGGCCGTCGCAAGCAAACGAATCAGGCCCAGGCGGCTCGTGCTGATGTCAAACCGTCTGCACGCCCCACCCGAGCGCGCCCGCTCGCGCTCGGCCTGGCGCGCGGCGACGATGGCCGGCGCGATCCCCGGGATCGACCGCCTCGCCGGCTACGGGATGCGCACCGCCTTCAGTCCCGAGCGCGGTTCGCGGCTGTCCGTACGCGGCAACCCCGCCGCGCGAGATCTGCTGCGCCACGCCTTCGCCGACGCTCCCGGCAACGCCGCCCTGGCCCGCTCGTGGGCGAAGTGCGCCCGCGCCTGGCCGAGCGGGGCGCGCGAGGATCTGCTCGAGCTGTATCCGCGCCTGGACATGCCCGTGCTGCTGCTGTGGGCCGATCAGGATCGCCTGCACCCGATCGCCACGCGCCGAGGCCGCGCTGCGCGTGCTCCCCGACGCGCAGCTGCGGGTGCTGCCGAGCACCGGCTTTCTGATGGCCTACGACGACCCGGTCGGATTTGCGCGAGAGCTCGTGGCGTTCTGCGGGTAGGGTTCGGGTCGACCAGGACCCCCAAAGGAGACCCACATGCCGGACAAGCCGCTCTGGGGCGGAGAGACCGCCAAGGCCGTTGAGAACTTCCCGATCTCGGGCGAGACGGTGCCGCTGCCGGTCGTGCACTGGCTGGCGCGACTGAAGGGCGCCGCCGCCGCCGTCAACGGCGAGCTCGGCCTGCTCTCGAAGAAGAGCGCCAAACAGATCGAGAAAGCCGCCGCCGAGATCGCCGCCGGCAAGCACGACGCGCAGTTCCCGATCGACGTCTTCCAGACCGGCTCGGGCACCTCGACGAACACGAACGCCAACGAGGTCATCGCCAAACTCGCCGGCGAGGGCGCCCATGCCAACGACCACGTCAACATGGGCCAGTCCTCCAACGACGTCTTCCCCTCGGCCGTCCACCTCGCGGCGCTCGACGTCGCCCAGAACGAGCTGCTGCCCGCGCTCAAGCAGCTGGAGCGCGCGTTCGCGCGCAAGGCCAAAAGCTTTCAGAACATCGTCAAGTCAGGCCGCACGCACCTGATGGACGCCGTCCCCGTCACGCTCGGCCAGGAGTTCGCGGGCTACGCCGCGCAGATGGCGCTCGGTCAGGAGCGGGTGCAGTCCGCGCTCGTGCACGTCGGGCAGATCCCGCTCGGCGGCACCGCCACCGGCACCGGTCTGAACACGCACGCCAAGTTCGCCGAGAAGGTGCGCGCGCGCCTGAAGAAGGAATCGGGCCTCAAGCAGATCGCCCCGGCGCTCGACCCGTTCGAGGCGCAGGCCAACCGCGACGCGCTGGTCGAGCTGTCGGGCGCGCTGAAGGTAATCGCCGTCTCGCTCACCAAGATCGCCGGCGATCTCGCGCTGATGGGCTCGGGTCCGCGCGCCGGCATCGGCGAGCTGTTGCTGCCCGAGCTGCAGAAGGGCTCCTCGATCATGCCCGGCAAGGTCAACCCCGTGATCCCCGAGGTCGTGCTGCAGGTCTCCGCGCAGGTGATCGGCAACGACACCGCGATCACCGTCGGCGGCATGCAGGGGCAGTTCGAGCTCAACGTGCGCATCCCGCTGATCGCGCGCAATCTGCTCGAATCGCTGCGTCTGCTGACTTCGCACCTCGCGCGTGTTCGCCGAGAAGTGCGTCGACGGCATCCAGGCCAACAAGGCCGGCGCGGCCGCTTCCGCCGGTGCGACACTCGCCGTCGCCACCGCGCTCAACGGCGCGATCGGCTACGACAAGGGCACCGAGATCGTCAAACAGGCGACCGCCTCCGGGCGCCCACTGCGCGAGGTCGCGCTCGAGCTGGGCGTCGACGCGAAGCTGTATGACGAAACCATCGACCTGCGCCGCATCGCACGCGGCAACCGCGCCTAGTCGCGGCCGAGCGCGACGGAGGGTTGGGTGGCGAACACGTCGAGCGGCCGTCTCGCGGAGGGCACGGTGCGGGCGCTGTGAGCAGTGCCTGGGCGGGAACGCGCGTGCTGTTCACCGGCGCCCAGGGCTTCATCGGCTCCTGGGTCGCCGAGCGGTTGCTGGACGAGGGTGCGCAGGTGCTCGTCCTCGACCGCCCGCTCGCTGAACCCTCCCGCTTCCTCCTGCGCGGGCTGCCCGAGCGCTGCACCGCGGTGGCAGCCGATCTGCTCGACCACGCCTCGCTGTGCGCGGCGATCGAGGATCACGGCGTGCAGGCCGTGTTCCATCTCGCGGCCAGTGCCATCGTGGGGTCGGCGGCGAGCTCCCCGCTTCACACCTTCGAGGTCAACGTCCGCGGCACCTGGAACCTGCTCGAGGCCTGTCGTGTAGCGAGCGAGCCGCCTGAGCGAATCGTCGTCGCCTCCACCGACAAGGCCTACGGGATCCACGAGCAGCTTCCCTACCGCGAGGACCACGCCCTACAACCCCACTACCCCTACGACGCCTCCAAGGCCGGCGCCGACATCATCGCCCGCTCCTACGCGCATACCTTCGGGCTGCCCGTAGCGGTGACGCGCTTTGGCAACGTCTTCGGCGGCGGCGACTTCAACTTCTCGCGGTTGATCCCCGGCACGATCCGCGCGCTGCTCGCGGGCGAGCGGCCGGTAATCCGCTCCGATGGGCTGATGGAGCGCGACTTCCTCTACGCCGAGGACGCCGTCTCCGCCTACCTCGCGATCGCGCGCTCGCTCGATCGTCCGGAGCTGCGCGGTCGCGCGTGGAACGCGAGCATCGGGCGCCCCGTCAGCGTCCTCGAGGTTGTCACGCAGCTCGTCGAGATCTCCGGCCTGGGCCTCGAGCCCGACGTCCAAGGGCGCGGCACGCCGCACGGCGAGCTTGAACGTCAGTGGCTCGACTGCTGCAGCGATCGCCGCCGATCTCGGCTGGGCGCCCGAGTGGGACCTGCAGCGAGGGCTGCAGGAGACGTATCGCTTCTACGCCTCAGAATCGGCGCTCACAGCTTTACCGGCGCCGCACGCGCTCGCGGCCCGAGATCTCAACTGACCGCGAGCTGCTCGCAGCCCGAGATCTCAGCTGACGGCGAGCTGCTCGCGGCCTTGCCGGCGCAGCTCCTCATCCAGCCGTCCGGCCTGCGCCAGCTCTTGCAGGCGGGCGATGCGCATGAACCGCGAGCCGGTGAAGTCCTCGATGCTGAAGGTCCCGCTCGCGGTAGGCCTCGAGCATCTGCTCGGCGCTCGCGCGAACCGTCCAGCGCGGGTGAAGCTCCGGGAAGGCGCGCTCGAACTTCGCAAAGCTCACGCGGTAGCTGCGCTTGTCCGGGCCCGCGTCCTGCGCGAGCGCGACGCGGGAGTCCGGCACGACCTCCTCCACGATCCGCGCGACATCCGCGATCTGGTAGTTCTCCTCGTCGGCGCCGATGTTGAACGCCTCGCCGTGCACCGTCTCGCGCGGGGCCTCCAGCAGGCCGAGGAAGGCGCGCGCGATGTCCTCGATGTGCACGAGCGGTCGCCACGGAGTGCCGTCGCTGCGCATCAGCACCTCGCCGGTAGCGTACGCAAAAGCCGTCAGGTTGTTGACGACCAAATCGCCGCGGTGGCGGGGGGAGAGGCCGTGCGCGGTGGCGTTGCGCAGGAACGTCGGGCTGAACGCCTCGTCGGCGAGCAGGCCGATGTCGCGCTCGGCGAGCACCTTCGACTCACCGTAGGGCGTCACCGGGTTGAACTCCGCGGTCTCCGTCACCCAGTCGCGATCGGCTGCGCCGTACAGACTGCACGAGGAGGAGAACAGATAGCGCTCGACGCCCGCTTGCTTGGCCGCGCGCGCCAGCGAGACCGACGCGCGGTGATTGACCGCGTACGTGCACTCGGGGTTGAGGTCTCCGAGCGGATCGTTCGAGAGCGCGGCGAGGTGTAGGACCGCGTCGAACCCCTCCAGGTCGCCCGTCGTCACGTCGCGGACGTCCTTGCGGATGACCGTGATGGCCGGCGTGTCGTCCTCGCCGAAGTCGCACCCCTCATACAGGAAGTTGTCGAGGCCCACCACCTCGTGCCCGGCGTCGAGCAGCAGCGGAAGCAAGACCGAACCGATGTAGCCGTGGTGGCCGGTGAGCAGGACGCGCACGGGCGGCATGTTCGCACAGCACTGCGCCCGGTGCTGCAAAAGCTCGCCGATGGTCGGCCGGCGCGCGGACAGGGGTTGTGCACCGGACGACCTCGATGACACCAGCTACATAGGCGTCGGGATCGCACTGTCCCGACGCCTTCCGCACAGGCTTGCCGGCTATCGCACCACGGTTACCGAGCAGACCATAATTGTCCCGAGGCGAGCCACGCTTTGACCGTCCCCGTGAACGTAGCCGTGAGTCCGCCGACTTTTACTTTGCTGCCGGAGCTAGCCGTGAATTCGAGCGGATGTTCGAGTGATTCCGTTTCCACACCTGGATAGTCGCAGACCATCGTCCCGGTGAGTTTATGTGTGCCCTGGACGCTGCAGCCGGCGCCGTTAATTTTAAAGACAGCGAGTTCGTTGCCCGCGGCTTGGGATTCAAATTTTAGCTTGATCGCTTCACCGACACGTTCGAGGGTCGCCTTCAACGGAAAGCTTTCCGTAGTGGGGATCGAGCACGCCGGCTGACCGGCCACCACGCATTCTTCGAAGATCTCCGATTCCTCTAAAACTTTCCCGGGGGCTTCGATGAACCCGTTCTTGACTTTCACCTTGTTGCATTCGAAAGCGAGTCCGGATGCAGTGATCGTCATTGGGGTCGTGACGTTAGTCGCTTCCGCTACCGTCGAGGTTCCGCTGAGCAGTGCGCCGGCGACCCACCAGCGGGGCGCTTCCGCCGCCGCGGCGCCGGCCGATATGGCGCTCAACGCAAACGTTCCCAGCAGGACCAACATGATTGTTCTGCCTCGTGACATGTCCTCGCCTCCATCCGTCCCGGCGGTGCGCCGGGACCTTGCGTTTATTTGGGTCGCGACGCTCGTCACACGCAATGGCACGGGCGGGCGACGTACCCCTTGTGTATGTCCCGGCCGGTCTCTGCCATGAGACCACACCAAAGATCAATTCAGAAAGATGGACCGTTTGTCAGAGCTCATCAACATCGAGTCCGAGTCTGCGGCGGACACTGGTCAGTCGCCCCGGCGGGTGTCTCCGATTAGGTTGCTCGCCTGCCGCCGCCGGCCTCTGCCGAGTCGGCGACCCTCAACCCGACAAGCCCAACGCCCGATACGACCTCGCGACCACGCCCACCGCCGGCTTGGCCCGCCCGCCGTAGGTGAACAGGCCCTTCTGGTTGAGCCCTTCGATCAGCCGCAGCCGCGGCAGCACGCCGTGGATCGAGCCGCCCTGGAACGTGGGGACGAGGGGGTAGTCGCGCAGCAGGTAGACGAACATGCCGCTGAGCTGCGGGTCGGCCGCGTAGGCGCGGATGTGGCGCGCGAGCAGCGAGGACTGGAAGGAGTAGCTGCCGGGGCTGCCCGCTGGGTTCAGGCCGTTGGATTCGGCGCCGAACTCGCTGATCAGCGAGCACGCGGCCGGCGAACGTGCGCCGCATCGCGCCCAGGCGGCGTGAGATTTCCGCGCTGACCGCCGCCGGGGAGTTGTGGGGGTGGTCATACCAGCCCGAGTAGTCGGTCTCGGCGATCGCGTCGACTCCGCGATACAGCGCGCCCGGGTGGGCCGGCGGATGATCGCCCCACACGTCCACCGCGACCATCCGCGTCGGGTCGTAGGCGTGCAGCCAGCGGGTCAGCGACTGCACGTAGGAGACCTCTGCGCCGTCGCGCCCGTTCTCGGCGACCTCGTCGACGAGGTTCCAGGCGAAGATCGACGGGTGCAGTTGCGTCGGCGATCGCCGCGGTGCGCGCCTGGCGCTCGGCGTGCGCGAGCAGCCCGGGCGTGTTCGAGTACCAGTTGCCGGCGCCTTCGACCGGGCCGATGCCCTGCCACACGAGGATGCCCGGCCGCGTCGAAGCCGTTCCAGCAGCGCCGGGTCCAGCGGATGCTGGGCGCGCACCGCGTTCGCGCCGATCGCGCGCAGCTCGGAGACGATCGCGTTCTCGTCGCCCGGCGTGAGCGCATCGCCGTGACCGAGCGCGTCCTCCTGGATGCGTGGCGCCGTGCACCCGCAGGCGCTGTCCGTTCAGGTACACGCGCCCGCCGTGCCAGGTGAGCTGGCGCAGCCCCACGCGCGCGGAGTAGCTGCACTCCTGCCCGACCGCGAGCGTCAGCTGGTACAGGCTCGGGCTCGCGGGCGACCACAGCGCCGGTTCGGGCACGGTCACGCTCGTGCTCACGGTCGTGCTCTGGCCATGGGCGAGGTGCTGTTCGGGGAAGCTCAGCGGGATCGTCTGCGACGCCGTGCACGAGCGAGCCCGTGGGCACGATCGCGCGCCCGGAGGCGCCGTCGTTGCGCACCTGCACGCTGACGCGCACGCTCGCGCTCTGGTCGGCGGGGATCGTTGGGACAGGGGGCGCGCACGCAGACGACGAAGCCGGGCGAGAGCGTCGTCTGGATCGTCGGATTGGACAGCTCGCTCGCGCCGATCGGACGCACGCTGACCTCGCCGTCGAGCCCGCCCCAGTTGAACCAGGTGCGGTGAAAGCCGATGCGCGACTGCGCGGCGGGGTCGCGCCAGTCGACGCGCACGACCACCGTGTGTCGGCCGGCGGCCCGAGCCGCGCGCGCGGTTCGAACGGGAGGTAGGAGCCGCGATGGGAGCCGAGCGCGTGCCCGTCCACCCACACCTGCGCGGGGAAGTTGGCCGACTGGAAGCTCAGCGCGTAGGTACCCGCCGCGGGGGCGGCGAACGTCGTGCGATACCACGCGACCGAGCCTTCGTAGTTGGCCTGCGCCGAGGCGCCGGCGTAGCGCGTGGGGTCGATGACGTTGGGGACGCTCACGCTCGCTCCCGCCGAAGCCGCCCGCGCTGCCAGCCGAGCGCGATTGCCGCGATTGGAGGGGTCGCGGCGCAGCGTCCAGCGCGTCAGCGCGGTGCGCCCGCCGGGGCCTTCGCCGACGATCGCCTGGCTCGGCGGCGCTTCGGCGGCGACCGCGCTCGCCGCGAGGGCCACGCAGACGACGATCCCGGCGAGCGCCGCTCTTTTCGCGAATGCGAGCATCGTCATGTAGTTCAACAGCGCAGCGCCCGATCAGAGCGGCGTCCCACCGGCGGCTGCGCCGTGGCGGCGAGCATCCGCTCCAGCAGCAGCCGGGCGCCGGCCTTGGACAGCGGTTCGTTGAGGTTGCCGCACTTCGGGGACTGTACGCAGGAGGGGCACCCGTCGCTGCAGCCGCAGCCGGCGATCAGCCGGTGCGCGTCCTCGCAGAGCTCCTCGAAGCGGGCGAACGCGGTGCGGGCGATGCCGACGCCGCCGGGGTGCCCGTCGTAGACGAAGATCGTCGGAGCGCCCGTCTGGGGGTGCAGGTTGGTGGACAGGCCGCCGATGTCCCAGCGGTCGCACATCGCGATCAGCGGCAGCACCGCGATCTGGGCGTGCTCGGTCGCGTGCAGCGCGCCGAGCAGCGACTCCAGCGGGATCGCCGCGTCGGCAGGGCTCGGCCGGGTCGAGCTCGAACCACAGCGCCTGCGTGGAGAAGCTCGTTTCGGGCAGGTCGAGCGCGACGAGGTCGATCTGCGCGTGGTCTGAGAGGCGCCGGCGCTGGTAGGCGAGCACCGTCTCGGTGACCGACACCTCGCCGAAGCTGAGCGTCACGCCGAGCGCTCGCGACGGTCGAGCAGCCGCTCGATCTGGGTCATCGTCTCGCGCTTGGGCTGGGTGTACCAGTCGCCCTCGAACGGCGCCACCAGCGCGCGGCGGTGGTCGAGGTCGAGATCGCGGACCTCATAGGAGCGCCCCTGGTGCAGGTAGATCGCGCCGTCGTGCACGGTCGAGTGGGCGCGCGCGGCCTCCGTCTGGCCGAGCAGCTCGCCGGAGGAGACGTCGACGATCGCGAAGCTGTCCGGGGAGGCCGAGCGCAGGGAGACTTCCGCCGGCGGGATAGGAGCCGGGGTCGCGCAGCACGTAGGTCTCGCTGCCCGAGCGCCTCGTCGCGTCGGCTTGCGTCCCGCGGCACGGCGCGCGGGCGCGCAGGCGTCCGGCGCTCACGAGCAGCTCGGCCTGGGCCTGCAGGCGCGGGCCGAAGAACTCGGCGTCGCCGGCGTCGAGCGGTCCCTCGTGCGCGGCGCACAGCAGGTGCGCGGCGAAGATCAGCGGGCTCTCGTGGTCGAGGATCGCGGCCTCGACGGGACGGTCGAGGAACTCCTCGGGGTGGCGGCAGAAGAACTGGTCGAGCGCGTCCTCGCCGGCGACGTACACCGCCAGGCCGCGCCCACGCCGCCCGGCGCGGCCCCACATCTGGCGCAGCGAGGCGACCGTGCCGGGGAAGGTGACGACGACGGCCGCATCGAGCTCGCCGATGTCGATGCCGAGCTCCAGCGCGTCGGTCGTGATCACCGCGCGCAGCTCGCCGCGCGTCAGCCGCTCCTCCAGCTCGCGGCGCTGCTGGGGGGTGTAGCCGGCGCGGTAGGGCTCGATCGCGCCGGCCAGCTCCGGCTTGTCCGCTTGCCTCGAGGTCCTGCTTGATCAGCCGGCTGAGCAGCTCGACGCCCTTGCGCGACTTCATGAAGCAGATCGCGCGCGCGCCCTCGCGCACGAGACGCGCGAGCAGCTCGGCGGCCTCGCCCAGGGCAGAGCGGCGCGTGCCCAGCGCGGCGTCGGTCAGCGGCGGGTTCCACATCGCGATCCGCCGCCCCGGCGCGGGCGAGCCGTCCTCGTCGATCAGCGCGATGTCCTCCAGGCCCGTCAGGCGCTCGGCGAGCTCGACCGGGTTGGCGATCGTCGCCGAGGTCAGCAGGAAGATCGGGGCGGTGCCGTACGCGGCGGCGATGCGCCGCAGCCGCCGCAGCACGCCGGCGACGTGGGAGCCGAACACGCCGCGGTAGACGTGGGCCTCGTCGACCACCACCACCGCGAGGTTCGCGAACAGCTCCGCCCAGGCGGCGTGGTTGGGGAGGATGCCGACGTGCAGCATGTCGGGGTTGGTCAGCACCACGTTGGCGTTGCGGCGGATGTCCGCGCGCGACTCGCGCGGCGTGTCGCCGTCGTAGATCGCCGGGCGCACCCGCTGCGTCAGCCCGAACGCGTTCAGCGCGCGCGCCTGGTCCTGGGCGAGCGCCTTGGTCGGGTACAGGTACAGCGCCCGCGCGCGCGTCTGTTCGCAGAGGATGTGCAGCGTCGGCAGGTTGAAGCACATCGACTTGCCCGAGGCAGTGCCGGTAGTGACGATCGTCGGACCTTCGGTGGCCGCGTGGATCGCCTGTGCCTGGTGGGAGTAGAGCTGCTCGATCCCGAGCTGCGCGAGCGCCGCGAGCACCTCTGGGTGAAGCGCCCCGGGGATGTCCACGAGGCGCGCCTGTGCTCGGTCCCTCGCGGGCTTCGCGTACGAGCCGCTCGTCCGCGCGCCCCTCGTCCAGCAGCGCGCTCCAGGGCTCGATCTTGCGTTCTTTGCCGGCTTTCCGCGCCGCGGGCTTGGCGGCTGTGGGCGCGGCGCGCGGGGAGAGCGCGTCGGCGCCGGAGGGGCGGTTTTCGGGCATGGGTTGCGATAGTAGATGCGATGACCGTCTCCGCCGCCGAGCGCTGGGCGCAAACGCGCACCTTCCATCATTCGCTCGTACACGCCCGAGCGCATCGCTCCGCGCGAGCGCAGCGCGGCCTGGGCGTGTCGGTGTGCCTGCCCGCGCGCGAGTGCGGGCAGACGGTCGGCGGATCATCGTGCGCGCGTTGATCGCGCCTGCGCGAAGCGGGCGCGATCGACGAGGTCGTCGTGATCGACGCCGCCTCCGCTCGACGGGACCGCGGCGGTGGCCGAGCGGGCGGGGGCGCTCGTCTACCAGGAGGCCGAGCTGATGAGTGAGCTCGGTCCGGTGCTGGGCAAGGGCGATGCGATGTATCGCGCGCTGTCGGTGCTGGGCGGCGAGATCGTCTGCTACCTGGACGCCGACACGGCAGGGCGACTGCACGCACTACGCAACGCGGTCTGCTCGGGCCGCTGCTGTGCGAGGCGCCGGAGGAGGGCGAGATCGTCCTTCGTCAAGGCCTTCTACCGGCGTCCGTTCGAGCACGGCGGGATCTCGCTGCCGGAGGGCGGTGGGCGCGTCAACCACCTGCTGGCGCGCCCGGCGCTCGAGCTGTTCTATCCCGAGCTCGCGGCCGTCGCGCAGCCGCTCGCGGGCGAGGTCGCGGCGCGGCGCGAGCTGCTGCAGCGCGTCCCGTTCGCGACCGGCTACGGCGTCGAGATGGGGATGCTGATCGACGTCTGGCGCGAGGTCGGGTTGGAGGGCATCGCGCAGGTGGACCTGCGAGAGCACCGCAACCGCCACCAGCCGCTGTCGGCGCTTGCGCCGATGGCGCGGACGGTGCTCGCGACGATCGCCGCGCGTGCGCAGGCTGAAGGACGGCTCGCGGGTGTCGAGATCCCCGAGCTCGCGGTCGAGCGTCCGGCCTTGGCCGGAACGGGTGTCGCGTCGTGAGCGTGCGCTGCGTCTACGTCGATCTCGACGGAACGCTGCTGGGGCGGCGCGCCTCGCTGCTGCACGACGGCGAGGGGCGCGTGTCGCTCGACGGGGTGCGCGCAGTGCAGGCCTGTCTGCGCGCGGACGTGGAGATCGTGCTGATGTCGGGCCGTCGCCGCGCGCAGGTGCACGAGGACGCGCGCCTGCTGGGGCAGGACTCGTTCATCTTCGAGGCCGGCGCGTGCGTCGTGCTGGGCGCGGACTGGCAGCTGGGGGGCGAGGAGCACTGGCTGACGGGCGAGATGGTCCCGGGCGAGCTGAGCGATCGCCGAGCAGATCGAGCGTTCGGGCGCGCCTGGCCTGCTGCTCGAACGCTACGTCGGGCGGCTCGAGTACCACGAGCCGTGGCACATCGCGCGGGAAGTCTCACACCCGTTCCGCGGGCTGGTCGACGCGCAGGAGGTCGACTGCGCTGCTGGTCGAGCAGGGCCACGAGAACCTGCGGCTGGTGGACAACGGCGTCGTCAACCGCCGCTCGCCCGCGCTGGCCGAGCTGGATCACGTGCGCGGCTATCACCTGCTGCCGGCGGGGGCGTCGAAGGCGGCGGCGGTCGCGCTGCACATGCGCGTGCGAGGGTACGAGCGGGAGGAGACGTTCGCGGTGGGAGACTCGCGCGAGGACCTCGCCTGCGCACGACACGTGGGCGCGTTCTGGCTGGTCGCGAACGCGGTGGCGCGCGATCCTTCGATCCGCGCGGCGATGGCCCCCTACGAGAACGTGCGCGTCTGCGAGGCGGCGAATGGCGCGGGGGTTTACGAGGCGGTCGTGAGCACGCTGGTGACCGAAAGCTGAAATACGAGGCGGGCGCCCACGCATCGGCATGCGGCGGAGCGTTCGGCGGTGGAGGGGTTGGGTCGCATCCGCGCAGCGTGTCCCCGGCAAGGACGGGCGGGCGTGGGGCGTCCGGCCCCACTTCGGGGCGCCGGGAGACTCCCAGCTCAGCCCGGGCGGTTCAGGCGGCGCCACACGCGCCGCCAGAACCCCGGCTGCGGGCGCCGTCGCCACAGCGCCGGCGGGGGGACCGTCGCGCGTACCAGCGCGACCCACTCGTCCAGCGGCAGCTCGCCCGAGATCAGCCTGCCGAGCGCGCTTGTGACCGGCGCCTCCACGCCCGCGCGCTCGAGCGCGCGGCCGAGCAGCGGGACCGACTCCAGCGCCTCGACCGCCTGGCCGATCTGGGCCGGGATCTCCGACGCGGGCACGCCCGCCGCCAGCAGCTCGCCCGCGCGCCGGTTGCGGCTCTCGCGGGCCAGCGCCGTGGCGACCAGATCGCCGGCGCCCGCCAGGCCGATCATCGACTCCGGGCGCGCTCCGAGGCTCTCGGCGTAGCGCCACACCTCCGCGAAGATGTGTCCCGCGGCCGCCCCGGCCGCGTTCAGTCCCTGCGCCTCCGTCGCGCCAGCCGCGAGCGCCGCCGCGTTCTTCGCCGCGCCCGCGAGCTCCACGCCGATCGGGTCGTTGGAGCGCTCGCACACCACACCCGCGCGCGTGAGCATCTGCGCGAGCGCGCCCGCGAGCTCCTCGTCCACCGACGCCGCCACCAGCGCCGCGCCCGCGCGCACCATCTCCTGCGCGTGCGCGGGGCCGCCCAAACAGGCCACGCGCTCCGCGCCGAAGTGCGCGCTCAGCACGCTCGTCGGCGGCGCGCCCTCGGGCGGGACGAGTCCCTTCGCGACAGACACCACGGCCGTGCGCCGGCTGAGGCCACTCGCGCCCAGCGCCTCGATCACCTCGCCCAGCCCGCGCGAGGGCACCGCCAGAAACACATAGTCCGCGCGCGCCACCCCCGCCGAAGCGGGCTCGATGCGCAGCCCCGCTCGCAGCTCCACGCCCGGCAGGTAGTTGCGGTTCTCGCGCTCCCGCGCCAGCAGCTCCGCCTGCTCGACCGTGCGCGCCTGCAACGTCGTGCGCAAGCCGCCTCGGGCCAGCAGGACCGCCAGCGCCGTGCCGAACGAGCCCGCCCCGATCACCGTCGCCCGCCGCGCTCCCGGCGTCGGCAGCGCCCGCGCGCGCGGGGCACGCACACCCGCGCGCGGAGTAGGCTCGGGCTCGGTCATCCGATGAGCGAGCCTACTAGCGACACCCGCGCCGCGACGACCCCGTACCGCCCCCGCGGGGGAGCGGGACGGCGCCGCGGGCGCGGGTCGCACACGCGGCCGAAGTCGGGAGTGGGCGCGCAGCTTCGGCGGGGCGGTGGCGCAACTGGGCCGGCGATCAGCGCTGCCGTCCCGCGGCCGTCGCGACACCGGGCACGATCGAGGAGCTCTGCGCGGCGATCGTCGACGCCGGCGCCGCAGGACCGCCGCGTGCGGGTCGCGGGCTCCGGGCACTCCTTCAGCGACATCGCCCTCACCGACGGCCTGCAGCTGAGACTCGGACCGCCTCACGCGCGTTCTCGACGTCGACCGCTCCTCCGGGCTGGTGCGCGTCCAGGCCGGCATCACGATCCGCGAGCTCTCCGCGCGCCTGGCCGAGCACGGGCTCGCGCTGGAGAACCTCGGCGACGTCGACGCCCAGACGCTCGCCGGCGCGATCGCCACCGCCACCCACGGCACCGGCGCGCGCCTGCCGCAACATCTCCGCGCAGGTGGTCGAGCTCACGCTCGTGCTCGCCGACGGCTCGCTCCTGCGCTGCGCACCCGACGAGGACCCCGAGACCTTTCGCGCCGCGCGCGTATCGCTCGGTGCACTCGGCGCGATCGCCGAGGTCACGCTGCGCTGCGTGCCCGCCTTCACCCTGCGCGGGCGCGACTCCCCGCGACCGCTCGCCGAAGTGCTCGAGCGCTTCGAGGAGCTCGCGCTGGACAACGACCACTTCGAGTTCTTCGTCTTCCCCCACGCCGACACCGCGCTCACGCGCACGAACAACCGCACCGCCGAGCCGCCGCGCCCGCGGGGGCGCGTGAACGCCTACGCGAACGACATCCTGCTCACCAACCACGCCTTCGGCCTGTTCTGCCGCGCCGGCCGCCGGTTGCCCGGCTTCATCCCCCAGATCAACCGTCTGGTCACGCGCCTGGCGGGCTCCTCCACGCGCGTGGACCGCTCCGATCGCATCTTCGCGAGCCCGCGCCTCGTGCGCTTCACCGAGATGGAGTACGCGCTCCCGCGCGCCGCCACCTCCGAGGCCGTCCGCCGCGTGATGGCGCTCGTGCCCGCGCGCGGGTTCGCCGTGCCCTTCCCGATCGAGGTTCGCACGGTCGCCGCCGACGACGCCCTGCTCAGCACCGCCGCCGGGCGCGACAGCGGCTTCGTCGCCGTGCACATGTACAAGGGCATGGCCTACGAGCCCTACTTCCGGGCCGTCGAGGAGATCATGGACGACCTCGACGGTCGTCCCCACTGGGGCAAGCGCCACTTCCAGACCGCCGCCACGCTGCGCCCGCGCTACCCCGACTGGGAGCGCTTTCAGGCCGTGCGCGCGCGCCTCGACCCGCACGGCCGCTTCGCAAACGACTACACCGATCGCGTGCTCGGACCCGTCTCCGGCGCCTCCGAGACTCCCGACACGCAGGACGCCGGATGAGCGCGACCCCTTCCCAACCGGACGCGCCGGAGCGGGGCCGGACGCCCCGCGCCCACCCGCCCTCTTCCCCACAGACCCGCGCGGATGCGCCCCAAAAAGACCCCCAAACTGATCTCCTGCGACTCGAACGTGCCACGGCCGATCTCGACCCGCCCTTCGCGCTCGTCGACCTCGACGCGCTCTGGGCCAACGCGCTCGACCTCGAACGCCGCGCCGCACACCGCCCGATCCGCCTCGCCGAGCAAGTCGGTCCGCTGCCGCGCGCTGCAGGAACGCGTGCTCGCCCGCGACGGGTTCGCGGGCACGCTCGCGTTCACCCTCCCCGAGGCGCTCTGGCTCGCCCGCCATCGCTTCGAGGACATCGTCGTCGCCTACCCCACGGCCGACCGCGCCGCCCTGCGCGAGCTGGCGCGGCTGCCCGCCGAGCTCCCGCGCGCCCGCGTCACGATCATGGTCGACGACACCGCCCAGCTCGACCTGATCGACGCCGCGCCTGCGCGGCGCTCGCAGGACGCCGATCCGCGTCTGCATCGACCTCGACGCCGGCTACCGCGCGCTCGGCGGACGCATCGCCATCGGCGCCAAGCGCTCGCCCGTGCACACCCCCGCGCAGGCCGTCGCGCTCGCCCGTGCGATCCTCGCGCGCGACACGCTGCAGCTCGTCGGGATCATGTCCTACGAGGCGCACATCGCCGGCCTCGGCGACGCCCCGCGCGGCCGTCCCCTGCGTGCGCTCGCGATCCGCGCGCTGCAGTCGCGCTCCGCCCGCGAGCTCGCCGCCCGCCGCGCGCACGCCGATCGCCGCCGTGCGCGAGCTGGCCCCGCTGGAGTTCGTCAACGCCGGCGGCACCGGCAGCCTGCACCTCACCGCGCGCGAGCGCGCCGTCACCGAGCTGACCGCCGGCTCGGGGCTCTACGGCCCGGCGCTGTTCGACTCCTACCGCGCGTTCACACCCCGCCCGGCTGCGCTGTTCGCGCTGCCCGTCGTGCGCCGTCCCGGGCCGCGCGTCGCGACCGTGCTCGGCGGCGGCTACCTCGCCTCCGGTCCCGCCGACGCCGCGCGCCTGCCGCGTTCCCCACCTGCCCGCGGGGCTGCGCCTGGACTCCCAGGAGGGCGCCGGCGAGGTGCAGACGCCGCTGCTCGGAAACGCCGCCGACGATCTCGCCGTCGGCGATCGCGTGTGGCTGCGCCACGCCAAGGCCGGCGAGCTGTGCGAGCGCTTCGCCTCGCTGCACCTGCTCTCCGGCGATCGCATCGTCGAGGAGGTCCCCACCTATCGCGGTGAGGGACAATGCTTTCTGTGAGTCCCGCCGACCACCACGACCACCGCCCGCCCTCGCGGCGTGCGCACGCGATGAGCTCGGCCCCCGGACTCGCCGCATCCGATCTCGACCGCGTGCCCGAGATCGAAGCCACCCTGCGCGAGGTCGTCGAGACGCTCGCCCCGCTCGAGCGCCCGCCCTGCTCGCCCGGAGAGCGCGCCGCCGCGGAGTGGCTGCGCGAGCGCCTGCAGCGCGGTCGCAGGCGTCGAGGTCGAGCTCGAGGACGAGCCCTCCTGGGGCACCTTCCCGCCGACCGCCACCGGCCTCGGTCTGCTCGGCATCCTCGCCGCGCTGCTCTCGCTACGCGGCCGGCGCCTGCGCCGGCGCGCTGCTCGCCGCCGCGACGTTCGCCGGGATCGTCGACGAGGCCCACAACGGCCCCCGCATCCTGCGCCGCCTCGTCCGCCGCCGCCGCGCCACCGTCAACCTGATCGCCCGCGCCGGCGATCCGCAGGCCTCGCGCACGCTCGTCGTGATCGCCCACCACGACGCCCCGCAGACCGGCATGATCTTCGACCAGACGCCTCCAGCGCAAGCTGCACGAACGCGCGCCGCACGTGCTCGAGCGCTTCAAGACCCCGCTGCCCCAGTGGTGGTTCGGGCTCGCCGGACCGCTCGCGACGTTCGCCGGCGCGCTCCTGCCCGTCTGGCGCGCCTGCGGCGCGTCGGCGCGTTCAAGGGGCTCGTCCTCGGCCTGCTCGGCACCGCGCTCGTCGCCGACGTCTGGCGCAGCGAGACCGTCCAGGGCGCCAACGACAACCTCTCCGGCGTCGCCTGCATCGTCGCGCTCGCCGAGCTCCTGCGCGAGCGCCCGATCCCCGGCCTGCGCGTGCTGCTCGTCTCCTGCGGCGCCGAGGAGACCCTCCAGGACGGCATCCGCGCGTTCCTCGCAAGCCACCGCCACGAGCTCGACCCGGCCACCACGCGCTTCGTCAACCTCGACACCGTCGGCTCGCCCCACCTCGTGCTGCTCGAGGCCGAGGGGCCCGATCCGGATGGAGGAGTACGCCGGTCCCTGGCTGCGCGACCTCTTCGCCGAGCGCGCCGACGCGCTCGGCATCCCCCTGCACCGCGGCTACCGCGCCCGCGCCTCGACCGACAGCGTGATCCCCTCGCCGCGCCGGCTATCCGATCGCCACGCTCGTCTCGATGACCGACTGGCTCGCCCCCGCCAACTACCACCTGCCCAGCGACATCCCCGCGAACCTCGACTACTCCACCGTCGCCGACACCGCGCGGCTGGTGTACGAGGTGGCGCGCTCGCTGCCCGAGTAGCCGTCGGGCTAGGGGTGGCTGGGCGTGGCCGCGAGTCAGGCCGCGATCCTCGCCCAGTCTCGCGGGATGGCGGTCAGCCGCGCGCTGAGCCTCAGGCCAGCCGCGTGAGCTCAGGCCAGCCGCGCGAGCTCAGGCCAGCCGCGCGAGCTCAGGCCAGCCGCGCGAGCTCAGGCCAGCCGCGCGAGCCTCTTGCCGGCCGCCGTGAGCCCGCGTGCTGTGCAGGCCTCGAGGATCAGCTGCAGGTCGAGCATTCGCGCGTCGAACGCATCAAGCTCGTTCGCGCCCGTCACCGCATACGCCGGCACCCCCGCCTGACGCGCGCGCGTGGCGATCTCGAACACTGCGCTTCCCGCGAGCGTCTCTCGGCTCAGGCGCTCCGCGCCGACGATCACCGCCCGCGCGCGGCGCATCCGTTCGTCGAACTCCCGCCGGCGGGCCGTCCTCGATCGGGCAGACGATCCGGCGCGTGCCATCCCGCCCGCGCGCACGCCCCGCGCTAGCGCTCGCGCCGCGCGCTCAGCCGGCAGATCGGGCCCCAGCGCGCACACCGCGAGCAGGAGCGTGTCCGGTATCGGCATGCCTGGCATCCTTTCATCATGGCCGCCGAGAAGGAGCACGTCGTTCTCGAGGTGGACGGGCGCGAGCTGCGCGTCAGCAGCCCCGCCAAGCCCTTCTTCCCCGAGCGCGGCCTGACGAAGCTCGACCTCGTCGACTACTACGTCGAGTGCGCGCCGGCCGTCGTCCGCCACCTGCGCGAGCGCCCCACCGTGATGAAGCGCTGGGTCGACGGAGTGCAGGGCGAGCCCTTCTTCCAGAAGCGCGTCCCCAGCTCCGCGCCCGAGTGGATCGAGACCGCGACCGTCACCTTCCCCAGCGGCCGCTCCGCCCGCGAGCTCGTGCCCAACGACGCCGCCCATCTCGTCTGGGGCGTGAACCTCGGGGTGATCGACTGGAACCCCTGGCCCGTGCGCCGCTCCGACCTCGACCACCCCGACGAGCTGCGCATCGACCTCGACCCCGGACCGGACGTGCCCTTCTCCGAGGTGCGCGCACGTCGCGCTCGGCGTGCGCGAGGTGCTCGAGGAGCACGAGCTGCGCGGCTATCCCAAGACCTCGGGCTCGCGCGGCATCCACATCTACGTGCGCATCCTCCCCGAGCACGACTTCACCGAGGTGCGCCGCGCCGCGCTCGCGCTCGCGCGCGCGGTCGAGCGCAGCATGCCCGGCCGCGCCACCAGCCGCTGGTGGAAGGAGGAACGCGAGGGCGTCTTCATCGACTACAACCAGAACGCCCGCGACCGCACCGTCGCCTCGGCCTACTCCGTGCGCGCCGTCGCCGACGCCCGCGTCTCCTGTCCGCTGGAGTGGGAGGAGGTCGCCGACGTCGACCCGGCGCGAGCTGCGCCTGGACACCGTCCCCGCGCGCCTGCGCGAGCGCGGCGACCCGTCGGCCACGATCGACGACGCTCCGGCGTCGCTTCGACTCGCTGCTTGAGCTGGCCGCACGCGACGAGCGCGAGGGCCTCGGCGACGCGCCCTGGCCGCCGCACTTTCGCAAGCAGAAGAACGAGCCCCGGCGCGTTCAGCCCAGCCGCGCCAGGCGCGTCGGCAAGGAGGCCTGAACCCGCGATGAGCCTGCCCCTGCAACCGCCGCTGAAGCCCCAGCTCGCGCTCTCGCGCAAGGAGCTGCCGGTCGGCGAGGACTACATCTACGAGGTCAAGCTCGACGGCTTTCGCTGCCTCGCCTTCGTCGACGGCGAGGACGTCTACCTGCAGTCGCGCTCGGCCAAGCCGCTGGGGCGCTACTTCCCCGAGCTCACGCTGCCCGCCGGGCGCTACGTGCTCGACGGCGAGATCGTCGTGCGCGACGCCCGCGGCCACGAGGACTTCGACGCGCTCGGCCAGCGCATCCACCCGGCGGCCTCCCGCATCGAGCGCCTGTCCGTCGAGACGCCCGCCGTGTACGTCGTCTTCGACCTGCTCGCGCTCGAGGACGAGTCGCTGCTGGAGCGCCCGCTCTCCGAGCGCCGCGACCGCGCTCGAGCGTCTGCTCGCGAAAGACGAGTTCGCCGGCGCGCCGCGTCGAGCTGATGCGGGCCGTCCGCACTGTCGAGGAGGCCGCGCCATGGCTGGAGCACGCCGAGGGCGCGATCGCCAAGGAGCTCTCCGCCCCCTACTGCCCGGGCGAGCGCAAGGGAACGTTCAAGGTCAAGCGCGTGCGCACGATCGACACCGTCCTCGTCGGCTGGCGCCCCGGCAAGGAGGCCGACACCGTCGGCGCGCTGATCCTCGGGCTCTACGACGGAGACGATCTGCGCGTCGTCGGACACTGCTCCGGTCTCAGCGCCGCCGAGAAGCGCCGCCTGGTCGGCTTCCTCGCGCCGTATGAGTCCGGCGAGCGCGGCTCCGCCGACCCCAGCCGCTGGAGCTCGGGCAAGGAGCTCGAGTGGGTCGGGCTGCGACCCGAGCTCGTGATCGAGATCGACTTCGACCACGTCTCCGCCGGGCGCATCCGCCACGGCGCGAAGCTGCGCCGCTGGCGCGAGGACAAGTCCCCGCGCGAGTGCACCTTCGATCAGCTCGCGGAGTGAGCGTCCTGGCCGCATGTCGGCGTTCGTCCTCTAGCATCAGCCAAATGAGCGCCGACACCGCGACCGTCGCGGAGGAGGAGTACCTGCAGATCCTCTTCTGGCTGCAGGAGGCCCGCCTGCCGATGACCGGCGCGAACGTCGCGCGCGCGATGCAGCTCTCGGCGCCCACCGTCCACGAGATGGTCGGGCGACTGGAACGCGACGGCTACATCACCCGCGGCCAGGACCGCCAGATCGCCTTCACCGACGACGGCGCCGCCCACGCCGAGGGCATCGTCCGCCGCCACCGACTGATCGAGCGCTTCCTCACCGACGTGCTCGGCGTCCCCTGGGACGAGGTCCACGAGGAGGCCGAGCGCCTCGAGCACGCCATGTCGCCGGTCCTCGAGGAGCGCATGCTCGCCGCGATCGGCGACGCCAAGACCTGCCCCCACGGTCACCCGATCGTCGCCGGCGAGCGCCTCGCGGGCGTGCCGCTGGCCGACGTCGCCGTCGGCGCCTCCGTACGCGTCCTGCGCTTCGAGAACGAGGCCGAGGACCTCCTGCACTACCTGATGGCCTCAGGCCTGCACCCGGGCCTCGAGGGCACGCTCGCCGTGAGCGACGACAGCGAGGTCGTGCTCGAGACGGCCGACGGCCGGCGCTGCGCGGTCACTCCCTCCGTCGCCGAGACCGTCTCGGTGATCGCCGACCCCTCGCCGCCCGCGCGCACCGCGCTGCCCAGAGCAGTTGGTACTGGGGCAGCGCTACGGCCGCTGACAGGCTCGATAGCCGGCGCTGGATCTGCGTCCTGTACCGATCGGGAGATCAGATGCGATCTCCGATCGGCCAGCACGCGTACGTAGTACGCCACGCTCCCTGCGTCCTTGACCAGCTTGGCTCTCGAGCCTGTCAGGAGGCTTGTGATCTATTAGAGCGAGCGGTATGCGGCGGCGAGGCGTGCAACGCCCTCGTCGATCTGCTCGGGCGTGACCCCGGAGTAGGCGAGGCGCAGCGTGTTCTCGCCGCCCTCGAGCAGGAAGTCGGTGCCCTTCACGAACGCCACCCCGCGCTCGGCGGCGAGCTTGAACAGGGTGGCGACGTCGGTGCCGGGCGGGAGCGTCACCCACATGAAGTAGCCCGCCCTGCGGCGGCACGAACTCGGCCTCCGGCAGCTCCCGGCGCAGCGCCTGCGCGAGCGCGTCGGCGCGCTGTGCGAGCGCCGTCTTGACCGTCGCGATCGAGCGCTCGATCGCGCCCGAGGCGCAGAACTCGTAGACGATCGCCTGCGCGACCATGCTCGGCGAGATGTAGGTGTTCGTCGCCAGCTCCGCCACGCTCGCGATCAGCTCGCGCGGGCCGACGAGGTATCCGACGCGGATCCCCGGACACACGGTCTTCGAGAACGACGAGGCGTAGACGACCCGCTCGGGGTCCATCGAGAGCATCGTCGCGATCGGCTCGCCCGCGAAGCGCAGCTCGACGTAGGGGTCGTCCTCGAACACGACGAACCCGTGGCGTGCGGCCAGCTCCAGCAGCGCTCGGCGCTTGGCGGCCGAGAGCGTGTAGCCGGCAGGGTTCTGGAAGTTCGGGATCACGTGCGCGAGCTTCGGCTGCGCACCCGTCGGGCCTTCCAGCAGGCGGGCGAGCGCGACGGTGTCGATGCCGTCCGTCTCCAACTGCACCGCGTGCACGCGCGCGCCGCGCTTGCGCAGCGACAGCAGCGTGCGGTCATACGTCGGGCGCTCGACCACGACCTCATCGCCCGCGCCCACGAGCTGCTCGAACAGGAACGCGTCGGCCTGCATCGATCCGTTCGTCACGATCACGTTCTCGGGCGCGACGCCGTGCTTCTCCGCGATCCACGCACGCAGCTTCAGGTAGCCGACCGAGGTTCCATACGCGGTGGCCCCGCCCGGGTCGCTCTCCAGAGCGCGCGCGGAGGCCTCGCGCAGTCCCTCCACGTCGACGATGTCCAGGGACGGCGCGCCGCGCGCGAAGGAGATTGCGGGTCCGACGGAGGTGGCTGTCGCGGGTGGCACGGTCGCGTAGCTTAGGCGTCCGAGCAGCTCGTCGTAGTCGCGGGTCAGGTCGGCGGCCGTCTGCTCCAGCCGCTCCCGGAACCGCAGCAGCTCCTCGGAGCCGGGTGGGGCGCTCGGTTGCGGCGCAGGCATGTGGCGGCGGATCGGCGGAGGTGTTGGCGGCAGCGGGGCCTGTGGTGTCGTGGGCGCCGCGGTCACGGACGGTGCGGGTGGCGCAGGCGCCGTGGGGGCGGCCGATTGCACCGCCTCGTCGACGAGGCGGCTGTGGTCTGCGCCGCCGACGGCCGCCAGCTCGCGCTCGAGCTCGCCGAGCTTGCGCTCGAGCTCTCCGAGTGTCTGTGCGGTCTCGCGGTCCATCGAGGCAAGCCTAGCGATCCGCACGGTGGATCTGAGCGAAGTCGCGCTGGTCGCACTCGACGTATCGGCCGTCCGCGGTACTCGGCGGTGATGTACCCGGTGGCCTCGGCGGTGATCGAGGCCTGTCCTCGATTCAGGCCTGTCCTCGATTCAGGAAGCCGGGCTCGAAGCCCCGCTGAGCACATCCACGGCCAGCTCGGCGACTTCGGTGGGGGTGCGCCCGACGCGTACGCCCTTCGCTTCCAGCGCCTGCGCCTTCGCCTTGGCCGTTCCCGCCGAGCCCGAGACGATCGCGCCGGCGTGTCCCATCTGCTTGCCCGCGGGCGCGGTGAAGCCGGCGATGTAGGCGATCACGGGCTTGGTCACGTTGGCGGCGATGTACTCCGCCGCCTCCTCCTCGGCCGAGCCGCCGATCTCGCCCGAGAGCACGATCAGCTCGGTCTCGGGGTCGGCCTCGAACAGCTCGATCACGTCCACGAACGAGCTCCCCGGCACGGGGTCGCCGCCGATGCCGACGATCGAGCTGCAGCCGAACCCGGCCTGGGCGATCTCGTTGCCGATCTGGTAGGTCAGCGTGCCCGAGCGCGAGACCACGCCGACGTTGCCCTGCCTTGAAGAACGATGCGGGGATGATGCCGACGTTGGCCTTGCCCGGCGAGAGGATCCCAGGGCAGTTGGGGCCGATCAGCCGGGTTTTGGGACGCCCGCCCACCCGGTCGCGCTTGAGCGTGTTGTAGACGCGCAGCTCGTCGTGCGCGGGGATGCCCTCGGTGATCGCGATGATCAGCTCGACGCCCGCGGCGGCCGCGTCGAGGATCGAATCGGCGGCAAAGCGCGGGGGGACGAAGATCATCGCCGTGTTCGGCTGGGCCTGCGCGCAGACCTCTCCCCAGCTGTCGAACACGGGGATGCCCTCGACGTCCTGCCCGCCCTTGCCCGGCGTCACTCCCCCGACGACGTTCGTTCCGTAGCGCCTGTTGTTCAGCGTGTGAAAGGCGCCCTCTTTGCCGGTGATCCCGGCGACCGCGAGCCGCGTGTCGTTGTCGACGAGAACCGACATGATCAGGCCGCAGCCCCCACGTCGCGACCGGCGGCTAGCGCGACGACCATCTCCGCTGCCTCGTCCATCGTCTTGGCGGCGTGCACGTTCGGCAGCGCGGCCTGCTGCAGGAGCTCGCGTCCCTGCACGTCGTTGGTGCCGTCCAGGCGCACGACGAAGGGGACCGTCGGCTTGATCTCCTCGAACGCGGCGATCAGGCCCTTGGCGACCTCGTCGCAGCGGGTGATGCCGCCGAAGATGTTGAACAGCACCGCCTTCACCGCCTCGTTGGCGAGGATCAGCTCGACCGCCTGCTTGACCTTGCCGGCGTCCGAGCCGCCGCCCGCGTCGAGGAAGTTGGCCGGGCGCCCGCCCGCGCCCGCGACCACGTCGAGCGTGGACATCACCAGTCCGGCGCCGTTGCCGAGGATGCCGATGTCGCCGTCGAGCGCGACGTACTGCACGCCCTGCTCCTTCGCGCGGCGCTCGATCGGATCTTCGTTCTCGCTGTCGGACAGTCCCTGGTTCTCGGCGTGGCGATACAGCGCGTTGCCGTCGAGCGTGACCTTCGCGTCCAGCGCCTTGACCTCGCGCTGCGGCGTGACGATCAGCGGGTTGATCTCCGCCAGCAGCGCGTCCTCCTGCGTCCACACCTCATACAGCGCGGTGAGCGCATCGGCGACGCCCTCGATCACGTCCTCGTCGGCGCCGCCTTCGGTGGCGATCTCCACCGCCTGCTCGCGCGAGAGGCCCTTCAGCGCGTCGACGTGGCGGCGGATCAGCTTCTCGGGGCTCTCCTCTGCGACCTGCTCGATCTCCACGCCGCCCTCGACGCTGAAGATCACCAGCGGCTGCTTGTCCGAGCGGTCGAGCAGCACCGACGCGTAGTACTCGGTCGCGATGTCGCTGGCGTGCTCGATCCACAGCGTACGCACCGTGTGGCCCTTGATGTCCATCCCGAGGATGTTCTGCGCGTGCTCGCGCGCCTGCGCCTCGTCGTCGGCGAGCTTCACGCCGCCGGCCTTGCCGCGCCCGCCGATCAGCACCTGCGCCTTGACGACCACCGGGTAGCCGACCTTGTTCGCGGCGGCGAGCGGCCTCCTCGACGGTGGTGACGGCCTCGCCGTCGGAGACGCGCAGGCCGTGACGGGCGAACAGCTGCTTGCCTTGGTACTCGAGCAGGTCCATTTGCGGCGCGGGACTCTAGCGCAAGACAGGTGAGCGCGCGCAGGCGTCTCCGCAAGGCATAATGCCGCGCGATGCCGATACCAAAGAACGTCACATTCGTCACCTTCGATGTCTACGGAACCCTGATCGACCGAGACACGGGGGTCTACGAGGCGTTCGCCGCCGAGGCCGCCCGCGACGGAGTCGAGCTCGATCGCGCCGAGCTGCTGGCGCTCGTGCGCGAGATCACCCGCGAGATCGAGGGCGGCTCCTACGAGCTCTACGCCGAGGTTCTGCGGCGCACGGCGATCGAGGTGGCAAAACGCCTGGACTGGGCCCTCGAGCCCTCGCGCTCGGGCTTCCTGCCCGACTCGGTCCAGCGCTGGAAGCCCTTCAAGGAGACCAACATCCAGCTCGCGAAGTTCGCCAAGAAATACAAACTGGGACTGCTCTCGAACGTCGACGACAAGCTGCTCGGGCAGACCCGCCGGCACATCCCGACCGACTTCGACCTCGTCGTCACCGCCCAGCAGGTCCGCTCCTACAAGCCCGACCCCGCGCACTTCACCGAGTGCGCCCGGCGCATGGGCGGCAAGCGCGGCTGGGTGCACGTCGCCGCCAGCCACTACCACGACGTGGCGCCGTGCATCAAAGCGCGCGTGCCCGTCATCTGGGTCAACCGCAACAAGGAGACGCTCGACTCCTCTCAGCGCAAGCCCACCGCCGAGGTCCCGAACCTCAAAGAGGCGGCCAAGCTGCTGGGCGTCTCCTAAAGGGCCGGAGAGCGGCCGGCGGGCGGGACTTTTGCCGTGAGGGCGATCGCCCTGCACGCCGACGTGCTCGTCGTGACCAGCGCGATCTGGCAGACGAACTGCGTAATCGTGCGCGGTGGCGCAGGCGGCAGCAGCGATGCCGTGGATGGCGGAGGCGAGGATGTCGTGCGCGGTGGTGGCGCGGAGGAGCAGCGACGAGAAGGGGGAGAGGGTGCACCTCGCGCAGGGCGAGGCGTTCGTGATCGACTCGCCGATCCTGCCCGACGAGCTCGACGCGCTGCCCGACGCTGGTCGAGCAGGCGGGGTTTCCCGCGCCCAGCGGTCTGCTCGCCACGCACGGCGACTGGGATCATCTGCTCGGACGGCTTGCGTTTCCCGGTATAGCGCTGGGCTGCGCCGAGAGCACGGCCGCGCGCATGCAGGCCGCGCCGGGTGAGGCGCAGCGCGAGCTGCGCGTCCTTCGATCGGGAGCACTTCCTCGAACGCGAGCGCCGCTGTCGCTGGGCGCGGTCCAGGCGCTGCCCGATCCCTGGGGGCTGTGGCATCGGCGCGCGCGAGCTGGAGCTGCACCCGACGCCGGGCCACACCGGCGATGGGCTGGCGGTCCTGATCGAGTGGGCGGGCGTGCTCGTGTGCGGCGACTACCTCTCGCCGGTCGAGCTGCCATTGCTGGGCCCCGGCGGCAGGCGTCGAGGCCTATCTGCAAACGCTCGAGCGTCTGCGTGAGTTGATCGAGCGCGTCGAGCACGTCGTCCCCGGCCATGGCCGCGTGCTCAGCCCCGAAACGCGCGCTGGAGATCCTCGAGGAGGATCTCGCCGACGTGCGCGCCGGCGGGCCCTCCAGCGCTACTCGGCTGAGACGATCGTCGCGATCGGCGCGCCCGCTGCGATCGGCGCGCCCTCGCTGATCGGCAGCTCGGAGATCGTGCCGGCCTTGTGCGCGGTGATCTCGTTCTCCATCTTCATCGCCTCGATGATGCACAGCAGCTGGCCCTCGGTGACGGTGTCGCCCTGTTTGACGAGCACCTTCCACATGTTCCCCTGGAGCGGTGAGGGCAGGGTGTCCGGACCACCTCCGGCCGGCGTTCTTACGCGCGCCGCGCTTGGGGGCCCTGCCGGCGCCGCTCCTGCTCCCGCGGCGCCGTTCATGGCGCCGATCGCGCCGGCTCCCGCGAACGGGGCGCCGAGCACGCGCACGTCGAAGCGCTTGCCCGAGACCTCCACCTCGTAGGTGCGCTGCACCTTCTCCTCGATCTCCTCGTCGCCGTCCGCGGGCGCGACAGGCGCCGGGAAGGCGAGGGTCTTCAGCCACTTCTTGTCCTCGAGCAGATCCCGGCAGGTCTCGCCTTTGGCCCACTGCTCGCTCGCGAGCAGCGCCTGATGGAAGGGGATCAGCGTCTTCAGCCCCTCGATCTCGTATTCGGCGAGCGCGCGCAGCATGCGCTTGGTCGCCTGCTCGCGGTCGGCGTCCCAGACGATCAGCTTCGCCACCATCGGGTCGTACATCGGCGAGACTTCTCCGCCTTCGCGCACGCCCGAGTCCACGCGGATGCCGGGGCCGGTCGGCTCCAGGTAGCGCCCGATCTTGCCGGGCGCGGGGGCGAAGTTCTTGGAGGCGTCCTCGGCGTTGATGCGGCACTCGATCGCGTGCCCGCGCAGCTGCACGTCGCCCTGGGCGTAGGCGAGCTCCTCGCCGGCCGCCGCGCGGATGCCCTCCTTGACGATGTCGATGCCGGTCGTCATCTCGGTGACGCAGTGCTCGACCTGAACGCGCGTGTTCATCTCCAGGAAGAAGTACTCGGCTCTCGCCGCTCTCGCCGATCGAGAACAGACCCTCGATCGTGCCCGCGCCGACATAGTTCACGGCCTTCGCCGCGTTCACGCCGATCTCGCCGATGCGCTCGCGCATCTGCGGATCGACGACCCACTCCGGGGCCGGGGACTCCTCGATCACCTTCTGATGGCGGCGCTGGATCGAGCAGTCGCGCTCGCCGAGGTGGATCACGTTGCCGTGGCGGTCGGCGAGCACCTGCACCTCGACGTGGCGGGGGTCGTGCAGGTAGCGCTCCAGGTAGACGGTCGCATCGGAGAAGAACTTCTCGCCTTCGCGGCTGGAGCCCTCGAAGGCGCCCTCGAGCTCATCCTCGGTGAGCGCGACGCGAAAGCCCTTGCCGCCGCCGCCGCCTGCGGCCTTGACGGCGACCGGGAAGCCGATCTGGCTCCTTGGCGATCTCCAGCGCGTCGGCGACGCTCGCCGACCGGCTCGGTCGTGCCCGGCACGATCGGCACGCCGGCGGCCTGCATCAACTCGCGCGCGCGCGTCTTCGAGCCCATCGCCTCGATCGCGCTCGCGGGCGGGCCGATGAACACGATCCCGGCGTCCTCGCAGGCCTGCGCGAACGGGGCGTTCTCCGCGAGGAAACCGTAACCCGGGTGGATCGCCTCGGCGCCGGAGCGCTTGGCGGCATCGAGGATCTTCTCGACGTTCAGGTAGTTCTCCGCCGCGGGTCCATCGCCGAGGTTGTAGGCCTCGTCGGCGCGCGTCACGTGCGGCGCCTCGCGGTCGAGCTCGGAGTACACCGCGACCGAGGCCACGCCCAGCTCCTCGCAGCGCGCGCACGATGCGCACGGCGATCTCGCCGCGGTTGGCTATGAGGACCTTGCTGAACATCGGCCGCGGAAGCTTAGCGACCTACTGTGCGGCAGCGGTGATCATGCCTGCCCCGACGGTCTCATTCGAGGCTTCGTCGATCAGGATGAAGCTGCCTGTGCGGCGGTTTGCGGCGTAGGGGTCGAAGACGAGCGGGGTGCTGCGTGCGCAGGCGGATGCGGCCGATGTCGTTGAGCGCGAGCTCGGCGGGGGGCTCAGGGGAGCGCTCGAGCGTGTGCACGTCCACGCGCGTCGCAGCAGCCCGTCGACGATCGCCTCCGCGTGACGGGCGGTGTGCTTGATCAGATAGCGCCCGCCGGCGCGTAGCGGCTGCTCGCTCATCCAGCAGACGTCGGCTTCGAGCTCGCGCGCGACCGTCGGCGCCTGCTCCGCTCGACAGATCAGCTCTCCGCGGGAGATGTCGAGCTCGTCCTCGAGCAGCAGCGTCACCGACATCGGCGCGAGCGCCTCCTTCAGCTCGCCGTCGAAGGTGTCGATCGCGGCGATGCGCGTGCGCCCGCCGCTTGGCAGCGCCGTCACCTCCTCGCCCGGGCGCAGCGCGCCGCTCGCTATCTGTCCAGCGTAGCCGCGATAGTCGCTGTCCTGCGCCGGGCGGATCACCCACTGGACGGGGAAGCGCGCCGGGCGTGTCGTAGGGGTGGTCGTAGGCGACCTCCACATTCTCCAGCAGCTCCAGCAGCGTCGGCCCGTCGTACCAGTCCATCGTCTGTGAGCGGTCCACCACGTTGTCGCCGTTGAGCGCGGACATCGGGATGTAGGCGATGTCGCGGCCCATGCCTGTGCCCGTTCCGATTCCGTGCAGCTTGCTGGGCGAAGCCGGCGAACTCCGCCACCAGCTCATCGAAGCGCTCCTGCGAGTGGTCCACGAGGTCCATCTTGTTGACGGCCACGACGAGGTGAGGGATGCCGAGCAGCGCGCTGATGAAGGCGTGGCGCTTTGACTGCTCGAGCACGCCCTTGCGCGCGTCCAGCAGGATCACCGACAGGTCCGCGGTGGAGGCGCCGGTGACCATGTTGCGCGTGTACTGCTGATGGCCGGGGCAGTCGGCGATGATGAAGCGTCGCTTGGCCGTCGCGAAGTAGCGGTAGGCGACGTCGATCGTGATGCCCTGCTCGCGCTCGGCGCGCAGCCCGTCGGTGAGCAGCGCGAGATCGAGCGCGCCCTCGCCGCCGCGCCGCTCGCTCGCCTGCGCGACGTGTTCCAGCTGGTCCTCGAACACCTGCTTGGTGTCGTACAGCAGCCGCCCGATCAGCGTGCTCTTGCCGTCGTCGACGGAGCCGGCGGTGGTGAATCGCAGCAGATCGAGGGTCATCTAGAAGTACCCGGCCTTCTTTCTGTCCTCCATCGCGGCCTCGGTGACGCGATCGTCGGCGCGGGTCTCGCCGCGCTCGGTGATGCGCGTGGCGGCGATCTCGGTGACGACTTCGGTGAGCGTGCCGGCCCGTGAGCGCACGCCGCCGGTGCAGCTCATGTCGCCGACCGTGCGGTAGCGCACGGTCTCGGTGAAGATCTCCTCGCCGTCGATCAGCTCGGTGCCCTCTCGCCAGGCGTACAGCATGCCGTCGCGCCGGAAGACCTGACGCTCGTGGGCGAAGTAGATCGAGGGGACCTCCAGGCGCTCTTGGTCGATGTACTCCCACACGTCGAGCTCGGTCCAGTTGGAGATCGGGAACACGCGCACGTTCTCGCCCTTGCGGATGCGCCCGTTGTAGAGGTTCCACAACTCCGGACGCTGGCGCTTGGGGTCCCAGCCGCCGAAGTCGTCGCGGAAGGAGAACACGCGCTCCTTGGCGCGCGCGCGCTCCTCGTCGCGCCGCGCCCCGCCGAAGGCCGCGTCGAAGCCGTGCTCTGCGATCGCGTCGAGCAGCGTGACCGTCTGCAGGCGGTTGCGCGAAGCGCGCGGTCCGGTCTCCTCGGCGACGCGGCCCTTGTCGATCGACTCCTGCACGCTGGCGACGATCAGTCGCTCGCCGAGCTCGGCCACGCGCCGGTCGCGGAACTCGATCACCTCGGGAAAGTTGTGCCCCGTGTCGACGTGCATCAGCGGGAAGGGGAACGGCCCGGGCCTGAACGCCTTCTCGGCGAGGCGCAGCAGCACGATCGAGTCCTTGCCGCCGCTGAACAGCAGCACGGGACGCTCGAATTCGGCGGCGACCTCGCGCATCACGTGGATCGCCTCGCTCTCCAGTGCGCGCAGGTGGCTGAGCCGTGGTTGCAGGGAGACGCTCATGGACGCTCCGAAGCCCTGAGCCGGCCGCCGGGGCCGGCCAGCGCCGCGCTTGGGCTGATCGCGGCGCCGCCCGCCGTCGTGGAGGTGGCCGCGGCCACCGAGGCGGCGGCGGACGGCGGGGCCGGCTCGTCCGCGCTCAGTTGCGCGCGTCCGCGCAGCAGATAGCCGAGCACGCCCACGGCCAGCGGCGCGCCGAAGATGACGGCCACGGGGACGTTGCCGCCGGCGCTGTTGACCATCGCGAGCGCCGAGCCCAGGAGCACGGCTGCGAGGGCCACGCGCAATGCCTGCTCGGGCACGCGGTCAACGAAGTGCGCGCCGATCCACACGCCCGGGATCGAGCCGATGAGGATGTTCACCATCAACGAATAGTCGACGTTTCCACTGATCGCGTGCGCCACGCCCCCGACCCATAGCAGCATCGCGGCGACGAACACGCTCGAACCGACGACGCGTTGGGGTGTGAGGCGGAAGATGACGATCATCGCCACGCCGATCAGCGCGCCGCTGCCGACGGAGGTCAGGCCGAGGATCAGGCCCAGTACGAAGCCGAGCACGACGGCGGCCGCTCCGGTGCGGCGGGTGAACTCGAAGGTCTCGCGCTCGTGCTGGGCTAGATGGCCCAGCAGCAGCGTGCGCACGAGCAGCACCGCCGCGACGACGAGCAGTGCGCCGGCCACGCAGCCGATCAGCACGTTGTCGAAGCTCTTGCCGTATTCGTGGTGCAGGCGATCGACGATCAGCACGCCGAGCAGCGTTCCGGGTATGCCACCGTAGGCCAGCCACTTGGAGACGCCGAGATCGACGGTGCCCTTGCGCAGGTGACGGTAGCCGCCGAGCGTCTTGGTAATCGCGCCGTAGGCCAGATCCGTGCCCACCGCGACGACGGGTTTGACGCCGAGCACGATGATCAACAGCGGCGTCATCAGCGATCCTCCGCCGATTCCGGTCAGCCCGATCAGCACGCCGACGCCGAGCCCGAACAGGATGATCTCGGGGTGCAGCATCAGCCTATGGCAGGCTCAATTGCGGGCCATGGGCTCGCAGGGCAAGCTGGGCAAGGACGCAGGGAGCGTGGCGTGCTTCGCACGCGAGCGACCGAGGACGCCGATCCAGCGCAGCTATGCGTGCGCATGGAGGCCGCACTCTGTCTTGGCGGTGCCCGCCCAACGGCCCTCGCGGCCGCTTCCGGGCTGGGTGCAGGGCGCGCATCCAATCGACTCGTAGCCCTGGTCGTGCAGGGGGTTGTAAGGCAGGTCGCGCTCGTGGATACGCTGCCACAGGTCTCTGTCGGTCCAGTGGGCGAGCGGGTTGTACTTCCACAGGTCACGGCCCTCGTCGCGTTCGATCAGCTCGGCGTCCGCCCGCGTGGGCGCCTGCTCGCGGCGGATGCCCGTAATCCAGCCCTCGGCCCCCTCCAGCGCGCGCTGCAGCGCCTGAACCTTGGCGACCGAGCAGCAGTGCTCGGGACCGCTCCAGGGCTCGGTTGGGTTGCTCGCGTCGAAGACCTCGATCGAGACGCCGAAGCGCTCCTCGAACGTGCGCCAGGTCTGCATGGTCTCGGGGAAGAGCACGCCCGTGTCGATCGTCACGATGCGCACCGGGGTCTCGCCCTCGCCGATGCGCAGCAACTCGTCGATCAGCACCGACTCCTCCTTCTGAAACGAGCACAGCAGCACGGCGCGCTCGCCGTGGCGCTCGACCGTCTCGCGCAGGGTGTCGGCTAGACCGCGCACTCGCCCTCGCCGCGAATCACTTCGAACGGGACGTTGCGGTTCCAGTCGATGAACGTGTTCATCGACTCCAGCCCGAAGTCGACGGGCATCGAGAGGTCCTTGACGAGATCCTCGAGCTCGCTCGTGCCGACGCGCCCGGCGAAGTCGTTCCACTCCTCGCCCTCCTTGCGGTTGGCCTCGTAGTGAGCGATCCAACGCTCGATCGCGTCCGGCACCCGCTTGGAGGGCAGGCGCAGCTTCAGGCGCGTGCCGAACTTCACCTCGCCGCCTTCGAACACGCCGCCGACGTGGGGGATGTAGGCGGGGATCGTGTGCTCGCCGACTTTGATCGACGCCCCGGTGAAGCCGATCGAGCCGACGTGATGCTGGCCGCAGCCATTCGGGCAGCCGCTGATCTTGACGTTCAGCTTGCGCGTGAGCTCGTCGGTGATGTCGAGCGCTTCGATGCGCTCCTGCACCGCCTGGTTGAGCCCCATCGAGCTGGTGATGCCGAGCTTGCAGGAGTCGGTGCCCGGGCAGGAGACGACGTCGTTGATCTCCCGCGAGCCGGCGTCGCCGAGGCCCAGCTGCGCAGAGCGCGCGCCACACGTCGTAGACGCACTCTTCGCGCACCCAGCGCAGCACGAAGTTCTGCTGCACGGTCGTGCGCGCGTAGCCTCCGGCGTAGTCGCGCATGATCTGGGCGAGGCCGCGGAACTGCTCGGGTGTGAGATCGCCGCGCGTGACCTTCACCTCGACGGTGACGAAGCCCTCCTGCTTCTGCTCTCGCACGTTCGCCGCGCGGAAGCGCTCGAACTCGGAGAGGTCGCCGTTCGGACTGCCGTAGCTCTGCGGCGCCGCCGGCGCCGACTCGCGCTCGTCGTCCACGAACAGCCGGTGCTCGATCGAGAAGTCGCGTTCGGCGACCCAGTCGCCCTTCAGCTCCTCCTCGACCTGGTTGCGCAGCTCGTCGATCCCGTACTTGTCCACGAACACCTTGATGCGCGCGCGCGCGCGGTTGACGCGCAGCCACTCCTGGCGGTCGAAGATGCGCATGACCGCCTCGGTGAACTTCAGGTATTCGCCGTTGTCGAGCTCGAGGAAGTCGTAGAGCACCGGCGCGACGCGGGGCATGATCGAGGTGCCGCCGCCGACGAGCATCTCGACCCCGCGGACCTCGCCGCGGCCCTCGATCGTCCTCACGCGGGCACGGAAGGCGACGTCGTGGATGCCGCTGATCGCGCGGTCGCGCGGGGAGCCGTCGAAGGAGGTCTTGATCTTGCGTGGCATCGCCTGCGTCGTGGGGTGGCGCACGAAGTAGCGCACGTAGGCGCCCGCGTAGGGGGTGAGGTCGAACAGCTCGTCCTTGGCGACGCCGGCCCACGGGTCGCCGGTGACGTTGCGCATCGTGTTGCCGCAGCCCTCGCGGCTGGAGAGTCCGGACTCGCCGAGCTCGCGGATCAGCTGCTCCGCTTCGAGCAGCGGCACGTGGTGCATCTGGATGTTCTGGCGCGTGGTGATGTGGCCCTTGTTCAGCGGCACGTACTTCTCGACGACGGTCGCGAACGCCTCCATCTGCTCGGGCGTGACCCCACCGAAGGGGAGCTTCACGCGGATCATCTGCACGTCGGCCTGGCGCTGGCCGTAGACGCCCTGCTTGAGGCGGAACTTGATGAACTCGTCTTCCTCGGTCTCTCCGGCGAGGAATTTGGCGGCCTCGGTCTTGAAGTCGTCGTACTCCCGCTGCAGGATCGGGATCACGTGCCCGGGAACGTTCTGCAGGACCTCCGGGTCCTCGAGCGTGCCGCGCGGTGCGGCGGGTACGGAAACTGGCTCCATCACGAAACCTCCTGATCCGGGCGGCGCCCGGGCTGCTTTGCAAAGAGTGCCGGCGGGAAAGAGAGTGGATTGAGGCTAAAGCCTAGCGGCTTTCAGGTGTTTATCCAGGGGTGAGGAACATCGCCGTGCTCCTCGCGCGAGACGCCTTCGAGCATAGCCGCGCGTATCCACGGGTCCGGCGTCTCGCCGGCGCCGGCCGGCGCCGGCGCGGTGTCGTGGATGAAGCGCTCGATCGCCGCCGCGATCGCGGCCGCCTCCTCGTCGTTGGCGGAGGGTGGGACGGGCATCGCCACCGGGCTCTGAGCGCTCATGGCCATAGTTTGACGGATGTCTCCCGGGGCTGTGCGCGGGTAGGCTGCGAGTCGTGTCCAGAACGCTGGATCGCTTCATCGCCGCGGGACCCTGGCCCGAGCGCGTGGGCCTGGGTCTGCTCGTCTCGCTCGCGCGGCGCCCGCGCGGGAGCCGGCTGCTGGCGCGCGTCGGGCCCGTCGAGCAGCTCGCGGGTGGGTTGCTGGCGATGGAGCGCTACGAAGATCCGGTGCTTGCGCGGGAGCTGGGCTGGGACGCCGAGGCGGTGGCGGCGCGCGGGCGTGCGCTGCGGCGGCGGGAGGGGCGCCCGTGAGGCTGACCGACAGGATCGACGCGGACGTCTGCATCGTCGGGGCGGGCGCAGGCGGAGCGGTCGCGGCGGCGGAGCTCGCGGAGGGCGGCGCGAAGGTGGTTGTGCTGGAGCAGGGTGTCGAGCACGACGCCGACAGCTTCTCGGCGCGGCCGGTGGAGATGATGACGAGCCTGTATCGCGACGGCGGTCAGGGGTTGACGCTCGGCGCGCCGCCGATCCTGCTGCCGCTCGGACGCGGAATCGGCGGCACTACGCTCGTGAACTCCGGCACGTGCTTTCGCACGCCCACGGCGGTGCTCGAGCGCTGGCGCGGCGAGTACGGTCTGCATGAGCTGACAGAGCAGGAGCTCGACCCGTGCTTCGAGCGTGTCGAGCGGCCCTGTCGGTAGCCGAGGTGAGTCCCGAGCTGGCGGGCGCGAACGCGGCGGTTGCGCGGCGGGGGGCCGAGGCGCTCGGCTGGTCGCACGGCTATCTGCGCCGCAACGCGCGCGGCTGCGTCGGCTCGGGGGTGTGCGCGTTCGGCTGTCCCACATCGGCCAAGCAGCACACGGGGATCACCTACGTGCCGCGGGCGCGGGCGGCCGGCGCGGAGATCCTCACCGGCGCCGATGTGCAGCGGGTGCTTGTGGGAAACGGTCGCGCGCAGGGGGTGCTGGCCAGCGTGGAAGGGGTGGGAAGTGTGCGAGTGCACGCCCCCAAGGTGATCGTCGCCGCGGGCACGATCCACACGCCGCTGCTGCTCGAGCGCAGCGGTCTGGGGGGCGAGTCGGGCCAGCTCGGCCAGAACCTGGCGCTGCACCCGGCGACGGCGGCGTTCGCGCGGATGGAGGAGGTCGTGGACATGGCCCGCGGCGTGCCGCAGAGCTTCTACGTCGACGAGTTCGCGAGCGAGGGGATCATGTTCGAGGGGGTCGCAGGTCCGCCGTCGTATGTGGCGATGTCGCTGCCGCTGACGGGCGCGCGTCACGCGCGGGCGATGGCCGACTATCGCCACCTGGCGCAGTTCGGGCTGATGGTCAGCGACGCCTCGCGCGGGTCGGTGCGCTCGCTGGGTGGGCGGCCGCTGATCCGCTACGACCTCGTGCAGGACGACCTCGCGCGCTTTCGCAAAGGACTCGCGCGGATGCGAGAGCTGTTCGAGGCGGCGGGTGCGCGCGAGGTCTACCTGCCGCTGCCACACGGCGTCGAGCCCGAGCGCGCGCGCGTTCAGGACCTGAAGCTGATGGCGTTCCATCCGCTCGGCACCGCGCGCGCCGACGCTCGCCCGACACACGGCGTCGTCGACGGGCGGCTGCGCGTGCACGGCGTCGAGGGGGTGCACGTCGCCGACGGCTCGGTCGTGCCGAGCTCGCTGGGGGTCAACCCGCAGATCACGATCATGGCGCTGGCCACGCGCTTGGCATACCATCTGCTGGACCGTCCATGTCCTTCCTGATCGATCCTCCCTGGCTGTATGCGACCGGCCGCGCCTACGGGCGGCTCATGCCCGACGAGCAGACGCCGCTGGCGCGGACCCTGCACACGGCGACGGCGGGCGCGTTCCTGGTGACGAGCATCTCGCTGTACCTCGATCGTCCGTGGACGCGCCCGATCTGGAAGGCCTGCCGTGCCGCGAGCGGGCGTGACTGGATGCTCAACTCGGGCGTGTTCAGGTTCGATCCCGCCCGCGCCTCGCGCCGCACCCACCTCGTCTCGGCGCTGCTGTTCGTGACCTACCCGTTCTGGCTGGCGCTCGGTGAGCGGCGAGGTCGCCGCGCGTCGACGCGCCACTGAGGGCTTCGCCGGCCATTTTCGGCCGTTCGGCCCCGGTGAAGAGGGCCGAAGGCACGGTCACGATCGCCCGGAGGGCGAGCGTCGCGGTCAAAAGGGCCGGCTGGATGCCGGCCCGAGCTTCTCAGAGCGGAATGTTGCCGTGCTTGCGCTGCGGGCCCGGTTCGCGCTTTGACGCGAGCGTGCTGCAGCGCGGCGATCAGGCGCGGGCGGGTCTCGTGGGGGACGAGCACGTCGTCGATGTAGCCGCGCTCGGCGGCGGTGTAGGGGTTGGCGAAGCGGGCCTTGTAGTCCTCCATCAGCTTCGCGCGGCGCTCGTCGGGGGTGGGGCTCTGGGCGAGGTCGCGGCGGTAGATGATGTTGACCGCGCCCTCGGGGCCCATCACGGCGACCTCGGCGGTGGGCCAGGCGAAGTTGAAGTCGGCGAGCATGTGCTTGGAGGCCATCACGTCGTAGGCGCCGCCGTAGGCCTTGCGCGTGATCACGGTGATCTTCGGCACGGTCGCCTCGGTGAACGCATACAGCAGCTTGGCGCCGTGGCGGATGATGCCGCCCCACTCCTGGCTGGTGCCGGGGAGGAAGCCGGGCACGTCGACGAAGGTGAGGAGCGGGATGTTGAAGGCGTCGCAGGTGCGCACGAAGCGCGCGGCCTTGGCGGAGGCGTCGATGTCGAGCACGCCGGCGAGCTGCGCGGGCTGGTTGCCGACGATCCCGACGGCATTTCCGTCGAGGCGGGAGAACCCGCAGATGATGTTCTTGGCGTGGTGCTCGTGCACCTCGAAGAACTCCTCGTCGTCGACGATCAGCTTGACGACGTTTCGCATGTCGTAGGGCTTGTTCGGGTTGTCCGGGACCACGTGGTCGAGCTCTGGGTCCATGCGCTGGGGATCGTCGGAGGGCACGACGCGGGGGGAGGTCTGAAGGTTGTTCTGAGGCAGGAAGCTCAGCAGGTAGCGGCAGTCCTCCAGGCAGGCGTCCTCGTCCTGTGAGGCGAAGTGGGCGACGCCGGACTTGGTGTTGTGCGACATCGCCCCGCCGAGCTCCTCGAAGCCGACCTCCTCGCCGGTGACGGTCTTGATCACGTCGGGGCCGGTGATGAACATGTGCGAGGTCTCCTTGGACCATGAAGATGAAGTCGGTGATCGCCGGCGAGTAGACGGCGCCGCCCGCGCAGGGACCCATGATCAGGCTGATCTGGGGGATCACGCCGGAGCAGCGGACGTTGCGCACGAACACGTCGCCGTAGGCGCCCAGCGAGACGACGCCCTCCTGGATGCGCGCGCCGCCGGAGTCGTTGATGCCGATCACGGGGCAGCCGATCTTGGCGGCGAGGTCCATGATCTTGCACATCTTCTCGCCCATCACCTCGCCGAGCGAGCCGCCGAAGACGGTGAAGTCCTGGCTGAAGACGCAGACGGTGCGCCCGTCGATCGTGCCGTGGCCGGTCACCACGGCGTCTCCCCAGGGGCGGTTCTTCTGCATGTCGAAGTCGTGGGTGCGGTGGCGCACGAACGTGTCGAGCTCCTGGAAGGAGCCCGGGTCGAGCAGCTTCTCGACGCGCTCGCGGGCGGTGTACTTGCCGCGCGCGTGCTGCTTCTCCTCGGCCTCGGGAGAGGAGTGGATGGCCGCTTCGCGCAGCTCCTGCAGCTGGGCTAGCTTCTCCTCGTAGGTCTCCGGCGCCTTCTGGCGCGGCTCGCGCTTGTGGCCGCTGCGAGAGGCGGCCAGCAGCGCGGCGTCGGTCTGGCGGTTGTGAGAGCTGGTGGCCATGGGGCGCGGAATGTTAGCCGCGCGCTCGCCTGTGGGCCGTTCTCAGTTCGGCTGAGGCTTGCTTCAGGACCGTGAGAACGGCCGATGGTGAGCCGCACCGAGGCGGTCGAGCACGCCGGTGAGCACGGCCGTCGTCTGCTCCTCAAGCTCGGTCAACTCGGCCGAGATGTCAGGCTCGGGGACGGCCTCCTCGGGCGCCGGAGCGGTGATCTCGCTCTCCACGATCTGCTCGGGCTCAAGCTCCGCGACTGCTTCGGGTTCGGGCTCTACGACCGGCGAGGGCTGGACCTCGACCGTCGGCTTGGGCTCGGACTCGACCGTCGGCTCGGGTTGTCGGCGGCGCCGGAAGAGGCGAGCAAAGAATCGAGGACGCGCCACGACCTCGACGATCTCTGGCTCAGGCTCTGGTTCGGCTGCGGCCTCGATGGGCTCTGGCTCCGGCTCCGGCTCCGGTTCGGGCTCGGGTTCGGGTTCGGGCTCAGGCTCGACCACTGCGCGCTGTGCGGAGAGCGTGACCTTGGTGCCCCAGCCCGAGGGCTTGATCTCGACCCTGCCGGTGGCTTGAGCACCGTCCGCTGCCGCCGCCTCCCAGTCGACGGCGCGGTCGGGCTCGGTGCGCACGATGCGGATCTCACCCAGCTCGCCGAGGTGGCGAGCCAGAGTGGTGGGATCGCTGAGCTCGGCCCACAGCTCGGGCGGAGACTTGACGAGGGTGCGTTGCACCTCCGAGGAGACGCTCATCGCCCACAGTTTTCGCGCGATCCGGCGCGAGTCCTTCTCAGGTATGACTCACGAGCTCGTCGCTTACGTGTGCATTCCTGTTGGCGGCACGGGAGGATCGCGATGCGTCACCGGCGGGCGCACCGGGTCGGCTCCCCGGAGCAAGATGCCTTCGCGGAACAAGCACAGCGCCTTGTGGTCGGGTCGGGCGGCGCTCGGATAGAGCACTCCGCGGCAACCCTCGTGATGCAGCCGCTCTCCGGCGGCTTGAAAGGGCGCCCAGGTTCGCCGACTCGGCCGAGGGGCTGGCAGGTCAAGTTGGGCCAGCTTGTCTGGGGTCGAGAGGTCCGCGATGTCGCTTACGACGAGGCTCCATCGCCAGAGATCACGGGGCATACCGTGAGTCGGTGGCAGCGCGATCTCGGCGAGACCCCGGTACCACTCTGCCCATGCCGTGGCGGCTTCGTCCGCCAGGTAGATGGCCGCGACGATCTCCCCGCGCTGCCAGCGACCGCTGGATGGCGGAGACGCCAACCACAGCGGATCAGATCCATGGGTGTCTGGCGCCACCACGACCCCGCGACCGACACGCGCTGCAGGGAGGTCACGACGACTACGAGAAGGGGGCCTCTTCGAGCGCTGAAACGAGCTCGGCGACCTCCATGTAGTCGCCACTTGCGATTACGTCGATCGGCTTGCGCTCCTGAAGAGCGGGCACAGGCTTTCGTAGCCAGACAGCTATGTAGGACGGCTCCATCACCCTTGCCAGTCGCTCCACGAGCGCGGACAGCTCGATCAGCCGCTCCGCGCGCTCGCCTGTGGGCGATCGGGTATGCGCGAGCCACGCTCGTGCTGTGCTGCGTGCCACGCCGGTCGCACGGGCGATGTCGGCGTCCGACAGTTTTGCGATCTCTTGCAGGTAAGTCGCCTCACGGATGAGGGCATGGGGAGCTTCGACTGCCGACATAAAGCGACTGTAGCACGATTGCAGCAGGTCTGTGCGTATCCAGTGATCTGCTCGAGGGAGCGCTCGACAGAGCTATACGGAGACGGGTGCCCCGCGTGGGCCGATGAGACGACGCTCGTGCAGCAGCTCGGCGAGCTGTACGGCGTTCAGTGCGGCGCCCTTGCGCAGGTTGTCGGCGACGATCCAGAGGTCCAGGGCGCGCTCGTGGCCGGGGTCCTGGCGGATGCGCCCGACGAACACGTCGTCCTGACCTGAGGCGTCGATCGCGAGCGGGTAGAGCGCCGCGCTGGGGTCGTCGAGCACACGCACGCCGGGTGCGGCTTCGAGCAGCTCGCGGGCTCGCTCGGAGGAGAGCGCGCGGGCGAGCTGTACGTTGACGGCCTCGGAGTGGGCGTTGACGACGGGCACGCGCACGCAGGTCGCGGAGATCGCGATGTGGGCGTCGCCGAGGATCTTGCGCGTCTCGTTGATCAGCTTGCGCTCCTCGTCGGTGTGATCGTCGCCCTCGGCGAATGAGCCGGCGTGGGGGAGGGCGTTGAAGGCGATCTGATGCGCGTAGGCGTGGGGCTGGGAGATCTCGCGCTCGTGCAGGAGCGCGTGCGACTGGTCGAGGAGCTCGTCCACGGCGCGCTTGCCGGTGCCTGAGACGGCCTGGTAGGTGGAGATGACGAGGCGCTCGATCTGAGCCTCGCGGTGCAGCGGCGCGAGCGCGACGACCATCTGCATGGTCGAGCAGTTGGGGTTGGCGACGATCCCGCGATGCTCGGCGAGCGCCTCGGGGTTGACCTCGCTGACGATGAGCGGCACGTCCGCTTGCATGCGCCAGCGCGAGGAGTTGTCGATGACGACGGCGCCCGCGTCGGCGAATCGCGGCGCCCATTCGCCGGAGGTGGCGCCGCCGGCGGAGAAGAGCGCGATGTCGAACCCCTGGATGGACTCCTCGGTGAGAGCTTGCACGATGATGCCCCCGTCGAGCTCGCGCCCAACCGAGCGCGCAGAGGCGAACGGCACGATCTCGCGCGCGGGGAACTGGTGCTCGCGCAGCAGCTCGAGCATCAGCGTGCCGACCTGTCCGGTGGCGCCGACCACGGCGACTCGATATCCAGCGCTCATGCAGTCAGGGTACAGCGGTACCTCGCAATCTTCTTAGGCGGTTGCTGGGCAAGCTAGGCAAGGACGCAGTGAGCGTGGCGTGCTTCGCACGCGTGCTGGCCGATCGACGATCCATTCGATCGACGATCGGTAAGGACGCCGCATAGCGCCGCTCAGCGACCGCCTAAGTGTGGAGGACCATGAAGAAGATCGTGATCACCACGAGCAGGTCCATCATTGCGCCTACGGCGCCAATTTGGCGCACGAGCGAGTCGTGCTCGGCGCCATAGGCCACCTCGCCTGAGCCGGCGGCGGCGGCGGCCTCTCTGTCGGCGACCTCGATCAGGCGCTTCTCGCGGGGCCCGAGGTACATGCCCTCGACTGCGCCGATGACGACGGACACGCCGATGCCCCACTGCACGAAGAAGGCGTGCCAGAGGTGCAGGTGCGAGGCGAGGTAGATGCCGAAGACGACGATCGCGGCGAGCCCGGGCATGATCACGCGCTGGCTGACCGCGTGCAGAGCGCGGTAGAGAGCCGGCTGCGCGCGCGAGTCGACCTTGGTGATTGTGCCCACCAGCACGGGATAGGCGAAGGTCGCGCCGAAGGCGAAGACGACGGCGAGGATGTGCAGGGCGAGGACGACTTCGTAGAAGGCGACGGCTACGAGCACGGGCGAAAGACTATTGGTCTGCCCAGTGTCCCGTCGTGCCCATTCCGTCGGGTGATGAGGTAGAGGGAGTTTGAGTCCGCGAGCGAAAAGAGTTGATGCATCATGATGCGCCTGCTATATGTGTTGATGCAATGCGAACTACGATTTCCATCGAGGATGGTCTCTTGCGGGCCGCGAAGCAGCGTGGACTGGAGCGGAACATGACCCTGGGAGAAGTCATCGAAGACGCGCTGCGAACGGTCCTCGATCCGTCGCGGGCGATGGACGCCGAGCGCGTTCCCTTGCCGATGTCCAAGCGGCGCGGCGGCACTCGGCCCGGTGTCGACGTGGCGGACGGAGCGCGCTTGCGCGATGTGATGGACGAAACGTGATCCTGCTCGACGTCAACATCCTCGTGGATGCCTTCCGCGGCGATCAACCACGTCATTCCGCGATCCGTGCCTGGCTGGACGGGGTTGTCGATGGCGACTCGGCCTTCGGCATTCCCGAGCTCGCGCTGAGCGGCTTCTTGCGAGTGGTCACCCATCCGCGCGTGTTCAACGAGCCGGACGACATCGAGGATGCGCTTGCCTTCGCCGAGCGGCTGCGCGAGCTGCCGCACGCGATAACGGTCCGTCCGGGCGACCGCCACTGGTCGATCTTCGCGCGTCTGTGCCGGTTCACACGCGCAGTCGGCAACGCCGTTCCCGACGCCTACCTGGCCGCGATGGCGATCGAGTCGGGCAGCGAAATGGTTACGGGCGACCGAGGTTTCGCGCGCTTTCCGGGCCTGCGCTGGCAAGATCCCGCCGCCCCCTGACGCGCTCCAAGTGCGAGCGCCTAAAAGGTGGGCGTGTAGCGCCCGAACACGTCGCGCATCGCGCCGCAGACCTCGCCGAGCGAGCAGCGATCCTTCAGCGCCTGGCGGATCGCCGGGAGCAGGTTCTCGCTTCCGCGCGCGACCGCGCGCAGCTCCTCCAAGCGCTTGTCGGCGAGGGCCTGGTCGCGGTCCGCCTTGAAGGCCGATAGACGCTCGACCTGTTCGCGCTCGGACTGCGGGTCGACGCGCAGAAGGTCGGGGACTTCGAGCTCCTCCTCCTCGTAGGAGTTCACGCCGACGACGATGTCCTGGCCGATGCGGTAGCGCTCCTGATAGCCCCACGCGGACTCGTCGATCTCGCCGGTGATGAACTCGATCGCGTTGACCGAGCCGCCGAGCGTGTCGACCTTCGCGATCAGCTCGTTCGCGCGCGCTTCGATCTCGTCGGTGAGCGACTCGACGAAGTAGGAGCCGGCGAACGGATCGACGCTGTCGGTCGCGCCGGACTCGTGCGCGAGGATCTGCTGGGTGCGCAGGGCGATTTTCGCGGCGCGCTCGGTGGGCAGCGCGAGGGCCTCGTCGAAGCCGTTGGTGTGCAGCGACTGCGTGCCGCCGCAGACCGCCGCGAAGCCTTGGAGGGCGACGCGCACGATGTTGTTCTCGGGCTGCTGCGCCGTGAGAGTGACGCCTCCGGTTTGCGTGTGGAAGCGCAGCATCGTGGCCTTCGGGTTCCTCGCGCCGAAACGCTCGCGCATGATGTGCGCCCACATGCGCCGCGCGGCGCGGAACTTGGCGACCTCCTGGAAGACGTTGTTGTGACCGTTGAAGAAGAACGCGAGGCGCGGGGCGAACTCGTCGACGTCGAGCCCCTTCTCGACGGCGGCGGTGACGTAGGCGATGCCCGAGCAGAGTGTGAAGGCGACCTCCTGCACGGCCGAGCAGCCCTTCTCGCGGAAGTGATAGCCGGAGATCGAGATCGTGTTCCAGCGCGGGACGTGCTCGTGGCAGTACTGGAAGATGTCGGTCGTCAAGCGCATCGTGGGCACGGGCGGGTAGATGTAGTTGCCGCGCGCGATGTACTCCTTGAGCACGTCGTTCTGCGTAGTCCCGCGCAGCTTCTCTGAGGGCACGCCCTGCTCCTCGCCGACGAGCTCGTACAGCAGCAGCAGGCACGCGGCGGGCGCGTTGATGGTCATCGAGGTGGAGACCTGGTCGAGGGGGATGCCCTCGAAGGCCGTGCGCATGTCGTCGATCGTGTCGATCGCCACGCCCGTGCGCCCGACCTCACCGAGGCAGCGCGGATCGTCGGAGTCGAGGCCCAGCTGAGTGGGCAGGTCGAAGGCCATCGAGAGGCCGGTGGAGCCCTTGGAGAGCAGGTAGCGGTAGCGAACGTTCGACTCGCGCGCGGAGGCGTAGCCGGCGTACTGGCGCATCGTCCAGGTCTGCTTGCGGTACATCTCCCGGTGCACGCCGCGCGTGTACGGGTACTCGCCCGGCTCGCCCAGGTCCAGATCCTGGGGGAGGTCGGCGTCGGTGTAGAGCTCGGCCACCTCGATCCCCGAGTCGGTGAAGCGGCGGGGGTCGTCGGGGCCGACGATCGGGGCGACGGTGAGGTTCTCTTCGGTGGCGGCCATGGGCCAGATGATATGTGCCGGTGAGGGGTGCGGTGCTCGCCGGGAGTGTCCCGCGCGTGGCACGCGCCGCGTGGAGCCCGTCGCGTGTGTGGCCCGCTGCGTGTGGAGCCGGCCGTGCGTGGGGCCCGTCGCGCACGGCGCCCGCCGCGCGTGTGGCTATCCTGCGCGCATGCCGACCTGTCTGGTCACCGGTGGCGCGGGGTTCCTGGGATCGCATCTGTGCGACGAGCTGCTCGCACGCGGTCACCGGGTGATCTGCGTGGACAACTTCGAGACCGGTTCGCTGCGGAACATCGAGCACATCCGCGACCCCGAGCGGTTTGTGTATCTGGGTGTGGACATCATCGACCCCTACCACGTGGAGGAGCCGGTCGACTACGTCTACCACCTCGCCTCGCCGGCCTCGCCGATCGACTATCTGCGCCTGCCGCTGCACACGCTGAAGGTCGGCTCATACGGGACGCACCACACGCTCGGTTTGGCCAAGGCGCACCGGGCGCGCTTCCTGATCGCGTCGACGAGTGAGGTGTACGGCGATCCGCTGGAGCACCCGCAGTCGGAGAGCTATTGGGGCCACGTCAACCCGATCGGCCCGCGCGGGGTCTACGACGAGGCCAAGCGCTACGCGGAGGCGCTGACGATGGCCTACCACCGCCAGCAGGGCGTGGACACGGCGATCGTGCGGATCTTCAACACCTACGGCGCGCGCATGCGTCCCCACGACGGCCGCGCGATCCCGACGTTCCTGCGCCAGGCGCTCGCGAACCGCCCGCTGACGGTGTTCGGCGACGGCAGCCAGACGCGCTCGTTCTGCTACGTCAGCGACCTGATCCGAGGCATCATCGCGCTGGCGGAGTCCGGGCATCACGACCCGGTGAACATCGGCAACCCCGATGAGTTCACGCTGCTCGAACTGGCGGAGACCGTGAAGGAGCTGACGGGGTCGAGCTCTGAAATCGTGCACGAGGCGCTCCCGATCGACGATCCGAAGCAGCGCCGGCCGAACATCGCGCTGGCTCAGGAGCTGCTCGGCTGGTCGCCGGAGGTGCCTTTGCGCGAGGGCCTGCAGCGCACGATCGAGCAGTCGGGCGCCGCGGTGCTCGTCGGCGACGGACCTCGCTGAATCGCCACGACCGCGCCGAATCGGCTCCGCATCGCGTTTCGCGCCGCCGGCCCGGAGGCGCTCGAATCGCCACCCGACCGCTACATCTGCGAGTCTGAGGCGTTGTGAGCAGAGAGATGGGACCACGTTCCCCGAGAACGTCCGCTCCGACGCCCACGCCGCGCGGCTCCTCGGCGCCCACGCGCGAGCGGCCGCCGAGGTTCGCGCGTCCGCTACCGCCGGATGCGGGGGTGGGCTCGGGGGCAGGGTCGGCCTCGCCGACGCCGCGGACAGTGATGTCGGAAGCGACGGCGCGGCGGGAGCACTCCGATCGGGACATGCGCAGCAAGCGTCCACCGGCGATGTCGCTGCTCTTGCGGATGGACACGGCGCGGCGCGCGGGGCGTGTGATCTCGCTGCTGGCGCTCGACTTCGTGGGAGTGGCGCTGGCGATCTACACAGCGCTTGTGCTCAAGGAAGTGGTGCTCGGCAATCTCGACGCGACGCGTGTGTATGAAGAGACCCAGCACTTCGTACCGTTCGCGTATCTGCTGACGGCGCTGCTGTTTGCGCGTTCGGGGCTGTACGCGGCGCGCTCACAGCGCCCCGGCCTCTCGCGGATCGTCGCGGCCCTCTTCCAGGTCGCGTTCGTGGCGCTGATCTTCGCGGTGGTCAGCGGCGAAGAGTTCTCGAGCTTCTACATCTTCTACGGCTCGCTCGCGTTTGCGCTCTTGTATGTGTCGGGGCTGCGCGCCGTGTATGAGTCGATCACCGGCGTGCTGCTGCGCGCCGCGGGCTACCGGCGCAGGGCGATCCTGATCGGCACGGGCACGCACATCCCCGACGTCGCGAATGCGCTCGGCGAGGGCACCCACCACGCGCCGCTCGAGCTCGTCGGCTACATCTCGCTACACCCCCTTGAGGACTCCGGACTGCGTTCGCTGGGTGGGTTCGGGGACCTCGCGGAGGTCCTCGGCGCCGAACGGATCGAGGAGGTGATCATCGCCGACTCGGACTTCCCCCAGCTGGAGGCTGTCGAGCTCGTCGAGCAGTGCCACCGGCGGGGTGTGCGCGTGCGCATCGCTCCCTCGACGATGGAGATCCTGATTCACCGCGCGGAGTTCGTGCCCGGCCAAAGGGTGCCGCTGTTCGAGCTCGGACCACCGGTATTCGAGGGCATCGACTTCGCGCTCAAGCGCACGTTCGATCTGATCGGGGCGAGCGTCCTTTTGATCGTGCTCAGTCCGCTGCTCGCGCTGATCGTGCTGACGGTGCGCATCACCTCGCGCGGGCCGGCGTTGTTTCGTTCCACGCGGCGCGGCATCGGTCAGCGGCCGTTCGCGTGCTTGAAGTTCCGCACGATGCACACCGACGCCGAGCAGCGCCAGGCCGACTTGGATGAGCTCAACGAGGCATCGGGGGCGCTGTTCAAGATCCGCGACGATCCCCGCCTGACGTCCGTGGGTCGGATGCTGCGGCGGTTCTCGCTGGATGAGCTGCCCCAGCTGGTGAACGTGATCCGCGGCGAGATGTCGCTCGTCGGGCCGCGGCCGCTGCCCGAGCGCGACTACGAGATGCTCGAGGAGTGGCATCGCAAGCGTTACCTCGTGCTGCCGGGCATCACCGGGCTGTGGCAGGTCTCAGGTCGCTCAGAGCTCGACTTCGACGACCTCGTGCACCTGGACTTCATCTATCTCGAGCGCTGGTCGCTCGCGCTCGATTTGACGATCCTGCTGAAGACCATCCCCGCGGTCATCTCGCGGCGGGGCGCCTACTGATCCGTTGGCGTTGCGCGTCGTAGCGGACGAGTCTGCCTGGCGCCCGGCCTGTGCCCGACCGGGTGTGCGTGCTGCTCGTCGGGGGCGGGCGAATGAGCCTTCGTGGGCGTGGGCGTGGGCGATCAGGCGATCAGCGCACGTCGCGGCGGGAGCCAAGCCTGCTCACGCATGGGCGTTCGGGTCGCGCGAGGGCGTTTTCGTAGACGCGCCAGGTTTCCCGTCCGACGTCCTGCCAGGTCCATGCCGGTTCTCCTTGGGAGGGGTGGGCGACATCGCCGGCCGGGTCGAGCGCCTCCGGGATCACGACCACGTGCTCGCGCTCGAAGCCGAGCTGGGCGATGGCTTCGTGGGCAAGTGCGTCGGTGGGAACGATCACGTGGGTGGCGCGCCGCACCGCGAGATTGCGCAGACGCAGGTGGATGCCGCCGGCGCGCATGCGCTCACTGGGACGCGTCAGCGCATCGAGGTCGTGGATGGTGACGATCATCGGGCAGGGGCTGTGCAGCATCGCTCCCTGCATCCACGGCGCGTGGAACACGTCGGCGCGGCGAGGGCGGTGGGTCTCGACGATCTCACCCCGTGCGCCCGCAGTGTCGCGCAGGGCGCGTAGCAGACAGCGCGCGTACCGTCCAACGCCGCGCGGGTCGGCGGAGGGGCGGCTGTCGAAAGCAACCCTCAAGAGCGCGTAGCTCCCGTGCGCGTTGCTCCCGTGCGCGTTGCTCCCGTGCCCCTCGCTCCGATCGAGCAGGTGCTGTCCATCACGCCATCCCCTTACCCCGGAGGTGCACCCACGCAACATAGAGGGTGCGTGCAGGTGTGTGTAGGAATGAGACGGACACTGCATGGCCTGGCGCCGGCGATAGCCGACGCTCGGCGAGGCTCCTGTAGGTTGGGGCGCCGATGGGCTCGCGTGCGTACTACGAGGCGCTCTGGGAGAGTGTGCCTGCGGGCTCGCAGCCGCCGGAGTTCGCTCTGCGCAGCGACTTCCTGCTGGAGCACGTCACGACCGCAGACCGGGTCCTCGATGTCGGCTGCGGCGAAGGTCATTTTGCGTCGATGCTGCTGCGCGCCGGTGCGAGTGTCGTCGGGGTGGATGTCGCCGAGGAGCCCCTACGCCGCGCGCGTGAGCGCGACCCGGCGCTTGAGCTTCAGCTCGTCGACGCCGACGGGCCGTGGCCGATCGAGGATGCGAGCTTCGATGCGGTGTGGGCGGGGGAGACGATCGAGCACGTCCACGACACCGCCGGGTGGCTGTCGGAGGTTCGCCGCGTGCTGCGCCCGGGTGGGCAACTGTTGTTGAGCACCCCCGCGCACGGAAGATTGCGTGTGCTGGGACTGGCGCTCTCGCGGCGGGCGTTCGAAGCGCACTTCGATCCGCGTGCCGATCATCTGCGTTTCTACACCCGCGCCGGACTCAGCCGACTGCTTTGCGAGCTCGGATTCCAAGAAGTCTCAACGCGTGCCGTCGCCGGGCCGCTTCCACGACGGCTGTTGCTGGCTCGCGCCGTGCGTTCGCGCTGGTAGTCGTCCCGGGGCGCGTCTGGGGCTGGGTCCTCGTTTGAGCTCCCAACCTCGACGCGGCGCCCGTGGTTCCAGCGGCGCCCGCCGCCGCAAGGGCGCCGGCGGAAAGATGCCTATGCCCCGCTCCGGTGACGCTCGCTGTTTCGGTGGCGCGCAGCGCTTGCACGTAGTCGTCGTAGATTTCGACCGATTCGGGATTCGGGTAGGGGGGTGCGATCGCTTCCGGTGCGATCGACTCGGGATTGAGGTAGATCACGGCCTGAAGCTCTTTCAACGCGAGCGCCGGTTCGCTTGCGAGGTCGTGCCGGGCAAGCGCCAGCCACGTCTGCGGATTGGAGGGCTGCAGGCGCACGGCGCGCTGCAGCGTCGCCTTCGCCAGCGCCGGCTGGCCCGCGCTTTGCTGCACGGTGGCGAGCACGATCAGCGCCTGCGCGGAGAGCGGATCGCGTGCGACGGCCGTCTGCGCCTTTGCCAGAGCCGCGTGGGGATTGGCGCTCACCAGGGTGAGCGCTTCCTGGGATGCGTTGACCGAGCGCTGGGGCTGCCACTGTGACCAAGCCGCGAGCAGCGCCGCGATCACCGCGGCCATGGCTACACCCACTCGCATCGGAGAGATCTCGCGCAGCGACCGCGGCCACCTCGTCTCACCGCCGACGGGCGCCTCGTCGGGCGCAGGCGCACCCGCGGGTGTGGCTGGAGCCGGTGTCGGCGCTGCGCCCGTCGCCGGCGCGAGATCTGTCGGGGCTACGGCGGAAAATGCGCGTGTGGTGGCTAGGTCGCTGCGGTGGGCGGCGTAGTCCAGTGGCCCGCGCCCTGCCAGCCAGCCTGCGCAGAGCAACGCGACGAAGGCATCGCCGGGGATGTACCAAGTCCAGTCCACGAACGAGTGCACGCCAAAGACGACCACGAGGCAAAGCATGCTGAGCATGCCGATGCGCTCGGGGGTGTAGGGCGCCGGGTAGCGTCGCCAGCCGGGTCGCGCGCCGGCGCGAATCTGCAGCCAGGTGCGCCAGCGGGTCCAGCGGCGGTCAAACGGATGCGTCGCGCGCCCCGCGGCGGCCATCCACGTCAGCAGCAGCGCCAACGCGAGTGCCAGACCGATCGCGCCCAGGTCGGCGAGCGTCTGCACGGCGAACCCGTGCGCGTGTTTGACTTCCAGCAGCACCGTGCGGTACCGCAGGCTCGCGGTTTCGTAGCCGTCGGCGCCGACGCCGAGAGCGGGATGCGCATCGAACACCTGCAGCGCCTGCTTCCAGTAGCGCGCGCGCACGCTGGCCACGGCCGTCAGCCGACCGGGTGAATTGGGCGGCACTTTGGCGTTCGGGTTGGTCAGTGTGTCTACCGTGTGCGAGATGCTGCCGGTGAAGCCACGATGGCTGTGTGCGAGCGCGCCGGCGAAGCCGATCAACGCGAGCGCGATCAGCGCCAGCAGGATCGCCCCGGCGCGGGTGCGGGTTGGGCGCGAGAGCGGACGCCTGCTCGAGAGAAACCCGATCGCCACGCCGGCGATGCTCAGCAAGAGGACCATCGCCAGCAGCAGCGCGCCGAGCTGGTGCCCGGCCGTGGCGCGTTGAGCCAGCGGGATGTTGTCGGTCGTGAGCGCGTATCGCGAGAAGTCCCAGCCGACGACCGCCGCGGCGCCGATCCCGCCGACGATCAGCACCGCGGCGCCGCGCAGGCGTAGCGGCACGATGCACAGCCACAAGACCACGCCGACCGCCAGCGCCGCGAGCGCGCCGCGCGAATAGGCGAGCATCACGGTCACCCCCATGATCCCCATCGCGGGGTAGGCGAGCGCACTGAGCAGCGCGTGCCCGCAGCGGCGTGCGCCTAGCCACAAACAGCCGATCACGCCCATCGCGGCGGTCAGCCCGATGGCGTTCCAGTAGCCGTAGGGTTCCTCTAGTCGCGCGTAGGTGACCGCCGGTGCGAGCCGGCCGGGAAACACCTTGGTGGCCAGCGCGTAGGAGCAGACGATCGTCGCCGCCAGCGTCAGTCCCCCGATGATCGCCGGCCAGCGCTCGGGAGCCAAGCGCACCAGCGCGACCGCCGCGCCGAATACCCCGCTGTAGGCCAGCAGCCGCCCCGCGTCCTGCCAGCTGACGTCCGGCTGCACCGACCACACGACCGACAGTCCGCTCAACGCGGTGAACGCGATCAGCAGCGCCACCGGCCAGAGCCCGTACTTGGATCCCTCCAGCAGCGACCGCGTGGCCGGGGTGAGCACGACCGCCACCGCCACCGCCACGCCGGAGGCGAGTGTCAGCGCCATCTCAGTAGTGGTCATCGATTCGAGGTTGAGCCCGCCTTTGGCCACGAACGTAACCAGGCAAGCCACGCCGGCGGTGAGCAGCGTGACCCACCACAGCGCGCCCGGACGCGTCAGTCGCCTGGCTCCTCCAAGCGCGCTGGCTCCCGACGGCCCGCGCGCGGGTCTCGTCGGCGGCGGGATCGCTCCCGGGGCGGGACGCGTCTCAGCGTCAGCGGGGGCGACGGACATCTCGGATGCGGTTGCGGATGCCCGCGCCGGCAGCGGCCAGCAGGCAGACCATCAGGAACACGACCGTCGCAAGCAGCGGTGTCGGCAGGGTGCTGAACGCCGAGGTGATATCGGCGTGAACGACTCCCGGATGGATCGTCTGCGCGCCGACCTGGAGCGGCACGGAGCCGGCGCTCGAGGCGTGGGCGATCGAACGCTGCTCAGAGGGTGTCGGCGCGGCGCTGCTGGTCGTCGGTGTCGGCGATCCCCCACCGGACCCACCCCCGCGGCCCGCGCCGGCGGCCGCCAGCTGTGCCTGACGGATCTGCTGGGCGCAGTTCGAATACTCTTCGGTGCCCGCACTCAGCTCTTTCAGCGCCTGCCTGTAAGCCGCCTGGCTGAACCCGCTCAGCGATTCGGCGTGGGTGCAGCGACGGATGATTTCTTCGCCCACGTTCGCCTCGGCGGCGCCCGCGAAGAGCATCAGCAGCACCAGGGTGGCCGGGAGGAGAAGCGCGTGATGTTTACGGATCTTGCTCATGGCTCGGTCCCGCACGGCGTGGCGCGAAGCCCCAAAGCTAGCAATGCGCCCGGGAGAGTCCGACGGTTGCCAAGGCCTTGGAGAATCCGTCGGCCCAGGCATCGTAGGTGTAGGCGCCGACATCGATCGCACCGGCGTCTCCCAGGCGTTTACGCAGCTCGGGATCGGCGGACAGGCGAACCATCGCCTGCGCGAGCCCCTCGACGTCGCCTGCCGCTACGACCAAGCCGTTGTGTCCGTCGCGCACTAGTCCGCCCGCGGCAGCTCCGACGGCGTCGCTGGCGATGATCGCGAGGCGGCTGTTCATCGCCTCGTTGATCACAAGGCCCCACGGCTCGCGGAAGGTGCGCGTGCGGATCGAGGGAACCACGAGCACGTCGGCGTCGGCATACATCTCCCGCAGTCGCTCAGCCGGGACGGGCGCAATGCAGCTCACGCCCGCGGGTGGCGCCTTGGATGTCGCTTCGGTAGATGTTGCTTCGTCGGATGCCGCTTCGTCGGATGCCGCCTCGTCGGATTCCGCCTCGGCCGCAGGTGGCGCTTCGAGGCTCGCGCGTGCCTCCGTGTCGGCTCTTTGTGGGACCACCGCGCCGCCGGGTGGGATCCAAGGGGGGCTGGATCCCACGCCGACGAGGACGAGCGCGGCGGATGACGCTTGCAGGTCCGACCTCTGCCAGGCCCTGATGAGCGCCCCAATTCCCTTTTCCCGATCGGGCCGTCCCACAAACATGAACTTCAACTTCGTCTCATCCGGCCAGGCGGGATCGGCCGGCCTGATCTCCACGGGTGCACTCCAAAAGGAGTTGTCGACCGCCTGCGGGGCCACGTGCACGTTGCGGGCGCCCCGCTTGCGCACATAGGCGCTTACGTGCGGTCCGTAGGTCGACGATCGCGTCGGCCGAGCGATAGAGCGTGAGCAGCGGGGGATAGCTGAGCATGTGCGCGACGCTGCGCGGATGCGCCCACAGCGAGGCCCACAGGATCAACGGCGCCCTGCCGCGGCGCGCGCCCGCCCAGGTGCCGGGAGCGCCACGCGCCCGCCGGTCGAGCAGATGACCGCGCGGTAGGCGCCGCTGCTCGCCAGCCGGGCCGTCGCTCGCTGGCTCACGTACCGGTGGGGAAACGGCAGCTCGGTTGCCGTGCGCGCTCGGGGCTCCGCGACTCGCCGGGCACGTCGGGACCGTGCAGCGAGCGTCCCCCGTACAGCGCGACCTCGATGCCCTCGCGCTCGTGCAGCGCTGCGAACGCGCCCACACGATCGGGCGGAGCGTGTCCCGGTGACGAACAGGACCGGCTTCATCGTGCGAGCTTCATCGCGGTGGTGCAGCGCGTGCTCGTAGGCGATCAGCGTCTGGTGTCCGCAGCGCTCCCAGGTGAACCCCGCGGCGACGCTCTCGCGGGCCCGCTGGCCGGCCTCGCGCAGCCGGTGGGGGTCTGAGAGCAGCTCATCGATGCGCTGGGTAAGACGCTCGATGTCCCCCGGCGGCACCAGCACGAACCCGTCGCCCGCGGCGGCGATCTCCTCCGGGCCGGGCTCGCCGCGACAGCCGATCGCGGGCACCCCGCCGGCCATCGCCTCGATGTAGGCGACGCCGAAGGCCTCCTCGGTCGAGGGCATCACGAACAGCGTTCCCGCCCGCGCGCGCTCCAGCGCCTGCGCCGGCTCGAGCTGTCCGCGCATGTCGACGCGATCGCTGACGCCCAAGCGCGCGGCGAGCCCTTCGAGCGCGATCCGCTCGGGTCCGTCGCCGACGATCTCATAGCGCAGCGTGGGGTGTCTGCGCCCGAGCACCGCCAGCGCGCGCAGCACGTCGGCGTGGCGCTTGCGCGCCACCAGATGCCCGACCGTCACGAGCGTCGGCGCAGCGCCCTCGCGCCGGGATGCGCGCGGCGAGTCGGGCGGGTCGGCGCCGAGGTGCACGACGCGCACCTCGCCCGCGCCGTGCGCGCGGCAGAGCTCGGCGATGCCCTGGCTGTTGGCAAGCGTCAGCCGCGCCGCGCCGAGCCCGCGTGCGACCGCCTTCACTCCCGCGGCGCTCCCCAGCGGTGCGGGAGCCGCCGTGTAGAGCACGTCACCGCCATGCACCGAGACCACCAGCGGCACGCCCACGCGCGCCCTGCGCACCGCATCGCCCGCGGGCACCGCGTTGTGGGCGTGCACGAGCTCGTATGCGAACGATGCGCCTCAGCCTGCGCAGCGCCAGCCCGAGCGCGGGCGCCGCCCACGCGCCCCAGCTCGCATACGAGCGCCCGCGTGGGGGTGAGGCGTAGGAGACGTAGGAGACCTGTAGCCCATCGAGGGTCTGCGAACGGGGCTCGCGCACGCGCGCGCCCAGCTCGCGGGCCAGCGCATCAGGTCCTTCGCGCAGGGCCGCCCGGGGCGGAACGAGGCGGTGGAGCACGAGCACTCGGACCTCCGCGCCCGCATCGCGCGCGGCCAGCGCCTGGCGGTGCGCCCACACTCCGAGCACCGGGTCGCGACGGCTCGGGTAGAACTCGGCTACGACCGCGACCTTCACATCTGCCTCCAGCGTGCGATGCCGGCAGGCGCCGGATGGCTCAGGGCAACCGTGCTCGCCTCGCGTGTGCCCACGTTTGAGTCTCACCAGCGGCGGTGCGTCGTCAGGGTTCGCTGCGATTCGCTCGCCTTCAGGTAGGGCCTGTCGGCGAGGAACTCGCGCGCCTCGCTCACGGCGGCCGCGTGCGAGTAGGCGCTCGCGGCCGGCGCCGCGCGATGGGCGATCGCGATCGCGTCCAGCACGCCGCAGCGCCAGCCGTGCTCGCGCGCCAGGGCAGCCCAGTGCGCGTCCAGACCCCAACCCATGCGCAGAGGCATCGGGAACGGCAGCAGCGTGTCGAAGGTCACACGGGCGAACGCCGTCACGGGACCGATCTCCACGAACCGCGTCTCGCGCACGACGCTCCCCGGCACCCGCTTTGTCACGGGCCACGCGCCATGCGAGCGCGAGCGGTGCGCCGGCTGGGCCAGCTGTAGGTCAAACCGCTCGCACAGGAACAGCAGCCGATCGACGAACCCGTGCGGCAGCTCGATGTCGTCGTCGACGACCAGCAGCCAATCGTGCTCCGACGGCGAGTGCTCGGCGAGCAGTCGGTTGAGGTTCTCGAACTTCCCCAGCTCCCCCGGTGGGTACGTGTGAAGCTCGAGCGCGTGCCGCGAGCGCTCCAGCTCGGTGCGCACATTCGCGGCGAGGTCCGTGTGCTGGTCGCGAACGACGCCGATCGCAAGCACGCTGCGCAGCGGCGGCGCGTGGCGCGCGGCCAGGCCCAGGCGCAGCCGTCTCGCGCTCGCGAGCTCCCACGCGTCCACGGCCGCGTCGCGCGCTCCGCGCACGATCGCATCCGCGCCGCCGACCGTCCCGCTTTGGCCCGAGAGGAAATCGTCTGCGTCGGGCCGAGCGTCGGTGCTCGTCGTGTCGGGTCTCCTCGCGCTTGTGTTCGTCAAGGCCGCGCCCGTGGCGCCTGTGCCCGTCAAGGCCGCGCCCATGGCGCCTGTGTCCGTCGCCTCTGTGCCGGACGGCGCCGGAATCGGCGCCGAGGCGGCCCGCGGTGCGCGCTTAACCTGCAGGCATTCGCGGGTGCGCCCGGCGCTGTGCGCGACCATCGTCAGTCCCGCCGGGCAGCGGTAGCGCAGCACGTGCCAGGCGCAGCCCGCGAGCGTCTCGAGCTCGCCGATCGCAGGGGGCGCCGTCCCGTTGAGGGCATCGAACCGCCGTGCCGCTCTACCGCGTGCGTAGGCGGTGCGCACGAGCGCACGCAGTCGCGCGTCGGCTCCTGTGCGGCGGTGGTCGACGGTGGCGCGCGCCACATACAACACCCGCGCGCGGGGCTCGCGTGCGCGCAGCCTGTCCTGCCACTCCTGCTCATCTCCGCCGTGCTCCAACGTGACGTCGAACGGGCCGACCCGCTCCAGCGCCTCACGCCGGATCGCCATGTTCGCCCCCCACGCGTACCGCGCCTCCGTGTCGCGCTCGCCGAGATCGAGCGTCGTGATCGGCGGCCCCTCACGCCCGCACGTGTGCGGCGCGCGGCCCTCCAGGCGCGCTCTGATCCGTCCCGCCAGCACGTCAACGTCCGGGTGCTCGCGCTGTGCCGCGAGCAGCGCCGCGAGCCACCCCGGAGCGGCTTCGATGTCGTCGTCGGCAAACACCACCAGCTCGCCCGCCGAGCGCTGCACGCCCGTGTTGCGCGCCACGTTCAGCCCCAGCTCGCGCTCGTGCGGCTCATACCGCGCACCCAGCCGCCGCGCCTGCTCGCGCGCCTGTGGAGAGGCGCCCGCGTCGTCGATCACCAGCACCTCCGCTCCCACCGCGCGCGCCTGCGGGACGATCGAGGAGAGCGCCACCTCCAGGTAAGCCGGACGCCCACGCGTGGGAATCACGATCGAAGCGGGTGGGGTCTCGGTGCTCATGACTGGCAGAGTCTAGGTTTGATCCCCTCATGGTCCTATTCCTGCACAACCGCTACCGCACCACCGGCGGTGAGGAGCGCACCGTCGATGACCTGCTCCGGCTCGTGCGCGAGCACCTGCACGAGCCCGCCGAGCTGCTCGAGCGCGACTCCGCCTCGCTCGGGCGCGCGCGGGCGGCCGCCGGACTGTTGCGCGGTGGATTGCAGCCGAGCGACGTCGCGCGGGCGGTCCGCCTCAGCGGCGCGCGGGTCGTGCACGCCCACAACCTGCACCCGACGCTCGGCTGGCGCGCGCTCGCCGCAGCGCGCGAGGCCGGGGCGCGGGTCGTGCTGCACCTGCACCAGTACCGCCTCGTCTGCGCGATCGGCGTCTGCTTTACCCGCGGAGCCGAGTGCACGCGCTGTCACGGACGCGACACGCTTCCCGGCGTGCGCCTGCGCTGTCGCGGCAGCCTGCCCGAGGCTGCCGCCTACGGCAGCGCGCTGTCGCTGTGGCAGCGCCGTCTCGTCGAGCAGGCCGACGCGCTGATCGTGCCCAGCGCGTTCGCCCGCGAGCGCCTGCGCGAGCTCGGCGCGCCCACTGCCCTGGGATCGCGTCCACGTTCTCGCGCCCCCGCTGTGGACCCGTCAGGGCGCGCGGACGACGGAGCGTCACCGCGCGACCCCGACGTCGTGACGTCCGCGACCAAGCCCTTCGCCCTCGTCGCCTCGCGACTCGCGCTCGAGAAGGGAGTCGACATCGCAATTGCCGCCTGCCGGCTCGCCGGCATTGCGCTCGTGGTGGCCGGCGAGGGTCCGGAGATGGCCGCTCTACGCAGGATGGCTGACGTGGGAGCGGCGCCGGTAGCCCTACGAGAGCCGGCCGGCGATAGCTGCGACGTGACCTTCGCCGGTCGCATCGACGATGCCGAGTTGGCCCGTCTGCGTGCGCGCGCCTCGATCGCGCTCGTGCCCTCGCGCTCGGCCGAGACGTTCGGGATGGCCGCCGCCGAGGCGCTCGCCGCCGACCTGCCCGTCGCCGCGAGCGCCGTCGGCGCCCTACCGGAGCTGCTCGAGGCAGCCTCGCTGGCGCCGCCCGGCGACGCACCGGCGCTCGCGGATGCGATCGCGCGGGTGCTCGCCGATCCGGACGGCGCACGGCGTGGGCGCGCGCGCGTCGAAGCGATCTGCGCTCCGGAGGTCATCGCCCGCGAGCTCGCCGGCATCTATCAGGGCGTCGACGCGACGGCTGCCGCGACCGGCGCCGGGACATAAGCTGCGGCGATGGCTACGCACTCACACCCTCCCACGGATGGTGATCCGGATGGGCGTGCTCCGGTGGGGGCGGAGCCTCGCCGCAGAGGCGATCCGGATGGCGGGGTCCCGTTGGGAACGGCACCCCACCTCGGCGATCCAGACACAGATGTCACGATGCCGGAGGGACCCCGCCGTGCGCTGATCACCGGCCTCAGCGGTCAAGACGGATCGTTCCTCGCCGAGCTGCTGCTCGACAAGGGCTACGCCGTCAGCGGCCTCGTGCGAGACGACACCGCCGCCGGTTCGCTCGGCTGCTCTGAGCACCTGCGCGGGCGGGTCGCGCTGCTGCGCGGAGATCTCCTGGAGCCGCGCACCCTGCGTGAGGCGATCGAGGAGTCGGCGCCGCAGGAGATCTACCACCTCGCGGCGCCCTCCTTCATACCCGACTCGTGGGAGCGCCCCGAGGAGACCCTTCGCGCGATCGCCGGATCAGCCGCGACGATCCTCGAAACCGCGCGCGAGCACGTCCCCTCGGCGCGAGTGCTGATCGCATCCTCCGCGACCATCTTCGGCGAGGCCCGCGAGGCTCCCCAGCGTGAGGACACGCCCTGCCGGCCGAGCACCCCGTATGCCGTGGCCAAGCTCGCCGCGCACCAGCTCGTCGGTCTGCTGCGCACACGCGACGGGCTGCACGCGAGCTCCGCGATCGTCTTCAACCACGAGTCCGAGCGCCGTCCCGAACGGTTCGTCACACGTCGTATCACCCGTGCCGCCGCCGCCATCTCGCTCGGTCTCCAGCAAGAGCTGACGCTCGGCGACCTCTCGGCGGTGCGCGACTGGTCCTTCGCCGGGGACATCATGCACGGCGCCTGGCTGATGCTCCAGCAGGAGCACGCCGACGACTACGTGCTCGCCGGCGGCGTCGCACACAGCGTCGCCGACTTCGCGCACACCGCCTTCGCCTGCGTCGGCCTCGACGCCGAACGCTACCTGCGCGTCGATCAGGCCCGCGTGCGCGCGCCCGAGAGCACCCCCAGCGTCGGCGATCCGACACACGCACGCGAGTCCCTTGGCTGGGAGCCGCGCCTAGACTTCGCCCAGCTCGTCAATCGCATGGTGCAGGCCGACCTGCTCCATCTGCGGAGCATCGCGACCACCCCATAGACTGCCCGCAGTGGCCACCACCGTCGGCGTCATCGGACTGGGCTACGTGGGCCTGCCGCTCGCGGTGGCCTTCGCGGACGCCGGTTGCGAGGTCGTCGCGATCGACGTCGATCGGGCCAAGATCGAGGCGATCGCCACCGGCGACTCCTACATCGAGGACGTCCCCTCCGAGCAGCTGCGCGCCGTCTCGGCGCGCATCCGTGCCTCCACCAGCTACGCGGATCTGCCCGGCGCCGAAGCGGTGCTCGTGTGCGTGCCCACCCCGCTCACGCCCAACCGCGAGCCCGACCTCGGCCCGCTGATCGACTGCTGCCGTGCGCTCGCCGAGGTGCTCGCGCGCGACCAGCTGGTCGTGCTCGAGTCGACCACCTATCCCGGCACGACCCGCGAGCGCGTCGCGCCGCTGCTGCAGGAGTCGGGCCTCGTCGCCGGGCGCGACTTCCACCTCGCGTTCTCACCCGAGCGCGTGGATCCCGGGCGCACAGACTTCACCCTGCGCACCACCCCCAAGGTGATCGGCGGTCTGACCGCCGCCTGCGCCGAGCGCGCCGAGCGCGTCTACGGGTTGATCTGCGACGAGCTCGTGCGCGTCTCCACCCCCGAGGCCGCCGAGCTGACGAAGCTGCTGGAGAACATCTTCCGCTCGGTCAACATCGCGCTCGTCAACGAACTGGCGATGCTCACCGACCGCATGGGCATCGACATCTGGGAGGTGCTCGACGCCGCCGCCACCAAGCCCTACGGGTTCATGCCCTTCTCGCCCGGTCCCGGCATGGGCGGGCACTGCCTGCCGGTCGACCCCTTCTATCTGAGCTGGCGCGCGCGCGAGTTCGACATGTCCACTGAGTTCATCGAGCTCGCCGGCCAGGTCAACCAGCAGATGCCCTACCACTGCGTCGCCCTCACCCAGCGCGCGCTCAACGACGCCGGCCTGCCCGTCAAGGGTGCGCGCATCGCCGTGCTCGGCGTCAGCTACAAGCCCGGCGTCGGCGACATCCGCGAGTCGCCCGCGCTGAAGATCATCGAGCTGCTGCGCGAGCTCGGAGGCGAGCTGCGCTACCACGACCCCCACGTCCCCTCGCTGGCCGAGCTCGACCTGCACAGCGTCCCGCTGCAGGACGCCCTCGCCGACGCCGACCTCGCGCTGATCGTCACCGCCCACCCCGACGTCGATCACGAGCTCGTCTCTCAGCGCGCGCGTCTCGTCGTCGATCTGCGCGGGGTCACGCGTTCCTTCGGCAGCGCCGGCAACGTGGTGCGGCTTTGAAGCCGAGAGCGAGTCGCGTGTGCTCCCCTGCCCACCTCGCGTCGGCCGGCATCGTGACCCGCTGGTGGGCTGCGCCGTGCTGAGCTCGGACCCGCGCGCGCCCGGCCTAGTGCTTGGCGAGAACGTCACGATCGGCGAGGACGTTACCTTCGGCGCCCACGTCGTCGTCCACGACGGTGTTCAGATCGGCGATGGCTGCATCGTCGAGGATCACGCCGTGCTCGGCAAGCGCCCGCGTCTGGCTGGACGCTCGGGTGCTCGCGGTGAGGTCGGGCGCCTCGTGCTCGGCGAGCGCGTCACCGTCTGCACCGGCGCGATCGTCTTCGCCGGCGCGAGCATCGGTGCGGGGGCGATCCTCGGCGATCAGTCCTACGTGCGCGAGCGCTCCTCGATCGGCCCCGGCTCGCTCGTCGGGCGAGGCAGCGTCATCGACAACGACGTTCGCGTCGGCACGCGCGTGAGCATCCAGACGAACGTCTATCTCACCGCCCACTCGATCGTCGAGGACGACGTCTTCGTGGGGCCCTGCGCGATCAGCACCAACGACGACACCATGTCCCGTCACGGCCCCGACTACGCCCTCTGCGGGACTGTGCTCCGGCGCGCCTGCCGCATCGGCGGCGGCGTGGTGCTCGTCCCGGGCGTCGAGGTCGGCGAGGAGGCCTACGTGGCTGCCGGCGCCGTTCTCACGCGCGACGTTCCGCCGCGTAAGGTCGCGATGGGTGTCCCCGCGCGCATCGTGCGCGAGGTCGGCGAGGACGACCTGCTGCAGGCCCACCGCGACGATTGACACATGCTCCCCCGATTCTCCGCCGCGGCGCCCTTAGGTGTCCGACCGAAATTCCGGGCAGCCGTTGACGCGGGCGCCCCGGCCAGTTAACGCCACGGTCACAACTCGGCCACACGACCGTCACACGTCGGCCACGCCGCCGTTACAAACCCCGCCCAACGCCGCACATACGGTTGGCGCGCTCCCATTCCGGGACATCGATCACGCGCAAAAAGGAGACCGTGATGAGAATGAAGCACTCTGGTCGCCGGCTCGCCCGTACGGCGACCGCAACCGTGGCGTTGACAGCGCTGACGGCCGGGCTGGGCGCCTCCGCCCAGGCCGACCCCAACCATGGCCTGCAGCCCGGCAACCTGCTCGTCAGTCGCAGCGTCTACACACCCGCCACCTCGCTGCAAGCCGGCGTCACCAAACTCCCGGCCGGCTGTACCACAGGATGCGTACTCGCCAACGCCGGCGGCGCCTTCCCCGAAGTCTGGAACAACGACCTGGTGGACGAAAGCTTCGGCGTAACCTCATCCATCTTCCTCGACCAGCTACGCCCCACAGGCTCCCTCGTCAACTCACTCGAGGTGCCCAACAGCTCCGAGCCCGGCGTAACCGCGGGCACCGACCAGATGGTCACGAGCTTCTCCTCCAAGTCCGAGCTGGCGCTCAACCTCTCCACGGGCGGGCGCTACGTCACCTTCATGGGCTACCTCGCTCCCGTCGACGGAATCGACGTCTCGAACTCGAACACCCCCGGTGTGGTCGACCCGACTAACCCCGATCCCGGCGCCGACTACCGCGTCGTCGCACAGCTCGACAGTCAGGGTCACTTCCAGTTCACCGAGACCAACGCATACAGCGGCAACAACGGCCGCGCGGCGATCCTCGACGAAGAGCACCATCACCACGTGATCTACACCGCCGGCAACGCCGGCAACGGCGCCAACCCCCAGCCCGACGGCATCATCGTCGGCGCCGGCGCCCAGATCCTCAAGCCCGCGCGTGAGCCCGAGCTGCTGCAAGAACCGGGATTCCCGACTCCCGTGGGCAGCTTCAGCGTCACCCAGCTGGGCGACAAAGCGGACAAGGTCGGCAAGGACACGAACTTCCGTGGCCTGACGATCTTCAACCACGTCGTCTACTACACCAAGGGCAGCGGCTCCAACGGCGTCAACACCGTCTCCTTCCTCGACACCACCGGCAAAGCCTGCCCGACCGGCGTGGGGCTGCCCGTGCCCGGCGCCAAGCTGCCGACCTGGCCGCTGGCGTACAACCCCGAACTCCTGCAAAGCGCGGGCATCAAGCCCTACAACATGTGCATCCTCAAGGGTCTCCCCACGGCCCTGAAGTCGAAGACCGCGTTCCCGTTCGGCATCTGGTTCGCGAACGCCAACACGCTCTACGTCGCCGACGAGGGCAACGGCGAAACCACCTACTCGGCAAGCAAAAACGAATACACCGAAGCCGCCGCGCAGACGACCGCCGGGCTGCAGAAGTGGGTGTTCAACCAGGGCGCCGGCGAATGGAAGCTGGCCTACACCCTGCAGAACGGCCTGCACCTCGGTCAGCCCTACACCGTTCCCTCCTATCCCACCGGCAACAACGCCGCCACCGGCCTGCCGTGGGCGCCCGGCGCCGACGGGCTGCGCAACATCGACGGCCGCGTCAACCCCGACGGCACCGCGACGATCTGGGGTATCACCTCGACCGTCAGCGGCGACGGCGACCAGGGCGCGGACCCGAACAAGCTCGTGTCGATCACCGACCGTCTGGGTACCGCCACGCTCCCGGGCTCGGAGGCGTTCACGACGGTTCGCTCCGCCGGCTCCGGCGAAGTTCTGCGCGGCGTCTCATTTACGCCGGGCACCGGCGAAAGCGACGGCGGCTTCTTTGGAGGTCCCGGCGGTCACGGCGAGGACGGCCACCACTAACGCGCCCCGCGCTCCCCGGGTCGCGATCGGCCCGGGGAGCGCCACGCAGCTCGCTCGACCGGAAGGCCCGTCATCTCGGCGGGCCTTCCGGCGTGTCGAGATGACGCCGTGTCCGGGGGCACATTCCGAGCGTGCCGGGTGGTTTGAGGCAAGGCTTACAGGCCCCTCACTACCTCCACGACCTCATCCGCCTGCTCGCGGCTCAGCACCGAGCTCATCGGGATCGCCAGGTGCGTCCTCGCGGCCTCCTCCGTGCCCGGCAGCTCCACCGTCGTACGACTCCACTCCCGCATCGCCTCCTGGCGATGGACGGGAAGGCGGTAGTAGGCCTTGCAGCCGATCTGCGCCTCCGACAGCGCGCGCTGCACACGGTCCGGTTCTGCATGGCTGACGACATATAGGTGCCACGACGGCCTGCTCCCGTCCGCCGCTCTCGGCAGCCTCACCAGCTCGCCCAGCCCCGCCTCGCGATAGTGGCGCTCGCCCGCGCGACGACCGTCCGACCACCGATCCAGATGCGGCAGCTGCACGCGCAGGATCGCCGCCTGCAACTCGTCCAAGCGCGAGTTGTAGCCGACCTGCTCATACGTCACCTTGTCGCGCGAGCCGTGAAAGCGCAACGTTCGCGCGCGCTCGGCCACGTCTGTATCCGAGGTCGTGATCATCCCGCCGTCGCCCATGCCGCCGAGGTTCTTCGACGGAAAGAACGACCACGTCGCCGCCGTGCCCAGCGATCCCGGACGCCCCCGCGGCGAGAGCGAGCCCGCGGCCTGCGCCGCGTCCTCGAGCACCGGCACGCCCAGCGCCTCGATCTCCGCAACCGGCGCCACGTTGCCGAACAGGTGCACCGCGATCACCGCCTTCGTATGCGGCGTCAACGCCGCGCGCACGCTCTCCGCGGTCACGCAATAGGTCTCCGGATCGACATCGCAGAACACCGGCGTCGCTCCCGTCGGCGGAATCGCCTCCGCCGAGGCGTAGAACGTGAACGAAGGCACCACCACCTCATCGCCCGGACCGACCCCCATCGCCCGCAGGGCGATCGTGATCGCATCCGTGCCGTTCGCCACACCCACGCCGTGGCGCGCGCCGCAGTAGTCGGAGAACTCCGCCTCGAAGGCGCTCACCTCGGGCCCGAGGATGTAGCGGCCCGACGCCACCACCCGCTCGATCGCCGCTCTCAGCTCGTCCTTCAGCGGCTCCAGCGGTGTGCGCGTGTCAAACAGCTCAACGGCCATTGCACTCCTCGATAAGCAGTCCTGCGGGATGGTTGCCTGCCGCGCCCACGATCACATGCTCACAGACACAACAAGCTGCGGTGACCGGAGTCGGCGGGTGTGGATGAAACTGCCCGCTCCCGGGTCTCCCACCAAAGCCCGCCCCGGTCAGCGCGGCTTCAGCAGCTCGAGGTCCGCGCGGGTCATCAGCCGGATCAACTCCTCGAAGGAGGTCCGCGGCTTCCAGCCGAGATCGCGATCGGCCTTCCCCGGGTCGCCGATCAGGTGATCGACCTCCGCCGGGCGCACGAACGCCGGATCGATCGTCACGTACTTCTCAAACTCGCCCAACCCCGCCTCCTCGAACGCCACTTCGCAGCATTCCCGCACCGAATGCGACGTGTTCGTCGCGATCACATAATCCTCGGGCGTGTCCTTCTGCAGCATCAGCCACATCGCCTCCACGTAGTCCTTCGCATAGCCCCAATCGCGCTCCGCGTCGAGGTTGCCAAGGCGCAGCTCGCGCTCCAGCCCATGCTTGATCGCCGCCGCGTGCCACGTGATCTTGCGCGTCACGAACTCCAGCCCCCGGCGAGGACTCTCGTGATTGAACAAAATCCCGCTCGTCGCGTGCAGGTCATAGCTCTCGCGGTAGTTCACCGTGATGAAGTGTCCGTACGCCTTCGCCACGCCATACGGCGAGCGCGGATAGAACGGAGTCGTCTCGGTCTGCGGCACCTCCAGCACCTTCCCGAACATCTCACTCGAGCTGGCCTGATAGAAGCGCGCCTGCGGGCACACTTCGCGCATCGCCTCCAGCATCCGCGTCACGCCCACGCCCGTGAACTCCGCCGTCAGCGTCGGCTGGATCCACGACACCGCCACGAACGACATCGCCGCGAGGTTGTAGATCTCATCCGGCCGCGCCGCCCGCATCGCGTCCACCAGCGAGCGCTGGTCGAGCAGGTCGCCCTGATGCAGCGTCATGCGATCGCGCAAGTGCTCGATCCGGTCGAACTTCTCCGTCGAGGCGCGCCGCACCATCCCGTGCACCTCATAGCCCTTCTCCAGCAGGAGCTCCGCCAGATACGAGCCGTCCTGGCCGGTGACTCCGGTTATCAGCGCCGAGCGCTTGCCTTTAGCCATCGGGCGGGAAGCCTATACGTCCGACCCGCGGCGATGTCGGGCGTACTGGCGCGCGAACGCCACCACGAACCGCGGGTTGTAGCGCGCGTAACGCCGCCACAGACGGCGCGGCTCACGGTACAGGCGATACGTCCACTCCAGCCCGCTGCGACCCATCCACGGCGGCGCCTGCTTCACAAGCCCCGCGTGGAAGTCAAACGCCGCGCCCACCCCAATCAACAGCGGCGCCTGCAGACGCGGGCGCATGCGGTACATCCACTGCTCCTGCCTTGGCTGACCCGTGCCCACCCACACCACCTGCGCGCCCGAGGTGTTGATCGCCTCGAGCTCGCGCTCGTCCTCCTCGGGCGTCAGCTCGCGAAACGGCGGCGACGAGGACCCGGCGATCAGAAGGCCCGGGAAACGCTCTCGCAGCCTCCGCGCGAGCAGCTCACGCGCCGCGTCGTCATGCCGGCCGCCATACAGGTAGATCGGCGTGCCCGCGCGCGCCGCCCGCGCGCAGTACTTCGCCATCAGATCCGGCCCATACACGCGCGTCGCGTGCTCGTGCCCAAGCGCGCGCAGCGCCCACACCAGCGGCATCCCGTCAGGGACCGCCAGCGTCGCCCCGAGCACCGCCGCGAGCGTCTGCGGCTGCTCGCGCGCCGACATCACCAGATTCACCGCCACCGCCGTCACGTACCCGCGCGTTCCCGTCGCGATCATCGCGTCCATCCAGTCCATCACCCGCTCGTAGTCGCTCACCGCCAGCGGGATACCGAGAATCTCCGCCCGCTCGGGCAGGGCCGGTGTGGGGGAGGTGGATGATGCGTCCGCGACGGCGATGGCGTGACGATAGCGACGGCTGTGGCTACCCCACAGCGTCTACGGACGTCCCGGATAGCGAGTCAACCCAGGTCGTGATGCTGTGGATGACGCGAGGCGAGCTCTCCAACTGTCGCTCGACCGCCTCACGGAGATCCGAGATGTCGAGCTCCACATATACATGCTGACTCGCGTTGCGAACCTCGCGCGCGATGGCCAGCGCCTCGACAGCGCCCTCGGACAGGACTTTCAGCTCGCGCAGGGTCTCCACGGGCGACGACCCCTCGTCGACGCCGAGATCACCCAGCCGCCTTCCGATCTTGACGCTGAGGGTGATCAGATCCATGAGCAGCATGTAGGTCTTCTCGAAGCTCGACAGGACGCTGTCGGCGCGATTGCGCTCGAATGGATCGCTGGAGTGCCACGCGACCGACAATGCCTGCTCATCCAGATCAGGCGCGAACTGAACGACCGCGATCTCGAGTTGTTCGAAACGACGACGGAGTGCGTCGAGGGTATCGTCGTAGCTCCCGCGCAGCTGCTCCAGGCTCCTGCGGGGTCGGGGCGGGTTCACGTAGAAGCTCCGGCGAGGCGGGCGAAGGCCACCGTCGCCTCGCGGGCATGTCTCCTGCGTGAACGACGATCCCGCTCGGCCTCGGCGCGGAAACGCTCGCTCTCTGCTCTGAGCTCGGGCCAGCGCGCGTCGCGGTCGACCAGTACGCGCCCGTCGCGCAGGGCCTCGACCATCAACGATGGGCGTCGCAGCGCGTCCTCCAGCGCCACCGTCTCCAGGTTCAGGCCGGTGCGCTCGCGCAAGCGCTCGGCAAGCGCCACCCGAGATCGCAGTCCAGGATTGCGCAGCGCGATGAGCAGATCGACATCGGATCCAGCGCGATCGTCACCGCGAGCGACCGAACCGAACACGACTGCCATCGACACGTTGGGCTCGGTGCGCAGCGCGCCACGCAGGCGGCTCAGGGTTGACCAGTGGCTGCGCAGATAGACGCGCTCTTCCACCGGCAGCTCGAGTCGGTTGGGAGCGATCCTGACGCCATGCACCATCCCGTCGGCCCATGCCCGGCGCAGGGTCCGCTCATTAACGCACAGATCGTTCGCCAGCTCGTGGAGCATTGCACTCATAGGTCCAGTCTATCTCGTTCATACGTCCAATTGAGGCGGGACATGAGCGGCCCCCCGCGGTGAGTGAACCGGTCCTCGCGGTGAGGCATCGGCGCCGCTGCGAGCATGAGGATCTTCAGGTCCACGTGCATCCGCACCAAGCTTTGAGCAAATAGCGGCATTCCGCTACGCACCGATTCGCCTGGCTCGCAATCTTCCACTGTGTGAGTCCTCTCTCCGTGCGTCGCTACCGCGCCGAACGGCTCCTGCGCCAGGAGTTCAAGGGGATGCGCGCCCGCGTCCTCGCAAGCGTTCGCGCGCGCCTGCGCACCACCGGCGTCACGCTCGACCCCGCCGACCTCGACGCCTGCTACTCCCAGGCCTGGCACGGGCTCTACACAACCATGCTCGAAGGCCGCACCGAGGTCGCCAACCCCGAGGGATGGCTCGCGCTCGTGACCTACCGGCGCGCAATCGACGAGCACCGCTCGCGCCTTCGCCGCTTCGCCTATCCACTGTCCGACGAAAGTCACTACGGCATGCAGGCCCGCCCGCCCGACGCCGCGGCGCCCGAGCGAGATCTCGCCCGAGAGCTCGACGATCGCGCGCGCCTGCGCCAGCTGATGGAGGGGCTGCGCGGACGGCTCAGCGCGCGCGAACGCGAAGCCGCCGCGCTCTGCTATCTGCAGGGCTGCTCGCGCGCGCAGGCCGCCGCGCGCATGGGTCTCAGCGAGGCGCGCATGCGCAAGCTCATGGACGGAAGCCCCGGCTCGCCCGGGGTCGCCGCCAAGGTCGGCCAACTGCTCGGAGACGATCCGCGCCGGCTCCTACTGCGCCGAGCAATCCTCGCTCATGCGCGGCTTCGCCTTCGGCATCCTCGACCCCGTCGGCGAGCGCTACGCGCTCGCGCTCGCCCACCAGCGCGAGTGTCCCGCCTGCCGCGCGCACGTGCTCTCGCTGCGCGGGCTCGCCGCCGTGCTCCCGCCGCTGCCGCTGCCGGTGGTGCTCGGCGTGGGGGTGGCCGCGGGGGCTGGAGCCGGCGGGGCGGGCGCGGGCGCCGGTACGAGCGCAGGCCTCGGTACAGGCGCGAGCGTCGGGTCCGGCGTGGGCGTCACGGGCGCCGCCGGCGGAGCCGCGAGCGGAGGGTGGCTGCTGGCCGGCGGCGGGGTCGCGGGCAAGCTCGCGGTTGGCTGTCTCCTCGCCGTCGGAGTCGGCGCGAGCTGCGTCGCCTTGAGCGTCGGACCGCTCGGCGCCCAGCAGCGCCTGGTGCACCGCCGCCGCGCGGCCCACACGCGAGCTCCGCGCGGTGGCTATGAAGCTCTGAGCGCCGCGCCCGCCTCCATCGAGCCGGTGTCCGCGGTCGCCTCCACCGACGCCGCTGCATCCACCGCGGCTTCTGCCGCGAGTCAATCGCCGACGCTCACACCGGCCGCGCGCGCCGGCCGCGAGTTCGGACCCGAGCAGCCGTCCACGCACGACGGCGCGGTCAGCTCGGCTCACAGCCAGGATGTCTCTGCTCGTACGGCCGTGTCCTCCGCCGACGCATCTGCGACCACACAGAGCGCAGTCTCTCCGCACTCCGCCTCGACCACCACCACGCCCGTCCGCGCCGCCTCGAGCGGTAGCGAAGGCGGCACTCCCTCCGCGGCCGCGCGCGAGTTCGGTCCGGGCTAACGACGTCGTGACCCGCCGCGTCACGCCCCCGGCGCGGCGCGGCGCGAGCGTGCTGCGCCTCAGCGCCGCCGTGCTCAGGCCGGCGGGAAAACCTGCATCAGGCTTTTCAACGCCAGCGGGTTGCCGCGCGGGCGCAACCGGCCCGTGGCGAGCGCGCGGCGGGGATCCAGGCGCTCGCCGACGATGTCGATCCAGTCCTGATAGCCAATCCGCAGCCGCAGGTCCGGCATGCGGCGCCGCGCCCTCGGCGACGCGTGCTCGAGCCGTTGTTCACCGTCAGGTGCCAGGTCGGCACGTCGGGGTCGGTGAACTCCCACTGGAACGTCGTCGCGCGCTTGAGCCCGTGCTGCGGGGTTGACCTGGCGGCGGATCGTGTCGAACAGCAGCGCGACCGTCTCGGGGTCGCGCTTGGAGGGTCCCTCGCGCACGCCGATCACGCCCGCCTGGGCGAGCGTGCGTCCGCGCTGCGCGATCTCCAGCGGCGACAGACCGGGCGGCAGCAGCGGCCGGTCCGGGCAGCGTCTCGAGCGGCGAGGCCGGCCGAGCGCAGCTTCGTCAGTCATCGACGTCAGTCCCTCGACGCCGACCTCGTCATAGGTGGCGCCGAACACCGTTATGTAGCGTTCGTCCCAGCCCGGCGGCATCAGCACCTGCGCGGTGTAGCGGGTCACGTCGCGCAGGATCTTCGCCACCGCCTTCGGCACCCGCACGGGGTCTTCGCGCGCGAGGTCGGACAGCAGCTTCACGCCGAAGCCGATGTGGCGCTGCTCGTCGGCGGCGATGTTCTGCATGCCCTCCCGGAACGCCGGCAGCTGGTCGCGCTCGTTCGAGGTAGCTGCAGATGAAGTGCTGCCCGGGCTGCGCCAGCGCCGCCTCGATCACGATGTGGTACAGCGTCACCGCCGCCGCCAGCTGGGCGGGGGAGCGGTCGGCGCGCAGCTCGTCGGCCATCCGGTCGAGACGGTCGAAGATCTTCCTGAAGCCCGGCGTCAGCTGCGGCTTGATCGCGTGCAGCCCGCTGGCCATCGAGCCGTCGCCGATCCCGCACACCTCCTGCATGAAGCGCTTGAAGAACACCGCGTGGCGCGCCTCGTCGACCTGCTGGGTGGTCGAGGAAGTACTTCTGCTCCTCCAGCGGCGCCGCGTCGATGTAGGGGGAGAGGTTGTCCGCGACCGCGTCCTCGCCCCAGAAGAACAGCGAGTAGTTCCACAGCGCCGCCGTGCGCTCGAACTCGGTGAAGTCCTCGCGCCACTGGCGCGCGTCCTCGGTGAAGTCGAGCTCGGTCGCCTGCCAGTTGCCGCGCTCCCAGCGCGCATACAGATCCTCGTAGGAGATCGCGTCCGCCGGCAGGCTCGCCGGGTTGGAGGCGTCGGTCGTTGCGGGCTTGTCGTTGTCGCTGCGCTCGCCATCGGGCTGCTCCTCGGCTCGATCGCCTGGCCGGCTGGATGTGACGCCACGGTCACGTGCGCCGGACGCTCGGGATTAGGATAACGAACATTATCGCAATAGCGTTTGCTCTGTCAAGTAAGATAGTGACCGTGGAGAGCACCACGGCTGACGCGCGAGCAGAGCAAGGCCCACACCCGCGAGCGGCTGCTCGACGCGGCGCGCACCGTGTTCGCGCGCGGCGGCTATCACGGCTCCTCCGTCGAGCAGGTCGCCTCCGAGGCGGGCTTCTCCACCGGCGCGCTCTACTCCAACTTCGACGGCAAGGAGAGACCTCTTCCTGGCCCTGATGGAGCGCGAGATCGACGCCCACGCGCGCGAGATCTCGGCCGCCGTCGCGAACCGCCGCTCGGTCGCCGAGCGCGCCACCGGCGGCGCGCGCCAGTGGATGACGATGATCGAGCGCGAGCCCGAGCTGCTGCTGCTGTTCATGGAGTTCTGGGCCTACGGCGTGCGCGACCCCGCCGTGCGCCCGAAGGTCGCCGCGCGCTTCGCGCAGATGCGCGAGCTGCTCACGCGCCTGATCGCCGACGGGATGCGCGAGTTCGACCTCGAGCTGGCGCTGCCCGCCGAGCAGCTCGCGCTCACGATCGACGCGCTCGCCGACGGCATCGCCCGCCAGAAGCTCACCGACCCCGACGCCGTGCCCGACGAGCTGATGGGCCGCGTGCTCTCGCTGCTGTTCGCCGCCGTCACGCGGCCGGCAGGCACAGACACGCGTAGTGCACCGTGAACAGACCGCCGCGCCAGCCCCGGCGCGAGACGGTGCAGGCCCGCGCGCAGCGCCCACTTCGCTGCTGCCTCGCGCGCGCGCGAGGGCGCTGGTCGCGAAGAACACGTGCACCGAGCGCGGCAGCGGATCCTCCAGCTCGCCGCGCGCACTCGCAGGCCGGCCCGCGCGACGATCTCCCGCGCGCCGGCGCGGTCCAGCCGCTGCAGGTGGCCGACCTCGTCGGCGTGCTCGCGCTTGGAGGCCCGCCGCGCCGACACGTTGGCCTCCAGCGGCACCTCCATCACCACCGCCCCGCACGCCCGCGCCGCCTCGGCCAGCAGCGCCGGCGGATCGGGCACGTGCTCGAGCACGTGCGAGAGGATCCCCAGCTCGTACGCGCCGTCGCCGGCGCGGCAGGTGCGCGCCGTCGTAGAGCTCGCACGCGGTCGATCTCCTGCCGCGCGCCCGCGATCTCGACCGCCGCCTGGGTGATCTCCACGCCCTCCAGGCGCCCGCCGAACCCGCGTGCGCGCAGCTCGCACAGCAGCGCCCCGTCGCCGCAGCCGATCTCCAGGGTGCTGGTCGGAGACAGTCCGGCGCGTGAGCACAGCGCGAGCACGTGGTCGGCCTTGCCGACCGCCCCCAGCGCGCGCCAGCGCGCGTATCGCGCTGCATCCGCCGGGTCCTCGCTGTGCGTATGCATCGTCATAGAAGCGGACCAGCTGGGCATGTGCGTCCATCGTCGCCTGATTATGGCCACAACCGAGCCAGGTGCTGCGAAGCCGGGCCGGGCGTCGCACGCGCCAGACCTCGCCGGAGCGACGAGGCAGCGTACTAAAACACTGAAGATCAGAACACCACCAACCTACGCAAAGATTGACCGCACATATGAACGCGCCCTTTCATGAAGTCCACACGACTGGACAACCGGGTAGAAATTGGTAGCGTGTGCGGGCAGCTTGGTGAAGTCGCTATGCCAGACACGCGCTAGTGCGTGTCGATCCCACGAGGGTCGTCAGATCGACGGCCCGGGATGGGACTGTACGGCACGGAGAGTGAGCCGCAGCGGTGCTCAAGCCACGAACAACCCCAAGGCAGGGACCCCATAGCACGTCATCGGATCATCAGTTCAACGCATGCCGCTTCGTCGACGAGTCGGCGGTGTGTCGCGGGGCGGGCTCGCAGGCGCGCCGGTCGGTCCTCGGGCGGCGCTTCTCCGGAACGGCGCTGCTCCGGCATGACCTCGCGGCCACGTCCTCGCTCCGGTACCCGCGACGCACGGGCTCATCTGCAGCGGCGGTCGAGCCGATAGGGAAACCGATGGCACCTCCGCCGCACAAATCCAGCCAGCCCGGCGTATCGCGGCAGACGACCACCTCGATGCCGCTGCGGGCAAGCTCGCGCGCGACGCGCCCGGTCCCGTATGCCGCTGCATCCGGGGACTTTCAGCGGTCCGCTGCAGCGCCTGCTCGAGGGCTCGGGCTGGGACGTCCTGCGCCCGACCGTGGACTTCGTGCTGCTGTGCATCGGCGTCGTCGCCGCGCTCGGCGGCGTGGACGCCACCCTGCACGTCTCCGCCGAGCAGGCGCCGCTGCTGGCGCTGCCGCCGCTCGTGATGCTCCTGTTCTACCTGCGCGGGCTCTACCGCACGCGCCTGCGCGCCCTGATCCTCGACGGTGTCGTGCCCGTCGTCAGCGCCGTGTCGGTGGCGGCGATGGCGGTCGCCGGTCGATCGGCCTGTTCGCCAACGGCCAGGCGCCCGAGCAGTCCGACGTGGTGCAGGCCTGGCTGTTCGCGCTGCTCGCGGTCGGCCTCGGGCGCATCGCCCTGTCGCTCGCCCAGCGCTGGGCGCGCTCGCGCCGGCTGATCGGCAAGCCGGTGCTGATCATGGGCGCCGGCGCTGGTCGGCTCGCAGGTCGCGCGCCGCCTGGAGGACCATCCCGAGTACGGGCTCGTGCCGGTCGGCTTCCTCGACGACGACCCCCGCACCACCGCCGAGGTCGGCGGTCGCGACGTGCCCGTCCTCGGCACCGTCGAGGACCTCGACGATGCCGCGCGGCGCACCGGGGTCACGCAACCTGATCGTCGCCTTCTCCTCCGTCGCCGACGCGCGCGTCAGCCGCCTGATCCAGCGCTGCCAGGAGCTCGGCATCGAGGTCTCGGTCGTCCCGCGCATGTTCGACACGATCAACGACCGCGTCGGCTACGACACCGTCGGCGGCCTGCCACTGCTGTCCTTCAGCCGAGTCAACCCCAAAGGCTTCCAGTTCGCGGTCAAGTACGCGATCGACCGCGTGGTCGCCGGCCTGGTGCTGTTGGTGCTCTCGCCCCTGCTCGCCGCGCTCGCGCTCGCCGTCAAGCTCTCGATCGGAGGCCCGGTGCTGTTCCATCAGCCGCGGGTCGGCCTCGACGGGCACGAATTCGAAATGCTCAAGTTCCGCACGATGAGCGGCACGCCGGCCGAGCACGGCGAGAGCGATGCCGACTGGGCCGAACGGATCGTCGGCGGCTACGACGAGACGGCCTGCTCCGCCGGCGGACGGCGCCGACGATCGCCGCACCGGCGATCGGCCGCCTGCTGCGCCGCACCTCACTGGACGAGCTGCCCCAGTTCTGGAACGTCTTCAACGGCGACATGTCGCTGATCGGCCCCCGGCCCGAGCGCGTCGAGCTACGTCAAGCAGTTCGAGCCCGTCGTCTACCGCTACGGCGATCGTCATCGCGTCAAGTCGGGCATCACCGGCTGGGCTCAGGTCAACGGACTGCGCGGGCAGACCTCGTTGGACGAGCGCATCGAATCGGACAACTACTACATCGCCCACTGGTCGCTCGGGTTGGACGTGAAGATCGTGCTGCTCACGCTCCTGGCCCTCTTCCACCGCGCCGACTGAGACAGTCCATGTCCCGCACCTCCGCCCCGGCGCTCGTTGGCGTACCCTGCCACGCCCACCATGTCACCAACCTGGATCTGGATGCAGGCCGCGATCGTCGTGTTCGTGCTGATCGGCATGGTCATCGCGATCGTCAAGCTCGCCTGAGCACCGCCGACCCTCGCCTAAACACCGCCGATCCTCGCCCGGTACGGCCGATCGTCTCGTCCCGCGCCCGCAACTCGCGTCGTGCCCTGCGCGTTACCCAGGTATGGCCGCGATCGCGCCGTGTGCGCTCCCGCTCCCGCGAGCGCGATCGGGCGTGCGCCTGCCCGCGCTCGCCACGCTGCTGACGATCTGGGTCGCCTTCGCGCTGGCGATCCACGCGGCGCCGGCCGGCGCCTACGGCCTGGCGCTGCAGACCGCCGTCGACACCGATCCACCGGTCAACCCCGAAGGCGAACTGATGCTTGCGCACATTCGCGCGGCCGGCGCCCGGCTCGTCCGCATCGATCTCAACTGGGACGAAGCCGCTCCCGCGAGCCCGCCTCCGGGCTTTCAGCCCGCCAACCCCAACGACCCCGCCTACAACTGGCGGGAAGCCGACCGCCTGATCGACGAGGTCGTCGCGGCCGGTCTCGAACCGATCGTCGACATCGGCGCGCCGCCTTCCTGGGCGCAGGCGCCCCCGGGCTCCGGTCCCGCTCAGCCCCGAACCGGTGCAGTACGGGCAGTTCGCCGCCGCCGCCGCGAGCCGCTATGACGGCCTGACCCCCGGACAGCCGCGAGTGCGCTACTGGGACGTCTGGAACGAGCCCAACGCGAGCTACTTCCTGCGCCCGCAGACGCTCGCGGGCCGCGTCGTCTCGGTCGAACACCTACCGCACGATGATCGAATACTTCGCGGCCGCCGTGCACGGCGTCGCGGCGGACAACATCGTCATCGGCGGCGAGCTGTTCCCCAACGGCGTGAACGCCGGCGGCGTCACCGCGGTCGCGCCGCTTGAATTCACGCGCCAGCTGTTCTGCATCTCGGCCGGCTCAAAACCCCATCGCGTCTGCAGCGTCCACGTTCCCGTCGACGTCTGGAGCGTCCATCCGTACACCTCCGGCAGCCCCACCACGCTGCCCGCGAACCCCAACAACATCTGGCTCTCGAACCTGAGCTCGCTGACCGTCGCGGTGCGCTCCGCGCAGCGCCTGGGAACGCTCGTCTCCGCCGGGCAGGCGCAAGTCTGGATCACCGAGTTCAGCTGGGACAGCAACCCCCCCGACCCCAGCGGGCGTGCCAGTCAAGATCGAGCAGCGCTGGGTCGCCGAAGCGATCTATCGCGCCTGGGTGTCCGGCATCAGCGTCTTCACCTGGTACTCGCTGCGCGACGAACCGCTCGCGACATCGCCGTTCCAATCCGGCCTCTACTTCGAATGCCCCGCGGGCGTCGGCTGCGACACGCTCAAGCCCAGCGGCGAAGCCTTCCGCTTCCCCTTCGTCGCCTACGCCCAGCGCGGACGCAAGCTGCTCGTGTGGGGCCGCACCCCCGCCGGCGTGCCGGGCGCTGTGCAGGTGCAGTGGCAGCAGGGCTCGCGCTGGCGGGGTCTCGTCAAGCTGAACACCGACGGCGACGGGATCTTCACCGCCCGCGTCAAGCTCCCCCGCGGCGCCTCCGCGAGCAGCGCCGTGCTGCGCGCCGTCCGCTTGGGCGCCCGCGAACCCTCGCCGGCGTTCTCCCTGCAGGCGCCCCCCAACTTCCCCGTCACACCATTCGGCTCCGGCGGCTGAGCACCGCCGGCGTCCGGGCGCTCTCTCGCCTGGGCGCGGCGCGCGCAGCGCGAACGCTGACGTCTGGACGATCGGGCAGGATACCTCCGATGCAGCGGCCCGAGACCCTGTCCCGACGGGTTCGCGACGAGGGGCTTCCCCTCATACCGGCTGCCGTGGCGATCGCCGTCGTCGTGGTCTGGGCGTTCACCGGCGGCGGCTATGAAGCCAAGCCCGTGCTGGGCGGAGGCTATGCCCCCAATCCCTGGTACCTCGGCGCGCTCGTGCTCGTCGGCCTGTGGTGCGCGACCGCGCTCGGACTCCAGCGCGATTCGCATCTCACGCTGGGCCACGATCGCCTGCGCGGCGCTGACCGCCTACACCGCGTTCTCCTTCCTCTCGATCCTCTGGGCCCACGATCAGGGCGTCGCCTATCTCGGCAGCGTGCGCGCGCTCGTCTACCTCGCGGCCTTCGCCACCTTCGCGATCCTGCCCTGGAGCCGCTGGTCCGTGCGGATCGCGCTCGCCGGGCTCGTCGCCGGGCTCGGCGCGGTGGCGATCGTGACCGCCGTCAAGGTCGCGACGCTGGCCAACCCCAGCACGCTGTATCTCGACGCTCGCCTCGTCTATCCGCTCGGCTACTACAACGCCGATGCGGCCCTCTTCATGATGACCGCGCTCGTCGCCGTCGCGCTCGCCTGTCGCCGGGGCGGCGCGCCGGCGCTGCGCGTCGGCGGGCTCGTGATCGCCGCCGTCTGCCTGCAGCTGGCCGTGCTCGGCCAGAGCCGCGGCTGGCTCTTCACGCTCCCGCTGATCCTCGCGATCGCTCTGCTGCTCGTCCCCGATCGCCTGCGCCTTCTGATCTTCGCGCTCGGGCCCGCGCTCGCCACCGCCGTGGCCGCGCCTGCCCTCTTCCGCGTCTACAGCAAGACCACCGTCGGCGGGCTAACCCTGACCGAACCGCGTCTCGGACACGTGCTGCACAGCCAGGGCGCTCACGCCGCGCACACGATGCTGATCGCCGACATCGCCCTCGCGATCCTCGCGGCCCTCGCGGTGGCGTTCGATCGGCGTGCTCGCGCCCAGCGCCACGACCAAGCGCCGCGCCGATCGTGCTCGTGCGCGCGCTCGCGCGTCGCGGCGGCGCTCGCCGGCATCGCGATCGGACTGGTGGCCGTGCACGGCCACGTGCTCGGTCGCGTCGAACACGCCTGGAACTCCTTCGCCAACGCCAACTCCGGTCCCAGCGGCTCCTCGCGCTTCACCGCGCTCGGCAGCCAGCGCGTGGACTTCTGGCGTGTCGCGCTCGACGAATGGGATGCCCATCCGCTCGCGGGGCTCGGTCAGGACAACTTCGCCGCCAACTACCTCCAGCATCGGCGCACCGGCGAGGAACCGCGCTGGGCGCACTCGCTGGAGCTGCGCCTGCTCGTGCACACCGGGCTCATCGGAGCGCTGCTGTTCGTGCTGTTCGTCGTGGCCGTCGGGATCGCCGCGCTGCGCGGCGGCGGAGCGCGCGGACGCCCCGTCCGCTTCGCCGCCGCCGTCGCGCTACTCCCGTTCGTCGTCTGGATCGTGCACGGCTCGATCGACTGGTTCTGGGAGTTCCCCGCGCTGAGCGTTCCCGCGCTCGCGTTCGCGGGTGCGGCGATGCGCGCTCGGGGTCGGTGAGGCGACCGGCGCCTCGGGATCGCGCCGGGTGCGCGTCGCGCGGGTGGGCGTCGCCGCAGTGCTCGGCGCGGGCGCCCTCGCGGCGGTCGCGATCGCCTACGCCAGCGCCCACGAGATCCAGCGCGCGACCGACATCTACTCCGAACACCCCGCTCAGGCCTACGCCGAGCTGCACTCCGCGTCGAACCTGATGCCCTTCGACGCGCAGATCTACCTGCTCGAGGGCTCGATCGCGCTCGACTACGGCGAAGCCGGCGCCGCCCGCGGCTTCTTCGAACAGGCCGTTCGCCACGACGACGAAGAATGGCTCGCGCCGTTCGTGCTCGGGCTGCTCGCCGGCGAACGGGGAGAGAGGGCGCAGGCGAAGGCCCAGCTGCGCCGCTCGTTGCGGCTGAACCCGGGAGAGCAGATCGTCTCCGAAGCGCTCACACGGGCCGGACGCCCGCACCCGATGACCGTCGAAGAAGCCCAGCGCATCCTCAGCGCGCAGGTGCAGACGCGCTTCGGGAGCTGACGAGGCGCCGCGCTAGGCTGTCTTATGGCACCGATTCCGCGCTACTCCAATCGTCGCCGCTGGTTTACAAAGGCGCTTCTTGGCAGCTGCCTCGCGCTGGCTCCAGCGGCCGTGCCGGCGAGCGCCGAACTCTCGTCCGTAGACGCCTACGGCGGGCAGGCGCAGGTGCTCGGCAAACCCGTCCACCACCATCACGCCGCGAGCAACGGTGCGAACCGCGCCCAGGCGCCGGCGGGGCCAACGGGCAGTCGGGCGCCGGTACGGCCGGCTCGCGGAGCGGTGGCGAATCTACGCGCTCGTCCTCCGCCGCGGGATCGAGCGCCACGGGATCCGCGCGCGGCGGCGCGAGCTCTCGCTCCGGGACCTCCACCACGTCGAGCGCCACCGCCGGCTCGAGCGGGCACGATCACGCGAGCGGCGCCGGCACGAGTCACCGCGCGGGCGCTCATGCGGGTGCGGCGTACAGGCGCCGGTGTGCGCTGCCGGCGCCGGCGGCGCGTCGGGGTCCGCGAACGGGCAGAGTCCGCCGATCGCCGACCACGAACCTCGCGGACGTATCCAACGGGTCGCTGTCGCTGAGCGCGCTCGACGTGCTGCTGCTCCTCGCCCTCTTCGCGGGCCTGACCGCGATCGGCGTGCTGATTCGCCGTTGGTCGCGTCAAACGCAATAGCCCTAGCGTTGTCCTGCCGGGCCGCCGGCGCGGGTATGATCGCAACGCTCGGCCGATCGCCGGGCCTCCAGCTCTAAAACCTCAGCGGCCAAGGAGAGTCATCGTCGTCATGTTCAAATCGATCGTGGTGGGCACAGACGGCTCCGGCACCGCCGGCGAGGCCGTGCGGCAGGCGGTTGACCTGGCGCGTACCGTCGGAGCCAAGCTCGAGCTCGTCAGCGCGTATGAGCCGGTACCGGCCCAGCGCCTGCGCGAGGAACGCCGCGATGCGCCCGAGGATCTGCAGTGGGCGATCACCCCGCGCGAGGACGTCGACGCCACGCTCGAGGCCGCAGCCGCGATCGCCCGCGAGGCCGGGCGTGGAGGTGACCGTGTATCCGCGTCAGGGCGATCCGGCCGACGCGATCCTCGACGTCGCCGAGGAGCGCGACGCGGACCTGATCGTCGTCGGCAACAAGGGCATGACCGGCGCCAAGCGCTTCCTGCTGGGCTCCGTGCCCAACAAGGTCTCCCACCACGCGCCCTGCTCGGTCTTGATCATCCGCACCACCTGACGCGCAAGCCACGACCCCGCGTAGATACGCGGGGGTCGGCAGGGATCAGTGGCGCCAGAGCGAGGCATCAGTGGCGCCCGAGCGAGGCCCGCACCAGCTCGGCCGCCCGCGCCGGGTCGATGTCCGCGTTCAAGCCGGGGATCTGCGGTCGCAGCGTCCCCGGCAGGAACTTGCCCACGAGCCGTGCCCGCCGACCGATGGTGACGACGGCGTCGATCGTCCGCAACTGCGTCTCGATCTCGAGCGCGCGGAGCGCGCTCAGAGGGGACAGGCGCTTGATGCGCTGCAACGGCACACCCTCGCCGTTCACCGTCGCATGTGCTGACGAGTGCCACGTCGAGCCCCTGCGCCCGCAGCCCGCTCAGCCACTGCCTCGCAGCCTCCGCCTCCTTGCCGCCCCCGCTCAACGCCACGACCTTCGCCGGACCGACCGGACGGCGCCCGAAGTGCCCTTCCCGGGAGTGTCCTGCAGGGCTCGCTTGTACTTCGTCCTGTCCACCCCGCCTGATGCTCAGCACCCACACAAGCGCGTCGGTGCCCGCGTCCAGGGAGATCTTCAGCATCCCGCGCCAGCCGTCGCGCCAGCCGCCGTCCACGACCGTGCGATACACGAGCTTGGCAGCCGGTCGCAGGACGATCCCGGTCAAGGCGGCGCGCAGGCGTCCGCGGCCGTGCCACGTGCAGGCTCTCCAAACGGGCATATCTCCACGTGTCCGCAAGCGCCTCGCTCAGGCTCGAGGCGAGCTCGTGTTCGAGGTCGCCGTCCAGCACGACGGGACGCTCGTGCGGTTCGATGCCCTCGTGCACCGCGCGCGTCTCGTCGTGACGGTAGGCCTCGCGCCGGAAGATCCGCGCGCGATACGCCGGATACTTGGCCGACGGCCCAAGCATGCCGCCGAGAAAGCGGTTGCGCAGCGCACACACCGCCATCACCGCTCCCGGCGGAGGCTCGGACAGGAGCGCCAGGATGCTCGCGCGAAGGGGCGCTGAGACGCGCTCGTCGGCGTCGATCTCGAGGATCCAATCCCCGTTCGCGGCGTCGAGCGCGACGTTGCGCTGCGCCGCGAAGCCCGGCCACGGGTTCTCGATCACCCGGGCGCCGGCGGCCCGTGCGATCTCTCGGGTTGCATCCGCGGAGCCACCGTCCACGACGATCGTCTCGTCGCAGAAGGCGACGCTCCGCAGCGCGCCGTCGATGCGCTCCTGCTCGTCCTGCACGATCAGGCACGCCGAGATCCGCTCCGGAGGCATCCGGCGGATAGTATGACTTCGGCGTGAGCCGGGGCCGGATCGTTTCAATCCAGACGACCAACGAGCGCGGCGGCGCCGAGTACGCGAACGTCGACCTGCTCGACGCGCTCGTCGCCGCGCGGTCACGAGGCGGTGCTGCTCACGAACTTCCCCGACCTCGCCGACGGCACGCGCGTGCGCGTGCGCAAGGTCGACCTCGGTCCCAAGCTCGCACGCCGCACGGTCGCGCGAGTGGTGCTCGGAGCGCCGCTCGTGCTGTGGCGAATCGCGCGCGCGTTGCGCGAGGAGCGGCCCGTGGGGGCGCTGTTCCTGCACTTCAAGAAGGAGCAGCTGCTGTGCTCGCTGCTTCCGCGCCGGCTGACGGGAGAGATCGTGTGGGCCGAGTGGGGGCCGGTGCCGCCGCCGATGCGCCACGGGCCCGCGCGGCTGCTCTATGCGCTGGCCGCGCGGCGAGCGCACGCCATCATCGCCGTCTCGGAGGGCACCAAGCGGACCGTCGTCGATGCGGGCGTGCCCGCGGAGAAGGTGCACGTGGTCCCGAACCTCGTCGACGTCGACGCGGTCAAGCCCGACCCCGCCAGCCGCACCGAGCTGCGGGCGCAGTGGGGCGCGGGCGAGCAGACGCTCGTCGTGGGCTGCATCTCGCGCTTTCAGCGCCGCAAGCGCAACGATGTCGTGATCGACGCGATGGCCGACCTCGACGGCGACGTGCTGCTCGTGATCGCCGGCGAGGGCGACCAGGAGGCGGCTCTGCGCGAGCGCGCCGCGCCCTACGGCGATCGCATCCGCTTCGCGCCCAACGTCCGCGGCCACGTCGAGGCGTTCCTGTCGGCCTGCGACGTGCTCGTGTTCGCCCCCAGCCCGACCGAGGGCGAGCCGCGCGTGATCGTGATGGCGCAGCTCGTCGGGGTGCCCGGTGATCGCCACCGACCCCGAGGGCGCGCTCGGGCTGATCCCGCCCGACGGCGGCACGATCGTCTCGCCCTCCCACGATCCGCGCGCGCTCGCCGCGCGTCCTCGCGGCCTATCGCGACGATCGCGAGCGCTGCCTGCGCGAGGGTCAGACCGCGCGCGCGGCGACGCTCGTGAGCCACGCGCCGGAGCGGACGTTGCGCGCGGTCGAGAGCGTGTTCGGAGATCGGGCGTGAAAGGCGCGAGCGCTCTGCGTCAACGCCCTCGTGCTCGCCGTCGCGCTCGTTTGTGCCGCAGGCTGCGCGCAGGCGCACTCGGGCGCCTCCTCCGGTGCGCTGGCTTCCTCGGCGCGGCTGCCCCGCTCCACGGCCTCGCACGTGATCGTGGTGATGATGGAGAACGAGGAGAGCAGCGAAGTCATCGGCTCCTCCGCCGCTCCCTACGCCAACGCGCTGGCCCGCCGCTACGGGCTGGCGACGCAGAGCTTCTCGATCGCCCACCCCTCGCTGCCCAACTATCTCGCGCTGACCAGCGGATCGACGCAGGGAGTCACCTCCGACTGCACCGCATGCAGCGTCTCGGCCCCCAACATCGTCGACCAGCTCGAAGCCGCTCGCATCTCCTGGAAGGCCTATCTGGAGGACGTGCCCTCACCGTGCTTCAAGGGCGCCGGCGCCGGGGAGTACGCCAAGAAGCACAACCCCTTCATCTACTACGACGACATCGCCGAATCCCCCGCTCGCTGCGACAAGCTCGTCGGGTTTGGCCAGCTCGTCGAGCGACCTGCGCCACGGGCGGCTGCCGACCTACGCGTGGATATCGCCGAACCTCTGCGACGACGGCCACGACTGCGGCGTCGCCGGCGGCGATCGTTTCCTGTCTCGCGCCGTTCCCTCGCTGCTGCACGAGCTCGGGCCGCACGGCTTTCTCGTGCTCACATGGGACGAGGGCAGCACCGATCACGGATGTTGTGGCGGGGTCGCCCAGGGTGGACACATCGCGACGATCCTCGCCGGTCCCGAAGTTCGCCGCGGCGGGCGCGACACGCAGCCGATCGATCACTACGGGGTGCTCGGCACGATCGAGGAAGCCCTCGGCCTGCCGCCGCTGGCCGGCGCCGCCGATCCACGCAGCGGTCGCCTCGGCGCGCTGTTCGTGCGAGCGCCGCACATCGGCTGAGCAACGGACACCTGCAGGCGATGATTTACAATCAAGGCCCCCACGGCCTGGCCCGCGGGATTGACTGCACTACGTGATGCGTTCACTTCGACACAGCGATCGGCATCGCGGATGAGCAGCGAACCGACGCTCCTTTACCGCACGACGGGCCGGGTCAATCGCGTGATCTGGCGCCTGCCGCTCCCGCGTCGCGTGGTTGCGCGGCTGAGCGCGTGGGTCTACCGCAACCCGCCCATGCCCGAGGATGCGGTGCTGGCGATCGTCGCGGCGCTGCGGGATGCGGACGTGCGATCCTGGATCAGCGGAGGGTGGGGTGTGGACGCGCTGGCCGGCGAACACACCCGCATCCATCGCGATCTCGATCTCGTCGTCGAGGACCGGGGCATGGATCGCGCGGTGGAGGCCCTCGGTGCTCTCGGCTACTTCGAGTGGTACCGCTCCGAGTCTGAGGTGCCGATGTTCTCGCGCGTCGTCCTGCACGATCACGAGCTGGCCGGTCGCACGATCGACCTGCACCCGCTCACGTTGTCGGGCACGCACATGGAGTTCACGACCGGTAAGATCGCCGGACGGGAGGTGCCCTGCCTGTCTGCCGACCTGCAGGTCAGGACCCACTCCAGCTACAGGAAGCGCTGGCGCGACCGCGCCGATCTCGCGGTGCTGCGCAGGTTGCGCGAGGGGTCGGGGACCACCCTGATCCTGCCCGTGCCGGCCGCCGAGGAGCTGCTGCAGGAGTCCGCACGCGAGCCGGGGATTCCCGCGCACATCACGCTCCTCTATCCCTTTCTCCCTGCCCGTTCGATCGACGGCGATGCCGAAACCGCACTTGCCTCACTACTGCGCGAGATCCCAGCCTTCGACTTCGCCCTGTCGGAGATCGGCCGCTTCCCGGGCGTCGTCTACCTTGCCCCCGAGCCGGCCGACCGGTTCGTCGCGCTGACCGAAGCGCTGGTGGCGTGCTGGCCCGAGCAGCAGCCCTACGGAGGCGACTACCCGGAGGTCATCCCGCATCTGACCGTCGCCTACGGCGCGCCGATACCCGACGGGCTGGCCGAGCGGTTGCCGCTCGCGGCGCACGCCCAGGAGGTATGGCTGATGAGCCGTGCGGGTGGCAGTTGGGTGCGCCGTCAGAGCTTTCCGTTGGGCTCGCCGGCGGACTCCGATCGCTGACATCCGCTCGGCGCTGGCGCCGGGGCGGGTTGCCGGGAATCGCCGGTTCCCGCCGCGAGAAGCTGCGCGAGCGGCGAGATGGCTGTGCTAGACAAGCGGACATGAGGGTGAATCTGCCGGGGCACACGCAGCGTCTTGGCGCCCTTGCCTTGGTTTGCGCAGGTGCGCTTGCACCAGTGAGCTGCGTACTCGGTCTGACGGCTTCACCGGCCGCTGCCGCGGCGCTCCCAGGCGCACAGGTTGTGCCCTACATCATTGGTGGCAGGCAGACCTCGATCGAACAGGTTCCCTGGCAGGTGTATATCGAAGGCGGGTACGACGAATCCGCCGGCAAGACATTCACGACGTTCTGCGGTGGCTCGATCCTCGACTCCACACACATTCTCACCGCCGCGCATTGCACCGATGCCGAAAGCACGACCAGCGGATATCCGGCCGAAATCTTCAAGGTCCTGGCGGGCGACTCCGACGATAGATCCAACTCTCCCACCACGCAGGAACGAGCGGTCGCGAGCATCCGTAGGGACCCCCTATACACGCCCTCTCCGACGACGAGCGACGACGTCGCGATTCTGACGCTGACGAGGCCCCTGGAACTGTCGGCGGCCAAACACGCCGAAGCGATACAGCTGGTCCCAACCGGCGCGACGCCGGCGCCCGGAACCCAGCTCGAGGTCAGCGGCTACGGCAAAGAGCAGGGCCCGGAAACGGACCCACCGACCGGTGAGCTGTTCTCGACAACGGCAACCGCGATCAGCAGCGACGCCTGTCGCAACCTCGTGTATCCCGATTCCGCGGTCCTGCTGTGCACGATCGCGGCCAACTCCTCCTTCTGCGAGGGGGACAGCGGCAGTGCGTTGACCGAGGGCGACCCTCCCGTGCAGGTGGGGATCGTCGACTTCAGCCCCTACGAATGTCCGGTCGATCAACCGAATGTCTTCAGCCAACGTGGCCGCCCCCGAGATCCGGGCGTTTATCGAAGGCAGCGAATCGCCCCCGATCGCACCGCGACCGACCTCTCCGCCCATCATCAGGACGTCCGGATCGCTCTCATCGACACCGGTGGACTTCAGCCCGCTGACCTGCGAACCCGGCGGGTGGAGCGGTTCGCCCTCCTACACCTACACCTTCCAGACCGAAACCGCCGACGAGCAGGTGCTCCAGAGTGGTTCCGGCAATGTCTTCACGCCGCCCGCGAGCCTGCTCGGTGTTCCGCTGGTCTGCGTAGTGCAGGCCCACAATCCCGGCGGCGTGGCCACGAACCGCAGCGCCACCACTGCCACGATTGTCGCCGACACGAGCCGTCCCAGCGCCTCGGTCGCCTCACTCAGGTGTCGGCTGCGGACCTGCACGCTGGCGATCGCCGCCACGGACCCTAACGACGCCGCCTTGAAAGTGACCGTCACAGCCAGTCATCAGGTGATCGCAAAGTGCCATCCACAGAGTGGGCGCAGACCGATGCGCGCCAGACACCCTGTATGTCACAAGACGGACACCGCGCACATGGCGGTCGGCGCCGTCTCCGCCGGCCTCTTCAAAGCCACCGAGTCCAAGCTGCCCTACGACAAGCGGCTCACCTTCGCAGTCCTCGTGACCAACGCCGCCGGTCTGCGTCCGGCCAAGGCGCCGGCTCGCTCGACCACACTGCACCCGCCCAAGCCGGCGAAGAAGAGGCGCTAGCCGAGAAGCGGCAGGCGCCTAGCAGTACCGGAGCGTCAGCGCGAGTACTGAGAGACGCTACCGGATTCGTGGTTGGCAACGTAGACGCTCTTGCTATCGGAGCTGACGGCGATGCCTTCCGGCGCGAGTCCCGCTCCGATCGACGCCGGGGTCAGGGCCGTCAGGGCACCCGTGCCCGTATCGCGCGAATATTGCGAGACACTGCCGGAGACTTCGTTCGTGGCATAGACGCTGTTGCCGTCGGGACTGACGACGATGCATTCGGTGAATGCGCCTGCTTCGATCGTCGTCAGCTCGGTCAGCAGCCCGGTTGCGGTGTTGCGCGTCATCTCCAGCACTTCTCCCGATTCGGTGCTGTCGGCCACGTAAACGCTGGCGCCATCCGGGCTGATGGCGAGGTCGTGAGGATTGCCTCCGCCTTCCGTCGTACCCAGCACGGTCAGTTCGCCGCTGGCTTCGTTGCGTGCATACTCGCTCACGGTGCCTTCGACGAAGTTGGCGACGTACACGTTCTTACCATCGGCGCTGACGACGATCCCGTGCGCACTGGCGCCGGCCCCGACGGTTGCGTTGGCGAGTGCTTTCAGTTCTCCCGTGACCGTGTTGCGCGAGTACTGCGAGACGTTGGCCGAAGTGGCATTCGCCGTGTAGACCTGTTTGCCGTCGGGCGTGATCGCTAGGCCGATCGGGCCTTCGCCGGAGCCGATCGTCGTCTGCGAGGTGAGCGCTCCCGTCGTCGTGTTGCGCGAGTACTCGGAGATCGTGTTCGACGCGCGGTTCGCCGCGTACGCGTTTTTGCCATCGGGGCTCACGACGATGCCCTCGGGTTCTTCGCCCGTCGGCGCCGTCGCGGGTACGAGCGCTGTGAGTTGGCCCGTTGCCGTGTTGCGGGAGTATTGCGAGATCGATTCCCCGCCGCCCCCGCGGTTCGTGGCATAGACGCTTTTGCCGTCAGGGCTGACCGTCACGCGCGAGGTGCCTTCGCCCGCCGCCACCGTGGGCGGTGACAATGCCGTCAGCGTCGTCGCGGTCGAGGTAATGGCAAAGCTCTGTTCGACCGAAGTCGCAGCGTTCCAGTTCGTGCTGCCTGTCTGGTTGGCCTTGATCGTGCAGGTGCCGGTCGTGACAAAGCTGACTGTTTCGCCGTTGGCGCCCGATACGGTGCAGATCGAGGTCGTCTTGGATTCGAAGGTGACGGCCAGGCCGGATGAGGCAGTCGCGGTGAGCGTCGTGGGGCTTTCGCTGAAGGTTTTGCTCGGTGGTTCGCTGAAGGTGATCGTTTGGTTGCCCTTCGCGATCGTGAAACTCTGTTCAATGGGTGTCGCCGCATTCCAGTTGGCGCCCCCGCCCTGACTGGCCGTGATCGTGCAGGTGCCGGCGGTGACGAAGCTGACTTTTTCGTTGTTCGTGCCGGAGACGGTACAGACGCCGGTCGTCTCGGATGCGAAGGTGACGGCGAGGCCGGAGGTGGCGCTGGCTTCGACGGTGATGGGGCCTTGGTCGAGGCGCTTTTCACCGGGCGCAGTGAAAGCGATCGTTTGGTTGCCTTTCGCGATCGTGAAGCTGCGTTCGACCGATGTCGCCGCATTCCAGTCGGTGCCCCCGTCCTGGTTGGCCTTGATCGTGCAGGCGCCGGCGGTGACGAAGCTGACTTTTCCGTTGTTCGTGCCGGAGACGGTGCAGACGCTCGTGGTCTTGGATTCGTAGCTGACGGGCAGGCCGGAGGTGGCGGTCGCTTCGAGCGTGATGGGGCCTTGGTCGAGGCGTTTTTCGGTGGGTGCCGTGAACGTGATTGTTTGGTTGCTCTTCGCGATTGTGAAGCTGCGTTCTACCGGTGTCGCGGCGCTCCATTCGGCGTTACCAGCTTGGCCGGCAATGATCGTGCAGCTGCCGGCCGCTACGAAGCTGACTTTTTCGCCGCCCGTGCCGGAGACGGTGCAGATCGTTGGCGTCTTAGATTCGTAGCTGACGGCGAGACCGGAGGTGGCGGTAGCGGTGAGCGTCGTGGAGCCTTCGCTGAAGCTCTTGCCGGATGGTTCGTTGAACGTGATCGACTGTTCGCCCTTGGAGATCGTGAAGCCCTGTTCTTCAGACGCTGCGTTCCATTCGCCGCCGCCGGCTTGGTTGGCCTTGATCGTGCAGGTTCCCGTCGTGTGGAAGGTGACGGTTTCACCGGATGTTCCGGAGGTCGTGCAGACGCCGGTCGTCTTCGATTCAAACGTGACCGGCAGACCCGAGGAGGCTTTGGCTTTGAGGGTCAGAGGCCCTTCGTTCAGCCGCTTGCTGGAGGGTAGTCCTTCGAAGGCGATCGTCTGGTTGCCCTTCGCGATTGTGAAGCTGCGTTCGACCGAAGTCGCGGCGTTCCATTCGGAGCTGCCGGACTGGTCGGCCTTGATCGTGCAGGTGCCCTTGGTGTGGAAGGTGACGGTTTCTCCCAGCGTGCCCGAGGTTGTGCAGACGCTTGTGGTTTGGGATTGGTAGCTGACTAGCAGGCCGGAGCTGGCGGTGGCGTCGAGCGTGATGGGGCCTTGGTCGAGGCGTTTTTCTGCGGGCGCGCTGAAGGCGATCGTTTGGTTGCCTTTCGCGACCGTGAAGCTTTGTTCGACGGGCGTGGCGGCGTTCCAGTTGGCGCCGCCGGCTTGGTTGGCTTTGATCGTGCACGTTCCCGTGGCTATGAGGCCGACTGTTTCGCCGTTCGCGCCGGAGACGGTGCAGATGGATGTGGTCTTAGATGCGTAGCTGACGGTCAGGCCGGAGGTCGCGGTCGCTGTCAGGGCGACGGGGCTCTGGTCGAGGGGCTTTTCCGCGAGCGCGTTGAAGGTGATCGTCTGGTTGCTCTTGGCGATCGTGAAGCTGCGTTCGACCGATGTCGCGGCGTTCCAGTTGGCGCCTCCGGCTTGGTCGGCCTTGATCGTGCAAGTGCCGGCTGTGACGAAGCTGACTTTTTCGCCGTTGGCGCCCGACACGGTGCATGTAGAGGTCGTCTTGGATTCGAAGCTGACCGTCAGGCCGGAGGTGGCGGTAGCGGTGAGGGTCGTGGAGCCTTCGCTGAAGTTCTTGCCGGGTGGTTCGTTGAAGGTGATCGTTTGGTTGCCCTTCGCGACCGTGAAGCTTTGTTCGGCGGGCGTGGCGGCGTTCCAGTTGGTGTTGCCGCCCTGGTTGGCTTTGATCGTGCAGGTTCCCGCGGTGTGGAAGGTGACGCTTTCGCCCAACGTGCCGGAGGTCGTGCAGATGCCGGCGGTCTTCGATTCGAAGGTGACGGGCAGGCCTGAGGTGGCGGTGGCGGCGACGGTGGTTGACCCTTCGGCGAAGCTCGCTTCGGGTGGTTTAGCGAACGCGATCGTCTGGTTGCCCTTGGTGATGGTGAGGCTCTGTTCTTCGGTGGTCGGGTTCCATTCGGTGTTGCCGCCTTGGTTGGCCTTAATCGTGCAGGCGCCGACCGCGAGGAGGCTGACTGTTTCGCCGTTTGTGCCGGAGGTGGTGCAGGTGCTGGGGGTCTGGGATTCGAAGGTGAGGGGTAGTCCGGAGGTCGCTTTGGCTTTGAGGGTCAGTGGTCCTTCGTCCAGGTGCTTGCTGGCGGGTAGTCCTTCGAAGGTGATCGTCTGGTTGCCTTTGGCGACGGTAAAGCTTTGTTCGACGGGCGTGGCGGCGTTCCAGTCGGAGTCTCCTGCCTGGACGGCCGCGATAGTGCAGGTACCGGTGGTGTGGAGCGTGACGGTCGCGCCAGTGGCGCCCGAGGTGGTGCAAATACCGGTGGTTTTCGATTCGAAGCTGACGGTCAGGGTGGAGGTTGCGCTCGCGGTGAGCGTGACGGGGGTTTGGTCGAGGCGCTTTTCGGTGAGCGCGTTGAAGGCGATCGTTTGGTTGCTCTTGGCGACGGTGAAGCTCCGTTCGATCCCGGGGGCGGGGTTCCAGTTGCTGTTTCCGGCCTGGATGGCTTCGAGTCTGCATGTGCCCGCCGCGTGGAGCGTGACCGTTTCGCCCGAAATAGTGCACACGCCGGCAGTTTTCGAGTTGAAGCTTACGGGTAGGCTGGAGGTGGCGGTTGCTTCGACGGTGGTCGATTCTTCGTCGAAGTTCGCTTCCGGAGGTTTCGCGAATGTGATCGCTTGGTCGCCCTTCGCGACGGTGAAGCTCTGTTCAATCGGAGATGCCGTGTTCCAGTTGGTGTTGCCGCCTTGGTTGGCCTTGATCGTGCAGGCGCCGGCGGTGATGAAGCTGACATTTTCGCCGTTCGTGCCGGAGGTGGTGCAGACACTAGAGGTCTCCGATTCGAAAATGACGGGCAGGCCCGAGGTGGCGGTCGCTTCGACGGTGATGGGGCCTTGGTCGAGGCGTTTTTCGGCGAGGGCGCCGAACGTGATCGTTTGGTTGCCCTTGGTGATGGTGAGGCTCTGTTCGTCGGTGGTCGGGTCCCATTCGGTGTTGCCGGCTTGAGTGGCCTTGATCGTGCAGGCGCCGACCGCGAGTAGGCTGACTTTTTCGCCGTTTGTGCCGGAGGTGGTGCAGGAGGCGGTGGTCTGAGATTCGAAGGTGACGGGCAGTCCGGAGGTGGCTTTGGCTTTGATGGTCAGCGATCCTTCGTCGAGGCGCCTGCCGGCAGGGAGACTTTCGAAGGCGATCGTCTGAGTGCCTTTGGCGACGGTGAAGCTCTGTTCGACGGATGCCGCGGCGTTCCAATTGGAGTTACCTGCCTGATTGGCCTCGATCGTGCACGTCCCAGTGGTATGGAGAGTGACGGTTTCGCCGTTGGCGCCGGCGGTAGTGCAGACACCCGCGGTCTTCGATTCGAAGCTGACGGTGAGGGCGGAGGATGCGTTGGCGGTGAGCGCGACGGGGGTTTGGTCGAGGCGCTTTTCAGCGAGGGCGCCAAACGTGATCGTTTGGTTGCTCTTGGTGATCGCGAAACTGCGTTCGACTCCTGTCGCGGCGCTCCAGCTGGCGTTTCCGGCTTGTGTCGCTTCGATCGTGCAAATACCAGCGGCGATAAATTTGACTTTTTCGCCGTTTGCGCCGGAGGTGGTACAGGCGCCGGGCGTTTTCGAGTTGAAGCTGACGGGCAATCCGGAGGACGCGGTGGCTTCGACGGTGGTCGATCCTTCGTCGAAGCTCACGTCGGCCGGTTTGGCGAATGTGATCGTCTGACCCCCGATGCCGATCGTGAAGCTCTGTTCGACGGCGGGCGCGGTATTCCAGTTGGCGCTGCCGGTCTGTGTCACCTTGATCGTGCACGCGCCGGTCGTGACGAAATGGACATCTTCGCCCTGGGCGCCGGAGGTTGTGCAGACGCCGGTCGTCTTGGATTCGAAGACGACGGGTAGGCCGGAAGATGCGGTGGCTTCGACGATCGTGGAGCCTTCGCCGAAGCTCTTGGTGGGCGGTTTGGCGAATGTGATCGCCTGGTTTCCCTCCCCGATCGTGAAGCTCTGCGTTTCGGGGGAGGCCGCGTTCCAGTTGGCGCTGCCGGCCTGCGTGGCTTCGATCGTGCATGTACCCGCGGAATGGAGCGTGACGGTTTCGCCGGACACTGTGCACACGCCGGTGGTCGAGGATTCGAACGTGACCGTTAGCCCCGAGGTGGCTGTGGCAGTGATCGTGGTAGGGCTCTGATCGAGGCGTCTTTCGGCGGGGGCGTTGAAGATGATTGTCTGGTTGCCCTTCGCGACGGTAAAGCTTTGTTCGACGGATGTGGCGGCGTTCCAGTTCGCGTTGCCTATCTGATTGGCCTTGATCGTGCAAGTTCCCGCGGCGAGTAGGTTGACTGTTTCGCCGTTGATGCCGGAGGTGCTGCAAACACCGGTGGTCTTCGATTCGAAGCTGACGGTCAGTGCGGAGGATGCGGTTGCGGTGAGGCTGACCGGGGTCTGGTCGAGGCGCTCACCTACTAGTGCGCCGAATGTGATCGCCTGGTTGCCCTTGGCGATAGTGATGCTCTGTTCGGCGGAGGCCGGGTTCCATTTTTCTTCACCGGCTTGGCTTGCCTTGATCGTGCACGTCCCGGCGGTGTGGAAGGCGATGGTTTCGCCTGAGGCCCCGGAGGTGGTACAGACGGCAGTGGTCCTGGATTCGAAGGTGACGGGGAGATTGGTGGAGGCTTTGGCCGCGGCAGTGATCGGTCCTTCGTCGAGGCGCTTGCTTGCGGGGAGGCCTTCGAATGTGATCGCCTGGTTCCCCTTGCCGATCGTGAAGCTCTGTTCGACTGGGGTCGCGGCGTTCCAGTCGGTGGCGCCGGTCTGTGTCGCCTTGATCGTGCAGGTACCGGTCGTCAGGAACGTGATGGTTTCGCCGGCTATACCCGAGGTGGCGCAGATGCTTTCGGTCTTGGATGCAAAGCCGACGGGTAGTCCGGAGGTGGCGGTGGCTTCGACGGTGATGGAGCCTTCGCTGAAGCTCTTGCCGGATGGTTTGGCGAAAGCGATCGTCTGGTTGCCCTTGGCGATGGTGAAGCTCTGTTCGACGGGCGTTGCGGCGTTCCAGCTGGCGTCACCGGCCTGTGTCGCTTCGATCGTGCATGTACCGCTCGCGAGGAGGTTGACTTTTTCTCCCGACGCTCCAGAGACCGTGCAGATGCTCGTCGTCTTCGAGTTGAAGGTCACCGGGAGACCCGAGGAGGCACTCGCCGTGAGCGCTGCGGCCCCTTCGCCGAAGATCCTGTCAACGGGTTTGGCGAAGGCGATCGTTTGGTTGCCTTTTGCGGCGGGCGCCGGGCTCGGGGTACTCGGAGGGACTGTCGGAGGGGTGCTGGGGGGGACTGTAGGGGGGGTGCTCGGGGGGACTGTCGGCGCTTTGGTCACCGTCCATGACCACGACGGAGGTGCGGGCTTGGTGTTGCCTTTGGCAGCTGCGCTCCGCCGTCCACCCGCGCCGACTGCGACCAGCGTGAACGTGTGCTTTGCAAAGCTCAGATGCTTGTAGGAGATGCCGCTCTTGCAGCGCGTGAAGCGGCCGCGATCGAGCCGGCAGAGGAAGCTGGAGGTCTGCGTGTCTGCGCGCGACCATTGGAACGTTGCTGTCTGGCCCGTGCTCGTACGCGCCGGACCTTTCAGCTTGATTGGTGGCCGTGGTGTGCGCGCGGTGGAGGTTTTCGCAAACGGTTGCGTAGCCGCCATTGCCCCGGCGATCAGCACGCTCGCGCCTGCCAAGACGGCAAGGACTATTGCGATCCTCTTCATCGGCATCGACACAGGGCTGCGCTACTTGCTTGCGGAGTGCGACGTGAGGCTCGTAGAGACGCCGACGAGAACCGCCAGACGGGTACTGATCGATCTGCGCATGGAATACGCTCCGTGTATTCGTTGGCTTTGCGTTGGCACCCCCGCGCAACCCGTGCGACGGTAAAGCGTTGGGCGAGTATAGCGGTCCAGGGACGGTTTGGTAAGAGTTTGCACATGCAATCTCAGCGAGCCAAAGAGTTCGTGTCCTCGACCGGGCATTCCAAGCGTCAGCGCGAGTACTGCGAGACGCTGCCGGATGAGAGATTGGCCGCGTAGACGCTCTCGCCGTCGGGGCTGATGGCAATGCCGGAGGGGTCGACACCGGTTGCGATCGTAGCCGGGCTCATGCTCGTGAGCGTTCCGGTTTCGTGGTTGCGCGAGTACTGCGAAATGTTGCTGGATACTTCGTTCGTCGCGTAGACGTTTTCGCCATCGGGACTCACGACTACGCATTCGCTGAATTCCCCTGCCGGATAGGCTGTGGATGTCGTGAGCTTAAATGTGGTCGTGTTGCGGATAAGCAGGGTTACCGTTCCAGGCGAGCTGTTGTCTGCTACATAGACGCTCTTGCCGTCGGGACTGATGGCGAGGCCGTGGGGGTTGGTTCCCCCAGCCACGGTCGCTGGGCTCAGTGTCGACAGCTTTCCGGTTTCGGTGTCGCGCGAGTACTGGGCGACGGTGCCTGGACCGTAGTTGGCGACATACGCGCTTTTGCCGTCGGGGCTCACGACGATGGCATGGGCGTTGGCTCCAGCTGGGACGGTCGCGGGGCTCAGCGCGGTCAGTTTTCCGGTTTCGGTGTTACGCGAATACTGGGAGACGGTCTGCGAGGTCGAGTTCGTGGCGTACACGCTCTTGCCGTCGGGGCTTACGGTGAGGCCGATGGGACCTTCCCCCGCGGTCACCGGCGCTATGACGGTGAGTGCTCCGGTCGAGGCGTTACGCGAGTACTGCGAGACGGTGTTCGAAGCTCTATTCGCCACATATGCATTGGCCCCGTCCGGGCTCACCACGACGTCCTCGGGTTCCGAGCCGGTTGCCACGGTCGCGGGCGAGAGCGCGGTGAGCTTGCCGGTTTCGGTGTTACGGGAATACTGCGAGACCGTCGCAGCGTTTCCGTTCGTCACATAGACGTTGTGGCCGTTGGGGCTGACTGTCACGCGCACCGCGCCCGCGCCTGCGCTCACGCTGGCAGGGGACAGCGCGGTCAGGGCCACGGGCGTACCTGATGTGATCGAGAAGCTCTGTTCTGTTGTCGCAGAGTTCCATTCTTCGTTGCCTGTTTGGGTGGCCTTGATCGTGCACGTGCCGGTCGTGAGGAAGGTGATTTCTGCGCCCGAGGCGCCGGAGGCGGCGCAGACGCCGGTCGTCTTCGATTCGAAGCTCACGGGCAGGCCCGACGTTGCTTTCGCTTTGACAGTGATCGGGCCTTCGTCAAAGCTCTTGCTGGTGGGCAGTCCTTCGAAGGAGATCGACTGGCTGCCCTTGGCGATCGTTTGTGTGAGCGTCGATGACGTCGAACCTGGGTAGGTGCTGTCACCCAGATATCGCGCCGTGATCGGATGGCTGCCGGGGGTGCTGTAGGTGACGTTGCAACTCGCCCGGTACGGGCTGCTCGTGGTGAGCGCCTGTTCGGAGCAGGACGAGATCGTATTCGCGCCGTCAAGGAAGCGAACCTTGCCGGTCGGCGTTCCGGCGGGTTCGACCGTCACCGTCGCCGTGTAGGTGACCTGCTGGTTGGGTTTCGCGGGGTTCACCGTCGAGGAGACCGCCGTCATGGTGGTCCCGACCGTGACGCTGTTCGTGAACCCACTGCTCGCGGTCCAGGATAGGTAGTGAGCGGTGACCTTGTACTTGAACGTTCCCGCCGCAGGCGAGTCCGTGCAGGAGAAGCTGCCGAACGGGTCGGGAACCCCCATGCTTGACGACACGGTGCCGCACGAAGCTTCACCCAGGTCTGTGCCGCTGCTGCTGTAGCGCTCAATCGTGTAGCTGCTCGCCGCTACGACACCGCCGACGGTCGAAGCGGTCCAGGTCACGCTGACGCTGGTCGTGACCAGGCTCGCGTTTGGGCTCCCCGGCGAGGCCAAGCTCGATACTCCGGCGCCGGCCGTGCCGGTTCCGGAGCCGGAGAAGTAGGCGCCCGCGTTGCCGACCGACGTGCTGAACACCACTGCCACCGCCACTGGCAGCAGTCGAAGGCGATATCGCCAGAGCGGGTTCTTCATGTTTTGCCTTCGATGCTTACTGCGGACTGTCGATAGCTGAGCTCGAGGGTGGCGCCCATGCAGCCGTCCTGGTCCACCGGTCGGTTGAGCATCGCGACGGTCGGCCACTGCGTCTTGGGCACGTGGTCGTGGCCGATAGTGCTCGAGCCGGATGGCGCCACGAACGCATGACCTGTGTAGTTGGTGGTGGCGAAGTCGGCCGTCGTGCAGGGGAGAGTAGGAGTCGCATGTGGGGCGCTCACCGCGCGCACTCTGATCGTGAGCTGGGTTACCTTCAGCGGGAATCCGCTCTGGTTGCGCAAAGAGGGATCGATGGGAACGGGCGACGCCCCCGGGTACAGTCGCGAGTCGACAGCGCTCCGAACGGTCAGGGCCTGCGCGGGCGCGACGATCGTCCAGGACCACGAGTGAGTCGACGATCCCGCGTTTCCCTGCACGACAGCGTTTCGGCGACCCTCGGCATCGACCTCCACGAGCGTGAACACGTGGCGCCCGAGCCCTAGATGCCTATATGAAATGCCGCTTTTGCAGCGTATGAGCGGACCGTGATCGAGCCGGCAGCGGAAGGCGGATATCTGGGCGCTCGCCCGGGTCCAGGTAAACGTTGCAGTTCGTCTGACCGTCGTCCGAGCGGGTCCTCGCAACTTGATCGGCGCCGATGGGTCCCGGGATGACCCGGACGGCAGAGTGGCCGCCAACGCGCCCGCGATCATCACGCCCGCGATCGCGACAACGCTCAGAACGGTCACCAGTCTCCTGACCGTCATGGATGCTCGTTGTCCTCGATTGTGTCTCATCGCTTCCACTGTTCCTGGTTAGCGCAAGCGCAGGGAAGTGCCGTCGCGGGGGCTTCTGGCACTGCCCTGGCGCAGCCGGCCTAGTTGCTGGTGAAATGCAACGTGAGGCTTGCCCCTTGGCAGGTGTTCTGGGAGACACCGGTGTCGTTCATCTGCAGCGAACCCGTTGCCGTCGCTTCTTCCCCGGCCACGAGCGTCTTGGCGACCGAGACAGGAGCCATCGTGAAAGCCGGTTTAGCGCCGGTGATGCTCGTTTCGCACGAGCTGTGTCCGGCGTCTGGGGTGATGCTCGTCAGGCTCACGGTTTCGACGTGGGTCGCCTGGGAGCCGGTGTTCTTGACGGTGATTTTCACCGTAGCCGCGGCGCCGCCGGGAAACAGTTCGCCGCTGGTCGTCCCGGTGACCGTGACCGTCGCAGGGCTGCTGCCCACCGTCGCCGTGCCCGTCCCTGTCCCCGATCCGGTGAAGTACGCGAACGCGCCCGCACCAAGTAGGAGTGCGGTGGCCGCACCCAGGACAACCACCATGCGTGTGCCGATCGGTTTGCGCATCGAGAACTCTCCGTGTCTCTGTCCGGCCTCGGTTTCTTGACCTCCGGCATGGCCGCCAGTTAGCCTGGCCGCGGGCGATTATAGCTGTCCCGCGAGTTATTTGGAATCGGCGCCAACCTGTTCCCAGGGTTGGGAAGGTGCGTCGTCAGCTGCTGTGGCGCGTCGCGGACGCTTCGGCGAGTACAGCACGTGTCTGCAGCGCGACCGCCGGCCAGCGAAAGCGGGCGGCATGATCGAGACCTCGCTTCAGGAGCTCCTCGGGGTGCGCGATCGCTTGCTCGAGCGCATCGCGCCAAGCGACCGCCGTACGCTCACGCACGACGATCGCCGCGGCGCCGCTGATCTCCTCGAGCCCTCCCGAGTCGGCGGCGATCACCGCCGGCGTGGCGCACGCCATCGCCTCGAGCGGGGCGATGCCGAAGCCCTCGTACAGCGCCGGCGCCGCGAACGCGTCCGCAGCGCGGTAGAGCGCGAGCAGCTCCTCGGCATCGACCGGACCCAGCAGCGAGCACGCACCGCTGGCGGAGGCTCGTGCCGCTATCTCCTCGCCGCGAAAGCCGGGCGAGCCGGCGAGCGCCACCCGCCAGCGGGCGCCGTCGCGGGCTGCCAGCTCGGCGGCGTCGATCAGCACGTTGAGTCCCTTGCGCGGCTCCAGGGAGCCGACGTGCAGGACAAACGGCGTGTCGATTTGCCAGCGCGATCGCACGGCCGAGCGCGCCGCTTCGCGGTCGCCGGGACGAAATGCGTCGTCCACCCCGTTGGGAACAACCCGCACCTTCTCGACGCTCGTCTCCCACAGCTCGCCGATGTCTTGCGCGGTGGCCTGCGATACCGCGATCAAGCGCGTCGCCCGTTGAGCCGAGCGCCGCACGGTCGTTCGGAAGGCTTGCTCGTGTGCGGTGGACTTCGTTCCAGGGAAGCGCAGCATCGCCAGGTCGTGGATGGTTGCGACCGTCGGCGCCGGACTCCACCACGGCAGGACGCTCTCGGGCGCCCACAACACGTCCACGCGTGCGCGTGCGAGCCATGCCGGCAGGAAGACATTGCGCCATACGATCGTCCCCTTGACGCGCGTGCTGATGAGACACGCGCCGGGGATGGTGCGTTTGGGCTGCGAGGCGTTGATGAGCAGGTGGATCTCATCGCCCGAGGAGAGCAGCTCGCGAGCTATCCGATCGAGGTACTTGGGGATGCCACCCCACTTGCCCTCGAGCACGTTGGCGTCGATCGCGATGCGCATGGTCAGGGTCGTGGCGCGGGCGCCGTGAGCGCCGAGCTTCGCCTCTGCGCGCCAACGATAGCGAGCGCCACGGCCGCCCCCTCAAGCGTCGCCTCCTGTGGGCCGATAGATGGATGTCGAGTTCGCTGGGATTCCGCGCGTGGACGCTTTAGACTGGACTGGAGAGCTACGGGTGGGCTGACAGCCGGCGTCGACATTCTCTGCTCGATCGATCCCTTCCACTCGTCCTCCCCGCCATGCCAACCGACTCCCGTCAGCAACTGCACACGATCTGGGCCTATCGTCGTTGGCTCGCGCTGTTCGTCGTGCTGACAACGATCGTCACATACATGCTCAGCAAATCGCAGGCGCCCACGTACAAGGCGACGGCGCTGGCGCAGCTCGTCTCGGCGGCCGAAGCCTCCGGTCAGGTGCTTGCACCCGAAGAGCAGCAGACGATCACAAACAGCTACCTGCGCATCGCCCAGACCTCCGGCGTCTACACGCTCGGCGCGCACAACCTCGGCGGGCATGTCACGCCGAGCGAATTCGCCTCGCACGTCAGTGTCAACCCCGAGACCGACACGGCCGTGTTCGACGTCAGCGGGACGGGCGGAACGGCGGCGACCGCGGTGTCCTACGCAAACGCCTATGCGAACGCATTTGCGACCTACGTGGAACAGCTGCAGGCCGCCCAGCGCAAGGCCACGGTCGAACGCCTGCAGCAGCAGATCAACACCGCCGAAACCGGCATCGCGACGGCCAGCAGCGCCGGACAGGCGGCACTGCTGCACGAACAGCTCCACGTCCTGCAGGGCAAAATCGGGGAAGCGGTCGCGACGCCCGCCGACGCGATCCGCGTGCTCGGATCCGCGCCGGCGCCCACGAGCCCGGCCTCGCCGCAGCCCAAGCGCAACGCGATCCTGGCGTTGATCGCCAGTCTCCTGCTCGGGGTCCGGCGTGATCCTCGCCTACTCGGTCTTCACCGATCGCTACCGCGACGCCGATGAGGCCGCGGCCGACCTCGGGCTGCCGCTGCTCGGCGAGGTGCCGCGGGCGGCACTGCACGAGCAGCCCGCGATCGAGGCCTTCCGTCGCCTGCGTACCGCGGCGATCTTCGAGCTGACGGGACGACGAGAACGCGAACACGGCGCGGTGGCCGGCAACGGCAAGCCGACCTCCGCACACGAGAGCGCGACCGTGCTCGTCACCGCGGCCGAGCGCGGGGCCGGCAAGAGCTACACCTCGGTCGGGCTCGCGCGTGCGCTGGCCGCCGAGGGTTGGCACACCGTCGCCGTCGACGGCGACCTGCGCAAACCGACGCTGCACGATCAGCTCAGCGTGCGCCCGGCCCCCGGCCTCGCGGACATCCTGCACGGCGACCGCAGCGAGGTGAGCGAGGTGCTGCAGGGCGTGCGGATCGCCTACGGCAGCCAGGGCGGAGAGCTCGATGTCATCGCCGCCGGTCCGCCCACCGCCGAAGCGACCGAGCTGCTCTCCTCTGCGCGCATGCGCGATGCGATGGAGACTCTCAGCGACGGCTACGGCTACGTCGTGCTCGACTCCTCACCGGTGCTGCCGGTCGTCGATGCGATCGTGCTGGCGCGCTACTCGCAGGGCGTCGTGCTCGTCGTCGACGCGCTTCGCAGCCGCCGTCGTGACGTACGGCGGGCTTTGCAGACGCTGCGCGCGAGCGAGGCGCCGCTGCTCGGCTTTGTGTTCAACCGTGCCACGGTGAGCACGCTCTCGTATGGATACGGGGCGTCGATGTCCTCGGAGGAGCGTCCCCGCCGGTCCAAGGAGATCGTCCGCTGACGCAGTCTCAGGCAGCCCGCACCGGCGCCATATGTGGGCTGACAGCGCTTGGCGCCGCACTGACCGGCTTGTTGATGGCGAAGCTTGCGGGGACCGGACAGGCCGCCGCGATCCTGCTGCCCGCGGTGCTGGTGGTGCTCGTCGCCGTCGTGCTGCGTCCCGAGTACCTCCTGCTGGGGCTCTTCACCACGCTCGTGCTGCTCGAGCTGGCCGAGAGCGGTCCCGCGACGCTCAATTCGCTGAGCGCCGGCTACTACCACTCGGTCGGCAAGGGCCTGACGGTGATGAACGTCCTCTTCCTGATCCTGGTGGTCGCGATGGTGTTCGAGATCTACCGCCGCCGGCAGCGGCTGCTGTTTGCGGGGCCGCTCAACGTGGCGCTGATCCTGCTTACAGCGGCGACTATCGGGGGCGTCGTGACCGCTCACTTCGCGGGGATCGGCAGCAAAGCGATCTTCGAGCCGGTCGTGACGATGGCGCCGTTGATCTTGCTCCCGATCATCGTCGTGAACATCTCGCGCAAACGCGACATGCTCAAGATCATGTTGCCGCTGATCGGGATCCTGGCGGGGGAGAAGGCGCTCGTTGGGCTGTATCTGGCGCTCAGCGGGAAAGGCAGCCCGGTCGACGGTCACTCCGCCACGTATCTCGAACCGGCCGCCAACTGGCTCAACCTGCTCGTGCTGCTGGTTCTGATAGCCGCCGCGCTGCGGCGCGTGCGCCTGCCGTTGTGGGCGTGGGCGCTTGCGCCGCTCGCGCTGGCCGAGCTGGCGTTCTCCTACCGGCGCGGCTTCTGGCTAGGCGTCATCTCCGGGGTCGTGCTGGTGGTGCTGCTCGCGAGCAGTTCACGGGGGCGGCGCGTGGTGATCCCGACGGTGGTGCTCCTCGCGGTGGTCGGTTGGCTGGGGCTGATGAGCCTCGGCAGCGGCAACGCGGGCAACAACCCGGTCGTCAAGCGGATCGAAACGCTGCAGCCGAGCAAGCTCGACCTCAACGTCCAGGACCGCTACCGGCTTGACGAGCGCCGCAACGTGATCGCCAACCTCGAGGAACACCCGATCACGGGTCTTGGCATCCAGGTGCCCTGGGTCGCCCCCTACCCGCTCTCGGTGCAGCATTCCGGCGATCGCACCTATACGCACATGATCGTCCTCTGGTACTGGCTCAACCTCGGCCTGCTCGGCATCATCGCCTACATCACGCTGATGGCCTCGACGATCGGCACGGCGTTCCTGGTGTGGCGCCGGCACACCAACGAGCTCGTGCGCTGCGCGGCGCTCGGGCTGATGGCGACGCTGGTCGGTTCGATCGCGATCGAAACGACGGGGTCGTTCATGGGCGTGGACGTCCGCTTCACGGTCATGGTCGGTGTGATCCTTGGTCTATTGGTGACCGCCTACTTCGAAACGCTGGGCTCGCCCTTGCGCCCGCGCAGCAGCCCGCGCAGCTCTCCTATATCCAGCGCGCGCAGCGCGATCAGCAGCGCCGGGTAGAGGACGCCCATCGCGAGCAGCAGCCACACGATCTGCGCGCCGGCTTCGCGCAGCCACCAAACGAACAGCGCCGAAACCGTCGCCGCCAGCGCCGACAGCGCGATCCGGCGCAGCGAGAGCCGCATCTCGATCTTCTTCAGCACGGCCATGAGCGTGATCGACACGACCACCACCTCCGTTGCCAGCGTCACCCACGCTGCCGCTTCGAAGCCGTAGATCGGGATGAAGATCACGTTGAGCGCGACGTTTACCACCAGGCCGAGCGTCGCGTAGTAGATGTAGCGGCGCTGCAGGTCGGTCGCCAGCACCATGTTGCCGCCGACGAACCCGATGCAGATCGGGACGAACGCCGCCATCAGCACCGGCAGCGCGCTCGTGCCCGCGCTGTAGGCGGGCCCGAGCAGCAGGTCTACGATCGCGCCGGCGGCGGCGATCGTGAAGGCCAGGCCGCCGAGCGAGACGATCGTGAGGTGGTCGATCGCCTGCTGGAGCAGGCGGCGCAGCCTGGCGGGCTCGGAGGGGTACAGGCCGGACATGATCGGAAACAGCGTCGCCATCACCGCCACCGGCACGAAGCAGGCGGTTTCGAGGACCTTGTACATCGCCGCATACAGCCCGGCTTCGGAGGCGTGCGGGGAGAGCTCGAACACGAGCAGCTGATCGATGTTGCCGTAGGCGTATGTCAGCGCCCCACCGATGCCGACGATCACGCTGAGACGGGCGATCCGTGGCCACAGCGCGCGAGCCCCCCGCCAGCGCACGGGCACCGCGCGAAACGCGAGGATGCCGAGGGCGCCCTGGACGAGCACGGAGATCGCGACGAACGCGATCGCGAACTCGACCATGCCACCGCCGGCGGCGGCGATCGCGACCACGGCGGCGGTCCACAGCACGCTGTTGGCGAGCACGAAGCCGGCGAAGATGTCGTTGCGCACGCGCAGGCGGAAGGCGACCCGCAGCGTCGACCAGACGCTGGTCATGTACAGCAGCGTCATGATCAGTCCCGTCACGAGCATCGTCTGATCGCGCGAGATGAGGATCACGACGATCACGTACACGATGGCCACGGGCACCGTCAGCGCCGCGCGCAGCGTCGTGGCCGCACCGATCCACACGTCCTCGCGCTCGGGCTCGGCGGTGGCGAAGCGCACGGCGACGTTTTCCATGCCGAGGCTGCCGACGATCCCGACGAGGTCGGTTATCGCCAGCAGCGTCGACCACTCGCCGTAGCGGGTCGGTCCGAGGCTGCGCGCGAGGAACCTGAAGACGATCACGCCAAGCGCGAGATTCAGGATCTGGGCGCCGATCTGGAGGGCGATGTCGGTGACGGCGCGCCTGCTCGAGACCGTGGTGGCGTGCGCGCTCATCGACTCGGCGCATGATCGCAGTCGCAACGCCCGGAGGCTCCGGCGGCGAAGCGCCGCCGGAGCGGAGCAGGAGCGATATCTGCGCGCATCGCGGGAGATATCGTGTGGCGCATGAGTGCAACCGGCGCAGGGGTCGTGGCGGGTCTGCACGCCGTCGACCGATCCCGACGGCGGGTGCAGCGGCGCCTCGCCGACGCGGAAGGGCTCATCCGGCGTGGCGATGTCTAGGCGCGGTCTGCTGGTCGTCAATGCCGACGATTGGGGTGGCTTTCGCGAGGGCACCGACGCAATCGAGACCTGCTTTGAGATCGGGGCGATCAGCTCGACGACGGCGATGGTCCACATGGCCGATTCGCGGCGCGCGGCCGAGCTCGCGCTCGAACGGGCGCGGCCGACGGGACTGCATCTGAACCTGACCCAACCCTATGACGCGCCCACCGTCCCCATGCCTGTGCGCGAGCGCCAGCGGCGTCTGTGCGGACATTTCTCCGCGCTGGCTCGTCGCCGCTGGAGCATCAGCCCCGATCCCCGTGTGCATCGTCTCGTCGCCGACGGAATCCGCGATCAGCTGGAGGAGTTTCGTGAGCTTTACGGGCGTGAGCCCACGCACGTCGACTCCCACCACCACGTCCATGTCTGTCCCGACGTCTTCCTCTCGCGTGCGCTCGAGCGTGGGACACGGGTCCGCCAGGCGCTTTCGCTCGCGCCAGGAGGAAGGGGTGCGGGCGCCAAAGGACTCGTCAAGGGGCTCGCGCGTGGCGCCAAGCAGCGTGCGCTCACGCGCCGCTTCCTCACGACCGAGCGCTTCTGGTGCGCGGCCGAGCTTTCCCGCGGCGACGGCGCCGTTCCGATCGCCCGGGCGGTCGCCTACGCGGATAGCGGCACCGTCGAGATCATGGTGCACCCCTCGTTCGAGTCGGACATCGCGGTGTTGCGCTCGGGACCGTGGCTGCGTGACCTGCACGGGGCTCCGCTTGCCTCCTACGCGGCGCTGGGGCCTCGCTGAGGTCGATCTGAGATAGAGCCTAGGGCCGTCCCAGCACGCGCTCGCGCCACCCACGGGAGGGCAAAGCGGGACGTGCGGGCAGTGGCTCGCCGGAGAGGATCGCCTCGGGCGCTCCCTCGGTCAGCCACCCAACTTGTTCGTCGAGCCCCGGCAGCTGCGCGGTGGCGGCGGCGACGTGCGCGCGTATGTCGGGCGGACGCCGACGCGTGTCATGGGTGTCGGAGGCGATGTCGTGCACGAGCCCCTCTCGCAGCAGGCTCAGCGCAAAGCGGTTGACGGTGCGTCCGAACTGCCCGTCGAGCGCTCCCGCGGTGATCGAGCAGAGCGCTCCGTGGGAGACAAGGTCGCGCAGCAGTCCCGGGTCGCGGTGAAAACCGGGACAGCGCTCGGGGTGGGCCAGCAGCACGCCGTAGCCCTCTCCCTGCAGTCGCTCGAGGATCTCGCGCAGCTGCCACGTCCCGGCGGAAAGGGGCGACTCGATCAGCAGGTAGGGCCCGCCGCCGAGTCGCAGCATGTCGAGCTCCTCGCCGCTGAGCCTCGACAGTCGCCCGGTCGAGATCTCCCCGCCGCTCAGCAGCTGCAGCTCGATCTGCTCTTGATCGAGACGCTCGCGCAGCTGCTCGACGGCCTTCAGCATGCGCGGAGGATCGAGGTCGTAGGCACGATTGATGTGTGGCGTCGCCACCATCGTCCTCGTCCCGGCGGCGACCGCCGCACGTGCGATCGCCAGCGCGCCCTCGATCGTCTCGGGGCCGTCGTCGAGCCCAGGCAGGACGTGGGTGTGCAGGTCGATCACACCTCTAACGCTACCCCGCCGCGGGTCGGATTCCCGCGGTTGAGCGCTCGCCCCCCGCCGGCGCCGGCGCAGTGGCAGAGTAGCCGCTGCGGGCGCGTCGTGGTATCTGAGTGCCGGCATCGTTGAACAGGCCTAGGGGTTATTGCTCAGCAGGCTCTGCACCGCGGTGGTGTAGGCGCCCTTGGTGGCCTGGTTTGACTGCAGGGCTCCGCAGTAGCCTTCGCGTTCGGTGGAGCTGCCGGTCGACTGCTGGTCGCGTGCTTGGAACAGGTAGACGTCGCGCAGACGGCTCCCGTATTTGGCGCGCATCGCGGAGATGCTCGATTCCAGCGTGCCGGCGGCTTCGGCGTAGGTCATGCACTTGTTGAAGCCGAAGTTTTCCTGCAGGCAGCGGCCGTTGTCGCTGGAGATGCCGCCACTCGGTCGCGTAGATCGGGATCGTCGCGGGCGGCGCGCCTTGGCGGCGGTGCTGAGCGACGAGTCGGTTGATGCGTCGCTTCCCAGTGCGGGCCGTAGGGGTGCATGGTCCAGCCGGCGACGCGGCTCGGCGAGGTCGGGGACGGCGGCGAACATGTTGTTCGACCCACGTCGGCGTGCCGCTGCCGCCGTCGTCGGCCTGAGCCAGCAGCCCGACGTTCGGGTTGGCAGCCTGGATCGCGGTCTGCGGCGTCCTTGAAGCGCAGCGCGTAGGTCTGCGCGCGGGCGGCGTAGGAGGGCAGGGCGTACCAGTTCGAGGCGCTGCTTGTTTCGGCGAACTGGTAGGAGTAGCTCGTCTCGTTGCCGAACTCGATGTCGGTCACGGCGGCGCTCGCCGGGTAGCTCTTGCCCTGCCAGAAGCTTCCGCCGGGGCCGAACGCGGCGGCCCAGCTCGCGAGGTTCTGCGCTTCGGCGGTGCTCGGGATGCGGCCCTCGAAGCCCGCCAGCAGCAGCGGCCGGACGCCGGCCTGGGCGTAGGCGCCGATGATCGATTCCATCTGCGAGACGGGCGTGTCGATCGAGAACTCCATCCGCGCCGTGTGCGCTCCGAGCTCCTGGATGTAGGGAAGCTCGTAGTCGATCGCCGAGCCCGGCGACGACGCCCATCTCGAACGGGCCGCTGCTCACCGCGGCGGGTGCGGCGGGGTCGGAGTCGCGGCGGGGGCGGCGGGTAGGCGATCTTGACTTCCGGCGACCACGCGCTGCCGTCGACGGCGGTGCGCACGCTGTAGGGGACGGTGACGCCCGGCGACGGCCGGCGGCGTGATCGAGGTGCCGCTGACCTCCGTGTACTGGATCGGCCTGGCCGGGCACTTTGGTCGCCAGCACGTAGGTGCTGACGTTGGCGACCGACCGCCAGGTGAGCGTCTGCCCGGAGACGCTGAGCGCCGGGGCCGACTGCGTGTTGGAGGTCGACGTCGCGGGGTAGGCGATCGACTGTTCGTTTGACCACGCGCTGCCGTCGATCGCCGTCCGCACGCTGTAGGGGACCGTGACGCCCGGCACCGGCGGCGGGGTGACCGACGTCCCGTTGACGACCGAGAACTGTTCGGCCTGGCCGGGGACCTTGCGCACGAGCACGTAGCTGTTGACGCCGGCGACCCGCGCCCAGCTCAGCTTCTGGCCGGCGATGGTCAGAACGGGAGCCTGCTGCGTTGCTGTGCCGGCGCCACCGCCGGCGGGAGGAGTGTTGTTCTTACCTCCACGGCGGGCGATTTTGGCCAACTTCGTCTCTGCGCTCGCGAGCTGGCTGCCGGCGCGCTGGACGGCGTGGCGCGCCGAGTTGCAGCGCTTGGGGTGATGGCGGTTGACGCTCAGGCAGTGCTTCAGTCTGCGAGCGGCGGATACGAGCCGGCGGTCGGTGCGCGTGGTGCGGCCGGCCGAGACGCTCAGCGAATGGGGGATCGCTCTGGACGCCGTGGCCATCACGCGGGTGGCATGGTCTGCGCGATGCCTCAGCGGCGGTTGCGCTTGCGCAGGCCGTCAGGATCAGCAGGCAGACGGCGGTCAAGATGGCTGTGAGGCCGCGCCGCGTGGGGGTCGTGCGGGTATGGAAGGGGAACATCCTTGCTCCTTCGGTGGCCGGGCTGCCTGCTGGAGGTCCCTGGCTTTGCGAGCCCGCCTCGCGGCGGGGGTGCCTTTGTCGGGATGGGAAGACCATCTGCCGGATGTGTCGCCGAGAGGTGAGTGCTCGGACTCCGGGCCGATCCGCCCTGTGCTTTGTCTGTGCACGAGAGCTTTCGGACCGTCGAGGCAGGCTTTTGAGCGCTGGTCCAAGGCCTGGACATATGTCCCCGTGCAGGGAAAACGCAGGCGCGGGGCGATCGTGGGGCTCTGTGGGCAGTCCAGGCCCGACGAGGGCGCGAAGCCCAGGTCCGGTCGGTGCACGCCGTGGCGAGAAGCGAGACGTTCTCGGGGCCGCCGGCGTGAGGCAGCTGCCTCACGCCGTATGGCTATCCGGCCAGGATGCGGCCGAGCGCCTCGATCGAGTAGCGCTCAGCCGCGAGCTCGCGCCCGCGTCGACCCAGCTCGCGCGTGCTGTCCTCGCGCAGCACCGTGAGCGAGCGCCGCGGCGAACCCTCTGGCGCCCTCGGCGACGAGGCAGTGCTCGCCGTCGCGGACCTCCAGTCCGGCGACCGCGCGCGGGGTGGCGATCACGGGCAGGCCGTAGGCGAGCGCCTCGATCAGCTTCAGCGGCGTGCCGCCGCCCTGCAGCAGCGGCACGAGCGCGCACGAGGCGTGCGCGTAGGCGTCGGCGAGGTCGGCGACGAAGCCGAGCGTCTCGCACGCGCTCGTCGCCGCTCGGCCGGCTGCTTCGAGGTCCGCCGCCGACGAGCGCGAGCCGCGCGTCGGGCAGCTCGCTCCCACACCCGCGGGAAGACCTCCTCGAGCAGGAAGCGCAGCGCCGTTGCGGTTGGGCTCGTAGGCGAAGTTCGCGACGAACACCGCGCGTCGCTCGCCGGCGGGCGCCGAGACGGGTGCGATCGCGGCGACGTCGACGACGTTGGGCACGTAGCGCAGGTGCGCCGACGGGCAGAGCTCGTGCGCGGCGCGCATGTCGGCTGTCGCTGACCATCCACGACTCGGACGCGCGCGCGAGCAGGCTGCGCTCGAATGCGCGCAGCGCGCGCGGGCTGCCGAGTCCGCGCGCGTCGTGGAGCTCGTGGCGGAAGCTCGACTCGAGGTTGTGCGCGTTGTAGATCGACCGGGCGCGTCCGCGCGAGGCCCGCCAGCGCGGCGGCCGCGGTCGGCCCGTCGGCGATCGACGCGTCCGCGCCGCGGGTCTGCCGCGAGCCTGCGCGCGGCTCGCGCGAGCTCGGGCGAGACGCCGCGTGCGAACGCGTCGGGCACGCCCGACAGCGCGCGCCGCGCCGTAGGCGAGCAGGCGCCGCGGCGCCGCGCGAGGGCACGCACCTCGTGCAGCTCGATCCCCGGGATCGCGCGGAACGCCGCGTCGGGCTCGGGCGCCCCGAAGCGCGCGTAGAGCAGCGTCGAGTCCGCCGTCCGGCGCCAGCGCGCGGGCGATGCCGTAGGTGCGCATCGCCCTGCCCCGAGCCGAGCGCGGGGGTGTGGGTGGCGACGAGCAGATCCCTGCTCACAGCGGCGCCCGATCGCCGCTGTCGATCTCCTGCAGGCGCCGCTCCCAGGAGTGCGCGGCGGCCAGCGCGCGAGCGCTCGGCGCGGCGCTCCGGGCTGTCCTCGCGCGAGCGCTTGCTCGAGCAGTGCGGCGATGCCCGGCGGCGTCGGGTGCGGTGCGCGACCTCGGCGACGCCCGCGAGCGCCGGCAGCGGCGTCGCGACGACGGGCAGGCCCGGCGGCGAGGTACTCGTAGACCTTCATCGGGAAGATGCTCTCGCGTCAGCGCGTTGCGCGCGTAGGGGATCAGGCCCGCGTCGGCGCCGCGCAGGACGTCGGGCAGCTCGGCGTAGGCGCGCGGCGCCGAGCAGGTGGACGTTCGGCTCGGCCGCGAGCGCGCGAGACGTCGGTGCGCGGGTCGCCCGGTCCGACCGGGCCGACGAGCGCGAACGACCACTGCGGACGCGCGCGCGCCAGCTCGACCAGCAGCGCGAGGTCGAGCTTGGTCTGCGACGATCGCGCCCGTGAAGACGATCCGCGGCGCCGGCAGCGCCGCGAGCGCGGGGTCGATCGGCCCTGGCTCGAGCGCGGTCGCGAACAGCTCGGTGTCGGCGACGTTCGGCGCGTAGAGCACGTTGCCGGAGAGCGTGCGCATGCGCTCGGCGAGCGCCGGCGCGCTCGCCAGCACGAGGTCGGCGCGGGCCGCGAAGCGCGTCCTCGGCGGCGCGGAAGCGGCGGCGTCGATGCCGGCCTGGGCGGCGATGTCATCGACGCAGTGGTAGACGACGAGCGAGGGTTCGAGCGCGTCCAGCAGCGCCTCGGCCTGCGGGACGTAGGCCCACAGGATCGGCCGCTCGCAAACCCGAGCCGGCGCGTCGCGCGGCGCACGAGCGCGGGCAGCAGGCGGCGGTTGAGCGCGCGCACGAGCCGGTAGCGGTGGAGCGGGAGCACGAGCGGGGAGAGCACGTGCAGCCCGTCGCATCGAGCGCGGCGGCGCGAGGCCGCGCCGCAGCCGGCGCGCGATCCGCTGAGGTCGCGGCCGCGCGAGCTGCGGTTGGCGCAGGCCGAGCGACTCGACGAACAGCACGCGGTTCTCGCGCGCCAGGCGCGACATCAGATGGTGCTGGTTGGTCCACAGCTCGGTGTCCCAGTCGGCGAATCCGACGCACACGATGTCGCGTCCGCGCAGTGCTCGAGGGTCTGCCATGCGCGGCCATGATCACAGGTGGTCCGGGCGCTCGTCGGCTCCGCGCGCGAGCCGATCGCGCGGACGGTGCGCCGGCGTGCGCCCGGCGGCTTGCGATCCCGGAGACGTGCGCGAGCGATCGCTACGCCTCGCGCTGTGCTCGCCGCCCGCAGAGCCGCCGCCGCGCGCCGTTCCGCCGCGCCCGATGCGACGTCGGCGAGCAGGTGCTCTACAAGCTCGCCGGCCGCTTCGGCGAGCAGGCGCTGGCGGACCGGCTGCTCGCCGGGGAGCTTCCCGGCGTCGAGACCGCAGGGGCCTCGCCGCGCCTGCTCGTGCGGGTCGACGAGTTTCCCCACTACCTCGCTTGGGACGAGCCCGAGCGGTTCGGCGCTCTGCGCTACGAGCGCTTCCACGAGATCATGGTCGGCGCGGGCGCGCACTATCTCGTGGCGGTGCTCCCGCGCGTGAGCCGCTCGCCGCTGTCGCCCGCGGGCGCCGAGTCGCGTGCCCTGACCGACGAGGAGATCGCGCTGCTGGGACGGCTCGTGCGCGAGGGCGTGGGCATCGCGCTGCACGGTCGCGACCACCGCACCCGCGAGGCCTCCCCGCGACGGCACTCCGAGCTGTGCGGCCTGGATCGCGCCCAGACGGACGCGCTGCTGGAGCGAGGCGCTCGCCGAGCTCGCGCCGCACGACATCCACCCGGAGGTGTTCGTGCCGCCGTTCAACCGCTTCGACGCCCGCCAGTTCGAGTGGCTCGCCGAGCGCTTCACGGTCGTGTGCGGAGGGTCCGGAGTCGATCGGGCACGATGGGCTTGCAGCGCACGCCGCAGTGGCGCGGACAGAGCGTGTACATGCCCTCCTACGCGCCCTACTACGGCCGCGCGGGCGAGCTGCTGGAGGTGCTTCCGAGCGTGCTCGAGCAGCGCGCACGGCCCGCGGCTGATCCCGGTCGTGCTGCATTGGGGCTGGGAGGCCGATCGAGGATGGAGCGAGCTCGAACGGCTGGCCGAGCTGATCGCTGCCCACACGCTCCCCTGGTCGGACTTCCTGGCGCAGGTCGCGCGGGCGCGCTCCGCAGCGGCGAGCGCGAGTGCGAGCCTGCCCACGAGTGAGAGGAGGTCGAGCAGTGAGCCTCCTGGAGGAGCTGCGCGAGCGCTTCCCGCGCGTGGCGGTCGTGCACGAGTGGCTCACGAACCCCGGCGGCTCCGAGCACGTGGTGCTGGAGCTGCTCGACATGTTCCCGCAGGCGGAGCTCTACACCTCGATCTACGGCCCCGGGCCGTGGCCCGCGCCGATAGCAGAACGCGACGTGCACACCTCCTATCTGAATCGCGTCCCGGGAGCCGCCCGTCACTACCAGAAGCTGTTGCCGTTCGTGAGCCGCGCCTACCGCTCGTTCGACCTCTCGGGTATCGACCTGATCCTCTCCAGCAACCACGCGTGCGCGAAGAACGTGCATCACCCCGCCGGGCGTGCTGCACGTCTGCTACTGCCACACGCCGATGCGCTACGCCTGGGAGAAGCGCTTCCTGGAGGGGGAGGAGATCGGGACGGTCGGGCGTCTGGCGCTGCCGGCGCTGCTGCCGCTGCTGCGCCGGCAGGATCTCGCCGGCTCGGCCTCGCCGGATGTGTTCGTGGCCAACTCGCGCCACGTCGCCGAGCGCATCGAGCGCTACTACGGACGATCCTCGGTGGTCGTGAACCCGCCCGTGGACGTCGAGCGCTTCCTCGGCCTGGCGCACGACCCGGAGGACTATCTGCTCGTGTTCGGCCGCGTCGTGCCGTACAAGCGCGTGGACCTCGCCGTCGCGGCATGCGCGCGGCTGGGGAGGAAGTTGAAGGTGGCCGGCGGGGGGCGCGCGCTGGAGGGGGTGCGAGCGCAGGCTCCGGCCGGCGCTGGGGTCGAGTTCCTCGGGCAAGGTCTCAGACGACGGAGCGCGATCGGCTGCTGGGCGGCGCGCGCGCGCTGCTGTTCCCCGGGGAGGAGGACTTCGGGATCGTGCCCGTCGAGGCGCAGGCGGCGGGCGTGCCGGTGATCGCCTACGGCGTCGGCGGGGCCGGCGAGACGGTGCTCGACGGGCGCACCGGGGTGCTGTTCGACGAGCAGAGCGCCGCGGGGCTCGCCGAGGCGATCGAGCGCTTCGACGGGATCGCGCTCGACCCCGACGCCGCTCGCGAGAACGCCAGGCGCTTCGGTCGCGAGCGCTTCCAGGCGGAGATGGCCGAGGCCATCGATGCGGCTGCGTCCAGAGGCTCCAGTTGAATCTTTGCGATCCAGGGCGTGCGGGCCCAGCGGGATATGGCCTCGGTCTTGGAGCCCGTCTGTTCTTAGAAAGCCCTGCTCAGAGCGTCATGCCGGTTTCGGGACCGCTGTTGTGCCTTGCCCGCGGCTCCGCGCACGATGTGCTCTCGACGAGGTCGTCGACCAGCGTATGGATGGCCCGCTGCTCGCGCACCGCGCGCAGGTTGTGATCAGAGGACTCGAAACCGTGCACTCGCAACACCGGCCATCGCGCGAGATCCTGGGCGATGCCCTCCACCTCGAGCTGACGGTAGCCGGGCTCCTGCGCCGCGTATCCGAGGATCATCTGCACGCCTCGCGCTTGAAATCGGTCGAGCATGGCGCTCAAGGTGGGCGCGTCCTCGGCCTCCGGGCCCACCGCGTGGCGCCGCGATCTCAGCCGGGCTCGCAGGCGGCCCCGGATCCCCTTGGCGACGGTCACGAACCCTTTGACGCTCACCTCTCCGCGAGCGACCTGACGCCACCAGTGTGGCTTGAGCACCAGCAGCGCCCTGCGTGCCGCGTCCGCTTGGATCAGTTCCTTGGAGGTGGGTGAGGGAACTGTGTTCAGACCGAGCACGCCGACCACACGCGGGTCGGCTACGGCTGTCTGTTGGGCCCAGTAGGCCCCGGAGCACAATCCGATCAGCAGAAATCGTGAGCCGTGCCTGCGCTCCTGCAGTGCGTCCATCACCGTGCGAACCTGCGCGATGCGCTCGGGATCCCAGTTGTAAGGCTCGCGCATTCCGTCTCGTGGCCCGTCGCTGTCGCCGATCGAATGCAGATCCATACGCAGGACAGGCAGCCCGCGAGCGGCGTGACGTCGCGCGATCTCCACCCACAGGCGACTGGGTCCGCTGCAGCGTTCGGCCCAGGCCGGAAGGCAGATCAGACAGAGATCCTCGCGCGGTGTCTGCGCCGGCTCCGCGAGCACGCCGAACATGACGCCCGACGGATGCGCGACGGTGAAGGCGCGCTCGCGTACCGGGACGGTGTCGATCTCGAGCCCTGCCGGCTCGCCGGCGGGCGGGGCCGCCTCGGCGGGCAGCGTGGGCGGAGCGCTGTCCTGCTTCAGCCATGCCGTGACCGTGGCGATCGTCGCGTCCGGCACGAGCGACAGCTCGGGGCTGTTGAGCATGGCCTCATATCCGGGCCCCGGCGAGACATCCACCGCGACGCCGGCCCGCGTCAGGTTCTCCAGGAGCGCCGCGTCGACACTCGCCCCGTCCTGCTCGAGCAGCAGCGTGCGGCGTAGAGAGCCTGTCTGCTCGCCATGCGGTCGCAGCGTGCGGAGATCGGCGATGGTGTCCGCGCTGAGGACATAGCCGCCGCACTGCAGCCAGTCCTCCGGCAACGTCGGGTCCTCGCCATCGGCCGCCGATGTCTGCAGTTTCGCGAACACCCGCAATCTTCTCGTCTCCGCGCGCCCGTTCGGCGGCGTGCCCCACAGGATGAGATCGTCGATCTCGGCCCCGTCGGCGCTCGCTTGCAGCGCGAGCAGACCACCGAGGCCGATGCCGATCGCGGCGATCCGCGAGCCGCTCGAGTGACGCAGCCAGCTCGCCGCCGCTGCTATCGCAGCGAGCCAGCTGCGCAGCTGCTCGGGATCGGCCGGCGTCCCGGCGCTCTGGCCGGAGCCCGGTAGGTCGAAGCGGAGCACCGCGTGTCCGGCTGCGGCCAGACGGTGCGCCCAGACCCAGCGGACCGGATAGGAGCCCATGTCTTCCCATCCGAACGGCGCGCAGAAGAGGACCGCGGCATTGTCCTCCGCCTCCGCGCCTGTGCCGGTTCCCGCTCCTGTGCCGGCCTCCGCTCCCGCGCGGGTTCCCGCGCCTGTGCCGGTTCCCGCTCCTGTGCCGGTCTTTGCTCCCGCGCGGGTTCCCGTTCCTGTGCCGGTTCTCGCTCCGGCTCCCGTCCCCGCGCGGGTCCCGGGCGCGGGCTGGTGGTACATCCCGAAGACGGGCTTCTCTGCGCCGATCCACACCGGCTGCGGTCGCAGCAAGTCGCTCACCGCTCCCCCGATCCCAGCGCGTGCATCTCGCTCAGAAGGTCGGCGTCGACAGCTTCGTGTGGACCGTCGCGGGCCAGGCCTGCAGGTCGAGGCCGTGCGTGCGCAGCAGCGCGAGCGTGATGCGCTCGAGGCCGAAGCCCAGGCAGGCGGTGTGCGCTGCGCCGCCGTCGGCCAGCTCGATGCCGTAGGCCGATGCGAAGTGGTCCTGGTGGTAGTTGAACGAGGCGACCGCCGTCGGTTCGGGACCGGCGATCTGCACGACGACCTCGAACTTGAGCTCCTGCTCACGCTGACTGGCCGCGAGCATCCGTCCGGAACGACCGAAGAACGGGTCCGTGGCGACGTCGAAGCGGGCATCCAGGCCGAGCTCGCGAAGTAGCGCGACCGCGCGATCGCGCCATAGGTCGCGCCAGGCGGCCACGGTCTCGGGCTCGCCGATCCGCACGATCTCGCGCTGGTGGAACATCTGCATTCGCGCCGGGTCGCCGGAGGGCTCGTGCCGGAACACGTAGGCGCTGCCCGCGTCGATGGTGACACCGCCTACGGGCAGCCTGCCGCGGGCGGCGATTGCCGGATAGACGGGGTAGCAGGCCGCGGGCGTGAGCACCAGCTCGGTCATCGACTGGAACTCGCTCCAATCTTCGTGCCGGCTGGCGCGGCCGTACTGCTCGGTCGCCTGCGCCTCATCGCCACTGAAGCCGAAGATGCTCCCCGCTAGATGGGGGAAGGATCTGAGGTAGCCGACCGTCTCCAGGTCGCGACGGGGGATCACCGGCGGGAAGCGCACCTGCTCGGGCTGCTCGGCTGCGCCGGCGTGGCTGATCAGTCCCGCCACGCCCACGCGTACCCGCTCGAAATCCTCGCTTCGACCGTATACCCCGGGGACGCCGGTGTCGATCAGCATCCGACCCTCGAGCAGTTCGCCGAGAAACTCCTCTTGATCGGGCGCGCCGGGACGAAAGTCGGCCATCAGAGCTCCTCGACGATCGTCATACGCTCGCTTCCATCCGTATCTGGGCGATCGCCGAGGCGAGTGCGCCGATGCTCTCGAAGGTGCCTCGCGTGAGCATGTCGTCGGGAAACTCGACGTCGAAGTGGTCCTCCAGCGCGACCATCACGTTGACGCTGGCGAGCGAGGTCATGCCGGCCAGGTAGAGATCGTCCCCGTCGGCGAGCGCCTCTGCGTCGACTGGTAGGCGTGCATGGTCCTTGATGATCTGACGAATCTCGTCGGTCACGGCGTCTTGTCGGCGGACTGCGTGGCTTCAAGGGGCGGACGGCAGGCACTGCTTCGTTTCATGTGAACCTCCTTATATTCGCAGACAGGCGGATGCTCGCAGATCAAGTAGGCCCCTCGGTTTCGCATGAAGATATGAATCGTGGCTATCGTGATCGCGCGAGCATGAGTTCCGCCGTGCACACCAGCGGCCGCTGGATAGGACCCGAGGAGCGCCCGCTGATGGCATGGCTGAGCGTAGCCGAAGCGGGCGGGACCGAAAGCGGCGTGCTTGTCGTTCCTCCGGTCGGCTACGCCTACTGGAGCAGTCATCGAACGCTGCGCACGCTGGCCGAGTGCCTCGCAGAGGATGGGCACATGGCGTTGCGATTCGACTACGACGCATCCGGAGACTCGGCCGGCTCGCAGTACGCCCCCGACCGGGTCGCCGCCTGGAGGTCGAGCGTGCGTGTGGCGGCGGCCGAGTTGAGAAGGCTCGGCTGCCGGCGCCTGGTGGTGGTCGGCGTGCGCCTGGGGGCAATGTTCGCCCTGCTGGACGGCGCGGAGCTCGGCGCCGACGCGATCGTTGCCTGGGCGCCCGTGGTGTCCGGCCGTCGCTACGTTCGGGAGCTCAAGCTGACGTCCACGCCGGTCCCGACGACGGTCTCGTGCGGGGGCGCCGATGGCGCGGTGGTGATGGCGGGGAGCGTCTTTACCCCACAGACCCTTACGGAGATGGCGGCGTTGGATGTGCGCTCGCTCGAGGTGGCACCGGCTGCTCGCGTGCTGCTCGTCGAGGGAGCGCCTGTGCCTGAGTTGGCCGATCGCCTGCGCGGGTTGGGCTGTGATGTCACACCGCGTCAGATCGCCGGTGGGGAGAGTGCGCTGGAGATCCACACCGAGTACGCCACCGTTCCCGAGGAGATCGTGCAAGCGATCAGAACCTGGATCGGTCCCGGCGCTCCGGGCATGGACACCGGCCCGGGCCGGGTGGCAGCCGGCCGCAGATCCGCACGGCTGGCCTGGGATGACGCGCTCGTCACCGAGCGAGTTCTTGAGCTGGGCCGCGAGCGGTTTGTCGGCATCATGACCGAGCCCGAGGCGCCCACGGACGACGCCGCCACGGTGGTGTTCTTGAATTCCGGCTCCGAGCCGCACATCGGACCGGGCAGGGCGTGGGTGGAGTACGCGCGTGCGCTGGCGAGGCGCGGGCATCGCTGCCTGAGGGTGGACTTCCGCGGCTGGGGGGAGAGCCCCGACGATGGTCACGCGCCGGGCCGCCTCTACGACGCGCACTGTCGGCAGGACACGATCGCGATCGTCCGGGCGCTGCGCGAGTCCGGACACGAGCGGATCGTGCTCGTGGGTCTCTGCGCTTCGGCCTGGGTTGCGCTGCGTGCGGTCTTGCTGGAGCCGGTTGCGGGCGTGATCGCGCTCAATCCCCAGCTCTATTGGCGCATGGGCGACCCGATCGAGGCGACGTTGGCAGAAGTTCGCGTGCGTCGCACTCCCGAGCGCGAGCGCGAGCAATTGGGAGGGCGCTTTGGTCTGTGGAGCGTGCTCGACCTCGCGGGCCGTCGTCCGTGGGCCGCACGGTGGCTGGATGAGTTGAGCGCGGCCGAGACCGACGTGGTGTTGGTGTTCGCCGAGGATGACGACGGCATCGAGTATCTGCGCAATCGCCTCAGCCGCCGGCTGCGGCTGGTGCAACGTGCGGGCGGGATCAGGCTGGTGGAGATGAAGGACGTCGACCACTCGATGTATCGGGTGTGGATGCGACACGCGGTGCTCGAAATGTTGCACGAGCAGATCGGACTTGTCGGCGCTGGGCGCTCGCAGCGCTGACAGGCTCGTTCGACAGCCTGTCGCAGCGGACGGACATTGCGTCTGCGCGAGGCGGCACGGTCGGGCCTCCTCACCCTCCCAGCCCGAACGTCCGCTCGGCCTCGGTAACCACGTGCCGCGCGATCGCCGACGAGGAGGTCGCGGCGGGGGAGGGGGCGTTGCGCACGTGCAGCGCGCGCGGCGTGGCGGAGAAGACGAAATCGTCGATCGGTCGCCCGTCGCGCCCCAGCGCCTGGGCGCGGACGCCGGCGAAGGCCGGTTGCACGTCCTGCGCGCGCAGCTCGGGCACGAAGCGCGCGGCGGCATGCACGAGCGCCGAGCGCGAGGCGGCGTGATGCAGCTCGCTCAGGCCGGTGCGCCAGAAGCGGCGCATCAGCCGCCAGGTCCCGGGCCAGGCGAGCGTGTCGCGCAGGTCCTCGCCGCGCACCCGCGCGAGCGCGTAGGCGTCGCGCGCGCCCGCCAGCAGCGCGGTCGGCCCGACGAGCACCTCGCCGTCGATACGCCGCGTTAGGTGCACGCCGAGAAACGGGAGCGCGGGGTTGGGCACGGGGTAGATCAGCGCGCGCACGAGCTCGCGACGCTCGGCGCGCAGGCGCAGGTAGGCGCCGCGGAAGGGCACGATGCGGGGGTCGGGATCGGCGCCCGCAGGCGCGCGCGAGACGATCGGACCAGGCGCCGGCGCAGACGATCGCGTGTCCGGCCTCGGTTGTGCCGTGCGCGTGCTCGATGCGCAACGATCTCGCGCTGGCGCGCATCGAGGAGACTTCGCAGCTCGTCGCGACAGCACCGCCCGCCTCGCGCACGTCCTGCGCGTAGGCAAACGCGAGCGCCTCGAAATCGACGATGCCGGCGCCGGGCACATGCAGCGCGGCGATCCCGCGCGCGTGTGGCTCGATCTCCTCGATCCCCACGGCGTCGAGGCGGCGTACGCCCGCGACGCCGTTGGCGGCGGCGCGGCGCTCGAGCTCGTCCAGCCGCGAAAGCTCGCGTGGCTCGGTGGCGACGATCAGCTTCCCGCAGGCCTGCACCGGGATGGCGCGCTCGGCGCAGTAGGCGTAGAGCTCGCGCGCGCCCTGCACGCACAGGCGCGCCTTGAGCGAGCCGGGGGTGTAGTAAATGCCGGCGTGCACCACGCCCGAGTTGTGGCCCGTCTGGTGTGACCCCAGTCGGGCTTCGCGCTCGAGCATGCACACGGCCAGGCGAGGGTGGCGACGGGTCAGCTCGCGCGCGACCGCCAGCCCGACGATCCCGCCGCCGACGATCGCGATGTCGCATTTGGCCGGTGCGGACGAGTCGCGCTGTGGTGGGGTCGTGGGCACGCCGGCCACTGTATTCGGCGCCGCATTCCCGACGGATATCACGATCGCCGGGCACGTCCGCGAGCTTCGCCTCGATCGCGAGGATGCGCCCGTCGCGGCACGCTACCGCGATCTCGAGTTTGGCCTGGTCGACGCGTCACTCGTGGCCTCGGGGCGCATCGATTGGCAAATATCTATATGTATCGTAGGTTCCCAGATATTTAGCTATAGTTTGCTATAAAGTGCGATAGACCGACGTGGTCCCGATCGACTGATGTGATCTGGATGAGACGAGGCGCAGGCACATACAACCCTTACACACCCGATTCCGGAGTTCGACCTCCCGCGCTGACCGGTCGTGACAGGGAGCTTGCGCGTCTGGCCAGCATCGTCTCGCAGCTCACCGCGGGTGGCACAGAGCGCCATATTTTGATTACAGGCTTGCGCGGGGTCGGGAAGACCGTCTTGTTGAACGAGTTCGAGGCGATGTGCCGGCAGGCGGGATGGCCCGCGGAGACCAAGGAGGTCGGGCGGGGTACCTCGCTGGCCACGCTGATCGGGCGAGCGACCCGGAAGGCGCTCCTGCAGATGAGCGCCAGAAAGCGCGCCGGCGAGACGCTGCGCCGGGCCCTTGGCGTGTTGAAGGCGTTTGAGGTGAGCGTCGGCGAGGTGTCGTTCAAACTCGACGTGAGCGCCGCTGTGGGAGTCGCCGACTCGGGCGACCTGGTCGAAGATCTGCGCGACCTGCTCGTCGCGGTGGGCGAGGCGGCGCAGGAGTCGGGGCTCGGCTTCGCGCTGGTCCTGGACGAGGTCCAGAATCTGAGCCGGGGCGACTATGAGGCGCTCATCATGGCCCTGCACAGAGCCAAGCAACGCCGTCTGCCGGTCTCGTTTGTTGGCGCCGGCCTGCCTCTGATCCCGTCGCTGACCGCCGAAGCAAAGTCCTATGCCGAGCGGATGTTCGTGTACGCGGCCATCGGGGAGCTTCCAGAGCCGGCGGCGCGGGACGCGCTCATCCAGCCGGCCGAGCAGCAGGGGGTGTCGTGGGCGGAGTCTGCCGTCGCTGAGGTCATGGCGTACACGGAGGGCTATCCCTACTTCATCCAGGAGTACGGGCGACGCGCGTGGGACTTGAACGGCGGCAGGCGCATTACGCTTGCGGACACGACGGCCGCCAAGGCGCTCGTCGAGGCCGACCTGGATGAAAGCTTCTTCGAGGGTCGCATAGGACGATTGACAGGCGCCGAGATCGCTTACGTCAGCGCCCTGGCCAGGCTCGGCGACGGGCCTCAGGAGAGTGGTCAGGTCGCCAAGCTCCTGCAGCGTAAGCCCACATCGCTGTCGACAGTACGCGACGAGCTGATGCGCAACGCGGTGATCTACGCTCCGCGCCGTGGGCAGGTCGATTTCACGGTGCCCCACTGCGCAGCGTTTGTACGACGCCGTTATCCGCTCTAACCCAAGCCCCTACCAAGGGTCCGCCGATTGCTGTGAGGAATGCTGTTCCGGTGGCGCATGCGCCACCGGCGGGCGCGCGCATGCGCGCGCCCGACACGGGCCGCATGCGGCCCGTGTACCGAGCGGCGCATGCGCCGCTCGGCGGGTCTGCACATGTGCAGACCCGAACCGCCTCCTCCTCAGCGAGCGGTCGCGGCGGCGGCGTCGAGTAGTCCCGCTCCGTACAGCGTCGCATCGCTCGGCCCGCCGAGTTTGCGCGCGCTCATGCGTAGTCTGCGGGTGATCTGCATCACCGTCGGGCGGCGTCCGAGGACGTGCGCGGCGAGTATCAGCGCGACCGTCGCGGCGACGTGCGGGGTCGCCATCGAGGTGCCCTCGTAGCCTTCCGGGAACCCGAACACGCGCGGGGAGGAGCCGGTGAAGGTCATTTGAAAGACATCCCTTCCCGAGGGGGCTTCGAGGTGGCAGTTGGGGTCGCCCGGCAGGTCCGCATCGGCGCCTCCGCCGGGTGCGACGAGGGTGAGGCCGGGCCCGTCGTTTGAGTAGTTCGCCAGGCATCCGTGTTCGGTGCTCGCGCCGACCGCGATCACATGCGGCGCCTTCGCCGGGTAGGCGATCGCGGTGTGCCCCTCGTTGCCCGCGGCCGCGACCACGACGACGTTCTTTTTGTACGCGTAGCGCAGCGCCGCCATCAGCTGCGGGATGTCGTGCGCCGTCACGTTGCTCGAGAACTCGAGGCTCAGGTTGATCACCCGCGCGCCGTGGTTGACCGCGTAGCGCACCCCTTCGGCGATCGTCGTTGCGTCGCCTTCGCCTTCGCTGTTCAGCACCCGCACGGGCATGATCTGCGAGGCGAACGCCAGGCCCGTCAGCCCGAAGTGGTTGTTCGTCGCCTCGGCGATCGTGCCCGCGACGAACGTCCCGTGGCCGTTGCGGTCCAGCGGATAGGGAGTGTGGCTCACGAAGTCATACCCCCGCACGAATCCCCAGTGGCTGAAGTCCGGCGAGCGGCGGAACGGGCCGTGGCTCATGTATGCGACGCCCGTGTCGAGCACCGCCACGATTACTCCTTTGCCGCCGGGCGCGCCGTCTGCGGCGACGTTCGCCCAGGCCTGCGGCGCGCGCACGCCGAAGGGACCCGTGAAGTTCCACTGCGCCGGCGCCCAATCGCCCGGCGCGCCACCCTGGCCGGGGATGCCGGTGTCGTTCGGGATCAGCCCCCCGGCCTCGTGCGCCCAGTATTCGGCGCCGGCCGGCGCCGCGACGATCGCGACGAGCACGAGCGCGAACGCCAGCGCGGCCCCGAGCACGAGCGCGATCCGGCGGGTGTCCACGCGTGTCCGGGTCCGATACCGCTCGCGGAGCCCGGCGCGATAGCGGTCACGGGGCTCGCTGCGGTATCGGACTCGGAGTCCAGCGCGATGCCGGTCGCCGGGGCCGCCCGGGGGGACGCTCGCAGGCGTTCTCGTATGCCTTCTGCTCGGCTGCATGGTCCCCTTGCGTAATCATCTCTCTCACCGGCCCGACCGGCGACGGTGGCGAGCGCGACGCTGCGTCCGCACTTTCGCAGAGCCCGCGGCCGCCACGCCTATGAACACCCCAGACCTCCCCTACTACCGCTCCGACGAGGATCGCCGCGAGGACGATGACGACGCCTATTTCATGCGGCTCGCCCTACGCGAGGCCCAGCGCGCGCCCACCCACGAGGACGTCCCGATCGGCGCTCTGCTCGTGCACGGCGGGGAGGTGCTCGCGGCGGCGCACAACGAGCGCGAGCTGCGCGCCGACCCAACCGCCCACGCCGAGATCCTCGCCCTGCGCGAGGGATCGCGCGCGCTGGGTTCCTGGCGGCTGCTCGACTGCACCCTCTACGTGACCCTCGAGCCCTGCGCGATGTGCGCCGGGGCGATCGTCCTGGCGCGCGTTCCTCGCGTCGTCTTCGGCGCCACCGACCCCAAGGCCGGCGCCGCCGGCAGCGTGCTTGATGTGCTCTCGGAGCCTCGCCTCAACCATCGCCCCCAGGTCCTCTCCGGCGTGCTTGCGCCCGACTGCGGGCAGCTGCTGAGCGGGTTCTTCGCCTCGCGGCGGTAGACCGCTCATGCTGAATCGCACAAGCCGCTGCCGGTGACTGTAGAGTCGCGTTTTTGCGAGGGTCGTGCAATCCACGAGGAGGTTGGGAATGTCTGATCGCTTGGGTCGTTTGGCGCCGCTCACGGGCGTGTTGTTTGGCGTGATCGTCGTCGTGGCCGTGTTCACCAATAATTCGGAATCGCCGAAATCGAGTGCGAGCGCCGCGAAGGTGTTTGCGTACTACGCAGTGCACCGCTCGGAAGTCGAGACGTCCGGGATCCTGTTTGCGCTCGCGTTCCTGGTGCTGGTGCTGTTCGCCGGCGCGCTGCGCTCCTACCTGCGCCGCACCGCCGCGGCCGAGGGCCTGAGCGCGCTCGTGCTCGCCGGTGCGATCCTGATGGCGACCGGCGCGCTGACGGGAACCGGCGTGGAATACGGGCTCGCTCACAACCTCCACAACTTCAGCCCCGAAACCGCCAAGACGCTGAACTTCATCGGTCAGGAACTGTTCCTGCCGGTGCTCGCCGGAGGATTCATATTTGGCGTCTGCGCCGGCCTGGCGATCCTGCGCGGCGCCGCGCTCCCGAAGTGGCTGGGTTGGGTCGCGATCGTGATCGGCGTCGTCGTGCTGATTCCACCCGCGAGCTTCCCCGCGCTGCTCGCCTTCCTGATCTGGTCGATCGTCGTCGCCATCCTCATGTATCTCCGCAGCGGCGACGCGGTGGGCGCACCCGCTGCGCAACCCGTGTAGCAGGACGAGCCGAGGCACCCGAGCAGGCCGGTTTGCGGCGCGTCCCAGCGTGGGCGCGATCGTCTAGCCTGCTCGGTGGAAGGGTGGCAGAGTGGTTGAATGCGGCGGTCTCGAAAACCCACCGGGCCTAAACTTGAGCCTCGCAGCGGGATGACGATTACCTGGCTCAACCATGCGGTTTTCTGCATGGTTGAGCAGGATTCAGCGGGATGCGTGCTACGCACGCCGGGTGCTCTTAAGCCGCTAGAGACCGCTAGATGCGCGGTTGGACTGGCGCGAGTTTGGCGCGAGTTCGGCCAAGTTGGTTGAGGGTTGCGTGGCGACAGGCCAGTCTGGTCGAGCCCTTTGCTTCGATGTCGATGCTTCCCGTCGCGGGCTCATATCGGGGGCAGGATTCGTCCCCTTGAGCAACCCAGGATAGAGGAGATCTTCATGCTCAGTGCGTGCCTTGCAGGACAGTCTTCATCTCCATTGTGGCGAAGCTCGCTCCGATGCAGCGTCGCTGTCCATCGCCGAACAGCAGGAAGGTGTAGGGCGCGGGCTTCTCGAGGAATCGCTCGGGCTTGAAGGCGAGTGGGTCGGTATAGAGTTTTGGCGAGCGCTGCATCCCGGCGATCGCCGCGGTCAGCATGATTCCGGTGGGGAGCCGGTAGCCGCCGATCTCGAATGGAGCGCTGAGTTTGCTCGATGCGCCGTCGAACACTGCGAACTCTGAGCGTCTCGTTGACCGCCGCCGCGATGTATTCGTCATCCGCGCTGTCGTCCTGGCAGCGTGCAAGAACTTCGGGATGACGTATCACGCGCTCAAAAGCACCACGCCAGTGCCGCGGCGGTGGTGTCGTTCCCGCCGCCGACGAGCATGAGTATGTGGTCGCGTAGCTCCCCGTCGCTCAGCTTGTTGCCGTCCTCGTCGCGACGGCCGGGATATAACCGGCGACCCCCGATTTTACAAAACGGTACTCTGCCAGCTGAGCTACGTCGGCGTGGCCGGATGGGCCCGTGTGGGTCTACGAGAGCTGGCGGTGGTCTCCGGGGATGGAGTGCTGGGAGGCTCGCGAAGGGCGCTGGCGCATCCTTCCCCCGATGATGGGGCATAGAAACCGACGGGTGTTTCTATATTTTAGATAGCTACTGGGTTTGAATCAGTAGTACGATCTGCGCCTGGTCGAGACATTGGATCGTGTGGGAGGAGTTGCGTTGGGACCGGGCGAGCGCGTTGATACGGAGTCGAATGGCGAGATTTTGGAGTCGCCGGTTGCCTTTGCGGTGCTTGGTCTCGTGATTGAGAAGCCGAGTTATGGCTATAACATCTGGAAGCGTTTCGGGCCCAGGTTCGGTTTCTTGGCGACGAGTACGTCCCCGATCTACAAGGCGCTGGCGGGTCTAACGGGGGCTGGCCTCATCGAGGAGATGACCGGCATCCCGTCGGTTGGGGTGGCGCGAGGCGCAAAAGCGGGCCCTTCTTATCGTGCGACCGCGCCGGGTGTCCGGGCTTATCGGCGGAGGGTGGCTGAGCGCATTCGAGAAGATCCTCGGCGTGAGGAGACCCTTGGGCACATGGTTCTGGCGGGGATTGACGGCGTTGCGGCCGCGCTTGACTTGTTGGATAGGTACGAGGAGCAATGTTTGCTCGAGTTGCAGGACATGACCCCGGCAGCCGGCTCCTGGCGGGCTTTGAATGACGTGTCTCGCCTTGTAGAACGCTTGATCACCGAGGGGCGCCGCCGGGCCGTTGACGCCGAATTGAAATGGGTCGATCAGGCCCGTGCAGAGCTCCGTGCCTTCGCGGGAGGCGATCAGAACGAGGGGGAGGGCTCTCGGTGAGCCTGCTGGCAATCGAGAACGTCACGCATCGGTATCGCCGCGGCCGGATCGAGAGGGTTGCCCTCAGAGACATCGTGTTGGATGTAGACGCTGGCGAACTTGTCGGCGTACGTGGCATACGACGGTCGGGTCGCAGTACATTGTTGCGGATCGCATGTGGTGTCGAGCTGCCGGAAGAGGGCACAGTTAGCTTTGAGGGGCAGAATCTTGCTCTGTGCCGAGACAGTGTGCTTGGCACGCGCATCGGTTACTGCCAGACATCCTTCTCATCCTTGGAGGGAGAGCTTGTCGTCGAGCACGTAGCAGCGAGCCTGATTGCTCAGTATATGTCGCCGCGGTCGGCTCGCCGGCGCGCTGAAGAGATGCTTGATCGGGTCGGCGCCGCGGACTGTGTCGAGCGTTATCCGCTTGAGCTCGATGGTGCCGAGATCATCCGAGTCGCTATTGCTCGCGCACTGATCACCGAGCCCGCCCTGCTTGTGACCGATGAGCCAACTAGCGGAGTGGACCTGCTGCAGCGTGATCCAGTTCTCGGGTTGTTGCGGTCGATGGCGAACGAAGGGATCGCGGTGCTCATGTGTACTGGCGATGCTTCTGATCTATCTGGCTTTGATCGCGCGATGTCGATAGATCGTGGCGAATTGCGAGGGGCTGACAAACCGGAGAAGCCCACCGACGCACTGGTCGTTCCGCTGCGCCGTCCGGCGAGTCGAGAGCACACAGTCGAGTCCGAGGCAAGCGCATAGTGCGCTACGCATCAACGCGCTCGCCATGAGCACGCTTGAACTGGAGAACGTCGTAAGACGCTACCCCGGTTTCGGTGGCGAGGTGGTGCGCGCCGTGGATGGTGTCAGCCTGTCCGTGGCTGCGGGGGAGGTGGTTGCCCTGTACGGTCCGAGTGGGTCGGGCAAGAGCACGCTGTTGATGCTCGCAGCCGCTTTGTTGTTGGCGGATGAGGGCACGATCCGCTTCGAGGGACGCTCTCTTGAGTCGTTTTCCAGAGACGAGGTGATCGACTATCAACGCCAAAAGATTGGCTTTATCTACCAGTCTTTTCATCTCATGGCGGGTGTGCCGGCGCTTGAGAACGCTGCGATCAAGCTGCTGGCAGAAGGGATGTCGTTGAAGCAGGCGCGGCGCGCGACAGTTCCCTGGCTTGAACAGGTCGGGCTCGGGCACAGACTCGATCACTCGCCTGAGAGGCTCTCTGTGGGCGAGCGTCAAAGGGTGGCTATCGCCCGAGCATTGGTGAACGAGCCCCGCATGATCCTTGCGGATGAGCCGACGGGCAGCTTGGACACCAATCGTGGGATGCAGATCCTCTCATTGCTAGCTGATCTCTCTCGTGAGCAGCGGGTCGCGGTCCTGCTCGTTACCCACGACCCGCAGGCCACGAAGATCGCTGATCGCGTGTTCGTACTACGCGACGGTCTGTTGACGGACGAGCGGGCGCACGACCCATCAGAGGACGTGACGGGATTCGCCGAGTTGACGCAAGGTTAGGTTGGTCGTGCGTCTTTCTGGTTTGTTCTATTTCTATGGTAGGCGGTTGCGGACACGACCCGTTCAGGAACTGTTGGCCGGTCTCGGGATCGTGATAGGCGTGGCGCTCGTGTTCGCGGTCCAGGTCGCGAACAGCAGCATCACGGATGCATCGAGCCAGATCGTTAGAGGGATCGCGGGCACAGCTGATTTGCAGCTGCGCTCTCGCGACACGACGGGTTTTGATGAGCACCTGGCGAGCCGTGTGCGGCTGTTGCCCGGAGTCCTCACGTCTGCGCCCGTGCTTGATCAGAGCGCGACGCTTGCCGGCCCGCACGGTGGCAGCGTCCCTGTCTATCTTGCTGGTGCGGCACCGTCGCTTCTGGCGCTTGAAGGGAGCATCACACAGAACATCGCGCTTCACAACCTCTCGAAAACCGGCGTCATCCTTCCGGGCGCTACCGCCAGGGCACTGGGTGTGCCTTCGACGACCTTTCGAGCGTTTGCTCGGCCGGCAACCCAGGTCTTGCTTCAAGTACGAGGGGTATCTACGCCGGTCAGCATCATGGCAGTGCTGGGTCCGGAAGCGATTGGGCCCCTCTCGGGTGCGATGGCGGCGCTCGCTCCGCTGTCGCTCGTCCAACGGATCACAGGGCTCACAGGTCGGGTGACGCGCATCTTGGTCACGACCAGGCCAGGGTGGGAGGGACGTGTACGCAGCGAGCTCGAGGCGGTCGCTGGTGGACGTCTCGAGGTCACGGCGACAAATCAGGACGTCGAATTGCTCAAGCGGGCAGTGGCGCCGAACAGCGAGGCGACTGGGTTCTTCGCGCTCGTGAGCGCCATCGTGGGTCTCCTGCTCGCCTTCAACGCCATGCTGTTGACCGTCCCCGAGCGCAGACGTGTGATCGCCGACCTACGCATTCAGGGCACAAAGCCCATTGATCTGGTCAAGATGCTCCTCTTCCAGGCCCTCTGTCTGGGGGTGTTGGCCTCATTGATCGGACTGCTTGCAGGGGATCTACTTGCAAGAGGTCTCTTTCACGAGACACCCAGCTATCTCACCGCCGCGTTTCCGCTGGGCACACAGACAATCATCGGGCTGCGTGCTGTCGTGATCTCGTTCGTCGGCGGCGTTCTGGCGGCATGTCTCGCCGCGGCATCACCGTTGCTTGATCTACGTCGCAGCCGCGCCGTCGACGCGGTCTACCTCGAAGGAGGGGAACCCGGGCAAGCGCTCAGCAACCGCACCCAATTCAGGCTCGGTGCAGCCGGCGCGATACTGGTCATCGCCACCAGCGGTCTACTGGTCTTCTGGCCGTCGGCGACAGTGATCGCGACCGTGGGATTGGCTCTGGCAACCCTGCTCGTGATCCCTCTGTTCTTCAGGTTGCTGCTAGGGCTCGCAGAGAAGGTTGCCGTCCGCGTGCGCGGGCTGAACATGCTTCTGATGGCGTTGCGAACCTTGCGTGCAACGACGCTGCGATCACTGGCGCTGGCGGCGACGGGAGCAATAGCGGTATTCGGTAGCGTGATCGCCGAGGGCTCCCATCAAGACCTTCTGCACGGGCTGTACGGTGACTACGCCCAATACGTATCGAGTGCCGACCTGTGGATCGTCAACAACAACGATGATCTCGCCACGCAAAGCTTCTCCGCGAAGGATCTACCAGCGCGCGTCGCGCGTATCCCAGGCGTAGCGAGCGTGCGCTCATATCAGGGGGGATTCCTCGACTTTAGGGGCCGACGTATCTGGGTCATCGCACGGTCGCCAACAACACCCGACATGATTCCCCGAAGCCAGATAGAGGAAGGCAGCCTTTCGTTCGCAACAGCACGACTGCGGGCTGGGGGTTGGATAGTGATCTCAGAGCAGCTCGCTCGGTTGAGCAACGTCAAACTAGGCGGAACGCTGATCCTCCCAACACCTTCTGGCCCGGTGCCGTATCGCGTCGCCGCTACCACAACGAACCTGGGGTGGAGTTCGGGTGCGATCATCCTGAACAGCAACGACTACAGTCGCGTATGGGACACACTGGACCCGAGCGCGCTCGAAATCAACCTGAAGCCGGGAGCCCGCACCCTGGCTGTTCAGAACGAAATACGGCGCGTGCTCGGACCGAATGTCGCGCTGAAAGTACAAACCAGCGGTGAACGCGCTGCGCAGGCCGATGCACTCGCGCGTCAGGGCCTGGGTCGGATGCAACAGATCTCGCTCCTTTTGATGATCGCGGCCGCACTCGCGATGGCCTCGGCGATGGGAGCGGCGATCTGGCAGCGCAGACCGTCCCTGGCATCGCTGCGCATACAGAGCTTTACGCCTCGGCAACTGCGGAGCATCCTCCTATACGAGTCCGTCCTGGTCCTGGGTATAGGGTGTGTGACAGGCGTCGTCGCTGGTGCATACGGGCACCTGCTGAGTGATCGCTTTCTGCGTCTCACGACTGGCTTTCCCGCACCATTCAGTCTAGAAGGCGTTCAAGCACTCGCGATGATAATCCTGATCGTGGTGGCTGCCCTGATCGCGCTTGCCATCCCAGGCTACGTGGCTTCTCAGGTCCCGCCCCGTCTAGCGCTTCAAGAATAGAGCAAAACGGAAGGTCCATCTTTTGAAAGACTAGAAAACCTGTGGGTTTCATACCAGCATAGCTGGTATGAAACCCACACACATATCACGCCTGCGCGACATGATCGCGCTCCTCACCGCTGGTGTCGTCTATTGGCTAACAATCTATCCACGAGCGCGACGCGAGATGCGCTACTGGAAGCACTACGCACTCACGATCCCCGACCTCACACTGCGCAGGTGTGCCCTTCAAAAGCTCACGGATGAGCACCTCAATCCGGAGGCCGCGGCATTCTTCGCCATTCTGGGCCCCCGAAGGCAAAGGAGGAAGCTGGTACGCCTCATGGTTGCCTATCAAATAATGTATGACTATCTCGACGCAATCAACGAGTCGGCCGACGCGGCACATCTAAGAAACGGTTTGCAACTGCATCGCGCGCTCAAGTGTGCAGTAGGTATTCCTTCAGATTCGGTTGATTACTATCAATACCACCCTCAACAAGATGACGGTCGTTATCTCGCAACTCTGATGGAGACGTGTCAACAAGCGCTCAACGCGTTGCCCTCGATTCGTACACTTACGCCGTTGCTCACTCAAGCAGCGGACCGTTGCGGGGAGGCGCAAAGCCGCAATCACGCAACATTGGCTGAGGGCGATAGGCAGCTAGTTCGATGGACCAAAACCCAAAGAAGTGCAGGAGGGTACTTGTGGTGGGAGCTGGTGGCTGCCGGCATCTCGTGCCTTTCTCTCCACGCGCTATTCGCAGCGGCATCGGTTCCACAAATGACGCTCTACGAGGCTGAACACATCAATATGACGTACTTTCCGTCGGTATGCGCTCTCAGTGCGCTACTGGACAGTCTAATCGACTACGTACACGATCAGGGTACGACCAATCACAGCTTCGCGGCGCATTATGATTCAAGCACTATCGCCGCCGAACGCTTCACAGTGATTACAGATGAAGCAAGTACCCGAATACGCAGGCTTTCTCAAGGGCGACGTCACAAGGTGATTTTGGTCGGCATTGCTTGCTTCTATCTTTCGGCGTCTGAAGCTACAACTGACTTCGCCGATCCTGTTACAAAACGTGTCATCGGTTCTCTGGGGCATATTACGAGGCCTGTACTCGCGGTCATGCGGGCGAAGCGAGGTAGGTGAGGTTTATACCGGCTCGCGTTTTACAGGCCGGCTAAGGAGACGATGAGACCAGTCCAGCCGCGAGTCGGTACATGCGGGTGGACTGGTCTTGTTCGACCAGTCCAAAGACGAGCAGCGTAGTAGCGTAACGATGGGTTGTGCTTACGCTCATATCAAGCTGCTTGGCCATATCCGAGAGGCGCTGTTCCTTGCCGTCCATGAGCAGCGCCAGCACAAAGAGTCCTCGCAAAAGAGAATGGGATAGCCGCGCTGCGTCCATCTCCGTGCGGTACTTGGCTTCCAGCGACGCTCGTGAGATAGCCTCTCCTGCGTGTAGTCCGGCGAGCAGTGCTGCGATGCTCGGAGGGCCCTTCTTCAGCGAAGCGCCGATTACATGCTCAACCTGGGCAGTGGAAAGCATAATCCCAACCCCAGAATCTCGCAAAGCTCCAACCGGCTGGGGTCGTACGTGCTCAGGGTCTCGATCGTCTGGCCGGTGTTCGCCGGTGGCATCTTTCCCGAGATCTGTGCTCATCGGTTCAATGATGCCACTTATCACGTTATCACATAAGGTCAGCTAGAAATATAACAATGGGGGAATATTCTTTTGAAGGAGTATTCCCCTAAAAGACTTTCGGATAACAAAAGATTTCTGTAGGTCCGATTTCGTCTTGACACAATCCGGTTGCCCTGTAAGTGTGGCGAACGGCATGTCCAGCGATGCGATATCCACTGCGGCGATTCGGAGAGGACGGACTACGGATGGTCCGGGAACGTCACGCAAAGCATGGGTGGCGCATTAGATGCTAGCCGCCGTCTCGCCAGAGGAGGGCCGGATGCTCGTTCCCACTTCCGGCCCGAAGTCATCGAGAACACCAAATATGAATGACCGTCAAGAAGAGATGTCGATCGAGCTTCCAAGCGCGAGGACCTGGTGAGGCTCCTTGAAGAGCCCAGGGCAGGTGCCGTGGTATCACGGGTGGATTCTGGCGGTCTGATGAGCTGTTCTGGAGGGTTGGCGCAGCGTTTGGTGGGCAAGTCTGCACCGGATGAGCCGTTGCCGTTCATGCCAGGAGAGCGTCTTCCCGGTTCGATGGTCAGTCTTGAGGATCTAGCACGCCGCGATTGGTTGGCGGTGTCGTTCTATCGGGAGCTCGTGCCGTTGGGCTCAGAGGCCTGGCAGGAGCCGGCGGAGGTTGAGGTCGAGAGAGTTCGTGCTCAGGGGTGGCGTGATTACAAGGCCGAGCTTGGAAAGCTGGGCTATCGAGTGGTCGGCGTCAGTGCGCAGTCTGCCGAGCTGCAGGCGCGGTTTGCAGAGGATTGGTTGTTGGACTACACGTTTTTGAGCGACACCTACCTGTTCCTCGCCGCCGAGCTGGGGTTGCCAACCGAGCGAGGACCGGGCGGAGTAAGGGTGTATGAGGCGCTGACGATACTTATTCAGGACGGGCTAATCTCGCGGGTGTTTGATCCCCTGGCGTGTCGAGAGTGCGACGCGGCGAACCTGACGGCGTCGATCAGGGAGTATCGTGCTTAGCGTCACGCCAGGCTGGCGCTCAGGTGGCAGGCCGGTATCCAGCCGTGCTTTCGCTGAGCCTGGTTGGCATAAGCCATCGATCAGGATCGATAGCGCGACGATCGTCGCGCTACGTGAGTCTTGGCGGACATCGCTGAGTGGGACCGATGATGGGTTGGGGGAGGTTGCGAGTGAGCGTGAGTTTGAGCGGAGGATCGCTGTACAGCTCACGGGTCGTGAGATCCCGTCTGTAGAGGTGGGCACGTTTCACGGTGGGTCGATTGATCTGCGGCGCGCTATAGCGCGCCGGGCTGTAATCTACGTGTATCCAGGGAGCCCTGTTTCTCCCGATGGTGGGAGGGGTAGCAGGGTCGATGATTCGGTGCAGCATCGTGTCTTTCGCGACGCTGAGCCGGACCTGGTCGCGCACCGTTTGACCGTGGTGGGCCTGAGTAGCAAGGCCATGAGAGAGCAGCACCTGGACAACCTGAGCAGTCGCATTCCTCACAAGCTTCTGAGTGATCCAGGCCTCTTGTTGGCGAGAGAACTTGGTCTTCCGACGTTCGATCTGGATGGGACGCGGTGGTATCGGCGTCTGATGTTGGTTGTGAGGGATGGGTACGTGAGGAAGGTGTTTTTTCCTGTGCCGTGCGCGGAGCGTAGTGCCGCGGAGGTTCTCCTTTGGGCGCGCGAGCGACGGGGATTTTGAGCAGTGCTAGTGCCGATGATTACTAGAAGGCAAATCCGATGACTTTGGTGTCCCAGACTCGATCGACCGACAAGCGCGGTGTCGCGGTTACAGACGTCCCGGCGTGGTCGATCCCTAGTTTGCGTGGGCCGCGCTACTCGCAGTCGTTGGAGCGCGGTCTCGCGATTATGGGCTGCTTCACATCCCAGCGCCCCGTGCTGGGCATCGCCGACATTGCGGATGAGCTCGGTATGAGTCGCTCGACTACGCACCGATATGTGATCACGCTGGCCGAGCTCGGCTATCTCGAGCAGGTTGCCTCGCGCAAGTACCGGCTTGGTCTGCGCGTGACCGATCTGGGCATGTCCGCACTGAACTCCACCGGCCTGCGTGAGCACTCCCATCCCTATTTGGACGAGCTGCGCCAGCGCACGAACTACACCGTCAACCTGTCCGTGCTCGATGGCTCGGACATCCTGTATGTCGATCGTGCTCGCAGCTTCAGGCAGGGACAGAGCAAGATCGATCTGGGCCTGCACCCGGGGTCGCGGTTGCCGGCTTATTGCACGTCGATGGGGAAGATCCTGCTCGCGTATCTGCCAGAAGACGAGCGGCGTGAGCGACTCGCAGACGTGAAGTTGACCAAACGGGGGCCGAACACGATCACAAGCAAGAGCGCTCTACGCGACGAGCTTGTTGAGGTTGCTGATGCGAATTTTGCCGTCAACGATGAAGAGTTGACGCGTGAGCTGTACGCGATCGCTGCGCCAATACATGATGAGGCCCATGAGGTAGTCGCGGCAATGAATGTCGCCGCGCATTCGTCAATGATTTCCCTGGTGGAGCTTGTTGAGGCGCTTGGGCCTCATCTCGTTGCGACAGCCGGCCGACTCTCTGCACGACTGGGCTTTAGGAGAGACGATGAGCTGTAAAGCAGTCAGAGACGTTCCTGGTGACATCTTCAATGTAGCGGTTAGTCTCGTAGGCATCTTGACGGGATCTCAGAATCATTCCAGTGACCAATAGAACGAGAGGGTTCGTGATGAAGGGGGTAAGCATGTGGACGGGTACACGGTCGCTGACGGTGCTGATGGCGTGTTGTGTGGTGGGGTTTGTGGGCTCGCCGGTGAGGGCGTCTGGTGAAAACTTGTCTCCCCCTGCTGGGCCTGGCTCGGCGTCGTTGGTTGGGAGCCCGTTGGTCGTTGAAGGGGTGCAGAGTTTGGACGAAGGGCAGCAGATCGTGGCCGCCGAGGAAACGGCACGCAGTAATCCGACGGCCGTCGCAGATCGCGAAGCCAGTCGTACGAAGTTTGAGGGCCTGGACACTGAACAGGCGCGTCAGGAGGCCGGATCTGCATTCCCGGCGCTGGTCGATCACCAGGAGGGCGGTCCGCCGCAATTGCCAGCAGGCCAAAAACTGAGTGCCGTGATAGACGCTGATGCCGCCCAAATTGATCTTGGGAATGGCGAACACGCCGTCGTGGAGTCGGCTATCCCGATGGCTACAGAAACAGCATCGCACACGTGGACAGCGGTCAACCTGGGGTTGCATGCGTCTGGTGATGAGTATGAACCTGACAATCCTCTTGTGGGTGTGCAAATTCCAAAGCATTTGACCGAAGGGGCACAGCTGCCCTCTATCGGTGTATCGCTTATCCCGGTCGATAGCCAGGGAGCATCGTTGGTTGGGGCAGAAGGAGAAAGCAACGGAGTAACGGTGGATTATGCCAACACGCAGACCGATACAGACACTATCCTTAAGCCGTCTAATACTGGGCTTGATGCAAGTGCGTTGCTACGATCGGTAAACAGTCCTCAGCAGCTCTATTACCGGGTGGACTTGGCACCCGGTGTGAGTCTCGCACAGGCTGCAAGCGGCAGTGGTGCGCTATGGGTGGTCCAGGGTGGGGCTACCGTTGGTGAAATCCTGCCGCCACAGGCGACTGATGCTGCGGGCACGTCTGTCCCGGCGACTATGATGCTGTCCGGCGATACCCTCATTGTGACGGTCAATCATCGTTCTGGAAGCTATGAATATCCGATTAGTGTAGATCCCGAACTTAACGTGATCACGGCTGCATATGCTCCTGGTAATTGGACGCTCTATGAAGGCGGCGGCTACTCATCGGGTAAGGGTTCGGAAGATCTGTGGATGAGTCATTCGGGTGCATTTGGATCTAACGATTATGCTGAATGGAGTGAGTGGACGCAAGGATATACTAATATTTATGCTTTTACGGGGAATGTGTACGTCAGCCCGGAAGAAAGCAGTTCTCTCCGTTCGTGGCTAGAGATCTTCAAGACGGGTCTGGAACTTGAGGTCACGTCGGCTAACAAATCAGGCAACTTTGAGGTCTGCTCTGATGCCGAATGTACACCGAACGACAATTTCAGCAATAATGGTGCGCGTTTCGGTATAACAACTACTGTGGCGGGGAGCGCATCGTTTAGTGCCACTATCGCACAGGAGAAAACCTATATCTCGCAAAAGAAGAGCGAACACTCGAAAGTTAGCTATAACTCCCTCTCCAACGTCGGTGGTACAGATAATGTGCTTGCTGGTGGCGGGTCTTGGCTAGGGCCCAACTCAGGCGCTTTTGAATATACCGCAGAAGACGGAGGACTGGGTGTCTCCGAAGTCGGGGTTCAGCTGTACAGGGAAGGCGCCTGGGGGACCGAAAACTGGCAACAATATGGGCGGCAGGAATATCTCAAAAGTGGTTCCTGCGTTGGTATAGAGTGTGCAGCTAGCGAGACTTTGACGGAGACATATGCGAATCTGACTGGCAACGGTGGGTTTAATTTGCCCGAAGGTGAATATTCGATGCGGGCAACAGCGCGCAGCGCGATGCCGGGTTCTCCGGCATGGGAACACGGAGAAGGCGAACGGATACTAAAAGTCGATGCAACTCCGCCGCACGGCATCGCCGTCAGCGGACTAGAAGGTAAAGGCGAAGAATACGAACTCGGCGAAGTAACAAAGAAACTCAAAGTGGAAGCATCCGACGGAGAAGGCGCCATTAAAAGCTCAGGCATTAAACTCGATAGCCGTGGAGGTGGACCAAAGACAGGTCGGCGCGAACGGCGGCTATTGTACGCCAGGACCCTGCACAACAAGCGATGAATGGGCAATCAATGGTGCCGAATTGGGCACGGGCACACATGTTCTGACAGTAGTTGTGATCGATAACGCAGGAAACATCGCAACAAAGAAATATTCCCTTACGGTTTATCATGCCAGTCCAGTAGCAATAGGCCCGGGATCGGTGAACCCCGAGTCGGGTGATTTCGCCCTAGAAGCTACAGATGTGGATCTCAGCGGCGGTACCGGATCGCTTACGGTCACGCGGCATTATGACTCGCTCAATCCCAAAGAGGGCAAGGAAGGTCCTCTCGGACCCCAGTGGACAGTGAGTCTTGGCAGTCTTGCAAGCCTTGAAGAACTACCGGATAAAAGCGTCATGGTTGTCGGCCCAGAAGGACTAACCCATTTTTCCGTGAAGAGTGGCGGAGGATTTGAAGCGCCCACAGGCGATACGACCCTGACACTGGAATATCAGCCTGAATATGAACACAAAGAACCTGCTTACCTTCTAAAGAACGCGAAACAGGACACTACGACCGTCTTTACGCTACCCAAAGGGTCAGCGGTGTGGGTGCCGACTGCATCAAAGGGTCCACTAGCAACTAGCACGATGACCGACTCATACAAGACAATTGAAGTGGAAGGAAAAACGATCGTTCAGCCGACTCTGGAGCTCGCGCCTCACTCGACCGCGTCATGCCCCGCCGGTGAACCTATGAAATGGGAAAAGGCATGTCGCGGCCTGGAATTCGTATATGGAGGAGAAACCAAAAAAGCGACAGGTGAAGGCCCAACTGAATGGGGCGAATACAAAAACGACCTAAAGGAAGTAATTGCTGTCGCATACAATCCTTCGAGTAAAGAAACCAAACCAGTTGCGGTGGCGACGTATGAATACGACAATAAGGGCCGACTCCGAGCCGAGTGGGATCCTCGAAGTCTCGCCTGCGCTGAAGACGATCTACGGGTACGATGCCGAAGGACATGTGACTGCAGTGACGGCACCTGGGCAACAGTCGTGGATTATGACCTACGGGACTATCTCTGGCGATATCTCCACAGGTCGACTACTCAAGGTAAGACGCGGACAGCCACCCACTGGAGCGTCTGAAGAAGAAATCAAAAGCAAGCTCGCAGAACAAGCAAATCCTGTCGCTAATACCGAAACGCCGACAGTCACAGGGTCGGCCATCGTGGGCATGAGAATGGCTGTCTCCAACGGTAAATGGACACACAGCCCAGAGGTCTACGGCTATCAGTGGGAGGACTGTTATACCGTTGGTCGTAGTTGCTCTCCGATACCGGGTGCTACTAATCCCAATTATGTACCGCAACGATCTGATATTGGCTATTACATCGCGGCCGAGGTCACGGCAACAAACGGCAACGGGTCACTCACCGTATCTTCTGCGCAGAGTTCCGAAGTGGTACTCGCTGAACCCCCACCAGTGTATTCGTTCAAAGTGGGCACAGAAGGCACAGGTAATGGTCAATTTGAGAACCCTCAAGGCGTTGCCGTAGATTCAAAAGGTAACGTCTGGGTTGCTGATGGGACTAACTGTCGCCTAGAGGAGTTCAACGAAAAAGGTGAATTTGTCAGGGCCGTTGGTACGAAAGGCGAAGAAAACGGCAAGTTTCTCTATCCCTCAGGCGTAGCAGTTGATTCAAAAAACAACGTCTGGGTTACCGATCAAGACTTCCGAGTCCAAGAGTTCAACGAAAAAGGCGAATTCCTCAAAAAGATTGGTTCACAAGGTAAAGGAAACGGGCAGTTCGAGGGCGCCACCGGTATTGCAATAGATCCGAAAGGGAACGTCTGGGTCGTTGACTCCGGTGATTATCGGGTAGAGGAGTTCAACGAAAAAGGCGAATATGTGACCCAGTTTGGCTCGTACGGCTATCCGAGCGGCCACGGCGCGTTTCTGGGTGCAGTGGGTATCGGAGTAGAGCCTAACGGCAATATATGGGTGAGCGAAGATGGAAGTGTCAGCGAAGGCAATAAAGGGGTCCAGGTCTTTAATGAAAAACATGAATGGCTCAACGAATTTGGTTCGGCCGGGGTCGGATCGAAAGGGGTCCTGAGTTGGGGCGCTTTGGACGTCACTGTCGGGAAAAGCGGTGCCATGTGGGTCGCCGCAGGAAACGTCAGTGAGTTTAACGCAGCAGGAGAATTCCTGACAGATTTGTGGGCAGAAGGACTAGAAGCTCGTGGGGCCGGGATGGATTCCAAAGGCGACCTTTGGATTTCCAACGGGCGCGACAACATTGAGAAGTGGATCCCTAGCAAAGGTACTGAAGGTGAATCCCGCACGCCGACATCCGGTTCGACCGTTGAGTACAACGTACCGCTTGAGGGTGAAGGTGCTCCGCAGCAGATGGGCACCAACCCAGAAACGCACAAACCAGAACCCGAAAAGTGGGCGCAAAAAGACGATCCGGCATATGCGACGGCGATCTTCCCGCCAGATGAACCACAAGGCTGGCCTGCCAATGGTCACAAACGTGCCACAACCTATTACATGGATAGTGAGGCCCGTACGGTCAACGTAGCAGTACCGTCCAGTGGGGTGTCCACGAGCGAATACAATGAAGTAAACGACGTTACCCGAACGCTAAGCGCCGATAATCGTGCGACTGCGTTGAAAGAAAGTTGTAAAGCCGAAAAAGAATGCAAATCGGCAGAAGTGGCAGAACTGCTCGATACAAAAAGCAAATACGCCGCCGAAGGCACTCAATTGACGGAAACACTTGGTCCACAGCACATGGCCAAAATCGTGTCTAGTGAAGGCGGTAAAACCGAAGAAACACTTGCTCGTGCGCAGACACACTATTTCTATGATGAAAGCGCGCCGGAAAGCGAAGAGTATGATCTTGCTACAAAGACGATTAGTGATGCTTTGACGGCAAGCGCCAAAGAATTCGACAAGCGCACATCGACGACGTCATACGGCGGCCAGAATGGCCTTGGCTGGAAACTTCGCAAGCCGACATCAGTGACGACTGATCCTTCCGGTCTAAATCTTACGCATACGACCGAGTACGAAGAAAACACAGGCAACATAATCGAAACCCAAACGCCCGCAGGGGCTTCGTCGTCTCCAGTATATTTGTCACAGTTTGGGTCATATGGGTCCGGCACCGGACAGTTTAGCTCCCCGAAGGGAGTGGCCCTTGACGGCAAAGGCGATGTCGTGATCGCGGATGAAGAAAACGCGCGAGTGGATGTATTCAAGGAAAACGGTGAATTTGTCAAATCGTTTGGTTCGTGGGGTACGGAAGTGGGGCAGTTCTTGGAAGTGAGGGGTGTCGCGGTTGATTCCAAAGGTGATATATGGACGGAGGATCAGGGTAATGATCGTGTCCAGGAGTTCAACGAAAAAGGTGAATATCTCAAAAAAGTTGGTTCGTATGGTACTGGTGCCGGACAGCTAAACGAACCGAAGGGTATAGCTGTGGACTCCCATAACAACGTATGGGTTACTGACACGGGAAACAACCGTATCGAGAAGTTCAACGAAAAAGGCGAATTCGTGGCGGTGTACGGGTTCGGGGTAAGTAACGGCGAAGAAAAACTGGAGAGCTGCACAAGCAGTTGCCGAGCTGGTAATCCTGGATCAGGGCACGGGCAACTCGAAAAGCCACGCGAGCTGGCGATCGACTCGACAGGAAACGTGTGGGTGACAGACACAGGTAACAATCGAGTCGAGGAGTACAACGAAAAAGGCGAATATCTACAAGGCTTCGGCTCCACCGGATCAGGCAACGGACAGTTCAAAGAACCCAAAGGAATCGCCGTTGATCCAAAAAACAATGTTTGGATCACTGATGCTGAAAACAATCGCGTCGAGGAGTTCACAAACAAAGGAGTATACGAGACACAGTTCGGGACCGAAGGCACAGAACACGGCCAGTTTCACGAACCGTGGGGTATCCAAATCAATGCTCACGGAGAACTCTTTGTAAGCGATACGGGCAACAACCGGATCGAGAAGTTTACCTTGGGAACAGCAGAAATAACGCTTCCCCCGATCTATTTCTCGCAGTTTGGTTCGGCCGGGTCAGGCAGCGGCCAACTAAGCTCACCAAAGGGTATTGCGCTCGACGGCAAAGGACACGTCGTGATTGCCGATGAAGAAAACGCGCGAGTGGATGTATTCAAGGAAAACGGTGAATTTGTCAAATCGTTTGGTTCGTGGGGTACGGAAGTGGGGCAGTTCTTGGAAGTGAGGGGTGTCGCGGTTGATTCCAAAGGTGATATATGGACGGAGGATCAGGGTAATGATCGTGTCCAGGAGTTCAACGAAAAAGGTGAATATCTCAAAAAAGTTGGTTCGTATGGTACTGGTGCCGGACAGCTAAACGAACCGAAGGGTATAGCTGTGGGCTCCCATAACAACGTATGGGTTACTGACACGGGAAACAACCGTATCGAGAAGTTCAACGAAAAAGGCGAATTCGTGGCGGTGTACGGGTTCGGGGTAAGTAACGGCGAAGAAAAACTGGAGAGCTGCACGAGTGCCTGCCGAGCTGGTAAAGCGGGCACCGGCTCGGGACAACTCGAAAAACCACGGGAGTTGACGGCCGACGCAGCGGGCAATATTTGGGTCACGGACACAGGCAACAATAGGGTCGAGGAGTTCAGCGAAAGCGGAGCATTCATCAAAACCCTTGGTTCTCTGGGGAGCGGTAACGGACAGTTCAAAGAACCAAAAGGCATTACTATCGATGCCCAAGGCAATATCTGGGTCGTAGACGCGGAAAACGATCGAGTCGAGAAGTTCAATGCCAAAGGCGAATACACGACGCAGTTTGGTACAGAAGGATCAGGGAACGGACAGTTCCGCGAACCGTGGGGCATCCAGATCAACAGTCACGAAGAAATTGTCGTCAGTGATACGGGCAACGATCGCATACAGCAATTCACACCGCAAGCCGCCGAAGGGAAGTCGCTGGCACACAATACAAAGACCATCTATTACACCGCTAACAGCGAAGCCCCCGTCACGGCCTGCCAGAACCACCCCGAATGGGTCAATCTCCCATGTCAGGCAGAACCGGGGGCACAGCCCTCGGACGGGCTGAGCCTGCCGGTCACGACGATCACATACAACATATGGGACCAGCCGGAAAAGACAGAAGAAACCTTTGGCGCAATAAAACGCACGAAGAAAACGACCTTCGACAGTGCCGGACGACCACTCACGACAGAAGAGACCGCGAGCATCGACGAACCACTACCCACGATCACGGATAAATACAACACCGAAACGGGCGCCCTGGAAACACAGAGCACTACGGTCGCAGGCAAAACAAGAATGCTTACACGCAAGTATAACACCCTCGGACAGCTCATTAAATACACCGACGGAGACAACGGCACGACTACCTACGCCTACGAAGAAGGCAGCGACGGACGCCTAGAGGAAGTAGTCATGGCCGGACCCGAAGGCGAAGCCGAACGAGAAAAGGGCAAGCAGACCTACTCATACGATCCGACCACCGGGTTCATGACCAAACTCGTAGACTCCGCCGCAGGTACGTTCACGGCTGGCTATGATGTCGAAGGCAAGATGACCACTGAGACCTATCCCAACGGCATGACCGCCACCCACACCACCAACCCGGCCGGCCAGTCCACTGGCCTGGAATACACGAAGACCACACACTGCACCGAACATTGCACGTGGTTCAGCGACACCACCACGCCGTCCATCCACGGCGAAACGCTCGCTCAGGCAAGCACCCTCTCGAAAGAGACCTACGCCTATGACGCCGCGGCACGCCTAACGGAAGTCCAGGAAACCCCAACCGGCAAACCATGCACCACGCGACTCTACGCCTACGACGAAGAATCCAACCGCAAGAGTCTGACAACGCGCCAATCCAGCAACGAATCATGCCTAGCAGAAGGCGGCACCACCGAACACCACACGTATGACGAAGCCAACCGCCTCATCGATGGAGAAGTAACATACGAAACCTTCGGCAACACGACCAAACTGCCCGCCGTCGACGCCGGACAGAACACCCTAACCAGCAGCTACTACGTCGACGGACAGGTCGCGAACCAAACACAAAACGAAAAGACCAACAGCTACTATTACGACCCCGAAGGACGAACCAGAGAAACCAAGACCGTTGTCAAAGGAAAAGCCGAAGCGGCTATCATCTCCCACTACTCTGCACCCGGTGAAGCCATCACATGGACTAGCGAAGAAGGCAAAGCGTGGACACGAAACATCCCCGGCATTGATGGAACCCTCGCAGCCACCCATAACAGCAGCGGCACCACCGTACTACAGCTCGACGATCTCAAAGGTAACATCGTCGCTACCGCCGGGATCAGCGAAACCGAAACAAAACTGCTCACCACATACAACAGCACCGAGTTCGGAGTACCAGCCGAAGGCAAAGAACCACCAAAATACGCTTGGCTCGGTGCCGACGGCATCACAAGCGAACTACAATCCGGCGGCATAGCCAAAGACGGCATCACCTACGTACCCCAAACAGGACGACCCCTACAGACACAACCAGTAGAAATCCCACTACCAACCAACACCGCGACACCATTCAGCGACGCAGCACCACAATGGGTCGCCGAAGCAGCAGGCGTAGAGGGAGCACGACAAGTCCTAGCAGCGGAAGAAGCACGCAACGCACTCGGAGACGGGGAACGACATGCCGTAGAAGTATCTGAAGAACTTGAAGGCGGATGCTCTGGGGACAGTGCATGCGCTAGTACAAACCTCAGTTGCAGTCTCCATATGAGATTCGGCGAACCCTTTGGCAACGAACTATGGGCAGTCGCCAGATTCAACTGTAATCGCGAAGTTCCGTTTTTTCAGCTTAAGGTATGTGTTCTAATTGAAAATCCTGAAACTGGCAAATTTGAAAACCTAAAAGATGATCCGTGCAACCACGAAGGTAAGAAGCAGGGCCAGGTATTTAAGAACGTTAGCACATGGCAAGCATACGTAAAAACGGCCTGCGCGACAGGCGCCAACTATCGAGCGTGGGAGTGGGGAAGTGCTTTTGGTGGCTTTTACTATGCGTCACCCGGCAAGGAGACGGCATCGGTCCGTTGTGAGGGCCTTGGCAGTAATGATACCTATGAGGAAATCATTGATTACGTCCGTGAGTAGTTCCTTTATAAGATGGGGCTGATATATATGTACAATATAACCAGTAAGTACAATTGGCGTGCAGCACGCGTCATACATCGGTCTGTGACGCTGCTACTCACGGTGATCTGTTTTGTTAGCCTAGCTGCGTGCTCTGAATCGAAGGCAGGAGCCAATTACGAGTATAATGCACACGTGATACGTCACATCAGGCCACTGCTCTTGCCGCCTATTGAAGGCGGTACCGGAGGTTGGTGCCTTGCAGTAAAGCCTGGGGAATGTGAAGTAGCACAAGCCTTTCGCGGCCCAATTGTTGCTCAGCGCGATAGTGGTCAAGGTCCTCCCGCAATGCAGGTAGCGACTGTCCTAACAACCAACGAAGTTGCTGGAATCGCGATTGATGGAGGCCCGACGATTCCGACGAACAGTGATATACTGCTACCTGACCACCTGCGAACGGCTGCTGTCGAAGTTCGAGGTGGGCCACTTGTCAATGTACCTGGATTCGGTGTAGGCCCCCGGCCGCTCAGGTTTACGCCGTTAGGCGCAAATGGCGAACCGATCAGGCAGAAAACAGAACCACAAGGATCTCTCGTCTTTGTGGTTCATCGCCATCACTGGCGTAGTCCAGCCAAGGCATTGAGAGGTCCGTGTGAAATTCACCCGATGCGCTTGCCTGGACTTACGGCCGAGGGGGGGATCTCGGTGGATAGGACCATCCGGTCTCATCCTGGACTGCCTGCCCGCCCGGTGCTTTCATGCGTTAGCATGTCCTTTCGTCTTAAAAGGCAGTCCGTTGATCGCTGGTGTGCTACTCGATGCGAACCATCCGGGCAGGGCACCGACATCTTTGCCAGCGACGAAACCGCTTCCAGGACATCCAGGAATCCTTGAATCCCTAGGGGGAGCGATTGGAGGGCTCGGTGACCACGGACACATTCTAGTGCGACGCATCCCGAGAGCATTGCTCGTCGTCGCGGACGGCAGTGGTAACGCACAGCGTCTAACTTTGCTTGAGCATCTGAATGTAAACGTGCACCTCTAGTCGAACTTGGTGTTCCACGCATTCAGGGAAGTCGTGCAATGCAGTCCTCCTCGATATCGACTGACCCGGTTTCGGCACCGACGGTGCATATGGGTCGATGGAGACCTTTCCTTGCCACGGCGCCTGCGAGAGTGATCGGCTCCCTGATGATGCCTGCCGGGGGCCAGGTGTAGACGCTGACAAGATTGTGGTGCGTCTAGGGGAGTCCCTTGATTCGGGCGACGCTGAGGAGCGATCTGTGCCCGAATCTTTTGCGCCTGAGTTGCCAAGAGACGGCGATGCCGTGACTATTGTCCTGCGGTCACCCGATCGTGTGCGGTTTGTCGGGAGGCTGGGGGTGCCCCGTGTTGTCGTTGCGACGCTTGTCGTGTTGGGTATTGGGGGCTCGGTCGAGCTCTTTGGGCGCCAGGGGGAGCGTGATGATGTCCGTCATGGAGCGACGATGCGGAATGGCGTTGGTGCTCCGTCGGCACGGCGTGAGCGTAGGGGCGCGGGCTCATCGGATCATCGTCGATCACGGATCGCGTCCAGGCACCGATCTGGATGGCAGGAGGGCGCAGGAGTCGATCGTCGTAGGGGACGGAGGAGGGGCGTAAGAGTTGTCTCGCGGACACCGATCTCGGGCATGTCTGCAGGTTCGGATCGTATTCCTTCGCTGCACTCGGGAGGTGGCGTCTCGCGGGTTGGTGTCGCCCCTGAAGTCGATGATGGGTCTGCGCGCGCTGAAGCGCCGGCGTGGCAGCGTCGGAGGCCTCCGTGTGTGCCTGGGACGCTGGGATGTTGAGGCTTATAGTCTGCGATTCTGCCGGTGTCGTGTAGGCTCCGCGAGTGGGCGGGTGCGGGCGTACTGAGATCCGTTGACCCATTTTTTGGGCTTATGGTGCATCATTGGCATGAGAGAGTCGAACTGTTCTGCTGGGATGCGATGGGCGTAGTCGAGGAGAGACAAGGCAATGAGGCCGAGTTCGCTCGGGTGTGGGTGGATGGCCGCTCACAGGTTCTGCGTGCGATCACGCGGAGCTTCCCGACGGCGGGGTCTGTGATGGTCGAGGCGGCTGTCGATCAAGCATGGGTGGAGCTCTATGAGCAGGGCCACACGGATGCTCCCGAGCGGCTGTTGGGTCGTTGGCGGGGGCTGGCGTATCTGAGGGCCTTGAATGGGGTGCGTGAGCGTCGTCGCCATCCCGTGAGCGCTGTGCCTGTGGAGCAGCTGCCCGAGACTGGGACTGTAGATCTCACCGTCATGGGCGCGGGCGGTGTTGGTGGGTTGCGTGCGGAGGCCAGGGCGCAGGAGATACTGCATCAGGTCTCAGGGGACGCCCGGCGCTGGGTCGAGCTGGTGCTGGATGATCCTTCGGCGCCACCGCGGGAGGTCGCGAGGACGCTCGGGTGGGATCGCGAGAAGTCGAAATCGGTGGCTCGCCGGACGCGGGCGCGTCTGCGGGAGTTTGTGTCTGCTCGTGCGAGCGGCGCGATCTGTGAGCGCCGCCAAGCGGTCATGGAGACGTTCGCGGCCGCCAATCTCGTTCGGCGAGATCCGACTCACGAGAGGTGGCTGGGAGAACGCGGGGTGCTTGGTCCCGAGCTTTACGAGCAGGTGGCGTTGCATATCGCTGGGTGCGAGGAGTGCGAGCGAGCATGGCGTCGTGCTGAGGGTCGGCTCTTGCGTCCACGGTTGGTGTTCATCCCTGTTGCTCTCGGCGGCAAGTTCTCTGTGGCGAAGGGATCGGTGCTGGAGGCGGGACGTCGTGTGCTGGGAAGACTGGATCGGCTGCTCGGCGACCTGCGGGTACGGGTTGGTTCGAGCATGGGTCGGGCGAGCGCTGGTGGAGCGGCCGGAACCGCGGGTACAGCCGGGGCGCTGGCGGGGAAGGGTGCTGCTGTCTGCGTGGGTGTGCTGTGCGCGACCGGTGTGGGCACGGCCGCGTTCGTTGGTCTACCAGCGGGTGTCATCAGCTCACGAACTGCGTCCCATCGCCACGTTTCGATCGCCACACCTCATGAGCAGGGCCGGTCAGCTTCCGTGGACGCCGCGCCTGCGCTTGGCGCGACGGATGGCGGGGCGACGGTCACGCAGGGCGCGGGGTCGGATTCGCGGTCTGGTGGTAGCGGTTCGCGGACTGGTGGTCATTCGGGTGGTGCGCCGTCGCATCCTGTTACGCCTGGCAGTCTTGTTGCGTCATCCTCTGCGGGGAACAGGAGCGGGGCTGGGTCTCAACCGAGCTCGCGGGTCGCGCGTGTGAGCACATCTGGATCGTCGGCGGGCCAGTCCGAGGTCTCGGCGGAATATGTTCCTTCCGCGGCGTCCTCATCGTCACAGTCATCGTCCAGTTCCGGACAGCGAGGGGCGTGTGTGCCGGGGAGTCTCTCGTGCTGATGAACATCTCTCTGCCGCGTCGCGTCAGTCGGGGCTGTCGGCGTTGCGTGAGCGCGGGCGTGGTCGTGTTCGGTCTGATGTTCATGGCGCCGGCGGTTGTCAGGGCGGGATCGTGGACGCTGGTCAGTTGTGCTGGGAGTACGGCTGATGCGGGGTGGGCGAGCTTCTCTGAAGGCTCTCCTCCTGGGGGTAGTACGAACTCGAGCGGCTGCTCGCCGGGGATGGTCGTCGGGCTTCCCGATGGAGCGCCAGCGGGCGCCGCGGAGGGGTTGGTCTTCACGGCGCCAAGCGGCGAGACGATCGTCGGTGGGGCTGTCACGGTGTCGGGCAGCGCGAGCGGGGACCCCGGTTACGACAATGAACCTGTTGGTCAGGAGGGCATACTCTCCAGCCCTAGCAAGAACGACGCCTTGGTGCAGGTGGGGAACGTGGAGCGCACCGCGGTGCTCCCGGCGGGAGGGACGCAGATCTGGGCACGGGAGGTTTGCAGCGGTAGCGACGGGCCGACCTGTGGTTGGGGAAGTCTCTCCATTCCAAGCGCATATATCGTTTTGTCGCCGGGCACCACACCGACGGTGTCCGCGCTCTCGGGGTCGCTGACAACCAGCGGACCTCAGCACGGCACGCAGTCTGTGAGCTTCACAGCCTCAGATCCTGGACCCGGCGTCTACCAAGTCACGGTCGCGATCGATGGCAAGGTGATCTATCAGGCGACACCGAACCTCAATGGCGGTGCTTGCACCTCGGTCGGCACCTATGGTTCCTCGCTTGAGTTTTACGCGGCGCAGCCTTGTCCGCATGCGGATGTTGTGACCTTGCCGGTACAGACGGGGACGCTGCCCGATGGGATTCATGCGCTGACTGTGACGGCGACCGACGTCGCCGGCGATGTGTCCAGCATCTCACAGGCACTGTTTCGCAGCGAAAATCTGATCACGGTCGCGAGCGCGGGGCGTGTCGCTCGTGCGACCGGCGGTGCGGGATCGGCGTACATCGTCCAGTTCGATGGGCGAACGGCCGGTCTCCTGCGCGGTGTGCGCCGCTCCTATGCCGATTCATCGTTGATTCTCAGCGGAACGCTGACGACGCCGCAGGGTGTCGTTGCGCCAGACGTTCCGGTGCATCTGATCGCCCAGAACGGCAACTATCGGGGCGGCACTGAAACTGTGCTCGCGTCCACCACGACCGACGCAGCAGGACATTGGAGCCTGGGGGCACCAAAGGGCCCGTCGCGAACGTTGCGCGTCGTCGGAGGCGGCCAAACGAGCACCACGAACACCCAGGCGACTGTCAAAGAGAGCGTGAGTCCCACTCTCAGCCTACGCGTTCGGGACCGTACCGGTGGACAACTCACTTTCTCGGGACGAGTATCGGTGAGCCCACTGGGTCGTCCGTATCCGATCGTCGTGATCGAAGCGTCCGCCGACGGTCGCCACTGGCAGGTCGTTGGCCGTGAGGTCAGGACCAATAGTCAAGGTGCCTACCGCCTGTTCTATTCCTCGCCGTTCTCCGTGGGAGGACATTTCGCGTTCCGGGCAGTGACTCCAGAAACGACGCTATGGCTGCAGGGTTCCACCAATCCACGATGGATGCAGGTACGCTGATGCACGCAAAGCACACGCTGAGGGTTGCGTTGTTGGCCGGTGTAATTATGCTTGGCACGATCAATAACGCGAACGCGGTCGCTCCGCCGGCTGCCACTTCACAAGCGAAGGCCGCGAATGCAGCATTTCTCGCCTACGCGCCACCGCCGCCGAGTCCTGGCGCGATGTGTCTCGTTGACACGGGAGTAAACCGGGTACCCGATACCAGCCCAATCCTCGTTTACGCGAGCGCTCTCGACGGCGGAAGCCCGAATGACAATGACTCCGAAGGGCACGGCACGCTGATGGCGATACTCGCTGGCGGACAGGGTTACGGTCTGCGTGGTATCTGGCCCCAGGTCAAGATCGTCTCGATCAGAGCCACCTCGACACCCCTTCCGGGACAACCACCGACCTACCAGTATGAGAACTATGTTCAGGGAATGACGGCGTGCCTCCAGCAGTCCAAGTACAACATCAAGACAGTGGACCTCTCGCTGGCATCGACCGTTCCTCCGACACCGGACCAATCCAGCGAATTCGCTCAAGTCGTCAGGGAACTCACATCCCGCGGTATCGCGATCGTGGCGGCAGCGGGCAACTCGCCGGGCAACGTGCAATATCCCGGCGCGGAACCAGGTGTGCTCTCCGTCGGAGCGGCAACCCAGACGGGCGGGATCTGCCCGTTCAGCGCAAGCAACGATGTGGGTATCTTCGCTCCTGGTTGCGAAGTGGAATTCGCCGACCCGCTCAAAGACGAATTCATGCCGACTGAATACGTGCAGGGAACCTCCGAGGCGTCGGACATCACAGACACCGCTCTCACGGCGCTCATGAGCTACGCGCCGGCACTGACCATCGCGCAGGACGAGAACCTACTCGTGACGACCGCCGTCGCCGGACATCTGAATGTTGCCGGCGCATTTGAGGCGGCCGGCTTGGGAGGCGTTGTGGCAGCCGGCAACGCGGCGATACCCCCAGAACCAGTTGCACACCCAACAATCACCGTCAAACGAAACGTTCGCCACGCGAAGGCCCACACCAAGAAAAAAGGAAAGAAGAAGAAGAAACAGAAGCGGAGGAAACAAAGTAAGCAAAGGCAGGGCCGTAGAAAGAGAAAGACGAAGACATAAGATGTTTGGGTCGCATAGTCTGCGCTGGTTTCTGATCGCGCTCTCCTCAATAGCCGCGCTCGTGGCTGTCCAGTCTGCAAACGCTGGCACTTACACCGTGTCCGCGTGCAGTCCCACCTCGAGCGCTGGTAGCTGGCAGCCGGTGAACACCTACCCCTCCGGTCTGACCGTGGGCAACATGTGCGGAGGACCGGCCATCGGCCCGAACGAACCGCAAGGTCCCACCGACGGAGGGGCTCTATTCGCCGAGGACAGCACCAACACGACGGCCGATATCCCAAATGGCACCGAGGCCGGGTGGACCTTCACCGCACCAACCGGAACCAACATCGTTGGCCTCAACTACTACCGCTCACTTCACGCCCACCAAGAGCCCGACCTGATACCAGGCCTGTGGACGGGCGAAGGAACCACAATCGAATCGTGTCCCGCAACATTCGAAGACCATTTCGAATGCAACCTCCTGAACAACCAACCGCCGGTACTCGGTGCGCTGGATACCAGTTCTCTGTTCTTTGGTGTGCGGTGTGATTTGCTGGACGGCGCGGAATATTGCGTGGCCGCAGCCCCCGGCGAGCGTCACGCACAAGCCGACCTGTATTCCGCAAACGTAACGCTATCCGAGACGACGTCGCCCACAATCTCTTCGGTCTCCGGTACCGGCTGGAATGGTGGCTACGCATCGGGTCAGGTTCCCGTGACGCTCTCGGCCAGCGACGACTCAGGCATCGCGAGCGTAGAAGTGCGCTCCGGTCTGGGAGCAATACTGGCTAGCGTTACCGAGGCTTGTGATTATTCTCTTGCTGTTCCGTGCCCGAATCTCTCGGGAGTCACGATTCCTCTCAACACGTCAGCCACGGCTGAGGGTTCTCAGGCGTTGACGTTGACCGTCCGGGATGCCGCTGGCAATACCTCGAGGGAGATCTCTCCCCAAGTGATCGTGGACAACCTCGGTCCCGCACCACCAACAGCGCTGACGGCCACAGTCTCGGGTAAGGAAGTGATCCTCTCCTGGCGCAACCCCACCTCCCCGGCCGTTCCGATCACTACTGCCACAGTGGCACTCTGCTCGACAGCCTGCACGCCGGCACGCACGATCACCGCGACTGGCCTCGCGCATCTCCCTGCACCGGCCCCCGGTAAGTACACCGTGCGGTTGTCTCTCACAGACGCAGCAGGCAAGACCTCAACACCCGCGAGCACTCCCTTCACGGTAGCGAGTGTTGGTTCTGTCGAAAAGCTCCGGGCGATCATCGACAGCCACGGGCGCCTATACGTCGCCGGTCCGATACCCAGAGGTGTAAGCAGCGTCCGCATCTGCTGGCACTCAAAGCAAGGCAAACGCACGCTCGGCTCACGCTGCGTGACGCTGCACGTAGAGCACGGACATATCGCTGTGACCTTCCATCCATCCGCGCGGGCACGCCGAGGACAAATCACGGTCACAATCAGCCACACGCATCATCTCCTCGCGCGACTTACGGCAACGAAAGCACGCTAGACCTCGCTGTTTACAGTCAGTCAAAGTCGTTGGATGCTTCTATGAAGTCAAGGGGGTGTGGGTGAGTTGCTTGTAAAGGCGACGGGAGAGGTGTCGCTTGAGCGAGCGCATCGCCTCGCGTTTGGTCTTTCCCTCGCTGATGCGGCGCTCGAGATAGGCGCGTGTTTCGGGGTGATGGATCGAGCGGGAGAGCGCGATCGTGTGGATCGCGTTATTGACTTGGCGGTCGCCACGGCGGCTGAGGCGGTGGCGGATTATCTTTCCGGAGGAAGCTGGTTGTGGCGCGGTGCCGTTGCATCGTGCGAACGCAGCCTCGCTCTTGAAGCGTTGCGGATTGCACGCCAGCAGCTTGCCGGCGGAGATCGGGCCGACGCCGGGCTCATCCAGCAACGTTGGGTCGAGCGAGCGGACCAGCGCGGCGATCTCGCGCTCGTAGTGGTCTGTCTGCTTCTTCAGCGCGAGGGCGCGACTCGCGAGGTCCCGCAGTACCTCCAACACTGTGCCCTCTTGCATGCTCGCGCTGTTCCTGTGGCGCATCCGGGCCAGGCGATGAGCGAGCTTGGTGCCGTTGCCGACTCCGATGCGTTCGCGCAGCGCAGCAGGCGCAGTGACGTGCAGCGCTTGCAGCTGGTTCAAGGCACGGGTGCGCTCGGCGACACCCGAGCGGTAGGCGTTCAGCAGTGTTTGCAGGGCTGCTCGCGTGCCCGCTCCTCGAGGAGTGGACAGGCCATCACCGATGAGGACCCTCTTGGCTGCCAGCAGTGCGTCAATACGGTCAGACTTGCCGCGAGGACGATCACGTCGACGAGGGCGCTCCACCTCCACCACCTGTATGCCCGTATCTTGCAAGTGCTCGCACAGTCCAGCGCCGTAGCTGCCTACGCCCTCGATCCCTACCAGTACGTCCTCGGTCAGCCCCAGAAGCCAGGTAGTGATCTGGCGGTAACCGGCGCGGCTGGCTGGCGCCACCATTTCGCCGAGCAGCTGCCCGAACCCGTCGAGCGCTACCGCGACGTGCTGATCCTTGTGGGTGTCCACGCCTACTGCGATCATCAGTCTCCTCCTCATCTCTCGTTTGACCTGGGTGATGTGGAGGCCGCTAGACAGAGCCATGTCGAGCGATGTTCAGGCTTCTATGAAGTCATGGCGGCATCCGTGGCTGGTGGCGGGAGACAGATCCAACGGAAGGCACACAAGGCCAGCCGGTTTCAGAGTCATCCCGCCGCCAGCCACACCCTCGTTGGAGGATCGGACGCCTACCACCCGGTCGTCGCTGCGCTACGCCCTACGGGCCCCGCTCCGCGGCGACCGGCCTGCCAAGCCAACGACTCAACAAGCCTCGCGAAACTACATGACCCGGTTTTAGGCGCCGCGGTGCTTGAAGGGCATGGTCGCAATTTCGGCTTGTCCCTCGCCTTTGCTCCTAATCAGGGCGTGTCGGGAGCGCGAGAATGACTGAGGCCTGGCCAAGCCCTGTGGTGGATCTTGTCGCGAGTCGTTTCGCGCTGCTTTCCGACCCTACCCGTGTTCACCTTCTGACCCAACTCGAGCAACATCAGGAAGCCACCGTCCAGCAGCTTGCCGAGGAGCTTCCGAGCACACCACAGAATATTTCTCGCCACCTCTGCATCCTGCACCGTTCAGGTCTCGTTACTCGCCGCAGAGAAGGTACGTCGACGTACTACTCATTGGCGGATTTCTCCGCGTGTCGCCTTCTCGATCAAGTCCTCGCAAGCGTTCGCGGACAGATCGATGAGCTGTCCGACGTCGTGAACCTCGCCGCGTAGCGGCGCCGCATCTCGTAGCGCCGCCGCGTCGCCCTCCCGGCTACGCTCAATCCCACGCGCCTGGCTGGATCGGCTCAAGCAGACGACATCGCCCGCGCCGTAAGCATCGTGCGTGCCTTATGAAAGTGTGCGCTTTCACATGATGTGAATGCGACCACTTTCACATGATGTGCGTTTGTGGTGTTTTAGCGCGTCGGGATTTACCGTTGCTGCATGAGCATTTTTCGTCGTACTAATCCACACGACGGCGAATCGGTAATCAATTCGCCGACTGAATATCTTACGCGTCTGGTTCGTATCGCGGGTCGGGTGTTGTTGTGGGGGTGCGTGCTGCTGTTGTTGATCCGCGGCGCGCTCTCTGTCCTGCGCACCGAATCTTCTGGGCGCAGAACTCGCGGTGTAACGGTCACTGTGACACAGCCCGTTAGCGCCGAATCTTCACGGGCGCAAAGGAAGTGATTGATATGTCACGTAAACGACTAACCGGGGTCGTGTTGTTGCTGGCGATCTGCGCGTTGGTGTTGTTTCCGGCAGGCGCGCTCGCGTCAGGGAACGACGTCGGCGCGAACGTCGCGAAACTGTTGAAAGGTTACGCAAGCGAGCTGTACGGCGGGATCGTGGCCGTCGCAAGCCTGATGTTTTTGGTGAACCGTCGATACACGGAGCTCGCGGTGTTCTTGTTCGCGGCGATCGTGGTGGCATGGATGGTGTTTGCGTCCTCTGAGATCGCGACCGCAGCGGAATCCATCGGCAAGCAGATCTTCGGGTGAATCGGGAGGACTGTGAGCTATGAGTGACTCTGCGCATCCTGTCCGCTCCTATCAGCGGATCTTCAAGGTCGACCGGCGGGTGTACGCGATCGATGGTCGACGCCTACCGGTCCCTGGTGGTGTGCCACTTGAGTGGTTGGGTTGGGCGTTTGTGTCGCTGGTGGCGATCCTGGTACTCAGTCAGCGCTCGCTCTTGCTCGCGGTCGTCCTCGGCGCAATCGGCGGTCTTTTGGGCGCCGGCTCTCATGGTTGGGTGGGCGCGCTGATCGGCACGATCGTAGGGTTTCTGGCGACGCTGATGGTGGGTGTCGTGCTGGGGTGGCTTGATTGGCCGCTGCGACTGCTGATCGCGCCGGGGATGATCGCCACTCTCGCCGGACAGTCCTCGCCGGATGGGCGTCCCGCACACCGTTATCTGACGTCGTGGGTTGCGCTGCGGTTGCGGGCATCCCGCCGTTCGCTTGAGGCCGCGATACCCGCTGAGGGTGAAGTGCATGTTTGGGCGCCGCAGGTTTGGGTCGCGCCCGATGAGCGCTCGCCGGTACTTCACCACGGGCGGGTTCAAGGTCCGGCGCGACTTGTGTTTGCGAATCCGGTCGTTGTGATCCCCGGCCGAGGTAGACATGTTGTGCGTCCGGCGCAGGGTCGTCGGGTTCGCCGCGGTGAGCGCCTGGCCGAAGTGGTCGAGCTCGGGGACGGGCAGGTCGTGGAGGTGCGGGCATGAGTGGTTTTTCGTTGCGCTACGCGAACGGCAACGTGCTGGTGGGGCGTGGTGGTGAGAGTGCCGCGCTGTACCGCCTGGGGATGAGTGCATACCCGTTTCTTCCGACTGCGGGAAAGTGGGCGCTACAACGCCGGCTGCAGCGCCTCGCGCACATCATCGCGGCGGACTTCTCACTCTGGAGAGTCAACCGTGCTTACCCAGCCGATGAGTATGTGCGGCACACCGCCGGGCTGCTGGATGAGCGCCACCAAGACCCCGCGGCCTGGCATGCCTTCCTTGAGGGTCACGAGGCCCGGCTGCGTGAACTCGGTTCGCACATGCCGGAGGTATACCTCGCGGTCTCACTCGCCCCGAGCCGACCGTCCGGGGTTGGTTCGGGTCTCGTACGAGGCGTGGACCGTGTCCGGCGTCGCGTGGAGGAGTTCGCCGGGATCGGGACCGCATCACCGATCTCCGCGAGTGAGCTCTCAGAGCTCGGTACTCGCGAGCAGCGAGTGTATGAGCGGCTGAACGGTGTAATCAGCGCGCGGCGCGCGAGAACGGTCGAGCTGCAGTGGCTGTTGCGTCGTGGCTCCTGCCGTGGCATCTGCGAGCCCGAGCTCGACGAACATTGGGCGCCGGACGCGCTCGTCGTCTCCACGTCGGGTGGCGGTGTCGCCTTCCAACCCCTGACCCACGACTTGCGCGCGTGCGCGCAAGCGGCGATCACCGAGCGAGAGCAATCGTTGATCATCGACGGTGAGCACGGGCGCAGCCATCAGGCGATGCTCGCGCTCGGGGCGCTCGCTGAAGCACCGGAGTTCCCCGGCGCTACCGCAGAGGTTCTGTTCGCGCCCCTGGAGTCCCTGCCGTGGTCCGTCGACGCGGTACTGCACGCCCGCTGGCTCGGGAACCGCCAGGCGCTTGCGCAGGTGCGTAAGCGGATCGCTGACGTCGAGCACGCCTACCACGAGCAGGTTCAGGGCGCGGCGCACGGTCCGAGCGTGCTCGCCGGAGTAGACCGTGTGCTCGCGCGTGAGTATGAGGCGCAGTTGCAGGCCGGAGGGCACCCCCCGATGCTCTACGGCCAGATCGGTCTCGCGCTGGGCGCCCCGGACGAAGAGGAGCTTGAGCGCAGAGTCGCGACGCTGAAAGAGCAGTACGGCGATATCGCGCTGCATCGCCCAGCCGGACTGCAATACGAGCTCTGGCTCGACCACCTACCGCGAGCGGACGGGTGGCTCTAGGTGCGGGACTATGTCCAGCAGATCACGGTCGAGCAGTTCGGTGCGATGGTCGGGACCGGGAGTCGCACGGTCGGCTCTCAACGCGGTCCCTACCTCGGATACACGCCGATCGGTGCGCCGCTGCCGGTGCGCTTCGATCCGACGCAGGCACCCCGCGAAGACCGCGCCTCAGCGGTCCTGCTGATCGGGACCTTGGGGTCGGGCAAGACAGTCGCGTCGCAGACGATCGAGTATGCGGCGGAGCGCAGAGGCTCGTTGGTGGTCGATTTCGATCCCAAGCCCGACCACGGGTGGGAGAACCTCCCCGAGCTCAGTGAGCGCATGCAGGTCTTGGAGCTTTCGGGTGACGCGGCACAGCAGGGAAAGCTGGACCCGCTCGCGATCGGTCTGGAGGATCTCCGCGAGGAGCTGGCCTGCTCGTACTTGCTCGAGCTGCTGCCCGGTAACCCGGCACAGTGGGAGAACGTGGTCAGCCTCGCGGTAAAGGACACCGTGCGCGAGGGGTCCCGCAGCCTCCTGCACGTCGTGGACCTCCTGCTCGCGGGCGAGCGCAGCGGCGCGCGCGAGGCCGGGGAGGCACTGGAAGTCATACGCGATTTCGGGCTCGCACGCCTCGGCTTCGGAAATGGCGAGGGTGCAGACCTCCAGGCCGCGATGCCCGTCACGACGATACGGATGCCCGGACTGTCGCTGCCGGAACCCTCGGCTGCGAGAGACACCTACACCCGCGCCGAGCGTGTCTCTGTCGCCACGCTCTCGCTCGTCGCGGCGTATGCGCTGCAACTGATCTCCCGTGACCGCTCCAGGCACAAGATCGTCGGCCTGGACGAGATCTGGTTCCTGCTCGCCTCCTCGCAGGGACGACAGATCATCCACCGCTTGGTCCGGCTCGGCCGCGCGTACAACGCGACGTTGCTGCTCGGGACTCACCAGATCGCCGACCTCGGGGATCTCGCGGACCTGATCGGCGTCGTGTTCGTCTTCGGGCAGGACTCCGACACTGCCGCCGCGGCGGCACTCCAATTCATCGGCCTGGCACCCACCCCAGATTTGGTCGTGAGGGTCCGCGAATACAGGGCTGGACGCTGCCTGATGCGCGATCTCGCGGGCCGTGTCGGCGAGGTGCAGATCGACCTTGTCTACCCCCACCTCCTGCAAGCGCTGCAGACCACACCCCAGCAGTCCGGAGAGAGCACCGCATGAAAACCACTGTCGCACACGGGCTGCGCGCTCTGGATCACCGAAGGCCTCGCCTTTTCACCTTCGCCTGCCTGTTCTTGTTGACGGCCGGTCTTGTGCTGATCGGTAGCGCGTCGGCGGGCGCGAATGACGTTTACAGCAATATCGGTCCCGCGCCGCAACTGCCGCCCGGCGGATGGGTAGGGCGCTACCCGCTGGAACACTACTCCCTGGACCAGTATTTCCCAGGCGTCAGTGTGAGCCTCACCGGCGGGGTGGACGTCTCCGGTGTACCGCCGATGATCGCGTACTTCATCGCGCAGGTCATCTGGCTGATCACCTCGTTCTTGGCGAACGGGGTGATCCTCCTGTTCGCGCTCGCGTTCAACCTCAATCTGCTGACCGGAAACGGCAGTCCCGGATCGGGCGCCCTCACACCAATATCAGCCGCGATCCACAACCTCTACACCAACACTTTCGGGACACCGTGGCTGATAGCGATGGTCGTGCTCCTCGGGTGCTGGGCGATGTGGAAGGCGCTCATGCAACGCCGCTACACAGAGACCGCCGGAGCACTCGCAGTCTCCCTCCTGTACTGCGTACTCGCGATCGGGATCGTCACCCAACCCGAACGCACAATCGGCCCGGTAAGCAAGCTCTCAAACGAACTTTCCACTGCGCTGCTGTCATTCACCAGTGAAGGCGGCGTCGGCAACGAATCACAAGCAAAGACCGGCGCCAGCAACCAGCTCTTCGAACTGCTCGTCCTCGACCCGTGGACCGTCCTTGAGTTCGGCGGGATCGAGCACTGCACCACCACCAGTCACGGCAAGACCCACTCCGTAGCTGTCCGTCCCCTGAGTGCAAACCCCACCCAGGACACCCGGCTCGCCTCTCAACTGGAAAACGGCACGGAAGTACACGCGGAAAACAAGACGTGCATCAACGACCGTAACAAGTACGCGCCGCACTTCCTCGCCTACTCCTTTCAGAGCTCGGACAGAAATTCAGAGCACGAAGCACTGGGAAACGGCGACGACGAAGACCTCCCCGACTCAGACCCTGCCAAGACGAACGGCACCTATCCACTCGGCGCGGCGGATAAGCCGGCCGCTGAAGCTATGGGCAAGGGCGGCCAGTACCAGCGACTGCTGCTCGCGATAATCGTTCTCCTCGGAGAGGTGGGCGCGTACCTGTTGCTTGGTGCGCTCGCGCTTGGGGTGATCCTCGCGCAGATCCTCCTCTTGATGCTACTCGCGTTCGCGCCAGTAGCACTGTTGATCGGGATATTCCCCGGACGCGGCCACGACTTCTTCCGCTCATGGCTCGGGAAGCTCGCGGGATATCTCGCACGGAAGGTCATCTACTCACTGATCCTCGCGGTAGTCCTCGCTGTCTGCCAAGCACTGGACGACGCCACCAGCAACCTCGGATGGCTGCTCGCGTTCACGCTGCAAACAGCGTTCCTGTGGACCGTCTTTTTGCAGCGCAAGAAGCTCACCACGGACCTTCTCACCGGCACGATTGGCACCCGCGCGGGCCAGGACGGGACCAGCCGCCTGCAGAGCCTCTACTACAGCACTCGCTTGGCGCGGATGGCCGGGCTGCACCGCCATCACACACAAGCGGCGTTCACTAGGGGGCACGGACCGGACGCGGTCGTGCCCCCACCCACTCCGACCGACCAGCCGCCGCGGGGGGTCGAGGTGCCCGAACCCGGCGAGCACACCGGCGAGCCGTTCGCCGCAAGCGAAGGCGGTCCCGTCTCCATGCCGGACGAGCTCGAACCAAGCGAGGACGCGGACGAGCCGATCGCCTCAAGCGAAGCGCCGCCGCCGATCCCCGCAGACCCCGACCCCGACGAGGAGCCCTCATGAGCTGGCGCATTGAACAAGCCGACGCACTCACACTCCTGCGCGAACTGCCCGACAACTGGGTGCAAACGTGTATCGCTCGTCCGCCACGCACGGGTGCTCCCGATCGCACCCTCGCGATCCTCGCCGAGGTGCGCCGGGTGCTACGCGACGACGGCACGCTCTGGCTTTCCCTTGGACCCGGAGAACTGTGCCTGGACGATTTGCAGGACGAAGGCTGGCTGGCGCAGTCAACGCCGAGGTGGGCGAGACGACTCACGGCGTGCGGACGTCCGGCGACCGGATTGTTCTTGCTCGCTGCAGAGCGCCGGTACTTCTACGACGCCCACACGATCGATCCTCACTCACGACCGTCGTCCTGTTTGGGTGCGAGCAGGCAGACTCGACGCACGCAGAACCGCGTCCCGGTACGTGATCGCGAGCGTTCTCTGCGGCTACTCAGGCGGTGTGTCATGGCGGGATCGTCGCCGCTGGCATGTGGGGAGTGCGGTACGCCCTACCGGCGCACCCGACCCAAGGTGAACGCTCTCGGTGGCCGGCATCCGACGTGCCCGCACCACAATCCGGACGGGCGCTGCCTGGTACTCGACCCCTTCTATCACCCGATGTTCCCGACCGCAGAGGCAGCACTCTGCGCCGGCCGCAACTTCCTGGGGATCGAGGACACCGCGAGCGCGGGTGAGAGTCGATGACAGGGCGCCTCGCATCGCTGCGTGACCGACCGATAGCCGAGCACGAGCGTCGCACAGCGATGGTCACGGTAGTCGCGTTGCTCGCCGCGACCGCGCTGGGCCTCGCGTTTAGCCAGCCGGGCGGGGAGTCTGGGAGCGCGAGCGGCAGGGAGGTTCACAACGTCGTTGGTGGCGCGAGGCTCGCGAGAGGAGCATCGGGCGCCGCGACCACTACAGCTCCGCTGATCCCCGCTGTAAGAGCAGCGGCCGAGCGCTTCATGGCCGGCTACTTGAGCTACGTCTACGGGCATACGCCGGCCAGTCGGGTGCAGGGAGCGAGCGCGTCGTTCTCTCGTTCGCTTGAAGCCGATCCGCGGCGCGTGCCACCCGGCGTGCGCGCGCTGAAGGCGCGCGTGGTTGCACTGCGCTCCGCGCCCGCACCCGTGGGGCTCGTCGGTGTGAGCGCCCTGATCAATGACGGCGGGCTTGTCGACTACCCGATCGGGTTGCTTCTTTCCTCCAAGGATGGTCGGCTGCTCGTTACGGGACTGGCGGGGGAGTGATGCGCGCGCGCGAGCTCGCAAAGCGAAGGTTGTGGTGGTGGCTACTGAGCGCGCTCGGGGGCAGCGGTCTGGTGCTCATCGTGATCTTCGGTATTGCCGTTGCGGTGCTCGGCGCGAGCTTCAGCGGCTGTGAGCCTGGAAGTGAACCAGCACTAGCTGCACCGACCGGACCGACGCCGTCCGCGTATGCGCTCGCGAGCATCCCGCCGGAACGCTTGCAGCTGTACGAGCGAGCCGGCACACGATTCAACATCGACTGGAGCTTCCTCGCATCGATCGGTGCGCAGGAGTGCGGTAACGGCGACTGTGCGGGCACCAACAGCTCCGGGTGCGCCGGACCGATGCAGATCGCCTACGTCCGTGGCAGCGCGTGCAGTCCTGGGAGCGGGCCGACTTTGTGGGAACGCTACGCCGTGAACGCCGACCCGGGCCGTCCATTGTCGATCAACGATCCGGCGGACGCGATCTACACCGCCGCGCGCATTCTCCGTGAAGACATGGGCGCTCCGCCAACCGGCGGCTCCTACGCGGAATACCGTCAGGCCGCGTGCCACTACTACGGCGCGTGCGCCGACAGCACGGTCAGCTATGCCGAAGAGGTCATGGCCCGCGCGGTGCAGTACGGATTCGCCGGCACGGGCAGCCCCACACCGAGCAGCCCGTCGCTGGCTGAACCTGTCAGCGGCACGGGAGGGGGATGCAGCGCGGGCATGTTCACCCCCGAAGCCGGGGACGGCTCGCAGATCGTCAAGATCGCGGAAAGCCAGATCGGCCAGAGCGAACACCCACCGGGCTCTAACTGCACGATCTACGGGCCGTGTGAGGAGTGGTGCTCACTGTTCACCGCATGGGTATGGCAGCACGCCGGTGTACCACTACCCGGCTCGACAGCCGAGTACGGGTACTCAGGATCGCTTTACACCTGGGCCAAAGAACACGGCGGCAAGATCCTTCCACCAACCGCGACGCCTGCGCCCGGCGACGCCGTCTTCTACGGCACCGGGCCCAGCGAAAGCGCGCACGTCGGGATCGTCATCCAAGTCCTCCCTGACGGCGAGATCGTCACCGTCGAGGGCAACTACGCCGGACAGGTCACCCGTGTCGGACCATTCCTGTCCAGTCACCCTGTAGGTGAGCGCGCCCCCATCTACGGGTACGCCCAACCGCCCACCACCAGGCCGGCGAAGACATGAGGGGCGAACGCAAACAGCCGGGGAAGATCCTCGACCTGTTCGCCGGTGCCGGCGGGTGGGCGCAGGCCGTGCGGAAGCTCGGTCTGCGCACGATCGGGATCGAGACGGACACCTGGGCGTGCGCGACCGCGCGGGCCGCGAGCCACGAGTGCCTGCAGGCCGACGTCGCGGAGCTCAATCCCGTGCAGTTCAAGCCGGTATGGGGGCTGGTCGGCTCTCCGCCGTGCCAGGCGTACTCCTCGGCGGGCAAGGGTCTCGGGCGCATGGACAAGCCGCTCGTGGTTGCCTGCGCGCACGAGCTCGCCGCTGGTGAGGACAGTCGCAAGGCATGGCGCGAAGGCTGCCGCGATCCTCGCTCGCTCTTGACGGTCGAGCCGTTGCGCTACGCCTTGGCGGTGCGCCCCCAATGGGTCGCACTGGAGCAAGTTCCGGCCGTGCTCGAGCTATGGACGCTCTTCGCGGAACTACTCTCAGGGCACGGCTACCACACCGCCACGGGAGTCCTGAGCGCGGAGCGTCACGGGGTGCCGCAGACCCGCAAGCGCGCGTTCCTGATCGCCTCCCTCGACGGGCCGGTGAAACTCCCGCAGCCCACTCACCGCTCCTACAACCCCCGCCGCGACGAGATCCCCGAGGAGGAGCTGTGTCTGTTGCCGTGGGTCAGCATGGCCAAGGCTCTCGGCTGGACACCATCCGAAGAGGTCGGTTTCCCCAGGCGCAACGACACACCTAGCAACCATTCCAGCAAGACCGACACGGGCACCCACCGTAAGCGAGACCGTCGCCCCGCATGCAAGCCGGCACCAACGCTCACAGCAAGGACGCGGTCGTGGACCCGCAAACCGTCCGTTCAGATCAGACGCGGCGGCGAGCGGATCGGGGAGGGCTTTGACCCCACGGCCGCCCCAGCGCAAGCGGTAACGACGAGGGTCAACCGCTGGCAGGCACACGGCGTCGAGCACGACGAGTGGGCATGGCGCAACGGCAACCAGCGCAACGCGGCAGTCCGCAGAAGCGAGAAGCCCGCACCGACGGTCCACTTTGGGCACCGTGCAAACAAGGTCGAGTGGGTGCCACGCGCCTACGAGACTCCTCAGCGCGGCGGCGCGAACGCCGTGCGAGTCACGGTCCAGCAGGCGGCAGTGCTCCAAGGCTTCCCTGCCGACTACCCGTGGCAAGGCACGCGTACCCGCCAGTTCACGCAAGTCGGCAACGCTGTCCCACCCCCGCTCGCGCACCGAGTACTCCAGCGGGCGATGCGTCTGAGCAATCACAGTCAGCGTAGGCCGAGACGGCGTGCGGCCAACTGTTTCGCCGATCAGCGGGAGGCACTGTCGTGACCGGGCAGGCCCGTCTCCAGGACCGTCTGCAGGCGCGTTTGCGGACCCGTCTCCAGGTCCGCCTGCGGTCCCTTCCCGGTTGGGCGGGAACGGTGGGTTTGTGCTGCTCACAGGCGGGTTTTCAGAGATTGTCACCGTGCGACATCTCTATGTCCGTGGGTAGCCCGCTGTGAACCGCCAGCCTTCTCAGGACATACGACCGCTGGTGGCTGTCGTGCTGGGCCTCGTGATCGTCACGTTGTTGGGTGACTCCCTAGCACCGTCAGGTCTTGCCGAGGGGGTTGGCGCTCTCGTGATGCGTCCGCTCGTCCTGATCCTGGTGACTTTGCTGTTGGCCGGGGCGATCGCGGGTCGTGTCGTCGCTACTCGTCGTTCGCTCGTTTCCCGGACGCGGCTCGTGGTCCTTGCCCCAGACTCGTTCGATCCTTCGCTTGATGCTGTGCTGCGCTGCGCCGCGCAGCTCTCCAGGGTGCGTCGCGTGGTCGGCGGGTGGCTTGACCCGCGTGCGAGCGCGGTGCGGGTCCTACTCGACACCGACCCCGAGGGTCGGATGCGCTACTCGCTCGTTGTTCCCGAGCGGGCACTGCCGGCGGTCCGCTCGGCGCTGGGGGTCTTCGACCGCGTACAGGCCCACGTCATCGAGCCCGACCCCGAACCATCCAAGAACGAGCAGGCCGAGAACGACCCGCCGACAAACGAATCGGCCGAGGCCGAGAACGAGCCGCCGACAAACGAACAGGCCGAGGCCGAGAACGAGCCACCCGCAAACGAGAAGGCCGAGCAGGACAAGGCGACCAAGCCGGTCAAGGTGAGGGTGGTGCGTGCTGAGCTGCGGTTGGCGCGGGCGAGCAGCGAGCCGCTCGCTCATCTGCCGTTGAGGCCCGACCCGCTGCAGGGCTTCGCACGGGTTCTCGCGGGCCTGGATCGCGGGCGCGGTGAGCAGGCCGAGATCGCGGTCGACCTCCTGCCAGCGACCTCGGCGACCCGCAGACGCCTTCGCCGCCGTCTGTTGAGAGAGGCTCGCCGTCGAGCGGACCGGCAAAGCGCAGCCGGCGAGGCGAGCGGGCTACTCAGTGTGCTGGGTGGTGGCGGGCACCCGGTGGGGCGCCAGCGTCCGGCGGAGATGGTCGCGCAGCGAGCCGAGCGTGAGGAGATCGCCTCCAAGTTGCTGCAAGCAGACCCGTTGTTTCGGATGCAGATCCTGATCCGCTGCTCTTCCCCGGAGAAGGGCAAAGCGCTTGATTGTCTGCAGGGCCTGCTGGGCTGCTTTGATGGTTGGGCTGGCGCGAACTCGCTACGGGTGATCGGCGTACGGTTCCTGGGATTGGCGTTCGCGGGATCGGACCTCCCCGGCCGGCGTGGCTGGTTTGAGAAGCGGATGAGGACCGGACTGTTCCATCCAAGGCGCAAGGATTATGTGAGCGCGCGGGAGATGGCGGGACTGCTGAAGCCGCCGAGTGTTCATTGCGCCGCCCCGGACGTACTACGGCTAGGCCCGGCGGTGTACCCGGCACCGAAGTCCCTCCCGACGTTCAACGGGCAAGGCGACCTCGTGCCCCTTGGAACGGTTGAGGGTGAGAACGGGCAGCGGCGTATCGGGTTGCGAGTAGAGGACTCCTTCTTCACGTACACCGCCGGACGCTCAAGGTGGGGGAAGACGGAGCTGGCGCTCACGCAGTTCCTGCACCTCGTGCGCTCAGGGCACGGCGGACTGTTCCTTGACCCGCACCAGGACGCGATACAACGGATCAAGAGTTGCCTCACCGAGACCGAGTTCGCGGAGCGCGTGATCGAGCTGGACCTCGTGGGGCCGCGTTCGCGCGAAGGACAGCCCGGCTGGAACCTGTTCGCCGCGCGTGGTCTTGACGCGGAGGCCGCTGAGCGTCGCGTGGAGGCGATTGTCGACTCCTTCGCCTCAGCGTTGCAGTGGACGGAGCGCAACAACCGTGCGCTCACCCTCACGACACAGGCAACCGCCGCACTGATCGAGCTCGCCACGGTCCTCCCAGACGATCTACAACCGACGATCTTCCAGATCCCGTCGATCCTCGGGAGCCCCGAGTGGCTCGCGGCGGCGCTCCCATGTCTCTCCCCGGCGCGACGGCAGTTCTTCACCGAGCGGTTCCCCCGCCTCTCAGAAGAGGCCATCACTCCCGTCACGAACCTCATCGACCGTTTGCGCTCCTCAACGCAGCTCGCGGCGCTGCTCGGCGCGCAAACCTCGACCTACGACATCGCCCAGGCGATGAACCAGCAGAAGATCGTGCTCGCCTGTCCCGGCGCTGGTGGCGCCAAGGACAAGCTCATCGCGAACCTCCTCGTGTACGACTTGCTGCACGGCGCGAAGGGCCGCGCACACATGCCCCCCGAGGACCGCGAGCCGTTCTACGTCTTCCTCGACGAGATCCAGACCTATGACGGTGCCGCGGGAGGGAACCTCGCCGCGCTCCTGGAGCAGACCGCGAAGTACGGCGTCAGGGGATTCCTACTCAACCAGAACCCCGAGCGGCTGACCCGCGAGACACTCAACGCGCTGACAACCAACCGCAGCCATCTCATCACCACCGCGCTGAACGCGCACGCGGCCGGACTGATCGCACGCGAGTGGGACGGCGACCCGCCCGCCAGCGCGATCACCGGGTTGGCACGCCGTACGTTCATCGCCCAGGTCACCCATCACGGGCAACTGACGCACCCATTCCTGTTCGGCAACGAATCCGTCGAGGAGCACTTCGCGCAAGCGTTCAAACCGAAGGCGATCACTGACATTCAGAGCACCATCGATCAGGCGTCCGGTAGAACCAGCGCCGCCGAGATCATCGCTGGACTGGACACCCTCGATCAACGGATCAAGAAGCACCTCGAAGGAAAAGACAGGCAGGACGAAAGAGAACCCCGAAGACCCAGGGCAAGCCGATGACAAACCCTGGAGAACACAACCACCCCAGCCCGGCGACAGCGAAGAAGACGAAACATGAACGCCCGGCCGGCGAACGACCGGCCGCTACCAGCGGTCGCACCCGAAATACTGGCGAGCCTCTACCAGCACCGCCTGCTCTCCACCAAACAGATCCACGCGCTGCACACCCCGAGCACCGAACCACGCTGGACCAGGCGCGTCCTCGGCCTGCTCGCCCAACGAGACCTCGTGAACCGTACCCAGGGGCCCGGCACCCTCTCGCTGTGGTTCCTCACCGAGACAGGCGCCGATGCCGTCGAGACCACCGGACATCGCACTGAGCCCCGCAGACGACTCAGCACCCCAGCACAAGCCGAAGGCCCGTTGCGAGCCCACACCCTCGCGGTCAACGACGTCGGGATCGCGTTCGTCAACGCGGCACGCCAGCGTGGCGACGAATGCAGCCCGGACTCCTGGCGACACGAGATCGCGCACCCCATCACCCCCGCACGGAGCCGCCGACCCTCAGAGCTCCTCGTTGCCGACGCACTGCTGACCTACCTACAGATCATCAAGGACGGCGAACTCGTTCTGCACCAGCGCTTCATCGAGCTCGACCGCGGCACCGCCCGCCCCGCCGAGCAACTCGCAAACAAGATCACCCGCTACACAAAACTCCGCCACTACACAGGCACCACACCCGCCCCCCTCAGCGAGCCCACCAAACCACTGTGGCGAGATTACTACCGCTCCTTCCCGCACCTGCTGATCGTCCTCGCCGACCAGTCCCGCGAACGGATACGCCTACGCATCCAACGCACCCTAGCCCTGCACCAATCCGACCCCGCCAACAACCAGAAAGGATCAATCCCCGTCTACTTCGTCTCACTCGACGACCTCACACGACAGGGACCATTCGCGCCCATCTTCACCACCGCCGAGCACCCAGGACAGCCCGTGGACTGGCTCGGCCAAACCCACAACCAAGAGGGCACACATGCCTCAACCCTCAAATAATCACGCTCACGACAAAGATGACTGCTGGCGCAAAGCGCATCGAAACCCACGACGTTGGCAGCTTAAGCACGCCGACTGTCTCAAGGCGCTACCGAGACTGCAAGCTGACAGTATCGATGCGATTATCACCGACCCGCCCTATGGCCTAGAGTTTATGGGCAAGGAGTGGGACAGCTTTCGCTGTGACCATACTGGGACACGCCGCCACCGCGGAAAACTCGCAGGCTCGCATGGAACGGTTAATGGTGACGCTGACGGCAACCATCCAGCGCAAAGAAAAATCACCGTCGCATATGGTGGGGGGAGACGCACTGAGACCTATAGGTGTAATGGGTGCGGCACGCGTGATCAGTTCCGTGGTATTCATGCGTGCGGACCACGTGCCCGTTGGATACGTGAACTGGTAGATCCCTTTGCGGCGCCTCCGACGATGCTGGCGTTCGAGAATTGGTGCCGACGGGTGGGCGCTCGCTGCAATACGCGTCCTAAAGCCGGGCGGACACCTGCTGGCTTTCGGTGGCACACGTACACATCATCGCCTAGCGTGTGGGCTTGAGGATGCCGGTTTCGAAATACGCGACTGTCTGATGTGGCTCTACGGCTCAGGGTTTCCAAAGTCACTCAACGTAAGCAAGGCGATCGAAAAAACCGCCCCCGTCAAACGAGACACTATCGGCACCGTCGATCACAAATCCGTTAGCACAGACGAGAAACTCTGGCAGGGTTGGGGCACTACCCTGAAGCCTGCATGGGAGCCCATCATCGTGGCGCGAAAGCCACCGGAGGGCACCATCGCCCAGAACGTCCTCCGATACGGGACCGGAGCATTGAACATCGACGGCTGCCGAATCGGGTTCCGTGATCACGCTGACGAGCGGTCAAGCAAGGCTAAGAATCGTCACGCGGACTTCCGGTCTAAAGCCCGTAACAACCGAATATATGGCCGTGACGAACGCTCGCGCGACAACTACGATGAGCTGGGGCGCTGGCCAGCTAATGTGACCCTGTCGCACACCGAGGACTGCCGACAAGTCGGCCATTCAAACATACGATCTAACGGCCACTACCCAGCGGTTCGCGGCACTGGTGGCCTCGGTACGTCTGGCCATAAGGGCCAGCGTCGTCTGGCCGACCATGTGAGTGCAGGGGAGCTTGTCGAGCGCTGGGAGTGCTCCCCAGACTGCGCGGTGCTGATGCTGGATCAACAGAGCGGCGACGTCAGCGCGTCGCGCTTCTACTACTGCGCCAAGGCGAGCCGCTCCGAGCGAAACGCTGGTCTCGGAAGATCCGATCGAGCAATCAAGCCTATCCAGCAGGGACGGTCACTGATCAACGGGGACCCGCAGCGGAATCTTCATCCAACCGTCAAGCCAATCGCCCTGATGCGCCACCTCGTGCGTTTGGTCGCGCCACCCGGCGGCATCGTGCTCGACCCCTTCATGGGTAGTGGTAGCACAGGCATAGCCACGGTGATGGAGGGCGCCCGCTTCATCGGGATCGAGCGCGAGGCCGAATACATCGCAATCGCACGGGCACGTATCGGTCATTGGGGGCGCAAGACTTCTGGGGAGCGCTCGCGGCGAGTCGGCCAAAGTCGCGGTTGCCCAGGAATCGCAAGGCGCAAGCGGGCGAGATAGCAGACATGGACGACTCGCAGAGGCCGATACTTGTCTCGAAGGCTCTGGCAGCGAGACTTCTGTCGATCTCGGTCGACACGTTCGAACGGGTGGTCATGCCTGACGTTCGGACGGTGCGGATCGGACGGCGAGTGCTGTTCCCGGTCACCGAGCTACGCGACTGGGTCCAGCAGCACTCGGCCTACCCTCTGGCGTCAGAACTTCCCCAGCACGCTTGCGAAACCAGGCGCGGAAAGACGCTCATCGGGGACTCGCTTTCCTCGCGGCGGCGAGCTATCGTTGACCGACCATCAAATAGACGGGGCGGCGCGGGATTGAGCCCCGCGCCGCGCCCTTAGCACCTTGGAGGTAGCCAAGATGCCAGCTCAGATTACCGAGCGCTCGAGGCGGCGTAACGACAGAACTGACGGCGCCCCGGCGGCGACAGCACAGGTCCTGCAGTTCGCCACTGGGTTGTCGGATGATCCCGATCCTGCCACCGCGCTCGCGCGTATCGTCCAGTCGCTGACGAAGCAGCAATCGCGGGCGCTCGGGCGTGAGGTCGGCGTCCTAAACATGGCGATTGCGCGAGAAGTCGCAGTCGCCGTCGTCGAGGACAACCCGGAGGGGATGCGGCCTCGCCATTCCGAGCGGTGCGCCACGAAGCGCACAGGCGGCAAGTGTGATTGCGACCCGCCGTGGGAGGCGTGGGTCTGGTCGACGTTCGACAAAAAGAAGATCCGCAAAACGTTGCCAAGCAGGCAATCCGCGACCAAATGGCGTCGCAAGCACCTGGGGCTCGCAGAGGCCGGGCAGCTACGAGCCCAGGTCCGGCTGACGCTTGGCGAGACGGCTGACACCTGGCTCGACATGGCGCGGGCCGGCGAAATCCTCACCCGCTCCGGCAGACGCTACAAGCCGGCCACCCTGCGAACGATTGAGCAGGACTTCCGGCTGCGACTCATCCCCGAGTTCGGCACGCACTTTATGAGCGACATCGAGCGCTCGGACTTCCAGTCGCGCGTCACGGTATGGCAGGCAAAGCTGAGCGCGGCCAAGGTCCACGCTTGCATCAACGCTGCCCGCGTGCTGTACCGCGACTTCGACCTGATCACCGGCACCGACAACCTGCTGATCACCAACCCAACCGACGGGCTCCGACTGCCATCCGTACCGACCGGCGGCCGGGACCGGATCGCGACCGCCGAGGAAGCCCGTCGCTTGATCGCGGCGCTGCCACCCGCGGAGGCAGTGCTATGGGCGACCGCCATGTACTCCGGGATGCGGTTCGGCGAGCTGCGAGCTCTACGCGCGGAAAACATCGACTTCGCTCACAAACGAATCAAAGTGCTCGCGGGGTGGGACGCCTTCGAGGGCGAAATCGACCCCAAGACAGAAAAGGGCAAACGGAACACCGTCATCATCGGCCTGCTCGACGAGCTGCTGCGCGAGCACCTCAAGCGGACCGGACGATCCGGGCGCGACTTCGTGTTCGGGCGGCGCGCCGACTCCGTGTTCAACCCGAACACCGCCTACAACCACGCCAACAAGGCATGGGCTCGAGCCCGCGAAATCGAGGACGAAGAGGACGTCATCCCCGAGCAAGAACGCATCCGCCCGATCGGCCTGCACGAGTGTCGGCACACCGCCGTCTCGCACATGCTCGACGCCAACATCTCCATCGACAAGGTCAGCAAGTTCATCGGGCACAGCTCGATCACCGTCACGATCGACCGCTACGGACACCTGCTGCCCGGCGGCGAGGAGGAGGCTGCCGCCCTTCTCGACGAGTACCATGCCCGGCGCCGCCAGGAAGCGGCCCGCAGGCAGCAGCGCCGGCAGCCCGCGATCGTCTAGCCTTAAACGAGCGATCTCGTTACGGAGGGGTGGCAGAGTGGTTGAATGCGGCGCTCTCGAAAAGCGTTGTGCGTCTGATTGGCGTACCGGGAGTTCGAATCTCCCCCCCTCCGCTCAGCCGGGGCCGGCAACGACTCCAGGCCCAACCCTCAACCTCGACTTCGCGAGGGACTGGCGCGAGTTGTGGCGCGAGCAGTCACTTTTCCGCATTACAGAGCCAAATTACAGCGGTCTCGAAAACCGTTTCGGGGGAGATTCCTCCGACGGGGGTTCGAATCCCCCCCCCTTCCGCTTTCGCGCTGCTCTGAGGTGCCTCAGCGGAGCTGATGTCCGGGGAGATCACCGAGATCGATCCCACCGCCGCACGGCGATGCCCGAGCGCGTGGAGCCGATGCAGGCGCGGCTCTCGACGCTGCCCCGCGAGGAGTCCGGGTGGGCGTTCGAAGTCAAGTGGGACGGGGTGCGCGCGATCGCCTACTCCCAGCCCGGGCGGCTTCGCCTGCAGAGCCGCAACGGCAACGACGTCACCCCCGCCTACCCGGAGCTGCGCGCGCTGAACCGCGCGCTGGGCTCGCGCGCGGCGATCCTCGACGGCGAGATCGTCGCCTTCGACGCAGAGCGGCCGTCCGAGCTTCGAGGCGCTGCAGCCGCGCATGCACCAGCGCGGCGAGGCGGCGGTGCGCCGTCTCATGCGGAGCACGCCCGTCACCTATGTCGTGTTCGACCTGCTGTGGCTGGACGGGCACAGCCTCATGGACCTTCCCTACATACGAGCGGCGCGAGCGCCTGGAGGAGCTGGGCTTGGAGGGCGCGCACTGGCGCATCCCCGGAGCTGCAGGTCGGAGACGGCGCGGGCTTGCTGGCCGCCACGCGCGAGCTGGGCATGGAGGGGATCGTCGGCAAGCGCCTCGATTCCCGCTACACGCCCGGGCGGCGCGACGGGGGCTGGATCAAGATCAAGAACCACCGGCGCCAGGAGCTCGTGATCGGCGGCTGGACCGAGGGCAAGGGCGTGCGCGCGCGGGCAGATCGGGGCGCTCGAGCTCGGCGTCTACGACGAGCGGGCGAGCTGCGCCACGCCGGGCGCGTCGGGACGGGCTTCGACGAGGGCGAGCTCGAGCGGCTCGCCGATCTGCTCGCGCCCCTCGCGCGCGAGGACTCCCCGTTCTCGGGCCCGCAGCCGCCGCGCGGCGCGCACTTCGTGGCGCCGCGCCTGGTGTGCGAGGTCGAATTCAGCGAGTGGACGCGCGCCGGCAAGATCCGCCAGGCCTCCTACAAGGGTCTGCGCGAGGACAAGGACCCCGACCGAGGTGGTGCGCGAGCGCGTTCAGACCGCCGGAGGAGGTCGCCTCGTGCGCACGACGACGATGTTGACGACACGCTTGGAAGAGTACGTGGCCACGAGCGCACCGGAAGGGCGCAGCTGCCCGGAGGAAGAGCGCGCCGTGCAGCCGCGTCCGCCCGCGTCACCGATGCCCTCGCCCTGTCGGCGGCGGCGCGCAGGTGCCGCGGTCGGGGTGGAGGTGACCGTCGAGGGGCGCACGCTGCGGCTGACGAACCTCGACAAGGTGCTCTATCCGCACACGGGCTTCACCAAGGGCGACCTGATCGGCTACTACGCCGCGGTCGCGCCGGTGCTGCTGCCGCACCTGCGCGACCGCCCGCTGACGCTCAAGCGCTACCCGACGGCGTCGAGGGCGAGCACTTCTACGAGAAGCAGTGTCCCTCGCATCGCCCCGAGTGGGTGCAGACGACGGCCGTCTGGAGCGGGCGCACCGAGCGCGAGATCGACTACTGCCTGTGCCAGGACCTGCCGACGCTCGTGTGGCTCGGCAACCTCGCCGACCTGGAGCTGCACCCCTCGCTGTCGCACGCGCGGGACGCTCGAGCGTCCGACCACGCTCGCCTTCGACCTCGACCCCGGTCCGCCCGGCGGGCATCGTGCAGTGCTGCGAGGTCGCGCTCGATGCTGCGCGACATGTTCGCCGAGCTCGGGCTGAGCGCGTTCGCCAAGACGTCGGGCTTGACGGGTATGCAGGTCTACGTGCCGCTGAACCAGCGCGAGGTGACCTACGAGCAGACCAAGCCCTTCGCCCGCGCGGTCGCCGATCTGCTGGCGCGCGCACCGACCCCGGCTCGTCGTCTCGCACATGGTCAAGGCGGCGCGGCGCGGGCAAGGTGCTGATCGACTGGAGCCAGAACGACGAGCACAAGACGACCGTCTGCGGTCTACTCGCCGCGAGCCGGTGAGTCGCCGACCGTCTCCACGCCCGTGACCTGGGAGGAGGTCGCCGCCTGCCGCGATGCCGAGGATCCGCGAGCGCTGGGGTTCGCGCCGATACAGGTGCTCGACCGTGTGCGCGAGCACGGCGACCTGTTCGCCGAGGTGGTCTCGCTGCGTCAATCGCTGCCGGCGCTGGACGGGTCGGGGAGATGAACGTGCGCGCGATCCAAGATCCGCCGGTGGGGTATAACGGGGCGGCCCCCGCAACAACCACCACCGTTGGATCGAACCATCCGATGACCCCTCCCGGGCGCACCAGCACGGAGATCGCGCAGCTGCTGTTCGACGCGTTCAACACGCGTGAGCTCGACGCGACCCTCGCGCTGCTGCACCCCGAGATCGTCTTCGAGCCGGTCTCGGGCGCGGTTCTCAACGACGGCGAGCCCTACCGCGGTCATGAGGGGATGCGGCGCTACTACGCCGACGTGCAGGCGCACTGGCGCGAGTTGACGGTGGACCCGTCGCATCTGCGCGAGGCCGGCAACGCGGTCGTCGCGCTCGGTCACGTCAGCGGTGCGAGCCACGCGGGGGTGCTGCGCGACGCGCCGACGACGTGGGTGTTCAAGTTCAAGGACGGCCTCGTCGCCCACATCCAGGTCTTCTCCGACGAGCGCCTCGCGCGCGGGCGCTCGGGTTGTAGTGCTTCCCTCAAACCCGCGCGAGCACCAGCGCGCACGCGAGCACGACCATCGCCAGCGACAGCGCCGCGAGCGCGCCGTCGAGCGGCGCGAGCATGCTCGCGACCGTCACCGGCTCGACGCCGCCGTCCGCGCGAGTGCGCGTGCCCTGCACCGAGCGCGTGCGCCGGCGCAGCTCGCGCGCGGGCGTGGACAGGCGTCGCTGGGCGACGCTCATGCAGCATGCAGGCGACCGCGACCGCGAGTCCCGGTGAGCGTGATCCGCTCGGACTCGACCACATAGCCGGTGAGCGCCGGGAACGCGCCCCAGCCGAGCGCGAACCAGACGTCCGAGTGCGCGCGCCCGCCGAGCAGCTCGAGGTTGTAGACGGGCACGAACAGCGCGCCCGCCACGACGAACGGCGCGAGCAGCGGCGTGACCTCGAGGATCCCCGCGACGCCGATCGCGAGCGCCCCGAGCATGCTCAGCGCGGCCAGCGCGATCAGCGCACGGTCGGAGATCGAGGTGCGCAGCGGGCGATCGTGCAGCTCGTCGAGCGCGTGCGCGGCGATGCCCACCGCGAGCGCGAACGCGGCCAGCGCCCACAACAGGCGCCCGACGTGGAAGTGCGGGGCGATCGCCGCGCCGATCGCGACGTAGCTCAGATGCCAGGCCGTGTAGGGGGGATGCAGCAGTGCGAGCAGGTCGCCCGGCAGGCCGCGGCCGAGCGCATAGAACGCGGGGCGTTCAGTGCTCGCGTGCATCGGCCCGCCTGGCGGACATCACGACGCCTCCGCCGAGGCTCATCCGCCGTACACGAACATCCTCGCAGGCCCGCCGTATGCCAGTACTCGACGATCGCCTCCAGCGGGTGCGCGCATAGAAGCCCGCGATGCTGGGGCCGAGGAAACGGCCGACCTCGTACCACTCGCGCGAGAACACCCGCCCGAGCACGGGCAGCCCACGGCGGTGTAGAAGCGCCATGCCACACGCGCCGGCGCGCGCGGGGGGACTCCGAACTCCAGCGAGGCGATGCGCCCGCCCGGCTTGAGCACGCGCGCGAGCTCGCGCATCGTCGCCGGCGGATCATCGACGTAGCGCAGCAGGTAGGTGAACGTGAGCGCGTCGAAGCTCGCGTCCGCGAACGGCAGGCTCTCGGCCTGGCCGGTCGACGAGCTCCACCCGCACGGAGTCCGGGCCGGCGTCGAAGCGCGCGCGGGCGCGGGCGAGCATCTCGGCGCTCTGGTCCAGCCCCACGACCGTGCAGTCGGTGCGCGCGCGAGCAGCTCGGCGGCGACCATGCCCGTGCCCGTGGCCACGTCGAGGATGCGCTGTCACCGGCCGCGGGCGCGATCTCGTCCACGAGCGCGCGGCGCCAGCGCGGGTCCTGCCAGAAGCTGAGTGCCGCCGAGAGCTCGTCATAGCGCGCGGGCAGGCCGCGGAACAGCTCCAGCGCCTGTTCCTTGCGCGGCGACTCGGCGCTCGCCGCGGTCGCGTGCTCAGCCGCCGGCATCGTCTCCCGCGGCCCTCGCGTCGGCGACGTCGCTGCTTGCGCGGCGGCGGTCTGGCCGGCGGTGTCGTAACCGGCAGTGTCATTGGCGGCAGTGTTCTCGGCGGTGGCATTCTCGGCGGTGGTGGTGGTGTCCTGATCGGCGGTGTCTGCGTCGGTCGTCGTCATCACCGCGGCGCCGCTGCCGCCCATCGTCCGCCGCACCAGGCCCGGGATCAGCACCCTGGCGGCCGCCGCCAGCCAGTAGGGCCGGGGCACATAGCGTTCGGGCCTGCGCCCGATGCCCGCCTCGATAGATCGCCTCGGCGGCCCGCTCGGGCGTGGACACCGCCCAGCGCGTCCACGGCCGCGCCGTCAGCTCGGCCTGGGGGAAACCCTCGGTGGAGATGAACCCCGGCAGCACCAGCCCGACGTGCACGCCGTGGGCGTGCTCCTCCATCCACAGCGCGTCCGACCACGAGCGCGAGCGCGGCCTTGGAGGCGCTGTAGGCGCCGGTGCCCGTGCGCGTGACGCGCGCGGCGGTGGAGGCGACGTTGACGATCGCGCTCGGCGCGAGGATCGCAGCAGCGGGAGCAGCGCCTCGGTGAGGCGGACCTGGGCGTCGAAGTTGATCGCCATCGTGCGCCTGCACGTTCTCGTAGCCGCCCTCATCGAAGCGCTTGCGCCAGGCCGCGCCGGCGTTGTTGACGAGCAGGTCCAGCCGGCCGTGGCGCTCGGCGACGTGCGCGCGGATCCGCTCGGGCGCGTGCTCGTTCGACGAGGTCGGCAGCCGACCCAGCTCACGCGTCTCTGCGCCCAGCGCCGGCGCCAGCGAGGCGGCCAACTCGCGCAGCCGCTCCTCGCGGCGCGCGACGAGCACGAGCGAAGCGCCCGGCTCGCGCGCCAGCCGCCGGGCGGCGGCCTCGCCGATGCCGCTGGAGGCGCCCGTCACGAGCGTCACCGGCGCTTGGCTATGGGTGTGGCGTCTGCCGCTGATGGTGCTTGCTCCCGACGTGGTACACGCGCGTCTGCCTCGTGCGATCAATGCTCGTGCAACAGCCTTGCGACCTGCGGCACCCTCCGCATTTCTATATCAACAGAACACTCCAGCAGCGCGCCCCCGCACGGGGCGCACCTCGCGGGCTCCGTCGGGCACGGCCACGCCCGGTGGCAGCAGCCCGAGCACGCTGCCGCCGAAGCCGCCGCCCAGCAGCCGCGCGCCCGCGGCGCCCGCGTCGAGCATCCGCCTGCACGGTCGCCTCGACGGTCGGCGTGGAGATCTCGCATGTCGTCGCGCAGGCTCGCGTGCGACTCGTTCAGCAGTCGCGCCAGCGGCAGGCAGATCGCCGGCGCGCAGCGCCGCCGACGGCGCCGTCCACGCGCGCGTTGTCGCTGAGCACATGTCGCGCGCGCCGCGCAGCGGCGCGCGGCAGCCGCTCGACCGCCTCGCAGGCTCGCATCGCGCAGCGAGCGCACGCCCAGCAGCTCGCACGCCCGCGCGCACTCCTCGCGGCGCTGGTTGTAGCCGGAGCTGGCGTTCTCGCGCCGCTCGCCCGTGTCGAGCGTGACCAGCCGCCAGCCGTCCGAGGTGCAGCGGCGCCGGCTTGCACGCTGAGCGTCTGGAAGTCGATCCGCAGCGCCTGCCTCGCGGCTCGCCGTAGAGCGAGGCGAGCTGGTCGAGCAGGCCGGTGCGCGCGCCCGCCCACTCGTTCTCCACGCGCGAGGCCAGCTTGGCGAGGTCGGTGCGGCCGATCTCGCTCCTCGGTCCCCGCGAGCGCGAGCAGCGCGAGGGCCAGCGCGATCTCCAGCGCCGCCGAGGAGGACATGCCGGCGCCGCGCGGCACGTCGCCGCGGATCTCAGGCTCGCGCCGACCGGTCGCAGCCCGGCGCGCGCCAGCTCCGCGACCGTGCCGCGCACGAACGCGCGCCAGCCCGCGCGCGCGGCGGCGGGTCGGCGAGCGCGAACTCGTCGTGCTCGCCGAGGTCGAGCGCGTGCGCGCGCACGCGCTCCGTCGCCGTCGGCGCCGGGCTCGATGCGCTGCGCCTCCACGGTCACGCCCTGCTGCGATCGCGAGCGCCAGCGCGAGCCCGTCGTTGTAGTCGGTGTGCTCGCCGATCACGCACACGCGTCCGGGCGCGAACGCGCGCGCGTACGCGACGCCCGCGCGTCGCGTCGAGGCCGCATCGCGGCGTCGATCGCGCTGCCGCACGCGCGCGATCGACTCGGATCGCCGCATCGGCGATCGCCTGGCGCAGCGCGCCGCGGAGTCCTCGGGGAGCGTGTCGGAGATGAACGTGCCCGCGCCCTGCTCGGAGCCGGCGAGGTACTTGAGCTTCTCGGCGGTGCGCAGCGGCGGGTAGAACTCGACGTGCAGATGCCCGTGCCGCGCGCCCGTCGGTGGGCGCCTGGTGCACGGCCATCACGTACGGGAACGGGCGCTCGAACAGCGCGTCGTAGCCGCGCACGAGCGCTCTGCAGGCGCGTCGGCGAGCGCGTCCAGCTCCGCGGGCTCGCACTCCAGCAGGCTGGGGCGGTGCTCGCGCATGACGACGTGCGCTTCATACGCCCAGCGCGCGGCGTAGGGCACGTACACGACGACCCCCTCGTTCTCGTACACCACGCGCCGCCCGTCGTGCGAGCTCGCGCGCGCAGCAGCGCGCACGGCGCGCAGCCGCCGAGGCGCGCGTCGGCCGCGAGCTCGAGCGCCGGCACGGGCGGCAGGAACGGGTAGGCGTAGATCTGGCCGTGGGGATGGTGCAGCGTCACGCCGACCTCGACGCCGCGGTTCTCGAAGATGAGCACGTACGCGACGTCCTCGCGCGCGCCGAGCTCCGCGTAGCGCTGGCGCCACACCCACATCAGCGCGCGCGCGCGCTCGCGGCGGGCAGCGTGCCGAACGAGCCGGTGTGGGCGTCGGTGTAGACGACCACCTCGGCCGCGCCGTGGGGCGCGCTGAACGCCGGGAAGCGGTTGTCGAACACCGCGATCTCGAAGGCCGCGAACGGGATCTCGGTCGGCTCGCCGCCCGGGCGGGTGGGGCACAGCGGGCAGTGCTCGGCGGGAGGCAGGAACGTGCGCTCCTGGCGGTCGATCGCGTAGACGACCTGCTCGCCGCGCAGCTCCTCGAAGCGCAGCTCGCTCATGCCGGGCGCTCCGCTCGTGTCCCGTCGGCGCGATCGCTCGGCCGTGCTCGTGCGTACCGCTCGCGGTAGCGTGTACAGGATCAGCGCGCGACCGTCGTCTTTGACATGCCGCGTCGAGCGCGATCGGCCCGAAGTCTGCTCGGACCGTTTGTCCTTGTCCGTCGGATTTCTGCGCTGTCGTGCTCGTGGCCATCAGTAGTACCCCGCAGCAGGATCGCGGGTTAACCGGCCCGAAAACTCTTGACTGACACGAGGGTTAGCGGGATCGTAAAGGAGGGAATGTAGATGGTGAGCGTCAGCCATCTGACGCCACTCCAAAGTCAGTGAGGAGGAGGTTATCAGATGTCCGACACCGATCAAGCCTATGAGGCGGTGGAGCGTCTGGAGCACGCCGATCGAGCCGCACGGAGCGTCCGAGGTCGCGACCCCCGGGCTTCGACCGCCGCGCGTTCCTGCGCCGCACCGCGCTGACGGCGTGGCCGCCGGCTCGGTGAGCACGTGCTGGCCGCCTGCGGGTCGAGCGCGTCCAGCGGCGGGCGGCTCCGGCCGACGTGTTCGGCTCGCACCCGAACTACAAATTCGTGTTCGTCAACCACGTCACGACCAACCCGTTCTTCATGCCGACCCAGTACGGCGCCGCCGACGCGTGCAAGCTGCTCGGCTGCACCTATCAGTGGACGGGCTCGGAAATCAGCAACGTCAACCAGATGGTCAACGCGATGAACACGCGCGGTCACCAGCGGCGCCAACGGGATCGCCGTGGCGCTGATCGACCTGCACGCCTTCAACGCGCCCGTCGAAGCCGCGCTGAAGGCCGGCATCCCGGTGCGTCGCCTACAACGCCGACGCGCGAAGGCAACACGCGCCTGTCCTACATCGGCCAGGACCTGAAACTGGCCGGCGAAAAGATGGGCGAACGGATCGTCGCGGCGGTGCCGCTCGGGCGAAGTCGGCGCTGTTCATCGCCACGCCCGGCTCGGCCAACCTGCAGCCGCGCATCGAAGGCGCCTGAAGCGGCGATCAAGGCCTCGGGCAAGCCGATCACGGTGCACACCGTCGCCACCGGCGCGGCGGTGCCGGGCGAGCTCTCGACGATCGACGCCTACTGGGTCGGGCCACACGAACACGAAGGGCATGTACGCGGTCGACGGCGGCTCGCACGGAAAGCCTCGCGAAAGTGATGCAGAAGTACGGCCTGCCCGCCAAAGGCGTCAAGGCCGGCGGCTTCGATCTGACCGAACAGACGCAGAAGCTGCTGCAGGAAGGCAACATCGAATTCACGATCGACCAGCAGCCCTACCTGCAGGGATTCCTGCCGGTGCTGCAGCTGTTCCTGTGGCACGTGTCCGGATCGCTGACGGGCCCCGCGGAAACCGACACGGGCCTGAAGTTCCTCAACAAAGAAACCGTCGCTCCGTACGTCGAATCCAAGACCCGCTACGAGGGCACCTCCTCGCGGTGCGGTCGTCCCGATCAAGGCCGGCACGCCCGCGTAGGCGCACGTCATGGCGAGCGTGGCGCGCCATCGTCGGCCTCCGCGGAGGACTCCGACGCCCCGCGACGGAGCCCCCGGCGCAGCGCGCGCCGGGCGTCGCCGAGCGCCGCGGCGCTGTGGCGCGAACGCGATCCTCGGCGCTGCGCGAGGGCAGCATCATCGTCGTCACGCTCGTCGTGGCGATCTACTTCTCGCTGAACACCAGCAGCTTCTTCACCTACGGCGAACTTCAAGACGCTGCTGCCGTACTTCGCGCCGTTCGCGATCCTGGCCGCGGGCGAGGTGTTCGTGATGATCCTCGGCGAGATCGACCTGTCGATCGGCGGGACGTACCTGTTCGCGCCGTATCCTCTTCTACAAGCTCGACCACGGCCGGGCTGCCGCTCGTGCCGAGCGTGATCGTCGCGCTGCTCGGCCTGCATGGCGGTGGGGCTGGTCAACGGCTTCTTCGTGGCGGTCGTCGGCATCAGCTCGTTCGTGACGACGCTCGGCATGCTGTTCGCGCTGGAGGGGCTGACGCTGATCATCTCCCACGGCGCAGCCCGTGGCCACGCCGGGCGGCGCAGGTGCACGCGACCACGCACAACGTCACGCACGTGGTCAACGGCGTGCACATGCAGCTGCCGGAAACGGTCAACCACATCGCACGTTCGCGAAAGTCTTCGGCGGGGGCGTCTACTCGGAGCTGATCTGGGCGCTCGTGATCGTGATCGTGCTGCAGACCGTGCTGACGTTCACCCGCTGGGGCCTGTACACGGTGGCGGTCGGCTCGAACAAGCTCGGCGCGGCCGAGGCGGGCGTGCGGGTGCGGCTGGTGACGATCCGCAACTTCATCCTGTGCGCGCTCGACCGGCGGGCTCGTCGGGCATCCTCGAGGCGGTGCGCTCGGGCACCGTCCAGCCGGACACGGCCGGGGCGAACGAAATCCTGTTCTACGGCGATCGCCGCGGCGGTGATCGGCGGCACGCTGCTGGCGGGCGGCTCGGGCACGGTCGTGGGCGCGCTGATCGGGGCGCTGTTCCTGGGCATCCTCCACGACGGGCTGATGCTGCAGGGGGTGAACGCCAACTACCTGCTGTTCTACCTGGGCCTGGCGATCATCGTCGCGATGACGCGTCAACGTGTACGTGCAGCGCGCGCGCAGGGGGCACGCGGCCAGTGGCTGACCGCGAGCGACGACCATCGCGGCGGAGGTCGACGCGTGCCGTCGGCCGCGACGCTGCGCCCGACGACGTGCTGCGCGTCGAGCACATCGCCAAGCGCTTCGGTCCGGTGACCGCGCTGCGCGACGTCAGCCTGCACCTGACGCAAGGGCGAGGTGCTGGGGCTGCTGGGCGACAACGGCGCGGGCAAGTCGACGCTGATCAAGATCCTCAGCGGCTTTCAGAAGCAGGACGCCGGCGAGATGTTCCTGCACGGCCAGCCCTACGCGCCGCAAAAGCGTCGACGACGCGCGCGCGAAAGGGATCGACACCGTCTACCAGGACCTCGCGCTGATCGACGAACTGTCGGTCTACCACAACCTGTTCCTGCGCCGCGAGAAGGTGCACCGGCCGCTGCCGTTCCTGGCCAACCGCGAGATGAAGCGCGAGGCGCGCACGCGCGCTGGATGAGATCGGCATCAACATCCCGCGCATCGACGTCGCCGTCGCGCGGCTGTCGGGCGGCCAGCGCCAGGCGATCGCGGTCGCGCGCACGGTCAACTCCGACGCCGACATCATCCTGCTGGACGAGCCGCTCGCGGCGATGGGCGCGAAGGAGGGCTCGATGATCCTCGACCTCGTCGCGCGCCTGAAGGAGGAGGGGCGCGTCTCGATCGTCATGATCCTGCACAACTACGTCCACGTGCTGCAGGCGTGCGACCGCGTGAGCATGATCCAGGACGGCGTGATCGCCCTGGACAAGCCGACGGCGGAGACCTCGGTGGAGGAGCTCACGGAGATCGTCGTCAACGAGTACCGCCGCGCGCGCGAGGCGGCGCACGCCGAAGAGGCGCGGGTGGGGGAGGATCGCGTATGAGCATCGGAGACCGCGGCTCATGCCGGCGTGCATGATCTATGAGGACCGCGACGCCTGACTAAATAAAAGGCTGATGGGTGGCCCGCGTCGCATGCGACGCGGGCGGCAGGGCCGCATGCGGCCCTGCCCCGAGACGTGCATGCACGTCTCGGCCGACGGCGCATGCGCCGTCGGAACGATGACGCCGCATGCGGCTCGTCGCCCGGCCGCACATGCGCGGCCCCGCCCATAAGTGGACAAGTATATGGACATACTCTCGGCCATGGAACGAGACAATTTTAGGGCCGAAAGAAAGAAGCTCCTGCTAAAATGCTCTAAAATAGATCGACTAGCGGGACAATAATGGGGACATCAAAACGGACATATCTTGGGACACATCCGTGGCTGACATTCCGGCTCGACCCGCGCGAAGCTCCATACGACCTGTGGATACTGCTCGGCGAGGCCCGGTCCAAGATGCAGCATCTCGGCGAGTCATTGCTCGCGCCTGAGACGGGCGCGCAGTTGCGTGCGCTCTATCTCGCCAAGGGTGTTCATGCGACTACTGCCATCGAGGGCAACACACTCTCGGAGGAGGAGGTCATGGAGCATTTGGCCGGTCGGCTGAAACTGCCCCATTCGCAGGCCTACCGTGCCCGCGAGATCGACAACATCGTCACTGCCTACAACCAGATCACGACCGAGCTGGCTGAAGACGGCTCGCGGAATCTGAGCGTTGAGAAGATCGAGCGCTACAACCGGCTCATTCTCGACGGCCTGGAGGTCGAAGAGGGAGTGGCGCCCGGCGAGCTTGGCGGCGAAACGGCCGGTCGTGGGTCGCTATCTTGCTCGACCGCGCGAGGATTGCGGCTATCTGCTGGAGCGACTGTGCGAGTGGTTGGGCAGCCGCGACTTCGATCCGCCAAACGATGAACTGGTGATTCCCGTACGCGATCATCAAGGCGATCGTCGCGCATCTGTACCTAGCTTGGATCCATTACTTCGGGGATGGCAACGGACGCACAGCGCGCTGTGTGGAGCTACAGATTCTGTTTGCCACTGGCCAGGTGCCCACGCCGGCCGCGCATCTGCTGAGCAATCACTACAACATCACCCGCGATGAGTACTACCGGCAGCTCGATGCAGCGAGTCGTCAACACGATGGCAGGCCGGTCGCATTCTTGCTGTACGCGGTCCACGGGCTCGTGGACGGGCTGCGTCAGCAGCTCAGCACCGTTTGGGAACAGCTCTGTGACGATCGCTGGGAACAGTACGTCTACCAGCAGTTCGGCGACGCGAAAGCACCACCCCACCTGCGCCAGCGCCAGCTTGTGCTCGACCTTTCCAAGCGGTTCGATCCGGTGCCCCGGTCAGAGCTGCGCGATCTCAGTCCCAAGGTCGCTCTCGCCTATGCGGATCGCGGCGATAAGACGCTGACCCGCGATCTGAACGCTCTTGTTAAACGTGATCTGATCGTCTCTGCAAAGGGTGGCTATCGTCCTCGTCGGGAGAAGATCCTTTCGCTGCTGCCCGACGTAGCACCCTCGCCTGGAGCCTAGGATCACCCGCGCGAGCTCACCATTGGTTGCGTTGTGCGGGCGAGGAGGAGGAGGAGGTTCTCGCGGATGGTCGTGTTGAAGAGATGCGCGCTCCGGGGTGACCAGGTCCTCTCGCCCACGCGCCGGTCCGGCGGGAGCGCACGTACGCGAAAGTGTCCTTGCAGGGTGATCCCCTGCCGCGGGCGGGCGGTACCCTCGGTCGATCGCGATCTCAGCCTGTAGGACCCAACCCAGCACTACATGAGCACCCCCGTGGAACGCAGCCGCAATCGCAGCGCGTGGCTGATCGTCGGCGTGCTCGTCGCCGTGCTTTTCGTCGTGCTCGCGGGCGGGATGTACGTGTACGACCACGCCCATCGCGACACGATCGCCCACGGCGTCACGATCGACGGGGTGGCCGTGGGCGGGCTCAGCGAGAGCGCCGCGCTGCACAAGGTCCAGCACGCGGTGATCGATCCGCTGAACCGACCGCTGATCGTGCGCTCGAACGACGGCGCCTGGACGCTCGGCCCGCGCGAAGCGGGGCTGACGGTGGACGCGCAGAACATGGTCGCGCAGGCCCTGCGCGCCAGCCGCGAAGGCTCGATTTTGACGCGCACGTTCCGGGAGCTCTCCGGGAATCAAGTGCATCGCAACATCCCGCTCGTGGTGGACTACTCCCACGAAGCCGTCACGGACCTGACCGCGAAGGTGCGCGCGGCGGTGAACCGCTCCCCGCAGAACGCCACCGTGCAGCCGAGCGCGAGCGGGCTGAGCACTGTCGCGGCGAAGCCGGGGCTGACCGTCGACAACGAGCTGCTCGGCGGGCGCATCGTGCACGCGCTGAGGGGTCAGAGCGCGTCGCGAACGGTGATCGTGCCGACGAAGGCGCTCGCGCCGACAGTGACCACGGCCGATCTCGCGAGTCAATACCCCGCATACATCGTCGTCGACCGCGCGGACTTCAAGCTGGACTTCTACGAACACCTGCATCTGGCGAAAACGTACGAAATCGCCGTCGGCAAGGAAGGCCTCGAAACGCCTGCGGGCCTGCACCACGTCGAATGGAAGGAGGAAAACCCGCCCTGGCTCGTGCCTCACAAAGCGTGGGCGGGAGCGCTTGCCGGCAAGACGATCCCGCCGGGACCGCAGGACCCGTTGAAGGCGCGCTTCATGTCCTTCGACGGCGGCGCCGGCATCCACGGGATCGACCCCAGCGAGTACTCCTCGATCGGCCACGACGCCTCGCACGGGTGCGTGCGCATGCGCATCCCCGACGTGATCGCGCTCTACAGCCGCACGCCCGTGGGCACGCCCGTCTACATCATCTGAGCGGCGGTTCCACGTGCAGTAGCGAGACGGGCCCGCGCGCGGGCGGGGGCGCTCAGACCCGGCGCGTGCGGTCGGGCTCGGTGAGGTAGGACTGGTTCTGCCGGCGCTCGCCGCGGATCTGGATGGCGATCAGCACGACGAAGATGTTGACGAGGATGCCGATGCCGATGAACGTGATGATCAGGCCGACATCCTTCGAGAAGGCGGCGTTGGCGGCGAGCACTGGTGTCATCGCGCGAGAGCCTACCAGCGTGGCCGACGCCTGCGTCGTATGAGCGCGGCGGATGTGGCCGATGTGTCCGCGTCGCGCAGGTGTGCGGGCGTTCGCAGTAGGCTCTAGACCGTAACCCGATGCGAGTGGGGAGAGGTGCCGGAGCGGTTGAACGGGCACGACTGGAAATCGTGTGACGGGGGAAACTTCGTCCGAGGGTTCGAATCCCTCCCTCTCCGTTTCCGCCAAACATTCATCTTTCTTGGCTCTGTGAAGCCAAGAATAGGCGACTGGCGGGAGAGGGTCGTTGGCCTTGTACGAACCCTCAACAGGAGCCTTGTTGGGTATGTAGGTGGTCAGGGCCAGAGTTTGCTCGACCTTTACGCTATGGTAAAGGAATGCCGCGGATCTCAAGCAAGCATCAAGTGACCCTCCCAGTAGAGACACTAAAGCGAGCTGGGCTGAACATAGGCGACGAAGTCGCGATCGAAGCCGCAGGGACCGATCGGATTGTGGTTCGCCGGGTTGCGCGCGATGTGGAGCGAGCCTTCGGGATCTTCGACGGACTTTACGAGCCTGGCTATCTGGAGCGGCTTCGTGCCGACGAGCGGGCGTGAGTGACTGACTGTGTGCTCGATACCGATGTAGTAATTGCGGCGCTCGATCAACGAGATGTTCACCACGCCGACGCTGCTGACGGGATCAAGAGGATGATCGACGGTGGCGTCACCTTGCTCCTCTCACTCATCAACTACGCCGAGACGCTGGTAAGGCCGGCTGAGGATGAGCACACCCTGATGGCCGCAGTAGATGCCGTGGATGCGTTGGGAATCCGCCTGATCGTCCCGACTCCGGCTATCGCGCTGGATGCAGCGCGACATCGTGGTCTGAACATCAGTCTCGCCGATGGGTTCGCGCTCGCCACTGCACAGATACACCGTGCAAGTGTGGCCTCATTCGATCGCCGAGTAAGACGGGCGCTACCGAAGGTAGGGCTAGAGCTCGCCGTCGAGCTCGTTTGACTCGCGAAGGTGTGCCACCGCGCGACGACGCGCTTCTCGTCCAACGGGCTCCATCAGCGCCTCAACCAGCCGTCCAGGTTCGCGTCGGGGTTCGCACGTTGTCCCCGATCTCGCACGTTGTCCCCGATCTCCCCGTCCCTTTTGCGCACCTGACCGGTGCGGCGCGCGTGGCTACACCGCCACGAACGTAGATCCGGGTCCGCATCCCGCCGCGGAGCGTCGTGTTACGAGCTCCGCGGGACGGGACGAGGCTCTCAGCCTTTGAGCGAGTGGAATTCGCCCAGCGCGCTGGGGAGGGTGGGGGTGAACGGTTCGAACTTGTATGCCTTCGTGGTGTCGAAGCCGGCTTTTTCGGCGGCTTTCTTTTCGGCGAACGGCAGCAGCGCTTCGACGGCCTGTCCGATGTTCTTCAGCAACAGGGTGCGCTCATAGCCGTTGTTGTTGGGCGGATCGACCGACTCGGCCGTCTTCTGGATCCCGGTGATCTGCTCGATTGGGCCGCCGTCTTTGCTCGCCACGCCGGGACCGACGACGCGCGCGAGCGTGCGGTGGTCGGACTCGATGCCCATGATGCGCGCCGCCGTGACCCGCAGGTCCGGTGTGCTGAACTCGCGCACCCCGACGAGGTAGGCGGCGATGAATGCGTCCTCGAGCGTCACGAGGATGTTGAGCGTCGTCTGCGCGTCGGTGAACATCTTCGGCGGGTAGTAGAACATCGTGAAGGGCGTCGGCTTCTTGGTGAGGCTTTCCTCGAGCAGGTAATGGGACATCTCCTCCTGCACCGCCGCCTTCAGGTAGCCCTGGTCGTCGCTTTCGAGGTTCTTGAAGAACGGCGCCGTGTTGATGATGTTCGTGTAGGTCGTGACCGCCAGCGCCTCGGCGATCTGCGCGGCTTTGAGGATTTCCACGTCGCCGTGGGTCAGCCCGCTGGGCTTGGGCTTGCCGTGCCCATGCCTGCGCCGGCCGTTGGCGAGCGCCGCGGCGGGTCCGAGGGCTCCAAGGCCGGCTGCTCCGGCACCGGCAACGGCCGCTCCCTTGAGGAAGCTCTTGCGCGTCGTGGCCGGGTTCGACGTGGTGTTCTGCTGCGTGTCTGGATCCGCGTGAGGGATCGCGGAATCGCCGTGCTGGTCGTGCATCGCTGTCTCCATTCGATCGGTGATGTACGCGTCTGTGACGCTCTCACCGAGGAGCACGCTGCAGTTCCGTTCCTCGGTGTACACATCTACGCGATCCGCGCAGAGGCGGATCACCGGAAGTCGATCGTGCGGCGGCGGAGCACCCGTTCATTGCGCCACTGCGCGGTCCCGCAAGAGGTGACGTGCAGGCCTCGATGCGCACGCCGCGCGCGCGGCCCTCAGGCGATCGATCGGGCGCCGTGGCGCGAGCGTGGCGCGCGCGGGGCGACGATCGCGCCCCAGTCGCCGTCCTCGATCCGTGCGGGCTCGGTGGTGGCGAGGAAGTCGCCGAGGATCGCGGCGAGGCCGGCGGGGTCTTCGAGATGCGGGAAGTGGGCGGCGCGTGGCAGCGTCTCGAAGCGGCTGCCGGGCGCGGCGTGGTGGGCGGCGAGGCCGTGGGCGAGGGGGATCGTGCGGTCGCGCTCGCCCCAGACGATCAGCGTGGGCATGCCCGCCAGCAGGTACAGGCGGTCGGTGGCGCTGACGCGCTGGCCGCGGATGTCGATCACGGCGCGCAGCGTGTGCAGGAAGGCGGTGCGCGCGCCGGGCTGCTCCAGCGGGCGCAGCGCGCGGGCGATCGCCTGCAGGTAGACGCCCTGGCGCGAGCCCGCGGCGCGCAAGCGATCGCCGCTGCGGCGCAGGCCCGAGAGCAGGCGAGGGTGCGCGGCGAGCGCGAGCAGCGCCGAGACGCCGGGCAGCGTGGCGCTGCGCAGCAGCGGGCTGACCTCGTGTCCGAGCCCGCCGGAGGAGACGAGCACGAGACGCTCGGTGCGCTGGGGGAACTGGTAGAAGAACTGCATCGCCACGCCCCCGCCGAGCGAGTGCCCGACGATCGTCGCGCGATCGACGCCGAGCACGGCCAGCAGGTCGCGGATCGAGGAGGCGTGGGCGCCGAGCGAGTAGTCCCCGCGTGGCGTCGCCGAGTCGCCGTGGCCGATCAGGTCGGGCGCGATCACCGTGTAGCGGTCGGCGAGGGCCAGCGCGACCTCGCGCCAGTGGCGCGAGGAGTTGACCATGCCGTGGATCAGCACAAGCGGGGGACCGCTGCCGATCATGTGGTAGATCACGCGATGGCCGTGCAGCTGCATCTGCCAGGCCTCGAACTCCTCGCTGTTGGCGCCCTCGCCGCCGTCGAGCACGGAGCTCACGCGGGGGCGGCGGCGGTCGGTTGCGAACCTGGGCGCGAGGGCACGCTGCAACGCTACACCGCCGCCGGGCGGCGGGCCTCGCGACTGGGTCTCTACACTAGGCGGCTCTGCGCCAGTAGCTCAGCTGGATAGAGCGTCGGTCTACGGAACCGAAGGTCGGGAGTTCGAATCTCTCCTGGCGCGTAAGATACGTCTGGCATAATCGCCAGTGCTGGGGCGGGTTGCAGGGCTTCATCGGCTGGGTTACCGATCGTCCCGGGCGTCGTGGACGGCTCTCGGACCGTTCGATCCGCAATGCGCTCACGCCACTTCGGATGTGCCTGGAAGCGGCAACAGCGGAGGGCCATCTCGACCGCGAGACGCTGCGCGCCCTTGTCCTGCCCAAGCGCCGCGGCGGGCGACGCTGGGAGTTCAGCGAGCGGCGCTTTCTCACCCGCGCGCAACTCGGACGGCTGCTCGCCGAGATCCCGTCAGCACATGCGCCGCTATTCGTGCTGTTGGCCTCCACCGGGTTGCGGATCTCTGAGGCGATCGCGCTACGTTGGTGCGACCCGGCCCACTGCGCTTGCAACGCTGGATGGGTCACCACGCCGCCGCCTACACTCTCGAAACCTACGGACATCTGATCAATGACGGGCTCGGTGGCGCACTCGAGCTCGCAGATCTCGGCGTCGGTGATTTGCGCGAGGTAGAACCGCGGCGCTCGCGGTATTTTTCGCCTCGACAGCGATCGGTTTCAGACGCCGAGAATCGGGCCGAAGCAACGCCGAAGTCGTTGCCGCCCTCAACGGTGGTCGCTTGGGAAAGCGGCTAGCGGCGACCGTGAAGTGGCTCGCGCGTTCCCAGCAGACATTGCGGCACCCGCTCATCCCGTCGGCCACCAGGCTCGGCCCTCCTCCCAAGCGACAGCATGGGGCACGCTCGCTCGGCTGCGAAAACAGTAGTGCGGGTCGTCTGCCTGAAGTCTTTGCATCGGGGAGTGCCGGGGCCCAACGGGAGCGGTTGGTCAGGCAGTGCGTTCATTCATCGCCAGTGCCTCGTCTTGGCCGCTATCGCTCGCATCCGGGTCGATCGCACGTGCCTGTGCATGCTGATCGCGGGCCGACTCGGTCAGATGCTCAGCCTCGACCGCCTGCCGCTCTGCGGCCGCATGTCCCTGCCGCGCCTGAGCGGCGCGTTCCTCAGCTTCAGCCTGAGCACGCTTGGCTTCGGCGGCCTGCTCATCAGCCGAGGCGCGCGCACTTTCCGCTTGGATCGAGCGGCTTCTGGCCTTTTGGCGAAGCTCGCCCGCCTGCTCGCGACGACGTTCGTCACGCCTGCGGCTTGCGGCGCGAGCGACGACAGCGATGAGCAGTAGCACCACCACGGCGCCAACAGCAATTGCGATGATCGTTCCGGTGCTCACGGTTTCCTCCTGTAACTAGTTTTGTTTGGTTTCGCGGCGACCAATGCGTCATCGAGTTGGAGCGTCAATGGCTACCCGCGCTCGTTGTTTCGGTTGTGTCCCTTTACCGTCTCGGCGACCCGGTCTACGGCTTTCTTCAGTGACCCCTTCGCCTGGTCGGCGCGTCCCTCGTTCTTCAGGCCTCGATCTCCGGTCAAGGCACCGGCAGCCTCCTTGACGCGTCCTTTCGCTTGATCGATGTTCTTGTCGCTCATAGTCCCTCCTGGTTTGGGTTGTTGCCGGGCACGCCCTTGCGATGAGCGCACCGCTGAGTGGCCACTACGATCAGTGGGCCGACGGGCAGAGATGACGGCTGCGCCGCCGGCCCAACCCCTGCGGCGCAGCGCGCAGGGAGGAATCACTACGACGCTAGAGGCGCCGTTCTTCGTAAGGTCCGCCGACTACTCGTCGTCGAGCGGTGGCCGTATAGAACAGCGACAGCACGACACCGACGATGCCGGCGATCATGAGGATCAGGCCGATCGTTGGCCGCGATACGCCCGACACGTGAAATGTCAGGCCGTAGCGGATGATCGCGCCGACAGCGATGAGGAAAATCGATGTTCCGAGGGTCATAGCTAGACCCTCCCGCCTCTGCGATAGCCGAATCCGCCGCCCATGAGGAAGACCACGAGCGCTACCACCAGCAGCAGCCAAAGCAACGGGCTTACGCCGATCCCGCCCGCGACGGCTGCGATGACTAGGACAATCAAAAGCAACTCCAAGAGCCCCATAGGATCCTCCTTTACGTTGAGTACTCCTCAGCGATACGCGAGGAGAGAGAACACTCTTTCTATCATAGAGAGAGCGCTCTTTCTAGTGATACCCTTCTAAGGATGCTTGAAACCCACCGCCAACCGGCCGAGCCGGGGGCCAGCGCTCGCGAGCGGATTCTGGATGCCGCCTACGAGCTGTTCTCGCGACGCGGCATCCAAGCGGTTGGGGTCAACGAGGTGACTCGAGCGCGCGGGCGTCGCGACCGCGACGCTCTACCGGCACTTCCCCTCCAAGGACAGGCTCGTGCTCGCGTTCCTCGACCTCCGCGAACAGCGCTGGACCAAGGACCTCATTGAAGCCGGGGCCATCCGTCGCGGCTCGAACCCCGAGGAGCGACTACTCGCCATCTTCGATGTACTCGACGAGTGGTTCCATCGCGACGACTTCGAGGCGGGCTCGTTCATCAAGGTACTGCTCGAACTCGGCCCCAACCATCCCGCAGGCGGCGCCAGCGTTCGGCATCTCGAGCAGATCCGCGCGATCGTACGCCGCCTAGCCGAGGAAGCCGGCCTGCGCGACACCGAGTCGTTCGCGCGCTCGTGGCACATCCTCATGCAGGGCTCGATCGTCGTAGCAGCCGAGGGCGATGCGCAAGCCGCGCGGCGCGGCAAGTCGATGGCACGCCAGCTCATCGATCAGTACCGATAGCGATCTCCCCGCTCGAGTGGAATGATCCTGGAGTGGACGATCAACGCAAGCGCCGTATGGCGCAGAACGAGGCCCTCGCACGGCGCATAAACGACAGGATCGAGTACCAGCGTCCACGCAACGGAGAGTCGGCCGACACCTTCATATGCGAGTGCATCCGCGTGGATTGCGGCGGGGTACTGGACCTCTCGATCGGGGAATACTCACGCGTGCGATCCCATCCGCGCCGGTTCGTCGTGCTCCCAGGGCACGAGGAACCGGCCATCGAGTCGACCGTCGAGGTCTACCCCGGTTATGTCGTAGTCGAAAAGCGCGGCGAGGCGGGACGGATCGCGGAAGCCGAGGCGGGCCGCTAGCGACAGCTCCAGCTCGTGACGCGCGAGAGGCCAGAGCGTGGGAGTCTGACCCTGACCACCGCTCCGCGATGCTCGGCCCAGTATGTTCGCAGGCCCTAACGTCAGGCCTGCTAACCGAGCATTGCGACAGCCGACCAGCCCAAAGTGTCGGCTTGCGCGTTGGACGAGGTGGACGCATTTTGGGTGTGGCGGTCGGTGAGCGGTCGCGCGCTGCGGTAAGGCGGGGGTGCCGTGGGGCACTCCCGCCCGTTGCCACATCTGGTTGCTTCAGAGGCGCAGGCCGGCGGTAGCCGACATCATCGGGGCACGTCTTGTATGGACGGCGGCAATGATCTCCTCGGTGTCGATGCCCTGCAGATAGATCGATGTTGTCCCGAGGTTTGCGTGGCCGAGCTGGCGCTGGATGATGTTCAGCGGGACGCCCTCTCGTGCGAGCTCGACCGCGTGGGCGTGCCGCAGCTGGTGCGGTGCGAACCGACGTCGCACGCCGGCCTGGGCGGCGAGTCGGCGCAGCTCGACACGAACACCGGCGCTCGACCAGGGTCGTCCTGAGGTGGGGCCGTCGATGATGCAGAACAACGGTCCTACAGGCAGATCGAGCGAGCGGTGAGCCAGGGGCGTAGCTGCTCCCAGCCCCAGGCATCCATCCCGATCTCGCGACGACGGCCACCCTTGCCGTTGCGCACGAGCAGCGATCCACGGCGAGGATCAAGATCGGGCTCGCTGAGCGCGAGCGCCTCCTGAATGCGCAGACCACCTCGCCAGAGCGCGACGATCAAAGCACGCAATCGCCAGCCGTGACGATTATCGCCAGTTTGGCGCATCACGACGATGATCTCCTCGACGGTCGGCTGGGTAGCACATTCCCTTGTTACGCGGTACACGACCAGCGTGATATCCGGGCAGTGTCGCCCGGTGAGCGACGTCGTCCAGCAGCATCAAGAACAACAGAGACGGCCATGGAAACCTCCTCCAATCGCAAATAGACAGTTCTTGCTGCTTTACCAGGGTCCAATCTGCAAGCTGGTGTCGTGTCCAGGCGCTACCCTGGGGTCATGACGCATCCAGTACAGACCACGATCCCGGGCCCCGAGACGCCGTCGCTGAGCGATGAGGAGCGCCTCGAACGGCGGCTGCGATTCCTTGAGCGTCTGCGCAGCCCAGATGGGCTTGATTGGGACACTCTCCAGCACATCGAGAAGCTGACGGGCGAGGAGTCGTAGCGAGGCAGTGGACGCTGTCGAGCTGCTGCGCGGCGATGAACCGTTCGTTGTCGACACCTCAGCGTGGTGGCGACTCGCATCGCTCCCCGACAAGCTCTCGACGCAGCGATGCTTGATGACCGTCTGTGGATCACACCGATCGTGCGGATGGAGATCCTTTACTCCGCCCGCAGCGACACCAAGTACATCGCGGTCGAGACGGAACTAGACGGGTTCCGAATCCTACGCAACGATCGTGCCGTCACCGACGCCGCGATGAGCACTATCGGCGGGCTGGCTGAGCGCGCCGACGGATACCACCGCGTGCCCTTCACGGACGCACTGATCGCTGCGGCTGCCGCCGAGCACGGCGGCGTGGCAGTTCTCCACCGCGATGCGCACTACGACAAGCTCGCCGAGATCCTCGGATTCCAGAGCGTCGAGCTACCAGAGTCCTGAGCTCCGGCTCCCGCCATCGCGAAGCCGAGCGAAGCTGACAGTCTCGCCACGAGACGCGTGAGCATCGTCCCTAGTGAGCTGGCCGTGCTTGCTCCCTCGTCGCGCAAAAGCGGGAGTCATTAGCCCGTCCGTTAGTTGCGCGTCTGAAGACTCTCTAGATCGGCGACTGTGGGAGTATCGAATTGTCAGCTTCCCGTCTGCTTCGCGACCGTCACGAGGCTGTTGGCGAGCGGCATCGTCGCCACGCCCACGAGTGCTTGGCCGCCAAAGCCGACCGCGAATGCTTCGATGTACTGGCTCGGTGCGCCGAAGTTCTTTCCGACGTAGAGGGTGAGGAGATAGAGCACCGCGGATACGAGGAGGGTGGCGAGAAACACCATCCAGTCGATCGCAGAAATCGCACGCCGCATCTTGCGTGGGTCGGGTTCCCGGGTCGGAAGTACACCCCGGGGGGCAGTTGGCGTGATACCGCTTGTAGCCGCTTCGGCGAGGACGACATCGGGGCTGATCAGCAGCGTCCGTGGACTCATGAGCATCTGCGGGCGTGCTGCCGGCTCCAGAATCGAAAGCCGCTCAGGTGCTTGCTCGAGCTTTTCCGCGGCGGTTTCGAGTTTCCCGATCAGTTTTGTCGCGTCATCTGGCGTGCGGTGGATCACATCGGCTGGACCGCCGTAGATCTTCTTCGGATCCAGCTGCTCGTAGGTGTCTATGTCGTTCGGTAGAGCGCTCCAGGCGACACGAGCTCGCTCGTAGGCGTCGATAATCTGCGCCTGTTGCGCAAGGGCTTCGATCTGGGATTCAGCGTCGGCCAGGCCCTTGGGCTGGGGGAACCGCTGTTTAGAGATCAGCGCATTGGTGTCCTTGTACGCCGGTATGTCGCGAGTGCGCACCTGAAGGTCGGGAACATCGCGCTGAAAGGCGACATCAAGAGACTTCAGTGCGTCGCTGACTTTACACCACACCGCGACATCGCTAACGAGTTGTTCGACCCGCTTGCTGATACTTTCGACCTCCGTCCTGCTGCGCGCCTGTTCGACTTCAAACCAGGTTGCGACGAAGCCGAGTTGGCCTTCTGCGTCCTTTTCTCTGGCGAGCGGGATCTTGGGGATAGGGTCGGTGAACTCGCCAAACCAGGTTCTAAGCGGATAGACGCCGGGCGATCGGCTTTCAAGACGATGGGCATATTGATCGCGCTGTTCGATCAGGCGGGCCTTCAGCACCTTGCGGTCTCGGTAGCTGCCCATCAGCCACCGCGTCAGATAGCCCGCAAAGGCACCCACGAGCAACACGAGCAGCGGCCAGAACCACCAGACCTGGACTTCGAGTTTGACCTTCAGCTGGCCGTCCTGCTTAGTTTCCGGGTCGAGAACGAACGTCGTTGAATAGGCACCGTGACTATGGGCTTCGCCCGTTACTGTCGCCGGCACCAAGCCCTGCGGGAGCTTGAATGAGTCCTCGTTGGAGAGTGCGAGCGTGATCGTTGCGCTCCCCCCATTACTGGCACTGGCGACACGACTCAAGGATTTCCCGATCACGCCAGCGGACTTGCTCGAAACGCCGATGACTGGTGAGGAACTCACGCCGCAGATGAAATTCCCGAACCAGCAGCCCCGGGTCATGTGCAGTGTCACTTCTTCCGGCTCGACATCTGGCGACGCAGCGGCTTCTTCGACTGCGACTGGTACCGCTTGCTCCTGGGTGAAGCGGCTCCCGGGAAGTCCAATGATAACGGTTCCATTGAGTGCGCTGGCTTCGGCGGCGGTCAGGCGCACGACCACCGGCTCGATCACTCCGGCTCGCAGGTCCGCAGCGGTTGTTTTCACGCCGACCTTCGAGCTCAGCGTGGTCGGGATGAAGCCAGCACTGGGTTTGGCCGTGTGGAATGAGTCGTTGCGTACGAGTAGGACTAGACTCGCGGTGAACTTCTCTTTGGGGGCCGCGATGGGCTTCCCCTTGGCGACCGTGACCTTCAGAGCTTGGGTGCCCGTCGCACCGATCACTGTGGCGCCACGAGCCGCCAAAGCGCCCACCGGCAGCGCGGCGCAGACGACCGCCACCATTACGCCACCAAGCGTCCGCCCCCCGCACATCATCGTGCAACCGTATCAAACATCAGGACTAGGGTCAAGTATTGAATCCACGAGTTCGTCCGCTGTCTAGGATTTGGGTCGGCGCTCCACACCTTGCCACCTACCGATTGCACAGCCGCCCGCTATGTGCTGACACCCGAGCAGCCGATCTCCTTGGGCACCCGCCATGGCACGTCCGTCAAGAACACAAACCCGATCGCCGTGAACGTTGCCCGCTCACACTGGCCAACGTCCTGCGACCGCAACGGGTGTGCTGTTCATCCAGAACGAGAAAGAGAGGATTCGCTCGATCATTCAAGCGAAGCGGAAGTCAGGGCCAGAACGAGCGGTGGGAGCCAGTGGTAGTTTCTGATGGCGCTACGCCTGATTGAGATCGCCTGCGTCGGCATCCTCCAACCGTATCTCCTGGCCCGATTCAGGGATGTGGAGGTTCCAGTGCCTGTGAGTACCACGCCTGCCTTCGTCGTAGCTGATCTTCAGCTCGATCGGAAACCGCCCCGGAGGTGGTTTAACCACGCGCAGATACGCCACGACAGTCGCCTGCGGCTCGATCGGTCCCACTCGGCTCGACCACGTATGGCGGCCGTCATCAAGCACTCCGATTCCGGTTTCGGGACCGGGATCGACCACGGCCGTTGTCCCGTCCGGGTCACCAGCGACCTCTAGCTTTATCAGCCTCGGCACCACTAGATTCACAATGACCACGTCGGCGCTGCGCTGTCCTGAGTTCTTGCACCTCACATCGAGCACCAAGATCGACGGAGGAGCGACCTCAGAAAAGGCAAGTGCACGATGAGCCAGCTCGACGGACACAAGAGGTTGTCGTTCACGCTCACTGCGGACGAAATCCGCCTCTGCTCTCGCCAGCTCAAGCGCTTTCTCGGCGGCCTCTGCGCTGCGCGACGCAGACCGTGAGCTGCGCATCGCGAGCATCGTGGCCACGATAGCTGCCACCGCTCCCACCAGCCCTCCGATTGCCGCAAGATATTCCACCGCGTCATGATGAGTCCGTAGAACTTCAACTGGCACTGAAATGGCCCGCACCTCCACATACTGTGACGCACCGTCTGGGCGTTGGCGAGGCGCCCGCGAGAAGACGCGCACTACGGGAGTCTCGCCTGTCCGATTATCAGAGTTAGAAGAATAACCGGCTATGTCTGCGCTGACAACCCAGGCCTGGCAGGCTCAAGGATACAAAGCTCTGTGTACCTGGTCAGTCGTCCTCCAGCACTGCTCGTGGAGGCAGCGAGCGGTGTCGCGCTTGCTTGCATGTGCGAGCAGGTGCCCCGATTCAGCCCGCGAGACACCCTGGAATGGACGAAACGCAGGCACTTACTACGCCGCATGCGAGTGCTGGCTATAATGGTCCGCGCGGGATCGGAGTTGCTCTCGTGAGCAGCACTGGTCGCGCACCGAGGCCCGGCTTGACGCCGGGCCTTTGGCATTCTCAGACCGAACCTCACACTTCATGCGAGCAGCGCCCATTGGGTGCCGCACGTAGCATGCCGCCTACTTATAATAAGCGTCAGATAGGAACGATCCTGGGCTGATGGGTGCTGAATCCCCGTCGTTACTCGCTCTGAGCGTAGTTGAGTTCGCCTGAGTTGCGCTCACATTGGACCCCAAATTGGACCCCAAGGTCTTGCCGGTCTCGTCGGCGGCGGAGGAGCGTCGTGTTGCTGCAGCGGCGTGCCACGCTTGTCGTTGCTCAGACGCGTTGGACGCGGAGCGTGTTGTGCACGTCGGCGATAGCGTCGAAGTCGCCGTCCTGGGTGTAGACGGGTAGCTCGTGGTGTAGCGCCGTCGCGGCGATGATCGTGTCGAAGACCCTTGGCCTGCGACCGGCCACGCGCAGCTCGGCCAGCAGCTCGGCCAGGCGTGATGCGACACGCTCATCGAGAGGCAGGGCCTGGACCGCGCTTCGGACGTCGGTCAGGGTCCGCAGGCGCCGGGCGCGGTCAGCCGGTTCGCGGGCGGCAAGCACGCCGAGCTCGAGCTCAGTCAACGTGACAGTCGCGACCGATAGCTCATCGGGCAGCGCGCCGAGCGGTCGACCGCTCTCGGCCGCAACAAAGACCGACGTGTCAGCTAGACCGTGTGAGGCCACAGCTCGTCGATCGTGGCGCCAGCCAGATCCTCGATCACCTGGAACATCTCGGGGTCAGCCCCGTGCTGCTCACGGATCGCGACGATGTCTGCGGCCCGCATCGCGCGGGGGCGGCCTGCGTGAGGCACGATGTCGGCGACGGGCTGTCGGTTCACCGTCAGCGTGAGCGACTCACCGCGTCGCACGCGCTCGATGACCTCGCCGGTGTGGTTGCGCAACTCCCGAACACCTATCTCCATGTGCGACAGGATAGCACCTGTGCCCCAACAGTCCCCGGAATCTCGGCCGCCAAGACCTACCGCAGGCCCGAGAAAGACAGTCGCGAGAAGCGACACCTCATCCGCCCCATGTACCCACTCGCCCGGGCCGCCCAGGGTCCCGTCAATCCGAGCCGTACATACCTGATCGAGATGCTGGTGAGCATCCTGATCATCGGTGTCCTCGCCGCGATCGCGATCCCCGCGTTCCTGAACACGCGCAACGAGGCCGGCGATGCCCCCGCAAAGGAACTGGCAGGCACAGCACGCACAACCATCGAGACACTCGCGATCGACAACGCCGGGAGCTACGCCACCGCCAACACCAGCACCCTACACACCTACGAACCCACGATCGCCACGACAAAAGCCAAAAACGACGCGTACCTGAGCGCCGCCTCCGGCACCGCCACCACCTACAAACTGACCATCAGCTCAGCAGCGACGAGCAACAAGTTCCTGATCTCCCGCGAAACCAACGGCATAGAGACCCGCACCTGCACCATCCCCAAATCCACCAGCCCCCACGGCGGCTGCCAGATCACTAAAGGCACCACCGGAACCTGGTAACACACACAGGGCCTGACTCGCCATAGAGCAGTCGGATCACGAATGCCCTCGCGTGAAGCACGTCCCGGTTCAGGCTCACGACACACTCAGATCGGACGATCCCCGAGCACGCTGGCGGCGCCGACTCTCGCTACCGCAACTGCAGACAAGAGCAGACGCAAGCCGACTCGCGATGCCGCATGCCTCTCGTCCAAGTGACCGTGTAGCACCGCATGGGTTAAGCAGAGCGATACTCATTTGCTTCCGATTGTTGAAACACAGACGCGTTCTGGTGGGAGGGTCCTGCTGGCTACGGCCCGCGACTCCCCCGGATACCGCAATCCCCATTGTGTGGTACTCCATTCTAGTTCTACCCCAGCGCGTAAACGCGCGCGACCGCTTGTTACTGCGTATCGCCGGCGAATATGATGTGATGCCAGTGTTCAGCTAGCTCAACAGATTCGGAGGCACACATGGCTCAAATCGCTTGTCCGAGATGTAAAGGTTCAGGGCACACCGATGCTGGCATTTGCGGCGAATGCGGCGGGACGGGCATGATCCGCGACCCTGATGACGACGAGGAGAACTGACCGTCCGGCGGCCAACAGTAAAGGGTTGACCCCGGCGGTCGTAGATGCTCGTGATAACGGCCTTGTGTGATGTGCAGGGTATAATGAGCGTGGCGGTCCCCCTCTCTCGTCGTGTCTGTCAGTGATCTCGCGCTTGACAGCGAGTGTAGACTTTGGCGAGGTCGGTGCAGCCGACTACCTTGCGGAATGGTGCTCGGCCTTAGCATTCCGTAGGCACATGATCTGTCGCCCTATCTGCCGAAAGGCCATCTACGCTTCGGTGGTGGTGGCTCCTGAATCCTTCGTTCAGCGCCAGCGTTCTCGGCGACCAAGCCCATCTCAGTCGGACTGACGACGATTCCCTGAGCTATCAATGCGAGCACCTGCTCTCGTTGCATCGCCTGGCTGGGAAACATCCGCGTCCAAGTATCCAGCATCTGACGCATCTGGCGTTGCGTAACCTCATGAAGCTCCTCACCCTTGATTTGCCACTGAACCAAGAATAGGTGCGCACCATCATCGCTGGAGAGCTTGAAGATATGCACGCTACAGGGGTCTATACGTTCCTCGACCCAGCCGATGGGTGTCGGCGTGAAGTATCCAGAGAACCCCTCTGGGTGCGGTTCAAGGTATTCGGTGAACAGCAGGTGCACCTTGGGTGACGGTTCGCCGTAGTAGATCCCAGCTAGGTAAGGCTCGCGAAAGTCAAAGAATCGTCCGGCTGCCGTAGGCACAGGTTCGTACACGCACGAACAGCTTAGTCAGTCGCCGTCATCATCGATTGCGGTCAATCTCAGCTTGCTGAAGCAGATGCCCCAGCATGCCCTGGCGGGCCGCTGACAGCGCTGGCATCCCGCATTCGTTATCGACTTCTGCTTTTGCGGGCGCGCCGCTACCGCGTTCGCCTACTCGCTCCGAACGAGCCGCAAGCGCGCCAGTCATGCGCGCCAGCACGCCTGCTGCCTTCGGGGCGATGCGAAAGGCGGAGTGCCAGCGGCCCGTGCACCCCAGGTTCGTCCCATGCGTGCACATTGGGCGACGCCGTCGGCGAACTCGCTCGCGGGCCGATAGCGAGCGTCGCCCTTTCCGCGCAAAGGAGGACCGCTGGTCCTGCGCCGGGAGGCTCGCCCGCACCGCAAAGGAGGTTCCCGACGCGGCACGATCGGAGCCATGGCGAAGCATGTTGATTGATCTGCCAACGCAGGCATACCCGGTGCTATAAGCTCCCGCCTATCCCGTCGTAGGAGGTATCCGCCCAACATGCTCAGCCGCTCATCGCTTCGCACCCTTGGCTTGTTCGCTTTCGTCGTGGCAGCGCTTCAACCTGGCATCGCCTTGGCTTCTCGCCCGACTGTTCAGTTCCGCTTCGTGCATGAAAGTGTCGAAATGGGAGAACCGGCCGCTATCACGTATCGTGCACAGCATGTCCCCGGTGGAAGTAGGCTGGTCTTTCAGCGACAGGTGGGAACAGCTCAAGTCTGGCGCACAATCCTGGCACTGAGCTCCCACGCGACGACGGCCAATCTCCTGCCGGTCACCCAAGGACTACATCCACTCCGTCTGGCCCTAATTGGCCGCGGTGGGCGATCGATCGCCTCTGTTGTGCACAGTCTGAAGGTCTACGGCCCTGTCCCGCTAGCGACGCTGCTAGGTGAGCACACCGGAACAGTCGATATTGGCGGTACGCTCTTTCGTTACGTGGCTGGCCTCAACGGCTTTTTTAGAGGATACAATGGCTCCGATAACTGTGGTGTTGCTAGCCCCACTTGTGAAGTTTTCAAGCTTGTCGGCTCGACATGTCGGTCGCTGGCTCTCCAACTTGCCACTCAAACTGACGCCAGCGACGCCATGCCGCCTAGTGTCACTATCGCCAGCGAACGCGCTGACCCAGTGAATGTCCAAGTACCGCTCAACGCGAGCACCGAAGTCCATGCAGAACTTGTCGGAGACGTGGAGCTCACGTATGAGAAGCAGGGAGCTGCGGGGACGCTGTACGTCAACGGTACTGCCAACTGCTACACGCCAAACGGACAGACCCGGTGAGTCGCCGCATCGACACCCTCCCAGCGGGCTTCGTCGCCGCATCGCTTGACCTCGAGCTGTAAGGCAGCTCACCAGCCCGATAGTGCATAGTGGCGCCCAAAGTCGCAGAGTTGCTGAATCCACCGACCTGGGAGCAGAGTTCGTTTCGGCCTGTCGGGAGCCCCAGCAGAAGTTGTCCCGTTCGCCGTGGAAGTTGGTGGGCACGATCCCGGTGGATGGTTACACGGTGACGGTTTTGTTCTCGGTGGAGCCATCCCAGAGCCCGAGCGGGATCTTGACCCCCTCGGTGCTGATGCCCAGGGCCACGACGCAGCAGCGGCCCTTCAGCTCAATCCCGTCGAGCATCAACGCCGCGAGCCGAGCGTCGAATCCCTGCCCGGTCAGGGAGGAGATCACCGGGTAGAGGCTGGGGGGAGGTTCTGATCGAGGATCACCTCGTTGACCTTCCTGGACACCGCCAGTTCGGTCTCCAGCTTGCAGCCCTACACAGCGCGCGCCGCAACCCGCTGCGCTTCATGCTCCGTCCAACTGAACGGATTACCACCCAGGTCCTGCCCGAGCAGTCTCTCCCGTGCGTCTCGAACCACGTCCGGCAGGCTCTCGATGCAGTACTTGAAGAAGCCCGGCGTCTCAAATAGCAGCTGTGGTGGGAATGACTGCTGAATGATTACGTCCGCGCCAAGTGGCCCCTCTGCCAGCGCAAGAAAGCACGGATGCGAGGGGCGACTTCTGGTGCGCGCGTTGCAAGCTTTTAGAGCGGTAGGTTCGTCCGCCGTGATGTCTCGCAAGACACCGGAGGAGATGTAGGGGCTGCCGTGGGCCCCGAACTCGAGGCTGAGGACAACGAAGTCCGTCTTATCAAAAACGATTCCTGTATGGGCCGCCGACGGGGACCTACGGATCTTCTGTGATACGAAACCGCACTGCTCAGCGAGCACACTGAGACGACTGAGCGCGTCCATCGTCGGTGCCCAAAGCTCGTCAATGCTTTCGGTCATTTCGCCAGACGACCGGGCTGCCCTATGAGTCGCCATCCAGCTCGACCTGACGGCCCGCGAGCCTACCGTCAGCGGCGACGCTGCATTCGCAGCATAGCGAGCGTGCGATAGCCAGCCCCGGCGCTGTCGTTCAGGACGACCTTCGGGCGCGTCGACCCGAGGGCCTGAACACGCCTGCTTGCGTGTGACGAGGCGGAAGCACGCATTTGACCGCGTGTGGGTCACCTCCTGCGCGCGCTGCCTGGACCCGTGGGGTGATCTCGATGTAGGGTGGCGCGCGTGGTGCGCTCGGGTCGAGGTTGAACGCTCAGGCGGGGGCGATGTCGTTCTGGTGGAGCAGGTCCATGGGTGGGTGTGGGTCGGTGAGGCCTGTCAGGTGGGTGTCCCCGGACACCAGGTATGCGACGTTCGTTGAGCGTGCCAGGGCAACGAGGTAGTCGTCGTCGGGGTCGGGTGTCAGCCCCGCCTGCGCTGGTGGATCCTCGGCGAGGATTGCGGTCGTGCAGCGCTTGCGCGAGCTTCTGCGCGGCGGCGTGGCTCACCCATCGGCGGAACTTTGGCCGGGCGAGTGCGTCCTGCGCTTCGGCGAGTAACAGGGGGCTGACCACGAGCTCGAAACGTTCTTGAACCCAGGCGGAGAGGACCTGGGCCGGCGGGCCGGCAGGGGAGATCAGGGCGGACACCAGCACGTTGGGGTCGAGCACGGCCCGCACGGCGCGTCTACTAACAGCCGCAAAGCCCGAAGCCGCAGATCCCGCAAAAGTGCCCGATTCACAGGGAAAAAGTGGTCCAGCCACAAAGGATTCGAAAAGCCGGGACGGTCTACGGAACCGAAGGTCGGGAGTTCGAATCTCTCCTGGCGCGTAGCGCGGCGGCCATGCCGGAAGCGACGTGGCCGCCGCTATTCGTACTCCGGAGTGCTCCATCCCGGCATAATGTCCGGCAGCCCCTCGCTGATGCGGTCGGGGAAGGCGGCGGGGCGCTTCTGAAGGAACGCGGTGATGCCCTCGGCGGCGTCGGCTGATTGACCGCGGGAGAACATGCCGCGGGAGTCGGCGCGGTGGGCGATCATGGGGTGCTCGGCGCCGAGCATGCTCCACATCATGCGCCGGGCGAGGGCGACGGAGACGGGAGCGGTGTTCTCGGCGATCTCGCGTGCCAGCTCGCGGGCAGTGGCGAGGAGCTGGTCGGCCGGGTGCAGGCTGCGCAGGAGTCCGCCGTCGAGTCCCTCCTGGGCGGAGAAGACGCGGCCGGTGGCGACCCACTCCATCGCCTGGCCGATGCCGACGATGCGGGGCAAAAACCAGCTCGAGCAGGCCTCGGGGACGATGCCGCGGCGGACGAAGACGAAGCCCATGCGCGCGTCGTCGGCCGCGAGGCGGATGTCCATCGGCAGCGTCATCGTCGCGCCGATGCCGACGGCGGGGCCGTTGATCGCGGCGATCACGGGCTTGGTGGAGGCGAAGATGCGCAGCGTCACCTGCCCGCCGTTGTCGCGGGGCACGGTCTCAGCGTGCTCGCGCGTGCGGTAGTCGAAGGTCTCGCCGCCTGCCGCGAGGTCGGCGCCCGCGCAGAACCCGCGCCCGGCGCCGGTGACGATCACGGCGCGCACCTCGTCGTCTGCGTCGGCGCGGTCGAAGGCCTCGATCAGCTCGCTGGCCATCGTCGGTGTCCATGCGTTCAGGCGCTCGGGGCGGTTGAGCGTGATCGTGAGGATACGCTCGGAGATGTCGGTGAGGATCTGTTCGTAGGCCATGCGCGGATCGTATTGGCCCAAGGCGGGGTGCGCTCTGGCAGTACCTCAGTCGATCGAGCCGGGCTCGGCGATCCACACGCTTTCGATCCCAAGCACACCGCAGAGAGCATCGAAGTGGCGGTCGTAGTGAAGGACGCCCGCGCCGCGCTCGGCGGCTGCCGCGGCGATGAGGTAGTCGGCGGCGGGCAGGCGCCGGCTCCCGCGCAGCTCGCGCGAGGCGCGCAGGGCGGCTGCGCCTGCGCTGCTCGTCACCGGGGCCGTCGGCAGGGCGGTGAGGGTGCGGTCGAGGTCGGCGAACTTCTCCTCGTTACGGGCGCTTCCGAGCAGCTCGAGTGCGACCACGGGGCACGCGAGGAGCAGATCTGCCTCATCCGTGGCGATCCAGCGCGCCAGCACGGTCGGGTCTCGCTGACGGCTCCAGGCGGAGGTGTCGAATACGAGCGGTTCGCCTGAGCCGTAGGGCTCAGCGTTCGGCATGAAGACGCAGGGCGACGGCGAAGTCGTATCCGTCGTCCTCGCCGGTGGCTATCCGCCGCAGGTGCTCACTGGCTTCGCGGCGCGCGCTTCGCTCTGTGCGCACCGCCTCGGCGCCGCGCAGCGCGAGGTCACGGACGGTGCGCGACCGCGGCTCGGCGCCACCCAGCTCGGAGAGCGCGGCGGAGAGCTCGGGGTCGATCGTGACCTGGATGCGTGGCTTGGTCGACGGCATGGCGTGAGTGTACCACCCAGGTGGTACAGATGGGAGACCCGTTGGCCGCTCGCTTCGTCGGGTTGCTGTCGGCGCCGGTCACCGCAGCGGTTGGCGCAACGTGAGGTTGAAAAACGGCCGACGGCGCCGGCGACTCATCCGTTCAGCAGGATCTCTGTTGAAAGCGCTTCATTTGGCGCACGCGCATGACCGCGGACACTTCGCGATCGACTCGCCGTCTCGCGTGGGCTCGGCGCCCGTAGCCCGAGCGCGTTATCAGTCGCGCTGCAGCGAGAGCCGCTCGCCGAGTGTCGCCAGCACCAGATCCGCCGCAGCCTCCACATCCAGCTCCGGGGTCAGTTCCACCTCCGGCTTGCGCGGGCGCTCGTAGGGGTCGTCCACGCCCGTCATCCCCCGCAGCTCGCCGCTGCGCGCCCGTGCGTACAACCCCTTCGGGTCGCGTCGCGCGCACTCTTCTTTGGGCGTGTTCACATACACCTCCACGAACACCAGCCCCTCGCGTTCGTGCCCCGCGCGCACCTTCTCGCGGCACTCCGCATACGGGGACACCAGCGCGACCAGCGCGACCGTGCCCGAGTCCGCGAACAGCTTCGCCATCTCGCCCACGCGCCCCACGTTCGTCTCGCGGTCATCGCGGCTGAAGCCCAAATCGCTGCACAGGCCGTGGCGGAGGTTGTCGCCGTCGAGCATGTACGCGTTGCGGCCCGCCTCGATCAGGCGCGCCTCCACCGCCGTCGCCACCGTCGTCTTGCCGGCGCCCGGCAGACCCGTGAACCACACCGTCGCGCCCTGCGCTCCCAGCGCCGACCAGCGCCGCTCTCTATCGACGCTCGCCTCCTGCCAGGTCACATTCGCGCTCATGACGAAAAGCTCTCCGTTCCTCGCTCGCCTCGCGCCCGCGCTAGGCCAGCGCCGGCAGGCCCACCATCTCGCGGAACGCCGCCTTGTCGTTCAACCGCGGGAACTCGCTCTGCGGCTCCGGTACCCCCAGCATCTGCGCCAGCGGCTTCCAGCCTTCCTTCACTTCGTGCACCACCAGCCGCTCCGCCGGCACCTCGCGCTGAACCGTCTCGTTGTGTTCGTTGAAGCGCTCGATCGCATACGCCTTGTCCTCGAAGCGTCCATGGAACGTCCCGTCCCACATCAGCTTCGAGATCATCTGGAAGGCCTCCGGCGAGGGCGGCGTCTCCTGCCCGCCTTTCAGTTCGCCTTTCTTGCCCGCCAGCATCACCGCGTAGATCGAGCTCCTCGCGCTCTCATACCAAGACTCCGGATCGCGCAAGCTCAACAGCACCTTCGCCTCCGGGAACACCTCCATCAGCGGCTTCCAAAACGTGCATCCCGGCCAGTCCACCGTCGACTCGAAGCCCTCGAACACCCGCGTCCAATCGACCTCTTCGCCGTTCGCCGCCGCCTGCCACAACGGCAGCCTGCTCGTATCCCCCCACAGCACCTCCACCATGTGGTAGCAGGGCCCCACGCCCAGCTCCTCCAGGGCGGCCTTGAGCGTCAACGTCCCAGTTCGGCCGAACCCGGCGCCGATCACCTGCATGTCGCCTCCTCTGCTCTGCTTGCCGGGGTCGCTCTCAGACCCCTCATTGTGGTGCACAAATATAAGAACCCCGTCAGATGTGTCTCCGACGTTTCCGCGGGCCCGTCGCTTCGACTCAACCGTCCTCGAACGGTGCAATCTCCACGCCGTGAGCCTCACCGGCGCGCATTCCCAGCTCATACGCCCCCCCGTGCTCGCTCGTAAGTCTACGAGGCTTCCTCGCAGCCGGCGGCGCCACGTCCAGCTCGACCCGCGCCACCGAGCAGTTCGCCACCTCGTGCTCGCCCCCGCCCGGATCCGCATAGCGCCAGCCCGCGCTTGTCCCGCTCGGAACCCGCACGTTCGCCTCGATTCGCAAGCCCTTCGGCCCCGGCATCAGCAGCCTGCACCCCTCCGTGCTCTCCTGGACCCGCGGCCCACGCGCGCCCAGGCCGCCGATCCGTAGGCGCTCGTCGTCGATCCCCAACGCGCCGTTCGCCACCCACGGCGTCAATCGGCCCGCCACCTCGATCCGGCCCAAAGCCACGTCCAGCCACGCGCGCTCATCCTCCGCGAACCCCACTCCGTGCAGCCAGATCCAGCGCGCGGCGTGCTCTGCGCCCCAGTTGTGCCCCACCATCCCGCGCCACCCCTCCAACTGCAGTTCGCGCCCGTCGGGCAGCTCCAACGTACCGTTGAAGCGCGCGCTCGGGGACGGGCTCGTCAACTTCGTCCGCGGCAGCGGCGCCCGGTACATCCAACGGCTCGGCAGATGCCTCAGCTCCTGCTCTGACGCCTCGATCTCGAGCGACCAGCGCGCCCCGCCACACTCGCCCTGCGCGAACCCGTCGCCCAGTCTGGAGGCGCCGATCGCGATCCACGCGTCGCCCGGCGCGCTCAGCTCCTCGCTCGTGAACTTGTGCATCCACGGTCGCCCGCGGCTTGCGTCGAACACCGTGCACCACACCGACCCCCGCGCCCGCTCGCCCGGACGCTTGTGCACCGTGTAGCGCACCCACACCCCCACCGGCTCGCGCGGCGCGAGGGCGCGCACGTAGAACGACTCGTACATCCCGGCTCTCGCCGGCGCGCCTGGGAACACCGCTTGCGCCTGCATCGCCGATCGATCCTATCCCGCCCCGCGCGTGCGCGCGTGCGAGGATGCCGCCCATGAACCGCGCTCCGCTCGTCACACTGCCCTCGGCTCTCACCGCTCCCGATCGCGCCCGCCGGGGGAGAGCAAGAGCGCGCGCTACGTCCTCGGCATCGACGGCGGCGCCACCAAGACGCTCGCCGCCGTGCTCGACCTGCACGCGCGCACCCTGCACCTCGGTCACGCCGGTCCCTCCAACGAAGACGCCGTCGGCGCCCGCCTGGCGGTCAAGGCGATCCTCGACGCCACCGACCAGGCGCTCTCCGGCGCCTCCATCGCCCACGCGCAGCTCGCGGCGGCCGTCGTCGCCGTCGCCGGCACCGACACCGCCTCGATCGACCGCCACCTCCACGAAGCCCGCTCCGACCACTGGATCGTCGTCAACGACGTCGTCGGCGCCTGGGCCACCGCCACCGGCGCTCAGCCCGGCATCGGCGCGATCTCCGGCACCGGCTCCAACGTCTTCGGCGTCGGGCGGGCACACAGCCCGGAGGGCTGGGTCGGTCGCACCTGGCGCGCCGGCGGGTGGGGACACCTGCTCGGGGACGAGGGCTCGGGCTACTGGCTCGGCGTCCAGTCGCTCGTCGCCGCGCTGCACGACCGCGACGGCTCAGGGCCGCCGACCGCGCTCAGCGACGCCGCCCTCGCCTTCTTTCGCACCCCCTCGATCGAGGCGCTCGCCGCGAGCGTCTACACCACCCCGCTCACCAAGGGCGAAGTCGCGGCCTTCGCCGTCGAGACCTCGCGCCTCGCACACAGCGGGCGACGTCGTCGCGCGCGAGCTTTTCGCCCGCGCCGCCGCGCTGCTCGGCGAGCAGATCCGCGCCGTCATCGCCAACACCGGGCTCACCGGCGAGTTCCCGATCGGGCTGATCGGCAGCGCCTTCCGGGCCGGCGAGGTGTTCGTGGAGCCGCTCACCCACGCCATCCACGAGGTCGCCCCGCGGGCCCGCGTCTTCCCCGTCGAGCTGGCGCCCGTCGGGGGGAGCCTGCTGCTGGGGATGCGCGCGTGCGGATGCGAAGGGGCGCTCTCGGGGGAGGAGCTCTCGCGGCTGCTCGACGCGGCTGCCGCCGCCGACGGGCCTGCCTCCGGCGCCGTGGCCCACGCTTGAGTCGACGCTTGGGAACAGCCTGAACGGGCGCCGCTGCACGCTTACTTGCAGGTCCCGTCAGTGCGCGATCCGAAGCGCTTTCTTCGTTAGCCTCACCGCATCGGACAGGCGTCGCGCCTGTTGTGGAGAACTACGGGCGCGTGCGGTGTGCCCGCGCGTTTCGATCATGAGTCACCGCCTCGATCAGCCTTCCCCACGTCACAGCAGCGCGCCGCTCGCGGCGTTGCTCGCCTTCCTGTGCCTGCTCGGCGTAGGCGTCCTGTCGCCGCCCGCCCGCGCCGCCGCGGCCTCGCCCTATCCGGCCGGCGCCACCCGGCCACTGCGCGTGGCCGAACCCTCCGAGCTCGCCCACGCTTCATCGGCGCCCACCGGGGGCTCCTCGGCGCCCGCCGGAGGCTCGTCCACTTCGCGCTCCTCCTCCTCCTCCTCCTCTAAATCCAAGTCCAAGAAGCACGCAAAGCCCAAGCCGAAACCCGTCCTGCACGGCGATCCTGCGCGGGCACTGCTCGCGTTCGAAGCGATGCAGCACAACTTCTACATCGCCGGCTCGGGCCTCTACGAGGGCGAACCCTTCTCCTTTCTCTGGCCCTTCTCACAGGCGCTCGCCGCGACCGTCACGATGCGCAACGTCAGCGGCGTCTCCCGCATCCCGGGGCTGTCGAGCGACGCTCTCCCACGAACTCTCCGCACGCCTCGTCGGCCTGCGCTCCTACTTGGACACCGACAACTCCGGCGCCCCCGAAGGCACCTTCACGAGCTCGCTCGCGGCGTTCGACGGGACCGTCGCGCCGCCCACCGGGCCCGGCGGGACGAAGTACTACGACGACAACGAGTGGGTCGGGATCGAGCTCGTGCGCATGTACGAGCTGACGCACTCCGCCGCCGCGCTCGGCAGCGCGGAGGCGATCATGGCGTTCGTGATGGCCGGCTGGGACACCGATCCCGAACACGTCTGCCCCGGCGGCATCCCCTTCTCCAACGCCGCCGACAACAACGAACGCAACACCGTCACCGACGGTCCCGGCGCCGAGCTCGCGCGTGCGCCTCTACCAACTCACGGGCAACGTCGGCTACCTGCAGTTCGCCGAACAGGCCTACAACTGGACGCGCACCTGCCTGCTGCAGGCAAACGGCCTCTACGCCGACCACATCGGCGCCCACGGCGCCGTCGCGCGCGTCTACTGGAGCTACAACCAGGGCGCCATGGTCGGCGCCGGCACGCTCCTCTACCAGGCCACCGGCAACTCCGCCTACCTCTACCAGGCGCGCCAGACCGCGAAGGTCGCGCTCGCCTACTACACCCCCGAACGACTCGGCTCAGAACTGCCCTTCTTCGTCTCGGTCTACTTCCGCAACATGCTCTACCTCGACTCCGTCACCCACGACCCGCCCGGGGCCAAGCTCGCCCAGCCCTACGTCGACTACGCCTGGCAGCACCTGCGGCTCGTCCAACAACATGTTCGTCTTCGGCTCGCCGCCCTCCTCGCAGCTGCTCGTACAGGCCGCGATCGTGCAGATCTACGGCCTGCTCTCCTCCTCGCCCGCACGTACTTCTAAGCGGCGCCGCTCGGCGCCTGCGTCCAAGCGGCGCCGCGCAGCACCTGCGTCCAAGCGGCGCTGCGTCCAAGCGGCGCTGCGCAGCACCTGCGTCCAAGCGGCGCCGCGTTCGTCACCTGGGTCGAAGGGGCGCTGAACGGCGCCCGCCGCAGCTCGCGACGCGTTACTGCTCGAGCGCCCCGCGAGGCATGATCGGCCCCGGGGCCGTGTCGCCGATCGGGGACGCCTCGGCAAACGCCGTCACGACCGCCGCGTCGAAGCGCCCGCGCGCACTCGCGCGCGTGTGGCGCGCGACGTACTGTTCGCGCGTCTGGTCCTTGCGCTTGTACAGGCGCTGATCGGCGAGCCGCAGGATCTCCGAAGGCTCGCGCGCCTCCGTCGGGATGCCGACCTCCCCGTGGGCCGCGCCGATCAGAAAGCCTGGACCTTCCTCGCAGAGCGCCCCGACGCACGCCCGCGAGACCTCGCGCTCGGCGGCCGCGCTGCACTTGAACAACACACAGAACTCATCGCCGCCCATGCGATACGCGGTCCCGTGCGCGCTCACGCTCTCCCTGAGCTTGCCGCTGAGACGCGCCAGCAGCTCGTCCCCGGCGGGATGGCCGTAGGTGTCGTTGTAGCGCTTGAACCCATTCAGGTCGAACATCGCCAGCCGCCACGGCTCCTCGGCTCTCGCGGTGCGGCACGCCAGCTGCAGGTCTTCCATCAGCCGCCGGCGATTGCCCAATCCCGTCAGCGGGTCGGTCAGCGCCAGGTTGCGCGAACCGACCAGCATCGCCAGGTTCTCGCGCACCGTCAGCATCAACCGCGCGCATACCGCCAGCACCGTCGCGATCGCGAGGATCAGCGCCGGCAGCGTCAGGCGCCCGTGCAGGTTCCCGTACACGAACACCCCGAGCGCCGCCAGCAGCGACAGCGCCGGCACCAACACCAGCCGCCAGTCCTCGATCCGCTTGCGCACCAGCCGCGGCCACGGCGTCCACGCGGCGACCGCCAGCAGCACCGCGGCCGCCGGCCACAGGCTTTCCAGCCACGTGTTCGCCACCTACGTTTCGGTCGCCGTCTGGTACACGTAGGTCGAGTCCGCGATCGCGCTCAGCAGCATGCTCGCCGCGATCAGCAGCCACACCCGCCCCGGCTGCCAGCCGGTCATGCCGAGCGCGCCGATCGTGAAGATCAAAAGCAGGATGTCCCCGATCGGATATGCCAGCGAGACCGCCACCGAGGCGACGTCCCCCGTCGCGCTGTCGAGAATCGGAGGCAGCACCAGCGCCGCCGCGAGCGTCGCGGCCGCCAAGCCCGCGATCAACCCGTCCAGCCACATGCTCATCCGCAGCTCCCGCAGGTGCGAGCCGACGAGCAGCGTCAGCGCGACATACATGCACGGGTACATCGCCAGATACAGCACGTCGGCGGGCGTGATCCCGTTCGCTTCCCCCACGCCTTCGAGGAACAGCGTGAAATACAGTTCCCCCAGGCTCCAGCACATCAGCCCGGCGCCCATCGCCAGCCACGCCGCGCGTTGGGCCTTGACGGTGATCCCGCGAGCGATCACCGCGAACGCCGCGCCGAACATCAGCGCGTTGTAGACGTAGTCGTCGAACAGCTCGTTCGTGTGCGCTCCGCCGAGGCCCACCGTCAGGTGCAGGACGAGCACCCCCACTCCCCCCAGCAGGGAGGCCAGGAACAGCATCGCTGGTGTCGTTCGGGCGCGCATCGCTTTGCGGACATCGAAGTCCGCCCCATTTCATCGGCCGATTGCGGGTTTTCCTTCAGTCCGCGGGGCGATTACGCGCGCAAGTTGCGTACAAACCGCCGAGGCTTTGACGCATACAGGCGCTCGCCGTCGCGCAGCGCCCGCTTTCGTAGGCGCGCGCGCCTGCGAGAGATCGCCTTCAGCAGCCGCCGGCGAGTGCCCTTGCGACCTCGCCGCAGCTGTCCGTGAGCGCGCACCCGCTCGCCCAGCAGCATCAGGTCATGCTCCTCGCCGAGCATTTCGCCGAGTGCATCCGCGCGGCGCGCGATCTTGGCAGCGCGCTTGCCTTGCGCCGCAGCGCGCTTGCGCTGCTTGCGCGTACGTTTGCCCGCCGCCTTGCCCTTCGACTTGTCCTTCGACCTGCCCTCAATGCTCACCATCTCGGCTTCGCGCACGTCGAGGACTTCGGTGGCGTAGCGCAGGTCCTTGACGTGTTTGCGCCACCTGTGAAACGCGCGCGCGCCTGCGCCGCTGCTGCCCCGGCGGCGCCGTCCGCGGTCGCCTCGCCTGCCGGCGCGGCGAGCGCCGGCGCGTCCCGCGCGGTAGATGTGCTCGAGGCCTGGCTCGGTGAGCTTGGCCGCCGAGCGGCTCGCGGGCAGCTTCCACTCCGTCACCCGCACGCGCACCCGCGCCAGTTCCTCCGCGACACGCTCGCGCGTCGGCGCGTCTCCCGGCGTGCGCGCGCTCGCGCGCCGGCGCTCGCGCTCGAGATCGGCCCGCAGCTCCGCCACGCCACGGCGCCCGCCCAGCTTGCGCGGATGGCGCTTCACCAGCGCATCGAGCGCGCTCACCATCACCTCGGCATCGCGAGCGCCGGCCAGTCGCGCCGCGGCGTCACCCAGCAACGCCCGCTCGCGATCCGCGCGCTTTACCCCAAGCTCGCCCTCCAGCAGTCGCATCAGCGCACGCGCACGCTTGATCGCCTTGCGCGTCTCATGCACAGCCTCCTCAGGCGCCGGGCGCGACGCTCCCTGCAGGTGCTCGATCGCGATGTCGAGCTGTGCGAGCGCGATCCGCCTGTAGCCGTTTGCGGGCGTCTCACCCGGCAGCAGGCCAAAGCGCCGCATCTTCGCCGGCACGCGCTTGAAGCGCGCCTCCCGTCGCTCGCGCTCGGCGCGCGCGAGCACCAGGCCGAAGCCGACGGCGAGGCTCGCCGCCACCGCGCTCGACCACACCACCCGGGCACGGTGTCCGGGCGCGACAATGGAGCGATGACCGCGAGCCTTCCCCCCGCCCCATGGTGGACGGTGCGCCGTGCGGCGAACCGCAAGCCGGCGACGTATCGCTGTCCGATCTGTGGTCATCGTTTGCCCGCTCTCAGCGAGCATATGCTGATCGCCCCCGAAGGGGACTCACACCGTCGCCGCCACGCCCACACCGAATGCGTGATGCGCGCCCGCGCCGCCGGAAAGCTCACCCTCCGCGACGAGTGGCTGCGCACCCAACCCCGCCCGCCGTCGCTGTGGCGACGGCTGCTTGGGCGGGGATAGGGGTGGGTTCTCACGCAACGCTCCGGCTGAGTCGCAGGTCAAGCGAGACAAGGACGCAGGGAGCGTGGCGTACTACGTACGCGAGCGACTGAGGACGCAGTATCGCGCAGGCCTGCGACTCAGCCGCCCCAGACGTGGACATCCTCTGGGTCGATGCGGACGATCACGCGCTGTTCGCCCGGCTGGCGGAAAGGGTAGGAGTCCTGGCCGAGGTACTTCTTGGCCATCGCGTCGATGTGCTCGTCGGCGCCCTCGTGCGTGCGCTCGGCGACGCGCCCGCGGATCGCGAGATATTCGTAGGGGTTCTCCATGTTCTGCACCGTCAGCGTCACGCGCGGATCGCGTTCGAGGTTGCGCGGCCAGGCGCGACCCTCGGCGGTGTTCAACACAGGACGGCCGTCTTGCAAATCCACCCACACCGGCGCGGCGTGCACCGACCCGTCGGGGCGGATGGTGGAGACCAGGCAGAAGTTCTTGGCCTGCAGCAGCTCCTCGCTGCGACCCTCGATCGTTGCGCTCATCGGCGGGACCCTTTCTATGACGATGGACGTGCTCTGATGTCCCTCACGATAGGACGTCCGGCGCTGGCTCGTCCCGATGTCGCCGCGTGGAGGCTACTGCCGGCTCGTGCCGCTGCTGGAGCTGACCGGCGGTATCGGATCGAGTGGGACGAGCCGACCGTTGTTCAGCTGAAAGCGAACGTGCGCTGTGCCGCCGCCCGGGCAGCACAGCGGGTCGTTGGGGCGATACAGCTGGTAGGCGAGTGTGACTTCGGTGTCGCTCTGGGAGACGATGCTGATCTGGGCGCTCGGACGGCTGGCGTCGGTGCCGAGATAGTGGCCGTCCACGAAGAAGAACGCCTGTTTGTCATAGCCGTCGTTTGAGTGCGAGCCGGTGCCGACGAGCACGCGCAGGGTCTGGTTGGGATGGTAGTCCGAGGTCTCGCCGGCGGTGTAGCCGTGTGCGCGCACGACCGCCTGCGCGCCGGCGAGTCCTTCGGTGCCGGCGCTTTCTGCTTTTTCGGCGAACGCGGGGGCGGTCGCCGTGCGCGTGCTTGTGCCGCCGGGGGCGCCGCCCGCGGCGCCCCCGGCGTTCGTCGTGCCGCTCGGAGTGCTCGCGGTACTCGTGGTGGGGGGCGCAGTCGTCGGGCCGGTCGAGGCGCCCGTGGTCCCGGTCGAGGTCGTGGGGGCACTCGCTACGGAGACGGTCTTGGTCGCGCCGCCGCACCCAGCGAGCAGGGCGATCGCGGTCGACGCGAGCATCGCTGCGCATGCGCGGGCTGAGAGTGGGAGTGCCATGCCCGACATCGTAATCGCGCGAGCGGGCGTGCCGCGCCCCTTGACAAGTTTATTAGCCGCCGCTAATTTTGGTCCTACTGTGAGTGAGGAGATGAGGTCTGAGAAGCCGACCCGGGTCCGCCGGCGGGTTCCTGCCGCAGAGCGGCGCGAGGAGCTGATCTCCGCGGCCGTGCACGAGTTCGCCAAAGGGGGTCTGCGCGGCACGGCGGTCGACCGCATCGCGCGGCGCGTCGGCGTGGCTCAGCCATACGTGTTCAGTCTGTTCCCGAGCAAGCGCGAGCTGTTCATCGCCGCGCTGGAGCGAAGCTTCGAGCGCATCTCCGAAACTTTCCGCTTCGCCGCAGCCGAGTACCACGAGGGGCTGGCGCCCGAGGATTGCGAGGACACGCTGCAGGCGATGGGCCTCGCCTATCGCAAGCTGCTCGAGTCAGACCGCGACTACCTGATGCTCCAGCATCAGTGCTACGCGGCCTGCGACGACGAGGTCGTACGCGCGCGCGTACGTCACCGCTTCGCACAGCTCGTCGAGCTCGCGCGCGAGCTCTCGGGTGCTCGAGCCCGAGCGCCTGGACGAGTTCTTCATGCGCGGCATGGCGCTCAACGTCGCGGCGGCGCTGGGCGTGGAGGAATTGTCCGTGCAGTGCCCGTGGTTGGCCGCCGAGCGCGCGGCGGCGCCGGTCGGCTAGGACTCTCCCGCAAGGAGTAGCCCCAGCGGGATCGGTCCTTAGTAGCATCGCACGGCGATGTCCGAGCCTCAGCCAGGAGTGCCGGAGACCAAGCGCGGCCGCCGCGAACAGGTTCGCACCGCGGGGATGGTGCTGCTCGCCGTGTTGATCACGCTATTCGCCGTGCTCAACCTCGAATCGGTCCAGGTCAACTGGATCTTCGGCAGTGGCAAGGCCCCGCTGATCCTCGTGATCGTCATCTCGGTCCTGTTCGGGATCGTGCTGACTTATCTCGTCGATCGCCGCTCGAGCAAGCGACGCCAGTAGCTTCTCAACCGGTCGCGTCTCAACAGGTCGCGCTTGCTACGGGGCTCACCGCGGCCCAGTCCTCGATCACCACCTCCGCGGCGGCGTCGGCGCCGATGAACGGTGCGAGCACGATATAGGCGAGGTAGTCCGACAGGGCGGGCAGAAGGTGAATCTGCCCGCCTGTCACCTGACAGCGAATCGTGTGCCAGATTGCGCCGGCGACTCCATCGACGGCGAGCTTGTTCGCGGACGGCTCGGGCGCTCCCTCGGTCAGCAGCGTGGCGATGCTGTGGGCGAGGTCGCAGTCGCGCTCCAGCGCCTCAGGGCAGGCGCTGGGCGCCTCGGAGGCAATGATGTGCGCGTAGAGCGGGCGCTCGGCCAGCAGCGCCAGCAGTTCGCCCACGACACGGCGAACGGCGAGCGCCCAGTCCCCGGACACGAGCTCCGGATCAGAGGCGATCGCGAGCAGCTCGTCGCTGAGGTCGTCGAACGCCGCCAGGAAGCACTCCTCCTTTGAGTCGAACAGCTCGAAGAACGACTCGATTGGCACGCCCGCCTCCTCGGCGATCTGCGGCGCGCTCAGTTCGTGGTAGTCGTCGATCACCGCGAGGTTCAGCACGCTCGAACGCAGACGCTCGCGCAGCTCCTCGTCCGAGCTGGGCATCATCAGCGGGATGCGGCTCTTGGCGGGGGACACCGCGCGCAGGCCCGCCGGCATCCATGCGTCCAGCGTCGAGCTTGCGCCGCTGAGCCGCCTGCCCGGGTCGACCACGCGCCGTTGGTGGGCGCCGGCCGCTGAGCTCGCCCGTGCGCGCTCGGACAGGCGTTCTGAGAGCTGCCCGCCGGCGTTGGTCTGGAACAGCAGCGTCCACTGCGCGATGTCCTCGCTCAGCGCCGGTATCTCCTCGTGGCGGCCGGCGCGCAGGCGCACGGCTGTCGCCTCGTGCATTCCGCCCACGATCCCCCGCACGATCGGAGTCGGCAGCGGCCCTGCGTCGCTCGCGTGGGCGAAGCTGCTGGAGAGCATCTGCTCGAACGTCCCAGTCGCCCTGCGCAAACGCGCCAGTCCCGGCGCTCCGGCCGTCTGCGCCTGGACGATGGCCAGACTCCGCGCCCTTGGCGTTTGCGCCGATCTCCCCGGTGAACTCCCCCGCGGCGGCCCGGACCCGCTGTTCGAGATCCCCGCCGCTTGCGAGGTAGGCGTCATGTACGCGCTTGACCCCGCGCGCAGCGACCAGGTCGAATGTCGCCAGGAAACACTCCTCCTTGTTCGCGAACTGCTCGTAGAAAGCGCGTCGTGAGACTCCCGCCAGGCCGATGATCTGCTTGACGCTCGTGTTCGCGTAGCCGTTGGCGGCGACCGCCTCGACCATCGCTCCGTGCATACGCAGACGCTGGTGACGCGCCACCTCCGTGGGCTCGAGATGGTGAGGCCCTCTCGGCAGCCGCTGATACAGGGGTGCGATCGATCTCGCTACGCCCAACTCCCCACCGTTGTGCTCGGACATCTCTCTTCTACCTCCCCGAAACGATCTACATGTCCAGACACCTGTCAAGGAATCTGTCAACTAGGAATCATTCCATGTCAGCGATTTTTTGTCTACAGGGAAGTGCGCGGAGGTTCCGCCGACCTCCCGGGACTTGTCCGGTTGATCGAAAATCCCCTGCTTATCGCGTGTTTTTGGGAATGCGTACGAGTCGGAGCTTTACGCCGCCATGGCGGCCTGCCCGAGGGCGCCGGGCAGCGTCGGGCGATGCCGAGGGCGTGGGACGGTCAGTGCGCGACGAACTTCAGCACTAGGATCGCGAGCCCCATCGTCGCCCCGACGGCGGCTTCGAGCACGCGCTCCCGCGGCGTCGATCGTGCCCGCAGCCCCGCGAAGAGCTCGAACATGACGAGACTCGCGATCGCCGCCCACACGGCCGCATCGACGCCGGTGGTTTCGCTCGCGCCCGCGGCCCAGGCGATGAGCAGCGTCAGCAACGGGATCGACGCTCCGCGAACGATCGACCATTCACGCCCCAGCGCCCGCGCGAGCGCGCCCGCGGTGAGGTGCTCCTGCCGGGCGAGGCGACGTCCCAGAATCGTGGAGTAGGAATGGGCGAGCCAGAAGATTCCCAGCGCGAGCACCGTCGAGGCGATCATGTCGAGATAGCCCTCGTGCGCTCCGCTCTCACCGGCGATCAGCGCTCCGATCAGGATCGTGCCGTAGACGACCCCCGTCGGGTTCTCTTCGCGGACGATCCAGTCCGCGGCGCGGCGCACCAAAGCGGCTGCTCCGGCTCGTGGCTCGGACTCTTGCGGGGTGGAAGACAGGGCGATGCGCGAATTATCGTCGCAGGTGTAGCGGAGGATGCGCCCACCGCGCGTGATTCATGTCGGGCGCGGACCGCTGCACATCACGCGCAACCAGGCAACCTGTCCGTCGCGCTCGCGCACGTAGGCCTGCTGCTCGAAGCTGAACGCGCCGTCAGCGTCGGCGCCGCGAACGCGCCACCCGACGCGCAGAGTGTCCGCGACCGTCACCGGCTCGGTCGCGTCGATCGCCGTGACGGTGCGGTCGGGGTGCTCGAACCAAGTACGGAGAGCGTCCTCGACATCGGCCGGTCCGTCGGCCTCCCACATGCGCTTTGGCGTCATCGCCCGGAAGTCGATCTCCGGGTGCAGAAGGCCCCGGGCGCGGGCGAAGTCGCGGGTGACGATCGCATCGACGAACTCGCTGGTGGCTTGCGATGGCGAGGCGATCATTGCCTCAGTGTTGCACGCGGGCACTGCGGTTGCCAACGTAAGATGAAGGACGAGGTTCCGCCATGGGCGTAAGTACGAAATTCCCCGAGTGCTCGACGAGTGGCCCCGCGCCGCAGGCGCCGAGCTGTCCTCCTATCCCGGCTCGGGTGGCGGTAGGATGCTCCACTGACATGCCGACGTAGCTCAGCTGGTAGAGCACCTCCATGGTAAGGAGGGGGGCACGAGAAAGTGTCCTCTCCCACACTTCGAACAACCGCTGCAAAGAGGATGTTGTTTGGCATTTGGCCTCTTGCGAGAGCAGTCAGCCGAGGTCTACGGGGGCGCGTTGGGGGCGCGAAGCCTCCTCGGAGCTGGCCGTGAGCCGACGGTGTGCACGATGAGGCTGACGTCGACACCAGCGCTAACGGGCGAAGGGTCAGCGCAACCAAGCCGAGAGCCACGGGCTTATATAGACATGAGCGTACGCCCGAAGCCAATCCCCGGGGTTGAGATACGCGAGCGTCGCCGGCACAGCGGCGAGGTCTACTACGTCTACAGGGTCAGGTTCAAGAACGCTCGAGGTAAACGCGACCAGCGGACCTTTGACACCGCACAGGACGCCCTGGACTTCCGCGCCCGGCTGCGGCTGCTCAAGCGCACCCGAGACCTCGCCGTGCTCGAATCCGGGAACGAGGCGTTGGAGCAATTCATGGGCGACTTCTGGCGTCTGTACGTCGAGACCCGCCTCGAGCCGAGCACCCGCAGGAAGTACCGCTGCCTGTGGAGTAAGCACATCGCGGGGCGACTCGGTCCGATGGAGTTGCGCCAGATCACTCCGCTGGTCCTCTGCGAGTTCATCCTCGAACTAGAACAGGCGGGGGCGGGAGCGGCCACGATCCGAAGCTGCCTCGGCCTGCTGCAAAGCATGTTCGCACGGGCCGTGGAATGGGACAGGGCGAGCGTCAACGTCGTCAAACTGATCACAAAGCCGAGCGCTCCGCGTGTGCGGGCGATCAAGCCGCTGCGCCCTACCGAAGTCGAGGCACTGCGCCGGCAGATGCTCCTGCGCTCGGATCAAGGGCTGCGAGACGCAACGCTCGTCAGCGTCCTCGCGTATGCCGGCCTGCGCCCGGAGGAGGCACTCGCCCTCGAATACCAGCACGTGCGCAGGGCGACCCTCCTGATCGAGCAGAAGTGGATCGACGGTGAGATCGTGCCCGGCCAGAAGACCAGACGTCCGCCACGCTTTCCGCCGCTGCTCGATGTTCTGCAAGACGATCTACATGAGTACCAGCTGGCGTGCGGCAGCCCAGGCGGTTTGATCTTCGCGCGCCCGGATGGCGCACCCTGGCGCGATCACGACTGGCGCGACTGGCGATCGCGCGTCTGGCAGCCTGCGTGCGAGGCAACGGGCATCGCCACGATCACCAAGACCACGATCGTGAGCAACGGCAAGCGCAAGACCAAGCGGACATACGAAGGCCCCGTGCCCTACGACCTGCGCCACAGCTTCGCGAGCCTGCTGATCCACGAGCGTAAGCACTCGATCATCCAGATCTCCGAGTGGATGGGCCACAGCGCAGCAACCCTGCTTACCCACTACGCACACGTCATCGGCGACCTCGCGAGCAAGCCGAGCTTGCCGAACGAGCAAGCGATCAAGGCAGCCCGCAGGACCAGACGGCTCGATACACGGAGCAGTCAGATAGTACCCCAGAGTGACAATGTTATTACTCATTGGTACTATTCATAGCGTGATGGATGATCGTATAGGACGCCTGTTTCCCGCCGGTGGCCCAGTGCCTGCCGATCTGGTGATCGGCAGGACGGGGGACATCGAGGAGATCGTGCGGCGGTCGCGCGAGGCTATCCACACGATGCTCACCGGACCACGCCGGATCGGCAAGACGACCGTCTGTTCCGCAGCCTGCGAGCGGCTCGCGCACGAGGACATGGTGGTCGTCGAAATCGAGGTCCCCGAGCGCACGGACGCAAGGGACCTGCTCCAGCTCGTCGTGGATCGCTGCAACCGGATCTCGCGCACAGCCGCAATGCGCGGACTGCTGCGGGTAGCCCGGCCACTGATCGAGCAGACCCTCGCGGCTCAGGGGATACCCCTTGACCTGAGCCAGCTCGGGGAGCAGGCGGGCGCACTGCCAACACGCAAGATCCTCGCCCTGCCGATGGCGCTGGCCGAGGAGAGAGACCGGCCGGTGGTCTTGTTCCTCGACGAGCTGCAACGCGCCGCTGACTACGTAGACGGCGAGCAGTTGCTCGGAGATCTCGTCGATCTCTACAGCGGCAATCCCAACGTCGTCGTACTCGTTGATGGCAGCGACGAGCGAGCGCTCGATGGGATGCTCGGCGCGCCGGTTCAGTTTGGCAAGCTCGTCGACCGACTGACCCTCGACCCGCGAATCCCCGCAGATATCTGGCGTACCGGCCTTTCAGAACGCTTCGGCCAAGCCGGTCTGGAGCTGGCGCCCGAGGCGCTCGAGCTGCTGATCGCCTTCGGAGAAGGACGCCCGTACCCAACGATGACGGCGGCGCGATATGCAGCCCTGGGCGCTCGCAAGCTCGGGAGCGTCACGGTCGCAGGATTCGATGCCCAGATGGCTATCGACGAGGCGCGTAGGCATCTCGCGGAGGATGAGCATGCCTGAGACCGCACAGAAGGCCGGGAACGCCGAAGTGCTGACCGGCCGCATCGCTGAGTACCAGGAGCTGCTCGACGTTCTCGACCAGAGACCCGGTCTCACGGTCGTCTCCAGCGACCCATGGAGCGGGACGAGCGCCCTACTGGCCGCGGTCATCGACGAGCTCCATGGCACGCGTGTGCTGGTGGACGCGCGCAGCTGCACGGACAGTCGCGACCTCGCCATGGTGATCGCCGATACAGCGATCGCCCAACTCGCTCCCGACGCCGCCGCGTGGTGGGCGCAAGCGACGCCGCCGGCCAGCGCCGCCGGCCTGCGACTCTCACGGACTCTCCACCAACGAGGCATAGACCTCGAAGACCTTCGCCTCGATGTCGGCAAAGGGACAGGCAAGCAATCCCTCTCTGACGCCATCGAGCTGCTGCTCGCACTCGCTGACGACGACGCACTGCTGGCAATCGACCACCTCGGTCTGATGCTCTCATCCCTATCGGACCACGAGACTCGCCAACTCCTCGGGGATCTCCGCGCCGCCCGCCAGCGACACCCGCATCTGGACCTCGTTCTGGTCGAACATCCCGACGGTCCAGGCAGCAAAGCCCTGGAGGACGGCGACCACCCCCTCTACCACGCCGGTCAGTTCATCCGCATCCGCCGAGCAAAGCCGTCGCGCTTCACTGACGACCTCGCGATCACGCGCCCCTGGACCAGGGCACGCGTTGAGCTGATCGGCGCAGCAGCCGAGCTCGCCGCCGGTGTGCCGGCCCTCACCTGGCGCATCATCGACCTCGCTCCATCCCGCGGGGAGGACTACCAGACCCGCGCGCTGGCCGGCTGGCGACACCTGCGGCAGACGACCGCCAGCCTGACGGCCCGCGAGTGGGACCTACTCAGGCGAGTCCACCCCAGCGCACAGCCGGTCGTCGCCGCGATCAGCGTAGGGCTCAGACCACACGCCGTCACGGCCAACCCCAAGAGCGTCAACGACGCCCTCGCACGTCTCCGCGAGCTCGGCCTCGCCTGGCAGCCACAGCCACGCACATGGGCGCTGGCCGACCCGCTGCTCGCCGCTTGGGTACGCGATCACGCGCCTGCCTGGGCACGGCGCCGAGGGTAGGTAGGCAGGCACGAGTGCATTTCGTCCGAAGCCCAAGCCTCGTCCCTGACAGCTGAGACGCTTGCAATCTGGTCTGAAGCGGAAGCACGCCACTTCGTCGACTGATTGACAGCGACGCCGCGAGGATTCCGAGACCTCATCGCTGATATGGGTGGTGTTGTCAAGTTTGGGGTTGGGTTGATCGTGCCGGTTGTGGCTTTGTGGTGTGGGCTGTGGTTTGGGTTGGGGGTGGCGGCCGGGGCTGCGAGGGCAGTCAGGCTGATATGCGAGGGCTGGTTACCTCATGACGGTTCTTCGCTGCGCCTGGGCCGCGGTCTAGAAACGAGCGCGCCAGTCGTTCTTGGCTGGTGCTCATAGCGATATCGCGGGTCCCTGGTGACGCGGCGCCGGCCGCCACCCCCAACCCGAACGGGTTGTGGTGATGAGTGCTCAGTCGGGTTGTTGGGCGATCTCCCAGACGAAGCATGCGAGCTCGCGGGCGACCGCAACAGCGACCGTGGTGCGCTTCTTCGCGCGTGATCCGTCGAGGTGTGCCCACCGTCGGTGCAGTCGGATCTGCGCGCGCCACGCTGCGTTGATCGCAGGGGGTGGCTGACCGTTCTGGCGGCGTTTGAGCGTTAGCGAGATACGCGGTGCCCGACGGTAGTGCCAGGCTGCCTCGATGAGCAGCCTGCGGGCGTGACTGGATCCGGCTTTGGTGATCGCTCCCTGCCGGCGTGTGCTGCCGGAGGAATGCTCAGACGGGACGAGCCCGAGATAGCTGGCGAGCTGCTTGGGGTGCGCGAACGCGCCGATCTCGCCGATCTCAGCGAGAAGCCCGACGGCTGTCAGGGTGTCCACGCCACGCAGGCACCGCAGTCGCGCGACGGCCGGTGCCCACGAGCCCTGGGTGGACTGCTCGAGGATTATCCCGTCCAGGCGATCACGGCGCGCGAGTAGGGTCTCGTGGTGGGCCAGGTACTCACCGAAGACGACCTCCAGAAGCGGCTGCTCGAACCGGGCTTTACCCAACCATTCCAGGTGACGCTGAGCCCAGGACTCACCCGGTCCCGCCCAGATCAGGCCCTGGCGCAGCAACAGCTTGCTGACGCGGTGGCGCGCTCTCATCAGATCACCACGGAGATCCTCACGCGCACGCACCAAATCACGCAGCGCCTCAGGCTCTGGTGCTGGCACGAGCACCGGGCGTAGCTGCCCCGCCGCGTGCAGCCTCGCGAGCTTCAACGCGTCACGCGTGTCGGTCTTGATCCTGTCACCGGGCTGACGCGGGATCGCACCCGGTGCACAAACCATCAACTCAACACCAGCCGATCGCGCGAACCGCGCCAGCCCGAACCCCGTCGGTCCGGCCTCATAGACCGCGCGTACCGGCCCTGGGAGCGACTGCAACCACTCGATCGCCGCTGCCGAAGAACCCGGCAACTGAGCCTTCCACACCTCACCCGATCCGAGCTGCACGGCCGCGGCCGCTGTCTTTCGCGCGTGCACATCAAGCCCTGCGAAACAGATACCTTCACTCATGTCGACGCTCCCTTTCCATCAATGCGGTAACCAGCCCGCGACACACGATGCGCGGGAGCGTCGACGAACCAACACAACACCACACGCCAACACCACCCCATACTGTCTAACAGCGGAGGATCCGCGCTCTGCCAAAGCCGGGCCGTCAGGGGCCCGCCGCCGGTGGCACCGAGGGGGTGCCCTTGACAGGTTCTGGGCCTGGAGCTACAGGCTCACGTCCGTGCCGCGCGACCAGTCGCGGACGCACGAGCACAACAGCGAAGTTCGGCTAGTGTCCCGTCTGGTTGATTCGTTGGCAGTATCGTCTGATGGAGTCGGGGATTTGGTCGGCGGTCTTGGTCCATGCGTAGGGTTGGGGGTTTTCGTTCCAGGTGTCGATCCATTGGCGGATGTCGCTGTTGAGCGCGTGGACGGAGCGGTGCGCGCCGCGGCGTAGCAGCTTGGTGGTGAGCTCGCCGAACCAGCGCTCGACGAGGTTGATCCACGAGCTGCTGGTCGGGGTGAGGTGCAGATGAAACCGGGGGTGCTGGGCGAGCCAGCGCCGCACCTTCGGGGTCTTGTGGCTGGAGGCGTTGTCGAGGACGAGATGCACGTCGAGATGGCCGGGCACGTTCTGGTCGATCCTTTGCAGGAACTTCGGGAACTCAATCGCGCGGTGGCGGCGGTGTAGCGACCCGATTACCTGCCCGCTCGTGACGTTCAGCGCGGCGTAGAGGCTGGAGGTGCCGTGCCGCTCGTAGTCGTGCGTCGCGCGCTGTGGTGTGCTCGGGAGCATCGGCAATGTCGGCGCGATGCGATCGAGTGCTATCGGTAATCGTCCGCGGTTTGCCGGGCCGCGGCTCATCAGCGAGCCCTTCAAGCCGGCGCTGGGAGAACCGGTTGCGCCACTTCGTGACTGTCGGTCGCGAGACCCCAGCGCCTCAGCGATCTCGCCATTGGACCACAACCCCTCCGCGGCCATCAACACGATCCGCGCCCTCAACGCCAGCGCCTGAGCGCTCTTTACGACGCCGCGTCCACCCCTCGAACACGGCGCGCTCTTCGTCGGTCAACTCAATTGAAACAGCAGTAGGAATAGGCATACCCACTACCTACCCTAACCGCAAACGAATTAAACCAGCGCGACACTAGATAATATCGCCGGCTTATGAGACGTGACGATCTTGACAGCGCGAGGGAACTGCGAGACCGAATAAAGCGAGCAGGTGGTCGCGAATGGATCGAGCTGGCCTCGTTGCGCGCCTGCTTCGGCGAAAAGAGACTTTCTCGGTCGCGCAGGCGTGAAGTGAGCGACGCGCTGACGGCCGCGATGATCGACGTTCATCCGCCTCTCCTTGCGCTGTCTCCGCCGCGCAGGGTGCGCCTCGAAGTATTGCCCGAGCCGGGAGCCGCAGCCCCGTCCCGCTCCCGCTGGAGGCAAGTCTGGTCGAGGGTTCACGGGAAACTGCTGAGCCCGCTCGGTGCCGGAATCGGGTTCGCAGCTTCCGTGGCTACGCTCGGCGGAGTCCTTTTGGCCTTCTCGAGCAACGCTGGTAGTAGGCCAGGCCGCATGACGGGTGATCTAAATGTCGCCATTGCAGCTTTCGCTTCCGACGGCACGCCCTCGGCACAAGGTGTCGCCCTTGCGGACGCTGCGGCGCACGCGCTTCGTAGCGAACTACCTCGCATTGACGACACGCTCGACGTCCAGATCCGTGGGCCAGCTCAAGTCGACTCGATCGAAGGAAGCGACGGACTGGCTCAAGCCCGCGCTGCGGAAAGGATCGCGCGCGCGATCGGGGCCGACATCCTTATCTACGGCGAATTGATCACCGACGCGGAAGGCACGCGTCTACAGCCCGCGTTCTACCTCAACGCCGAAAAGCTACCCTGGGCCAGCGGTCTGGGCGGGCAATACGGCTACGGCGGCCCGATTCGCTCTCCTTACGTGCTCTCAGTCAGTATCGGTGGGCGGGCACATATCCGAACCGAACTCGTTCGTCGCGCGCGCGGGTATGCCGAGGTTTTTGTCGGTGTCGGCTACTACCTACTGCACAACTTGGGGCGCGCGCAGCAGCATCTGGTTCGGGCTCTTCATGTCGCGCCCACTGCAGCCGTAAGGGCGCTGCTCCGACTGCTACTCGGAAACGTCGCGACCCAAGAGCGGCATCTCGCAACGGCAGCTCGCTATTACTCGCTCGCCCGACGGAGCCCAACGACGGAGATCCGCGCAGAACTTGGTCTCGGAGACGTTTACTACACGATGAGTCATAGACACTGTGAAGCCGGACGCGTTTCTGCAGCTGGGCTACTTACCGCGCGGCGATACTTCTCGAAAGCGCTCAGAAGTGCCGGGGGCCCGGTCGCGACCGACGACGCATCTCCGCTTGCGCTCAAGGCAGCGTTCGGCCTGGGGCAAGTTGATCTCTGCTTCAGCGAGGCGGGGTCGACCGCTCGGTGGTCGGCGGTTCGAGAAGAGTTCCGTGCCGTTGTCGCCGGCTACGGGTTGGGTGTACCTGAACTACGCGACGATACTGCCGAGGCACATGCGGGCCTCGGCCTCCGTGATCTTTCAGTGGAGCGCCCACCGGTGGCCTACGTGGATGCACGACAGGAATACGGCGCCGCCGAGCGCCTGACGACTGCGTCGGAACAGCGCGCATACTTCTACGGAGCGATCGGCTACGCGGACGTAAAGTTGGGGGAGTACGCGTCGGCGGTCGGGATGTACCGACGCGGCGCAGAGCTAGCCGGCGTGACAACTCTTAGGCGAACCCTCGCACGGGAAGCCAATCGGGTCGAAAATCGACGAGGTCAAGAACATGAATAGGCTGGGCTGGATCGTACTCTGCGGTTTCGCTGCTGTCGCCTGCGGCTGCGGGAAGAGCACTAAAGAGGAAACGAGCGCGAGGACCGCCTTGAAGCACAGCCAAAGCGGGCCTACGACAAGTGCTACTTCTTCTGTCAAGCAGAATGGCGACGCAAGCGCGGCAACAAATCTTCCAGCTGAACACCTCCTAACTCATCCCACGGCGCGACCGCCGGGCGTTTCGGCTCAATTTGAATACGTCGGAGGCGCTGGGCCGGGAGCATGCTTCACGGTCAAAAGCCCGCCGCGTGTCCAGGTGCTGGTGGAGAGCTTCCCTGGAGCAGCAGCGAACTCCTATAACGACACGGGGGTGACGACTTACGGCCAGCCTGTGGATGTCTGTTTGCAGGGTATGGGGCGCGGGCCGATATCGGTGTCGGTGCGCGGCCCCAAAGGCTTCACGATGTCGGGGGCGCTTCCTGCGCTCCCGGACACCCCAGAGTTTCACTATCAGAACGAATGGACACCTATTGACTGGGTGCCCGCGGTAGAACCGTCCTGGCCCGTCGGGAGGTATCTTATAACTGCCCGCAGCAGTGTCTCGACCCAGAGCCATCGCCTAACCGTGGTGCTACCCCGCGAACAGGGGCTTCGTGTGCTTGGCCCAAGCACTGACCCGGGGCACAACACGGTAGCCCCAAACTCCCACGCGACGGTGTTCTTGACCGGCTTTGCCGGGATGACAGCCGTAACTCTGTCGGCCTACGAGACGACGGGATTTGAGTCACACGCTCAATTCTTCGCCGCGGCTAACGTTCCTATCCCCCAAAGTGGAGATGCAGTCGTCCAGATCCCGACAGGGGCGGAAGGAAGACATGCCGGAGCCGAACGCACCTTTATTCTGACGGCGCGAGCGAACGGGAGGACATTGTTTGCTCCCTTTACGGTGTCCAAGACAATCGGCGTTTTCCCGAACCTGATCGTCGGACGTCTACCGTCCAACGATCAAGTGTCACGGTGACAGGTCGCGCCCAGTAGCGACCGCCTTCCTTTCCGCGTGTAAGCGGTCGCCACGTTACCAGTCGGTGACACACTTGCACGGGACGATCACCAGCAGTCTGAGTGGTCGGCTGGCTCACGCCTGATTCTGCATGCGACAGCGCGGCTCCGTCTTGCCGTCACGCTCGCGAATCGTCCAGTGGGAGGCGACCTGGGCGCCAGCCACACGCCTGCTTCCCGAGGGTAGGTCACGCGTGTGCAGGCGAGGCGATAGTCGGCTGGGCGGACAATTGGTTTCCATCATGTAGCATTTGTCCCGTGCTCGGGCGCTCTTTTGACGACGACGTCGGGGGGTTGTAGTCACCATGAACCGGTTTCGACCGCACGTTTTGCATGCTCTGGTAGCCGTCGTAGCCGTTTTCGCTCTGTTGTGGGGTGCGGATCCATCGCTGGTATCGGCCTCGATTTGGGGTCCGGGAGTCGGAGACGAAAGTCGCGTCCAGGTTGCGGGCACCAGCGCACAAGCGATTGGCTTCCGTGGGGACGCTGCAACAGAGGTGATTCAGGGCGAACTGGAACCACAGGTGTTTTATGAAGCGAATACGGTTGGAGCGGTTCAAGAATACAGGGTTCCCCAGGGTGTCACACTCGTGCGGGGCATGGCAGTAGGTGGTCCGGGGTCGCATGGCGAAGGGCTCGGGGGAGGGAGTGGCGCGGATGGCGCCCGCGCGATAACAGAAGTCGCGGTCACGCCGGGGGAGGTCCTGTACGTCGTGGTCGGCGGTGCCGGTGACTCGCAGGTCTTTGGGCGCGCTGAGGGCGGAGGCGAACGCGGTGGACGTGGCGGTGGTGGCGGTGGTGGCGCTTCAAGCATTCGTACTTGCCCGAACTCGTTCACCGCGAACTGTCCTACACCGGAAACCATTGTGGACTCTGAGCTGCTTGTCGATGGCGGTGGTGGAGGCGGCGGTCAAGGGATTGAAGGCTCAAGTGGTGGCGCTGGCGGTGGCGCTGGGCTCGATGGCGGTGGTGCGCCTGGACAGCCGGGCGAAGCGGTCCTGGGCGGAGCGCCTGGAGGAGGGGGTGGCGGCGCGACGCTCTCAAGCGGCGGTGAAGGCGGATCTATGACGGGCTTCTGCAGCGGCGGCGACCTCGCTGGCAGTGGCGGCTTTGATCGAGGCGGCAGCGGCGGCGAATACGAGACAGGTGGCGGCGGGGGGGCTGGCGGCTGGTATGGAGGAGGAGGCGGCGGCGGAGGCGGACAAACGACCTGCGGCAGCCCGAGTGGCGGTGGCGGAGGGGGAGGCGGAGGTTCAAGCTACGGCCCGCCAGGCACGACCTTCTCGCAGGACACGACTGGCGTCGCGTTGGTGGAAATTGTGCCTCTCCAACCGCTGCCGCCGATTGTCGAAACCAATGCTGCGGACTCTCCCTCAGAAACCTCAGCCACCCTGAACGGAACCGTCAATCCCGAGGGTGATGCGATCACCGACTGCCATTTCGAATACGGCCCCATGTCTGCTTCCGGCGCGAGCGTACCGTGCGCTTTGCCTGGAGCAGGCACCCACCCTGTGCCCGTGTCGGCAGTCGTATCTGGTCTCGCTCCAGGCACCAAGTACCACTTCCGGGTCGTCGCGACTAACTCCTCTGCTACCGCCGAAGGCGATGAAAGCGCGTTTACGACTCTCAGCACGATCGGCCCCCCGCCACCGTGGGTCATTTGCATCAGCGCCCGGCGGGGCGGCCCGAAGCTCGATACAAGCTATGCGCCTTGAACCGGCCAACAGCACGATCGTTCCAGCCGGCACACCCGTAACTTTCTCAGGAGAATCCAACCAAGTACTGACCTTCAGCGTGGCATCATCACAAGCACTCCTCTCCAGTCCCGATATTGACAGCGGCATGGGTTTGCGGTCAGGCTCCCTATACAAGTGGACGTCGTCCAAAGCGACAGCTACGCCCCGGACGATCTACTGGACAGCATCGCTCACATTCACGCCTGAAGACTGCGAAAGCCAGACCACCTTCACCACTCCCGTGAATACGCTTATCGTCACGCCATCAGAGGCCGAACTAACCGCCAAGAGACAGCAGGAAGAAGAATCCGCGAAGAAGATACGCACGCAAGAAGCCTCAGCCAAGAAACGAGAAGAAGAAGCCACTGGCAGCGTGGTACTCGATGGTCCCATCATCGAGGTCGAGAATGACCGTGAGGCCGCGATCAAGCTCACCTGCTCGGACATCGCAACATGCGCTGGAAAGCTGACGCTCACCGCCATCTCGATGGCTAGCACTGGCAAGGCGCGACGTGTTAGGACCGAGAGTATCGGGACCGCCCGTTTCGTGATCGCAGCCCGCGAGCAGACGACCATCAAGTTCGCGCTCGACAAGGCCGGTCGCGAGCTGTTGAGTGCCGCTCACGGACATCTAAGCGCCACCTTGACAATTCTTCGGACCACGCCTCTGCCGAATAAGACGCGAACGCAGCGAGTCCGCCTGAAGTCGCAAAAGGCAGCAAAGCAAAAGGAGGCCAAGTAGATGGATAGCGGCTCGGGGCACAGCGCGGCCTGGCCCTCTGTCTAAGACCGCCCCTCTTCCACCCCCGGGACCAGGGGGAAGCACGCCGGCAGATGTTGCCCGATGCTCCTGTACGGGACGAGGGGCGGTCCTCTCTGTCAGGGCGTGGCCAGCGTGAGCGAGCAGCCAAAACCGCACGGCAAGACATTCGAGAATCGCCAGCGGGAGCACGCGGTCCCCACCTTCTTGACGAAGGTCGAACCGGCCCAGTCCCTCCGGGGGCTGGGCTTTCGAGGTCTCCGGATGGGAGCGCGCACGTCCGGTTGCTGATCGAGGCTTTGCTGATGGGCTAGCCATGCCGAGTACTACTGGAAGACCCGGGGGGACGTGCGAACCCCAAGGCTACGGATTCGATGGCTTGAGGTTCTTATGGAGTGGGTGGACGGCCAGCTCGGCCGCGAGCAGCTGAGGCGGTCCGTCGTGTCGTGTAAGTCGCCTGCTTGTCGGCAGGATGCGCTTGTCAGTACGTCCTACCCGTCAGCGGTTAGTCGTTTCAGTCGGCTCTTTCGCATGGGTGCCGTCCATTCGTCCACTGCGTGCCGACCGGCATCAATAGTCCACGGGACCGAACGATTGAATCTCGTGGATAAGCGCTTGCATATGCTTCATTTGTCGTCCGAGCAGCGCCGGTTTGCTCTTGGGCGTCGAGCCACGGTGGTAGTGGTGATCGTGCTGTGCGTCGTCATCTACGTGCTGCGCACAAGCGATGCCAACGCGGTCGATGGAGAGGACGTGCTGCTTGTGTTGCCACTCGCGCTGTTGGCGCTGCAGTTTGGTCTTGCGGGCGGTATAGCCGGCGCGCTGATCGCGGTCGCGCTGATCGGCCTGTGGGATCTACAGGACAAGGACATTGGTCTCAATGTCGAGGGCTATTTGAGCTGGGGCCTCACATTCGTGCTGCTGGGTGTGTTGCTCGGCGCGTTTGTCGATCATCGCCGGCGACTGGAGGCCGTGCTCGCGCACTATTTCGACGGGTCACTCGACCTGCTGGCGACGGTCAATCTGGATGGCTGGTTCACACGCGTCAATCCAGCATGGGAACGCACGCTCGGATATTCCGCCGAGACGTTGTGCTCACGGCCACTCATCGAGTTCGTCCACCCCGAGGATCGTGCCTCGACGCTCGCGGAGAATGACGCCGTGACGGATGGTTCGCGCGATATCGTGGGCTTTCGCAACCGCTACCGGGCAGCCGACGGAAGCTATCGCTGGCTGGAATGGAGCGGACACACGACGTTGTCCGATGGCCTGATCAACGCGGTGGCCCGCGATGTGACGGTGCAACACGAAGCCGAGGAGCAGCTCGCCAGGCATGCTGAGATGCTTGAGTCCAAGGTCGCCGAGCGAACACAGGAGCTCGAGGACGCGCGAGCGAAAACCCTCCGGCGCCTGGCTCTGGCAGCCGAGTACCGCGATGACGACACGTTTGAGCACACCACGCGCGTCGGATCGATGTCCGCGGAAATCGGCGCTCTACTGGGCCCGGGGAGGATCAGGTCGATACTCTGCGTCTGGCTGCGCTCCTGCATGACGTAGGGAAGATCGGGATACCGGATTGCATCCTGCTGAAGCGCGGGAGGCTCACTCTAGAGGAGTGCGAAGTGATGCAGACGCACACGATTCTTGGTGCGCGCTTGCTCACCGGCAGTGGCTCACCGGTGCTTCAGATGGCTACCTTGATAGCCGAAAGCCACCATGAGTGGTGGGATGGCAAGGGATATCCCCACGGGATATCCGGTGAAGCGATCCCGCTCGTAGGACGGATTGTCACCGTCGCCGATGTCTTCGATGCCCTAACCCATGACCGTCCTTATAAGTCCGCCTGGCCTGTCACCAGAGCGATCACCGAGATCAAGAACGAAGCCGGGAGCCACTTCGATCCGAAGGTCGTCGCGGCGTTCCTCAAGACCTTCACGCAGAATCCTGTATCGGCGGCGGCTAACGGCGACTATGGGTTCGCCAACACGCCGCGACTGGCTGTCTCTCCATGATCACGGATTTGATCCCCGCTGCCTGGACGCCGGCAAGCCCAAGACTAAACCGTCGAGCGCGGGTCGAGTCTTTGCGCGCGGCGCCGATAGAGAGTCGCTTACGCTTCATCCGAGGCTGCAGATTCGAGTCCTACGCATTGCGGAGCCGAGTACAACGTCGGAACCCGGACCAGCTACTGGACGATCTAATGGGGCCGGTGGCCCGGCAACGGGCGCTGGGGACATGGGCGCGTGAGGTGGCCACTGAGGCGACCTGTCGTGTCTTGGCGACAGTCGGATCGCCCCACTCCCAGCAAGGGGCTGGGGCCAAGTGCATTCGTTAGGTCGACGGATTGGGAGGCGCGGCTCGCTCCTCGAGCAATTTAAGGCGAATGTCCTCTTCGACGCGCATAGGATGCGCGTGTAGGAACTCGTCATCGGCGACGGGCGGGGAGGCGGCGCCGTATAGCGCCACCGGTTCTCCTCCCGTCATGTATCGGGAGCGTTAATGACGGTCTCAGGCTTTTTCGCATTCTCGTTCTTTTTCGAACTTAACCAACCCGAGCCCGGAATGTTCGCATTCTTCCTTGCATTCTTTTTCTGTGAACGTGGTCCTCGTGAGACATCCGCTCACGCATACGCAGCAAAAAGATCCTTTTACAACTCCACTAGCACAAGTAACACTCGGAGAGGCGGCCATCGCTGGTGTCGCGGCGGTTGCGGAGACGATCAGCGACCCGGCGGCGGCGCCATAGCGCACGCTCTGGCCGATCGCTTCTCGGCGAGAGATACTCGGGACGGTGCTCCGCATGAGCTGCGGTTCGGCTTCGAGCAGATCCTTCTCGCGCAGCTCGTGGAGTGCGTCAGCAACCAGATCCTTGCTCGCCCCGGCGAGTACCGCGAGGCCAGTCAGGTCGTGCTCACCGTCGCAATGCCGCCAGACGCAGGCGGCGATCGGGCTCAAGCAATGAGCGGTGTGGCTCTCTTGATCGTAGAGGAGTAGCTCCTCGCCGACCGTCTCCACTAGGAAATCGTCCTGACGTGCTCGTGGTAATGATCCGTGTTCGTGCATCAGTCGGCCCTCCGTCCTATCTCCTTACGTGTGCAAAGGTTAGATATGGGTTCTTTCGTTCGTCTAGTCTCAGCTACCAATGCTCGGTGTCAAGTCGTCCACGTGGTTCGTCCTTGACATGGAGGAAAGATGGCCTATGCAAGCGAGATCACTATCTCGTGGCGGCTGCCGAGAGGGCGTTTTTGTTTCTTATCCGCGTTTCACCGGATGAGTAGACCGAGCCGCACCGTACTTCTCGGCGGGCCAGCCCCGGTTAATCGGCGAGCGCAAAGACGACCAGCCGTGCGGGTTTTGCATCGCCGCTTTTGTCCACAAGCGAGCGCTCATGTCCAGGTTCTGCGTGTGCTTGCTCCGGACGAGATCCACGCGCGAGCAACATCGCTGGTTGCGCTCTCGCTTCGCCTCGGCAAAGCGCGTTTGGACCACGGAGCCCCGACAGTCTTCTTGCCCAGCAGCGCCATGCCGACTGGTCCACACCCCGGACGAAGGAGACGGTTGCAGACCGAGGCTCAGGGCCCATCCTTGGTGCCTAGCTGGGTCCGCGATCGGGCACGGGTGGCGGTAGGATGCTTGGCTGACAGGCCGACGTAGCTCAGCTGGTAGAGCGCCGCCATGGTAAGCGAGGGGTCCGGGGGGCGCTTTTTCCCAGCAAAACAGCACATTCTTTGTTGCTGTCTTGGTCCCGTTGCAGCAAGGCTGCCGCGGCTACTGCGTCCTATCATCGGGGTTGACGGAGGGGGTGATCTGAGGGCGGCTGAGGTGCCGAGTACCCACATGGTGATCCGCGCCGGCTTATGCCCGGGAGGCCCGGGGGATGGCTAGGCCGTGGCCGAAGCGTTCGGCGTGGCCGTATGTCGCCAAAAGCGGCCGTCGCTCCTACGTCGTCGGGTTCTACGACCACGACAAACGTGAGCGCAGCCGAACTTTCCCCACGGTGTGCCACGCTCGCGCGTGGATGAACGACTACACGACGGCTGAGCGCCGGGGCCGCGACAGCCTACGGCGATTCCTGCTGGACCTCGACGCGAAGGAGGCCAACGAAGCCGAAGGTCGCACGATCGCGCAGATCCTCGAGCTCTTCCTGGAGCTAGACGCGCACCCGCGAAACGAGGAAGGCCTCGCGCCCTCGACGTACGAGCAATATAGATCCCTCCTGAATTGCCACCTTCTCGGCAAGCCGAGACACCAACCCGGCAGCAGATGGACCCTGCCTCCGGCTGACTATGCGGTCGCGGTTGCCTTGACGCCGGCAAACCGCTTCAACCAGCCGGCAGCGCCGCGTGCATGGCGTGAGCAGATGCGCCAAAGCCGGCGTTCCCAGCTCGATGCGGCTGCACGCATGGCGTGTGCTCTCATCCGCGCTCAGTTGGGCTGCGAGATCAGCGACCGTGCCCGAGATCCAATCTAACGGATGCAAGCTAGCCAGAGAACCCGTCGTCAGCCGACGACGATCCGCGCGTCGAGGCGGCACTGGCTACCCGTCGGAGGTACGCGCGCGCCCACTGCCCAGTTGGGCGCTCTCGCCGCAGGCCACCGAGGCGATCCGCGAGCAGATGCTCCTATACGAACGGCGCGACCCGATCATCGCGCACAGGGACGCAACCGTCGTGAGCCTGCAATACGGCCTGGCCGCCCGCAACCAGGAGGTCTGGGGACTTCGCTGGGTTTCGCTTGACGACGAGTTCGCGTGGGTGACGGAGGTCCTCAGTTACGGGCGACTCGAGCAATGGGGCAAGACAGAACACAGCACCCGACGCCGCACCGCCATACCCGGCGTCCTGCACGAAGACCTCGATCGTTGGCGCACCCTCCTCACCCAAGCCGGACACCCTGCCCGCGACATTGACTTCATCATCCCGGGAAACCTAGCCAGCCGACAGCATGGCGTACGCGAGGCTGAGACAGGCGCTTGCCACCTCAGCAAATCCCAGGCAAAGGCCTGGGGCCAGCGATGCTTCACTCCAGCCGTACGAGCGGTCGCTGAGCGTCCAGAGTTCGCACGTATCCTCGGTGCCACCCCCTATGCGCTACGCCGCGGTGGTATCTCGCTGCGCCTGCGCACCGAGGACCCACAAACCGTCGCCAGTGAGTGCGGCACCAGCCTGAAGATGCTCAGCGATCACTACTCATTCCCCATCGAGGACCTACGCCAACAGGAGCCGCGACCGGCAGATGTCGAGTGGCGTGCCGCACGTGTAGATCTACTCGAGCGTCGTGCGCGCGAGCAAGCCCTGTCCGTCGGGGCAGATCACACGAGAGGGCATCCTCGCCGGAAGCTTTTAGCTTGGTCTCGGCCCGCCGGCACTTCCGCGTGTCGTAGCAGGCGGCTGAGATTGACAGAGGGGGGACACTTGCGGATCCGCCGAAAACGCGCCGCCGACCGGCACATAGGACGCCTCCTTGTCGTCGTGGGTGTCGCGTCCACTTTACGCGACACCCACCGTCCAATGCGCAACTGTGACGGTGGGTTGAGCCGGCGCTCGCTTTGCTGGTCATGCTGATTCGTAAAGATCAAAACCCACGCCAGAACGTAAGACCGTTCCCGGAAGAGCCTCCGGACACGAGATCGAGGTTCCGCCTCGTCGCGGCTATGCTGGCTCGAAAGCCGAACAGGAGGGATTTAGAGTGGCACCCTTTACACCGATCTCGCTAACCGGCGAGACGAGCGCAGCGGTCAACAAGGGTTATGCCGTGAACCTTGAGCTGACCGTAGAACCTTCAGAACGATGGATCAAGGAGTTCGAGACCTTTGACTGGCAGAGCATCGTTGGCGGAGTGGCAGTCTCTCCAAAAGTCGTGGGCTCAGCTATCGCCGTGCCCGAGCTGCCTAGCAACCACTACTACAAGGACGTGTTTACGCGCATCAAGCAGGCGATGAACCGAACGAACGACACACTGGCTCATATATCCGAGGGAGAGCCGACGGCTCCCGAGGAGCTGTTCCACGAGTGGTTCGAGCAGAAAACCAAGGGCTAACGGCCCGACTCGGCGCAGCATAGTCGCAGGTTGATCAATGCCAGAGTCGCTCACAGTGGCCTGGCTTGGCCCTTTCCGCTGAAGCTCCGGCGGAGGGTCTTCGCAGCCAGCGACCTCGCGCGCGCGTGTAAAGATCGTTGTAGCGAGACCGTGTAAAACTGCAGGCATGGCAGGGCCACGACTTCCTCGAGCTGGCGAGCCGGTTGTGATCAAGGATCGCGAAGTTGCGTTCTCATTTTTTCCGGTGACATGCCGCGAGGGCAAATGGAGGCTGTCGGATACCGTATTCGCCGTTAGCCCGTGGGCGGTCATGCAGGGCACCGTCAACGAGCGACTCGATGGCGAAGCGCGCGCAGAGGCGACGGCGTTCCTTCAGCAGGCCCGTGACTTCTACGTCACGGCGAGCGAGAGGTTGGCCGCCAATCCGCTTCTGTTCTACTACGCGTTCTTGAACCTCGGCAAGGCGCTCCTGCGCGTTCGCGAGGTTCAAGCGTCATTTGACCACGCTCATCATGGTCTCTTCGAGGGACGTCCACCCCACGGCGGCCTTCCGCTCGATGATGCCGTCGTGCGCGTAAAGGACGGGACGGGCAAGCTATTCGTGTTCCCCGAGCTATTCCCCGGAGTGGACGGCAGTCGTTTCGCGAGCGGCACCGATCTGCCAGTTCGTGATTTGCTTGCTCAGATCGTTGTCGGCCACCGGCAATGGCGCGATGCATCTGAACAGGACGAGCGTTTCATTGCGCTAACCGAAGTCGAGCTCGTGTGCGACGCCGAGCAGCGGTCATTGTGGGCACGCCTATTCATCGATCCCCAGGATATGTCCCGATACGACCTTTCGATAAAACGTCTAATCGACGAGGGCCATATCGCCAACCTCTTCCGTCACGTGCAGAGCCCGAGGATCGGGCAGGAGTGCCTCGAGCTCATCGACGCTGTGCCTTATACGAGCGACCCTGGGGACGGCCTGACTGAGCTCGTTGCCCGCGTACGACCAGCATTGTGGCGCATCGTGAGCACGCTCCCAGGAGGAGCCTACCGCCGCTACTACCTACATCTCACGCCGCCAGATACGGTAAGGGTCAGCCAGCTGGCGTCTCTGTGGGCGCTGTGGTTATATTTCGGCTCAGTCGTCCGCTACCGGCCGCATGGGTTCGATCAAATGATCGCTGACAGATTTGGCGCCTTCGTCACTGAGTTTGTCGCGTCCCAGCCAGAACAGTTGCTCTACCTCCTCGCCTCAGATCTGTGCAGCCGAGAGGTCGCCAAGCCGGCGATTGCCTAGCGTCCGCGATATCGGATGACTCACAGCGTCAAGCTTGATCCTGCGCGCCGTTCAGGGTGAGACGCGTCTCTTGTAGAGCGCTGGCCTTGGTAGTATCCCTCGTCGCCTCTGCATCGACACGCCATCGGTAGTCGGGTGCCCTCCTCGCCCAGAGGGCCTCTTGGGGTTCCTGCTCTCCGACCCGAAATACAGCGGTCACCTCGTCCTCGCTCGCGCCGATGATGTGGAGCAGCCACCCGAAGCGCGTCCAGTCTGTCGGGTTTTGACACCAGACCAACTCGGCTACTAGCTTTCCATCTCGCCGGACATCGTAGGCACCATTGTAGTCGGGCGTGATATCAAGACTACGTGTACTCATGACCATAATCTAGGAGGGTATCCGGATGTACTCCCCGCGGTTTAGCGGCGGCGGCCTTAGCCGGAAGCGGCGCAGGACGGAGTACAAGGATAACTCGGCGCTCGTCACGATGAAGTGCTCGAGATAGCAGGGATGCTCACCCAAACGCTGCCCGACGACGACGCTGGTTGAACTCTAACTGCTCTCTAGGTGGGCAACGAAGGAACGAACAAAGGTGTGCGCCGGCGTGCTCACGTGTCGTCCCAAGGGAGCGTCTCGCCTCCCCCGAACAAGACGATCGCCTTCACGCAATAGCGCGACAAAGAGTAAATCTAGATGCCGTCTCTTCCGTAAGTGAGCTTGAGTATCCAATCATGAGGAGCGACGAAGCGTGACGGTGATGGTCGCCTCGACACTGCCCTGAGCTACGAAAAACACGCCGCCCTGCGCGCCGACCCCAAGAGAGAAAGCGATCTCGTCTACCTGGAAGCCCTTCGCCGCCTGGTCGGCTTGCGCCTGCGAGAGCGTATCGGTCAATCCGACGACCTTTTCCTTCCAGAAGTCCGTGAGTTGCTTGCTTGAGATCGACACCTTGGTGGCGCGTTTCAAGAACGCAGGCAGCTGCGCCTGCCGGTCGAGGTCGTCGCCGCCAGCCGCCGTGTCATCCGATGCCACCTGAACGTCGCTGATCAAGAACTCGAACTCCTGCTCATCACTCATCACGACACCCCCGTTGACTCTTCGTAAAAGCCGTGGCTGTTGCCCTCGGCGCTAAACAATCGGTCTATCTGGTCCAGACCCTGGCAGAAACCGCGCGGCCCCCTGGATGTGAACAGCGAGCCGACGTATAGGCCAAGCGCCTCACGAGGACCAGACAGCCTCACGAGGGATCCGGAGTCTCCGCGTTCTAGCGGCCGGTCGAGCAAGAAGGAATGAGGGATGGCGGACGTGAACGTGCCGTACGTCTGGCCAATATGCGCGACCCGGCGTGCCTGCGCGCCGCGCTTGGTGAAAACTTCGACCGCATCATCGGCCATCGGTACCGCGGTCGGGAGATTCGCCAAAACCCGGCCGCACGGCGCGGTAGCGACCGCAGCATCGAGGCAGCCTGGTGCGTACCACAGCACGCGTTGCACGCTCCCGTCGTCGAGATGTACACGATGACTTGCGACGGCGTGCCGAACCGTCACGATTCCGTCACCCCCGGCGTTCGGCTTAACCCAGCAGCCAAGCGTTGCGTACAGGAGATTGAGCGGCGCATGAAGGGTCAACTCCCAAGGCTCGGGTACGACGGGGATCACAAGGCCCTCGTCGTCTTGGCCGCCTACTAGCAAGTCAGGCAATATGCGCTGCTCATTATCCGCAAACGCCTCTGGGAGAACGTATGCTGTGATGCGAGGCGAGGAGTCGCGATCACCCTCGTCTACTCCGAACGTGAGCATCTGCAGACCGTCGATATGGTCTTCGAGCCGATACTCAGCGAGTGCCAGATATTCGGCGGCGATCAGCCACAGCGCGAGCCGCCGCTGAACCCCCTGAAGCGTCTCAAGTCGGATACCGACTGCGCCCCAACTATCGCCTAGGCGCTCGCGGGCCATCTCAAGCAATGACGGATCCGGATCCTGCCAGGGTAGCGACACTAACCGAGGATATAGAATCCTCGGTTAGTGTGCTGGATCGTCGTCAGGCGGCGAGCATTCCGACGCTCAACGCCGCTTACGCTACAAGCAGGTGTCCCCACAGCGCCCATCTCGCTTCTGCTTGGGACGACCTCCGAGCGCGCCGGCTCACGATCGGCCCACGCTCCGTCGCGCCAGATATGCGGGAGCGCACATCCAGTCGCGCATCCGGCCCGATCCTCGTCCGACACGAGAGCATAGCGATGCCCACGGCAGTGCCTGCTTTCGCACAAAGGAACACAGAGCGGAGCGGTTCGAGCCCGGTTGGGAGGAGCCAACCGAAGTCAATGCGAGCCGCTTTGCGGCGGTTGCTGGTGGGCGAATGTCGCTTGATGAAGCAAAGTAGAGCCCCACTCAGGGGCGCGGTGGACGCGGGTCGGTAGCATGGACTGGGCCATGTTGCAGTTTTTGGTAGCCACAATCGCACGCTTCCTGCTCATGCCTCAATGCAGCCATTGGCATCGGACTGTGTGCGCAGCGTCAGGCGATTGAGGAGGTCTCGAGATGGTCGACGGATCAATTCAGCCGACTATGTTTGGTGCTCCAGAGGGTGCCGTCGTCAAGGTCGAGTTGAGCGAGGATGCGCTGGGGCTTGGGCGAGCAGTCGAGGGGGTTGCGCGAGAGATCAGGAAGGGACCGGAGGGTCTGCTCGATCGTGCAGACCGCTTCTACCAACTAAAGCAGATCTTGCTCCCCGTCCATTCGGCGAAGCGCGACGCCAAAGCGGTGACGATTAGGGCAGAGGCACTTCGCGAGGCAGCAGAGATATTGGGCGCGGCATCCCCCGAGGGTGTTGCGGCGGCCAGGATGATGATCGCGGACTACGCCCGGCGCTATCAAAACATCGAGGCAACCATCGCGCGGGCCATGTCGATGATTGCCGATGAAGCTGAGTCCGATGAGATTGATGACGACTGGCTGGGTTTCGCGTTTGACTACATCGGCGGCGTGTCAGACGAGTTGGTCCAAGAGTTGTGGGCTCGCCTACTTGCACAAGAGTCCAACCATCCGGGGCGGGTCTCCAAGCGCGCGGTGAGCAAGCTGGCGTTGATGGACGGACGCTCGACTTACCAATTGCGCAAGGTTCTCACTAGCGCCATCAGCTTGTACGTCCAGACGCCCGAGCCCGGCGAAAGTAGCAGCGGGATGCCCTTGTACAAGATAGGCCGCTTTGTATTTCCCCTGATGATCGAGATGATGGAATGGAGTGGTCCACGACCGAACGACGATCTCCTTCGAGGTCTGGACCACGGACACGATGGACCGTCGACACTCTGGCGAAACAAGACGCGATGGCTGATCAATGAAGGATTCCTTCTCGTAGTCAGTCACGATCAGATGCGTGAAGGATATCTGAACTCCAGTTACTGGGAAACGTGTCGTTGGACGCGGGGCAAGTGTCCTCTGGGCGTCCGGGTCGGTCTTGGACCGATATATGGGTGTGAAGTACGGGACTTCGTAGAGATGGTACGTAAGTACTCCAACGACGGAGCAACGGCGCAGATTGTACAGTTGACGGGCTTGGCCGAGGCGCTACTCGATCCGCGGATAACGTCGATGGAGCCAATCTCCGGCGCCGACGACAGCCTCGAATCCATACGGTACGCAGGGAAGCTTGACCAGTTCCTTGTGGAGGAGCTCAGGCTGGAGCCGGCGCCTCCCCACCACTGCATTGCCGAGAATCCGGGCTTCCTGGGTCGCGGCGGTAGCGAAGATAAATATGATCTGGAGTTCTATTATCATGAATACTGATCCACGCTGCGCCATGGTGGTGCGTGAGCTATGAATGCTGCGCTTCCTCGGGGAGTCCGCTTCGACGGAGTACTTATCAGTGATCGGGTCCGCCACCTGGAGCAAGAGGCGGTAGTCCGCGAGATCACACCTGATGGCGGCACGATCACAATCAATCGCAGTGGGCCACTTCCCCTTCGGGGAATGCGAGGAGAGCGGCTGATGTTGGTGGAACGTCCTGCGCGGGCGACTGTCCTCTGCGACCAGCAGGAATGCGGTAGCGAGGCGGACGTGAGCTTCTTCTTTCAGGCTTCGGGTGGGAGCGCTCTTTCAGAGAACTGGAATTGATGCTGGACACACGCGAGCGCACCCCTTCCAGCGATTGCTCCGGAAGGATCAATCATCACCATTACCGCCGCGCGCTCGTAGTCGCGGTCGTGCCAGCCATTGCGGTCGTTAGCGGCCTATGCGCAGGGGGGGGCGGGTAGGCTTGCCGGCCCGTGGGGGCATTCGAGTCGTTCGTCGCGGTGGCCCTTGAAGCCGAGAACTTCGTCGTGTCAGGCGGCGTGAAGTTCCGCGTGAAGCTGCCCCACCCGTAAGGCCACCTACATCGAGGAACAGAGTCACGGCTATAGGTCGATCTCGTTGGCGCACGCGCTGACCGTCTTGTGCTGGCGAGCGTGAAGTCCGCCTTTGGGTCGCGTGGCGTAGTTGCTGAGCACGTCACCGGCGATGCGCGCCAGTCGCCTCTACCGGCTCGGACCTCAGCCGAGTTAAGCCAGTCTCGGACGCGCATTTCGCGATCACGCCACTACGTATCTGTCGGGGGCGGTCGCGGTGAGCAGGCACGGGCATGTGATCGGCTTTTACATACCCGTCGAGCGTGACGAGAACGATGTTCGTCGTGCCGTCGCTCAGCTGGGCGAGACGGTCGAGCGCGTGCTGAAGGACACCGGCATGGGCGAGGAGGAGCTAGCCGGTCTACTCGACCTGCGCATCCACTAACCGTCGACCCGAAGCGGTTGCCGAGGCGTGAGACTCAGCCGCTCGAGCAGGACATCGCGCCCGAGCAGGTTGCCTTCCTCGGCAATGGTGTCCAGTGTGGTGCCGCTTTGCTCAAGTAGGCCGATCGCCTGATTGAGAAGGTCCGGCTTCTCCGGCGGCCGATGAGGACCGGGCTCACGCCGTCGCCAGCCCATGCGCGACATGTACTTTATCTTGCTCAGGTACGAGGCGGCGGTCAGCACGCCGAGGTCGCGCGCGCGCAGTAGCTGAGCACCGATCGAGATGCCCCAGTGCTCCTTGATACGCACCATTTGATTCCAGTCCCAGCGTCCGCGGGGCCACTCGTCCTTCAAGGCCTGCGCTGGGATTAGCAGAGCGCCCGCGAACCGGTGCGCCTGACGCTCCATCCGCGGATGTGCCGGCTCCGGGTCCGCAGCATGCAGCAGGATGTGTGCGAGCTCATGACACACGTCAAAGCGCGAGCGCTCGAAGTCGCGCTTGTCATCGCCGAGTAGCACAAGTGGTCGCGGCCCATTTGCCCAGGAGAACGCGTCGACGTCGCTGCTGCTCAAGGGCAGGCGTGCCACGATCACGCCGTGTCGCTCGATCAGCCGGACCGCATGCGCTAGCGGCTCGGTGCCGATCTCCCAACGAGTTCTGATGCGAACTGCGGCCTCTTCGGCGGCGTCCGGGTCGTCGTCGGGGTCCAGTGCGAGGTCGAGGACCGGCGTGAAGGGCGGAAGAGTGACGCGGCATTCGATCTCTGCGACGAGCTGCGCGAGCAGCCCGGCGTAGGCCGTTGCGCGCTCGCGGTCGCGTTGCGTGGTGCGGCGCAGACTGCGGAAGAACGACGTGTCTACGGTAGGGAGCGGCGTATTGATGCGCGACTCGGTCAGGAACTCGAGCGGGACGTTGAGCACAAGCGAGAGTTGGGCGAGGGTAGTCGGGCGTGGCCGCATTGCCCCCGACTCGTATTGACTTATGGATGCGGCGCTGACTTCGGCGCGACGTGCCAGCTCGGCGCGCGTGATCGCGAGCATCTGGCGGGCCTGGGTTAGCTTTCTGGGGGCGAAGAGCGCGGCCGCCGAACGGGCGTCGAACTTCAACTCGGCTCCTGACCGGTCCCTGTATCCGAGCCGCCTTTGTCGAGGTCATCGCGCAGGCCCAGCGCCTCGAACTCAGAGGTAGCTGGCTCTGCCTCGGCCGTGGCGACGGGAGCGTAGTCCTCGTCGGCGAGCTGGACTTCTTGCGGTACCAGACGCAACCCTGCGTAGCCGGCGCCGTCGTCGCCCAACGGTGTAGGAGTGCCCGACGGAGTACCGTCGGCCGATGCTGCGTCGCTATCGAAGCGTTCGTACCAGTCCCAGGCGATATCCTCACCATTGACGTACGGAGCGCCGACGTCGAGCTTCTCGAGACCCGCCACCGGGTCGCCGTAGTGCACGACGAGGATGTTGAGCAGTTGGGCGTTGCCCTCCCCGCCGCTGCGGTTGAACAGCGCGATCTGCTGGCCGTTGGAGGTGCTCAGCTCCTTCTTGATCTCGGTGTCGTCTAGGCGCAGATCGTGGACAGTCCGCGCGCTTGGGGGCGCCTTGTAGAAGTAGGCGCGCACGGCAGTGCCGTTCTCGCGCTGGATCTCAAGCCACCACACTTTGCCGTGTTCGCAAACGGCGACACCATCTAGATCCGCATCCTCGATCGCGCGCCCGGCGAGATGGCGTGCGTTGGTCGTGGTCCCGAGGCCGTACATGAGCGCGTCATCGCCCAGGTCCTCGGGATCGAACCGCGCACCGTTCTCGCGGTGGGCGACGACCGCGGCCTTGCAAAGCAGTCCGCGCAGCGCGTCGGCGCGCGATCCACCGATCAACTCGTCCCAGCGACTCACATGGCGGAGCATGACATACCGGGCGGCGGAAGGAAATCACCGTTCTGCACCTGCATGGGGAGTATTATGTCATGATCTTCAGTTTGAAGGCACTATTGACTCGCCAACCCGACTGAAAGGACTGCCAATGGCCGACTACGACGTGACGAAAAACCCCGGTGGAGGCTGGGATGCGAAACGGGAGGGCGGCTCACGCGCAAGCTCACATCACGACCGCCAGAGCGAAGCGTATGACGCCGCCCGTGAGCTCGCCCGCAACTCCGGCGGTGGAGAGGTCCGCATTCACGGCACCGACGGGAAGATCCGCAACTCGAACACAATCGGAAAGCCCGATCCCGACCCGCCACGCGACACGAAGCATTGACGGAACCTGACCTCCGCGATTCCAGCGACGATACGCACGTGCATGTCTATCGCCGAACGCGCGACCATCGGGGGTTCCTACCCGGATCGGCTTCGCCGCGATCGTGCCGGCGTCGGCGCCACGAGGCGACCACGCGGAGTGATCTCCCAGCTAGCGGTACGTCCGCTGCGGCGTTGCACGACCAGTCCGTGGGCGAGCAGCTGGCGCCCGACCCGGCTCATCTGAGAGGGGCTCGTGTCGAGCACGGTCTGCAACTCGTTGCTGCTGAGGGGTTTACCAGCGGCCAGGGCCTGCAGCGCCTTCGCGGCGTGCGAATCGGGGGGGAATTGGACCACCAGCTGGTCCGGCAGGCGCTCGAGGCCGAGGCGTGTCATCGCCAGCAGCGCCAGCAGGTAGCCGCGAACCTCGCGAACACGCGCGCCCCCGTCGAACAGCCGAGCGAGGGTGTCCCGTACGGGCTCGCCGATCTCCTGAAGCGTCTGGGCGTCGCTGTGCAGCAGCGAGTCGACCACGACCATCGCGACGGCCGAGAGCTCCGCTTCCCAGCTCGCGCTCTCTGGGTCGAGGGCCTCGAGCCATTCGACGATCAGATCCCGGCGCTCCGTTGCGCCAGCTTCACCGATGTCTGCAAGTTCATGACTCATGGGCGCATAGTCCTTGTCGGCGGGCTGCCCTGTCAAGGTTAGGCCAATCATTGCACGACTTTCCGGACCTGTTCTGCTCGTTCTATGACGCACTGGACGATCATGTCGCCCGCGAGAACGCGGAGGCCTGGTCCGCCGATGAGCGCCTCGGGAGTTTCGCGGCTTCGGTCGCATCGGACGTCGAAGGCGGGCGATCGGCAGGCAGCGTCAGGATGCGCGTCGAGAACCATTCCGACCGCGAGGCTGCCGGGTACGCCGCGCTCGTCGGGATCGATCGTGCGCTGCGCCATGTGAACACGGCCGTCTCGCTGAGCATCGAGCGCCCACCCCTCTCGCTCCAGGCGCTCGCCAGCTTCGTCGCAGCCCGGGGACGCCTTGACTCCGGCGCGGCGGGCGGCGCGCTGTTGCCTCGGCTCGTCGGCCGCGGTCGCCATGAAGGAAACCTCAGCCACAAGCGCGAGCTGTTCGCAAACGTCCTGCGCGTCCCGCCGGACTCGTGGGACCGTGTCGGCATCACGTGGGTCGGGGAGGCAGCGGCCCTTCACCGTCACGATCTCTCGGGTGGCCTGCTCCTCGGCTGCGTGCCCGTCATCGCCGACCCGAAGGAGATCGACTTCCGGGTACGCGAGGCAGGGGAGCGCCGCTACTACCGGATCTCCGCCGCCGACCACGCAGCGACCATCAAACGCATCCCGAGGATCCTCGCTGCGCTCGACGAAGCCGGTGTGCTGATCGGCGTGGCGCCCGAGCTCACACTCACATCGGCGCTGCTGGATGCCTGGCAGCAGGCGATGCGCTCCCCGGACCGGGGCTCCAGCCGGCTGCGGCTCATGATCCCTGGCAGCGGTGTGCTCACCGCTGCCGGGGGGCGCGCATCCAACACGGCCGTCCTGCTCGACGGCCGCACCGGCGCTGTGATCGCTCGTCAGCACAAGCTGTTCGCGTTCGACTTCGACGAGACGGAGCTCGAGCGCTGGAAACTCCAGCAGCACCTCGGTCTCAAGGTGCTCGCCGAGGACCTCGTGCCCGGCAGGAGGCTGGAGGTGATCGACGCGGGCGGTGTTCGGATCGCGATCCTCATCTGCGAAGACCTCTCTCGGCTGTTGGACGTCGGCCCGCTGATCCGCGACTTTGGTGTTTCCCACCTGCTCGCGCCAGTCTTCTCCCGGCCCCTCAAGGCGCGCCGATGGGAGAACACCGCGGGCGATGTCTACGTGCGCGAAACGGGCACGGCCGTCGTTGTGTCGAACAGCCTCGTGATGAGCTCGATCCTCTCCACCGCGGGCGCCAACGCCATGGTCCTCGCACCAGGCACGCGCGACGCGCTGCTCGCGACGAGCGCCGGTCCGGCCGATGTCGTCTCCTTTCGGCTGCTCCCGGACGGCACCGCCGAGCTGGCCTGAGCGCTCGCTTACACCGCGCATGGCACGCTCGCCACTCGCAGCGCCGGCGGATCCTTGGCTCCCAGCACCGTGATTCGCTCGGGATCGCGCAGCGACAGATCAACCAGCTCAAGTGCCTCGCCACCGTGCAGCTCGCGCAGCACCCCGCCGATCACGAAGCACGCCGCGGCGACTCCCACGAACGAGGTCGCAACGGTCCGGCTGGCGAGCATTTCCACCCCGCAGCGGTCCCCGCTTTCCGCCTCCAGCGCAGCGTATGCGCCGCCGAGCACGCGCTCGGCTTGTGCTCGCGCCGCCGGCCAGATCTCCAGTGAGGGCCGGGACCCGGGAAGCCTGCGGATGCTCATCGCCAGGAACCCGTCGGGCCCAGCGCCGAGACCGGCGTCATAGATCACCGGGAAACCGCTGTCGTCAAGCGATCTGCGCGCCTCGAGATTGTCGACACCGCCGAGCAGAACGGGCGGCTCGCCGGCGGTATGAAGCGGCCCACCGCCGTACCGGCGCTCGATCAGCGTGCTGTCCCAGCCAAGCTCGTCCATGACCTTCGCGACGACCCGCGTCTTGCGCACGCCTACGGCGCTGTCGCCGTGCAGCATCGACGTCGCACGGTTCGCGGCGCTGAGCTTGTCGTCGTCCTGCAGGAACAGCGCGCGGGTGCCCTCGATGGGGTAGGGGAGCAGGCTGAGCAGCCACGCGTAGGCCTGGCCGAGATGTCCGAGGCCGAGCAGCCAGAGCGCCGCGGGCAGGTGCGTGATCGGCGGACCGTCGGCCTCCCCAGTCGGGTTCCATAGCGAGACCTCGAGTGCTCGGTCACCGGCGACGGCATGTCCGCGCAGCCACTGGAAGACCTCGGACACAGCCAGGCTGCCCGACAGCACGGCTGCGGGGATCTCGGCGGCCGTGGGCCCGCTTGTCGGGGTGGGGGAGACAGCGGCGACCCATCCATGTGGTGAGCACCACAGGACCGGTGCTTTGCCGGGCCGCGGCTCGTGCTCGCCGAGGGCGATCGTGGCGACGTCTGACTCGGGCTCGTCGGCGAGCTTGCCGCCGACTGAGGCGATCACCGCCGAGAGCGGCTGACCGCGCCCGAACGGGACCTGGCATTCGCTCTCCTCGGCGAGGAACACCTTAACCCCGCCGTGCATCGCGCGGGTCCCTGCGTTGACGATGCTCAACGCCGCGGCCTGCGAGGCAGCATCCGCGCAGGAATGCGCGTCGAGGACGAGTTGCATTCGGTAGGTCCGAAGGAGCGCTTCGGCCTCTCCGAAGCTCGCGACGTCGTCTGCATCGACAAGTAGCTTGGCGACCCTATCGATGCTGTCGGGGTCGATCATTGTCGTCTTCAGATCCATGTACGACGCAGCAGCGCCGCCGCTTCTGCCCCGTAGGCGCTTCGCCAGCTGCGATCGCCGGCGTAGACATGGACTCCGGCGTGCTCGGGCGTGGCGTCGCGCTGAGCGAAGTGGGGCAGGATGATTCCGATGTGCCCGCGCTTGGCGACCATCGGGTTCGCGGCGTCGATCGTGCTCTGGCGGACACCCGAGCCGGGGTGCGTATGGACATCGGCGATGACGCGCATCCCGCGCTCTTTGCAGATCGCCCACAGCCGCACAAACTTCTCGCCACGGATAGATATCGCCCCGTTCAGAGCGGTCGGGTCGATATCGTCGAAGTACACACACGCCGCCACACGCCGACTCTCGTCGCCGGCACGTGCAAGCAAGAACGCGCCGCTCTCTCGTTCACCGTGCCCGCGCCGGGCTAGCTCGCGCACCAGGGTCCGCCAGCGCCACCGGCTCACCCTGAGGCTCTCAGGCTTGCGCGCGGACACCGGTGTAGCCGTCCTGGGTGATTAGCTCGCGCACCGCGCGCAGGTACTGGGTGATGTCTTTGCCCGAGTCCCACGCGTCACGGGCATAAAGGTTCCGCCATTCCGGGTGTGCCTCAAGCGCGAGTCCGTCCATGGGCATGTAGAGCGCGTCTGGGCGCCATTCCGGTCTGAACGCGCCGAGAATCCGCGCACTTCCGCCGGGCCACAGCCCCGTGTCGAGCATGCTCTGGCGCTCGGTGTCCCACGGCTGCGCGCTGGGCGCCTCCGGATACCCCGAGAGCTGGAAGCGTAGGGCAACCCAGTCCGGGCTGCCCGGCCGCGGCACCGCTTTGACTTCGATCACGGCATAGGGCCATTCGACGCTCGCCAGGCGCCACCAGCCACGGTCGACGCCGACCGCAAACGCGCAGTCGGCGACGTCTTCGAGGAACAGGCGCTCCGGCGGGCTCGGCGCGGGCTGCGCGGACATACTCAGCCCTCGTGCCGGTGCTTCGCCACGAGCAGGAAGGCGACACGTCCGGGCGTTGCCTGATCAAGCGATCCCAGATGCACGTCGCCGGCGGGCACCGTTTCGTCCGCCAGTGCGAGCGTGTGCTCGGCCGCGTCCACCTCGCCGAGGTCAAAGGCGTGCTTGCCAACCGCCCATTTGAAGACCCGTTCGACGCGGGTGGACGCGCCGAACTGATGCTCGTGCGTCTCGCCGTTGTATTCGACGCTCACCTCGATCGGGTGTCTGCGTCCCCTGAACACGTGGCCGCGGTCATCTACGCCCGCCGCCTGAAAGCTGAGGGTCGTGTCTAGTGGCTCGTCTTGGTTCTCGAGCAGAACCAGCTCGCCCTCCTCCAGCGTGAGCTCATCCGCGATGCTCCCCTCCGCGGGCGAGTCCAATGCCTCCGCCTCGTCGTGTGCTTCTCGATGGATGTAGATCCGCATGGCTAATCGCCTCTCAAGTTCGATGTCTGCTGTGATGTCAATTATAGCGCAAATGTTGACATCGTTGTTCGTGTGCCGCTCGCGACCCGACGCTTGGGCACGGGATGGCTCGCAGTTGGGGCACGAGTGCGTACGGGACGGCCGCGACGCGGGTTGGCGTGCGCCCACAGAACTGCGACCGGGTACGCCTCCTGGATGTGCGGGTAGTCCTCGCGCAGTACCTCAGGCTTCTCGTCCATCTCGATCAGGCTCGCGATCGTTCGCACCGGCACGCGGGGTCCCTTAATGACTGGCTCGCCTCCCATCACGGCCGGATTGCGCTCCACGTGGCGGTAGCGTAGACGGGCGTAGGACTCGGCGCGCTCGATCGTCTGCGCGACATCCTCGGTCATCGCCACGCGCAGCGCCTCGGAAAGCGCTAGCTCAGAGCCCACGGCCTGCGGCTGCGCTCCTGCCAGCCACTTGCGCAGGCGCTGCTTCGCCTTGGTCGGGAGCGCGACATTGATCTGGCGCAGCAGAACGAGCAGCGCGCTCGCTGGCTCAGGCCCGAGACTCCGTGCGGGCCGAAGGAAGCGCATGGCTCGTACCCGAGCCCAGGCGCGCGGAACGGGTCGTTATGCACTCCGCAGATCCCGAGAAAACGGCTACGATTTGTCGTCAGCGCCGACGTAGCTCAGCTGGTAGAGCGCCGCCATGGTAAGGCGGAGGTCTCGGGTTCGATTCCCGACGTCGGCTCTTTTTTTTTACCGTAACGTCACCGCAGTTCGATACCATTTTTGTCCACGGTTGTCCTCTCTTGTCCGCAAGGCGAGGGCCACGGATCATCAGCACAGGAGTCAAAAGTGGCGCTCTGCCTAGCAATAGGGCGTCCCGGCGGGCCTCTCATGGTAAGGCGGAGGTCTCGGGTTCGATCCCCGACGTCGGCTTGATTTCGCGCTCTGTAGAGCCAAAACTGAGGCCCCCAGTAGACCGGACGTTCGGGTCCAAACCTCACGATCGGCGGCAGGAGAGAAGGAGGGCGGCCAGGCTCGAGAAGCTTGACGCCTGCTCCGCCGCCGGCGAGGATCAACGCGGCCACAACAGAACCCAAACTGCATGGTCGCTCACGTATGTCCACGCCCGGACTGCGCGCTTCACGATTGCAGGGCTATCTTGAGATCACCGGGCGGCACCCGCAGCGCCGTCGAAACCACTCCTACGGTAGGGGAGCGGCTGCAAACGGACCGAGCAAGGGCTCGATCCAGGTCAGCCATGACGTGCGAGCTAGGTCGGCACCGACGGCAGACCGTAGCTGTGTTCCGTGGTCTGACGCTTTAGAATATGACTCGCAAAGCCCACATAGGTCCCGCCGTCTCGTGGGGGGTTCCTGGGGGGAAAGCAGGCCGAAATGCCGGTCTTGCAGAGTCTCTCAGGACCCTAGAAACCTAGACAGGACGGGACTTCTCGAACCGAGGAGACACCCTTGCTCACCATGGTAAGGAGGGGGTCTCGGGTTCGAGTCCCGACGTCGGCTTGCGGACGTCGAGCGTTGGCAGGTGCGGGCTCGCGGGAGCGTGCCGACGCCCGAAGCGTCGCTCGTACTTGGTCCTACAGCGTGGGTGCCGCGCGGCTCAGCCGATGCCGGTGAGCAGATCGCCCGCGGAGGTGAGTCCGAGGGCGCGCGAGAGCACGACGATCGTCTCTAGGCGAGGGGAACGCTTGCAGCGCTCCAGAAGGCTGATCTCGGTGCGGTGCAGGTCGCAGATGGCTGCGAGTTCTTCCTGTGAGAGGTTCAGTCGTTCGCGGTGGGTGCGGAGGTTCTCGGCGAACTGCTGTCTCACGGACTCCTGCGGTTTCACGCGGCGCACTCTCGCGTCCGGCAGACGGAAGGTCTACAGACAAGCGCTCGCCGGACAAAACACCGACTGACAGCTGTCTCAATGCCTATTTGCTGTGAATCGCCGCCCACGACTCTCGCCGCACAGTGCGCACCGGCATCGAGCCCCGGCGGAGAGAGAAACATTTACTCACTCTACTGCCAGTCACAGGATATGGCATACAGACTGATGATCTGTTTCTTCAATCGCCCGTCAGTGTATGGGCTAGACAATTGACTCACAAGCCCTGGCCCGCGCAAGCGTGGGCCAGGTCGATCGCCGTACTTGAGGCGTTCGCCGACGGGTAGGAGATCGAGTTATCACGATCTGTCGGTACCTATTTTTTTTTTGTGAGTTCTCAGCCGGCGGCCGCGGCGAGACTCTCGCCGGGTGTCACCGTGGTGACGGGCAGGCCCATGCCGGCGACCTTGCTGGGCAGGTCGAGCCGCAGCCAGCGAGAGACCTTCGCGGAGAGCGTCGAGACGATCACCTCGTCGAAACCGTGCAGATTGATCGCGTCGTGCACGGCCGCGATTGGGTCGGGATCGCCGATCAGCCCCTGTACCGGGGCGCCGGCCGCTTGCTCGAGCAGCGGCAGGGCGCGGCTCAGGACGGTCTGGGCCTCGCTCTCGGCCTGATCCTCGGGGTCGACGACCTTGTGCAGGCCGTGGGTTGCATTGGGGACGAGCAGCGTGAACACGCAGTGCCCGCGCGCCGCGCGCTCGCGGACGGCATCGAGCAGGGGTTGCGTGGCGGCTGTCTTGTGGGCCACGACCAGCACGCGGCTAGTGGGAGTGGAAGCGGAGGACTCCATGGCTGGAACTCCTTTGTTCTTGGGTATCGCGGACTACTTACCCAGATGGTCCCACCGCGAAGCCGGTTGCGCGAGCGATATTTGGAGAAGCCGGGCAGGCCCTCCTCGGCGCGAGGGGCGCATCGCGAGAACAGTGGCGGGGGCAGGATTCGAACCTGCGTAGGCTGAGCCAACCGGTTTACAGCCGGTCTCCTTTAACCACTCGGACACCCCGCCGGGCATCCCCGACGCTGAGCGCCGCGGGAGAACGCGGTGATTCTAGTGCAGGTGCTTGCGCCTAGGAGGCTTCGCGCAACTGCTGAGCGTCGGGCAGCGTTTGCAGCTTTTTGAGCGTGCGGTTCTCGATCTGGCGGACGCGCTCGCGCGTGATGTTGAAGGCGCGGCCGACCTCCTCGAGCGTGCGCTGGCGCCCGCCGGTGATGCCGTAGCGCATCTCGATCACCTCGCGCTCGCGTCTGGGCAGGGCCGAGAGCACGCGCACGACGTTCTCGCGTTGCAGCGCCGTGGAGGCGATCTCGAAGGGAGATTCGGCGGTGTCGTCCTCGACGAAGTCCGCGAGCGCGCTGTCGTCCTCGTCGCCGACGGGTTTCTCCAGCGAGATCGGCTGCTGGGCCATGCGCAGCACCTCGCGCACCTCCTTGGTCGTGCACTCGAGCTCGGCGGCGATCTCGGCGCCCGTGGGTTCGCGGCCGAGCCGCTGGATCAACACGCGCTCGGCGTGGGTCACCTTGTTCAGACGCTCGACCATGTGCACGGGGATCCTGATCGTGCGGCCCTTGTCGGCGATCGCCCGCGTGACGGCCTGGCGGATCCACCAGGTGGCGTAGGTGGAGAACTTATAGCCCTTGCGGTAGTCGAACTTCTCGACCGCCCGGATCAGCCCCAGCGAGCCCTCTTGGATCAGGTCCAGGAACGTCAGCCCGCGGCCGACGTAGCCCTTGGCGATCGACACGACCAGGCGTAGGTTCGCCTCGACCATGTGCTGCTTGGCGGCGACATCTCCGCGCTCGATGCGCTTGGCAAGTGAGACCTCCTCGTCGGCGCTCAGCAGCGGTACGCGCCCGATCGAGCGCAGATACAGGCGCAGCGAGTCGAGGCTCGGCTCGCCGCCGAGTTCGACGTCGGCCTTGCGCAGCTCCTCGATTCGCGTCCTCGCGCCGCGAACGCGGTGAAGCGCATCGGCGGCGTGGGTCTCCTCGACCGCCGCCAGCGGCCGTCCGTCTGAGTGGTCCTCGACCCCCGCGGAGGTCGAACCGGCGCCGGCGCCGGGCTCCTGCCCCGTGAGGCTCGGCTCGGTCTCTCCCGCGGCGAGCACCTCGATGCCGTGCTCCTCCAGGTAGCTGAGCAGATCTTGCGTCTGATCGTGCGTCAGCTCCGCCTCTTCGATCGCGGACGTGATCGCCTCATAGGTCAGGAATCCACGCTCCTGGCCCTCGGCGATGATCCCCTGCAACTCATCGATCTCGACCACGGCGGTTACGTCCGTGGCGATCAACACATCGACACTTTCGCTCATTCTGGACCCCCAGGATCCAAACGGCTTCCCCGTCGCAGCAGACTGCCCGCTGCGACCTCCCCTGACCCGACTTACGGCTTCTAGCCTCCTCCTCTGTGATTACTCGATCGCATCTTCTGCATCATGTCTCAGCTGTGCGAGTCGCTCCCCTTGCGCTCCGTCTCGGTTCCCCGCTCGCCCATGGGGTTGACTTCGCCGGCTAAGTGCGAAGTGATACCAGAATCCGCAGTCGTGCACGCCGGTTGTGCCGATGCGCCCCGAACGGGTCATCGCTGCACGCGCGTCATCTCAGCGCCGGCACGCGCGGCGTGGAGCGCGGGCATGCGCGGTGCGCGGCGCTCTTCGCGGGGTGAGCCCGGCGCGCGTGCCGCTAGGCTTGGCCGAGGTGCAGGTGACCCGGCAGAACAACTCGCTGTCTCCGACGCATACGTTTGGCGACGATGTCCAGGCGCGCACGCCGTCGGTCCCGATCGGTCTCTCCCGCGTGGGGGTCACGGGAGTCGAGAAGGTGGTGCGCATTCGCGAGGAGCTGTTCTTCGCGCGCCTGTCCTGCTTCGTGGATCTGAGCTCAGGTCAGAAGGGCGCGCACATGTCTCGCTTCGAGGAGGTCGTCAACGAGGCGATCGGCGAGGTCGTGCTCAGCGAGTCGCGGTTTCGCGCCGAGACGCTGGCCCAGCAGATCGCCGAGCTCGTGCGCGACCGCCAGGGCGCGCTGCGCGCCGAAGTGACGATCGCGGCGCGCTATCCCGAGCACAAGCCCGCGCCGGTCTCGGGCGTTGAGACTCAAGAGATCTACACGCTGCTCGGGCGAGCCGTGGCGCACGAGCGCGGCACCCGCCGCGTGGTCGGCGTGTCCGCCACCGGCATGACCGCCTGCCCGTGCGCCCAGGAGCTCGTCGCGGGACGCGCGAGCGAGCGTCTGCTCGCGGACGGGTTCTCGCGGGAGCAGATCGAGCGCATCCTCGCGCGGGTGCCCGTGGCGACGCACAACCAGCGTGGCCTCGGCACGCTGCAGATCGGGTGCGTCGAGGAGTGCGATCGCCGAGATCGAGGCGTCGGCGCTGCTGGAGATCGTGGAGTCGAGCATGTCCTCGGAGATCTACGAGCTGATGAAGCGCACCGACGAGGTGGCTGTGGTCGAAAGTGCGCATGCCCGTCCGCGCTTCGTCGAGGACTGCGTGCGGGAGATGCTCGCGGGCGTGCTCGCGCGCTTTCCGGAGCTGGACGGCGCGAGCTTCGTCTCGGCGCGTCAGGAGAACCTGGAGACGATCCACCAGCACAACGTCCTCGCCGAGCGCCATGCCTGCTGTCGGAGCTGCGCGCGGAGATCGACGCGGGCGCGCCGACCGGCCACCAAACGACGCTCGAGGCGTGGCTGGCCGCGGCGGACGTTCCGCTTCCGCCGGGCTGACCCGCATCAGCACGTCCGTCGTCGCCCGCCACGCGCCGAACGTATCGCCGTCCTGCTGTCGACGAACGCTCAGCCGTCGGTCTGAACGCGCGCGAGGCGCCGGCGCAGCCCGAAGAAGAAGTCGAGCCCCGAGACTACCGTCACGAGCACGGTCGCGTACAGCAGCAGCGAGAGCCACAGCGGTTGACCGTGCACGGCGATCAGGGCGAGGATGAGGGCGATCTGCATGCACGTCTTGACCTTGCCGAGCATGCTCGCTTCCATCACCACCCCGGCCTGCGTGGCGCCGAGGCGCAGCACCGTGACCGCGAGCTCGCGGGTGATGATCACCATCGCCACCCACGCTTCGAGGCGGTTCAGCGACACGAGCGCGATCAGCGCGGCGACGATCAGCAGCTTGTCCGCGAGCGGGTCCATCAGCTTGCCGAACGTCGTCACGCTCTGGCGCGAGCGCGCGAGGTAGCCGTCGACGAAGTCCGTCGCCGAGGCCAGCGCGAAGACGATCGCCGCGAGCACGTCCCCCTCTTGGGTGTTGCCGAGCAGCGCCACGACGAGCACCGGCACGAGCATGATGCGCAGCACCGTGAGCATGTTCGGGAGGTTCAGCGGGAACACTGGAGTGTTGCCATTATGTCTGCATCGCACCACGGCACAATCGGCGAGAGCGAGAGCGCAGAGCGACGAGCGAGAGGAGAGCACGACGCATGAGCACGCGCACACTTGGACCGAACGGCCCCGAGGTCTCCGCGATCGGCCTGGGTTGCATGGGGATGTCGGCGTTCTACGGGCGCGATCGACGAGTCCGAAGCGACGGGCCACGATCGCGCGCGCGCTGGATCTGGGCTGCAACTTCCTGGACACCTCCGACATGTACGGCCCGCACACCAACGAGCGACTCGTGGGCAGCGCGATCGCCTCGCGGCGCGAGGAGGTCTTCCTGGCGACGAAGTTCGGGATCAAGCTGGTCAAAGAGGACGATCTGATCAACCGTGTGGTCGACGGCAGCCCCGACTACGTGCGCGCGGCCTGCGACGCCTCGCTGCAGCGACTGGGCGTCGAGCACATCGACCTCTACTACCAGCACCGCGTCGATCCGAACACGCCGATCGAGGAGACGGTCGGCGCGATGGCCGAGCTGGTGAAGGCGGGCAAGGTCCGGCACATCGGCCTGTCGGAGGCGAGCGCCGCGACGATCCGCCGCGCGCACGCCGTGCACCCGATCACGGCGGTGCAGACGGAGTACTCGCTGTGGACGCGCGACGTCGAGGCGGAGATCCTGCCGACGCTGCAAGAGCTCGGGATCGCGCTCGTCGCCTACTCGCCGCTGGGACGCGGGTTCCTGTCGGGGCGGTTCACCTCGCCCGAGGAGCTCGATGAGAACGACTATCGCCGCCACGGGCCGCGCTTCACGGGCGCGAACCTCGAGCAGAACCTGACGCTCGCCGCGCGCGTGCGCGAGCTCGCCGCAGCGAACGGGGAATCACGCCCGGCCAGCTGGCGCTGGCGTGGGTGCTGCATCGCGGCGAGCACATCGTGCCGATCCCCGGCACCAAGCGCGTGGCCTACCTCGAGGAGAACCTGGCCGCGGCCGAGGTGCGAGCTGAGCGATGAGGACGTGCAGGCGATCGCCGAGGCGCTCCCCGCGGCGGCCGGAGAGCGCTATCCCGCGGCGGTGATGCGCTCGGTGAACATCTGACGCGGGCGGGGTCTGACGTGCGGGGCGCCGCCGTTCACACGGCAGGTCGCTGGGTCAGTAGCCGACGGAGTAGAAGCTGATGTGCCTGCACCCGTGCAGCACGTAGTGGGGCAGCGCGTGGTGGCTCGTGTAGACGACGATGTTGCGGGTTTTCGCAGTGGATGATCCCCGAGTCCTCGTGCGCGTGCACGACCGTCTGCGGGTTGGTGCCGGTCCAGACGTAGTTGTAGGTGTCGTTGGCGTAGATGAAGTTCTTGCCGTTGCCCGCGTGGATCACCGCAACCTGCGAGCTGGGCCAGCCGGTCGGGTGGTAGTCGCCCCAGATCACGTCTCCGGCTTCGCCGCCGTAGATCGTGTCGTCGCCGTAGCCGCCCAGCAGGTAGTTGTGCACGTTCGGCCGGCCCATGAGCACGTGCTGGCGCCCGGCCGGCCCCTTGTCCATCACGAGGTGCTGATTCGCGGGCCAGCCGGCGTGGCTGGTCATCGCCACGGCGGGGATCGCCATGGCCGCCGGCGATCAGGCTCAGCGCGAGCGCGACGAGCAGCGCGCGGAGCTCGCGGCGCGAGCCGCGACGGCGTGGGGAGGGGGACGGGGGGTCGATGTGCGCGTGCATGCGATCGGGAGAGCGCTCGCGGGACGGATAGACGGATTGCGGGAAGCTACAAGGCTTGGCGGTGGAGCGCCGTCTACCCCGCATCGACGCCCGCAAACTGCGACTTGAACCGCGCGCGCCTGGACCGAAATTGATCGAGCGGACCCTGCAGGTTGCAGATTCCGCTGGCTCGGATCGGTGAGGGCTTCTGACCGGCTCGCTTCGGCCTGGACCGGAACCCCCGGCGATCCCCGCGACTCCGGAGCGACGATCGCTTTACCGGCTCCGGCGGTCCGGGTCGATAGGGTGGGGCGATGCCTCTGATTCCGATGGTCGTCGAGCGCACCGCGCGCGGTGAGCGCGAGTTCGACATCTACTCGCGCCTGCTCAACGAGCGCATCATCTTCCTCGGCACGCCGATCGACGATCAGGTCGCCAATCTGGTGGTCGCGCAGCTCTTGCACCTGGAGAGCGAGGACCCCGAGAAGGACATCTCGATCTACATCAACTCGCCCGGGGGCTCGGTCTACTCGGGCCTGGCGATCTACGACACGATGCGCTTCGTCAAGCCCGACATCGCGACGATGTGCGTGGGCGTGGCGATGTCGATGGGCTCGCTGCTGCTGGCCGGCGGCACGAAGGGCAAGCGCGCGGCGCTGCCGAACAGCCGCATCCTCATCCACCAGCCCTTCGGCGGGCTTCGAAGGGCAGTCGACCGACATCGAGATCCACGCCCGCGAGATCCTCGCCGTGCAGCGGCCGTCTGGATGAGATCTACGCCGAACACACCGGACGCCCCACCGAGCAGGTCCGCGAGGACATGGAGCGCGACCGCTTCTTCACGGCCGAGCAGGCGCTGGAGTATGGCCTGATCGACAGGGTCCTCGAGAGCCACTAGACGGCCGGGAGGCGGCGCGATACTGCGTCCTTATCGATCGTCGAACAAATGAGTCCGACGATCGGCCAGCTGCGTCCGTACGTCGTACGACCACGGCTCTCCTGCGTCCTTGCCTCGCTTGCCTCCCGGCCGTCTAGAAGCCGTCGGCACGCGCCGCGCGCCGACTATGCTCGCCGGGCGCGATGTCCCGCCTGACACGTAATCCGAGTTCGCGGCGCTCTGGCGCTGGTCGTAGTCCTGACGGCGCTCGCAGGCGTCGCGAACTACGGCGCGTGGGCGCCGGTGCCGCGCTTCGCCCTGGCGACGCTCGCGCTCGCGGGCCTGGCGTGGGTCGTGTCGTTCGCGACCGAGCAGCTCGGCGAGCGCTTCGGGCCGGGGGTCACGGGCATGCTGCAGTCCACGCTCGGCAATCTGCCCGAGCTGTTCGTGGTGATCTTCGCGCTGAAAGCCGGCGAGCTGGTGGTCGCGCAGACCGCGATCGTCGGCTCGATCCTCGCCAACGCCCTGCTCGTGCTGGGGCTCGTGATCGTGGTCGGCGCGCGCCGCTCGCCGGACGGTGTGATGCGCTTCTCGCGCCAAGCTCCCCGCGACACGGCCACGCTGCTGCTGCTGGCGGTGTTCATCATCGTGCTGCTCGGGCTCTCGCTCGCCTCGCACGATCCGGCCAGCCACCACGTGAAGAGCGATCTCGGCGGTCGGCGCGGTGTGCATGCTGATCGTGTACCTCGCCTGGGTGATCCCCTACCTGCGCTCCGACGTCGCTCCGTCCGAGGGCCACGGCGGTCCGCGCCTGGGGCTGGGGGCGACGCTCACGTTGCTGCTGCTCGCCGGTGGCGCCTCGGCGTTCGTCTCCGACTGGTTCGTCAACGGGCTGGCGCCCGCGATCTGCGGTGCTGAACATCTCCCAGGCGTTCGCGGGCCTCGTGATCGTGGCGATCGCGGGCAACGCCGTGGAGAACGTCGCGGGTCTCGTGCTCGCCTACAAGCGCCGCGCGGATCTCGCGATCTCGGTCGTGAAGAACTCGGTCGCGCAGATCGCCGCGTTCCTGTTCCCGCTGCTCGTGCTCATCTCCTTCGCGCTGTCCACGCAGCTGACGTTCGCGCTGGCGCCCGTGTACATCGGCGCGCTCGCCCTGACCGCGCTGACGCTCTCGCAGGTCACCGGCGACGGCGAGGCCGCGGAGTTCGAGGGCTGGGCGCTGGTCGCGCTGTACGTGATCCTGGCGACGTTCACGCTGTATGAGTGAGGGCGATCTCCGGCGCGGCGACGGGCGATCGCCGATGCGGTGCGCGCGCGGGGCGTTTCCGTCTAATCGCCCCGGCGGCGAACACGCGCTAGACTGCCGTATACCTCGCGCCTGGGCGGGGTTTTTCTTCGCCCGGGCTCGGTGTCCACTACACCACGATCGGCGCAGGGAGCTCGGAGCTCGCTATGGCCCGCGGAGACGTTCGCATCGCTATCACCCTCGCTTGCGAGGAGTGCAAGCATCGCAACTACCAGACGAACAAGAGCAAGCGCAACAACCCCGACCGCGTGTCCCTGCGCAAGTACTGCCGCTGGTGCCGGCGTCATACCGGTCATCGGGAGACTCGTTAGCTAGCGCGGGAGCGCTGTGCTGTGGCCCGTGATCGCAAACGCGCAAAGCAACGCCGTGCCCGCCGCGGCACCACGGCCGGGCACCCGTCCCGAGCACACGCCCACCGCTGCTCCGGCGCGGATGGACGCCGGCGACGGCGCGACGGAGACGGCGCGACGGCCGCGACTCACGAGCGCGAGTCCCTCGGCGTCGGCCGGGTCGAGCGCGCCGACCTGCCGGGAGCGCTGGAGCACGCCGGGGACGTCGACGAGTTCGACGCGGCGCATCATCGCCGGCGCCGGCGGAGTCGCCGCGAACGCCGAGACGCTCTCCGAGGCCGAGATCGAGGCCGAGGCGGAGGCCGAGGGAGACCTCACCGAGGACGAACTGCAGGAGGGCGCGGGCGGCGGGCGCGGGACGTCCAACGGCGTCAGCCCCGAGCAGGCCTCGGGCGCGCCGATCCGCAAAGGCAACCGCGCGATCGGCTTCCTGCGCGCCAGCTGGGCGGAGCTCCAGCGCGTTCAGTGGCCCGACCGCCGCCACGTCTTCCAGGCCACGGCGGTGGTCATCGGCTTCGTCGCGATCGCCGGCGCCTATCTCGGCCTGGCCGACTATGTCGCCAAGGAAATCGTCGATTTCATCCTCTGAGCACGCCGTCGATCGCGCGCTCCTCACGAGTCAGGAACTAGAGAGCCCGAATGTTTCGCTGGTACGTCGTCAACACCTACTCTGGCCACGAGAACAAGGTCAAACAGAACCTCGAGCACCGCGTCGTCTCGCTCGGGCAGCAGCGCGCCGTGCGCAACGTGGTCGTCCCGACCGAGTCCGTGTCGGAGATGAAGGACAACCAGAAGGTCACCGTCGAGAAGCGCACGATGCCCGGGTATGTGCTCGTGAACATGGAGCTCAACGAGGACTCCTGGGGCGTCGTCAAGGGCACGCCCGGGGTCACCGGCTTCGTCGGCGCCTCCCAGGAGCCGGTCGCCGCTGACCCAGGTCGAGGTCGATCGGCTGCTGCACAAGACCGACGTCGCGACCGCGCCCCGCACGCGCGCGCAGTTCGCGATCGGCGAGTCCGTCAAGGTCGTCTCCGGGCCGCTCTCGGACTTCTCGGGGGAGATCTCCGAGATCAACGAGGACGCCTCCAAGCTCAAGGTGCTCGTCTCGATCTTCGGTCGCGAGACGCCGGTAGAGGTGGGTTTCGATCAAGTGAAAAAGTTGTAGTTCGGGTGGGCGCATGCGCCCACCCGCGATCGGGTGCATGCACCCGATCGACCAGCGGCGCATGCGCCGCTGGGGAGCCGCACATGTGCGGCTCCCACGCAGGCGCGCATGCGCGCCTGCGGCCCACGGCGCATGCGCCGTGGGCATCGCGAAGACCAAACCCGTCAATCACAGCTAACCTACGGACTCGAAATGGCCAAGAAGGTACTCACGACAATCAAGCTCCAAGCCAACGGCGGCCAGGCCAGCCCGGCCCCGCCGGTCGGTCCCGCGCTGGGCCAGCACGGGATCAACATCATGGAGTTCTGCAAGGCCTTCAATGCGCAGACGCAGTCCGAAACGGGGACCACGATCCCGGTCGTGATCACCGTCTACGAGGATCGCTCGTTCACGTTCGTCACCAAGACGCCCCCCGCGGCGGTGCTGATCAAGCAGGCGCTGCGCATCGGCAAGGGCTCGGGCGAGCCGAACCGCACGAAGGTCGGCACGATCACCCAGGCGCAGCTGCGCGAGATCGCCGAGCGCAAGCTCAGGATCTGAACGCGCACGACGTCGACCAGGCCGCGAAGATCATCGCCGGCACCGCGCGCTCCATGGGCGTGGAGGTCGCCTCATGAGCTCCCATCACGGTCGCCGCCATCGCGAGGGCCTTGAGAAGATCGACCGCGAGCGCGAGTACGAGCCCGCCGAGGCCGTCGCGCTGGTGAAGGGTCTTGCGAGCGCGAAGTTCGACGAGGCCGTCGAGCTGCACGTGCGCACCGGCCTGAACGTTCGCCACGCCGACGAGCAGCTGCGCGGCACGATCGCGCTGCCCAACGGTCTCGGCAAGGACGTGCGCATCGTCGTCTTCGCGCAGGGCGATCGCGCGCAGCAGGCCGAAGCGGCCGGCGCGGACGTCGTCGGCGGCGAGGACCTCGCGAAGCGCATCGAGGAGGGCTTCGACGATTTCGACGTCGCCATCGCCACGCCCGACCTGATGTCGGTCGTCGGGCGCCTCGGACGCATCCTCGGACCGTCGGGCAAGATGCCCAACCCGAAGGTCGGCACGGTCACGATGGACGTCGCCAAAGCCGTCGAGGAGTCGAAGTCGGGCAAGGTCGAGTACCGCACCGACCGCACCGCGATCGTGCACATGGTGATCGGTCGCGCGAGCTTCGCCGAGCGCGCACTGCTCGAGAACTACGCGGCGGTCGTCGAAGAGCTCGATCCGCGCCAAGCCCTCGGCCGCGAAGGGCCGCTATCTGCGCACCATCACCCTCACCTCCACAATGGGCCCGGGCGTGAAGGTCGATCCGCAGCCGCACACGTGACATCATCGAGGAGGAATCGCACTCCGCGACTGCCGTCGCCGCCTAGCGCTTCCCCACACAGGCCACCACAGACCCTCGGCGGTCGCGCCATCTTGAGCGCGCGGCGGAAGTCCGGGACAGGAGCCACTGAATGAACCGAGACCAGAAGGCCGCCGCGATCGCCGAGATCGCGGCCCACATAGACGAGTCACAGGCGGTGTTCGCCGTCGACTACAAGGGCATCTCCGTGCCCCAGGCCGCGGAGCTGCGCGCGAAGCTGCGCGAGTCCGACGCGACCTTCAAGGTCGTCAAGAACTCGCTCACCGAACGCGCCGCCGACCAGGCGGGCGCGGTGACGCTGAAGGAGCTGCTGCGGGGCCCGACCGCGCTCACGTTCGTGCGCGGGGACGTCGCCACCGCCGCGAAAGCGCTTGCCGACTACGGTCGCGCTACGCAGCTCCTGCCGTTCAAGGGCGGACTGATGGAAGGCGCCGCGCTCGATCCCGATGCAGATCCGCGCACTCTCGCGCCTGCCCTCGCGCGAAGTTCTCTACGGGCAGCTCGTCGGTGTCGTGGCGTCGCCTGTCAGCGGACTTGTACGCACCCTCGGCGCCCTCGTCGGCGGGCTCGCCGTGGCCCTCGGGCAGGTGCAGGAGAAGAAGCACTCCGGCGAGATCCCCGCCGGCGAGGCGCCGGCAGCGCCACCAGGGCCGGCCGCCGCGGAGGAGGCTCCGGCGCAGGACCCTGCTCCCGAGGACCCGCTCCCGAGGACCCTGCCGCCGAGGAGCCTGCGCCCGAGGAGCCCGCAGCCGAAGAGCCAGCAGCCGAGGAGCCCGCGGCGAGCGAGAGACACCCGAGGCACAAGCTGAGCCGGAGCAGGAGAAGCCGGCGGCAGACGACAACCAGGCGGACGTCTCGGCGCAGGCCGAGTCCGAAGACGCCGAGACGAATCCCACCCCAAGGAGGACTGACAGCAATGGCAACAGCAACACAGAGATTGGATCGAGGAGCTGAAGGGCATCTCGGTGCTCGAGCTCGCCGAGCGCATCAAGGCGCTCGAGGAGGAGTTCGGCGTATCCGCCGCAGCGGTCGCCGCGCCGGTGGCAGCCGCCGGTGGAGCGGCCGCGGGCGGCGACGGCGGCGAGGAGGAGGAAGCGTCGAGCACCTTCGACGTGATCCTCGCGGCGTCCGGCGACAAGAAGATCCAGGTCATCAAGGTCGTGCGCGCGGCCACCGGCCTGGGCCTGAAAGAGGCCAAGGCGCTCGTCGACGAGGCCCCCAAGCCCGTCAAGGAGGGCGTCGAGAAGGAGGAGGCCGACAAGCTCAAGGCCGAACTCGAGGAGGCCGGCGGGACGGTCGAGCTGAAGTAGCGAGGCTCGAACGAACGTCGTAGTCGTAGAGGGCCCCGCACTGCGCCGGGGCCCTATCTTTACCCGCGCCTAACAAACGGGCCGATTTTCCGGTAAAGTGCCCTGCGCTGGCCAATAGCCGCAGCCGCTCCGGAAGCATGGCGTCGCGCCACATACGCGATCGTCGGGGGCGGGGTCCGTGAGCGCCGGCGGCCCACTTAAGGGCGTCGATGACCTGTGCTATCTTTGCTGGTCGCGCTCTCGAGCGCCCTCCATCACGTCCGTATCTCGCCCTCGAAGGAGACGTTTTCTTGGCTGCTGTTGATGCTCTCCGGACGCGCCGCAGTTTCGCGCGCCTTGACAAGACCGTAGATGTCCCCAATCTGATCGACATTCAGCGCCGCTCGTTTGCGTGGCTCACCGACCCACAGGGCGGCGGGCTGCGCGAGACGATCGACGACATCTCCCCGATCGAGGACTACACCGGCAACCTCGCCGTGCAGTTCGGCGAGTTCACCTTCGACGAGCCCGTCGCATCGCTTGAGCAGTGCCGCGAGAAGGACCTCACCTACGCGCGTCCGCTGACGGTGACCGTCGCGTTCATCAACCGCGAGACGGGCGAGATCCGCGAGCAGTCTGTCTTCATGGGCGACTTCCCGTGGATGACCGAGCGCGGGACGTTCGTGATCAACGGCACCGAGCGCGTCGTCGTGACGCAGCTCGTGCGCTCGCCGGGCGCTTACCTGATGGAGCCGAAGGACCGCGAGAAGCAGGTCTTCATCGCCAACCTCATGCCCGCGCGCGGGTCGTGGCTGGAGCTCGAGATCGACAAGAAGGGCAAGGTCTTCGTGCGCATCGACCGCAAGCGCAAGCTGCCGGTGACGGTGCTGCTGCGCGCGATGGGCTATGCGACCGACGAGGAGATCCTGAAGCTGTTCGAGGACTCGCTCTACATCCGCAACACGATCGAATCCGACACCGAGGCCACGCAGACCGAAGAGGGCGCGCTGATCGAGCTGTTCAAGAAGCAGCGTCCGGGCGAGCCGCCGAGCGTGGACAACGCCAAGGCGCTGCTCAACCAGCTGTTCTTCGATCCCAAGCGCTACGACCTCACGCGCGTGGGCCGCTACAAGCTCAACTCGCGGCTGGGTCTCGACATCGACATCGACACGCGCACGCTCACGCACGACGACATCCTCGCGCTGGTGCGCGAGCTGGTCTCGCTGCCCAAGCGCCTGGGGATCCCCGAGCAGCAGGGCGAGATCGAGATCAAGGACTACGCGGCCGAGGCGATGTCGATGCCGCGCGAGCCCGTCGCCGAGCACCTGGACGAGTACGAGCACTTCGGCAACCGCCGCCTGCGCACCGTCGGCGAGCTGATCCAGGAGGCCTTCCGCATCGGTCTCTATCGCATGGAGCGCGTCGTGCGCGAGCGCCTGACGACCGAGGACGCGGACACGATCACGCCGCAGACGATCATCAACATCCGCCCGGTGGTGGCGGCGCTGAAGGAGTTCTTCGGCTCCTCGCAGCTCTCGCAGTTCATGGACCAGACCAACTCGCTGGCGGGGCTCACGCACCGGCGTCGACTCTCGGCTCTCGGCGCGGGCGGGCTCACGCGCGAGCGCGCGCCGATCGAGGTGCGCGACGTGCACCCGACCCACTACGGGCGCATGTGCCCGATCGAGACCCCCGAGGGACCGAACATCGGCTTGATCGGTTCGCTCTCCTCCTTCGCGGAGGTGTCCGAGTACGGGTTCGTCACGACGCCCTACCGCGTGGTGCAAGACGGTGTGGTGACCGAGAAGGTCGTGCGCCTGGACGCCACCCAGGAAGAGGAGCTGCTGATCGCGCAGGCCAACACGCCCGTGGATCCGAAGACGGGCAAACTCAAGGGCACGGAGATCCTGTGCCGCACGCAGGCCGGTCAGTACGTCACCGTCGGACCCAAGGACGTCGATCTGGTCGACGTCTCGCCCGAGCAGATCTGGTCGGTGGCGACCGCGATGATCCCGTTCCTCGAGCACGACGACGCCAACCGCGCGCTGATGGGCTCGAACATGCAGCGCCAGGCCGTGCCACTGCTGAAGGCCGACGCGCCGCTGGTCGGCACCGGCATGGAGCGCCGCGCGGCGCTCGACACGGGCGATGTGCTGCTGACCCGCAACGCCGGCACGATCGAGCACGTCGACGCGACGCAGATCGTGATCGAGACGACCGACGGCAAGAAGGACGAGTACGAGCTGCAGAAGTTCATGCGCTCCAATCAGGGAACGCTGATCCACCACAAGCCGCGCGTTCGCTCGGGCCAGAAGGTCAAGGCCGGTGACGTGCTCGCCGACGGCTCCTCGACCGACAAGGGCGAGATGGCGCTCGGCAAGAACCTGATGGTGGCGTTCATGTCCTGGGAGGGCTACAACTTCGAGGACGCGATCATCCTCTCCAAGCGCCTCGTGCAGGACGACGAGCTGACCTCGATTCACATCGAGGAGTACGAGGTCGACGCACGCACGACCAAGCTGGGCGAGGAGGAGATCACGCGCGACATCCCCAACCGCTCGGAGGAGTCGCTGCGCAACCTCGACGATCGCGGCATCGTGCGCGTCGGCGCCGAGGTCGCATCCGGCGATCTGCTCGTCGGCAAGGTCACGCCCAAGGGCGAGACCGAGCTGACCGCCGAGGAGAAGCTGATCCGGGCGATCTTCAAGGAGAAGGCTCGCGAGGTGCGCGACACCTCGCTGAAGGTCCCCCACGGCGAGGGTGGCGTGGTGATCGACGTAATGACCTTCAGCCGCGACGCCGGCGATGACCTGCCGCCCGGCGTCAACGACCTCGTGCGCGTGTTCGTGGCGAAGAAGCGCAAGATCTCCGAGGGCGACAAGCTCGCGGGCCGTCACGGCAACAAGGGTGTCATCTCGAAGATCGTCGACCAGCAGGACATGCCGTTCCTCGAGGACGGCACGCCGGTCGACGTGATCCTCAACCCGCTCGGCGTGCCCTCGCGCATGAACGTCGGGCAGATCCTCGAGACCCACCTCGGCTGGGCGGCCGCGCAGGGCTGGTACGACGACGGCTCGGAGGCCTTCAAGGAAGCCGACGCCGCGAGCGGCAACGGCAACGGCGGCGGCCCCGCGCGGCGGGTGTACGTGTCCACGCCGGTGTTCGACGGCGCCACGATCACGGACGTCGACGAGGCGCTCGTGCGCTGGCAGGACGAACACAAGGGCCGCATCCGCATGGACATCGACAAGAACCGCCGTCCCGGAGAGCAGGCGTCGGGCAAGATGACGCTGTTCAACGGCCGCACCGGCGAGCCCTTCGCCGAGCAGGTGACGGTCGGGTACATGTACATCCTCAAGCTCCTGCACCTCGTCGACGACAAGATCCACGCGCGCTCGACCGGTCCCTACTCGCTCGTCACCCAGCAGCCGCTGGGCGGCAAGGCGCAGTTCGGCGGCCAGCGCTTCGGCGAGATGGAGGTGTGGGCGCTGGAGGCCTTCGGCGCCGCCTACACGCTGCAGGAGATGCTCACGATCAAGTCCGACGACACCGTCGGGCGCGTGAAGGCCTACGAGGCGATCGTCAAGGGCGAGAACATCGCCGAGCCCTCGATCCCGGAGTCCTTCAAGGTGCTGCTCAAGGAGATGCAGTCGCTGGCGCTCGACGTCAACGTCGTCTCCGAGGAGGGCCAGCGCACGGAGATGCGCGACGAGGACGACGACCTGCTGCGGGCCGCCGAGGAGCTCGGCATCGACCTCTCCGGCGTGCGCGCTCCGGCCAACGGCGCCGCGGCCGACGAGGCGCTGGAGGGCGAGGACGCCACCGGCGCGGTGAGCGAGTCCGACGGCGAGGACGGCGGCGACGCCGAAGCCAAGAGCGAGACGCAGGCCGCCGATGCCACCGATGCCGAGGACGACGACGGGGACGTCGCGGTGGAGGCGCTCGACGTCGAGGAGCTGCTCGGCGAGGGCGTCGCAGAGCTCGACATCGAGGCACTCGCCGGAGACGCAGGCGAGGGGGAGCTGGTACCGGAGCCCGAGACGTAGGCCTCGGGCCCGCGGGCGCCGCCATCTGAGGCGAAGCCCCGAGATCCCGCCGGCGGTTCGGCGGGAGACACCGCAGGAACAGAACCGCCACCGTCCGTTTCACCCGCGAGCGAAAGCCAGAACATGATCGACATAAACAACTTCGACGCCATCGAGATCTCAC
>CAVOMT010000002.1:0-656266 GCA_963697115.1 uncultured Solirubrobacterales bacterium
GCGCCACTGGTCTCGGGGCGGCTTCGTCCTGATCACCGGTCCGGCGGGCATCGGCAAGACGCGGCTCGCGGAGGAGGCCTGCGCCCGGGCGGTCGGCTACCGGGTGATCTGGAAGTGGTGTGGGGGGCCGGGCGAAAGGTCGCTGCACCCTTGGCCCCAGGTGGTCCGAGCGCTGGCGGCGGGCAACGCGAGCGTGAGCCGCCTCGCGCTGCCGCTCGGCGCACCTGTCCGCCGCCGGTCCTGGCGGTGCGCGACCGCTCCCGCTCGGCGGAGAAGCAGCTTCCGGTGTGGAGCGTCGGCAGCTGTTCGACGACGTGTCGGAGATCCTCGCGGCGGCCGCCGCCGAGGAGAAGCTCCTGCTCGTCCTGGACGATCTCCACGATGCCGGTCCGTCCTCCTTGGAGCTGCTCGCGGACGCGGCACCGACCTTCCGGTCGAACGGTGTCGTCGTTCTGGCCACGGCGTGTGATGATGAGTTCTCGTGGCGGTCGGCACCCGACCTCCGAGGACCGCTGGTCCGGCACGCGGATCGCGTCGCCCTGGGTCCTCTGACCGATGCGCAGGTCGGCGAGCTGCTGCGGTCAGTCGGAGGAACCGATGCCGATGCCGGCCTCGCCGACGTGGTCGCACGCCGTACAGGCGGGAACCCGCTCCTGGTGGTCGAGCTCGGCGAAGTCGCTGCGCGAGGGTGATGACGCTCTGAACACCGCGGTTCCGTTCTCGGTGGAGGCGATGGTCGCGGACCGAACGTCGGCGTTCCCGGCGGCGTGTCGGGCGCTGCTCGCGGTCGCCGCGGTCCTCGGTCCCAGGTTCCGGTTGGACGTGTTGGCGGATGCGGCCGACGTACCGCTGGCGGACGTCCGGGATGTCCTCGATGGCGCCGAACGAGCGGGCATCGTGAGCTTCACCGAGCCCGGCGAGGGCCGGTTCGCCCACGAGCTCGTACGCGACTCGATCTACGGATCCCTTCCCGCGCCGGAACGGACTCGTCGGCACGGTGAGGTCGCGTCGGTGCTGATGCGCCTGGGGAACGCGGTCGGTGGTGTCGGCGGCCGAGATCGCAGCCACCTCGTGCTCGCGGGCACGGGGGATGCGGCCCGGGCCACGGATTCGCGTGGCGGGCCGGTGACGACGCCCGCCGGATCGCCGTGTACGCCGATGCGGCGCGGTGGTACGACCAGGCGATCCGGTGCCTGGATCTCGCCGGTGGCGAGGACGGGCAGCGGTGCGAGCTGCTGTTGGCGTCGGGCGAAGCGCACCTCGGGAGTGGCGATCGCAGCGCGGCGCGCGTGGAGTTCAGCCGTGTCGCGGCGCTCGCGCGGGACGTGGCCCTCCCGACGTTCCTCGCCCGCGCCCGCTGAGCCTGAGCTCCGGGTCCGCCGGCTTCGAGGTCGACATGTTCGACCGGGAGCAGATCGATCTCCTGTGGGAAGCGCACGCGGCGCTGCCGGAAGAGGAAGCGGTGCTGCGCGGGCTCGTCGCGGCGCGTCTCTCGATCGCTGCTCACGATGATGGACCCCGAGGGGCAACGCGGCGCGTTGGCGCGGGAGGCGATCACCCTCGCCCGGGCCGCAGCCGACGACCGCGAGATCGTTCAGGCGCTCGCTGCACTCTGCGACGTGGAGGCGGGTCCCGACCATGCGTCGGATCGGCTGCGGTATGCCGACGAGATGTTGCAGCGCGAGACGACGCTGGGCGACTGGTCGCTCGAGCTGTTGGCTCGACGCTTCCTCCTCGTCGCGAACCTCGAGCTCGGCGACCTCGACGCGGCCGACGACCAGGCGCTCGCGTTCCGGCTCCGGGCCGCGCGAGCCCGGCACCCGCTGTACGAGTGGTACGGGCCGTTGTGGAAGGCGATGCGCGCACTGCTCGAAGGGCGGTTCTCCGAGGTGGACGCGGCCAACGCCGAGGCGGCCGCGATCGGCGAACGGGCGGGCAGCACGAACGCCGTCCTGCTCTGCGACACCCAGCGCTGGTGCCGGCTCGCCGAGACCGGTGATCGGGTCGGGCTCGAAGCGTTGGCCGCCGGCATCGAGGACGCCCCGCTCGACGCCGCGTGGGTCCAGGTGGTGCGGGCGCTCATCGCCGGCCAGCTCGGGCGCCTCGAGGACGCACGCCGCGCGCGTTGGACGCGGTCGCGCCCGCGGCTCGCTTCGCTCCCGCGCGACTCCGAGTGGCTGGCCGTGATGGCACAGGTCGCCGAGGTGATCGCGATCATCGGCACGCACCCGGTGGGCGCCTGGGTCTACGACGCGTTGCTGCCGTATGCGAACCTGTTCGCCGTCGAAGGAATCGGTGCCGCGGTCCGGGGGCCGCTGCACCGCCACCTCGGGCTGCTCGCGACCGTTTGGACGCACCGACGATGCTCGGGAGCACTTCGCGGCTCCGTGGGGCGCGGGAGTCAGGCGCTCGGCGCGACCCAGCTCACCGCCCGGATCGAGGCGGAGGCAGCGGCGACCGCGCTCGTCGACCGCGATCGACACCGAACGGCCGAACGTGTTCCGTCGCGACGGCGAGCTCTGGGTGCTGCGGTTCGAAGGCCGCGAGGTGAGGCTCCCGGACGCCAAGGGGTTGCGGGATCTCCTGCGCCTCTCGTCGCGGCGCCGGGTCGGGAGATCGCCGCCCTCGACCTCGCCGGCGCCCCGGCCGGCGGTGACGCCGGACCGGTGCTCGATCGCGCGCCACGTGGCGCCTACCGGCGTCGCCTGCAGATGTCGAGAAGGGGCTCGACAACGCGGGCGCCATGGGCGACCTGGGTCGGACGGAGCGTCTCGCCGCCGAGCGCGACGCGCTGGTCGAACAGCTGACGACCGCCTTCGGGCTCGGGGACGCGCCCGGCGAGCCGGTTCCCCGGCGGAACGGGCACGGACGACGGTCACCGCCCGGATCCGGCACGTGATCCGCCGCATCGAAGCCGTCCACCCGGGAGCTCGGGCGGCGCCTGGACCGCAGCGTCCGCACCGGGACGTTCTGCGTCTACGAGCCCGGTGGCGCGGTACTCCTGGACGGTGTCAGCTCCGATCTCACCGGGTGCGACCGCGTCTCACGCCTCCAGGGTGAGCACACACCCGAGGAGGAGGCTCGCCATCCGCGTACTTCCAAGGCCGACGCCCCGGTCGAGCGACGAGACGGTCATCGAAGGCCGCTACGTCGACCTCGACGGCTACACCGTCGGGTTCGAGACCCACAAGGCCGACATGGAAGGAAGACCTGCAGGTGCTGCGCTACGGCGCGGAGGTGCTCGAACGCCGGGCTTGCCGCTGCCGGCGCTGTTGCAGCTCGCGCGCGTGTACGGGCAGGCGATGGCGCAGATCGCCGATGCCGAGGTGCGGCTGTTCCACCTGTACCTGCACGAGCCGCTGATGCGCGACGGGGTGCCGGGGGCGGAGATCGCGCAGGCGATGGAGGGGATGACGCGCGAGATGCTGCCGTTCGCGGTGCCGTTCATCAACTACCTGCACGGGCGGCTGCTCGGGTACTTCGTCGAGCAGGACGTGATCGGCCACATCGAGTCCGACCTCAACGACGAGGAGATCGCGGAGGAGGGGCGGATGCGCGTGGCGATCGCGTTCGCGGACCTCGCGGGCTACACCAAACTGACCGAGGAGCGGGCGAGGCGCGGGCGGTGGACGCGGTGGAGCGCTTCGTGGAGACGGTCGAGCACACGCTGCCGATCGACGCGCGCGTGATCAAGACGCTGGGCGACGAGGTGATGGTCGTGGGCGCGGACGCCGGCGCGCTGACGCGCTGGGCGGTGGGCCTGGGAGGCGCGCTGCCGGAGGGCTCGCCGCCACCACGGATCGGCATTCACAGCGGTGCGGCGCTGTATCGCGACGGCGACTACTACGGCCGCGAGGTCAATCGCGCAGCGCGGGTCGTCGCGCGCGCGGCGGGCGGGGAGGTGCTCGTGACCCACCCGGTGGTGGACGCCGCCGGGCGCCAGGACGGGTTGGAGTTCGAGCTGATCGGCGAGGTGGTGCTGAAGGGGTTCAACCATCCGACCGAGCTGTTCCTGGCTCGCACACGGGGAGAATAGGTAGGAGGCGCGATATGACACCGGAGGAGCTGCACGAGCGGGTGCGTGCGGAGGGTCTGCTGGGTACGGAGGGGCAGGTCGTGGCGATGGTTTCCGGCGGGCGCGACTCGGTGTGCCTGCTGGACTCGGCGGTGGCGGTGCGCGGCGCGCAGAACGTGCGGGCGCTGCACGTCAACTACGGGCTGCGCGGCCGGGCCTCCTACGAGGACGAGCGCTACTGCGCCGAGCTCTGCTCGGAGCTGGGGGTGTGGCTCGAGCTGGTGCGCGTGGGCGAGGACGAACGCGGCGCCGGCAACCTGCAGGCGTGGGCGCGCGAGCGCCGCTACGAGGTCGCGCAGCCGGCTGGCGGTCGAACTCGACGCGCCGGTGGCGGCCGGGCCACACGGCCAGCGATCAGGTCGAGACGATCCTCTACCGGCTCGCGGCCTCGCCGGGCAGGCGCGCGCTGCTGGGGATGTCCGCGCGCGAGGGGTGGCTCGTGCGCCCGCTGCTGGGCGTGACGCGCGAGCAGACGGCCGAGTACTGCCGCGAGCGCGGGGCTTGCCGTGGCGCGAAGATACGAGCAACGACGACGTCCGCTACGCGCGCGTGCGAGTGCGCAAGCTGCTCGTGCCGGCGCTGCGCGGGGTGCATCCGGCGGCGCAGGAGAACGTGCGGCGCACGGCGCGAGCTGCTGCGCGAGGAGACCGAGCTGCTGGACGGGCTCGTCGACGGGCGAGCTGCAGGGGCGGCGAGCATCGCGATCGACCGCCTGGCAGCAGTTGCACCCGGCGCTCGCGCGGCTGGTGGTCGTGCGCCTCGCCGAGGACGCCGCGGGCACGCTGTGCCCCAGGCCGGCGAGCGTGTGGAGGAGATCCTCGCGCTGGGCCGGCGCGGAGGCGCGGCGGAGCTGCACGTCGGCGGCAACGTCGGCGCGCGCATCGCTCGCGGGAGAGCTGAGCATGGTCAGGCTCGCCCCGCAAAGCGCCGCCGTCCGGAGCAGGACTGCGACGCTTCGGAGCGCCGGTGGACTCGGGCCGCACGCGCGAGAGCGACTGACCGGCGGCGTACACTCCCGCTGGTGAGCGTCCCGACGACGGCGAGCGTCCCCCCCCCCGCCCCGGCGGGCGAGGCGCCGAAGGCGAGATCGGCGAGGTGCTCGTCAGCGAGCAGGAGCTGCAGGCGCGCGTGCGCGAGCTGGGGGCGGCGATCTCGCGCGACTACGCCGGCCGGGGCCTGCTGCTCGTGGGGGTGCTCAAGGGCGCGGTGTTCTTCCTGAGCGACCTGATGCGCTTCATCGAGATCCCGGTGGAGGTCGACTTCATGGCCGTCGCCTCCTATGGCTCGGCGACGGACTCCTCGGGCGTGGTGCGGATTCTGAAGGACCTCGACGCGGCGATCGAGGATCGCGACGTGCTGATCGTCGAGGACATCGTCGACTCGGGCCTGACGCTGCAGTACCTGCTGCGCAACCTCGGATCGCGCAACCCGCGCACGCTCGAGGTGTGCGCGCTGCTGACCAAGCCGGCGCGGCGCAAGGTCGAGCTGCAGGCGAAGTACGTGGGCTTCGAGATCGAGGACAAGTTCGTCGTCGGCTACGGCCTGGACTACGCCGAGCGCCACCGCAACCTTCCCTTCGTCGCCGCGTTGCAGAGGTAGGCGTCGCCGCATCCCCGGAAAAGCGGACGTCCCGTGGTACGCTAGGGAACTGGCGGCCATGATGACAACCGGCGCCGGAAACCACGTGATATCGCCATGAGCCGTTCATTCAAGAGCGCCGCGTTCCCCATCCTCATCGTGCTGGTGCTGGCGTTCCTGGCCGTGAAACTGGTCGGCCAGCAACTCGAACAATGCGCCGCCCGCACAGCTACAAGACGCTGGTCGCCAAAGAGATCCCCAGGAACGAAGTCAAGTCGGTCGAGTTCAAGAACAAGGGCAAAGCGCTCGAAGTCAAGCTGAAAAACAAAGAAAAGTACGAAATCGGCTACATCGAACAGGACGACGCCCGAACTGATCAAGGAGCTGCGAAGGCGGCCGGCGCGGAACGTACAACATCGAATCGGAAAAGAGCAGCGTGCTGCTGTGCCTGCTGACGTACATCCTCCCGTTCGTGATCTTCCTCGGGTTCTGGATCTTCCTGATGAACCAGGTCCAGGGGGGCGGCTCGAAAGTGATGTCCTTCGGCAAGTCGCGCGCCAAGCGGCTGTCGGCCGACTCGCCGAAGATCACCTTCCGCGACGTCGCCGGCGTGGACGAGGCCGTGGAGGAGTTGCACGAGATCAAGGAGTTCCTGGAGAACCCGAAGAAGTTCCAGGCGCTCGGCGCCCGGATTCCCACGGGCGTGCTGCTGTACGGCCCTCCGGGCACGGGCAAGACGCTGCTCGCGCGCGCGGTCGCCGGCGAGGCGGGCGTGCCGTTCTTCTCGATCTCGGGCTCTGACTTCGTAGAGATGTTCGTCGGGGTGGGCGCCTCGCGCGTACGCGACCTGTTCGAGCAGGCCAAGCAGAACAGCCCGTGCATCATCTTCATGGACGAGATCGACGCCGTCGGGCGCCATCGCGGCGCCGGTCTCGGCGGCGGCCACGACGAGCGCGAGCAGACGCTCAACCAGCTGCTCGTCGAGATGGACGGCTTCGAGGCGAAGGACAACATCATCATGATCGCGGCCACCAACCGGCCCGACATCCTCGACCCGGCGCTGCTGCGTCCCGGGCGCTTCGACCGTCAGATCGCGGTCGACCGGCCCGATCGCAAGGGCCGGGCGAAGATCCTCGAGGTGCACACGCGCGGCAAGCCGCTGGCGAAGGTGATCGACATCGACGCCCTCGCCGGCCAGACGCCGGGCTTCACCGGCGCGGATCTCTCGAACCTGATCAACGAGGCCGCGCTGCTGGCGGCGCGGACGGGCAAGCGCGAGATCGGCCAGGAAGAGCTCGAGGAGGGGATCATGCGCGTGATCGCCGGCCCCGAGAAGAAGACGCGGGTGATGTCCGAGAAAGAGCGGCTGATCACCGCCTACCACGAGATGGGCCACGCGCTCGTCGGCCATTTCCTGGAGTACGCCGACCCGGTGCACAAGATCTCGGTGATCTCGCGCGGACAGGCGCTCGGCTACACGATCTCGATGCCCCAGGAGGATCGCTTCCTGACCACGCGCGCCGAGCTCAAGGACACGATGGCGATGACCCTGGGCGGGCGCGCGGCGGAGGAAATCGTGTTCGGCGAGATCACGACGGGCGCGTCGAACGACATCGAGAAGGTCACGCAGACGGCCAAGCAGATGGTGATGCGCTTCGGCATGTCAGAGCGGCTCGGTCCGCGCGTGTTCGGCCACGACCACGGCCAGCCGTTCCTGGGCCGCGAGTTCTCGACCGAGCCCGACTACTCCGATGAGATCGCCCGCGAGATCGACGACGAGGTCAGGCGCATCATCGAGGCCGCGCACCAGCGCGCCACGGACATCCTCGACCGAGCACCGACACGACCTCGAGAAGATCTCCGAGATCCTGGTCAAGCGCGAGACGATCGAGAAGGAGGAGTTCCTCGGCCCTGCTCGACGGCAAGAGCGAGGAGGAGGTGTTCGGCGTGGAGGAGGACTCGAAGCCCGAGCTGCCCGCGCCGCCCGCGCCCGCGGACCGCCCCGAGCGCGAAGCCCCGCGCGTGCCCCGGCCCGGGTTGGCCGGCGGAACGGCAGAGCTGATCTGACGCGCAGGCGGCTGGCCGCGCCTCGGGGCTCGCGTGCGTGCACGCACGCGCCTGCGGCGCCAGCCAGGCCTGTACGTGCAGGTAGGTTGATGCACGTGAGCGTTCCGTTTCGCCTGATGGGGATCGTGAACGTGACGCCCGACTCGTTCTCGGACGGCGGGCTTGTATCTGGATGCGGATGCGGCGATCGCGCATGCGCTCGAGCTGGTCGGCGAAGGGGCGGACATCGTGGACGTCGGCGGCGAGTCCACGCGGCCGGGCGCCGAGCCGGTGTCGGGGACGGAGGAGCTGCGGCGGGTGCTGCCGGTGGTCGAAGGGATCGTCGCCGCGGCGACCGGTGCGCAGGTCTCGATCGACACCTCCAAGGCGGCGGTCGCGCGCGCGGCGCTCGACGGCGGGCGCGACGCTCGTCAACGACGTGAGCGCGCTGCGCGGCCGACCCGGAGATGGCTGGGGTCGTGGCGCAGAGCGGGGCGGAGTGCTGCCTGATGCACATGCTCGGCGAGCCCCGCACGATGCAGGCCGGACCCGCGCTACGGGGACGTGCGTGGACGACGTGAGGGCGTTCCTGGAGGAGCGGATGGCCTATGCCGTGCGGCGAGGGCGTGCGCGAGGAGCGGATCATGCTCGACCCGGGGATCGGCTTCGGCAAGACGCTCGCGCACAACCTCGAGCTGCTGGCGCGCCTGGACGAGCTGGCCGCGCTGGGCGTCCGCTGCGTGGTGGGCACCTCGCGCAAGAGCTTCATCGGGCGCATCCTCGCCGATGCGCGCCGGCCGGGAGCGAGCCGGTGGCGGCGGGCGAGCGGCTGCCCGGGACGATCGCCACGAACGTGCTCGCGTACGAGCGCGGGGCGAGCGTGTTCCGCGTGCACGACGTCGCACCGGTGCGCGATGCGCTCGGCGGTGGCGGCTGCTACGTTGAGCGGAGATGGACGGCGAGCCGGCACGACGAGGACGAGTGCCGACGAGGAGGACGCCGGCACGGAGCACGAGTTCGACGAGGATGCTGCGAGCGACGAGGATCGAGCACGAGGACGCGACGAGGAGGACTGCGGCGAGTCGGTCACGATCGAGATCGCCGGCCTGTCGCTGTACACCCACCACGGCGTGAGCGAGGCCGAGCGCGAGGTCGGCCAGCGGCTCGTGCTCGACCTGCGCCTGGACCTCGGCGAAACCGACGCGACGGTGACGGACGCGATCGAGGACACGGTCGACTACGGCGAGGTCTGCCAGCTCGTCGCGCTGATCGCCCAGCAGCGCTCGCACAAGACGCTCGAGCGGCTGTGCGGCGCGATCGCCGACCGGCTGCTCGGCGACTACGAGCTGGAAGGCGTGTGGGTGAAGGCCACCAAGCCCGAGCCGCCGATCCCGCTGCACGTGGACGAGGTCTCGGTCGAGGTCTGGCGCGAGGCCGAGGAGTAGGCGCACAGCAGACGGCTTCGCACGCGGTCGCGGCCGCCCGTCTGTCGCGCGTATGAGACCTACGAGCGGCTCCTCCGATTCGGCCATCCCTGCCGACGATCGAGATCAATCTCGAGATTTCCCTTGACATTAGTTAGCACTAACTTATAATCTCCGGCGCAGGGTGGAGCGGTGCTGACAGCGGCAACGTTCGAGGAACCGGAGGCAAGATGATCGACCAGTTTGCACGGCTCGCCACAGAGCGCACGCGGCGCATCCTGCTGATCGCGGGCGCCGTGTTCCTGCTCGCGGCGGCGATCGGCGTCCCGGTCGTGACGATCCTCAAGAGCGAATCCTCGGACTTCCAGGACCCGCACGCGCAGAACCAGCAGGTCGCTGCGCGCGGTCGAACACGCCACCGGCCAGTCCGCCTACTACGGCGTCGCGGCGCTGGTCACGAGCGCCGGCGACGTGCGCAGCGACCCGGCCGCGCAGGCGCAGGCCGCGCACGTGGTCGCGCTGCTGGCCCGCCAGCCCGGCTTTCAGCGCGCGCTTGACTATCCCGCGACGCACCTGCCCGTGCTCGTCTCGCGCAACGGCCGCGAGACGCTCGTGCTGGCGGCGTTCGCCACGCGGGAACGCTCGGCGCAGGCGGTCGAACACATCCGCCCGCAGCTCGCCGGCAGCGGCGTGCGCCTCGGCGGCAACGACGTGGCGTTCAACGAAATCAACAAACGCACCTCCTCCGACCTGGCGCGCGCGGAGATGTTCGCGCTGCCGATCCTGCTGCTGCTCTCCTTCTGGGTCTTCCGCGGCCTGATCGCCGCCGCCCTGCCGCTGCTCGTGGGCGGCTTCGCGATCGTGATCACGTTCCTGGCGCTGCGCCTGATCGACCAGTTCGCGGGCCTGTCGGTGTTCGCCGTCAACCTCGTCACCGGCATCGGCCTGGGCCTGGGCATCGACTACAGCCTGTTCATCCTCTCGCGCTACCGCGAGGAGCTCGCGCGCGGCCTCGACACGCACGCGGCGATCCGCCGCACGCTGCAGACGGCCGGGCGCACCGTCCTGTTCGGCTCGCTGACGGTCGCCGGCGCGCTCGCCTCGATGCTCGTGTTCCCGCTGCGCTTCCTCTACTCGATGGGCATCGGCGGGGCGATCGTGACGCTGTCCGCGGGCGCCGTCTCGCTGATCGTGCTGCCCGGCCGTGCTCGTCGCGCTCGGACCGCGCATCAACGCGCTGGCGCCCGCGCGCCTGCAGCGCAGCGCCGCGCAGGCCGCGCGCCCGGCCGAGAGCGGCGGCTGGTATCGCCTCGCGCGCGCTGTCATGCGCCGTCCCGGGCATGGTCGCTGCTGGGCACCGTCGATCGTGCTGATCGTGATTGCGCTGCCCGCGCTGCGCCTGCAGCTGACCCCGGCCGACGCCCACGTGCTGCCCACCTCGGCGCAGCCCCGCCAGGTGGCCGAAGCGATCACCCACGACTTCGCCGTGGACGGCTCGCAGACGGTGACGCTCGTCGTGCCCGCGCGCCGCAGAGCGGCAGCGGCGCGCGGTCGCCGCGCTCGCGCACCGCGCGCAGGCCGTCGCCGGCGCCCAGGCGAGCCTCGCCGGGCGCGCCGCGCTACCTCGGCGCGGGAGACGTGGGAGATCGAAATGCTGCCCGCGGGGCAAGGACGGCTCGCCCGCCAACCAGCGGCTGATCGCACCATCTGCATGCGCTCGCCGAGTCCGCCGACGCTGCTCGTCGGCGGCGCCACCGCGTGGTTCGTCGACCAGAAGTCCGCGATCTCCGCCAACACGCCGCTGGCGCTGGCGATCCTCGCGCTCGTCACGGGCGGGTTCCTGTTCCTGATGACGGGCTCGCTCGTGCTCCCGTTCGTCGCGCTGCTGATGAACCTGCTCACGGTCGCCGTCGGCGCCGGGCTGCTGGTGCTGATCTTCCAGGACGGCCACCTCGTCGAGCCTGTTCGGGTTCAGCCCGATCGGCGGCCTGGAGGAGTCGAACCTCGTGCTGCTGTTCGTCGTCGCCTTCGCGCTCTCCACCGACTACGGCGTGTTCCTGTTCGGTCGCATCAAGGAGGCGCACGACAACGGCCTGGCCACGCGCGACGCGGTCGCCTACGGTGTGGAGCGCACCGGGCGGCTGATCACCGCCGCCGCGCTGCTGTTCTGCGTGGCGGTCGGCGCGTTCGTGACCTCGCACATCTTCTTCATCAAGCAGTTCGGCGTCGGCACCGCGCTTGCGGTGGCGATCGACGCGACGTTCGTGCGTGCGCTGCTCGTGCCGGCGCTGATGGGCCGGCTCGGCGAGAGCGCCTGGTGGGCGCCCCGCCCGCTGCGTCGCCTGCACGCGCGTTTCGGACTGGGCGAGGGGCTCGGCGAACCCACGAGCGCGTAGATAGCGTCCCGGGCGTGCCCGCTCAGACAGGACTGCTCGGACTCGGCTCGAACGTCGGCGATCGTCGCGCGCAGCTCCAGCGCGCCGTCGATGCGCTCGCTGATGTGGGCGTGCGCGTGCTCGCGTGCTCCTGCACGTACGACACCGATCCTGTCGGCGAGGTGCTCGACCAGCCGAGCTTCCTCAACGCCTGCGTGCGCATCGAAACCGAGCTTCAACCGCTCGCGCTGCTCGACGCGGTCAAGGAGCTCGAGCGCGAGCTGGGTCGCGAGGGCGGCGGGGTCCGCCACGGTCCCCGCGCGATCGACATCGACATCCTGCTGCTCGGCGAGCACGAGCTCTCGCACCCGCGTATGACGCTCCCGCACGAGCAGCTGCTCAGTCGTCGCTTCGTGCTGATCCCCGCGCTCGAGCTCGACTTCGACCTGCGCACGCCCGCCGGCGATTCGCTCGCCGATGCCCTGGCGGCGCTCCCACTCGAGGAGGGCGTGCGCTGGGACGGATCGCCGCTGGATGTTCCCGTGCCCGAATCCTGAGCTCGCCCGGCCCGCCGGCGAGGGCTACGTGGCGGCGCCGGCGTCGCTCCAGCTGGCGAGCCGCACGAGGGTCGCGCCGCTGACTCCCCGGCCGGAGAGCACGCACAGCCTCCCGTCGCGCTGCCAGATGACGACGGGCACGTCGCCCACCTGCTGCAGCCGGTAGGCGACGTCGCGATGCCACACGAGCGTTCCGCCGCTCGTCGTCGGTGCAGGCGTGCCGCCGACGATCGCATAGCCGATCCGCCGGCCGCGCGGGCCGGAGTAGAAGACGGTCTTCACGCTGCGCCCGCCGATCGTGTCGATGCGTGTTCCGCTCGCGCGCCAGCCGAAGCGCTCCTTCCAATAGGGGAAAGCGACGCCGTCTACCGCCACGTTCAGTTGCGCGGCGTGCGCGGCGCTCTCGCGGGGCGCGCCGGTTGTGGCGGGGCTCAAGGTCAGCTGCGCGGCGGCGCTCAAGTTGGGTCCGGCGGACTGCGCAGCGCGATGCGGGCCGGCGCCGCCGGTCAGCAGCGCAAGCGCCGCGCCTGCGATTGCCGCCACGGCCATCGCCGCGAGCGTCGGGCGCAGCCGACCGTGCAGAGTCCCGCCGAGCAAGCCCTTGCGCTCATACGCGGCGCCGGCCCGTCGGTGCGAGCCGGGGTGGGCGTCTACCATCTCCCGAACCCGACGATGCAGCGTCTCGCGGAGCACGCACGTCCACCGCGCGCAGCAGCTCGGCCACGTGCGACTCGGCGGCGTCCTCACGCTCGTCCTGTTTCCCTCCGGTGGGCATGTGCGGATCGTTCATGGTGTGCTCCTACTCGGCAAGACTCCGCTCGCGCGCGACTCTTCCCGGGACACCTGCTCTGGGCGTGCCCGCCGCGGCGCGGCGCTCTCCGGCTTGAGCTCCGGCCGCGGCGCGGCGCTCTCCGGCTTGAGCTCCGGCCGCGGCGCGGAACTCTCCGGCTTGAGCTCCGGCCGCGGCGCGGCGCTCTCCGGCTCGAGCTCCGGATCGAGCGCACGCGCGATCAACTTGCGCGCGCGGTAGAGCCTGGTCGTGATCGTCGCCTCCCGTGCTTTCAGCGCACGTGCGGCCTCGCGATAGGAGAGCCCGAGCACGTCCACCGCGACGAGCGCCAGACGGAAGTCCTCCGGCAGCCGCGCGATCGTCGCATAGAGCTCCTGCACCTCGATCGCGCGCTCGGGGCGGTTCGTCGGGCGGGGGTCGGCCGCCACCACGTCCTCCAGTGGGGCGCCTGTCTGCGGGCGGCGGCCGGCCGTGCGCATGCTCGTGTAGAAGGTGTTGCGCAGCGCGCGCATCAGGTAGTAGGCGTCGTCCTCGCCGCGCACGACGCGGGGTCGCGCGAGCACTCGCGCGAAGGTCTCCTGCACCAGGTCCTCCGCGTCCTCGCGGCGCCCGCACAAAGCCCACGCCGCGCGGTACATGCGGTCGACGTGCTGCGTCAGCGATTGCGGGTCGAGCGTGCGGATGACCCTGCGACTGTAGCGCCGGGAGGGGTCCGCATGGGCGCACGACCACGCTGGTTGGGCTCGGGCGCACGGCCACGCCGGTCGGGCTCGCCGGGGGGTACCGGACCCCGTGAGCAGATCGCCAACGGGGGTTGTGGTCGGCGATCGGAGGAGTTTCTGATCCGCCGGGAAGGATCGGCGCGGGGCGGCGTCCTTCTTCAGCGACGGCCTCGCGCGCGTGCATGGGTGACACGTTGCGCTGTCGGGGCGCCATCAACCAGGAAGGCGGGCTGAGATCGTGAGGAGACTACGCAAGCGCTATCTACTGTTGGCGGCCGTGCTCGGCCTGGCGGTCGCCGTCCTGCCGGCGCTCGCCGCGTCTTCGACAGCCAAGCTTGAAGTGAACGAAAACTGCGTCCAACTGGCTTGGCCATGCTGGACCACGGAAGGGTCGGCGTCCAGACCGCAACCCGCGAGCTCCGTGACGATCGCGAGTGGCGGCTCGGTCATGTTCGTCGATCACGGCAAGGAAGCGAACATCGCGTGGATCGGCAGCGCTCCTACGTGCGAACCGTCGGTGCCTGTAGCCCCGGCAGCGCCGAAGACGAACTGGGAAGGAAAGTGCACGTTCGCAACGCCGGGCGCCTACAAGTTCGAAAGCGCAACGATGTTCAAGGAACCGCCTGGTCCGTATAGCGGCAACCTCGACTACACCAAATACGAAGTCGTAGTCGAAGGCGCAGCCGCCACGCCCCCCATCGGCACGACACCCGGAGGCGGCACGACGCCGGGCGCCACACCAGTGGGCGAAAGCCCGATCGGATCCCCGCTCTCCGGCGCTCCCACAATCCATTCGCTTCAGCGAGGCAGCACTGTCAAAGGGTCGCTGCAGATCGCCGAGGCCGGCGCTGGAGATCGCCTCGAGGTCGATCTCCTCGCCACCGCCGCGTCGCTGGCGAAGGCCGGACATAAAACGCAGGTGGTCGGGCGATTCGTGAGTGCTTCGGTGAAGGCCGGCCGGCAGTCCTTCTCGGTGAAGCTCGACGCCAAGGCAAGGAAGGCACTCAAACGCCGACACCGCCTGGCGCTGAAGGTGAAGATCACGCTCACCCCGACTCACGGGGCAGCCACAAGCGTCACTAGGTCTGTGACCGTGCACGCATGAGCGCCGTGAGACCGCGCATCTTTGCCTTCCTCGCCGTTCTGGGAGTGGTGACGGCCATGCTTGGCGCCGATGCGGCGCCCCAGGTCCTCGCCGCGCCGGCGGTCAAGCTCGAAGTCAACCAAAATTGTGTGGAGTTCGACTGGCCGTGCTGGACAGCTGACGCGTCCCCCGTGTACCCGCGCCCGCCGGCAGGATCACGATCGCCGAAGGCGGTGAAGTCGAATTCGTCAACCACGACCCGAGCAACCTGGCCGGCGTCAACTGGATTGGCGCCAACAAACCTGCGTGCACGGGGGTGCCAACCACGGGGACGATGGACTGGGAAGGAAAATGCACGTTCGCAACGCCGGGGATCTACGACTTCGAAAGCACGAGCATGTTCAAGGAACCGCCTGGTATCTACAGCAACAACCTCGACTACACCAAATACGAAGTCATCGTCGAGGGGACCCCCACGGACAAAACGACTTCGGCGAGCGGCGAAAACCAGACAGAAGCGATGCTCAACGGCAGCATCAATCCCCAAGGCGGCGCCGTCGAATATCACTTCGAATATGAAGGCCCTGGGATCACCGGCAAACAGTCGACGGCGAGCACAACGTTGAGCGCGGCGGACTTCACGAGCCATGTCGTAACGAAAACGGTCACCGGCCTACAGCCAGGTATGACCTATAAATTCGAACTGGTCGCGACCTACGGAGCCGGGAAAACACCGGTGTCGGGCGGCCTGGAACAGGTCACGACCCACGCGGCCACCGCACCCGCCGTTGCGACGCTCGTCGCCGAAGGGATCAAAGAAACCACAGCCACGCTGAAGGGCACGGTCAACCCGGGAGGCGAAGCGACCGAATACTTCTTCGAATACGGAACCGACACGAACTACGCTCAGAAGACGGGCAAGGTCACTCTCCCGGCGAGCGGCCGCAGTCAGGCCGTTTCCGCCGCCGTCAACGGCTTGACTGTAGGCACGGAATACCACTTCCGACTTGTCGCAGAAAACAAACACGGCCCCGAAGAGGGCCTTGACCAGAGCTTCAAAACCATGTCTGCTCCGTCCAAAGAACCGTCCAAAGAACCTTCACCGACGCCCACGCCCACCCCTTCGCCAACCGGCGGCATTCCCACCGCCATAGCCTCCAGCTCACCGCTCTCTGGGCAGCCACAGGCCGAACCCGCTCCAGGCCCGCCGTTCGGGTCGGTCAAACTGGCATCCACCCAGCACTCACCTGCTGTGCACGGAAACGTCGACGTCTCCCAATCCGGCGCCGGAGGACGGCTGGAAGTCACTTTGCTCACAACAACGGCATCGCTGGCCAAGGTCGGACATTCCTCCAAGGTGCGCATCGGCCGGTTCCTGCGATCGTCTCTGCAGGCCGGCGCGGTGTCCTTCACGGCGCCCCTCACCGCCAAGGCCAAGGCCGCGCTGCGCCGTCACAAGCGCCTGGCGCTGAGTGTGCGGATCGTGCTCACGCCGCTCGCCGGCGCGCCGGAGACGGTGAGCAGGAGCATCGTGTTGCGAGGGTAGCGGTAGGTCTACGCCGCGGCTGTCGCAGCGGGGAACCACTCGGCCGGCAGCACGCCGGCCTCGATCTCGCCGACCATCGGCGGGAACCAGTTCACGAGCCTTGCCGCGGGGCGGTCGCTCGATCAGCGGGCGGATGTCGCCGATGCTCATCAAGCAGGCGGATCGTGGAGCCGATCTGCAGGTCGGCGGCGTTGGGCTGCTCGCCGCCGATGCAGGCCCTCGGCGATCCAGCGGTCGACGCGATCGAGCTGGCCGGGCAGCGCCGCGATGTCCGCGCGCGCGCTGTCGTCGCTGGCCTTGTTTTTGAACGCCATCAGTTTGGCCGTGAGCGGCGTCGCGGGCTTCATCAGCGCGCTCGGCATCGGCAGCTTGGCGTCGCCGGCATAGCTCAGCATCGCGTGCGGGCGGCGCAGGAAGCGCGACGTCGATGATCCGGCGGGGCACGCTCTGCAGGACCTCGTCGCCCCAGCGCTCGGCCTCGAGCACGGGCGCGTAACGCTCGTCTCCGGGCGGCGGCAGCAGCGGCGGCTCGGGGCGCAGCTCGATCGAGGCGGCGCATGATCGTGCGCGAGCCGACGAGCTTCTCGCCGTCGATCCGCATACCCGGGCACCGTCGCCCCGCCGTAGCGCAGCGGCCCGATCAGCATCTGGGTCATGGGGACGCAGGTCGACGCGATCGAACTCGATGCCCTTCAGCCTCAGCGCCTGCTTCGACCGCGGCGCACGGGTGCGAGCCCGGCAGCACATACAGCTTCACGTTCATCCGCCTGATGCCTTCTCGCCATGGCCTGAGCATAATGCCTCGTCGGGCTCGCGCAGGCGGGCTCGAACCCCCTGTATTCCGTCGTCCCGTACCCCGCACCCGCCCATGCTCCTGGTCGTCGACGTCGGCAACACGCAGACCCACTTCGGCACGTTCCGCGAGGACGAGCTCGTGGAGCACTGGCGCTTCGCGACCGTGCGCGAGTCCACGGCCGACCAGCTCGGGCGCGGCGCTGCGGCAACCTGCTGGGGCTGCGCGGGCTGTCGTTCGCGGACATCGACGGCTCGATCGTCTCCTCGACGGTGCCCCAGCTGGAGCCCGAGTGGGCGGCGATGGCCTCGCGCTACCTCGGCCACGAGATGCATCGTGGTGGGGCCGGGCACGAAGACGGGCATGGCGATCCGCTACGACAACCCGCGCGAGATCGGCGCCGACCGGCTCGTCAACGCGGTCGCGCTGCGCGAGCGCTTCGGCGGTCCGGCGGTGTGCGTGGACTTCGGCACCGCCACCACCTTCGACGTCGTCTCGCGCCGACGGCGAGTATCTCGGCGGCTCGCTGATGACCGGCATCGAGATCTCGCTGGAAGCGCTCTCCGAACGCGGCGCGCGCCTGCCGAAGGTCGATCTGGCTCCGCCCAAGAGCGTGATCGGCAAGAACACGATCGACGCGATCCGCTCGGGCGTCGTGTTCGGCTACGCCGGCGCGATCGACGCGATCCTGCGGCGCCTGTACGACGAGCTCGGCCAGCGCAGCGCCGGCGATCGCCACGGGCGGGCTGTCGCGCTGGTGGTGCCGTACACGGAGGAGATCGAGGAGGTCGACGACCTGCTGACGCTCACCGGGCTGCGGCTGCTGCACGAGCGCAACTCTAGCTGACGGCGCTGCCGAGTGGGAGGCTCGAGGGGGTCTCGGAGGTGGATCCCGAGTGGGTGAGCCGTAGTGCGGGTGCGTGCGTGGTTGCTCGCACGAAGCCGTTCGACAGCCTGCTGGCATGCCGGAGTGCTGCCGGCGACAGTGCGAGTGGCCGGCTGCGACGGCTGAGTGCGCATCAATGGACGGGCTGATGACTGCAGTGGATGCTCGACCGACCCGTGGATGCTGGGTCCCTGCACGTGCCCAACCGCGTGCTGCTGGCGCCGCTGGCGGGGATCGGCAACTGGTTCGTGCGCCTGCAGGCCAAGCGCTACGGGGCGGGGATGGCGGTCTCGGAGATGGTCTCCTCGCACGCGATCCACTACGGCAACGAGAGGACCTGCGTCGAGATGCTGCGGATCGATCCAGCGCGAGCGCGACGGGCGGGCCGGTGTCGATCCAGCTGTTCGGCGAGGACCCGGCGATGATGCGCTCGGCGGCGGCGCACGTCGCGGCGCGGCGGCGCCGATGCGATCGACATCAACATGGGCTGTCCCGTGCCGAAGGTGCGCAAGACGGGCGCCGGCGCGGCGATGCTCGCCGACCCCGATCGGGCGGTGGCGGTCGCGCGCGCCGCGGGCGAGGGCGCGGCGCAGGCCGGGCGCGAGCTGCCGGTCACGGTGAAGCTGCGCTCGGGGCTGCGCGCCGGGGACGAGCAGCGGCTTTGCGCTGGCGCATCGCCTGGTGGAAGAGGCGGGGGTCGCGGCGATCGCCTTTCATCCGCGCTCGGCGGCGGTGCACCACAAGGGCGTTCCCGACTATGAGCTCGCCGCGCGGCTGGTGGCACTCGCTGCCCGCGCCGGTGATCCTGACGGGCGGCCTCAGCGACGCCGCGCACGCGCGCGAGGCGTTCGAGGCGACGGGCGCGGCGGCGGTGATGCTCGCGCGCGGCGCGCTCGGCAACCCGTGGCTGTTTCGCGCAGCTGCTCGGACGGCGAGCGGCGTGAGCCCACGCGCGAGGAGGTCCTGGAGGAGCTCGACTGGACGATCGACCGCGCGGTCGAGCACTCGGCGAGCCGCGCGCGACGCGCTACCTGCGCAAGTTCTACCCCTGGTACGTGCGCCCGGCTGCGGGCTCGATCCGCGGCCGAGTGCGCAAGCGCTGCTGGGCGAGTCGTCTGGCAGAAACGCTGCCGCGAACGCTGCGAGGACGCCTCGCTATACTGCTGCGCTCGCTGCGCTCCCATTGGCGGCGATCCCCGCCTGAGAGGCGGGTTTTTGCGTCGCTCAAGCCAACCCGCGATCGAGGGTCACATGCAGAAGGACGTCATCCTCACCCCCGAAGGCCTGGAGAAGCTCAACGCAGGAGCTCGAGCAGCTGTCCACGGCCAAGCGCCGCGAGGTCGCCGAACGCATCAAGGAGGCGCGCGAGTTCGGAGACATCTCCGAGAACTCCGAGTACGACGACGCGAAGAACGAGCAGGCGATGATCGAGAGCCGCATCGCGCAGCTGCAGGAGAAGCTGCGGATGGCGACGGTGATCGAGACCGAAGGACCTCTCGACCGACGTCGTGCAGGTCGGCTCGGTCGTGCACGTGAAGGACGAAAAGACGGGCAAGTCGGTGAAGTACACGATCGTCGGCTCGGCCGAGGCGAAGCCGGTGGAGAACAAGCTCTCCAACGAGTCGCCCGTCGGGCGCGCGCTGCTCGGGCACAAGCGCAACGAGACCGTCGCCGTGAAGGTCCCGCGCGGACCGGCGCGCAAGCTGAAGATCACGAAGATCGACGTCGGGCCTCAAGTAGTCTCGCCGCGCGTGAGCGGAACCGAGGAGCCCGCAGCGAGCCGGCGAGCCGGGCAGGCACGGCCTGGCCGAGCTGATCGCCGAGCGCCGCGCGAAGGCGCAGCGGCTGCAGCGAGGCCGACCCGGGCGCGTTCCCGTACGCGTTCGCCGACGTCGAGCCGATCGCGGACGGTGCTCGCCGCCTACGAGCACCTGCAGGCCGGGCGAGGAGACCGAGGAGCGCCACCGCGTCGCCGGGCGCATCGCCGCGCGGCGCGGCTCGGGCGGCGCGGCGTTCCTCGACCTCGTCGACCGCACGGGCAAGATCCAGCTGCACGCGCGCGTGGACGTGCTCGGCGAGGAGGCGCTTCGAGCGGCTGACCTCGCTCGATCTCGGCGATCTGCTCGGCGTCGACGGCGCCGCGCTGCGCTCGCCGCCGCGGCGAGATCTCGCTGCGCGTGGAGGAGCTTCGCAGGTGCTCGCGCAAGGCGCTGCGCCCGCCGCCGGACAAGCACCACGGGCTCGAGCGACGTGCGAGACGCGCTACCGCCGGCGCGAGCTCGACCTGATCGCCAGCGAGGACGCCCGCAGGCTGTTCATGGACCGCGCGAAGATCATCTCGGCGGTGCGCGCCTACCTCGACGGCGAGCGGCTTCGTGGAGGTCGAGACGCCGGTGCTGCAGCCGCTCTACGGCGGCGCGCTGGCGCGCCCGTTCACGACCCACCACAACGCGCTCGACCGCGACCTGTACCTGCGGATCGCCACCGAGCTGTACCTCAAGCGGCTGATCGTCGGCGGCCTCGAGCGGGTGTACGAGCTCGGCAAGGACTTCCGCAACGAGGGCGTCTCGCACGAAGCACAACCCGGAGTTCACGATGGTCGAGTTCTACGAGGCCTACGCCGACTACGACGATCGCGGCGGCGCGCCTGGAGGAGCTCGTCGCGCGGCGCCGCCGCGGCGATCGGGTACGCGGGCGAGCTCGACTTCGCGGGTCCCTGGCGGCGGGTGCGGCTTCGTGGAGGCGATCGAGCAGGCCACGGGCATCGACCTGCGCGCGCAGCCCGACGACGCGAGCGAGCTGGCGCGGGCGATCGCGCGCGCGCGGTCTCGAGACCTGGACACGCAAGGGCGCGAGCTGGGCGCAGCTCGCGGACGACCTGCTGTCGAAGTACGTCGAGCCGACCCTGATCCAGCCGACGTTCGTGCTCGACTACCCGGTCGAGCTCTCGCCGTTCGCGCGCGAGCACCGCTCCGAGCCGGGCCTGGTCGAGCGCTGGGAGGCGTTCGCGGGGGGCATGGAGATCGCGAACGCCTTCAGCGAGCTCACCGACCCCGACGTCCAGCGCGAGCGCTTCGAGGCGCAGACGCGACTGGCCGAGGCGGGCGACGAGGAGGCGCAGCCCTACGACGAGCTGTTCGTGCAGGCGCTCGAGCAGGGGATGCCCCCGACGGGCGGCGTGGGCCTGGGCATCGACCGGCTGGTGATGCTGCTCACCGGGCGCGACTCGATCCGCGAGGTCGTGCTGTTCCCGGCCGATGCGCGATCTAGCGGCGCATGCGCCGCTGGCGGAGCCGTACATGTACGGCTCCGGCGGGCCGCATGCGGCCTGGCGACATCGCACGATGTGCGATGTCGGGCTGACCGATCCGAAGCCACCGGCTAGGCTCCGACGGACGCTGTTGGTAGACTGCGCATGAAGCCACAGCAGACGACATAGCGCTTGAGGCACCGTCCTCGCAGGAAGGAAGCAGCACCATGTTCGAGCGATTTACAGAACGGGCCCGGCAGGTGGTCGTTCTCGCGCAGGAGGAGGCGCGGACGCTCAAGCACAACTACATCGGCACCGAGCACATCCTGCTCGGGCTGCTGCGCGAGGAGGAGGGCCTGGCCGCGCGCGTGCTGGAGAGCCTCGACATCACCGTCGAGCGCGTGCGCGCGCAGGTCGTGCGCATCGTCGGCTCCGGCGAGGAGGTCACCTCCGGGCAGATCCCGTTCACGCCGCGCGCGAAGAAGGTGCTCGAGCTCGCGCTGCGCGAGGCGCTGCGCCTCGGGCACAACTACATCGGCACCGAGCACATCCTGCTCGGGCTCGTGCGCGAGAACGAGGGCGTCGCCGCGCGCATCCTGCTCGACTTCGACGCCGACTCCGAGAAGATCCGCAACGAGGTCATCCGCATGCTCTCCGGTCCCGGCGGACGCCGCCAGGGACAGGGCGCGGGCGCCGGCGCCGGCTCGGGCTCGGGTCCGGCCGGGGGAGGGCAAGAAGTCCTCGAAGCTGCTCGACCAGTTCGGGCGCAACCTGACGAAGCTCGCCGCCGAAGGCAAGCTCGACCCGTGTCGTCGGGCGCGAGACGGAGATCGAGCGGATCATGCAGATCCTCTCGCGGCGCACGAAGAACAACCCCGTGCTGATCGGCGAGCCCGGCGTGGGCAAGACCGCCGTGGTCGAGGGCCTGGCGCAGCGCATCACCGACTCCGACGTGCCCGAGCTGCTGAAGAACAAGCAGATCTACACGCTCGACCTGGCCGCGCTGGTCGCCGGCTCGAAGTACCGCGGCGAGTTCGAGGAGCGCCTGAAGAAGGTGATGAAGGAGATCACCCAGCGCGGGGACATCATCCTGTTCATCGACGAGCTCCACAACCTCGTCGGCGCCGGCGCCGCCGAGGGCGCGATCGACGCCGCCTCGATCCTCAAGCCGGCGCTCGCGCGCGGCGAGCTGCAGACGATCGGCGCGACGACGCTCGACGAGTACCGCAAGTACCTCGAGCGCGACTCCGCGCTGGAGCGGCGCTTCCAGCAGATCCGCGTCGAGGAGCCGACGATCGACCAGACGGTCGAGATCCTCAAGGGCCTGCGCGACCGCTACGAGCAGCACCACAAGGTGCAGATCACCGACGAGGCGCTGCGCGCCGCCGGCGAACTCGCCGAGCCGCTACATCTCCGACCGCTTCCTGCCCGACAAGGCGATCGACCTGATCGACGAGGCCGCCTCGCGCATGCGCATCAAGTCGATGACCTCCCCGCCCGCCAACCGCGAGCTCGAGGCCGAGGTCGAGACCACGCGTCGCGAGAAGGAGGCCGCGATCGAGGCGCAGGAGTTCGAGAAGGCCGCCGCGCTGCGCGACAAGGAGCGCAAGCTGACGAACAAGAAACGCGAGCTCGAGGAGGAGTGGGAAGCCGGCGAGTCCGGCGAGCGCCCGTCGATCGGCGAGGAGGAGATCGCCGACATCGTCTCGATGTGGACCGGCATCCCCGTCTTCAAGCTGACCGAGGCCGAGACGCAGAAGCTGATGCGCATGGAGGACGAACTGCACAAGCGCGTGATCGGCCAGCACCCCGCCGATCGAGGTCATCTCCAAGGCGATCCGCCGCTCGCGCGCGGGCCTGAAGGACCCCAAGCGCCCGACCGGCTCGTTCATCTTCCTCGGCCCCTCCGGCGTCGGCAAGACCGAGCTCGCGCGCACGCTCGCCGAGTTCCTGTTCGGCGACGACGACGCGATGATCCGCATCGACATGTCCGAGTACATGGAGAAGCACGCCGTCTCGCGGCTCGTCGGCTCGCCCCCCGGCTACATCGGCTACGACGAGGGCGGCCAGCTGACCGAGGCCGTGCGGCGCAAGCCCTACTCGCGTGCTGCTGCTCGACGAGATCGAGAAGGCCCACCCGGACGTCTTCAACATCCTGCTGCAGATCCTCGAGGACGGGCGCCTGACCGACGCGCAGGGACGCACCGTGGACTTCCGCCACGCGATCGTGATCATGACCTCGAACATCGGCGCCGCCGAGATCGCGCGCAACACGCCGCTCGGCTTCGCCGTCTCCGACGACGAGACCGGGCATCACCTACGACGACATGAAGAACCGCATCATGGGCGAGCTGAAGAAGGTCTTCCGGCCCGAGTTCCTCAACCGCATCGACGACGTGATCGTCTTCCACAAGCTGCAGAAGGAGGAGATCAAGCAGATCGTCGAGCTGCTGCTGCTGCGCATCCGCGAGTCGATGGCCGAACGCGAGCTGCAGCTCGAGCTGACCGATCCCGCCAAGGACATGCTCGTCGAGAAGGGCTGGGACCCGTCGATGGGCGCCCGTCCGCTGCGCCGCGCGATCCAGCGCTACATCGAGGACCCGCTCGCCGACTTCGTCCTGCGCGAGCAGCTCATGCCCGGCGCGACCGTCGTCGTCGACCCCGCGCCAGAGGGCGAGGAGGGCGAGGTGCGCCTCACGATCGTCAAGCCCAAGAAGCAGAAGACGCCCGTCGCCGTCGGCGCGCGGTGGCGGCGAGGGCGAGGACCCCGAGCTCGTCGAGGGCGAGGGCGATGACAGCACGCCCGCCGCAGACACGCCCGCGAATCAATAGAGCCTGCGCCGCGCATCGCCAAGCCTGCGCCGCGCATCGCGACGATGACCGCGGCCGACTGGCCGTCCGTCGCGCGCATCTACCGCGCGGGTATCGACTCCGGCGATGCGACCTTCGAGCGCGACGTGCCCTCCTGGGAGGACTGGTCGCGCGCACGCCTGCCCGCTCCGCGACTCCTCGCGCGCGGCGCGGTTGCCGGCAGCCCAGACGGCAAGTCGCGCGATTCTGAACCGGAAGATGGCGCCGATGAGGTGCGCGGCTGGGCCGCCCTCAGCCCGGTGTCCTCGCGCGAGGTCTACCGCGGCGTGGGCTCCGTCTCGATCTACGTCGATCCTGCGTATGCCCGCCGCGGGATCGGCCGCGCGCTGCTTGATGCCCTCGTCGAGGAGTCCGAGCGCGCCGGGCTGTGGACGCTCGAGGCCGGCATCTTCCCCGAGAACCAGGCATCCGTAGCGCTGCACCGCGCGTGCGGGTTCGAGCTCGTGGGGGTGCGCCGGCGCGTGGGGCAGATGCCCGACGGGCGCTGGCGCGACGTGGCGCTGTATGAGCGCCGCAGCACCACTGTCGGTCGGGACGACCCCGCCTGAGCCGTCACCGACCTGCCCCGAGCCGTCCCCGCCGGTGCGTAGGCTGAGTCGATGGCTCGCGACACGATCTACGTCTGCTCGGAGTGCGCCTTCCAGTCGCCGCAGTGGCACGGGCGCTGCCCCGGGTGCGAAGCCTGGGGGACACTCGTCGAGGAACGCCTCGAACGCACCGCCGGCAAGTCCAAGCGCCGCCCGCCCGCCGCCGCGGGCGCCTCCGCCGTGCGCCCGCTGCGCGACGTCACCGCGAGCGCGGCCGCGCGCCTGTCCACCGGCATCGGCGAGCTCGACCGCGTGCTCGGCGGCGGGCTCGTGCCGGGCTCGCTGGTGCTGCTCGGCGGCTCGCCCGGGATCGGCAAGTCGACGCTCACGAACATGGCGCTCGGCCACCTCGCGGGCGCCGGCCACGCGACGCTGTACGTCAGCGGCGAGGAGTCCGCCGAGCAGGTCCGCCTGCGCGCCGAGCGCCTGGGCCCGAACGCCCTGGAGGTCCCGATCCTCGCCGAGACCGACCTCGAGACGGTGCTCGCGACGCTCGCCTCAGACGCTCCGCGCGTGTGCGTGATCGACTCCGTGCAGACGCTCCGCTCCGCCGAGCTCTCCGGCGCGCCGGGCTCGGTCGGGCAGGTGCGCGAGGTGACCGGGCGGATCATGGAGCTGGCCAAGGAGCGCGGCATCGCCGTGGTGCTCGTCGGGCACGTCACCAAGGACGGCGCGCTGGCCGGGCCGCGCGTGCTCGAGCACCTGGTCGACTGCGTGCTGCAGTTCGAGGGCGAGCGCGAGCGCCCCTACCGCGAGCTGCGCGCGCTGAAGAACCGCTTCGGCTCGACCAACGAGGCGGGCCTGTTCGAGATGCGCCAGGGCGGTCTCGTGGAGGTGCTCGACGCCTCCGCGCGCTTCGTCGCCGGCGCCACGCGCGCCCCGGCAGCGTCGTGCTGGCCGCGATGGAGGGCTCGCGGCCGCTGCTCGTGGAGGTCCAGGCGCTCGTCGCGCCCTCCGAGCTCGAGCAGCCGCGGCGGGTGGTCTCGGGCCTCGATCGCAACCGCCTGGCGCTCGTGCTCGCGATCCTCGCCCGCCACGGGGGCGTCGCGGTGGGCGGCTCGCGACGTGTTCGTGAACGTCGTCGGCGGCGTGCGCGTGGACGAGCCCGGCTGCGATCTGGCGGTCGCGCTGGCGGTCGCGAGCGCCGCGCGGGGCGTGCCCCTGCGGGGAACTCCGCGGGCCTGCTTCGGCGAGCTCGGTCTGACCGGCGAGCTGCGCTGGGTCGGCCACCCCGAGCGTCGCCTCGCGGAGGCCGCCAAGCACGGTCTACACGGCACGATCGCCCCTGCCGAGAGCGGTGCCGGGGCCTGTGAGGTGGCGACGCTGCGCGAGGCGCTTACCGCGGCGCTTGCGAGCGAGGCCAAACGCCCCGCGCGCGTCGCCGCGTAGGGGCCGCCTGCGATCGGCAGCCGCGCTCGCGCGATCGCACCGACGCTCCCGCGAGCGACAAGAGCGCTCTCGTGGGGCACAACTCGGCCGCGGTGTTTCCAGTGAGACGAATCGGGCGTTCCGGATGGCGCCGCGGGGTCGTCCATCCGTCCTGCCGGCGCCCGCCCGGGGCCTGCGAGAAGGCCGAAAAATGGCTCAATGCCGTAGAATACGCCTCTGTGGCTCCACGATCCGGTGAAGAATTCGATACCGACGTAGTCGAGCAAGACCGGAGCCGGGGCTGATGAGGGCGCTGGAGATGATCGCGCCCGGTACCGCGTTGCGCGAGGGGATCGAGACGATCCTGCACGCCCGCACCGGCGGGCTGATCGTGATCGGCGAGCCCGAGGACCTCAGCTTCCTGAACTCCGGCGGGATCAAGCTCGACATCGACTACACGCCGGCGCTTCCTCTACCAGGTCGCGAAGATGGACGGGGCGATCATCCTCAACGCGAACGCCACGAAGATCACGATGGCAAACGTGCAGCTGATGCCCGATCCGACGATCCTCTCGCACGAGACGGGCACCCGTCACCGCACCGCCGAGCGCGTCTCCAAGCAGACCGACGCGCTCGTGATCGCGATCTCCCAGCGCCGCGAGGTCGTCTCGCTGTACGTGGACGGCGTCAAGTACATCCTCGCCGACATCCCCGTGGTGCTCGCCAAGGCCAACCAGGCGCTCGCGACGCTCGACAAGTACCGCACGCGCCTCGACCAGGTCTCCACGCGCCTGACCGCCCTGGAGTTCGAGGGCGGCGCGACGCTGCACGACGTGCTCACCGTGCTGCAGCGCTCGGAGCTCGTCACGCGCATGGCCGTCGAGATCGAGCGCTACATCGTCGAGCTCGGCACCGAGGGCCGCTTGATCGAGATGCAGCTCGAGGAGACGATGGTCGGCGCCGCGGCCGAGAAGGCCGCGCTCGTGCGCGACTACCTCTCGGCCTACTCCGACGAGACGGCGTTCGCGGGCGCTCTGGAGGAGATCGGGCGCCTCGCCCACCAGGACCTGCTCGACTTCGGGCGCCTGGCCGAGCTGCTGGGCTATGACCGCAAGCTGAACACGCTCGACTACTCCGTCTCCCCGCGCGGCTACCGCGTGCTGGGACGGATCCCGAGGCTGCCGAAGCTGGTCGTGAGCCAGATCGTCGGCGAGTTCGGCGGGCTGGACGAGATGCTCGCCGCGACCGACTCGGAGCTCGAGGCGGTCGAGGGCGTGGGGGAGATCAGGGCGAAAGACATCCGCGAGGGGATGCGCCGGCTGCAGGAGATCAACCTCGTGGACCGCTACCTGCAGACATAGATCGCGATTTGACCAGGTTTTGACCCCGGACTTGACAGGGCCGCCCGTCGGGCGGCCGCGAACGAAGGAGGACACCATTCCCGCACAAGCAATCGAGGCCCCATCGACTGACGCCGACTCCGAGGAGAGCGCCGAGGCGCTGCTCGAGCAGATCGAGGCCACCCGCGAAGTGGAGCTCATCGAGTTCGAGCTCGGCGACAACGTCGTCTACCCCCACCACGGCGCCGGGAAGGTGGAGGGCAAGGAGGAGATGGAGATGGCCGGCGTTCGCCGCGAGTATCTGACGATCAAGATCCTCCACAACGACATGACGGTCGAGGGTGCCGACCGAAAACGCCGCGCTCGCCGGTCTGCGCAGGGTGATCGACGAGGAGACGGTCAAGAAGGTTCTGGACGTGCTCCGAGGCGAGGTCTCGGAGATGCCCAAGAACTGGAACCGCCGCTTCAAGCACAACCGCGACAAGATCAAGACCGGCGACATCTACGAGCTGGCCGAGGTCGTGCGCAACCTCTCGCTGCGCGAGTCCGAGAAGGGCCTCTCGACCGGCGAGAAGCAGATGTTCACGCGGGCCAAGAAGATCCTCGCCTCCGAGCTGATGTACGCGCTCGACAAGGACGAGGAAGAGGCCGAGAGCTATCTCGACGAGCTGCTCGCCACCTCCGCCTCCAGCCAGATGGCGATGGCCGAGTAGCGAGGCTTGGCCTCGCTCGCACTGATCGTTGCCGCCGGGCGCGGCGAGCGTCTCGGGGCCGATGGCCCCAAGGCGCTCGTCGAGCTCGCCGGCCGGTCGCTGCTGCAGTGGAGCGTCGATCTGATGCTCGCCGTCGGCGGCATCGATCGCATCGTCGTCGCACTGCCGCCCGGAGTTTCCGCGCCCGCCGGCACCATCGGTGTCGAAGGGGGCGCCGTGCGCTCGGAGTCCGTGTCGCGCGCGCTCGCGGGCGCCGGCTCGCGGCGATCCTGAGGACATGGTGATCGTGCACGACGCGGCGCGGCCGCTCGCCTCGCCCGAGCTCGTGCGGGCGGCGCTCGACACGCTCGCCGCCGGGGAGGACCTGGATGCGGCGATCGCCGCCGCGCCGGTCGTCGACACGATCAAGCGCGTCGAGCGCCCACTTGGCGCCGGAGATCATGATGCCGAGCGTGCGCTCGGTGCGGGACGTCGAGATGACGAGCATTCTGGGGCTTCGACGTCTGCGCCGGCGGTGGAGATCGTGACCGAGACGCTCGACCGCTCGGCGCTGTGGGCCGTGCAGACGCCACAGGTATTCCGTCGCGGCGCCCTGCAGCGAGCCCTCGACGTGTCGGGCGAGATCCTCGCGCGGGCGACCGACGACGCCTGGCTCGTGGAGCGCCTGGGCGGGCGCGTGGCGATCGTGCCCTCGAGCGGCGAGAATCTGAAGATCACCACCCCGCTCGACCTCTCGCTCGCCGAGCTGCTGCTCGCCTCTGCTTGAATCGCCGCCATGCTCACCGACTACCACCTGCACCTACGTCCGGACGACCTGGGCGCCCGCGCCGGGGATCACTTCACCGAGGAGAACGTCGCCCGCTATCGCGCCGTCGCCGAGGAGCGCGGGATCGCAGAGCTCGGCGTCTCCGAGCACGTCTACCGCTTCGAGCAGGCGCTCAGGGTGTGGCAGCACCCGCTGTGGCGCGAGTTCGCGATCGACGACATCGACGCCTACTGCGAGTTCGTGCGCGCGCGTACCGACCTGCGGCTCGGGATCGAGGCCGACTTCATCGCCGGCGCCGAGGATCGCACGGCCAACCTGCTCGAGCGCTGCGACTTCGACTACGTCGTCGGCTCCGTCCACTTCCTGCGCGATCACTCGATCGACATGGACGACTACAGCGTCTGGGATCGCGGTCACAGCGCCGAGGAGATCTGGGAACGCTACTTCCAGACGCTCGCCGAGGCTGCCCGCAGCGGCCTGTTCGACATCCTCGCCCACCCCGACCTCGTGAAGGTGTGGGGAGCCGACCGGCCGCATACCGCAGGGCGATCTGCGCCGCTACTACGAGCCGGCGATCGAGGCGATCGCCGAGAGCGGGATCGCCGTGGAGGTCTCCACCGCGGGCCTTCGCAAGCGCACGCACGAGCTCTATCCGGCGCCGGCCTTCCTCGAGATGTGCGTCGAGGTAGGCGCGCCCGTGGCGCTCTCCAGCGACGCCCACACGCCGGCGGACGTCGGCGCCGACTACGACCAGGCGCTCGAACTGCTCGATCGCGTCGGGATCGGCGAGCTGTGCGTGTTCGAGCACCGCACGCGGCGCCTTGAGCCGATTGGGGCCGGTGCCGGTGCGCAGGAGGCCCGAGCCGGCGCACAGGACACCCGAGCCGGCGCGCCGGACGTTCACGCCGACGAACGGGGCGCCCGTGCCGACGAACAGGGCGCCCGCGCCGGTGCGCCGGAAAGCGCGCGATGAGCGTCCTGACTGGCATCGGCTATGACAGCCACCGTCTCGCCGACGGTCGCCGGCTGATTCTCGGCGGCGTCGAGATTCCATGGCGTCAAGGCCTTGAGGGGCACTCCGACGCCGACGTGCTGACCCACGCGGTGATCGACGCGCTGCTCGGCGCCGCTGGTCTCGGAGACATCGGCGAGCACTTCCCCGACACCGACGAGCGCTGGCGCGACGCCGACTCGATGCAGTTGCTGCAGGCGGTCCTCGCGAGCGTTGCCGAGGCGGGCCTACAGCCCGTCAACGTCGACTGCACGCTCGTCATGCAGGCTCCCCGGCTGGCTCCGCACAAGCAGGCGATCCGCACACGTCTGGCCGCCGCGCTGGGACTGCCCGAGACCCGCGTGAACGTCAAGGCGACGACCGGCGAGGGGATCGGCTTCGTCGGGCGCGGCGAGGGCGTCGCGGCGCTGGCCGTCGCAAGCCTCGATCGGCGCTAGGGTCGCCCGGCGATGCGCGAGATCCGTCTGCACGACACCCGCAGCGGCAAACTGCAGCCGCTGCGCCCACGCGATCCCGGAAGGGTCGGCGTCTACGCCTGCGGACCGACCGTCTACAGCCGCATCCACATCGGCAACGCCCGCCCGTTCGTCATCTTCAGTCTGCTCGCGCGCTTGCTCGCGCACGAGGGGTACGAGACGACGCTCGTAATCAACGTGACCGACGTCAACGACAAGATCTACGACGCCGCGCGCGCGCAGACGCGTGGCAGCGAGGCGCTCGCCGGCGAGATGACCGCCCACTACTTCGCCGACACCGATAGGCTCGCGCTCGGTCGCCCCGACCACGAGCCGCTGGCCTCGCAGACGATGGGGCCGATCGTCGACTACATCTCCGCGCTGATCGACTCCGGGCACGCGTATGAGAGCGGGGGAGACGTGTTCTTCCGCGTGCGTTCCGATCTTGAGTACGGCTCGCTCTCGCACCGCGGCATCGAGGACATGGACCAGGGCGAGGATGTCGAGGGCTCGGATCGCAAGGACGATCCGCTGGACTTCGCGCTGTGGAAGGCGCACAAGCCCGAGGAGGACATCGAGCTGGGAGTCGCCCTGGGGTCCCGGCCGTCCCGGCTGGCACATCGAGTGCTCGGCGATGGCCGAGCAGGCGCTCGGCGTGGGGTTCGAGATTCACGGCGGTGGCTCGGACCTGTTGTTTCCCCATCACGAGAACGAGGCCGCACAGACCCGCGCCGTCCGTGGCGCCGAGCTCGCGCGGATCTGGATGCACAACGGCATGATCCAGTCCACGGGCGAGAAGATGGCCAAGTCCGTCGGCAACATCGCCCCGCTGCACGAAGTGATCGGGCGCTACGGCCGCGACGCGGTCCTAATGTTCCTCATCTCCGGGCACTATCGCCAGCCGTTGGCCTTCTCGCCCTCAGAGCTCGAGGATGCCGATCGCCGTGTGCATCGCATCCGCGACGCGCTCCGGCGACTGGATGGCGGAGGCTCCAGCCCGGCGGACATGGCTCATCACAAGGAGGCGTTCTTCGACGCCCTGGCCGAGGACTTCAACACCCCCAAGGCACTCGCGTCGCTGTTCGAGTGGGTGCGGGAGGCCAACCGCCGTTCCGGCGAGTCGGGCGAGCCTGGCGAGGGCGTCGGGGCGATCGGCGACGGCGACCTGCGCGAGATGCTCGACGTCCTCGGACTGGGAGGGCTGACCTCGCTGGAGGCCGTCGGCGACCTCGCCGCGATCGATCCCGAGGCGGTGGCGCTCCTGGGGCAGCGCGAGCGGGCTCGCGCCGAGCGCGACTTCGCGGTCGCGGACGAACTGCGTGAGCAGTTGCGCGCGCGGGGCTGGGAGATCCGCGACGGGCCCGCCGGCGGCGAGCTGATCCCGATCGCCGAGCAGTGATCCTCTACGGGCGCAACGCCGTGCGCGAGGCGCTGCGCGGACGGCGCGCGCACAGCGTGAAGGAGGTGTGGGCCACGCAGAGCACCGCGCGCGAGCCCTGGCTGGCAGGCGCGCGCGTGCACACGAGCTCGGCCGCGGACATCGAGCGCCGTTGCGGCTCCTCGGCGCATCAGGGCGTGTGCGCTCAAGTCGGCGGCTATCCCTATGTCTCCGCCGAGGAGCTCCTGGCCGGCTCCGAACCGCTGGTGGTGGCGCTCGACGAGGTGCAGGACCCGCAGAACCTCGGCGCGATCTGCCGCACGGCCGAGTGCGCCGGGAGCCAGCGGCGTGGTGATCCCGGAGCGGCGCTCAGCCGAGGTCACACCGGCTGCGTGCAAGGCCTCGGCCGGGGCGCTCGAGCACCTGCGCGTGGCGCGCGTGCGCAATCTCGCAGACTTCCTCGTGCAGGCCCGCGAGGCGGGGTGTTGGAGCTATGGCGCGAGCGCCGAGGCGTCGGGCAAGCGCACGCCGATTCCCTACGACGCCCCCGACTATCGCGGCGCCGGGGTCGTGCTCGTGCTCGGCAGCGAGGGTCAGGGTCTGCGCCCGCGCGTGGCCGGTGTGTGCGATCAGCTGATCGCGCTGCCGTTGCGCGGACGCATCGGCTCGCTTGGTGTGAGCGCCGCCGCGGCTGCGATGCTGTACGAGATCTTGCAAGATCGCGACCGCGTCGCTTGACAACGTCCGAGGACTATGCAACTCTCGCGCACAACATAACGCTGAACCTAAGGTTCAGATACCTAAGCATTGGCGCCAGGGGAGGAGTGCGCCACTGAGCAAATTTGGGCTGTCCGCTTGCGCGGAGAGCTCCAAGAAAGGATCTGCTCGTGGCACTGAGAATCTCCCGCAACCCTAACTCTGAAGTGAAGGTCGACGATGGCTTTCTGATCGCGCTCGCCAAGCAGGGCGATCGCAACGCCTACGACCGGCTCGTCAAGCGCTACCACGGGTTCGTGCGCTTGAAGGCCTCCTCGTACTTCCTCGCCGGCGGAGACTCCGACGATCTCATCCAAGAGGGCCTCGTCGGCCTCTACAAGGCGATCCGCGACTACCGCACCGATCGTGAGTCGAGCTTTCGTAACTTCGCCGAGCTCTGTATCACCCGCCAGATCATCACCGCGGTCAAGACCGCGACCCGCAACAAGCACACCCCGTTGAACCAGTACGTCTCCTTCTCCTCAACACCCGCCGCGGCCGGCGACGACGTGCCGACGCTCGACCAGATGCTCCCCGGCCCGACCGTGCATGACCCCGTCAACCAGGTCATCTCCTCCGAGGAGCTGCGCTCGCTCGTCGGTTGCCTCTCGACAGCGCTCTCAGAGCTCGAGAGCCGCGTGCTGGGGCTCTACCTCGACGGCTGCTCCTACGAGCAAGTCGGCGAACGCCTGGACTGCGACACAAAGACCGTCGACAACGCGCTGCAGCGCGTCAAGCGCAAGGTCGGCGCGCACCTCGACGCGCGGGCGGTGGCGGCGTAAAAACGAAGTGTGGCCGCCCCCGAAGGGACGGCCACGGGCCCCGAGTAACACTGCTTGCTGCTTGACCGCTTGCTGCTTGCCGACCTACTGTTCGCCTTCAGCCGGCAGCCCCGAGTTGCCGGGGCCTTCCGGAAGCAGCGCGGCTGCCGGGGCGGGCGTCACCTGGATCGTGAACGGAGTGCTCGCCGCGCCCTCGTTCTCCGGACCGCCCGGGATGCGCACGCGGTAGACCTTCGTGCCCGCCGTGTACACAGTGTGGGCGATCGAGTAGGCCGAACCTGAGCCCACCGTGGCGACCTCCACGACGTGGAAGTTGCCGTTGCCGACGTTTTCGCGTTCGAGGTAGATGATGTGCCCTGTGTGATCGGGCGCGACCATACCCGTGAACGTGAGCGTCTGACCGGCCTGAATCGTGCTCTGCGAGACCCCCGCCGTGAGCACGTCCTTGACCCCCTCGTACAGCACCGCCGACTTGTTCGCCCTCGCGCTGCACGCGTGTCCGCGAGGACCAGAGCACGGTGGGTTGGCGGTCGTGACCTGATAGAGGGTGCTGTTCACCGGCGACTGCGCCGGGAAGGAGTATGCGCCGGAGGCGTTCGATGTTGACCTCGGCGACCGGTGCGAACCCGTGCTGGTGCACGGTGCGTGCGAGCAGCGTCACCGGTGCGTTCGCCACGCCCGCGGCCACGCCGCTGATCGTCACCGGCTGCCCATAGGAGATCGGATCCGAGGAAGCCGCGATCGTCAGCTGCGGGTTCTCGGCCTGCGAGACCTCATACGTCAGCACGTTCGAGGAGCTGGGTACGTTCACCCCATCGCTGCGCACGATCACCCGCAGGTTTGCGTCGCCCGGAACGCGGAACCGGTGCACGATCGTAGAACGTGCCACCCACGACGACCGTGCCGCGGTCGATCCGTCGCCATTCGTTGCCCGTGAGTGCGTTCTGGCGTTGCAGGGTCACGCGTGCGCCGACGTCGGCCGGGTTCACCGTCCCGGTGAACGTAACCTGATTGGCGCGGCCGGTCAGCAGCTGCGTGCCTTCGGGCGGACCCGCGACCGTAACCTGCGCGGCTACCTTCACATGGCGCGTCGCGCTCTGCGCGCGGTGCGAGCGCACGTAGAAGGAGACGTTGCTCTGCACACCGCTCTGGGTGAGCTCGTAGAAACCGCGAGCGTCTGTCGTGGTGCTCTGCGCGAGCGCGTAGCCGGCGGCGCCGTGGACGTGCTCCCACAGCTGCACGGCCTGCCCGGCTGCGTTCGCGCGGCGCGTGCAGCGCAGCCGTCCGAACGCGAGCACCGAATCGCCGGCCGTGATCTGGCGCGGCGCCACGTTGAGCGCGACATCGCAGCGGCCGCTTGGGTTGGAATGCTTGTGTGGTCTCGCACCGGCGATTGTCGGTGCGAGCAACGAGGCCGCGGCCACGATGGCCGGGACCAGCCTTGATGAGCGCATGAATGCCTCTCCCTCGTGCGGTTTACGTGTGTCTAGCTTCGGACGACCCTCTCCTCGGCCCGCGCCCCTTCGGACCCATCTGCGCAGAGGGACCCCCGCGAGCGCCGTTCGATGCGGTCCCGTGCCGACCCTGCACGCGTCGATCCACTGCGGACTTCTACGGTCGCGCGCGGTTCCGACATGCACCTAAGGTTCAATCCACCTGGAAGGTCGGACCGCCGTAGGGCGGAGGGAACGTGGTCCGGTGCGGGCGCCTGAAAAGAGGGAGGCAGCATCAGCATGAGCACTGCATATCGGGGGCGAGACTTCGGAGTGGGAGGCAGTCGAGGCGGTGGGGCGCGCATGGTGGCTCGGCTTGATCGTCGGCCTGATCTCGTTCGTCGGCGGCATCGTCCTGATCGCCTACCCCGGCCCCACGCTCACGGTGGTCGCGCTGCTCGTGGGCATCGAGCTTTTGATCGGCGGCGTCTTCCTGATCGTCGGTGCGCTCGGCCAACCTTCCGGATCGCGGCTGGGCGGCGTGCTCGGCGGCGCCCTGGCGATGATCGCCGGGGTGATCGTCCTGCGTCATCCCGAGCGACAGCATCCTCGTCGTCGCGCTAGCGGTCGGCCTCTACCTGATCCTCGCCGGCGTCCTGCGTCTTGTCGCGCGCGTTCGAGACCCGCGAGGGGCGCGGCTGGCTGCTGCTCGCCTCGCTCGTCGACCTCGCGCTCGGGATCCTGATCGTCTCCTGGCCGGAATTCGGGATCAAGACCCTCGCGGTCGTGTTCGGCATCGTGTTGATCGTGCGCGGCCTCGCGCTCGTCCTGATCGCCTTCGCGCTACGCGCCGCCGCGCGCGAAATCGAAGGCGGCCGGCCCTCCCGTTCACGCGGCCTGAGGCTCTATCCCGGGCTTCGCGCCCGGCTTCGCTTGCCGCGCCGCGGCCGGCTGCACGGTCGGGATGCCGCGGCTGAGCAGCAGCGCGATCAGCGCGATCACCGCCAGCACCGACAGCGACGAGCGCAGCGCCGTCAGGCGCGCGGTCTCGTTCTCTTCGACGATCGCATCGGTCGCCTGCGGCGAGTCCCCGCCTCCTCCAGGGCGCTTCGCAGTTCGGCGTCGGACACGAACGGCACCCCGCCGGCCAGCTCGACCGCCGGCCTTGGATTTGACGTCGCCGGCACGGCCGGGTTCTGCTGAACGCCCGTCGAGGAACGACGCTGCTCAGGGCGGCGATCAGCACCGCGCCGGCCAGCGCCGTGCCGATCGACGCGCCGAGGTTCGTGACGGTGTTCTGCAGGCCGCCCACCTCGCCGCTCTGCTCGTCGGAGACCGAAGACACCGTGACGCTCCCGAGCTGCGAGGCCAGCGCGCCGATGCCGAGACCGGCGAGCAGCATCGGCCAGGTCACGATCTCCGGCGCCGGCGCCCGCGTCGAGCGCCGCGACCATCACCACGATGCCCGGCGAACAGCGCGAGGAAGCCGAGCTGCACGACCCTGCGCGGCGAGGCGTCGGGGAACACCTTCGGGATCCCGACCGCGGCCAGCAGCAGCGTGATCGACAGCGGCAGCAGTCGCACGCCCGTTTCGATCGCCGACAGGCCCAGCGCCACCGACAGGAACAGCGGCACCGCGAAGAACAGCCCGGCCTGCAGCAGGTACTGGAAGAAGAACGAGGTCAACCCGCCGCGCAGCGTCACGTTGCGCAGGATCGCCGGGTTGACCAGCGGCTCCTGCCCGCGCTCGATCCGCCGGTTCTCCCACTGCAGGAACAGCCACACGACCAGCCCGCCCGCCGAGCATCAGCCAGATCGACGGCGAGAGCCCGAACCACTCGCGGCGCCCCCGGCTTGGGCTGTGACGAATCCCCACGCTCCCGCGCGCAGGATCCCGAACACGATCAGCCCGAGCCCGAGCGCCGACAGCGCCGTGCCGACGAGATCGAGCCGCACGCCCGTCTCGGCCGGCGAGTCCGCCATGCGGCGCGTGAGCGCGAGGATCGCGAGCACGATCAGCACCTCGCCCGCGAACACCCAGCGCCAGGACAGATACGTGGTGAACAGCCCGCCGATCAGGGGCCCGGCCGCGACCGCGATCGCGCCGGCCGAGGCGACCAGCCCGTACGCGCGCGGGCGTTCGGAGCGGGCGAAGTTGGACGCCACGAGCGCCACGATCGCCGGCAGGATCAGCGCGGCGCCGACGCCCTCCAGGAACGACCAGCCGAACATCAGCACGCCGAGGCTCGGCGAGATCGCGGTGGTGAACGACCCGCAGCCGTAGATCACGCAGCCGATCGCGAACGCGCGCTTGCGGCCGAGGATCTGCCCGAGCTTGCCGCCGGTGATCATCAGCGAGGCCATCACCAGCGTGTAGAGCGTGATCGCCGTCTGGATCGCCGGTCACGGTCGTGCCGACGTCCTTGGCGACCGTCGCGATCGACACGTTCATGACCGAGCTGTCGAGGGTCATCAGGAACTGGCCCGCGGCCAGCGTCAGCAGTACGATTCCGGCGGCTCCCGCTCGGCGATCCGCCGTGTCTCCCACGGCGCAAACCTAACAGAACTCAGATCCCGTCGAATCGGAGTTTTGCGCGATCCCGTTGTCCATCTCGGCTAAAGCCGAGTAAGTAGAAAGCCGCAATCCCGCGGAGTATTGAGTCCTGATGGCACGACCCGTGAGTGTGCGTAGTGTCGGCTGCACGCAGATCTGGCTTCGGCGCGCCCGTGGTGTTTGCTCTCACGGGCAGGACACGCGCCACCTGAGACAGAAATACCTTGTGCATATAAATCGCCGAAAAGGAGTGAGGCATGGCTACCAGTTCGTACGACAGGTCCGGTGAGGGGGAATCATCAGGCGCCGGATGGGTGATGTTCGCCGGGATCATGTTGTTGATCGTCGGGGTCCTGAACGTGATCTACGGGATCGCCGCGGTCGGCGACTCGAAGTTCTTCGTCCACGAAACGCAGTACATCCTCAGCGGACTCAACACCTGGGGGTGGGTCACGATCGTCCTCGGGGCGCTTCAGATCCTCGCCGCCTTCTCGATTTGGTCAGGCGGTGCGTTCGGGCGCTGGTTCGGGATCACCGTCGCGAGCCTCAGTGCGATCGGGGCGTTGCTGTCGATGCCCGCATACCCGTTCTGGTCGCTCGCGGTCTTCGCGATCGACATCCTCATCATCTACGGACTGGCCGCCTATGGGGGCCAGCCGATCGACGCCTAGAGATTGCGCGAGCAGGGTTCCAAATCGGCAGGGGGAGGGCCGCTTCGGCGGCGCTCCCCCTGGCGCACTCCGTGCGCGATACCCGCCCGGTATGCTCAGACTCTGCCGGTCGAAGGCTGCCTACGCAAGTGAGCGAGGGGGGAGGAGCGGATGTTGATCACAACGACGGCCATCACCCCGCTCGCGGTCTCCTCGGGAGGCTATATCGGCTTCGGCTTCCTCTATCTGGTCCTGTTGGTCGTACTCGGACTGACCGCGATCAAAAAGGGTCACTGGATCATGTTCCTGATCGGGATCTTCATACCCATCTTCTGGCTGATCGGCGCGCTGCTGCCGCCGACAGGACGATCGGAGTGAGACGGCATGTCGATGAGTGACGACCCCTCGCAAAGACCCCCCGACGCCGCGGCGCAGCCTGCCGAGCCCGCGACCGTACCGATGGCTGCTGGATCATCCGCCGCCGGCTCCTCCTCCGCCGCCTCCGGAGGCGGCTCCTCGACTGCGCCCGGCGCCCCGCCCACGGGACCGTCAGCGTCGGGACAGCTCAGCTCCCACCACTGGCTGGTCAGGAGCATGCTCGGCTCTGGCGGCCGTGCTCAGCGTGGTCGCATCTTCGCCGTGTGGGCCAATCGTCAGCTGCTCGACACCTCCTACTGGACCGAAACCAACACCGCCCTGCTGGAGAACCACGCGATCCAGGAACAGCTCTCCTCCTATCTGACCGAACAGCTCTACGCCAACGTCGACGTCGCCGGTGAAATCCGCTCGGGCCTGCCCTCCGAACTGAAGCCGCTCGCCGGCCCTGCCGCCGGTGGGCTGCGCAGCCTCGTCGAAAAAGGCATCGTCATCGCCCTGCAGCGCCCGCGCGTGCAGCAGCTGTGGAAGACCGCCAACGAGGTCACCCATAAGCAGTTCGTCAATCTGATCGAGAACAAGGGCCGGGCGATCCGCACTCCCGGCGGCGGCGCGGTGATCCTCGACCTGCGACCGATCGTCTCGGACCTCGCCACGCGCCTCGGCGCGCCCGCCTCGACCGCCGAAAAAATCCCCGCGAACGTCGCCGAAATCAAGATCATCAGCTCCAAGTCTCTGGAAACCGCGCAGGCCGGCGTGCGCGTGCTCAGAGGGCCTCGCGCTGATCCTGCCGATTCTCGTGCTGCTCCTGTTCGCCGGCGCCATCAGCTCTGGCGCGTGGACACCGCAGTCGCACCCTGTTGAACGTCGGGTCTAGTTTGCGTCGGCGCCGGACTGGTCGCGCTGCTCGCCCGCACGCTGATCGGCAATCAGGTCGTGGACACGCTCGCCACCACCGAAGCCATTCGGCCGGCGGCCAGCGCCGCGTGGTCGATCTCCACGAGCGTGCTCGTCGACGTCGCCGACGCAATGGTGTTCATCGGCGTCGTCGTCGTGCTCGCCGGCCTGCTCGGCGGGCGCTCGCGCTGGGCGACGGCCACGCGCCGCGGCGCTGGCCCCCTACCTGCGCGATCGTCCCGACATCACTTTCGGCGTCGTCGCCGTGGCGCTGCTGATCCTGTTCGCCTGGGGCCCGATCGACGCCACCCAGAAACTGACCGGCATCCTGCTGATCACCGTGCTCTCGCTGTTCGGCACGCAGATGCTGCGCCGCCAGACCGCCGTCGAATTCCCCGACGCCCATGCCCGCGGGGGATGGACGCGATTCGCAAGAGCATGGCGGACGTGCGCGGCTCGCTCACGCGGGGAGGGGCGAGCATTCGCGCGGGCATCGCCGGACACGGGGGCGGTGGCGGACATCGCGAGGAGACCGGCGGCGATGCCGTCGGTGGTCTCGAGCGCCTGGCCGCGCTGCACGCAAGCGGCGCGCTGACCGACGAGGAGTTCGCCAGCGCCAAGCGCGAACTGCTCTCGCGCTGAGGATCGACGTCCAGATGGGCGCACGACGCTGAGCGCGGTGTCGCCGCAGGTCGAACACGAAGCCGAGGGCGAGACCTCGAACGCGCCCTCGAACGCGCCCGCGCGCCAAGGGCTGGTGCTGGCCGCGCTGATCCTCGTCGCGGCGGTCGCCAATCTCAATCTCGCCGTCGCCAACACCGCGCTGCCCGACATCGGCAGGGCCTTCGACGCCTCCCAGACCGGCCTCGATCTGGTCGCCGTCGGCTACTCGCTCGGCCTGGCCGCCTCGGTGCTCTACCTCGGCGCGCTCGGCGACCGCTACGGACGCAAGCTGATGCTTGTCCTCGGAATGGTCCTCGCGATCCCCGCGTCGATCATCGCCGCCACGGCTTCCAGTGTCGGGGTGCTCGTCGGGAGCTCGGATCTTCGGCGGATTGGCGGCGGGCATGGCCTTCCCGACGACGCTTGCCTTGATCACCGCGCTGTGGTCGGGCACCGCCGCGTACGCGGTCGATCGCGCTGTGGTCGGGCATCGGCGCCTCGATGTCCGCGCTCGGCCCGCTGCTGTCCGGCGCGTTGCTCGAGCACCACGCCTGGGGCTCGGTCTTCCTGCTGACCCTCCCGCTTGCGGTCGTGGCGCTGGTGATGGCGATCCTGTTGCGTCCCGAGCCACGTCAACGAGACCACCAACCCCGTCGACAACCTCGGTGGCGTCCTGTCGGTCGTGTTCGTCGCGGCGCTCGTGCTGGCGATCAACTTCGCGCCCGTGCCCGACAAGGGAACCGTGACGATCGGGCTCGGCGTGGTGGCGCTCGTCGCGCTCGCCATCTTCTTCTTTCGCCAGCGACGTGCACCATCCCCGCTGTTCGACCTGCACGTCGCCGCGCGGCGCATCTTCTGGGTGGCCGCCGTCGGTGGGATCATCGTGTTCGGCAGTCTGATGGGCGCGATGTTCGTCGGCCAGCAGTTCCTCCAGAACGTGCTCGGCTACTCCACGCTCGACGCCGGTGCGTCGATCCTGCCCGGCGGCCTTCGTGCATGGTCGTCGATCGCGCCCCGCTCGGCCAAGCTGGTGGACACGCGCGGGTCTCGCTTCACGCTGCTCGTCGGCTACTTGCTTCTGCCTGCTCGGGTTCCTCACGATGCTGCTCCTGTGGAAGTCCGGGACTCCTACTGGCAGGTCGGGCTCGCCTACGCGTTCGATCGGCGTCGGCGTCGGCTTCGCCGGCACCCCCGCCTCGCACTCGCTTACCGGCTCGGTCCCGTCAGGCGCGCGGGCATGGCCTCGGGCACGGCCGATCTGCAGCGCGACCTCGGCGGGGCGATCATCCAGTCGATCATGGGCGCGCTGCTCACGGCGGGCTTCGCCACGTCCATCGCGAAGGCGATCGCCGCCGCACCCAACAAGTCAGCGATCACCACCAACGTCGAAAACGCCCTCACCAAGTCCTTCTCCAGCGCCGAAGCGGTGGCCCATCAGTATCCGCAGTACGCGAGCGCGATCATCTCGGCCGCGAAGTCCTCGTTCGTATCTGGCTCCAACTGGGCCTACACGGCCGGCATCATCGCGATCCTGTTCGGTGCGGCGCTGGTCTTCTTCATGTTCCCCGGCCGCGAGGAGGAGCAGCGACTGCTGGGCGAATATGAAGCGAGCGACGCTGCGCCCGGCGGTGAGACTGCCTCCGCTGCGCCCGGCGGTGAGACTGCCTCCGCTGCGCCCGGCGGTGAGACTGCCTCCGCTGCGCCCGGCGGTGAGACTGCCTCCGCTGCGCCCGGCGGTGAGACTGCCTCCGCTGCGCCCGGCGGTGAGACTGCCTCCGCTGCGCCCGGCGGTGAGACCGCCTCCTGATAGGAGGTCAGTGAGCGACGTCTGGTCGGAGTCAGCGGCTGATCGTATGTGAGTTGGCGAGCACCTGACCCGCGGCTCCCAGCGCCTGCACCGCGAAGTCCGGCTGGGCGCTGTGTACCGGGATCGCCGTCTCAAATGAGGTTCGCGGCACGCTCGCGATCGTTGACAGGTGCGCCGGGTCGGGTCCCGCCAAGCACTCTCCAACTGCTTACGCCCGTAGCGCCGTTCCAGCTCGCGTAGACCATGCTCGCTTCGGCAGCCGTCGATGTGACCGCCAGTCGCCGGTGGGCTTGCGGGCGTCGCCGTCCAGGGGTAGGTGTATGCGCGGTATGACTGGCCCGGATAGGGGATGTTCGCTTCGAACAGCGTCTGACCCGAGGCGCTGAATTCGGTGAAATAAGGGCGTTCGCCCCAGCCCACGAACGAGCCGCCTCCCGGCAGCGCCTGGTCGTTGCCCTGGCTGCCCGTCAAGAGTGCGGGTGTGCGCATCGTCGCGACCCACCAGATGCACGGTGCGATGGCGCCAGTCGATCCGCTCGTGGATCGCCCGCGACTGCGAGTGACCGTGCCGGCACGCGCCGTCGTCGAACAGCGTGATCGTGCCATCGGGCTGCCAGCGCATGTCGTGCTGCCACGCCGTGCCCGTGCCCGCCCCCATGTGAAAGCTCGAGCGCTTGCCGCCCAGGCGCCACAGGATCTGCCCCGTATGCCCGTCGATCTCATAGCCCGCCCAGGTGTTGCGCGAGGAGATCAGGAAGTTCCCGTCATTCGAGGGGTCGAGCGAGATCGAGTTGACGTGAAAGAAGTCCCACGGGACGCTCGGCGAGATCGGGTCATCGCGAGTAGGAGTCATCGAGCGCGACATGCCCGTAGGCGTGCCACTCGAACATCACCAGGCCCGTCTTGATGTCCACCTCCTGCACGAGCGCATCCTGCAGTGCTCCGTCGCGCGAGCCCCCGACGGAGGAGAGGTCCGCCCGCACGAGCGAGTAGGCCGTGATGAACGCCGCGCCCTGCGGGGTGATCTGGATCTCGTGCAGGTCCGCCCAGTAGCCATTGCCCGCGCTGCACCGACGCGACCGGCGTATATGCCGAGCTGTAGATCTCATCGGTGCCGAAGCCGATGCCCAGGTTGGGGATGTAGCCCTGCCACCACACGAGCACCGGCTTGCCTTGATAGCTCTGCACCTGCAGATCCATCGCCGTTTCGCCCTTCGGCGCCGGCTTGAACCACACCAGGTCGCCGGCACGATCGAAGATCATCGGTCCCCACTGCCCGTAGCCGTGGTTGGCGGCGATGAACACATCGTCTTCGGAGGACCCCGGTGTGCGCTTCGTGACGCGCACGCTCGGTGGCGTCAAGTTCGGTTCGGAGGCGAACTTCTGCACGGTTCCCGCCGGCGCCGGTGGCGGGGAGCCCATCGGTGTGAACCCGTAGTGGACCAAACGTGCAACCGTGAACGTGCTGCCCACGCGTTGCTCGTGGTGTCCCCTGCCCACGAGCGCGCTCACGTCCACCTGCTCGCCTTCGCTGAAGCCACTCGCCGGCAGAAAGCTCGCGCCTGGGGCGCTCGCGTAGGACTCAAGCCGACCGCCGTGCGAGCCGCTGCGTGAGCCCACGACCTTCACGTCGTGGATTTCCCTCGCGGCGGTTCCGAAGAAGCTGATCTGCGTGTGCGGCGAGGCGTCGGGCGTGCCGTTCAGCGGCGAGATCGTCAGTGCTTGCGCCGCGGGCGCGCCGAATGCCGGCACCGACGACGCGAGCGCCAGCAGTGCGGTCGCGAGCGCGGCCACGAATGCGGCTGCGTTCCCGCCGCGCATCCGAGCCCGCTCGCTGTCCGTCCCTGCGTAGGGCGCCTGCGCACCCGCGATCGTCATGGTTTCGCCTCACCCTCCGCTTCGCTTGCTCCACCCGTTTCCAGCCTTGCCCCACTGGCGCACGAGGCGCCCGGCGACGCTATCAACACCCTCGCCGCGGGCGCGGTTGCGGCGGGTCGTCTAAGGATTCGCGAAGGCTACGCGGCGGCCGGCTGTGAGGCGCGCAGCTCGGTCGCTTCGACCTTGCCGCGGATCAGATCGGACGCGCGCTCGGCGATCGCGATCGTCGGCGCGTTCGTGTTCCCGCGCGGCACCACCGGCATCACCGAGGCATCGACCACCCGCAGCCCCTCGATCCCGCGCACCCGCAGCTGATCGTCCACGACCGAGTCCTCGTCCGTGCCCATCCGGCATGTGCCGACGGGGTGATACACCGAGAAGGTCGTCCGCGCGATGTGCTCGCGCATCGCTCCCTCGTCGTCTCCATCGGGTGTCGTAAACGGCTCGGCGCAGTAGGGGCGCATCGCCGGCTGAGCGCAGATCTCAAGCGTCAGCTCCAGCGCTGCGACCATCCGCTGCGCATCCTCCTCGGCCGCGTAGAACTCGTTGTGTACGATCGGCTTGGCCGTCGGGTCGTTGGAGGCCAGACGTACCGAGCCGCGGCTCTGCGGCGTCAGCAGACACGGCGAGACCCACACGCCGTGGCCTTCCGGATCGCTCATGCCCTCATCGACGATGTGCACCGGCGCGACGTGGAACTGCACGTCGGGAGCCGGCGCGCCCGCCTGAACCCGCGCGAACCCGCCCGCCTCGGCGAGGTTCGACGCGAACGGGCCCGTCTGCGTCGCTTCGTACTGCGCAAGCGCGGCCGGCTCCAGCGCCAGCAGGAGACTCTGCGGCTCCTGTGTCGTCCACACGAGCTGCGTGCCCGCGTGGTCAGAGAGGTTCTCCCCCACCGCCGGACGGTCGAGCAGCACCTCGACCTCGCGCATCGCCAGCTGCTCCGCTGGCCCGATCCCCGAGAGCATCAACAGCTGCGGCGAGTTGTAGGCGCCGCCGCAGACGATCACCTCGCGGTCGGCCCGCAGCTCCTGAGCCTCGCCGAGTCGCCGCGCCTGCACGCCGACGGCGCGCCCGCCCTCGATCATGATCTTCTCGGCCTGCATGTACGGCATCACCGTCAAGTTCTCGCGCGCCATCGCCGGGTGCAGATACGCGACCGCCGCGCTCGCGCGCAGGCCTCCGCGCTGAGTCACCTGATACATGCCCACGCCGTCCTGCTCTTCGGCGTTGAAGTCCTCGTTGCGCGCCAGTCCCGCCTGCTCTCCCGCATCGACCCACGCACGCGAGATCAGGTTCCCCGAGCGCTGCTCGCTCACCGCCAGTGGGCCGCCCACGCCGTGCCAGCGCGAGGCGCCGCGCTCGTTGTCCTCGGCCTTCAGGAAGTACGGCAGCAGATCGTCCCATGACCAACCGTCCACGCCCCAGTCATCGTAGTCGCGCCGGTTGCCGCGGATGTAGACCATCGCGTTGATCGACGAGCTCCCGCCCAACACCCGCCCGCGCGGCAGCGGTATGCGCCTGTGGTCGCACCGCGGCTCCGGCGCGGAGTGGTAGTCCCAGTCGATCTCCGTCCGTGCGAGCTTCAGATATCCCAGCGGCACATGGATGTTCTGGTTCGCGTCCGGCGGCCCCGCCTCCAGCAGCAGCACGCGCACGTCCGGGTCCTCACTCAGCCGGTTCGCGAGCACACACCCGGCCGAGCCCGCGCCCACGATCACGTAGTCATACATCCCATCCCCATTTCCTCAGCCGACGCGGGCCAGACCCAGCCCGCTTTGTTAGTGCGAACTTGCACTAACGTACATCACTTGGTTCCTCGCTGCACGTCACGCTCGCGCGCCGAGGACCCGCTTCTCACAGACCGTCCGTCGCGCACGTTCGGCGATGGCTCTCGGTGCGGCGCGGGGGTGCTACGAGGATGGCCAGCAGCGCGCCCGCCTTCACGTGGTGAGTAATATCGCCACGTCCCGCCCGCGCGGGCGCGCAATCTGGGGTGCGTCGGCGCGATGCGAACCCCGATGACCGCCCCCATACACAGCCGGATCCGCCAAGGATGGCTCGCGGTTGCGAGTGCCTTGCTCATGCTCGCCTGTACCGCCTCCGCCCCCGCGGAGCGCGCTCGGTGTGGACCGTCGAGTGCCAGCACCCGATCGTCACCGGCGTCGAAATCTACGAGCTGCGCCACATCTCCATCGACAACGCCTGTCCCGTCGCGCTCGCCTTCTTCCGCTGGGAGGTGCACGGCAAGCACAGGCTCTCGCTCTACCGCTGCCATGAGCGTGGCCAGCGCCATCCCCACCCTCACCTGAGGCTGCGCGATTTTCGCGGCTGGCGTCTCTCGCTCACGCCCGAATTCGTCATGTCGCGCCACGGCGCCTCGTTTGCGATCGCCGGCAACGGGTTTCCGATCGCCTGTCCCTGAGGGGGTTTCTTCGAGAGCCGACGGCCGGGATCGAACCGGCGACATCCGCTTTACAAGGCTCCCAGTCTGAGGGCCGAAATTGTGAGGCGGAGCGCCAAATTCGTGTCCTAGTCTGAGGTTTTGCCGAGTCTGTCCGATAGACAACGCGGTCATATCCGGACAAAAAATATATCTAACTGCGGCGACGTTACGGCTAAAAACCAGAGCCGACGTCCGGCCTCGAACCGGAAACCTCCGCTTTACAAGAGCGACGCTCTGCCAATTGAGCTACGTCGGCGTGCGCTCGTATCGTACAGCCGGACGGTACGCTCATCGCCCTGATCCTCCCGCCGGGGCGTCACCGGCGACCGCTTCCAGCGGGTAGCGGCGGCGCATGAACGGCGAGAAGTGCGGCACGGTGAAGTCGACCGCTCCGTGGTCGGGGCTGAAGATCAGGCCCTTCTTGATGAGTGCGTCGCGCAGTGAGGAGGCTGTTGATGGTCGGCTAGCCATGCGCTCCGCGACGTCGGCGCTGCGATAGGGGCCGTCGCCAAGGTCTGCCATCGCGGCCATGTACACGCGCTCTCTCGGGGTCGCCTTCTCGAACCGAACATGGAAGAACTCATCATCAAGCTTGGTCTGCACGATCGGCGCGGAAGCCTCGACATCATCGGACGAGATCGTCGGTCCAGGTGCCATGTTCCAAGCCTCCTTCCCGTATGCCTGGATGAAGGTCGGGTAGCCGCTCGAGATCTCCACGATTTGAGCCAGCGCTCCGGCGTCAAACTCGACTCCCTCCTCCTCGGCAGGCTTCAGCAGTGCCTCGCGAGCGGCCTGCTCGCTGAGTGGCCCGACTTGGGGGTAGGAAAACAGCCGCTCGGCATAGGACTTCGCCTCGACCATCAAGCCGGGAAGCTGCGGTAGACCGGTACCGACGACCGCGATCGGCAACTTCAGTTGGGACATCCGGTGCATCGCTGCCGCAATCGCCTCCATCTCCACGCGACCGAGGAATTGCATCTCGTCAACGAGGAAGACGACGCCCGTATCGTGGCTGCGAGCCGTCTCACCGAGCTCAACGAACAGCTGGATGAGGTCTCGCTCAAGGTCGCCTGTGCTGCCGTCGATCACGTTCGGGTCGAAGGAGAACTCGAGGCTGCCGTCCGCGCCTACGCCGGTCTTGAAGCCCGCGAGTAGGCCGGTGAAGGACTTGAGCTTCTCTCCAATCGCCTTGCGGCGATTGAGCCGCAGCAGCGCTGCGTAGGCGGCGTCGGCGAGCTCGGCACGGAAGTCGGTGTCCGAGCGGATCTCAATCGGCTCGGAGGGAGTCCAGCCCTCTTGATCGGCGACGCTCTCGAACTCCAACAGGAGCACCGTCTTGCCAACCCCGCGGAGGCCCCAAAGGATCATGCTCGGCTCGTTCAGGCCATTGCTCAACCGTCCAATCAGGCGCCTGAACTGCTCGATCTGCGCGTCGCGCCCTGTGAGGGCCGCGGGCGGGTTTCCGGCGCTCATCGAGAACGGATTACGCAACGGGTCCACGGTGCGACGGTACCAGAACTATCGGAAAGTATCCGCTTGTATGGAAAAAAGCGGATATTAGCGGATATTTTCCTAGAGATGGGCGGCGGATGTGGAGTTTGTCCCGGCAAATGCGCCATGTGGAAGGGGCCATGCGGAAATGCGCGGCCACCGACCTCATCCGGAAACCGGTCAATGTTCCGCTTGACCTGTTGGACCAAGCGGCGTGTCTGCACCCCATAGGGCTCTGCGAGATCTTCATCGAACATCACGTGGCGCTCGCGAAGATCCGCGATCCGGGCCGCGAACCATTCGCTCTGGTCGGCAGCAGCCGTGACGGCCTCGCTCGGACGATCGCGGAGGTCGCGTCTCCAACATCTGTCCGCGTACCCACGTGAGCTAAGGCGGAAGGTGAATAGTGGTCGTTGATAAGTGCGTGGGATACGGACGATCACGCGATTGGCTCAGAGATCGACGCCTGCGAGGGATATCGAACGGTCCGCGCAGGAAGACGAGGCGTTTCGTCCCACGCCGACCCCTCGCACAGGGCGGCTTTCTCGCCTTGCTGGCGTTGAGCACGCTGCTGGCACTCGGCACGACGGCCGGTCGAGCCAGCGCCTACACCCCCGGCTGTGGCCAGGTCCCGATCGTCTACGGGATCCCGCCCTGGGGTTTCCACACCGGCTCCCCGGGCGGCTCGAGCTTCGCTCGCGGACACGGCGAAATCAACCTTGAAACGAACACGGTTTCCGGCATCATTTGCCAGGAAAAGCGCTCCGGGTCGATCACGATGACGGTTGCGCATCATCTTTCTTACCACTCTCACTACGCGACGATGTGGGGCTATCCGGGGAACGTGATGAAGATCGTCGTTCGCGTGCGGGCCAGCGACGATCCGCGCTGCGAAGTCGGAACCATCGGTCGCGCGACGCTCTTTGCGAGCTACAACGGCGTTCGCAGCGACAGCGTCCAGTTCTTCTTCCCGTCCGCGTGCAGGGACCAAGACCACCTCTATCACGGCACTCAGGTCAACAACCAGGTCCCGCCGCTGTAGCGCGAACCGGGTGGCTCGGTTTGTCGAGGTTTATCTGACGTGCGACTAAACTCGATCAAACCAGCCAGCTGGTTTACGCCGGATCCTCCTGCCGAGGCTTGTCGCAAGATCCCGGCCCCTGTTTCGCCGTGTCTCTCCACTCGCCTGTAACGGCGAGCCCCGGAACGGGGTATCGAAATGTATGAGGGCAAGCCACATACAGCCGTGTAGCACCCCGACGCAAACCGCCGACACGCCGAACCCGGGGACCGGCACGGCGAACCTGAGCGGCTTCCGGCGGCGAGCGCTGAACAAGGGCGTGAACCGGGGGCTGTACTGGGCTGCGCGTGCGATGCTGGTTCCGTTCTTCCTGGTCTACCTGCGCCTGCACAGGATCGGTCGTGAGCACCTGCCGCGCAGCGGGCCGCTGCTGCTGGCGGCCAACCATCGCAGCTTCCTCGACCCGTTCGTGATCGGCACGCTCGTGCGCCGGCCGGTCTACTACATGGCCAAGCGCGAGCTGTTCGAGTCACGTCTGCAGGCGTGGATCCTGAACGCCCTAGGCGCGTTCCCAGTCGATCGAGGCGCGAGCGACGGCGCTGCGATGGCGACCGCACGGGAGATCCTCAGGCGCGGCGATTGCGTGGTCGTCTTTCCCGAGGGCACACGCACGCGCCGGGGACCGCTGGGTGAGCCTCATCGCGGCGTTGGGCGACTGGCGCTTGAAACCGGCGCGCCGGTGGCGCCCGTCGCGGTGATCGGGACCGAAGAGGTGCGTCGGGGCTGGCGCATCCGTCCGCGCAGGGTGCGCCTGCGAGTCGGACGGCCGCTGCGGTTTCCGACCGTCGCCGAGCCCTCGCCCAAACTGGCGGCGGGGATGACGCGGCGGATCTGGGCGTGCGTGAACCTGCAGTGGGAGTGGCTCGGCGGCGAGGGCGCGCATGTGCAGGAGCAGCGCGGCTCCGCCCGGCGGGCCCGCGACTGCGCGCGCTCGGAGGATGAGTCGAGCGCGTCCCGATCGGTCCGGGCGGCGTGAGCGAGCGCGAGGTGTGGAGGGATAGTGTGCGATGAGTGAGCTCCGAGCAGACCAGCCACAAGCCCAAGGCGCAGCTCGATGCGGAGTTCTCGGATCTGTACCGCTCGCATCTGCGCGACGTTTACAGCTACGCCTACTACCGGGTCGGCAATCATCACGACGCGGAGGATCTGACCGAGCAGACGTTCCTGCAGGCCTACCGGCACTTCGAGCGCGCCCAGCGCGAATCGGATGGCCGCCCGCTGCGGCCGTGGCTGATCCGGATCGCGCACAATCTCGCCGCGAACCTCTATCGCGATCGCTCGCGCAAGCCCGCCTCGCCGATCGACGACACGACGACGTTGATCGCGCCGCACACGACAGAGCAGCTGGTCGAGGGTCGCGAGCAGGCGCGTCACGTGCTCGACGGTGTCAGCCGGCTGCCGGAGGACCGGCGCGAGGCGCTGATCATGCGCTTCGCGCTGGGGATGGACAACCGCGAGATCGCGCGCGCCCTCGGGCGCTCGGACGGGGCGACGAAGGTGCTGATCCATCGCGCGATCAAACAGCTGCAGGGGCTCGTCGGCGAGTCCGAGTCCGAGCCCGACGGTGCGCAGGACGACACGCGGGACAGCGCCGATGACTGAGGCCGCGCCCGAACTTCGAGAGCCTCCTGCGCGAGGCGCTTTCGCCGGTGGAGCCGCCGGAGGACTGGTGTTGCGCCTGGAGGGCGCGCTGCAGAGCATCACCGAGCTGGCGGCCGACGAGCTGGAGGCGTGGGAGCTCTCGGCGATGCGCGATCCGCGCAACTGGGCGCGGCCGGCGGCGGCCGTGGTCGCGGGCGGCGCCGCGGGCACCGCGCTGGTGCTGCTGCGCGCACGCCGGCGCGCGCACGCAGACGTCGACCCACGGTGGCGTCCTCGGCGGCACGCGCAGACAGCGCCGAGCGCGCGCTGCAGCGACATTCGACGCGAGACGCGCTGCAGGCTTCTCGGCCGCGATTGAGTCCGGCGCCGCGCGAGTGGTCGGGGCCGCGCCGGCAGATCGCGGCGGGCGCCGCCGCGGTTGCGTCTCGCTATCCCGCCTACCCTGCCAGGCCTGCGAGATCGTTTGGACACCCGGGATCACGTCCGGGGTGGCTGATGCAATGCGGATCGCGGGCACGTGATCCGCTCCGTGAGCCCGCCGCGTATCAATGTCCGACATGGCCCTATACAGACGCTCTCGCGGAATCCTCCGCAGCCTCGCTGCGCAGGCTCGCCGACGAGGATCTGATGCAACTCGTGGCCGAGAGCGACGCGCGGCGCGTTCGCGATTCTCTACGAGCGCCACACGAACGTCGCGTTCTCGCTGGCGTTTCGCATGTGCGGCAAGCGCGTGATCGCCGAAGAGGTCGTGCAGGACGCGTTCCTGTCGCTGTGGCGCGGCGGCTCGCGCTATGACCGCACGCGCGGAAGCGTGCGCACGTGGGTGCTCGGGATCGTTCACAACCGCGCGATCGACGCGCTGCGCCGCGGCACGGTGCACGACCGCGGCAGGGTCAGCGACGAGGGCATCGAGGAACGCCTGGAGGCGCCCGAGCGCACCGACCAGGAGGTCGGTCGCCGCGACGAGGCGCGTGAGATCAGGGCCGCCCTGGAAGGTTTGCCCGCCGAGCAGAGTCATGTCATAGAGCTGGCCTACTACGGCGGGTTCACCCATAGCGAGATTGCGACGATGCTCGACACCCCGATCGGGACGATCAAGGGACGGATGCGACTGGGCTTGCAGAAGCTGCGCTCCCAGCTCGGCCCTGCGGAGGCGGCACGATGAGCCCGATAGATCCTCGCGAATGTGAGCGGCGCGCACAGGACGCAGCCGCGTACGTACTCGGAGCGCTCCCCGAGCAGGAACTCGCGTCCTTCCACGAGCATCTCGACGGTTGCGCCGAGTGTGCGGCCGAAGTCGCCACGCTGCAACCCGCAGCCGATTCGCTGGCGCTCGCCGTCACACGGGTCGAGGCTCCGCTCGACCTGCGCGACCGGCTGATGGCCGTCGTCGGGGGTGAGGCCGAGCTGCTGCACGCCGCCGGACACGAAGCCGATCTGCCTCCTCGCCGCAAGGCAGGGTGGCGGGCGCGCCTAGCGCCGGCCCTAGGCGCCGCTACAGCGCTCGCCGCGGGGCTGGCAATCGGTGCGCTGGCGATCGGTGGGAGCACGAACACCGTCACGAAGACCCAGACGATCGAGGCCGCGGTCGCCACGCCCGGCTACCACGCCACGGCCGCCTTGGAGAAATCGGGCTCGCACCTCGTGCTGGTCGTCAGCGGAATGCCCGCGCCACCGCCGGGGCACATCTACGAGGTCTGGCTCGAGCGCGGTACGCGTGCGCCGCAGCCGACCGACGTGCTGTTCTCCGTCACCCACTCCGGTGGGGGCTCTGTCGGCGTGCCCGGGAGCCTCGGAGGCGTGAGCAAAGTGCTCGTCACCGCCGAGCCCCTCGGCGGCAGCCTGAAACCGACGCGCGAACCGGTGATCGTCGCCTCGATCTGAGCGAGCGCCCTCCGCTTCCGCCCTCCGCGCCCTCTCGTGGAGAGTCCTCGCGCCTAGGGCGCTGGAGGGGATTCGGGTGAGTTGTGCACGCGCGGTAGCGGCGCCCGGGATGAGCTCGATTGCGACATAGATAGGCTCTGCCGCACATGGCCACCTGCTACCGGCACCCATCGCGCGAGACCGGCGTGTCGTGCTCCTCCTGCGGGCGGCCGATCTGCCCGGACTGCATGACCACGACGCCGGTCGGCATGCGCTGCCCGGAGTGCGCCAAACAGCGCACGAAAGTCGTGCGCATGCGCGAGCTGCCGAGCGGGCCGCAGGTGACGTATGCGCTGATCGCGATCAACGTGATCGCGTTCCTCGCCGAGGGGCGGCTGGTCGGAGGCAGCGGTGGGGGAGCCGGCGACATCTTCAACCGCGGTGCGCTGATCGGCAGCGGCATCGAAGCCAGCGGCCACAGCCTGAGCTATATCGGCGTCGCCTACGGTCAGTGGTGGCGGATCATCACGGGGGGGTTCCTGCACGTGAACCTGATCCACATCGGTTTCAACATGTACCTGCTCTATCTCCTCGGCCAGATCCTCGAGCCCGCCTTGGGAAGCGTGAGGTTCGCGGCGCTCTACTTCGTCTCCCTGCTAGCCGGTTCTTTCGGGGCACTGCTCGTCTCGCCCCATGAGCTGACAGTGGGCGCTTCGGGCGCGGTTTTCGGGTTGATGGCGGCCGTGCTGCTCGAGGCTCGCGCCCGGCAGATCCCCGAGCTGCAGCGCTGGGTTACGGGGTTGATCGTCTTCAACCTCGCCTTCAGCTTCCTGTATCCGGACATCTCCTGGGGAGGCCACGTCGGCGGTTTGATCGGCGGTGCGCTTTGCACGCTCGTGCTGCAGTACGGCGACCGTCATCGTCAGCGCGCGCTCGCGCTCGCGGGTTGCGTGGCGATCGGCGTCGGTGCGTTCGCCGGCGGCATCGCCGTGGCCAAGTCCAGCGAAATCCAGCGGCAGCAGCTGCCGGCCGGTGGCGAAACCTCGCTGTCTGCGCCCGGCCAGGAACCGTGAGAGGGCCCGCGACCGGCGATAACCTCTGAATCGAGACGATCTCATGCCGTTGCTGAGCCAAGAGGAGATACAGGAGCGCATCGCGGGCAGCGACTGGAGCCGCGATGAGGATGCGATCGTGCGCGAGCGGAAGCTCGATGACTTCGCCGCCGCGATCGCGTTCGTGAACGGCGTCGCGGAGCTCGCCGAGCGGGCCAACCACCATCCCGACATCCTCATGCACGGCTGGAACCACGTGCGCCTGACGCTGTCGACCCACTCACAGGGCGGACTCACCGAGGCCGACTTCGAGCTCGCCGGGCGAGATCGACCGTCTGCGGTGAGCGACGCCCTCTCGCCGCCGCCGCGCGCCGTCATCGGTGGGCGCCGTCCGGGTCCGACCATCGCGCTTGCTACGGTTGGCGAGTCGGCAAGCGATGAACGACGACGAAGAACTTCCCCGAAGTAGCGCGGCCCCAATCGGGCGCCGCGACGCTCAGCGCCTACGGGCGCGTGGCGGCTGCGCGGGGCGCGCCGGCGCCGCCGATACGGCGTGAACGGCCTGAAGCTCATATTCGCGGCCGTCCTGATCGCGATCAACGCGTTCTTCGTGATCGCCGAGTACGCGCTCGTGCGCTCGCGCCGAGCGCGGCTGGAGACTCATGCGCGAGGAAGGCGCGAAAGGCGCCGACCTGGCGCTGGATCAGCTGGGAAACATCAACGAGTACATCTCCGCCGTGCAGATCGGGGTCACGATGACCTCGATCGGCATCGGCGCGCTCGGCGAGCCCGCGCTCGCGAACCTGCTGAAGGGCGCCCTCGGGGATACGCTCAGTCACGGCGTGGCGGTCGCGGTGTCGGCGGTCGTGGCGTTCATGATCATCGCCTCGGCACAGCTGATCGCGGGGGAGATGGTCCCGAAGTTCTACGCGATCGATCGCGCCGAGGCGGTCGCACGCCGCGTGGCGCGCCCGCTGCAGGCGTTCAGCGTGCTGTTTCGCCCGTTCATCGTCGCCTTGACCGCGGTCGCCGATCGGATCCTGAGGTTGCTCGGCGTCGACATGAGCCTCGAGCGGCGCGGCGGCTCGCCGGATGAGCTCAAGCGCCTGATCGCCGAGTCGCACGCCGGCGGGCACATCGACCTGGGGGAGGCGGGGATGCTGACGGGCGTCTTTCACCTACACGAACAGGAGGCGCGCCAGGTGATGACGCCGATTCCGGCCGTGGTCACGATCGACGTCTCCCAGGATGTGCAGCAGGCGCTGCAGCTGTGCGTCTCCAGCGGCCATACGAGGCTGCTGGTGACCGAGGAGGAAGACCGCGATCGTGTGCGGGGGATCGTCCATGCCAGCACGCTCATCGGCCAGCTCATGCAGGACGGTCCGCACGCTCCGGTGCTGCCGCTCGTGCACGACGCGCCGATCGTGCCCGAGACCAAGCCGCTCGACGATCTGCTCGCCGAACTGCAGCGCCAGCGCACCTCGATGGCGGTGGTCGTGGACGAGTACGGACGCGTGGCGGGGATCGTGACCGTGGAGGACATCATCGAGGAGATCGTCGGTGAGATCGCCGACGAGACCGACCCGGCAGCAGGGGAGATTCGCAAGCTCGCGGACGGCGACTGGTTCGTGCGCGGGCACGTCGCGGTGACCGACCTCGCCGACTACGGCCTGCGACCTGCCGGTCGACAGCGACGCCTACAACTCCGTCGGAGGCTTCGTGTTTGCGGAGCTCGGACGGCTGCCCCAGCGCGGGGACACGGTCTCGGCGAACGGCTTCTCGATCAGGGTCGAGTCGGTCCGCGACAATCGCATCGAGGCGGTGCGCATTCGCGAGCGCCGCCACGTGCGCCCGGGCGAGGGCCGCGAGTCCGCAGGAGAGTGAGCGCACCCGCTCGGCGGACAGCCGACCCCAAAAACACGTCCGGCCCGCGGGGGGAGCGGGCCGGATCGTGTGCACTGGGAGGAGGCGGGTGTGCATTTGCGACTGTGGCGTCGCATGGACAAGTATCTCCACCGGGATGAATGCCAGCTAAAAGTCACATCAGGCTAAATAAATTCTCACGTGCGAAATGTCACACGCGTTCTGCGGACTCGCTCTGGCGGCCGAGCATTGGCATCGACCCCACGCCCATCTGGAGCGCCGCGCGGTTCTCAACCAGGAGACTCTCAGTAGGTGAGGAAGCCGCGCCCGCTCTTGCGCCCGAGGGCGCCCGCGGCGATCAGCTGCGTGAGACGGTCGGGCACGGGCTCGCCGATCGTCTCGCCGATCGCCGCCGACACGTCGAGCCCGACGAGGTCGAGCAGCGCGAGTGGGCCCATCGGGTGTCCGGCGCCGAGTCGCATGCAGGTGTCGATGCCGGTCGGCTCCATGCCGGTCTCTTCGAGCAGGCGCACGGCGCTGAACAGGTATGGGAACAGCAGCCTGTTGACGACGAACCCGGGCACGTCGGGGACCTCGACGGGGGTCTTCTCGAACGCGTTGCACAGCGCGAGCGCCCGCGCGCGCGTCTGCTCGCCGGCGGCGCTGGGGAAGATCAGCTCGACGAGCTGCATGCGGGTGACGGGGTTGAACACGTGCAGCCCGACGAACCGCTCGGCGCGTCCGCTCTCTGCCGCCAGCCGCTCGATCGACAGCGAGGAGGTGGTGCTCGCGAGGATCGCCTCGGGGGCGAGCATCTCGTTCAGCTCCGCCAGCAGGCCGGCCTTGACGTCGTGGTCCTCGACGACGGCCTCGACCACGAACTCGGCCTGCGCCAGCGCGTCACGGTCGGTGACGATCTGCACGTGCTCGGGATCGATCTCCGCGCGCAGGCGGGCGAGCGTCTTCTCGACGGTCTGCCGCGCGCGATCGGCGGAGTCCTCAGAGCGCGCGAGCAGCAGCACGGGGCCGTGATGGGCGGCGGTCGCGGCCAGTCCGCAGGCGATCGCGCCACTGCCGACGATCGCCAGGCGCTCGGCCAAAGGTTCCGGTGGTTGGGTTGACTGACTGGTCAATCTAGCTCCTGCGCGCGCGCAGTAGAGTAGTGGGCAAGGAGCCGGGCATACTCGCACAAGTATCGCCCTCGCACTCCATGTCAACGCTGCGCTAGAGACCTTTTTAGACAGGAGGCTGTTCAGTCATGAGGCAAGCAGAGGGACGCGAGGTCGTGATCGTCGAGGCGGTGCGCACGCCGATCGGGCGCGGGCACAAGGAAAAGGGCTACTACAAGGACACCCACCCGAACGAGCTGCTCGGCAAGTGCTACAGCGAGGTCATCTCGCGCGCGGGCATCGAGGCAGGCGAGGTCGAGGACGTGATCGCGGGCTGCGTGCAGCAGTTCGGCGAGCAGGGCTTCAACATCGCCCGCAACGCCTGGCTGCAGGAGGGCCTGCCGATAGAGACACCCGGCACGACCGTCGATCGCCAGTGCGGCTCCGCTCAGCAGGCCGTGAACTTCTCCGCCGCGCTGATCGCCGCGGGCGTGCACGACGCGATGATCGGCTCCGGCGTCGAGCACATGGGCCACCTGCCGTTCGCCGCCGGCATGAAGACCCAGGAGGACTTCGGCTTCGCCTTCACCCCGGAGCTGATGGCCAAGCACAACATCGTCGGCCAGGGTCTCGGCGCGGAGATGATCGCCGACCAGTGGGAGATCTCCCGCTCAGAGCTCGACGAGCTGGCGGTGCGCTCGCACCGGCTGGCCCACGAGGCCACCGAGGAGGGCCGCTTCGAGCGCGAGATCGTGCCCGTGACGGTGAACGGCGAGGAGCTGGTTGCCGATCAGGGCATCCGCCCCGGAACGAGCCTCGAGACGCTCTCGCAGCTGAAGCCCGCGTTCAAGCCCGACGGCAAGATCACCGCGGGCAACGCCTCGCAGATCTCCGACGGCGCCGCCGCGGTGCTGCTGATGTCAGCGGAGAAGGCCAAGGAGCTAGGGCTCACCCCGCGTGCGCGGATCGTGGACCAGACGACCGTCGGCTGCGACCCGGTGAAAATGCTCGAGGGCCCGATCCCGGCGACGAGGAAGATCCTCGACCGCAACTCGATGTCGATCAACGACATCGACCTGTTCGAGATCAACGAGGCGTTCGCGCCCGTGGTCGCGGCCTGGCGGCGCGAGCACAACCCGGACATGGACCGCGTCAACGTCAACGGCGGCGCAATGGCGCTAGGCCACCCGCTCGGCTCGACCGGCGCACGACTGATCACGACGCTCCTGCACGAGCTCGAGCGCTCCGACAAGGAGATCGGGTTCGTCACCATGTGCTGCGGTGGCGGCCTCGGGACCGGAACGCTGATTCAGCGGGTCTGATCTAACCGCTGCTCGGTCCGCTCCCCGTCCAGTTCACCGCGACGGGGGGCAGGGCCAGCAGCGCCTGCCAGGTCGCTGCTTCGGTCTTGCCACTCGGCGCGATCCCGTGTGCGGACTGGAACTGCTCGAGGTTCGCTGTGGTCGTGGCGTCGAAGATGCCGCTCGTCGCCTGCGTCGGGACGGCGCTTGCGAGGTGCTCTTGCATCCACAGCACCGGATCGCCGCGGCTGCCCTGCGCCAGTTCGGTGTAACCGGGGTTCGGTGTGACGCTCGTCAACGGGCTCAGCGGTGCTGCCAGGGCGGTCCAGGCTGCGGCGGGGGTTTCCTGCCAGTCCCACCAGGAGATCCCGCTCGCGCCGTAGTCGACGGCCTCCTCGCGAAAGCGCACCAGTTCGGCGCTCGAGGGGTGATTGTAGGTCTGCCCGAGCGGGTAGATCGGGCGGCCGTAGATGCGGTTTGCGATGTAGGTGTTCGCGTAGACGGTGTCGACTGAGGCGCCGATGTCCTTCCAGTACATCTGCGGCGCGTTGAACTGCGCGCCGTTCGGCCCGAGGAAGACGGAGTAGGGGAAGGAGGTGTGGTAGCCGACGTAGGGGAACGAGGCCAGCCCCAGCGGGTAGGACGCGCTGATCTGTGCGCGTAGGTCCGCGATGTAGGTCTGCGCTGCCCCGTAGCGCCCTTCGTACTCGGCCTCGGCGTCGATCACCAGGCAGTCCGCGCCCGTCGCGACGGCTTTCGCGCCGAGGTTCGCCTCACCGGCGGGGTTCGTGCCGTATACGTATTGCCACGCGCACACGTGCAGGCCGGCGGCGTGCAGCTGCGCGACGAGTTCGGGGCTGAACTGGCTCCAATAGTTCGTCGAGCCGTCCGAGCTCTTCACGAACACGGTGCTCACGTCCGCAGCGTGCGCCTGGGCGACGATCGCCGGGACGCTGCCGCCGCTCGACTGGCTGACGTACCAGATCCACATGCCCTGACCTTCGAACGCGCTCGGCCCGCTCGCCCCCGTCACGGGCGCCGGCGGGTCCGGCGGTGGGGGCGGGTGCAGGGCATAGCGCACGACGTTGATCGGCCCGTAGGAACTCGAATGCCGGCCGTGGCTGAGCAGCACCATGATGTTGCCGGTGTGCGCGGTCTTCGGCACCGTCACCTCCAGTCCGCCCGGGGTCGTGCGCAGATGCGCACGCGGAGAGGCACTCGAGATGCTGGCCTTCGGCTTGGCTGGGAAGGCGATCGTCAGTCCCTTCGCCAAGCCCCGGCCGGCGATCACCAGGGTTCCGTGCAAGGAGACCTGATGGGGTTTGGCGCTGCAGTGGTTGACCGGCACGCAGTGCACGCCGGTGATGCGCACCGTGCTCACGTGTGCGCTGGCGGTGCTGCCTCCGGCCTTGGGCGTGTCGGGCGTACCGCCGCCGGCGGGCGCCGTGGCGCCGCCCGGATTGGCGGTCGCGGCCAGCGCAGAGGCGCCCCCGAGCGGGTTCGCGGGCATGATCTGATTCGCCGCGCAAGCGCCCAGCGCGAATGCGCACAGCCACGTGAGTGCTGCGGCGCCGATCCTGCATCGCTTGTGGGCGCCTGCGTTTGCCACTGCAACTCCTCGTTGCGCCTGGGAAGCGGAGCCGACGTTAGCCGGTATGTCTGCGCAAACCGAACAGCGGGACGGAAGTTGCGCGTCGTATGTCCCGCGCCGGCGCAATGGATGCTCTCCTGCACTCGCGCTCCCGGCTTGATGGACGTTCCCGCCCGTCGATCAGCTCCTCGCCCCTGGCCGCTACCCCCAGCGAAAGCCCATCGCAGACGGTTCCGGGGCGAGCGGGCTAGAGGGTAGGTCGGGCGGTGGCTCGGGCAGGTTGAATCCCGACGGTGCGACGTCGTTGGGCGCGTCGGGATGGAACAGCGAGGCCATGTACTGGATCTGGCCGCGTCCGACGCTCAGCTCGGACTGCCCGCCGCCGTAGCAGCCGATGTCGTGGGCCGCGCAGTAGTCGTACACGTCGAGCAGCGAGCGCAGTCCTCCAAGGCGCGAGGGCTTGATGTTGAGCGTGCGCGGCGCGAACGGCAGCGCCTGTATGTCCGCGATGGAATGGATCGGCGCGTCCCAGGTGATGCGGTCGCGATGGGGGAGCAGGATCGGTTCGGTCTCCGCGGTCAGCTTCGGGTCCTCGATCCACGCGTCGGCGAACGCCTCGACCACGCGGCGATAGAGCGCCGGGTCGGCGGGATTGTCGACGATCGTGCCCTCGTACTGCCCCTTCAGGTCGACCGACTCCACCGCGCCGAGCTCGACGAGACCGGCGATCAGCTGCTGGTCCCAGGAGGGCGTGGGGTCGAGCTTGAACTGCAGTTCGGGTGCGATCTGGAGCCGCGCGAGCAGCGGCTCCAGCGTCGGCGGCTCGCCCAGGCGCAGCGAGGCGACGAAGCTCAGCGGCCGGCACTCGCGTCCGAGCGCCGCGTGCAGCGTCGTTCCGGCCTGGCGCAGCGCGAGGTCCAGCGCGGCCGAGTCGAAGGCCCAGTTGCGATACAGGCGGAACTCCGGGCGCTCTGTCGGCCGGGGGAAGAGATCGAGCGAGCGCAGGTGCTCGGCGAGGGAGGCGAGCGTCCACTCGCCCGCCAGCTGCCAGCGCCCGGGACCTTCGCTCTGCAGTGCCTCCTGATCCTCGACGGCGTAGGTCACGTCCTCGCCGAGACCCACCTCGCCGCCGCCGTGCAGGCGGATGACGGTGGTCTTGCGCACGAACTCGCCCGACAGTGCGACCTCGTGACCTTCGAGCTCGTATCCCTCGAGCGCGCAGCGGCAGCTCAGCGAGCAGCTCATAGGTGCTCAAGAGTCGCTCACCTGGCTTTCCAGGCGCGCCACGAGCTCGTCCAGGCGCAGCTCCTCCAGGGCACCGGACACGGCCTGCAGCTCGTGCGCGCAGAACTCGATCAGCGCCTTGCCTTCACCCACCAGCTCCAAGCGTCTCATTCAGGCTCGCCTCGCCGGAATCCAGGCGGCGGATGATCTCCTCCACGCGCGCGGCCGCGGTCTCGTATGTCCGCGGCGCCGCGGCGGTGCTCGTAGCGGCGCCGGTGCTGGACACCAGCCGCTGCCTGCCGGCCGGCCCTGGCCTCGATCCTCGTCCTGATCGTTGCCCATGCTCTCGCTCATGGCTCCTCGATCCTCGCCGGGATAGTCCGATCTGCAAAGCGCAGGCTCAGCTCGCGCCGCTCGATCGCGGCCGCCGCGGTCGCGATCGGCTCTCCCTCGCGGGACTGCACGAGCGCGTAGCCACGTTCGAGTGTGCGCTGTGGGTCGTGCCCGGCGAGCGCGAGCGCCAGCCGTTGAAGCTCCTGGGGGCGGCGCGTGCGGCAGTCGCGCACGGTCGAGCTGGCCTTGCGTTCGAGCACGATCGCGCGCCTCCCGGTGAGACCCCGCTCGTCTTGCACCCGCCGGCGCGAGCCCGCCCTGACCTCGCGCAGACGCTGGTGCAGCCTGGCGCGTTGACGCTCGACATGGGCCGCGGGAGCGCGCGAGAGCGCGGTGAGGGTGCGCGCGCGCGAGAGCACCGCGCGGCGGCCATGCTCGCGCAGGCGTGACGCCGTTCGCCGAAGCTCGCCGCGCGCGCTCGCGCAGTCCAGGCCGACCGCCACCTCGGCGGCGTGCGTGGGGGTGGAGCAGCTGATCGCAGCGACGTCGTCGAGCACCGTGCGATCGGTGTGGTGGCCGACGGAGGCGATCACCGGCACCGCCAGTAGTGCAACTGTGCGGCAGAGTCCCTCGTCGCAGAAGCACAGCAGGTCCGCCAGGGAGCCGCCGCCACGCGCGACGATCGCCACGTCCACTTCGCCGACTGCGGCCAGATCGGTGAGCGCGCGCGCGATCAGCGGGGCGGCGTGGCGGTCTTGCACGGGGGCGAATCCCCACACGATCCGCCCTGCCCAGCCACGTCGGGCGAGGCCCGCGAGGATGTCCTCGCGCGCCTTCCCGTTCTGCGCGGTCACGACACCGATCGTGCGCGGCAGGAGCGGTCGCGCGAGCAGCTTCTGCGGCGCCAGCAGTCCCTCGCGATCGAGCTGGCGGCGCAGGCGCTCGATGCGAGCGAGCAGGTCGCCTTCGCCCGCGACGCGCAGGTCGGCGACCGAGAAGGAAAAGCCCGGAGATGACGTGGCGCTGCCCGGGTAGAAGTCACAGCCGCCCGCGACCACCACCTGCATGCCCTCCACGGGCGCTTCGCCGGCGCGCGCGAGGATCGCCTCCCAGTCGTTCGACCAAACCGCGCACGGGATCGCGCCCGTGGCGTCGCGCAGCTCGAAGTACACGCGCGCGCGCGAAGGCCGCAGGTTGACCATCTCGCCTACGAGCTGCACGCGCGCGAACGAGCGCAGCTGCGTCCGCAACGCCGAGGCGTACTCGCCCACGCCGTATGGTCCTGGCAGCTCGCTGCCGGGGATACCGGTTGCGGCCGGCTCGCCCGCGGACGTTGGGATGTGCTCACTGGACACCAAGCTCAGCATAGGGCGCGCCCCCGATAGGGTCTGTGCTATGGCAAACAGCCGCCCCAAGAACCGGACGCGTCGAGGTCGGGGACGATCGCGCAAGAGCCGTCCCGAGCCGGGCACGGCTCGGCGACGGTGGCAGCCGACGAGGCGAGGCCCGTGGCCGATCAGCGCCGAGCGCAGACGGCGCAGGGCAAGAGCGCTGGAACACGTCCACGTCGCTCGCGGGCACGCACGCGTTCGCAGGGTGGCTTTCGAGATCCGCTGTCGGTCGGCGAGCGCCCGCAGGCGCCGTGGCATCCGTGGCCGCTCTCGGAGATGCTGATCCTGATCGGCGCCGTCGGCACCGTCATCGGGATGGCGCGGCTGGGACACGGCGGGATCTCGAATGGCGGCCCGGTGCTGTTTGCGGGACTCGGAGCGGTCGTGCTGGGCACGCTCGAGATCACCTGGCGCGAGCACAACGCGGGGTATCGCTCGCACACGTTGATCCTCGCGCTGCTGCCGGTCGTCGTGTTCCATTCCGTCCTCGCGCTGACGCTGGCCGCGTTCACGACGGTGCCGCGGCTGTTCAACGTCGGGCTGCTGTTCGTCGATGCGGCGATCTTCGCGCTCCTCTTCAAAGTGCTGCGTGCGCGCTTCCTCGACGCGCGCGCCCGCGTCGTCAGCCGGCTCTGATCCGGGCGGACCGCTTGATGGGCGCGTCGAGGCCCGCGCGATGTCGCGTCCCTTGTTGTGCTCTTGTCGTGCTCAGGCCGAAGCGGAGTGCTGCAGATCCCAGCGAGCGACGAGCGTCTGCAGAGAAGCCACGTAGTCCTCGGGCAGTGAGCGTTCGTGGGCTCCGTCGAGGAGTCCTTGTGCATATGCAAGGGAAGGGGGAACTTCGACGGGCTCCTTGGCGATGACCGAATAGGCCATCGCGTCGTGGGTGCTCCCGTCGCCTCTCAGCACGACGACGTCGAGATGCTCGTAGGCGGACCCGAGCGTCTCTTTGCGATCGAGCGCTTCCAGGCGATCGCGCTCGAGCTCATACAGCGCACCCCACACGGTGTGCTCGGGGTCGGGCAGGATGTCCGCGACGCCGGCGCCGGTGCGCACGGAGCGGCGCATGAACGCGAACCGATATCCGGGCAGGCGCGCGGGTCCGAGGAAGCGGTGCTCCGGGCAGGCGCCGTGCATCACCGCGGCGGCCATGTTGCTGCCGTAGGCGAAGTACTTCATCCGTGCTGGCGTGGGGTCGTCGCGTCGAAAAGCTCTTCGAGATAGAAGCGCGTCTTGGCCGGCGGCTCTTGGAGCGGGTACATCTTCCGGAGCAGGTCGATCGCTTCCTCCACGTTGTGCACGTTGCACTCGCGTAGCAGTAGCTCGATGTCCTCGTCGTCCTCCCCAAAGCGCATTGCCATGAGCTTCATCGCGAGGAGATATCTGGGTGAGGCCGTTGTCACTTCGATCCCGCGGATGTCTGCGATTGGCCGGGGATCTCGATCGTTGCCGGGCATGTATCCCTTGGCGGCGTCGTTCAGCCAATCTGCCGGTAGGTCAAGGTTCTCGGCCACCGTCGCAGCGGCTTCGTAGATCGCGCTCTTGGGCTCGAACACGGCGTCGATGTCCTTTGTGATCCTCCGTGTGGAGTAGGCAAGCGCCATTGCGGCGCCGCCGACTATGAAGATCTGTCCCCGCAGTCCTCGATGCACGAGCTCGTCCCCGAGTGCTTGCAGCGCCTGCACGATTTTGGCTCGCGTGAACGCACGATCAGGCACGGTCGAACACCTCGCGGGCGATGAAGACGCCGTGGCGGGCGAACACGGCGGGTGTGTTGGCGAGCGTGTAGGCGTGGAACGCGGGGCGGCTTGCGACGAACCACCAGGGCTCGACGAACCGCTCGGGGCGGTCTACCCAATTCGGCGCCGGGATCTCACCCTCGCCGGCAAAGAACTCCGCGATGCCTGCGAGCGCGGCATCGAAACGAGCCTCGCCGGTAGGCGGGGGCTCCTCGGCCAAGAGCGCGTGTTGTCCGGGCCGTGATGAGCCTCTGAAGTCATCGGCGAATCCGAACAGCAGTCGCAGTGCGTCTCGCTCGCGACCTTGTTCGAGGTCTCCTGTGATGGTCTTGGCGAGCTCTGCGAGCGAGGCCGCTCCGCGGCGGACGCGGGGGAGGGCGTGCAGCTCGACATCGTGCTCACATGCGCCGAACAGTCGCTGCAGCGTCGCCAGGTTCGGTGTCCGACCCCCGGACTCGTACGCCGCGATGGCCGGCTGTGCCGTGCCTGCACGTTCGGCGAGCTCGAGTTGGGTAATGCCCGCGACTTGGCGTGCGTCTCGGAGCATCGTCGCGATCTCCATCACTCCTCAGTATACACATTTAGATATATATGCTTCTGGGCTCCACTGTGTGGGAGCCGTGCGACAGCCCTACCGCGCTCCCAGCAGTCTGCAGACCTCATCGAGCCGGACGGCGTCGGAGACGACCAGTTCTTCGCCGCGTTTGCGCAGGCCGGCGATGTTGGCGGGGCTCACGTCGTCGAGGCTGTCGCTGACGCCTTCGAGCTGGGTCTGGAAACGGAAGTGGCCGGCGTCGGCGCCGAGCAGTTCGTCGAGCTGATAGTCGATGGCGGCGCTCGAGCCGTCCATGATCACCCCGAGCAGCGGGTGCGCCCACTGGATCAATCCCCAGTGCTTGGCCTGCTCGAAGGAGATCGACTCGGTCAGGCGGCCGGTGCCGAGCGAAACGATCAGCACCTCGGCGCCGGGGTTGTTGCGAGTGGCCTCGGCGTAGGCGCACATGGCGGGGTTGTTGGCGAACGTGCCGCCGTCCACGAGCACGTAGTCGCCGGTCGGTCCGGCATCCGGCTGGGCGGGAGAGCGGACGTCCTCGGGCTCGAAGTACGTGGGCGCCGCCGAGGTTGCGCGGGCTACGAGCGTCATCGGGTAGTCGGGCAAAAGCGCGACCGTGTGGGAAGCGGCGGCGTGTGGGGAGTCGCCGGCGGCACTCGCGCCGGCGCCGGCGGAGGGTCGCGCACGGGGGGTGAAGCTCTTGAAGAAGAACGGTGCGTGGGCGTGGATGTCGTAGGAGGGAATCAGCACGTCGGTCAGTGCCTGTGAGAGCTTGGCATCGCCCATGTAGTACTCGAGCGCCTTTTCGAGGCCGCTCGCGGAGTACTTCTCCACGAGCAGCCCGTCGACGGTCTCGATCGTGCGCATGAGCGAGCGATGGAAGATCTTCGGCCCTTCGCTTTCGTACATCCCGGCAAGCTGCTCCGCGCTCCAGCGCGGTTGCTGCGTACCCTCCGTCGGCGCCGTCACCCCGAGGGCGATGATCCCGCCGGTGGAGGTCCCGGCGATCAGGTCGAAGATCTCACACGCCGGCCGTTCCATTCGCTGCTCGATCGCGGCGAGCACGACGGCGGGGATGATGCCTCGGATGCCGCCGCCGTCGATGGAGAGGACCTTGATCGGTGCGTTGGCGGGCATGGCGAGTCAGGATACGCGCTGTCGCCGGGTTGCGCAAGTTGACCAAGTTCGGATGGGTGCACCGACCCTAGTTGTAGTGCCTGAGAGCGTTGTTCGGGCCCTACTCGCCGACGATCATCAGCGCGAACCCGTCGTGGCCCTTGGCGCCGACGGTCTGGACGGCGGTGGCGCTTGCGCTGACGCGCGGCTCGGCGGCGACCAGCTCGTAGAAGCGCCGCACGCCCTTGATCAGGTCATCGCCGTGCTCGGGGTCGTATGCCTCGGGGTCGAGGATCGCGCCGTCGCGCACGACGTTGTCGCCGACGATCACGGCGCCGGGACGGGACAGCTTCAGCGACCATTCGAAGTAGCCGGGGTAGTTCTGCTTGTCGGCGTCGATGAAGATCAGATCGAACGGGCCGGCGCCCTCGGCGTGGAGTTCAGGAAGGGTGTCCAGGGCGGCGCCTACTCGTAGCTCGACCGCGTCGGCTACACCCGCCCGCGCGATGTTCGCGCGGGCGACCTCGGCGAAGGCGGGGTTTGCCTCGAGTGTTACCAGGCGCCCGCCCGCGGGCAGCGCGCGCGCGAGCCAGATCGTGCTGTAGCCGCCGAGCGTGCCCAGCTCGAGGATCGTGCGCGCGCCCTGCACGCGCGCGAGCAGCTCGAGTAGCTTGCCCTGGTTGGGCGTCACCGCGATCGGCGGCAGTCCGGCCGCGTAGCTGTCGGCGAGCGCGGCATCGAGCGCCGGGTCGGCGGGGAGGAGGCGATCGGAGATGTAGTCGTCGATCGCGCTCCAGCGCGCTTGCGGGTTGGGCTGTGGGCGGCTCGCATCGGTCATCAATTGTCACTCCTTGGTTGCTTTGCGATGACGCTCTGAAGGAGCGACCGAACACGAGCTTGGTGCTGCTCGTCCAGAGGCAGGTTCGACGTGCGGCGCAGCAGCTCCCGTGGATCGACGATGTCGTTGCGTATGGCTTGCACCGCGAAGTCGAGGTCGCGTGCTCGGCCGGCTGCGAGCTTGGCCAGAACGAGATCGTGCGCCTCCATGCACCAGCCCGTTGCTTGCGCCTGTCTGTCGACCGCCAACGGCACGTGCACGGGAACGAGGCGGTCCTGCCATCCGCGTGGCCCCTTGGCGGTCTCGGGACCGACGCCGTGAGCGTAATAGCCGAACGTCTCGTGGAATTGCGAGCCGTCGCCCATCGCTCCGTCGATCTCGATTGCCTTCTCGGGTCGTCGGCGCGGATACACGTCGGCCTCCTGGGAGAACAGCAATGCCGCTGGAGCATCTGGGTACTGTCCCAGGATCGCCTGGCTTCCCACGATGACGATCTCGTTCTCGCCCGCCACCGTGGCTGCCGCCCTGATCACGTGTTCGAGCTCGTCTCGTTTCACGCCGAGCTCTCGTTCACCGTGGCGAGCGCACGATGTCGCGCGGGCTCACTGAGCATTCCCGCAAGGGGCGAGCTTTGGCGCAGGTCGCGCATACGTGGGGTATCTGCGCCGATCGCCTCTGCGATCTCGGAGGGCGAGCAGGCGAGAATCGTCTGCCATCGCTTTGCGTAGCGGGGGTCGATCCGTCCCTGCGACTGCCATCGTGCAAGCCGGTCCTGCGCATCCAGGACGCCACTCTTGCCCAGTTGCCGGGCGAGGGCGCGGTGATAGGCAAGGCTGAGCAACTCGGCGCGCAGGTGCTCTTCCCCGCCTGCGTCGCGGGCGGAGCGTCCCAGCAGCGTGGACGTGTCCAGGCGCTGGGCATCGTCACGACGTGCGCGAAGCACCGAACCGAGCGGGTGGCGATCGTCGGGGTGAGACATACGTTGTCCCCGCACCGCCTCGATCGACTCCACGAGCCATCGTAGGGGCAACTCGTGGCGGCCGGTGGGCGTGATGAGGATTGGGACGTCACCGGTCACGATCCAGCGTTCGAGGGCTGTCTGGCTTACGCCCAGCAGGCGCGCGGCCACGGCACGTGTGACGGTGGGACCGGCCATGCGCTCCAGGCTGGCTCTCACGGCCGCGATGTCCTCACGCGCTGACGACGATGCCCGCTCGGCTCGACGCAGTCTGGCGACATCGCCGATCAGACGCTCCTTCTGGGCGATCGCGCTCACGACCCCATTCTACTCTATGTTGAGAGTATTGATGTTTTTCTTCAATATCACAGTTGGCGCGATCTCACCGTGGGTACCGTGTCATGGCGATGCTCTCCGTGCAGACCGACGCCTCGCGCAAGCGCTGGACGCTCGTCGCGTGCATCCTCGGCTCGGGGATCGTGCTGCTCGACGGCACGGTCGTCAACGTGGCGCTGCCGACGATCCAGCGGGCGCTGGGGGGTGGGCTGGCGGCGCAGCAGTGGGTCGTCAACGGGTACCTGCTGACGCTCGGCTCGCTGATCCTGATCGGGGGCTCGCTGGGGGACCTGTTCGGCGAGCGGCGCGTGTTCGCGATCGGCGTGTCGGGCTTCGGGGTCGCCTCGCTGATCTGTGCGCTCGCGCCCAGCATCGGCGTGCTCGTCGGCGCGCGGGCGCTGCAGGGCGTGGCCGGGGCGCTGCTCGTGCCGAGCTCGCTGGCGGTGATCGTGAACACGTTCCCGGAGTCCGAGCGGGGCGCGGCGATCGGCAGCTGGACGGCGTGGGGGGCGATCGCGGGCGTGCTCGGACCGCTGGCGGGGGGCGAGCTGCTGGCGCTCGGCTCGTGGCGGTTGATCTTCCTGATGAACATACCCCTGACGATCGCGTGCGTGGCGCTGATCCTGATCGCGATCCCCGCGAGCGCCCCGCGCGACGAGGGCGCGGCCGGCGCGTGGACTACACGGGCGCGATCCTGTGCGCGCTCGGGCTCGGCGGCCCGGTGTTCGCTCTGATCGAGCAGCCGCGGCTGGGCTGGTCGAGTCCCGCGGTGATCGTGCCGCTGGTCGCGGGCGTGGCGCTGCTGGCGATGTTCTTGCTGTACGAGTCGCGCGCGCAGGGGCCGATGCTGCCGCTGGGCCTGTTCCGGCGGCGCAACTTCTCGGCGGGGAACGTGGAGACGTTCGCGATGTACGCGGGGCTGGCGATCCTGTTCTTCTTCCTCGTGCTGTTCCTGCAGCAGATCGGCGGGCTACACGCCGCTGAAGAGCGGCCTGGCGACGTTGCCGGTGACGGTGGTCATGTTCGTGCTCTCGCGCCGCTTCGGGGCGCTCGCGGACAAGTATGGACCGCGCTTCTTCATGGGCGCCGGGCCGCTGATCGCGGCGGCCGGGCTGCTGCTGTTCCAGCGCGTGGGGGTGAAGGCGGACTACGTCTCCGAAGTGCTGCCGCCGCTGCTGGTGTTCTCGCTCGGACTGTCGATGACCGTCGCGCCGCTGACCGCGGCGGTGCTCGCGGGCTCGGAGCACCAGGCGGGGATCGCCTCGGGTGTGAACAACGCGATCGCGCGGGTGGCGGGGCTGCTCGGGACGGCGTCGCGTCGGCGCGGTGATCGCCTCCGCGTTCGCGACCTCGATCGACAGCCGCCTGCAGGGCACTCATCTCGGCGCCGCGGCCCAGGCGGCGGTGCGCGAAGCCAAGCGGCTGCCGCTCGGGCAGCCCGACGTCCACGGCGTGCCCGCCGCGCAGGCGCACGCCGTCAACCTCGCCGCGCAGCAGGCTTCGCTGCACAGCTTTCACCTGGGCATGATGATCGCCGCCGCGCTCGTCGCGCTCGGGGGCGTGGTGGGGGTCGCGGGGATTCGCAACCCGCAGGTCGCCGACGTGCACGCTTCCGAATGCGCGGGCGGGCAGCTGGTGGGGGTGAGCAGGCCCGCGGAGGCAGATGCGGCTCCGGCGAGCCGACTAGCGCTCAGCCCGCGGGCTCCTCCGCATAGGCGCGGATCGCCTCGATCAGCGGCCCAGACGCCGTCCGCGCTCGGTCAGCCGGTACTCGACGGTGGGGGGGCTGGAGGGGATGACCGTGCGCTGCACGAGGCCCGGCGGCCTCGAGGTCGCGCAGGCGCTCGGAGAGCATGCGCGGGGAGATCCCGGCGACGGCGTCGGCGAACTCGTTGAAGCGCAGCGCGCCGGTGAGGGCGGCGTAGATGATCGACAGCTGCCAGCGCCGCTCCAGCAGGTTCGCGGTTTCGCGGACCTCGACTGGAACGGGCTGACAGCGGCGGGTGATCGGACGCGGGACGCGAGGACATCGCGATGAGCGCCGTTAGGACGGCGCCGGCGCAGCGGCATCCTCGCGCGCGGCTCATCCTTGCTCGGCTTCCTTGCTGTATCCGCGCGCGCGGGCTCCAGCGCGCGGTCGAGCACCTCCTGGATGGTCATGACCGGGTGGAAGGCCATCTGCTCGCGCACCTCCTCGGGGATCTCGTCCAGGTCGCCGCGGTTGCGCTCGGGCAGGATCACGTCGGTCAGGCCCGCCGCGTGGGCGGCGAGCGCCTTCTGCTTGAGCCCGCCGATCGGCAGCACGCGACCCTGCAGCGTGACCTCGCCGGTCATGCCGACGGTGTGCTTGACCGGCCTGCCGCTGAGCAGCGAGGCCAGCGCCGTGACCATCGTCACGCCCGCGCTCGGGCCGTCCTTGGGGATCGCGCCGGCGGGGACGTGCACGTGGAACTCGCTGTGCCCTTCGAAGGCGCTGCTCGTCGATGCCGAGCTCCTCGCGTGGCCGCGCACGTAGGAGAGGGCGATCTGCGCGGACTCCTTCATCACGTCGCCGAGCTGGCCGGTCAGCACCAGGGCGTTGCCGGGCGCGGAGCTCGCCGGCCTTCATCGCGGTGGCCTCGACGAACAGCACGTCGCCGCCGGTGCCGGTCACGGCCAGTCCGGTGGCGACGCCGGGCGTGGCGGTGCGCGAGGCCGACTCCTGGAAGAACTTCTGGCGTCCGAGCGCGTCGCGCACGGTCTCCAGGTCGATCTTCACGGGGGTCGCCTTCCGGCCTTTGCGGCCTTGGCCTTCGGCTTGGCCTTCTTGGCGGCCTTCTTGACCTCGGCGTCGGGGACGTGACCGTTGCTCTTGCGCGGGGGCCGCTCGGTGTCCTCGTGCGACGGGCCCGGCCTGCTGCTCGCGCTCGGGCGCCGCCTCGGTCTCGGTCTCGGCCTGGCTCTGGGCGGAGGCGATCTTCGTGGCGGTCTTGCGCAGCACCGTGCCGAGCTCGCGCTCGAGGTTCCTGCACGCCGGCCTCGCGTGTGTACTCGGAGATGATCGTGCGCAGCACCTCGTCGGAGATCTCACCTCGTCCTCGCGCAGGCCGTTGCGGTCGCGCTGGCGCGGCCACAGGTAGCCCTTGGCGATGGCGAGCTTCTCCTCGGAGGTGTAGCCGTCGAAGCGGATCACCTCCATGCGGTCGAGGAGCGGGCCGGGGATCGTGTCGGCGACGTTGGCGGTCGCGAGGAACATCACCTGGCGAGAGGTCGAGCTCGACGTCGAGGTAGTGGTCGCGGAAGGAGTGGTTCTGCGCGGGGTCGAGGACCTCGAGCAGCGCCGCGGAGGGGTCTCCGCGCCAGTCCGCGCCGACCTTGTCGACCTCGTCGAGCAGGATCACCGGGTTCATCGTGCCGGCGTCGCGCAGCGCCCGCACCAAGCGGCCCGGGAGGGCGCCGATGTAGGTGCGGCGGTGCCCGCGGATCTCGGCCTCGTCGCGCACGCCGCCGAGCGACATGCGCACGAACTCGCGGCCGGTGGCGCGGGCGATGGACTCGCCGATCGAGGTCTTGCCGGTGCCGGGAGGCCCGATCAGCGTGAGGATGGCCCCGGACTTGCGGGTCGGCCTCGATGCCGCGGTCCTCGCGCAGCTTGCGCACGGCCAGGTACTCGGTGACGCGATCCTTGACGTCCTCCAGGCCCGCGTGATCGGCGTCGAGCACCTCACGCGCGGCGACGGGGTCGAGGTGCTCGTCCGAGCGCTTGCCCCACGGCACGGCGATCAGCCAGTCGAGGTAGGTGCGGATCATGCTCGACTCGCCCGTCTGCTCGCCCATGCGCTCCAGGCGCGCGAGCTCCTTCAGCGCCTGCTCCTTGACCTCCTCGGGCATGTCGGCGTCCTCGATCTTCGTGCGGTACTCGTCCGCGACCGAGGCGTCGTCCTCGCCGAGCTCCTTGCGGATGGAGTCCATCTGCTTGCGCAGGAAGTACTCGCGCTGCTGCTTCTCCGCGCCCTCCTGCACGTCCTCGCGGATGCGCTTGCGGATCTGAAGCTCGGCGAGGGACTCGCGCTGGAGCTTGACCGACAGCTCCAGGCGCTCGGTCACGTCGAGCGTGCGCAGCAGCTGCGACCTTCTGCTCGTAGGACAGGTTGGGGGAGTAGCCGGCGGAGTCGGCGAGCGCGCCGGGCTCGGCGATCGCGCGCAGGAACGCGGCGATGCGCCCGTCGTCGCCGCGCAGCTCGAGGATCTCCTCGACGGTCGCGCGGTACTCGCGCTCGAGCTCGCGCGTGCGCCCGTCCACGGGCACCTCGTCGGGGCGCTCGTCGACCTCGACGCGCAGCTCGCCGCCGGGGCCGGTCTGGGCGGCGCCGATCAGCGCGCGGTGCTCGCCCGAGAGGGCGACCGCGTGGCCGCCGCCGGGCAGCCGCAGCCGCTCGGTGACCTCGGCGATCGTGCCGACGTCGAGGAACTCGTTCTCGTGACGCGGCACGAGCACGACGCGCTCGTCATCGCCGACCTCCTCGGTCAGGGTGATGCCCATGTTCGGGAACACGACCGTGTCCTCGAGCGGGATCAGGCGCAGGATCGGCTTGGGCGGGGAGGGGGTGGTCTGGGGGCTGTCTGAAGACTCGGGCATAGGGCACGACTCCATATGAGGTTACGAATTTGTTAGTTAGTATAGCGCGGGGTTGTTGCGTGTGCAAGTACTTCTGGGTGATGTTGTATTTGCGCTTGCTAGAGCCAAAATCGTGGTCATCTGCCTACTTTCCCTGGCCTGTTTGCCGCAGCGTTTGCTTCGTCGTCAGCCTCTTCGCCATGCTCTATTCGGGCCTGCGCGATGCGCTGGGACGTGCTGGGCACGCATGCTTTGGATGAAGCTGATGTGATCGGCAGGCCCGCATGACTTTTAGAAAGCTGATTGGGGTGGGCGGGTCCGCAAGCGGACCCGCCTCGTGGCGCGCGCATGCGCGCGCCACGCCGAGCGGCGCATGCGCCGCTCCGACCGAATCGGCACATGTGCCGATTCGAGGTATCGCGCATGCGCGATCACCGCTGGTCGCATGCGACCCAGCGCAGGCAGGTGCATGCACCTGACTGAACTACACCGTCACTCAGGTCGCTCGAAGGTCACCTCGACGTTCTCCTCCTGCACGCGCTCCTCGGTCTCCGCCGAGGAGGTCAGCGCGCGCCTGTCCGCGTCGAGCAGCGGGGCGGTGAAGCTGCGCGGCCACAGTCGGCGCGCGCGCACGACGTTGATCTCGGCCGCGATCAGCGTCACCTGACCGCCCAGATACAGCCACGCGAGCAGGCCCAGCACGAACGCGAACAGGCCCGAGGTCTCCTGCGCGTGGCGGACCACGTGGGCGACGTAGTAGCCGCCGATGTGCTGCAGGATCTGCCACAGCACCGCCGCGAACACCACCCCCGGGAGCAGGTCGCGCGTGGGGATCTCGTCGGGGCTCAGGAAGCGGAAGGCGGCGAAGAACAGCAGCAGGTTCGACGCCAGCGCCACGCAGGACTCCGCCGAGCACCGCGACGGTGCCGGCGGTCTGCGCGGTCGACATAGCCCGCGGCGACGGTCGAGACGACCAGCAGCAGGCCGAGCACCGCCAGCAGCCCGATGCCGCGCAGCCGCCAGGTCAGGAAGTTGGGGCGGCTGCTTGCGCGGGATGTGCCAGACCTGCTGGAAGGCGTTCTGCGTCGCGCCCACGATGCCCAGGCCGCCCAGCAGCAGGCCGACGACGCCGATCGCCAGCGCGCCCGCGCTGCCCTTCAGCGAGTGGACGTTGCTGCTGCAGCTGATCGCCGATGATCGGGAACTGGCCGAGCGTCGAGTGCAGCACTTCCTCCTGGGTCTTGCGATCGCCTTCCAGCACGAACCCCAGCACCGTCACCAGCACCAGCAGCAGCGGGAACAGCGACACGAACCCGTAGTAGGCAATCAGCGCCGCCATGCTCCCGGCTTCGTCGTCGCCGAACTTCTTGATCACCGCCGCTCGGGAACGCCAGCCAGCGATGGCGCTGCTGCAGGCGATCCAGCGCGTGCACGCGCTCGCCGAGGCTCATCGCGCGTCGCTCCGTCTTTCGCGCGCGCCCGTGTGCTCGTTGGCGCATCGAGGCGCCGGACAGGGCAGGCGTACCCGTGCGCCCGCGTGCTCGCCAGTCAGACGAGGCGTCAGACGGCGAAATTGGAGGGGGGGCAGGGCGCGTGCGGGGGCGACATCAACATGTGTCTACCCGATCGCAGCCGCGAACGCGAGTCCTGGGCGACGCCTGGCCGACCGCCGCGCGCCGCGGACCGGCCCTGCATCCGTCCGAAGAGGTCGCCCTCGTGGCTCACTCCTCGCGCCGGCTGCTGCTGTCGGTGCACCGCGCGTGGCTGCGCTCGGAGGACCTCGAGGACTGTCACAGCCAGGCCACCCTCGAGCTGCTCGCGCAGGCCCGCCGCGGGGAGCTGCGCTACTCGAGCCGCGCCCACCTGCGCAGCCTCTTCGAGCTGCGCTTCGTCTCGCGTGTGCGCGATCGTCGCCGCGCGCTGCGCGGGCGCAGCCCCGCCCAGGCGATGCTCGACGGCGCGCTCGCGCACCCGGGCGCCGACGGGCGCGCGGTCGAGGTGGCCGACCCCCGCGCCGACGTCGAGCGGCTCATGTTGCTGCGCTACGAGCTGCGCACGCTGCAGCGGCGCCGCCGCATGGGCTCAGCTCCGACCAGCGTCTGGTCCTCGCATGTCAGATCGCCCTGCAGATGAGCGCCGCCGAGTTCTGCGCGACGTTCGGATGGTCTGCAGGAGAAGTACCGCAAGGTCGCCCAGCGCGCGCGTGCGCGCCTGCGGCGGCTCGCGCACGAGTCGATCTCCCACGAGAAGTGTCCCGCTCGCGCGCGCGAGTCGGGAGAGGAGGTAGGGACCGCTTATGAAGATCATCTCTCCCCCACTCATAAGCGACTCCCCTGGGACGCCGGCGGTCGATCGGACGGACGACCGTACGGCGATGCCCATATGCGCGCGAGCGGCCGGGGGTCGGGTACATCCCCAGCTCGGCTTCCGGTCGCAAGCGTGCGTCGGCGTAGTTCGCCCGTGGCGTTCCGCGTGTACGGAGAGGAGGAATACCTCGCCGGCGTCGACACTTTCAGTGATCGCGAGGAGGGTTCGTCTGTCCGAGTCGCGGCCGGTACAGAGGCACGGGTTGCGCCGAATCGCCTGTGCGACTGCGCTCACAGGCGCCGTCGGCGCCGTCGGTGGCGTCTTGGGTCTTTCCGGTCTGCGCGCCCATGCGGGCGGGCTCGACCGCCGCGAGGTCGCCCAGCGCGTTGTCCTGTCCGCTCACGTACCGGTATCCACCGCTCGGGCCTCGATCTCCTCCGCTCGGCCTACCGCGCCGGCACCGTCCAGACGGCGCGCGGCTCGCAAGCAGGTCTCCCATAGGTGGCCCGCGCGGCGCGTCCGTGAGCGCCGCCCCCTCGCCGCGTCAACTGACGCAGCCGGCGCCGTCTCGCAGGCTCCGCCGCCAGCCGAAGCTTCATCGCCACCCGCTGCTCGACCCGAAGCCCACAGCGAGTTCGGGTTCGAGCAGTGAGCGAGCGCGTTCCCGCCGTGACCGTCACCTCCGTGCCGCTGTGGCGAATCAGGCTCGCGCGTGAACTGCCGCGCGCGCTGTTGCTCGCTGTCGCACTCGCGGGGCTAGCGGCCAGCGCCCGCTTTGCGATCGCGCCCCCGCGACCCTCGGCGCCTGTGCGCGCGTATCCGCAGGCGCCCGCGCGGGATCTCGCCGCCGAAGGTTTCGCGCAGCTGTTCGCGCGCCGCTACCTGACCTGGGAAGCGGACGATCCCGAAGCGCATCAGCGGGCGCTCGCCTCCTACCTCGGCACCGGCATGGAACCGGGCGCCGGGCTCGCGCCGCCGCCGGCCGGGGAGGAGCGGGTGCTGTGGACCGAGGTCGTCCAGGAACGGACCGGCGCGCCCGGAGAGCGCGTCTACACGGTCGCGGCGCAGACCGACACCGCCGGTCTTCTGTATCTCTCCGTGAGCGTCTGCGAGCCGGCGGCGACGCCGGTGGTGACGTTGCCGGTGGTAGTAGCGATGATGGTGGCGGCGGGGGCGTGCTGGAGCTGGCCGGCTATCCCGCGTTCGTGGGAGCTCCGGCGGTCGGCCCTGGCGCCGGACCCGGCGGGAGCGATCTGCGCGAAGTCTCAGACCCCGCGCTGCGCACGGTCGTGGAACGCGCGCTGCGCAACTACCTCGCGGACTCCCCCGCGGAGCTCGCCGCCGATCTCGACACCGCCGCGCGCGTGTCGCCGCCGGCGCAGGCCCTGAGTCTGGAATCGGTGCAGCGCCTGGACTACTCCGCCGAAGGCGCGCAGGCGCTCAGCGCGACCGTGCAGGCCCAGGACGCGCGCGGGACCCGTTACAGCTCGCCTACGCGCTCGACGTCGACCGCGTGGCCGGCCGCTGGGAGATCGCCGCGATCCAGATGAACCCCGACACGTGACACCGCAACCGAAGGAGCGCTCATGCAAGTCCCCGATCCAATCCCCACTCGACTCGCCGATTCATCGCTCGTCCGCGCCCGCGCGATCCTGTTGCTCGCGGGCGTGTGCTTGCCTAGCCTCGACGCCAACCGCTCAGGCCTCGCTCTCCACCTCTGGCTCGACGCCGAGCTCGTCGGTCGCCGTACCGCAGGCGGCGAGCGCCGAAAAGACCGGCGCCTCGCTGGAATCGGCCGCCGCCAAGGCCGGCAGCACGGGCCGTGCGGTCGCGATGAGCCTGATCGGGCTGGCGTTCGCGGTCGCGGCGATCGTGCTCGCGTTCAAGCGCGACTTCAAGGAGGCCGCGGGCGTGTTCGCGGTCGGGATCGTCTCGGTGCTGCTGGCAACCCCGACTGGCGTGAGCCTGCTGCAGGACACGGTCAACTCGCTGTTCGGCTCTCACTGAGCTGAGAATGGAGATCCGCTCCTACCGCGCCGTGTTCGATCTCGAGCGGCGCATCTACCGGCATCGACCGGCTGCGCTTGAACCCCGGCGGTGTGCCGGTGCGCGGGATCGTCTACTTCCTCGCGCTGCTCGTCACGGTCGCCTTGTGCGCGCGGGTGCCGCCGCTGCGGCGCGCTGGCCGGCGCACTGCCCTGGTATCTCGTCTACGTCGCGCTGCCGAGCGCCGGCGCGGCGCTGCTCAGCGTCGTCGCGATCGACGGGCGCCCCGCGCATCTTGCCGCGCAGGCGCTGTCTGCGCCATCGCCTCACGCCGCGGCACTCGGTGGGGTTGCGCGCAGGGCGATGCGGATGGGGCGCTCGCGCCCGACGTGCGCTGGCGCCCGCAGGAGATCCTCCTGCTGCCCGACGGCTCGGACGCGCGCGTTGCGGCGCCTGCGCTACGCCGGTCCCGGGGCCGTCGCTCGTCGAGCGTCGCGCACGAGCGGCTGGAGTCCCGCGCGCCGGGCCTCGTCGGAGTGCGCTCGCGGCTGAGCGTGCGCGAGCTCCCGCTCGCCCGCGACCGCGCCGGCGGTCAGGTGATCGCGCTCCCGCCAAGGCGCGCCTCTCCACGGTGGAGCCGGTGAGAGCGCCGATCGCGTGCGTCTACGGGAACTGCGTCTTCGCCGAGGGCCTCGACGACTGCTGGGCGGCGTTCGTCGTGGGGCTCGCCTCCTATCAGTGGCTCTCCGAGGACGGCAAGCGCGCGCGCCTGCTCGAGCTGCTCGGCGCCATCGAGGCGGTCGAGGCCGACCTGCAGATCGTCCGGGTCGCGCGCCGCTGGGAGCTGGCGCGCTACGTTCGCGAGCTGCGCGAGGTCAGCGCATTGTCCGCGCACGCGACGTGCGAACGAGAGCGTATCTCGCCGAACACGAGCGTCGCCTGCGCGACGTCGGCGCGGCGTAGAGCGAAGGTGTTCCTGCTCGTGAGTCTGCGCGACCCCGAGCGCGACGTCGCCGCATACGTCTCGCAGGCTGCCGAGAGCGGTCCGCGCGAGTGGTGGCGGGAGATCCGCCGCGCGTTCTCGCCGCACGACCGGCGCCTGCTGAAGGCCTCCGAGCTCGAGCGCGCGCGAGTGCGCGCCGACCAGGCGCACGCGCGGCTCGCCGACTACCTGCCCGTCCGGCAGGCGCGCGGAGTGGAGCTGCAGTGGCTGATCCGGCGCGCGTTCTGCCGCGGCCTCGGCGAGCCGCAGATCGACGGACTGCACGAGCCGCGCGCGCTCGTGTTCGAGCGCAACGGCGAAGCGCAGCTGGCGCCGCTGGAGGGCGACGTGCTGCGCTGGATGGACTCGCTGCGTCGAGCACCAGGGTCGGCGGCTGCGGATCGAGTCCGAGCTCGGGACGAGCTGGCAGGCACAGCTCGTGCTCGGCGCGCTGCCCGAGCGCGCCACCTTCCCCGGAGCGCGCGTCGAGTTGATGTTCGCGCCCGTCGAGAGCCTGCCCTTCCCGATCGACCTCTCGCTGAACGCGCGCTACCTCGCCAACGGCCTGGCGCTGCGGATCGCGCGCCGGCGCATCCAGGACGCCGATCAGATCGTCAGGGCCGAGTCCGACGGCGATCAGGGGGTCTCCGACCTCGGCTATCAGCGCACGCAGGAGGCCCGCGACCTGCTCGCCTACCTGCAGGCCTCGAGTCGCCCGCCGCTGTTGCGCGCGACGCTCGCGATCGCCGTCGGGGCAAGCGACGAGGAGCAGTTGGAGGAGCGCGTGGAGATGGTCAGGCGCGCCTACGGCGAGATCCACCTGCACCGCCCGCTCGGCGATCAGCTGCGCCTGTTCGCCCAGCACCTGCCCGGGGCAGCGCACGCGCGTGGCGGGCTACGACGACACGCTGACGCCCGAGCAGGTCGCGGCGATGATGCCCGCGGCCACGCACCCGGTGGGCTCGCGACGCGGGTACTACCTCGGGCACACGCTCTCGGGGTCGCGCCAGCCCGTGCGCTTCAACCTCCGCGAGGGCTCCGACGGCGATCGCAACACGACGATCCTGAGCGTCGGCGCGCTCGGCTCGGGCAAGACGACGCTCGACCAGAAGCTCAAGTACGAGGGCTTCCTGCAGGGCGCGCGGATCGTCGACTGCGACCCCAAGGGCGATCACCGGCTGCACCTGCTCGACGAGGTCGCGCCGCACACCGAGGTCGTCACGCTCAAGCCCGATCCGGCGCTGCGCGGCGTGCTCGACCCGCTGCGGGTCGCGCCCGAGCATCTCCGCCAGGACGCCGCGGTCTCCTTCCTGCGCGACCTGCTGCCGGCCAGGGCCGAGCCCGCGTGGGAGACGGCGGTGGTCAGCGCCGTCGATCGCGTGCTCAGGCGCGCACGCGAGGCGAGCTGCCACGAGGTCGTCGAGGGCGCTCGCGCAGGGCGATGAGACCGAGCGCAAGGTGGGGGCGACGCTCGCGGTGTACGCGCGCTCGGGGCTGACCCAGCTGGGGTTCGCCGACCCCGACGTGCGAGCTCGCGCCGGTCGGGCACAGCCAGGTGACCTACCTGCCGATCCGCGACCTGCCCGGCCCCGAGCCGGGGACGCCCCGCTCGGAGTACTCGCAGGCCGAGCGCGTCGGCGAGCAGATCGTGCGGCTGATCGCGATGTTCGCGCATGCAGCTGCTCGGCGCCGAGCGCGACCGCTGAAGATTTTCAGCTTCGACGAGGGCTGGCGGCTGCTCGGCGATCCCGTCGGACGCACGCTGCTGGCCTCGCTGCAGCGGATGGGCCGCTCGGAGCTCGCGGTGCCGATCGTCTCCACCCAGCTCGTCACCGACGCGCTGATCGGCGAGCGCGAGTCGCTCGAGAACCTGATCGGAGCGACGTTCGTCTTCGGGATGCGCTCGGAGAGCCGAGGCGGCGCGGGCGCTGCGCTGCTCGGCCTCGACCCCGAGGACCGGCGCATGCGCCAGAGCCTGCTCGAGCTCGAGGCCGGCCGTTGCCTGCTGCGCGATCACCACGGGCGCGTCGAGGCGATCCAGGTCGACCTCGTCGCGCCGGCGCTGCTGCGGGCGTTCTCGACCACGCCCGCGCGCGCGTGAAGAGCGCGTGCGGCACCCCGCCGAGCGCTGGTGCTGCTGCGCCTGCTCGGGCTGGCATCGCGGGCGGCGCCTAGCGCGCATCGCCGGACGCCGGCGTGGCGCGCGCGAACCCGACGCGACCGCGCGCGCACGACCGTGCGCCCCCGTCACGGAGCGCCGCGGCGCGGCACGCGCGAAGACGCCCCGAGCGCTCCCGCGCTCGGGCGCGGGTCGGCGGCGTGTCGAGCCCGGGCAGCCGAAGAAGCCGAAGGCGCCGGCGCGAGCGTGCAGGGAGAATCGCGACCCGCTCGTCGCGCAACGGGCTCGGCAGCCCGCTGTGCAAAGGGGCGCTCGGTCGGCGGGACTGTCGGCGGGCGGCGACGGCGCGACTGCGAAACGTCCGGCTTCGTCGCCGCGCCCGCGCCGACGGGCGACTACGGGATCGACGTGCACATCGACACCGGCGTACGTCGGGGTCACACGCTTCGAGCGCCGTGCAGGACCTGTTCGTCACGCCCGCTCTGGACGGCCGTCGTGTGGGCCGTGCACGCGCTCGTGGTGATGCTCGAGTGGTGTTACACGATCGACCTGCTCGACAGCGCCTCGGCGAGCGTCGGCAGGGGGCTGCGCCAGATGCAGAGCTCGCTCACCGAGCCGTGGCTTGCGACGGTGCTCGCGATCGCCTCGGTGCTCGCCGCCTACAACGGCCTCATCCGTCGCCGCGTCGCCGAGACCCTCGGCCAGGCGCTCATGACGCTCGCGATGATGGCCGGGGGGATGTGGGTGATCCTCGACCCAACCGGCACCGTCGGCGCGCTCGGCGGATGGGCCAACCAGGCGAGCCTCGGCACGCTCGCCGTCACCGCGCGGGGCACGCCCTCGGCGCGCCGGACGCGCGCTGGCGGACAGCATGGAGTCGGTCGTTCGCCGCCGCGGTCGAAGCGCCGTGGTGCTACCTGGAGTTCGGCGCCGTCAGCTGGTGTCGAGACCCGGCGCGCCTGGACCCGCGGCTGCGCGCGGCCGGCCTGAAGATCGCCGCGAGCGAGCAGGCTCGAGGCCGCGCTCTCGGCGAGCGCGCAGGCGCACGCGCTTCAGCGCAGCGCCGAGCAGTTGCGCGACGCGCACAGCAACGGCGAAGTGTTCCTCGCGCTGCCCCCAAACGGGCCGGCGCGCAACTCGATCAACGAATCCGGGCTCGCTGCTGCGGACGCTGTGTCAGAGCAGCGACGCCACCGCGTGCCGCGGACCGACCGCCGCCCAGGCGCAGTTTCGCACCGGCGCCGGCACGTGGGCGCGCGTCGCCGGGACTGCTGCTGATCGTCGCCGGCGTGCTCGGGATGCTGCTGCTGCTCGGGTTCATCGCGCTGCGACTGCTCGGTGCGGCGCTGTTCGGCCTGCTGTATCTGCTGCTGGCCCCGGTCATGGTGCTGGCCCCCGCGCTGGGCGAGGGCGGACGCGCGGCGTTTCGCGCCTGGCTGACGCGCCTGCTCGGGGCGGTGGTGGCGAAGCTGATGTACTCGTTCCTGCTCGGGGTCGATGCTCGCCGTCGTCGCGGTTCTCGGCGATCTGGGCTCGCTCGGGTGGTGGACGCAGTGGCTGCTCGATCTCCGCCTTCTGGTGGGGCGCCTACACGCGGCGCCACCAGGCGCTCGGTCTCGCCGAGGGTCGCGGCGGGCACGAGCGCTCGCGCGTGCGAGCGGACGATCGCGGGGAAGGTGCGCGAGGCGCTCGACACGCCGCGCGCGGCGATCGGCGTCGCGCGCCGCACCGCACGGGCCAGGCTCGCTCGTTGCCCGCGCCGAGCGTCGAGCGCCGGCGCAAGCGCGCGCGGGCCGGAGCCGCTCGCGCCCGGGAGCTCGCCGACGCACAGGTGAGGCAGAGCCTCGAGCGCGAACAGCAGGCCGCGCGCGGGCACAGCCGAGATGGCGCCCGAGACGCAGGGACGGCTGGCGAGCATGCGCGCACAGCTCGCGCGCGTGCAGGGAGCTCGCGGGCAGGCCGCCGGCGCTGGAGACACGCGCAGGGAGGCGCTGCTCGGCGCGCGCGAGCGGCGCATCGCCGGCGATATCGCGCGCGAGGAGGACGCGCTCGTGGCGCGCCCGCCGCACGGTCGCCGACGCCGACGCCGCCAAGCGCAGAACCGGACAGGCGCACACCCGCGAGCAGCGCGAGGAGCGCGCCCGGCTGCTGGACGCCCAGGCGGCGCTACCCGCAGCCGGACGCGCGAACGCAAGCGGCGAGCGCCGCGACTACGCCGCGCTCGCCGCTCTCGCGGGTCACGCCCGCGGTGAGTACGATCAGCTCGATCCGCGCCGGCGCCGGCAGGCGCGAGCGCAGATCGACCGCGAGCTGGCGATGCGCCGCGAGCTCGGCGGCGCGGTCGCGGATCTGCAGACGCGAGCGCAGCCGGACTCGCCCGGACGGCTCGACCGACACGCGGGCGCGCGCGGAACTCGAGGCCGAGCGTTGGTGAGCGGATGCGCTCGGAGGGGCACAGTCGTCCCACGGCGCCCCCGGGCGGCTCACGGCTCGAGGCATGGAAACGCGAAGGCGCCGCGGGCGGCGGTGCTCGAACCGGCTCTCGCCGGAGCGGCTCGCCGGTGTTCGACGACATGCTCGAGGTGGCCGCGCGACGTAAACGCCAGCTGGGCAAAGATCGGCCGTGAGCGCCGGGTCGCTCAGCGCCGGGTCTCGCTCCCGCGGCGCAGCTTCGGGGCACAATTGCGGGGCGGCAATTTGTGGGGCGGCGGAACGGTCGTCGCGGTGGGCGCGAGCCTCGGCCTTGCCGCGATCTTCATGCTCATCGCCGTCGTGGCCGGCATCGGCGGCGCCTCTCTGGGTGTCGCCGCCGGAAGCGACGAGGTGGGCGGATCCGACGACGGTGCCTTCGGCGCTTGCGCTGCGTGACATCCCGCCCGAATATCTGCGGCTCTATCAGGCGGCGGGCGCCCGCTACGGGCTGGACTGGGCGATCCTGGCCGGGATCGGCAAGGTCGAGTGTGACCACGGGCGCGACCCCGACCCCTCGTGTACGCACGAAGGCGCCGTCAACTCGGCGGGCGCCGGAGGACCGATGCAGTTCCTCGCCTCGACCTGGGCGAGCTACGGTGTGGACGGCGACGGAGACGGGCGGCGCGACCGCTGGGATCCCGCGGACGCGATCTACGGGGCCGCCAACTATCTGCACGCTTCCGGCGCGCCCGCGAACTATCGCTCGGCGATCTTCTCCTACAACCACGCCGGCTGGTACGTCGCCGAGGTGCAGCAGTGGGCGGCGAAATATCGCGGTTCGCCCACCCCATCGGCTCGGCCGGGGCTCCGCGAAGGCGGCGAAGGGGAACTCGAAGGCGGCGAAGGGGGACTCGAAGGCGGCGAAGGGCTCGCGGGCGCCGACACGCGTCTGGCCGGTGAAACCTCCACCCCCGTGCGCTTCATCGCGGGCGAGCGCGCCCTGCTCGCGCCCGGCGATGGTCATCTCGCGCTGATACCAGCCGGTGTCCCCGCGGTCGTGCAGGAGATGGTGGTCGCCGGCAACGAGCTCCAGGAACTGCCCTACGGTCCCGACGGCCACCCCGATCCGCGCGGCGCAACCGACGAGGACTGCTCGAGCACGCTCAACTACGTCCTCTACCGCTCCGGCGTGCGCCCGATCGCGGAAATCGTCAGGAACAACCCGCTCGCTCAGGACTACGTCCACTGGGGCGCGCCCGGCCCCGGGCGCTGGGTGACGATCTACGCGACCACATCCCCGACCGATCACGTCTTCGTCGTTATCGCCGGTCTGCGCCTGGACACCAGTCACAACGGCACCGACATCGGCCCCAATCGCGGCGAAGATGGCCCTCGCTGGCGCATTCTCGACCATATCCCTACTTGGGCGCACTGGTCGGTGCGCCATCCGCCGGGGCTGTAGACATGGCTGAACGACGCAAGCCCCTCAGTCAGAAGTCAGCCAAGAAGCTCCTGGAAGCACACGGGTGGACCGAGAGAAAAGGGAGCAAGCACACGATCAAGATGAAAAGGCCGGGTCATCGACCCATCACTTTGCCAATGCATAGAGGTCGTGATTACGGTCGAAGCCTGACGGCGTCCATACTGAAGGAGGCGGGTCTATCATGAAGACATACGCGACGAGGGTGCAAAATGACACAGCAACAGATTGAGATACAGGCGCTCGTGCACGAAGAGGATGGTTCTCTCTGGGCCGAGGTGCCCATTTGCCCGGGCTTGTTCGCATCCGGTTACACGCTTGACGAACTAGTCGAAGGTTTGCGTGAGGCGTGGGTTCTCTATCACGAAGGCGAACCAGATGATCCCGAGGCCATGCACGCGACCGACGACTCGTGCCCGGAGAATGGTGCGGACGATGCACCCTCTTTGACCCTACGGGTTCCAGCCTTCGCCTAGACTCCGTTCGATGGCGACACGCGAGGTCGACTATCTCCTGATCGGCGGCGGACTGGCGAGCGCGAACTGCGCGCGCTGGCTGCGCGAGGAAGGGGCCGAGGGGACGGTGCTGCTGGTGGGGCGCGAGCCCGACCCGCCCTACAACCGTCCGAACTGCTCCAAGGGCTATCTGCGCGGCGAGGAGGAGCGCGCGGAGGCGTTCTTCCGTCCCGACGAGTGGTGGGCCGAGCAGAACATCGAGCTGCTCAAGCGCACGAGCGTCACCGCGCTCGACCTCGACGCGCGCACGGCCAAGCTCTCGACCAAGGAAGAGATCTCCTTCGGCAAGGCGCTGATCGCCACCGGCGCGAACGTCAGGCGCTTGAACGTGCCCGGGTGCGAGCTCGAGCAGATCCACTACCTGCGCACGCTCTCAAACGCCGACGCGATCCGCGAGGGTGTGGCCGACGCCGAGCACGTGGTGTTGATCGGCGGCTCCTATATCGGCTGCGAGGTCGCCGCGTCGCTGACCGCGATCGGCAAGCGCTGCACGATCGTGATGCAGGAGCGCGCCACGCTCGAACGGGGCTTCGGAGGGCGCGTCGGGCGCCACATCCAGGGTCTCCTCGAAAGCGTCGGCGTGAGCATCCACGGCGAGGACGAGCTCGAGCGCTTCGAGGGCGAGGGGCGCGTCGCGAAGGTGATCACGCGCGTCGGCCTCGAGCTCGCAGGCCGACGCGGTCGTGATCGGCGCGGGCGTCACACCCGATACGCAGCTGGCCCAGCGCGCCGGCCTTGCGATCGGGCGAGCGCGGCGGGATCGCCTGCTCCTCGCGGCTGGAGACCTCCACGCCGGGCGTGTTCGCCGCCGGGGACGTGTGCGAGTACGACTCCCTGCTGCACGGTGGTCCGCATGCGCATCGAGCACTGGGACGTCGCCTTCAACCACGGCAAGACCGCCGCGCTGAACATGCTCGGACGCGACGTGCCCCACACGGTGGTCCCCTACTTCTTCTCCGTCCTCGCCAATCTCGGTGAGCTCGAGTACGTCGGGCCCGCCGCCTCCTGGGACGAGGAGATCGTGCGCGGCTCACTCGACGGATGGCAAGTTCACCAACTGGTACCTGAAGGACGGACGGCTAGTCGCGGCGCTCACGTTCGGACGCTCGGACGATCTCGACCACGCCCAGAAATTGCTGAGAGAGCACACCGTGCTCGACGAGAAGCAGCGTGCTGCGCTCGGCGACGTCGGCGCGCAACTCTAGCCCGCCGGCCCGCCACCGGCCCTGCGGCCGTGTAGGATCGTCAGGTCCATAACGGTCGGTGGTCAAGGGAAGCCGGTGTGAATCCGGCGCGGACCCGCCACTGTGACCGGGGATGCTCACCGCGGCGCGCAAGCGCGAGCCACCGATCCGCCTCCGGCGCTCGGGAAGGCGCGGAGGAGTAGGCCCGGGAGCCAGGAGACCTGCCTCCGACCGCAAGCCCACAAGCCCTCGTGGAAAGGGGTCGGCTCACCATGATCAACTCGGTTTCTCTCGCTCGCCGTTCGTTCGCGACACGCACATTCGCGACACGCGTGTCGTCTGCGTTCGCCGCGCTCGTCTGCGCTCTGCTCGCTGCGCTTCTGCTTGTCTCCTCCGCCACAGCTGCTGGACCCGCGACCGTCACTGTCGCAGTGGAGGGTTCGACCGGAACGCTCGTTGAACCGACCCAAGTGCTCACCACGACGACCCCCGTCGTCAAGGACGGCAACCAGGCCGATTCCTGCACTGGCACGAGCGCCGCAGGCGCGCTGCAGTTGGCCACCAACGGCGACTGGAATGGCGACTGGTTCAATGGCCTGGGCTACTCGGTCGAAACGATCGAGGGGCAGAGCTACCCGTTCACTCAGCCCTACTACTGGAGCTTCTGGTTGGACCACAAGCCGTCTACCGCGGGCATCTGCGAAGTCGAGCTGAACTCTGGCGACAGCATCCTGTTCTTTCCCGAATGCTTCAGCGAAACGAGCGGCGTCTGCCCGCCGGCCCCCAATCCGCTTGGCATCGAAGCTCCCGCAGTCGCCGAACCGGGCAAGCCTGTGACGGTAACCGTGACCTCCTATGCCAACGCCACCGGCGCGCCCTCTCCGGCAGTGGGCGCCACCGTCAGCGGTAAAGGGGTGAGCACGACCACCGACTCCAGTGGGCATGCGACGGTGGTCTTCCCGGCCGTGGGAACGTTCTCTCTGGAAGCGAACGCCGCTGGTGCGGTGCGCAGCGAGACTCGCGTCTGCGTTCACAACGGCAACGACGGCGCTTGTGGCGCGCCGAGCTCCCCCGGCTCAGGCGGGTCGACGGGTGTTACGACAGGCGGCATATCCGTCGTCCCCTTCAAAGGCGCCTATGCGCTCGTTCCCCACGTGACAGGCCTCATCGACGGGCGCCTCTACACCCGCGCTCACGCCCCGCGCATCCTCTCCGGCAGCGTGCTCGCTCACACAACGGTCTCCTCGATCAGCCTCACGCTGCGTCGGGAGTACCGTCACCGTTGCTATGCGTTCAACGGCGCCACAACCCAGTTCGTGCGGGCTCGCTGCGGCGCCGGCAAGCCGTTCAAAGTCTCTACGGGAAGCACGTTCTCCTACCTGCTGCCCTCGGCGCTGGCACCCGGCCGCTACGTGTTGGACATCCAGGCGACAGACGCCGCCGGCAACCACACCACGCTGGCGCGGGGAACGTCGAGGATCGTCTTCTATGTCCGCTAGTCCCGACGCGGATGTCCACTAGGACACGCCGAGCCCTCGGCGTGGGCGCGGTGGCGGGACTGCTCGCCGCCGCGCTCCTCGTGCTCGCCGGGTGCGGCCTTGGCGCGGGATCGGCGCCGAGCGCAATCACGCTGACCGTCACGCACGACTTCGGAGCCCAGGCGGTGCATGCGTGGAACGCGCCGCGGGTGCAGGGCGAAGAGACCGTGATGAGCCTGTTGATGCGCAACGCGAGCGTCACGACCCGCTACGGCGGCGGGTTCGTGGAGAGCGTCGACGGCGTCTCCGGCGGCGACGCCGGCGGTCAACCGAGCGACTGGTTCTACTACGTCAACGGCGTCGAGGCGCCCCAGGGCGCGGCCTCGACGAACGTGCACCCTGGCGATCACATCTGGTGGGACTTGCACGACTGGAGCCAGACCGACGACGTGCCTGCGGTCGTCGGCTCCTACCCGGAGCCGTTCCTGAACGGGATCGACGGCAAGCGACTGCCCGTGCGCATCGAATGTGCCGACGTCTCCGGCGAGCCCTGCCAGACCGTCAGCGCGCGGTTGCGTGCGCTCGGCGTTCCCGCCGCACTCGCGGGGATCGGGCCAGGCAATGAGCCGGAAACGCTGAGCGTGCTGGTCGGAACGTGGAGCGCGCTGCGCGGCGATCCGGTCGCGCATCAGATCGAAGTGGGCCCTCGTTCGAGCGGCGTGTACGTGCGCTTTGCGTCGAACGGTGCGACGCTTGCGCTGCTGAACGAACAGGGTGCCGTGGCCCGCACGCTTGCGGGCGGTGCGGGCCTGGTCGCGGCCACGCGCTACGCCGAATCGGCGCCCACGTGGGTCATCACCGGCACCGATTCAGCGGGTGTCCAGACGGCGGCGCAGTCGCTTGACACGGCGACGCTCGCCGATCGCTTCGCCGTCGTGCTCGAACCCGGAGGTGCGGCGCTGCCCGCGCCGGCGCCGGGCGCAAGGGGAGGTTGACGGGCGGTGTTCGCCCGCGCGCGACCGTTCTTCTACCGCCGCCTGGCAAGTCCGCTGCACGCCGCGCGCGCGGGCGTCGGCGCGCTCTGGGCGCTCGCGCTGACCGCGGCCGCGCTGATCCTGTTCCATCCGCTGGCCCTGCTCGCCTTGACGCTCGCGCTGCTCGGCGCCGGTTACGGCGCCGGGGTCGGGGGCCAGCTGACGCGCACGCTGCGTACCGCCGCGATCGTCGTCGTACCGATCGTCGCGATCAACGTGCTCGTCTCTCGCGATGGCCTGACCGTGTTCGCGCGCCTGGGCGAGCTCGGCCCATTCGGGCAGGGCGATCTCACTGTCGAGGCGGCGGTCTACGGAGCGGTGATCGGGTTGAAGGTCACGCTGCTGATCCTCGTCACAACGCTCGCGAGCCTCGCCGTCGATCCCGACGAGCTGCTGCGCGCGCTGCGCCGGACGTCGTTTCGCTCGGCGCTCACCGCCTCGCTCGCGACGCGCATGATTCCGTTGCTCGCGGCCGACTCCGAGCGTCTGGCAGAGGCCCAGCGCACCCGCCCCACGGGCGCGCCGACCGGTGCCCGCGCGCGTGTGGCGTTGCTCGGAGCGGTCGTCGGCGGCTCGCTCGACCGGGCGATGGACGTCGCGGCCACGCTCGAGCTGCGCGGCTTCGCCGCGGCCCGGCGTCCGCCGCACAGCTCGCCGCGTTCACGCGTGCCGGGCCTGCGCCAGACCATCGGTCACGCCGGCTCCTCGCGATCCGTCCGCCGCCCGTGGTCGCGCCACGATCTCGCGTTTGCCTGCTCGGCGCTCGCGATCCTCGCGATCAGCCTCCTGGGTCGGCTTGGCGGAGCGTTTTCATTCGACGCGTACCCGCTCGTTCGCATGCCCATAACGGCGGCGGCGACCGGAGTGCTTTGCGCAGCGCTGATCGCCGCCGTCCTGCTGCCTTTCGTCGACCGCCGGGGGATCGACCCATGAACCCGCCGATTCTCTCCTTCGATCACGTCACCTACCGCTACCCGAACACCGACACTCCCGCGCTCGAGGACGTCAGCTTCGCGCTCGAACCGGGTGAGCTCTGCCTGCTCGCGGGGCTCTCCGGTCACGGCAAGTCGACGCTGCTGCGCGCCGCGTGCGGACTTGTGCCGCACTTCCACGGCGGACGCTTCGCGGGCGCTGTGACGCTTGCGGGCATGGATACCCGCGAGCACCCCCCGGCGCAGCTAGGCGCCGTCGTCGGCGCCCTGTTTCAGGATCCCGAGACCCAACTCGTAACGAGCTCCGTGCGCTCGGAGCTCGCCCTCTCGCTCGAGAGCCGCGGACTCGGCGCCGGTGAGGTGGCGCGTGGGGTGGAGGAGGTCGCGCTCGCGCTGGGCATCGACGCGCTGCTCGAGCGTTCCGTGCACGAGCTCTCCGGCGGCGAGCAGCAGCGTGTCGCGCTCGGCGCGGCGCTCGCCGCCCGCCCGCCCGTGATCTTGCTCGACGAGCCGACCTCGCAGCTCGACCCCGTCGCCGGCGATGAGCTGATCGGCCTGCTGCGCCGCTTGAACCAAGAGTGGGAGACGACGATTCTGTTGGCCGAGCATCGCCTGGAGCGCTGTCTGACGGCCGCCGACCGCGTGATCGCGATGCGCGGCGGACGCATCGCCCACGACGGCGATCCCGCGTCCTTCCTGGCCTGGTCCGCGAGCGAGTCCCCGGCGTTGCAGACGCCCGGCGCGAAGCTGTTCACGCTTGCCGGTCTGAGTCCGCTGCCGGTCGGCGTGCGCCAGGCGCGTCGCGGTCTGCGCGATCGGGACCTGCTGCCCGCGAGTAAATCCGTCCTGCCCGCGAGTCAACCCGCCGAGTCACCCGCGCCGGAGCCGACGAAGCGCAGGGTGCGACGTTCTTCGCAACCGGAGGTCGCACTGCGCTTGCGCGGTGTCTGGCACGAGCTGCGCGATGGTCCCGCGATCCTGCGCGGGCTCGACCTGACGCTGCATCCTGGCGAAAGCGTCGCACTGATGGGTCGCAACGGCGCTGGAAAGTCGACGCTTCTGCGCCACGCCGCGGGGCTGCTGAGCCCGACCCGCGGCAGACATCGAACGGGGCGGGCGCGTCGCGCTGCTGTTGCAGAACCCCGGCGACTACTTCGTGCACGAGCGCGTCTGCCAGGAGGCCTCGGCCCAGGCGCTGGCTGCCGTCGGGCTACAGGAGATGGGCGAGCGCAACCCCCGCGATCTCTCCGGGGGCGAGCGTCAGCGGCTGGCTCTGGCGATCGTCACCGGGGAGGGCGAGCCGCCGGCGGTGCTGGCGCTGGATGAGCCCACGCGCGGGATGGACCGCGAGTCCAAGGCCGAGCTCGCGCTCGAGCTGCGCCGGCGCGCCCGAGAGGGCCAGGCGGTGATCGTCGCCACGCACGATCCCGAGTTCGCAGCCGCTTGCGCGCAGCGTGCGGTCCTTCTGGCGGACGGCCGCACGATCGCCGACGGGCCCGCGAAGGAGCTGCTCGCCGGCGGTTGGTACTTCGCCACCGAGACCGCGCGCATTCTCGGCGGCGCGGGCGGCGCGTTGCTGCCCGAGGAGGGCGCGAGTCTGCTCGCCGAGCGCACCCATCGCAACCTCGCGGCTGCCGTTGAAGTTCCGTGCACGACGGCGCACGGCGGGGCGCGCACTGCTGGGGCGCGCGCCGCCGGTGAGCCTGCCGTCGGTGGCGACCCCGCGATCCAGGGTTCCGCACGATGAGCTGGCTGCTCGCCTCTTCGCTGATCGTCGGGCTGATCCTGTTCGCCGGCTGGTTCGCGTATGAGCGCACGGCGGCCCTCGGCGCGCATGGTCGCGGTCGTGGCCACACTCGCGGCCGTCGCCGCGCTCGGTCGCGACGCGTTCGTCGCGCTCCCCGACGTCAAGCCGATCACTGCGATCGCGTTCGTCGTCGGCTACTCGCTTGGGCCGCTGCCGGGCTTCACCGTCGGCGCGATCGGGATGCTCGCCTCGAACATCATGCTCGGTCAGGGCCCGTATACCCCCTGGCAGATGGTCGCCTGGGGCCTCGTCGGCCTCGCCGGCGCCGCGCTCGGAGCGCTCACCCACCGACGCCTCGGTCGCGTCCCGCTCGCACTGGCGTGCGCGCTGGCCGCGCTGATGGCCAAGGAGATCATGAACCTCTACACATTCACCCTCGCCGGGGCGCACACTCCCGCGGCATTCCTCGCGATCGCCGGCACGTCGCTGCCGTTCGACATCACCGACATCATCGCCACGCTGCTGTTCGCGCTTGCCTTCGGTCCCGAGCTCGCTCGCCTGCTCGAGCGCACGCGCGAGCGCATGACCGTTAGCTGGGAGGCGGTCATGCCGGCGATCCTCGTGGTGGTCCTCGCCGTGTCGCTCACCTCGACGAGTCGCCGCGCGCGCGCTCCTCGCTGTCGCTCTCACCCGAGCTCTCGTACCTCACCGCAGCTCAGAACAACGACGGCGGCTTCGGCGCGACGCGGGGGCAGGGCTCCAGCGAGCTCTACACGGCGTGGACGGCGATGGCCTTCGCGGCGGGCGGACGCAATCCCGCGAGCGTTCGCCGCGCCGGGCACTCCGTGCTCGACTCGCTGCGCGCGCAGGTGTCCACGCTGCAAGGGCTCGGCGACGCCGAGCGCACGATTCTCGCGGTGCGCGCCTGCGGCGCCTCGGCGTACTCGTTCGCCGGGCGCAACCTCGTCGCCGAAGTGCTGCGTTCGCGCGAGAGCGACGATTCCTTCGATCACCTGGTCAACCTCACGGCGTTCGCGATCTTCGCGCTGCGCGCCGTAGGCCACTCCCAGAGCTTCGGCGCGATCCACCAGGCCGCCGGTTGGATCGAGCGCCAGCAGAATGCCGACGGCGGCTTCTCCTTCGGCGATCGCGGCTCGCCCAGCGATGTCGACGACACCGGCGCCGCGTTGCAGGCGCTCGCCGACGCCGGCGCCCACAACAGGGGCGTGCTCGGGGCGGCGGCGAGCTATCTGGTGCGCTCGCAGAACCCCGACGGCGGCTTTCCGCAGCAGTACGGCGGCGAATCCAACTCCCAGTCCACGGCCTGGGCGATCCAGGGCTTGATCGCCGCTGGCTATAACCCCGCGACCGTGCGTCGCCGCGGTAGCCGCACTCCGATTGGTTTCCTCGAAAGCCTGCGCGCTCCCGACGGCAGCATCCGCTACTCCCGCACCGGCGCGCAGACGCCCGTGTGGGTGACGGCCCAGGCCTGATCGCGCTCGCGGGCCGCACGTTCCCGGTCGGGTGAGGGCGCTCGCGGACTGCTCATTCCCGGTCGGGTGAGGGTGCTCACTCGCAAACCCGTCGCCCCGAGGATCGACTTCAGCCGGTCTTTAGCGACCCGCCTACCCTGTGGGAACCGTGTCCACGATGTACATGTCAGCTGTCCGCGCTCCCGGTCTCCGTCGCGACGGCACGGCACGGTCGAGTGCCGCGGCGCCGCTGTGCCTCGCCGGTCTCTGCGTGGGCGCGCTCGCGCTGACTTGGGTCGTGGCCGCGTTCGTGCCCGCTGACGCACGTCAAAGACGCGGTTGCGCTGTATGACTTCACCCTGATCGGGGGGCCGCGCCTGGACACCTGATGAACGGGCTGCTGCACCTGCTCGATCCGGCGCTCTACATCTTGTGGGGAGCTCTGCTCGTGGCCGTAGCGCTCCTGCGCCGCCGGCCTCGGGTCGCCCTCGCCGTCGCGCTCGTGCTGAGCCTTGCGCCGCTGAGCGCGGAGACTGCTCAAGCCGTTGCTCGCGCACGCCCACGCTCGGGTCGGCGTCAGCGAGATCACCGCCGCGTCGTGGCCGAGCGGTCACGCGACCGCGGCGACGGTGCTCGCGCTGTGCGCGGTGCTGGTGGCGCCCCGACGTGTACGCCCGCTGGTGGCCGTGCTCGGAGCGACTTTCGCGGCGGCCGTCGGCGTGTCGTTGTTGATCCTCGCCTGGCATCTCCCGAGCGATGTCCTCGGCGGCTATCTCCTGGCGACACTGTGGATGGCGCTGGTGCTCGCTGGCCTGCGCATCGCCGACGCGCGCTCGCGCGGGGTGGCGCTAAGGAGAAGTTCCCTCGCCGCCTCCACCTCGACCCCCGCTCGCGCCACCGCCGGCGGCGTGGGCGCCGGGGTCCCATAGCGGCTCGGCGCCCTCGTTGACGGCGCGAGCGAGAATGAACAGCAGGTCTGAGAGCCGGTTCAGGTAGCGCACCACCTCGGGGTTTCCGGAGTCCTCCTCGTGCAATGGCGATCGCGCGGCGCTCGGCGCGGCGGCAGACCGTGCGGCACACGTGCAGGTGCGCGCTGGCAGGCGTCCCGCCGGGGATCACGAACGAGCGCAGCGGCGCGAGCGTCGCGTTGACCTCGTCGCACGCGCCCTCCAGCCACTCGGTGTACTGGGCGGTTACGCGCAGCCGCTGACGGCCGGTCCCCGCGTCTGTGCCCTGGCCCCCCGCGTCTGCGCCCTCGCCTCCCGCACTTGTCCCTCGTCGCTCGGGGTCGCGCCGGGCACCGACAGGTCGGCGCCGAGGTCGAGCAGGTCGTTCTGCACGCGCTGCAGCCAGCCGACCACATTCTGCGGCAGATCCGGCTGCAGCAGCGCCACGCCGAGCGTCGCGTTCAGCTCGTCCACCGTGCCGTAGGCCTCGACGCGAGGGTGCACCTTGGAGACACGGCTCATGTCGCCCAGATGGGTCTCGCCGGAGTCGCCGAGCTTCGTGTATATACGCGTCAGGTTGACCGTCATCGCGTGCCTTGGACTGCAGGAGCACGCCTACAGTACAGGGCCCGTGGGCTACGCAGCGAGTCTCGCATGGGTGGCGGTCTGACTACCCGCCGTCGGGCCGATCGGATACGTTCTCGGACCTCACATGCGGATCGGAGTTCCGACTGAGACCGCCGCCGGCGAGCACCGTGTCGCGCTCGTGCCGGAGGTGGTCGCCAAGCTCAAGGCCAAGGGCCTCGACGTCGTCGTGCAGAACGGCGCGGGCGCCGATGCCCTGCTGCCCGATTCCGCCTTCGCCGAGGCGGGCGCCGAGCTCACCGGCGACGCCGCCGCGATGTGGGGCTCGCGACGTGGTCGTCAAGATCGCCCCGCCGGACCCCGAGGAAGTCCGCGGTCTGGGCTCGGGCTCGATCCTCGTCGGCTTTCTCGCGCCGCTGACGAGCCCGCGCACGACGCGCGCGCTCGCCGATGCGCACGCGACGGCGTTCGCGATGGAGGCGATACCCGCGGATCTCGCGCGCGCAGTCGATGGACGCGCTGTCCTCGCAGAGCAACGTCTCGGGCTACGAGGCGGCGCTGCTGGGCGCCGAGAACATGGGCCGCTTCTACCCGATGCTGATGACCGCCGCCGGCACGATCCCGCCCGCGAAGGTGCTCGTGCTCGGCGCGGGCGTGGCGGGGCTTCAGGCGCTCGCCACGGCCAAGCGCCTGGGCGCTCGCACGACCGGTTATGACGTGCGCCCGGAGGTCGCCGAGCAGGTGCAGTCACTCGGTGCGCAGTGGCTGAACCTGGGCCTGGAGGCCAGCGGCGAGGGCGGCTACGCACGCGAGCTGACCGCAGAGGAGCGCGCCACCCAGCAGCAGGCGCTCACCGACGCGATCAAGGGCTTCGACGTGGTCATCACGACCGCGCTCGTGCCGGGTCGCCCGGCGCCGAAGCTCGTCACCGAGGAGGCCGTGCGCGGAATGAAGCCCGGTTCCGTGATCGTCGATCTCGCGGGCGAGTCTGGCGGCAACTGCGAGCTGACCGAGCCGGGGGAGACGGCGGTCAAGCACGACGTCAAGATCGTCTCGCCGCTGAACCTGCCCGCGCGCATGCCCGAGCACGCCTCGCAGCTGTTCGCGCGCAACGTGCTCGCGCTGCTGGAGCTGTTCGTCGGCGAGGACGGCGCCCTGCACCTGGACTTCGAGGACGAGATCGTCGCCGGCGCGTGCATCGTGCGCGATGGCGAGATCGTCCATGCCGGGGCCAAGGCGGCGGTGGAGGCCGGCTCGTGATCCTCGCGAGCACGCTCACGACCAACCTCGCGATCCTCGTGCTCGCCGGATTCATCGGCTTCGTGGTGATCTCGAAGGTGCCGAACACGCTGCACACGCCGCTGATGTCGGGCACGAATGCGATCCACGGGATCGTGCTGCTCGGCGGCCTGCTGCTGTTCGGCCTCGCCGGGCTCGACGCCTTCAGCAAGGCGCTGCTCGTGATCGCGGTGGCGTTCGGCACGATCAACGTCGTCGGCGGGTTCCTCGTGACCGACCGCATGCTCGAGATGTTCAAGTCCAAGCCCAAGCCGCCCAAGGCGGCGGAGGGCGAGGGCGGCGCCGGCGAGTGGGCCCGGCGGTTCGCGGCGACGGGGGCAGGGGAGGGCATCGTGAGTCTCCCGCCGACGACGCTCGCCACCTCGGTGCTGCAGAGCGAAGACTTCATCTACGTCCTCTACATCATCGCCTTCGCGCTGTTCATCCAGGGACTGCGCGGTCTGGCGGGGCCGACGACGGCCGTGCGCGGCAACCGCATCGCGGCGGTCGGCATGGCGATCGCGGTGGTCGCGACGCTGCTGAATCCCGGCGAGGGCAACTGGGGTTTGATCGCGCTCGGCATCGCGCTCGGCGTGGCGGTCGGCGTGCCCGCGGCGCGCCAGGTGAAGATGACCGCGATGCCGCAGATGGTCGCGCTGTTCAACGGCGTCGGCGGCGGCGCGGTCGCGCTGATCTCCTGGGTCGAGTTTCGTCACGCGGGCTCCACCTACGGCTCGCACACGGTGCACATCGGCGCCGAACTGCCCGACGGTCTCGTGCTGCAGACCGGCGCCTCGATCCAGGTCGGCGGGGTGCCGACGTATGTGGCGATCTTCTCGGTGTTCGCGGCGATCGTCGGCTCGATCTCCTTCTGGGGCTCGAACATCGCCTTCGGCAAGCTCCAGGAAATCATCCCCGGCCGCCCGATCTCGTTCGGCTCCGCCCAGCAGGCGGTCAACCTCGTGCTGCTCGTGCTCGCGCTCGCGGCGGGCGTCGATCTGATCGCCGGGGCGCACTCCGAACTGCTGTTCATCGGCATGCTGATCGTCGCCGCGCTGCTCGGCAACGCCGTCGTGCTGCCGATCGGCGGCGCGGACATGCCGGTCGTGATCTCGCTGCTGAACGCCTTCACCGGGCTCTCTGCGGCCGCCACCGGGATGGCGCTGAACAACCCGGCGCTGATCGTCGCCGGCATGATCGTCGGCGCATCGGGCACGATCCTGACGAACCTGATGGCCACGGCGATGAACCGCTCGATCCCGGCGATCGTCGCGGGCGGGTTCGGTGGCGGTGGCGCCGTCGAGGGCGCCGAAGGCGCCGGCGAGCACGCGGGCACGGTGAAATCCACGAGCGCCGCGGACGCGGCGATCCAGCTCGCATACGCCGAGCCGCGTGGTGGTCGTCCCGGGCTATGGCATGGCCGTCGCCCAAGCCCAGCACGCGGTACGCGAGCTGACCAAGGAGCTCGAGGACGCGCCAGGTCGAGGTCAGCTACGCGATCCACCCCGTCGCGGGGCGCATGCCGGGACACATGAACGTGCTGCTGGCCGAGGCCGACGTTCCGTATGACCAGCTCAAGGAGATGGACGACGCCAACCCCGAGTTCGCGCGCACGGACGTCTCGCTGGTGATCGGCGCCAACGACGTCACCAACCCGGCCGCGAAGACCAACCCCGCCTCGCCGATCTTCGGCATGCCGATCCTCGAGGTCGCCGACAGCCGTTCGGTGATCGTGATCAAGCGCTCGATGAACCCCGGGTTCGCCGGGCATCGAGAACGAGCTGTACTTCGACCCGAAGACGTCGATGCTGTTCGGCGACGCCAAGTCCGCGGTGAGTGAGATCACCGCCGAGCTCGGCCAGCTCTAACCGCCCTCCGGCGGTGCGCCGGAAACACGTTTCTGTCAAGCGATCCCACCGGCCGGCGTGGGCCTGTACGTCCGACGGTTGAGCGGAAGTTTGTACCTGGCGCACAACGGATTCGGTACACTAGAGCGCTTGCATAAAAGTCGGCCGTACTCTACCGTCAACTGACAGGAGAGGGACAGCGTCTAGCTCGCGACTCCAGCGTGTGGAGGAGGGGGGTTGCTGTGTCAGTGGCCGGCCGCCGTACGTCGGCGCTACTCCTATGCTTGGCTCGTCCTCTCGATCGGAGCGGCGGCGGGAGTGGTGGCATGGGGGTCGGTCACTGTCACCGCTCGGGCTCGCACCGCGAGCTCGCCTGCGCGCCCGTCGCGAGCGTCGTCGGCGGCGCGGCGTGTCGATCTCGCGCTTTCCCTTTCAGGTCGCCCTGTACAACCCCGCGGCGGGCTCGCCGATGGCGGGGTTCTTCTGCGGGGGCGTGATCGTCGACGCCACGCACGTGATCACCGCCGCACATTGCCTCGCCGGGGGCGGCCACGGCCGGGGAAGGGTCTCCCGCGAAGTCGAGGTGCTCGCCGGCTCCACCCGTCTCGATCGCCCCGACCCCGGCAGCGTTCGCGACCCGGCCGCGAGCGTCTCGGTCGATCCCTACTACAACCCCTACACCAACGACTACGACATCGGTGTGATCGAGCTCGCGCGTCCACTGTGGTCCGGATCGAGCACTCCTAGCCTCAATGGCGCCGAACGCGATCGCGCCCCTGCCGATCGACGTGGCGGCAGCCGCCGACTACGGCGAAGCGAGTTCGACGTCCACGACCCTTGCCACGGTCAGCGGATGGGGAGACACGAACCCTGCGCCGTCCGGGGTCTCCCCGCTATCCGGGCGCGTTGCGCGCGAGCAGCGTGCCGCTCGTCGGCGAATCGCTCTGCCAGGAAGAGTACGCGGCGATCGAACAGACGATCACCCCGCGTATGCTCTGCGCCGGAAGCGCAAGGCCTCGCGCCGACTCTTGCTATGGCGACAGCGGCGGACCGCTCGTCGTCGATCGTGACAGCCCGGCGCGTCCTCCCGCCGACTACATGCTCGTCGGCCTCGTTGACTTCGGCAACGGCTGCGCCCAGCCCGGCTTCGCCGGCGTCTACACGCGCATCGCCGACCCCGCGATCGCGCACTTCCTCGCCTCCGACGTCGCTCATCGAGCGAAGGTCGCAGTGCGCAAGCCCGGTCGCAAGCGCAAGCGCCATCGCGCTCGTCGCTGAGAACGGGTGAGACAACTTGCCTTCATTTTCAGGTGTTCAGGCGCTGATGGGCAATCTCGTAGACGGTCGGTGCGTGTGACCCGCTGGGGTGGTGGCGGACTCCAAACGCGAGAAAGAGGAGTGCCGGCTTGTGCGCCTCGCTGTCGATCGTGAAGACCATGCCGAACTTGCCGTCGGGTTGGGGCACGTATGCCTTGAGGTAGGCAGGCAGCTTGGTTCCGTCGCGCCCTTCCGCTTCACAGGCTTTGAGGTGCGAGACGGGAACGCCACGGGGCTCGTAGTCGCGCCGGGCGTCATACGCGCTTGCGCGGCCTGAGACGGCGGAGCGTGCCAGATCCTCTTCCCAGGGAGCGGGATCAAAACGCGCGGGAAAGCGCGGGTCTGATGTGGACATGACTACCCCTCGCCGTCGGGGGGGCCTATAAGCGGCCCATACTCGCGCCAGAAGTCAGCCGACTCCTCGGGCGTCATCGCGCGGGTTCCCTGTCGCCGACGAATAGCGGCGATACCGGTATCGCGTACCAGTACGAGGCGCCCATCGGGGCGTTTCTCCTCGACGAGATACTCGCCGGCCAGGTCACCGCTGAGCGTCACGTGCGGTTGCGTTGCCACGGCAATCATGATGTCAGATCCTCCTTTGGGCTCACGTGCGTCTGGATGCGATAAACGAGTAGGACCATAGGCAGCGCTTGGGATGAAACTCTCAGGGCCCGAACAGGCTCAAGAGCGCGCGGCGCCCGAACGCAGGCGCGGCTTGGCGCGCACGGCGTTGCACGAGCGATGCTCTACTTGGCAAGCACGCGCTACTGAGGCGGGCGCCCGCGGCTCTGGCAGACTGCGATGCGTGATCGCACGCGCCCAGGCCCTCGCGGCCCTCGCCGAGCACGAGTTCGATCTCGTGGTCGTCGGCGGGGGCATCACCGGCGCCGGGGTGGCGTTCGACGCCGCCACGCGCGGTTACAGCGTGGCGCTGATCGAGCGCGCCGACTACGCCTCCGGGACCTCCAGCCGCTCCAGCAAGCTGGTGCACGGCGGGCTGCGCTACCTGCAGAACTTCGATCTGGCGCTCGTGCGCGAGGCGTTGCTGGAGCGCCAGCTGATGGTCGCGCTCGCGCCGCACCTCGTGCATCCGCTGCCGCTGGTCGTGCCGGCCTTCGACGGCGCCCGTCCGGATCGGCTGATGGGGATGGGGCTGAACCTGTATGACGCGATGTCCCTCGACCGTGAGCGCCTGCGGGCCGGCCGATCTGCGATCGGCCGCTCCAGGCGAGGGCGCGCAGAGCGCGCCAAGAGCGCGTCCGCGACGGAGGCCGAGCCACAATCGCCGCCGTCGCCGGCGCAGTCCGAGACAGTCGAGTCGTGGAGCCCCGAGCGCCACCGCACGATCTCCGGCGAGGAAGTGCTCGAGCTGCTGCCCGCGCTCGCCGCGCGCGAGCCGACGAGCGGGTACCTGTTCTATGACTGCCAGACCGACGACGTGCGGCTCGTCCTGACGGTCCTCGGCGAGGCCGAGCGCTTCGGCGCCGTCTGCGCCAATCGCGTGGACGCGCATGGGTCTGATCGAGCGCGACGGGCGCGCGTGCGGGGTGCGCGCGCGGGATCGCGAGAGCGGCGAGGAGTTCGAGATCCGCGCCGCGAACGTCGTCAACGCGACGGGCGTATGGGCCGACCGGTTGAGCGAGGAGTCCGAGCTGCCGCGCATCCGTCCGAGCCGCGGCACGCACATCCTGCTGCAGCCACGAGGATCTGCCGCTCGTCGGCGGTGCGATCGTGCCGGCGGGGGAGGGGCGCTCGATCTTCGCGCTGCCGTGGCTTGGGCGCACGCTCGTGGGCACGACCGACCTCGACTACGAGGGCGAGCTCGACCACGTAAGCCCCTCGGGCGAGGACGTCGACTACCTGCTGAGCGCGGTCAACGAGTTCTTCGGCACGGCCTTCGGCGCGCGCGATCTCGCGGGCGCCTATGCGGGCGTGCGACCGCTGATCTCAAGCGGCGACCCGAAGAAGTCGGTCGACATCTCGCGCAAGGCCGAGCTGTATGAGGCGTCCTCGGGGATGCTCACGATCACCGGCGGCAAGCTCACGACGTGGCGGCGGATGGCGAAGATGACGGTCGATCGTCTCGTCGAGCGCGACGCCCGCGAAGCGCCCTGTCACACGCACGAGATCCCGCTCGGGCAGGCGATCGCCGTCGAGGATCTGCCGCGCGTGGAGGGTGTGCCGGAGCGGTCCTATGCGGCGCTGGCCGGCCGCTACGGCTACGCCGCGCGCGAGGTGCTGGCGCTGGCCGCGGAGCGCGGCGAGCTGGCCCAGCCGATCGTCCCCGGCCTGCCCGACCTGCTGGCCGAGGTCGCGCTCGCCGCGCGGCGCGAGCAGGCGCGCTCGATCGGCGACGTGCTCCTGCGCCGCACCCGCCTCGGGCTGCTGGCCGCGCGGGAGTTGCCGGTGGAGCGCGTCGCGGACGTGCTCGCGCGGGAGCTCGGCTGGGACGCCGAGCGCACCGCACGCGAGATCGCGCTGTTCGCGCGCGAGGCCACCGCCGAGGGGATCCGCGCGGATGATCTCGAGCCCACAATGGAGCGCGTCGGCGCGCATGTCGCCGATGGCGCGGTCCCGCGGGAGGCGCGCTCGTCGTGAGCGACACCGCCGCCGCGTACGGCCAAGTGCCCGCTCAAGCCCCCACGTATGTCCTGCGCGCGGGAGATCGCACGTTCGAGCTGGGTGGTGAGCGGCCGCCGTGGCTGATGGGCGTGGTGAACGCCTCGCCTGACTCTTTCAGCGACGACGGCTCTGCGCGGACGCTCGAGCGGCAGCTGGTACTGGCGAGCGAGCTCGTGGCGGCGGGCGCGGACATGCTCGACGTCGGCGGCGAGTCGGCGCGCACGGGGGTGGCGCCGGTGTCGGTGCAGGAGGAGATCGAGCGCGTCGTGCCGCTGATCGAGCGGATCGCCGAGACGATCGAGACGGTCGTCGTCTCGGTGGATACCTACAAGCCGGCAGTCGCCGCCGCCGCGATCGCCGCGGGCGCGAGCATCGTCAACGACGTCTCCGGACTGCGCGACCCCGAGCTCGCGTGCGTCTGCGCGCAGACGGGCGCGGCGCTCGTGCTGATGCACACCCGCGCGGCGCCCAAGCAGCGTCTGCAGGACCCCGATCTCTACGGCGATGACATCACCGGCGAGGTGCTCGCGTTCCTGCGCGGGCGCATCGACGTGGCCCTCGCCGCGGGGGTCGCGCGCGAGCAGCTGATCGTCGACCCCGGCCCGGACTTCGCGAAGACCCCCGCGCAGACGATCGCGCTGCTCGCCGAGACCGAGCGCCTGCACGAGCTGGAGCGCCCGCTGTTGATGGCGATCTCGCGCAAGGACTTCATCGGCGCGCTCACCTCGCGTGCTCCGCGCGAACGCGGCGCGGGCACGCTTGCGGCGCTCGCCCACGGCATGGACGCGGGCGCGCACATCTTCCGTCTGCACGACATCGCCGCGGCCGCCGACTTCCTCACCGTGCGCGCGGCCCTCTCGGGAGCGGTACGCCCGCGCAGGGATCTGGCGCTCGCCGAGGAACTCCGGCACGAGCCCTAGTCGCGGCCGCGGCGAGCGCTAGGGTTGCACGCCACGACGGGTGCCGGTCGCTGCGCAACGCGACCGGGCGCCAACCGCCCATTCACACGAAGACGAAGGAGAACAACTCACATGTCAGTACTCGACCGCTCCGAGCTGGAGGCCAGTCCGCTGGCCGACCTGCACGCGATCGCCGACCAGCTCGGCCTCGAAGGATTCCGCCGGCTGCGCAAGGCCGACCTGATCGACGCCATCCTCGCCGGTCCCGGCGCGGGAGGCTCGTCTCGGGGATCGACCGATGGAGACTCGGCGGACGCCGCCGAGGGGGACGCCGAGCAGGACTCCGAGGAGAGTCCGGCCGGAGAGAAACGTCGCCGGCGCCCGAGCGTTCGCCGCCGCTCTCGGCGCGCCACGAAAGACGCCGATGCACAGGAGTCCGACGCACAGGAGGACGAGGAGAAGCCGGCTGCGTCTGAGCGCGCGGACGAGGAGGCCGACGACGCCGACGAGAGCGCCACCGACGACGCAGGCCCGAGCTCCTCCGGCGGTCGTGCCCGCGGCAGAGGCCGTCGCGGGGGAGCCGGCGAGGATCGCCCCGCGCGGGGAGATCGTGCGTCCAAAGGCGAGAGCTCGTCCAGGAGCACTCGCGGCGCGCGCGGCGAGCGCTCGAGCGAGCGCGAGGAGGAGTCCGCGGGCGAGGAGCGCGCGGCGGAGGGCGTGGTGGAGCTGCTGGGCAACGGTTCGGCGTTCCTGCGCGTGCACCCGCCGGAGGCCTCCGACGAGGACGTCTACATCTCGGCCGCGCAGGTGCGCCGCTGCGAGCTCGTCTCGGGCGATCGCGTCAGCGGCCCGCTGCGCATGCCGCGGCGCTCGGAGCGCTACTCCTCGCTGGTGCGCGTGGAGACGATCAACGGCGCGCCCGCCGGCGAGGTCTCGGAGGGCGCGCGCTACGACGAGCGCCCGGTCGCCTATCCGAGCGAGCGCCTGGCGCTCGACGGCGGCGACGCGACGCTGCAGGCGATCGAGTGGCTGACGCCCTTCGGACGCGGCTCGCGCGTGGTCCTCGCCGGGCCCGCTCGCGCCGGCAAGACCGAGATCCTGCGGCGCCTGTGCGGTGCGCTCTCGGGCCGCGAGGACCTCGAGGTAACGCTGCTGCTCACCGGCGTGCGCCCCGAGGAGGTCGCCGAGTGGTCCGAGGGTCCGGTTGCGCCCGCGACCACGCTCAGCTTCGCGGCCTCCCCCGATACGCAGGATCAGGCGATCGAGCGGGCGATCGAGACCGCCAAGCGCACGGCCGCCCGCGGCGGCGACGCGCTGGTGCTGATCGACACGCTCGACGGGCTGCACCCGCACGTTGCGCGCAAGGTGCTCGCGGCGGCGCGCAACCTCGCTGACGGCGGCTCACTGACGATCCTCGCCACCGCCACGCGCCCCTACGGCGGCGAGACGACAGTGATCGCACTCGATTCCGCGCTCGCTCACACGGGCGGCCCGCCGCTTGACCTCATCGCGAGCGGGACCGTGCGCGCGGAGCTGCTCGTGGGCGAGGAGGGCGCGGAGGCGATCGCCAAGGCCCGCGCCGGCGCGTTGGAATCCGCGGGCTAGTTCGACACCGTCGAAGTGGGATACCGTCTGCTTCTAGGGCCTCGCTGGGCAAGCGAGACAAGGACGCAAGGAGCGTGGCGTGCTGGCCGATCGGCGATCGCATCTGATCGTCGATCGGTACGCGAGCGACTGAGGACGCAGTATCGCGCCGCTCAGCGGTGCCCTAGCGGCGGTAGGCGACGCGGCACCACGAGGGCTCGCGCGCGAGCTCGATCGGCTCGCCGCAGCGCTCGGGCTGCACGTAGACGAAACCACCGGTGGTTTCGTCGAAAGCCACACCCAACTCGCCCTCGTTCACGCGCTGGTCGAGCCACGCGCCCCTGAAGACGAGACGGCGCAGCCAGTGCACGAGCGAGCGCTCGGCCGGTCCGACGAGCTCGGGCCAGCAGTCGTTGACGTGCTCGCCGAGGCCCGACGCGGGGTCGTAGACCTCGCCGTTGACCGCCAGGTTGACGAGGTCTTCGAGCTCGTCCTCGCCGAGCCGCCCGCCGACGAACCCGAGCTTCAGCGCCGCCTGCTCGCAGCGCTCGGAGAAGTCGGCTTCGTTGAAGGTGAAGCGCAGCTCGCCGTATTCGAGGACGAAGTCCTCACCCGAGTCGTAGTTTCCGCGGCGCTGTGTCGTGTCGTCCATGTGCACTCGCCGGGGGGTCGCTTGGGGCCCGGGTCGTCGGGATCATATGCTGCGTTCCTGCCCGCGCCGAGGCGGTGAATGGGATTTTGCAGTTCAGGCGAGCGCTCGGGCGTCGTCAACGGGGCCCGCACATGCTTTAAGAAAGCTGATGGGATCGACCTGGCCGCATGCGGCCAGGTCCGGGACCGTGCATGCACGGTCCGCGGACGGCGCATGCGCCGTCCGTAACCACGCCGCATGCGGCATGGTTCGGGGTCGCACATGTGCGACCCCGCCGATCGGCGCTTGCGCCGATCGGGACAACATCAGCTTTTTAAAAAGCTGCGGCCCACCTCTTTGCAAAGCATGCGTATGCGACCCGTCTGCCGACGGCATCTGCGGCCAGGGCGGTCCCATTAGCTCTTTGCAAAGCATGCGCATGGGCCTCTATGCCGCGATGCGCTTGGAACGCTTGATGCGACCGACCGACCCGGCTCGCCATCCACGCCGAGCTCCCGGATACGCTGCGCTCCATGGCACGCCTGACCGAGCGAGGACTGCGCCGATCCGTCGGCGTCCCCGGCCTGTTCGCGACCGCCTACGGCAACGTCGGCTCCTCGATCTACTACGCGCTCGGGCTCGTAGCCGCGCACGCCCTCGGGCTGACGCCGCTCGTGTTCGTGTTCGCCGGTGGCCTGTTCGCGCTGACCGCCAAAACCTACGCCGAGGGCGCGGCGATGTTCCCCGAAGCCGGCGGCTCCTCCTCGTTCGCGCGCCACGCCTTCAACGACGTCGTCTCCTTCTTCGCCGGCTGGGCGCTGAGCCTCGACTACATCCTCACGATCGCCATCTCGGCGTTCTTCGTTCCTCACTATCTCAGCGCGTTCCCGGGTTTGCACTCGCTCAATCACAACCCCGGGGACATCATCGGCGGGCTGATCGTCGTGGTGGTGCTCGCCGGGCTGAACATCCGCGGCCTCGGCGAGTCGGCGAAGCTCAACTTCGTCCTCGCGATCGCCGACCTCAGCACGCAGATCGTGCTCGTGTGCGTCGGCTTCGTGCTCGTCTTCAGCCCCACGCTGCTGATCAACCAGGTCCACCTCGGCAGCGTTCCCAGCTGGCACGAACTGATCTTCGCGCTCTCGCTCGCGATGCTCGCCTACACCGGCATCGAGACCGTCGCGAACATGGCCGAGGAGTCAAAGGACCCCGGCCGCCAGGTCCCGAAAGCCGTCAACCTCGTCGTGCTGGCCGTGCTCGGCGTGTATGCCGGAATCTCCGTCGTGGCGCTCTCCGCTTTGCCGGTCGTCCACCACGGCGTCGGCTACAACGCCGAGCTGCAGCAGTCCTTCAGCTCACCCGGCTACGCCACCGCGCTGGGCGGGCACTTCCAGAACGATCCCGTGCTCGGCGTCATCTCCCGCCTGGGTCTGCACGGGGCGGTGCTGCACGGGGCCGAATACTACGTCGGGCTGCTTGCAGCGACGATTCTCTTCATCGCCACCAACGCCGGCATGATCGGCATCTCGCGCCTGTCCTGGTCGCTGTCCGAGCACCGCCAGCTGCCGAGCATCTTCTCGCGGCTGCACCCCAAATTCCGCACCCCCTGGTTCACGCTGATGTTCTTCACCGCGCTCGCCGGCGTGCTGATCCTGTACGGGAACACCGAAGTGCTCGGCAACCTCTACTCGTTCGGCGCGATGCTCTCCTTCACCACCGCCCACGCCGCCGTGATCGCGCTGCGCATCAAGGACCCCGACCGCGAGCGCCCCTACCGGATGCCCCTCAGCGTGCGCATCCGCGGCGCCGACATCCCGATGACGGCCGTCATCGGCGGGATCGGCACCGCCGGCGCGTGGATCGCCGTCGTCATCTTCCACGGCGAGGCCCGCACCGTCGGCATCCCCTGGATGGTCCTCGGCATGGCCGGCTACTTCTACTACCGCCACCGCCAGGGCCTCGACCCCTACAAGAGCTACCGCATCCCCCGCGAGGAGCGCCCGCCGGACTTCCACGAGCTCGACTACCGCACCGCGCTCGTGCCGATCTTCGGCACCGACGTCTCCGCGCAGGCGCTCTCCTCCGCGGCCAAGCTGATCGGCGAAGACGGCGTCGTCTACGCGATCTTCGTGCTGCCCGTCCCCAGCCAGCTCTCGCTCGACTCGGGCCTGCAGGAGGAGGAGGCGCAGGGGCGCTCGGCCCTTGAGTCCGCGCGCATCAAGGCGCGCCGCGCGGGCATCAAGATTCACACCGGCCTGATCCGCACGCGCAATCCCGGCGCGGCGCTCGTCGACGAAGCGATTCGCGTCGGCTCGGACGTCATCTACTGGTCCACCATCCACGCCCCCGCGGGCGAGCAGCGGATCGGCCCGACCGCCGCCTACCTGCTCGCCAAGCGTCCCTGTCGCGTGATCATCGAGACGCAGAACCGCCCCGCGCGGGCCAAGCCCGAGCGCGAGCCCGAGCCCGCTCCGGCGTAGGCAGGGAGCGTTCCGGAGCCCGATCCCGTGCCTGCGTGGGCAGGGAGCGTTCCGGAGCCCGATCCCGTGCCTGCGTGGGCAGGCGAGAGGTTCGAGCTACGAGTCAGGCACGAGCCCGAGGGTGCCCTCAGCCCGAGCTGGTGGGCTGCTGCAGGCCGAGCACGAAGCGCAGCCGTTCGATGCCGCCGCCGAGGCTCTTGCCGCCACCGGCGAGCGTCGTGGCGTTGCGCAGGTAGGGCACGAACTTCGCAATCGTCGGGTCTTCGCTGAGGCCGACCCCTTCGAGCAGGCTCAGCAGCGTCGCGAAGTTCGCCGAAAGGCTCGGCGCGATCCCTTCGCCGAGGGCGCTCTGCGCGGCGGTGTACGCGGCCGAGCCGGACATCGCCGGCGAGGGGTTCAGCGCGTCGGTGATCGACGATTCGCCGAGTCCCATCACGAACTTCGCCTTCCCGCTCGCCGAGCGCCCGTCGGCGATCACGAGCGTCACCGGCAGCCCTTTCACCCTCGCTTCGATCGCCGCTTCCGTTCCCGGGATCGTCGCCGGCGTGGCTTCCGCGCCCGCTTCGTTCAACGCGCTCTGAAGCTTGCCCACGGCTGCGCGGGAGGCCGCCGGGTCGGTCGAGTCGATCACCGCTGCCGCCTTCAGTTCGAGGATCGTCGTCCCGCTCGCGAACACGCCCACGTCGCCCATCCAGCTCATGAAGTCGCGCCGCGCCTGCGCCGTGTTCGCGCTCAGCACCTTCAGCGGCGCGAGGATCCCTTCGAGGATTCCCGGAATGCTCAACGTGACCTGCGCGGAGGGGCCGTCGGCGCCCGCCTGCGAGGTGAGCGTGCTCACGAGCGACAGCAGGTTGTGCAGCCCACCCAGCCCGCCGCCCGCGCCGCCGCTGCCGCCGAGCGCGCTGCCGACGTTGCCGAGGCCCGCCGCCAGCCATGCTTCGCCGGGCAGTTCCGCCAGCGCCTCATTGCCGGTTGCGAGCGCGCCCACGAGGCCGCCGCTCGACTTCGCGCTACCCGCGGGCGCCGCGCCGATGTCGGCGTCGACCTGAAGCGACTTCGAGGAGGGCACGAGCGAGACGTTCAACGGGCGTGATCCCCCGAGCGCGTTCAGCAACGTCGGCAGCGACTGCGACGACGACGACGATGATGACGCGCCTTCCGCTCCGCTGCTCGCCGCCTTCGCGACGTGGGCCTTCGTCAGCGCTCCCGCATTCGCGAACACGTGTCCCAGCGCACCCGACGGCGCCACCGATTGCAGTTGCGAGTACGCCGCATTGCCTTTCAGCGAGGATCCGCTCTGGGTCGTGTCGATCACCGCGCGCACACCCGCTTCGCTGCCTATCGCCACGAGCTTGTCGATCGTCGCGAACGCGTCCCCGCCCGCCGTCGCCTCGTAGGAGACGCCCTTGTAGCTCGTCTTGTGCGCGCCCGCGTGCGCCGCCTGCGAGGAGACGAACGCTTCGGCCTTCCCCAGATCGCTCGTATCGAGCACGATCGCGCCCTGCGCGCCTTCGCCCGCCGCGAACGGCCACTGTGCTCCCGAGCCCCCTACGCCCGTCAGCCCCTGTGTCAGCAGGCCCGTCAAGGCTTCCGTCGATCCGAGCGCCGTGAAGAACATCCCCGCCTTTTCGCCCAACCACGGCGCTACGTCGTGGCTGAAGTCGAGCGTGGGGGAGCCCGGCGTCTGCAGCACGCTCAGCAGGCGGGTGTAGGGGTCCTTCTGGCCCGTCAGCGTGTGCCCGGCCGCGAGCGCTTCGTTCTTCAGCGAGCCGCTCGGGCGCACCACCGCGCTCACGTACACGGGCGCGTACCCCGGCACGAAGCCCGCGGGATCGGCGTTCGAGCCGGTCGATCCGCTCGAGCCACAGCCCGCGATCGCGCTCGCGAGGAGCGCCAGTGCAAGTGCGAGGCCCGCGAGACCGAGTCGCCGAGCGCCGGCATGCGACGTGGACGCTGCATGACACATCGCGCCCGTACGACCCCGCGGTGAGCCGGAGGCCCGGTGCTCGCGCCGCGCACCCGCGGCCACCGACCGCCCCTGCTCGCTCCCTGCTCTCGCCCTCCCTCGAAGCCCCTGCTCGACCCGCATCAACCGATCGTATCCGCAACGCACGATGCACCCGCCCGCTTTGCACGCTGGATTGCACGAATCGAGCTGCTCGGCGGGCGCGCGGGCGGGCGCGGCGTCGGACGGAAAAGCCCCATGGGGAGGGGCTTTGCGCAGGTTTTGACGGCCTCGGGGCAGGATTGTGGGAAAAAATGTGCAATCAGGGTTGCGTTGTGGGGGAAAGTGGGGTAACTTGCCGGAAGCGAGCCGAGGTGGAGGGGCTCCTCCCACTCCTCCACCCCGGCTCGGTAATCCGCCCGACGAGCCCTCTTCCGACGAGCAGCCCTCTCCCTCATGGTTCACTTCCGCGGCACCTTCGACCACACGCTTGACGCCAAGAACCGCCTGACCGTCCCGGCCCGCTACCGCGCGGCGCTCTCGGAGGGGATCGTGCTCGCGATGCCCGTCGACCTGAAGCCCTGCGTGGGCGTTTGGCGCCCGGAGGAGTACGAGCGCTACACCCAGCGCGCGCTCGCCGAGCTGCCCCCGCTGTCCTCGCGGCTGACCGAGCTGGAGCGCTTCTTCTACGGCAGCTCCCACGACGCCGACCTCGACGCGGCCGGGCGGATCATGGTCCCCTCGTTCCTCGGCGAGCACGCGGGCCTGACCAAGGAGGTCGTCGTGGTCGGCGTCGGCGATCGCCTGGAGCTGTGGGATCGCGGCGCCTGGGACGACCATCGACCCGCCCTGCTCGGTGGAGTCGCGGAGATCACGGCCAGTGTCGACGAGTGAGGCGGCCCACCATGCTTACCCTTGACATGACCACTTCCACCCACATCCCCGTGCTCGCCGGCGAGCTGATCGACCTGCTCGATCCGCGCGCGGGGCAGACCGCGATCGACTGCACCTTCGGCGGCGGCGGCCACGCCCAGCTGATCGCCGAGCGGCTCGGCTCAGACGGCACGCTGATCGCGATCGACCGCGACCCCTACGCGCGCGAGCGTTTCGAGGATCTCGCCGGAGAGGTCGCCTGCACCGTGCGCTTCATCCGCGCGGGCTACGCCCAGGCTCTGGATGAGCTCGCGCAGGAAGGACTGCGCGCCGACGCCGTCTACTTCGACCTGGGGATGTCCTCGATGCAGGTCGACGCGCGCGAGCGCGGTTTCTCCTACTCCTTCCAGGCCCCGCTGGACATGCGCATGGACCCCGAGCAGGAGCTCACCGCGCGCGAGATCGTCGCCGAGTGGGACGAGCGTCAGCTTTCGCGAGCGCTGCGCGACTTCGGCGAGGAGCGCCACGCCGGCGCGATCGCCCGTGCGATCGTCCGCCGCCGCGAGCAGTCGCCGATCGACACCACGCAGGATCTCGTCGAGACGATCGTCTCCGCCATCCCGGTGCCCGCGCGCTTTGCCGGCGGCCACCCCGCCAAGCGCTCTTTCCAGGCGCTGCGCATCGCCGTCAACGACGAGCTCACCCAGCTCGACGAGGCGCTGCCGCTCGCCTGGGGGCTCCTGCGCGAGGGCGGCGTGCTCGCCGGGATCTCCTTTCACTCGCTCGAGGACCGCCGCGTCAAGCGCTTCATGGCCGCGCGCGCGCAGGGCTGCATCTGCCCGCCCGACCTGCCCGTCTGCGGGTGTGGTCGCACACCCGAGGCGACGCTCCTCACGCGCCGCTCGATCGTGCCCTCCGCGGGGGAGATCGCGAGCAACCCGCGCTCATCCTCCGCGCGCCTGCGCGCCGCGCGCAAGCTCCGCGACGAACCCTCCACCGATGATCGCTCGACGTCATCGTCTGCTTCCGCGCCGGGCGGCTCGCCCGACCAGGCGCCTTCGCCGGGGAACCCCTTCCCGAAGTCCACCGCGCGCCGTGGCGCGCGCAAACGCGGCGAGCACCGGAGGCCGCGATGACGCCGCCGCCCCCCGCCGCGGCAGCCGCGGCTCCCGCTCCCGCGGTTCGTCCCCGTCGCAGACCCCCCGCGCCCGCCCGTCCGCGCCGCGTCTCAGGGCCCACGAGAGCACGTACCGCGCCGGCTCCCGCTCCCGCGCGCCGCGCCGCGCCATCGCGCAACCCCGTCACGATCGTCACCACGCATCCGCTGTTCGATCGCCTGATCAACGGCCGCGCCTGGATTGGGCTGGTGGCGTTCGCGCTGATCGGGATCGTCACGATGCAGCTCGGTCTGCTGAAGCTCAACGCCGGCATCGGGCGCGCGCTCGAGCACGAGGGCGCGCTGCAACGCGAAAACTCGGCGCTCAGCGTCGAAAACTCCGAAGTCGCCTCCGGCGACACGATCGAGCTGCAGGCCGCGCACATGGGCATGCAGCTCGTCCCCGCCGGATCGCTGCGGTTCCTCTCCGCGCACGGCGCCGGCGCGCAGTCGGAGATCGGCAAGGCGGCCGCCGCGCTGAGCGCGCGGGCGAGCGGCACCGCCGGCGCCTCGACGTCGAGCGAAGCGTCATCGAGCGAATCGGCCTCGGCCTCGTCCTCGTCCGAATCCGAAGCATCGGCCGCGAGCGGCGAAAGCGAAGCGAGCAGCTCCATCGGTGCGAGTGGCGAAGCGACCTCGTCCTCCGGCGCGAGTACCTCGGAAACCAGCCAGGCGGGGGCGGGGGCGGCCGCGAGCACCGGCACCGGCACCGGCACGAGCGCGTCGAGTGAAGCGCCCGCGAGCGGCGAACGCGCCTCCGGCGGGGGTGAAAGCGGTGCGAGCGAAGCTGTGGCGACGCCCGCTCCGAGCGGCGAATCCGGCGGCTCCTCGGCGACCTCGGGGGGTTAGCGGGTGGCCACCGTCCAGCACCGGATCGGGGTCATCTTCGCGTTGTTCTTCCTGCTGCTCGCGCTCGCCGCCGCGCGCACCCTGTATCTGGGGACCGTGCGCGCCGGGACGTTGCGCAAGGCCGCCCAAACCCAACAGCTGAGCAACGAAATGCTGCCCGCCCAGCGCGGCACGATCCTCGATCGCAACGGCGTCGACCTCGCCGTGTCAGAGCCCGCGCAGGACATCTCCGCCGATCCCTACCTCGTCAAGGACCCGCTGCAGGCCGCGCAGAAGCTCGCGCCGCTGCTCGGCCATTCCCAGGGGCAGATCCTCGCGCAGCTGAGCGAACACCGCGGCTTCGTCTACCTCGCGCGCGCGCTTCCCGCGCGGCAGGCGCGGGCGGTGCTGGCGCTGAAGCTCGAAGGCCTCAACGGGACGCCCGTCATGCGCCGCGTCTACCCCCGCGGGACGCTCGCCGCGCAGGTGCTCGGCTTCGTCGGCGCCGAAGGCAAGGGCCTCTCCGGCCTCGAGTACTCCCAGTCGGCGCTCTTGAAGGGCACGGCCGGCGAGCGGCGCACGATCAGCGACGCGCGTGGTCAGCCGATCTCGATCGCCAACGTCCACACCGAGAGACCCGGCGCGACGCTCACGCTGACGCTCGACGCCAACATCCAGCAGCGCGCCGAAGACGTCCTCGGCGCGGTCGGGCGCGTGTTCGCCCCCAAAGACGCCACCGCGATCGTGATGAATCCCGACACCGGCGCGCTGCTCGCGGTCGCGAACTGGCCGCAAGTCAACGCCAACGATCCCGCCGCCTCCTCGCAGGCGGCGCTCGAGGACCGCGCGGTCGGCTTCGACTACGAACCGGGCTCCACGTTCAAGGCCTTCACCGTCTCCGGCGCCTTGCAGCAAGGCGTCATCACGCCCTCGACGGGCTTTGACATCCCCGACCAGATCCAGGTCGCCGACCGCACGATCCACGACGACACCGAACACGCCGACGAGACGCTCACGACCGCCGAAATCCTCGCTCAGTCGAGCAACGTGGGGGCGATCCAGATCGGCATGCGTGAGGGCGCCCCGGCCTTCAACACCTGGGTTCATCGCTTCGGCTTCGGCGAGCCCACCGGTGTCGAACTGCCCGGCGAGGAACAGGGCGTGACGCTGCCCCTCGACAAGTACTCGGGATCGTCGATGGGCAACCTCCCGATCGGCCAGGGCGAGCTCGTGACGCCGATGCAGATGGTCGCCGCCTACTCCGCCATCGCCAACGGCGGCATCCTGCGCCGCCCACACATCATCGGCGCGGTGGACGGTCGCTCGCGCCACATCCCCTACGGGCGCCGCGTGATCTCACAGACGACCGCCTCGGAGCTGCGCACGATGCTCAAGGGCGTGCTCGCACCGGGGGGTACCGCGAGCGAGGTCTCGATCCCCGGCTACCAGCTCGCGGGGAAGACCGGCACGGCGAGCAAGATCAATCCTGAAACCGGCGAATACTCCAAATCGGCCTATGTGGCCTCGTTCGTGGGGTTTGCTCCGGCTTCTGACCCGAAGCTCCTGTGTGCGGTGATCGTCGACGAACCTCAGTCGGGTTCGATCTTCGGCGGAACCGTCGCGGCGCCGGCGTTCGGGCAGATCATGAGCTTCGCGCTGCCGTACCTGCGTATACCTCCGGGCTAACACAAAGCCCTTAGACGAGAAGTTCCCTAGAGCGTCAGTAGACGTTGCACTGGCATGCGGAAACGTGTCGGCATGGCTTTGTCATATAGGGGACTTGACATTTGTTCTCAGTGCGGCTATGTTGTTCCAGGCCGGTGGAGTTTTTAGTCATCGGTTGTACATAGATCGGGTTCGGGTCCACCAGATTGCGGGGCCCGGTAGAGCATTAGAGGTTTCCCTTTGGAGAGGGGCCTGGATCGCTTCGATGAGGAGCTGTTTTTCGCGTGGGTCGATTGGGGACATACGTGGCGGGGGTCGTCGCATGCCAAGAACGGCGCCGCCCGTCAGTCAGAGGAGTGCGCGAGTGATGTCATCGCGCTCGCCGATACGGCCACGCAGCCAGGTGAACACCGCAGCTCGTGCGCGTACCATCGCCGTTCCGCCGCGGGCGCGGTTGGTGGAGATTCAGCGCGCGCGCATCCTCGGCGCCGCTCTGCACGTGGTCGACGAGCTGGGGTACCCACACGCCACCATCGCGCATGTCACGTCCCGCGCGCGGGTATCGCGGCGCACGTTCTACGACGTTTTCGGCAATCGCGAGGAGTGTCTGCTCGCGGCCCTGGAGAGCGTCGTCGAGCGGATAGGCGAGGAATTGTCAGCGCTGAGCTTAGAGGCGCTCGCTTGGGACGAGGGCGTACGTGCGGGGTTGTGGACAGTCCTCTCGTTCTTCGACCGCGAGCCCGTGCTCGCGCGCGTCTGCGTCGTACAGGCGCTGCGCGGCGGACCACGCGTGCTCGAGCGTCGCGAGCAGGTGCTCGCCGGGCTCGCGCGTGTTGTCGATCGAGGCCGCGAGGAGAACGACAAAGGCCGCGCCTGCACCCCGCTTATGGCCGACGGGCTCGTCGGTGCGGCATTCGGGATCGTGTACGGCAGATTGCTCAAGGGCAAGCACGACGCGCTCACGGATCTCCACGGGGAACTGATGGGAATGATCGTGCTTCCCTATTTGGGAGCCGGTGCTGCGCGCAACGAACAAATGCGTGCCACCCCGGCCGCTGTTTCGGGATCGAGCAAATCCGGTGTAGGGGTCGCCTACGACAACGATCCTCTCGCCGAGCTGCCGATGCGCTTGACATATCGCACCGCGCGCGTGCTGGAGGTGCTCGCGAGCTCTCCAAACGCTTCCAACCGCGTCGTCGGTGAGCGCTCCGGGGTCTCCGATCAGGGACAGATATCGCGCCTGCTTGCGCGCCTGGAGCGGTTGGGGCTCGCGTCGAACATTGGAGATGGTCATTTGAAGGGCGAGGCAAACGCTTGGCGGTTGACACCGAAGGGCACTCAGGTCGAGCGGAGCATTCGCGTGCGCACCAACGACCTCGACAGCGGAGAGCAGTCATGACGGATCGGTTCTCGCCGGCGGGAGGACCGAATATGCAGGTATTGCCGGGTTCGGATCGTCGAACAATTGTTATCGGAGACAACAGGGAGGGATCAATGAGCTCGCACACGAAGGCATCGTCCAACGGAGGGGACCGTCACCAAGCCGTCGGTTCTGGTCGCGTCTACCGTGGGTTTGCCTTTACTCGTGCGTTGCTCCCCGGCGTCGGCGGGAGTGGTGCGCCTGTGTTTGGGCGTGGTGGTATCGGTTTGGTGGTAGTTGCGATGGCTGCGTTTGCTCTCTTGTTCGCTCTGCTCTTCGCTGGGGGTGCGCAGGCAGCGAGCTACAGCGCCGGTTCTCCTCTCTCGACCGGCGGGAAGCTGGCTAGTGGTGTCGCAGTGAACCAGTCGACTCACAACGTGTATGTAGCGAGCTGTGGTAGTGAAGCGGAAGGAAAAAAGACATGTATCGAAGGTACTGGCGGGTTCAAGGAGTTCAATTCTGCGGGTACTGAACTCAGCTGTGCGCTTGAAGGCTCGCCGACCCATCCTTCGAGTGTGGCTGTGAATCCCGAAAACGGGGATATATATGTTTTTCAGCTCGAAACGTTTTCGGGTGCGATGCTTACGTTCGGGGAATCTTGTGGTGCGAGGCTGGGCGAATTCGCGATTGAAGTGACGCTCGCAAAAACTCCGCCGCAGTCCGCGATTGACTCTGCCGGCAACATCTACCTTCCTGTTCCGACTGCCAACAAGTTGCAGAAATGTACGCCGGCTGGTGTTTGCGAAAATCTCATTTCGACTGGTCTTACAAAACCGGTGAGCGCGGCGTTTGATGCGTCGGGGGATCTCTTTGTCGCTGCTGGCGCCACCAGTTGCACTAATAATGCTGCAGGCAAGGTGCTTGAGTACAAGCCCAACGGTTCCGGTGGGTTCACCGAAGTCGGTGCGTTCGCGGGTCTGAATGGTACTGCTGGGCACGGCGAAGTCAGCACGGTCGCGGTTGATAAGAAGACTGGGCAGGTGTTTGTCGGGCGGGGTTGTGGTAGCACGTTCAGAATAGAAAGGTATCGTGCTGGTGGCGGGAAACTGGACGAATTCGGGTCCGGTCTGTTCGAAGCCGCCGGCACCCAGATCTACAATCAGCTCGCGATCGATGAATCCAGCGGGAAGATTTATGCCACCGATGGGGGTCATGAAGAGGTCCAGGCGTTTGGTTACGGTGGTCCGGTGTTGCTTTCGCTGGGGACGAGTGTGGTTGGTGAAGGTTCGGTTGTGTGCGAAGTGGAAGGTCATGAAGAACCTTGTGCTGCTGAGTATGAAACCGGGACCGAAGTAACGCTGAAGGCGCTCAAAGGGGCTCATTCGAGCTTTGTGAAGTGGAGTAACGCGACTGGTGCAGCCGAAGCGTCCTGCAAGAACAAAACAGCGAGCACGTGTACGTTCACGGTCTCTTCTGCCAGTACAGTGCAGGCTGAATTCGTGGGGTTGCCGACGCACACGTTGCAGGTCACCGTCACAGGGTCGGGTAAGGTCAGCGAAGCGGTGGGCTCCCCAGCGCCGGTGTCCGGTTCGATCTCGAACTGCACCTCGGCGGGTGGCGCGGGTTGCTCGGCTGAATACTACGAAACTGAGGAACCAGAACTCGAAGCTACCGCTGAACCGAACAATCATTTGGAAGGGTGGAGTGTTAGTGGGGCCGCGAGCACTACCTGTAGTGGTGTGACATCGCCCTGCAAGATCCAGGTCGGAACGACAAACGTCACGGCATGGGCTAGCTTCGCGCTTTCCGGTTTTCAGTTGACGGTCGAAAAGGGTGGTAGTGGCACGGGAACGGTAACGAGCGTGCAGAGCGGGCTTGGCTTCGAAGCGATCGCTTGTGGTCTGCATTGCTCTGAACTGTTTGCGCCCGCGACGGTAGTCGAACTCGCCGTGACCGTGGGAGAACATAGCGAGTTCACGGGCTGGACTACCAGCGAAGGCAACCCCGGTAACTGTACCGGCACGACTTCGCCGTGTGTGGTGACGATCTCCGAAGCGACCAAGCTCAAAGCCGACTTTGAGCTTGAAACAGAGGCGCTGACAGTCAACACCTCGGGTCCGGGTAGCGTGGAATGCGAATTCGCGCACAGCGGAACCTACGGCGCTTGTACGAGCCCACAACCGTACGCCACGGACGTGAAAGTAAAAGCCACCCCAAGCGCGGGTGCTGAAGTGAGCTCACTATCGGGCACCGGCTCGGCAGGAGCGTGCTCTACGGGCGGATGCGAATTCGAAATCAAGCAGGCAAGCAGCGTCACTGTCGCGTTTACAGCGGAATCGGAGGCGTTGACGGTCAACGTTTCGGGTTCGGGTAGCGTGGAATGCGAATTCGCGCACAGCGGAACCTACGGCGCTTGTACGAGCTCACAACCGTACGCCACGGACGTGAAAGTAAAAGCGACCCCAAGCGTGGGTGCTGAAGTGAGCTCATTGTCGGGTACCGGCTCGGCAGGAGCGTGTTCTACGGGCGGATGCGAATTCGAAATCAAGCAGGCTAGCAGCGTCACTGTCGCGTTTACAGCGGAATCGGAGGCGTTGACGGTCAATGCTTCGGGTTCGGGTAGCGTGGAATGCGAATTCGCGCACAGCGGTACCTACGGTGCGTGTACGAGCCCGCAACCATACGCCACGAACGTGAAAGTGAAAGCGACCACGAACGTGGGCGCTGAAGTGAGCTCACTGGCTGGTACCGGGTCCGCGAGCGGGTGTTCTACGGGTGGGTGCGAGTTCGAAATTAAGCAGGCGAGTAGTGTCACGGTCGCGTTCACGGCTGAACCGGAGGCGTTGACGGTCAATGCTTCGGGTCCGGGTGGCGTGGAATGCGAATTCGCGCACAGCGGTACCTACGGTGCGTGCACCAGCCCGCAGCCATACGGCACGAGCGTGACAGTCAAGCCCGTCCCTAACCTGGGAGCTGAGCTCTCATCGCTATCGGGCACCGGTTCCGCGAGCGCGTGTGGGACAAGCGGATGCGAATTCGAAATCAAGCAAGCAAGCATCGTCACGGTCGGGTTCACCGCGATCGCGCATCCCTCGACGCTGACCCTCTTCAAGGGCGGCAACGGCAAAGGCAGCGTCACAAGCCTCCCGCCGCACACCGCGATCACCTGTAACGCTGCCTGTGAAGAAAACCAAGCCAGCTTCGAAGAAGGCCAGACCATCACACTAGAAGCATCCGCCGAACCAGGCTCAGTATTCGCGGGCTGGATCGGCTGCCGCCACCTCACAGCCACGACCTGCCAAGTCAAACTCGACACCCCCGAAATCGAAACCACCGCCATCTTCCTCATCGAAGGCAAAGAAGGAGCCGCCGGTAAAGAAGGAGCCGCGGGTAAAGAAGGAGCCGCGGGTAAAGAAGGAGCCGCGGGTAAAGAAGGAGCCGCGGGTAAAGAAGGAGCCGCGGGTAAAGAAGGAGCCGCGGGTAAAGAAGGAGCCGCGGGCAAAGAAGGAGCCGCGGGTAAAGAAGGAGCCGCGGGTAAAGAAGGAGCGACTGGTAAAGAAGGCGCTAGAGGCGTAACTGGTGCGCTGGGTAATCCCGGCTTCCCGGGCGCTCAGGGCGAACCGGGCCCCGCCGGCCCCAGCGGTGCTGCGGGCGCTCAGGGCGCCAAGGGCGATACGGGTTCCCTTGGCGCTCAGGGTCCCGCCGGCGTGCAGGGCAAGGAAGGGCCTGCGGGCCTTGCCGGGAGGGTCACGTGCAAGGTCATGCAGAAGAAGGGCAAGAAGGCGACGGTGAGCTGCACCGTCAAGTATGTCCCGTCGGCGAAGTCCTCGACGGTATCTCGAACGCTGCGCTGGGTGCTCGTAGGCCACGGGCTTGTCATCGCCCACGGCAAGAGCAGGGGAGGGCCTCGCATCAAGCTCGGGTCGCTGCACCGCGGCCGCTACACGCTCTATCTACAGGGCCAGCACAAAGGGACGGTGATCCATGTCGGCTAAAGCAAACACCCGCAGCATCGGGCAAGCGCTATCAACACGCTTGTCGAAGGGCGAGGCGCGACCGGCGCGTGCAGACGCGATGCGCCGGCGGGCGTTCTCGCTGCGCCGAGCGGGCACGTTGCTCGTGGCAATCGGGGTGCTGTTGCTGGTGCCCGCCGTCGCGCAGGCCGACTACGAACAGGTCAAAGAAGGAAGCGAATACCAGCATTTTGGGGTGAGCGGGGAAGCCGAACAGCTTCAGAATGCGACCGCGATAGCGATCAACACTACCGGTGCGGGTGGTGTTGAACCGGGGAGCTTCTACGTCGTCGGGCTGAACGGCCGGGTGGTGCGTTTTGGGCCTGGTGGTGAAGGCGAAGCGCCGCCGTTTCGCGAAGCATGGGGATGGGGCGTCGGCAACGAAGCAAGCGAATATCAGCGGTGCGGGCCGGCACTTGTGACCGACGAAACCGAGCACACATTCCACACCTGCACCCAGGCCAGAAGCGTTGGCCGCTTCGGTGGGGAAGAGAGTGGCCACTTCGAAAACCTGGCGGGGGTGGCGGTCGATCAATCGACAGGAAACGTCTACGTTCTAAACGATATTAGCGAATTCGTCGAACACCGCGACCATAATATTGTCGAGGTGTTCAGCGCTACTGGAATTGCGGTCGGGGAAGGCTTCGGTGATGCGGGAACCAAGTCCCCGTTGGAATCGATCGCCGAAGGGCCGGGGAAGATACACCGAGTATTTCCGCTGGATGGTGCGATTGCGGTCAGTGGAGACGGAGTGGTGTATCTCACCGACGAAGACTACGAAGGGATTGTGCCCTCGCAGGAGCGGGTGATGAGTTTCAAGCCGCAGAGTCCGGGGACTACGAACACTACGTTTACGCGGGACCCGAAAGCGAAATTATGACTAGCTCACAGCCGTTCAGGCGTTTGGGGTTGGTGGGGTCGAATCGGCTGGTGGCGGCGAGTGAGGGTGCGATCCGGGAGTATGCGCTCGGTGCCGGGAGCACGCCGATCTGCAGTTTGGCGGTGAGCGGGCAGGTCGAAGCGATGGCGACGAACCAGGTCAACGGCGAAGTCTTCTATCTCACGTTCGCGGGTCCCACAATCGGTAGCAAAATCCATAGATTGAGCGCTTGTGATGAAGCGACCGGTGAATTCAAAGAAGCGCAAGCGGCGCTGACGCCGGCGCCGAAGACGGGGGAAATGTCGGCGCTGGCGGTGAACCCGGGGCTGGCGTGGGGCTCACTGCGCCCGGCAGGCACCCTTTATGGGGTAGACGGAGAAAATCACACCAGTCCGTCGACCCAGCGCGGGATCGGCGACGTCTTTGCTTTCGCGCGGGCGTTTTCGCCGGAGGTGGTGTCGGAGTCGGTGGCTGATACGAGCACGGTATCGACGACGCTGGAGGCGGCGATCGATCCGCGCGGTTTCACCACTACCTACGCATTCCAGTATATGACCGAGGAAGCCTTCCAGGCGAACGAACCGAACGAGCGCCAAGCGGTAACGATCAAGGCGACGAGTGGTTTGCTGGGCTGGGGTTTTGAAGGGCGCCGGCTGGGGGGCTCGTTCAGCGCTGATCTCAGTACCGGCTCCAAGACCCTCGAAGGTCTTGTTACCGCGAAGGGCCTTGCGGATGTTCATGCGGCCAGTGGCACTGCGAGTCTGAGCGGAGCGGTAGGAGAGGGCACGGTGATCTCGGGCTCGAAAACATTGACCGCGGTCGCCGCGAGCGAAGGCACGTTTGTGGCTGGTCAGACGATCAGCGGTGAAGGTATACCCGCAGGCACGACGATCGTTATGGTCTCGGGGTCGGAATTGACCATTTCCGCTGCCGCAACCGAGTCGGTTGCCAACACGGCGATTCGGTCGGGAACCACGACCCTTACCTCGCTTAGCGCTAGTGAAGGTGTTTTCGAAGTCGGAGAGGCGATCGCAGGCGCCGGCATACCGCAGGGGGCAACCATCAAGACTGTCGGCGCGAACGAATTGACGCTTTCTGCGCCGACCGAAAAGCCGGGTGTCGCGGTAGCGATCAGCGCAGGCTCCCCCACCCTCACCAGCGAGGTTGCCAGCGAAGGAGCCTTCGAACCTGGGACCCCGATCTCCGGCACTGGTATACCGTCCGGTGCCACGATCGTCGCGGTGCATCCAGGGTCGCTGGTGATCTCCAAGACTCCGACCCAGCCCGGGTCCGCGGTAGCGATCTCCTCCGACGGTTCAGCGCCCCTGATGGTCGGGGAGAGCATCGAAGGCCCAGGCATCCCCGCCGGTGCGAAGATCGTCGCGATCGAAGCGGGAAAGCTGACGCTCTCAGCCTCGGCTGAATCCACCATGTCTGGTGTTCGTTTGCGCGCGGGAGTGCCGTTCGACGCCGCCGCTGGGGAAGTCCAGAGTGCCTTGGAAGGTCTATCGACGATCGGTGAGGGTAACGTCGCTGTCTCCGGTGGTCCCGGCGATCAAACAGGCTCAAACCCCTATGAGATCGAATTCACCGGTTCCTTCACAAACCAGAACCTCCCCGCTCTGGAAGTAGATGCCTCCGGTTTGAGTGGTGGTCCCGCTATCGCGACCGTCGCCACGCTTCATGACGGTGGTGGGGGTTTCGCTCACGGCGCTTTGGAAGTCCCGGTCGGTGGTGGGAAACTCTCAAACAACGAAGTTGGTAGCGCTGCTGTCGGTGTCTCCGGTCTTTCACCGGGCACTGCCTACCGTTTTCGGATAGTGGCCAGCAGCGAATGCGCAGGACCACACGAACCACGCTGCGAAACCCTTGGCGGTACCGCCGCCTTCGATACCTACCCAGCCTATGCCGCGGGCCTGCCCGATGGTCGTGCTTATGAGCTGGTCTCTCCGATCAACAAGAACGGCGGGGAGGTCTTCCCCGCGGACCCAAGCCTGGGCAGCTGCAAGGAGAAAGAAACATGCAAGCCCCCGGGCGGGGTCAGCAAAGACGTTTTTCCGATGCAGAGCGCCCCGGACGGTAACTCCGTTGCGTACATGGGGTTCGCCTTCTCGCCCACCGAAGGCGCTGTCTTTGACTCCTACATCGCTCATCGTACCGCGACGGGGTGGCAGACCACGACCATGACCCCCACCCTGCAGGGCACCAATACCGGAAGGACCCTCGCTTACGACGAACAGCTCGATGAGGGCTTGATCTCCCAAGAAAGCCCGCAGCTGTCTCCGAACGCCCCGGTTGGATACCCCAACTTCTATCTCCAGAACACAGCGGACCCCACCGTTCTCGAACCTATTCTGAGGACGGCGCCCCCACACGGCCCCCAAATATCTTTCGTCCTCGAATACGCGGGCCACACTCCCGACTTCTCGACACAGCTCTTCGCCGCCAACGACACGCTGACCAAAACGAGCGCGTTCGCTCCCGAACCACCGGACCCCGGACAGACCGGACGAGACCTCTACGAACTCCACGCCGGAGTACTGGCGCCGGTCAACGTGCTACCCGGCAACGCCACGATCGCGACGAGTGCCGCGTTTGCCTCGGCCTCTCCGGACACCCACGCGATCTCCACCGACGGGCAGCGCATCTACTGGCACGTCGGCTCCACGCTCTACGTCCGCGAAGACGGCGATACCACCCGCGAAATCAGACACCCAGGAACATTCCTCACCGCATCGGAAAACGGTCTTGAACTACTACTCTCAGACGGCTGCCTGTACTCGCTAAAAAACGAAACCTGCACCGACCTCACGGAAGGGCACGGTGGCTTCAAGGGCATTATGGGCGCCGGCGAAGAAGACGGCCGGTTCTCCCACGTCTACTTCGTAGACACCGCCGAGCTGCCCCGGGCGAGCACCAACCAAGGACAGTCACCCCAGTCCGAAAAGGACAATCTCTACTCATGGAGCGAAGATGGCCTGCACTTCATCGCCACCCTCCCGGCCACGGACGGCAGCGGTGGAGTTGCAAACCTTAACGATTGGACTTCATCATCGGGAGAACGTACCGCGCAGGCGAGCCCTAACGGGCGTTACCTCGCCTTCGGGTCGACGGAAGAGCTGACGGGCTACAAAAACATCGGCTGCCAAGAAGAAAACGGTGGAAAACTTTTCGAAATCGGGTGTACTGAGGTGTTTCTATACGACTCTGTCACGGGTCGGCTTATCTGTGCTGCGTGTAACCCGACCGGGGAAGTCCCGCGAGGGAACTCGACGCTGCGACGGATCCACGCTGCACAGGAATGGTTGCCGCAGCCTCGTTATCTGACGGATGCCGGCCGTTTGGTGTTCGACAGTAGTGACAGGTTGTCTGCGGCGGATTCCAATGGCGATGTCGAAGATGTGTATGAGTATGAGCCGGCTCGTGGTCCTGGTGAGCCGGCGGGCGACACGTGCGAACGGGCAGCCGGTTGTGTGCTGTTGATTTCGCCGGGGACGGGGTCTGCTGACTCGAACTTCCTCGCGATGGACGAAACGGGCGCGAACGTGTTCTTCACGACCCGCGAACGACTCGTGCCGCAGGACAAGGACGAACTGATAGATGTCTATGACGCCCGCGAAGGCGGCGGTTTCGCTTCGCAGACCGAAACCCAGCGTGTCGAATGTCAGGGCGAAGCGTGCCAGGCCACCCCGACACCGCCGTTGTTCACGTCTCCGGGCAGCGCGACGTTCTCCGGGCCGGGGAACCTCCTGCAACCACCACCGGCGGACAGTCCAGCGCCTGCTGTGAAACAGAAGAAGATCGTTAGTAGTAGTGAAGCGCTGGCAAAGAAGTTGCGGGTGTGTCGCCGAGATCGCTCCAAGCACAAGCGCGTCACTTGCGAAAAGCGTGCGCGTAAGACAGCACACCGCGCGCGAGCTACCAAGCGCTCTGAGAAGGGAGGCAAGCGATGAGTACGCGAGCGATGTTTGCGACACGCACACGAATCGGGACGGGCGTGCTGGTGTTGTTGGTATGTCTGGTGGTGATGGTCGTATCGCTTGGTGTTGGTGTTGTCTCTGCGAGCGCGCAGTTTGGTTTCAAGGTGGGTTCGGTGAGCACAACGTTCCAAAATGCTGAAGGTCTTGATGTGGTGCCGCAGGCCTCCTCGCACCCCTATGCTTTTACCCTCGCTTTCAAGCTTAATGTGAATAGTGAAGGCGCCAGTGAAGGTGGCGAAATGCGTGATGTGTTGATAGATCTCCCGCAGGGTATGTCTGGTGACCCGCTGGCAGTTCCGCGCTGTCCCCGCCAGAACTTCGAGGGCGCCAATCCGCAGTGCGCTCCAGAGACCCAGGTCGGGATCGTGAAGGTCAACATCCCCGGTATCGGTCTGGTTGGTGGTCCGATTTATAATCTCGTCCCTCCGCCAGGGATGCCAGCGCAGCTCGGTTTCAGCGCGATCGGGCTGAATGCTTTGCAGAACTTTTCGCTGCTGAGCGAAGCCGGCTACGGCCTGAGCTCCTTCACCAGTGACGTTCCATTGGAAGTGACCTCTCTCACTGCGACGGTCTGGGGCGTGCCCGCCAACCCCGGCCATGACGCGCTGCGCGGCTCCCAAGCGGCTGCCGGTCACGGTGCGCCGGTCGCATCTACCGCGCGTGAACTCGCCTTTCTGACTGTGCCCGCGAGTTGCACCGCGCCGATCCTTACCACGATCTCGATCGACTCTAACCTCAATCCGGGCCATTATGTTTCCGTGACGGCGCAGTCGCTGGGTGCGGCTGCTAATCCTTCACCGTTGCTTGGCTGTGGCACGGTGCCGTTCAGTCCGAGTGTCGCGGCGCAGTCGACGAGCCGTAACGCGGGTAGCCCCAGCGGCCTTGACTTCGAACTATCGCTTCCTGATGAAGGGTTGTTGAATCCTGGTGGTATCGCTGAAACGCAGCCCTCGAAGGTCGTGGTCGCGCTACCGGAAGGGTTTACCGCCAACCCGTCGTTCGCTGAAGGGATAACGGGTTGCTCAGAAGCGCAATATCAGAGCGAGCAACTCGAAACCCAGCCTGGTGAGGGGTGTCCGGAAACGTCGAAGCTGGGGTCGGTGATCGCGAAAACACCCCTGATCGAAGAACCCGTCGAAGGATCCCTCTACTTGGCGGAACCGTATAGGAACAAGTTTGGTTCGCTATTGGCGATCTATATGGTTCTTCGTGCTCCTGAACGTGGTGTGTTGATCAAGCAGGCCGGGCACGTCGAACCGAACCCCGTCACCGGACAGCTCGTAACGAGCTTTGAAGGTTTGCCGCCGTTGCCTTACAGCACCTTCCATCTGCACTTCCGTGAAGGCGCTCGTGCACCGTTGGCTACCCCGCCGACATGCGGACAGTTCAAGACCATCACGGACCTCACACCGTTCTCCTCCAGCGTACCGGTGGAGCGCGACTCGTTCTTTACGATCGAACACGGCGAGCAAGGCGGCGCCTGTCCCACGAGCGGTACCCCACCATTCGCGCCTGGTTTGAGTGCGGGGACAGCGAATAACGCCGCGGGTGCCTACAGTCCCCTCGACGTGCAGATCACGCGCAAAGACGGCGAACAAGAGATCACCGGCTTCACGACACAACTACCGGAAGGATTGACCGCGAACCTGAACGGCATCCCGTTCTGTTCTGAAACACAGATCGCACTCGCGCGCTCAAAGACTGGTGCGGCGGAGGAGACAGAACCCTCATGCCCCGCTGGTAGTCAGATCGGGCATACGCAAGTCGGTGTTGGCGTCGGCACAGTCCTAGCCTATGCGCCGGGGAAGCTGTACTTGGGTGGCCCGTTTGAAGGCGCACCATTCTCAATAGTCTCTATCAGTGCCGCGAAGGTCGGGCCGTTCGATCTCGGGACAGTCGTGGTGCACCTACCTCTCCAGGTCGATCCGGTCACGGCGAAAGTGAGTATTCCGCAGGGTCCTTCGGATCAGATCCCGCACATCATCGACGGGATCATCGTGCACGTCCGTGACATCCAAATCCACGTAGACCGCCCGGACTTCACGAGCAACCCCACCAGTTGCGAAAAAACCACGTTCGCAGCAACCGTCTATGGGTCCGGACAAAACTTCTCAAGCCCCTCTGATGATGTTTCCGCTAACGCGGGTAGCCCGTTTCAGCCTGCTGGTTGTGCGAGCCTTGTGTTCAAACCACAGTTCAGTGCCGCGACGTCCAGCAAGATCTCTAAAGCGGATGGTACGAGCCTGAATGTCAAGCTCACCGCCCCAGCCCAGGGCGCGCAGAACGCTGGGCATGAGGAAGCGAACATCCACTACGTCAAAGTCGAACTACCAAAGCAACTACCCTCACGGTTGACGACGTTGCAGAAGGCGTGCACCGCCGTACAGTTCCACACCAACCCCGCCGGGTGTCCCGCAGCATCGGTTGTGGGGCATGGTAGGGCGGTCACGCCGATCTTGCCCGTCCCACTCGAAGGGCCCGCCTACTTCGTCTCAAACGGTGGGGAAGCATTCCCGAACCTCGTACTCGTACTACAGGGCTATGGCATCACTATCGACCTCGTCGGTAGCACCTTCATCAGCAAAACAGGCATCACCTCAAGCACGTTCAAGACCGTCCCCGACCAGCCCGTCACGAGCTTCGAACTGGCCCTGCCCTCAGGCCCCTACTCCGCGCTCACCGCGATCGGGAACCCCTGCACCCAACACCTGAGCATGCCCACCGAATTCATCGCCCAGAACGGTGTACAGACCAAACAGAACACACCACTCGCCGTCACCGGGTGCCCGAAGGTCAAGGTCCTGACTCGTGCGCAGAAGCTCGCGCTCGCACTGAAGGCCTGCCACAAGAAGCCCAAGGGCAAGAAGCGCAAAGCCTGCGAACGTCAAGCACGCAAGAAATACGGGCCCCTCAAGAAGACCAAGAAGAGCCACAAGAAGAAGTAGGTGTGGTGGGGTCAGTGGGCCGCGCGAGGGACGTGGCCCTTCCTGCGCTTGTGTGGCTCCCCCGGCGGCGCCGATGCCTTGGGGAGGCTATGCGTTCTTTGTTGGGCTCGGGTTGCGGGAGTATAGGCCCTCGGATCGCGGAAGATTAGACCCTCGGATTGCGGGAGATGCGGTAGAGAGATCGCAGGAACGCGCGAGAACTTTGCCGCAGTGCTGTTGAGTGATCCATCCTCGCTGGTGGAGCCGAGCTTGCCCGAGACGGTGCGCGAGGAGTATGTAGACCGGGTCGTAGCGGGCGGTTTCCCGATGGCGCTGTCCCGTGTGCGACCGGCCGATCGCACGCGGTGGTTCGATGACTACCTTGAGCTGGTCCTCGAGCGTGACGTTCTGGAGCTATCGCGTGTGCATCAGCGCCGGCAGCTGCCGCTTCTGTTGCGCCGGCTTGCGGGGCAGACCGCACAGGTGCTCAACATCGCGGGCGCGGCTAGGGCGGTCGGCATGGAGAAGTCCACCGCCGAGAGCTATACGAAGCTGTTGGAGTCCGTTTTCCTCGTTCATCGGCTGCCGGCGTGGGGTACGACTCTGGGATCACGTGTCGGCGCGGCGCCGAAGGTCCACGTCGTGGACAGCGGGCTCGCCGCACGCCTGCTGCGCCTAACGGATCGCAAGCTCGGGGCGGCCACGGCGCCTGCGCTGAGCGAGTTCGGGCATCTGCTCGAGACGTTCGTCGTGGGAGAGGTGTGCAAGCAGCTCGACTGGCTCGATGAGCCGGTCGTACGCGGACATTGGCGCACGCACGATGGGGATGAGGTCGATTTGGTCGTTGAACGCGAAGACGGCGCGCTCGCGGCGATTGAGGTCAAGGCTGCTTCGCGCGTCACCGCACGTGAGCTGAGAAGTCTGCAGAAGCTACGTGCCAGGCTTGGGTCCCAATTCCTGGGCGGTGTCGTCCTGCACACCGGCGCGCGGTCATATACGCATGACGGAATACAGATCCTCCCGGTCAGCAGGCTCTGGGTGGCCTAACTATTTTTTGGCGCTCGGTTAGGCCCGTAGGTATGTGTCGTGGGGGGCGTGTGTTGGTTCGCTCTTGACAAGTGTGGGTGTTGACGCTATGTTCTTTGGTGTTCATGGTTTCCCAGTGTGTGGGTGACCGTTATAGGTCGGGTTTGGGTCGGTTCTCAGGACCGGTTTCAAGCGCTTTATCAGGGGAATGTAGGGGAGAGGGCCGGATCGTCATATGAGGGGTTGTTTTCGCGTGAGTCAGTTGGGGACAGACGTGCCGGGAGTCGTTGCGTGCTCGAACACGCCCGTAGGTAGATGCCTCAGCATCGCTGATGCATCTCTCTCTCTCTCTCTCTCTCTTGTCCCAGTAGCACCCCTCCTCTAGCCGGCGCTTTCGCTAGCTCGCCAGCCCCCGTCGCGGGGCATGGCGCTATCTGTCTTAACGCGCGTAGTTCGGGGCTGTGTAGCCGTGCGCCGGATGATGCTCGCCGCCTGCCTCGTGTAGCGCGGGATCGGGACGGTGCTTGCGCGCGCGCGGATGTTCGGCTAGCTCATGGCATCTTTCTTGGGCTAGCTCATAGTGTTTTTCTTGACCTTCAGAGGGTCTGTTCGAGTGTCGTTGCCGCTACCCTCATCGTGGCGTCGGCTCTCTAGGAGGCTCCCGTGTGTGCTCCCACATGCGCGGGTTCTGACATCGAGCGCCGCGGCTTTCACCCGAGGCCGCGGCGCTCAGCGATCCTCAATCCCACTCCTGTGGGGAGGGCGTGATGTCGGCGCGTACAGCAAAGCGCGCGCGTACCGTTGCCCCGAGGCGTGGTTCGTTGTCTCCCGCACGGGTGCGCGTGTCTGAGATGCAGCGTTCGCGGCTGCTCAGTGCGGCTGTCACGGCCGTGAACGAGGAGGGCTACGCGAACGTAACGGTCGCGGACATAACGGAGCGTGCGCGTGTTTCGCGGCGCACGTTCTATGACCTGTTCGAGAACCGCGAGGCTTGTCTAGCCGCGTTGATGCAGGACATCCTTGACGGTATCGAAAGCGAGATCTCTCGCGCCGGTCTCGAAGGCTTGTCGTGGCAGCAGCGTGTGCGTGGAGGACTCATAGCGATCCTGTCGTTCCTTGATCGCGAGCCGGCGCTCGCACGGGTGTGTGTCGTGCAGTCGCTGCGTGGCGGCCCGGAGGTGCTGAAGCATCGCGAGGAGATACTCGCACGCCTAGCAGTAGTGCTGGAGCAAGGCCGCAACCAAAACGCTGCGTCCCCGCGGAGCAATGGTGTTACGGAGTTGACTGCTGAGGGCTTGATCGGTGCGTCGTTGGCGATCGTCTACGCGCGCCTGCAGCGCCAGTCGGAGGACACACCACCGTCGTTGACGAGCCTAGCGAACAAGTTGATGAGCATGATCGTGCTGCCCTATCTGGGTGTCGCGGCCGCGCGTCGCGAGCTGAACGTCTCGATCCCCGCAGCGGCACCAGTTGCGCAGGAGAGTGGTTCCTCCTCGAATGGTGATCCCCTCGCGGGTGTACCGATGCGTTTGACGTATCGCACAGCGTTGGTGTTGGGTTGCATCGCGCAGGAGCCGGGTGCGAGCAATCGTGTGATCGGCGATCACGCCGGCATCAGCGATCAGGGCCAGATCTCAAAGCTACTCGCCAGGTTGGAGCGTCTTGGTTTGATCGGCAACACCGGTGACGGCCATTTGAAGGGTGAGGCAAACGCCTGGCGGCTGACAACAAGAGGTTCTCAGGTCGAGCGGAGCATTCGCGTGCGCACCAGCGACCTCGACAGCGGGGAGCAGTCATGACGGGTCGGTTCTCGCCGGCGGGAGGACCGGATATGCAGGTATTGCCGGGTCCGGGTCGTCGAACAATTGTTATCGGTAACAACAGGGAGGGATCAATGAGCTCGCACGTGCAGGCATCGTCCAACGGAGAGGACCATCACCAAGCCGCCGGTTCTGGCCGCGTCTACCGTGGGTTTGCCTTTACTCGTGCGTCCCTCCCCGGCCTCGGCGGGAGTGGTGCGCCTGTGCTTGGGCGCGGTGGTATCGGCTTGGTAGCCGTTGCGATCGCTGCGCTCGCTCTCTCGATCGCTCTGCTCTTCGCTGCGGGTGCGCAGGCAGCAAGCTATAGCGCCGGCTCTCCCCTCTCGACCGGTGGGAAGTTGGCTAGTGGTGTCGCGGTGAACCAATCGACCCACAATGTATATGTCGCAAGCTGTGGTAGCGAAGAAGGTGGGCTGAAGGCGTGTGTCGATGGTAGCGGTGGCCTCAAGGAGTTCAACTCCGCTGGTACTGAACTCAGCTGTGCGCTTGACGGTTCGCCGACTCGTCCTTCGAGTGTGGCTGTGAATCCTGAAAATGGGCATATCTATGTTTTCCAGCTCGAAGCTTTTTCCGGTGCGATTCTAACGTTCGGTGAATCTTGTGGCGCGAAGCTGGGCGAATTCGCGATTGAAGTGACGCTTGCCAAAACTCCGCCGCAGCCCGCCATCGACTCTGCCGGCAACATCTACCTTCCCGTCCCGACCGCTAACAAGTTGCAGGAGTGTACGCCGGCAGGCGTTTGCACCAATCTCATCACGAGCGGTCTTACGAAGCCGGTGAGCGCGGCGCTGGACGCGTCGGGGGATCTCTTTGTCGCTGCTGGTGCGACCAATTGCACCAACACTTCTGCCGGCAAAGTGCTTGAGTACAAGCCGAACGGCTCTGGTGGGTTCACTGAAGTTGGGGCGTTTGCGGGTCTGAATGGTACTGCTGGGCATGGTGAAGTGAGTACAGTCGCGGTTGATAAGAAGACTGGGCAGGTGTTTGTCGGGCGGGGTTGTGGTGGTACGTTCAGGGTCGAAAGGTATCGTGCTGGTGGCGGGAAGCTGGATGAATTCGGGTCTGGGCTGTTCGAAGTCGGTGTCACCGGGATCTATAATCAGCTCGCGATTGATGAATCCAGCGGGAAGGTATACGCTGACGATAACGGTCACGAAGAGGTCCAGGCGTTTGGTTACGGTGGTCCGGTGTTGCTTTCGTTGGGTAGGAGTGTGGTTGGTGAAGGTTCGGTTGTGTGCGAAGTGGAAGGTCATGAAGAACCTTGTGCTGCTGAGTATGAAACCGGGACTGAAGTAACGCTGAAGGCGCTCAAAGGGGCTCATTCGGGCTTTGTGAAGTGGAGTAACGCGACTGGTGCAGCCGAAGCGTCCTGCAAGAACAAAACAGCGAGCACGTGTACGTTCACGGTCTCTTCTGCCAGCACGGTGCAGGCTGAATTCGTGGTGTTGTCGACGCACACGTTGCAGGTCACCGTCACCGGGTCGGGTAAGGTCAGCGAAGCGGTGGGCTCCCCAGCGCCGGTGTCCGGTTCGATCTCGAACTGCACCTCGGCTGGTGGCGTGGGTTGCTCGGCTGAATATTACGAAGCCCAGGAACCAGAACTCGAAGCTACCGCTGAACCGAACAATCATTTGGAAGGGTGGAGTGTTAGTGGGGCCGCGAGCACTACGTGTAGTGGTGTGACATCGCCCTGTAAGATCCAGGTCGGAACGACCAACGTCACGGCAGGGGCTAGCTTCGCGCTCTCCGGCTCTCAGCTGACGATTGAAAAGGGTGGTAGTGGCACGGGAACGGTGTCGAGCGTGCAGAGCGGGCTTGGCTTCGAAGCGATCGCTTGTGGCCTGCATTGCTCTGAATTGTTTGCGCCCGCGACAGTAGTCGAACTCGCTGCGACCGCGGGAGAACACAGCGAGTTCACGGGCTGGACTACCAGCGAAGGCAACCCCGGTAGTTGTACCGGCATGACTTCGCCGTGTGTGGTGACGATCTCCGAAGCGACCAAGCTCAAAGCCGTCTTTGAGCTTGAAACAGAGGCACTGACAGTCAACACCTCGGGTCCGGGCAGCGTGGAATGCGAATTCGCGCACAGCGGAAGCTACGGACCGTGCACCAGCCCACAACCATACGCCACGAACGTGAAAGTAAAACCAACCCCAAGCGTCGGTGCCGAAGTGAGCTCACTGTCGGGCACCGGGTCGGCAGGAGCGTGTTCCACGGGCGGATGCGAGTTCGAAATCAAGCAGGCGAGTAGCGTCACTGTCGCGTTCGCGGTGGAATCGGAGGCGTTGACGGTCGATGCTTCGGGTCCGGGTAGCGTGGAATGCGAATTCGCTCACAGCGGAAGCTACGGGCCGTGTACTAGCCCGCAACCGTACGGGACGAACGTGAAAGTGAAAGCAACCCCGGACGCCGGTGCTGAAGTGGGCTCACTGTCTGGTACTGGGTCCGCGAACGGGTGTTCTACGGGCGGGTGCGAGTTCGAAATTAAGCAGGCGAGTAGTGTCACTGTCGCGTTCGCGGTGGAATCGGAGGCGTTGACGGTCGATGCTTCGGGTCCGGGTAGCGTGGAGTGCGAATTCGCTCACAGCGGAAGCTACGGGTCGTGCACGAGCCCGCAACCGTTTGGGACGAACGTGAAAGTGAAAGCGACCCCGAACGCTGGTGTTGAAGTGAGCTCACTATCGGGTACAGGGTCGGCGGGAGCGTGTTCCACGGGCGGATGCGAATTCGAAATCAAGCAGGCTAGCAGCGTCACTGTCGTGTTCGCGGTGGAATCGGAGGCGTTGACGGTCAATGCTTCGGGTCCGGGTAGCGTGGAATGCGAATTCGCTCACAGCGGTACCTACAGTGTGTGCACGAGCCCGCAACCATACGGTACGAGCGTGACGGTTAAGCCCGTTCCGGGCCTTGGGGGTGAGCTCTCATCGCTATCGGGCACCGGTTCCGCGAGCGCGTGTGGGACAAGCGGATGCGAATTCGAAATCAAGCAAGCAAGCACTGTCACGGTCGGGTTCATCGCGATCGCTCATCCCTCGACGCTGACCCTCTTCAAGGGCGGCAACGGCAAAGGCACCGTCACGAGCCTCCCGCCGCACACAGCCATCACCTGCAACGCTGCCTGCGAAGAAAACCAAGCCAGCTTCGAAGAAGGCCAGACCATCACACTAGAAGCATCCGCCGAACCAGGCTCAGTATTCGCGGGCTGGATCGGCTGCCGCCACCTCACAGCCACGACCTGCCAAGTCAAACTCGACACCCCTGAAATCGAAGCCACCGCCATCTTCCTCATCGAAGGCAAAGAAGGAACCACAGGCAAAGAAGGAACCACAGGTAAAGAAGGAACCACAGGTAAAGAAGGAGCCGCCGGTAAAGAAGGAGCGGCAGGTAAAGAAGGAGCGGCTGGTAAAGAAGGAGCGGCTGGTAAAGAAGGAGCGGCTGGTAAAGAAGGAGCCGCTGGTAAAGAAGGAGCGGCTGGTAAAGAAGGAGCGGCTGGTAAAGAAGGAGCCGCTGGTAAAGAAGGAGCTGCGGGCAAAGAAGGCACTAAAGGCGTGACTGGTGCGCTGGGTAATCCCGGCTTCCCGGGTGCTCAGGGCGAACAGGGCCCTGCCGGTCCCAGCGGCGTGGCTGGAGCGGCTGGTACTCAGGGCGCCAAGGGTGATACAGGCTCCCCTGGCGCGGCAGGTCCCGCCGGTGTGCAGGGCAAGGAAGGTCCTGCCGGCCCGGCAGGCAAGGTCACGTGCAAGATCACGCAGAAGGGCAAGACGAAGGCGAAGGTGACGTGCACGGTCAAGTACATCATCTCAGCGAAGTCCTCGGTGGTACCCGACACATTGCGTTGGGTGCTGGTCGGTCACGGACACGTCGTCGAGCACGGTAAGAGTAGGGGTGCGCCTCGTATCAAGCTCGGATCCTTGCGTCATGGCAGCTACACCCTCTATCTCCAAGGCCAGCACAAAGGAACGGTAATCCATGTCGGCTGACGCAACCACCCACAGCACACGGCGACCACGACTAACACGCTTGCCAGGGGGGAGGGCGCGATCTCAGCATGGGGATGTCGCGCGCCGGCGGGCATTCTCGTTGCGTCGAGTGGGCACGCTGCTTGTCGTGGTCGGGGTGTTGTTGCTGGCGCCTGCCGTCGCGCAGGCCAATTACGAACAGGTCAAAGAAGGAAGCGAATACCAGCATTTCGGGGTGAGCGGCGAAGCCGAACAGCTGCAGAAGGCGACTGCGATCGCGATCAACACGAGCGGTGCGGGTGGGGTTGAACCGGGGAGCTTCTACGTTGTCGGGCAGAATACCCGGGTGTTGCGCTTTGGGCCTGGTGGTGAAGGCGAAGCGCCGCCGTTTCGTGAAGCCTGGGGCTGGGGCGTCGGCAACGGAGCGAGCGAATATCAGCGTTGCGGGCCGGCACTGGTGACCGACGAAGCCCAACACACATTCCACACCTGCACCCCGGCTCCCACCGGGGGCGTTGGGTCCTTGGGTGGGGAAGAGAGCGGCCATTTCGAATTCTTGGCGGGGGTAGCGGTTGACCAGTCGACAGGAAACGTCTACGTCCTAAATGAAAATAGCCAATTCCGCAACCCCCGCATCCATAACATTGTCGAGGTGTTCAGCGCTACTGGGATTGCAGTCGGTGAAGGCTTCGGTGATGCGGGGGTCAAGTCGCCGTTGGAATCGATCGCTGAAGGTCCGGAGAAGATACACACCGTACTCCCGACGGACGGTGCGATCGCGGTCGGTGAAGACGGAGTGGTCTATCTCACCGACGAAGACTACGAAGGGACGGGGAACGCGCAGGCTCGGGTGATGAGCTTCAAGCCGCAGAGCCCGGGCGACTACGAACACTACGTTTACGCAGGGCCAGAAAACGAAATCGTGACCAACAGGCAACAGCGGTTCACGCGGCTGGGGTTGGTGGGCGCGAATCGGTTGGTGGCAGCGAGCGCGGGGACGATCCGGGAGTACACGCTCGGGGCTGGTAGTACACCGATCTGCAGCCTGACGGTGATCGGACAGCTCTACTCGATGGCGACGAACCCGGTGAACGGGGAAGTATTCTATTTCACTTTCTCCGATCAAAGACTCCGCAGATTAAAGGCGTGCAATGAAGAGACGGGGAAATTTGAAGAAGTACAGACGGCGCTGAAACCGGAACCGGAAGCAAAGAAGATGTACGGGCTGGCGGTGAACCCGGGGCTCGCGTGGGGTTCGTTGCGCCCGGCCGGCACCCTTTACGGGGTTGACGCCGGAGCACACACAAGCCCGTCGACCCAGCTCGGGATCGGCGACGTCTTTGCTCTCGCGCAGGCGTTTTCGCCGGAGGTGGTGTCGGAGTCTGTGGCTGATACGAGCACGGTATCGACGACGCTGGAGGCGTCGATCAATGCGCGCAACTTCACCACTACCTATGCGTTTCAGTACTTGAGTGAGGAGGCCTTTGAGGCGAACGAACCGAACGAGCGCCAGGCGCTGACGGTCAGGGCCACGGGTGGTTTGTTGGGTTTGGGTTTTGAAGGGCGCCGGCTGGGGGGCGCTTTCAGCGCTGATCTCAGCACCGGCTCCAAAACCCTCGAAGGCCTTGTAACCGCGAAGGGTCTTGCGGATGTTCATGCTGCCAGCGGCACTGCGAATCTGAGCGGAGCGGTAGGGGAGGGCACGGTCATCTCGGGCTCGAAAACATTGACCGCGGTCACCGCGAGCGAAGGCACTTTCGCGATTGGTCAGACGATCAGCGGCGAAGGCATCCCGTCGGGTACGACGATCGTTACGGTCTCGGGGTCGGAAGTGACCATCTCCGCTGCCGCGACCAAGTCGCTTGCCAACACGCCGGTTCGATCGGGAACCACGACCCTTACCTCGCTTAGCGCTAGTGAAGGTGTTTTCGAAGTCGGCGAGGCGATCTCCGGCACAGGCATACCACCGGGGGCGAGGATCAAGACTGTCGGTGCGAGCGAACTGACGCTCTCTGCACCTACCGAAAAACCTGGTACCGCGGTCGCGATCAGCGCAGGCTCGACCACCCTCACCGGCGAGGTTGCCAGCGAAGGAATCTTCGAAGCTGGAACCACGATCTCCGGTACTGGTATACCGTCCGGTACCACGATCGTCGCGGTGCATCCAGGGTCGCTGGTGATCTCTAACGCCCCGACCCAGTCCGGGTCCGCGGTCGCGATCTCCTCCGATGGTCCAGCGCCCCTGATGGTCGGGGAGAGCATCGAAGGCCCAGGCATCTCCGCCAATGCAAAGATCGTCGCGATCGAAGCGGGAAAACTGACGCTCTCAACCCCAGCTGAATCCACCGTTTCCGGTGCGCATCTGCGCGCGGGCTTGCCCTTCAACATCGCCGCTGGGGAAGTCCAAAGTGCCTTGGAAGGTCTGTCGAGGATCGGTGAGGGCAACGTCGCTGTCTCTGGTGGCCCTGGTGATGAAACAGGCTCAAGCCCCTATGAGATCGAATTCATTGGTTCTTTTACAAACCAGAACCTCCCCGCGTTGGAAGTGGATGCCTCTGGTCTGAGTGGTGGTCCCGCTACCGCGACCGTTGCCACGCTGCATGACGGTGGTGGAGGTTTCGCTCATGGCGCCCTGGAAGTCCCGGTTGGTGGTGGGGAACTCTCAAGCAACGAAGTTGGTAGCGCCGCTGTCGGTGTCTCCGGTCTTTCGCCGGGCACTGCCTACCGCTATCGGGTGGTAGCCAGCAGCGAATGTGCTGGACCACACGAACCACGCTGCGAAACCGCTGGCGGTACCGCCGCCTTTGATACCTACCCATCCTATGCCGCGGGCCTGCCCGATGGTCGTGCTTATGAGCTGGTCTCCCCGATAAACAAGAATGGCGGGGAGGCCTTCCCAGCCGACCCACGCCTAGGCAGCTGCCAGGAGAACGAACCATGTAAGCCTCCGGGTTCGGCGATCAAAGAGGTCTTTCCGATGCAGAGCGCCCCGGACGGTAACGCTGTTGCGTACATGGGGTTTGCTTTCTCGCCCACCGAGGGCGCTGTCTTTGACTCCTATATTTCTCATCGTACCGCGATGGGGTGGCAGACCACGACCATGAGCCCCACCCTGCAGAGCACCAATAGCGGAGGTACTCTCGCTTACGACGATCAGCTCGGTGAGGGCTTGATCTTCCAGGAAAGATCGCAGCTTTCTCCGAACGCTCCGGTTGGGTATCCTAACTTCTATCTCCAGAACGCTGCGGACCCCACGGCGCTTGAACCTGTATTGCGCACGGCGCCCTCGGGCCTGAGCTCGCTCGCACTCGAATACGCGGGCCACACTCCCGACTTCTCGACACAGCTCTTTGCCGCCAACGACGCGTTGAGCAAAGCGAGTGCCTTTGCTCCTGAACCACCGGACCCCGGGCAGACCGGACGCGACCTCTATGAACTCCACGCCGGAGTACTGGCACTGGTCAATGTGCTGCCCGGCAACGCCACGATCGCGACGGGTGCCGCGTTTGCCTCGGCCTCTCCGGACACTCACGCGATCTCCACCGACGGGCAACGCGTCTACTGGCATGTCGGCTCAACGCTCTATGTCCGCGAAGACGGCGAGAGCACCCGTGAAATCAGGCACCCAGGAAGATTCCTCACCGCATCCGAAAACGGCCTACAAGTGCTGCTCTCAGATGGCTGCCTGTACTCACTACTCACCGAAGCGTGCACCGACCTGACCCAGGGCGAAGGAGGCTTCCAGGGAATCGCAGGGCAAAGCGGAGACCTCTCACATGTCTACTTTGTCGATACAGCAGTCCTCCCTGGCTCGGGTGAAAACGAGCGCCACGAAGCGCCGCGGGCAAGCAAAAACAATCTCTATCTCTATCGGCAGGGAATCGGGACGCGCTTCATCGCCACCCTGCTTATCTCCGACAACGACGGCACAGGCCAGGAGCTCGCCGACTGGGAAGCGGCGCCCGGTGGGCGTACCGCGGAGGCGAGCCCAGACGGGCACTACCTCGCGTTCGGTTCGACCGCGAGGCTAAACGGATATGACAACATCGGACCGTGCTTGAACTTAAACTTTGGCGGTGAATCTGTCCCGGTGCAATCTTCCTGTGCTGAGGTCTTTCTCTATGACTCACAGAGCGGGAAGCTCGCGTGCGTCTCTTGTAACCCGACTGGGGAAGTCCCGCGTGGGAACTCGACGCTGCGACGGATCGACGGGGCCCCGGGATGGTTGCCGCAGCCTCGTTATCTGACGGATGCGGGTCGTTTGGTGTTCGACAGTGGTGACCGGTTGTCCGCGGCGGATTCCAATGGCGATGTCGAAGATGTGTATGAGTATGAGCCGGCTCGTGGTCCTGGTGAGCCGGCGGGTGACACGTGCGAACGGGCAGCCGGTTGTGTGCTGTTGATTTCGCCGGGGACGGGGTCTGCTGACTCGAACTTCCTCGCGATGGACGAAACGGGAGCGAACGTGTTCTTCACGACCCGCGAACGGCTCGTGCCGCAGGACAAGGACGAACTGATAGATGTCTATGACGCCCGCGAAGGCGGCGGTTTCGCTTCGCAGACCGAAACCCAGCGTGTCGAATGTCAGGGCGAAGCGTGCCAGGCCACCCCGACACCGCCGTTGTTCACGTCTCCGGGCAGCGCGACGTTCTCCGGACCGGGGAACCTCCTGCAACCACCACCGGCGGACAGTCCAGCGCCTGCTGTGAAACAGAAGAAGATCGTTAGTAGTAGTGAAGCGCTGGCAAAGAAGTTGCGGGTGTGTCGCCGAGATCGCTCCAAGCACAAGCGCGTCACTTGCGAAAAGCGGGCGCGCAAGACAGCACACCGCGCGCGAGCTACCAAGCGCTCTGAGAAGGGAGGCAAGCGATGAGTACGCGAGCAATGTTTGCGACACGCACACGAATCGGGACGAGCGTGCTGGTGTTGTTGGTATGTCTGGTGGTGATGGTCGTATCGCTTGGTGTTGGTGTTGTCTCTGCGAGCGCGCAGTTTGGTTTCAAGGTGGGTTCGGTGAGCACAACGTTCCAAAATGCTGAAGGTCTTGATGTGGTGCCGCAGGCCTCCTCGCACCCCTATGCTTTTACCCTCGCTTTCAAGCTTAATGTGAATAGTGAAGGCGCCAGTGAAGGTGGGGAAATGCGTGATGTCTTGATAGATCTCCCTGACGGGATGTCCGGTGATCCGCTGGCAGTTCCGCGCTGTCCCCGCCAGAACTTCGAGGGCGCCAATCCGCAGTGCGCTCCAGAGACCCAGGTCGGGATCGTCAAGGTCAACATCCCCGATGTCGGTCTGGTTGGTGGTCCGATTTATAATCTCGTCCCTCCGCCAGGGATGCCAGCGCAGCTCGGTTTCAGCGCGATCGGGCTGAATGCTTTGCAGAACTTTTCGCTGCTGAGCGAAGCCGGCTACGGCCTGAGCGCCTTTACCAGTGACGTGCCGTTGGAAGTGACCTCGCTTACCGCGACGGTCTGGGGCGTGCCCGCCAACCCCGGCCACGACGCGCTGCGCGGCTCCCAAGCGGCTGCCGGTCACGGTGCGCCGGTCGCATCTACCGCGCGTGAACTCGCCTTTCTGACTGTGCCCGCGAGTTGCACTGCGCCGATCCTTACCACGATCTCGATCGACTCTAAGCTCAACCCGGGTCATTATGTTTCTGCGACGGCGCAGTCATTGGGTGCGGCTGCTAATCCTTCACCGTTGCTTGGCTGTGGCACGGTACCGTTCAGTCCGAGTGTGGCAGCGCAACCAACGACGCGGAACGCTGGTAGCCCCAGCGGTCTTGACTTCGAACTGTCGCTGGCTGATGAAGGGTTGTTGAATCCTGGTGGTATCGCTGAAACGCAGCCCTCGAAGGTCGTTGTCGCGCTACCAGAAGGGTTCACCGCCAACCCGTCGTTCGCGGAAGGCATCACGGGCTGCTCAGAAGCGCAATATCAGAGCGAGCAACTCGAAACCCAGCCCGGTGCGGGGTGTCCAGAAACATCGAAGCTGGGGTCCGTGATCGCGAAAACACCCCTGATCGAAGAACCCGTCGAAGGATCCCTCTACCTGGCGGAACCGTATAAGAACAAGTTCGGTTCGCTATTGGCGATCTACATGGTCCTTCGTGCTCCTGAACGTGGTGTGTTGATCAAGCAGGCCGGGCACGTCGAACCGAACCCCGTCACCGGGCAGCTCGTAACGAGCTTCGAAGGGCTCCCACCATTGCCTTACAGCACCTTCCACCTGCACTTCCGTGAAGGCGCGAGGGCACCATTGGCGACACCGCCAACATGCGGACAGTTCAAGACCATTACCGACCTCACACCGTTCTCTTCCAGCGTACCGGTGCAGCGCGACTCGTTCTTTACGATCGAACACGGTGAGGAAGGCGGAGCATGCCCCGCCGCGGGCACCCCACCCTTTACGCCTGGTTTGAGTGCGGGGACGGCGAATAACGCCGCCGGCGCTTACAGTCCCCTGGACTTGCAGATCACGCGTAAAGACGGCGAACAAGAGATCACAGGCTTCACGACACAACTACCGGAAGGTCTCACAGCGAATCTGAACGGCATCCCGTTCTGTTCTGAAGCGCAGATCGCGCGGGCGCGCTCAAAGACTGGTGCGGCGGAGGAGACAGAACCCTCATGCCCCACTGGCAGTCAGATCGGGCATACACAGGTCGGTGTTGGTGTCGGCACAGTGTTGGCTTACGCCCCGGGGAAGCTGTACTTGGGTGGTCCGTTTGAAGGGGCACCATTCTCCATCGTGTCTATCAGCGCCGCGAAGGTAGGCCCGTTTGACCTCGGGACAGTCGTCGTGCACCTACCGCTTCAGGTCGATCCGGTCACTGCGAAAGTGAGTATTCCGCAGGGTCCTTCGGATCAGATCCCGCACATCATCGACGGGATCATCGTGCACGTCCGCGACATCCAAATCCACGTAGACCGCCCGGACTTCACGAGCAACCCCACCAGTTGCGAAAAAACCACGTTCGCAGCAACCGTCTATGGGTCCGGACAAAACTTCTCAAGCCCCGCCGATGATGTCCCCGCGAGCGCGAGCAGTCCGTTCCAGCCCGCTGGTTGTGCGAGCCTCGCGTTCAAACCGCAGTTCAGCGCCACGACCTCTGGCAAGGTCTCCAAAGCGGATGGTACGAGCCTGAACGTAAAGCTCACCGCCCCAGCCCAAGGCGCACAGAACACTGGTCATGAGGAAGCAAACATCCACTACGTCAAAGTCGAACTACCAAAGCAACTACCCTCACGCCTAACAACACTGCAGAAGGCGTGCACCGCCGCACAATTCCACACCAACCCAGCAGGATGCCCCGCAGCCTCAGTCGTAGGACACGGCAGGGCAGTCACGCCGATACTACCCGTCCCGCTGGAAGGACCAGCCTATTTCGTCTCAAATGGTGGGGAAGCATTCCCGAACCTCGTACTCGTACTACAGGGGTACGGCATCACGATCGACCTCGTCGGTAGCACCTTCATTAGCAAAACAGGCATCACCTCAAGCACGTTCAAGACCGTTCCCGACCAGCCCGTCACTAGCTTCGAACTGATGCTCCCCTCTGGCCCCTACTCGGCACTGACCGCGATCGGGAACCCATGCACACAAAAACTGAGCATGCCAACCGAATTCATCGCCCAAAACGGTGTACAGACCAAACAGAACACACCGCTCGCCGTCACCGGGTGCCCGAAGGTCAAGGTCCTCACCCGTGCTCAGAAGCTCGCGATCGCACTGAAGGCCTGCCACAAGAAGCCCAAGGGCAAGAAGCGCCATGCCTGCGAACGCACAGCACGCAAGAAATACGGGCCCCTCAAGAAGACCAAGAACACCAAGAAGAAGTAGCTCCCATCCCCTCGGACGCTCTCCGCAACGCCAACTGCTGCGGTGACCGGCGCCGACAGCGCCGTCGGTGAGAGGAGCTAACGGGTCTCCCCCCAAAGCCCGCCCCCGCGCACATCCTCGCCGCATCTTCTACGCTAGAGGCGGGATGGCAGTGACGGTCACACACGGGGATCAGGGCACCGACGGCGCCTCGGGCTCGCTGCCGCGCGCCTGCATCATCGGCGCCGGCTCCTCCGGCATCGCCGCCGTCAAGGCGCTGCACGAGCGCGGCATTCCCTTCGACTGCTTCGAGGCCTCAGACGAGATCGGCGGCAACTGGGTCTTCGGCAACCGCAACGGCATGTCCGCCGCCTACCGCGACCTCTTCATCAACGTCTCCCGCGAGCGCATGGCCTACTCCGACTTCCCCATGCCCACCTCCTATCCCGACTTTCCCCACCACACCCACATCCGCGAGTACTTCAACGACTACGTCGACCACTTCGGCCTGCGCCCGCACATCACCTTCCAGACCGCCGTCCAGCACGCCGCTCGCCGCGAGGACGGAACCTGGGAGATCACCCTTCAAGGCGGCGAGACGCGCACCTACGACGCGCTGCTCGTCGCCAACGGCCACCACTGGGACCCCCGCTGGCCCGAACCGGCCTTCCCCGGCGCCGAGGCCTTCTCAGGCGAGCAGCTGCACGCCCACTCCTACGTCGACAACTCCCTCTTCGCCGACCGCAACGTCGTCGTCCTCGGCATGGGCAACTCCGCAATGGACATCGCCGTCGAGTCCTCCTACGTCGCCGCCAACACCTACCTCTCCGCCCGTCACGGCGCCTGGATCATCCCCAAGTACGTCTTCGGCAAACCCGTCGACCAGCTTCCCCAAGACCCGCGCGTGCCCTTCGCCATCCGCCAGCGCGTCATCCACCAGGTCATCCGCTCCTACACCGGCGACCCCGAGCGCTACGGGTTGCCCAAACCCGACCACAAGTTCGGCGAGTCCCATCCCACCGTCTCCGGGCGCATCCTCGACCGCATCGCCCACGGCACCATCGCCCCCAAGCCCAACATCGCCGCGCTCGAGGGCTCGCAGGTGCGCTTCGTCGACGGCTCCCTAGTGGACGCCGACGTCGTCGTCTACTGCACCGGCTACCGCATCACCTTCCCCTTCTTCGACTCCGACCTCATCTCCGCGCCCGACAACCACATCGAGCTCTTCCGCCGCGTCTTCCACCTCGACATCCCCAACCTCTACTTCATCGGCCTGCTCCAGCCCCTCGGCGCGATCATGCCGCTCGCCGAGGCCCAGAGCCAATGGGTCGGCGACCACCTGCTCGGCGACTACCAACTTCCGCCGCCCGCACAGCTGCGCGCAGACATCGCCGCCGACCAGGCCGCCATGCGCAAGCGCTACGTCGCCTCCAAGCGCCACACCATCCAAGTCGACTTCGACGACTACCTGCACGATCTCGACAGCGAGCGGCGTGCGGGGGCGCAGCGGGCCCGGGCTCGGCTGCTGCCGGCGTAAGGGCCAAAGCGCGCGGGCCGCGATCGGGGGAGGACCCGACCGCGTTCTTCTACGCTGTTTCTCACAGCCAATGCCCACCTTCTGCCGGCACAACCGCTTCATCGAGCGCTGCCCCATCTGCAGCAAGACGCTGCCCGGCGCCGAGCCCGCGAGCGGCGGCGAGCGCCGCTCCAAACGCGCCGCCGCCGGTTCCTCGTCCTCCGCGCGCGGACGCTCAGTCACCGCCCGCGGCCGGCGTCTGCGCGGCGGGCGCGACGTGCGTGTGCGCCGCGAGGACCGCGCCCAGGAGGACGGCTACGAGCATCCGCTGCTCCCCGGCTTGCGCTCCTCCGCCGACGCCGCCCGCCTCGCCGAGGAGATCGCCTTTGCCTCCGCTCGCCTCCTGCGCATCCACTCCGCGCCGCCCAGCCTCTTCAACGAGGTCCGCACACTCGCCGGCGATGGTCAGCTAGAGCGCGCCACCTGGCTCTGCTTCCTCACCGTCTACCTCTCACCGCTGCAAGACGACGATCCATTCGCGGGCATCCGTCTCGCGCTGGAGCGCGCCGACGAAGGTGCTCAGGGGCGCGAGTTCGAGGGCTCTCCGCTCGACGGCATACCGCTCGGGCCACGCACCTCCCACGATCCCGCGCGCGGCTCCGAGACCGTCCACGCCTACCGCCAGTGGGCGCTGCATGCGGGCTCCCAGGTCCAAGGGCTCCTCGGCGAGGCCACCTGGACGCCCCAGCGGCGCTTCGAGCGCGCCTTCGAGCGGCTCACGCTCCCCGGCTTCGCGCGCATGGGCCGCTACGAGCTGCTCGTCACCCTCGGACGGCTCGGTTTGTATGAGATGCAGGCCGACTCCCTGCACCTCGCCGTCGGCCGCGCCGGGCTCGAGGACGCCACGACCGTCGCCGCCAAGCGCGTGCTCGCCGTCGGCGATCCCATCTACCTCGAGCGCCGCGCCTCCGCCTTCGCCGCCGAGCTCGACATCCCCATCGACGTGCTCGACCTCGCCCTCGCCAACTGGGGCACCGGCGAACGCGCCACCCTCGGCTTCAAAGCCGACATCACCGATCGCCACGCACTCGAACGCGCTCGAACGGCGTTCGATCTGGACGATCTCGAGGAGCTGATCTCCGACTAACGGCGTATTTGCAGCACATTTCCCGCGCTCGCGGAGGTTAGCGCCAGTGAGGGTTCCGGGCGCAAAAATGCCGTCCACCCTGCCGCCTACAGTCTGCGACGTGGCCCTGTGTTTCATCGAGCCCCAAGACGCAATCCGCGTGATCGCCGAGTCCGTCGGGCGCGAGGCCCGTCGCCAGCTCGTCGGCGAGGTCGTGCGCGCCTGGGTCGACGACATCCCCGACCAGGAGCTCTCCGTCCACTACGCCCGCGCGATCGCCGACCTCGACCAGGACGACCTGCACCTGCTCGCAGCCTGGCACGCCTCGCTCGAGGTCGGCCAGCCGATCCCCAACACCGACTTCCTCGTCGGCGTCTTCCCCAGCCTCGGCGACAACCGCCGTGAGGCGCTCAAGATCGCCGCCGGCTTCCGCGGTGAGGAAGCCTTCCAAGCCGGCGTCTCCGAGGAGCAGGCGCTCGACACTGTGCTCCCCTGCCTCTCCCGCGAGCGGGCCATCGAGCTCGCCCACGAGTGCATCCAGCTGTACGCATGGGATCGCTTGGGAAGCGATAACTGAGCCGTTCCTTTCGCCGGCTAGACTCAGGCCATGTCCGATCTTGCTGTCTCGCCCACCGTCGATGACGTGATGGACGCCCTCTCCAACGTCATCGACCCGGAGCTCGGGCTCGATTTCGTCGAGCTCGGGCTCATCTACGGCGTCGAGGTCAACGATGGGCACGTCAACGTCACCTTCACGCTCACCACACCCGGCTGCCCGATCGGACCGCAGGTCACCGAACAGATCGACGAGTTCGTCGGCGAACTCGACGGCGTCAAGACCATCGACTCCGAAATGGTCTTCACGCCGCCCTGGTCCCCGGAGAAGATGTCCGAGGATGCCAAGTTCGCGCTGGGCTACTAGCTTAGGACGTCGTATGCCGGCGCGCTGCTGCGTCCTCGGTCGCTCGCGTGCTCTCGCACGCCACGCTCCCTGCGTCCTTGCATCGCTTGGCCTACGACGCCCTAAGTGAGAGCGGTGAAAATTTAGGCCGGCGCTGAGACAGACTCGCGCGCCAGCCCCACGAGCGTCGCGAGCTGATCGGCGATCGTCTCGCCGATCAGGTCGATGTCCGGCAGCGCGTCGAAGTCGCCGAGCAGACCGAAGTTCATCTGGCCGTTGTAAGACATGATCGCGATCGCCAGCGCGTGGTTTTCGGGTAGGAACGCCACAGGGTAGGCCGCCAGCATCTCGCGCCCGAGCACATACAGCGGGAACTGCGGGCCCGGCACGTTTGTCACGATCAGGTTGAACAGGCGCGTCGAGAAGTTCAGGCGCGAAGCCTGCGCGAGGATCGTCGGCGGCGCGAAGTTCTGAGCGCCCGCGATCACCTCCGCGCCGAGCGCCTGCTTTGACTCCTTCAAGCCCTCCATCTCGTGCGAGACGAACCGCAGCCGCTGCACCGGGTCGGCGATGTAGACCGGCAATGGGCCGCGCATCACCACGATGCGGTTGCCGCCCTGGTGGTGCTCGTCCTCCGCGCGCACCGACACCGGCACGAGCGCGCGCAACTCCACGCCCTCGGTGCGCAATCCGCGCGCGATCAAAAACTCGCGCAGCGCGCCCGCCACCACCGCCAGCACCACATCGTTGACCGTGCCCCCGAACGCGTTCTTCACGAGCTTGAAGTCATCCAGCCGGCTCCCAATCCCCATGAAGCGACGGTGCGGGCCGATCGGCACGTTCAGCGGCGTCTCCGGCGCCGGGTTCAACCCCGCCCACACGATCTCACCGATACCCTCCGCCGCCTCGCGCGTGCGCGAGAGCGCGCGCTCGGGATGCGCAAACGCGTCAAGCGCCCCCTCCGCCAGCTCGATCCCGGCGCGCACCGCCCCCTTCAACCCCGTCGCCACCAGCTCCGGCGTGCCCGGTTCCGGGTGCGGGCGCCAAGCGCGCCCCGAGTGCTTGATCGGCGGCGGGTCCGGGCTCAGGTCGAACAGCACCGTCGCCAAATCGATTCCCGCGATACCGTCGATCAGCGAATGGTGGGTCTTTGAGATCAAGGCGAAACGATCGTCTTTCAGACCCTCGATCAACCACATCTCCCACAGCGGCTTCGAACGATCCAGTTGCTGAGAGAAGATCCTCGCCGTCAGTCCCCGCAGCTGCTCGGGCTCGCCCGGTGTCGGCAGCGCCGTATGGCGCACGTGGTACTCGAGGTTGAAGCTCGGATCGTCGATCCACACCGGTCGCCCGCTGTCCAGCGCCGTGTGCGCCAGCTTGTGGCGATAGCGCGGCACCAGATGCAGGCGCATGCGAATCTGCTCCAAGAACTCCTCCATCGGCGGCGGTGGGCCTTCGACGATCGTCAGCCCGCCGACGTGCATGTGCGAGTTCGCTCCCTCCTGGTGCAGGAACGAAGCGTCCACCGGTGTGAGCCTGTCGAGGTGCTTTTGCGCCATCCACGGTTAGCGTACCCGGCGGCCAGGGTCCACGCCAGAATAGGTGGTGGGTTGAGGGGGTCGGGCCGTGGATGGCAGACGCCGCACGCGAGCGCAGGCGTGCTGGTGGCACGTCGAGCATCGGGGGTGGTGTCTGACGCCGCGGAACGGCGGCCTCAATCCCGGCAGATATTCTGGCGTGGACCCATACAATGGGCAACGTGGCCAACACCGTCGAGAAGCTGCTGCTCGCCGCGCCGCGCGGATACTGCGCCGGTGTCGATCGCGCCGTGCAGACCGTAGAACGCACGCTCGACGAGCACGGCCCGCCCGTATACGTGCGCAAGCAGATCGTCCACAACCGCCACGTCGTCGAGCAGCTCAGCGAGCGTGGGGCAGTGTTCGTAGAGGACATCGACGAAGTCCCCGAGGGCGCCGTCACCGTCTTCTCCGCCCACGGCGTCGCCCCGAGCGTGCGCACCGCCGCGCTGCAGCGCAGTCTGCAGACGATCGACGCCACCTGCCCGCTCGTCACCAAGGTCCACCGCGAGGCCGTCCACTTCGCCAAGGACGGCTACACGATCGTGCTCGTCGGCCACGCCGGCCACGAGGAGGTCGAAGGCACGATGGGGGAGGCCCCCGAGCGGATCGTGCTCGTGCAGGATGAGGCCGACGTCGACGCGCTCCAGGTCGAAGATCCCGAGCGCGTCGCCTACGTCACGCAGACGACCCTCTCCGTGGACGAAACCGACTCGATCGTCGCGCGCCTGCGCGAACGCTTCCCGCAGATCTCAAGTCCCCGCACCGACGACATCTGTTACGCCACCACCAACCGCCAGGCCGCCGTCAAGCAGCTCGCCGCCGACTGCGACCTGATGCTCGTAATCGGCTCGCGCAACTCCTCCAACTCCGTTCGCCTCGTCGAGGTCGCCCAGGACTGCGGCACCGACGCGCACCTCATCGACAACGCCTCCGAAGTGCGCGAGGAGTGGCTCGCCGGCCGGCGCGTCGTCGGCATCTCCTCCGGCGCCAGCGCGCCCGAGAACCTCGTAGCAGAGCTCGTCGACTACTTCCGTGCGCGCGGCGTCGCAGACATCTCCGAGGTGGACGTGATCCGCGAGGACGTCCGCTTCATGCTCCCCAAGCCCGTTCGCGAGTTCGTCGCCTCCGGCGCCTCCGGCTGAGCGCCTCCCGCGAGCTCTCCCGCCCCCGCACGCCGCCTTGACCCGCACCCTGATCGTCTCCGACCTGCATCTCGGCGGGCTCTCCGGGATCGATCTGCTGCGCCGCCCCGAGCTGCGCGCCGCGCTGCTCGACGAGCTCGACGGGATCGATCGCCTCGTGCTGCTCGGCGACGTGCTCGAGCTGCGCCACGGACCGCCCCACGACGCGCTCCTCGCCTCGCGCCCCTTCTTCGAAGACGTCGGTCGCGCGCTCGGCGGCGACCGTGAGCTGGTGATCACCGCCGGCAACCACGATCATCTGATGGTCAGCACGTGGCTCGACACCCGCGCGCTGCGCGATCCCGCACCCGAGCCGCTGGGCCCCGAGCAGCGCTTCGAGCCCGCCGCAGCCTCGCCGATGCTTGCCCAGATCGCTCGCTGGGCCGCGCCCGCCGAGGTGACCGTCGCCTACCCCGGCCTGTGGGTGCGCCCCGACGTCTACGCCACTCACGGCCACTTCCTCGACGCCCACCTCACCGTGCCCACGCTCGAGCGCATCGGCGTCGGCGTGATGGGACGCCTGCTCGAACGCCCGCCCGGCACCCTCGAGAGCGCCGAGGGCTACGAGTCGGTCACCGCGCCCATCTACGCCTGGCGCGACGCCATCACCCGCTACGCCGCCGCCGGTCCGGTGCTCAACGGCCTTGCCACCGCGCGCGCCTGGCGTGCGCTGAGCAGCACCGGTAGTGGGGAAGTCGGAAGGAACGGCGCGAGCGCCGCGAACGGGAGAGTCGGCGCCGGCTACGCACGGGGCAAGCGGATGCTGCACTCCGCGCGCGCCGCAGCGAGCAAGACCGCGATCAAGCGCGGGTTCCCGTTGATGGTCGGAGGGCTCAACCGCGCCGGGCTCGGTCCCGTCAACGCCGACATCTCCCGCACCGCCCTGCGCCGCTCCGGTCTGCAAGCGATGGGGGAGGTCGCCGCGCGGCTGGACCTGGGCGACGCCTACGTCGTCTTCGGCCACACCCACCGCGCCGGACCCTTCCCGGAGGATCCTGAGTCTGAGTGGCGCGGGCGCAGCGGCGCGCGTTTGGTCAACTCCGGCTGCTGGACCTACGATTCGATCTTCCTCACGCCCACGCCCGGCGAGTCCCCCTACTGGCCCGGAACCTGCGTGCTCGTCGAGGACTCAGGGTCGCCGGTGCTCAAGCGGCTGCTGCTCGATCGCTCGCACGCGGAGCTCTCCAGTCTCGGTCCCCGACAGGTCGGGCTGCTCTAACTCATTCCTCGGCGCGAAATGCAGGGTGGTGAGATGCACGGCGCATGCGCGCCTCGTTTCGCTGCGTGTTTCCAGTTTCTTGTAATACCGCCTGGGACCTGATACTCACCAGTTCACTGCATTTTTCCAGCCGGCTGGATGCCCAAGCACGCTTGCGGAGGCTGCGCACGGCTTTCTCGCCAATTCAACGATGGGGGTCGTGATGGGGGTCGAAGACCGCGGTTGCACGCATGCCATGCGTCGCGTGCACGCCATGCCTTTGCCGCGCGTGCGCGTGCGCATGCACGTACCGGTGATTCTCGCAGCGCTTATCGTCTCCTTCGCCGCAACGTCGTCGGCGTCGGCCGCCAATCTCGCCTACTGCCCATTAGTGGGTCCGCCGGTGTTCTGCACGTGGATCGAAGGCGGCGGTGAAATCAGCAACGCCCACTATCGCTGGCCCAGCGGCTTCGCCCTGGAAGGGGGTGTCGATGCGGGCAGCTATGAATTCTATGAAGCGGAACCAGGCGCCACGTTTGTGGGAGTGCCGACGTTAATGTTCGGGACCTACAAACAGACGATCGAACTGGCCGATGAAGTCGCTCATCCCCTGTCGGGTCCGTTGGTGAATCCGGAAGTCGAACTCAACCCCGAAAATCTGCTCGACGCAGAAAACACCGCGCTGCTGTTGCCGATGAACATCAAAATAGCCGGCCCGTCGTTGAGCGGCACGTGCATCGTCGGTCCGATCTTATTGCACCTGACGACCAGTTTCACCAATCCTCCCCTGCCGAACAGGCCGATCACGGGCAAAGTGGGAGAAGTCGAACTTCAGAACGGCGGAAAACTGGTCGTGGTCAACAACGAGACGTTGGTGGACAACACCTTCGCAGAGCCCGCCGCTAGCGGCTGCGGGTCGCCCTCGGCCGACACCTTAGTCGACTCGATGTTCGGATTCCCCAGCACGGCCGGTAACAACGCCATCATCTTCAACGTCACCGACGAGTTCGAAGAATCCTGAGCTCTGATCGCTCAGGTCACGCCCGGCGTGAAGCACGTCGCGTGACACCGCACACCCGGGGCGACCGTCAGCGTGAGGAGGCCCCCGGTGTGGCGGTCGTGCTCGACCAGCGGATAGGCGCCCGAATGGGAGACGTCGAGCTCGAGCGTCTGCTCGAGGGGACCAGTCTGTGCGGCCGAGGCCGGGTCTGCACGAGCGCTCTCGACGTGTGCTTGCACCGTGCCCGCCCCCTCGAGCACCGCCCACACGCCGCCCGCCTCATACGGCCCCGAGTAGGCGCCGGGCTGATCGGCCGTCTGGGGCGCCAGCTGCGCGTCGGCGAAGTCCTCGGGGCGCACCGGCGCCAGTGGCTCACGTTCCACACCCAACAGCTCCTGTATCGCCAGCTCCGTTTCGGCGTACGCGCCCTCGCCGTAGTGGTACTCGAACAGCCGCGCGCGCCCGTCGAACAGGTAGCGCGCCGGCCAGCCCAGGTTCTCGTACTCCTGCCACACCTCCAGCTCTGAGTCGATCAGCACCGGATACTCGATCCCCAGGCGCGCCACCGCGTTCCTGACCGCTTCCTCGTCGTGGGAGGGCTCGAACCCGGGGGAGTGCACACCGATTACACGCAGTCCATCACCGACGTAGCGCTCGTGCCACGCCTTCACATACGGCAGCGTGCGCAGCGAGTTCGGCCGGCAGAAATCCCAGAACTCCACCAGCATCGGCCGCCCCCGCTGGATGATGCTCGCCTGCGCGCCCTTCCCACCGGGCACGTTGACCCACGATGCCTTCGTCGGGAACAGCGGCGCTGCAATTGTGTCTACAGGCGCCCTCAAACGGAGCGCCTAGCCAATAGACCCGACCATCTCCAATTGGATCAGTCGGTTGAGCTCGACCGCGTACTCCATCGGCAGCTCCTTCGTCACCGGCTCGATGAAGCCGTTGACGATCATCGCTGCGGCCTCGTCCTCGGTGAAGCCGCGCGAGCCCATGTAGAAGAGCTGATCGTCGGAGATGCGCCCGACGGTCGCCTCGTGCGCGACCGTCACGTGGGGGTTCTGGATCTGGATGTCCGGCCAGGTGTCCGATTTCGATTCGCCGTCCATCATCAGGCCGTCGCACTGCACGCGCGATTTCGAGCCCGCCGAGTTGTGGCCCATCTTCACGAGGCCGCGGTAGCCCATGATCCCGCCGTCCTTGGAGATCGACTTCGCGAGGATGTTCGAGGTCGTGTTCGGCGCCAGGTGCACGACCTTCGCGCCCGTGTCCTTATGCACGCCCTTGCCCGCCACGCCCACGTTCAGGTGGTCCGCGCGCGCGCCCTCGCCCATCAGGTAGGAGCCCGGGTAGAGCATCACGTACTTCGCGCCCATCGACCCGCCGACCCACTCGACCGTGCCGTTCGCGTCGACCATCGCGCGCTTGGTGTTGAGGTTGTAGACGTCCTTCGACCAGTTCTGCACCGTCGTGTAGCGGGCCTTCGCGCCCTCGTGCACGAAGATCTCGACGACCGCCGAGTGCATCGAGTTCACGCTGTAGGTCTGTGCCGTGCAGCCCTCGATGTAGTTCACCTCCGCGCCCTCGTCGGCGACGATCAGGGTGTGCTCGAAGGTGCCCTCTCCTGCCCCCTCCATGCGGAAGTAGGACTGCAGCGGCAGATCGCACTTGACGCCCTTCGGGACGTAGCAGAACGCTCCGCCCGACCACACCGCGCCGTGCAGCGCGCTGAACTTGTTGTCCTGCGCCGGCACGCACTTGGTCATGAAGTACTTCTGCACCAGCTCCGGGTACTCCGTGATCGCCGTGTCCATCGAGCAGAACAGGATCCCCTGCTTTGAGTACTCCTCCTTCAGGCCCTCATACACCGGCTCCTGGCGCCACACTCCGACGACGCCCGCGAGGTGCTCGCGCTCGGCCTGCGGTATCCCCAGATCCTCATAGGTCTGCTTCATCTCCTCCGGCACGTCGTCCCAGCTGTTGAAGCGCCCCGCCGTCGGCGGCGAGTACAGCACGAGATCGTCCAGGTTCAACCCGCCGAGGTCCGGTCCCCACGTCGGGATCGGCTTGCGTTCGAAGATCTCCAGCGACTTGATCCGTTTTTCGGCCATCCAGTCGGGCTCGCCCTTGATCTTCGACAGCTCGCTCACGACCTCGCGCGAGATGCCCTGGCGGGCGTGCAGCTGCCCCTGATCGTCCTCGACGATCGGGCTCGGCTTGGTGATCCTGACGGTGTCGGTGGCGGCCATACGACTCCTCGCTGGGTGGTTATGCGAATCCCGTGCTCTGGACTAGGAATTGTATCGCGGGCATCAGGCGGGCCAGTCGTTGTCGCCAGTAACGGCCCCGCGAACGACCTTGAGGTTCAGCAGCGCGCACTTGCGCCGCGTCGCCGATACAGGGATACCCAGCAGCTCGATCATCCAGTCGGCGTCCAGCTCGCCGACCTCTTTCAGCTCCATCCCGATCAGCTCCTCGGAGGCGATCGACGCCGAGGCCTGGGAGATCGCGCAGCCGTGGCCGTGGAAGCGCAGATCCTCGATGCGTCCGTCCTTGACCGTGATATGCACGCCCAGCTCGTCGCCGCACAGGGGGTTGTGCTCGTGTGCGTCGAGGTCGTGGGGCTCCAGCTCGCCGAAGTTGTGCGGGCGCTTGTAGTGCTCGAGGATGTAGTCGCGGTAGAGGTCGTCCATGGTCATAGCTCGCCGGGACGTCCGGTCCCGGCCGTTGATGTGGAGGTGCGCCTTCCAGGCGCCCTTGACCGGATCCTGCGGATCCTCATAGCCCGAACACCTCGCGCCCGGCCAGCAGCGCGTCCACGAGGGCGTCGATGTCCGAGGGCTCGTTGTAGACGCTCACGCTCGCGCGCGCAGTCGCGCCGACGCCCAGGCAGCGCATCAGCGGCTGCGCGCAGTGGTGTCCCGCGCGGATGCACACGCCTCCGCGGTCGGCCAGCTCGGCGACGTCGTGGGGGTGGATGCCCTCGATCGTGAACGACGCGAGGCCGCCCCGGCGCTCGGCTTGCGGCGGGCCGACCACGCGCAGACCCGGAATCTCGTCGAGCCGTTCGAGCATGTACGCGGTCAGCGCCTGCTCGTGCGCGCGCACGCGCTCCATGCCCAGCGCCGACAGGTACTCGACGGCTGCGCCCAGTCCGACCGCCTCGGCGATCGGCGGTGTCCCGGCCTCGAACTTGTACGGCAGCTCGTTCCACGTGGAGGACTGGAAGTCGACCGAGGAGATCATGTCCCCGCCCGTCATGAACGGCTGCATCGTCTCCATGATCTCCTTGCGCCCGTGCAGCACGCCGATGCCGGTGGGTCCCAGCGCCTTGTGTCCCGTCCAGGCGTAGAAGTCCGCGCCGATCGCATCGACGTCCACGGACATCTGCGGCGCCGCCTGTGCGCCGTCTACGAGCGAGAGGGCGCCCGCGTCGCGGATGCGAGCGCACATCGCCGCAACCGGGACGATCGTCCCAAGCACGTTCGAGACGTGCGCGAAGGCAACCAGGCGCACATCGCCCCGCGCGAGCTCCGCGTCCAGCTGCTCGAGCGATAGCTCGCCTTGCTCGTCGACCTCCAAGTAGCGCAGCTGCGCGCCGCGCTCGCGGCAAAGCATCTGCCAGGGGACGATGTTCGCGTGATGCTCCAGCTGGGTGATCAGGATCGCATCGCCCGCACCCACGTTCGGTCGTCCATCCGCGTCGTTGCCGCGTCCCCACGCGTAGGCCACGAGGTTGATCGCCTCGGTGACGTTCTTCGTGAAAACCGTCGTCTGCGGCGAGGCGCCGACAAAGGCGGCGACGCGACGGCGCGCCCCGTCATAGGCCGCGTCTGCCTCCTGCGCGAGCGCATACACGCCGCGGTGAACGTTCGCGTTGTGCGAACGCAGATGCTCGGCCAGCGTGTCGATCACGATCGCCGGCTTCTGCGAGGTCGCGCCCGAGTCCAGGTAGATCAGCTCGCGCTCGCCGAAGCGGCGAGCGAAGATCGGGAAGTCGGCCTTTACGTGCAGCGAGGTGGGGGAGCTAGCGACTGGTGGCATACGTCTCGATGTCCTCACGGGCGGAGGCCAACTTCGCGGCCAGCCGCGTGCGGATCAGCTCTTCCAGCGGCTCGTCGGCCAGCTGTGCGAGCACCGGCTCGAAGAAGCCCTCCACGAGCAGCCGCACCGCCGCGGGCCGATCCAGGCCGCGCGATTGCATGTAGAAGATCGCCGACTCGTCCAGCTCGCCCACGGTGCCGCCGTGCGAGGCCGAGACGTCGTCGGCGGAGACGAGCACTGAGGGGATCGCGTCCAGGCGCGCCTTCGGCGAGAGCATCATCGTGTGGATCTGCAGGTAGGTGTGCGTCTGCTGCGCGCCCGGGTCGATCTGAATCAGCCCCTCGAACGACGCGCGGCTCTCGCCCGTCGCCGCGCCGCGCCAGTGCACGTCCCCGCCCGAGGGCCCCGTCTCGTGCAGGTCCACCGCGAACGCGTCCAGGTGCTCGTCGGCCTCGGTGAAGAACAGGCCGCGGAAGGCCATGTCCCCGCCGGGCTCGCTCACGGCCAGCTCCAGGTGCTGGCGCACGAGATGCCCGCCCAGCAGCGAGGGCAGCCAGTGGCAGTAGGCGTCGCGGCCGACGCCCACGAAGCGGGTCGAGACGTCATACACCTCGCCGCTGCCCCAGTCTTGGAATTGCGCCAGACGACAGCGCGCTCCGTCTCCCAGATACAGCTCGAACGCCCCTGCGTGCAACGCCTGACCCTGGAAATCCTCGGCCAGGTCGTACTCGTGCACGCGGAACTCGCTTGTGCGGTCGCCGACGACGAGCGTGCGCCCGTACTGCGCCACGCCGGCGCGGTCGATCGCGTAGACGATCTCAAACGGATCCTCTACGACGACGCCCGGCGGCACGTACAGGAACGCCCCGCCCGTCCAGAAGGCCGCGTTGGCCGCCTCCAGCTTGTGGCGGTCGATCGTCAGGCGGCGCGAGTAGTGCTCGCCGACGAGCTCTGCGTGATCGCGGAAGGCGTCCTCCAGCGAGCACAGGATCACGCCGCGCTCGGCCAGCGCCGGGTCGAGCTCGACGTGCACGACCGCGCCCGCGCACTGGACGATCCGCCCAGCGCGCGCACGGTCGGGGAGCGTGCGCGTCACGACATCCGGCACTGCGTCGGGCTCGATCCCTTCGGGAGCGGTCTCCAGCGCGTCGAGGTCGAGCGTCTGCAGGCTCGTCGTCCAGAACCCCGAGCGCCTCCAGACGGGCAGATCGGAGGTGAAGAAGTGTGCGAGCGCGGCCTCGCGCAGCTGCTCGAGCGTGCGCCCGGACCCATGTCCCGCCCCGGCCCCGTGCAGGGCGTGGTAGAGCGTCGCCTCGCGATGGCGGCCTGGCTTGACCTGAACCTCAGCCAACGTCGTCACCGGCCTTCACGCTCACGCTGATGTTCGAGAGCCAAGCGCTACAAGGACGCAAGGAGCGTGGCGTGCTTTGCACGCGAGCGACTGAGGTTTGCACGCGAGCGACTGAGGACGCCGTAGCGCGCCGGCTATCGGACATCAGCGCCGACCTCCTGGCGGATCTGGTCATAGCCTTCGCGCTCCAGGCGTTCGACCAGCTCGACGCCACCCTGCAGCACGATGCGCCCGTCCATCAGGATGTGCACGAACTCGGGCTTCACATAGTGCAGGATGCGCTGGTAGTGGGTGATGATCAGCGCGCCCAGCCCCTGCTCGTCGTGCAGGCGCTGCACGCCCTCGGCGACCGTGCGCAGCGCGTCGATATCCAGGCCCGAGTCGGTCTCGTCGAGGATCGCGATGTCCGGTTTGAGCATCGCCATCTGCAGGATCTCCGCGCGCTTCTTCTCGCCGCCGGAGAAGCCGTCGTTGAGATGACGCGAGGTGAACGAGCGATCGACGTCCAGCAGATCGATCGCGTGTTGCAACTGCGTGCGGAACTCCTTCACCTGGATCGGCTCCTCGCGCTGGGCGTTGATGGCCATGCGCAGGAAGTTCGCTACCGACACGCCCGGGATCGAGACGGGGTACTGGAAGGCCAGGAACAGGCCTGCGTGGGCGCGCTCGTGGGGCTCGGCCTCGGTGATGTCCTGCCCTTTGAAGACGATCGTGCCCTCGGTGATCTCATACGCGGGATGCCCGAGCAGGGTCGAGGCGAGCGTCGACTTGCCCGAGCCGTTCGGACCCATCAGTGCGTGTATCTCCCCACGCGAGATGTCGAGGTCCACGCCTCGCAGGATCTCGCGCTCCTCGATGCGCACGTGCAGGTCTCTGATCTCTAGGTCGGCCATATCGCTGGTTCGAGCTCCGGTCTTCGGGGTTGGTTGGGAGGCTGTCAGGCAGCCGGCGCCGCGGCACGGGCAGAAGCGGCGGCCGGCAGCGTCGGCAGGGTGGCGGCTACGCCCGTGTCGGTCGGTAGTCCACCGGCGAGGCCGAGGGACGGTCCGAGCACGAGGTCCGCCAGCGTAGTGTCCTGCAACGTGCGCACGATCGCCCCGCGCACGCGCGTCCACAGCAGCTTGGTCGGGCATACGTGGGGTGGGCGGGATCCCAAATCACTCGACTCGCGCGAGCACACGATCGAGCCGTCGGAGGCCTGGGATATGCACTCGATCGGCGCGATCGAGCCCTCCAGCGCCTCGACGACCTCGGCCATCGTGATCTCGGTCGGCGAGCGCGCGAGTAGATAGCCGCCCCGCGATCCCCGCCGCGAATCGACCAGGCCGGCCTTGCGCAGGCGGGCGACGAGGTGCTCCAGGTAGGCCAGCGGCATCCCGTCGTGCTCGGCGATCTCCGCCAGGGAGATCGGATCTCCGATCGCCCCATCGCCGCTCGTACTCGCCGCGCCGGCTCGCCGAGCCAGCTCGACCATCACGCGCACGCCGTACTCGGCCTTGGTTGAGAACATCATCTTTCAAATACCTACCTGCGCGCTAGGGTATCAGCCGCGCTCACGGTCTCCGCGACGTGTCGGAGGCGTCCGAGCACGTCGGTGGTGGGCGCCACCTTCGCGTGCTCGTAGTCGGAGAGCCTGGAGGCGGAGGTGCCCGCCGCCAGCGCGAACTGGCGCAGCGTCATCCCCGTCTGCGAGCGCCAGGAGCGGATCTGCGCGGCGTACGCGGCTCGTCCCCGCAGAGCGAGATCCTCGCGGGCGTGACAGATCGCCCGGGCGAGCAGCGCGTCGACGCCGTAGTGCTCGCCCCACGTGATCACAGTCTCGGCGGTGCGTGCGGCGGGACCCCAGGGGTTGCGCCGGATCGCGGCCCCGAGCTCGCGCCAGTCAGACAGCGAGCCGCGGTCGATCACCGTCTCGATTGCCTCAGCAGGCCACTGATCCATCGGCGCGTCGGCGTCGAAGTCGAGGTTGCGAAAGCGCAGCGTCATCGCGCAATCCTCTCGGCGAGATCGGCGAGCACGGTCTTGACCGCGGACCAGTCGTGCCAGCGGGGGTCGAGCGCCTTGTAGGTGGCGAGCTGAGAGGTGACTTCGGCGTCTCGCGGCTGCGGGTCCGCGAGTTGTCTGACGAGCTGCGTGACGACGGCCTCGGGCCGACGGTTGATGTCGGCGTAGTAGTCGTCGATGGCGCTCAGCACGTCGGCCGCCTCGTCAAGGCCAGCACGATCGGCGAGGGCCGCGATGTCGAGGTAGTCGCGGGTCTGGTTGCGGCTGAGGGCTAGCCACGCCTTGATCCGCAGGATCTCCGCGGCGGTGGGTATCACGAGCGGCTTGCCGCTCACTTCGATTGTGGTCGTCTCGAGTGCGCGGCTGCGCAGCAGTTGTCGGACGCCGGTCTCGATGCCGCCGAGTTCGCCAAGAATGATCTTCCCGGGCTGAGCCTTGGTCATCGACCAGTCCCCGAGCGCCTCCAGATTCTCGAGGATCGTGTCGAAGCGCTCGGCAAGGTCGGTGACCACGTGGTCGTGGTCCAACGACTCGCGGTGGTGGGCGTGCGCCGCCGCCGCCGACCCCCCGACCAGAACGGCGCCAGGGACCAAATCTTGCAGCTGTGCGGCCTTCTCCAGGACGTCGTCAAGCGGGGCCATGATAACTCTAGATTATCAGATCAGATAACAAGCTTTGGAGCTAGGGCTGCGGTTCGGTCTGCAACCTGCGGATGTCGTGAGCGAGCCCTTCAGGAGTGAGCACTTCGGGCTCGAACAGCACCCGCTCCCGTCCGCGGGCATCGAGCAGGAGCAGAGACGCGAAGCGGTCGAACGTCGCTCGTCCCTCGCTCGCGGGGTGCACGCGATACGCGCGCCAGACCCGGCGCAGCTGCGTGGGAGAGCCGGTCAGGTAGCGAACGCGTCCTGTGAGCGAGACCTGCGCGAGGAAGCGCGCAACGTTCGCCGGTGTGTCGGCCGCAGGATCGGCGCTGACGATCAGCACGGGAACGGGGTGGGGGAGTTCGTCGAGCGCTCCACGGATCTGCTGGGCGATGAGGATGCAGGTCGCTCCGCACGTCGAGTACAGGAACGCGAGCACCGCGACATGGCCGCGCACGCTGCTCAGAGACAGGCTACGGCCGTACTGGTCGGTGAGCGTAAACGCAGGCGCGAGGGGGCTGGGCGGGATAGCGGCGCCATCGAACCCCGACGAGCTCGCCGCCTGCAGGTCCGCGGTCGAGGGCGAGGCGCCGCCGTGATCGGAGGGTTTGTCCAGGACCGCGACGAGCGCGATCGTCGCCGCCAGGAGCGCAGCAACGGCAAGCAGCAGGATGTGGGGGCGGGGTCGGCGCATGCGTGGCCAAGCCTAGAGAAGCTTCAACAGCGCCTTGAAAGCATGCCGAGCGGCGCTATACTTTGTGAAGTCTCCCCGAATCCCGACCATGATTTAGGAGTATCGCGATGACACCGTCAGGCGCGGAGCTGCTCAGGCAAGTCAAGAGCCAGATAGACGAGATCGACCCGTCGAAGGTGCGCGAGCTGATCGGCGAGGGCGTGGCGATCGTGGACGTGCGCGAGACCGACGAGTTCGCCGCCGGACACCTGCCGGGCGCCAAGCACGTGCCCCGCAGCTATCTCGAGACTCGCATCGAGGGCGTGGTCTCAGATCGCGACGCGCAGATCGTGCTCTACTGCCAGTCGGGCAACCGCTCGGCCTACGGCGCGCGCACGCTGAGCGAGGATCTCGGCTACACGAACGTCACCTCGATGACCGGCGGCATCACGCTGTGGAAGGACCGCGGCTACGACGTCGTCATCCCGCGCGCGCTGAGCCCCGAACAGCGCGAGCGCTACTCGCGCCACATGCTCGTGCCGGAGATCGGCGCGGAGGGCCAGCAGAAGCTGCTCGACGCGAAGGTGCTGCTGCTCGGCGCCGGCGGTCTCGGTTCGCCGACAGCGCTGTATCTGGCCGCGGCCGGTGTCGGCACGCTGGGGATCGTCGACGATGATGTGGTGGACCTGTCCAATCTCCAGCGCCAGGTGATCCACTCGACCGAGCGCGTCGGGGCGCCGAAGGTGGACTCCGCCGAGGAGTCGATCCGCGCCCTGAACCCCGACGTGAAGGTCGTCAAGTACCCCGTGCGCATCGACTCCTCGAACATCATGGAGATCATCGAGGGCTACGACGTGATCGTCGACGGCGTCGATAACTTCCCCACGCGCTACCTGCTCAACGATGCGACCGTGCGCTTGAAGATCCCCGTCGTCTCCGCTTCGATCCTCGGGTTCGACGGGCAGCTATCGGTGTTCAAGCCCTACGAGGGGCCGTGCTACCGCTGCCTCTTCCGCGAGCCCCCGCCGGCAGAGCTCGCACCCTCTTGCGGCGCCAACGGCGTACTCGGCGTGCTGCCGGGCACGATGGGGCTGCTGCAGGCCACGGAGGTCGTCAAGCTGATCCTCGACATCGGCGAACCCGCGATCGGGCGGCTGTTGCTCTACGACGCGCTGGGGGCCACGTTGACGGAGGTCAAAGTGCATCGCGACCCCGACTGCCCGATCTGCTCGCGCGAGCCCGACGAGATCGCCGACGAGGAGATGGGCGTGTTTCCGGACTACGAGGCTTTCTGCGCCGCGGCAGGGTAGCGGCCCGCTGGCGCGGCGCCAGGCGGCGTCCTCGATCGCTCATGTGCTGCTTGCACATTTCGCTCACTGCGTCCTTGCCTGGTTTGGCCAGCGAACCGCTACCGGCGTTCTTCTCTTCCACTCGGTAATCTGCCCGCAACGATGGCCACGATCAAGATTCCCCCGGTGCTGCGCGCGTCCGTCGGCGGCGAGAAGCAGGTGAGCGCCTCCGGCGAGAACGTCGGTGACGTCCTGCGAGACCTCGCCTCCAACCATCCCGCGACGCAGGATCAGCTGTTCGCAGCCGACGGCCAGCTCAACCGCTACGTCAACGTCTATCTCAACGACGAGGACGTGCGCGTGCTTGGCGGCCTCGACACGGCTGTGGGCGAGACGGACACGTTGGTGATCCTGCCGGCGATGGCCGGCGGGCGCTAAGCGGCTGCTGCAGGCTCCGGGGCGGGCTCGCCGACCATCCCCGCGACCGGCACGTGGCTCATGGCGTGCTCGGCCAGGGCGGTGATCGTCAGCGAGGGGTTGACGCCTACGTTCGCGGGGATCGCGGAGCCGTCGCAGACGAGCAGGTTCTCGTAGCCGAACACGCGCTGGCGTGCGTCGACGACGCCACGGGAGGAGTCAGGAGCGATCACTGCGCCGCCGAGGATGTGGGCTGTCGTGGGGATGTTGAAGAGGGCCTCTGTGACGGAGCTCTGCGCGACCCCGCCGGTGCGCCGCGCAAGCCATTCCGCGGCCTGGTTGGCGATCGGGATGAACGTCGGGATCGGCCGCTCGGGGTCCTGTTCGGTCTTCAGCCACAGCGAACCGAGCGGGCCCTGACGGGGGCGCAGCGCGATTGCGTTGTCGAGCGTCTGCATCACCAGCACGATGATCGTGCGCCGCGACCAGTGTTTGGGGAACATCACCTGCGCGAAGCGCTTGGGATGCAGGAGAATCTGCGAGAGCAGCTTCAGGGGACGCGTCATGCGCGTGCCGTCGCCGACCAGCAGCGTGTAGAGGCGGTGCATCGAATCCCCCTCGTCACCATAGGTGACGGTCTCGATGTGTGTGTTCGGATCGGGGTAGATCGAGGAGGTGATCGCCACGCGCTTGATCAGATCGTCGGGGTAGTCCTCGGGCACCGTCACCGTCAGGATCGACTCGCTGTTCGTGCGCACGAGCTCTCCCAGGCGCGCGGAGATCTTGCCCAGCGACCCGTTCAGGCGACAGCGCTGCAACAGCTTGTTCGTGCCCAGTGGCCCGGCGGAGACGACGACGCCGCGCGCGCGCTGGACCTGGCGATCCTTGCGCAGCCACGCGCCCGAGCGCACCGATTCGACCTCATACCCCTCGGCTCCATTGGCGCCGCCGAGCGGGCGGATGTCGATAACGGTGCGTTCTGCCATCACGCGCGCGCCGCGCTTCTCGGCGAGGTAGAGGTAGTTCTTGACGAGCGTGTTCTTCGAGCCGTGGGGGCAGCCGACCATGCAGCGCCCGCATTCCCGGCAGCCCGTGCGGTCCGGTCCCTCGCCGCCGAAGAAGGGGTCGGAAACGGTCACGCCGGCTTCGCCGAAGTAAACGCCGACGGGCGTCTTTTTGTACGTCTCGCCCACGCCCAGCTCCTCGCCGAGCTCGCGCAGCAGCTGGTCGGCGGGGTCGTCGGTCGGCGTCTGCACGACGCCGAGCATCCGCTGCGCTTCGGCGTAGTGGGGCGCGAGCGCCGTCTCCCAATCGTTCATCTCCGCCCACTGGCCATCGTCGAAGAAGGCCTTGGGGGGGACGTACAGGGTGTTGGCGTAGCCAAGGCTGCCCCCGCCGACGCCGCAGCCGGAGACGACGGAGACATCTTTGAAGGTGGTCAGGCGAAAGATCCCCTTCATCCCCAACAGCGGGTTCCAGAAGTAGCGCTTGAGGTCGGCGGTCGAGCTCGGCAGCTCGTCGTCGGCGAACCGGCGCCCGCACTCGAGCACGCCGACGGAGTGGCCTTTCTCGGAGAGCCGCAGGGCTGAGACGCTGCCGCCGAAGCCCGAGCCGATTACCAGCCAGTCGAAGTCGAAGCTCGGGTTGTTTGAGTCCATGGCGCTGCGCTCCCTCGTGCACACGCCGTCCCCCGGCGCCCGGCCATGTTACCGGCTGACTGGTCGTTCGGCCAGGAGCTGTCCGGGGTCGCGCGCGATCCGGTTTGGAGATCGCGCGCGACCCTGTTCGACGCCTCGCCACAGGACCGCTATATTCCGTGAAGTAATGGCCGTTCAGCCGCTGAAGAACCGGCCCTGTGGCGGGCGCTACGGGGACATCGTGCAGTCGATCGGCAACACGCCGCTGATCGAGCTGTCGCGCCTGTCGCCCAAGCCGGGCGTGCGCATCTGGGCCAAGCTCGAGTCGCACAACCCGACCGGCTCGGTCAAGGATCGCGTGGCGCGGGCGCTGATCGAAGACGCCGAGGCTCAGGGCGCGCTCTCGCCCGGGCAGACGATCCTCGAACCGACCTCGGGCAACACCGGCATATCGCTGGCGATGATCGCCAAACGCAAGGGCTATGGGCTGAAGGTGGTCATGCCCGAGAACGTCACGCCTGAGCGCACGCAGCTGCTGCGGATGTACGGCGCGGAGATCGTCTACTCCGACGGCTCGCTCGGATCCAACGGCGCGGTCGAAAAGGCGCTGGAGTTGGCCCAGGCCGACCCTTCGGTCTACATGCCCTACCAGTACGGCAACGAGGCCAATCCGAACGCCCACTACAACGGCACGGCGCTGGAGATCCTCGAGGAGCTCGACGAGGTCTCGGCGTTCGTCGCGGGCCTCGGCACGGGCGGCACGCTGATGGGCAACGGGCGGCGGCTGAAGGAGACATTCGGCGAGAATGTGAAGATCGTCGCCGCCGAGCCGATGCAGGGCGAGCCCGTGCAGGGATTGCGCTCGCTGGACGATGGGTTCATCCCGCCGATCATCGACATCTCGCTGCTGGATCGCAAGATCTTCGTTACCAACCGCGACGCGATCCTGTGGACGCGCCGGCTGCTCGACGAGGAGGGCGTGTTCGCGGGAGTCTCAAGCGGCGCGATCGCCTCGATCGCGGTGCGCATCGCCGGCGAGCTGGATGAGGGGTCCAACGTCGTGTTCGTCGTCGCCGACGACGGCTGGAAGTACCTGTCGAGCGGCATCTACACGCTGCCGGTCGACGAGGTCGAGAACCTCGACGCCACCGTCTGGTGGTAGTTCGCACGCGCGCGGCGCGGCGTGCGTGGCGATGAACATCTCCCGCGCCCTGCTGGATGACGTGATCGCGCACGCGCGCGAGGAGTACGACGCGGAGTGCTGCGGCATGATCGCCTACGCCCAGAGCGAGCCCAGCGGCGAGACGGTCGCCACGCGGGTGCATCGCGCGAAGAACGTGTTCGCCTCGCGCAAGCGCTTTGAGATCGACGGCAAAGAGGTGCTGCGCACGATCGACGAGTTCGAGGACGCAGGCTCAGAGCTCGGCGCGATCTACCACTCGCACACGCACACCGCTCCGTATCCGTCGCAGACGGACATCAACTTCGCGGCCAACTGGCCGGGCCTCGAGTGGGTGATCGTCGGGCTCGCCGGTTCTGAGCCCGAGGTGCGCTGCTACCTGATCGAGGCCGCAGGCGTGCAGGGGGTCGAGCTGCGGGTGCGGTGATGGAGGGCATGGCCGACGATCACCTCGTGTGCCCCTCCTGCGGGCGAGAGCACTCCGTCGGCGAGCGTTTCTGCGTCGCCTGCGAGATGCCGCTCGTCCATCCCGCGGTCGCGGATGGGAGCGGCGAAGGCGACGTCACCGAGCCGGACGAGCGGCGCGAGCACGCCCGCAAGATCAAGCCGCAGTACAGCGAGGGCCGGCTCGTGAAGGTCGCCTACGCCCAGAATCTGCCGGAGGCGGAGCTGATCCAGGGATTGCTTCTGGAGGAGGGCATCCCCAGCATGTCCAGGCGCAACGGCGGCTTCGACGTCCCCGACTTCCTCGCGGCCGGCCCGCGCGACATCCTCGTGCCCGAGTCCGGCGTGCAGGCGGCACGAGAAGCTCTGAAGGCCCCGGAGTAATGGGTCACTGCGACCCTAGACGGTCGCTGAGCAAGCAGATCAAGGACGCAAGGAGCGTGGCGTACTGCGTACGCGAGCGACTGAGGACACAGAGATGCGCCGCCCAGCGACCCTAGACGGTCGCTGAGCAAGCAGATCAAGGACGCAAGGAGCGTGGCGTACTGCGTACGCGAGCGACTGAGGACGCAGAGATGCGCCGCCCAGCGAGCGTCTTAGGCGAGGACGGGCTGCGCGGCCTCGCTGCTGCTGCCCGAGGTGATCGCCTCGATCTCCTCGGAAGCGCGCTCGAACTCGGCGTCGGAGAGCACGGGGGTGCCCTCGAAGGGCAGTTCGCGCTGGAGCTCGACCCATGCCTGAGCGCCGTTGTACTCGTCCTTGACCTTCACCGTGACCGGCCGCGGGATGCGGTAGGTGCGCAGCAGGAGCACGTGCAGTGGCTGCTGGCGACGCCAGCCCAGACGCCGTTCGGCGTAGCTCGGCGTCCACACGTAGAACGGCGAGAGCGCGTCGACGCAGCGCGGGTCGTTGATCGTGAAGTGCCCGGCGACTTCGGCCCACGCGCGGATGCGCACGCGATCGGGCTGCTGGATGGGCACGCCGGAGCTGAACGCGTGCATCGGTGGCTCGCCGTCGCTCCAGACGCCCTCCTCGAGCGCGCGACGCAGCTCCGGCTGGTGGGACTCGCGTACGAGGTCGCCGCTCTGGTTGTCGAAGGTCGGATACAGGAAGAAGCGCTCGTGGGCCAGCCGAAAGGGCTTGCCTGGGTCGCGCATGACTCCCTTGCGCAGTGTCAGTAGCTGCTCGCCTTCCGCTAGGGCGCGGACGGTGACAGCCCACTCTTTGAAAGCAATTGGCATGGGAAAGAACCGGTGATGGTGGAGGGGGACTTCTTGAATAAATGCCCTGTGTGCCGCGTCGGCTAACGGGCGGCAGGCGCTTAAAAGATACGAAATCCAGGCGAAAATCCCAAATCCCCTGCAAATCGACTTGTTTTTTGGGCTTCTCGGCGAATTGGGAGCCCTTTTTCAGGGCTTTGGGAGGGCTTCGCGAGCGCGTCCGGCGAGGTCGTCCCGACTCCCGCCTAGATCGCCTCACTCATCAAGCTACCCGCCTCTGCTTATTAGCTACCGCCGCCGCCGGGAGTTTCGATGCGAAGCCGCTGGCCGACGCGCAGGACGCCGGTGCTCTTGCCTGGGATCGTACGGCCGTCGATCGAGTCATGGCCAGGCCGCCCCGGCTCGCCGCCGTGCGCGCCGCGGGGAGCGTGGCGGCGGCGCTCGGCGATCAGGGAGTAGGTCATCTCGCGTAGTGCCTGCAGTTCGCGCACGACCCCGTCCCCGCCGCGATACGCGCCCGCACCGCCGGAGTCGCGGCGCAGGGCGTACTCGAGCACGCGAATCGGGAATTCGCGCTCGAGCGCCTCGATGGGAGTGTTGAGGGTGTTGCTCATCGCGACGTGCACCCCGCTCGGTCCGTCCGCGTTGGGGCACGCGCCTTGGCCGCCGCCGAGGGTCTCGTAGTAGGAGAACCCTTCAGCATCATCCTCCTGTGAGGGACACTCCGCGTGGGGTTCCCGTGGAGGGGCTTCCACGCCGTCTTCGCGCGAGGAACTGCGCTCGCTGTTCTGCACCGAGGATCCGCCGGCGGGAGCGCCGAGCGTGAGGTTGTTCATCGTGCCTTGTCCCTGCGCGCGCCCGAACGCCGCGAGCACGAGGTCGGCGACGCGCGAGCTCGTCTCGACGTTGCCCGCGGCCACCGCCGGCGTGTGCCCGGCGACGGGGCGGGCGCTGAGGATCGAGCCCTCGGGCACGACGATCTCGATCGGCCGGTAGGCCCCCGCCGAGGGCGGGATGTCGGGATCGGTGAGCACGCGTGCGGCGAACAGGCAGGCCGAGCGGGTGACCGCGAGCGGGCAGTTGAGGTTGCCACGATGCTGGGGCGCGCTGCCGGTGAAGTCGAGCAGCAGACGCTCGCCGGCGACCCGCGCGTGCAGGCGCAGCACCAGATCGCCCTCGCGCGCCTCGAGCACGTCCTGCGCCTCGAAGCGCCCGTGGGGGAGCGCCGCGATCGAGGAACTCGCGCGCCGCTCGGCGTAGTCGAGCACCTCCCGGAATCCCGCGCGCAGGCCGTCCACGCCGAGGGTGCGTGCGAGCTCGCGCAGGCGCAGCACGCCCGTGCGGTTGGCGGCCAGCTGCGCGCGCAGGTCGGCTTCGCGCTCGCCCGGTTGGCGCATCAGCGCCGCGAGACTTCTCAGCGCGGTCTCGTCCAGGCGCGTGGGGCCGATCACGACGCCCTCTTCCTCGAGCGTGCGGCTGTCCGCGGGCATCGAGCCCGGTATGCGCCCGCCGACGTCGGCGTGGTGCGCGCGGTTGGCGGCGAACCCGAGCGGGACGCCATCGAGGAGCACGGGGGTGATGACGGTGATGTCCGGCAGGTGCGTGCCGCCGGCGAAGGGATCGTTCAGGATCCAGGGCTCGCCGCGGGAGTGATCCTCACCCAGCACCGCCGCGACCGCCGCGGGCATCGAGCCTAGGTGCACGGGGATGTGCTCGGCCTGCATCACCATCTCGCCGTCGCCGTCGAACAGCGCTGTGGAGGCGTCGTGGCGCTCCTTGATGTTCGACGAGCGCGCCGAGCGGATCAGCACGGCGCCCATCTCCTCGCATGCAGCCCGCAGCCCGCCGGTGAGGACCTGGAGCTGGATCGGGTCGAGCGCGCTCACGAGGACGGACTTCCCGACGAGGGATCCCGCTTGAGATGGACCGTGCCCCAAGCATCCACCTCGCCCGACCACCCGGCGGGGATGTAGAGCGTGGACTCGGGCAGCAGGTACACAGCCGGCCCGACGACCCGCGCATGCTCGTCCCCGTCTTCGTCGTCGTCCTCGTCATCGCCTTCGTCGCTGCGTAGGCTCAGCGACGGCGTCTCGCCCCAGACGGAGACGCGGATCGTCACGAGCTCGACCTCGCCCGCATCGTCGCGGTAGCCGTAGCACCGCTCGTGCTCGCGCGCGAACTCCGCGCGCAGGATCTCTGGGTCGGTGGCGCGCAACTCGATCGTCAGCTCGTGGGCCTGCCCGCGGTAGCGCAGCTCGTACACGGTTCGATCGCGCCCACCGTCACCACCGCCGCTGCCGTCATCGCCGCCCTCACCACCGTCGTCGGCGCGGCCAAGGTCACGACTGCCGCTGCGATCGCTGCCGCTGTCCACCGTGCCTGCCTGCGCGAGCAATTCCTCGCGCGTCCGCGCCACCGTCTCCGCGTCAAACGCGGCCCCGCGCAGCATGACTGTGCGCGCGACGTCGCGCCGGGGGGCGGCCGCGGCGAGGCCAAGCGCGCAGAGTACGCCGGAGGTGCGCGGGCAGAGGACGCGCTCGATCCCCAGCTCGTCCGCGAGCGCACAGGCGTGCAGCGGGCCGGCGCCGCCGAAGGGCATCAGCGCGTAGGCGCGCGGGTCGATGCCGCGCTCGACGCTCATCACGCGCAGCGCGCGCAGCATCTCGGCCTCGGCGACACGCACGATCCCGGCGGCGCACGCGAGCGTGTCCAGGTTCAGCTCGCCAGCGAGCGCCGCGACCGCGCGCTCGGCAGCGGCGTGATCGAGCGTAAGTCCGCCCGCGAGCGTTGCGTTGGTGGGCAGGCGGCCCAGCAGCAGGTTCGCGTCGGTGACCGTCGCGCGCTCGCCGCCGCGGCCGTAGCAGGCGGGACCGGGGATCGCGCCCGCGGACTCGGGGCCGACTCGCAGGGCGCCGCCGCCGTCACGCCAAGCGATCGAGCCTCCACCGGCGCCGACCGTGTGGATGTCGAGCGCCGGCAGCGCCAGCGGGCGCCCCGCGACGGTGCGCTGGGACGTCTCCGCGACCTGCCCGCCGGAGATCAGACAGACGTCGCAGGAGGTGCCGCCCATGTCGAAGCACAGCACGTCATCCTCGCCCGCGAGCTGCGCAAGCAGCTGCGCTCCGCGAACGCCCCCGGCGGGGCCGGAGAGGACGGTCAGGGCCGCGTGGGAGGCCGCGCGCGTCGCCGGAGCGAGCCCGCCGGAGGACTGCATGATCTCGGGCTCCACGAGCCCGCGCGCGGAGGACTCGGCGGCGAGCCGGCGCAGATAGGCGCCCACGAGTGGGCTGAGCGCCGCGTCGAGGACAGTCGTGGACGTGCGCTCGTACTCGCGAAACGTGCCCACGAGCTCGCTCGAGACCGATACGTGCGTGCCCGGCTCCAGTCGCTCGGTGAGCATCCGCGCGAGCAACTGCTCGTGTTGAGGGTGCGCGTAGGAGTGCAGCAGCGCGACCGCCACGGCTTCGGGTTCGGCCGCGGCAATCTCCTCCACAAGCGCCTCGGCCGCGGCGGGATCGAGCTCAACCAGCGGACCCTCCGGGTCGCAGCGCTCGGGCGCGCCGAAGCGAAGCTCGGCTCCCACGAGCGGTGCGGGCGGCGCCTCGCACAGCCGGTAGAGGTGCGGGCGGGCCTGGCGGCCGAGCTCGATCACGTCGGTGAAGCCGGCCGTGGCGATCAGCGCGGTGCGTGCCGCGCGTCCCTCGAGCAGTGCGTTCGTGGCGACGGTCATGCCGTGCGCGAAGCCGCTCACGTCCTCCGGCGCGGCGCCGGCCCGCGCGAGCACCGCGTGCAAAGCGTCGAGCACGCCCGCGGCCTGGTCGGCGGGCGTGGTGGGGACCTTCGCGGTGTGCACCGCACCGTCTGCGTCCACGAGGACCGCGTCGGTGAAGGTCCCGCCTACGTCAACGCCGAGGAGCATCTGAGACAGGGTATGCGGGACCGGACGTCCCGTACCCACGGCCGCGGTCCGCGCGGTGAACCTGCGCGGACGCGACCCAACCCCACAACCCGATCAGGCTGCCGCGAGCTCCCGGTCCTCGGTCTCGGCGAGGTGCTGATGGGAGGGGCAGTAGCCGTTGTGCGGCAGCGGCACGCGCTGGCAGGCCGAGCCCTTGCGGGTCGTCGCGCGGCACTGCGGCGCCTGCCCGCTGACGGCCGTGTAGGCGGCTACGGGGTTCTCGACGAGAAAGCGCTGGGCGTAGCCGACGTAGCGGTTGACCACGCGATGCACGTGACCCTGCTCGCTCATCGCGAAGTAGCTGCGGATGTCACAGTAGAGCGTGCGCGCGGGATAGGCGAAGTAGTGGCGGTCGGTCGCCATGCGCTCGACCACAGCCTCGCAGGCGCGCAGCACGCGCTCGTGGTTGGCGCTCGCGTTCTCGCCGTGCGCGGGCGGGAGGATGTGGGGCGAAAGCTCCCTGTATATGGCCCGGCTGAACTGGTACATGGCGTGTCCCTCTCTCCTTGTCGATCTCATTGAGCTTGAGCACACCCGCCGTGTCCTAAGACTCCGATCGTCCCCCGTTCTTGCATCCATAGAACACCCCCGCTACCAGAAACGATGCGGTGTCGCGCCGGCAGGTTTGTCTCGGTTTTGGAGACCCGCGAGCCGGTCGGGTTCCGAGAACGCCGCCGGCGCCGGTCACCGCAGCTGTCGGCATGGTTGCGAGCGCCTTTTGCCGGCGTTCCCGCGGTTGCGTGGCACGGCGGGACTCGCTGGTTTTCGGAGGCTGAGGGAACGCGCTGGTTCCTGGGATAGACGGAACGCGCTGGTGCCCGGACCCTTACTCCCAGGTCTCCCAGTCGACGCTCTCCTCGCTCGAGACGAGCGCGTGGCGGTGATCGAGCGCGGGATCGCGCTCGGGGTAGTCCAGACGCAGGTGTGCACCGCGGCTCTCCTCGCGCGCGAGCGCGCAGCGCGCGATCAGCCGCGCCAGCGGGTGCGGATCGGTGAGCAGCCTGCCGAGGCTCTCGCCCGTGCGCTCGATGCCCGCATCGCGCCACAGCGCCGAACGCGTTGCGGGTTCGGCGTTCGGCAGGGGGGGTGAGGCGAGCAGCTCGTCGACCTCCGCCGTCGTTGCGGTACGCGGGGCGGGCTCTGACAGCGCGGCCTGCACGGCGCGGCGCGCGAACACGAAGCACTCACTGAGTGAGTTCGACGCCAGGCGGTTCGCGCCGTGCAGGCCCGTGCAGGAGACCTCGCCGACCGCATACAGGCCGGCGACGCTCGAGCGCGCGTGCAGATCGACAGCGATCCCGCCCATCGCGTAGTGCGCCGCCGGCGCTACCGGCACGAGCTCACGCGCGGGGTCGAGGCCTGCATCGCGCAGCGCAGCGAACACGTTCGGGAAGTGCGCCGGGTCGATCGCGCGCATGTCCAAACCGACCGAGCTCGCGCCGCTCTCGCGCAGCCGCGCTTGGATCGAGCGCGAGACCTCGTCGCGGGGCAGGAGCTCCTCGACGAAGCGCTCGCCCGTCTCGTTGTCGCGCAGCGTGGCGCCCTCGCCGCGGATCGCCTCGGTCACGAGGAAGCCTTCGCGTCCGGGCACGCCGATCGCGGCGGTCGGGTGGAATTGCAGCAGCTCCAGATCCGCCAGCCGCGCGCCGGCGGCGTGCGCGAGCAGCAGGCCGATGCCCTGCGAGCCCGGTGGGTTGGTCGTGCGCGCCCACAGCGCCGCCGCGCCGCCTGTCGCGAGCACCACCGCGCGGGCGCGGATCACGCGCGCGCGCCCGCTCCCCGGATGGCCGTTGCCCGCGCTGCGCCAGTCCTCGCACAGCAATCCGCGACAGCGCCCGGCCTCCTCAGGTGCGTCCACCTCGCGTGCGACCACCTCGGGTCGGCCGTCCTCGGGCCCGCCGTGGTCGGGTCCGCGCGCGCCACGTTCGCCGTCGCGGTCGCTCCAGAGGGTGCGCGCGCGGGCGCCCTCGAGCACGGTGATGTGCGGATCGGACGCAACCAATGCCGAGAGCTGCCTGACGACGCGTCGTCCGGTGGCGCTGCCGCCGGCGTGCACGATGCGCCTGATCGAATGTCCGCCCTCGAGGCCCAGCGCGAGGCGCCCGAAGCGGTCGGCGTCGAAGCTCACCCCGAGCGACTGCAGATCCTCGACGCATGCGGGCGCCTCACGCACGAGGATCTCCGCCGCCGAGCGCCTCACGAGATCGCGCCCCGCGCGCTCGGTGTCGGCGAGATGCAGCTCCGGCGTGTCGTCCGCGGCGAGCGCCGCCGCGAGACCGCCCTGCGCCCAGTAGCTCGCGGTCTGCGCCAGCGGCGTGGCCGAGACCAGAACGACCCGCGCGCCCGCCCGCGCCGCGCACAGCGCCGCATACAGCCCGGCCGCGCCCGCGCCGACAACGGCGAGGTCGGCCTCCATCGTGGAGGGCTGGGAGATGGTGGTCATCGCGGGGTATGCGCGTGGCGGCGGCTATTTTTTGGTGCGCGGCAGGAATCCGGCTTTGCGCAGCGCTTCTTCGGTCGAGGGCGATGAGCTCGTTCCGGTGCTTGTCGTCGTCGGCGTGGTGGCGGTCGGTGTCGTCGTCGCGGTCGTCGGCAGGCTCGTGGAGGGTGTCGTCGACGGTTTGATCGTCGTGGGCGTGCCCGGCGTGACGGCGCCGCCCGATCCGGGGGCGGCCACTCCGCCGAGGCCGGTCGCCCCGGTCGGGGCGCTCGTAGTCGTCGGGATCGTGCTCTGCGTCGCGCCGGGCACGAACGGCGTCGCCGTGGTGATAGTGCGCGTGATCGCAGGCGGCGTCGTCGCGGTCGGCGAGCCACCGCTGAGTTTCACGAGCGCCGCCGCGAGCACGCCCAGCGCGAGCACGCACACGGCCGCGATCGCGAAGATCGGGCCCTTCCAGTTCGTCGGAGCGGCCAGGCGCGTGCGCGCGGCCGCGCCGCAGCTCAAACACCACTCCTGCCGCGGGTCCAGCGGGGCGCCGCACAGCGGGCAAGCCGCATCGACGGGCGGGCTCGGCGGACTCGCGCCGGGAGTCGAGGCGGGCAGTGGCTGAGTGGCGACGCTCAAGGGTCTTTCGCGGGTGGGCGGACGATCTCGGTCGGCTGATCCGTGCTCGGGCCGTCCTTGCCCGCGGCCGGACGACGACGACTCTCGCCTGCGCTTGGCGCGGGGTCGGCGTCGCGGGTCGGCGTGGCGGTGCTTGGTGGCGGCGTTGCGGCGACCGGAGCGACTGTCGCGGGCGCCGGCGGCGCGGTCGCGCTCGGCGCGGGCGCCGCGGGAGCGGGCGCCGCGGATGAGGCTCCGGCGGCGGGAGGCGCGAACGCGGGCGCCGGTGTGTGCGCTGCGGTTAGGGGCATCGCGGGGGCCGGCGTATGCGCCGCGGTGGGAGGCATCGCTGCCGGCGGGGTGGGTGTCGGTGTCTGCACGGGCGCGGGCGGCGTCGCGGCTTGCGGGCCGGCCATCGGGCGCTCGGCGCGGAGGTCCATCGCGAGGCCGCAGTTGGGGCAGAAGCGATCGTCGCTGCCGTGGATCGCCGCGCAGCGCGGGCACGCGGCGACGCCCGCCTCGCGCAGGACGGTCACCGGTGTGCGCTCGGCGAGGGTGCCTTCGAGCGCTCGCAGCTCGGTGTCGATGCGCCCGATCGTCTCGAGCTTGGCGAGCACCAGCTCGTCGTTTCTCCGGCCGAAGCGATGCAGGTCGAAGACGAGCCCGCCGAGGTCGCGGTAGGCCAGCTCGCGCGCCTTGCGCAGGAAGCGCATCCGTCGGCGCATGCGCCCGCGCTCACCGAACCCTGGCGGGGAGCTCCGTCCGGTTGCCTGGTCGCTCGGCGTGGCATCGTCCGAGGGTGTCTGCGTCGCGGGGTGGTCGCTAGGCGTGGTCTCGGCAGCTGGTGTCTGCGTCGCGGGGTGGTCGCTGGGCGTGGTCTCGGCAGCTGTTGTCTGCGTCGCGGGGTGGTCGCTGGGCGTGGTCTCGGCAGCTGGTGTCTGCGTCGCGGCTTGGTCGCTAGGCGTGGTCTCGGCAGCTGGCGTCTGCGCCGCGGCTTGGTCGCTCGGCGCACCCTCGGCAGCCGGCATCTGCGCGACGCCGGTGTGATCTGTCGCCGGACTGGCGATTTGCGGGTCGTCCATTGACCAATCCATGCTACCCGGGCTCTATGTCGGACGCTGCATTCGACGCCGATACTCCGCCGCGGTCGATGTTCTCGAGCGCCTCGCGCCACGCCTGCAGCACCCGCTCGGCCATGCGCGGCGCGGAGAAGGGCTCGGCGTGGGAGCGCCCGGCGATGCGCGGATCGGGATTGCGCAGGTGCGGAGCCAGCGCCTTGCGCCAGAGGGCGAGGTTGAAGGGGGCGCAGAGCGTTCCAGCCACACCTTCGAGCGCCTGCGGGTGGATGCCGACGGGCGTCGCCAGCACCGGCACGTCGCACGCGAGCGCCTCGAGCGCGGCCAACCCGAACCCCTCTCGCGCACTCGGGACGATCACGGCGTTGGCCGCGTTGATCCACTGCGCGACGAGCTCGGGATCGACGTTGTAGAGCGCGCGCACTTCGACGTCCGCGTCGCGCGCCAGCTCGAGCGCCTGGTCGTAGTGCTTCTCCTTGCGCAGCGGACTGGCGAGAAACAGCACGAACGGCTCCTCCGCGTCGAGTTTCAGCCGAGCGCGGGCTTGCGCGCGCGGGATCGGATGGAAGCGCACGAGATCCACGCCGCAGGGCAGCACCAGCGCCCGCTCCTCGTCGATCGGCAGACGTTGCGCGAGCTGGGTGGACGCCGCGGCGATGATGTCCATGCGCGGGATCGCCTTGGCGGTTAGACGGCGCGTGCGAGGGTGCTCGAGGTCGGTGCCGTGCACGGTCAGCGCGCGTACGCGTGTACGTATCGTGAGCGCCGGCCAGGCCGTGAGGCCATAGTGGGCGTGAACGACATCGAAGCGCTCCCGCCTGTAGCGGCGGCGCAAGTCCCAGGCCGCGCGCACGAGCTCGCGCTTGCCCGGCGAGAACTCATACAGCTCCACGTCCAAGTCGGCGCCCCCGATCGCACGCAGCGCATCGACCTGGTCGCGCACGAACCGCCCCCGCTGGGGATGGCCTCGATCGGGCCGCATGTTCGAGACGACCAGCGCGCGCACGGCCGTTGACGGTAACGCTCTGGGATGATGGCGTGCATGGACAGCGCGCTCAGCGGTCGAGACCCACGTGTGCGGCCGATCGCCGTGTTCGACTCGGGCGTCGGCGGTCTGACGGTCCTGCACGAGCTGCTCGTACGCCTGCCGCGCGAGGACTTCCTGTATCTGGGGGACACCGCTAGGTTCCCCTACGGCGAACGCTCGCCCGCGGAAATCGAGAGCTTCGCCGCGGAGATCGCCGAGGAGCTGCTGCGCCGTCAGGCGAAGCTCCTGGTCGTCGCGTGCAACTCCGCGACCTCCGCCGCGCTCCCGAGCCTAAGCGCGCGTATGCGCCAGACGACGCTCGGCATCGACGTGCTGGGCGTCGTGCGTCCCGAGGCGCTGCGCGCGGTCGCCGCCACGCGCAGCGGCCGCATCGGCCTGCTGGCGACGCCCACGACCGTCGCCAGCCGCGCGTATGAGCGGGCGGTCGCGGCGGTCGATCCGCACGTGGCGCTGCACGCCGTCGCCTGCCCGACGCTCGCCTCGATCATCCAGGCGGGAGAGCAGTTCGACGAGCACGCCCTCGCCACGGTGCGCGCGGCCTGCGGGCCGCTGCTGCAGGCCGACGTCGACACGGTGATCCTCGGCTGCACCCACTACCCGCTGATCAGCCCGATGTTGCAGCGCACGCTCGGCCCCGAGGTGACGCTCGTCACCTCCGGAGCGGCGCTCGCGCGTCAGGTCGAGCATGCCCTGAGCACGCGCGAGCTGCGCAATCCCCGCGCGGAGGGTGAGGGCGCCTACCGCTTCCTGTGCACCGGCGACGTTGAGGCCTTCCGCGGGCTGGGGACGCGCTTTCTGCAGATGCCGCTGGGCGAGGTCGAGCACGTCGAGCTCGCGCGCGTGGAGGCGGTCGTATGAGCCACGAGAGCACAGCCGGCGGGGCGGTGCTCGCCATCACGGCGTTTGGGAGGGACTCTTCGCCATGAGCAAACGCAGCTACGACCGCGGTCCGGATGGCCTGCGACCGACGACGATCGAGCCCGGGTTCGTGCGCGCGGCGACGGGCTCGGCGCTGATCTCGATCGGCGGGACCCGCGTGATCTGCACCGCCGCTGCCCAGGAGAGCGTGCCGCGATGGATGGCCGGCAAGGGCAAGGGCTGGGTCACCGCCGAGTACGCGATGCTGCCGGCCTCGACCGGCGATCGCAAGCAGCGCGACATCACCAAGGGTCGCCTCGACGGGCGCAGCGTCGAGATCCAACGCCTGATCGGACGCTCGCTGCGCGGGGTCGTCGACTTCAAGGCGCTCGGCGAACGCACCATCTACCTCGACTGCGATGTGCTCGAAGCCGACGGCGGCACGCGCTGCGCTTCTATCACCGGCGCCTACGTGGCCCTGGCGATCGCCTGCGCGAAGCTGCGCGAGAAGGGTCGGCTCGAGCAGAGCCCGCTCACGGGCTCGGTCGCGGCGGTCTCATGCGGGATCGTCGACGGTCAGCCGCGCCTGGACCTCGACTACGGCGAGGACTCCAACGCCGAGGTCGACGCGAACGTCGTGATGACCGGCGACGGCGGACTCGTCGAGGTGCAGGCGACCGCCGAGCGCACGCCCCTTTCGCGCGCGCACCTGGACGAGCTGCTGGTGCTCGCCGCGGGCGGCATCGAGACGCTGCGCGAGCTGCAGGCTCTGGCGATCGCCCAGGCCACAGTGGCCGCATGAACATGCCATGACGAGTTTGCTCCTGGCTACGCGCAACGAGCACAAGCGTCGCGAGTTCGCGCGTCTGCTCTCGGGATGGGAGATCGAATCCTCTGCCCGCCGACGTCGAGCTGCCGCCGGAGGACGGTGCGACGTTCGCCGAGAACGCGCTCGGCAAGGCCCGCGCGGCCGCGGCCGCTATGGGCAGGGCGAGCATCGCCGATGACTCGGGCATCGAGGCGGCCGCGCTCGCAGGACGCCCGGGGGTGCGCTCGGCGCGCTACGCCGGCGAGCACGCAAGCGACGAGGAGAACCTCGCCCTGCTCCTCCGTGAGGCGCCGGCCGGCAGCGCGCTCGAGTACGTGTGCGTGCTCGCCTACGTCGATCCCGTGAGCCCCGGTGTGGAGCACCTGTTCGAGGGTCGCTGCAAGGGCACGCTCGCATCCGAGCCGCACGGTGAGCAGGGCTTTGGCTATGACCCCGCGTTTGTGCCCCAGGGCTGGGCGCAGACGGAAACGATGGCCGAGCTGAGCGATGCCCAAAAGGATCTGATCAGCCACCGTGGTCACGCAGCGCGGGCGCTCCTTCGGTGGCTTGCGACTACGTCAGATTGATCGAAGCGGCCGCGCCCACGGCCGCAGAAAGCCCAGCGTAGCCGGTGTAGCCGGCTAGCAGCAGCAGGAATGCCGTGAGCAGCGCCACGAGCACGGTCAAGATCCAGGCTACGCGTTCGAAGGTCATCGCTTGCATTCTCGCCGATCGGGTGGTCGTTGCCGTCTCCAAAGGCGCGAAATCGTCCGCGAACGCTGTTAGCGTCAGCGAACAACAGCAGTCAGTCAGCCATCAACGAGGAGGACGAAGTGACGAAGTCCGAGCTGGTCGACCAGGTGGCCGATCGCGCCGACCTGACCAAAGGCGAGGCCGCGCGCGCGGTCGAGGCGGTGCTCGGCACCGTCCAGGACACGCTGCGGCGCGGCAGCGAGATAACCCTGTCGGGGTTCGGCAAGTTTCACGTGGGCGAGCGCGGAGCGCGCCAAGGCGTCAACCCGCGCACCGGCGAGCGCATCGAGATCGCCGCCGCACGCGTCCCGCGGTTCACCGCCGGCACTGGCCTGAAGGCCGCCGTCAAGGGCCGCTGAGATTGACCGCCCGCTCGTTCGGCGACGTCCTCGCAGCGCGAGTCCAGGAGCGCGAGTCGCAGATAGTGCTCGGGCTCGACCCCGACCCGAGCGCGCTGTGGCCCGGCAGCGACGAAGCCGGTCGCGGCGATGGCGCTGCGGGCGCGCTGACTCCGAGCGCCCTGACTCCGAGCGCCCTGACAGAGGACGGAGCCTCCTCGCCTGCTCAGCGTGCGGCGTGCGCGGTGCAGATGCATTGCCTGGCACTGATCGACGCTGCGGGGCCGGCGTGTGTTGCGGTCAAGCCCCAGCTCGCGTGCTTTGAGCGGTTGGGCGCCGTCGGCCGCCACGCGCTCGAGATCGTCGCGCGCCACGCTCATGAGGCTGGCCTGCTGGTGATCGCCGACGGCAAGCGCGGAGATATCGACGTGAGCGCCGGCGCTTACGCGCAAGCGCTGTACGGCGGTCTTGACACCCCCTTTGGCGAGGTCCCGGGCCTCGGCGCCGACATGGCGACCGTCAACCCGCTGATGGGCGCGGACGCCGTGGAGCCATTCGTCGTGGCCGCGCGCGCTGCCGGTGCAGGTGTGCTGGTGCTCGTGCGCACGTCAAACCCGGGCGCGGCCGACGTCGAGGATCTTCCGGTCCGGGGTGATGGGCCGGTGTGGGAGCGCCTGGCGAGGCTCGTCGACGAGATGGGCAGCAGCGGTGTAGGAGAGAGCAGCGGCCTCAGCGACGTGGGCGCCGTCATGGGCGCCACTGCCCCCGGACACATCGCGCGAGCGCGCGAGTTGATGCCCCACGCCGTGTTCCTGCTCCCGGGCGTCGGCGCGCAGGGAGGGCGCGTGCAGGATCTCGCACCGGCGTTCGCTCCGGGTCGTGCGGGCGGGCTGGTGTCGGCCTCACGCAGCATCGCCAATGCCCATCGCAGCGGCGAGGGCGATCCGGCGAGTGCGGCCCGTGTCGAGGCCGAGCGGCTGCGCGCGAGCGCCTGGGATCTCGGCGCTTGAGGGCGACGCCGGCCAGCGTCCTCGCCCGGCGTCGGCACTTCTTAGGTTCCACAGAGAGAGTTGGGGTAGTCTGAACTCGCAATGATCATCACGGTCACGCTCAACGCGGCGATCGACAAGTCCCTCTCGGTGCCCAACTTTCGGCTTGGGCGCAGGCACCGCACGGTCGAGCAGCGCACGATGGCCGGCGGTAAGGGCGTGAATGTCGCGCGTACTCTCAAGGCCCTCGGCCAGCCCGTGATCGCGACGGGATTCGCGGGCGGCGTCACCGGCACGCACATCGTCGAGCAGCTGACAGACGAGGCGGTTCTCAACGATTTCGTGCGCATCCGCGAGGAGTCGCGCACGAACACCTCGGTGCTCGACCCGACCAGCGGCGAGCAGACGGAGATCAACGAACGCGGCCCGTCGGTGTCCGAACGCGAGGTCGAACTATTCGCCGACAAGCTCCTGTATTTGGCGCGCGGCGCCGCGATCGTCGTATTTGCAGGCTCCCTGCCGCGTGGCGTCGAGCCCGAGATCTACGCCTCGCTGATCCGCGACCTCGCACGGATGGAGGTCACGACCGTGATCGACACCGACGGAGAGCCCCTGCATCACGCGGTCCGCGCCGAGCCCGACGTGGTCTCGCCGAACCTGCTCGAGGCCGAGGAGCTCGTCGGTCACGAGTTCGCCAACGAGGACGAGCGCTCGCTGGCCGTGCGCGAGATCGCCGCACTCGGACCACGCGAGGCGATCATGACCCTGCCGGATGGCTGCTACGCGCAGGTGCTCGTCGAGGGTCGGCCCTCGCTGAAGCGCGCGAGAGTGGAGCCGCGCGAGCCGATCGCAAAGAGCGGCTCGGGCGACGCGTTCCTCGCCGGCTATCTCGCCGCGCGCTATGAATCGCGCGCTCCCGATCAATGTCTGCGCTTCGGCGTGGCCTGTGGCGCAGAGTCCACCGCCCGCTTGGGGGCCGGACTGATCGACCCGCGCGAGGCCAGGAGGCTGATCGGCGAGGTCGAGCTCACCGAGGTGGAGCTGCCTGCCGAGGTCGGCTGAGTCGGTCGCGTTGGCGAACGGCGCGTACCTGCCGTTGGACTTGTATAGTGCCGACCTTCTGAATATCAGATGGATCTCTGGCAGGAGGGCGACATGGGGCGCAGCTTCGGTGGGCAGGATCGGTCGGGCAGCGGTGGCGCAAGGCTGTTGACGGCGCCGGCTTCGGTGGTGGCGTGTCTCTGCGCGATCGTTGCGATCGCGGGCTGCGGCGAAAGCTCGAGCGGTGGGTCGGCGAGCGTGGCCTCGACCACGACAACGGCGAGCGCGCCTACGGGACCCACCGGGGCCACGGCGTCGACCGGATCCACCGGATCCACCGGATCGACCAAGGCGACGACGCCGGCGAGCACTTCCACTGCAGCCAAGCAGCCGGCCTCGAAATCCTCCGGCTCGTCGACGAGCACTGCGAAAACGAAAACCGCACCGGCCCCCAAACAGCCGGCGAAAAGCGCGAGCAAACCGGCGAGCAAACCAGCGAGCAAAGAAGAAAAAACCTTCGGCAAGATCAAAGTGACCAGTACGGCCTTCAAAGCCGGAGGTCCGATCGCCACCAAGTACACCTGCGACGGCGCCGGAATCTCGCCGCCGCTGGAATGGCGGGGAGTGCCGAAGGGGACAGCGGAAATATTCGTGCTGGCAGTTGCTCTGAGCGGCACCACTCACGAAGTGATCCAATGGGCGATCGCGGGCATCCCACCGACCACGACGAGCATCCCAGAAGGGGGCCTTCCAGCAGGAGCCTTCGCCGGTGTCAACAGCGCGGGCAAGAACGGCTGGGGCGGGATGTGCGGGACCAAAGGCCAACTCCAGCGCGTCGGGTTCCTGTTCTACGCGCTCAGCAACAAGCTGAAACTAAACCCCGGCTTCAACCCGATCGAAGTCCGTGGTGGGCTCAAGGGCGTCACGCTGGCGACCGGTCTGACGCTCGCGACGCATCTGCGCACCTGACGACCCGTCGCCGAGGACTCTCGCGCACGAGAGGATCGAGGGCTGCTCCCGCCACGCTAGCCTGCGCGAGGATGGCTGACACGAGCACGATCGCCTCGCTGGCAACGGCTGGCGGCACGCTGGTCCTTGCGGTGGCGACGTTCGCCTCGACCCGCTCGGCCAACCGCGCGGCGCGCGTGTCCGAGCAGGCGCTGAAGGTGGGGATGCGTCCTGTGTTGTTCAACGCTCGTCCGCAGGATCCGCCGCAGAAGGTCGGTTACGGCGACGATCATTGGCTGGTGCTGCGCGATGGGCTCGCGGCCGTGCAGGAGGCCGGCGGGAACCTCTACTTCGCGCTGCCGCTGCGCAACGTCGCATCGGGTATCGCCGTGCTGCACGGGTGGCATCTGTGGCCGCGGCGCGCCGGGATGGGCGATCCCCACCCGAAGATCGAGGACTTCCGCACGCAAGCGCGCGATCTCTACGTCCCGGCCGGCGACATCAGCTTCTGGCAGGCGGCCCTGCGCGACACCGAAGACGACCTCTATGCACCGGTCCGCGATGCGATCAGGCGCGCATGCCACTGAGCGTCGATCTGCTCTACGGCGATCACGAGGGCGGCCAGCGCACGATCACGCGCTTCTTCATGGCGCCTCGGGCGGATGTGGAGGACGAGCATCCTTGGCTGTGGATCTGCTCGACCTCGCGCCACTGGAACCTCGATCGCGCCGATCCGCGCTAGTGGGCCAGCGATGAGCGATGATCAGAGCGAGGGCGTCGCGCGCGTGGCGGTTCGGGCCACCGTGCGCGGCCATGTGCAGGGCGTCGGCTTTCGCCAAGCGACGGTAGGTTTGGCACGCGAGCTCGCTGTCATGGGCTGGGCGCGCAACGGCGAGGAGGGCGCGGTACTGGTCCACGCCGAGGGCCCCGAGCGGGCGGTCGAGCGGTTGGTGCGCTTCATGCGCGAAGGGCCGCCGTCGGCGCGAGTCTCGGGGGTCGTGGTCGAGGACGTGGCCGTGGAGGGTCACGAGCAGTTCGCTATCCGCGGCGTCAGCGCCGGGGTGTTCGTGGTGCAAGAGCACGCGGCCACGGCGCATCACTTTGACCTGCGCCTGGAGGTGGACGGCGTGATGCGCTCGTGGGCGGTGCCGAAGGGGCCTACGCTTGACCCGGCGGTCAAGCGCCTGGCGGTTGAGGTCGCCGATCACGGTATGGATCACAACGCCTTCGAGGGGGCACTCGATGGGGGTGGGGTGATCGTGTGGGATCGGGGCGCCTACGAGCAAGGTGGGCGCGTACCGTGGCCGCAGGCGCTCACCCGTGGTCATGCAGTGTTCGTCCTGCATGGCGAGAAGCTGGGCGGTGGCTTTGCCCTGCAGCGCACGCGACCGGGTGCAAAGGCGCAGTGGCTGCTGATCAAGCGCCGCGACGATTACGCGCGGCCCGGCTCGGATGTCGTCGCCGAGCGGCCGCGCTCGGTGCTCAGCGGGCGCACGCTGGGGGAGATCCTCGAGTGAGCCGCGTGGGCTCAGTGCGGGAATGCGCGGCGGGGGTCCTAAAGACAGCTCGGATAGCGCAACGCCGCTCAGCCGCCGGCGACGTCCCGTCGCAGGAACACCAGATAGCCCGCCAGCAGCGAGGGTACCCCGTACAGCGCGCAGACCCACGCGGAGTGCCAGATTGGCGCCCAATCGGTGGGGGTGCGTAGCAGGCCGTGCCAGTTCTCGAACTGTTCGGTGAGCAGATATGGCTTTATGCCTTCCAGGCCCGGGATGCCGGAGACGATGAACAGCAGGATCACGAAGCCGACCGTGCCGACCACCGATGCGGCGCTGTTGCGGGTGGCGGTCGAGAGCAGCACGCCGATCGCGGTGACGGCCATCAGGGGGATCAGGTAGCAGGCGTTGGCGGCGAACACGAGCAGCAGACCTTCGGGCGCGGTGACGATCGAGCCCGAGAAGGTGACCACGCTGTTGAAGCCCCACGATGCGACTCCCGCGACCGTCGCGACGGCTGCCGAGAGGAATACGGCGATCGTGGCGTAGGTCATCGCCGCGAGCGTCTTGGCTGCGAACACCTGGCCACGATCGATCGAGCGCGTGAGGATCGTCTTCAGGGTGCCGTTGCCGTCCTCGGCCGCGACGATGTCCCCTGCTACCAGGGCGGCGATCAGCGGGAGCATGAACACCGAGAGGAACAGCAGGATCAGCACCGGCGTTGCGAGCCCCGACTGGGTGATGTGTGCGGCGAAGATGTTGCCCTGATCGTGTCCACGATGGCCGCGCAGGTTCTGAGCGAGGACGAAGATCAACGGCAGGACGGCGGCCAGTCCGAGGCCGAGGTAGGTGCGCTTCTGGGAGACGAGCTTGCGCATCTCCCAGCGCCAGGCGGTAAGCGTCGATGGTCTACGCGTATGCGCGAGGGCGGAGGGCTCGGCCGCGGCAGGCGGGATCAGTGGTGGTGTCGCGGCTGCACTGCTCATGCCGGCGCTCCCGCAAGGATCGGCTCATGTGGATGAGAGCCGTTGGTCTCGGTCAACCTGAAGAACAGATCCTCGAGCGTGGCCAGCTCGGGGGTCAGCACGAGGATGCCGATCTGCTCGCGCGCAAGCGCCAGCGACACTGCGCCTACGTCGGACTCCTGTGCCTGGAAGCTCAGGCCGTGCTCACCGCTGCTCGCGTGCTCGACGCCGGGCTGGGCGCTGAGTATCGCGAGCGCGCGCGTGTCGTCGGTGCTGCGCAGCCGGTATCCAGCACCGCCCTGCCTGCGCAGGTCCGCGAGGGCGCCCTCGTAGACGACGCGACCGCGATCGACGATTGCGACGCGGTCGCACAATTCCTGTACCTCGGGCAGCTGGTGGCTCGAGAGCAGCACCGTGATGCCTTCGCCGGCGAGACGGCGGATCAGTTCGCGCATGTCGCGCATGCCGGCGGGATCAAGGCCCGTCGCAGGCTCGTCGAGGATCAACAGTCGTGGCCGACGCAGCAGCGCGGCGGCGATCCCCAGCCGCTGGCGCATCCCGTGGGAGAAGCCGCCGACGCGATGCCCGGAGCGAGGGCTCAACTCGACGATCTCGAGCACCTCGCCGATGCGCTCCTTGGCCCCACCGCCATCCAGTGCGGCCAGCAGTTCCAGGTTCTTGAGCGCGCTCAGGTAGGGGTAGAACCGCGGCGCCTCCACGAACCCGGCGACGCTCTCCAAAGCGCGCGCCCCCATGCGCAGAGGGTCGCGTCCGAACAGCTCCACCGTGCCCTCGCTCGGCATGATCAGGCCGAGCGCCATCCGCAGCGTGGTCGTCTTGCCCGCGCCGTTGGGCCCCAGGAACCCGTAAACATCGCCTGCGCGCACGTTCAGGTCGATGTGATCGACCGCGAGAACCTCCTTGTAACGCTTGACCAGCCCCCGCGCCTTGACCGGCGGAGCCGCCTCGTCGGTCACGCCTAGAGGCCCTTGGCGACTGCTTCGACGGCCGCCGGGTTGACGGCGCCGACGAGCATGTAGTTGAGGCCCGCGCGCTCGAAGCTGAGCACGGTGCCGAGCTCCGTCGGCAGCTCGGTCGCTTCGACCCCGTTGATCTTGACCTTCTGCAGTCCTTCAGGCAGTAGGGAGGACGATCCCTGCGCTCCGCTCTTGGCTTTGCTTTCGATCACGGCCACCGAAGTGATGCCCTCGCCATGGGCGCTGACATTCGGGTGTTCGTCGTGCGTGTCCTTGCTGGACGTGCCAGGTTCCTCGCTCGGCAGGACGATTTCCTGCACCTTCGCGTTCGCCGGTGGCTTGAAGTCGAACACCGAGCCATCGACCTGGCCGTAGGAGATTTCGGTCGCGGCTAGTTCGATCGCCGGGTTGGCGCTCGTCGTCGAGTAGATCGCCGCACGCAGCGGGACTCCGTGGACGGCATCCCAGGAGAGCTCGGCGCCGGCGATCATGCTTCCGCTTTCCTTGGGGGTCACGCGCACGGTGTACGCGGGCTGACCGGCGACATCGGTGGGCGTAGCGCCCGACACGTCCACGTGGTGCAGATGTGAGATCGCTTCTTCGATCTTGGCGACGCTCGGCGGTTCGTGTGCACTCGGCTTGCCGGCGTCCGCGCCTGCTTCGGCGCCCGTCTTTGACGATGGCGATGTGGCTTCTGTGGGCTTGGGCGTGTAGCGGTAGAGCGTGTTCGAGGAGGCGTCATAGATCGAGACGGTATGGCCGTCGTAGTAGATCTGCGTGTCACCCTGTTCGGACTGCAGTTCCAGCCGTGCGCGGCCGTCCTTGGCGATCCACAGCCGCCCGGACCCGCCGGTCAGCAGCGGGCTGGAGGACAGCCCACCGGCCCCACCGGCGCTGCCGGTGGCGAGGTTGGCGCCTTCGAGCAGATGGTCGGTCAGCTGGACGCGCGCGCTGACGCCTTCGACGGGCGGGGCTGCGAACGCCTGGTGGACCGCGTCGGCAAGCGGCTCGGGCGCCGGCGTGGGACCGGAGCCGAGCGCAAGGGCGATCGCGGTCAGCGAGACGCCGAGGACGAGCACGAGCCCGCATACGAGCAGCAGTCGCGACATTGGCAGTCTGCGCAGGAAGTAGGTCATTAGACTTCACATCCCACAGTAGCGCCGCACCTTGCGCCAGGCTAAAGCTGAGGATGTCGCAGATGAGAGTGTTCTCATCGCGCGCGGAGGACGGCCGATCGGCCGTCCTGCCTGTGCACTCGATATGGTCCCGCCTGCATGGTCTACGCGTTCATTGCATTCTGGGTGCTGCTCGGCCTCGGCGTGTTCTTCGTCGCGATGCGCGGCGGCCCGCGCGGCGCGCGCGAGTCGCTGCACACCGAGTCGAAAGCCGGCCAGCGCGCTGTCACGTTCGGGATCGTGCTGCTGTTCGCGTTTGGCCTGATCGTGCCGGGGTTCGTGCTTGCTTCCAACTCAGAGCACAAGGCGGGCGTCGCCGTCGGAGGTCTGCACCTCACCGCTGAACAGCAGAAAGGCCGCGAACTGTTCTCGCACACGTGCGCCGTCTGCCACACGCTGTCGGCGACGAACTCAGTTGGACGCACCGGCCCTGATCTCGACGTGCGCGTGGGCGATGACATCTCCACCGCGGCGGGTCGCAAGGCGCTCGTGGAAAACGCGATCGCCGAAGGCCGCGCGCGTGGCCTCGGCCAGATGCCGGCATTGCTCTACCAGGGCAAGGAAGCCGAAGAGGTTGCATCGTTCGTAGCCGCAGTCGCTGGTCACTGACCCTCTGAGGTTTGGCCAACAGTCGATACCCCTCCGCTGGGTCATCTACTAAGGTCCGCCGCGATGGTCGAGCAGCCGAAACCGGAGTCGCAGGCGCAGACCGCGGAGGACGTCAAGGCGCTCGTGGCCGAGCACGACATCCGCTTCATCCGCTTCTGGTTCACGGACATACTCGGTCAGCTGAAGTCGTTCTCGATCAACGCTGCCGAGCTCGACGATGCGTTCGAGGCCGGGATGGGGTTCGACGGGTCCTCGATCACGGGGTTCAATGCGATCGAGGAGTCGGACATGATCGCGATGCCCGACCCCGCGACGTTCGCGGTGCTGCCGTGGCGTCCGGAGGAGCAGGGCGTGGGGAGGATGTTCTGCGACGTCATCACCCCCGAGCGCACGCCCTACGAGGGCGATCCTCGCCATGTGCTGCGCCGCGCGCTGCAGCGCGCCCACGCGATGGGCTTCGACACCTTCAATGTGGGTCCGGAGCTCGAGTACTTCCTGTTCCGCGACTCGCACTCCACGGAGGTGCTGGACGAAGGCGGCTACTTCGACCTGACGACACTCGATGCCGGTTCGGACGTGCGCCGCGAGACGGTGCTGGCGCTCGAGCAGTTGGGCATCCACGTCGAGTACACCCACCACGAGGTCGGTCCCTCTCAGCACGAGATCGACATGCGCTATGCGGACGCGATGAAGATGGCCGACGACTGCATGACCTACCGCATCACGGTGAAGGAGTACGCGATGAAGTACGGCTGGCATGCGACGTTCATGCCCAAGCCGCTGTTCGGCGAGAACGGCTCGGGCATGCACACCCATCAATCGCTGTTCTCGGGCGGCAAGAACGCCTTCTACGACGCCGATGACCAGTACTTCCTCTCGGATGTCGGCAAGGCCTTCATCGCCGGACAGCTCAAGCATGCTCGTGAGATCTGCGCGATCTTCGCGCAGTGGGTGAACTCCTACAAGCGGCTGGTCCCAGGCTTTGAGGCGCCCACGTATGTAGCGTGGTCAAGACGCAACCGCTCGGCGCTCGTACGCGTGCCGCTCTACCACCCGGGCAGGGAGAAGGCGACGCGGATGGAGCTTCGCTGCCCCGACCCTGCGTGCAATCCCTACCTGACGTTCGCGGCGGTGCTGCAGGCGGGCCTCGAGGGGATCGAGAAGGGCTATGAGCTGCCCGAGCCGATGGAGAAGAACCTCTACCACCTCTCCGGCGAGGAGCGCCGTCGCCTCGGCGTCGAGCAGCTGCCGGAGAGCCTCGGCGAGGCGATCGAGCTGACCGCGCAGTCCGAGCTCGTGCTGCGCACGCTGGGCGAGCACATGTTCAACCGCTACGTCGAGATCAAGCGTCAGGAGTGGGACGACTACCGCGTGCAGGTCACGCAGTGGGAGCGCGACCGCTACCTGGCGATTCTCTGACGGCTCGTTTGGGTTCGGTCTTTTCCAACGCGTGTTGAGAGGGCGGGAAATGTTTGTTTTTTCGGCGTACTACGCCGAAAACAAAGCATTCCCCGCCCTTAACCGTGGCCTCTTGTTGACGGCACGGCGCACGCGATCGGGCGTGCCGGCGCGAAGTGCCAGTGCAGCGCCTGGAGCAGATGCCCGAACGAGCTCGGATGGCGCGGTGCGATCTCGGCGAGCAGGCGCAGCACCGACAAGGCGTGGTGCTCGTACTGCTCATCGCCCGTCAGCTGAGCCAGGCGCAGCAGACCCATCGCCGCGCTGGAGGCGCCGGAGGGGATGGGGGAGTCCTCCAGATCCTTGCGCCGCACGATCAGCTGCTCGCCGTCTATGGCGGTGGAGAAGAAACCGCCATGCTGGTTGTCGGCGAAGCGCTCGATCAACGTATCGGCGAGCGCGATGGCCTCATTGAACCAGCGCTCCTCGCAGGTCGCTTCGAACAGCACGATCGTCGCCTCCAGAAGGAACGCGTGGTCCTCCAGGTAGGCGTCGATGCGGGCCTGTCCGTCGTTGTAAGTGCGCAGTAGCCGCCCCTGCTCGTCGCGCATCTCATCCAACAGGAAGTGCGCGCAAACGACGGCAGCGTCGAGGTAGCGAGGCGCCTTCAGGGCTGCGCCGGCGTCGGCAAGCGCGCTGGTCATCAGTGCGTTCCAGCTTGTCAGGCGCTTGTCGTCGAGTCCCGGTCGCGTTCGCTGTGCGCGCACTTCCAGCAGCCGCGTGCGCACTCGCTCGCGCTGCTCGGCCGGTGGGCGCGGTCCCCGCGCCTGCAGCACATTCAGGCCCGGCTCGGGATGGTGGGGGTCGGCGAAGTTGCCCTGCTCGCTTGCGCCCAGCCAGGCGATTGCGGCGTCGGCGTCCTCGCCCAGCGCGGCTTGCAGCTGCTCGATGGTCCACACGTAGTAGCGGCCCTCGACGCCCTCGGAGTCGGCGTCCAGTGCCGCATAGAAGGCGCCCTCGGGTCCGCGCATCTCGCGCAGGGTCCAATCGAGGGTCTCGCGGCAGGTCTCAAGCAGCAGTGGATCCCCGCTCGTCTGCCAGCCGTGCAGGTAGGCGCGGGCGAGCAGTGCGTTGTCGTAGAGCATCTTCTCGAAGTGGGGTACGGTCCAGTGCGCGTCGACGCTGTAGCGGGCGAAGCCGCCGCCGAGCTGGTCGTAGATGCCGCCGCTCGCCATCGCGCGCAGCGTTGCCAGCGCCATCTCGTTCTCACCGCGAAGCAGCAGGAACTCGATCGCAGACGCCTGCGGGAACTTGGGTGCGCCGCCGAATCCGCCGTTGCTCGCGTCGTATGTCGCCGTGAGGCTCTCGACGGCGCTATCGAGTGATTTCTCGCGCAATGGCTCGTCGGAGAGCTGCAGGTGTGCGCCGCCGGCCAGTCGTTCACGCAGGCGCTCGCCGCCGGCGCGGACCTCCTCGCGGCGCTCGCTCCACGCCTCGGCGATCGCCTGCAGCACCTGTGTCCACGCGGGCATTCCTGGGCGCGGGTCGGGCGGGAAGTAGGTGCCGCCGTAGAAGGGCAGCTGCTCGGGGGTGAGGAATACGTTCAGCGGCCAGCCTCCGTGGCCGGTCATCGTCTGCACCGCCTCCATGTACAGGGCATCGACGTCCGGGCGCTCCTCGCGGTCGACCTTCACGCATACGAACTCCTCGTTCATCAGCGCCGCCGTGCGCTCATCCTCGAAGGACTCGCGCTCCATCACGTGGCACCAGTGACAGGCCGAGTAGCCGATCGAGACGAGCAGCGGCTTGTTGCGCTCGTGCGCGAGCGCCAGCGCCTCGGGACCCCACGGCAGCCACTCGACGGGGTTCTCGGCGTGCTGGCGCAGGTAGGGCGAGGTCTCGTTCGCCAGTGCGTTGCTCACCGCTCCAGACTATCCACGGTGGCGTTCTACCTTGACGGCGCGGCTCACTGCGCCGGTTGGTGAGCTCAGTGCACGCGTGCGAGGCCCGGCAGCGGAAACGCCACCCTGCCTGCTGGCCATTCGCCGTCGCCTGAGCCGGCGCGCGCGAGCTTGACCTTGGCGATGCTCAGGTCAAAGCGCCGGCCCCCGAGGGTGCCGCTGACGGTCTTGCTCGCGCCGACTCTGACCGCCCCCGATGCCGCCGCCGGCCCGGAGATCCGGATCGTGGCGTTCTGCAGCTGGCCTTCCTTGACGGGGAAGGCGCCGCTGAGTCGTACCCCCGATACGAACGAGAGGTCGTGCAGCACGACCTTCGAAGGCTCAAGGCGCGCATAGCCGCCGTGCAGACCACCGAAACTCGACCCGACCGGAAGTTCGGCGTTGGCCTGCAGGGTTGCTCCTATCACCTGACGATTGAGGTCGAGGATCGTGTCGAGCACCGCCGTCAGCGTCTGTCCTGCCTTCCCGGACAGGACCGAGGGCGGATGGATGTAGGCGAGCTTGGTCGGAGTGATCGGCGTGGGGCTGAAGACGTTCTGCGTCGGGCCGCACGGCTGCACCGGTGTGGCGGCGAAAAACGCGCCGACGGCTTGCTCGGCGCAGCCGCTGAAGTCGCTGCCGAGGACTGAGTGTCCGGTGAACGGAACCACGAGCAGGTTCGAGCCGGGGATCAGCGCTGCCACGCTGCGCGCGTTCGCGGTCGGTGTGCGCAGATCCTGGGCCCCGGAGAGGATCAGCGTCGGCACGCTCGGCAGGGGACCCTGGGCAGGTGGTGGCGGTGAGGCGTCGGGCCAGTTCGCGCAGACCGACACGAGGCTGGCGCTGAGAGCTGTGCTCGCGTCGAACGGGTAGAACGTCGCGCTCGGCATCGCTCGCAGTGAGGCGAGCACTTCGGCCTGTCGCGTGGATGGCGTGGCGGAGCGCTGCCACGGGAACGGGAGCTCCTCGCAGGAGGTATCGACGAATAGGGTTTCGTCAATCGACTCCGAGCTTTCGACCGGGCGTTTGCCGGGCACGTTCGGGATCAGTCCCTCCGACAGCAGCTCCAGGCGCAGCAGCGGGTCGGGATCGTGGCGCAGCACCGAGACGACCGCGGCCGGAAGCAGCGCGCGCAAGGCGGGGTTCAGGTCGCCTGCCTGCAGGATCCCCAACAGTCCCGCCTCGGTCAGTCGGCCGGTGTGTCGATGGCCGGAGCCGTCATAGACCGAGCCGCTGAGTGCGTGCTTGCGGAGTTTTGCGGTCAGGCGCGCGAGGTCGCGCAGCGGATTGGAGGTGATCCCGGCGCAGGCGTGGTTGGAGCACAGCTCGCCGAGCACCCCTCCGATTGCCTGGAAGGTGCCGGCCGCAAACGCTTCCGGACCGGTGGTTGGTACGACCGAGTCGAGTACCAGCGCTTCGACGTGTTGGGGGTAGCGTTCGGCGTACTCGAGCGCCACCTTCGTGCCGTACGACGTTCCGTAGAGCACAAGCTTTTCGTAGCCGTCCGCTTGGCGCAGCCCCTCGATGTCGGCGACCGATTCCTGGGTGGTGTAGTCACCGCGTGCAGGTCCGAGCTGCTGTGCGCAGCGCCCTACGAGTTCGCCGATCGAGTGCGCGTTTTCCAGTTCGCTCCGGCTGCTCAGCGCCGGGCAGCTGAGCGGGCCCGATTCGCCGGTCCCGCGCTGGTCGAACACCAGCAGATCGCGCGAACCCAGCGCGGGGGCGATCGCTTTCGCGATGAATTCGCCCAACCCCAGCGCCGATTGCCCCGGGCCGCCCGCGAGCGCCACGACGGCGTCTCTGCTGGGACTGAAGCCCGCGAGTTTGCGCTCGAGCTTCAGCGCCACGGTTCCCGGAACCTGACCGCTGCGATCGAGCGGCACCGTGACGGTCGCGCAGGTGAAGGCGGGATCGGCGCCGTCGGCGCAGGGACCGAACTCAGGCGCCGAGGCGAGCGAGGAGGCCGGCCAGCCGGCGAGCGACAGGGCGCAGAACAGAGCCGCCAGGAGCAAGGGGATGGCTGGCCTGCGCATCGAGCCGGACAATAGCGGTACTCACGGCAGCCAGGTCGAGGCTGTGGCCACTGCTCACGGGCCTTTCCCCGAGAGTGCCGGTGATCGCCTGATGCGCCTTCAGGTGCAAGACGCCGTGTGCGGCAGTCGATCCGCCGATGCGCAGCAGGGCTGCGCCTTCGCGAACTTCGCCGGAGACGAGCACACCGGGTATGTAGGAGTAGTCGTGCACCGTCAGGGCCTTGCTCGTGATGTGCGCCCAGCCGGCGCGCAGCCCGCCGAAACTTAGTTCGTCCTCGAGGCCGAGGCCGCCGAGCGCGTGCACGACCTCCTGACGGATCAAATCGGCGAGCGTCAGCTCGACCGCGCGCAGGGTGCGTCCGGGCCGGCCGGCCGTGCCGGGGGAGGGCGCCAGGTCCGACAGCCGAGCCGGCGCCAGCGGGGCCAGTCCGAGCAGGTTCTGCAGCTGCGGGCCGCCCGTGCAAGGTTTGATCGGAGCGGGCTTGAAGAGGGCCTGCAGCGCTCTGCCGGCGCATCCGCTGAAATCGCTCCCAAGCACGGAATGCCCGACTTCCGGCACGACTAGCAGGCGGGAGCCCGGGATCTGCGCGGCGACTTCGCGCGCGTTGGCAGTCGGCGTGCGCAGGTCCTCGGCGCCGCTCAGGATCAACGTCGGCACGCTCGGCAGCGGGGCCATCAACGGCGTGGGAGTGGGCGATGTGAACGGCCAGAAGGCGCAAGCGGGGATGTCGCTGATGCCGAGAGCGCTCTCGCGGGCAAACGGTGCGAAGCTGCTCGCGGGCGGGCGAGCGATCGCTGCGTGCGCTTCTGTCAAGCGCTTTTGCGGATTGGATGCACGACTCCAAGGGAACAGCTCCTCTTCGCAGCTCGTGGCGAAGTACAAGGGTGTGTCGAAGCTCTCGCTCGGACTTTCTTCTTCCTCGCTTCCGCCCCGTTCGGCGGTGTCGCGCAGCAGGCGTGCGAACGGCGCTCCGTCGCCGTTGGCCGCGGAGCGCATCGCCGCTGGGAATTCTGTGCGCAGCACTGGTTCGAGATCCCCTGCGATCAGAGTCGAGAGCACTTCCTCGGAGGAGAAGCGAAGCGCGTGGGAGCGGCCTTCATCGTCGATCCAGCGCGCGCGCTGCGCGCCGGCGCCGAGCTTTCGTACGAGCTTGTCCACGTCGGCGACCGGATCGTGCGTGATGCGCGCACACACGCGATGGGCGCACAGCTCACGCAGCACGCGCGGTATCGCCGCGAACGTCGGTAGGTTCAGTGGTTCGGGGCCGTTTGGAGGCACGACCGAGTCGAGTACAAGCGCCGACACGCGATTTGGGTAGGTCTGTGCGTAGCGCTCAGCGACCTTCGTCCCGTATGAGGTCCCGTAGAGCACGAGCTTCTGATACCCGCCGGCCTGCCGGATCGCCTCGATGTCGGCGACGGTCTGCGCGGTCGTGTAGTCGCTACGCGTCGGACCGATCTGGGCGGCGCATTCGGCGAGCTGCGCTCCCGCGGGACCCCCGGCGTCCAGTTCGAAGCGGTGACAGGACAGCGGATGCGACAGGCCGATGCCGCGCTGGTCGAAGACAATCAGATCGCGAGTTGCCACGATCGGGCCGAGTAGGTGCGCGAACTGTTCGCTGAACGGGATCGCCGCCTGCCCGGGGCCGCCCGCGAGCGCGATCACCGCTTCGCGTGCTTCGCCGACCGGGGCGCGGTGACGGCGCATCGCGAGCGTGAGCGTGCCCGGAGTCGCGCCGCTCGGGTCAAGCGCAACGGTGAGATGCCCGCAGGCGTAGTCGTTGCTGTCGCCACATGGCGCCCAGGCGATCTGCGCCTGCGCTCTGGCGGCGCTGCTCGCGCACATCGTCGCCACGACGAGCGCGGCGGCGACCGGTCCCCTGAGTCGCATACGTGGAATCTAGTCGATCGAGCGTGCTTGCGCGTCACCCGCTACTGTCAGCCGATCGCGCTCGACCGCAAGACATTCACAGCGCCTGCCGCGCCGCCGGCGATCGGCCCCTACGGTCATGCCGTCGGCGCCGGTGGACTGTTGTTCTGCTCGGGTCAGATTCCCCTGGACCCGAGCACCGGCGAGATCGTGGGGATGTCATGCGCCGAGCAGGCACGGCAGTGCTTGGAGAACCTGCGAGCGGTCTGCGAGGCGGCGCAGACCTCGCTCGCGCGGGCCGTGCGGGTGACGATCTACACGACGAACCTCGAGAGCTTCGCCGAGATCAACGAGGTCTACGCGACTTTCTTCTCGAACGATCCACCTGCTCGAGTGACGGTTGGGGTCGCGCAGCTACCGAAGGGTGCTCGGGTCGAGATCGACGCGGTCGTAGCGCTGGGCTGAAGGCAAGGTCCGCACGCCTGCGCAAGCCCCCGGATCCTTCAAGAGGGCGTGAGACTGGCGCCCAAGTGTGACCTGGGCAGGCGAGACGCAGTGAACACTGATGGCGTGTTGCAATGAATCAGTTAGACGGACACCATCAGTTAAACGGAGGACCTCCGTTAGACAGACGTCCTCTTGACAGCGCGTGGAGGAGGTGATCTGATCGGAGGATGAATGACGTGGCGGGGGTTGGCGCGTCTGGGCAGCGCGCCGTAAGTCATGACCACCAGGGGTGGATGGTTGCCCGGGGTATTTTGATCGCGCGGTTGCGTGCGCGTAAATCGGAGATAGAGCAGGCGATCTTCACCCGGATACAGGGCGATTGGTTCGATCGGACAGGCGCTGGGGATCCGGAGTACGTGGCCGGGCTGCGTGCTGCGGGGGTGGCCGGGCTGGAGTACGTGTTCGCGGGGATCGAAAGCTGGGGGAGGTCGCTTGCGCCGGCGCCTGAGGAGGCGCTGGTGCAGGCTGAACGCGCGGCCCGTGCAGGGGTGGGGTTGGACACGGTTCTGCGCCGATATGTAGCTGGTCATGCCGTGGTGCAGGACTTCATTGTGTGTGAAGTCGAGCGCGGCGAGCTTGCGATCGAGGCGGGAGGGTTACGAGGGGTGTTGAGGGCGGTGGGCGTGCTGGCCGACCGTCTGATCGGCGCGGTCAGCGACGCCTACGGCCGGGAGGTCGGACGGGCGAAGGCGCCTTCGGTGCGAGCGCTCGCTCCCTCTGGGCGGCGCGAGCGGATCGTTACGGCGATGGTGGAGGTGGTGGCCGAGCGGGGGTTTGCGCACACGACTGTACGGCTGGTGAGCGCGCGGGCGCGGGTCTCAACGCGAACGTTCTACGAGGAGTTTGAGGGTCTGCGGGAGTGCTTCATCGCGGGGCTTGACATTGGCTCGCAGCCAGATTCTGTAGGAAACCCTCCCCCGCGCGCGGCACGCGGCGGGCGACGTGGCCGGGAATGTCTGCTTTACCTTGCAGACCATCCAGGATCGAGCAATAGCCAGATCGCCGCTGCGATCGGCGTGGCTCACCGCTCGCAGATATCAAGGTTGCTGTCCGCTCTTGACCAGGAGGGGCTTGTCGTCAAGCTGGCGGAAGAGCGTACGGGCATGCGTAACCAGTGGTCATTAACTTCCGCGGGAGAAAAGGTCGTCTGCTCGCTGGGGAGCGAATCGTCAGATTAACCCAGACGGTTCGGCTCGTCGGCATACGGTGTTCAGGTCGCCCGAATCTAGTGGTGACTAATAGGCAGGCAGACGTTTTTATCAACGGTTAACACTTGACGGCTCTAGGCGGCCTCGGATAGAAAATTGCGGCCATATACGGGGGAAGGGAATACGCCATGAAGCGGGAGAGGGAGTGCGCATGAAGCGGGAGAGGAAGACTTTTATCGGCAGGGGGCGCTGTGCCGGGGTCGTCGTGGCGTGCTTGGCGTGCTTGGTGTGCGCACTCGCGCCAGCTGGTGCGTGGGGCGAGGAATCTTTGTCGCTAAGTGGTTCCCTGGTAATAGCCGGGTCGCCAACCGAGGCCGAACAGTTGGTGGCGCAGCGGCAGGCCAAACACGATGCTCCCGAAGCGGTTATCGCCCGAGAGCAGTCTCAGACTAATGACGAGGGGCTCGATCCTGCTCGGGCGGCGGAAGTGGTCAAAAGCGCGTTTCCCGCAATGCTCGATCATGCAGCCGGAGGCGCACCGGACCTTCCACCGGGCGGGAAGATCGTGCGCTATGCCGACGATCACGCGGCTGAACTCTCACTGCCGGGGGGGCAGAAGGGAGTCGTTGAATCGATTAGGCCCATAGCTGTGAGTACCGGCGCTGGTCCTTTGCCGATCGAACTGCAACTGAAGGAAGTGGGTGGGGGCTTTGTATCGGCACGCTCAGACATAGGGCTCGCCATCCCTAAGCATCTCGAAGAAGGTGTGTCGCTGGCGAGCGCCGGTGTGTCGCTGACCCCGGTCGACAGCGCCGATACGCCGCTCAACGCCTCGGCTGGGACGCTCGATGGGGTGGCCGCCTCGTGGCGGATGTCCGGTACCGGCGGTGCGCAGGACCTGGAGAGCATCGCCAAGGCGACCTCGACTGGCTTTGATCTGACGACGATGCTGCTTTCCGAGCGTAGCCCCGGCACGCTCTACTTCCGTGTGGGTGCGCCCGAGGGGAGTCGGCTGGCGCAGGACGGGGAGGGTTCGATGGGCATCGTCAAGGGCAAGACAGATCTGGCGCGGATCGCCCCCGTCGAGGCGGAAGACGCCGAAGGGAACACCGTGCCTGTGAGCACGAGTTTGCACGGGGATGTGTTGGAGGTCACGTTGGATCTCGGAGGCGAATATCGCTATCCGATCGCGGTCGATCCGGAAGTTTATTTGGAGGGGAACGACTCGCAGCTTGTAAAAAGTGGCATCGAGCGGTCGAACTGGGCATTCAGCACGAACAACGGCTCGGAGTTTGGTCACAGCGAAGAAGGGGGACATCTAGAAACAAAAGCGATCGCCTCGTATGGGTCCGGGGGGGTGTCGTACTGGGGCTATCAAACCCAGGGTGTCTCGAAAATCTGGGAGTTCAACGCCGAAACAGAAGGCAAGAACAAAGGGAGCAAGGTAGAAAGCTTCCTCGAACTGGAGGCGCATGGCTCTGGCGCCCAGGAAAGCAAGGAGACGCTCTCAAACGAAGCGGAAAATTCCGAATACTCGCGCCGAGCCGCAGGAGCGATCTGCCCGAAGAATGCAAAAGGCGAACAGGAATGTGTGCCAACCGCGGGCGGCGCGGGTAACGCGATCCACTTCCAGCAGTCCACTACGGGCTCGGGCAGCAGTTTCTCGGACACGCTCTATCAGGGCAGTGTCGCGATATCTGAGCCCGAAGGCACTCATTCGACCACGGGCTACAACACGACTTCACCGACTATCAAAGTTCAGGCAGAAAACGAAAAAGGCGAAAAAGAAGAAGTCACACGAGTGAATGCTCTGCTCCACGCCGAAAACTCGTGGTTGTCGAAATTGGCTGGTAGCAAGGGTGGCGCGATCGAACTGCAGGCGAGTGATCCGGGTATCGGCGTGTCTGCGACCAAACTGGAATACGAAAGTTCGCTCGGCACGTGGACACCTCTAGAAGAAGCTCACAACTATCTCACCGGTGGTGGCTGTTATGGCGTTCAGTGTTACAGCAGTCATTCCGAAGCTTGGATCCTCACGCCGACGTTGCCGAATGGCGAAGACAAGCTGCGCTACAGGGCCGAAGAGGCGATCTCCGGCACTCAGTCGCTCGCCGGCGAAGGCGCCACGACCGTCAAAGTTGACACCAAGAAGCCGCATGGCCTAAAAATCAATGGTCTGCCATACAGCGGGGAACTGGGAGAACGTAGCTACGAAATGACAGTTCAGGCGAGCGACGGCGAAGGAACGACCGTCCCGAGCTCGGGCATCAAGTCGATCAAGTTGTACGTCGACGGTGCGGAATTTGGGACAGCGGGCGGCTCGTGCGTGGTCGCGAAAGGCGAATGCACCGCGTCGAATAAATGGACCGTCAACGGCGCTGAACTCGGCGCAGGCAAACACGGCCTCGAAGTGGTGGCGTTCGACAACGCCGGCAACGAAGCGAGATATCATCAGGATGTCGCGATCCGTCACTCGACGCCGGTCGCCCTGGGTCCCGGTTCGGTCGATCTCCAATCCGGCGATTTCACGCTTGGTTCCGGCGATGTCTCGATGGGGTCGGGCCTGACGGTGTCTCGCGATTACAGTTCACGGGCCACGACGGCGGGCGACAGCGGCCCGCTGGGACCGGAGTGGAGTCTCAGCGCGGGTAGCGGCGACTCGCTCACCGAACTGCCGGACGGAGACGTGATGTTGACGGCCGCAAATGGCGGGCAGACTGTTTTTGCATCGCTCGGTGGAGGCAAATTCGAAGCGCCGCCGGGTGACTCCAACCTCAAGCTCAGTGTGGAAGAAAACGAAGCGAAAACTGAAAAGCAGGCGTACTATCTCGAAGATCCAGCTCAGAAGACGAAGGTGAAGTTCAAGCGGTTCTCAGAAGGCAAGACGTGGCTGCCTACCGTGCAGGAAGGAACGGTCCCAGCTGACACCGTCACCTATAAATATGAAACGGTCGAACAGGACACGCAGTACGGTGTTTCCGGTGAAACTCCCTGGCCGGAAGGGATTGCCACTGGCGCCGAAGGCAACCTTTGGTTCACTGAGCATGTCGGGAAGAAGATCGGTGAGATCAACACGGTCGGAACGATGAAGACCTACACTGTGCCGTCCGGCAAGGAACCTCGTGGCATTGCGCGGGGGTCGGAAGGCAATCTATGGTTCACCGAGAATGCCGAAAAAATCGGTAAGATCACGCCGTCCGGCGCTATCACTGAGTACTCCCTTTGGACCGGCGAAGAAGGCCAAAAAATCGCCGCCGGGCCAAACGGCAACATGTGGTACACGACCAAACCCCACAGTGGATACCTTAATATCGGAATCATTGAGCCGTCGGGTTATTCGTTCTCCTTCAGGTCGGTTCATGCGAGTAGCGAAGAACTTGAAGGGGCTGACATTGCTGCGGGCCCGGCCGGCACCGAAACGATGTGGGTGAGCGAGTACGCCACGAACACGATCTCCAAGATTACGGCGGAAGGGGTCGTGAGTGAATACGCATTGCCATCGGGAAGCAAACCAACAAGCCTGACCGCAGGTCCGGACGGCAACATGTGGTTCACGGATGCCGGCACCAAAAAGGTCGGCAAGATCACTCCGGGGGGCGTGATCAGTGAATATGCGTTATCGGAAGGGTGGGTCAAACCGAACTACATCACTGCGGGTCCTGACGGAAACTTGTGGTTTGCGACAGGGGCGGGATGGTTCGACAAGATCACCACATCCGGGGTGGTGTCCAGCTATGGGTACGGCATGACAAGCCAGGCGTGGGGACTCGCTGCCGGTCCTGACGGACAGATATGGTTCACCGAGGGTAGTGGCGAGAAGATCGGTGCCATACCCACGTCGGGTGCTATCACCGAGCCCACCGAAGAGCTGGCGCCGAGCCCCGCCGGAGTGTCATGTCCTCCCGAAGAACTGAAACCAGGCTGCCGCGCGCTCCGGTTCGAATACGCTTGGGCGACCACGGCGAAAGGCGAAGGGGCCTCGGAATGGGGATCGTTCGAACACCGTCTCAGTCAGGTCGTGCTCGACGCGTACAACCCCGCAAGCAAAGAAATGCAGGAAACCCCCGTGGCGGAATATGCCTATGACAAGCTCGGCCGTCTGCGGGCAGAGTGGGATCCTCGCGTCAGCCCAAGCCTGAAGACGACATATGGCTATGACGAAGAAGGCCATGTCACCACCCTCGCGCCCCCGGGACAGGAGCCATGGATGTTCACTTATGGCACGACGTTGGGCGACAAGGGGACGGGACGACTGCTCAAGACCTCACGCCCGCCCGCGTCGAGCGAACTTTGGAGCGGAACGCCGGTGGCGAACACCGAAGCGCCTAAAATCACCGGCACGGCACGGGCTAGCGTGAGGCTCGCGGTTTCAAACGGCGCATGGTCGGGCAGTCCCGCGAGCTATGGCTATCAGTGGGAACGCTGCACCTCCAGTGGCTCTTGCAGCCTCATCCTTGGAGCCACGAACGCGAACTACACACCTGGAGCGAGCGATGTCGGGGACACGTTGAAGGCGACGGTCACCGCGACCAATGGTGGTGGTTCAAAGGCATCGTCGACGGCAGCCTCCGCGACGGTCCAGGCTGTCGTCGGCGCGGAATACACCGTTGCCGGAGGTGACTTTCGTACTCTTGCTGACGGCCCGGAAGCGGGAACATTTTGGTTCGGAGACGACTCGCCGTCGGTCGGTATCGGCAAGATTACGACGAGCGGCGCCATCACGCACTATCCTGTTTCAGGGACTCCGATATCGGCTGTGACCAGCGGCCCGGACGGGAAGGTGTGGTTCCTAAAAGGGTCGATCGCAAAGATCGGCAACATTACGACTGGGGGTAGCGTCACCGAATACTCGCTCCCGGTCAACAGCGAGCCGACAAATATAACCGCTGGTCCGGATGGAAAGCTGTGGTTCACCGAGTTCGGAGCGGGAAAGATCGGCAAGATTACGACGGAAGGTGCGATCACGGAATATTCCGTCGGGAAAGGCGTCGAACCCAACTACATCACGGTGGGCTCCGACGGCAAGCTTTGGTTTACGGCGAGCAACAAGGTAGGCAGTGTCACTACGTCGGGAACGGTGACGGAATATTCGCTTCCAAGCGGAAGTGGAGCGGGCGATATCGTTACGGGACCTGAAGGCAATCTATGGTTTGTTGACAGGGCTACGTACAAGCTCAGCAAGATGACGACGTCGGGTACGATCACCGAATACCCGCTGCCGTCGGGAACCATGCCGGGAGAAATCATTGCCGCCGAAGGCAGCCTGTGGATTACCGAGCCCACGGTGGCAGAGATCCTCAGGGCATCGACGTCGGGGACGGTGACGACGACGATCGGGTTGCCTGCTGGCAGCAAACCGGGTGAGCTTGCGGTCAATGGCGGGGAACTATGGTTCATGCAGAGCTGGGAACAGATCCGTGAGATGCCCATGAGCGCCTACGGTGAAAGCTTCAGCGAAGGCGCAAAGATATCGCCGCAGCCCGGCATGGCAATGGAGTACAACGTCCCGGTGGCGGGCACCGGGGCGCCGCATGAAATGAGTGAAGGTCAAGTCGCAAAGTGGGGTCAGCACGACGACCCGGCGGAAGCTACGGCAGTGTTCCCTATGCACTCGCCGCAAGGTTGGCCAGCGTCGAGTTATAGCCGCGCGACCGTCTACTACCTTGACGAACATGGGCGTCAGGTTAATGTCGCCAGTCCGAGCTACTCGGGATATGGGTCGATCTCGACGACCGAATACAATGAATTCAATGACGTCGTGCGCACGCTTACGCCTGATAACCGCGTGACGGCGCTCCAGAAAGGGTGCAAATCGGAACTGGAATGCAAATCTGCTGAAGTGGCGAAATCGTTGGATACAGAGAGCACCTACAATGGTGAAGGCGCCAAAGAAGGGGAAGTCAGCGAACCGGGGACGCGGCTATTGGAAGTTCTTGGTCCGGAACACGAGATTCAGTATCGAGTCGGCAGTGAAGTCAAGGAAAGGCTTGCGCGCAGTCATGAAGAGTTCTTCTACGATCAGGGCGCGCCTGGCGGAGAAACGTATGATCTGATGACCGAAAAGACGGATGTGGCGAAGTTGAGCGCTCCCTACCACGAAGAAGTCAACGAACGGACGACGAAGATGTCGTACTCGGGACAGAGCAACCTTGGTTGGGAACTGCGCGCGCCGACGTCCACGACTGTCGATCCGGGGGGCGCAAAGCTGACGACGACTACGGAATACGATAAAGCGACCGGTCATGTCACGGAAGTGCGCGGCGCGGGCGCGGAATCGACGTTGTCCTACGCCACAAAGTTCGGTGAAGTCGGCAGCGAAGCCGGCAAGTTGAAAAGCCCGTGGGGTGTGGCTGTCAACTCGGAAGGCAAGCTATGGGTGGTGGATCGCGCGAACAATCGCGTCGAGGAGTTCAGCTCTGCGGGCTCGTACATCGCTAAGTTCGGCGAAGCAGGTAGTGGTAACGGCCAGCTGAAAGAACCGGAGGGCATCGCGCTTGATTCCTCCGGTCATGTCTGGGTAGCGGACACGGGCAACAATCGTCTGGAGGAGTTCAGCTCCAGCGGCGCTTACATGACGACGGTGGGCTCGCTGGGGACGGAAGCGGGCAAGCTGAAAGCTCCGGCGGCGATCGCATTCGACGCCAAAGGCAACATTTGGGTCGCTGATACCGGCAATAACCGGGTCGAGAAGTTCAGCAAAGAAGGGGAATGTGCTTCCAAAGTCGGTACGCCGGAATGCGTGTCCAAATTCGGCGCGGCGGGCTCCGAACCGGGACAGTTGGCGGAACCGAAGGGCATCGCGGTTGATTCCGGCGAACACATCTGGGTCGCTGATACGGGCAACAATCGTGTCCAGGAGTTCTCGACCTCCGGTGTTCTGCTTAAGCGGTTCGGGAGCGCGGGCGCGGGCGAGGGCCAGTTGAAAGCGCCGATCGACCTGAAGATCGACAGTGTGGGTGACATCTGGACGATTGATTCGCTTAACAATCGTGCTGAGTCGTTCACGCCTAGCGGTGGGTTTGTCACTCAGATCGGTTGGAAAGGCGCCGAAGCGGGCCAGCTCACCGGACCGAGCGCGCTGGCGTTCGACGCCAGCGGCAAGATATGGGTCACCGACAATGGTGATAATCGTTTGGAGCAGTGGTCGAAGGGCGCCAACGCCCATGATCAGAAGACGGTCTACTACAGCACGGCGGCTAACGGTGAATACTCCGGTTGTGGATTGCATCCGGAATGGGCGGGCCTGGTCTGCGAGACGTTGCCGGCCAAGCAGCCCGAACTGATGGCGCTGCCGAAGCTCCCGACGACGACGTTCACGTACAACATGTACGACGAGCCGGAAACGACCACCGAAACGTTTGGATCGACGACGCGAACGAAAAAAGAAACCTACGACACGGCGGGACGCCGCCTCTCAAGCGAAACGACCGCAACGACGGGTGTGGCTCTGCCGAAGGTCGCATTCTCCTATAACAGTACGCTGGGTGTGCTCGAAAAAGAGACGAGCGAAGGCGAAGGCAAGACGCTGACCAGCGAATACAACCGCGTCGGACAGATGATCAAGTACACGGACGCGGATGGCAACGTCGCCAAATATTCCTACGGAGGTCCGGAATCGGACTACCGGCTTGAAAAAGCCGTTGATTCCAGTGCCTCTGAAACGAGTGAGCAGGGCTATGAATACGATGAACTCACGGGGCTGAGGGTGGGCCTTTCGGACTCAGCAGCCGGAGAATTCAAAGCGTCATACGACGTCGAAGGCAAACTTACGAGCGTCACCTATCCACACGAACTGTGCGCTAACTACTCCTACAACTCTGTCGGCGAAACAGTCGGAGTCAAGTACCAAAAGATGTACGAATGGGCACCGGAATGCGAAGAAGGGGAAGTCGGTGAAGTTGAACTCTACAACGACACACGCGTCCCGGCGATCCATGGCGAAACGCTCAGCCAGACCAGCACTTTTGGGAGCGAGAGTTACGCCTACAACACTGCCGGACAGTTGATCGAAGCTCAGGAAGTCCCCGGCAGCGAAGGTTGCAAAGTGCGAGCCTACGCCTATGACGAAGAAGGCGACCGTACAAGCCTGAGCTCGCGCACGCCGGGTGTGGGAGGTGTGTGCCAGAGCGAAGGCGGAACGGTCGAAGCGCACAACTACGACGAAGCCAACAGACTGGCCGACGCGGGCATTGCCTACAACGCGCTGGGCGACATCACGAGCCTGCCCGCCGCGGACGCCGAAGGACACGAACTGACCAGTACGTTCTATGTGGACAACGCCGTTGCCTCGCAGACACAGAACGGTGTCACGAACGAATACAAGCTGGATCCCGAAGGACGCACACGCGAAACCATTTCCGGAGCGGTGAAAACCATCAGCCACTACGACGGTCCCGGCGAAAACGTTGCGTGGACGGAAAGCCCCGGGAAATGGGTGCGCAACATCTACGGCCCCGACGGCACGCTCACCGCTACCCAAACGAACGGTGCGACTCCCGTCCTACAGCTACACGACCTACAGGGGAACGTCGTCGCGACGATCGGCGACGAAGAAGGCGAAACCAAACTACTCTCCACCTACACCAGCACCGAGTTCGGCGTGCCCAACGCCGGCAAAGCACCACCCAAGCTCGCGTGGGCCGGCGCCTTGGGCATCGAAAGCTCATTCAACACCGGCATCATCACCTATGGCGCCACGTCCTATGTGCCACAGACAGGCAGGGCGCTGCAAAGCGAACAGGTCGAAGCGCCCGGCGCCGGTGGAGGCTCGGGCATGGGAGCGGCCTACACGCTGCAGGAGGAACCGTGGAACATGCAGGGAGCGTTGCGGGCAGGCCAGGAATCCGTAGCGCTCGAAGCGGCGCGGGAACGGGCGGCAGCGGAAGCGGCTGCTGCGGCGGTTGCGGGACCCCACGATCCAGTACAGAGACTGAATAGAACGAAGGCAAGGGCAGTGGCTGAAGAATTGTCCTTGCTTGCCGCTAGTTTCGAAGCTGCGGAGGTCGTGGATATCCCGGGTGATCTAGTTGAAATCGCGGGTGGGCTTTTTGGAGATAGCTTCGGATTGGGCGAAGGCATAACTTGGTTGAGAAGGGCCTCCGAAAAGCTCACCAAGTGCGCTAATAATACTCGCGGACTAAAATTGAATATCTGCAGATTTGACTATTGGGAAGAATCGATTGCTGGAGTGAACGTCATCGACTTCGGAAAGGAATCCGACGTAGCAGAGTGCCGTGAGGAACGCGTTCACGGCGAATGGGGTCCTGTTTGTTATTACACGGTCGGCGTGCGAGCAGTGCAGGAAGCGTAAGCTGCTGCGATAATCATGAACTCGTGTGGAGTGGAAATGTCCCCCGAGGGGAATGGTCGCGCAGGTACGCCGATCTCGTCAGTTGACCTGCGCGCCGCCCCGCGTGAGCAGCACGTGCAACTGCGGGCCGGTGAACGTGTGATCGTGGTCAGAGCACCCGCCCGTGAAGCGCAGCTGCAGGCTGTCGCTGTGCACGGAGTAGTAGCTGGCGAACAGCGTCACCGTGCCGTGGGTGCCGACGGCGCATTCCGGATCGTTGCTCGCCGAGACGGTGTCTTTCAGTTCGAGCGCCACGCCACGCAGGCCCATGCGCGTGATCCCCGGGGACAGGCGCGCCGAGCCGGCGATCTTCAGCACCAGTTCGCGCGAGCCGTGCCCACCCGTGAGGCTGTCCTCGTGGCAGGCGGTCCCGGTTGCGTGTCCGCCCGACCAGTTGCCGCGGCCGTGGGTGTAGGAGGAGGCGATATCCGGATGTGAGCCCGAGGGCGGCTCTGACTCGGTGAAGGCCCACTGCACCGAGCCGCCACTGGGGGATCCCGAGCCGATCGGGCAGTGTGCAGAGGACGCGGTGTGCCCCGCGGCGAGGGATGAGGTGGGTGCGGCGAGCGAGACGCTGTCCGCGGACAGCGAGGCACAGCCTGTGAGCAGGAGCAGCAGCGGGGTTAGTGGACGTGCGCGATTGAGCATGCGCCAACGATAGCCCTACTCGGCGAGCGACGCGAGTGGGACGTCGCTTGGCGCATCTGTCGCGGCGCAGTCGCCGTCGGCCGGCTCGACCCCGCGCAGCGCGCGTGTGAGCAGTTGCCAGAGCGTTGCGCGCTCATCGCTGTCGAGCGCTTGCAGGACATCGTCCTCGATCGCTTCCTGCGCGCGCTCGGCGAGGCTCAGGGCCTCGGCGCCCGCGGGTGTGAGCTGCACGAGATGGCGGCGACGGTCGCTGGGGTCGCGCAGGCGCGTGACGTAACCGAGCTGCTCGATCTCGTTGAGCAGCAGCACGACGTTGTTGGCGTCCATGCAGAAGGCCTCGGCCAGCTCGTGCTGGGGACAGGCGTCGTGGTCGCGCACGTAGCTGAGCGCGACCAGGTGGCGCAGCTGCATCCCCAGCAGCTCGTCGCTGCTGCGCCTGTACACCTGCTTGGCCAGGCGAGTCAGCAGGACCATCGATCCTGGCGCGCACGATGAGGCCTTCTCAGCACCCATGTCGCGTGATTTTACACCATTTCGCATGTGTTGTCACTTTAGCAACGATCATAAATTTTATGTAGACCATCCTTGAAACAGGGATGATCATTGCTATGGTGTGTCCCACGCAACGAAGGGAGCCGCGCCCATGAGCGCCACAGCCACGCAGACCGAGACCCGCATCGCCCGCGCCACCCGTAGCGCCCGCCGCACGTTCCGACCGGAAGGTCGCGCGCGCGTCGCTGGGGGCGGCGGACGGGACGGCCGTCCCGTCCGTGAGGAGGAGCCGTCAGGCAGCCAGTCCATCCACGGGGAGGAGCGATCGTCGAACTCGGCCTCCCCGGCCGCTCCGAGCGCGCGTAGCGAGCGCCGCCGCTGGATCGCGCTGGCGGTCCTGTGCCTCGGTCAGCTGATGATGGTGCTGGACGCGACGATCGTGAACGTCGCGCTGCCCTCGATCCAACGCGACCTGCACTTCTCGCAGGGGAACCTGACGTGGGTGATCGACGCCTACCTGATCACCTTCGGCGGCTTCCTGCTGCTCGCGGGCAGGATGGGCGATCTGGTGGGGCGCAAGAAAGTCTTCCTCTCCGGTCTCGTGCTGTTCACGGCCGCATCGATCTTCTGCGGCCTGGCCACGAGCCAGGCGATGCTGATCGGCGGGCGCTTCGTGCAGGGGATCGGCGGCGCGGTGGCCTCGGCGGTGATCCTCGCGATCATCGTGACGGAGTTCCCCGAGAAAGCCGAGCAGGCGAAGGCGATGGGCATGTACGCGTTCGTCTCCGCCGGGGGCGGCTCGATCGGGCTGCTCGCCGGGGGCGCGCTGACGCAGTCGTTGAACTGGCATTGGATCTTCTTCGTGAATGTCCCGATCGGTGTGCTCACGTTCGTGTTTGGTTCGCTGCTGATCGAGGAGAACCGCGGCATCGGTCTCGCCGGCGGCGTCGATGTGGCAGGGTCGGTGCTGATCACGCTCGCGACGATGCTCGGCGCCTTCGCGATCGTGAAGTCGACCGAATACGGCTTGCTGTCGGCCCGCACGCTCGGCGTCGGCGGGGCCGCGATCTTGCTGCTGGGCGGCTTCTTCTGGCTGGAGTCGCGCATCTCCAACCCGATCATGCCGCTGCGGATACTGCGCCTGCGGATGTTGATGGGGTCGAGTCTCGTGCGTGGGCTGCTCGTGACGGGGATGTTCTCGGCGTTCTTCCTCGGAGCGCTGTATCTAGAGCGGGTGCTCGGCTATGACGCGATCGACACCGGCCTGGCGTTCATGCCATTGACGATCTCGATTGCCGCGCTGTCGATGGGCCTCGCGGTGCGGGCGGTCAATCGCTTCGGTCCGCTGAACACGCTCGCGGCCGGTCTTGCGGCGATTGCCGGCGGACTGCTGTTGCTGGCGACGCAGGGTGTGCACGCGGGCTACTTCCCGGGCCTGTTCTCCGCGTTCCTGCTGATCGGGCTCGGCGCGGGCGCGTCGTTCCTACCCTTGCTGACGATGGGAATGGCCGACGCGCCGGCGCAGGACGCGGGGCTCGCCTCGGGGATCATCAACGTGTCGGTGCAGCTGTTCGGCGCGATCGGCCTGGCGGCGCTCGGCACGATCGCTACAGATCACACGAAGGCGCTGAGCGCCAGCGGGAACACGCTCGCGAGCGCGCTCACGGGCGGCTACCACCTCGCCTACCTGGTCGCCGCGGTGTGCGTCGGGCTCGGCATCCTCGCCGCGGTGCTGATCCTGCGCCCGCCCACGCGCACGGTCGAGCAGGAGGTCGAGGAGCTCGAGCGCGACTTCGCCCGCGCCGGCGCTCGCGCGGGCGCCACGGCGCAGACCGCAGAGCAGCTCGCCTGAGGTGCGGCGGGTAGGGGTCGTACGACCCCTACCCGCTCGCGCGCAGCTGTGCCCGCTTGACCTTGCCGCTGGGCGTCTTCGGCAGCTCGCGCACGAAGTCGACGATGCGCGGGTACTTGTAGGGCGCGGTCTCGCGCTTGACGTGCTCCTGCAGCTCCCGCACCAGCCCGGGGGAGGGCCCCTCCTCTGCGCCTTCGTCGCGGCCCTCGCCATACCCCTCGCGCAGCACCACGACCGCGCGCACCACCGAGCCGCGCTCGGGGTCGGGCGCCGCGACGGCCGCGGCCTCGGCGACGGCCGGGTGGGAGACCAGCGCGGACTCGACCTCGAAGGGGCCGATGCGATAGCCGGCGGAGACGATCACGTCGTCGTCGCGGCCCTCGAACCACAGGTAGCCCTCCCCGTCTTCGTGCACGCGATCGCCCGTGCGCCACAGCCCGCCTTGGCGACGGTCGCGCACTTGCCACGAGCGCTCCTCGTCGCGGTGGACGTCCTCGCCGAGATAGCCGAGGCAGAACGTCGGCACCGTGCGGGGATCGGCGAGGAGCTCGCCGTCGTCGATCGTGAGCCCCACTCCCGGCAGCGGGCGGCCCATCGAGCCCGGACGGGCGTTCTCCTCGGCGCCCATCCCGGTCATCTGCCCGGTCTCGGTCTGGCCGTAGCCATCGCGGATCTCAAGTCCCGTGACCTCGCGCCAGGCGCGCTGCACCTCGGGGTTCAGCGCCTCGCCGGCGGCGACCATCGTGCGCAGGTCCGGCAACGCGCCGAGCGTCGCGCGGGCGGCGATCACGCGGTACTCGGTGGGCGCCATGCAGAGCACGTTCACGTGCTCGCGCTCGCACAGCTCCAGGCGCTGCGCGGGATCGAAGCGCGCGTCGTGCAGCATTGCGCACGCGCCGCGCAGCCACGGCGAGATAAAAACGTTTCGCGCCGACTTGCTCCAGCCCGAGGCGGCCGTGCACCACACGAGCTCGCCGCTCCGTGCGCCGAGCCAGTGGGTCGCCTGAAGGTGCTGGCCGGGGAGGTAGCGCTGGGCGTGCAGGACGGCCTTGGGCTCGCCAGAAGTGCCGCTTGTGAAGGTGATCAGGCACGGCTCGTCCTCGTCTAGCTCGGCCGCCGCAGCGGGCTCGCCCGCGTAGAGCGCCTCGTCGGGGACGAGCACGACCGCGATCTCATTGCCTTGCGCGGAGAGTTCGGCGGGGAGTTGGATGGCGGGGGCTTGCCCGCCGTCGTCAGCGGCGCCGGCGCCCGTGAGCGCCTCCTCCAGCTCCGAGCGGTTGCGCACGTCGGCCACGATCAGCGCCGGCTGCGCGACTTCGATGCGCAGGCGCAGGTCTTTGGCGCGCAGCTGCTCGGTGCAGGGCAGCACGACGGCGCCGATGCGCATGCAGGCGCACATCGTCATCACCCACTCCGGGCGGTTGCCGATCAGCGTCATCACCACGTCCCCCCGCTGCACTCCGCGAGCTTGCAGGGTGCCCGCCAGGCGCGCGCTGCGATCGGCCACCTCGCCGAACGTCCACTCGCGCCGGGAGCCGTCGCGCGCCAGCTCGAGGAGCGCTCGGTCTCTCGGCGGCAGTCCTTCGAGCACGTCCCGCGTGAAGTTCACGCCGGTATTCTCTCTGAGCACGCGCAAAACGACCTTGGAGCCTTGATCAGATGGCCGTAGCCCCCGCGCAGTACACCGAGATGACCGACGAGCAGAAGGCGATCACCGAGATGGTGCACCAGTTCGTCGACGAGCAGATCCTGCCGAACGCCGAGCACTACGACCACGAGGACTCCTTCCCCGAGCCGATCGTCGAGCAGATGAAGGAGCTGGGATTGTTCGGCGTGACGATCCCCGAGGAGTACGGCGGCATGGGCCTGGACCTGACGACCTACGCGATGATCGTCGAGGAGCTCTCGCGCGGCTGGATCTCGATCTCGGGCGTCGTCAACACCCACTTCATCGGCTCCTACCTGCTGATGAACTTCGGCACGGAGGAGCAGAAGCAGAAGTACCTGCCGCGGATGGCCACCGGCGAGATCCGCGCCGCCTTCTCGCTGTCCGAGCCCGAGCTCGGCTCCGACGTGCAGGCGATCAAGACCTCCGCCAAGAAGCAGGACGACGGCGCCTGGGAGATCAACGGGCAGAAGATGTGGGTCACCAACGGCCTGCGCTCCTCGCTCGTCTTCACGCTCGTGAAGACCGACCCCGAGGCTGACCCGCGCTACCGCGGGATGACCTGCTTCGTCTGCGAGAAAGAGCCGGGCATCGCCGAGAACACGGGCGCGCTGAAGGGCTTCGACGTTCCGCCGCAGATCAAGAAGATGGGCTACAAGGGCGTCGAGTCGACCGAGCTCGTCTTCGACGGCTACCGCTGCCCGGCCGAGAACATCCTCGGCGGCGAAGACGAGGGTCTGAACAAGGGCTTCGTGCAGATGATGGACGCGCTCGACCTCGGTCGCGTCAACGTCGCCGCGCGCGGCGTCGGGCTCGCCCAGCGCGCGCTCGAGCTGGCGCTCAAATACGCCCAGGAGCGCAAGACCTTCGGCAAGCCGATAGCAGAGCACCAGGCGATCCAGTTCAAGCTCGCGGACATGGCCACGCAGGTCGACGCCGCGCGGCTGCTCGTGCGGCGCGCGGCGGTGATGAAGGACGCGGGCGAGCGCTCGGACCTGGAGGCCGGCATGGCAAAGCTGTTCGCCTCCGAGGCTGGCCGCTTCTGCGCGGAGGAGTGCCTGCGCATCCACGGCGGCTACGGCTACTCGAAGGAGTATGAGATCGAGCGGATCTATCGCGACGCGCCGCTGCTCTTGATCGGCGAGGGCACTTCGGAGATCCAGCGGATGGTAATCGGGCGGAAGTTGCTGCAACGTCATAAGATCTGAGCTGAGTCGATCCATTTATCGGGCGGCCGTCTTCGCTCTGGCGGGGGGAGATCGGGCCGGGGGAGAGAGGTAGCGTGAGATGGCAGAAGACGCCAAGGCTCTGATCGAGCTTGCCGTGCGCCGGTTCATAGGCGAAGTGCCGGCGCTCGAGCCCATCAAGCTCGTCGTCGGCATCGAACTGCGCGGACGCGGCGACGTGCAGCACTTTCGCCTGGAGATGCCCGACCTGAAGGTCACGAAGGGCCCCGCGGCCGACGCGCGCGTGCGCGTGGACATGCGCCGCGAGTTCTTCAACGTGATGGCCCGCGAAGCGAAAGTCGCCGACTGGATCGAGGCCTTCACCTACGGGCAGGCCAAGGCCTCAGGCCCCGAGCAGTTCCTGCGCCTGATCATCAACGTCGTAGACAAGCAGCAGGAGCGCCAGCGCGTGCGCAAGGCACGCGACGCCCACCACTAAGCGTTTTTTCAGGTCTCGGACCGGCGACTGGTGGTCGTTGTGCTCCTAGACGCTCGCTGGTCAAGGGAGGCAAGGACGCAGGGAGCGTGGCGTACTACGTACGCGAGCGATTGAGGACGCCGCCTCCCGCAGTCCAGCGGGCGTCTAGTGGTAGGACGTGAGCTGCTGCGCCAAGAACGCCAGGGAGGCGAGCAAGAAGATGCACATCACGATGAGTGAGAAGTTTTCGTTCATGCCCGGTCGGCTAAGCCTCCTACACACAGGATAGGGGACGGCGCGGTCCTCAGGCGAGGATGGCGTCGTTGTCGTAGAGCTTGATCACCTTCACGGCGCCGTCTGACCCCGCGGCGCTCGCGGCGTCGAGGCACAGCCGACAGAGCACGCACTCGTCGAGATTGCCCTCGACGAGATCGAGCGCACCGGTGTCGTTCTGGGCGAAGATGTCCACGGGGCAGGCCTCGGTGAGCTTGCGCGCGAGCTCGGTGTCGGCCGCGGCTGCGTCGTCGACTTCGACGGCGATGAAGAGGGCGTCCTTCCTCACGCTGTGCCAGTCCTCTCCGCGATCTTTGCCTTGACGAGGTCGGGGATCTCGTCGATCCGCTGCACGACGGGGATTCCGGCCGCCTCCAGACGGGCGATCTTCTCGGTCGCGCTGTCCTCCTTGCCCTCGACGATCGTGCCGGCGTGCCCGAAGGACATGCCCTGCATCTCCTCATCGTCCATGAACTTGCCGGCCATGAAGGCGATGATCGGCAGGCGCGAGTTGTGATCTTTGACCCACTGCGCGAGCTGGGCCTCCATGCGCCCGCCGGGCTCGGTGTAGATGACGATCGCCTGAGTCTGCTCGTCGGCCTCGAAGTAGGGCATCAGCTCGGCGTAGGTCGAGCCGATGATCGCATCGCCGCCGATCGAGACGGCCGTTGAGACGCCGAGTCCGGCGGCCGTGAGCGTGGAGGAGATCTCCGTGGTCATCCCGCCGGAGCGGCTCATCACGCCGACCGCGCCGGGCTGGTAGGCCACTTCGGCGTTGCGCGCGGGGCCGCCGATGCCGCCCATCTTGGCGACTCCCGGGACGATCACGCCGAGGCAGTTGGGGCCGATGATCCGCGCGCCCTTCGCGTCGGCGAGCTCGACCATCATCGCGACGTCGCGGCGGGGGATCCGCTCGGTGACGATCACGATCGTCTTGATGCCGGCGTGCAGCGCCTCGAAGACCGCGTCGCACGTGCCCGCAGGGGGAACCGTGACGACCGAGCCGTCGGGCACGACGCCGCCGTTGTGCTCGACGACCTGCTCGACGGTGTCGAAGACGGGAACGCCGTGGACCTCACGGCCCTTGCGCCCGGGGGTCACGCCGCCGACGATCTTCGAGCCGTAGTCGAGGCACTCGCGCGTCAGGTTCACGGCCTCGCGCCCGGTGATGCCCTGGATGATGAAGGTCGTGTCCTGGTCGATGAGGATGCTCATGCGCTCTGCTCCGCGTGTGGGCTCATGCCGTGGCGCCTTGGATCTTGGCCACGGCTCTTCCGGCGGCCTCCCAGAGGGAGACCGAGCGGTCGCAGTACTCGATGCCGTAGCGGTCGAGGATCTTGAAGCCCTCCTCCTCCCAGGCGCCGGGGATGCGGAAGATCGCGATCGTCTCGCCGGGGTCGCGGTCGAGCTCCAGGCAGGCCTTGATCACGCCGCGCGCGACGATGTCGACGCGGGTGTTGGAGACGATTGACATCATCACGGCGATCTTCTGCACGCCGTCTTTCTGCAGGACCTGCTTGGCCAGGCCGCAGGCCTTGGCGACTGAGGGGTTGCCGCCGATCTCGGAGTAGTTGGCGGGCTTGCCTCCCTGCTGGCGCACGGCGTCGGTGAGCGTCAGCGAGCCTCCGCCCGCGCCGATCACGAGGCCGATGTTGCCGCTGAAGCCGGTGTCCTTGCCTTGGATCACGCCACGATGATCGGCGGCGTCGATCGCCTTGACGGCTTCCTCGAAGGAGGTGGGGGTATAGCTCTCGCGGGTGCCCTCCTCGGCGCCGATGCCGAGCGCCTCGATCAGGCCCTTCTGGCGGGGCATGCCCTCGTTCTCCATCTCCATGTGCGCGTCGAGCGCGACGAACGAGCCGTCGCTGAGCTCCGCCAGCGGGTTGATCTCGGCGAGCGTCATGTCGTTCTCGAGGAACAGCCGCGCGAGGCGGGCGAGCACGGGCGTGGCGCGCTGCAGGGCCCTGCCGGTGACGCCGGCGGCGGCGATGACCTGCTTGGCCTGGAAGTCGGAGAAGGGTTCGAGCGTGGAGAAGTGGCCGCGCCCGACGTGGTCGGGGTGCTCCTCGGCGACCTGCTCGATGTCGATGCCGCCCATGTCGCTGAACAGCATCAGCGGCTTCTTCGCGGTGCCGTCCCAGACGACGCCGGCGTAGTACTCCTGCTTGACCTCGGCCTTCGGGTCGACGAGCACGCCACGCGGCATGTGGCCGCCGATCTCCAGCTGCAGGATGTCCTTGGCGTAGGACTCGGCTTCGGCGGGCGTGTCGGCGAACTTGACCCCGCCGGCCTTCATGCGCCCGCCGGAGAGCACCTGCGACTTGATCACCGTCGGCCCGTCGATCCGCGCGGCGATCCGCGCCGCCTCGGCGGGGTCGGTCGTGAAACCGTAGTCGGTGACTGGGATGCCCGCGCGCTTGACGATCTCGCGGGCCTCGAACTCGAAGAACCTCATGGGAAGAACCTCATGCGGCGCGGAAGCCTACACGGAGCTTGCGCAGGCGGGCGCGCCGCCTGGGCTGGGGCAGGTTGCATCGGATCGGCGGGCATCACGCTCGGATGGCTACGCCGCGGCGGGCACGAGACCGTAGGCCTCGGCCAGCTCGGGGTCCTTCTTGGCGAGCATTTCGGCGAGGCCGACCATCACCTTGCACTGCTTCCAGGTGGCGTCATCCTGCATCTTGCCGTCGATCATGTGCACGCCGCGGCCGTCGGGGATCGCCTCGATGACCTTTTTCGCGAATGCCACCTCGTCGGGGTCGGGCGAGTAGACCTTCTTGGCGATCGCGATCTGCGCCGGGTGCAGCGACCAGGCGCCGACGCAGCCGAGCAGGAAGGAGGCGCGGAACTGCGTTTCGCAGCCCTCGGTGTCCTTGATGTCGCCGTAGGGGCCATAGAAGGGCAGTGCGCCGACGGCGGTGCAGGCGTCGACCATGCGCGCGATCGAGTAGTGCCACGGGTCCTGCTGATAGCTCGGGCGCGACGCGTCGGGGTGCTCGGGGTCGGGGTCGGCGATCGTGCGGTAGCCGGGGTGCCCGCCGCCGACGCGCGTGGTCTTCATCCGCCGCGAGGCCGCGAGGTCGGCTGGACCGAAGGACATGCCCTGGATGCGCGGACTCGCGGCGGCGATCTCCTCGAGGTTGGCCACGCCGAGGTGCGTCTCCAGAACGCAGTGGATCAGCAGCGGACGCGTAAGTCCGGCTTTGGCCTCCAGCTGCGCGAGCAGGCGGTCGGCGTAGTGGATGTCCTCGGCGCCCTCGACCTTGGGGATCATGATGACCTCGAGCTTGTCTCCGATCTCGGCGACAAGCTGGGTGATGTCGTCGAGGAAGTAGGGGGAGGCGAGCTCGTTCACGCGCGTCCACAGCGCGGTGTCGCCGAGCTCCATCTCCTTGCCCACGCGGATCAGCCCCTCGCGCGCCGCGACCTTCTTTTCCAGCGGCACCGCGTCCTCGAGGTTGCCCAGCAGGATGTCCACCTGGGGGGCGATGTCGGGGACCTTCGCGACCATCTTCTCGTTCGAGAAGTCCAGGAAGTGGATCATCCGGGAGGGCTTGAAGGGGATCTCGCGCGCCGGCTCGGGGGCGTCGATCGCGAGGGGCTTGAAGAAATCGCGGGGATTGCGCAAGTCTGGCTCGTCTCCTGTGAGGGTCGGGGTGCCGCCCCGAGCGGTCGTTTCGGGCTGAACAGCTATTTTCAGGGCTCAACGCTTTTTTTCAGCCCTGAATTTTTCAGCCCCGAATAATAGGGTTTGCGTCAACGCAAACGCCGAGCAGAGCGACAGGAGACTTCTCAACCCATGAGCCCGACCGCCACCGAGACCGTCGAGACAGAGCAGGCCGCGCGCGAGGCGAGCGGCGCCCACCCGTATGGCCGCTACCTGGAGGAGTTCGAGGTCGGCGACGTCTACAAGCACTGGCCGGCGAAGACCGTGACCGAGTCAGACGACCACCTGTTCTGCCTGATCACGATGAACCACCACCCGCTGCACATCAACGACGTGTACGCGCACAAATCCCAGCAAGGCCGCAACGTGGTGGTGGGGCCGCTCGTGTACTCGCTCGCGCTGGGGATGTCCGTGAGCGACGTCAGCGGCAAGGCGATCGCGAATCTCGCCACCGAGGAGCTCAAGCACCCCGCGCCGGTCTTCCACGGCGACACCCTCTTCTGCGAGTCCGAGGTGCTGGAGAAGCGCGAGTCCCAATCGAAGCCCGATCGCGGCACCGTGCGGGTGCACACACGCGTGCTCAACCAGGACGGCGTGCTCGTGGCCGAGTTCAAGCGGCTCGTGCTCGTGCCGCGGCGCAACCCGGGTGGGGGCGAGGCGGAGGGGAACGTGGAGTAGGGGTCCGGGAGGCGTACGCCTCGAAGAGGCGGGCCTCGCATGACTTGTGGAAGCTGATGTTGTCCCGACCGGCGCATGCGCCGGTCGGCGAGACCTCGCATGCGAGGTCTCGTGACGGGTCGCATGCGACCCGTCAGCCCATCGGCGCATGCGCCGATGGGCGGAGCCGTACATGTACGGCTCCGGGCAGGGCCGCGCGCGGCCCTGCCGACCAAATCAGCCTTCTAGGAGTCATGCGGCCCATGGGCATCCGGTGCTGTGCGATAGGCTGTCTGGATCGCCCCGCCTGGGCGTTTTTCCGTTCCCGGGGCCGATCACGACCCGGCGGCAGCGCCATATCGAGCGCGCCGATCACGACCGCGAGACCGAGGAGCCGCTTGCATCCCATGAACACCACCGCGTCTGCCCCCACCACCAACGAGCGTCTGCTGGCCTGGGTCGGGGAGGTGGCCTCGCTGACCGAACCCGACGACATCCACTGGTGTGACGGCTCGGCCGAGGAGTACGACAGTCTGTGCGCGACGCTCGTGCAGGCGGGGACCTTCGAGAAGCTCTCCGACGCCAAGCGCCCGAACTCATACCTCGCGCTGTCCGATCCCGGGGACGTGGCGCGGGTGGAAGACCGCACGTTCATCTGCTCGGCCACCGAGGCTGAGGCGGGACCGACGAACAACTGGCGAGAGCCCGCCGAGATGCGCGAGACGCTGACCGAGCTGTTCGCCGGATCGATGACCGGGCGCACGATGTACGTGGTGCCGTTCTCGATGGGCCCTGTGGGCTCGGACAAGAGCCATGTGGGCGTGCAGCTGACCGACTCGCCGTACGTGGCGGTGAGCATGCGCATCATGACCCGCATGGGCCAGAGCGCCCTCGACGCGCTGGGCTCCGAAGGCGAGTTCGTGCCCTGCCTGCACTCCGTGGGCATGCCCCTCGGCGAGGGTGTCGAGGACGTGTCGTGGCCGTGCAACGCCGATAACAAGTACATCGTGCACTTCCCCGACACGCGCGAGATCTGGTCGTACGGCTCGGGCTACGGCGGCAACGCGCTGCTGGGCAAGAAGTGCTTCGCGCTGCGCATCGCCTCGGTGATGGCGCGCGACGAGGGTTGGATGGCCGAGCACATGCTGATCCTCAAGCTGACCTCGCCCGAGGGCGAGGTCAAGTACATCACCGGCGCCTTCCCGAGCGCGTGCGGCAAGACGAACCTCGCGATGCTGATCCCCACGCTGCAGGGTTGGACGGTGGAGACGATCGGCGATGACATCGCCTGGATGAAGTTCGGCGAGGACGGGCGCCTGTACGCGATCAACCCCGAGTACGGCTTCTTCGGCGTGGCGCCCGGCACGGGCGAGCAGACCAACCCCAACGCGATCCACACGATCGAGCGCAACTCGATCTTCACCAACTGCGCCAAGACCGACGACGGCGACGTATGGTGGGAGGGGCTCACGAAGGAGCCGCCCGCGCATCTGATCGACTGGCACGGCAACGACTGGACGCCTGCCTCGGACAAGCCCGCGGCACACCCGAACGCGCGCTTCACCACGCCCGCGTCGCAAGATCCCGCGATCGCGCCCGAGTGGGAGAACCCGAAAGGCGTCCCGATCGACGCGATGCTGTTCGGCGGGCGCCGCTCGACGGTAGTTCCGCTCGTGACCGAGGCGCTGGACTGGGAGCACGGCGTGTTCCTCGGCGCGACCATGAGCTCGGAGAAGACCGCCGCGGCGACCGGCACGGTCGGCGAGCTGCGCTTCGACCCGTTCGCGATGCTGCCCTTCTGCGGCTACAACATGGCCGACTACTTCGCCCACTGGCTGCAGATGGGCAGGTCATCGGATCCCGCCCACCCGCGCAAGCTGCCGAAGATCTTCTACGTCAACTGGTTCCGCAAGGACGAGGGCGGCCGCTTCCTGTGGCCGGGCTTCGGCGAGAACTCGCGCGTGCTCTCGTGGGTGTTCGCGCGCTGCGCCGGTCACGGCGCGGCGACGCAGACGCCGATCGGCCTCATCCCGCCGGTCGGTCCCGAGGGCATCGACACGCGCGGCCTCGACGTCTCCGAGGCCGACATGGCCGAGCTCCTGCGCGTCGAGACCGAGGAGTGGCGCGCACAGCTGCCGCAGTTCCGCGAGCACCTCGCGAAGTTCGACCGCCTGCCGGCCGAGCTCGACGCGCAGCTGCGGGCGCTCGAGCAGCGCCTCGCATAGGGCTCCGAGATTCCCCCGGAGCCCGTCCCGGCTTCCCGTACCCAGCACCCCGGGATCGGACTCTGACACGCAAGAAGGGAGGCCCCGGAGAGGCCTCCCTTCTGCTCACAAACAACGACGCGTGGTCAGCCGATGGCCAGGCTAGGGCAGCGGCATTACGATAATGCTGCGGTCTTCGAACACCGCTTTCGCACTGGAGCTGGTCGACTCATAGCACGCCACGAATTTGTGGGACGCGGCGCTCAAGCCGGTCAGCTCGTAGGTCGCGCTGGCCTGGATCGCACCCGTGTCCGAACTCGTACCATGTTCACGTCCGAGGGCTTTTTCTGTCGTAGCCGCGATATTTTCTCCAGCTTTCGTCGTGCCCGGACACAAGCCGTTCGTCGATACGCCCATGTACGCGAAGTTGGCGCCGCTGGACTCTTCGATGTTGGCGGTCAGCGTCACAAGCACGTCGCCGCTGACAGGGACCGTCGCCGTCACTTCCGGACCACCGCTCAAAGACGCGAAGATCGTGGACGCCGTTTCCACCTTGGCGGCCGCCGATGCGGTCACCGTACCTGCGGTGCCTGACGCCCCGGTTGCGCCTGATGCCCCGGTCGCGCCGACTTTGCCTTCAGGGCCAGCTGCGCCTTTGCCTTCTTTGCCTTCGGGTCCGGTCGCGCCTTTCGGTCCTTCGGAGCCGGTTGCGCCTTTGGGTCCTTCGGGTCCGGTCGCACCCGTCGGTCCGGTCGCTCCGGTTACGCCCTGAAGCCCGGTTTCGCCGCGTTCGCCTTTGGCGCCCTGTGGGCCAGTAGCGCCGGTTTCGCCCTTGGCGCCGGTTTCGCCCGTCGGTCCGGTTGCTCCGGTTACGCCCTGAAGCCCGGTTTCGCCCTTGTCGCCTTTTGCGCCTGTGGCTCCTTCGGCGCCGGTGGTTCCGGTTTCGCCGCGTTCGCCTTTTTCGCCTTGCGGACCCGTTGCGCCGGTTGCGCCTTCTGCGCCTGTTTCTCCCCGAGGTCCGGTTTCACCCTTCGCGCCGGTCGCGCCTTCTGCGCCGGTTTCGCCCTGAAGCCCGGTTTCGCCTTTGTCGCCTTTTGCGCCTGTGGCTCCTTCGGCGCCGGTGGTTCCGGTTTCGCCGCGTTCGCCTTTTTCGCCCTGCGGGCCGGCTGCACCGGTGACTCCCTGGAGGCCTTCCCTGCCCGCTGGTCCTTCTTTGCCTTGTTCGCCGGGTAGGCCTGCGGATCCTTGCTTGCCTTCGTTGCCCTGTGGGCCTGTGGGTCCTTCTTTGCCGGCTTGGCCTTCCTGGCCCGGTAGGCCTTCGGGCCCTTCTGGGCCCCGCTTGCCTTCGAGCCCTTCTTTGCCTTCTTTGCCGTTGGCGCCCTGCTTGCCTTCGGCTCCCGTCGCTCCTTCGGCGCCGGTTGAGCCGGCGGCGCCGGTTGCGCCCGGCGCTCCGGTTGCGCCAGTCACACCCTGCAGGCCCTGTGAGCCTTGCTTGCCTTCGGCTCCGGCGGCGCCTGCAGCGCCGGTTGCTCCGGTTTCGCCGCGCGGGCCGACAGCGCCCGTGGCTCCCTGAGCGCCGGCTGCGCCCGCTTCGCCCTTGGCGCCTTGAGCTCCAGCCGCTCCGGTTTCGCCTTTGGCGCCCTGTGCGCCTGTGGCGCCGGTTTCGCCCTTGGTCCCCTGTGTGCCGGTGGCGCCGGTTACGCCTTTCGCGCCGGTTTCGCCTTTCGCGCCTTGAGCTCCGGTTTCGCCTTTAGCGCCGGTTTCGCCTTTCGCGCCCTGAGCTCCGGTTTCGCCTTTCACGCCATCCAGGCCCGCGGAACCCGCAGGACCAGCGGGACCCGCCGGTCCGGTAGCCCCAGAGCCCGAGGCTGCCGCGCTCCACTGGATCGCAATCTCGTTGTGCCGGCATTTGGCGTTGCCGTTGACGATGCGCAGGAGGCCGCTGCTCGCGTTGTAGCAGCCCCTGATCACGCTGGGAGTGGAGATGGTTTTCGGCGCCGCGAAAGAGGTCGTGGCGAAGATCAGTGCGATCAGGGCCGTGAGGGTCCCCGTGAGGAGGACCGTCGCCTTACGGCGCCCGGCCGTGGCCGATGCCATCGTGCCTGCGGTTGAGCCCCGGCTTGCGGAGTCTGGGTGTCGCATGGTTCTCGGATCCTTCCGGTTGGGTGCGTCCCTCTTCACCCGGATGTGGCTCTGCCACGGCAAAGATGGGTCCTTTGACGAGCCGCAGAGTACTAAAGAAACTCGGACATCCGTCCAATTTTCGACTCGTACATTCGTCCAGTGTCCTGGAATGTCCTCATGGTCCGGAGATCGCCGGTGGTGCGGAGCATCGCGATTTGGGCTGAGATATCAGTAAACACTGGGGTTCCCTCGTGAGAGATCGGATCGACTCGGGAGGTTCGACGCAATCCCTGGAGCTGCAATGCGTCTTGCAGGACTTCCCGGCGCCACGGCGCATCTTCCCCGCACCAGTACCGATACGGAGATCGGGCGCCGCGCTGTCCGCGCCTTGCGAGGTTTGGTGCGATCCCGGAGAAGGTGATTTGGGAACATGCGCGAATCACGACTAGCGTGCCACCCAAGCGCAGCACATTCCATATGTCGCCCTCGGCCGTTCGAGATGGTCTCCGGCGAGGACCCGTTGCGCTTGTGCTGGCGTTGGCGATCGCGACGACGCTCGCTGCCTGCGGCTCCTCGACATCTTCGACGTCCTCCAGCAGCAGCACCTCGGCGAGAGTCAGCCTGAACACGCCCCACATCGAGCGGGCGATCGCGCTCAGCATCCTCAACCAGCGCCACGTCCACGCCAAGGTCGTCTGCCCGAGGGTCGTGCCGCAGAAGAAGGGACACAACTTCACCTGCATCGCGACCGTCGGCAAGAACACCACGCCATTCACGGTCGTCCAGCAGAACAACAGCGGCTACGTCACCTATCAGGCGAAGTAGCGCGATCCCGGCGTATCACGAATCTCGACGCCAATAGGGCATCGCTGGTCATGCTGGCCGATTGGAGATCCGTTGATCTTCAATCGGTAAGGACGCAGGAGGCGTGGCGTACTACGTACGCGAGCCGACGAGGACGCAGTATCGCGCCGGCCGGCGATGCCCTATTCGTGTCCGTGCAGCTCGCCGGCCGCAGCGGGCGGGCGGGACTCCTCGGCCAGCGAGGTGATCGTGAGCACACCGCGGGCGGAGGACTCGAGCACCTCCGTGGCCTCCTCGAGCGAGCGCGCGTACAGCTCGACGAGCAGATGCACGATGATGCGCGCGTCCTCTTCGTGCTTGTGAAAGCGCACGTGCGTGAAGAACTCGCGCACCCCGTGGTCGCCGAACGCGGCATAGGACAGTGCGTCGCCTGCCTCCGGGCCCGAGCAGCTCTCGACGTCATCGGCGTCTACGGAGACGGTGCACGAGGCGACCCAGGGGGTGCCGGCGATCATCCGCTCCCAGCGGTCCTCGATCGGCTCGACGCGGCCGTTGTTGAAACCGAGATGGGGTTGGTCGTGCATGCAGTCAAGGCACTGCACGACTGCCTCCTGCAGCTCGTCCACGACTTCCGAGCGCTCGCCGGAATCGGGGTCGATCTTGTGGATCCCCTCATAGTGGACCTGGACCTCAAGGTCCTGCGACCAGCAGCGGTAGCAGCGCAGCCAGCTGCGGGCGCTCGTCTCTGAGAGTGATCCCTCCATCTGCTCCATTGTAGGCGCGACGGCGCTCCGGGCCTTACCCGAACGTGAACGCGTAGCCGGTGACCCCCGGCGCGAAGCGCAGCGTCAGGCGATGCTGTTCGTCGCGGGGGAGCGACGCCAGCGTGTAGAGGCGCTGTTGGCGCACCGTCACGACGCCGTCGTGCACGTCGGCGCCGGCGTCGGCGGTGGGGATCGGACGTCCGTCCAGCAGAACCTGAACGGGCAGCGGGCGTTCTTTGGGCGAGCTGAGCACGAGATAGACGTTCTTGGCTTGGAAATGCACTTCCACGGCGGCGTTCGAGATGGCTTCGGCGGGCTGTTCGGCGATGTTCCACCTGCCGCTGTAGGCGAATTCGCTGAGGCCCAGATGGCGCTGCGGCTCAGTGCCATAGTCGTGCGTGCCAGAGTGTGGCCCATTGATCCAACCCTGCGCGCGCGCGGCGCCGAGATAGGTCTCGGGCGTGGCCTGTTCGGAGGGCACGATCACGTCCGTCGGCCGGCTCATCCCGCCGACCTGCGCGCCGGTTTCGGCGAGCAGCGCGCGGATGGCGGTCTCCGTCTGGCCGTAGTCGCCCTCGCCGAAGGCCGCGTAACGGACGTGCCCGCTCGCGTCGATCAGGTAGTCGGCGGGCCAGTACTCGTTGCCGTAGGCGTTCCACGTGCCCATTTCGTTGTCCTGCGCCACCGGGTAGCGGATGCCGAACTGGTCGATCGCGTTGGCGACGTTGCCCGCGTCGTGCTCAAAGGAGAACTCGGGCGTCTCCACGCCGACGATCGTCAGGCCGTCATGGCGGTAGGCGGCATCCCAGGCCTTCAGATAGGGCAGCGTGCGGATGCAGTTGATGCACGTGTACGTCCAGAAGTCCACCAGCACGACGTGCCCGCGCAGTCCCGCGAGCGAGAGCGGCTTGTCGCCGGGCGTGTTGAACCAGTCCTCGGTTTCCGTGAATTCGGGCGCCTGACCGAGGTTTTTCAGCCCGTGCGCGTCGGCCAGCAGTTTCGCCTGGCTGACGTTGTGGGGCTCCGACGGGGTCGTGGTGTTCGCCTGAAACTTCGCGCTGTGGCCGGTGAGCTCGTGTAGGCGGCTTTCGACCGCGTGCGATTTCTCGAGCGACGCCGTGAGGTTTACTTCGGGGATGTGCTGGGCGACGTACTGGTCGAAGTTGACGTCCAGTTCGGTGGCGATCGCGACAGCGGTGATCAGCATGATCGCGCCGAGCGTGCGCTGCAGCGCCGGACCCCGCCCGGCGCGGCGGATGCGGTCGAAGAGGCTACGCCCTCCCAGCGTGAGCGCCAACAGCACCACCCCTGAACCGAAGGCGTAGGCGATCGCCACCGCCACTGTGCGTCCCGAGGCTGCGCTGACGGAGATCACGGCCGCGAGGATCGGCCCGGCGCAGGGCGTGTAGACGAACCCGAGCGCCGCACCGACGAGCAGGCCCGAGGCGAAGCCGTCGCCGCGCGTGTGCGGGCCGAAACGCGCCAGCCGCGACATGCGCGCCTCCAGGCCGTCGGCGAGGCCCGGCACGATCAGGGTCAGGCCCGTCACGAGCAGCACTGCGACGGCGAGATCGCGCAACGGATCCGAGCCGAGACCGACGCCGCCCACGACCTCGGCGATTCCGACGATCGTGACCGTGAACGTCACCATCAGCCCGAGCACGACTCCCAGCGGGCGGCGGCGGCCGCCGACTCCGCCGGCCGAGAGCAGCGCGGGCAGCACCGGCAGCACGCACGGAGACAGTGCGGTACCGGCTCCGGCGAGGATGGCGAAGCCGATCAGGACGAGCATCTGTGCAGGAGACTACGCGCCAGGACGGCCGGCGGACGCAGGTCGAAGATGAGGGCAGAGGTCGTGCGGCTCGGCTTACGTCAGCGCTTGACGATGACGTAGACGGTCGCGATTGCAAACGCGATCTGGCCAAAGGCCAAGGCCGTGCCGAGGTTTGCCGCGCCGAGTGCCCCCGCGAGCGCCGCGGCGAGGACGAAGGCTCCAAACATCGTTGCCAGATCTCGCGCCATCTCAGCCGCTCGCGCGGCGCTCCAGTGCGGATACGAGCGAGGGAACGTCGGCGCCGGGGTCCTCTTCCGCCAGCGCCGTTTGCGCCGCACGCCGTCCCCCCAGGGCGCTGAGACCGCGCTCGCCGTGCTCGCGCGCGTAGTCGGCCAGGGCGCTGGCACGTCGCGCGTGCAGGCGTCGCTCGGGGAGATCGAGCTCCGCGCGATGGGCCTCCAGCGCCGCGACGAGATCCTCCACGCCTTGCGGCGGAGACAGCGAGGAGACCGCGATCACGCGTGTCGCGCGCGAACCGAGCGAGCGCAGGGCCGCGCTGAGATCACGTCTGGTACGTACCGCTATCTGTCCGAGATCGGCCTTGGTCACGACGAGCACGTCGGGGATCTCCATGATCCCGGACTTCAGGAACTGCAGGACGTCGCCGCTGCCGGGCTGCACCACCACCACGACGGTGTCGGCCACGTCGGCCACGTCGGTCTCGGCCTGACCGACCCCGACGGTCTCGATCACGACCACGTCGAAGGCGGCCGCGAGTGCCTGCGCCGCGGCGCGGGTGGCCGCGGCAAGCCCGCCGAGCTGCTCACCAGCGGAGGTCGAGCGGATGAACACGCCCGTATCGGAGGGATCGAAGTCGATCCGCGCCCGATCGCCCAGCAGCGATCCGCCTGAGCGGCGCGAGCTCGGATCGACCGCCAGCATCGCCACCGTACGGCCGTCGTTACGCCATGCGCGCAGTAGCGCCGAGAGCAGCGTCGACTTGCCGGCTCCCGGAGGGCCGGTGACGCCGACGATGTGTCCCGGCGCCTCGCTCCCGAGCGCCGCGGGGGAGACCGCCGCGAGCAGCGCCGCAGCTTGCTCGCGATCCTTCGAGGTGCTGCTCTCGAGCAGGTTCAGCGCGTCCGGTGCGGCGCTCAGATCACGCGCGCGCAGGTGCGCGCCGATCTCGGACCCGAGCAGATCGGCGCCCGGCCCGGCGGGCTGGGACGGGCGCTCCGCTCCGCTCACGCCACAGTCGCGGGCGCGTCGCTGCGCGCTCGCTGGGCGTCGGCGGCCACGAGCTCGACGATGTCGCTGATGATCTCGGTGATGTCGAAGTCCTTCGGCGTGTATACGGCAGCGGCGCCGGCCTCTCTGAGCGGCGCGACGTCCTGCTCAGGGATAATGCCGCCGACGACAACCGGAGCGCTCACGCCCGCGTCGCGCAGAGCCTGGATCACTGCCGGGATCAGCTCCCGATGCGAACCCGAGAGGATCGACAGTCCGATCACGTGCACGCCCTCCTGACGCGCCGAGGCGGCGATCTGCGCGGGCGTGAGACGGATGCCCTCATACACCACGTCCATACCGGCGTCGCGGGCGCGCACAGCGATCTGCTCGGCGCCGTTTGAGTGCCCGTCAAGGCCCGGCTTGCCTACGAGGATCTTCGGGCGCCGTCCCAGCTGCTCGCCGAGTGCGGCGACACGATCGCGCAGCTCGCCGAGCTCGCCGTCTGCCGATGCCGGCGCGGCCTCGCCGACGCCGGTCGGCGCGCGATAGCTGCCGAAGACCTCGCGCAACGTGCGTGCCCACTCGCCCGTAGTCGCGCCCGCGCGTGCTGCGGCGATCGTCGGGATCATCAGATTCTCCACGTCCTCGCCCGCGTCTGCGTCCCCTGATGCGCTCGCGAGCGCCGCGATGCGCGCGAGCTCGCCCAGCGCGCGGTCTACGGCGCCCTGGTCGCGCTCGGAGCGCCAGCTGCGGACCGCGGCGATCTGCTCTGCTTCCACGGCCGGGTCCACGACCAGGATCCCGCCGTCGCCGTCGGCTGTCAGCGGCGAGTCCTCGGTCTCGGTGAAGCGATTCTGGCCCACCACGGTCTGCTCGCCGGACTCGATGCGCTGGATCCGCTCGCGGTGGGCGTCGACGAGCGCACCCTTCATGTAGGGGACGGCTTCGACGGCGCCGCCGTGCTCGGCGACGACCGCCATCTCCGCGCGTGCCCCCTCCAGCAATTCGGCTACGAGCGCGTCCATCACGTGCGAGCCCTCGAAGATGTCGGGGTACTCGAGGATGTCGGTCTCATACGCGAGCACCTGTTGAATGCGCAGCGACCACTGCTGATCCCACTGGCGCGGCAGGCCCAGCGCCTCGTTCCAGGCGGGGAGCTGCATCGCGCGCGCACGCGCGTCGCGTCCGAGCGTGACCGCCAGCGCCTCGAGCACGATTCGCTGCACGTTGTTCTCCGGCTGAGCCTCGGTCAGTCCGAGCGAGTTCACCTGCACGCCGTAGCGAAACCGCAGGTGCTTGGGATCGCTGACGCCGTAGCGCTCGCGACCGAGCTCCTCCCACAAGATGCCCATCGCGCGCAGCTTTGCGTGCTCCTCGACGAAGCGCACGCCGGCGTTGACGAAGAAGGAGATACGTCCGAAGACCTGGCCCATGAGATCATTGGATCCCCGCTGGGTGGGTGGGACCTTCAATCTTTCGCGCACCGCGTCGAGCACGGCAATCGCGTTGCTCATCGCATAGGCGATCTCCTGCACCGGCGTCGCGCCGGCCTCCTGCAGGTGGTAGGAGCAGATGTTGATCGGGTTCCACTTCGGGACGTGCTCGACCGTGTAGGCGATCATGTCGGCGATCAGCCGCAGCGAGGGCGCGGGACCGAATGCGTAGGTGCCACGCGCGAGGAACTCCTTGACGATGTCGTTCTGGGTCGTGCCCTGCAGCGACTCCTCGCTCACGCCCTGCTCCTCGGCGGCGACGATGTACAGCGCCAGCAGCCACGCCGCGGTCGCGTTGATCGTCATCGAGGTGTTCATCTCGCCGAGCGGGATCCCGTCCATCAGCGCGGCCATGTCGCCGCGGTGAGACACAGGCACGCCGACCTTCCCGACCTCGCCGCGGGCGAGCTCGTCATCGGGGTCATAGCCCGTCTGGGTGGGCAGGTCGAACGCGACTGAGAGTCCCGTCTGGCCCTTCTGCAGGTTGCGGCGATAGAGCTCGTTCGAGGCCTTCGCCGTCGAGTGTCCGGCGTAGGTGCGCATCATCCACGGCCGGTCGCGCTCGGGGAGGCGCGGGTTGCGAATATCGTCCATGCAGCCATTGTACGGACGGGTCGCGCCCATTATCCTCCGGTCCCATGAGTCAGACGATCGAGCTACCCCGCGCGGGCACGCCGGGAGGCGGCCTGGGCGAATCTTGGAAGGTGATCGTGCGCAACGACGATCACAACACCTTCGATCACGTCGCGCGCACGCTCGCGCGCTACATCCCCGGCACGACGCTCGAGCGCGGGCACGAGATCGCCAACGTGATCCACAACGCGGGCAAAGCGATCGTGTTCAGCGGCCACCAGGAGCGCGCCGAGCACTACTGGGAGCAGCTGAAGGGAGCCGGTCTCACGATGGCTCCGCTCTCGTGCTAGGACGACGCCCTAGACGCGATGGCGGGCGTTAGGCGTGCTCGGCGGTGACGCCGTTGGTATGGCCGTTTGCCTGGCCGTTGCCGGTAGGCGGCTCGGGCGAGAGCCCTCCGCTGACGCTCAGATCCCACCATCCGTACAGCACCGGCACCTGGTAGGCGCCGGAGAAGCGCACCCGTAGGTCGATCATCTCCGGGCCTTCCCAGTAGCGTTCCCAGTCGAGGTTGCGCTCGAACTCGGCGAGCTGCTGCATCTTGTAGCGGTCGTCGCGAGCGCGGTAGACGGCGTAGGAGCTCGCGCCATAGCGCAGCGCGAGCGGCGCGACCTCATTCAGCGCCGCCTGTAGCGCATTGCCCTTGAAGCCCGTGGCGTACCACGGGATGATCACCGTTCCGGGCCTGTCGATCCCGCCCGCCATCTCAGGCGCCTACCTCTGCGCGGATCGCACCCGGGCCCTCGGCGGTCTTGCCCTGGCCCTCGGCCTCGGCGCCGACGAGGATCGAGATCTTGCCCAAATGCTTGTTTTCGAGCATCAGCTGGTGGGCTTCGGCGACGCCCTCGAAGCCGAGCGTGCGCCACAGCACCGGGCGAATCTGGCCCGACTCGATCAGCTCATTGGCCTTCGTGCACTCATAAGCGTTGGCGAAGTGCGAGCCGAGGATCTCCTTCTGGCGCATCCACAGATACGCGACGTTGAAGTCGAGATCAATTCCGGTCGTGCCGGCGCAGATCACGATTTTGCCGAACGTCTTGGCGGTGAACACCGAGGTCGGGAAGGTCGCTTTGCCGACGTGCTCGAAGACGATGTCGGGGGCGTCGCCAAGGATCTCCTTGACGCGCTTGGCGAAGCCGAGAGAGACCTTGAACCGAGCCTTCTCCTCCTCGGGACTCTCGCCGCCCTTGCGCATCATTCCCGCAAACTCGCCGCGGTCGATGTAGTCAACGGCGCCCAGCCGCTTGACGAGCTCGCCCTTCTCCGGCGAGGAGACGACCCCGACGCAGTTGGCGCCCGCGGCGGCGCATAGCTGCGTGGCGAACACGCCGAGTCCGCCGGCGGCGCCCCAGATCAGCACGTTCGCGCCGGCCTGCAGCTGACAGCGCGTGATCAGCATGCGATACGCGGTGAAGTAGACAAGTCCGTAGGACGCGGCCTCCTCCCAGGTGAGGGAGTGGGGCTTGGGCAGCAGCTGCTGGGCCTGCACCTTCGTGAACTGCGCGAACGAGCCCCACGTCGTCTCGTAGCCCCAGATCTTCTGCGAGGGCGCGGCCATCGGGTCGAGACCATGCACCTCGGGGTCCTCGTATGAGGCCTGGTTGCAGTGCACGACGACCTCGTCGCCGACCTTCCAACGCGTCACGCCCGCGCCGACCTTCCACACGATCCCCGAGGCGTCCGAGCCGCCGATGTGGTGACCGAACTCAGGATGATCGCCGTACTTCATGACAGACACCGGCTTGCCCAGCGCCGCCCACACGTTGTTGTAGTTCACGCCCGCCGCCATCACACGCACGATCACCTCGAACGCGCCCGGCTCGGGGACCTCGATCTCCTCCAGCTGGAAAGCGTCCTTCGGGTCGCCGAAGCGCTCCTCGCGGATGACCCAGGCGGCCATCGTCTTGGGCAGCTCGCCCGGCTCGGCGCTTACCTCGGATACTCGTTGCAGATCGATCGCGGCCACGTGTTCTTCAACCTCCGTTGATTTGAAAACCCACCACCTGGATACCGACTAAGCATCCTATCCGGGCGCGCGCCGCCGTGATGAGCGCGGCCGGGGCCCGCGGGTGGTGCGAAGGCGGCGCGAGGCCGGTTCAGGCCCGGAAGGGCAACTCGACGACGGTCGCGCTCTGCGCGCCGTCTCCAACCGCCACGCTCGCCCCGACCTCTGCCTCCCGTCGCACGAGCCCCAGGCCGATCGGACCGAACGCGGGGGAGGACACCGTGCTGCTCAGGCGCCCCACCGGCTTCTCGCCCAGGCGCAACTCCACGCCCGCCGGCGAGGGCTCCGACAGGCGCAGGCCGCGCAGCAGACGGTTGGGCTTGCCCTTGTAATACAGCCGCGCGACCGTCTCCTGGCCGACGTAGCAGCCCTTCGTGAAGCTCACCGCGCGCTCGTTCAGCCCCGCCTCCTGCGGGATCGTCCCATCGTCGATGTCGATCCCGTAACGCGGGCGGCCGTGCTCCACGCGGACGATCTCCGCGGACTGCTCCGACACGACCCGCGCGCCGCGCTCGCACAGCGCCTCGATCAGCCGCTCGGTGGCGGCGGAGTCGCAGAGCAGGTCCACGCCCGTGTCCGTGCGCGCAGCCAATGCCGCGATGCCGTCGATCTCGACCGGGACGTTCGCATGCTCTGAAGCGGGCAGCTTCTCGGCGGCTGCGACGCTCGTCGCCTCGGGACCGATCAGCGACAGCAGCCCGCGCTCCACTGTGCGCTTGTGCAGCTGCAGCTCGTACCCGATCTTGAAGCGGCGGATCATGTCGAACAGCGCCTGCAGCGCCACGCGCTCGGTGTCGAGCAGCAGCTCCTCTCGCAGCAGATTCTCGCCCGAGGTCGCTCCGGCGCTCTGGCCGCTGCCGGAGCCGACATCGAGGATGCGCAGGTCGCCGAGCATCTTCCCCTTGTGCGTCAAGAACGCCGCGTAGCAGCCCATTCCCGGTTCGAGCGCCTCGGTGTCGTTCGTCACCTGGCCGCCCAGGAACGTCTTCGCGTCGGCGCCGCTCAGCGCGAGCTTGCCCCGCTCAGAGCGATCGACCAACCCGCAGTGCTTGCTCAGCGTCGCGTACTCGGCATCCAGCCGGGCCATGTCGAGGGTGAGATCGCCGGCGGGCATCGAGTTCGAGGATAGCCACGCTAGGCTTCACCGTGATGGGCCTCGCCAAGGACTTCCAGGAGATCGTCGATTCGCTCCCCGAGGACTGGACCGACCTCGAGCTCGACCTGCGTCTGACCGACGAGTCGCGCTACGTCGAAGCCGCCGTCTACCTCGTTGCCTGTAACGCCCGTCCCTACTCCCACAACGACTGGCACTGGCGCCTGCTCGTGGCTCACCAATTCGGCCACGCGGCCTCAGCGCCGACGACACACGGCACGCTGGCGCTGCTCGACGACGCCGGCATCGCGGGCGAGCTGGCGGTACGCGAGCTGCGCTCCGGACGCGCCGAGGTGGTGCAGATGTGGGGCCGTCCGCAGTCCGCGCGCGAAGAGTTCCAGCGGCTGCGCGCGCTCTAGGCACCGATTATGGCGCAAGTCCTGTTGTTGATTCCAGACCTTCTGTTCGGCTCTCAAATCCAAGGTTCGCTTGTCGCGGCTGGACACAACGTTGAGTTGACAGGAAAGATTGATGATGTAGACGTTCGGCTAGCAGGCATCGGCACAGTGGCGCGACCTGGTGTGCTCGTCGTCGACCTGAGCAGCCAGGAGTTCAATGGCGTGGAGTACGTGCACGATCGGCAGATCCTCGGTGCGCTAGCAGGGACTCGCACGCTAGGTCTCTACCCGCATGTCGATACAGACTTGCGCTTGCGCGCGGCGCCGGTTCTGGATCTAGTTGTACCCCGCTCGCGGATGGCGCGCGAAGGCGTCCAGCTTGTTGAACGCCTGATCTCGGCCTGTAGCTCGCCTGCTTCGCGCCGTCGCCGTCGAGGTCCGTGCGGGCGAGCTCCTCGGGGTCGAGCGGTACGAGTGCGCCGTTGGGGACGCGCTGACCGCCTGGCAGCCAGTGGCCTGTGCGCCCCGAGAGAGCCGCGCGGATGACCATGCCGTGGCAGACCACCAGTGCCGGCAAGGGGCCCTGTTCGATCTCATCGAGGGCTGCACAGACGCGCACCTCCTGCTGGGCGAAGGACTCGCCTCCGGGGAAGGCGAACGAGGGATCGCCGGCGATGAACTTGGCGAAGAGCTCTGGCGCTTGGGCCTGCACGTCGGCGAACGTCCGGTCCGTCCAGTCGCCCGCATTCGTCTCCATCAGCCGTGCGTCGGGTTGCGGCTCCAGCTCGATCTTCGCGGCGACGATCGCGGCGGTTTCCTGCGCGCGCAGCAGCGTGCTCGACCACAGCACCACGAACCCGTGGGCGGCGGCGCGCTCAGCCAGTTCCGCGGCCTGCGCGCGACCCTTCTCGTCGAGCGGAACCGGCAACTGGCCCTGGAAACGCCCCTCTAGGTTGTACGCCGTCTGACCGTGCCGGGCGAGGTACACGCCCTTGCCTGTCCCCGGCGCCCACGCCGACATGCCGCTGCTCAGCTGCTTGGCTGGCTGGGGTGGGGCTCTGACACACCCTGCTCAGGGGATGGCTCGGGTTTGGGCTCGCGCAGGTAGAGGAAGTTGTAGAGCAGCGCCGCCACCGCCCCTCCGAGGACGGGCCCGGCATACCACACCCAGCCGTTGGCCCAGTGGTCGCCCACGAGTTGGGGTCCGAAGGCGCGCGAAGGGTTCATCGCCGCTCCAGTGAACGGCCCGCCAAAGAGCACGTCGATCGAGATCGTCAGGCCGATGGCAAGTCCGGCGACCGCGTTGAACGGGCCGCGCGTGTCCACGGCCGCACCAAAGACGACGAGTACGAGGAAGAACGTGAAGATCGCCTCCAGCAGGAAGCCTGAGCCGGCATCCACGCCGTGACCGAGCGCGGGCACGCCCAGGTTGACGGCTTCGGTGCTGGCGCGGGGGAGCAGATCCCGGACGAGCAGCGCTGCGAGCGCGGCGCCGCCGAACTGCGCGACCCAATAGACGCCCGCGAGCGCTGGCTTGATCCGCCGGGTGATGAGGAAGCCGAACGTGATCGCGGGGTTGAAGTGCCCGCCCGAGATGTACCCGAGCGCGCAGACCATCACGCCGATCGCCAGCCCGTTGGCGATGGCAACGCCGATCAGGGTCGTGTCGTGAGCGCCGCCAGCGGCCGCGGCCGCCCCGGCTCCGATGAATGTGAGCGTGAACGCACCGATCATCTCGGCTACGCCACGGCGAAGGGTGTCTTCGGACATGCCGCTCAACTTACGATTCCGGTCGGACGGATCCGCTGGTCATACACTGCGGAGGGTGCGCCGCAGAATCACCTTCTCGCGCAACCTGACGCTGTCGCTTTCGCGCACGTGCCAGTGCTACTGCAAGTACTGCGCGTTTGCGACCCGCCAGGCGCACCTGTACTCGCCCGTAGAGGTGATCGAGATCCTCGACGGCGCTGCGCGCAGGCAGGTGAAGGAGCTGCTCGTGTTGACGGGCGAGAAGCCCGAGGTCAACGCGCAGGTGCGCGCGCGCCTGGCCGAGTACGGACACGAGGACTTCACGGCCTACGTCGTCTGGACGTGCGAGCGCGCGCTCGAGCGGGGGCTGCTGCCGCACACGAACCTCGGCGTACTCTCATACGAGGATCTCGCGCGGCTGCGCGAGGTGACCGCATCGCAGGGTCTAATGCTGGAGTCGATCTCCGAGCGGTTGATGGAGACCGTGCACGCCGGTTCGCCGACCAAGCACCCGGCACGCCGGCTGGAGACGATCCGTGCGGCGGGCGAGCTGAAGATCCCGTTCACGAGCGGAATCCTCGTCGGGATCGGCGAGTCCGAGGAGGAGCGCGTGCAGTCGTTGGAGGCGATCGCCGCGGTGCACGCCGCGCACGGGCACATCCAGGAGGTGATCCTGCAGAACTTCGTCCCGCACCAGCGCTACTACGGGCAGGAGCCCGCCGAGATCGCCGACGCCGCCGCGCGGGCGTACTGGCGCACGGGTGTCGGTGGCGAGCCCGGCGACGGGGACACGAGCGGCGATGGCCCGGCGTTCGAGCGCCCGAGCCTGCCTTTGCCCGACTGGGCGTGCGCGGTGTCGATCGAGGACATGAAGCGCCTGATTGCCGAGACCAAGCGTTTGATGCCCGACGTCGGCATCCAAGTGCCGCCGAACCTCGCCGATTGGTGGGGCGAGCTCGTGGCAGCGGGCGCCACTGATCTCGGCGGCCTCTCGGCGAACGGCGATCACATCTCGCCCGAGCACCCCTTTCCCTCGCCCCATCAGGTTCGCAAGGAGCTGCAGCGCGACGGCGTAGCGTTGACCGAGCGCCTGTGCGTCTACCCGCGCTACATCGACCCCGAGTGGATCGCGCCCGCGGTGCTCGACACGATCAAGGTCAAGTATTGGAGCTTCATCCCGCGACGCGGCTCCGGACGCACCGAGCCACCGGCGCCGATCCGTCCCGACCTCGTCGCGGGCGCGATCGAGAAGGGCCGCGAGGGCGTCGCGCTGAGCGCCGAGGAGCTGACGGCGATGTTCGCCGAGACGCGCCCCGCGATGATCGAGGCGATGCGCGAGGCCGCCGACGAGCTGCGCTCGGAGCTCGCGGGGGAGACGGTCACGTTCGTGGTCAACCGCAACATCAACGTCTCGAACGTCTGCACCGTCGGCTGCGCATTCTGCGGCTTCGGCCAGGGCAAGCGCTCGCCCGACGCCTACGAGCACGATCGCGAGGAGTTCGCGCGCCGCGTCGGCGAGGCGGTCGACTACGGCGCGAGCGAGCTCTGCATCCAGTCGGGCATCCATCCCGACTGGAGCCTCGAGGATTACCTCGGCTGGCTGCGCTTCGCCAAGCAGCTCGCGCCCCAGCTACACCTGCACGCCTACAGCCCGATGGAGATCGCGCACATGTGTGACATCTCCGGACTGCCCCCCGGCGCGGTCTTCGCGCAGTTGCGCGACGCCGGCCTCGGCTCGACGCCGGGGACCGCCGCCGAGGTGCTGCACGACGGCGTGCGCGAACGCATCTCACCGAACAAGCTGCCGGTCGCGCGCTGGGTGGAGATCATCGAAGCCTCGCACCGCGCCGGCCTGCGCTCGACCTCGACGGTCATGTTCGGCCACATCGAGGAGCCGTGGGAGCTCGCCGAGCACATGCGCGTCGTGCGCGAGCTGCAGGAACGCACCGGCGGGATCACCGAGTTCGTACCGCTCTCGTTCATCCCGTTCCAAACGCTCCTGGGGCGCACGCACGGCGTGGAGGAGATCTCGCGCGCGGAGAACCTCAAGCACACCGCCGTGTTCCGCCTCGCGCTCGGACGCACGATCGGGAGCCTGCAGGCGAGCTGGGTGAAGATGGGCCTCGACGCCGCCACCGAGTCGCTGCGCTGGGGCGTCAACGACCTCGGCGGCACACTGATGGAGGAGTCGATCAGCCGTCTCGCCGGGAGCTACCACGGCACCAAGCTCGACCCCGACGAGCTGATCGCGGCCGCGCACCGTGCCGGGCGCCCGGCGGCCGAGCGCACGACGCTGTACGAGGTCGTACGTCGGTACGAGCTGCCAGTCGCGGTCGGGGCCTCCTGAACGTCTGAGACTGCCACGACTTCGGTCGCGCGCAGGCGGGCCTCAGCGGAACATGTCCTCCGCGGACGGACGCAGCAGCGCCAGCGCTCCCGGCCCATCTTCGATGGTGACGAACCGCTCCAGACCCTCGATCAGGACGACCGGCTCGCGCGAGTCCTTCGCGCGAGCCAGGTCGGCGGTCGCGGCGGCGGCGTCGGCGACCGCTAGCCAGGTCCCCCGCAGCTGCAGGCCCGCGGCGTCGGTCCGTCCGCGCCAGTCGTCCAGCGGAGTCATGCCGGCGCAGCCGAGCGCCACGTCGCACTGCCCGTGACGCCACGCGCGCCCGAAGCTGTCGGTGATCAGCACCGCGACGCTCGTCCCCGTCAGCTCGCGCAGGCGCGCGCGCAATGCCCGCGCCGAGGCGTCGGGGTCTCGGGGGAGAACCACGAGCGTGTCCGTCAGGCCCTCTGTTGAGGCATTGGAGGCGTCGACGCCGGCATTGGCGCAGACGAACCCGTGGTGTGTGCGACAGATCAGCACATCGCGCTCGGCGCGCACGATCTCCGCGGACTGGTCGAGCACGACCTGGACGGCGCGCGGATCCTTGCCCTGCTCATCGGCCAGCTCGCGGGCGTGCGGGCCGGGTTGGAGGTCGGCCAGCGCGACGACCGAGCCCTCGGCCTTGGACACGACCTTGTGCGCGATCGCGACGATCTGGCCGTCCCGCAGGGGCTCGGTAGACCGGTCGGCACCTAGCGCAGCGACGATCATCGCCCCGAGGTCGTCCCCGGGGCGCACCTCCGGAATGCCGCCCAGGGCGGTGGCGCGCAGGTGATGGCGCTGTTCGTCGTCGGCCACGCCGAACGCTCGCTCAGCTCGTCTCGGCGACCGGTGTGAGGGTCGGGTGCGCCGAGAGACCCAGCACGGCCCGCGTCCGCGGCGCGCCCGTGGGCGCAGCCGACAATCGCTCTCGCAGCGCGACGAGGTCCGCGCCGGTGTCGATGTCGAGCAGCAGCGAGGATAGGCGCTCGACCCGGCAGATCGCGCCGGCCTCGCGCGCGAGCGCGAGGTGACGCTCGCAGCTGCCGGGCCCGAAGCTGGGGGGAATGGCGTTCGGAGGTGTGATCAGCAGTCCGTTGGTGCCGGTGCCATGACGATCGGGCACGATCGCCACCGCGGGCCCCTTGGTTGGGATGTCGGTGTCGCCACCGTCGTCAGACGATCTCAGCAGCGAGTCGAGCTCTGCGGGGTCCAGGGCGGGGCAGTCGCCGGGGACGCAGAGAACACGCTCGAACTCCTCCGCGAGGGCGTGCGCGATGCCGATGGCGACTGCCGCGCTCTGGCTCTCCTCGGCGGTGTCTCCTACCACAAGCGCACCCGGCCGGCGCGCCGCGGCCGCGATCGAGTCCTCACGCGTGACGACGATCGTGCGCTCGATCGAGGCGGTCTCGCTCAGGGCTGCGAGCACGTCCCCAACCATCGCTCGCACGAGGTCCTCGCGTAGCTCCTCGGCGACGCTCACAGCGAGGCGCTGCTTGGCCCGGGTGAAGCGCTTCACGGGCAGGATCGCGGCGGTGCGCACGGGCAAGAGCGTAGCCGCCCACATCCGCCGGCCGAAGCTCGCCGAGCGACCTCAGGATCATATAGGCTTGCTTCCTGCTTTTTGGCCATGGAGGCGCATGGCGGTTCGAGGCGTTCCAAAGGAGGCTCATGTGTTCTCGTTTAGGTCGCGCATAGCGGCGTTTGCAGGTGCGTTGTCGCTGACAGTCATCGGATCGGCCGTGCCGGCCCAGGCGATCGTCTCCGAATCGCACATCACCACGCCCGGAGATCCGGCGTATCTGTTCCAGAACAACTCATCGTCGGCGACCTTCACGGTCAGCGGGACGGCCAATGTGATCGAAGTGGACATCCGCTGCTACGACGGCTCGACTCCGACGAGCTACTCCACGATCGTCGAAAAAGCGCCGGTGACGGGCGGTTCCTTCTCGGTGGCCGCACCGCTTTCCAAACTGCCGAACCAGCCATGCGTCCTGCGCGCCGTGCCGACGGGAAACACCGAAGCTCATCCCCCGGGACAGGGTGTCCCGTACGCTGGACCGCGTGTGCTCAGGTCGTTCTTCGAAATCTTCACAAAATCGAGCGTTGCCTACGACTACGAACAGGAATTCTTGACGCTCAACGCCTATCTGGGGGTCGATTCGGTGGGCGACGAAGGTCTGTACTACTCCTACCTGTTTGCCCCCGGAACGCTGACAAAGAGCGAAAGCGGCTTCTACAACAACGCCTCGCTGCAAACCGAAAACCAGCCCCCATCGGGCCCATCGACACGCTCGGAGCTGCAGGTCGACGGCACGAACGCCTACGCTCCGGACGGCGCCAATCAGCTGGGCGAAAGCTTTCCCGTGAAAGGGATACGTCCAGGTACGCCTTCGGTCACCGTCAGCACGACCGAAACCGCGCCTGGTGAATTCATCGTGCAGGAGAGCGACCCGATCGTGCGGTGCGCTCCGGAACCGAGCGTGTTCCCGCCGACCGAAAAAAGCTGTGAAGAATTCGTCCCGATGGGCGTGCAACTGAACCGCACGTGGCAGAGTGCGCACGGCGATCAGGTCGCGCTGATGACCGACAGCTGGGCCTCGACCGACGGAGCGACGCATCATCTCTCGGCGCTGTACGACCAAGAAACGTCTCAGCACGGGACTGAAGGGGCCTTCGAGTTCCCCGGCGAATCCTCGTTCTCGGCCGTGAGCGCAGACCAAGCGAAGTCATTGCCGGGAGACTCGGCCATCTACTACAAGACGGATGCGGCCACGCCCGATGGCGGCGATCTGACAAACCCCCAGCTGGCGATCGTCTATGACACCCAGCCCAGCGGTGGCCTGGTGGCGTTCCACGAAGGCACAGGCGGCCACACAAGCGGCCACGAACGGCCGATCTTCGAGATGTCCTATGAACGCACGATCACGCCCAGCAGCCCGTTCAAGCTGCGGATGGGCTTCGTGACCGAATACGAACTCGGCGCGGTCAAGTCACTTGCCAACGAAGTCCTCGCCAGCTACCCGCCGAGTGTGTCGATCGCCTCACCCGCCAACGGGGCCGTCGTAAGCACGTCGACCGTCACGGTGACGGGCAGCGCGACGGATACCGGCGCGGTCGCCTCGGTGACGGTGAACGGCCATCCGGCGACGTTGGCAAGCAACGGGTCGTGGTCGGTGAACGTGCCTCTGAATCCAGGCGCGAACACGCTGACCGCCCTCGCCACCGACCAGGCGGGGCTCACTGCCGGCAAGGCGATCACGGTCACCTATGCTCCTGTGCAGCCGGCGGTGCGGGCCGTGCAGGTCGGCAGCGCAAACGGGGCGAACGGGAAGGTGACATTCAAGGTCGCCTGCAAAGGGCTTCCCGGTCAGCAGTGCATGATCGCGGGGACGCTGACAACGCGCGAGAAGCTGCGCGGCTCCAGGCCGGTGGCGGTCAGCGCCAAGCGCCACAGAGGCCCCAAGACGCGCACGAAAACCGTCACGGTGGGCGCCAAGACCGTGACGATCCCGGCCGGCAAGACGGTCACGATCACAGTCACGTTGAACTCCACTGGGCGTAAATTGCTGTCCCGCTTCCACAAGCTGCCCGTGCACCTCAGCGCTGTGCTGGTGGTGGGCACGACCAAGTCGGTCGTGATTGCCCAGAACCTGACGGTGAAGCCCAAGCCGAAGAGGAAGCCCAAGCACCACAGACGCAGGCGCTAGTCGCCGTTGCGGTTGGGCTCGGGAGCAGGATTGGCCTGCGACCGAGTCCAATCTATCCGGTCAGCGCCAGCGCGAAGTCGAGCGTCTGCTGGGCGACGCTCGCCCGCGAGGCGGGATCGTCCATGTGCGTGTCGATCTGCAGGCTGGGAAGGCGCGCGACGTTCTCGTCGGCGACGATCCCGTCGAGCAGCTCGCCGTAGAAGTCGGCTACGCCGTCGGCGCTGCACTCCAGCGCGGCGAAGGCCATGAAGGCGGCGGTCGGTCCCTTGAGGATCTTCCCGCCGACGACCGGGCTGACCGCGACCACCGGCGCGGGAGCGTCGGCGATCGCCTCGCGCATGCCTGGCACGGCGAGGATCGGGGCGATCGAGGCGAGCGGGTTGGAGGGACCGATCACGATCGCGTGGGCGCCCGCGATCGCCGCCAGCGCCTGCTCGCTCGGCTGGGCCTCCTCGGCGCCGCGGAACTCGAGGCCCTCGACGATGCCCTCTGCGCGCTCGCGGATCATGAACTCCTGGAAGGAGCACCAGCCGGAGGGATTGCGCACCCACGTGCGCACCGGGTCCTCGCTCATCGCCAGCACGCGGGCACGCACCCCGATCGCCTCGTTCAGGCGTCCCAGCGCGGCGGTGGGGGCGAGACCCTCCTGCTCTCGCATCCGCGCGCGCTCGAGACACCAGGCGAGGTCGCGGTCGCCGAGGTTGAACCAGACGTCGTGTCCCAGCTCGCGCAGGCTGTCCATCACCGCGAAGGTGTCCTCGCGCAGGCCCCAGCCGCGCTCGTCGATGAGATCGGCCAGCCAGAAGGACACGAGGTCGGGGTCCGGAGAGACGTGGGCGCCGTAGATCTCGATGTCATCGCCGGTGTTGGCGATCACGCTCAGACGCTCGGGCGTCTGCAGCGCGTCGAGCATGCCCCGCGCCAGCTTCGCGCCACCGGTGCCTCCGGCGAGCACCACCACATCTCGATCGATCCCCGCGTCTTCGCTCATAGGGTCCGCATCCGCCATCTCCGCCTCTGCGCTCACCTCCGCACCCGCGCCTCGCGTTTGCGCCTCACGGGGACGTTACTCCCAGGGGGGATCGGGCAGACCCGCCAGGCGAATGCCTGCGTGGACCTTGTAGCGGGAGTTCACGCCGATCAGCAGCGCAGTCAGCGACTCGGTTGTGCGCGACATCTCCAGGCGGCCGCAGTCCACGCAGCGCAGGCCCTCGATGCGCTGGATCAACAGGGCCGCCTCGCGCTTGTCCGCGCGCACGTCGCCGCAGACGAGCACGTCCTCGTCGAGCTCGTGGTCGAGGTCGCTCAGCTTGGCGGCGCTGACCGTGTGCAGCGCCGAGACCACGCGCACGCCCTCGGGCGCCATCTCGGCGGCCTGCTCGGCGGCGGAGCCCTGCCACACGCCGAGCATGCGCGTGGCCTTGCCGCTGACCGCGGCCGCGAGCGGCACGGTCGCGTCGATCAGCAGCTGGCCGGGGCTCAGCGCGGCCTTGAGGTTGGTGAGCGTCTCGGATTGGTTGCGAAAGGGCACGCTCAGGACCACCGCGGCGGCCTCGCGGACCGCGCCCGCGTTGTCGCGCCGCGTGAAGGAGCCGCTCGGGGACGATGCCCGCGGCGCGCGCGCCGCGGTCTCGGTGGCGCGATCGGCATCGCGCGAGCCGATCACGATCGGCACGCCGGTCCGGGCGAGCCGGAGCGCCAGGCCGAAGCCCAGCGCGCCCGAGGCGCCGACGATTGCGACCGGGTCGGGAGTGGAGGAGAGTGCCACGGCGGCCGAGTATAGGCTTAGGCCGATGAGACTCGAGGGCAAGACCGCGCTCGTCACGGGCGGGGCGTCGGGCATCGGCGCCGCCACCGCGCGGCGGCTGGCCGCGGAGGGCGCGCGGGTGGCGATCGGAGATCTGGACCTGGATGGCGCGCGCGGCGTCGCGGGCGAGCTCGACGGGTTCGCGTGTCGGCTCGACGTCGCAGACACGAGCTCGGTGCGCAGCCGGGGTCGCCGCGGCTGTCGACGCGCTCGGGGACATCGACGTGCTCGTCAACAACGCCGGCACGGACCGCTTCTCGTTCTTCGTCAACACCGACGAGGAGCTGTGGGACTTCGTCCTGGGCGTGAACCTCCGCGGCGTGCTCGCGGTCACGCACGCGGTGCTGCCGCGGATGCAGGAGCGCCGCAGCGGCTGCGCGATCGTCAACGTCGCCAGCGAGGCCGGCCGGGTCGGCTCGCAGGGCTCGGTCGTCTACTCCGCCGCGAAGGCCGGCGTGATCGGCTTCACCAAGGCGATCGCCCGCGAGTCCGCGCGCTACCGCGTGCGCTGCAACGCCGTCGCGCCGGGCCCGATCGAGACGCCGCTGCTGAACACCGCGCCGCAGGTCCTCGGGGAGATCGGCGAGCGGCTGAAGCAGGGCATGGTCGACGCGACCGTGATGGGGCGCTCGGGCGAGCCCGAGGAGGTCGCGGCCGCGATCGCCTTCCTCGCGAGCGAGGACGCCTCGTACGTGACCGGGCAGACGCTGAACGTCAGCGGCGGACTGTCGATGTGGTGAGCCTGCCGGGCGCGCGTCAGGATCCGGGAGGTGGGCCCGCGCGACGGGTTTCAGAACGAGCCCGAGATGATCGCGACCGAGCGCAAGGTGGCGCTGATCGACGCGCTCGCGCGCACCGGGATCGACGCGTCTGGAGGTGACGAGCTTCGTGCGCCCCGACGTGATCCCGCAGCTCGCCGACGCGGAGGAGGTGCTCGACGCGGATCGACGTGCCCGAGGCGGTGGCGGTGAGCGTGCTGATCCCCAACGAGCGCGGTCTCGATCGTGCCCTCGCACTGCGCGAGAGCTTGTCCGCGCGCGGCGGCAGGGCGGCGTTCGATGAGATCAACGTGTTCATGTCGGCCTCGGAGACGCACAACCGCAAGAACGTCAACCGCTCGATCGCCGAGTCGCTGGCCGGGTTGGAGGTCGTGCTGGGACGCGCTCGCGCGCGAGGGGCTGCGCTGCGAGGGCGTGATCTCGACGGCCTTCGGCTGCCCCTACGAGGGGCGTGTGGCGCCCGAGCGGGTCCTCGAGATCGCAGCCGCGTCTGTGCGATGCGGGCGCGCAGGAGATCGGGTTCGGCGACACGACCGGCATGGCCAACCCGCGCCAGGTGCGCGAGCTCTTCGAGCAGTGGCGCGAGGGGCTGGCCGGACGTCGAGCTGACGGCGCACTTCCACAACACGCGCGGGCAGGGTCTCGCGAACGTCGCTCGCCGCGCTGCAGGCCGGCGTGAAGAGCTTCGAGTCGAGCTTCGGCGAGCTCGGGGGGCTGCCCGGTGCCGGCGGGCGCGACGGGGAACATCGCCAGCGAGGACCTCGTCTCGATGCTCCACGAGATGGGCATCGAGACGGGCATCGACCTCGACGCGCTGCTCGCGTGCGCGCGCGAAGTGCAGGAGGTCCTGGGACGGCCGCTCGGCAGCCACACGCTGGTGGCGGGCGCGATCGACTGGCGCTGCTGAGGTTCGTCCTTCAGCGGGTCGCCCGTTCGGCGCGATACCGTCGGGCTGCGTCTCTAGCATGAGGTCCAATGGGGATTCCACAGACGGTGTGGACTGTGGGGCATTCGAACCACGATGTCGATGTGTTTCTGGCCCTTGTACGCCGCCACCGGATCGCGCATGTCGTGGATGTGCGATCTCATCCGTACTCTCGCTACGCGCCGCACTTCAACCGCGACGAGTTGCAGGCCTCGATCGAGGCGTGCGGCATTCGCTACGCCTTCCTGGGAGCCGCGCTCGGCGGGCGTCCGCAGCGCGAGGATCAGTTCGACGCCGACGGTCATGCCCTATACGACCTGATGGCCGCGGAGCCCCTATTCAACGAGGCGATCGACGCCGTGCTGCGTGGCGCGCTGGAGCATCGCATCGCGCTGCTGTGCAGCTGCGGCGCGCCGCACGATTGCCATCGCAGGCTTCTGGTGGGCAAGGTCCTCTGCGATCGAGGCGTGGAGCTGCGCCACATTCTGCCCGACGGGGATGTGCTGAGCGAGCGTACGGTGCAGTTGCGAGACGATCACGCACAGGACATGCTGTTCGGGCATGATGAACTGCCGTGGAGATCTATACGATCGGTTTCACCCAGACGACGGCTGAGCGTTTCTTCACACGCCTAGCCGACGCCCGTATCGAGCGCCTGCTCGACGTGCGACTGAACAACACCTCGCAGCTCGCCGGCTTCGCCAAGGCGCAGGATCTTCCCTACTTCGCGCGCGAGCTGGTGGGGGCTGTCTACGAGCACGAGCCGCTGCTCGCGCCCACCCAGGAGATCCTCGACGAGTACAAGAAGCGCAAAGGCGGCTGGGGTGCGTATGAGACTGCGTTCCTCGCGCTGATGGAGGATCGCCGCATTCATGAGGTGCTCTCGCCGGCGTCCTTCGAGCGGCGCACGGCATTGCTGTGCAGCGAGGCCGAGCCTGTGAACTGCCATCGCGGGCTCGTCGTCGAGTTTCTGGCCGGGCGGTGGTCCGATGTCGAGATCGCCCATCTGTGATCGGTGCGGATCGTCGTCAATCACGTCACGCGCATGACCGGGGGGCGAATCTGCGTGGCCGGAATCGAGACCGCGACCTATCGGCACGTCCGTCCGGTGACGCGGCCAGGTGATCTGCTTACACGCCTGTGGGCGGACTTGCCCTAGCCTCGGGTCGGGGTCCCGAAGTAGAGGGCCATGGGCTGCTTAGCGAGCAGTGGCGGTCGCGGGCTCCTCGGCCGTCGCAGACTCCCCAGCTGTCTCGGACTCCGCTGCCTCGCGCGCGGTCTCGCGCATGGCCGCGACGCAGTACTCCTGAACCGCGACCTCCATCTCGAGGGTCCGCGAGAGCGTGGGGCGGGCCGAGGCGTCCATCACGAGCTTGGCGCGCCCGACGGCGACGTGCGAGTTGGCGAGCAGTTCGTCCACGAGCACCTGCGTGGCGGCCTCTAGCTCCTCGGCGGGCACGACGCGGTTGACCAGGCCGATGCGATGAGCCTCGGCGGCGTCGATCGTGCCGGCGGTCATGATCAGCTCCTTCGCGCGGCCCAGGCCGACGACCGCGGGCAGGCGCGAGGAGCCGCCGACGTCGGGGATGATCCCGAAGCGGACCTCCGGGAGTGAGAACTGGGAGCCCTCCGCGGCGATGCGCAGGTCACAGCCGAGCGCGACCTCCAGCGCGCCGCCGACGCAGGTGTGGTGGATCTGGCAGACGACGGGCTTTGGCATCTGCTCGCAGAGGTTTGCGCAGTCCAGGAACACGCCGCGGAAGGGGCGCAGCACGGAGGGATCGCCGGCGAAGGCGGCGAGCTCGTTCAGATCGACGCCCGCGGAGAACACGCGGCCCTCGCCGCGCAGCACGACGCAATGCACGGAGGCGTCGGCCGCCGCGCCGCCGAGAGCGTCGCGGAGCTCCACGAGCAGGGCCTGGCTCATCGCGTTGCGCTTGTCGGGGCGGTTGAGGACGACGTGGCGGACGCGGTCGCGGTCTTCGGTGCGGACTAGGCTCATGTCAGGGTCTCTCCTCGTTGGGGTTGTCGGGGCTCGGTGCGATCGCGGCACAGGCGCGACTCGCGGGCCGGGCCTGACTGCTGGCTCGGTGCGATCGCAGGTCGGATCATCGCTTGTGAATTCGCCCGGCGTGGCTTCAACTCAGGTCAAGCACGGTCGTGGGCGGTTGGATCTCCTCGTCGTGGCCCTCGCGGGGCACGATCGCGGTGCCGACGGCGAAGAACTCGATCGTGTGGCTGCCCCAGCCGTGACTCGTCTCCTGGAGGTCCACGCCGACGATGCCCTCGGCGCCGGTTTCCTGGGCCTCGGACTGCATCCGCTCCATCGCCAGCTCGCGCGCGTCGTACAGGGCCTGGGTGAAGTTCGAGAGCTCGACGTTGCGCCCGGTCTGGGCCATCGACTGGAGCATGCCGCGGTGCGCGACGTGGTAGACGCAGCTGCCCATCACCATGCCGACGGGGCGATGGCCGGTGCGCAGCAGCGTCCAGAAGTCCTGGCCGGAGAGATCGCTCGTGAACGGGCGCCCGTTGGGGGCGCGGTGCATGACGCCGTCGCGATGCTTCACCGCCGTGCCGATCGCGATGAACTCGGCCATGTCCTGTCCCCACTCATAGCGGCCGATGTCCAGGCGCACGCCCACGACGCCGTCGGCGCCGAGCTGGTCGGCCTCCTCCTCCATGCGCGTCATCGCGAGCTGGCGCGCGCCGTACATGGCTTCGGAGAGGACCGTCATCTCCTGCGATTTCTTCCAGCCCGAGAGCTGGATGCCGATGTGGTAGATCGAGCTGCCGACCACCAGTCCGAGCGGCTCGAAACCGGCTTGCTTGACGAGCAGGAACTCGTTGACGGACAGATCAGAGGTGAACAGGCCCGCGCGGTTCTGCTCCAGGCGCGCGCGGCCCGCCTCGGGCACTCCCTCCAGAGAGGACGGGTCGTAGGCGGTCTCGTGCTCGTCGGTCATGGCTTGGCGCTCCTTCTTGGGTGCGGGATCGGGTCGGGGCTCGTCACTGTGACGGGGGTGTTCATGCGAACAGGTCCACGACGAGTTCGGGGGCTTCTACGGCGGCGTTCTCGTGCTGAGCGATGGCGGTGCCGATCGCGTTGAAGGTCACCATCAGGCCCTGGATCTCGCGCCCGCCGTAGCCACCGACGGCGCCGCCGATCCCTCCTCTGAGCGTGTGCGGTCGGGCGGTGTGACCGATCCTCACGCCCACGACGCCGGCGGCGCCGAGCGAGTCGGCTTGGTGGGCGATCCGTGACATGACCGTCTCGCGGGCGCTGTAGAAGGCCTGGGTGAAGTCGCGCTGCTCGAAGTTCTGCGTGCTCGCGCCGAGGCTCGCGCCCATCAGGCTCGCGCCGGCGCCGAAGGAGTAGCCGGCGAAGAACACGGCGCTGTGCGCGACGATGCCCGCCGGCTCGATCCCCGCGCGCAGCAGCAGCGCGTAGTCGGCGACCGAGAGCTCCGTCAGGACGGGCATCTCGCGGCGCGAGTTCGTGCGAGCAACGGCCGTGCCGAGCACCATGTGCTCGAGCGCGAGCTGGCCCCCACCCGCACCCGAGCTCAGTTCGGATTCGCCCGCGCGTGTTTCCACGCCGACGACGGCGTCTGCGTCGATGCGCAGCGCCTCCTCGGCGAGCCGATCCAGAGCGCGCGTGCGAACCTCGTTGAGCGCCTGCGAGAGCGTGTCGAGCTCGAACATGAAGCCGGCGCCGAGACCGAAAGGGTTGCCTGTCCCCGATTGCCCCCAGGCTTCCTGATAGCCCATCTGGTAGATCGAGCTGCCCATCACCTGCGAGAGCGGCGTCAGCCCAAGCTGCCGGCAGAGGGCGAAGCCGTTGATCGAGAGGTCCGACGTGAACGACGCGCCGCTGCCGCGCTCGCGCAGCTCGTCCAGGCGCCGCTCGGCGGAGAGGGGGATGTGCCCGGCTTCGATCCGCGCGAGCGATTCTTCTTGCTCGCGTTCCTGTTGCGGATCGGGCTGCTGATTCCGCGGGTCCGGCTGATCCTGCTGGGGATCCTGGCTCGGTTTGCGCATCTCAGCCGAGCAGTCCCTGCAGCGCCGAGCGCGCCTGTGCGCTGCGCTGCGCCTCGCTCTGCAGCTCGGCGGTGAGCGCCGCGATCCAGGCGTCGGGGGTGAGGGGCTCGCGCTTGATCGAGATGCCGCCAACCTCGCGTTCGCGGAAGCCCTCGATGCGCTCCTCGGAGACGCTCAGCTCATACGTGCTCTCACCGAGGTCCACCGTCAGCCGACGCACGCGCTTGGCGCCGCGACCGAGCAGGCCGCCGCCGCGGCGCTCCACGCGGCAGCGCCCGGGCAGCGAGGACTCGAGCTTGGAGGCGAGCACCTCAACGGAGACCCGCAGATCGCCGCCGTCGGCGCGCAGGCCGGCCGCGGCGAGATCGAACGTCTCTTCGGAATCCACGAGACGGAGGCTACCTGGACTCGGCGGCACGGGTGCACGGGTGGAGATATAGGCTGCGCTCACAAATCGCAGACCTAACGGAGGACAGATGGCGCAGCAGCTGAAGCAGGTGGGCGTGCTTGGAGCCGGGTTGATGGGACATGGGATCGCGCAGGTCGCGGCGCAGAGCGGCTATGAGGTGGTGCTGCGCGAGGTCGACGATGCGACACTCGCGAAGGGCATCGGCAAGATCGAGAAGCAGCTCGCGCGCGCCGTCGAGAAGGGGAAGTCCAGCCAGGATGACGCCGACGCTGTGCGTGGACGGATCAAAGGGACGACCGCCTATGCGGACCTCGCCGACTGCGACCTGGTGATCGAGGCGATCACCGAGAACCTTGCGCTGAAGCTCGAGATGTGGAAGGAGCTCGATCAGATCGTCAAGCCGGAGGCGGTGTTCGCGACGAACACCTCTTCGCTCGCGGTGATCGACCAGGCCGCCGCGACCAGCCGCCCGGAGCGGTTCGTGGGGCTTCACTACTTCAACCCCGCGCAGGTGATGAAGCTGGTCGAGGTCGTGCGCTGCGTGACGACCTCCGAGGAGGCCTTCGCGGTCGGTCTGGAGTTCGCGAAGTCCGAGGGCAAGCTCGCGATCGGAACGAAAGATCGCGCCGGGTTCATCGTCAACCGCCTGCTCGTGCCGTATCTGCTGGACGGGATGCGCGCATACGAAGAGGGCGTGGGCTCGATCAGCGAGATCGACGAGGCGATGAAGGCCGGCGCGGGACACCCGATGGGTCCGCTGACGCTCTCGGACTTCGTCGGGTTGGACACGCTCGGCTCGATCTGCGACGTGCTCTTCGACGAGTTCCGCGAGCGGCGCTTCGCGCGTCCGCCGGTGCTGCGCAAGATGCTCAGCGCTGGCTGGTACGGGCGCAAGTCGGGGATGGGCTTCTACGACTACTCCGGCGAGGCCCCCGTCGAGAATCCGGGCGTCTGAGCGGCGCGCGGGCGTCCGGTCGGGCACGAGACGAGGAGCAGCCGAAGCGAAATGGGCGATCTGAAAGAAGCAAGCAAGCGCGCGCTCGCGGGCGGCCCGGAGCGCCACCGCGAGAAGGCCGCCGAGCAGGGCAAGCTCGCGGTGCGCGAGCGAATCGCGCTGCTGCTCGACTCCGAGAGCTTCGCCGAGGAGGCGCTGCTGGCCAACTGGCAGGAGGAGGGGCTGGGCGCGGACGGGGTCGTTACGGGCGTCGGGACGATCGCCGGCAGGACGGTCGCGCTGATGGCCAACGACCCGACCGTGAAGGCCGGGTCGTGGGGTCCGAAGACGGTCGAGAAGATCCTGCGCATCCAGGAACGCGCGCTTTCGCTGCGCGTGCCGATGATCTACCTCGTCGACTCCGCCGGGGCGCGGATCACCGATCAGGTGCAGATGTTCCCCGGCCGTCGCGGCGCGGGGCGGATCTTCTACAACGAGGTGCGCATGTCGGGCGTCGTGCCGCAGGTGTGCGTGCTGTTCGGCCCCAGCGCCGCGGGTGGCGCTTACATCCCGGCGTTCTGCGACCTCGTGATCATGCGCGAGGGCAACGCCTCGATGTACCTCGGCTCGCCGCGAATGGCCGAGATGGTGATCGGCGAGCGGGTCAGCCTGGAGGAGATGGGTGGCGCGCGCATGCACACGGGCGTCAGCGGCTGCGGGCACCAGCTGGTCTCCACGGACGAGGACGGGATCGCGCTTGCAAGGCGTTATCTCGACTACATGCCGGGTAACTGGGAGGAAGTCCCCCCGCGGGCGAACCCCGCGCTGCCGGTGTCGAGCAAGCCGATAGAGGAGATCGTGCCCGAGGACGAGAACAAGCCGTTCGACATGAAGGCGCTAATCGAGGCGATCGTCGACGCCGGCTCGCTGCTGGAGGTGCACCCGCGCTTTGCCAAGGAGATCGTCGTCGCCTACGCGCGCCTGGACGGCGAGGCGATCGGGATCGTCGCCAACCAGCCCAAGCACAAGGGTGGCGTGCTCTTCGGCGACTCCGCCGACAAGGCCGCGCGCTTCATCTCCACGTGCAACGCCTTCAACGTGCCGCTGCTGTTCCTCGCGGACGTACCCGGCTTCATGATCGGCACGCAGGTCGAGCGCGAGGGCATTATCCGCCACGGCGCGAAGATGATCAGCGCCGTCAGCGAGGCGACCGTGCCGAAGATCTCGGTGATCGTGCGCAAGGCCTACGGCGCGGGCCTCTACGCGATGGCCGGGCCGGCCTTCGAGCCCGACGCCTGCATCGCGCTGCCGAGCGCCTCGATCGCCGTGATGGGCCCGCAGGCGGCGATCAACGCCGTCTACTACAACCAGCTGCAGGCGATCTCCGACGAGGACGCGCGCGCGCGGCGCACCGAGGAGCTGCGGCGCGAGTACGGCGAGGACATCGACATCCTGCACCTCGCCTCCGAGCTGGTCGTCGACGCGGTCGTGCAGCCGGCCGAGCTGCGCGCCGAACTGGTGCGGCGGTTCGTGCACGCGCACTCCAAGCGGCGCGAGTGGCCCGCTAAGCGCAGTGCTGTGACGCCTGTCTAATAGGGCTCACTCGGGCGGGTGGGGGCCCACTTGGCGGGTGCGGACCCACCCGGCGATGCGCGGGGGGTGTGTTCGGCCGTAAGCGGCGGGTGCGGGGCCACCCGGCAGGTTCGCGGCCATAAGCGAAGGGCGGCACATGGCTTATAAAAGCTGATGTTGTCCCGGGCGGCGCATGCGCCGCCCGGCGGGGCCTCGCATGCGAGGCCCCGTGACGGGCCGCATGCGGCCCGTCATCCTGCGGGCGCATGCGCCCGCAGGCGGGGTCGCGCATGCGCGACCCCGGTCCCAGATCTTGCTCGTTCGATTCAGGAAGCCGACGGGTAATCCGGCGCCGGCGGAGGCGCGGGGGGAGCGGGTGTGCCCGCGGTGCGCGTCTGCTCGTCCTGGAATGGGGGATAGGTCTCCGTGAGCAGGTACAGGTAAGCGTCCGAGCGCGCGATGTAGGAGTTCGCGAGCACCATCAGGTCATACAGGCCGCGCGGCATCTTGCCTGTGATCACGATCACGATCCACGCCCCGATCGCGCCGATCTCGAGCAGGATCGTCATCACGTAGCGCAGGATCGCTACGGGGATCGCGAGGATGAAGCGGAAGAAGGTCTTCAGGCGGCTGTACTGCTCGAGCGGCTCGAACTGCATCCGCACCGGGTAAGCCGGATCCTCAGAGCCCCCGAACGAGGGGTAGGGGTCGACGAGCAGATACGTGTAGGCCGTGAAGCGCGCCGTGAAGCGCGTGAACCCCGCGATGAACTCGTACAGTCCCCGCGGATAGCGCGCGGTGAAGACGATCGCAAACCACGCGATCACCGCCGCGACGAGCGCGACGAGCGCGTACACGTACAGCCAGATCGCCAGCGGGATCGCGAGAATCAGGCGAAAGAACGCCGTGAGGCGGCTGCGCGACTCCGCGTAGTCGGCCTCAAAAGTGACGGGATAGGACATAACGAGATGTTCCCCCTGTGGTCGTAAAGCAGCAGTTGCTCCTCGGCGAGCATCCTATGGCGTGCAACGGCGGGCGTGTCGATTTCTTGTGTACGCATAGCCGAATGGCCGATCGTCGGTGGATCGACTAGATTCACGTACATGGATGCGAGCGATCTCGCATACGCCGGTCTCGCCCGTCAAGCCGAGATGATCGCCAAGGGCGAGGTGAGCTCGCGCGAGCTCGTCGACGTCTGCCTGGAGCGGATCGAGCGGCTGAACCCCAAGCTGAACGCCTTCCGCGTGGTCTTCGACGAGCGCGTGCGCATGGAAGCCGACCAAGCCGACGCGCGACGGGGGGCCGGAGACGGTGAGCGTCCGCTACTTGGCGTGCCGATCGCGGTGAAGGACGAATTCGACGTCGCCGGCGAGGTCACGACGTTCGGCACGAACGCCTACGGCGAGCCCGCGCGCGCAGACTCCGAGATCGTCCGCCGCGCGCGGGCTGCCGGTGCGATCGTGATCGGCAAGACGCACATGCCCGAGCTGGGCGCCGTCCCGTGGACGGAGTCGCCCACGTGGGGCGTCACGCGCAACCCCTGGGACCTGCAGCGCAGCCCCGGCGGCTCCTCCGGGGGCAGCGCCGCTGCGGTCGCCGCGGGTCTCGTCGGCGCCGCACTGGCCGGCGACGGCGGCGGCTCGATCCGCTTCCCCTCCGCCTACTGCGGCCTGTTCGGGCTGAAGACCCAGCGCGGGCGCGTACCGCTCGCGCCGCACCTCGACGCCTGGCACGGCCTCGTCGTCAACGGTGTCGTCGCGCGCTCGGTGCGCGACAACGCGCTCTTCTACGACGCCATCGCCGCCGGTCCCGCCGACCCGGGCGCACCGACTCTGCCGCCGAGCGCGCTCCTTGCGGCGTTGGAGCAGGCCGGCGCAGGTGTGGGCCAGCGTGCCGCTGATGCGGGCGGCCCCGGCGGCGGGTCCGCCAACGGCTCCGGTGGGCGGCCTCTGAGGATCGCCGTCTCCAGCAAGCTCCCGCCCTCGCCGCTGACCAAGCTCCATCCCGAGAATCGCGCCGCGTTGGATGAGACCGTCGCGTTGCTGCGCTCGCTCGGCCACGAGGTCAACGAGTGCGAGATCGACCACGGTCCGCTCGCGCCGTCGATCGAATTCACGACCATCTACCTGCGCAGCCTCCACGAGGAGGCCGCCACCTTCGCGCACCCCGAGCGTCTGGAAAGGCGCATCCGCTCGCTCGCGCGCCTGGGGGGCATGCTGCCGCCGGGCGCTCTCGACTGGGCGCTCGGGCGTCTGCCGGCCTACGCCGCGCGCCTGAACGAGCCGCTTGCAGACCACGATGTGCTGCTGACGCCCGTCACGCCCGCGCCCACCCCCGCGATCGGCGCCTGCGAGGGGCACGGGTGGCTGTGGACGACCGCCATAGCCGCCGCGACCGTCTCGCACGCGGCCTGCTGGAACGTCACCGGCCAGCCCGCCTGCTCTGTCCCCGCCGGCTTCGCCGCTGACGGCCTGCCGCGCGCGGTGCAGATCGTGGGGCGTCCGAACGACGAGGCGACGCTCGTCGCCCTCGCCGCGCAGATCGAAGCCGAGCGTCCGTGGGTGCAGGAGCGCCCGCGCGGGTTCGAGTAGCTCTCCACCGCAGCCCACGGGCCCGAAAAGTGCGGCGGGTGGGAGTCGAACCCACACGCCCTTGCGGACAGAGGCTTTTGAGGCCTCCGCGTCTACCGTTCCGCCACCGCCGCAACGAACGCCAACTATAAGGCCGCGCGACCTGGCGCGAACGAAACGGCCTGCCGTGAACGGCAGGTGGATCCAGCGCCAACGGTCTGGGCCGAGCACGCGAAGTTGCGCCCAGCCGCGCAGGTCTCAGGCGGGATGGGGGGTGGGCGCGTCCGGGTAGGAGCGCCCACCGGACAACGGCGCCGGACGCTCCACCTCGACGTTCCAACCCTGCGAGAAGCCGCGCATCGCGAAGGCAATCAGCAGCATCTGCACCGGTACGATCAGCAGCGTGATCGTGCCCAGCAGGCCCGCGTTGATCCCCGGCTGAGAGAAGCCCGCTTTGTCGCGATCGAACCAGAACGGTCCCGCGACGAGCGCGAACACGAGCAGGATCACCGCCAAGGCGGCCGCGACCGGCAGGATGCCCCGCCGCCAGCGCGCCGCGTAGAACGCCAGCAGCACGTAGATCGCGATGTAGGCCACCTGGATCGGCCACGCGCTCTGCAGCACCGACCAACCGCCGGCGGTCACCACCAGCATGAGCCCCGCGGAGATCAGCAGCAGCAGCACGACCACCACACGCGTGGTCTGCACCACCGGCTTGTCGCGGTTGGGATGCGTAATCACGGTCGCCCGCGAGGGCGTCGAAGGGCCTGCCGCTGAAGACATCGTGAGGATGACCATACAATCTCTCGCGGTCCTCGTGCTTGATGCACGCACGATCGCTCCACCCGCGCGCGTGGTGGAATTGGTAGACACGCCGGCTTTAGGTGCCGGTGGGCGCCAGCCCTTGGGGGTTCGAGTCCCTCCGCGCGCATGCGAGAGCGGCAACACACGATCCGTCCCGGGGCTTCGCCGGGGACGGATCGTGTGTTGCCGCTCTCGCTTGGCTGATATTGGGGTTTGGTGGGTGGCTGGGGTGGGCCACCGCTCCACACCCGTCCGGGCTCGATCGCCGGAAGCTAGCCGGTGTAGCCGTTTTTGACTTCGGTGATGCGCGAGAGTTTGAGCGAGCTGCTCGTCGGGGCCAGGAAGTCGGGTGGCTGCAGGGTCTCCAGGCGGTCGTCGTAGTTATAGTTCTTTGTATAGCCGGTTCCCGAAGAGCCGCTGCCGGTGCCCACAGGTCCGCGCCAGAACTGTGCTATCGATCCCCAGACGTTCAGGTAGCCTAGATGGGCTCCGCATTTGAAGTTGTCCACGATGAATGAGTGGGCAGTGCTGAGGATTGCGGCGTCGATTGTAGGTTCGAAGGCTTCTGTGTTTTCAGCGTGGCACGTCGAGGAGGTGTTTTCGTATTCGCATTTCTTGTTGCCTACATATGTACTATTGGTTTTGCACGACGCCGTATAGATAACTTCTGATTCATGAAATTCGTAACCGCTTTTGCCTTTTTCAACGCATTTGTTCGTGCCCGCTACACCGGCGTGATATTCAAAGCCAGTGGGTTTGTAGAATTTAAGTTTTTCAGTGACGGACGCTTCGGCATTTTTACTCAGGACGAGCACCGTTGCACTTTTGATTTCTTTGATCGTAGTACCGGAGGCAATATTGGCGCCACTGACTTCCTCGCCTTCAGAAAGGCCAACAGTCGGGATGGTCACTTCCTTGCTATTTTTTTTGAGTACGCCTGTGCGAGAAAATGTCAGCGTCCGGGATCCTGATGCGGTCGCGCTTTTGCTCAGCACGATGATGCTCTGAGCTTTTGATTGTTTCGATCGTGGTGCCGGTCGCTATGCCAGTGCCGGTAACTTCTTCCCCGACAGTGAGGTCGCTGGTTTTCGCAAGCGATGTCACTTCTTTTTTTTCGTTGGTCAGCGTGCCCGTGCGGGATGCTGGTTGGGTCAGTGATACTTCCGTGGCGCAGCTGGTGCCGCTCGGCCCGCCGGCCGGTTCGGTTTTAGGCGTTTCGAAAGCCACTTCATATGACTGTTGAACTGGGTGATATATGCGCACAAAATTAGTCGCAATCAGTCCCAGGGTCGCGGCGCCAGTCGGTTTCCCCGACGATTCGTGAGTGGTCGTCAGACTACCGGTGATGACCACATCGTTTGCCGCCGCGATCGTCAGGGATTCCGTGTATTCACCCTTGACATAGACGTTACCGCAGCTTGTGTCTTCGGTATAGTTGCTATTGTAGGGTGAGTATTTGATCGGGCAGCTACCGTTGTTTTCGACGTAGAGCAGGCCGTTCGACGGGAAGTTTTTCGTCGGTTCGACTTTTCCGGCGCTGTTCGTCACCGCTATCGTGTTGACCGGTTTCGTCGCTTTGAGTTCGATGGTGGTCTTGCCTTTGAGTTTATATTCGGTTTCCGCTGCTTCGATGAGTTCGCTGTCCGATTCGGGTGGTGTGAGAGTCGGTCCTTTTTCGGTGTATTCGCCGAGGATTTCAGGAGAGTTCGAGCATGAACCACCGGCGCCGTAGTGGCCGCCATTCATTTCGATTTTGTCTTCTTTGTTACGACCAAACACCGGCTTGGAGCTGCCTTCGGCGCAGATTGCGGCGGCGTCGTTCGTGTGCATGGGCCCGTTTACTTTGTCGGTGGGCGCAAACTCGATCGTTCCACACGTGGTGGTCAGTTTGAGCGTGACTCGTTCCGCATAGTAGTGGTTGCATTCTTTTGGTTCTGGATTCTGGGCCGCGGGATCGAGAATCTCGTAATTGGTGAGGTAGACGTAGTTGATGAATCCCGGGTGGGTGAACGTCGCCACAAGGGTGCGGGTGGTCGTTTTCGTTCCTTCCACCGCCGTGCCGGTCGACTCGATGCGGAACGTGCCGATGGCAGAGCCCGTAGTCTGGAGGATCGCAGCCTGTTTTCCGGCCTTGCATTCGGCTTCAGTGTGTTCTTCGGAGTGCAGGGTCACGACCTTGTACTTCTCGTCTTCGGTGCCGGGGACCTTAACGGCTTCTCCGCCACTGTTAGTGATGCTCGGGCATTTTTTCCAATAGTTTGGTTCGGAAGCCAGGTGGTACTTGTATGTGGAGATGCCGGCCAGCGCTGCGTAGTAGGCCTTCTTCTGGGCGGTATCGGTGCGGGTTAGCACAATGTCGCCGTTGGCGGCTACGAACACGGCCGCTAGGATCAGCGAGGTTACGAACAGCACGCCAAGCGCGATTATCATCGTAAAGCCATCCTCGCGAGATGCGGAACGGAACATGGGGAGCTTATGGATCATTCGCATGGTGTCAGTTCTTCGCTAGTAGTGGGATCGAGTCGCATAACGACGGAATCGCTGAAGGCGGCCGTTCTGCCATTGCTGACCTCGGCGTCTTCTGGTGCTTGGGTGAAATTAACTGCAACCTTCGCGACGTTTTCAGCGGCGGTGGCGGTCGATAGGGGAAGTTCAGCAGACGGCAAGATTTCGGTGAGCTGGCCAGATGAATTGTACTTGTAGTATTTAAATATCCCGGAAGTGGCGGCTATTACATTTGTGGAGATGATCCTTTTCTTCGTATACGTAGTGGGGAATATCCAGCCAGTCTGTGAGTTTCCGGAGATGCTCTTGAAGCTGTAGTCGGTGAGAGTGCCGAGTTTGTTGCCGGAACTGTCTGTTTCTTTTAGGGTCCAGTTAATATCGTGCTCGTAAGCTTCTTCTATCAGCGGCTTGCCGCTATTTTCTGTCCCATAAGAGCTTATAAACCAAAGGTTATTGATACTGGTTTTTTCGAGACCAGAGGGCAAGGTGCTCGGCTCTTGTATGGGTCGCGCGCCAGTGCAGCTGGAATGCAGCTCGTCGACTATGTTGCTCATCGCGGTGCGGCCGATCTGGTTGGCCTGCGTACGGTCGGTGATTTGCGACTGCTCGCGCAATGAGAACTCTAGGATCGCGAGGAGCGCACTGGTTACGATGATCCCCGTGACCATCGCCATGAGCGTCTCCATTAGAGTGAAGCCACGCTCGGAGGTTACTGCTTGGCGAAGGAGATCCAGGCTGGGCATCAGGGGCACCCAAGTTTGCTCGCGCTATTCGTGTAGCCGAGGGAAGGGGTTTCTGGTTCTTTTAGATAGATTGTGGGAAGAGTGACTCCAGTTTTGCTTTTGTTTTCAAAAGATTTGGGACTCTTGTACTTGTAATATCTGCCCGAGACCAGCTCAACGACGCAGAATTCGAGCTGTTTTGCAAAAGGCTGGTACTTCTGTTCGATTGTGCCTTCGCTCGTGAGATTGACTTTGTGTTCATAAGGAACGGCTGTATAATTCTGCGAAGCAACACCTTTGCATTCGGTGTTGATGATCATCGCGGTCTGTAGACTGGTGGTAGGATAGCCTAGGTGAGAGGCGGAGGTCCCTTCGTATACGGTCACGTTGACCGGGGGGACTTCAACTTGTACGGGCGGGTTGTTGACCACGCCGGGTTGAAGCTGGACACTTGGGGCGACTCCAGAACCGGTGACTGCCACGGGATTGTTCTTTTCGCAGTCGCCTGCATAGGTCGTATATTCATTTTCTTTCCAGGGTTTGCCCGGCGTAACGAAAGGAAACAGATTGGAGAGCGTCGCGGTGGCGCTGGCTGATGTCGAGTTTCCCCCGACATAATCCGGCGGGCTCGGAAGTTCGGTCTGCAACGTAAAGAAAGTCTGGCCAGGTACAGGCTGCCCATTGCTCACGAATTCGACCTGCATTGCCGCCGGATTTTCGAGCGTGAATTTTGCTTCCGCGAGTGTTTTGGTGATCGTGACCGTCTTTTCGGGAAGTTTGTTGCCGCTGTGGTCGATCCATTCGCCGTTGGAGACGACAATCTTGGCTTCCCCTTCCGTCAGCCCGCCGAATGTCACGCAGCCGGATGCTGGTGTTGTTGCTTCCGCTGTCCGTGCGCTGGCGGTTTTGGGGTCGAAAACTTCGACTTTTGCGCCCGACACCCCTTCGTTGTTGCGATTGAGCACCGAAATCTTGAGTGATGTTGAGGTTGGCACCCGGACGTTGCTCGACTGGCTAACGGTCTGCCGTTTGCCGAGTGCATTCCACGTCACCGAGGAGGTCGTCTGGATGTAGTCGGCGCTTCCTTTTGATGCTGTGCACGTGAGTTCGTCTTCGTTGTTGGTTCCGACTGTGACGAACTGGGCAGTCGAGGTGATGGTGTAAGCGGTGCCGCCTTCGGTGATGGTGCTGACTTTGGTGCCGATGAGCTCGAGTTCGGACACCGGCATGCCTCGTAGTCGCTCCTCGTCTTGCTGCGCAAGGGTCGTGGCTTGGTTGTGCGCGCGCTCGTCGGCGGTGACTTTCTGGGTCTCGGAGAAGCCGTCGAAGGTCGCCACGGCGATCAGCGCGACGAGCACCGCGCTGATCATCACCTCGATCAGCAAGAAGCCGTCCTGGGCGCCGGGACGCGGAAGTCTGGAGAGTATCGTGTCAATCATCACAAAGGCCTGGGCAGAGGTCCACCCATGACTTCGGCACCCGCCCCTTCTGGCTTTAGTAAGCGGCAGAAGGCTCTATCGAGCGTCCACGGAATCCGACTGTGCGGAGACGGCGGCTGTCGGTTGATAGTCGTGGAGCTTGTGGCGGTTCGCGCCCGGACGGCGAGCGCCTAGAATCCCGTTCCCTCGACGGTTTGCTTCTCGGTCCGCACGGTGCGCTGGCGGGATAAGAGGTCCGCAGACCGCGATGGGGGACTGGTGTAGTGGTAACACGTGGGTCTCCAAAACCCGAGCTCGAGGTTCGATTCCTCGGTCCCCCGCTTCAGCCAGGCCCCGGATTTCCGGGGGTTTTGGCTTTCCAGAGCGGTTTCTTGACAGCCTTGGTGCGGGCGGCGTTCCGCATCGATCCGCTGGAATCCGCTTTGGCTTGGAGGTTTCGGTCCCTACGACGGTCCCTAGAGCGGACCGAGGTTCGGGTGTTGTGGGCCGTTGGTGGGTAGGCCAGCGCAGGCGGCGTGATCGGAGCGGATCGCCTGATTGAGGCGCCAGGGCGCCGCGAGGGCAGTGTCCGGCCAGGGGTCGGATCGGCGCTGCTTGCGCCGGCGTGCTCGCGCTCGCCAGCGCCGAGGGTTGGGTCAGCTAGCGTCTGGCTACAGATGTGTCTGGGGGCATGGCACGACGGTGTGGGCGCTGTAGCTGCTGCCGTCCTCGAAGGCGAATCTGGCGGCAAACGGGAAGCCTCCGCGTGGACAGTGTTCAGGCAGAATGATGCCCTTCGGCTTGTAGGGGATGGTTCGGCCGCGTGTTCGTTCGTAGTAGGTCAGGCCGAGAGGGCCGAGGGTGGAGCGCAGGCGCACGAGGGCAGCATCGGGAGCCCCGGGAAGGGTCGGGACTTGGGGCACGATGGTGTTCAGGCGTCCTCCATACGGGGGCGGGGCGGGAAGCACAAGGCTGGGGAAGATGAGTTCGGTGGCGATCGGGGTTCTGCCGTCAGCGAAGAAGATAAGCCCGAGGTTTCCGCTCTGTGCGGGCGCCATGAAGATTGTGATGCTGCCGGTCTCCTTGATGAGTTCGGGGCCGAATGGAACCTCTACGAGCGCTGAGCCGTAGCCCATACGGGAGTCGGCCGGGCAACCTTCTGGTCCAGATGCTTCGAGCGTGGCGATGGAGCAGGTGGCGATGCCGAGGCCGCTCGTGACGATGCCGAGGTCGGCGGGATAGCTGAGATCGAGCGCGGTAAGCGGAGATGGCACCTGGTCGTTGGTCGTTGCGACCTGGATGCTGAGGATCATCGTGGTTCCTGTGCCTAGCTTCTCGGGCGTGAACGCCATGTGGAGCTTTGCCGCTTGCTCTGCCCGCGCTGTGGCTGGTAGGAACGCGAGGAGTGCGAGGATGGCGATGAGGCGGATCCGGGGCACGACCCCCGTTCGCTTGGGAGGTCGTGTCAATACGAGAGGGTGCCGGTTGTTTGGATAGTTAGGGCCTCGGTCTTGCGATTGAGGACGCCGTAGAACCCTCCGTGTCCGTGGGCATGCGCGTAGCGGCCGGTGCCGCTGGTCACCGTCATGGACCCACCGAAGCTCGGTTCGGCTCCTGATGTGTTCAGCTTTCCCGATCCGTGGCCGCTGATAGATCCGGAATGGGTGTAGATCGTGAAGTTGGCTGTGATTGTGGGTCCTACGTTGCAGCGCGCCTTCACGGTGCCGGAGAGCGCTCCGGATGCCGGACCTTCCTCGAGGATGAGCGAGCCTGGACTCTTCACGAGATGTAGATGAGCCGCGTCGGTCGCATTCAGCGTGCGTGATGCGCGGGCCAGCGTTAGATGCTTACCGCTGTAGGCGCCCGTGGGCGCAGTCATTCCCGCGAGTGTCCCTACGCTGAAGGCCGCAACGACCGCCATTCTTGAGGTGAGGATGGCTGCTAGGTGCATTGATCGCTGGCGGTGTTTCCGACCGTGCTTATGCCTACGAGTGCTCTGTCTGATCATTGTAGGAGTCACTATTCACTAATCTCCACTTGGCCAACTATTCAGCCTAACCGTATACATTAGCCTTTTGGGTTACGATCCTTCGCCTGATGCCACCAGCGCGCAAAGGCGAGCTCTCCTCCACCATGGCGATCCTGGGCCTGCTGATCGAACGGCCCGATTCGATCAACGGTGTCAAGCTGCGGCTGGATGATCGTTTCCCGAGTGCGGACTGGGGCTCTTCGATCGCGCACAGTGCTATGTCCAGTCTCTCTCGTCAGGGCTTCGTCCGCCCGGTCAAAGGCTCCGGGAGCTCACTGGATCCTTACGAGGCGACACCGGAGGGAGTCCAGCGATTCAAAAAGTGGCTGGGTGAGTACTCGACGACGCCTCCCTTTGTGCGCGATGCGCTACGCGCAAAGCTCCAGTTCATCGCCGACGAAGACGACCTGTTTGCGGTGGTGAGGGCCATTGGTGAGCAGGAGGAGGCCTGCTTTGAGGCCGCTGAGTCCGTACGGTCACGGATAAAGAAGGCGGTACGGCTAGGTTGGGTCGGGCCTGCAAAGGGTGCGGATTGGAAGAGTAGGGTACAGAGCGCGATGATGGTCGACGAAGCGGCCGGATGGGGTGACATGGGTAGGCGGCTGAAACGGTTTCGCGAGGATCTCGAAGATGTCACGAATCCCGACGAACAGACCGAGACGGATCAAGGGAGATGACGCACGTGGGTGAGTTGCTCTCCTTGTCCGGGGTGTGCAAGAGCTATCAGCGTGGCGATCGGTGCGTGCGGGTGCTGACGGACGTGGATCTGGCGGTGCGTGCGAAGGAGGTCGTGGCCGTCGTCGGTTCGCGAGATGAGGGCAAGACGACGCTGCTGCAGATTGCGGCTGGGCTGCAGAAGCCCGATAGGGGTGAGGTGTGGTTGGGAGACGTGGAGTTGACGGTGTGCTCGGATGATGAGCGCGTGGAGTTGCTGGGTCATGAGATCGCGTGGGTGCATCGCGAGGGCACTGGCTTGGATTTCAAGATGCTCGAATATGTCGCGCTGCCGCTGACGATGGGCCGGCGCCATGGGAAACGGCAGGCGGAGGGGTTGGCGATGGAGGCGTTGGAGCGGGTGGGCGCGCAGGAGTGCGCGGGACTGCGTTGGGGAGGCCTGTCCAATTGGGAGCGAGTGCTCGTCGGATTTGCGCGGGGGATTGTGCGCAAACCCCGGTTGATGGTCGTCGATGACGTGATCGACGGGTTCGGTATGAGCAAAACGCGCGAGGCGGGCGAGTTGATGCTCTCGTTTGTCAGCGATCTGGGGTGCGGTGTGCTGATGAGTGCCTCCGATCTTGAGGCCGCTCTTATTGCTGATCGGGTGTTCTGCTTCGACGGTCGCGGATTGAAGGCGATGTCGAATGAAGCCGACGGCGCCGATGCCGAGGTCATCGACTTGCATGATGGTGGACGCCAGCACCGTCGGGATGCGCGCGGCGCGCGCTCTCAGGGTGCTTGAGCTACGCGATCTGCGCAAGCATTACCGCGTCGGTGGCGGGGAGCCGATCCATGCCGTCGACGGAGTGTCGCTGACGGTCGAGAGGGGCGAGTTCGTGGCGCTGTACGGCCCCAGTGGTTCAGGCAAGACGACGTTGCTGGAGCTGATCGCCGGTATCCGCCAGCCAGATAGTGGGAGCGTGCTGGTAGGGGGGCAGGATGTCTTTTCGATGTCCGAATCCGAGCGGGACGACTATCGCCTTCGCAAGCTTGGGATTGTCGGTCAACCACAGCACCTGATCCCCGGAGCCCGAGCGATCGAGAACGCATCGCTGAAGCTGCTGCTTACCAGCAAGCGCACGGCACATCTCACGATCGAGCCGCTACTGGACCGGTTGGGATTGGGCGAGCGGCTTTTGCATCGCACCGAGCAACTCTCGATGGGCGAGCGCCAAAGAGTGATGATCGCTCGGGCGTTGGCACTCGACCCCGAACTAGTGCTTGCCGATGAGCCGACGGGTAGTCTCGACACTCAGCGCACCAGAGAGGTGCTTGGGTTGTTGCGCGAGCTTTGCCTGGAGCGCGGCGCCGGCGTCTTGCTTGCCACTCACGATCCCCAAGCTGCCGTTTTCGCCGATCGAGTATGCGAACTGCGTGACGGGCGTCTCCAGGAGTACGAGCCTGATCATGCGTCGGCGGACCTGGGGGAGGAGTGGTCTTCCGCATGAGGATGGCGAGGCGGATGAGCTTGTCGGACATTCTCTTCTTGTATCACGCACGGTTGCGAGCAAGGACTGTGCTTGTGCAGGAGGGCTTTGCGATCCTCGGGATAGCGATCGGTGTAGCGCTTCTGTTCTCAAGTCAGGTCGCGGGCACCAGCCTCACCCGCTCAGTTACGCAACTCGACAAGCAGATCGTTGGTGACACGCAGTTTCAGCTGGACGCCAGAGGCCCTGAAGGCTTTGATGAAAGCCTCATTGGGCGGATACGACGGATACCAGGCGTCCAAACAGCGTTGCCTGTGCTGGAGGCGCAAGCGAATGTGATCGGACCACATGGCCAACGGTCGGTTGACCTGATCGGCACCGACCCCCGCTTCGCTCACGTTGGCGGGTCTTTGCTGCGACGCTTTTCCGCAAAGCAGCTCGCAGCGCAGCGAGCAATAGCCCTCCCTGTGCCGCTCGCTCAAGCCATAGGTGCCGGCTCTCTGCAAACGATCAAGCTCCAAGTCGGCGCGAGGGTGGTGGAAACCCTTCTAGGCGCGACGCTCGGAAAGAGCGAAATCGGGGGTCTGATAGACAGTCCCGTCACACTCGCCCCAGTCGCCTACGCGCAGACCCTGACAGGAATGCGAGGCAGGATCACACGGATATTTGTACGCTCCACACCCGGAAGCGAACGCGAAGTGCGAGCTGCGCTGATGAAGCTAGCTACAACGGTGGGATTGAATCTCGAGCCTGCCGATTATGACTCGAAACTGTTCTCGGTGGCCGTGGCGCCCGAGAGCAAAAGCGAGGCTCTGTTCTCCGCAATCAGCGCCCTCGTCGGATTCATGCTCGCGCTCAACGCCATGCTCATCACTGTACCTTCCCGTCGCCGACTGATCGAAGAGATCCGTCCGCAGGGTGCAACTCGCTGGATGATCGCCCAGATTCTGCTGTTCGACGCCGCCGTGATCGGGATTCTGGCCTGCGTCATCGGCCTCGCTCTCGGCGAGCTCTTGTCGCTCGCGGTCTTTCGCGCCACGCCCGGATATCTCTCGTTCGCTTTCCCAGTCGGTAACGATCGGATCGTGACCTGGCAGAGCGTCACGTTGGCCGTTGGAGCAGGACTGGCGGCCGCGGTCGCGGGAGTGCTATGGCCGTTCCGGGACATTCTCGCGCGTCCTCCGAAGGCAGAAAGACCCTCGGTACGCCCGCCTCGACGACGGGTCATGGCTCGGCTGAGCGTCGGGCTTGCTTGTCTCGCCATCACGACGATCGTCATTGTCGCCCATGAGCGGGCTGCGATCCTTGGAAACATTGCTCTTGTCGTAGCGCTGGTGTCTTTGCTGCCTTTCCTTTTCGACGGGCTTGTGGCGCTCTTTGGGCGCGCTCAGCGCCCGTTCAACGAGACCGCTTATGCTCTGGCGGTCATCGAGCTCCAGACCCCGCAGACCCGGGTGCGCTCGCTGGCGATAGCCGCGACGGCAGCGATCGCGGTCTTCGGCACGGTTGAGTTCCAAGGCACACAGGCGAACCTCACTGCCGGCCTCAACGCCTCAGCACGCGGGATCGACTCAAGCACCGATGTGTGGGTCACTCCTAGTGGGGAAGCCAACGCGTTCGCGACGACACCATTCAAGGACACACACTCGCGTGCCCTCGCCCGTCTTCCGGGCGTCGCCACGGTCAGCCTATACCGCGGCAGCTTTCTTGACTGGCGCGAGCGACGTCTTTGGGTTCTCGCGCCACCATCCGACACGGTGCAACCGGTTCCAACGAGTCAGCTCATCGGCGGCGATCCCGTCTTGGCGGCCACGAGAATCCGCCAGAGTGGCTGGGCGGTGCTCTCTCAAGCACTGGCCGCAGAACACCACCTCCACGTCGGCCAGACGTTCGTGCTCCCCTCGCCGCGCCCGATGACGATGCGTGTTGCCGCGTTGAGCACCAATCTGGGCTGGCCGCCGGGCGCGATCATTCTGAACGCCGACGATTACGCTCGAGCATGGGGAAACAGCGACCCTAGTGCGTATGAGATCCAGACCATGCCGGGAACCGCGACCACGACGGTGCGATCCGTAGTACAGAGGGCGCTGGGGTCAGAAACAGGGCTCACGGTCGAAACGTCGAGCGAACGCGCGCGCCATCACGAAGCGCTCGCGGCCCAGGGACTCTCACGGCTGACGCAGATCAGACTGCTCGTGTTGGTCGCCGCGATTCTGGCGGTGGCCGCTGCGATGGGCTCCATGCTCTGGCAACGCCGCGATCTCGTTGCCTTTATGAAGGTGGATGGATACCGCCGAGGCGTGCTGTGGCGATGGCTACTGTGCGAGAGCGCGGTTCTTCTCGCCGCTGGTTGCTCGATCGGGGTGGTCTTTGGTCTCTACGCTCAACTATTGGGAAGCCATTTCCTGTCGAGCGTGACCGGTTTTCCCATCGTCTTCAACATCGAAGTTCTCGCCGCGCTATCCAGCTTCGCGTTGGTTAGTCTCATCGCGGTTGCGGTCGCGGCTGTGCCAGGGTATCTCGTGGTGCGTGTGCCCCCCAGGGCAGTCAGCCCAGCGTACTAGCCGGTGTATCCCCGGCATCCGGGCGAGCAACCCTGACCCGGCGCCACTCTCGGCCGAGCAGCTACGGACGCTTGCTCGCGCGGTCGCCCGTGAGCTTGTGTGGGGACTACCCACCGTCGCGCGGGAGGTACGTGTGTGGCGGGGACGCGCAGCGGAAATTCCTGACCCCTCGATCCGCCGCGACGCGCAGAGTGCACTCGCTCACAAGCGCGGGCACACCGACGGCGCTGCGCTTTTCTGGATCCTTCCCCGGGCTCGCAATACACGATTGCTGCGCTTGCTCGTCGCATACGAGATCCTGTGGGACTTCCTCGACAGTGTCAATGAGCGTGGCGCTACGGCGGGCCAGGCAAACGGCCGCCAACTGCATTTGGCGCTGATCGACGCGCTTGACCCAAGCAGGCCCATCTCCGATTACTACTGCCACCATCCGTGGCGTTGCGACAACGGTTACCTACGGGCACTGGTCGAGGTCTGCCGTGAAAATTGCACCCGGCTTCCCTCATACGAGCGTGTTCGCCCGTTGCTTGTTCGAGAGGCGACCCGCGCTCAGGTGCTGGGCATCAACCATGACCTTGATCCCTTCCGGCGGGACGCGACCCTAAAAGCTTGGGTCGCAAACGAGCATACAAACTACCCCGACGTCGACTGGTTTGAGCTAACGGGTGCTGCCAGCGCCTCGCTCACCGTTCACGCGCTCCTCGCCCTCGGCGCCGAACCGGCATGTACTGAAGCGGACATTGAGCGAGTCCGCAGCGCTTACTCCCCCTGGATCTCGGGGGCAACGACGATGCTCGACAGCTACGTCGATCAGAGCGAAGACGCCGTGCACGGGGACCACAGTTATATCGCCCACTACAAGTCCCCGCAGTACGCGGATCACCGCGTGCGTGAACTCATAGAACGCAGTTTCTCAGAAGCGAGCGCTCTACCTGACGGGGATAAGCACACGCTGATAGTGGCCTGCATGATCGCGATGTACCTGTCCAAGGACAGCGCGCGTACTCAAGCGATGTGGCAAACGACGCAGAGCTTTGCAAGGGCCGGCGGTTCGCTTACTAAGACCTTGCTTCCAGTCCTCCGGCTGTGGCGGACGGTCTACGACCAGCGCTCAACTTAAACAACAATAAAGGAGAAGTACATGCCATTCACTAATAAAGCTCCGCTAGTCGCTCGACTCAAGCGCGAACTTCCTCCCACCGCGCCGATTCCTGCGGTACTCCAGACGCTCGGTTGTCGTCTGTGGCCCTTTGCGTATCTCGAATGGTGCCACGAGCACTTCGGCGCACGCTTCACCGTCTATCCGGTCGATATGCCGCCACTGGTGTTCCTATCGAACCCGAATGAGATACGCGCGGTTGTAACTGCTCCAGCGGACATCCTGCACCCGGGGGCAGGGTCAGCTCCGATTACGCCATTGATAGGGGAGAGTGCATTTATCCTGTGTGAGGAAGAAGAGCATCTTTGCGCGCGCAACGCAGCCCTGCCGGCTTTCCATCGCAAAGTCGTGCAAGAACATGACGCGATGATCGCTGAGGTCGTGCGACGTGAGATCGCGTCGTGGCCGCTCGACACCGTCATACCCCTACACCCTTACATTCGCGCCCTTACGCTGGAGGCCGTATTGCAAGCGATGTTCCGAGGCGAGTCCGGTACCATGCTCAAGAGGCTGAAGGAGCTTGTGCTGGATATGTTGACGGTAACCACGAGCTTCCTTCTTCAGGAGCCGTGGCTGCGTCACCTGCCGGGATGGCACGCAACGTGGAAGCGATTCGTGAAACGGCGCAAGGCTGTCGAGTCGCTTGTATTCACACTGATCGTCCAGCGTCGTCGCGAGGATGCACGGCATGGCGACCTGCTGGACATGTTGCTTGCCGCAAAGAATCCAGATGACACCCCAATGTCCGATCGACAGGTGCACGATCACCTGATGTCAATGATCGTCGCGGGACACGAGACGACAGCGGCGGAGGCCGCCTGGGCATTCCAGCTACTCGCGCATCACGGTGACGTACAGCGTCGTTTGATAGAGGAGATTGACGGTGGAAGCGAGGAGACATTTCTCACCGCGACAGTGCAGGAGACCTTGAGACACAGGCCTGCATTCCTCTTCGCCATCCCACGTAAGGTGATCACGCCGGTCGAGATCGGAGGCTTCACTTACCGTCCGCCAGCCCAGCTGCTCGGCTGTACCTATCTTATGCACCATGACCCCGATCTGTACCCCGACCCGCACGCCTTCCGCCCGGAGCGCTTCGTGGGCAGTACGCCCCAGGCGGGAACGTGGCTGCCCTGGGGAGCGGGACGCAAGCGCTGTCCGGGCCGGCACTTCGCCCTCCTGGAGATCCAAACAGTGCTACGTGAGGTGCTATCCACACGGCTTGTGCTACCTGCAAGCACCCAAATCGAGCATCCACGCTGGCGTAGCGCCATACTCGTCCCACACGCCGGATCGCGAATCATCCTTCGCAAGCGCCCAGCACCAAGCAGGTCAGAGCATATAGTCGCTCGCCTTAAAGCATGACCTGCGTTCTGATCAGAACGATTTTGTTCTGATCAGAACGTTTACATTCAGAACAGAACGACTTTATTGACATTCTGCGGCTGCCCTAAGCATCATGCCGCCGTGTGAGTGACGATCTGGACAGTCGGCCGTATCTCGCCTTTCCTTGGAGAGGAAAGAGGGCGTCTAACGCACTCCAAGGCGAGCCTAGCTGGACGGTCGAGAATCCCACCTTCGTTTCGAACACACGAACGGGCCGGGTGCCTGCCCCCAGCAGCGCCCGGCTCGCTCCCAACGACGCGCAGATATCGCCGTCCGGCAACATGACGATCGGTGGACTCGTAATAGTCGATCTGCCATGCCGGTGGCGTGACCAGCGCGGCGATCATGGACCAGATCGAAGAGGCAGGACCGCGACGGTCTGTCCCGAGCCTGCGTGAGCCGCGCTACTCGCAGTCGTTGGAGCGCGGTCTCGCGATTATGGGCTGCTTCACACCCCAGCGCCCCGTGCTGGGCATCGCCGACATTGCTGATGAGCTCGGTATGAGCCGCTCGACCACGCACCGTTATGTGATCACGCTTACCGAGCTCGGCTATCTCGAGCAGGTCGCCTCGCGCAAGTACCGGCTTGGTCTGCGTGTGACCGATTTGGGCATGTCTGCACTGAACTCGACCGGCTTGCGCGAGCACTCTCATCCCTATCTGGAAGAGTTGCGTCAGCGCTTGAGCTACACCGCCAACCTGGCGGTGCTCGACGGCTCGGACATCCTGTATCTCGATCGCGCTCGCAGCTTCAGGCAGGGACAGAGCAAGATCGATCTGGGCCTGCACCCGGGGTCGCGGTTGCCGGCGTACTGCACGTCGATGGGGAAGATCCTGCTCGCGTATCTGCCAGAAGACGAGCGGCGCGAGCGACTCGCAGACGTGAAGTTGACCAAGCGGGGGCCTAACACGATCACAAGCAAGAGTGCTCTACGCGAGGAGCTCGAGGGGGTGGCTGACGCGGGGTTCGCCGTCAATGACGAGGAGCTGATGCGTGAGCTGTACGCGATCGCTGCGCCGATACGTGACGAGACACGTGAGGTAGTCGCGGCGATGAACGTCGCCGTGCACTCTTCGATGATCTCCTTGGTGGAGCTTGTCGACGCGCTTGGGCCTGACCTCGTATCGACGGCTGACCGACTCTCAGCGCGGCTGGGTTTTAGGAGAGACGATGAGCTGTAAAGCAGTCGGAGACATTCCTAGTGGAATCATCAATGTAGCGATTAGTCTCGTCAGCATCATTGACGGGAACTCAGAATCATTCCAGTGACCAATAGAACGAGAGGATTCGTGATGAGGGGGGTAGGCATGTGGACGGGTACACGGTCGCTGATGGTGCTGGTGGCCTGTTGCGCAGCGGGGGTTGTGGGTTCGCCGGCGGGCGCGTCTGGTGAAGAATCGTCGTCCACCGGGTCGGGTTCGTCCTTGTCGTTGGCTGGGAGTCCGTTGGTGGTATCGGGTGTGCAGCCGCTGGATGAAGGTCAGCAGGCACAGGGTGCTGAAGAAGCACGGCTTAGCAACCCGGAAGCGGTGGAGGCACGGGAAGCGTCTCAGACCAGTCACGAGGGCCTGGACCCCGAAGAAGCCGCGACACTCGCCAAGGAATCCTTCCCTGGGGTAGTAGACCATCCGGCTGGTGGGCCCCCACAACTGCCAGAAGGGCAGCATGTCACCGGCATTATTGGTGCAGATGCTGAGCAGGTTGATCTTGGTGGCGGTAGCAAAGGTGTCGTGGAATCGCTTGAGCCTTTCGCGACGGGGTCTTCGGATCGTTGGGTGCCAGTCGATCTGGGTGTGAGCGAATTCGATGGTTCGTTTAGGGTCGCCAATCCGGTTGTGGGTCTTGGTATTCCGAAGCGGTTGCGGGAAGGGGTGAGTCTCGCGGGTGTGGGTGTGTCGTTGACGCCGGTGGACGGGTCGGGCGCCGCCGTGGGCGGCTCGGAAGGACGGGTCGATGGTTCGGTGGTCTTCTACGGTGGTGTGGGTGTGGGAGTTGACGTTGATGAGATCGTGAAGCCGATCACGGGTGGGTTTGGTGAGGATGCGATTTTGCGTTCGGATTCGAGTCCGGAACGGTTGTTCTACCGGGTGGGTATGCCGGCGGGTGCGAGTTTGGTGCCTGTGCAGGGCGGGTCGGGAGCGGTGGATGTCGTGGATGCGGGGGCGGTGATCGCCTCGGTGCTCGCGCCCAGTGCGCAGGATGCGGCGGGCACGTCGGTGCCGGTGTCGTTGACCGTCAACGGAGACATACTGCAGGTGGCCTTGGAGCGCAGCTTGGGGGAATACCAGTTGCCTATCGAGGTCGATCCGTCGATCAATGACGAACGGCTTGCCACCATGAGCGGCGGTAAGCGCACGAATTGGGAATTCCAGACGAGCAGCGAAGCGAAGTTCGGTCACAAAGAAGTCGATGAAAGCCCCGGCAAAGAATATCTTGAAAGCACCGGTATTTCTGAATATAAAGAAGGGGAAAGAGCGTACTGGGCTTATGAGACCAAGGGTGTCTCTAAAATTTATGAGTTCAACGCCAAGACGGAAGGTAAAAACAAAGGCGCCGAGATCGAAAGCTTTCTGGAACTCGAAGGCGGCGGCAAAAGTGAAAACAAGTACACACTCTCGACCGAACTGAAAAATCCCGAATATGGTGAGGAAGCGGCCCCTCCGCTCTGTGCGAAGAATGGTACAAAAGTCGAATGCGCGGCTACGGCTGGTACAGCGGGGAACGTTGTGCGCTTTCAGCAGTCTGTGCAGAAATCTCCAAGCAATTACAAATTCTCGGACACCCTTCGGGAAGGAGCCGTTTATTTGGCCGAGCCCTCTGGGACGCACTCCACTACAAAGTTCAACACGACTTCGACGGAAGTCGAAGGCGAAGTGGAAGAAGGCGGCAAAAAAGTCAAACAAAAAAGGCCGAATGCACTGTACGGCGCTGGGGGTTGGCTGAGTGACTACCAGGATGCGCTCGAACCCATCGCCGAAGACAAAGGCATCGGCGTCGCCGACACCAGGATGGAATACGAAAACTCTCCTGGTAAATGGGAACAGCTATCCGAACACAATTATCTGGAAAAAGAAAACAGTTGCCAGGGTGTGCAGTGCTACGTAAAACACACAGAATACTGGACAGTAGATCCGACACTTCCCAACGGTGAAGACAAGATCCGTTATAGAGCGGAAGAGGCGATGCATGAAACGGAGTCGACAGAAGCGGAAGGCCAAGAGATTGTCAAAGTCGATACCGCTCCACCCCACAGTCTCACCCTGCGTGGCCTGCCCTATGGTAATGAACTAAGCGAACGACCCTACGCACTGACCATTGAAGCTACCGACGGTGAAGGCACAACGGTCGCGAGCTCCGGGATCAGGTCGATCTCGCTATATGTCGATAAAAAAGAACTCAGTAAAGTTGTCGCTTCCTGTAATGTTCCCAAAGGCGCGTGTACCGCGAGCGCAAAATGGACCGTAAACGGCGCGGAACTCGGCGCTGGTTATCACGCGATCGAGATTGTGTCTTTCGACAATGCGGGCAACGAAGCCAGGCGGGAACTGACGATCTCCGTCCGTCACTCGACGCCCGTGGCGCTTGGTCCAGGATCAGTGGACCTCGAGTCGGGGGACTTTAGTCTCGGCGCTACTGACGTGTCTATGGGGTCGGGGCTGACGGTGGGTCGCAATTACAGTTCGCGCGATCTCATTCAGGGCGATGAAGGGCCGCTTGGTCCGCAGTGGAGTCTCAGCATGGCCAACACCGAGTCGCTGGTGGAATTGGTGGACGGCAGCGTGCTGATGACGGCTACGAACGGCGGTCAGAGCATCTTTGCGGCGATCCTCAACAGCGAAGGGGCGCCGACTGGACAGTTCGAAGCCCCTGCGGGCGATTCCAACCTGGAACTCAAGCTTGAAGAAAACAAAGAAACGAAACAGAAGCTTGCCTACTACTTGAAGGACGCATCGGCTGGTACGTCGGTGAAGTTCACGCTTCCGAACGGTGGGAGTAAGGTGTGGGTCCCGACTAGACAGGAAGGGGCGGTAGCGACCGATACGGTTACGTATTCCTATCAGACTGTAGAACAGCACACCGAATATGCACTACCGTCGGGGAGCGGGCCAACGGGAATCGTTGCGGGTCCAGCAGGCGATTTGTGGGTTGCAGACTATAACTCTCACAGAATCGAAAAGATGACCCCTTGGGGAACGACTGCTGCAGAATATTATCTTGGCGAAGGCAGTTATCCAACCGGAATAGTAGAAGGACCCGACGGTAATATGTGGGTCACGGTGGCTGGAACATCCGTGATTGCGAAGATTACTCCAGCCACCGGTGCCATCGCCACGTACTCGTTGCCGTCGAAAAGCGAACCTTATGGGATCACTACAGGGCCGGACGGGAAGCTGTGGTTCACAGATATTCGTAGCAGTAAGATCGGAAAGATCACGACCGCCGGTGCGATAACTGAATATTCGCTTTCCGCTGAAAGCTCGCCTCTTGGTATCACCTCAGGGTCTGATGGCAATCTGTGGTTTGTGGAGCAGCGTGCAAACAAGGTCGGAAAGATTACGACGTCAGGTGCCATCACGCAATATCCGCTGCCAGCGTCGAGCGAACCGTATCAGATCGTCACTGGCTCGGACAAAAATATGTGGTTCACGGAGTCTGGTGGACACATTGGAAAGATCACAACCGCCGGATCAATAACCGAATATTCTGTTCCATACGCCAGTTTGCCTCTCGGGATTACGTCAGGTCCCGACGGAAATGTCTGGTTTACTGATAATGCAAAGGGCAAGATCGGAAAGATCACACCGTCGGGCGCGATCACTGAATACTCTCTTCCATTTGCGAGCGAACCGGAAGGAATCACCACTGGTCCGGAAGGCAACTTGTGGTTTGTAGACTTCGGCCCAAGTAAGGTCGGTATGATCACGACATCGGGCACTATCACCGAGCCGACTGAAGCGCTGGCGCCGGTGCCAGCAGGGGTAGAATGTGGTTCGACGCTAGAAACAATGCACCCGGGATGCCGTGCACTAAAGTTTAAATATGCGCACGAAACGACCGCCGCTGGCGAAGCAGAAACGGAATGGGGGAACTACAACGGACGCTTGACCACCGTTTCGCTGGCGGCTTATAGCTCGTCAGCAAAAAAAATGGTCGAAACGCCGGTAGCCGAATACAGTTATGACGCTCACGGACGTCTGCGTGCGGAGTGGGATCCCCGCGTCTCGCCCGGACTCAAGACTACGTATGGGTATGACGAAGAAGGTCATGTCACAGCTCTCAGTCCTCCAGGACAAGAGCCGTGGACGTTTACCTATTCAGCTATTCAGGGCGACACTGGCACCGGTCGTCTGGTAAAGGTGACCCGAGCTCAACCTCCTACAGGCTCATCGAAAGAAGAAGCAGAAACACGCCTCAAAGAACAAAAGGAACAAGTTAAAAATACCCGAAACGCCGAAAATCACGGGATCGCCAGTAGTTGGTGTCAGACTTGCTGTATCCAATGGCAAATGGTCTGGAAGCATTGTCTCGTACGATTACCAATGGGAGGACTGTACGCAGTCGGGTGGGGGATGCCAACCGATAGCGGGTGCAATAAACGCGAACTACACACCCGTGGAAAGTGATGTCGGTCACAAGCTGGCCGTACGGGTAAGCGCATCCAACGGAAGTGGATCGACTATCGCGACAACCGCTGCGGTCACCGGCACAGTGAACTGGACGATGCCCCCTGTGTATACAGGGAATCTGGGAGAGGGTGGAGAAGGCCAACATCAGGGTGTAGCCATCGACTCTAAAGGCGACGTGTGGGTCGTCGCAGAGGCACAAAACCGGATCGAAGAGCTCAACGGAGCAAAAAAAGTCTTTGGAACCACCGGAACCGGCGGTGGGCAACTCAAAGGACCTGACGAACTAGCGGTTGATTCAAAAGGTGATTTTTGGATTACGGAATACGGTAATAATCGTGTGCAAGAGCTCAACGAAAAAGGTGAATTCGTTTTGACGTTTGGTTGGGGAGTGAGCAATGGTGAATCAAAATTCGAGATATGCACCAGTAGTTGTCGCGCTGGCATAGCAGGCTCAGGAAACGGGCAGCTATCAGATCCCAGCGCAGTTGCACTTGACTCTAAAGGCAATATCTGGGTCGTTGATCGGGGGAATAATAGGCTCGAGGAGTTCAGTGAAAAAGGTGAATATCTACTGCATACTGGAGTAAAAGGCAAAGAAAGCGGCCAATTTGAACAGCCTAGCGGTATTGCGGCCGATGCAAAAGGGGACGTCTGGGTAGTCGACGAGCTCAATCGGCGGATACAAGAGCTCAATGAAAAAGGCGAATACGTTAAGCAAATCAAGATCGAAGGATACGGCTATCCTAATAATGTTGCCATCAATGGACATAATGATGTCTGGGTAGTCGGGTCAAGCGGGCCTGCCGAAGAGTTCAACGAACGCGGGGAACATATTGCGGGATTTGGACTGCATGGTGAATATGAAGAAGAAGGTCCAGAACATATTTACAATGCCAACGGGTTGGCGATGAGCGCCAACACGATTTGGGTAGCGGACCAAGAACGTCGTGTCGAAGAGTGGTCGACCGCGACTGCGCCAACGGAAGGGGAATATCACACGCCCCAACCAGGCACCACGATCGACTACAACGCTCCTGTCTCGGGGAGCGGCGCTCCCCACAACATGAGCACAAGCGAAGTCGCGAAGTGGGGTCAAACGAGTGAAGAGGCGCCCGTGGAAGCAACCGCGATCTTTCCACCAGACGAACCCCAGAGCTGGCCGGCCTCGGGCTACAAACGGGCGACGGTCTACTACCTCGACGAACAGGGGCGCATGGTCAACACGGCGACGCCCAGCACATCTTCATACGGCGCGATCTCGACCACTGAATACAACGAAACAAACGATGTGATCCGCACACTCAGTCCCGCGAGTCGTGTCGCCGCACTCGAAGCGGGTTCAAAATCGGTAGAAGTCTCAAAACTGCTGGACACCCAGAGTACATACAACGGTGAAGGCGCCAAAGAAAAAGAAGCGCTAGAACCAGGTACGAAATTGATCGAATCCCTCGGACCGCAGCACATGGTCAAGTACGTTGCAGGAAAAGAAACAAAAGAATCGCTAGCGCGCAACCACATCAAGTATTTCTATGACGAAGGAGCCAAAGAAGTCGAAGAAAAAACACACGAAGTGTATAATCTCCTGACAAAGACGACCGATCTTGCGCAACTAGCCAACGAAGAAGAAGTTGAAGTACGTAAGACGACGACCTCATACTCAGGTCAGGAAAACCTGGGATGGAAGCTGCGCGCGCCGACGTCCACGACGATCGACCCAGAAGGCAAGAAACTTACGCACACCACGCTGTACAACAAAACGACGGCGCAGATCACGGAAACCAGAGGGCCAGAGGGCTCATCCGGAGAATCGCCCCACGACGGCAAGATCATCTACTACAGCGCAGCGGCCAACACGGAAGGCTACGCTGGTTGCGGCGAACATCCCGAATGGGCAGGGATGGTGTGTGAGACCCTGCCAGCCAAGCAGCCGGAAACGAGCGGCCCACCCAATCCCCCGAAGCTGCCGGTCACAACTGTCACCTACAACATCTGGAACGAGCCGGGAACCACGACAGAAACGTTCGGATCGACAACGCGCACCAAGACCGAGACATACGACGCGGCTGGACGTCTGGCGGGCAGCGAAACGACATCAACGTCCACAGCCGATAAATCCCTACCGAAGGTAACAAACGAATACAACACCAAAACCGGGGCGCTCGAAGTCCAGAGCACCACCACGGAAGGGAAAACAAAGACGGTCACGGGCATCCACAACACGCTCGGGCAACTCGAAAGCTACAAAGACGCCGACGGCAACACGACGAAATACAAGTACGGTGGTCCCGAAATCGACAACCAGGTCGAAGAAGTAAGCGACAACCAGGGCAAACAACTCTACTCCTACGAAGAAACGACCAAAGCCCTGAACAAACTATGGGTTTCCGGCGGCACCGAAGGCCTCACGTTCACGGCGGGCTACAATGTCGAAGGCAAGATGACCAGCGAGATTTACCCCAACGGGATGTGCGCGAACTACACCTACAACTCGATCGGCGAAGCGACCGGCATCGAGTACATCAAGACCACCAACTGCGCCGAATCCAAACCCACCATCTGGTACAGCCAGAACACCATGAGCTCGATCCGCGGCCAAATGCTCTCCCAGGAAAGCACACTCGGCTCAGAGAACTACGCCTACGACACCGCCGAACGACTGACCGAAACCCATGAAACACCAGCAGGAGAAGGCTGCAAAACACGCATCTACGCTTATGACGAAGAATCCAACCGTACAAGCCTCACAGCCCGCGAACCAAACAGCAAAAAAGAATGCGCCACCGAAGGCGGCACCGTCGAAAAACATACCTACGACGAAGCCAACCGCCTCACTGACACAGGCATCGAATACGACCCGCTCGGCAACGTAACGAAACTGTCCGCCGCTGACGCCGGCGAAGGCGGAGAACTCAAGAGCACGTTCTACGTAGACAATGCGGTCGCGACCCAAAGTCAAAACGGCAAAACGATCTCCTACGAACCGGACCCCACAGGACGTGTGCGCCGAACGATCTCCGAAACCGAAGCCACAAAAGCCAAAACGACCACGATCTCACACTACGACGCCCCCGGCGAAGCCCCCGCATGGACCACCGAAGAAGGAACAGAAAAATGGACGCGCGACATCCCCGGCATCGACGGCACACTGAGCGCGATCGAAAACAGCGGCTCAAGCGCGGTCCTGCAGCTGCACGACCTGCAGGGCGACACCGTGGCGACCGCTGCCCTTAGCTCAAGCGAAACCAAACTCCTCTCCACCTACGCCAGCACCGAGTTCGGCGTCCCCAACTCAGGCAAACCGCCCCCCAAATACGCGTTCCAGGGCGCCGACGGCGCAACCAGCGAACTCGGCACTGGCGTCATCACCTACGGTGCCACCTCCTATGTCCCACAGACAGGCAGAGCGCTCCAAAGCGAAGAGGTCGAACCCCCAGGCGCATCCGGAGGCTCAGGAGCCGGCACACCATATACGAGCCAGCTGGAACCGTGGGTCATGCAAGGCGCCGCCCGCGAGTCAAGCGAAGCCCCAGGAATCGGAGCCGCCGAAGAACGCGAAGCGGCAGAAGCAGCGTGTCGTGCTAATCCTGCATCGTGTACCGTGTGGGAAGATCCGCCGCCAAAAGTTGATTACCTAACCTTTGAAGAAGCTTGTAATTTGGCAGCTAATATTAGAAACCTAATTTCGGGCGAGAAAGAATACGAATTCGTCCAGCTGTTTTTTGATCTGGGAGGGCTTGCGATAGACAAGCTTGAGGAAGTTGTTACCGGGGGAGATGCCGAGAAGTGGGACGAGTTCCTTGCCGGAAAGTTGGAATATTGTACAAGTGAATTGAAATTCTGGGGCGCCGAGGGGGGCGGCTGTCGCGTGTCGCAGCCGACACAAGCGTTCAAGCTCTGCATTCTGCACTTCTGCTCGCCGTCGATTACCGTCCCTGATCTACTGAAAGATTCAGAAGTGTCAATGTGTGCTGAATGGGTTCATACCCAAGGCGGGGTGAGGCTCGGAGATTGTATCTACCTTGGCCCCTAGCCCGAATAGGCTTGTTGGTGGAGAGGTGCATGGCGACCGTCTTACTGAGAGGAGGTTACATGAAGGTACCGCGATGGCGTAAGATGACTTGGGCACTTGTTGTGTGGAGCGTGTACGTGATATCTGCGACGGTATATGTCTATGCTCATGACCATCAGCAATCCCAAGGATGTACACACGCATGTGGACACGTTTTTGATTCCGTTGTTGGTACACGAGTGGCCAACACCGTGCTTTTCGGAGTTTTGGGATTCATAATGCTTGGACTTCTTTGGTTTGTCACGGGTTGGTTGGGGAAGCGGAAGCGTAAAAAGATGTGAAACCGATGTAAATCTGGGCCGGTCCGCGCCCATGCATTTGCCTGGTGACGGTGGGCACAGTCTTTCGTTCCAAGAGGGGGTTTGTTGGCACGCATATAGGACTTGGGAAGCCCCATTCCTTTGGGCCAGGCTACGATATGGAGATGTGGGATTTGCAGAGGCACGAACACGACCTTCCCGCACGAAGATATGATGATATGGTTGTGAGCTGTATGGGAGAGGGACCGCTACCGCCAATCCCGTATAATTGTGGATCATGATGAGTAGAGCTATGCTAAGCAGGACTGGGTCTCGAAGGTGGTTCACGCCACTGGTGCTGGTTGGCGTTGCCGTCTGCTTTACGTGGCTGCCTGCCGTGTCGCTAGCCACGACAAAAGCGCCGGAAGTGGGGTATCTTCCGGCGTCCAACGTAAGCACCACTGGCGCCACGGTTGAAGTGCCGATTAATCCCGAGGGCGGTGAAACTGACTATGAAATCTGGCTGGAGTGCCAGAGTCCAAACGAGGGTTATCAGCCCTGCGAAGCGTTGACGGTTGGATCTCAACGCCGACAGGGTGTGCTCGCTGCCGGGTTCGAACAGGTCATCGTTACTGATTCCATCGTCGGTCTGCAACCCGGCTTCCTGTACAAGTACGAGGTGATCGCGAGCAACTCGGATGGTAGGGAAGGCTATGTCGGCGATGGCTTCCTGACCTGCTCGCCCCAGGGAGGTTGTGGTCAGCCGTATCTGATCGGGGAGTCGCTGTGGGTCATCGAAGGCGCGGAACGCGTGGCCAAAGAAGCCCCGAAACTCGAAGAAGAACGAGAGGCTAAACAAAAAGAAGAAGAAGAACGTCCGGCCAAGGAAGCAGCAGTGCGCGCCGCCCACGAACGTGAAATCCACGAAGCCGGCGAACGCGCGGGTCGCGAAGCGGCGGAACGGGAACGCCGCGCCAAGCAAGCAGCGGCAGCCATGTGTCACGTCCCGTCACTCAGGGGCGATTCTCTGGATGCTGCGCGACGTGCGCTGCGCAAAGGACACTGCAACCTGGGCAAGGTGAGCAAGCCGCGCAAGCATCACGCCCCCCTCGTGGTCAGGACGCAGAGCATTCGAGCCGGCCGGAAGCTCGCGAAGGGAGCGGCCGTCGCGGTACATCTCGGGCCGGCGCACGGCTGACCTCGGCTCCATGGGCGGTCTTGAGCCATGAACGGCCCGAATCGGACCTCCAGCGCAGTCCTGGTCGTGTGTGTTGTGCTTGTTGTGCCGGTGCGGGTGGTGGCGTAGCCGCCGGAGCGCGCGTGTGGGCATGAATGCGGCGATTTGGCCCGCGCCGGCGTCATGATCGTCGGATGGGAAGCGTCCAGGGAAGGCATGCCGGTTTTGTCGATGATCGCGCGGTCGATGAAGACCTCTTGCGGCGCCTAGAAGGGTTCGAGGACGAGTACGGCAGGGTGCCGGTTGCACGCCGGTATCGGTGCGATGACGGGTTTCCGTTGGGGCTGCGGCTGCGTACGTGTCTGGCTCAAGGGCCGGAGCGTCATCAGATGCTTCGGCAGGCGCTCGGTGGCGATCTCTGGCCGATCAGGACGCCTGTCACGTTCCGGAATGAAGCGCTGGCGCACCTGTGGGCGTACGTTCGAGAGCACCATTCCGCGTGGGTGCCGACATCCTATGTATGCGAGGACGGTTTCAAGCTCGGGACGTGGGTTCATCGTCGTCGCCGCCGTCGTGGGGCAGATCCTGAGCTCGATGCGTTGCTGCAGTCGCTCCCGGGATGGACGTGGGAGCCGCGCCAGGAGGGGTTCCAGAGGCGGGTACGGCTCGCCCAAGAGGCTGCGCTCGGCGGACGCCTGAGCTGCGACCTGCGTTTGCGCGACTGGGTTGCCGAACAGAGGAGGGCCGCGCGCGCAGGCCGGCTTGACGCCGCGCGTGTTGAGTCGCTCGAGGAAGCGGGCTTGATCAATGTGCATGTGCATCGCGGTTAGGCCGAGATGGCGTGCATCGGGGGGTGTGGGCCGTTGTTACCTTTGCGGCGAATGGGGGCGGGCTGGGCAGGATGCACAGCTTTCTGGACCGGGGGGTGATCGTCATGGATGACGGTCTGTTCGACGCGGCTCATCGTGTTCTGTTCGCGGTGGTCGGCCAGAAGCAGCAGGAATACCCGTTCCTTGTACAGCTACGGGAATTCTTGAAGCAGTACGTCGAGGCGAGGCCGGTGGTGGCCGGGGTGGAGGTCCCCTCCCTCTCCGAGCGCCCGGGCCTCGTCTGCTCTCGGTGCTTCGATGACACCGCGAGGCGGCGTGCGGCGCTGCCACCGTTTGCCCTGTATGACGCGTATCGCGACGCGGTCATGCGGGCGGGTGGACTCGTCCACGCTCGCGTCGACCTCGACCTGCTCCTCAGGGCAATCCCGGCGGATTGGGTGCCGATCGTCGCCGCGATGATCTCGGAGGGCCCCGAGGCTGCGGCCGCGCGGGCACAGACGGCGGTCTATGACTTCTCGTTGCAGTCTGTCCATGCCAACCGGCGTCGTGGGGCGGGTCGTCGATCGGCGTCGAGCGTGAAACTGACGGTCGTCGAGGCTAGGCGCCTGTTTGACGTCGCGTATCGTCTGCGGGGCTTGCCGGCGTGCGAGCGTTGGACGTATGTGCCCGAGATCGAGCTGCCGCAGATGCCGCGCGGCGGCTATGAAGTCCTCGCGCCGCGGATAGAGGTCGTTCGCGGTGCGCTGCAGGCCATGACGCGCGATATCCACGATCGTCTCGGTGTCGGCGCACTCGAGGAGGAGCTGGCCGCGATCGATGCTCTGAGCGAGCATGCGATGTTCACGAGCGGGTTGTGGCGGCCGATGCGCGACCGGCTGTTGCTCGTGCTGATGATCTTGACCGGCGGGCGTAAGTCCGCGATCGCGCGGCTGCGCCGTGAGGACTACATCCCCGACTATGTTGGTCCTCCGCCGGATTGTCGGCGTGGGGCGGCGCTTGATCTGCGGCCTCAGAAGGGCAAGCATCGCGACGAGGTGCGCCGCAAGCCAGTTCCGCGGCAGGCCGCATTGGTCGTGGACAGCTATCTGAGGCTGATCGATCGCTGGCTGGTGGGGAAGGGTCAGCCGCCTGCTACCGCGTCGATGCCCCTGCTCCTGGCGATGCCGGGCTGGCAGCATGTGCAGCCGAGCTGGATCCATGTGCGGGCTGCTGGGAAGATCGGTGGGCAGCGGCCGCTCGTGGTCAGGGATCCTCGGCAGCTGCCAAAGCACGTCACTGCAGAGGAAGCGCCCTACTGTGGCTACACGCCGCATGAGTTTCGTCACCTGGCGAACCAGATCGCTGAAGGCGCGGGCAGGATCTTCAACGAGCGCTACCCCGCGACGGGCGGGGAGGTCAATCCCCCGATTCCGTATTACGCGGCGGCGCTGCTTGATAACGGTGGTGCCGAGCGGGACATGCGCGCGCTCTATGGCGATAGGAAAGCCCCCGCGATGCTCGAGGTCGTCGCCGGCCGTGCTACGGAGATCGGCTGGGAGATCCTCACGACCGGCGTGGGGTTGCGTAAACGACCCAATGTCGAGGCCTACGAGAGGGAGCTGATCCGTCTGCGGCGCATAGAGGATGAGGAGCGCCGTCTCGAGCAAGCGGCGCACCGACTGCAAGCCAAACACGCCCGTCCAGGCCCACCGCTGGCGCTCCCTCCTGGCGAGGTGGGGGAGACCAATCGTCTTGAGGTGATCATACGTCGCCAGGAGGATTTGATCGCGTTGGTGGAGGAGTTGAAAGGGGAGCTGTTGGAGGGCTCGGCGATAACTCACCAGCTCGTGCAGCTCTCGCGGCAGAAGGCCGACACGATCAAGAAGCCGGACCTCTACCGACTAGATCAGGGGACCTGGTTGCCGGTGGCGGACACCGATCCCCCGGGTGCGGAGAAGATCGATTGGGAAGCGATCGACAAGGGCCAGCTCGGTAAGCCCTTGATGCCTGTCGAGGGTGCTTCTGCGGTGCGGGACTGGCTGACGTTTCGTGAGTTCTGCGAGATTATCGACCTTCAGGCGCGCTCGACGCTCACACGCTGGGCGAAGGGCGAACACCTACCGGCAAGGCGCGACCGGCGTCCTTGGGAGCCCGAGTGGGTGCCCGTCGATGACACGCTCGGGACGAACTACCGGCGGATCTGGATGCCTGGTGTCAACGAAGCCTTCTGGCGCACCCGCCTACGCCGGGAAGAGCTCGCTAACACACTCTCGCGCTGGCCACGAGAGCAGGGCTGGACCACCAAAGACGGGGAGCCCACGCCGCGGTGCCTTACGCCGATCTGCGTCTCGGTGCCCGCGGCGGCGCAGCTGACTGCGTGATCAGTAGCGCAGCTTGTCGCCGATGAGGGAGGCGAGCTCGACAAAGACGTGAACCTCGAGCTCGCCGCGACGTACGCGTTCTTCGACGGCGAGGATCACCTCGTCGGGATCGAGGCGTCGTCTGCCGTCGCAGGAGATGTCGTTGAGCTCTCCGCGGCGGATCATGTTGCGTACCTCGCTCTCGGCTATCCGCATGACGCGGGCAACCTCAGCCGGCGCGAGCGTCATGCGGTTCGCTTCGATCACCACACCGTCGATGACGACGTGGGGCCGGTCGAAGCTCTCTAGGTGCGCCCCGCGACCGGCGGCGCCGGCGGCGGCGGGGCTGTTGACCTGCTCTCTGTTGGAGGACATACCGACCGATGTTGAGCGCCGCCGGGGCCAACCGGACGCATTGACGCAACCGTTTGTGGACGCGGCAATGCTTCGAGTTGGCCCGTGCCGCGATCAACCTCCTGGTGGTGAGGAGATCACGGACCTCTCAATCCACGGCGCACGTCATCGCGCCTGATGTGCGCCGTGGTCGCCCGGTGCCTCGGCTCGCCTTCAACCAGCAAGAGTCGGCCGAGGCGCTCGGTGTCTCCGTCGATCACTTCGAGCGGCACATCAAGAGCCACCTGCCCGTCGTCTACTCCGGCTCCCGCAGGCTCTACCCGCGGACCGGGCTCGAACGGTGGCTCGACACCAACACAGTCCGTCCAGGTGCTCGCGCACCGTGAATACAAAGGGACAGCAAGAATGCCAAAGGACACCAAGACCCGATACCCCGGCGTCTACGCACGTCACCGGCAGGGCTGCGCGCTCGAGCGCGGAGAACCCTGCAACTGTCACCCCTCCTACTGGGGCAAGGCGTGGGACAGCGCCGCGGGCAAACACAGGAAGACCAAGTTCCTGTCGACGGCGGCCGCGGCGCGAAACGCCCGGGCCGACCTCGAGAGGGCATTTCGTGAAGGCCGCCAGCCGGTTGCACGCTCGCTGCGCGTCCGAGACGCGATCGAGACGTTTCTGATCGCCGCGCGCGCCGGAAGCGCTCTGAACAAGCACGGGCGCCGCTACAAGCCCTCGGCGATCCTCACCCTCTCCGGCACACTGGAAGGCCCCGTCGCGGACGCGATCGGGGCCAAGCGCTTGGGGGACGTACGCAAACGCGACGTGCAAGGGATCGTCGACACGCTCGCGCCTAAGAGATCCGGCAGCACCGTCCGGCGCGTCGTGAACTCGATCCGAAGCCTCTACGCCTGGGCGCACGACCGCGAATACGTCGACCACGACCCCGCACACCGCGTCCGTCTCCCGCCCGTCGACGCGGTCCCACGCGACCGCGTCGCGACCCCTGCGGAAATGACGCAGCTTCTCGCAGCGCTGCCGATCGAGGACGCACTCCCATACGCGTTCGCCGCCTACGCAACCGCCCGCAGAGCGGAGATCCGCCACGCCGAGCTCGACGACGTCGACCTCACGCTCCTCGTCCTGTATCTCGGCAGTGACGAGAATGCCCGTAAGTCACGGGCCGCGCAACGACCCGCGCCGATCGTCCGGCCGCTCGCGGCGATCCTGCGCCGCGCCCAGCTCGCCCGCAACCCGGCCGCCGGCAACCTGCTGTGCCCGGGTCGCAAGCCGGGAGGACGCAACAGCGGCCGTCTCTCGTGCGAGGCGCTCCAGACCCGCGCCGACAAAGCATGGGAGAAAGCCGGCCTGCAACGGATCATGCTGCACGAGTGCCGCCACACCGCGATCTCATGGCTCGACGCCGCCGGTGTACGCCACCAGGTGATCTCCACGATCGCCGGCCACACCCTCAAACACGGCGGCGCCCAAGTCACCGCCCGCTACACCCACACGCTCCCCGGCGACATCGAGGCCGCACACAGGCTCCTTGACGCATACCTCGCCCGCACGGAACACAAGAAGGTCAAAGCCTCCCAGGCTCAAAGACTCTAAGAGCCTCGAGTCGCCCGCCGCGCCGAAATCCGTGGTAGGAATTGCGCCTGAACATGCGATAGGCCCGAAGGGACGTTAAGAGGCAATGAGCACACCGTCCTCGGAGAAGAGCCTGAGTTCGTGCCCTGGATGCGTCGAGCATCCCGACCGCCCCTGTCGTAGCTGCGCTGCGCGGCGACGCGTTGCATTGCGACTATTGGAGCAAGAGGGTCTGACGGAGGGCGAGATTGCGCAGCGCATGGGCATCAGCGAGGCACGGGTCCTGCGGCTGCTCGAGCAGGCCTACGATCGCCACCACCTCCACGGGTTCCACGATGGGGAGGTCGATGTTCGCCTCGTGCGAGAACTATTCGCGAGCTGGCGAGAGCGCGATGAGCAGCACACATACGCCGAGCTCGCACGCCTCGCTGGCTATGCGTCCACGAGCCGAGTGCAACGGCTCCTGGGAGAGCTTCCGACCTCGCAAGTCGTCAAGGGCGAGATCGTCTATCCCGGCCGGATCTTGACGACGATCTCAACCGAAAACGCCGGACGGCTCGTTCGAGCTATGGGTCACATACCAGCGGAAATCGCCGGCCTGGGGGGGGGAGGGGTAACGTCTACGGGCTTCCCGCTGCTCGCTGGCCGGCGAGGACGGCCAGCGAACCTTCACCGATGTCGGGTGCAAGATTGGCGGGGTCTCCCTGAGACCAGCGTGGAACAGCTGGCACTGCCGCGCGTAGTCCCTGGCGCAGGCAGCGGCACTTGGACGGAGATCGTCCGCGCCCTCCAGCCGTCCCACGAACGTAGCCGCGTGGTCGATCACCCGCCAGCCCACCTCGGGATGGAGGTTGATGCACACCTGGTGCAAGACCCCATCCTGGGCGCGATAGAACGCCACCGGAAGGAGCAGTCCATGCTCCTCGGGGGCATACACGAGCGCGGCGGCGTCGAGCACGGTCTTGATCCGCACGATCTCTGGCCCCTGCAAACTGAGCGCCCCGGATTGCACCACGTCGTGGTTGTTGGGCGCCGCCCACAACGTGCCTGCCAGAAAACCTCCGCAAGATGCGGCTTGGAGTCGGCAGGGCTTTGCGAACCTCGGCTGGAGGGCACGCCAACACGCACCAACCAGGACCGAGACGATGGGGGAGATCGTCGTGTCGGCCGGTCGCTGGTGATCGCGTGCCGCTCCGTCGCGCAAGGCATGAGTCACTCGTCGGTCAACTCCGGCGATCGTTCTCGTCCCTTGCGATGGTGAGCGCGGCCGATGCTCAGACGCCGCTCAGGCCGGCGAGCGTGAGCGCCGTGACACGCGTATGCCAGGGGCGCCATTCCAGCGTTAGCAGCGAGGAGGGTCAGGTGGCACAGGTTGGCTTGTCGTTGCTGAGTAACTCGGGGAGCAACCGTTCGACGTCGGCAGTGAGCACCTCCATTGGCTTTCCGGGCCATCCGTAGTAGCTCAAGAGGTAGCCCAGCGCCTCGTAGAACGGGACTACGGCCATACCGACACGCCTCTCGTGATCGTGGAGGGAAATCTGCGAGACAAGGGACGGCTGACCGTCAACCTCGCCGCGCTCCCACATGTCGAAGTGCGTGTAGAGGGTCGGATGCGAGATGTTCGAGGCGTAGTCGTAGACACCATGCCCCTGCCGATCAGGCAAGGGATGGCTCAGGAACTCGTACATCCAGGCGACGCAAGCTTCAAGTCCGATCAGCTGCTGGTCGCGGATCGTCGTCCGTCCATGCTCGTCGAGGATCGGCCCACCGAAGGCCCGTTCGGCCTCATCTCGAAGCGCCTTGAACGCTGCGGTGCGCGTGTGGTACTGGTCGCTGTCCTTCCCCTCCAGCCTGCCTGCGGTTCTCTTCGCCTGCTCGGCGCTGAGGAGCTCCTCGAGATAGAGCCGTGCCAGTTTGTCCTCGAGTGGCGAGTCGCCTTGCTGCAGAACCCAGAACACCCGCGCGCAATGCTCGAGGATGGCTCGGATCAGCGGGCCTGGAGGGAATATGACCTCCTTGGTCGCGTAGAGGACCGCGAGGCCACCGAGGTACTCACTCGCCGCTGACATGTAGAAGTAGAGAAGAAAGCTCAGCCGAGCGTGTACGCCATCGGGGTACGGAGGATCGTGCTCGACGATCGCGCGCACGTCCGCCTCACCAGCTGAGCCGGGAACCGGCCGCCACTGGGTGTCGGTCGCGGTGTCGCGGAACGCCTGGCGGCATGCGCCCATTAGTTCGGCCAGTTCCAGAAATCGCTTGGCCTGCTCCTCGCTGTAGGGACGGAAGCTCATCGCGAGTCCTGATGCTAGACCCGATCTTTGCATGACGGAGACCATCGCGTTCGAGTCCTCTGACTCGGCGACATGGGTGTTGTCGAGCCGCTGTCTAGAGTCACGGCGGCTGCCGCCGGGTTCCGGGCCGATAATGCAGTGATGGTCCCCGACGTGCCCGGCGAACCAGACTTTGTCTCCGCTGACGTTCGCGCGTGGGCTGATGCTCAGGCATCGATCCTCGAGATGATCGCCACGCGCTTCGTCTCGACCGGTGAGTGGCCCGAGATCGCCACGCTTACGCGCGAGCTTGCACGCGAAGGCCAGGTGGTAGCGCTGAGCAGCGTGCTCGAGTCCTTGCCCCGACCCTTGGGGTGCCTCCAGGGCTATCCGCGGCGAGCGGTCCTGCTCGTCTTCGGCCTTGCGTTGACGAACGCCGGGAGGCCAGTCGTCGAGGGGCTCATCGCGATCCTCGGGCTCGCCCGCGAACGGTTCGAGGGACCAGACCCCGAGCCTCTGATCACAGAAGCCGATGTCAGCGACATCGTCGGCGGGGAGACTACGGTACTCCACGCGCTCCTCGATGTCCTGCAGCGTGAGACGCCGTTCGTGCAGGGTGGCACACGCGGCGCGAATGACGAATGGTTTGGAAACGTAACAGAGGATGTCGTGCGCTACTGGCACGTGCGCGAGCCCACGGACTATCTGAGAACGAGAATGTCGGAGCTGTTCGCGGCCGGTCTCCCAGGGTGGCCAGCGTCACCAGTAGAGCTCGGTGCCCCTGAGGCCGAGGCCGAGTCGAGTCCGCCCGACGAGATCCGCGACGCCTTCATCTCGCACGCTGGTGAGGACAAGGACACAGTCGCACGGCCGCTGGCGCAGCTGCTTGAGGCACTCGGGCACAGCGTCTGGCTCGACGAGCAGCAGCTTGTCGTGGGCGACTCGCTGAGCGAGTCGATCGACCGAGGTCTCGCGCTCTCCCGCTTCGGCGTGGTCGTACTCAGCAGAAGCTTCTTCGCGAAGTCATGGCCGAAGCGAGAGCTTGAGGGGCTGGTGGCGCGCGAGACCATCAGAGGCGAGCAGGTCATCCTCCCGGTCTGGCACGAAGTCGATGAGACCCATGTACTCAAGTTCTCACCTCCCCTTGCCGCGCGCTACGCCGCCAAGACGAGCGAAGGCCTCGAGGTTGTCGCCAACAAGATCTCGGAGGCGATCAATCGCCGTGGACCGGGACCAGCACGTCCGTCCGTACCGGCCGCTGGCTCGCGGCTTCCGTCTCCTCCGAGAACGCTCCAAGAGATCCTGGAAACAGCCGACACGCCGCCTGGTTCGCCCGATCATTGGAGCTTGTACGACGGCGCCGCGGTGCTCCGTATGGTCGCCGCGCCCGTGCCGACTGGTCTGCGGCACCCAGCGGCAGCCGACCCTCGGACGCTTCTCTCCGACGCGTCGGCGCGCGCCGGAGAGCTCGCAGCGGAGTGGCCGAAGGGCGCGAGCATGCTGCTGGGGGAGCTGAAGGAAGGGTGGCGGCCGCTGACGCCGCACGTCTGGGGAGCGGGTCAGATATTCCCGGAGCCCGAGCGTCTCCGAGCCCGCGGCGCCGTTGCTGCGTCGTTCTCGACGCGCACTGGTGTGCTCGCGGTCGACCGTACATGGCCAACTGCAGTGGAGGACGGCAAGGGCGGAGTCGCCTTCCATGCGGCTCGTGAGCCCGAGGTCGCAGCAGAGCTTCTCGTGAGTCTTCGTCTCGCCGCGGTCCTGCTCGCGCCGCTGCCCGGTATCGAGGCGGTCGATGTCGCCGTGGTTTTCGCTGCCGCGCCCACCAACGCTGGTTTGGTTTCGTCGGAGCGCGCGGTAAGCGGCCGTCGCTTCGGCGACCCCGTCGCTCGGATTGTTCCGACCGCGGACGTCCCTCCCCGCCACGTTGACCACGACCGGTTTGCGATCTCCGAGCTGCTCGACGCGTACAGCGCCGCGCGGCAGCTCCTCGGGCCGTGGCTCGCCACCTTCCGCGAGGACGAGGTATTCGAGCGTCTAGCGAACGGGTGACGTGCGGGCGAGATAGCAACCGCGGAGATCTAGCGTTGGATGAAATTTTCGGTCCCTACGACGGTCCCTACGCACACCGACACCGTCCACATCCTCATGTTCAAGCCAGAAAGACCACCTTCCGCGCAGGTCTCCAAAACCCGAGCTCGAGGTTCGATTCCTCGGTCCCCCGCTTCAGGAAAGCCTGCAAATTGCGGCTTTCTGCGTTGTGGAGCCCGATGTCTGGGTCCTAAAGCCGATGTTCAGACCGCGCGTGTTGCGTGTGCGATCCGCATAGATCCGCTGGAATCCGCTGTCGGCGGGAGGGTTTCGGTCCCTACGACGGTCCCTGGAGCACCGCCGTGGGCGACGGTCCGTCAGTACCCTGGGCACGACCGAGACGATGAGGCAGACGCGACGACTGCTGTCACGCGGTAGCGGCCGAGTCGATACTGCCACGCGGCGTCATAACCGGAGGCGGTTCTGTGCCGCCATGCTGCGGTTCCCACGGCGTCAGGCGAGTGGATCGCTGTCGAGCTGACGCGCGGCGAGTCGCTCACGCTTGTAGAGGGTGGTGGCGGTCTCTTCTTGGCGGTTGGCGATCTTCGTGATGAACGTCCAGGGATCCTCGGGTGGCTTGGCCATCGTGCGCAACCGCCAGATCTGCGGGATCTCTGGTCGGGTCTGGCCGCAGATGCCGCTGATATGTGCGAGCACGAGGCCGGTCGCCTTGATCGGGTCATGCCCCGCCGCGACTGCGATGACCAGGCTGAGATGGCTTTGGCAGAGAACGGCGAGCTCTTTGGGGAGACTCAGCATGTCGTGGTCGGTGGTGATGAGGCCGTCCCACGGGCGTTCGTGGGCATGTAGCGCCTGCAGCACCTGCCAGTCCTCGCACGTTGGCAGCCGCTCGTCTATGTGCCGCAGCGGCACGAGCTCCACGTCGTCCTCGAGGTATCGCTGGAGCGCGACGACTATCGGCTCGGGGAAGTTCTGGTCGAGCGCGAAGAGGTACGGCATGCCCGCGTCTGGTCAGGCTGCCAGGGCGAGGTCTGGCTGAAGTTCGTGCTCCAGGTCCAGCGCGTCCTTGATGTCGGCGGTCTGGATCGCGGGGTAGAGAGCAGTGATCTTGCCGATGCTCAGCCCGCGGCGCGCAAGCGCGGCGAGTGCCTCGGTCTCGATGCGAGTGCGATGGACATGGGGGGCCCCGGCGAGCTTACCGGGGACGATGCGCAGCCGGGGACGCGGGGTAACGAGGTCGGGTCCGCGTACCAGGCGTCCAATCGCCAGTGGGCGCAGAAGGTCCAGCGCTTCGGCGTCAAGAACAGTCTGCCCGTCGGGGTGCTCGGGCGAAGGGGTTGCGTCCAGGACGATTCGACCGCCACGGTCCACGGCGACGTTGGGGCTGCCCTCTTCGGTCCACAACCCAAGGTCGATGCTGGCCAGCTCGCGTAGCGCGGTTCGCACGGCGTTCATCGCGGTGGGCGCGATGGTCTGTCCGTCGGGCGCGGTCTTGGTGGCGCGCAGCCATGCGATGATTCGCAGCGCGAGCAGATCGCTGTAGGACCACAGCTTGATCCGCTCGGCCGAGACGCTGGGGATCAGGATGTCCCGGCGTGCCCAGTAGTGCACGGTCGACTTCGGCACGCCTGAGAGGGCAGCCGCACGCTCGGCACTGTAGGCGCCACGTGGATCCATCGCTCAAGTATCGCTGCTACCGCCGACGGATGCCGGGGCTGGGCGGGAGACCTGGTTCGCGCCGCTTGCCACGTGTGCGGCATGCGGCGTAACGGCGGTTGGAGAAATTTCGGGTCCCTACGACGGTCCCTACGGCACCCCGATACCGCCATATCCTCCTGTTCAAGCCAGAAAGCCCGCCTTCCGCGCGAATCTCCAAAACCCGAGCTCGAGGTTCGATTCCTCGGTCCCCCGCTTCAGAAAGGTCCGCAAGCTGCGGGCTTCTGTGCTTCTGCTCGGTCCCCGGGTCTTCTCTGAAGCGGACGCTTGGAAGCGTCTATCGACTGGCTCCAGCGTGGCCGATGACGGCGGTGCCGCTTCGGTCCACCGCCACGCACAGCCACGACACGCACGATATGGCCTCGAGCGTGCCTTGCGGGTCGATGCGTCGCGCGTGCCATGTCGCGCCGCCGCGACTGCGCGGGTCGTTCGAGCTGAGCACGCGGGCACCCGGCTCGGTGGCGACGCACAGCGATGTGGACGCACAGGAGATTCCGTCGAACGAACGACCTGGCAGGATGGAGAGCGTCCATTTAGCAAACGCAGCCTTGCGCGGGTCGGTCGAGGTGAGGGTGCCCCCGTACCCTTCGATCACCTCGCAGAACGACGGCCCCGCGCACGAGATCGCTTGCGGAAGCCCACCCTCCGACCGGCCCGTATAGAGGTTGCTCGACACCCACCTGGCCGATGAGCCGCGGCCTGCATCGGTCGAGGTGAAGACACCACCGGTGGTGTCGATGGCGAGGCACAGCGAGAGAGAGGCGCAGGACACGCCGATGAGCGGAACGTCGTCGGCGAGGCGCTTCGCGGTCCACCTAGCGGCCGAGACTGCGGTCGGATCAGTCGAGCTGAGCACTTCGTCTGTATTGGTCACGGCCACGCACAGCGAAGGCGACGGGCACGAGATCCCGTTGATTTCCCGAAAGCCGTCCACACGCTCAACGGCCCACTTCGCTGCGCGCCCCGCACTGGGATCGGTCGAGCTCAAGGTTTCGCCGTGATTGTCAACCGCCACACACAACGAGGCGATGCAGGAGATGCCGAGCAAACCAGCGTTGTCATCGACGTGCTCGACCGTCCAGCTTGTCGCCTGAGTGCGTCCAGGGCTGTTCGAGCTGACGACTGTCCCCCGCCGCGTGACGGCTACACACAGTGACGGCGACGCACACGAGATCCCGCTGAAGCTGTTGATCCCGTCCACTTCCTCGCTGCTCCACGTCGCCGCTACGCCGTTGCCTGGGTCGGTCGAAGTGAACACCAGTCCGCTCTGATCCACGGCGACACACAGCTTGCTCGACACGCACGAAACGCCGGTCAGCCCGCCTTCCTCGACATGCTGAGCTCGCCAGGTCGCCGTCGTGCCGTCGAGCGGATCGGTCGAGATGGCGATGTCCCCGCGTTCATCCGCTGTCACGCACAGCGACGTCGATACGCAGGAGATGCTCTTACCAGCGTAGAACCCTTCCGCCACGTCCCTGCCCACCCATGTTGCGAGTGGTCCCTCGCCGGCGTCGGCCGAGCTATAGATCTGGATGCCCTCACCGACGGCGACGCACAGCCCCGGTGACACGCAGGTGACGCCTTCGAGCCTGCCGAGATCGATTTCGGCAGCCACATGTGCCAGTCGCCACCTCGCCGCCGGTCCCCGTCGCGGATCGATCGTGCTGATCACGTTCCCCGCCGTGTCCGCTGCCACACACAGCCCAGTGCTCTCGCACGACACAGCGCTCAGCTCGCCGGCTCCGCCAACGTGTGCGCGCTGCCATCCCGCGTGCACGCCGCGACGCGGATCGTTTGAGCTGAGCACCTCTCCCCCTTCGCCAACAGCCACGCACAGCGACTGCGACGCGCATGACACGGAGCTGAGCTGCCCGACTCCTGGGACGCGCACACCGCGCCATCTCGCGCTAAGCCCGCGCGCAGCATCGGTCGAGCTGAAAAGCCGTCCGGCCTCATCGACGGCGACGCACAGCGACCGCGACGCGCACGACACATCAGTGAGTTCGACGGCCGGCAGGGTCTTCGCCGTCCACCTGGCCTCCGAACCGGCTGCCGGATCGGTCGAGGTCAACACCTGGCCGGCGAGGTCAACGGCCACACACAGCGAGGAGGACGGACACGACACCGCATCGAGTGAGACGCCTTCCGTGAAGGGCGGCCGGGTGTCGATCCGCAGCGGTCGCGACCACGACGGTTGGATACTCCCGAACGCTTCATCCGGTCCTGTCGCTATGGTCGCTAGAGCGGCAATCGTAAGAGCCGAGATCACTGCCGTCGTCAAGCGTGCGAGCAAATTCAGTCGAAGTGTGTAGGTGGCCATCTGGTCGGGTTGAACACGGCGATGTGCCGGGTGTTGCGGTGTGCCGGGTGTTGCGGGGAAGTGGACAGCAGTATGTCGCCGACGACAGACAACAACGACTGAACCATCCGCGCTTTTCGACGCTGATCTGTGTTTGCTGGAACGATGGACGTACACGAGCCCGCAAGGAAGCAGGTAGTCGACTCTCGCCGCGTCGGAAGACGCAGCGAGACGAGCACACTCAAGCACGCTCGAGCGATTGTGGCCTGCGCGCTGGCTCTCGTTCTGCTCGGAATGTCGGGCCTCGGCATCGTCGCGATATCGAGCCCCGATATGATCGCGCTCGCGGTCGTCGGTGCCCATGGTGCAAACGGCGCTCCACTCATTCGCGGCTACCCGTTGGTGCTCTCCTCGGGTGCAGGCGGTGTGTGGTATGGGGGAACAACAGCAAGCGGGGTCGAAAGCGCCGACCGAGTCGACTACATCACGCCGGCGGGCGAATTCGAGGACTTCCCGTTTACTGGGGAACTGGCCGAACACTCGCCCGGATATTTCGCTCACGGTCTGAACGGGGAAGAGTGGTTTCTTGCGTATCCCACAGGTGGCGGCCCGCCGCTGCTTGCGGCCGTGTCCCCATCGGGTTCGATGAGCGTACACTCGCTGGCGCTTCCGCCGGGAAGCCGGGTCCGCGGGCTTGCGTTTGGCAGCGATGGCGACCTGTGGATGACCGACACTCGCGTGGAACACCTCACTCGCATGAGCGCGATCCTGCGGGTGTCCCCGGCCGGCGCGATCACGGCATTCAGCAACGGTCTTCGGGCCGGCGCCATTCCCACAAACATCACAGCCGGGTCCGGCAGCACGCTGTGGTTCACCGATACTGCTGGGCGCATCGGCCGAATCGACACCAACGGGCTAATCAAGGAGTTCCCGATCCACGGTGCGCAGACCGGGAGCCCGGCGGGGCCGATCGTGGCCAGCGGCGGAGATCTCTGGTTCATCCTTGACGCCACACGCATCGGACGTATGACGCCCAGCGGTCGTGTGAGCATCTTCAGACCTATGCCCACCTACGTGCAGACGGCCGACAAGAACGAAACAGTCGCGCTGTCGAGCCTCGTGGCCGGACCGGATGGCGAGGTGTGGTTCACCCGCAACTCCGGAGAAGTCGCTCGGATCGATCAGCGCGGACATGCAACGACAGTCACCGACCGTCTCGAAGCGGCCTACGGGATCGCGTTCGGGAGCGGCGGCGAGGCCTGGATCGGAGAGGGCCCCGCTTACGAACTGGAGCGCGGCACTACACCCATACCGGCACGGGTCGCTCGCATCAGCGCCTCCGGCGAGCTCGTTCAATACCCACAGCCCGAGCGCTGTCGTGTGCCACGCGTGCTCGGCGATGGACCCAGTCTCGCGGCGGTCGAAATACGCGGCGCTCGCTGCGAAGTCGCCGGCATTCGACGCTCGGTTCACTCCACGTCGAACCGCCTCGTGGTAATAGCTCAGTCGCTGCGGCCCGGAACGATCGTGTCGTATAAGACGTCCATCTCGCTCACGCTTGGACATAAACCGCCGGTACCCAAACAGTGCCGCGCAACCCGTTTCGTCCATGTGATCGCGAACGCACGCGAGATGACGTTGTGGGAGAACCCTCTACAGGAACTCGACAATGAGTACAGTCACGGCGAAGGGCCCCAGACGTACTTCGCTTGCGTTCCTCCCGAAGGCAGAAAGCTACTCGTCTTCACCGAAGAAAACGACCTCGAGGCATACAACGTCATCAACGTGCTCCATGTCGCGGGGCATTTTCTCGCCATTGCCTCGGTATCAGCCGATCACTATAACAACGGTGCATACGAACTCACCCTGTTCAACGTGCAACGAGCGCGACGAACGTTCACCGCCGGCTACCGGTTTGCCGAAGAAAGCCACCCGGCGAGACCTGGAGCGTCCGCAATCGACACGCATGGAGACATCGCGTGGGTCGTAGAAGCTCTGGCAAAGGGGGCCGTCACGCGAGAGACCCTGATGGTCCACTACGCTCACGGTACACGCGCAATCGAATCGGGCGCCGATATCGCGGACATCGCCCTCGACGAGCACCGGCTACTCACATGGCAGGCCGGCGGGCAGAGAAGATCGCTGTCGTTGGGTGATCTGGACCCGTCCCGGCGCCAGCGAAGTGTGGACGTCCCTCACCGCCAGTCATAGCGCGAGTCGGCTACGCGTCAGATCGCGAGCTTAAGTGGCTCATCGCGCGTTGCATAGTCGGTGCCCTGCGCAAGTTCTGGATTGCTGTTTGCCATCGATGCTGAAGATATGCAGCGGTGCTGACGGCTCGCGCTCGCGCCGAAGCTTGAGGTGGCGCCTGGAGCTACACTTGGCCAATGGCCACGATGGTGCTCGACCCTTACGCATACGAGCTGGATGCGCTCAAGGAGCGTCGGCGGGTCTCCGAACTGGATCGCCTCGATGAGGTGTGGGATGGTGTCCTGCACCTGGTTCCGGCCCCGAACGACGCGCATGCGGACCTCGCCCAGCAGCTGGCGATCCTGCTTGATGCCCCGGCCCGTGCCGTGGGCCTCTTCCCGACGATGCACGAGTTCAACCTCGGGGACTCGATCGAGAACTATCGCGTTCCCGATGGAGGTCTGCATCGCGCTCGACGCTGGGGCACCTGGGAGCACACAGCGCCGCTCGTGGTCGAGATCATCTCTCCGGACGATGAGACCTGGCAGAAGCTGCCGTTCTACGCCGCGCACGAGGTCGATGAGATCCTGATCCTTGACCCCGTCGAGCGGGCGGTCCACTGGCTTGGGCTGACCGACGGCGAGTATCGACCGATCGAGCGCAGCGGCGCGATCAATCTCGGTCCGGCGGAGCTGGCCGCGCGAATCGACTGGCCCTAGCTTTCGGTCGTAGCTCTGCTCGTAGCTCGGCTGCTTGCTCCAGGAGCCGCTGTTTCGGAGCTCAAAGATTCACGGCTTGCCGCCCGCGCGGCGGCGCACCCCGTCGGCCCCCGCGACGAAGATCTCGCTGACCATCTCTGGTGCGAACAGCCCGTGCTCGACCACCCCGGGTGTCCCGCTCAAGCGCTCGGCCAGCGCCCGCGGCGTCTCGACCGGGCCGAGGTAGTCGGCGATCAGGTTCCCGTCGGGGCTCGCGTCGATGTCTCGCAGCCGAGCGTCGTCGAGCGTGGCCAACGTCTGGCCGGCTCCGAAGCGGAGCACCTCGATCGGTATCGGCGGGTCAAGACGCGCGACCTCCTTCTCGGCGGAGACGATCACGACGAACAGCCGCGCACAGGCGGCCACGATCTTCTCGCGCGTATGCGCGCCGCCGCCGCCCTTGACGAGCCAACCGTCGGGATCGACCTGGTCGGCTCCGTCGATAGCGATGTCCAGCTCGCCCACCTCGTCGAGCTCCTCGACCCGCAGTCCGAGATCCCGCGCGATCTGCGCCGTTGCCGGTGAAGTCGCTACACAACGGGCGTCGCGCAGCTCTTCGACGCGTTCGCCGAGGGCGCGCAACAGATATGCCACCGTCGAGCCCGTGCCGAGCCCCACGCGCATTCCGTCCTGCACGAGCTCGGCCGCGGCGCGGGCCGCGATGTCCTTGTGGTGCTCGATCGCGCTCGGATCCAGCTCTGCGTGGCTCAGCGGAGATGGTGCTTCAGACGCGCGATCGGATGCCATAGCGCGTGCGAGCGTATCGACCCGGACGGCGCCTCGCCGCGCTTAGTGGACCGATCGGTGACCGAATTGGGATCCCCGATCGGCCAGCGCCGCAGGTCTTCGTCGAACAGTTCAAGACGATGTCCGCCGCCGCGCTTGGCACGGTACATGGCCACGTCGGCCTCGCGCAGCAGATCCTCTGGGTCGGCATCAGCGTCGCGAGAGATCGAGACGCCCACGCTCGCGAACATCCCCACCTCGATCGAGCCGACCTGGAAGGGCTCCTCCAGCCCCTGAACGACACGCTCGGCGACGGCCAGTGCCTCCGCGTCGCTCTCGAGATCCTCGGCGAGGATCACGAACTCGTCTCCGCCCAGTCGCGCGACGGTGTCCGAGTCGCGCAGCGTCTCGGCGAGGCGCTCGGCGACCGAGACGAGCAGCAGGTCGCCCACGGCGTGCCCGAAGCTGTCGTTGATCGCCTTCAGGCCGTCGAGGTCGATGAACAGCAGCGCGATCGGTCCCTGGCTGCGGTGCAGTCGAGCGAGCGCCTGGTGGGCGCGGTCCATCAGCAGCAGGCGGTTGGGCAGCTTCGTGAGCGGATCGTGCAGCGCTTGGCGCTCGAGCCACATGCGGTTGGTCACGTCGCGCGCGGCCGCGTACCAGACCTCTCCGTCACAGCGCGCGCTCCACAGCAGCCACCGCCACGAGCCGTCCTTGTGGCGGTAGCGGTTGGTGAAGTTCACGAGCTGCGCGCTGCGGTTGCGCCCGGCGAGCGTCAGCGCGAGCGTCTGCTCGAGATCGTCGGGGTGTACGCGCGCCTGCATCGGCTGGGCCATCAGCTCCTCGATGCTCCATCCGAGGGCGTCCGCCCAGGCGGGGTTCAGCAGCGTGAAGCGCCCGTCGAGGGAGATCGCCGCCAGCAGGTCGCTGGTCATCTCGAACAGTCGTTCGACGCCGTTCGCCTCGCTGTCAATGCTGGCGCCCGAGCCTGCCGCGCCGGTGAGGATCTCCGCGGGGGTGGTATCGGGGCGAGACTTCGCGGCGAGCGCATCATCGTGGTGAGGGTCCTGCTCAGAGCGGGCGTGCTCGCGCGGCGGCGACTCCTCGGCGATATGCGGGTGTGCGCGCATCACCAATCAGGTCGGCGCGCGTACCCAGTTTCGGGGGTCGCTATTCCCGCGCTGGACGAATGACGTAGCGCTAGGAAGGCGCCGCGCCAAGCGGTGGCGCGATCGGCTCAGGGTCTTGCGCCTGCGCGAGCGCGCGTGCCCGTGCGTCTACGTCCCCGCGCAAGAAGCGCCAGACCGACAGGCCCATCATGATTGTCATCAGCACCGCGCTGCCGACGCACCACTCACAGATTTTGTGCAGCGTGAAGACCTCGCGATATGTGAGGTAGGCGCTGAACCCGAGACCGCCGAGCGTGAGCGCCATCGTCGCAAACCGCGCGCGCTCGCTTTCGGAGGTCAGCAGCGAACCGAGGATGACGATGTAGCCGATCAGGCCGATCAGCGCGACTGGCGCCCCGTCGAGCTCCGAGTAGCGCGATTTCTGGACCTGGCTGCAGGGGTTGCCCTTGATCGAGCAGGGCGGCGTGGTGCCCGAGTAGTGCAGGTAGGTGAGATATCCCGCGAGGGCTACGCCCACGGCGGCGAGCACGATCAGCGTGGTCCTGAGAGCACGCGCACTCATTGCGTTACGCCTTGAGCAGCTTTTCGATCGCTTCGTTGAACGACGTCGGATCGGTGAGCGAGCTGTATTCGAGCTTGCTCAGGGTGCTGCCCGTCTTGCCGATCAAGAACGATGGCGTGCCCGTGAACCCGGCGTTGGTGGCTGTCTGGGCGTCGGTGGCGACCTGGTTTGGGAGTTCGGCGTTGGAGCGGTCGGTCGTCCACGTCGCGAGATTCAGTCCTGGTACCTGCTGGGCTATGCCCTGGATGTAGCTTTCGGTGACATAGCCGCTGTCCTCTTCGCCCTGCTCGTGGTAGAAGGTCTCGACGAAGTTCCACATCTTGTTCTGTTTGCCCGCCGCGAGGGCCGCGACCTGCTGCGTTTTGAAGACTTCCGGTTCGCGCGTGGCGGTCTCGAGGGAGCGGTATTCGATCTTGACCTTGCCCGTGCGCACCCATTTCTGGATGATCGTGGGCAGCGCGCCGAGCGTGAACTCCTTGCAGATCGGGCACTCCAAGTCGCCGAAGTACTGCAGCGTCACGGGCGCGTTGGGGTTGCCGAGCGTGTTCCCGTTCTGGGGTATGCCGTCGATGAGCGTGTTGACCGCCGCCGTCGTCTGGCTGGCTTCGGTGCTGTGCGGGGCGATTTTCTTCGCCCCGCCTCCGCCGGTGGCGATCAGGATCACGACCACAACGGCCACGACGACCGCCACAACGATGCCGAGCTGAGTCAGCCGCGCTTTGCGTTTGGCGCCGGTCGCGGCTTCCTCCTCCAGCGCTTTACGCTGTTCGCGTGCCTGCTCGCGGCGTTGCTTGCGCGTCAGGTCGGCCTCGTCGTCCTCTACACCCTGTTGGCTCATGCCCACTTTCTACACGTTTTTGCTCAAGCTTGTCTAAGCAGGACCTTGCACCGCGTCCATGCGACGATTCAAGCGCCCGCCCCCGTAGCTCAGCTGGATAGAGCAGCGGACTTCTAATCCGCAGGTCGCAAGTTCGAATCTTGCCGGGGGCGCTTCAAGGCCGGGCAACAGCGGAGCGCGTGATGGCGCAGGCGCCAATGCTGCCGGAGCGGCTGTTCCAGGGTGGGCCCTGTTTCTGACGACGGCGACTTCAGCGCATGCCCGCTGCGTGCGCACGAGTCGTCCGGGGGGAATCCTGTCCAGGGGCAGCACGTGTGAGACTTGCCGTATGTGCTTGCCGTACGTGCGCGAGTTGTCTAATCTGCGCACAGTGCTTCGGAGAGGGCTGCATAGGTCATCGCCGGCGATCGGGGCCTGCTGTGGGAGGCCCTGATGTCGCGTAGGACGTCGTTCGCACGCCGTCTTCTCTTCGCCGTCGTGTCTTTGTGCGCGACGGTGGCGCTGGCCGGCGCGAGCGCATTTGCCTCGCCGCCGACGTTCCGTGGGAGCTTCGGCTTCCCGGCGAGGCCGACGGGGATGGCGGTCGAAGAAGCCACGGGGAACCTGTTGGTCCCCGAAATCACCGAAGACTTCGACGTTGTCGACGTGTTCGGTGAAACAGGGGCGCGCCTGCCGGCGGTGCGCCGGTGGTGCTCTCGGGCATAGACACGCCTGCCAAAAGCTTCGCGTTCAACCGACAATGGGTCGGCATCGCCGTGGACAACTCGATCGGTGCCGGCGCGGGCTCCGTCTATGTCGTCGATCGGAGTCACAAAGTCGTCGATCGTTTCAAGCTGAGCGGTGGCGAGTACAAATACGAATCCCAGCTGACCGGTTTCGCCGAACCCGAAGGTGTCGCGACCGATGCGGACGGGGATGTGTATGTGAGCGATCGGGGCTCGGGCGCCGGCGGGGCGGTGCGCGAGTTCTCCCCCGGAGGGAGCGAAATCGCGAGCTTTCCCGCCAAAGGGCTCGAGCGCAGCGTCTCGGTGGACACCCGCGGAGACATCTTCGTCTACGGGAACCCCACCGATGCGAGTCACCCGAGCGGTGTCTGGCCCGGCGCGCGTCCCACAGAGCTCAGGCGCAGCTCCGACACTGCCGCGAGCGTCGAATCGGTGACCGAAGTTCCGGAAGTCGAAGGCGCCATCGCGGACACGATCGACCGTGCGACCGACAGGGGCTACGTGGCGATCCACGGCAGGGTGATCGAAGGCATCGCGTCGCCTGACCCGATGAGGACCGGCGTGGAATTCGGCACAGGGACCTTCTCCGAAGCGATCGAAGGCATCGCTCTGAACGAAAAGACCGGCACGATCTACGTGGGCGACAATGGCGAACACAAAACGATATTCATCTTCCAGGGCGCGCCCGCACGGTTCCAGATCACAGTGTCGATCGAGGGCGAAGGCGAAGTCACCTCGACGCCTGCGGGGCTTACGTGTTCGACGACGGGATGTACCCACGAATTCGAAGGCGAACCGGTCCTGACGGCCAAAGCCGCCGCGGACTACGAATTTGCCGGTTGGATCGGTTGCGCGCCGATGACGGCGACGACCTGCAGGGTGGACAGAGCCGCCGGCACTGAAGTCACTGCGGTGTTCGTGAAAACGGCCAAAGAAGGCTCGATGGGGGACACCGGTCCCGCGGGCGAGAAAGGCGCGGCCGGCGCCATAGGTCCTCAGGGTTTCGCCGGTATTCAGGGTCCCGCCGGTCCGCCGGGTCCGGCGGGCCCGGCGGGCAAGATCGAGCTCGTGACGTGCAGGATGGTCAAGGGCAAGCAGCGCTGCACGGCCAAGCTGGTCTCGGGTGCGGTCAAGTTCACGGCCACGGGCCAAAGCGCTCGGGCGACGCTCTCCCGCCGGGGGGTGGTGTACGCGACCGGAATGGCCCGCACCTCGCATGGGCGCCTGAGCCTGCGGTTGCTGCCGACGCACAGCCTCAGGTCGGGCCGGTACACCCTCACGCTGGTCAGCGGGACTGGGCGACACAGGCACATCAGCAGCAGGCCGTTCACGCTTCGCTAGCCGCGCCGGCCCTTTCGTCGAGACCGCACGAGGACGCCTGCGCTCGCGGCACCGAGGGCGCTTGCACGAGCGGCATGAGGACGAGTACGAGTGCAACACGGCATGAGGACACGTCAGCGCGAGGGAGCTTGCTCACTCTCTTTCTCTTGACATCCCATCCGGTATGTGATTGGATACCAATCAGTATGCAAGACGCATCGTCCTCCACACCGAGCCTGCCCGCGGGGCCGCGCCTGCCGCGGGCCGTGCAGTCGGTCATCTGGTATCGCCGCGCGCAGTGGATGATGGACCAGTGCCGGGCGCGGTTCGGGGACATGTTCACGCTGAAAATCGCCAACGAGGGCGACTGGGTGCTGACGGCCGATCCGGAGACGATCAAGCAGGTGTTCACGGGCGATCCGCGGCTTCTGCACGCGGGCGAAGCCAACCGCATCCTGCTGCCCGTGCTTGGCCCCGACTCCGTGCTGCTGCTCGACGATACGCCGCACCTGCGCCAGCGCAAGCTGATGTTGCCGGCCTTTCACGGCGAGCGGATGCAGCGCTACGGCGCCCTGATGGCCGACGTCGCGGCGAGCGAGATCGAGCGCTGGCCGATCGGCGAGCCCTATCCGCTGCGTCCACGCATGCAGGCGATGACGCTCGAGATCATCCTCCGTGCGGTCTTCGGCGTCGGCGAAGGACCGCGCATGGAGGAGCTGCGCCGCGAGCTGCGCCGGCTGCTCGATGTCGTCACCGATCCGCTGCGCGGCATCGCCCTGCTGGCGCTCGGACCCGAGCGCATCACGCGAGTGCCGACCTTCCGCCGTGAACTGGAGCGCATCAACGGTCCGATCTACGCCGAGATCGCCGACCGTCGTACCGCGACAGACCTCGGCGAGCGCGACGACATCATGTCGCTGCTGCTGCAGGCCACACACGAGGACGGCTCGCCGATGAGCGACTCCGAGCTGCGCGACGAGCTCGTCACGCTGCTCGTCGCCGGACACGAGACGACCGCAAACGCGCTCGCCTGGGCCGTCGAGCGGCTGTGCCGGCACCCCGAGCGGATGGGGCGCCTGACCGAGGAGGTGCGCGCCGGCGAGAGCACCTACATGCAGGCGACGATCCAGGAGACGCTGCGCCTGCGTCCGGTGATCTCGATCGTGTTGCGTCGTCTGCAGGAGCCGATGGAGCTCGGCGGAAGGCTGCTCCCCGCGGGGGCCTCGATCGTGCCCTCGATCCATCTCGTGCACCGCCGCCCGGACATCTACCCCGAACCGAACGAGTTCCGGCCCGAGCGCTTCATCGAGGCCGAGGGGGGGCGTGCGCCTGGCACCTACACTTGGATCCCCTTCGGCGGCGGCATCCACCGCTGCCTGGGCGCCGCGTTCGCGCAGTTCGAGATGGAGGTGGTGCTGCGCGAGCTCGTGCTGCGCCGCACGCTCGCGCCTTCGCGCCCCGAGTCCGAGCGGGTCTATCGACGCGCGATCACCGAGACGCCCCGTCGCGATGCCGAGGTGCTCGTGGGGCGCTGTCCGGTGACGGCCGTGACCCCCGCCGCGAACGACCTCGTGGCCGAGGCGAGCACCGCTTGAGCGCCGCCGCTGCTCGTCGCATCGCCGCCCGCCGCAGCGCCAGGCAGTCCCGGATCGAGCGCAGCGACGCGACCCGCGCCGCGCTGCTGAGCTCGGCCTCGCGATTGATCTGCGAGCTCGGCATACACGGCGCCTCGATCGATCGCATCGCCGCTGACGCCGGCTACACCAAGGGTGCGTTCTACTCGCACTTCGCCAGCAAGGAGGACATGTTCCTGGTGGTCCTCGACGAGCACTTCGCGGCCGAGATCGCTCGCCTGGACTCTGTGCTCGTGGGCGCCGGTCATCCCGCGCAGGAGGCGCGGCAGGCGGCCGAGGGGTTCCTGGCGAACATCGACGCCGATCCGAACTGGCGCGGGCTCTACCAGGAGTTCGCGCTGCACGCCACTCGCAACGAGGGGTTTCGGCTGGAGTTCGTCGCCCGCCAGCGGGGTCTGCGCGAGCGCATGGCGGCGGTTTTTTCGCGCTGGGCCTCGGATCGCGGGGTCACGCCGACGGTCCCGCCGGCCGATGTCGCCACGATGACGTTCTGCATGGCCGACGGCTTCCTGCTCGACCGGCTCGTCGATCCCGAGCTCGACGACACGCTGTACGGGCGGATGATCGAAGTCTTCCTACACGGCCTCGTAGCGCTCACGGAGGCTCAGCAGGAGCGATAAGTCGGCTGGCCCGTGGAACGGCAGGCCGGCGAATGACCAGGCCCGTGGAGGCCCTCCGCGTCGTGGTGGACCTCCGCGTCGCCCCGACATTCTGCTTGACAAGTTGACTGGTCGGTGTAAATTGGTCCGACAGAGATCGTAAGAACGACCGCGGAGGGTACATAGGCATGTCAGCTGTAACAGGCACGCACGACCATCACGATTTCGTCCCCGCACCCGACGGGCAGGCGCTGGAGCGTCCGCGCTGGCGCGATCGCAAGCGCTACGCCTGGCTGCTCGGCCTGATCGTGCCGCTGCTGCCGTTCATCTCGTGGGGCCTCGTCGAGCTCACCGGGCTGGGCGTGTTCTGGTTCTACGGGCCGGTGCTCATCTTCGGCGTGTTCCCGCTGCTCGACCTGCTCGCCGGGCTCGACGCCTCCAACCCGCCGGAGAGCGTCGTCAAGTGGCTCGATCAGGACCGCTACTACCGCTGGTGCACCTACCTGTTCCTGCCGCTGCAGTACGCCGGGCTGGTGTTCGCGTGCTGGATGTGGTCGCACGGGGGCCTCTCGGTGTTCGAATCGCTGGGGCTCGCGCTGACCGTCGCGATGGTCGCGGGCGTGGCGATCAACACCGCGCACGAGCTCGGTCACAAGCGCGCCTCCTCCGAGCGCTGGCTCAGCCGCGTCGCGCTCGCGCAGACGGGGTACGGGCACTTCTTCATCGAGCACAACCGCGGTCATCACGTGCGTGTAGCCACGCCGGAGGATCCCGCCAGCTCGCGCATGGGCGAGTCCTTCTACGCCTTCTGGCCGCGCACCGTCGCCGGCAGCCTGCGCTCGGCGTGGGAGCTCGAGCGTGTGCGGTTGGAACGCATGGGGAAGGGAATGTGGACGATTCACAACGACGCGCTGAGCGCGTGGGCGATGACGCTCGCTCTGTACGCGGTGCTCGCGCTCGTGTTCGGGCCGATCGTGCTGCCCTACCTGGTGATCCAAGCCGTCGTGGGCTTTTCGCTGCTTGAGGTGGTCAACTACCTCGAGCACTACGGCCTGCGGCGCGGACGCCGCGAGGACGGACGCTACGAGCGCACGGCGCCCGAGCACAGCTGGAACTCGAACAACGTCGCCTCGAACGTGCTGCTCTACCACCTGCAGCGCCACTCCGATCACCACGCAAACCCCCTGCGTCGCTACCAGGCGCTGCGCCATTTCGACGAGGCGCCGCAGCTGCCGACGGGGTACGCGGGCATGATCCTGCTGGCGACGTTCCCACCGCTGTGGCGGCGGGTGATGGATCACCGCGTGGTCGAGCACTACGCGGGCGACCTCAGCCTCGTCAACATCAGCCCGCGCGCGCAAGCACGGGTGCTCGCGCGCTACGGCACACCGCCGACGCCGCCGGCCGGTGTCGGGGACCTGACGGGGAGCGCGCGATGAGCCGCTGGCGCTGCCCGGCGTGCGGGTATGTCTACGACGAGCAGCAGGGCCATCCCCACGAGGGATTCCCGCCCGGGACCCCTTTCGGCGAGGTGCCCGACGAATGGCACTGCCCGGATTGCGGCGTGCGCGACAAGGTCGACTTCGAGTCCGTCACATGAGCGTCGCGACGACTGTCCCGACCGTTCCTCATGGGGCCAAGCCCGGTCCGGCGACGAAGCCCGGTCCAAGGGGGAGCCATGGTCCGGCGGGGAGTCTCGATCCGGCGGCGAAGCCCGGTCCCACGCCGTACGCGGTCGCGGCGCGCGAGCTCCTGCGCGACACGCTGCTCGACGCGGCGCGGCGCGAGCTCGAACAGCGCGCGTGGAGCGAGGTCACGATGGCCGACATCGCGCGCGCCGCGGGCGTCAGCCGCCAGACGCTCTACAAGGAGTTCGGCTCGCGCGAGGCCTTCGCCCAGGTGTTTGTGCTGCGCGAAGCCGAGCGCTTCATCGTCGCCGTCGAGACCGCGCTGGACGCACACCTCGACGATCCGATAACCGCGCTGACGGCCGCGTTCGGGTTGTTCCTCGCGGCCGCCGCCGAGGATCAGCTGATCCGCGCGGCGATCACCGGCTCGGGAGAGATGCTCCCGTTCGTCACCACCCAGGGGCAGCCGCTCGTGCAGGGCGCCGCCGAGCGCCTCTCGTTGGCGATCCTCGCGCGCTGGCCGCAGGCCGCGCCGCACGATGCGGCGCTTCTGGCCGAGTGCCTCGTGCGACTGGGGATCAGCTACGTCGCGCTGCCAGTGGGGCCCGCGGGGATGACCGCCGCTTCGATCGCGCAGCTGCTCGGCCCTTACATCGAGCGCTCGCTGCAGCCTTGAACCGCCACGCCGCACACATCGAGGACGCACACACCGAGGAGAGGACGAGGTATGAGTGAGCTTCTGACGTACGAGCTCGACGGACCGATCGCGACGATCACGATGGACGACGGCAAGGTGAACGCCTTCTCGATCGACATGCTGAAGGCCCTGCACGCCGCCTTCGACAGAGCCGAGCAGGACGGCGCGGTCGTCGTGCTTGGAGGGCGCGAGGGGTACTTCTCGGCGGGCTTCGATCTGAAGGTCTTCAGCGCTGGAGATCCCGACCGGGTGGTCGAGATGCTGCGCCTCGGCGCGACGCTCTCCGAGCGCCTGCTCTCGTTCGCAAGGCCCGTCGTGATCGCCTGCTCCGGGCACGCGATTGCGGCCGGGACGTTCGTAACGCTCGCCGCCGACGTGCGCATCGGCGTCGAGGGGCCCTATCGGCTGGGTCTCAACGAGGTGCAGATCGGGCTGACCGTGCCGTGGTTTGCGATCGAGCTCGCCCGCCGGCGCCTGACCCCGGCGCAGTTCGACCGCGCGGTCGTCACCGCTGCGCCCTACACCCCCACCGAGGCCGTCGAAGCGGGCCTGCTCGACCGGGTGGTCGCCCCCGCGGAGCTTCACGCCGCGAGCAACGAAGCAGCGGAGTACCTGGCGGGTCTGAACGCCGCGGCGCACACCGCCACCAAGCTGCGGGTCCGCGCCGGAGCGCTCAGCGCGATCCGCGCCGCGATCGAGTCCGAGCTGACGATCGAGGGTCTCACCGGCGCGCAGGCGGTATGACCACGCGGCGCAGCTTCCGTTGCGCGCGGCGACACGGGACCATTTGGGCGTGCGGCGCCGGCTCACCTGCCTCCGCGTGAGGCGCTCGGCCGCGTGAGGCGCGCTCGGTTCATGCGCGTGAGGCGCGCTCGGTTCACGCGCGTGCGGCAGCTCGGTGCGTGCGCGTGACTTCGAGCCAGTCATAGCGCCCGCCGCACAGCGTCTGCCAGTGCACCGGCTCTACGACGCTCAGTCTGTCCGTCTCTCGCGCGTGCGCGGGTGTGAGGAAGACTTCGTGCAGGATCGCCCAGCCGCCCTCGCCGGGGGATAGGGGAGAGTCCCCGCGTGAGATCGTCAATCGGTGGCGCCCGACGGAGAGCGTCACGGGCAGAGGCGTCAGTGGATAGGGATTGTGCGGGTTGCCGTCGAGCTGGCCCGCGATCGAGCCGATCGAGCGCCCGTCCACGGCGATCTGCGCGCGCGGCATCAACTGTCCTGTGAGCCAGACCCTCCAGGAGCCGGCGTGCGGCGCCAAGAAGGTGCTCTGCATTCGACCCGCGCCCGTCATCACCAGCCCGGGGTGCGTGTAGCGCCAGCCGGGATGATGGCTGTGGGCGATCTCCACGTGCACGACCCGTGGCGGGATCGCCGCGACGATGCTCGCGCCTTGTGCCTTCGCGGTCCGCGCCAGGCGCTTCACGCGCGCGCACCTCACCGGCCGTTTGCCCGAGAGGCCGAGGTGGACGATCGCCGCCGGCGCGCCGGGCCGGCGCTTCCACACCTGATAGTAGGTCCCCTGCCACACCAGGCTGTAGGCCGAGGGTGGGTTGCTCGCGGTGGGGTCGCGCCGTGTGAGCACGAGCGGGTAGTGCAACCATGCGCGTGGGGGGATGCGGTCGAGATCGACGGGATAGCCGTGACCACCCATCAGCCTGATGCCGACTGGGGGATACATGAAGTCCACGCCCCCCACATCGACGTCGCGCAGCTCATACAGCGCGTATTCGTCGAAGCCCGCATACAGAATCGGTCCGCGCCCGGCGAAGCGCGTGTTGATCGTGGCGAGCTCTTCATAGCGTGCGGTGGGCGCGAGGTTGGAGCCGTGGTACTGCATCGCGTCCGAGGCCGCCACACCCACGACGAGCGCGAGCGCGAGCACCGGCGCGGCGCGTATCAGCGGACGCGCCCGCGCGGAGCGCAGCGCCGCGAACCCGCTCCACGCGAGCAGCACGATCGCCGGCGAGCTCAGCAGCAGCGCCTTGGCGCCCACCCACGTGCCCGCGAGCAGTTGCAGCGCGAGCCCAATCGCGAGCATCGCCGCGATCCAGCCCAACAGTGCGGACTCGCCGAGGTGGAACAGTCGCACCGCGCCCAGCGCCGCCGCGAGCAGCGTGAGCGCGACGAGCGCGTAGGTGAGCACCGCGAGCGCGCCGCCGGGGGTGCTCTCGTAGCTCCCGGCTAGCCACGTGCCGAACACCTGCGCGAGGTGCAGCGGCGCGTGCAGGTTGCCGGGGTTGCTCGTCGTGGCGATACCCCGCGCGACCTGCACCGAGCGCGAGAATCCGGTCCACGTGGAGAGCGCGCCCACGAGCACGATCGCCGTCGCCAGGCAGAACGAACCGAGCAGCTCGCTCGCGCGCCGCCGACCCGCGTGGATCTCGCCCGCGGCGATCGCCAGCAGCACGAGCGCGCTCGCTAGTGCCCACGCGCCGAACCCCACGCCCAGCGTCGCCACGCCAGCCGCGACGAGCAGCGCGAAGGGGACGGCGCCGCGCGCACCCCGCCACAGCCAGCGGCGGTGCGCCACGACTAGCGCGCCGAGCGTGAGGATGAGGCTCAGCGAGACGATCTCCTTGACGGAGGCCACGAGCTCATAGCCGTAGACGAGCGCCGGCAGCGTCGCCGTGAGCGTCGCCAACGCGGCCCAGCCGCCCGTGAGGGCGGCGCGTCGCGCGAGCACCCACGCCGGTCCGGCGGCGAGCGCGAGCATGAAGGCGTTGAACGGCTGCATCGTCCAGATCAGCGGCGCCCCGACGATGAAGGCGCTGCCGCCGAACAGCGTGTCCGCGCCGGAGGGATAGCCCGTGGCGTAGTACGCGTGCAGGTACTGGCCGTAGGGATTGCGCAGATCCAGATGCGCGTAGTTCTGGCCGTGGCGCATCAGATAGTCGGCGCCCAGGAGGTGAAAGGCCGAGTCGTCGAGCACCCCGAAGGAGGAGAACGTCGCGCGGCCCGCCAGCAGCACCGGCGCGAGCGCCGCGAGATATGCCAGCACGAGCACCGCCAGCTGCCAACGCCACTGCCGCCACGCACCCACGAACGCCCGCGCCCGCTCCCATCCGAGCGTCCAGCCGGCGAGCGCGACCAGCGCCAGCGCGTAGGGCGTCGCGGGCGCGGCGAAGGCGACGTAGGTGCTCAGCTGCGAGACCGCGATCAGCATCGCTGCGCCGACCGGTGCGAGCAGCATGCCCGGCAGAAAGCTCCCGCTCAGCCGGTCGACCAGCAGACCCGCACCCGCGAACAGCGCTGTCAGCACGCACGGGTAGACGAGCGTCGAGACGGCGAACATGGAGCGTTCAGACTATTCGCTTCGTCGCCGCGCACGACACACGCACGCGCGCGCCTGTGCGCCGGAGCGGGGCGGGCGCCGCCGGTATGCGCGGCGTGCGCCGTGAGAAGGTTTCGCTACGGTCCCCGCATGGGCGCGGGTGAGGCCGGGTCGGATGGGTGAGGCCGTGCGAGCGCGCGGAGGATGCAGACACGTCGCGCTGCTGCGCGCGGTGAACGTCGGCGGGCGCAACCGCATCGCGATGGCCGATCTGCGCGCGCTGCTGGAAGGTCTGGGTTACGGCGACGTGCGCACCCACCTGCAGAGCGGCAATGCCGTGTTCACGATCCCCGCACCGGCGCCCACGGGCGCGGAGGAGATGGAGGGGGAGATCGAACGGGGGCTCGCCGAGGAGGTCGGGTTGACGGCGAAGGTGCTCGTGCGCTCGCGCGCCGAGCTCGCGCGCGCGATCGCGGCGAACCCGCTGCTTGAGATGGCCGACGGCGATTACTCGCGGTTGCTCGTCACGTTCCTCTCGCACGAGCCCGATCGCGACGCCCTCGCCGAGCTGGCGCCGGCCGATTTCGAGCCGGACGTGTTTGCGGTCGGCGAGCGCGAGATCTACGCCTGGTATCCCGAGGGAGTGCGCGCGACGAAGTTGAGCAACGCTCTCCTGGAGCGGCGCCTCGGTGTGGTCGCGACGGCGCGCAACTGGCGAACGGTCACGCGGCTGCTGGAGCTGATGGACGAGTAGGGGTCTGCCGCCCTCGAGCCGGCGGTCGAGGCGCCGGCTGGCGCACAAATGCCTCTGAAGGTCCCCGCGGAAGGCCCCTACGGGTCGCCGACTGTGCTCGCGCGAGCCGACGTGCCTGCTGGAGTCGCGCGGCAGAGCAATCTGGTTTTTTTAGGAAATAAAGACATCTCTTCTGATGTTTTAGATCGTAAAAAGAACTGAACACATCGGAAATGATGTTGTAGTTGCAGACGAGTTGTGCTAGGGTTGTCTACATCAGTAACGATGGCTTCTACGAAAAAACCGAGTCTAAACATCTAGTCTGATGTCCCTAGCTGATCTGCAAACCGACGCGGCCGTGCTCTCCGAGCTCGGCCGCCGTCTGGCGCGGCATCGCCTGGAGCGCAACTGGACGCAGGTCGAGCTGGCTGCCCGGGCGGGTCTCGGACAGGCGACCGTGCAGCGTGTCGAGCGGGGCGACTCCGTGCAGCTGACCTCGATGGTGAAGCTGCTGCGCGCCTTGGATCTGCTGCGGGAGCTCGACTCGGCAATACCAGCGACGATCGAGCTGCCGATCGCTCAACTCGAACGCGAGCGTCGCATAGGGCGGCGGCGTGTCCGTGCCGGCCGTCACGGCCGCCACGGCGAGCGTTCGGCGGCGGATGAGCGGGGCGCTGCCGAGCGCGCGTGGAGGTGGGGGGACGAGCAGGGTTCGGGCTCATGAGCGTGGCCGCCGTCACGCTGTGGGGCGCGCGCATCGCGGCCGTCTCGATCGAGCCCGGCGCGCGCTATGCGAGCTTTCAGTACGACCCCGCGTTCGTGCGCAGCGGCATCGAGGTCGCGCCGCTGGCGATGGGGTTGCGCGAGCGGCCTTATCGCTTTCCCGGGCTGGCACTCGATGCCTTCAGCGGCCTGCCCGGCCTGCTGTCCGATTCGCTGCCCGATCGTTGGGGCACGGCGCTGGTGAACGCCTGGCTGGCCGCGCAGGGGCGCGAGGCGTCGAGCTTCGACGTGGTGCAGCGGCTCTGCTATGTCGGCGCGCGCGGCGCCGGTGCGCTGGAGTTCGAGCCCGCGCACGAGCCGAACTTCCCCGGTGGCGTCGACCTGCAGTTCGACGCGCTCGTGCGCCTCGCCGGTGAGGTGCTCACGCAGCGCACGCAGTTCGTGACCGAGCTGAGCGAGAACCCCGACGAGGAGGCGATGAAGGCGATCCTCGCGATCGGCAGCTCCGCCGGCGGGGCCCGGCCGAAGGCGTTCATCGCCTACAACGAGCAGACCGGCCAGGTCCGCTCCGGACAGGTTGCGGTCGGTCCCGGCTTTCGCCACTGGCTGCTGAAGTTCGACGGCGTCGCGCAAGCCGGCGATCACGGGCTGAGCGATCCCCAGGGCTGGGGAGCGGTCGAGTACGCCTACTCGCTCATGGCTAGCGTCGCCGGCATCGAGATGGCCGAGTGCCGTCTGCTCGAAGAGCACGGCCGCCGCCACTTCATGACCCGCCGCTTCGACCGTCCAGACGGCGGCGGCAAGCTGCACATGCAGACCGTCGGCGCGCTCGAGCACGTCAGCTACAACGAGCCTGGCGCCTACAGCTACGAGCAGCTGATGCAGCTGATCCGCCGCCTCGGCCTCGGCACGACCGTCGTCGAGCAGCAGTTCCGGCGCATGCTCTTCAACGTCGTCGCACGCAACCACGACGACCACGTCAAGAACGTCGCCTTCCTGATGGATCGCGGCGGCGCCTGGTCGCTGGCGCCCGCCTACGACGTGATCTGGGCCTGGCGGCCCGGCAACCCGTGGCTCGACAGTCATCAGATGTCGATCAACGGCAAGCGCGATCGCTTCACGCTCGCCGACCTGCGCACCGCCGCGCGCGTGGCCGGTCTGCCGCGCGGACGCGCCGAGCGGATCCTCGCGCAGGTGAGCGACGCGGTCGCGCGATGGCCCATCTTCGCCGCCGAGGCGGGCGTGCGGGAGGAGATGGTCGAGAGCATCGCCGCCTCGCACCGGCTGTCGCTCGCCTCGCGCTGATCGCCGTTCGGAGCGGCGCATGCGCCGCTCCGCGACCCCGCACATGTGCGGGGTCGCGACGAGCCGCATGCGGCTCGTCGGCCGTCGGCGCATGCGCCGACGGGGGGAGGGCACATGTGCCCTCCCCGGGCGACGCGCATGCGCGTCCCCCCACAACAGACCTCTCAGCCCTCGCGCGGCAGGTACGGCGCGAGCTCGCGGCGGGCGATCGAGAGCTTGTGCACCTCGTCCGGACCGTCCGCCAGGCGCAGCGTGCGCAGGTGCGCGTACATCCACGCGAGCGGGAAGTCGTCGCTCACGCCGCCCGCCGCCGTGCACCTGGATCGCGCGGTCGATCACCTTCAGGGCGATGTTCGGCGCGGCGACCTTGATCGCGGCGATCTCCGTGCGCGCGTGGCGGTTGCCGACCGTGTCCATCAGCCACGCCGCCTTCAGCGTGAGCAGCCGCGCCATCTCGATCTCGATGCGCGACTCGGCGATCCAGTCCTGCACGTTCCCGCGCGTGGCCACCGGCTGGCCGAACGTCACGCGCGAGACCGCCCTGCGGCACATCGCCTCCAGTGCGCGCTCGGCGGCGCCGATCGAGCGCATGCAGTGGTGGATGCGCCCCGGCCCGAGCCGCGCCTGGGCGATCATGAAGCCGTCGCCCTCGCCCGCGATCAGGTTCTCCGCCGGCACGCGCACGTCCTCGAACAGGACTTCGGCGTGGCCCTCGTGGTCGTAGTAGCCGAACACCGGCAGGCCCCGCAGGATGCTCACCCCGGGTGTGTCCAGCGGCACGAGGATCTGGCTCTGCTGGCGATGGCGCGGGGATTCGGACCCCGCCCGCCCGGTCTTGCCCATCACGATCATGATCCGGCAGTGCGGGTGCAGGGCGTTGGAGGTCCACCACTTGCGGCCGTTGAGCACGTACTCCTCGCCGTCGCGCTCGATCCGCAGCGCGATGTTCGTCGCGTCCGAGCTCGCGACGTCGGGCTCGGTCATCGCGAAGGCCGAGCGGATCTCGCCCTCCAGCAGCGGCGTCAGCCAGCGCTCGCGTCTGCTCGGGCGTGGCGAACTGGTGCAGCACCTCCATGTTGCCCGTGTCCGGCGCCGAGCAGTTGCAGGCCTCCGAGGCGATGTGGCGAGCGCCCGAGGATCTCCGCGAGGGGGGCGTAGTCGCTGTTGGAGAGCCCCGCGCCGTGCTCGGGGTCGGGCAGGAACATGTTCCACAGCCCCGCCTCGCGCGCGCGCGACCTTCAGCTCCTCCATCACCGGCGGCTGGTGGTGCGGGTCGCCGGACTCGCGCAGCTGGCGCTCGTACACCTCCTCGGCGGGGTAGACGTGCTCGTCCATGAACGCGCTCAGGCGCTCGTTGAACTCGGTGCAGCGCTCGCTCGGCTCGAAGTCCATCGCTCCTCCTCGGTACGGCTGGGCGGCAGGGGCTCGTAGGATCATCGCCGATGAGCGCAGGAGCACGCGCGCCAGCTACCGCGACGGCGGGCGTGGACTACGAGACGCTCGACGCGGGCAAGCGCCTGGCGATGGCCGCCGCGCTGTCCACCTCGCCGCTGCTGGCCGCGCGCGGCGGCGCGCGCGCTCGACGCCTCCCGCGGCGAGCCCGCGTTCGTGTTCGAGCTGGACGATCGCACGCTCGCGTTCGTGGTCGAGGGGCTGGGCACGAAGTCGATCGTCGCGCGCCAGGTGCTGGCCGAGCAGGGGATCGACCGCTTCGCGGACGTCGCCTACGACACGGTCGCGGCGATCGTCAACGACCTCTGCTGCGTCGGCGCGCTGCCGCTGGTCGTCAACGCCTACTTCGCCACCGGCTCCTCGGAGTGGTATCGCGAGGCCGCGCGCTCGCGCTCGCTCGTGGAGGGCTGGCGCCGGGCGTGCGCGGACGCCGGCTGCGCGTGGGGGGGAGGCGAGTCGCCCTCGCTGGCCGGGGCTCGTGCAGGAGCAGCGAGATCGAGCTCGCGGGCGCGGCCGTCGGCGCGGTGCCGCGCGGGCGCGCGGCCGATCCTCGGCGAGGAGCTCGGCCCGGGCGATGAGATCGTGCTCGTCGACTCCAGCGGCCTGCACGCCAACGGCGCCTCGCTCGCGCGCCTGCTCGCCGGGCAGGCTGCGCGAGGGCTACGCGACCGCGCTGCCGAGCGGGACGACGCTCGGCGAGGCGCTGCTCGAGCCCTCGGCGATGTACGTGGGGCTGGTGGCCGAGCTGCTGCTCGCGCGAGACGCCGCTGACGTACTTGAGCCACATCACCGGCCATGGTCTGCTCAAGCTGATGCGCCGCGCCGACGCGCGCTGAGATACCGGATCTGGAGGCTGCCCGAGGTTCCCGAGGTGCTGAGCTTCCTCGTCGCCGAGGCCGGCCTGGAGGCGAAGGCGGCCTACTCGACGTTCAACATGGGCGCCGGCTTCGCGCTCTACTGCGCCGCCGGCGCCGGCGAGCGAAATCGTGGAGATTGCAGCGCAATTGGGCCTGCATGCGTGTGTCGCGGGCGGCGTGGAGGAGGGTCCGCGCGAGGTGCTGCTCGAGCCGGTCGGCGTGCGCTTCGACGGTCGCGAGCTGGAGCTGCTCAGCGTGATCCCGCGATCGAGCCTGAGTCTCGATCATGAGGTTCAGAGTTCTAACCAGTGGGCTCTGCGCGTGCTGCAATCTCCACTCGCGTAACGGTCATGATCTTGAACGTATCGCCCGCGACAGCTAAGGTTTCCCGTGGAAATCGCCACTGTTCTCCGGCGTGGGTCGCCGGGGATCTCGATGTCGCCGGACCGGCATGGTTCCGGAGCTACCCGGATCGAGGCGGACCTGTCCATCAACAAGAGGAGAGAATCTGATGCGCAGAGCATCCACCTGTCTGGCCTTGCTCGGCCTTGCCGTCCTGAGCCTCACCGGCGTCGCCTCGGCGGCGCCCGACCGTCACGCTCAACGCCAAAGCCGTGCCGATCCCCGGCTTCCCGGGCACCGGCAACATCCTCGGCGCGGGCGCCGCGGTCGAAGCGAAATACACGATCAAAGGCACCGAATCGACCGGCGGCGTGCCCTCGCAGATCACGCACGTCAACTTCTTCCTGCCCGCGGGCGCGAAGATCAACCCGACCGGCTTCGTGACCTGCCCGCCGGCGACGCTCGAAAACATCGGTCCCGAGCGGCTGCCCGAAGAAGTCGCAGGCCAGCCCCATCGGCACGCGCCGGCGTCGTCGATCCGATCGGCGGCGAACTCGTCAAAGAGAACGCGACGCTGCAGGCGTTCTTCGCGCCCGGCGGCGGCCTGCAGTTCTACGCCAACGCGGCCTCGCCGATCTCCGCGCAGCTGCTGGTCGCCCAAGGGCACTTCATCAAAGCGCGCCGCGCCCTACGGCATGGAGCTCAGCACCGAAGTGCAGCTGGTCCAGTCGGTCCCCGGCGCCCCGCCGGTGTCGACCGAATCGATCAACGATCAAGGTCGGCGCCGCGTACAAGAAGGGCAAGAAGACGATCTCCTACGGCACGCTGCCGACGAAGTGCCCGAAAGGCGGCTTCCCGGTGAAGTCCGAAATCACGTTCGCCACCGGGCGAAACCTCGACGGCCGACATACAAGGCGCCGTGCCCGAAGAAGTAGACGCAGATTGACAGCGGCGGGCACGAGGCCCGCCGCAGGAACGCAAGAGGGGGCGGCCCCGTCGAATCGGCGGGGTCGCCCTGATCGCTGTTGAGAGGTACGGAAGGATCGATCGGTTGAGTCAGAGCAGTGGGTGGAGGAGAGGGCCGGTCGCCGTCGTCGGCGCCCTGGGCATGGCCGCGCTGGTCGCGGTCGTGCTGCTGGCGTCTCCGGCTGCGGCGGCTCCGGCGGCGGCTACACCGTGCGCGCGATCTTCGACGACGCCGCCAACATCATCCCCGGCGAGGACGTGAAGATCGAGGGCGTGAAGGTGGGCGTCGTCGGGTCGGTCACGCCGACGCCGACCGCGAAGGCGGCGGTCGTGCTGCACATCGAAAACTCGGGCTTCCAGGACTTCCGCTCCGACGCGAGCTGCACGATCGAACCCGAGGCGCTGATCGGCGAGAAGTTCGTCAACTGCCTGCCCACCCAGCCGCGCGCCGAAGGCACGCCGCTGCCGCCGCCGCTGCACAAGATCCCCAGCGGCCACGAAGGCGAAGGGCAGTACCTGCTGCCGGTCACGAACACCTCGAGCCCGGTCGACGTCGATCTGCTCGGCGACATCAACCGCCTGCCCGAGCGCCAGCGCTTCACGATCATCATCAACGAACTCGGCGCCGGCCTGGCCGGGCGCGGGAGCGACCTGAACGCGGTCATCCGCCGCGCGAACCCGGCGCTGCGCGAACTCGACAAGGTGCTCGGCATCCTCGCCGCGCAGAACAAGACGCTCGTCGAACCTCGCCGAAGACTCCGACCGCGCGCTGGCGCCCGTTCGCCGCGGGTCAAGCAGCAGATCGCCGAACTTCATCGTGCGGAGCCGACACCGTCTCGCGGGCGACGCGCCAACCAGCGCGGCGCGCTCGCGCGCAACCTCGCGGAGTTCCCGCCCTTCCTGCGAACAGCTCGGGCCGGCGATGGAACGGTTCGGACGCTTCGCCGAACAGACCACCCCGACGTTCACCGACCTCAAAGCGGCCGCGCCCGGGATCAACCAGACGTTCACCGCAGCTCCCGGCCTTCGCCAACAGCTCGGACCACGTTCTTCACGAGCCTCGGCAAGACCGCGAAGGTCGTCCGGGCCGGCGCTCGTCGTCGCTGCAGCCGCTGCTGGCTCGCGCGAAGACGCTCGGCGACGCCGCCAAGCCGTTCAGCGCGAACCTCTCCGAACTGTTCACGAGCCTGCGCGACACCGGCGGCCTGGAGCGCTTCATGGACTTCATCTTCCTCGGCGCCGGCTCGACCAACGGCTACGACGCGCTCGGTCACTTCCTGCGCACCGAAGGCGTCGCCGCCGCCACCTGCCTCACCTATGCGATCGCGCCCCGCGGCGGCTGTCACGGCAACTTCTTCAACACCACCGGCGCGGCCACCGGCGCGAGCGCGAGCTCCGCGAGCGCGCACGCGAGCGCCGACGCGGCCGCGGCGCGGCTCCACGAGCCTCGTGATGGAGCGCACGCTGGCGGTGCTCGGGGGCGCGACGCCGGCGCAGGCGATCGCGAAATACCCCGGCTCGATCTCGATCTCCGGCGCGCTCGGAGGCCTGGGCGGCTCCGGCAGAAGGCGCCGGCAGCGCACAGCCGGTCGGCGGGTCGAGCGCCGGCACCACCTACTACTCGCCCTCGCCCGAATCCGGCGCCGGCGGGATGCTCCTCAACTACCTGCTCGGCAACTGATGATCGCGACCGCACCGACACGACGCTTGGACCCGACCCGCGGCTTCGACGCGCGGCGCACGTCGCTGCGACCGCAGGTCATGGCGGCGGCCCTGCGCTGCGGCGCTGGCGCTTGCATCGGCGCAGGCGCCGCTCGCGAGCGCCGAAGAACCGACGGCGAGCGCCCCGACGACGACCACGACAACGGCTGCGCCCGGCGAAGCCGCTCCGGCCGGCGGCGCGCCGACTCCGGCGACGCCCACGCCCTCCGCGACCCCCGCCGGCGCCCGGCGAAGCGGGCGAAGCCGGCGCGGAACCGCAGGTGCAGGCACAGCACCTGCAGCACACCTCCTCCGGCGAGCGCCGGCAAGCGCGGGACGCACGCCACGCACCACGGGCGGTCGCGCGACAGGGCGCCGGCTCGGGAACGCAGAGCACCGGCGGCACGTCGCTCGGCGCAGACGCCGGGCAGCTCACAGCGCGCCGCCCCCCTCGGCGCTCACGCCGGGCGCTGCCGCTGGCGCTGGGCGGCTCGATCGCCGGCGTGCCCGGGTTCTTCATCGAAAGCTTCCGCATCCCGCCGTTCCTGCTGCCGATCTACCAGGCGGCCGGCACCGCCTACGGCATCCCCTGGCAGGTGCTCGCGGCGATCAACGAGGTCGAGACCGACTACGGCCGCGACCTGAGCGTCTCCAGCGCCGGCGCCGAGGGCTGGATGCAGTTCCTGCCCTCGACCTGGTCGCAGTACGGCGTCGACGCCAACGGCGACGGCTTCAAGGACCCCTACAACCCCGCCGACGCGATCTTCGCCGCCGCGCGCTACCTGCGCGCCGCCGGGGGCGACAAGAACGTCAGGGCGGCCGTCTTCTCCTACAACCACTCCCAGGCCTACGTCGACTCGGTGATGCTGCGCGCGCAGCTGCTCGGCGGCACGCCGCCGGAACTGCTCGGGGCGATCACCGGGCTGACCGAGGCGCGCTTCCCCGTGCACGCCCCCTCGCACTTCGGCGACGGCTTCGCGACGATCGCCGCCCACGGGTCCGTCCCGCCAAGACACTCGCCGGCACGACGATCTACTCGCAGGCCGGGGCGCCCGTGATCGCGGTGCAGGACGGCGAAATCGTGCAGATCGGCGAGTCGCCCACGCTCGGGCGCTACGTCGTCGCTGCGCGACGCCTACGGCAACACCTACGTGTACGCGCAGCTCGGCAGCGTCGCCTCGCTGTATCCCGGTGCTCGCAGCCGCGCGATCACACCGCCGTGAGCCCGCGCATCGCACGCTCCGCCGGCGCCTCCGAACCGGCGCCCAGCGGACCGGCGACGGCGGGCGCCCAGCAGCGCTCGCCGCTGTCCGCCGGCGCGGCCGAGTCGGGGCTCGCGCTCGGCGCGGCCGCCGGCCTGGAACCTGCGCCCACGTCCCCGGCGCCGGCTCCCGTGCCCACGCCAGCCGCCCGCGGCGCCCGGCGCGCCGGTCCGACGCCCGCTGCGCCGGCTCGGGACAGCGCGGGTGTTCCAGTCCGGTCCCGAACGACGTCTACCTGCATCCGCTGCGTGCGGGCGTGCAGGTGATCGCCGGAACCGTCCTCGGCCACGTCGGCGCCGAATCAGGCGACGCCAAGGGTCGAGCGCGAACGGCGGCGGCGCCGGGCTCGGTGGGCCGCACATGTTCTTCCAGATCAGACCGGCCGGCGGCGGCGCTCCGCCGATCGACCCCAAGCCGATCCTCGACGGCTGGGTGGCGCTCGAGAACACCTCGATCTTCCAGCGCCAAGGGCGAGAACCCGTTCCTTGCGACCTCGCCGAGCGTCGGGCAGGTGCTGCTGGAGTCCAAGCAGCCAGCTCGAGCAGCAGGTCGGACGCGACACGAGCATCCGCATGCGCGCCTGCGAGCGCCGACGAGGTCCAGACGGGGCGGGTCGATCGAGCGCGTGCTGGCGATGCTCGAGTTCCTGTCGGTATCTGGCCTGGGGCCGACCGTGACGGGACTGCGCGTGCGCCGGCTCCTCGCCCGGCTCGCCGGCAACGCGTCCGCGGACGCCGACGCCTACACGGTCAAGATCACGGCCGTCAACGGCGCCCCGATCGCCGGCCACCAGGGCCAGGGCTCGATCGCCGACACGACCATCCGCAAGCTGCTCACGCCTGCAGGGCTTCAACCGACCGCTCGCGGATCGTCAGCGACACGAACGTGCCCGGCACGAACAACACGCTCGTCAAGCCGAGCGCGCGCGACTACGTGTACGTCGCGTTCAGTCCGCCGAGCGGCAGCGGTGCGCGCGCCGCGTGCTGCCTTCGGATCGGTGCTGAGCGCGAAGGAGTGGATCGAGCTGATCGCCCGCCTCGGCGAGATCCCCGACCCGACCGTCGCCGGCGGGCCCTCGTCGGCGGCGATGCCGGATCCGGCCGGCACAAGCCGGCGCGAGCGGCGCGGACGGAAGGTGGAGCCGGTGGCCACGGTTAGCCCTCCGCAACCCCTCGGCCACGCCGCCTGCCGTCTCCGGGCGAGCAGCCGCCCCGTGCCACCCGTGGCGCGCGGGCGCTGCCGCCGCGCACTGTGCCGTGCGCTCGCCGTGGGCGCGCTCGGGATCGTGGTGCTGATCGCGGCATACCTCGTGTTCTCCGGCGGCGGCGGCGCCGACTACCACCTCGAAATGAAAGAAGCGGGCCAGCTCGTCCGCGGCGATCAGGTGCAGGTCGGCGGGGTGCCCGTCGGGCAGCGTCACCGAACATCGCAGCTCACGCCCGACTTCAAGGCGCGCGTCACGATCCACGTCGACTCCTCGCTCACGCCGCTGCACGCGGGCACGATCGCCGAAATCAGGGTGCCCTCGCTGACGGGCGTGGCCAACCGCTTCGTGGCGCTGACGCCCGGGCCGAACAACCGTCCCGCGCTGCGCGCCCGGGGCGACGCTGCCGGCGAGCGCGACGCGGGAAGTCGTCGATCTCGACCAGCTGTTCAACACGCTGAACCCGAAGACGCGCAAGGGCTTGCAGCAGGTCATCCAGGGCTCGGCCGAACAGTACGCCGGGGCCGGTCGCGCAGCTGGGCAAGGCGACCGAATACTTCGCGCCCTCGTTCGCCGCCGACCGACCACTTCTTCGCCGAGCTCGCGCGCGACCAGTCGACGTTCACCGAGCTTCCTCGTCGAATCGGCGAAGGCGTTGACGACGATCGCGCGCGCGCAAGGAATCGCTCAGCGACCTGGTCGAACACGGCGATCAGACCTTCCAGGCGATCGGCTCGCAGCAGAGCAGCCTCGCGCAGGGCCTGCGCGCAGCTGCCGGTGACGCTGAAGGAGGGCAACAAGACCTTCGCCGAGATCCCCTCCACGCTGTCGGCGCTGACCGAGCTCGTGCACGCCCAGCAGCCGAACATCGCAGGCCGCTGACGACGCTGTTCGCCAGGCTGCGCCCGCTCGTGACCACGGCCACGCCGGTCGTGAGCAACTTCAGCCAGGCGATCTCCCGGCCGGGCGCCAACAACGACCTGACCGACGCCGTTCGCGGCGCTGCCGGCGCTCGCGCAGGAGTTGACCACCGCCTCGCCCAACGGCGTGCGTGCGCTGCAGGAAGCGGTGCCGATGACCGCCTCCTTCGGCCCCTACGCGCCCGACCTGCAGGGCGCCCTGCGCTCCTTCGGCCAGACGACCGCCTACTACGACGCCAACGGGCACTACGCGCGCATCAGCCCCGTCACGCCCTCGTTCACGCTCGGCGCGAACAACAACCTCACGCCCGGCCTCGAGCGCCGCAGCAGGTCCTGCAGGCGCTGCAGACCGGCCAGCTGCGCCGCTGCCCGGGCGCCGCGACCCAGCCCTCGGCCGACGGCTCGGCGCCGTTCACGGACAACGGCCAGCTCGGCTGCGATCCCACGGAGACCCCCAAGTGAACCCCCGCCGCCGCGGATCCCTGGCCGGAAGCCCGCTCCTGATCGGGGCGCTGACGACGCTGATCGTGGTCGTCGCGGTGTTCCTGTCGTTCAACGCCAACAACGGGCTGCCGTTCGTGCCGACGTACAACATCAAGGTCGAACTGCCCGAAACCTCGGGCCTGCAGAAAGCCAACCAGGTGCGGATCGCGGGCACGCGCGTCGGGATCATCAGCTCGCTGACGCCCCACCAGAACCCCAACACGGGCCGAATCACCGCGACCGCCGAACTGAAGCTCGAAAAGAGCGTCGAACCGCTGCCGGCGGACACCAAAGCGATCGTGCAGTCGGTCTCGGCGATCGGGCTGAAGTACCTGGAACTCGAAAAGGGGACCTCCAGCCAGCCGCTGAAGGCGGGCGAAGCGATCCCGATGGCGCAGACGCGCGAACCGGTGGACATCGTCTCGCTGTTCAACATGTTCGACCAGAAGACGAGGACCGCGATCCAGAACAACACGATCAACTTCGGCAACGGTCTCGCCGGCCGCGGGATCGGGCTGAACGAAACGATCGCCACACTGCGCCCGCTGGTGAACAACGGCCGTCCCGGTGCTGCACAACCTCGGCCTCGCCGCAGACGGGCTTTCGGAAGCTGTTCCCCGCGCTGGACCAGCTCGCCTCGCAGGTCGCGCCGGTCGCCGAACACGCAGGCCGACATGGTTCCGCGACCTCGACACCTTCTTCACCGCCTGGGCGGGCGTGGCGCCCTCGCTGGAAGCAGACGATCGCGGGCGGCCCCGCGGCGCTCGCACAGGCGACGCACTCGCTTCGCCTACGAGGCGCCGTTCGTCGAAAACGCCACCGAGTTCATGCACCTGCTGCGCCCGAGCGCGAGCGCGCTGCGTGACCGTCGCTCCGCAGCTGGGACACGCGTTCGCGGTGGGCGCCGTCAACCTGCGCGCGGCCACCGCCCTGAACTCGGGCGTGGCCGAAGCCGCGCAGGCGTTCCAGTCCTTCGCGCAGAACCCGATCGTGACGCTGAGCCTCGAAGACCTCACCCAGACCGCCGAACTCGGCGGTCCGCTGCTCGCCGGGCTCGCGCCCGCGCAGGCCTACTGCAACTACGTCACGCTGATGTTCCGCAACGTCGCGAACCTGCAGTCGGAGAACGTCGGCAACGGCACGCTCGCGCAGGCCGCGATCGTGCTCTCCCCGAACGGTCCCGGCGCCGAGGGCTTCCCCTCCTCGGGTCCCGCCAACGGCCCGTCGATCGAACACGAAGAACCGTCTCGGCAAACCCGGAGCCTGATCGACAACAACTTCCTGCACGCCAACCCCTACCCGAACGTCGCCGGCCCCGGCCAGCCGCGGCTGTGCGAAGCCGGCAACGAGAAGTACATGGTCGGCAAAATGGTCGTCGGCAACCTGCCCGCGGGTGGCGCGCACGACCAACCGCGAACTCACCTCGCGCGAACAGAACCTGTTCGGCGAAAAATATCCGAGCGCCACGCTGCAAGCGCTTGGGCTGAGCAGCGGGAAGAAGGGCTCATGAGCCGTCTGCGCTGGTGGCGCCGCCACGACGAAATACCCGTGGTCGAGCTGCGCCGCTCCAATCCGGTGCGGGTCGGGGTCGTCTTCCTCGTGATCCTCGTGATCGCCGTGTTCTTCGGGTTCACCAAGCGCATCCCGTTCAAACACGGCTTCCGCCTGCAGGCGGTGTTCTCGACCGCCGTGAACATCCACCCGAAGTCGCCCGTGCGCATCGCGGGCGTCACCGTGGGCGTGGTGACCTCGATCCATCGCGAGGGCAAGGCCGGCGTGGTGCAGCATGGAAATCGAACCGAAAGGCCTGCCGATCCACACCGATGCGACGCTCAAGATCCGGCCGCGGATCTTCCTCGAAGGCAACTGGTTCGTGGACATGCAGCCCGGCAGCCCGACGCGCGAAGACGGTCTCCTCGGGCTACACGATCCCGATAACCCAGACCTCCGACCCGGTGCAGCTCGACCAGGTGCTGAACGCGCTCAACACCGACACGCGCGCGAACCTCCAGGACTTCCTGCAGGGCTACGGCGACGGTCTCACGCGCAAGCCCGACGCGGCCGAAAACGCCGCACAGGATCCCGACGTGTACGGGCTGAACGCGGCGCAGGCGCTGAACAAGACCTACCACCGCGCGCCCTCGGCGCTGCGCAGCGGGGCGATCGTCAGCCAGGCGCTCGCGCGGCACCGAACCCCACGACCTCTCCGAGCTGGTCGCGGCGATCGGCAAAGTCACGGGGGCGCTGAACGTGCACGAGCAGCAGCTCGGCGAATGGGCGCCGAACTTCAACACGTTCCTGGCGAACTTCGCCGCCCAGTCCACGAGCCTGAGCGCCGCGGTCGCCCAGCTGCCGGGTGCGCTGACACAACGCCAATCGGGCGTTCGCCGCGCTCAACGCCGCGCTCCCGCCGACCCGCGTCCTTCGCCGACAGGCGCTCACTCCCGGGCGTCGAGCAGACAGCGCGTCCGACGATCGCCGCGGCGCTGCCGTGGATCGAACAGGTGCAGGCGTCGCTCGCGCCGAGCGAGCTCGGCGGGGTCGCCAAGGGCCTGAACGAAGCCGCGCCGACGCTCGCCCAGCTGATCGGCGAACAGGTCCCGTTCTTCAAGCAGACCGACGAATTCAGCCAGTGCCTGACCAAGGTGTTCTTCCCCGGCGCCAACACCAAGCTGCAGGACGGGGCAAGCACCTCGGGCGTGGAAGTCTACAAGGAGTTCTGGTCCTCGCTCACGGGCCTGGCGGGCTTCGGCCAGAGCTTCACCGGCAACGGCGCGATGGCGCACGCTCTGATCGGCAACAGCGGGCAGACGGTGCGCTCCGGCGCACACCTCGGTGCTCGGCACCAAACTCCAGGGCCAGCAGCTGCTCGCCCACGCGCCGTCTGCCGCCGCTGGGCACGCGCCCGGCGTACCCGGCCGAAGAGCCGCCGTACAAGCCGCTCGTGCCCTGCGACACGCAGACGCTGCCCGAATTCAACGGGCCGCTGGCGCAGGGCCCGGCCGACGGGAGCAACGGATGAGCCGGCCGATGAGCTGCGCGATACGGCGTCCTCGGTCTCTCGCGTACGGAGTACGCCACGTTCCCTGCGTCCTTGTCTCACTTGCTCCTCGACCGGCTCATCGGCGCTGCGTCGTACCGGACGCGGTTTTTCAGGAGGTGAGCGATGACCCCCGCGCGAGAGTCACGAAGGCGGGCTGAGCGTACGCGAACAGATCGCGCGCTACCAGAAAGCGTTCATCGCGGTGGTCACGATGATCGTGATCGCGGCGGTGGTCGGCGGCTACATCCTCGCGCACGAGAACCTCAAGCTGCCGGGCTGGGTGCCGGTGCTGGGGCGCAACTACTTCGTGCTCAACGGCGAATTCCAGACCGCCCAGGCGGTGACCCCCGGGCAGGGCCAGGCGGTTACGATCGCCGGCGCGAAGATCGGCGAAATCGCCAGCGTCGATCTGCGGCGCGGGGTCGCGATCGTGACGATGCACCTACGTCCCCAAATACTCCGAAGGGCGCATCTACCACGACGCGACGATGCTGCTGCGCCCGAAGACCCAGCTGAAGGACATGACCGTGGAGGTCGATCCCGGGTCGCCCGCGAGCGGGCAGCTGCACAGCGGCGCGACGATCCCGCTGTCGCAGACCGCGCCCGACGTCAACTTCGACGAATTCCTCTCAGGCCTCGACGCGGACACGCGCGTCTACCTGCAGGAGCTGCTGGCGGGCGCGGGCGAAGGCCTGAAGGACAACGGCAAGGCGCTGTCGGCGACGCTCAAGCGCTTCGATCCCGACGACGCGCGACGTGCAGCTGATCACCCAGCAGCTGCACTACCGCCACGCGAACATCGCCCGCGCGATCCACAACTTCAAGCTGCTGATGGAAGCCTTCGGCGACAAGGACCAGCAGCTGGCGGACCTGATCCAGTCCTCGAACGCGGTGTTCGCGACGTTCGCGCAGGAGAACCAGAACGTCCAGCGCACGCTGCAGCTGCTGCCGGGCGCGCTGAGCAAGACCGAACAGGGCCTCGGCAAGCTCGCCACGGCATTCAACGTCGTCGGGCCGACCCTTCACGATCTGCACCCGTTCGCCGCCGCCGTCGCGCCGGCCGAGGAAGCGTTGCGAGCCCTCGTTCAAGACGACCACGCCGATCTTCAAGAACGAAATCCGGCCCTTCGCGCGCGAAATCCTGCCGACCGATCAATGCGCTGGAGCCCAGCCTGAAGGGGCTCGCCGAATCGTTCCCGCACCTCGCCACGCAGCTTCTCGGTGCTGAACGAACTCTTCAACGAGCTCGCCTACAACCCCGGGAAGAGCCGCCCCAGCTTCGGCTTCTTCGCCGCCTGGGCGCGCGCACAACCTCAACAGCGTCGTCAGCTCCGCCGACGCCCACGGCGTGCTCGGCGCGCACGCCTGCGTACTTGAACTGCGGAGTGCTGCCGCTGCTGGCGCCGGCGGCGAACGATCAACCCGACCGTGAACATGATCGTCGGCCTGATCAACCCGCCCACGAAGGCCGCCTGTCAAGCCGCCGGCATCCTCAAAGGCGCGACCGCGCCCGCCGCGCTCGCGGCGCCTCCAAGCGGCCCACCGGCCGGTCCGTTCTCGGGTTTGAGCCAAAGCCCGTTCGGAGGGAAACGCTGATGCAAAAGCGCGCGCCCACGCTCGGCAACATCCTCGTGATCATCCTGTTCACGCTCAGCTGCTTCGGCCTGCTGCTGTTCCTGTGGGAGTCCTTCGGCGGGCCCGTGCCGCTGAAACCGAAGGGCTACCAGTTCACGGTCGCCTTCCCGCGCTCGCTGGCGCTGGCCGAACAGTCGGACGTGCGCATCAGCGGCGTCGACGTCGGACACGTGGTCGCGCTCAAGTTGGGCGGCGAAGGTCGCACGATCGCGACGGTCGAACTCTCCAGCCAATACGCGCCGATCCGCGCTGACATGCACGCGATCCTGCGCCAGAAGACGCTGCTCGGCGAGACCTACGTGCAGCTGATCCCCGAGAGCCGCACCGGTCCCTACCTGGCCGACGGCGGCAGGCTGCCCGAGAGCCAGGTCGAACCGTCGGTGACGCTCGACGACATCCTCTCGGCGCTCGACCCGAAGACGCGCAAGAGCTTCCAGGTGTGGATGCAGTCGGTCGCGGTCGGGATCACCGGTCGGGGCGAACAGATCAACTCCGATTTCGCCGAGCTGCATCCGTTCGCCGAACACGCCAACAAGCTCGTGAGCCTCCTCGCCTCCCAGGAAGGCGCGTTGACGGGCGCTGTGAGGGGCACCGGCGAAGTGGTCGACGCGCTCACCGAACGCGACCATCAGTTCCAGGGCCTGATCGTCAACGGCGAGCGCGCCTTCCACGCCATCGCCTCCGAGAGCCAGGCCTTCGCCGAAACGTGGAAGTTGCTGCCCTCGTTCGAGCGCAACTCCCAGGTGGCCTTCAAAGAACTCGACAACTTCGCCGACGGTCGCGAACCCGTTCCTCGAAGAATTCCGTCCGGTCGAGCGCCAGCTCTCGGCGCTGCTTGAACGCGACTAAGCCGTTCGCGCCGGCCTTCGACGGCTTCCTGACCTCGCTCGGGCCGCTGACTGAGGCCGCGAAGAAGGGACTGCCGGCGGTCAAGCCCGAGCTCGAACTGACCGTTCCCCTGCTGGAAAACTTCAGGCCGGTGCTGCACAACTTCGATCCCTTCCTGCAGTTCACCGATCAGTACATCCCCGAGCTGCAGGCGTTCTTCGGCAACTTCGCGGCGGCGACGCAGACGAAGGCGCAGAACAGCAACTTCGCGGTCAACGGCGAAAGCAGGGGCCCGCAGCTGCACTTCCTGAAGACGATGCTCGTGCTCGCCCCCGAAAGCCTGAGCGTGTACGCCAAACGCATCGGCACGAGCCGCTCGAACCCCTACTTCCAGCCGGGAGCCTTCCGGGCCCTGGCCAACGGCGGGCTGCAAGTCTTCGAAGGCGGCTCCTGCGCGGACTCGGCGCCGTCGGTGAGCGGGCCGGCGAACGAAACGATCTCCAAGACCTTGATCGAACAGCTGATCCAGTTCCACATCGCCAACGCGCCTGAAACGGCGTAACGCGGTTGCGGCTCCGGGCTGCAACCAGCAAGGTCCGTTCACGTTCAACGGCCAGAGCGGCCAGTACCCGCACGTGACCTACAGCGGGAAATAGAGATCAGGCGGCGAGCCGGAGGCGCGATTCCGAGGCCACCAGCGCGCGTTCATGGCCGAGGTAGGGCATCAGCGCGAAGTACAGGAGATCGGGTAGCAGCGCCGGGAGCTCGGATGTGCGGCCCTCGAGGACGCGACGGTGCAGGATCGAGGCGATCCCGCCGGCGACGGCTTCGGATGTCTGTGCGGGCAGGTGGGAAGTGTCCGGGGCCCACGTCCCCGCCTGGCCATCACCCTTGCGTCCCTCCTCGAGCACCGGAACGGTCTTTGCGATCGCCGCGCGCACGCGCGCGATTGCCTGCTCGCCGGCGCTCAAGCACTCCACGAGCGCAACCCGTGCGCTGTCGGGATCGCCGGCGAACGCGACCAGCAGCGTCTGCAGGCCCGATCGCAACCTGCTCAGACCAACATGTCGCGTGGGCGGTCCTCGTCGAGATGGTGCGTTCGATCTCGCCGATCAGCTCGTCGAGCGCCGCGAGCAGGCAATCCTGCTTGTCCTCGAAGTGCTCGTCGAACACCGGCGCCGACACTTCGGCTCGCGCACAGCACACGATCGATCGTCGTGCGGTCATAGCCCCTGAGCGCGACCGTCCGCATGAGCGCCTCCAGAATGCTTCGGCGCGGATCGGCCGACCGCGCGAGCGCCAACGGCGCGATCGCGACCGCGGTATCCCTGCGATCCAACATCTGACCTCCCGACCCCTCCCTCGATGCTCCCCCTCCGGCTATAAACCGATTCTGACGCCATATCGTAGACTGAGCGCCGGTAGAATGTCAAGCCGAGGCCGAACGACCGGCTGTCATTGCCGTTCTCCCAGCAGCCGACTAGTATCCGAGGTGCAGATGACCGACGGTACCCCACAGGACTCCGAGGAGGGGCTCGATCTGGGCTCAGAGCACGAGCCGGCGGGCGTGAGTCGGGCTGTGGCAGAGGGCCAGGACGCTCAGGCTGAGCGCAGCGAAGCGAGCGAGTTCGAGTACCACTCCAGCGACGTCGACCTGCTCGGCGACCCCGAAGACGAGCGCTGGTCGATCCGCTGCCTGGATGTGCACAAGCGCTTGGGGGGCGCGCCGGTGCTCAACGGCCTGAACGTGGCGATCCCCGACGAGACGATCACGGTCGTCCTCGGTCCTTCGGGTACCGGCAAGAGCGTGCTGATCAAGCACCTGATCGGACTGATGTTCCCGGACTCGGGCGACATCATCGTCAAAGGAGAGTCGGTCCCGAGCCTGACGCTGCCGAAGCTGCTCGCCCTGCGTCGCAAGGTCGGCGTGCTGTTCCAGGACGGTGCACTGTTCGGGTCGATGTCGGTGTACGACAACGTCGCCTTCCCGCTGCGCCAGCACACGGACATGTCCGAGGCGCAGATCTCTGAGATCGTCAGGCAGCGTCTGTCGGACGTGGGGTCTGACGGAGGCGATCGACTACATGCCCAACCAGCTCTCCGGCGGCATGCGCAAGCGCGCCGGCTTCGCGCGCGCGCTCGTGATGGAGCCCGAGATCGTGATCTTCGACGAGCCCGACTCGGGCCTGGATCCCGGTGCGCACCGCACTGCTGTGCGACCTGATCCAGGAGATGCATCAACTCTACGGGGGCACCTACATCGTGGTGACCCACAACATCGCCTCGGCGCGGCAGATCGGCGAGTACATCGCGCTGCTGTGGCGAGGGAGAATCGTAGAGGCGGGCGACGCCGAGCGGATGTTCTCCTCGGAGAACCCCTTCGTGCGCCAGTTCCTCAGCGGGTCTGCCGAGGGCCCGCTGACGATGGACTGAGAGGCTTCGAGTCCTGCTGCGCAGTAGGGACGGCGATGGCCGTAGTCACCAATCCATCGAGCACGAGCCAGCGGCCGGTGAGCTCTGTCAGTCGACGGCCGTCCAACAACGGCCCGGGAACGAGTAGTCGGGCGGTAAAGCTCGCCGCGTCGGCGTCGAGGGCGATCAGGGCATCCTGGAAGCCCAACCACCGACCGGTCAAGGGAAACCAAGCCTTGTAGACGGACTCCTTCGCGCTGAACAGCAGGCGGTCCCAGTGCACGCCGGGCGCGTCGCGTGCGCGTTGCTGCAGCCATCGGCGCTCTGGGGGCAGGGAGACGCCTGCGAGGACGCCGTCCGGCAGCGGGGCGTTGGGCTCGGCGTCGATCCCGATCGTCACGATGTCGTGCGAGTGCGCAAGGGCGCAAGCGCGGTAGCCATCGCAGTGCGTGATGCTTCCCACTATGCCTGTGGGCCAGAGCGGCTCACCACGAGGTCCATTGCCGACGGCCGATGCAGGTAGCCCGAGTTGGGCAAACGCCTTGCGAACGCAGGCGCGCGCCGTCGTGAACTCACGTCGACGCTTGTCGACTGCCTGGCTGATCGCGGCCTCCTCTGCCGGGAACAGCACGACATCGGTCAAGTCCTCGCGCAACTCCACTGCGACCACGGTGTCGGGCAGGATCGTCTCGATCATGCATGCGCTCCTGGCGATGTGCGTCACGGCACGCTGCCGGCGGCGCGACGCTGCCATTGACAAAATACCTCAGCGAGTACGGCGGCTACTAGTCCCGCGGCGGGCGCGGCGCGTAGCGGTGGTGCAGCATCAGCCGGTTCCCGTCGGGATCGCTGAACAGCGCCATGTGGCAGACGCCCGTATCGAGCGTGTCGCCGCGGAAGCTCACGCCGCGCGATTCGAGCGTCTCGCGCGCCGCCTTCACATCGTCGACGTGCAGCGCGATCTCGTGCCCGCGCACCTGGTGCTCCATGCCCATCTTCGCCGCGTCGATCACGCTCAACGTCAGGTTCCCGGTCTCGAACTCGGCGTAGTTGCGCTCCTGCAGGCGCACCGACATCGGCAGGCCGAGTGTCTCGCCGTAGAACTTCACCGCGCTGTCGAGGTCGGCCGTTGAGACGGCGACGAAGTCCACTCCGCTTACGAGCTGCTCTGAGGTGGTGTCGGTGGCGGCCATGCGCTTCGCTCCTCTGCTCGGGGATGGTGGCGCTGAGAGCGGCTGAAGGGACTCGAACCCTCGACCTTCTGCATGGCAAGCAGACGCTCTAGCCAACTGAGCTACAGCCGCATATGGCCGCAACTATACCCGGCTGGCTCGGCGCGGATGGCCGGCTTGCGTGCTGTTGATTGTCGGCCTGTCCGACGCGGATCGCCTCACAGCGCCCCGCCGAGCGCCCGTCCGAGCGCCACGGCCCCGAGCCCCACGAGCCCGCTCACGAGCACGTTCGCGACGGCCGCCCTGCGCCGCCGCGTCCTCGGCGAGGCTGTGCGTCTCGAGCATCCACGTCGAGAAGGTCGTGTAGGAGCCGATCGTCGCGCCGCCGGCCAGCACGAGCGCGTTGCCAGTCAGCGCCACGCCCGCGAGCAGTCCCAGGACGAACGCGCCGCTGAGGTTCACCGCGAGCGTCCCCACCGGGAACGCGAGCGGGAGCCGCGAGGAGACGACGTCCTCCACCAGCAGTCTGCCCACCGCACCGAGCGCGCCGAGCGCCGCCACGGCTATCCATAGAGGGGCGCTCATCTCTATACCTCCGCCTCGGCCGCGACTCCGAGGACTGCTCGCGCGATCAGTCGTGCCGCGAGCGAAACGGCCGCGTAGCCGCCGAGGAGGGTCACGCCGACATAGCCGAGCGCGAGGTCATAGCGCGCGTGGTCGAGCATCTGTAGCAGCTCCAGCTGCATCGTCGAGAAGGTCGTCAGCGCACCACAGAAGCCCGGTTCCGAGCAGCCGGTAGGTGGGGATCGAGACCGGTCCGTGGCGCAGCCCACTCATCAGCGCGCCGAGCAGGAACGCGCCGAGGATGTTCACCGCGAGCGTCGCCCACGGCCAGCCTCCCGTCGCGGTCGGCCACGCCTGCTGCAACCCACGCGGCCCAGCGCCCCGACCGCTCCGCCCGCGCCGACCATCGCGAGCTCCAGGCGGCTGATCCGCGGATGCGCGGCGCGAAATGACTCGGGCAGCTCGCCCACGTCCTCGATCGGCGCTCGTGCTTGTGGCGTGTCGGTGTCCACCGGAGTTAGTTCTATCTGCCCGCGAGGCTCTGGCGCGGTACGTAGCGTCCACCATCGCCGCGGCCGAGCAGGCCCATCAGCTCGAGCTCAGCCAGCGCCAGCAGCGTCTGGCCCGGATCCTCTCCCGCGCGTGTCAGCTTCCCCGGGGTGTCCGCGCCGTCGCCCACTCGTTCCAGGAGTCGCGCGCAGATCGCCTCGCGGCCCGCTCGGCAGCGATGTGGCGCCGTGCTCTCCCGGGCTCACCCCATACAGCAGGTCAAGCGCGTCGGCCGGCCCCCGCACGAGCGGCGCGCCCTGCGCCAGCAGCGCGTTCGTGCCCCTGCTCGCCGGCGAGGTGACCCGCCCGGGGACTGCTGCCAGCGGGCGCCCGAGCGCCCGCGCGAAGTCGGCGATGCGCAGATCCCGCGGCGTCTCGTCGGCCTCGACCACGATCGTCAGTGCGGCCAGCGCCGCGACCGTGCGCGCCCGCACGAGCGCCCCCCAGGCGACGCTGCGCGATCCCGCAGGGCGTCGCCGAGATCGCGCACCCGCTCGCGATCACCCGCTCATACAGCCCGCCGCGGCTCGCGGGCGCTATCACATCCACGCCGCCGGCCATCACCGTGACGGTCGGCCCATCGCACTCCAGCGCTCCCGGCGTGCGCCGCCGCGGCGATCCCGTTGGCGAACGCGCTCAGTACCGTCACGCCCGCACGGCCAGGCCGCGGGCGAGGCTGCGCGCGATCTCCATCCCGTAGTCCGTCGGTCGCTCGCTGCCGACGATCGCGACCACCGGGCCCTCGGTGAGCGCGGCCAGGCGCTCGCTGCCGCCGAGCACGTAGAGCGTCCTCGGCGCGCCCGCGCTGCGCTGCCAGCGCCTGCGGGTAGCCGGGCGAGCGCCGCTCGATCGGATCTCACACCCGCCGGCAGGATCGCGTCCTCGTCTCGCGGGATCATCGCGCACTCCGCCGCTCACGCCGCCCGGCTGCCGCGCAGCCCGGTCTCCGGGCGCAGCGACAGCGCCACGCCGACGTCGCGCATCCGCACCCGCTCGCACCCGTTCAGGTCGGCGATCGTGCGTGCGACGCGCAGCGTGCGGTGCTGCCCGCGCGCGCTCAGCGTCCCTCGCGACTGGGCGTCTGCTCAGCAGCCGCTGTCCCTGCTCGTCCAGGCGCGCGTGCCGTTCGAGCATGCGCACGTCCATGTGCGCGTTCACGCTCGCGCACTCCCCGCGCAGCCGCCGCGCCTGGCGCTCGCGTGCGCCGATCACGCGCTCGCGGGCGCTGCTCGGAGCTCGTCCACGGCTCCGCGCCGAGACCCTCGCTGCCGGAGTTCTCGAGCTTGGCCTGCAGGTCGATCCGATCGAGCAGCGGGCCGCTGAGCTTGCGCCGGTGGCGCGCCATGTCGGTTTCGCTGCAGCGGCAGCGCTCGCCCTCGCCGGCATACCCGCACGGACAGGGGTTGGTCGCGGCGATCAGCATGAAGCGCGCCGGATACACCGCCGAGTGCCTCGCCCGGACGATCGCCACGCGCCCATCCTCCAGCGGCTGGCGCAGAGCCTCGAGCGTCGGCTTGGCGAACTCCGAGAGCTCGTCCAGGAACAGCACCCCACGATGGGCGAGCACGACCTCGCCGACCCACCCCCTGCGTGCGCCGCCGACGAGGCCGGCGGTCGTGATCGAATGATGTGGCGCCCTGAAGGGCCTGCTCTGCGCCAGCGCGCCTTCGTCCTCGCCCGCGATGCTATGGATGCGCGTCACCTCGATCGCCTCCGGGCGGCTCAACTCGCGGCAGGATCGAGGGCACGTCGCTGTGCGAGCATCGTCTTGCCTGTACCCGGCGTGCCGCTCAACAGGCAGTTGTGTCCGCCCGCCGCAGCCACGATCAGGGCTCGCACCGCATGGTGCTGGCCGCGCACCTCGCTCAGGTCCGGCAGCTGCGCCACGCCCGCGGCGCCGCCGTCAGGCGCGGGATCCTCCGGCGCGCGGCAACGGGTCCGGCGGGCCGCCGCTCAGCACGCGCACAGTGCTCCTGAGATCCTGCGCCGCCGCCACCGCGAGGCCCTCCACGAGCATCGCCTCATGCGCGCGCCGCGCGGCGAGCACGAGCGTCGCGATTCCGCTCCTCCGCGCAGGCCTGCGCCACCGCCAGCGTTCCCTGGCACTGCCCGCACCCACCGTCGAGCGCCAGCTCGCCGAACAGCGCGTGCGTCTGCAAGGCGCTCCTGCGGCAACTGCTCGCTCGCCGCCAGCACCCCGCACGCCAGCGCCAGGTCCAATCCCGGGCCGACCTTCGGCACGATCGCCCGGCGCCAGGTTGACGGTGATCCGCTGCGCCGGAAACTCGTAGCCCGAGTTCCAGATCGCCGCCTGCACGCGCTCGCGCGCCTCGCGCACCGACGCGTCCGCGAGCCCGACGATCGCAAACGCGGGCAGGCCCGGGCGGATGTCGACCTCGACCGTCACCGGCCGCGTCTGCAGCCCCTCGATCGTGAACGTCCTCGTGCGTGCCAGCATCTGCTCTGCCTCCTGTGTTCGCGGAGGCATCCAAGCTAGGGCGCGCTTGGGATGGAACTCTCGGGGCAGGCGCGGACCGGCAAGGGGTCTTATTGGCCTTATCTGTCGCTATCAAGCGCCGGCGCCGATGGTGCCGCACGTCCGCGCTACATCCCCGCGGGATGGCGCGCGACGTAGCCGGCCGTGGACATCATCGAGCTCGACCAGCGCGTGCCCGTCTCCTGCTGGGCGATCGTGTCGAAGCGTTTGCCGTCCACCACCATCCACGCGTGTTCGGAGTTCGCGTAGATCGTTATGTACTTGCCCGGGCCCGCTTCGCCGTAGGACTCAAGCGCCGAGGAGTCCTCGGGCGAGCTCAGCAGGCCGCCGCCGTGCAGCGCGTAGGAGACCGATCCCGAGCAGTCATAGCCGGTCGACTGGAACGAGCCGTGCCCGCCGCCGAACACGTAGGGCCGCGTCGCGATTTCATCGCCCGCGGCGATCACCCGCGCGACCACGCTCGATCCGCCTCCCGGCGCTGCTTGAGGAGCCGCTGCTGCCGCCCCCATCCAGAGCCGAATGCGGCGGGTTCAGCGTCTGCGCGTCGCTCATGCCGATCACGCTCCACGTCGCCGGTCCGACGACGCCGTCCACGGTCAGGCCGTGGCGTGCCTGCAGGCGCTTGACGGCGGCCTCGGTTTCGGGGCCGAAGTTCCCGTCGGCGGTGAGGTGCAGCGCGCTCTGCAGTCGCGCCACCGGCCGGAGCCGCCGGCGCCTTCTTCGGAGGAGCCTTCGTCGGAGCTCGCGATCGCACTGTGGTGGTGACTGCTGATGCACGCTCGCGGCAGCGCCGAGGCGGGCGGAGTCAGCGTTTCCTCGTTGCTCACGCCGATCGCGCTCCACGTCGCCGGTCCCACGACTCCGTCCACGGTCAGCCCGTGGCGTGCCTGCAGGCGCCGGACTGCGGCCTCTGTCTCGGGGCCGAAGTTCCCGTCGGCGGTCAGGTGCAGCGCGCTCTGCAGTCGCGCCACCGCGCCGCCTTCGGAGCCTTCTTCGCCCGAGGGGGAGGATTCGGGATTCGCCGCTCGGAGACGTCCGCCACGGACGCCCGCGCGGGTGTCCGTCCGCGCAGCGCCGACCAGGTCTGCGAACCGACGACCCCGTCGATCGTCAGCCCGTGCTGGGCCTGGAAGTGCTGCACCGCTTCCTCGGTCGCCGGTCCGAACACACCGTCGGCGGCGATGCCGAGCGCCTGCTGCAGCAGTTCGCACCTGCCGGCCTTCGTCGCCTTCGCTCAGTTCGACCACGTGTTCGGTCGTCGTCGGCTGATCCGCGGGCGGAGACGTGGCCGCTGGCGTCCGCGAGGCCGGCCGCCGGACCGGCGCTCAGCGCCACGAGCGCGCCCAGCGAGATGCGCTTCGCGCGCGTCCCCGCCGGCACGAAGCGCAGCTCGCGCGCACGCCTGCGCGCACGTGAGCGTCCCAGCGAGAGCTCCCACGGATCCGCCGCCGCGAGGTCGCGGACGCTCGCACCGCGCTGTGCGGGCACGCCGAGCAGCGCCGTCAGCGACGAGGGGAGACTGCCTAGCGCCGAGCAGGCGCCTGCCCCGAGCCCGCTCGCGCCGCGCGCGAGAACGGGCATAGGAGGCCTCCCAGGGGTCGAGTACGGCAAGATCACGCGAGGGCTCACTCGGCATGCGTTACGTCCTTTCGACTTCGCGATGGCGCCTACGGGGTTAGCTGTCGGGCTCGCGCACATGCGCTACGCCACGCTTCAGGTGGCGATTCGCCCCCGCGGCCCTCTTCGGCCGCAACTGGGTCCCCCGCTCCCCGACCCCGTAGGTCGAGGATTGGGCACGAACGCGGGCGCAACCTAACAGGTCGATCTGCAATTTGCATCACATCGGGAGGTCTGCAACGTTTCTTGCCGAACGGCCGGTGTGCGCTTACCGGGACACGTACCCACCGTGCGTTGGTAACGTCGCCTGTCGATGCGCTCGCGAGGACTGAACCCCCGCATACTGCTTGCCCTGCTCGTGCTCGTCGTGATCGCCGGCGGCGTCGCCGTGCTCGCGATCGGCGGCTCCTCCAGCCCACAGGCCACCGGTGCGGTCTCCGGCTCACGGTCGGTTCGGGCCGCGGAGGCGTTCTCGCCGCCTATGCCCGCGCCGGCGCTCGCGTTGCGCAACTACACGGCCAACCCGTCAACATCGCCTCCTATCGCGGTCGCGCGGTGCTCGTGACGTTCCTCTACACCAACTGTCCCGATGTCTGTCCGCTGATCACCGCCGGCCTGCACACCACCCTCGAACTGCTCGGGCCGCGCGCCTCGCGGGTGCAGATCATCGCCGTCTCCGTCGATCCCGCGCGGCGACACCGAGAAGGCCGTCGCGGCGTTTCTCGCCCGCCACAAAATGACCGGGCGGATGCTCTACCTCACGGGCAACGCGCACGAACTCGCGCGCGTGTGGAAGGCCTGGGGGGTGGGCTCCGAACGCGATGCTCAGCAGCCGCAGTTCATCAACCACTCCGGCCTCGTCTACGGCATCTCCGCCTCGGGCAAGCGCTCGACGATCTACGCATCCAACTTCATCCCCGCCGAACTCGCCCACGACGTGCCGCTGCTCGCGGCTCAGTAGCGCCCGCTCGACATCGCTTCAGCTGTCCTTGGTCGAAGAGCGCGAACTCGAACGCGATTCGCCGCTGCGGGCGCGCTCCTTGTTGACTGTGCGCGCCGCGATCTCCTCCGCGCGGCTCTCCGAAACACCGCGTTCGCGCTCGCTCTCCCTGATGTGCTGGTACTGACGATCGCGCTTGCTGCCTTTCTTCACTCCTCTAGGTGGCATTTTCTAAAACCTCTCAGTCTCGGCGTTGCTTGCGGATCTAATTGCCTGAAATGAGATATCCGCGCATTTTGTTTCTACCCGCTCCGAGGACCCTCAAACCCGATGTGAGAGGGCGTGGGATGAGAGTCTGCACACTGCCAGGTTTGCCTCACGGGGAGTCGGGTAAATGTGAGGCCAACGAAAAGGAGAATGAAAATGGTTGCCCTGATAGCTCTATTGCTCATACTCGCGATCTTCGGTGGTTTGGGGTTCGCGGCTCATGTGCTGTGGTTTGTATTGGTGATAGCGGTAGTGCTTTGGCTGCTCGGGTTCGTCATCGGTGGGGTTGACGCGGGGGTCGGACGTCGGCGCTGGTACGGGCGCTGGTAGTTCGCGGGTGGCTGGGAACTCTGTGCGGGACAGTTGTGTCCGCCCTGCGCGGGACAGTTGTGTCCGCCGGCGTTACGCCGGCGGGCGCGTCACGGCCAGCCAGGCGAACAGGCTGGTCGTGGCGGCTTGCGTCTGAAGCATCTGCGGCTGCGCGTACTGCGCGGCCAGCGGGGCGCCGCTCCAGGAGAGCAGGTACAGGCCCTCGCCATCCATCGCGCCGCTCTGCGCGGCGCCGGCGTTCTCCACGGCCAGCGTGTACAGCGCGGGATTGCCTGTGAGTGAGTACAGCGCGAGCATCCACTGCAGGTAGACCGCGTCGTACTGTGGCGCGAATTCCAGCATCGGCCCGAAACGGCGCAGCGCGTTGGTGGTGAGGTAATTCGCGAGCGAGCAATCGCCGGAGCTCACGCCGAGCCTGCAGAGCAGCGCCTGGGCGTAGATGAGCGGCGACTGGATGTAGTCGATCGGCGTGCTCACGAGACTGCCGGCGCCGTACAGCTGGTCGTTTGGGCTGAAGCCGCCGGTGTTCGCGAAGGCCAGGAACCTCCGCGCCAGTCCGAGCGCCGGGCGCGAGTGCGTCTGCTGGTAGAGGAGCGTCGCGCTCGCGAGCGCCTCGCCGGCTGTGTAGGGGTGATCGGTGTTCCACCAGATCCCTCCGCCCGCGGCATCCCAGCCGGCGGCGGCGATGTAGCGCAGAGCGCGCTGCGCGTCGCGCAGATAGCGGCGCGTGCCGGTCGCGCGGTAGGCCTCGAGGAACGCCAGCCCCCACCAGCCGTTGTCGTCGAACCACGTCTCCGTATCGGCGCCGCGATCGCCGGGATAGGGGGAGTAGCCGGGAACGGGACGCAGGTCGGGGTTCAGGTAGCGCTCGGCCCCACTCGCGAAGCGCGCGAGGGCACGGCGGTTCGCGGCGTTCGGCTGGGCGATCGCGATCGTGTCGAGCGATTGGAACAGCGGCACGATGTCCCAGATCGTCGCCAGCGGATAGCGGTCGCGGTCGTGCAGGCGCGCGTCATACCAGTGCAGGCGCCGGTCGCGCCAGTCGCGCTGCGCCGCCGCGACGCCGATCTTGGCCAGCGCGAGGTAGTGGCGTCGTTGTTGCGCGGAGCTGAGCGCCGGCGCGGCGCCGAAAGCGGGAGCGGAGGGTCGGGCGCTCGCGGGGGAGGCGGTGAGTGCGCCCGCGCCGAGCAGCAGGACCGCGAGGAGGACCCCGAGGGGCATCGTGGGGAGGCGAAGGATGAGAGCACGCACGAAGGTCATAACCCGCCACGTGGATCATCGGCGCGGCGCCTTCACGGTGTGAGCTTCGGAGGGAGCGCTTCGTGGACTTGGATGGGAGAGCCAGAGCCCCGCGCCTGCGTCGGGTTGCTGTCGGCGCCGCTCACCGCAGCAGTTGGCGTCTGTGGGGTTTCGCCGGCGTGCGCGGACGCCGCGGGAGGGCTCAGCTGCCGGCGAGCCTGACGCCGCCCTCGGGCGTGAGCGTCCAGTGCGGGTTGTGCGCGATCTCCCACGGATGGCCCTCGGGATCGACGAACGCCGAGCTGTAGCCACCCCAGAAGGTTTCCGCCGGCTCGCGCCCGATTGTGGCCCCGGCGGCGCGCGCCTGCTCGGTGACCTCGTCGACCTCCGCGGGTGAGCCGAGGTTCAATGCGAGCGTCACCCCGCCCCAGCCCGGGGCGTCGTCCACACAGCTGTCCTCGGCTAGACGTGTGCGGTCCCACAGCGAGAGGACCATGTCTCCGACCTGGAAGAACACCACGTCGTCCTCGGGCCCCGCGCCCGTCTGCCACCCGAGCGCTTCGTAGAAGCTCCTCGCGCGTGAGAGATCGCGCACGCCGAGGGTGATCACGGTGACGCGCTGGCGCATCAGTGCAGTCTCGCAGAGCCCGCGTCGCGATTTCATCGTCGCCGGCCTTGCCCGAAGTTCATCGCCGGCGGGGCTACCAGGGCGAAGTCTTCGCTCGTCGCGGCCGGCGGGTCCGCGGGCCTGCGCAGGTCGCGAACGGACGCGGCCGCGTCTGCGCTGGGCTGGGGGAGGGGCGCGATCGAGGCGGCGAGCAGGTTGACGGCGCCGCCGCCGTCGGCGTGTCGCTCGAGTCGTCCCTCGACGAGGATCAGCGGCTGTGTGCGGACCGTCGCCCGGTCGGCCTCGTACAGTCGCCGCGCGACGATCACGTTCAAGGTTCCGTGCTCGTCCTCGAGCAGCAGGAACGTGATGCCGTTCGCGGTGCCCGGGCGTTGGCGGGCGATCACGAGGCCCCCGACCGTCACGCGGGCGCCGTGGGGGGTCGTGAGGAGATCGCCGGTCGAGCGCGCGCCGCGTGCGGTGAGTGCCGGGCGCAGCAGCTCGAGCGGGTGGTGTTCGACTGAGACGCCGGTGGTTGAGTAGTCGGCGAGCAGTGCGTCCCACTCGTCGAGCGCGGGCAGTCGCGGAGCCCGGGGGAGTGGCAGGTCGAGCGCCAGCTGCAGGCCGGCGTCGTCATGCAGGCCGGGTGTGGCGACCCCCAGGCGCCACAGGGCGGTGCGTCGGGCGTGTCGTCCGTCTCCGCCGGCGAGCGCGTCGCAGGCGCCCGACCACGCGAGGTGGCTGAGGGTGGTGTGGCCGACGCCGGCGCGGGCGGCGAGGTCCTGCAGGTCGCGAAACGGACCGCTCTGCTCGCGGGAGCGGACGAGTCGTTCGATCTCCTGCGTGCCCACGCCCTTGATGTAGGAGAGGCCGATGCGGAGCGCTCCCTCCTGCGTCACCGAGCACTCGGCGTCGCTGTGGTTGACCTCCGGCGCCAGCATCGTGAGGTCGTGCCGCTGTGCCTCGTGGATCAGCGAGTCGGGCGGGTAGAAGCCCATCGGCTGCTCGTTCAGCAGCGCGCAGAGGAACTCCTGGGTGTAGTGCACCCGCAGCCACGTCGACTGGTAGGCGAGCAGGCCGAACGCGGCGCCGTGGGACTTGGGGAAGCCGAACCCGGCGAACCCGGCGACCATACTCCACACCCGCTCGATCGTCTCCTCGTCCGCGTCGGGGTGCGTTTGCCGGGCGCCCTGCACGAACCGCTGGCGATGGCCGTCCATCGCCTCTTGGGAGCGCTTGCGGCTCATCGCGCGGCGCAGCCCCTCGGCGTCGCCGGCGGTGAACCCCGCGAATGCGCGGGCGACATCGATCACCTGGTCCTGGAAGATGATCGTGCCGAGCGTCTCCCGCAGTGCCTGCGCCAGCGAGGGGTGCGGGTAGGGGATCGGATGGTTCGGGTCGCGCAGCAGTGCCTGGCGGCGTTCGATGTAGGGGTTCACGGCGCCGCCGACGATCGGGCCGGGGCGCACGAGCGCGACCTGCACGGTCAGATCCTGCAGGCTCGCCGGGCGGGTGCGTCGCAACGAGCCCATCTGCGCGCGGCTCTCGATCTGGAACACGCCCGTCGTGTCCGCCTCCTGGATCATCGCGAACGTCGCACGGTCGTCGAACGGGATCCGCGAGAGGTCGATCCGCTCGCCGCGCGTGCGCGCGATCAGCTCCACGCAGCGCTCGACCGCCGAGAGCATGCCCAGTCCGAGCAGGTCGATCTTCAAAAAGCCCGCATCGGCGCAGGAGTCCTTGTCCCATTGCACGATCTGGCGCTCGGCCATCGCTGCGGGGACGATCGGGCAGCAGTCGATCAGCGGCTGCGTGGAGATCACCATCCCGCCGGAGTGCTGGGAGAGATGCCGGGGCAGGCTCTGCGCCTCGTCGGCCAGGCGCGCGAGCCACTGCCAGCGCCCGCTCTCGCGCAGTCCTCCCGCGCCGAGCGCCACCTCGATGTCCTCGCTCACGACACCCTGCCCGCCCCATCCCTCCGATCCGCGGGCCACGCGCTCGATCTCCCCGGCCGGCAGGCCCAGGGCTTTGCCCAGATCGCGGATCGCTCCCCGCGCGCGGTACGTCGGGAAGGCCGCGACCAATGCGGCGCGATCTTGACCGTAGTGCTTGGGGATGCGGGCGATCAGCTCGGCGCGGATGTCGCGGGGGAAGTCGATGTCGATGTCCGGCAGTCCGACGACGTCTTCGTGCAGGAACCGGCCGATCGCGAGCTCGCCCTCGATCGGGTCGATGTGGGAGAGGCCCGTGAGGTAGCAGACGATCGAGGACACCGACGAGCCACGACCCCGGCCCGGGGGCAGGAGCGCCCTGGCGGTGTTCGCACCGCGGATCTCGCGGGCGACGTCCTGCGCCAGCTCGAGGATCTCGTGATGTATCAGGAAGAACCCCGACAGGCCGAGCGAGTCGATGACGCGCAGCTCCTGCTCGAGCCTTGCGGCGGCCTCGTGGCGGCGCCGGTAGTCGGCCGGGTAGCGGGTCGCGAACAACGCCTTGCAGACCTCGGCCAGCTCGCGCGTGGCCTGCGTGGACTCCGACATCGGATAGCGGTAGCCCAGATCGCTCGTCAGCTGAAAGCTCAGCGTCTCGGCGAGCCTCACGCTCTCCGCGACGGCCTCGGGGTGATCGCACAGGCGAGCGGCCATCGCTTGCGGGCGCGCGAGCACGTGCGAGTGGTTCGGGCGCCGCTGCGGCTCGGAGGCATCCAGCGTCATGCCGTTGCGAACGGCCACGAGGGCGTCCTGCAGGAACGCGCGCATGGGCGTGTGCGCGTGGACGTTCCCCGTCGCGACCGTGCGTATCCCCAGGCGCCGCGCGAGGCGCTCGAGCTCGCGGTTTCGCCGCCGGTCACCGCGCGCGTAGAGGCGCTGAAGCTCGACCCGCAGCGCGTCTTGACCGAACGCTTCGAGCAGCACCCTCGCGGTCGCCTCGTCGTCGAGCCCACGTCCGATCGCAGAGCGCTCCGCGCACCCCGTTAGGCAGACCAGTCCCTCGGCGTGCTCGAGGACCCGCTCCAGCGTCACGCGCGGCTGACCCGCGCTGCGGTTCGGGCGCTCGCGGGTGTGCGAGTGCGCGAGCGTGAGTAGACGGCAGAGGTTGCGCCAGCCATGCCCGTCGCGGACCAGCAGCGTTAGATGTCGCAGCCCGTCGTCCTCGCTGTTGTTGCTGGCGCCCCTGTTGTTGTTGCTGCTGTTGTTGTTGTTGTTGTTGTTGCTGCTGCTGCTGCTGCTGAGGCTGCAGCTATCACCACTAGCGTCGTCGTCGTCGTCGCCACCACCACCACCACCACGAGCGCCACAAGCGCCACTGCGCGTGCCTGGAATCTCGACCGTGACCTCCGCGCCGACGATCGCCCGCACCGGCGAGGAGCGCGCGGCCATCGCGAACTCCATGGCCCCGGAAAGCGAGTCGTGATCGGTGATCGCGAGCGCCGAGTGGCCGAGCTCGGCGGCGCGCGCGATCAGCTCGTCGGGGAGCGAGGCGCCGTCCAGGAAGGAGTAGGCGGAGTGAGCGTGCAGCTCGACATAGGGCGGGGTGCCGGACATGTCCTCAGGCGGCCTGTGCGTACCACCCGCCGCTTTGCAGGTCGTGGAAGAGGACTCGGTTTCGGCCCGTGACCGTCACGATCTCCCAGTAGCGGCGCCGCAGCGGGCGCTCGGTCCACCACCAGCCCTCGAGCAGCCAATCCTCTAGATGCTCGCCCACTCGCTCCCCGTCCACCATGATCGGTCTGCCCGCCGCGACGCGCACGCGGGCCGCGCGAGGCGCGTTCGGCGGCGAAGGCCGCGACGCCATCTTGTTCGTCGGCCGGCGGAGGGTCATTGCGGCCACGGGGCGTAGCCGAACCTTCGCTCGGGCACCCGCGATCGTGGGTCGAGCACGCTCGCGCGAAGCGCTCCGTAAGGTCCCGCGACCGCGCGCACCTGCCGGACCGCCTCGCGCAGGCGCCGTCTGTGCTCACTTCGCTCGAGGTCAAGCAGCGAGCTCTGATCGCCTGCGGCCGGCCCGAAGCGCTCGACCGTCAACTGCAGGGTCTCGACCGGCGCCGGCAGCGAGGAGAGTCGCAGTGAGAGTGCGAGGTTCATCCTGCGCCGATCGCAGATTGCTTCACGGAAGACCACGTGCTCACACCAGGCGCCGCGCTCGACGAGGCGAGCGCCGAGCGCGATCGCCACGATCGTGCGCCCGCGCCGCTCGGGCCGCGTGAGCAGCCGATCAACGAGGATCGCCAGGGTGCATTCGAGCGCCTGCCCCGAGTTCGACTCGCCCAGGTGCATCGACTCGCGCAGACGGTCCTCAACGACACGCGGGCGCAGCGGCTCGTCGTGTCCGAGCGCGAGCTCCCGCGCGATCGTTCCCGTCCTGCCGAATCTGTCGGTGATCGCGCTTGCACCGAGGCCGGCGAGCTCCCCGAGCGTGCCGATGCCCAGCCGTTCCATGCAGGTCACGAGCGGCGCGGTCTGCTCGTGGTGGGAGAGGAGGCTCACCGGCTGAGCGGCGAGATAGCTCCGGGTTGCATTCCCATCGTCGATCACGTGCGCGCGGCGCGTGCGAGATTCGAGTGCCGCCGCCAGCGCGCAGAAGCGCGTGGGACCCGCGCCGATCCTCGCGGGGCGCCCGAGCGCCTTGCGGGCGGCGGCGATCGTGCCGCGGAGATCGCCGTACAGCCCGCCAAGCCCGCCCGCGTCGAAGTAGGCGATGCCCGGACTTGCCGGCTCCACGCGCGCGCCGATGCCTTCCAAGGCCAGCAGCGCCGACTCCCAGGCCTGTGCGAGCGCCAGCGGGTCGTCGGGGACGAGCACCAGCTCGGGACAGAGCGTCAGCGCTTCCCCCAAGCCCATCCCGGCGCGTACGCCCTGTGCCTGTGCGGCGCCGGAGACTTCGCCTATGGCCTGCGCGCTGCTGCTACTGCCTGTCGGGGCGATTGCCAGCGGGCGGCCCGCCAGTGCCTCCGGGCCGCCGGCGGCGATCACCAGGGCGAAGCGCGGCAGGTGAACGCACACGATCGGGCCGCCGCGGGTGTTCTTCATCGGTCGAGCGTTCGTGTTGCGCGCAGCGCGAGGAGGGGGAGCAAAGAGAGCATGCGAACATATGTTCGCATGCTCGTCAAGGGGTGTCAGGGTAGGGCTTACATCGCAGCTCGGCGAGGCGAAACGACGTGGGACCAACTGTCCGAGGCGGATGGTGGCGGGGGCGGCGCGTGCTAGCCTCTCGCCCTTGCCGAGCTGATCTGATGGCCGCGCAAGATTTGACATGCGAAACGGATTAGGCCAAACCTCCCGCTCGCCAGTTCGAGGTCGCCCTGCGACTACTCATCCCGGGTTGCGCACATTGTTCGGACCTGCGGCACTTTGCGTTGCTGCGGCTGCGCTCGCGTCGTTGCTGCTGACCCTCGCGGCGCCAGGTGTGGCGTCCGCTCGTGGTGCGCGTGTGAGTGCTCGAGATCGAACGGCGACGCATGCGTATCTCGAAGCGAGGCTTGCATACGAGCAGAGTCTCGTGGCGAACGCGCCTGCCTTCAACGCGTCTGTAGAAGCGTTTGCCAACAAGCTGCAGGGCGAATGTCCCGGTGTTCTCTCCAATGCTCCCAGGCCGGAAGGGTTGAGAGAATCGGGCAACTCACCTCAGCGCGGTGCTCGTGCGCGTGGCGAACGCAATCGCGAGCAACGACAGCTTGGTGAGCTCGAGTTGGAGCTGTCGGAAGGCGTCTCGTTTGCCCTGGTGAGCCCAGATCGCAAGCAGGCGCTGGCCTATGTTCAAGCGGTCGCCTCGCTGAGCTGGACAAACGCGAGTGTTACCGCTTATGTGCATGCAAAAGCAGCTGCCCTCGAGTGGGAGTTGCGGAGCGGCTTGCCCGATGTGTGTGCGGACATGAAGACGTGGGTTGGGAGCGGTTACAGGACGCTGTCGACTGCCACGAAGGCGCGTATGCGCCAGCGCGATGCGATCGAACTCTCGGGGCGCGAACAGCTTGAGGCTCTGCGTGGTCCGAACCCAAGCACGGTGCTTACGTCCTTTGAGGACGCGCGCGACAAGATCGTGGTGCGCGAGCTGAATGGTCTTGCAGGTCGGGTTCGCACAGCGGTCAAGGGACTCCAGGTCGTGTATGAACGTCTGCGGCTGGGACTTGGCTTGGGTAGCGAGGGAGAAGAACTTGAAGGTCCGCCAAAGGGTGCGACTGTGATCGACAGCGGCATGACCGCAGCAGGCAGTTCGTTCACGATCTGGATCGAACCGAAAGGCGAGGGCGCCATCGTTGGGCAATCACAGTGTCCTCTGAGCATTGGGCTTGAGGAGCGCGAAACTGATAAGAATGGCTCAAGCTCTGGTGGTGGTAGTACGGTATGTCTCTCGCGTTCGCATCCTGAAGAGCCGCGCTTGCAATGTGACGGGGAACGCTGGCAGATCGAAGGTCAAACTGTCGAAGGTGCGCAGAGCGTGACCCTGACGTTGAGCAGTGGCCAACAGATCAACTCGCCTGTCGCGATAGTTCCCGCAGCCGATGGTGGGCCTGCGGGTTTCTACTACCAAGTACTGCGAAAGCCCGCGCAGACGCCCGTCTCGCTCACCGAGCTCGACGCGTCCGGGACGCCGCTACTCACGATTAAGCTCTCGCCGCAGTCGGCCTGCCCGCGTAACGTCCCAGCAGCACCCAAGCCACCCGAATCTTTGCCGGGCGGCGGCATCGTCGCGGTTGGACGTGTGCCACGCGGTCCGCAATTCGTGATTACCGGCTTCCGCATGCGCTTTCAAGGCCGAATTGAAAACAACTTCAGCATCATGGTCATGAGCGAAGAACTACTCGGCTATAGCGCCAGTGGCGAATCCATCGAGATCGGGGGACCGCGCCCGCGTCCAAGCCCGTTCGAACTGCAGAGCGAAACGGGTTGCCGACCACACGAATACGCGATCATCTACGGTCTCCTGAAGGCTCCCAAGGATACGGTCCTGGTGCGTACCGGCACCGGCTTCAGAGCCCTGCGCCGCGTACCGATCCCGCGGAGCATGCATCTCCATGGCGTTGTGGCATACGTGGCGCTGTCGGCCTTCCCCCGGGAAATTCTCGTCCGCACACCGGCCGGAAAGACGATGTTCGCCGAAAAGCTCACCCGACGCGCGCACGAAGACCGGGAAATCTGTGAAGGCGAAGCGGAAGGTCCGGCTTCATAGCGGGCTCAGCATGGCCTCGTAATTCTCCTCCAGCTTTCTTTGAGGATTACGGTCTGGTCACATTGCTTCCGGTACCAGCGTGAAGCTCTCGCGACTGGCGGCGCGCCGCAGGTCGGCGTCGAAGCAGGCGAAGTGGCTGCAGCATGGATCGGTCTCACGGACCGCCAGGGCGCTGGCGAGCTGTACCGCGTCATAGGCACGCAGCGCATGACGCGCCGCTTCCCGGGCGGCCGCGATGAGGACTGGCTCGACCAGTGAGACGATCGCAAAGCGCGGTTCGGAGTCGGGATCGCCGTGGAAGTCGACCGCGAACGCGCTAACCAGAATGCCGGCTGGGCTGTCGTCGAAGTCGCCTGCTCGGGCCTTGCGCCACAGTGCGGACGGCACCTCTACGCGAGCAATCGCTGAGATGACGAGCGGGTCCAGCGCGCGGATAGCTTGATGGCCGGGCTCATCGGCGTAGAGCTTTACGAGGGCCGAGGAATCGGCAAAGGTGCTCAGCGGCGGCCCTCTGTGACAAAGTCAGAAAGTGGTCTGCCGTGGCCGGCGACTGCACGGGCATGGCCGAGCGCTTCAGGGGAGGGAGGTTGAGTCGACATGCGCTCGGGTGTAAGCAGGAGTCCGGCTTGCGTGAGGCGCTCCCTCAGACCCGTGATCTCATCAGCGGCAAGGTCTGGGTTGACTGCGGCCGAGAGGACCTTGACCGCGTAGCCGTTCACGCTGTCCTCGTGGTCGCTCGCCGCCACCTTCAATCGTTCGGCGAGCACTTCGGGCACTCGCAACGTCAGCTGCCGCATGATGTCATGGTAGCAGGCATGATGTGCAGAGCTGAGCAGGGCTTCCAGAGGCGACGACCGGAATCGAACCGGTGTAGACGGCTTTGCAGTGCGTCTTAAATGGGCGTTCTCGGCTTACGTAAGCGGTTTCCGGGTGACTCAAAGTGCTCTCACGTGCCCTCAGAAGTCGCTCGTTTGGGGAGAGTTTTGGGAGAGCTGTGCGGCGTGAGTAAGCATCGCTGGTTCGCCCAGGAGATGTTCAGGTAGGACAGGTTTTGTGTTATCGTTGGAGTGGTGATGAAGACTTTGCACCTTGATCCAGCCGCCGGCGACCAGGCTGCCCTCGTGACCGAGGAGATCGACAGGTTGTTGGGGGAGGGGAAGCGGCTCGCGGTGACCGTGGCTGAGGAGCAGGAGATGCTCTCCCCCCAACAGGCCGCAGACCGGCTGGGTTTCTCTCGCCAGCATGTCGTGCGGCTGATCGGCTATGGAGAGCTCCAAGCGCAGAAGCTGCCCGGGTCGGGCTACTGGAAGATCCCGCTCACATCGTTGCTGGCCTTCGAGCAGGACCGTGAGCTTGGCCGCGAGCTCGCGGATACGTGGTCACAGGATCTCGATGCTTTTGGTGCGCCGCCCGAGTGAGTCACGCAGGCCTGCCGCGCGCGGTCCTCGACGCCGACATCATCTACTCGCGAGTCCTGCATGACCTGATGGGTCGCGCTGCTCGTGACCTACGCCTGCTCCAGTTGTTCTGGAGCGATGAGCTTCTCGCTGAGGCGCGAACAACGCTTGAAGAGAAGAAGGGGCTTTCCCCTGACGCGGCGCGGCGCTGGGTCGACTATCTATCGCGGAACTTCCCGTCCGGACACATCGACATCGGGGAGGCTTCCGGTATCGACCTCGCCAGCCTGACCAGCGACCCGGCCGACACACACGTGTGTGCCCTGGCGCTGGCCGCAGACGCCGACTACCTGTTCACCCACGATCGGGGCTACCTACGCGATGGCCTATCACGCTATGAGGTAGCGGTCATCACGCCCGACGAGTTTCTCTCCCCAGTGCTGGACTCCGACGCCCGGGCAATGCTCGACCTTCTTGAGCGACAAGCAACAGTCTGGGCGGGAGGGCGACCTGTTGAGGAGCTGCTCGCTGCGATCGAACGCGCGGGTGCCCCTACCTTCGCCGGTAAGGCTCGCCTTGCGCTCAGCCTCTGACCCGCTGGGGCCCGAAACACGCTAGTCGTCGCAGATGGCTGCTCTTGATGCTCGTCCGAGCGTGCGCATTAAGCTGACGGCGAGATGCCCGGATCTCGTCCAGAGGGGGCATGCCGAACTCGGCTGCCAGGACGCTCGCATCCACGCGAAAAGCGACACGCTGCGGCTCAGCTCGAACTGGCGCATGTAGCCGGACTACAGACTTGATTTCGATGCACCGCCGTGAGGCCCACGAGCTCGATGACGTTGATTCCCCTTGGTCAATACGCTGACGGCGTCATCTCTTGGGCTCCAACGCCACGCACGCGCTAGCCTCGGGACGTGGACGAGAACGAGCGGTCCGTAAAGCTCACGAACGAGTTCATTGACGAGCTCAACGACATTGCCGGCATCCATGCGATGGCACTCACCGGCATCATCAAGATGGCCGAGTTCGCCGGGACACTCAAGGCGCCTAGCGCGAACTCAACGCTGTTCGTTGGGCACGGAAACCCCAATAGCCAGGAGGGCCTCGCATATCAGCGCTGGTCGATCAGGACACTCGCGGAGCGGCTCGCCCCCGAGGGGCCGGTCGTCCAAGCGCTCGGCCAGCAGTGGATCGTCATGGTCGCCTCCAAGTGGAACGACCATTTCCGCGCCCTGATCGCAAAGGCGCTCGGCATCGAGAAGAACGAGCTCAAGGACGCAGCGATGGCTGACATCAACCGTATGCGCAACGACATCGTCCACCACCGCGGCATCGCGACCAAAGGGAACACAGGGCGCTGCGAAGTCCTCCGCTGGTTTGAGATCGGCGAGCCACTCCACGTCCTGCCGGTGCACGTCTCCGAGCTCATGTCCTACATGGGGGCGGTCCACTCCACGGCCGACATCGAGCCCCAGGCGCTATGGAAAGAACGCTACGAGCCCGGCGAGTCCCAGCAGGACGGCGAAACCGAGCGCCTCGCGCCTGATGTGCTCGAGATGCTTGCCGACGTGTGTGCCTTCCTTACGAAGTTCATCGACGACGGCACGTGGGAGCCTGCGACCTCGCTCGAACGGCTCGTCGTTGTGACGCTCACCCGTGCCCGCGTCACCTACGAGACGATCGTCCCCCTTGTGCAAATGGGGCGCACCGCGCAGGCCGCGGCACTCACCGAGTCTTTGTTTGAGGACATGTTGATCGCGCACTGGCTCGTTCTGCACGAGGACGACCACGAGTGGCTGGTTGAACAGCACAAGGCCCACGGGGACGCGTTGCGCCTTCACTTTGCCAGTGTCCCCGGCGCGAGCACGTCAGCGGCAGACATCTCAGATCTCGCCGGGCGAGAGCGGGAACTACGCGAGCGATTTGGCCTATATGCCGAACGGCCTTGGTGGGGCATCGACCGTAACGGGGACCCGCTCACCGTCGGAGCAATCCTCAAGCGTCTAGCCGCGGCCGAGGATTTCCACCCGCGACTGCGGGGCGAGCAGCCAATCCTCGAGCAGCAATACGCCGCGCTCAGACGTATGTGTGCTGGCCCGCATGCCGTGGAAGAAGAGCCCACCGGTCCGAGTGCCTTTCATGTGCTTCACACCACCTACTGGACCTTCGCCCAGATGATTTTCGTCGCCCTAGAACTGGGCGCGCGCGACGCGCTCGAGCACTTCGAGAAGCTGTTCCTCAGTGGGCTCGCGGTGTTCGGCGAGACCGTCGGCAAACCGGTGCCATGGGCCGATAGGGTCCAAGAGTGGGCTGATGCTGCGGCTGCGGCGCAATGAACGCTCAACCGTGTGTTTAGAAGAGGGCTCGGCGGCTACAACTCTGAACCACCAGTTTTCGACGGCGGCGGCGCGGCGCTCTCGGCCCACTTCGCGACCCCTCCAAACTTCGCACGTCGAAACGCCATGCTGACAAAGCGCGTGTCCCGCTGCGCGGCGTGGAGATAGGCGTCCTTTGCCGCTCATAGACCGCCACGCCCCAAGTGCATCCATCGTCCAACTCAGGAGTCTCGCTGACTACGCGGGTCTTTCGCGCTAAGCACGTCCGCGAGTCGAGCGATACGGAGTTCCGTCGTTTATAGGTGCTTGACAGGCAGCGCGCTTAGCTGCGCGGGATCGGCGATCTCCGTCGGAAGCTCTGCTTCCGTGAGCAACGTCGTGCGGTCCTGCTGCCCGAGCCATATCAGGAAACCTCGGTCGACGACTGTCAGTCTTTTAGCGGACTGATTGTAGTCCAAGATGATCGGCTGGATGCCGAGTTTGACTTGCAAGGATGCGATGGACTTGAGTGCCTGCGTGATGTTGCCGGAGTTGATTGTGCCTTCGGGGTGGCTCGCGGAAATCGTCTCGCGAATGTGGGAAAAGGAGAGTCCGTTCTCCAGCTCCTCCGAGGTAGCGCGAAGGACCGGGAGCAGCAGCCACCGGTACATTTTTAGGTCGGTCGGCTGAAAGCCAGCCGCCACGTCCTGGAGGAAGCTGTTGTAGCGGGCTGACTGCTTCTCCACCACCTCGTGGATCACAACGGCGGCCTTGACCCCCTCGCCGATTGTGAACGTCTCCTCGACGGTCGCGGCGATGCCTGCTGACTCGCAGATTTTGTGGCACGACTCTTGGACTACTGATACGGACTCCAAGCAGCCGTTGAGCAAGTCCTGTCTAAACGTCGAGTCGATCTGCACATTGAGCAGCCGCTCGCCGCCAGCGATCACCTCCGAGAGCTGCTCCCGTGACCAAGCGTCCGCGTTGACCGCGATCAGCCGCTCGGTAAGGTCGCCGTTGTAACCGATAAGCCGGTTTTCATCGAGCCACACACCCACGACGATGAAGCACAGGCCCGACTGCTCGTGAAACGCCTTAAGCGCCACTGAGAAGTCGCGCTGCGTCTCCTCGGGCAAGTAGTGGAAGTCCTCCAGGACGATGAATTTCTTGAACTCAGCGGCGTCGAGCGCGGCAATGATGTCGTTGACGTCGAGGGGATCAAGCTCCAGCGGCTGGGTCGATTTGCTCGTCGACGTTCCAGACCCAGCCTCACCGGCGACCTCTCCCTTCGCCTCGCCGAAGAAGGGCACGCCGATTTTGGCACCAATCTTGGCCGTGATCTTCTGCGTGCCGGTGGCTGTCCGTGTGGTGGCCTGCTCGACCGTATAGCCAGCAGCCTTGAGGATTGAGCTGTGGAGGGGGATCAAGCTCGTCCACTTGTTCGAGCAAGTGACAACCTCATAGTCATCGTCTTGGAGAGTGTGCTTCCGTAGGCTGGTCTTGCCTTGCTTTGAGCTCCCGAATACGACGATGTGACGGCTTCTGGCGAGACTTGCGACGAATGTGCCGTCTACCGTGGACCGCTCGACGTAGTTGATCGGTAGATCGCGTGCGACCCCGTAGACCTCATCGAGTTTGTGCTTGGCGTTGGGCACGAATAGCGAGTCTACGGCAGGACAGGCGCTTAGCAGCCGCCCATACCGACGACCGTCAGAACTCCACTGGCTGTCACGCCGACCGACAGCTTCAACCTTGCCCGTGCGCTACTACGCGCCGCTGGCTCCGGGTTTCGACAAGACCTACAAGCTACCTGCGCCGAAACGCAGGGCTGACCGGAGCGGTCACGGCGATCGCATCCGGCGGGATGCGATCGTCTCCGAGGGCGCCCGACGCGTGCTCGCTCCGGACGGTGGGTGTCGCGTAAACCGGGGGTCTGTCTGGGGCGTTGAAGACACTTCGGGTATGGCTTATAACTTTTTGGCGTGTGATCGTGAGCAGGTGTTCTTGATGGCACCGGATCCGCGGGATTGGTTGCCGGAGAATCATTTGGCGTGGTTCGTGCTGGAGTCGGTTGAGCGGGTCGATTTGTCGGCGTTTTACGCCTCCTATCGCTTGGATGGGTGGGGTCGCGCGGCGTTTGAGCCGGAGATGATGGTCGCGCTGTTGCTTTACGCGTACGCGCGGGGAGAACGGTCTTCGCGGGGGATCGAGCGCAAGTGTGTGGAGGACGTCGCTTACAGGGTGCTCGCGGCGCAGCAGACACCGGACCACTCGACGATCGCGCGGTTTCGTGTGCGGCACGAGGAGTCGCTGGCGGCGTTGTTCAGCGACGTGCTGTTGTTGTGCAAGGAGGCGGGCCTGGCGAGCGTTGGGCTGATCGCGATCGACGGGACGAAGATCCACGCCAACGCGTCGCATCACTCCAATCTCGACTACGAGCAGCTCGCGAGGGAGATCCTCAAGGAGGCAGGCGAGGTCGATCGTGCGGAGGATGCGCTCTACGGCGATAAGCGAGGCGATGAGTTGCCCGAGCATCTGCGGACCAGCGAGGGGCGTCGTGCCGCGCTAGGACGGGCCAAGGAGAGGCTCGAGCTCGAGCGCGCAACGAAAGAAACCGCGAAGCCCGAGGCGGCTGATGCACAATCGCGGGATCCCGCGATTGTGCTTGATCCCGTGGCGATCGTCGCTCGGATGCAGGGGCGTGAGGGATGGTCGCGCGAGGCGCGCCGCCAGCTCGATGAGCATCGCCGTGTGAACGCCCAGCCGATTCCACGCTCGCGAGCACAGCGGCTGCTCGAGGCTGAGCGCCGGCTTCAGGAGAACCTGTCGGTCGAGCGCGCAGCGAACGAGGCGTATGAGACGCATCGCGCGACTGCAGTGACCAGTGACGGCCGGCGGTTCGGTGCGCGCCCCAATCCGTATGTGGCGCCGGCGCTGCCGCCGGGGAAGATAAACGTGACCGATCTGGACTCCCGCAATGTGAAGACGCCGCGCAGCTACACGCAGGGCTACAACGTGCAGGCCGCTGTCAACGAGCATCAGATCGTGCTCGCAGCCGAGGTCACGACCGCGTCATCTGATTTTGGTCACCTCGAGCCGATGGTCAAGGCAGTCAACGACGAGCTCGCCGAGATCGGTGTGAGTGACACACCGGGCGTCGCGGTCGCTGACAGCGGCTACTGGCACGAGCAACAGATCGACCAAGTCGTGAACACGGGCACCCAGGTCCTGATCCCCCCGGATGCCGGCAAGCGCGGCACACCCCGCCGCGGCTGGGACGGCGGCCGTTACGCCTTCATACGCACCGTGCTCGCCGGTGACTATGGCGGCGGGCTCTACCGAAAACGCAAGGCGATGGTCGAGCCCGTGTTCGCCCAAACCAAGCACAACCGCCGCATCAGCCAGTTCCAGCGACGAGGCAGATCCGCCGCACGCTCAGAGTGGCGGTTGATTACCGCGACTCACAACCTGATGAAGCTCCACAAACACCATCTCGCCACCCAGACGGCCTGAACAGCGCCTGCACGGCAACCGACACTCGGTCAGACGCTCAACGCCCGACCTCCACCAGCAACACCACAGTCACCACCACCGCCAGTCTTCCCCCGCAACCACTTTACGCGACACCCACGACGAGAAGCGAGCGCGTCGCTCAGGCCGTGGCCTTGCCGTCCTGTGGTTTGTCGATCAGCGCCTACGTCGCACCGTCAACGGCCTTTTCAGACTACAACGATGGTCGAGGCGTTGGCGATTGCGCAAAACCCCTGCAAATCAGCCTAAAAAGTTGCGCGGTGTAGACGGCTTTTGGGGAGAGCCTGGGGAGAGTAGACGGTTGTCCGCCGGTCGCCGAAAGCAAAAAGCATCAATTTGCAGGCGTTTTCCAAGGCGACGACCGGAATCGAACCGGTGTAGACGGCTTTGCAGGCCGCTGCGTAGCCACTCCGCCACGTCGCCGCGAGACTCCTTAGGGTATCGGGCCGCCGGGCGTCGCAGGCGATCTTCGAGATGCTGGACTGCCGGCGGCGATCGATTGCCCGGCGGTGCCTTATCGGGCGTTTCGGATCCCGTTATCGATCTTTTCTGGCTTCGTTAGCGACCTTTAGGGACATTGTTAGCGCCGCCATAGCGGGCCCTCGCATCATGACCTCATCCCATTGAAACCAGGAGGTGGTCGTGAAACGTCTATTCGCACCCATACTGCTCGCGGCCATCGCCGGGGCAACTGTCGCGCTCGTCGCAGTGCTCGCGCTGGGCTCCGGCGGCAAGGCACCATCAACGTCCACCGCCGCGCGTGCGAGCAGCGCGTCGGCCAACTCAGGCTCCTCGGGCGGAACGCGCCGTGAGGTCGCCGCGACGGGACTGACGGCCACGCAGGTCTATGAACGCGATTCTTCCGGTGTCGTGGCGATCAAGGCCGTCACCTCGGAGGGCGAAGACAGCGGCACGGGCATCGTGCTCGACGATAAAGGCCTGATCCTCACCAACGACCACGTCGTCGCGGGGGCCACGAGCATCGTGGCCGGGCCGGGGAAGTCCTCGAACGTCACCCGCACAGCGACGCTCGTGGGGGAGGAAGCCAACCAGGATCTCGCGCTGATCCGCATCGATCCGTCTGGTCTGAATCTGAAGCCGCTGAACCTCGTGAGCTCGAGCTCCGTACAGATCGGCGACGCGGTGTATGCGATCGGGAATCCCTACGGCCTCGACGAGACGCTGACCCGCGGCATCGTCTCCGCGCTCGGCCGCGAAATCGCCGCTCCCAACGGCGTCGAAGATCACCGGGCGCGATCCAGACCGACGCAGCGCTCAACCCCGGCAACTCCGGCGGTCCGCTGTTGAATGAAGAGGGAGAAGTGATCGGCGTCAACTCGCAGATCGCCAGTGACGCAGCTCGCTCCGAAGGCTCCCAGCCCGGCAGCACCGGCGTCGGGTTCGCGATCGCCTCGAACACGGTCGCCGAAGCGGTCAAGAAGATCGAGGCGGGCGAAGGTGTCGCATCGGCGTCCGCCAGTCAGGGAGCAGTTCAGACCGAAAGCGGGGTCGGCGGCGCCCAATCGCCCTATGGAGCCCGCTCGCCGTACGGATCGCAGAGCCCCTACGGGGAAGTCGAAGCGGGTGCCTCCGGTGCTGAAGGTGGCACCGAAGAAGGCTCCGGCACAAGCGGCGTCCTCGTCCCCAGCGAATCCGGCTCAAGCGGTCAGGAAGTCGCCGGTGGTGGTGGCAGCAGCGAAGGCCAGACGATCATCGTGCCGTGATCTTGCAAGGCCCGGGTGCGCTGGGAGGCTCCGCCCGGGCCCTGTCTTGCGGACGAGAGGCTGCAAGACCCTCCATGTGTCCGGGCCATTGCGAACGTTGCGCGTTGATAGGCTTCGATTCGATCCCAGGGCGATTAGCTCAGCTGGGAGAGCGCCGCCTCGACAAGGCGGAGGTCACTGGTTCGAGCCCAGTATCGCCCACCATAACGTCGCTAATCGAACCAACGACCAAAGCCTCTGATGCCTCCCAGGTATCAGAGGCTTCGTCGTTTTCGTCGGCCTGCGTGCCAGCCAGGACTTGCTCGGAGGGCTGAGGGTCTGTCCGAGTGGCTGCTTGCTCGCTGCGACGGGTAGCCTGGCTGATGGCCGCTAGCTCCTTGAACGGGCTGGCCAGTTCGGCCCGCAGGTGGTCTTCGTCCCAGACCCAGATGAACTTGAAGATGGCCTGGTTCATGAGCCGCCGAATGGTGGGGCTGGCCCGCAGGTAGAGGTCGTAGAGGTCGGAGCTGGCCAGCTTGAGCGCCAGCGTCAGCCCGGCTACCAAGTCCTCGTGGCGAATGGTCAGCCGGGCAATGATGGCCTCGGCGTCGCCGCGTTCCCGCTTGATGCGCTCGGACTCGTCGTGGAACAGCTCATCGGAGATGTCGTCTTGGTAGTGCTTGTCAAGCAGCTTGCGTTCCTGCTGCTTGAGCCCGGTGAGCACGGCCTGGCAGCGGTCAATCTCGGCTTTGCTGGTGCTCGCCAGCTTGGCTAGGTGCTGCTCAATGACGGCTCTGACCCGTTCCTGGTCGCGGGCGCTGAACGGGACTGTCTTGTAGTGCTGCTCAATCGCTGCCTCTACGGCCTCGATTCGTTGGTAGCGATTTGGGCAGGCTTGGCGCTGGTGCAGCGGGCAGACGAAGTATTCGTAGATGCCGCCGTTGCCTTTGTTGCGGGAGAACGTCAGGCGATGGTGGCAGTGGTTACAGAAGACACTGCCCTTTAGATAGTGGGAGTGCTTGCGGTCGCGCTCGCCGCTGTGATTGTGAGCTTTGAGCACCGCTTGAACCTGATCGAACAGTTCTTGACTGACCAGCGGCTCATGCCGACCGGGGTATCGCTTGCCTCGGTAGCCGACAATGCCAGCGTAATATGGATTGGACAACAGCTTGTGCATACTGGAGTGATTCAGTGCCCTTGCTGGATAGCGGCGGTCGCCCCGACTAGTGAGACCCCGCGCCGCCAGCAAAGTCACCATGTCGTTGACCGAGTACAAGCCGGTGGCGTAGGTCTCAAAGGCCCAGACGATGATCGGCCCGCGCTCCGGGTCGATGCTAATGGTGCGCACCTCGCCACCCTGCGGCAATTGCTCTCGGACATTGAGGTAGCCGAGCGGTGCCCGTGTCGGTGTACCTCCGCGCTTGGCCTTCTCGGTTGCCCCCTTGATGACCTCATTGGCCAGGTTGCGGCTGTAATACTCGGCGAAACTGGCCAACATGCCGTGCATGAGGCGTCCGGCGGGCGTCTGGTCAACGTTCTCAGTGGCGCTAATGAGGCGCGCCCCGGCCATCTCGATCTCAAACAACAAGTTGGCGTCGTCACGACGGTTACGGGCAAAACGGTCGATCTTCCAGACGATCACGTAGTCAACGTCACGCTGCTCCTTGATTCGCTTCAGCATGGCGTTCAACGCCGGACGGTGGTTTGTCTTGGCTGACTCGGCCCGCTCGATGTACTCATCGACAACTACGGCGTCATGCTCGGCGGCCTTCGGCTGACAGCGGGTGCGCTGACCGGCGATCGACAGGCCATCGTCGTCGTAGTCAGTTTTAGCTGCCCGCGCGAGCTAACCCGCAGGTACAGAACCGCCCGCGCTGTCCGGTTGCTGACTTGGCCTGGCGCTGCCTCGGTCGGCGAACGCGGCTTTATGGTGGATTGCATATGTATCTCCTTTATTGCTTCAATGGGTAAGTGTTATTACATTGAAGTGTTGTTAACTTGACTATATTTTATCATGGGCGCTGGACGACCGTTTAGTGATTTTTGTTTCACTGTTTGTTATTTGCTCGATAGCTTGGGCAAAAAGCGAGACTTGGAAAAGCTGCCAGTGCTCGGGCGGCAGCCGGGTCATGCTGTCCAGCAGGACGACCCGCCGCTGCTCATTGGGCACCAGCCACAGCACGCGCGGGAAGACGCCGCGCTCGGCCTGTTCCCGGCCGCTGTCGTAGTAAGCGGCGTACAGCCCTAGCTGGCGCTCGATAGCCCGGCTGCCCTCGGTGCCCCGGTCCACCTCGATGAAGTAGCTGTCCTCAAAGGCTCCCAGGCCGACCCGGATATAGCTGTCCGGCTTCAGCGTTTGATGCTGAGGGCCAAGACCGTCAAAGCTGCGCCAACATGACGGCTCGGCCGCCAGCTCTAGCAGCTCCAGGCGTCCGGCGCGGTCGCTCTCGACAAGCCGGGTGTGCAGCTCGGAGATAGCCAAGCTGTGACGCAGGAACAGCGTCCCGGGACTAAGCGACCGCCGGGCGCGACGCTCGGGCTGCCAGCCACGGGCTGCGGCCAGGCGCTGACCGGCTATCCCCAGACGGTAGACATAGCTGGTCGAACCGGGTCGGCGGCCGCCGACCCGGCGGGTCAGGCGTTCCAACGCCTGCTGTCTGGTCAGCCGCAGCAGAGCGCGGCGGGCGGCCCTGGCATTGCTCAGCGGATCGGGGCTGTCGCTGAAGCACAGGCGGGCGAGCTGGGAGCCGCTGACAAAGCGCAGAGTCGCCACTTGCCGGATAACGGCACAGTCCGGCTCGGACAATCCGGTCTCCAGCTCCCGGTAGCGGGCAGCACTGACGTAGCGCCTGCTCATTTGTCACCCCAAAGGCCATAAATAGTCAGTGGCGGATTTGACCAAAATGAGCAGTATTTGCAGGCGTTCCTATATGGCCTACTTGAAGCGACTGACCAAGCGATTGACCAGCTCATGAGACGGGTCTCGGCCTACGGCCAACCGGAGCCGCCGGACGCGGGCGGCCTGCCGCCTGAGTGCGCAAGGCGGCCTCGACGTCGGCTCGCCCGCGGGCGTAGTTCAGGCGCGAGGCATGGCGCACCTGCTGCCGGCTGCCGAGAGCTGCCGGCGGCGGCGGGGTTGCCAGTGTCACCGGCCGGGCGGTACTGCCGTCATCGAGCGCGACAAGGGCGGCGATGGCGTAAGCGTCAAGGGCTTGCAGATCGGCGGCGGTCAGCGCCGGAGCGAATAGCCGTTCCATGACCTTTGCATCGCTACTGCTGAGAGCAAACACGGCCTTGCTGCGGGCGTTGGCTAGGAGAACTTCGCGTAGCTCTTTGTGGATCTGGTCAAGGTTCTGATGAGCCACGGTCAGGGCCAAGCCGTACTTGCGGCCCTGGGCGAACATCTCGTCCCACGGAATCGGGGCGGCGGCGAAGTCCTGCACCTCATCGACGTACAAGCCGAACGGGTGGCGCTCATTTACGGCCAGCCGGGCGCGTTCGGTGGCCGCCTGCCAGAGACTTGTCAGGATCAGGCAGCCGAGCAACTGGGCGGTCTCACTACCGATCAGGCCCTTTGGCAGATGACAGAGCAGGATCTTGCGCTCGGCCATGATGGCCCGCATTGAGGTTGCAGGCTCGGCCTGTCCGATGATGGCCCGGATTGATGGGCGGGCCGTGAACTGCCGAACCTTGTTGAGCAAGGGTGCGATGACGGTTGCTTGCTCCCGCGCGGGCAAGTTCTCGAACCAGCGCCAGTCCAGCTCCAAGCCCAGCGGGTCGTCCAGACCGGCCAGCACGTTCAACCGGAAAGCCGGGTCAAGGAACAGGCGCGGCAGATCAAGCAGCGTGGAGCCGGAGCGTCGGGCCAGCGTCAACAGGCCCATGTGGGCCAGTTGGCCGGTGCGCGGCCCCCAATAGGCGCTCCATAGCCGCTGGAACAGCTCGCCGAGCTGGTCAGCCACGAGGGCCGGATCGGCGGCCCCGGCAAACGGGTTGAAGCCGAGCGCATAGTCCGGGTCGGTCGGGTCGAGCAGCACGACATCTTTGGTGCGCTCCGATGGAATCAGGTCGAGCAGATCACGGATCAGGTCGCCGTTGGTCTCAACCACGGCCAGGCCCCGGCCCTGCATTAGGTCGTCATGGACAAGGTTCTTGATGAGCGAGGTCTTGCCGGTGCCGGTCGGGCCGAGGACGTACAGGCCACGGGTGGAAGCGCTCGGCGTGATGGCGACCGGACGGCTGACACCGGCAAAGTTGCTGATGCCGAGAATCCGCCCCGCCGTTGGCAGGCTTAGGCTGGGGACCAGGCGCTTACTCGCGCCCAGCTCCAAGCCGGGCAGATCGGGGGCATCAATCGGCCAGCCGATAACGGCCGCCAGCTCGGCGACGCTGAAGTAACGACCTCGTTGGCCGAGCAAGCGCACGAGTTGCCCCCACCAGTATGAATCAGGTACTAGGCGACCGTAGGGAGTGCTGAGGCTCCATAGGCTGGCGGCGCAGCAGCGCAGCAGTTCGGTACGACGGGCTGAAGTCCGGGCGTGAACGCTCAACAGACCAAAGCCGTTCAAGCCCGGCAAGGCCAGCTTAGCCATCAGTATCCGTTGTCGGCCGTCGCGCTGAATCTCAGGCGTCAACGGCAATGGTGGCCGCAGGTGAGACCGCATAGTCCAAGTCAGACGCACCGTCTCATCTGGGCCAAGCGGGAACAGACTACCTAGTAGACCAGCGGCAATTGCCGCCAGCTCGTCGGTGCGAATAACAGCCGTGGCTGGCGCTAGCTGCCATATAGCCCGCAAGACGCGGCGGCGCTCTGGCGGATCGGCTGCGTCCAAGCGTAGGCTGGGGATAGCGGCCCGGAGGTTGCCCAACACTGTTTCGGCCGCCTTGGTAGTAACGGCCAGGTGATGAGTTATACCTCGCCTGTTGGCGCTCAGGTCAAAGACCAGCCGGGCGGGGTGCGGCAATCCCGAGAACGACGACAGAGCGGCCAAAACAGCCTCTCGGGTCAGATCGCGCGGGAAGTTGAGCCGGTAGTAATTCAGCTCAGCCCGCGTCATAAGTGCCTGGGCTTTCGCTGCGGTTTGCTGGGCTGGGCGTCACTATCCTCAACCATCTGCTTGGCCAACAGCCATAGCGCCAGCGCCAGCTTTGACTCGTCTAGCTGATCGAGCCGCTTAGAGCGCACTCTGGTTTGTTTCTTGCGCCCCGGTTTTGTTTGTCGTGGCATGGACGTGACCTCCCTTCTCACTTACTGCCGATTGATTCGGTCACGTCCGACTCGAAAACTCGCACTAACGTAACCCTCCATTGTCTCGTGCCGTCAGTCGGCCGGTCAAGTGTCGGATTTACAAACATGCTTTACCACTTGCGGGTGTGGAAAAGCACCAGGCGGACAATGACGAAGATCACGGCCAGGATTACGAGGTAGGGCATGAGGCGAGGTAGCTCGCTAGTCAGAATGTTGACGCTGATGGCGCAGGCCACCAGGCCGACGACCAGGCGCTCGATCTGCTTTCGGTTCTCGGGCATCGACGGCTCCGTTTGGCTGGGGAATCCCGCTTTGGCTGCGGGCCTGCCGGACAGCGTCGAGGACGGCCGAGTTATTGAGCAACCTGCAATCTTTTGGAGCTATGCCCCGCCCGCAGCTACCGCCCCATCTGGTGCCCCGCCAGCCCAAGACGGTGCTGGCCTGGTCCATGCAGAAGCAGCGCCTGATCCACGGCTGGACGGGCAAGCAGGTGGCCGAGGCATTCGGTTGTAGCCCCAGTCATATCTCCCGTGTCGAGCAAGGCAGCAAGCCCAGCCGAGAGCTGGTGCAGTTCTACGAGGACACGTTTCAGGCTGACGGGCTGCTGCTGTCGCTATTTGAGGTGGCCGAGCACGCCCCCGAGCAGGAGCGCCGCCGAGCTGGCGGACGGCGACCCAAGCTCAGGCGAGCCATACCGGGCGACGCCTCAACGTTCGTGGGCGACACGATCCCGCATGGCTCGCTGATGGAGCCGGGCCAAGTCTTCGAGCAGACTTGGCGGGTACGCAACAGCGGCACGGTGGCCTGGACGGGGCGGAAGCTGGAACGGCAAGGCCCCCTGACGGGACCAGGGCTCATCACGTCCCTGCGATTCATGGACGTACCGGATACCCAGCCGGGCAAGGTGGCGGAGATCACGGCCCCGCTCAAGGCTCCAACCTACGATTGCTCGTCAATCGCCTACTTCAAGATGGTGGGATCGGACGGAAGGCTGTGCTTCCCCGATAGCTACCAGCTAGGGCTAGACGTGCTGGTGCGGGTGGAGGGGCAGCGACCTGATAACGACGAATAGAGAGCCACTAAAGGGTGTTGGCGCAGATCCGCTTCGCTATCAGCGCTATTCTTCCAGCACGAACTTCAACGGAACAGGCTGGGAGGGCTGTAATGGGTCAGGAAATCGAGCGAGTAGCGCGGTCACTTGAAGCTCTTTATGGTGCCGGCGGTATCTCGGATAGCTCTCAGGACGCACTTCTAGCTATCCCAATGGCGGCAGCGAAGGTTGCGGAGGGACTAGGCGAGACTTCATCGGCAGAGGAGCTGTTGCTGGCCGCGATACTGGTTGATGATTCGCCATCTGTTGCTCCAAATGTTGCAGAGATTCGGCAAGGTCACAACCTGATGCTAGACGCCCTGCGCAGCGAGAGTTCGACTACTGATGTGCAAGCGCATACGCGCGCCCTCAATCGGGGAGTTTTGTCACCATATCGTCACATCAGCCAAGCTATGCTGCTGAATCAAGATAACTTCAGTGCCAATAAGTTGTTGCCGTGGACGCCGCTCTATTTGCAGAGTTTGCTAACGCTCGGGACAGTGATAACTAAGGCCCAGGAGGAAGAAGATCGCGGAGCTAGGATCAGGACGTTTACGCTCATCATTACCGATGGTGAGGACAATAGATCGGGCGGCACTACTGCCAATCATGTTCGTGCAGTTGTGACTGACATGCTGGAGTTCTCGACTAATCATATAGTCGCTGGCATGGGCGTTGGGGAGCGTCAGGGCATTGACTTTCGCCAGGTCTTTCGCTCAATGGGTATTCCCGAAAGCTGGGTCTTTACATCAGGTGCAGGCGTGGACGAGTTGCGAGCAGTATTCCGTAAAATCGCTACGTCGCTCCGTTTGGCAGCGGCAAGTGAAGCTGGTTTTTTTCAGCTTGCAGCAGGGCCACTACCCGATTGATCCCGATGTCGGCGCTCAGATTCTGCGTGCTTACGCCGCATCTCGGCGGCGTGTTTGAGTCCCTCGGGACTCGTGTAGAGGCCCCCTCCCGGCTTGTGCCGCAAGGGCCGCCCAGCATCGCCGTCATAGGCATCGCCGGTATAGACGTTATGAGCACCGTAAATATTCCTCATTCCTTGAAGGCTACTCATACTCACGTCAGGAATTGGCTCGAAGCCTCTCGCTTCATATTCTGGCCAGTTGTCTTCGTGTATGGCATCATGATGCGGCATCTCAAAGTTGGGCGTGGAGTCGCTTTGGCTACCCGTATTTGTTTCACTGCCTGCCATGCGTGATTTTCCTATTTACCTAAAAGCAATTTTACAACGATACTTCAACGCACGCAACAACGCCACGGCTAGCTTGTGCAATGACTGAAGGGGAAACTCACTATGAAAAGCTGGGTATATCAGAGTCAGCTAACGCTGGAGAAATAAAACGAGCTTATTATCGCAAGGCGAGAGAACTTCACCCAGACGTCAAGCCGGGTCATGAAGCGATGATGAAGGCTCTCAACGAAGTTCACGATGAGCTGAGTAAGGAACCAAGCAGGAAAGAGTACGACGAAAAGCTGGCGGCAGATAGACTTAGGGCTGAGGCGCAGAAGCGAGTCGAAAAGGCACGCGCAGAAAGAGCGCGTTCTGCGGCGACTGCAAAAACATTTGGCGATAGCCTTAGAGATAGTGGCAATACAGAAGAGAAACCCTCGACCGCAAAAGAAGCGTCTCCCTGGGGAACACCCCTGCCGCCGAGACCTTATCCCCCGCCTTACACAAGGCCGCCAACTTCGACGCCACCAAGGGCGACATCGCCGCTACAGCGCCCCGCTAATAGCTCGTTCCCAGCGCCGATTACGTCTTCACAGTCCGTCTTGGCCGGATTCGGGACTAAGCTGCTCAAAAAGCTTGGCAAGCTTGCAGGCACAGTAGCGTTTCTTGCTGTGCCGTTTGGCGTCATGTATTTTGTTGCACCTGCCTGGAACAAGGAACCAAATATGATTTTGGGCGCTATCAGTATTGGGTGTTTCGCTTGGTTTCTCGCTGGTCTTGGGCTAGTGTTTGAGGCGCTTGAGAATTTGTTTACAAGGTGGCGGTGAAGTGCGTTGATGCGTGCTGGAAATAAGGCTAAGGCGTCATCGTAATTTCATAACCCGAAGCCACGCTCCCGGTCACATGCGGCCCCCGCAACGATTCGAGCGCCCAACCGTTGCCGTTCTTGTCTCGGCCCCCGCCAATCCCCAGTCGGCATCTGGCAAGTAGGGTTTGATCTCCCGCTGGGTTCGCCGGAGAGTAGTAGTTTTTGATGTAGAGCATGATGAGTTGGGTGCTGGATTGGCCGGGCTGTAGTTCTCCGGTGCTCCAGCCTTCATTCGCAGCTAGCCCGCCGCACATAGCGCCACCCTGAAAGTAGTAGGCGACTTCCATGACAGGTGGCGATTCAAGCGAGCTGGCAACCTCGGCCCTGCCTTCGGCGGAGAATCCCGACGTGGTGTTAGTGAGACTGGCAATGGCAGGAATCGCGGCGTCGGCGCTCGGGTTCGGGTTGCAGGCTTCGTTGGCTGCAAAACTCTGGCCTTCGCTGCTGGCTACGGCTTCGTCTATATGCAGTGGCGAGCCAAAGGCGAAGTTGCCGGAGAACGAGTAGCCGCCGGGGCGCGACAGACGGAACGTGTAGCGATGGGTTAGGGCACTGGCTGAGTTGTCCGCTGCCGTAGTCGGCGCGGCTTGCGTGGCGGCGGTGGTTGCGACGGGTGCGGCAGATGGCCTTGGAGGCGTGATTGAGGACGGCGTTGCTTGGCCGCAGCCGGTAGCGATGAGAGCTAGCAGGACCAGGAGGGCGGTCGTCGCTTGTCCCGGCGGGCGCAGCAAGCGACCGAACCGCTTTTGCCTGTCCACCACTGGTTCCTGCCTCCTCATGTCTGCCTCCGTGATCGGCTCCTAGTCATTCTTGCTAACCGACTAGCGAGAATAGGCTACACGATCCCTAGATAGCCCGACCTGAACGCCAATCCCCACAAGCCAGAACACGTCTAGCTGCCTTCGCCGAGGACTACGCCAGGCGCGAAGCAACGCTGGAGCAAGCCGCCGAAGACCTACGGGACGAGCGGGACGAAGCCATACGCGCGGCCTACGACGAGGGCCTGCCTATGGCGGCCATTGCCCAAGTGATGGGCATGAGCCACCAGCGTGTGTCCCAGATCGTGCGACGCTAGCTCCCGGCCTGCTGCTCCCTGAGCCGATAGCGGCCCCGAGCGGTGCGCTCAAAGCGGGCATCTGCCCCCTGCGCCTTGCCCGCGAGACGGGCCTTGACTGAGCTGTAGGCCACCGGCCGAGCGAGCAGGGCCGTCACCGCCTTATGGACCTCAACGGTCCGCATCGGCCGATCGGCAGACGACAGCACGCCCATGATGGCGCTGAGCACGACGCCAGACCGCAACTGATGGTCAGCCCGGCCCGAATGCCGAGGCTTCGTATCGCTACCGGCCAGCCCGTCCAGCTTGTCAGCCAAGTGCTGCAACTGCCCCTGTACGTCTTGGTTAGATAGTGACCCAAGCAGGCCCATCGCAGGAAAGCCTTTCCAACGCTACGGATTCTCGCCATCGACCCGGCGATGTGGCAGCAATTCGGTAGCAATGTTCCGGGGGGCACGTCAGCTCCGTACGCGGCGGGATCCGCGACCACCGGCTGCGCGACACCCGATCACACGGCGCTACGATGACCTCGCCCACCCGCTCGATGAACAGCTCGGGCTCCAACCCACGCGTGAGACGCGGGTCGTGTACCGGCAGCTATCCGGGGAGACGTAGCGGTTGGTCAAGAGGCTTGCGATCCTCCGTCTCGATCGAATCGGCAAGAGTGACGAGCTGCGACATCGACCACGCAAGCGCTCGGGCGATCCGATCAACGGTCCCGTAGGCGGGGTTGGCGTGGCCGTTCTCGATGTGGGAGACCCACGATTGGTCGTATCCGACCTCGAGCCCGAGGTCTTGTTGGGAGATGCCGAGTTCTTCCCGGCGCAGCCGGATGGCGCGGCCGAGCGCGACCTGAGGGTCCTTGGCGATGTTTGCCACGCCCGGAACCCTCCGTGCCAGCCCTCCTCAGCGCCATGTGGTAGGTTCCATGTTGATGTCCCGTTCGTCCTTGGACCAGCGGATTGATCGCCCTGGCCTCCGATGTGCCCAATCCTCGGGATATGCCCAACTCTACGGAGACTCATCCGCCCAACGCGCTAACAGAAGCAGTGAGCTTCCTGTAGCGTGATGTCCGCGAAGGTGACGATGATCTCTGCGGGGAACCAGACAACGTGCGCTCTCGTACGAGTTAGGGACTGTCCGCTATGAGGAAGCGATGGGCATTCACCGGCCAGTGGCGCACGAGGCCCAGTACGGCCCTGGTTATTGCCGTGCTCTGCACCACCTCACTCACGGCCGCCGTGTTCGGGGGTGCCGCTGGCGCGGCTTCGGTCGGTTGGGCGCCGTCACTCGGTTTGCCTGCTTCGCTGCCGCTGGCATTCTCATCGGTTGATACGGCCACGGCATCAGCAAGATCGTTTGAGGTGTCAGTACGGGTGGCTCAGGTTGTCGTGAGGCCAGCACATCCGACGATGCTCTTGGGTGTCGTGGCTCCTTTTGCTCCGGGTAAGAAGGTCACCCTTCAAATTCTTGCTGGCGAGCGTTGGCGAACGGTCGCGACGCGCTCCTTGTCGCGGTCATCCAGGTTCTCGTTTGTGGAACATTTGACGGGGGTGGGCGGGCATTTCCTGCGTGTGATCAAGTCGGCTGGTGCTGGCCACGCCCGGGGCGTAAGCGGAATCGTCGAGGTGATCGTCTCCGGGCGTCGCACGGTGCGCAGCCATGGGGGGGTGTTGCGCCTGAGCTTTGGGGCGGTCAATGTCAGCGCACCCGCGGGAGCGATTCGCAGGGGCCAGACGTTGACGCTGTCCGTAGGTGATCACGGTGGGGTGGGGGTGATGCCCGGTTCGTCGGTATCGGGGGGTCCGTACCGGCTGAGCACGAGTCAGGGCGAGCCGAGCAAGCTGGTGACCGTCACGCTGCCGTACAACACCGGGCTGCTCGGGGCGGGAGATCACCCGTTGATCTTGCACGACTCGACGGTGGCGCACGGCTGGGTGCCTGTCGCGACGACGATCAACGCCTCGGCACACACGGTACGCGCGACGCTCGGCTCGTTCAGCCTCCTGGGTGTAGTCGATGACGGCACGTACTACGCGGGACTGTTGACCGGTAACCGCAGCGACCTCCCGGACTGCAAAGGTGGCGCGACGCCTTCATGGGTTGACAGCGTGACATTGCCCGACAGCAACCAGGACCCGCTGCCGATGTGCTTCGCGAGCCCCGCGCAGACGACGGAGGCGAAGCTGAGCATGGTCAATAATCGCGGATTCGCCCAGGTCATCACGGTTAGCGGAGCACCTGTCGATGGCAAAACTTCGAGCTTCAGCGACTCCGCCGACGGGGAGGCCGCGACCGTGTTCGCAAAGCTCCACCCCGCCAACGGGCCGGCGACGTTTGTACTCGGCCCCGGGCAGAGCGCAACACTCTTTATCGAGGAGCCCGCACCGTCGCTCGCGGCGGTTGATGTCCACATCGACCCCGCGACCCACACTGGATCGGCGATCGGGGAGATGGCTTGGGCATTCCTCACGACCGCTATCGACAAGATCGGCGCGCCCGTGGACCTGGCGAACTGCGTATGGGGCTACGTCTACAACCAGCTCAACGCGCCAGGCCCGGGGGCAATCATCAACGAGACACACTCGTGTACTAGCGCGACGATCGCCAAGCTCGGCTCAAAGGCTGCGCGAGACGCGCTTACGAACCTCGCGTATGGACTGCTCGTCGATGACTTCTTCTACAAGGTCATTGACGCTGAGGGCGATGCGCTCTACCCGCCGATGATTGGCTTCACGATCCCAGGCAGCAACCCCACTTCCACAAACCCGAGCATCCATCTCGGTCCCGCCGGCTTCGGGACGCTTCCGGATGGGCAGACGACCATTGAGCACCTGGCCGCTACGGGCGGCACGCCACCCTACCGCTACTACATCTGGAACGACTCGACCAACATGGCGGGCGTCCCCTCGTGGGTGAACCTGGCGTCGGACGGCACTCTCACGATCGAACCGCCGGTGGGCGCGGTCGGCGAAGTCAGCTTCTACGTGTACGTGTTCGATAGCAAAGGCGAACACTCGCCGTTTGCCCGCGATAAGGTCACCTTCCAAACATTCTCAGCCAGCGAAAAAGAAGGCGGAGGCGGACTGACAGGCCAAACACTCGCTGCGAGCATCGGCTATACCTGTGCCATCGTTACATCCGGTACGGTCGACTGCTGGGGCGCTAACGGCTTCGGGCAGCTTGGCGATGGGACGGACACAGGCCAAGAAACCTGCCGCACTGGCTACCAATGTGATCTGACGCCTGTGCAGGTGAGTGGGATCACCAATGCTACTCAGGTCGCCGCTGGCGGCATCGATTCGTGTGCGGTGCTGGCTAGCGGACAGGTCGACTGCTGGGGCGCTAACTACTTTGGGCAGCTTGGTGATGGGACGGACACGGGTCCAGAAACCTGCACAAGCGGCGGTGGCGCCCCCGCATGTAGCACGACGCCTGTGCAGGTGAATGGGATCACAAATGCAACTCAGGTCGCCGTGGGCTACCCGGATTCGTGTGCGGTGTTGGCTAGTGGACAGGTTGACTGCTGGGGCTCAAATGAACAAGGCGCGCTTGGTCTTGGGTCGAGCACAGGTCCAGAAGTCTGCGCTTCTAGCACCCCGTGTAGCACGACGCCTGTGCAGGTGAGTGGGATTACCGATGCTACTCAGGTCGTCGTCGCCGAAGGCCATGCGTGCGCGCTGCTGGCTAGTAGGCAGATAGACTGTTGGGGCTCCAACTACTTTGGGCAGCTTGGTGATGGGAAGACCTGCCCTAGTGGTTACCCGTGCCTTTCGGCGCCTGTGCAGGTGAATGGGATCACAAATGCAACTCAGGTCGCCGTCGGCTACCTCGGTGGGTGTGCGCTGTTGGCTAGCGGACAGGTGAATTGCTGGGGCTCCAACTACTACGGGCAGCTTGGCGATGGGACCACTACAGGTCCAGAAACATGCCCCGTCACCGCCGCATGTAGCAGGACGCCAGTGAGTGTGAGCGGGATCACCAACGCTACTCAAGTTGCCGCGGGCTATCACGGGGCGTGCGCGATGTTGACGACTGGACAGGTCGATTGCTGGGGCTCAAACGAATTCGGGGAGCTTGGCAGTGGCACAAATATGCCAGAAACATGCGGTTTTGCCCCATGCAGCGCGACGCCGGTGAGTGTGAGTGAGATTACCACTGCTATCCAGCTCGCCGCCGGCTACCTCTATGCGTGCGCGACGCTGGCGACTGGACAGGTCGACTGCTGGGGCAACAACGAAGACGGGGAGCTTGGTGATGGGACGACAGAAAATAGAGATACGCCCGTCGCCGTGACGGGGCTTCCCTAACGCGCGGTGGAGTGGACGCGGTTCTGCGGACGGTCTGATCTGACCCGGCTTTATCGGAGTCGGTGCTCTGGAATCAGGCGGCGATCTGTTGTTGTTGGTGTTGGTTCTCGTATTCGGTGGGGGTGAGCATGTTCAGGGCGCTGTGGCGTCTTTTGGTGTTGTGCCAGGTCTCGATGTAGTCGTGGATCGCTGTGGCGAGTTCGAGACGCGTCTTCCACCTTCGGCGGTTGAGCAGCTCGACCTGCATCCTCGCCCAGAACGCCTCGACCATGGCATTGTCGAACGGAGCGCCGACTGCACCCACGGAGGGAGCAAGGCCGGCGTCTGTGACCTTCTGGCTGAAGACCCATGATCCGAACTGGGCGCCCTGGTCGGAGTGAATTATTCCGCCTTCTCGCGGTGTCCTGCGGCGGAGCGCCATCCCGAGCGCGTTCGTGACCAGCGGCCCGGTTTGGCGGCTGTCGATCGACCAGCCGACGACCATCCGGGAGAACGCGTCGATCACGGCGCAGCAGTAGAGCTTGCCCTCACGGGTCGGGTGCTCGGTGATGTCTGTCATCCACAGCCGGTCCGGACCGTCCGCTGTGAAGCGTCGACGCACGAGATCCAGCGAGCTGGCCTTACCGACCCTCGCCCCTCGTGGCAGCCGGCGTTTCGGCAGCCCGTAGATTCCCAGGCGTCTCATCAGCAGGTGCACCTGGCCCTTGCCAACGGGGATGCCGCGCCCGTACTTGAGCTCGGCGGTGACGCGCAGCGTCCCGTAGGTCCCGCCTGAGTCCTTGTGGACCTGCGCGATCTCACCGGCAAGCCACGCGTGCCTGAGCGTTCTCGCCGACGGGGGGCGCACCTTCCAGTCGTAGTAGCCCGAGACGGACACGCCGAGCATCAGGCAGGCCCGCTGGACATCGAACCCCTGCCCGGTCAGGGAAGCGATCACCGGGAAGAGGCTTTTGGGGGGAGGTTCTGCTCGAGGAACACCTCGTTGACCTTTCTAGAGACCGCCAGTTCGGTCTCGAGTTGACGAATACGTCTCTTCGCAGCAGCGAGCTCCATCTGTCCCTCGGTGCTCAACCCCGGCGCCTCACCGCGGTCGATCCGGTCCTGCTTGAGCCAGCTATAGATGCTCGCCTGCGTCATCCCGAACGTCTCGGCGAGCTGCGCAACCCTCGTGCCGGAGCGGGCTAGCTCCACGACCTGCCTGCGCACCTCGACTGGATACCTGCTGGGCATTGCTTCCTCCTCGCTGAAACGCCGGAGGATTCCAGAAACACGACTCCGTTAAACCGAGGTCAGATCAAGCTGTCCGTCAAACCGCGTCCACTCCACTCCTACGTGGGCTCGGAAAAGCAGCCTCCCGTCGTGACGCATGGTCCGGTGAACGATGCGATGCACGGCGCCAAACTCAAGTTGCTGCGCGACTGGCGCGATATCGTTCACGATTGGGAGCACATGCGATGAGCAGGATCACCGAGAAGACCGACGAGCTGTTCATGGCTGCGTCGCACAGCGACGAGGATCTCGGCTACCCGGCGGATGTCGCATTTGTCCCGGGAGACGAGGAGTGGACCGACGAGGTTCTGTGGCGCAACCTGATCGAAGGGCAGGCGACCGTCCTCGTCGGTGAGGACACCGAGCTTCTGCTCGTACCCCTGCACCGTGGATTGCTCGATCGGCTCCGCGGCAGCGTGCCGGTCAGCGTCGCCCCTCGTACACGAGGGCACGCGTCGTCATACGCGACCGTCAGTCGCCTCGGGCGTCATCCGGTGCGCCAGATGCGCGAGCTCGCGCACGCCTGACCGCCGACGCAGGCATCCGAGTGGCCCGTCGGTCGGTCGTTGACGCCTGCCCGGATTTGGTAGCAATCTTGGTAGCAATTTGGCCGAACACAGGCTGATCTGAGATCGCCAAAGCCCAATAAAACCGGGCGGTCTGGCCCTACCTGACTCCTGGGGGCGGTTTCGAGCCCAGTATCGCCCACTCTCGAATACGTGCAGATTGGCGCCTCTTGCACCTGCGCGGGTGCCTGCAGGCTGGTCTGTATGAAGGTCATCCCGTCCGGCGGTAGCAGATGTGCGTAGCCAGTGGGGAATGGAGGACCTCGACGGGCTCGAAATCGAACTCGGCGACGTCGTCGAATATCACCTCGCCGGCCCCGAGTAGAACGGGGACGATGTCGAGCCAGAGCTCGTCGATGACGCCCGCCTGCAGTGCTTGGCGAACGGTCGAGGCGCCGCCCGCGATGTCGATGCCGTCTGCGCCGGCGGTCTCACGGGCCTGGGCGTAGGCGGCGTCGAAGCCCTCGGTGATGAAGTGAAACGCCGTCCCGCCCTCCATCTCGATCGGTGCGTGAGCGTGATGGGTCAGGACGAATACGGGCGCGTGGTAGGGCGGCTCGGGCCCCCACCAGCCCGTCCATTCCTCGCCCCACTCGCCGCGGATCGGCCCAAACATGTTGCGGCCCATGACGTATGCGCCGCGGGGGCGCAGCAAGCGGCGCTCGACAGTGGCGTCCGCCTCGTTCGCGCGCTCGTCGCCAAGGTGCCAGGCGTGCAGCTCGCGTCCCCGCTTGCCGAGCGGGTCTTCGCGGCTTTGATCCGGCCCGGCGACGAAGCCGTCGAGGGAGATCGACATGTGGCAGGTGGTGTCGGCCATTGCTCTCCTCTAGTGGTTGCGAGCCGAGTTGCGTACGTTGTACACGTTCGCAGGCGATCTGCGCGGTCGGCTCTGCCAAGTGGCAATCTATCGGCCGCATCACCCGGCCAGTCGTGATTGACGTAGTTCGATAACCTCGCCATTCCGCGCAATAGAACGATCTGAAAGGAACCGCATGAGCGAGGTCGCGGGGAACATCGAGCGCGCTCTGCTTCGAGGGGCTGCGCACCTCCTGCCGCAGAAGCTACGGGAGGCGATCGAGGTCGCCGCGGTCGCACCGCCCGAGACCCCAACCGCGACGGTTCCGGCACCCAGCGATGCTGCCGCGGGGAGGCTCGCGCAGATCGAGCACATCGTCGTCGTGATGCTCGAGAACCGCTCTTTCGATCAAATGCTCGGCTACCTCTCCCTCCCCGCTGCGGAAGGCGGCAAGGCGCGGAGCGACGTCGACGGCCTCGAGGGTCCACAGGTCAACGTGAACCAGCTCGACGGCAAGGCGTACCCGATCCACCACCTCGACTACACGAAGTTCAAGGACGAGACCGAAGACCCGGACCACTCCGGCGCCTCGGTCGATCAGCAGCTCGCGAACGACAACGGCGGCTTCGTCGAGAACTTCGCCCGCATCTCCGGTCAGCGCGCGGCCGACGCGCACGAGCAGCCGCCGGACCCCGGCCTGGTCATGGGCTACTACACCGGCAACGAGCTCCCGGTTTATGACCACCTCGCCGCGGAGTACTGCGTCGTCGATCGTTGGTTCAGCTCCGTCCCGGGCGCCACCTGGCCAAACCGGCTCTACGCGGTTGCCGGTCAGGCTGCGGACAGTCGCGATGACATATCGCCGCCGCTGTACGCCCTGCCGAGCTTCCCGCGGTATCTCGACGAACACAAGGTCGACTGGCGCTGGTACTCCTTCGATCCCGGGACGCTGCGCGCAATCGATCCGGCCTACAGGCTCAGCAACCACCATCGCTTTGCGTTCGTGGACTCCCGCAAGCTCAGCACCGCCGAAAGGGCCGCCGGCGTATTGATGGAGGAGGGACCCTCTCTGCTCGATGACATCGCCAACGGCGAACTGCCTGCCGTCAGCTGGATCGATCCCCGCTTCAAGGACCTGCGCGTCCTCGGCCCCGACTCAAACGACGACCATCCTCCGAGCGACCTCACGGCCGGCCAAGACCTGATCCTGACGATCTACCACGCGCTCAGCTCAGCCGCATCCTGGGCTAACACTCTGCTCGTGATCACCTACGACGAGCACGGTGGCTTCTACGACCACGTCCCGCCGCCGGCCGCGACGGACGACCACGCGGAGTTCCAGCGTCTCGGCGTCCGTGTCCCCGCGCTGCTCGTCTCACCGCTCATCGCCAAAGGCTCGACGTCGTCGCAGTTGCTCGGGACGGACTTCCACTTCGACCACACCTCGATCATCAAGACGATCCTTGCCCGCTTTTGCGCTGTCGATGGGCAGATGCCGAAGCTCACCGCGCGCGTAGAGGCGGCCAACCACCTCGGACACCTTCTCACCGATCCTGGGGCAAGCACTGCGAGCAGCGTCGTCGATCACTCCGAGTTGGCGCAGAAGATGACCGAATGGCGCACGAAGTTCGCCGCAGCCCGATACGAAGACCCAGCCCAGAAAGCCGATTCGCCCAAATCCCTCACCGACTTTCAATCCGGCTACTACGAAATGGCCCGGCTTCTGCGCCACGCGGGGCTGCCCGGCGGCCATCCGTAGTCACCCGACCTTGTCCCGCGTGTTACCTGTCTTTGCGAATAGTGCGGACACTTGGTATATCGTCGGGAGTATGAACAGAGTCGATCGTCAGGGGGCGGCATGACCGAGATGGTGAAGCGAGTATCGGGTCAGGACAAGCGGCTGTTCGCGGAGGCGCAGGCCAGTCCGGACGAGACGTCGTTCAAGATCGAAAACACCAGCGCCGCCTACTACGACTCGGCCTATTACAAGAAGCACAAGGCAGACGTCCAGGAAGTCCCACCGCCGCGCGCGAGTCCGCCTCGTATGGACCTCGTGGACGTGCTCGGAGAGGATTTCCTGCAGCCGATCCTCGCCTCCAAACTGCTCAGCTTCCACGCGGTGGGGGACACGGGTGCGGCGAAGGTCAATCGAAGCCAGAAGATGGCGACCGCAATCCGCCACGAGGCGGGCGTCGCTGATCTGATGGCGAAGGAGGTCGAAGGGGGTGGAGATGGGTCGCCGGCCTTCTTCTTTCACCTCGGCGACATCGTCTACAACTTCGGCGAGGGTCAGTACTACTACGACCAGTTCTACGAGCCCTTCCGCAACTACGACCGGCCGATCTTCGCGCTCGCCGGCAACCACGACGGAATGGTGTTTGGATCGAGCCCCGACACGCCCTCAGCAAAGAGCTTGACCGCCTACCTGCGCAACTTCTGCGCCGAGGAGCCGGGGCCGGCCGAGGACGCCGGTGGGCTGGTGCGCAGCACGATGAACCAGCCAGGGGTCTACTTCACCCTCGACGCCCCGTTCGTTTCGATCATCGGCCTCTACACCAACGTGCTCGACGGGCCGGGCGTCCTCTCCAGTCAGAAAGGCCACTATCCCGTGGTGGGAGATGAGCAGCTGGCGTTCCTCGAAGACGAGCTGAAGCGGTTGAAGCCCGAACGCGAAGCCGGTGATCGGGTGGTGATAGTCGCGTGCCACCACCCCCCGGCTTCGGTCGGCGAGCACCCTGGCTCCGAAGGCCTCGAATCGGATCTCGATAGTGCCTTCGAGGGGTCCGGGCTCTATCCCGACGCTGTCCTCTCAGGCCACGCCCATCTCTACCAGCGCTTTACGCGCAAGGTAGGCCAGCGCGAGATCCCGTATGTCGTTGCCGGCGCGGGCGGTTTCAGCGAGACCCCGCCGCGGACCCCCGTGAAAAAGGGTGTCACCGACGGCGAGTACACCCTCGCCGTCGATCCGATCGTCCATTTCGGCTACCTCACCGTCACCGTCGACATGAACACGAAGCGGCTGACGATCGCCTACCGCCCCAGCGACCTGAAAATCAAAGGCGACTCCGTCGTGGTCGATCTCGAAGCCGGCAAGCTGGCTTAGAACCTGTCTCAAAACAGGCGGTGCGGCCGGTGCGTTCATGGACCAAGCTGGGCGTCGCGGGCGCGGCGAAGCGCGTGCTGGTTGCACGTGCGAGACGTCGCGTGCCGATCCAGCGCCGTGTCCAGGGGCGCATTCCGGGCGTGCCGGATGTTTTGAGACAGGTTCTTAGTCTCGGATGGCGTCCGCCTCGTTCCGGCCTGGTCGATGTAGCGCACTCAACTCCGACCCATCCGAGTCCTGGCGAGCTTGAACCAGGATCGTCGACGCTTCCCTACAAGGAAGTATAGCGCCTAATCCTGAGCCGAACATAAGCCCAAAAACTGCTGATTTGCAGGTATATTGTTCTCCTCGCAGGTGCTCTTTACAGCACCTGCCCGACCTGGATTCGGCGACAGAAAGGACCAAGCGCATGTCTGAAAGGTCGATCGAGGAGCACGCGGTGGTGATCGCCGGAGGCGGTCCCGCGGGGATGATGCTGGCGGCTGAGTTGGCGTTGGCGAAGGTCGACGTGGCGGTGCTCGAGCGGCGTCCCGATCACGTGCTCGTGGGCTCGCGAGCCGGCGGCTTTCACTCACGCACGATCGAGGTGCTCGATCAGCGTGGGGTCGCCGATCGGTTCCTCGCCGAGGGTCAGGTGGCACAGGCCTCGATGCTCGGCACGAGCGTGCTGGACATGAGCGACTTCCCGACGCGTCACCCGTATTCGCTCGGTATATGGCAGAACCAGATCGAGCGGATCATGGCCGCCTGGATCGCGGAGCTGCAGGTGCGCATCTACTACGAGAGCGAGGTGACGGGCTTCGCGCAGGACGACACCGGCGTCGACGTCGAACTGGGCGACGGCTGGTCGCTGCGGGCGCGGTACCTCGTGGGGTGCGACGGCGGACGAAGCGTGATCCGCAAAGCAGCCGGCATCGAGTTCCCCGGGTGGGATCCGAGCAAGAGCAACCTGATCGCCGAGGCCGAGGTGACAGAGGAGCCAGAGCTGGGCATCCGCCGCGATGCCCTCGGCATCCACGGCATCGGCAGGCTGGAGTATGAGATCCGTGACGGCGAGATCATCTACAAGGATGAGGGCCCCGTGCGGGTGATGGTGAGCGAGCGGCAGATCGGGAGCGCGGACGAGCCCACTCTGCGCGACCTGAGCGAGGCGCTCATCGCCGTCTACGGCACCGACTTCGGGATCCACAGTCCCACCTCGATCTCGCGGTTCACCGATATGACACGTCAGGCCGCGGCCTATCGCACGGGACGAGTTCTGCTCGCCGGCGACTCGGCGCACGTGCACTACCCGGCCGGTGGACAGGGCCTCAGCCTCGGTGTGCAGGACGCCGTGAATCTGGGATGGAAGCTCGCTCAGGTGGTCCACGGGACCTCTTCCGACAGCCTGCTCGACACCTACCACGCCGAGCGCCACCCGGTCGCCGCTCGCGCGCTGCGACACACGATGGCTCAGACCGCGCTGCAACGCCAAGACGAGCGTTCGAAGGCCCTGGTCGAGGTCGTTTCGGAACTAACTGTCATGGACGAGCCGCGCAGACTGCTCGTCGGAATCGTCTCCGGCCTGGACATCCACTACGACCTCGGCGAGGGACACCCGCTGCTCGGACGCCGCATGCCCGACCTCGACCTGATCACCGCCGACGGTCCGCTCCGAGTCTTCGAGCTGCTGCACGACGCTCGACCCGTGCTACTCAACCTCGGCGAGCCGGGCAGCTTCGACATCGCGCCGTGGGCGGATCGAGTGAAGGCGATCGACGCCGAACACCACACCGAACACGACACCGAAAACACCGCCGACACGTGGGAGCTTCCCGTGCTTGGAAACGTCGAGGCGCCCGCCGCGGTGCTTATACGGCCCGATGGATACGTTGCCTGGGTTGCAGAGCAAACCCACGTAGGGCTCACCCACGCGCTGAGTACCTGGTTCGGCGCGCCCGTCGAGGCGTAGGGGGAACCGGCGTTCCGGGGCTCCTGCACGCGGAATACTGCGTCGATGACGGCGAGGGCACCGGATCTCTGCGATGTCGTGCTCGACGGCCGCTACGAGCTGCGGGAGCTGATCGGCGAGGGGGCCTTCGGACGGGTCTACCGGGGGTTCGATCGCCGTCTCGCGCGGGCGGTGGCGGTGAAGGTGATCAAGCCCTGGTGGGCCGAGGACAGCGCCTGGGTGGGGCGCTTTCAGCGCGAGGCGCAACTGCTCGCGCAGGTGAGCGATCCGGGGATCGTGCAGATCTTCGACATCGGCCACTCCGAGCGCGAGGGCCCCTACTACGTGGCCGAGCTCGTCGAGGGCGAGAGCCTGGCCGAGTGTCTGCGTCGCGGTTCGCTGTCGCCGGGGGAGGCCTGTGAAATCGCCGAGGGGCTCTGCCAGGCGCTCGCGGGGGCACACGAGCAGGGGATCGTGCACTGCGATGTGAAGCCCGCGAACGTCCTCATCGCCACCGACGGACGGAGAGTCAAGGTGGGGGACTTCGGCGTCGCGCGACTCGCCGAGGGTACCTCCCAGCAGCCGTCGGCGACAGTCGCGGGCACCCCGCGCTACATGTCTCCCGAGCAGGCCCGCGGACGCCCCACGGGTCCGCCCACCGACGTGTACAGCGCGGGGGTCGTGCTGTACGAGATGCTCGCCGGCGAGCCGCCCTTCGCGCACGGGTCGGCCGTCGAGCTGGGGCTACGTCACCTGCAGGACGCGCCGCCACGGCTGCCCGCGAGCGTGCCCGAGCCGCTATGTGCCGTGGTCTACCGCGCGTTGGCCAAGAATCCGGCGGAGCGCTATCGCGACGGGGCCGCGATGGCGCTCGCGTTGCGCGGCGCAAGACCGCCGGCTGAGCCCGTCCAGACGGGCCCCTCCGCCGCGGACGCCGTCACAAGGGCTCTGGGAGGGAGCTCCAGGAGGGGCCGGGGCGAGAGTGACACGACGGCCATGGGTGGGAGCTCCACGAGGGCGGTGAGTGGGAATCCAACGAGGGTCATCGGTGGAAACCCTACGAGGGTCATGGGCGAGCGTCGAAGAAGGGGAGCATCCGGCGCGGCGCCACCGCCTCGCGGACGTGCGCGCTCCGGCGCGCGCGGGCGTTGGCCGATCGTCCTGCCGGTGGCCCTGCTCCTACTCGCGCTCGGCGCGCTCACCGTGGCGTTGAGAGGGGGTCCTGCGCCGGTGAAGGTGCCCCGGGTGGTCGGCCGACCCTCGGCCTCGGCCGAGAGCGTGCTCGCGCGCGCAGGGCTTCGCTATGCGGCATACACGGTGCCCGCGCCCGGTTCCGAACCGGGCGTCGTCACGCGCCAGTCCCCTGCATCCTCCGCGCGAGCGCCGAGAGGAGCGACGGTCGCGCTGAGTGTCGCCGAGGCTCCTCGCTGGCGGACGCTCATGACGTTCTCGGGCGTCGACGACGGCGGCTCCGTGCCCCTGCGGATCCTCGGGAGCCGCTGGCGGGTCGATTACCACATGACCTACGAGGGCACTTGCACGCTGCTCGTCATATGCCTCGGCCCGAGCGCCGAAGTGGAGAACCTGAAGACGGGCTCCACCTTCGGGCAGTTCGAACTGGGCGAAGGCGAAGCTGAAATGCATACCTTCGAAAGCGGTCCGGGCCTCTATCGTGTGCGGGTCTCCGGTGGGCATGACTCGGCGCAGTGGTTGATGACCGTCGCCGACTACTACTGACGTCCTCGCCCGGCGTCATCTGCTGGGCGCACATCAGCGCTCGAGCAGCGTGAGTAGCTCGGTCACGCGACGCTCGATCTCGTCCCTGATCGCGCGAACCTCGGCGCGGGGGAGGCCTTTGGGGTCGGGGAGATCCCAGTCGATGTAGCGCTTGCCGGGGATGTAGGGGCACTCATCGCCGCAGCCCATCGTCACGATCACATCGGCCTGCTCGGCGAGCTCGCGGGTGAGCAGTTGCGGCGCGCGGCCGGAGAGCTCGACGTCGAGCTCGCGCATGACCTCGACCACCTCGGGGTGGAGGTGCTCGGCTGGCGCGGTCCCCGCGGAGAGGGCAGTGTGCGTGCCATGCGCCGCGCGTGCGAATAGCGCCTGGCTCATCTGCGAGCGTCCGGCGTTATGCAGGCAGACGAACAGCACGCTCGCCATCGATACCCTCCTCGTCGTCCTCGTCCTCGTCCTCGTCCGCGTCCGCGTCCGCGGCGGCGCGCGGTGGGTGGGGTCGGCCGACGAGTCGGTAGGCGAACACGCCGATCGCGGCGCCGACGGGCGGTCCGACGATATAGATCCAGAGGTCGTGCCAGGCGCCGGACGCGAGCGCCGGCGCGAAGGAGCGGGCGGGGTTCATCGAGGCGCCCGTGATCGGACCGCCGAACAGCGCGTCGAGACCGACGGTCCCGCCGATCGCGATCGCCGCCGCGGCTCCCACGGCGCGGGTGTCGGTCGCGACGGCGGTGATCACGAACATCAGGAAGGCCGTCAGGACGATCTCATAGGCCAAGGCCGTCGTCGCGCCGACGCTCGGCAGCGTTGCTCCCAGATGCGCGGGCCTGCCGGGCCAGGCCGCGAGCAGCAGAAACGCCGCCGCGCTCGCGCCCGCGAACTGGGCGGCGATGTAGGCGAGCGCCTCGCGCGGCGGGAAATGTCGGGCTAGGGCGAAGGCGAGTGTGACGCTTGGGTTGTAATGCGCGCCCGACAGGTGCCCGCCCGCGTAGATCATCGCCATGATCACCAGGCCGAACACCAGGCTGACGCCGACGCCGCCCAGCGAGCCGGGGTGGGTGGTGTTCGTGACGATCGCCCCGCAGCCGGCGATCACGAGCGCGAATGCCCCGATCGCCTCCATCAATGCACGGCGAGGGAGGCTGGGTCGATCGATCATGGGCGCCGCGGGACAGGCATTGTGCGGGAGTTTATTACATTGACAAAGGTTGCTTCAATAGATATATATAGATTGATGGTGGTCGATTTGGAGCTTGTCCCGAAGCGGAAGCGAGCCGCCGGCGAGCGCTGTTGCGAGCCGGTCGTCTACCCCGATGTCGCACGCGAGGACGCGCTGCGGATGGCCGAGGTGGCGAAGGCCCTCGGCGACCCGATCCGCCTGCAGCTCGTCGACGTGCTGCGCCGACACGCGGGCAAGGTCTGCGTCTGCGAGCTGGTGCCACTGTTCGACATCGCTCAACCGACGCTCTCCCATCACCTGGGCAAGCTGCGCGCCGCGGGGATCGTCGACTCCGAGCGCCGAGGGCTGTGGGCCTACTACTACGTCATCCCCAGCGCTCTCGCCGAGCTGTCGGCATGGTTGGCCTAGGACGGGGTCATGGCCGACCGGGCATCGTCCCGGTGAACCATGGGGGCGACCGAGCATGAGATCGACCGAGACAACCCTCGGTCAAGACAAGTCAAAACCGACTCATCACGCCACTCTGGTCGTGACCATCTGCGAATCCGACCACACCCACGCCGCATAGGCCATCGCCGCGGCGACGAGGAGCACGGCGGGCCAGGCGCCGATGACGAGCGCAAGCAGGTGTGAGACGACGAACGCGAACAGCCCCACGCCGACGAGCCGCAGCGCCGTGCGCGAGCCGTGGCGCAGCAGCCACTCCCGCGCGCACCACAGCCCGCCGACCAACAGCACGACGCCGCCGAGCGGACGCGAGCCGGTGCTCGCGGCGACCGCGTAGCCGACGATCAGACTGCCGGCCGCGACGGGCGCTGTGGGAATGGCGCGCACAGGGGGGAGCGTAGCGCTCGCGGCGAGAGCGGAAGCGAGGTCCGCACGTGCGAAGATGCCGCCAACTTGGCGCGCCGCCCATGCGGCGCGGGCCCTCCCCGATGAAGGAGCGCAAATGAAAGCTCGTCTCAAGTTCGGCGCGATCCTGGTGCTCGCGCTCGTCGTGCCGGCCGCAGCGCAGGCGTCGCTGCCCTCGACGAAAAGCACGCTGATCGTCCCCGCGAAGTCACTCGGCGGCGTCAAGCTCGGCAGCTCGCTCGCGGCGGCCAGCGGCGCGTGGGGCAAAGGCGGAACCTGCGGCGAAGCCTCGTGTGGCTATGAAGGCAAAAGCAAGGGCGAGGCGTCCTTCCTGCTGTCGGCGAACAAGGTGGTCGAGGTGAACATCACCCTCGGGCGGATCGGCACGACGACGAAGCTGAACTTCAACACGCCGCTGACGCAGTTCAAGACGGCCAAGGGGATCGGCCTCGGCTCGACCGTCTCGCAGCTCAAGCGGGCGTACTCGGGGCTGAAGAAAGAAACCGCCTACTACTACGCCCTGCCGGGAGCGGGAACGAGCGCTACCGGGTTCTCCATCGTGAGCGGACGCGTCGACAGCATCCGTCTGCAGAGCCAGCCCCTCGGCTGATCCGGGGGAGCCTCCCTCGCATGCGAGGGAGGCCGGGGCGGCGCATGCGCCGCCCCGTGACGGGCCGCATGCGGCCCGTCAACCGTTGGCGCATGCGCCAACGGCGGGGACGTGCATGCACGTCCCCGAGGGAGCGCCGCATGCGGCGCTCCCGGCATGGCCGTATACGGCCATGCCCACCCAAATCGCCCTTCACGAGCCATGCGGTGCCTGCCAGCGAGTAGGTTGTGACGGTGTAGAGCACTGTGGCGATCGCCACAGGACACGCAAATCGGTTACCGCCGGGATGGAGGCACGATGAGTCCAGAGGAAGAGGCGGCCGCCGTGAGCGGCGAGCACGCCGCAACGGGTCCCACGCCTGAGGCGATCATGCAGCTCGGCTCGGTGCTTCTGGGGTTCGAAGACGCTGCTCAGCGCCGTCGAGCTGGGGGTGTTCTCCGAGCTTGCGAGCGCCGGGCCGCTCGACGCCGACGCACTGCGCGAGCGTCTCGGGCTGCATCCGCGCGCCGCCCGCGACTTCTTCGACGCGCTGGTGGCGCTCGGGATGCTCGAGCGCGACGGCGGGCGCTATCGCAATGCGCCCGACACCGACCTGTTCCTCGACCGGGCGAAGCCGAGCTACGTCGGCGGCATCCTCGAGATGGTCGAACGCGCGACTGTTCGAGTTCTGGGGCTCGCTCACCGAGGGGCTGCGCACCGGCGAGCCGCAGAACGAGGCCAAGCCGGGCGGCGACATGTTCGCCGCGCATCTACTCCGACCCGCAGCGGCTGAGCGGGTTCCTCGAGGCGATGAGCGGCATCAGCGCCGGCGCCGCGCACGCGATCGCCGCGACGTTCCCCTGGGAGCGCTACCAGACCGTGATCGACGTCGGCTGCGCCGAGGGCTGCGTGCCGGTGACGATCGCGCCGCGTCATCCACACATGACCGGCGGCGGGTTCGATCTGCCGGCCGTCGAGCCGCACTTCGACGAGTACGTCGCGCGCGCCGGTCTCGGCGATCGGCTGCGCGTTCCACGCCGGGGATTTCTTCGCCGACCCATTGCCGAGCGCGGACGTGCTGATCATGGGCCACATCCTGCACGACTGGGACCTCGACGAGAAGCGAGCGCTTGCTCGAGAAGGCCTACGCCGCGCTTCCCGACGGCGGCGCGCTGATCGTCTACGAGGCGATCATCGACGACGATCGCTCCACGAACGCTTTCGGGCTCCTGATGAGCCTCAACATGCTGATCGAGACGCCCGCCGGCTTCGACTACACCGGGCGCCGACTGCCAGGGTTGGATGCGCGACGTGGGCTTCCGAGACACCTACGTCCAGCACCTCCTCGGGCCCGACTCGATGGTCGTCGGCTTCAAGTAAGCAAGCGCCGCGCGATCACATGCCCGGCAGGCGGTACTTGCGCGTGTCCGGACAGCGCTCCAGCAGGCCCAGCTCCACCAGCGTCGACGCGTAGCGGTGCGTCGTCGAAGGGCTCATGCCGAGATCCTCCGCGATTTCCACGATTCCGCGCGAGCCGCCGTCCGGGCCGAAGCACGTGAGGATCGACAGGCCCCGCAGCAGCGAGCGCGACAGGCGCGGGTCGACCGTCTCGATCGACGGGTAACCGCTCGCCCGTTCGCGTGTCTTCGTCTCACCGGGGCGCCCTCCGCCGGTGGACGCCAGTGGTGCGTTGAGGGTGTCTGCGATCAACGTCGAGAAACTCGGCGCGCGACCGCGAGAGGCCGCGCGTACCACCTCGTCGATCTGCGCCGGCGAGAGCTTGATGGAGATGGAGAGCGAGCTGTCTGTAGGCATGCAGCCGATCCTTCCACCTGCAGACTACTGTCTCAAGCGGTGTTTCTCAGTCAGTCCGTCCGCCCGCGCGCGTGGAGAGGTAGCCTGCAGCGCTGTCATGTCGATCACCATCACACTCCCCGACGGCACCCCCCTGGAGCTCCCCGACGGCGCCACCGGCGCGGACGCCGCCGCGGCGATCGGTCCCGGTCTGGCGCGCGCCGCGCTCGCGATCGAGATCGCCTCCGCCGACTTGCCCGAGGAGGGGGGCGAGGTCCGCGACCTCGCGCGGCCCCTGCCCGACGGCGCGCGCATCTCGATCCTCACCAAGAAGAGCGGCGCTCCGGCGCTTGAGCTGATCCGCCACGACGCCGCGCACGTGCTCGCGGCGGCCGTCATGGAACTCTATCCCGGCGTGCACATCTCGATCGGGCCGCCGATCGAGCAGGGCTTCTACTACGACTTCGAGTTCCCCCCGGTGTAACCGTCTCCGAGGAGCAGTTCCCGGCGATCGAAGAGCGCATGCGCGCGCACGTCGGCGCGGGGGAGACCTTCGCGCGCGAGGACATCTCTCACCGCGCGAGCGCGCGAGCGCTTCGTCGCCGAGGAGCCAGCCCTACAAGGTCGAGCTGATCGACGATCTCCTCAGCGCCGCCCCCGCGGACCGACCGCTGGAGACGGTCTCGCTGTACACCAACGGTCCTTTCACCGACCTCTGCCGCGGGCCGCACGCGCCCGAGCACCGGCTCGATCGGCGCCTTCGCGCTGCAGTCCGTCGCGGGCGCCTACTGGCGCGGGGACTCCACCCGCACGATGCTCACGCGCATCTACGGCACCGCCTTTCACTCCGCGGCCGAACTGGCCGAGCACCTCAGCGCCTCGAGCAGGCGCGCGCGCGCGACCATCGCAAGCTCGGGCGCGAGCTCGACCTGTTCGCCTTCTCCGAGGTCTCGCCCGGCGCCGCCTTCTGGCTGCCCGCGGGCACGCGCCTGTGGAACAAGCTCGTCGGCGCTCTCGCGCGAGATGTCCGCCGCGCGCGGCTACACCGAGGTAAAGACGCCCGCTCATCTACGACGCCGAGCTGTGGAAGACCTCCGGGCACTGGGGCAAGTACCGCGAGAACATGTTCCTCGCCGTCGACTCCGAGGGTGAGGAGATGGGCGCGGTCAAGCCGATGAACTGCCCCGGCCACGCGCACCTGTTCGCGATGCGCCGCCACTCCTACCGCGACCTGCCCGTGCGCTACTCAGAGCCCGGCCTGCTGCACCGCAACGAGCCCTCGGGCGTGCTCCACGGGCTGCTGCGCGTGCGCCACTTCGCCCAGGACGACGCGCACATCTTCTGCACCGAGGAGCAGATCCAGGACGAGGTCGCCGGCTGCCTGGAGCTGGCCTTCGCCACCTACGCGCTGTTCGACCTCGACGTGCGCCTGGAGCTGTCCACCCGCCCGCCGCAGCGCATCGGCGACGACGCCATGTGGGACCGCGCCGAGGGCGCGCTCACCACCGCGCTTGAGCAGCAGGGCCTCGAGCTACGAGCTGAACCCCGGCGACGGCGCCTTCTACGGCCCGAAGATCGACATGCACATGACCGACTCGATCGGGCGCTCCTGGCAGTTGGGAACAGTCCAGCTGGACTACTCGATGCCCGCGCGCTTTCCATCTGGTGTACACCGGCGCGGACAACTCCGAGCACACGCCCGTGATGATCCACCGCGCCTGCTTCGGCTCCTACGAGCGCTTCATCGGGATCATGCTCGAGCACTACGCCGGCGAGCTGCCGCGTGTGGCTCGCGCCCGTGCAGGCGATCGTGCTGCCGGTCTCAGACCGCTTCAACGCCTACGCCGCAGAGCGTCGCCGAAGAGTTGCGCGGGACCGGCGCCCACGTCGAGCTCGACGATCGCGGCGAGTCGGTCGGACGCAAGATCCGCGACGCGGAGCTGCGCAAGATCCCCTACATGCTGATCGTCGGCGAGCGCGAGCAGGCCGAGCGGAGCGTATCCGTGCGCGAGCACCGCGGCGGCGACTCGGCGCGATGCCGCTCGCGGACTTCGCCGATCGCTTGCGCGCTGAGTTGCGAGTAGCTATACTCGGCCACCTTGAACAACGACTCTCACCCATCCTCCGACTATCGGCGTCCCGGGCGGCACTAACGCCCACAGCATCCAGCTTGACCCGCGCCGAGTACAGCTAGTGGCCGGTTCCCCGCAGGTTCGACCGTCGCCCGCCCGAGCGGGACCAGACGAGGGTCAACGAGCGCATCCGCGTGCCCGAGGTGCGCGTGATCGACGACGAGGGCGCGCAGATCGGCGTGATGAAGACGCCCGACGCGCTCGCCTTCGCCCAGGAACGCGATCTCGACCTGGTCGAGGTCGCCCCCGAGGCCCGCCCGCCCGTCTGCCGCGTGCTCGACTACTCCAAGTACAAGTACGAGCAGGCGCAGAAGCTCAAGCAGGCGCGCAAGCACCAGCAGCAGATAACGGTGCGCGAGATCAAGTTCCGCCCGAAGATCGCCCAGCACGACTACGACACCAAGAAGCACCACGTCGAGCGCTTCCTGCGCCACAAGGACAAGGTCAAGGTCACGATCATGTTCCGCGGGCGCGAGGTCACCCATCCCGAGCGCGGCACCGCGATCCTCGACCGCCTCGCCGAGGAGCTCTCCGAGCTCGGCGTCGTCGAGCAGCGCCCGATGCAGGAAGGGCGCAACATGACCATGATGATGGCCCCCTCCAAAGCCGTCCTCGCGGGACGCTTGGATGGGGCGCATCGACGCAGTCGCCGGATGCGACCATCCCCGGACGCCGAGAGCGGCTCCCGCGCGAGCCCACCGCTGCGAGAACGGCGCCGAGGTGCCCACAGAATCCGCCGAGTCGTCAGCGCCCGAGGACGGCGCCGACGCCGTCGTGTCATAATCATCGCGCTCGCCATGCCCAAGATGAAGACACACTCCGGCGCGAAGAAGCGCTTCAAAGTCACCGCCACCGGCAAGGTGCGCGGTCGGCACGCCTTCACGAGCCACATCCTCGAGAAGAAGTCGCCCAAGCACAAGCGCGCGCTCGGACGCCCGGTAATTCTCTCCGCGCACGACACGCCGCGCGTCAAGAAGCTCTTGGGGTCCGGCAAATGACCAGGGTCAAGCGTTCGCTGCACGCGCGCAAGAAGCGCCGCGCGACACTCGAGCTGACGAAGGGTTTCCGCGGGGAGGCGCACTCGAACTACAAGCGCGCCAAGGAGGCCCTGATGAAGGCGGACGCTTACGCCTACAGGGACCGGCGCAACCGCAAGCGCGACTTCCGCCGTCTGTGGATCACACGCATCAACGCCGCCGCCCGCCAGAACGGCATGAGCTACTCACAGTTCATGCACGGCCTCTCACTGGCCGGGGTCGAGCTGGACCGCAAGGTGCTGGCCGACATCGCCGTACGCGACGCCGACACGTTCCGACGTATTCGCCGAGACCGCCCGCGAGGCGTCGGCGTCGGCCGCCTGATCCACCAAACCGACATCGACACGCTCCGGGCGTCGCTCCTAACGGACGGCGCCTTTTTTGTGCTCCCAACCCGACCACGACCACTACGACTACCGCCTACAACCACAAACAACCACCGACCCACCCGAGAACCCCAACGCATCGGCCCGCGATGACGATCACCTCCCCCCACAACCCACACCTCAAGGACCTGCGCCGGCTGGCGCGCAGGCGCGAGCGCGAGCGTGCCGGTCGCTTCGCCGCCGAGGGCGAGGATCTGATCCTCGCCGCCGAGCGCGCGGGATGGCCCGCGTCGAGGGCTACCGCGTGCCGGGCTGCGACGTCGGCGGGGCCGCTTTCGACGAAGTCGCGCCCGAGGCGCTCGCGGCCGTCTCGACGCTCGGCTCGGGCACACGCGCGATCGGCGTCTACGAGCAGCGCTGGCTCGACGTGCCCGTCGGTCCGCTGTGCGTGTACCTACACGGCGTCCGCGACCCCGGCAACGTCGGCACGGTGCTGCGCAGCGCGCTCGCCTTCGGCGCCTCCTGCGTGACGCTCGGCTCCGGCTGCGCGGACCCCTACGCGTCCGAAGGCCGTGCGCGCGAGCATGGGCGCGGTGTTCGCCGTCGCGCTCGCACGCATCGCGGGGTCGGAGACGGCCGGGTCCCACGAGACCGGGTCCGAGACCGCGGGCACGCCCGACACGGCGCCGCTGCCGGGCGAGCGCGTCGCGCTCGTCGCCGGCGCCGGCGAGCCGCTGGCGGAGCTGTGCGCACGGCTCGACGAGGCGAACGGCGGCACACCCGCGCTCACGCTGCTCGTCGGCTCCGAGCGCGCCGGGCTGCCGGACGATCTCGTGGAGCGCATGCGAGCACGTCGCCCACATCCCGATCGCCGCCGCCGAGTCGCTCAACGCGGCGATGGCCGCGACCGTGGCGCTGTATGAGACTACGACCCGCCGTCGAGATGTCGATTGCACGGCCATGGCCGTTCCCGGGCGGTGTCACCGCAGGACGATCCGAGGGCCGGAAGTCGAGGCCGAGGAGCGTCGAGCGGCTGCAGGCGATCAGGGCGGATCAGATCAGCGTCGGCAGGCCGAGGCACGCGGCGAGCGCCGCGCTGGAGCGAGGCTGCGCGTGCGCTACCTCGGGCGCAAGGCCGAGCTGCCGCAGCTGCTGCGCGGCGTCGCCGACCTGCCGCCCGAGCAGCGCGCGCAGGTCGGTAAGGCCGCCAACCTGGCGCGCCAGGAGCTGGAGGGCCTGATCGAGGCGCGGGCGGCGAGCTGGGCGCCGCCGAGCTCGAGCGATCGCCTGCGCGAGGACACCGTCGACGTGACGCTGCCCGGAGCCCCCGCGCAGCCGATCGGGCGGCTGCACGTCCTCACCACCACGCGCCGGCGCCTGGAAGACGTCTTCCTCGGGCTCGGCTTCACCGTCATGGAGGGCCCCGAGATCGAGACCGTCCACTACAACTTCGACGCGCTCAACCACTCCCCGACGCACCCCGCGCGCGCGCGCACCGACACGTTCTACGTGGGGGGCGGCCGGGAATCGGGCGGGCAGGAGTCCGATCGTGTCCTGCGCACGCACACCTCGCCGATGCAGATCCGCGCGATGGAGGCCCATCCGCCGCCGCTGTACGTGGTCATCCCCGGGCGCGTCTACCGCCCCGACTCCGACGCCACGCACACGCCCCAGTTCCACCAGATCGAGGGGCTGGCGGTGGACGAGGACATCACGCTCGCCGACCTCAAGGGCACGCTGCTCGTGTTCGCGCGCGAGATGTTCGGCGAGCGAGCGCGAGGTGCGCCTGCGCCCGCACTTCTTCCCCTTCACCGAGCCCAGCGTCGAGGTCGACGTCTCCTGCTTTCACTGCGACGGCCAGGGCTTCCTGCGCGACGGCTCGCGCTGCTACCTCTGCAAGGGCGAGGGCTGGCTCGAGGTGCTCGGCGCGGGCGAGGTCGACCCGAACGTCTACTCCCACGTCGCCACCACCGAGGCCAACGCCCCCGGCTATGACCCCGAGCGCGTGCAGGGCTTCGCCTGGGGCATGGGCATCGAGCGGATCGCGATGCTCATGCACGGCATCCCCGACCTGCGCCTCTACTACGAGAACGACCTCGTTCCTGGAGCAGTTCTGATGGGCACGCATGCCTGCGCTCGGCGTCCTCGGTCGCTCGCTGCGTCCGACGCTCCTGCGTCCGTCCAGTTGAGCGTCATCGGCGCAGTGCGGGGATGAGTGATGGTCGACCTGGCTGCGCGAATACTGCGATCCCGACCTCGACGTCGCGGGCGTCGAGGAGCGGCTGACGATGACCGGCACGAAGGTCGAGGCGATCCACCACCACGGCGTTCCCGCGACCGAGAGCTTCGTCGTCGGGCGGGTGCTGAGCGCCGAGCACCATCCCGACGCCGATCGGTTGAAGGTCTGCTCGGTCGATCTCGGCGAGGACGCGCCTGCGACGATCGTCTGCGGCGCGCCGAACGTCGCCGCCGGACAGACCGTCGCCGTCGCTAGGCCCGGCGCGATGATGCCCGACGGGACCAAGCTCAAGCAGGCCAAGCTCCGCGGCGTCGTCTCCGAAGGCATGATCCTGGCCGCGTCCGAGCTCGAGATCGGCGCGAGCGGCGAGGGCATCATGGTGCTCGACGACGCCCAGCTCGACGCCGAGCTTGCGCCGGGCACGCCGCTGGAGGACGTGCTGCCGATCTCCACCGAGGTGATCGAGCTCGAGATCACCCCCAACCGGCCCGACTGCCTCGGCGTCTACGGGGTCGCGCGCGAGCTGCACGCCGCCACCGGCGCCCCGCTCGCGCCCGAGCCCTGGCGCGAGGACCCCGGCTCGCCCGGCGCCGTGAGCGGCGCGGCAGGTGAGCCGTTGAGTGCCCCGATCTCTGCCCCCGCTTCACCGCGCGCGTGTTCGAGAACGTGACCGTCGCCCCCTCCCCGCCGTGGCTCGCCGCGCGGCTGAGCGCCGCCGGGCAGCGGCCGATCAACAACGTCGTCGACATCACCAACTACGCGATGCTTCTCACCGGCCAGCCGCTGCACGCCTTCGACCTCGACCGCGTCGCCGGCGCGCGCCTGACCGTCCGCCGCGCCGCCGACGGGCGAGCAGGTGGCGACGCTCGACGGGCAGACGCGCACGCTCGACCCCGAGATGGTCGTGATCGAGGACGCCGACGGGCCGACCTCGATCGCCGGGCTGATGGGCGGCGCGCGCTCGGAGGTCCAGCCGGAGACGACGCGCGTGCTGCTGGAGGTCGCCAACTGGCACGGACCGAACATCCACCGCACCTCCTGGGCGCTCGGCCTGCGCAGCGAGGCCTCCTCGCGCTTCGAGAAGGGGCTCGCGCCCGAGCAGTGCCTGTGGGCGCAGGCGGTCGCCACCCGGCTGATGATCGAGTGCTGCGGCGCGACGCGTCGCTGCCCGGGAACGATCGACATCGGCGGCGAGGGTCCACCGCCGCCCGCGATCGGCCTGCGCGAGGCGCGCGTGCGCGCGATCCTCGGCATCGAGGTCTCGCGCGCGCGCCAGGCGCAGATCCTGGACGCGCTCGACTTCCACACCGCCGAGACCGACGACGGGCTGCAGGCGACCCCGCCGCCCGTCCGGCGCGAGGACGTCACGCGCGAGATCGACCTGATCGAGGAGGTCGCCCGCATCGACGGTCTCGAGCGCCTGCCCGTCACGCTGCCCGCGCGCCGCGGCGCCGCCGGGCAGTCTCACGCACGCCCAGCGGGTGCGCCGCGGCGCCGAGGACGCGCTCGTCGGCCGCGGCCTGCACGAGATCGTCGGCTGGAGCTTCGCCGAGCCCGCGCTGCTCGACCGGCTGCTGCTCGGTGCACGACCATCCCCTGCGCAGCGTCGTGCGGATCGAGAACCCGCTCTCCGAGGACCAGTCGATCATGCGCCCGACGCTGCTCGGCTCGCTGCTCGACGCCGCGCGCCACAACATCGCGCGCGGCGGTCCCGACCTCGCCATCTTCGAGTCCGGCGCGGTCTACCGCGCCGCGACGGCGAGGGACTCCGCCGGCGATCGCCCGGCCGACGAACACCACGCGCTCGGCGTGCTGCTGACCGGCGAGCTAGAGCCCCCCTCCTGGCGCGGGCGGCCGCGGCGAGGCCGACTTCTTCGCGGCCAAGGCGCTGCTCGGCTCGCTGCTCGAACGCTTCCACGTCCACTGGTCGGTGCGCGCGGCCGCGCACTGGCCGTTCCTGCACCCCGGCCGCAGCGCCGAGGTGCTCGCGCGCCGGCCTCCCGGCGAGCCGCTGCGGCTGGGCTTCCTCGGCGAGCTGCACCCGCGCGTGGCCGCGAGCTGGGATCTGGCCCGCACGGCGACGTTCGCGATCGACCTCGGCACCCTCGCCGCGGTCGCGCCCGAGGTCGTCTCGTTCACCGCCTTCGGGCCTTTCCCGGCGCTGCGCCAGGACCTTGCGGTCGTGCTCCCCGTCGCAGGTCTCCGCGCGCGAGCTGCTGCACGCTCGTGCGCAAAGCCGGCGCGGAGACGCTCGACGGCGGCCGAGATCTTCGACGTCTACACCGGCGCGCAGGTGGGGGAGGGAAGGCGCTCGCTCGCCCTCGCCCTCTCCTTCCGCGCGCTCGATCGCACGCTCACCGACGAGGACGTCGCGCCCGTGCGCGAGCGGATCATCGCCGCGCTCGACGAGCTGGGGGGTGAGCTGCGTGGCTGACGCGAACGACCCTACGCAGACCTTCGCCGCGGGCTCCCCGCGGGTGCTCGTCGCCGGCGCCACCGGATTCGCCGGCGCGCTCGCCGCGCACCTGCTCTGGCGCCATCCCCGCTTCGAGCTCGTCGGTGTTACCGGGCGCTCGGACGTCGGCCGGCGTCTGGACGATCTCTATCCCCGCTACCGCGTTCCGCTTGAGATCGAACCGCTCGACTTCGAGCGGTTGGTGCGTCGAACGCGACGCCGGCACGCGTCTGGACGCGGCCGTCGTCGCCTACCCGCACGCTGCCGCCGCGCCCACCGTCGGCGAGCTGCGTCGAGCTCGGCGCGCGTGTCGTCGACCTCAGCGCCGACTTCAGGCTCTCGGCTCATCAGCGACATACGAGCAGTGGTACGGCCCGCATCCCCGCCCCGACCTACTCGACCAGGCCGCCTACGGGTTGACCGAGCTGCACCGCGCGCAGATCGCCAGGCGCGCAGATCGTCGCCAATCCCGGCTGCTACCCCACCGCGGCCGTGCTCGGCCTCGCCCCGCTCGCCCGCGCCGGCCTGATCGCCGACGTGGTGATCGACGCCAAGCAGGGCATCTCCGGCGCTGGGCGCACGTTCGACGACACCACCCACCTGTCGATGGCCGGCGAGAACATCCTCCCCTACAAGGTCGCCAGCCACCGGCACACGCCCGAGATCGAGGAGCAGCTGGGATTGCTCGGCGCGAGCATGCCCGTCCAGTTTCAGGCGCACCTCGTGCCGCTGGACCAGGGCGAGCTCGCCAGCTGCTACGTGACGACCACTCGCACCGTCGCGCCGGCGGAGCTGGCGGAGCTCTACGCAGACGCCTATGCCCACGATCCCTTCGTCGAGGTCGTCGGCGCCCCGCCCGGCACGCGCGACGTGCAAGAGACGAACTTCTGCCGCATCTTCGCCGCCGCCGACGCGCACACCGGCAAGGTCGTCGTGCTCTCGGCGATCGACAACCTCTGGAAGGGCACCTCCTCACAGGCCGTGCAGAACCTGAACATGCATGTTCGGTCTGCCCGAGACGGAAGGCCTCCTATGAGCGGAGAATCGGTATGAGCGCCGGCAACGACGTGTGGGGCGATAGGACGGCCGCCGGTCCCCCGCGGCCGTTCTTCGGTTCGCGCTGGAGCACGCCGGCGCCGGAGCACGTGCACGAACTCGGAGCCGGACGCGGGTCTGCCCGCTGGGTTTCAGCGCCGCCGGTGTCGCCTGCGGGATCAAGCCGTCGGGCAACCCCGATCTCGGAATGCGTCGATCTGCGACTCCGAGCGGCCCGTCAGCGCGGCGCGCTTCACCGCCACCGCGACCCCGGCCGCGCCGGTGCTGCTCAGCCGGCAGCGTTGCCGTCTGGATGGGCTGCGAGCGGTGCTCGCCAACTCCGGTTGCGCGAACGCCGAGACCGGGCAGCGCGGCCTGGACGACGCCGCCAAGACGCAGGGCGCCGCCGCTGTCGCGCTCGGCGTCCAGCCGGATGAGGTGGTGCTGGGATCGACCGGCGGCATCAGCTGGAACCTGCCCGTCGACGCGGTCCTCAAAGGCATCCTCGAGGCCGGCGCCAACCTGCGCCGCGAGGGCGACGGCGACTTCCAGCAGGCAATCCAGACGACCGATGCGTTCGAGAAGCGAGCCTCACTGGAGGTCGAGCTGTCCTCCGGGACGGTCCGTCTCAGCGCCCAGTGCAAGGGCGCCGGGATGATCTCGCCGAACTTCGCCACGATGCTGTGCTTCGTGCAGACCGACGCCGCCCTGCAGCCCCAGACAGCGGATTTGTTGCTGGGGGTATGCGTAAAGCGCTCGTTCGACCGTTGCTCGGTCGACGGCCAGCTCTCCACGAACGACACCGCCGTGCTGATCTGCTCCGGCGCCTCAGGCGTTCAGGTCGAGCCCGAATCCGAGGATGAGCTGCGCTTCGGTGAGGCGCTCGACGCGCTGCTGCGCGCGCTGGCGATCATGATGGTCGCCGACGGCGAGGGCGCGCGGCGGATCGCGAGGGTGGTCGTTCGCGGCGGGCACGCCGAGGGCGTCGAGGCAGTCGCACGCGGCGTCGCCAACTCGCCGCTGGTCAAAACCGCTCTGCACGGGGCCGATCCCAACTGGGGACGTCTGATCCAGGCGACCGGCGCGGCGTTGGCCGGACGGGACTGGTGGCCCGTACCACTCGTGATGGACCTATCCATCCAAGGCACGCTGGTCTGCTCGGCCGAGTACGCCCACCGACTACGACGAGGACGCGCTCGCTCAGGCAGTTCAGGCCGAGCGAGATCGAGTACGAGATCGCCCTGCCGGGCGAGGGAGCAGAGACCGAGGTCTTCTTCTCCGACCTCGGCCACGAGTACGTGAGGATCAACGCGGAGTACACGACATGAAGGGAGCACGCGCATGCGCGATGTAGGCACGCTGCTGGAGGCTCTCCCGTACATCAGGGAGTTTCACGGCAAGACCGTCGTCATCAAGTACGGCGGCGCCGCGATGGAGGACCAGGCGCTGCGCGAGGAGTTCGCGCGCGACGTCGTGCTGCTCAAGTACGTCGGCCTGAACCCGATCGTCGTGCACGGCGGCGGCCCCGACATCACCGCCTACATGCAGCGTCTCGGACTGCCCGTCGAGTTTGTCGGCGGGCTGCGCGTCTCCGACGAGTCGACCGTCGAGGTCGCAAAGATGGTGCTCGTCGGCAAGGTCAACACCGAGATCGTGCTGCGCATCAACCGCCACGGCCAGCCCGCGATCGGGCTCTGCGGCGACGACGGCTCGCTGTTTCGCGTCTCCCGCCGCAGCGCGCCCGGAGGCGAGGACATCGGCTTCGTCGGGCGCATCGACCATGTCCACGTCGACGTGCTCAACCACGTCGCCACGGACTACATCCCCGTGGTCGCCTCCGTCGGCGCCGACCGCGACGGGAACTCCTACAACGTCAACGCCGACGAGGCCGCCGGCGCGGTCGCGGGCGCGCTCGGCGCCTACAAGGTGATCTTCCTCACCGACGTCCCCGGCTGGCTGGCCGACCCCTCCGACCCCGACTCGCTGATCGGACAGGCCTCCACGGCCGAGATCCGCTCCGCGCTCGACGGCCTGCAAGGCGGCATGCGCCCCAAGCTGCAGGCGTGTGTCGATGCGATCGGGGCCGGCGTATCCGCCGCGCACATCCTCGACGGACGGCTCGCGCACTCGCTGCTGCTGGAGCTCTTCACGGATGCCGGGATCGGGACGAAGATCGAGGCAGCCCGCGTGAGTTTGTCGGAGCTGCAGGCGCTCGAGCGGGAACACGTGGTCCCCTCCTACGCGCGCTCGCCCGTGCATTTCGTGCGCGGCGAGGGTCCGTGGCTGTGGGACGAGGAAGGCAACGAGTACCTCGACTTCCTCTGCGGCATCTCCGTCACGAACGTCGGGCACTGTCACCCGCGCGTCGTGGCAGGCCGTGCGCGAGCAGGTCGGGCGCTTGATGCACGTCTCCAACCTCTTCTACACCGAGCCCGCGATGCGCCTGGCCGAACGCCTCTCGCGGTCGAGCCTCCAGGGGAAGGTCTACTTCTGCAACTCCGGCGCCGAGGCCAGCGAGGCCGCGATCAAGCTCGTGCGCAAGGCTCGCCCGAGCGGCGACGTGGTGGTCGTCTACGGGGCCTTCCACGGGCGCACCTACGGCGCGCTCTCGGCAACCCCGCAGGAGGCCAAGCAGGCGCCGTTCGCGCCGCTCGTCCCCGGCTTTCGCGCCGTCGAGCCCACACCAGAGGCGATCGCCGGCGCGGTCGATGCGAACACGGCCGCCGTGCTGCTCGAGCCGATCCAGGGCGAGTCGGGCGTGAACGTGCTCTCCGACGACACGCTCCATGCCGCCCGTGCGGCGTGCGACGAGCACGGCGCGGCGCTCGTCTTCGACGAAGTCCAGTGCGGCATGGGGCGCACCGGCACGCTCTGGGCCTACGAGCAGACAGGCGTGAGACCCGACGCGATGACCGTCGCCAAGGCGCTCGGCGGAGGCCTGCCGGTTGGTGCGCTCGTCACCGCCCCGCCCCTGGCCGACGTGCTCCAGCCCGGCGACCACGGCTCCACGTTCGCCGGCGGGCCGGTCATCGCCGCCGCCGCCCTCGCCGCGCTCGAGGTCATCGACGATCCGCGGCTGCTCGCGCGCGTGAACGAGCTCGGCGAGAGGTTGCGCGCCGGGCTGGAAGCGCTCCCGCACGTATTGTCGGTGCGAGGGCGCGGGCTGATGCTCGCGTGCGAGCTCGACCTCTCCGCACCCGACGTCGTGCGCCGCGCGCTGCTCGAGCAGCGGCTGATCCTCAACGCCACCGGTCCCACGACCGTGCGCCTGCTGCCGCCGCTGATCGTCGGCGAGTCCGAGATCGACACCGCGCTGGAGCGTCTGGGCGCGGCGCTGCGCGCGGGCGAGGGCGGATAGGGTTCGCGCCTTCGATGAGCGCCGACATCCCCGAGCAGGGCTTTCCCCCGCGCACCGCCTCCTACGAGGCCGACCCCGAGCAGGTCGGCCGCGTCCTGCTGCTCTACTCCGGCGGACTTGACACGAGCGTGATGCTCAAGTGGATCCAGGACCGCTACGGCGCGGAGGTCGTGTGCCTGACCGTCAACCTCGGGCAGCCGGGCGAGGACTACGAGGTGATCCGGGAGAAGGCTCTGCAGCTCGGCGCGCTGGACTGCCACGTCGTGGACGCGCGCGAGGAGTTCGCGCACGAGTACCTGCTCCCGGCGATCAAGGCCAACGCCCTCTACGGCGGCGGCTACCCGCTGTTCACCGCACTCGGACGCCCGCTGATCGCCAAGCTCGCGGTGCAGTACGCGCGCACAAGTGGCTGCGACACGATCGCCCACGGCTGCACCGGCAAGGGTAACGATCAGGTGCGCATCGAGGCGACCGTCGCCACGCTCGCGCCGGAGCTGCGCACGATCGCGCCCGTGCGCTCATGGCAGATGGGCCGCGAGGAGGAGATCGCCTATGCGCGCGAGCACGGCATCCCGATCAAGGGCTCCCAATCGGAGGGACCGAGATTGCGCCCTACTCGATCGACGACAACCTCTGGGGGCGCTCCTCGGAGGGCCGCTGGATCGAGGATCTCGCTCACGCCCCCGAGGACGATGTCTTCCAGCTCGTCACCCGCCCCGAGGAGGCCCCCGAGCAGGCGCAGACGGTGGAGGTCGAGTTCGAGCGCGGCGTGCCCGTCGCCCTCGACGGCGAGCGCCTCGCGCCGGTGGAGCTGATCGAACGGGCAGCGGAGATCGCTGCCCGCCACGGCGTCGGGATCATCGACCACATCGAGGATCGCATCGTCGGGCTGAAGGTCCGCGACATCTACGAGGCTCCCGCCGCCGCGCTCCTGCTGACCGCCCATCAGGACCTGGAGCGCCTTGTCTGCACGATCCATCAGAACCAGTTCAAGCCCCAGCTCGACCATCAGTGGGCCTACCTCGTCTACGCCGGGCTGTGGTGGGAGCCGCTGCGTATCGGACCTCGACGCCTACATGGACAGCCGTCAACGAGCAGGTGACGGGCACGATCGGTCTGAAGCTCTACCGTGGCAGCGTCCGCGTGGTCACGCGTTCCTCGCCGAACGCCGTCTACGACGCGAGCCTCGCGTCGTTCTCACAGTCCGGCGGGCTGTTCTCCCAGGCGGCCTCACCCGGGTTCATCGAGCTGTTCTCGCTGCAGTCGCGCATGGCCTGGCGCCTGCGCAACGACTCCTGAGCCCCGGCCGCAAGACTCCGGCGCCGCTCTCGCGCGCACGTCGGAGGCGTCCGGTCGGAGACATACTCTCCGGGTCGTAAATGATCGCCGAGGGATCTTCTTCATCGTCACAGACGCCGGTCCCGCGAGGAGGGTCCTCACAGCCCCCGAGCGAGCGCGACCTGCTCGCCGAGCGCCGCGCGCGCCGCGCCGCCGAGTCCGGCGAGAACGTCCTCCTGCGCCGCGCCGAAACCGCCGAGGCGACCGTCAAGACGCTCGAGGGCCACGTAGCGAGCCTGCAGCGTCGACTCGAGGAAGCCGAACAGGACGGACGGCAGGACGTCCGAGCTCGCCCAGCGCCTGGAGAACGTCGAGGGCGCGCTCGCCGCAATACGCGAGAGCCATCGCCGGATGGCTGGAACCGTGCATGAGCTGAAGGGCGTGGCGATCAAGCTGCGGGCGGCCGTCGACGCACAGCCGGCGCAGGAGCCCACCTCGGCCCGGCCCCGCAGCGAGGAGATGGCCGAGGCGCTGGCGGCCGCCGTCGAGCGCCTGCGCGCCCGCGCGCAGGAGAGCGCCGTCGAGCAGGCGGAGACGACGCCCGCGGGAACTGCCGAGATACTCGTACAAGCGCCCCTCGCGGCGCCCGCTGCGATACCTGTCGCCCCGCCCGAGCAGCGCGCCCCGCACAAGCACAGCATGTCGCTGATCGGACGCTGGCGGTTAAGACGCAAACAGCGGCGCGGACGCTGAACCTCCGCCGCCGTGGCGCATAACATCGAGCTTCAGTGACCGTCCCAACCTGCGCCCACCTGCACGTCCACTCCGAGTACTCGCTGCTTGACGGGGCGTGCAAGATCGAAGCGCTGGCCGCACGCGCCGCGGAGTTCGACCAGCCGGCGCTCGGCCTGACCGATCACGGCGTGATGAACGGCGCCGTCGAGCTGCACAAGGCCTGCGCCAAGCACGGCGTCAAGCCGATCGTCGGCTGTGAGATCTACCTCGTCGACGACCACCTCGCCGCCTCCGCCGGTCCGGGCTCGCCGAAGGTGGAGCGCAATCATCTGACGCTGCTGGCGGCCAACGACGAGGGCTATCGCAATCTCGTAAAGCTCTCCTCGGCCGGCTTCCTCGAAGGACTCAACCGCGGCAAGCCGACCGTCGACCTCGCGCAGATCGAGCGCCACGCAGGCGGCGTGATCGCGCTCACGGGATGCCTGGCCTCACGCTTCTGCCAGCGGCTGCTTGGAGGACAGGCCTGAGGACGCCCGCGCCCACGCCGACGATCTGCGTCGCATCTTCTCTCCCGAGAATGTCTACTTCGAGGTGCAGAAGAACGGGCTCGCGCCGCAGGAGAAGTGCAACGAGGGGATCGTGCGCATCGCTTCAGAACTCGGCGCGGGGCTGGTCGGCACCGGCGACGTTCACTATCTGCGCCGCGAGGATTACGACCATCACACGGCGCTTCTGTGCGTGCAGACCAAGAGCACGCTCGCCGCTCCGAAGATGACGTTCGACACCAACGAGTTCTACCTGCGTGACAACGCGCAGATGGCCGAGGCGTTCGCGCAGTGGCCCGAAGCGATCGCCAACACGCTGGAGATCGCCGAGCGCTGCTCGGTCGAGCTCGAGCTCGGCAAGCAGCTGATCCCCAGCTACGCGACCCCCGACGGCTCCAGCGAGCGCGACTACCTGCGCGCGCAGGTGCTCGAGGGATTGCAGAGGCGCTACGGCGCGCCGCCGCCGGCGCAGGCGCTGGAGCGCATGGAGATGGAGCTCGGCGTGATCGACCGCATGGGCTTCAACGCCTACTTCCTGATCGTCTGGGACTTCGTGCGCTACGCCAAGGAGAACGGCATCGCCGTGGGGCCCGGGCGCGGTTCCGCCGCCGGCTCGATCGTCGCCTACTGCCTGCAGATCACCGATGTCGATCCGCTGCGCTACGACCTCCTGTTCGAGCGCTTCCTGAACCCCGAGCGCGTGTCGATGCCCGATATCGACATCGACTTCTCCGTGCGCGGGCGCGAGCGGGTGATGAAATACGTGACCGAGAAGTACGGGCGCGAGTCGGTCGCGCAGATCGTCACCTTCGGCAAGATGTTCCCGCGCGCAGCCACCCGCGACGCGGCGCGGGTGCTGGGCTTGGATTACGGCACCGGCGACCGTCTGGCGAAGCTGATCCCCGATCCGATCATGGGTCGCTCGCCGTCATTCGAGGAATGCCTGAAGCCGGGGCAGCCGCTGCGCAAGGCGTGCGACGAGGAGCCGGTCGCGAAGCAGATCATCGACGTCGCGCAGGGTCTCGAGGGGATCGTTCGCAACAGCTCGATCCACGCCGCCGCGGTGGTGATCGCCGACCGCCCGCTGACCGACATCGTGCCGCTGCAGCTCGCCGACGCCGGCGCGGACGAGAACGGCGAGAAAGCGTATCGCACCGTCACCCAGTTCTCGATGAAACCGATCGAGGACATCGGCCTTTTGAAGATGGACTTCCTCGGCCTGCGCAACCTCGACGTGATCGAGGACGCGCTGGACATCATCGAGCGCTCCACGGGCGAGCGACCGGATTGGACCACGGTCCCGCTCGACGATCAGAAGACCTACGAGATGCTCGCCCGGGGCGACTCGATCGGCGTGTTCCAGTTCGAGTCCGAGGGCATGCGCGAGGCCTTGAAGAAGGTCCGCCCGGACGAGTTCAACGACCTCGTCGCGCTCAACGCGCTCTACCGCCCGGGCGCGATGGATCAGATCCCGGTGTATGCCAAGGGCAAGCACAACCCGCAGTCGATCTCCTATCCGGACGAGCGCCTGCGGCCGATCCTCGAATCCTCCAACGGGGTGATCCTCTACCAGGAGCAGGCGATGCAGATCTCCAAGGAGCTCGCCGGCTTCTCGGGAGCCAAGGCCGACGATCTGCGCAAGGCGATCGGCAAGAAGAACCGCGCCGCGATGGCCGCGCTGAAGCCCGAGTTCGTCGAGGGCTGTCGCGCCTCCGGGACGAAGTCCGAGGTGATCGAGTTCCTGTGGCAGACCAACGAAAAGTCCGCCGACTACTCGTTCAACAAGAGCCACGCCGCCTGCTACGGGCTGATCGCCTACCGCACCGCCTGGTTGAAGGCCAACTACACCGCCGAGTACATGGCCGCGCTGATCTCCTCGGTGATGTCGACCAAGGACAAGGTCCCGTTCTTCGTCGCCCGCTGCGAGGAGATGGGGATCGAGATCCTGCCGCCCGACGTGAACCTCTCAGACCACCAGTTCATCGTCGGTGCGCCAAGCACGCAAGGCGGGATCGGCAACATCCGGTTCGGCTTGGACGCCGTCAAGGGCGTCGGTTACCAGGCCGTCGAGGCGATCAAGCGCGGCGCGCGACGAGGACGGCGAGTTCACCTCGCTATGGGATTTCTGCGAGCGGGTCGACAGTCGCGCCGTCAACAAGAAGGCGATCGAGGCGCTGATCAAGTGCGGCGCGCTGGGCTCGACCGGCGCGAGTCGCAAGGGCATGCTCAGCGTGCTCGAGCAGGCGCAGGCGGCCGGCCAGAAGGCCCAGCAGGACGCGCAGATCGGCCAAGGTTCGATCTTCGACATCGCCCCCGATGCGGGTGCGCCCTCGCCGGATGCGAATGCGGGCGCCGCCGAGTGGGTTCGGCGAGGGCGCAACCCGGCCGGCGCCCACGTGAACGCCTTCGCACGGCCGGCGCATCCCCCGATTCCCATGGAGGAGTTCGAGCAGGCGGAGCTGCTTGCGGTCGAGAAGGAGGCGATCGGCCTGTTCGTCTCGGCGCACCCGCTCAAGCCGCTGCGCGAGATCCTGCGCGCGCGCACCGACTGCCAGCTCGCGGCACTCGCCGACCGCCGCGACAAGGACTGGGTGACGGTCGGCGGGATCATCGTCGAGGCCAAGCGCATCCGCACGCGCTCGGGCGACCCGATGATGTTCGCGACGCTCGACGATCTCGGCGGCGCCGTCGAGATGCTCGTGTTCGGCAAGGCTCTCTCCGAGCACGAGGCCGCGCTCGCGGTCGACCAGGTCGTGCTCGTGCGCGGACGCGTCGATCACAAGGAAGCCGGCAAGACCTGCATCATCGTTCAGAGCGTCGAGCTGTTCGCCCCCAGCGAGCAGGAGATCGAGGAGGCCCGCAAGCAGGCCGATGTCGAGGCTCGCACGGCCGTCTCGCTCGCCAAGCCGATGTCTGTGCGCGTGGACCTCGCCGGTGTCTCATCGAGCGCGATCGAGGAGGTCAAGCAGCTGGTCGGCGACTATCCCGGCCCGGCCGAGGTGTGGATCGAGATCACGGCCGCCACCGGGACGCGACGGTTGCGTCTGGGCGAGGCCTATCGCGTACAGAACACGCCGAGCGTGCGGGCGGAGTTGGAGAGCATCTTCGCCTCCGCTCCCCCCGTCGCACAGGCCCTCGCCGGCTGAGACTGCGACTTGCCTTTGCGGGCCCGCAGACCGCGCTCGCGCAGCTTCATCGCCAGCTCGACTTCATGCCGTGAGGGCCCTTCGCGGTTCTCGCCCGGGGTCTCCAGCACGCACGGCAACTTCTGAAGGCCCGGGGCCGAGAGGAACGCGACGCAACCCTCCTCGCCGAGCTCGCCCGTGCCGACGTTCGCGTGGCGGTCGCGGTTTGAGCCGAGCGGGGTCTGCGAGTCGTTCAGGTGCAACGAGCGCACGCGACCACGGCCCAATGCGCGCGTGCACTCGCGCTGCACCGAGCTCATGCCGGCAGTCGTACGGATGTCATACCCGGAGGCGAGCAGATGGCAGGAATCAAGGCACACGCCCAAACGCTCGTCACCGCCGGCGGCCTCCAGCAGTCCGGAGAGCTCTTGGAAGGAGCGCCCGAGCGTGCCGCCCGCGCCCGCGGTGTTCTCCAGGTGAAGCTCGCAGCTCCTCGCTGTCGGCGAGGGCCTGCGCGATCGTCTCGCCTGCGCGCGCGATCGCCTCGCCCACGTCCCCGGTCTTGGCCGATCCAGGATGCAGCACGACACCGGCTGCCCCGATCGCCTGCCCCACGCGCAGCGAATGGGTTAGCGACGCGAGCGATTTGGCACGGATGTCGGGATCGTCGCTGGCGCAGTTGAGTAGATACACGGCGTGGATCAGCACCGCCCCGATCGGGCTCGGAGCCATCGCCTCGCGAAACGCCGCGACGTCCTCGTCGGTATACGCGGTCGGGCGCCACATGCGCGGCGACTGGTTGAAGATCTGGATCGCCTGACAGCCGCGCTCCACGCCGCGTTCGATCGCTTTGGGAAGGCCACCCGCGGGTGAGACGTGCGCTCCGATTAGCATGGCGGCGATCTTATGGCTTCCGTCCCTGAACAGACCGGCGACGCCGAGCGCCCAGTGCGCGTGCGGTTCGCCCCCTCGCCGACCGGGGCGCTTCACATCGGCGGCGCCCGCACCGCTCTGTTCAACTGGCTGCTGGCGCGCCACCACGGCGGACAGATGGTGCTGCGCATCGAGGACACCGATCGTGAGCGCTCTACGCCTGAGAACGTCGAGCAGATCCTCGACTCGCTGCGCTGGTTGCAGCTGGACTGGGACGAGGGTCCGTTCATGCAGTCCGAGCGCGCCGCGCGCCACGGCGAGGCGCTGCAGGCGCTGCTCGACGCCGACCTGGCCTATCGCTCGAACGCGACCGCCGAGGACGTGAAGGAGTTCAAGCAGCGTCACGGCGCCGAGCGCGGCTTTCGCGGCGAGAGCGAGAGCAGCGGTGCGGTGCGCCTGCGCGTGCCCGTCGAGGGTGCGACCGTCGTGCACGACGTGATCCGCGGGGACACGCACTTCGAGCACGTGCACATGGACGATCCTGTGATCGCGCGCGCCGACGGCTCGGTGCTCTACAACTTCGCGGTCGCCATCGACGACCTCGACGCCGCGCATCACGCACGTCGTACGCGGCGAGGATCACCTCTCGAACACGCCCAAGCAGCTGCTGGCGCTTGAAGCGGCGAAAGCCGTGGGCCTGGCCACAGGCGCGCCGCTGCCGCGTGTACGCCCATCTACCGTTGCTGCACGGCCCCGACGGCAAGAAGCTCTCAAAGCGCCACGGCGCGGCTTCGGTGGGGGAGCTACGCGAGGCCGGGTACCTGCCCGCCGCGGTCCGCAACTACATGGCTCTGCTCGGCTGGGGCGCGGGCGACGATCAGACCGTGCTTTCGACCCCGGAATTGGTCGAACGCTTCACGCTTAGCACCGTCAGTCGCAATCCGGCGCGCTTTGACGAGGTGAAGCTGCGCTGGCTGAACGGCGTCTACATCCGCGAGCTGCCCCTCAGGGAACTAGTGCAGGCGATCGCCACATACCTTGATGACACTCCCCATGCGGGATTTCGGGATGACCCGCGCCTGCAGCGCGCGGTGCAGATCAGCCAGGAGAAGATCCACACGCTCGCCGACTTCTGGCCGCTGACAGGGGCCGCTGCTCGATCGGCCCGTGCAGGATGCCAAGGCGTGCGAGCGCTGGCTCGGCGAGCAGGGGCGGGCGATGCTCGCGTGCGTGCGCATAGTCCTCGCGGAGCTTCAGAGCTTCGAGCAGGCCGATCTCGAAGCCGCACTGGAAGGGCTCGTCGAGCGTGAAGACGCGAAACCGCGCGAGGTCTATCAGCCCTTGCGGGTGGCGATCGCCGGGACGACCGTCTCACCGGGCATCTTCGAGAGCGTCGCGCTGCTCGGGCGCGAGGAGACGCTGCGGCGGATGGACAGCGCCTTGGCCGCTTAGAACCTGTCTCAAAACAGGCGGTGCGGCCGGTGCGTTCATGGACCAAGCTGGGCGGTGCGGGACGGCGAAGCGCGTGCTGGTTGCACGTGCGAGACGTCGCGTGCCGATCCAGCGCCGTGTCCAGGGGCGCATTCCGGACGTGCCGGATGTTTTGAGACAGGTTCTTAGCGCATCCCTGCCGCGGGGCACGCGCTGGCCGGGTAGTGCGCGCCCGGCGCCAACCGGCGCCTTTGCTCGCGGCGTCTCGCGCACCGGGCGCGCGGGGAGTGAAAGATTTCTCTCAACCATTCGTCCAGGCCTGCCGATAGGGACTCGACGATGCCCGCTGCAGCGACCAAGACAAAAAACGGCGCCCGCAAGGCCGCGCCGAGCACCACGCGCGAGCGCCCCGCTGCTCAAAGCGGTCGCCCCGGCGCCCGGGGCGCCCGACGGCGACGCCCGCCGCGCCGCAGACGCCCGCTGCCGCCCAACCGCGCAATGGTCGCGGCGAGGGCCACGGTCGTCGCCTGACGAGCGCGTTCGAGGCGCTCGAGGCGTTCCCCGCCCTCGCCGAGTCGCGCAACCGCCTGCTCGCGGTCGTCGAGAAGGACAACGTCGCCACCGCCGACATCGTCACCGCGGTCGAGTCCGACGTGGCGCTCAGCATCGCCGTGTTGCGCGTCGCCAATCAGGTGCAGGGCCGGCGCGGGCGCGTGGAAACGATCGTCGGGGCCGTCGAAGTGCTCAACGAGCAGACCGTCCAGGCGCTCGCCGCGCGCGTGCGTACCTTCGACTTCTTCGAGCGCTCGAGCGTGTGGGACGCGGCGCCCGAGCGCTTCCGCCTGCACGCGCTCTCCACCCAGCACGCCGCCGACCGCCTCGCCGCCGAGGTGGGCTATGAGCATCGCGATCGTCTGAGCGTGACGAGCCTGTTGCACGACGTCGGCAAGCTCGTGCTGCTGCACGCCTACCCCGGTTATCCTGGACAGGTCCACCGCGGCGCCAAGACACCCGAGGAGCGCATCCACCAGGAGCGCCGCGAGCTGGGCGTCGACCATGCGCTCGTCGGCGGCGTGCTGATTCGTCGCTGGGGCCTGCCGAGCAACGTCGCGACGGCGATCGAGCGCCACCACAACCCCGACGTCGAAGGAGAGGTCGCGTTCGTGCGTCTCGCGGACATGCTCGCCCACTACGAGCAGGGCTCGGTCGTCTCGCCGCGGGAGATGCTCCAGACCGCGCGCGTGCTCGGCCTCGGCGCCGACCAGTTGCGGCGCGTGATGTACGAACTTCCGAGCGTCACCGGTCAGCGCCAGCGCCACGTCGATCCCTCGCCGCTGTCCGGGCGCGAGCTCGGCGTGCTGCAGCGCCTCGCCGAAGGCAAGGTCTACAAGCAGATCGCCCACGAGCTGACGCTCTCCACGAGCACCGTGCGCACCCACCTGCACAACATCTACGGCAAGCTCGGCGCGGTCGATCGCGCGCAAGCCGTGCTCATCGCCACCGAGCGCGGCTGGTTGTAGTTCCCTAGCATCGCCCTACGCGATGCTCTCGATCACCAGCAAGTCCCCGTACGCCGTGCTCGCACTCGCCGAGCTGGGGCGCAGCGCGGGCTCGGATCCGGTGCCGATCGGGGAGCTCGCGCGCCGACGCGAGGTGCCCGTGCAGTTCCTCGAGCAGCTGTTCGCCGTCCTGCGGCGCGCCGGGGTCATCAGCTCTCAGCGGGGCGTCAAGGGCGGCTATCGCTTCGCCCGCGAGCCCGCGAGCGTGACGGTGCTCGAGATCGTCGAGCTGCTCGACGGTCCGCTCGGCCGCGATGCCGCGGGCGTGTTCGCCGACGCCGCCCAAGCAGCACGCAAGGTGCTCGAGCAGACCACGATCGCCGACGTGATCGAGCGCGAGTCGCGCGAGGCCGGCGCGAGCATGTATTACATCTGAATCCCGCCCGTCCCAGCCAAGCGAGCCGAGCGCGACCCCGCCCACTATTGTCGTGGGCGAGATGTCCCGAATCCCGATCAACATTGCCGAGCTGGTGGGGGATACGCCGCTGATCGCGCTGCCGCAACTGCTGGATGACTCGGCTGCGGACGGCGGAGTGGAGCTGTTTGCCAAGCTCGAGTCTCACAACCCCGGAGGGTCGGTCAAGGACCGGATCGGCGTGGCGATGATCGAGGCCGCCGAGACCGAAGGCCGCATCGAGCCGGGACTCACGACGATCGTCGAGGCGACCTCCGGCAACACCGGCATCGCGCTCGCGTTCGTGTGCGCAGCCAAGGGCTATGAGCTCGTGCTCACGCTCCCGCAGGGCATGAGCCGCGAGCGCGAGAGTCTCCTGCGGCTGTACGGCGCGCAGGTGAACATCACCGAGTCTCTCGGTGGAATGGGCGAGGCGGTCGCGGCCGCGAGAGCGATGGCCTCAGAGCCCGACGTGTTCCTGCCCGACCAGTTCTCCAACCCCGCCAACCCCGCCATCCATCGGCGTACGACCGGTCCGGAGATCGAGCGCGCGCTCGACGGTCGCGTCGACGTGCTCGTCGCCGGGAGTTGGGACCGGCGGCACGATCACCGGGACCGGTGGCTACCTGCGCGAACGCAATCCCGATCTGCGCATCGTCGCCGTCGAGCCCAGCGGCTCACCCGTGCTCTCCGGCGGCGTGCCCGGCCCCCATCGCATCCAGGGCATCGGCGCCGGGTTCGTGCCCGCAGTGCTCGACCGCGACCTCCTCGACGAGGTAATCCCCGTCACCGACGACGACGCGATCCACACCGCCTGGGACTGCGCGCGCCGTGCGGGCCTGCTCGCCGGGATCTCCTGCGGCGCCGCGCTGTGGGGCGCGCTGCAAGTGGCCTCGCGCCCGGAGTCCAAGGGCAAGAGGATCGTCACCATCATGCCCGACTCGGGCGAGCGCTACGTCTCACAGCGTCCTTCACTCTTGCCGTCCGCTGAGATGCGGTCGGGGCGGCGCTACGCTATGCACATGCCCGGCCTCAGCGTGCTCGCACAGGTCGCGAAAGAGGTGCGTCGTGACATGGACGCCGCGCGTGCGCGCGATCCCGCGGCTCGTGGGGTGGGGCAGGTGGAGATCCTCACTACCTGGCCCGGCATCCATGCGCTGCTGGCTCACCGCACAGCGCACGCGCTGCACGAGTCGGGCGTGTTGCTGCTTCCACGCGTGATCTCGATGTGCTCGCGTGCGCTGACCGGGATCGAGATCCATCCCGCGGCACAGATCGGCGAGGGCCTGTTCATCGATCACGGCGCCGGGGTCGTGATCGGTGAGACCGCGGTCATCGGCAACGACGTTACGCTCTACCAGGGAGTCACGCTCGGCGGCACCGGGTTTGCCACCGGCAAGCGCCATCCGACCGTGCAGGACAACGTCACGATCGGCTCGGGGGCGAAGCTGCTGGGGCCGATCACGATCGGTCACGGGGCGAAGATCGGCGCCAACAGCGTCGTCATCACCGATGTGCCCGCGAACTCCACCGTCGTCGGCAACCCCGGGCATCCCGTGCGCGTCGACGGTCGCCGTGTGGAGGGTCCCGACGCCGACTGGATCCATCTCCCCGACCCGATCGCCGAGGCGATCGCCTCGCTCGCCAGCCGCATCGGCGCGTTGGAGCGCGCCGTGGGGGAGCTTTCTGGTGAAGACCCCGATGCGGCGCCGGCGCAGGTCACTCCGTTGCGTTCGGTGCGCGGACCCAACCCGGCCGGGGGGTGAGCATGAAGCCGGGTCCTTGGTATGCGCAGCGAATCGAGGCTCCGTGCGAAGCGCGGGCGGTGTGGCGGTTCTCACGTCCGGTACTCGCGCAGCACAGACGCTGGGCGCCGGATCGCTCGGCGCGCTCGCGCTCGGAGCGGTCGCGGCCGCCAGTGGAGCGATCGGCGCGCTGGCGATCGGCAGGTTGGCGATCAAGCGCGGCGCGATGGGGCAGTTGCGGGTGGAGGATCTGAGCGTCGGGCGGTTGACCGTTGAAGAACTCTCGATTGAGCAGCGAAATGTTGTGCGGGCAGGCGAGGCGGAGGGTCTTTGAGGTCAAGACCGCTGGAGGGTTTCGCTGGGCGGCTCTGGTAGACATATCGTCTCGTGAGGCTCTCCGCGCGCTCAGGCCATCTTCTTCGTCGTCTTCCGCTTGCGACATTCGCGGCCTGTGTCGCCGCCGCTGACGCTCGTCCTGGCATTCCCATCTGGACAGCCGGCATTCGCCGCCGCTCCCTCCGTAGGGGGCGCCTCGATCGTTCCGTACATCATCGGCGGACAGGAAGCTCGATCTCGCAGTTTCCCTGGCAGGTCTTCGTGCTGCTCGAAGCCGAAGGCTCGGTCTTCAGCTGCGGTGGCTCGATCATCGACCCAACTCACATCCTCACCGCCGCGCACTGTGTCGATCACGAGGGCGCCACCACGCCATATCCGGCCGGCGACATGCTTGTGATCGCAGGGGCGAGCAGGGTTGTGGTGGGTGTCGGATATTCGCCGGCGAGCGCACAGCTTGATGGTGTCGCGAGCTTTCGCACCGACCCGTACTACACCGTGCTGCCGGACATCAAGGACGATGTCGCAGTATTGACGCTCGAAGAACCGCTCGAACTGTCGGCGGCGAGGAGCACCCAAGCGATATCGCTCGTGGCGTCCGGCGCGACGCCTGTCGCTGGAACCTCGTTGATGGTCAGCGGCTACGGGAAGGAGGACGGCTCCGAAGGCGCGCAGCCCGACGGGAAGCTCTACTCGACGACCCTTACGGCGATCAGCAGCGACGCTTGCCGCAACACAGTGGGGGTCAATTCGGCCGTGTTGCTCTGTGCCGAGTCCTCGAACTCCGCGACCTGTCAGGGCGACAGCGGCGGACCACTGACCGAGGGCAATCCCACCGTGCAGGTCGGCATCGTCGATTTCGGACCCAAGGGCTGCCCGACGGGCCAGCCTGACGGCTTTACCAACGTCGCCGCACCGGAGATTCGCGACTTCATCGAAGGTAGCGAATCGCCTCCGGTCGCGCCGCGCCCGACGTCGTCCCCGGTGATCAAATCGGTCGGTCCCGCGCCAATTGCACTCGCGCCGCTGACTTGCGAACCCGGAGCATGGAGCGGCTCGCCGACGTTCACGTACACCTTCCAGGTGGAAAACGCCTCGGCGCAGGTTCTGCAGAACGCTCCGGGCAACATCTTCACCCCGCCGAGCGCGCTCGTAGGCTCGCCGATGGTGTGCATCGTGCAGGCGACCAACCCGGGCGGTACGAGTACCGCAAGGAGCGGCACGACGCCTGCGCTCACGGCCGACACCACACCGCCGAGTACCGTGATCGGGAAGCCGAAGTGCAAGTTGCAGGCTTGCATGCGTGGCGTTTAGCGCAACCGACATAAATGGCGTGACGTTGAGCGTGGCGTCGACAGCGGCCTACTCGGTCGTGTCGAAGTGCCCGAAGAAGAAAGGCAGGAAAGCGTCGAAGAAAGCCGTCTGCCACAAGACCAAGACGTTGAACATGTCGGTGAAAACGTTGGCGGCGGGCTCGTTCCAGGCGGGTGTGACCAGACTGCCCTACGGCGAGAAGATCACGTTCACGGTCGCCGCGACGAACGCAGCGGGCCTGAAGGCAAAGCCGGCGAGCGCGAGCGTCATGCTGCACAAGCCCACGCCCAAACGTAAGCCGAAGAAGAAAAAGAAGCACTGAGGGTCCCCGCGGACTCCTCGCAGCGCGGAGCGTGACCTCGCGGTGAGTCCGGCAAGCCCGTGGCAGAGCCCCGGAGCGGCCCTGCCGCGCGCGCATCTATCCTGAGGTCGGATGGCTGACGAAGCGCAAGCGGCGCTGATCCCGAGCGAGGACCCGGATACGCCACGGCCTCCGGGCCAGCGCTCGCCCGAGGAGGAGGGGCGCATCGAGCGCCTGCTGGAGGGGCTGAACGAGCCCCAGCGCGAGGCGGTTACGCACGGCGAGGGTCCGCTGCTGATCCTGGCGGGCGCGGGCAGCGGCAAGACGCGCGTGTTGACGCACAGGATCGCGTTCCTGCTCTACACGGGGCAGGCGAACCCGCACGAGATCCTGGCGATCACGTTCACGAACAAGGCCGCGCAGGAGATGCGCGGACGAGTGGAACGGCTATTGGTGGGCCCGCCCTCCCGGAACACGCGCGGGATGTGGCTGATGACCTTCCACGCGGCCTGCGCGCGGATGCTGCGCGCGGAGGCCCAGCGCCTGGGATACACGCGCCAGTTCACGATCTACGATCAGTCCGACGCGCGGCGCCTGACGCGTCGCTGCATCGACGAGGTCGGGATCGACCCCAAGCGCTTCACGCCGGCGGCGATCCACAGCCAGATCTCGGCCGCGAAGAACCGTTTGCGCTCGGCCGAGGACTACCGGCAGGCGGTGGGCTCGCCGTTTGAGGAAATGGTTGCGGACGCCTACGAACTGTACGAGCGCGACCTGCTGCGGATGAACGCGATGGACTTCGACGACCTGCTGTTTCGCGCGGTGAACGTGCTGGAGCTGTTCGAGGAGGTGCGCGAGCGCTACGCGCGTGCGTTCAGGCACGTGCTGGTGGACGAGTACCAGGACACGAACTTCGCGCAGTACCGGCTGCTGCAGCTGCTTGTGGGAGGCGGCAGGGCGCCCAAGCGCGGTGAGCGCGTGCTGGGCGAAACGGGGATTCGCGCCGAAGGCGACGCGTGTCCCCCGGCTTCGGCGGGACATCGCAACCTGGCGGTGGTGGGCGACGATTCGCAGTCGATCTACGGCTTTCGCGGGGCGGATGTGCGCAACATCCTCGACTTCCAGGACGACTTCCCGGACGCGCGGGTGGTAAAGCTCGAGCAGAACTACCGCTCGACTCAGCGCATCCTCTCGGCCGCGAACGCGGTGATCGCGAACAATCGCGGTGGGATCGCCAAGCGGCTGTGGAGCGATCTGGGCGAGGGCGAGCCGATCCACGTGCGCGAGCTCGAGGACGAGCACGGCGAGGCGAGGTTCGTCGTGGGCGAGATCGAGCGGCTCGTGGACGAGGGCGCCTCGCGTGCGGAGATCGCGGTGCTGTACCGGACGAACGCGATGTCGCGGGTGATCGAGGACACGCTCGTGCGCCGCGAGATCGCCTATCAGGTGATCGGCGGGACGAAGTTCTACGAGCGCGCGGAGATCAAGGACGCGATCGCCTACCTGTCGTGGTTGGCCAACTCCTACGACGTGGTCGCGTTCACGCGCATCGTCAACTCGCCCCGTCGCGGGCTGGGGCGCACCTCGCTCTCGCGCATCGTCGCGCACTCGGCCACGATCGGCGTGTCGGTGTGGGAGGCGGCGGCAGGCGGCCGAGCGGATCCCGGGCCTCGGCGCGGCCGCGGTCAAGTCGCTGACGCGGTTCATGTCGACGATGGCCGAGCTCGCGGAGCTGGCCGAGCAGACGCATCCCGGTCGGCGACCTGCTCGACGCGGTGCTCTCGCGCACCGGCTACATCGACGCGCTGGAGGCGGAGGCGATGGGGGGCGGCGGAGAAGACGATCGAGGCGCAGGGGCGCATGGAAAACCTGCGAGCAGCTCGTGGAGGTGGCGCGCGAGTTCGACGCCGGCGCGAGCGAGGAGGAGGACACGCTGGACCTGTTCCTGCAGCAACTCGCGCTCGTCGCCGACGCCGACTCGCGGCGCGACGACGAGGGGCTGGTGACGCTGATGACGCTGCACAACGCGAAGGGCCTGGAGTATCCGATCGTGTTCATCGTCGGCTGCGAGGACGGCGTGTTCCCGCACTCGCGGGCGCTCGACGAGGGCGGATTGGAGGAGGAGCGGCGCCTTTTCTACGTCGGCGTCACGCGAGCCAAGCGCGAGCTGTATCTCACCTATGCGCGCCGGCGCTCGGTGTTCGGACAGGCCACCTACGGTCTGCGCAGCCGCTTCCTGGACGAGATCCCGGCCGAGCTGACCGACCGCGAGGAGGAGATGCGGCTCAGTCCCGGTACGGCGATCACCGCGGGCGCCGGCGTGGGCGTGGGTCCGGGAGGGCGCGCGATCGGCGGACGCACCGCGCAGAGCTGGGCGGCTTCGCGCGCCGGCGAGAGCGCTCCCGCGAAGACGTTTCGCATGGGTGAGGACGTCGTGCACGCCGCCTTCGGCGAGGGGGTCGTCACGGGCGTCGAGCCGGGCGGGGTGATCGTCGTGCGCTTCGCCGCGGACGGGTCAGAACGCAAGCTGATGGCCGAGTACGCGCCGGTCAGCAGCCGCTGAGCGCTCCGGCGGCCGCGCAGCATACGATCCCGTCCATGGCGGCCACGATCATCGACGGCAAGGCGATCGCCGCGCGCGTGCGCGAGGAGGTCGCCGAGGGCGTACGTGCGTTCAATGCCCAGACCGGCCGCACGCCGGGCCTGGCGACGGTGCTCGTGGGCGACGATCCGGCGTCGGCGATCTACGTGGGAGGCAAGCAGCGAGCGAGCGCGCAGGCGGGGATGCGGGCGTTCGACGTGCGCCTGCCCGCGGACTCCACGCACGAGCAGGTCGCCGAGCGGCTGCACGAGCTGGCGGAGGACGAGCAGGTGAGCGGGATCCTGCTGCAGCTGCCGGTGCCCGCGCCGCTCGACGGCCCGTCGCTCACGGAGCTGGTGCCGCCGGAGAAGGACGTGGACGGGCTGACGCCGGTGAACGCCGGCCTGCTGTCGCTGGGACGCCCGGGGCTCGTGTCGGCGACGCCGCTGGGCGTGATCGAGCTGCTGCGCCACAGCGAGGTCGAGCTGGCGGGCGCGGAGGCGGTCGTGGTAGGGCGCTCGAACCTGTTTGGCAAGCCGATGGCGCAGCTGCTGCTCGCGCGCGACGCGACCGTGACCGTGTGTCACTCGCGCACGCGCGACCTGCGCGAGGTGTGCGCCCGCGCGGACGTGCTGATCGCCGCGGTCGGACGCCCGCGGCTGATCGGGAAGGGCTTCATCAAACCCGGCGCGGTCGTGATCGACGTGGGCATGAACCGGCTGACGCCTGAGGAGGCACAGCAACAAGAGCGGGCTCGTCGGGTGACGTCGACTACACAGCCGCCGTGGAGGTGGCCTCGGCGATCACGCCGGTGCCGGGGGGCGTGGGGCCGACGACGATCGCGTTCCTGCTGCAGCAACACTCTGCACGCGGCGCGAATGCAGGCGGGCCTCGCATGAGGCTCAGTCGTCTGCGCCTAGGCGAGCTGCTCGCGCTGGCGGGCGCGATCTGCGTGATCGTGTCGCTGTTCGTGCCGTGGTATGAGAACTCGCTGGGCAAGCTCAGCGCATGGGACACGTTCGGGCCGGCGGCTGGTGCTGTTGATCGCAGCCGCGGCGGCGGCGCTCGGGTTGGTGATCAGCACGATGACCGAGCGAAGCACCGCGCTGCCGGTTGCGGCGGGGGTGTGGAGCACGCTGCTTTCGGATCGTCGCGGTGATCGCGGCGATCGTGCGGGTGATCGAGCGTCCCGAACACTCGACGTCGCTATGCGCCGGCGCGTGGTTGGCGCTGGCGGGCGCGATCTTGATGTTGATCGGCTCGTGGCAGTCGATGCGCGACGAACGCCCGTCGCTGTATGAGGCGGCGGAACCGCCTCCGCTTCCGCCGCCGGACGCTCACCGCCAACGGCACGGGCGCGCGCGTCATGATCGACCGCGAGGAAGTCCTGCACGTCGCGCGCCTGGCGCGGCTGAAGCTGCGTGAGGAGGAGATCGAGCCACTGGCTCGTGAGCTCTCTGCCGTGCTCGACCATGTGGCGCGGATCGGCGAGCTCGATCTGGAGGGCGTGGAGCCGACCACGCACGTGGTGGAGGTGACAGGCGCGGTTGCGCGCGGACGAGCCGCGCGAGTCGCTGACGCGCGAGGTCGCGCTCTCGCAGGCGCCGGCGGTGAGCGGCAACGGTTTCTCCGTACCGAGTCCGCAGGCGTGAGCTCCGCCGAGCTGATCGAGCTGTCCGCCGCGCACGCGGCGCGGAGGATCGCTGCGGGCGAGCTCTCGGCGCGATGAGCTGTTCGAGGCCTACCGTGCTCGCGCGGTGGCGGACGAGCTGAACTGCTTCACCTGGGTCGCCCCCGAGGACTCGGCTGGAATTGCGCCCGCAGGAGCGGCGGACGCCGGCTCGTTGCCGGGTACGAGCTTGTCGCCGGAGGCGGCCGCCGCGTTGGCGGGATGCCGCTGGCGGTCAAGGATCTGTTCTGCACCGAGGGCGTGCCGAGCCAGTCGGGCTCGCGGATCCTCGAGGGCTACGAGCCCCCGTACACCGCCACTGTCGTGCGAAGCGCCTGCAGGCGGCGGGGGCGAGCCTGCTGGGGAAGACCAACCAGGACGAGTTCGCGATGGGCTCCTCGAACGAGAACTCGGCCTACGGTCCGGTGCTCAACCCGTGGGATCGCACGCGCGTGCCGGGGGGCTCCTCGGGCGGGAGCGCCGCGGCGGTCGCGGCGGGCCTCGCGCCGTGGGCGCTGGGGACGGACACGGGCGGTTCGATCCGCCAGCCGGCGGCGCTGTGCGGGATCGTGGGGCTCAAACCGACGTACGGGTCGGTGTCGCGCTACGGGATGATCGCGTTCGCCTCCTCGCTGGACCAGGCGGGTCCGTTGACGCGGGACGTGACCGATGCGGCGCTGCTGCTCAGGCACATGGTCGGCCACGACCCGTGCGATGCGACCTCGCTGCGAGTTCCCGCACGAGATCGAGCTGCCGAGCGCCGAGCGTTTGGACGGGATCAGGTTGGGCGTGCCCGCGGAGTTGACGGGGGAGGGGCGGGGTGCGCGGGACATCGAGGCGGGGGGATCGAAGCCGGGTGCCGTGCGGCGTTCCTGGAGCTCGAGCGTGGCGCTGAGCTCGGGCGGAGATCGTCGAGAGCGTGAGCCTGCCGCACGCGCCGCACGCGCTGTCGGCCTACTACGTGCTCGCGCCCGCGGAGGCCTCCTCGAACCTGGCGCGCTTCGACGGCGTGCGCTACGGGCTGCGCGCGCGAGGGCGCGGAGGATCTGCTGGAGATGTACGAGCGCACGCGCCACGACGGCTTCGGGGCGGAGGTAAAGCGGCGGATCATGCTCGGCACCTACGCGCTGTCGGCTGGGTACTACGACGCCTACTACGGCCGTGCGCAGAGGGTGAGGACGAAGATCGCCGAGGACTTCACGCGAGCGTTCGAGCAAGTCGACTTCATCGTCACGCCGACCGCCCCGACGGTCGCGTTCGAGCTGGGCGCAAAGACGGGCGATCCGCTGCGATGTACCTGAACGACTACTGCACGGTGCCGATGTCGCTGGCGGGGATCCCGGCGATCTCGATTCCGTGCGGGCTCAGCGAGGGGCTGCCGGTGGGATTGCAGCTCGCGGGGCCGGCTTTCAGCGAGAACCGGCTGCTGGACGCCGCGCACGCGCTGGAGCGGGCGTTTGCGTTCGACGGGAGCCCCGCTCGTGTCTGATCCCGTCGCCCAGGAGCCTGGCGCTTACGAGCCGGTGATCGGCCTGGAGATCCACGTGCAGCTGAAGACGCGTACGAAGATGTTCTGCGGCTGTGAGCTGTCGTTCGGCGAGCCGGAGAACACGCGCACGTGCCCGGTCTGCCTGGGCCTGCCGGGAGCGCTGCCGGTGGCGAACGCGCAGGCTGTCCACCTCGGGCTGACGATCGGGTTGGCGCTCGGCTCGGAGCTCGCGCCGACGTCGGTGTTCCATCGCAAGAACTACTTCTATCCGGACCTCCCGAAGGGCTATCAGATCTCCCAGTACGACCAGCCGCTGTGCAAAGGCGGGCGCCTGGGGGAGGTGCGCATCCATCGCGTGCACCTCGAGGACGACGCGGCGAAGCTGACGCACGTCGGCGAGAGCGGGCGCATCCACGGCTCACGCGAGAGCGTGGTGGACTTCAATCGTGGGGGCACGCCGCTGGCGGAGATCGTTACCGAGCCCGACCTGCGCAGCGCCGAGCAGGCGGGAGAGTGGTTGAAGCTGCTGCGCACGACGCTGCGCCAGCTCGGGGTCAGCGACGTGAACATGGAGGAGGGCTCGCTGCGCTGCGACGCGAACATCTCGCTGCGTCCGGCCGGCTCACAGGAGCTGGGGACGAAGACGGAGCTGAAGAACATGAACTCGTTCCGGTTCATCGAGCGCGGGATCAGGGCGGAGATCGCCCGGCAGCAGGGGATCCTCGAGGACGGAGGAGCGATCGTGCAGGAGACGCTGCACTACGACCCCGCCTCGGGCGCGATCACGACGCTGCGCTCGAAGGAGGAGGCGCACGACTACCGCTACTTCCCCGAGCCCGACCTGGCGCCGGTGCGGATCGACGAGCAGATGCTCGAACGGGCGCGCGCGGCGCTGGGGGAGCTGCCGGCCGAGCGCGCGCAGCGCTACGAGCAGGAGCTGGGGCTCAGCGCGGACAGCGCGCGGCTGTTGGCGTTCAGAGCCGAGCTAGGCGAGTACTTCGAGGTCGCCGTCGCGGCGCAGGTCGATCCGCCGGCGCCTGCGCAGGCGCTGGCGAACTGGATCTCAGGCGATCTGCTGAGTCGCCTCCCCGAGGACGGAGACCCGGCGCACTCGCGGGTGCAGCCCGGAGCGTTGGCCGCGCTTGCGGGGCTCGTGTCGGCTAAGCGGATCAGCGTCGGGGCGGGCCGGCAGGTGCTCGACAAGCTCGTGGCCGATGGGGGAGATCCGGCGGAGATCGTGCGCTCCGAGGGGCTCGAGGCGATCGGCTCGGGCGATGAGCTGGGCGAGATCGTCGCGGCGGCGCTGGCGGCCAATCCCGACGCGGCGCAGCGCATTCGCGAGGGCAACGCGAAGGCGATCGGCCCGATCGTGGGGCACGTGATGCGCGAGACCAAAGGTCGGGCCGACGGCGGCGAGGTCACGCGCTTGGTCAACGAGCAGTTGGGTGTCTAAACGACGGGCTCACGTGGCCGCTCACATTTTGGACTGTGGGCCAATGGCAGGAAGAGCACGGTAGGACAGCATGGGTCTTGTCGTACAAGCAGGCCCACACCGAAGCGTCGGCTCCCCTCGGCCGGACGCGAGTGGCGCGGCCGGGCGGGGTGGCGATTCCCGCTCGGCCGCGCCGTCGGCTACCCTGTGTACATGAGCTCGTCTTCGTCACAGTCATCCTCCGGCAGCTCGTTCGCGCGCACGGTTGTAGCGGTGCTGGTGCTGCTGGTCGTCGGGTATTTCCTGCTGCATGTGCTGATCGGCGTCGCCGTGGCGGTTGCCGGGTTCGTGCTCGTGATTGCGGCGATCGTCGTGGTCGTCTGGGCTGTGCGCGTCCTGCTCTGAGGCGAGAGGGCACGCGGGCGAGATGGCCTACATCGTCATCGCAATCTGCTTCGGCTTGGCGGGCGGGATCGTCGGCAAAGTCAAGGGGAGCTCGTTCTGGCTGTGGTTCCTGATCTCGGCGGTCGTGCCGATCATCGGCCTGGCAACGGCGATCGTGTACCGCTCCGAGCGCAACGAGCCGCGCAGGGCCTGCCCGCGGTGCGGACGGGTGACGAAGGTGTATGACGCGATCTGTACGAAGTGCGGGACAGAGCTCGAGTATCCGGAGGTGCTGATCGCACCCGAAGCGGCGAGCGCGCCCCACTCGGCGCCACCGCTGCGATCCTGATCACAGCGCCGGTTCCGCGGGAGGTGGCGGAGGACGGCGAAGCGGATGCGGAGGAAGTCAAGAGGCGCGAGGGCACGAGCCGATGCGAGGTAAGGGAGCCCGAAGTCGGGCTCTGTCTATAAAGCAGGAATGGATGCGAATGCGACCAGTGCGCCCGTACGTCCGAGCCTGATCTCCCGTTTGATCCACCGGGCGGGGTTCGAGGACGAGACCGATTTCGTGCTGCGCGTGGTGCAGCCGGCGCTCGTGGGGATGATCGACGGAACGGTCTCATCGCTGGCGCCGATCTTCGCCGCGGCGATCGCGTCGAGCTCGCACACAGCCCTGCTGGTGGGGTTCTCGACGGCTCTGGGGGCGGGGGTGAGCATGGGCTGGTCGGAGGCGCTGTCGGACACGGGTGAGGAGACGGGGCGCGGCTCTGCCGTGGTGCGCGGCTCGATCACGGGCGGGATGACGGCCCTGGGAGGCATCTTCCACACGCTGCCGTTCCTGATCTCCGACGTTCACAAGGCGCTGCTGGTGGCGGGGTGCGTGGTGGCGGTCGAGCTGTTCGTGATCGCGTGGGTGCGCAAACGGTTCCTGCACGTGTCGATGCGCTCCTCGCTACTGGTCGTGACGGTCGGCGGCGTGATCGCCTTGGCCATCGGGATCGCCATTGGCAGCTCCTGAGCGCCTCCGGCGAGGCATCGCTGCCCGAGAGCCCGAAAACCCGCTGGTAAACTGCCGATATGCGCGCGGTGGATGCAATCATGGAATGCCTGAAGGCCGAGGGCGTGGATGTCGTGTTCGGGCTGCCCGGCGGGGCGAACCTGCCGACGTATGACGCGTTCGTGAACGGTGGGATCAGGCACATCCTCGTCAGGCATGAGGCGGGTGGCGGTCATGCGGCGCAGGGCTATGCGAAGGCGACTGGCAAAGTCGGGGTGGCGTTCGCGACGAGCGGGCCGGGTGCGACGAACTTGATCACGCCGATAACGGACGCGATGATGGATTCGGTGCCGGTGGTGTTCATCACCGGGCAGGTGCGCACGGAGCTGTTGGGGACGGACGGTTTTCAGGAGGCGGACACGCTGGGGATCACGATCCCGATCGTGAAGCACTCGTTCATGATCCAGGACCCGCGGGAGATCCCGCGGGCGATCCACGAGGCCTTTCACATCGCGCGCTCGGGGCGACCGGGCCCGGTGCTGGTGGACATCCCGCAGGACCTGTCGCGGGCGGAGATCGAGTATGAGCCGGTGACGGACGTGCGTCTGCCCGGGTATCAGCCGACGACGGAGGGCAACCAGAAGCAGATCCGTCAGGCCGCGAAGGCACTGGCGGCGTCCAGGCGCCCCGTGATCTACGCGGGCGGGGGCGTGGTGAACGCGAACGCCTCACCGGAGCTCGTGGAGCTGGCGGGCTGCGATCGCTTCCCGGTGACGTGCACGCTGATGGGCCTGGGCGCGTTCCCGGCGCCCCACGAGCAGTGGCTGGGGATGCTGGGGATGCATGGGACGCGGGCGGCGAACTACGCGATGGACGAGGCCGACCTGATCTGCGCTGTGGGCGCTCGCTTCGACGATCGGATCACGGGCAAGCTGTCGGAGTTCGCGCCGAAGGCGAAGTTCATCCACATCGACATCGACCCGGCGGAGATCTCGAAGAACGTGCCGGCGCACATTCCGATCGTGGGCGACGCGAAGCACGTGCTGGCGAAGCTCGCGATCGAGTACCGGGCGCTGAAGGCCGACGGTGCGCGGCTGGGCGACTGGTGGCAGCGGATCGAGGGCTGGAAAGCGAAGTACCCGCTGGGGTATGAGGATTCGACCGATAACGAGATCAAGCCGCAGTTCATGATCCAGGCGCTGTATGAGGCGACGAAGGGCGAAGCGATCCTCTCCAGCGACGTGGGGCAGCATCAGATGTGGACGGCGCAGTACTACGACTTCCCGGCGCCGCGGCGGTGGATCAACTCGGGCGGACTGGGCACGATGGGGTTCGGGTTGCCGGCGGCGATGGGCGCAGCGGTGGGCTGCCCCGATCGGCTCGTGTGCTGCATCGCGGGAGATGGCTCGGTGCAGATGAACGCGCAGGAGCTGGCGACGTGTGCGCAGGAGAAGATCCCGATCAAGGTGTTCATCATGAACAACGGGTATCTGGGGATGGTGCGTCAGTGGCAGGAGCTGTTCTGGGACGGGAAATACAGCCACGTGGAGACGGGCGAGTTCCCGGATTTCGTGAAGCTGGCGGAGGCGTACGGCGCGACGGGGATGCGCTTTGATGACAAGACGACGCTGGTGAAGGACATGGAACGCGCGATCGCGACCGAGGGACCGGTGGTGGTGGACGTGCGGGTGACGCGCGAGGAGAACACGTATCCGATGATTCCCGCGGGTCAGGCTGCGCGGGAGATGGTTGGGTGAGTACGACCATGGGCGAGCCGGGAACGAAGGCGCCGCTGAGCCTCGAGGAGCTGCAGGCTTCGACGGGTCTGCGGACGGGTCGCAAGCACGTGCTGTCGATCCTCGTGGAGAACAAGTCGGGCGTGCTGACGCGGATCGCGGGGCTGTTCGCGCGGCGGGGGTTCAACATCGACACGCTGACGGTGGGACCGACCGACGACGAGCACATCTCGCGGGTGACGCTGACGGTGGACGGGGCGCTGCACCCGATCGATCAGGTGACCAAGCAGCTGCACAAGCTCGTGAACGTGCTGAAGATCCGCGACTTGGAGCCGGGCGACACGGTCTCGCGCGAGCTGGCGCTGTTCAAGGTCTCCGCGGACGGCCCGCAGCGCGGCGAGCTGATGCAGATCACGGAGATCTTCCGGGGTAAGGTCGTGGACGTGACGAAGCGCTCGGTGATCGTCGAGGTGACGGGCACGACGGAGAAGATCGAGGCGTTCGAGGGCATGGTGCGCCCGTTCGGTCTGATCGAGATGATGCGCACGGGCGAGATAGCCATTTCGAGGGGCCGTACCGAGACATAGGCGGGCGCCAACGGAAGGTCGTCGTTTTGGTGGGAAAGCCGGGAGCCAGACCTTGCATCGATTGCGGTCCACGAACCTGTCTTTCAGACAGGTTCTAAGCCGCTTACCGCAGCTGTTGGCATTGCGAGAGCGTTGAACGGCAGAGCAACCACCCAGTCCGAGCGCCGGCAGAGCCCGTTCGCGCTGAGCGAACGGGACCGCGAACGGATGGGCGCGCGGCTGGATCTGGCGCTGCGCAGGGCCAGGCGCAGCGGCGAGCCGACGCTGGCGACGAGCACGGTGGCGCTGGCGGGCGGAGTGGACCCAAGCGCGGTGGTGTGTGCGTCGCGGCGCGCGGGCGAGTCGTGGTTTGCGTTCGAGCAGCCCGACAGGGGCGGCGCGGCGCTGGCGGCGCTCGGCGAGGCGGTCTGCTTGAGCGGTTCGGGCGAGGAGCGGTTCGCAAGCGTGGCCGACCGCTGGCGCGAGCTGGCGGCTAGAGCGGTGGGGGATCCGCTCGACGATCCGGACCGTTCGGGACCGGTGGCGGTCGGTGGGTTTGCGTTTGCGCCCGAGGGCGGCAGGACCCCGGTGTGGGAGGGGTTCGACCCCGCCTCGCTGATCGTTCCGGAGGTCGCGATCAGGCGCAGCGCCAGTGGCGGGCGCCGCCGTGGGCGAGGTCGCGACGAGCCCGATGTGCGGCTGACGTTGGCGGCGCTGATGGCGCCCGATGACACTTCCGAAGAGGTGTTGGGGCGCTTGGAGGCTCGCTTAGCGGAGCTGCAGGAGCGCGCGCTGGCGTTGCTCGACCCCGCTCCGACGGGCCGCTACAGCGTGGGCAGCGCGATGCCGCCGGAGCACTACGAGGCGGCGGTGGAACACGCGACGGCGCTGATCAGGGAGGGCAGGCTCGAGAAGATCGTGCTGGCACGCGAGGTCGAGGCGCGCGCTCCGGAGAGTTATGACCCGGGGGCGATGCTGGGGGTGTTGCGTGAGGCGTTTCCAGCGTGCTACTGCTTCTGTGTCGGGCGCGGGGAGGCGACGCTGATCGCGGCGAGCCCGGAGCTGCTGGTGCGCCGCGAGGGCCATCGCGTGAGCACGCTGGCGCTCGCGGGCTCGACGAGGCGCAGCGCGGATCCAGCCGTGGACGATCATCTCGGCGAGCAGTTGCTGCGCGACGAGAGCTACCGCTCCGAGCACGCGATCGTGGCGCGGCGGATCGAGCGTACGCTGCGCCCGCACGCGGTATGGGTCGCCGCGGCGCCGGAGCCCGAGCTGGTGAAGATCGCGAACATCCAGCACCTCGCGACGCCGATCCGCGCACAGCTCGCGGCGCCGATCGACGCGCTGGAGCTGGCGGGGCTGATGCACCCGACTCCGGCCGTGGGGGGCGAGCCGCGCGAGGTCGCGATGCCGTTGATCCCGGCACTGGAGGGTTTGGATCGCGGTTGGTACGCGGGTCCTGTCGGTTGGACGGATGCAACGGGTGACGGCGAGTTCTGCGTGGCGCTGCGCTGTGCGCTGCTGCGCGATAACGTCGCGCGCTGCTATGCGGGCAATGGGATCGTGCGCGATTCGAATCCGCAGGCGGAGCTGGCCGAGACAGAGGTGAAGCTGCAAGCCTTGCTGCCGCTACTGACCGGCTGAGCGTCGTTGAGCGGCGCATCTCTGCGTCCTTACCGATCGGAGATCAGATGCGATCTCCGATCGGCCAGCACGCGTACGTAGTACGCCAAAGCGCTCCCTCGCGTCCTCTTGACCTGCTTGCTCAACGACGCTCAGGAGCGCTCTTCACCGTCGGAGCGAGAGCCGGGCGGCGGAGCGAGGGCAGCCACCAATTGCGGGCGCCGAAGAGGCGCATTAGGGCGGGGACGAGGATGAAGCGGATGAGGGTCGCGTCGATGGCGATCGCGAGGGCGAGGCCGAGGCCGAACTCCTTGAGTTCGAGCACGTTCGCGGTGGCGAAGCTGCCGAAGACGGCGACCATGATTGCCGCGGCGGCGGTGATCGGGCGGGCGGTGTGCTCGACGCCGGTGGCGACGGCCAGCTCGTTGTCGTGGGTCTGCGTCCACGTCTCGCGCATGCGGCGGATGAGGAAGACCTCGTAGTCCATCGAGAGGCCGAACAGCAGCGCGAAGATTGAGAGTGGGAGAAACACCTGGATGAAGCCGGTGCTGTGGAAGCCGAGCAGCTGCTCGCCGTGGCCCTGTTGGAAGATGAAGATCACGATCCCGACGGTCGCGGCGGTCGCGAGCAGGTTCATGGCGACGGCCTTGACGGGCAGCACGACGCTGCGGAAGACGATCGTTAGGAAGATCAGCGAGAGGGCGAGGATCAGGCCGATGACGATCGGGACCTTGGCTTCGGTTTCGTTTGAGAGATCGACGATCTTGGCGCTCGCGCCGCCGACCGCCACGTCGAGTCCGCCGGACGCCCGAATCGGCGGCAGGAGTGTGCCGCGGATGTGGCGTACGAGCGTTTCGGCCGCCGCCGAGTCGATCGGGTGCGACGGCGCGACCGTCACCAGCACGGCGTCCCGCCCGGGTGTCAGGACGACCGCCGCGACGCCGTTGTGCGCGGTGGGGGTGAGCTCGCGCGCGAGCCGCGCCGCGCGCGCTCTGTCGGCGGGGTCGAGCGCTCCGCTGTGGTCATGGCCGGCGATCACGATCTCGATCGGGGCGAGCGTGCCGGCGCCGAAGGAGCGTGCGAGGACCTGCTCGCCCTTACCCGACGGTGTCCCCGAGAGCGAGGCGATGCCGAAGTCAACGCCCGTGCGCAGTCCCAGCAGCGGCGCCGCGGCGAGAATCAGCACGGCCGTGATCGTGCCGGCGGCGAGGATCGGCCGGCGCATCACCGAAAGCGCCCAGCGCGCCCAGATGCCGTGTCCGTCGCTCGCGCCGCCGCGCGCGTCGCGCGGCTGCATAGATTCGGGCAGCGCGCCGCGGTCGATGCGGGGTCCGAGCAGCGCGAGCACAGCCGGCAAGAGGGTCAGCGCGACGATCACCGTACACAGCACGACGGAGGTGGCGCCGAGTGCGAACTCGCGGTAGATCGGCGCTCTGATCACGCCTAGCGTCGCCAACGCGAGTGCGACGATCACGCCGGAGAAGAGGACGGTGCGCCCGGAGCTTGCGATCGCCGCGCCGACGGCCTCCTCGATCTGCTCGCCAGTGGCCGGCTGCTCGGGGCTGCGGCGGCGGGCGAGCTCCTCGCGGAAGCGGCTGACGATGAAGAGGGCATAGTCGATCCCGATGCCGACGCCGATCATCGTGACGATCGTGGTCAGGAAGGTGTCGAACGTGAGCGCAGTCGCGAGCAGCGCGAGGAAGCCGAACGTGAGCAGCAGTCCGCTGCCCGCGATCGCGAGCGGGACGAGCGCGGCGACGGCCGTGCCGAGGGCCAGCAGCAGCACGAGAAGGGCGATCGGCACCCCGATCGTCTCGGCGCGCTCGACATCCTTGTTCTCGACGTTGGTGATGTCGACGGCGACGGGGGAGTAGCCCGTCAGCCACACGTGCACGCCCGCGCCCGCAAGGGGATCGACGGCGTGCTGCAGTTTCGTCGCGCGTTCGACGAGCTGTCGGGGATCGCCGGCAAGACCGACGAGCGCGATCGCCGCACGACCGTCGCTGGAAATCTGCCCGTGGGAGCCCCGGTCGAAGGGTCCGGCGACGCCCCTGACATAGCTCTCGCGGCGGGCCGTGGCCAGCGCGCGCGCCACGACGGCGCGATACACGGGCGCATCGGCGCGATGAGCGGAGGAGCTGAAGACGAGAACGTCTTGCTCGGCGCCGTGCCCGGCGAAGCGCTGTTCCAGCAACTGCGCGGCGCGCGAGGACTCGGCGTTGTCGATCCCGTAGTTGGGCGCTCCGAGCGAGCTCTTGAGCGCCGGGTAGGCGATCGCGCAAGCGATCAGCACGAGCGCCCACACGCCGAGCACGAGGCGCCGGTGGCGGGCAATCGTCACGCCCCAGCGGTGAGCGCGCGCGCTACTCACCGCCCACTTTGCTCGGTATGCGTGCGAGACGGCGCGCCAGACGCGGCCGTGCAGGTCCGACGTTGGCCGGGCGCTCGGTGCGGACGTGGATCAGCGTGGAGCCGGCCCGGGGCTCAGCGCGCGCTCGAGCGCGGGGCGCAGAGCGGGGATCGTCGCGACCGGTTCATGGGCGAAGCCGTACAGCGCCGCGGCCTGGGCGAAGTCGAGGCCCGTGGGCGTGGCGATGTGGCGGGTGTAGAGGTCCTCCTCGGCGCGCTTCCCTCGGCTCGGGCGATCGCGGTCCGGGAGACCGGGAGGAAGTCGAAGATCCCGCCGCCGTCGTTGTCGAGCAGCACGATCGTGAGCTTCAGTCCTAGGCGCCCGGCGGCGAGCAGGCCGCCGAGGTCGTGCGCGAGCGCGACGTCGCCGATCAGCAGCACGACCGGGCCGTCGCCGCCGGCGGCCGCGCCGAGCGCGCTGGAGACGGTGCCGTCGATGCCGTTCGCGCCGCGGTTGCAGAGCACGCGCGGGGGATCGTCGCGGACGGGCCAGAAGGTCTCGATGTCGCGCACGGGCATCGAGGAGGCGACGAACAGGGTCGCCTCCTCGGGCAGCAGCACGCCCAGCTCGGCGGCGACCGGGGCTCGTTCGAGGCCCTCGCCGCGCAGCACGCCCAGGATCGCCTCGGAGGCCTGCTCGTCGGCGCTGCGCCAGGCCGCGAGCCAGTCCGGGTCGGCGGGTGCAGCGCAGGAGCGGGTTCGCTCGAGCGGCCGGATGAACCGGCCGCGGCGGGCGCCGCCGCGGCGTCGATCAGCTGGCGAGCGTCGCGGCGGGCTCCACGGCGATGGAGTCGCTGACACTGACCCCGGATCCTGCCACGAGCCCTCGGGATCGAGTGTGACCTGACGCACAGCCTCGAGGCTCGCGAGCCACGTCCGCAGTGGCTTCGAGACCGGCAGGTCGCCGACGCGCAGCACGAGATCGGGGCGTCGCCGGCGGCGAAGGACTCGTCGCGCAGCAGCGCGTCGTAGTGGGCGACGCGCCGCGCCCCGCGGCGTGCCCCGGACAGGGGGTCTGCGAGCAGCGGCCAGCCGAGCGCCTCGCAGAACGCGGCGGCGGCCTGCCAAGCGGCGGTGTGGCGCTCGTGGCGCCCGGCGACCACGATGCCGCGCCCGGCCGAGCTGCAACATGCGGGCTTCGAGCGAGCTCCGGCGAGGCGCTGTCCCTGCGCGGCGTATGCGCGGCCGGCGTGCACCCGCGGCCGCCATGGCGCGGGCCGCGCCGTCGTCGTCCGGTCGCCGCGGTAGCGCTGCTCGTCGGTCACGAGCGGCTCGCGCAGCGGGAAGTTCAGGTGCACCGCGCCCGGGCGGCCCTCGAGCGCGGTCCAGTAGGCGCGGCAGGCGAGCGTCCTGATCCAGCGCACGCGCTCGGGGGTCGCGTCGTGGGTTCCGACCTCGAAGAACCACTTGGCGGCGTCGCCGAAGATCTTCAGCTGGTCGATCGCCTGTCCCGCGCCGTTCTCGCGCAGCTCCGGGGGACGGTCGGCGCTCAGCAGCAGCAGCGGTACGCGCGCCTCGTGCGCCTCGATCGCCGCGGGCAGGAGCTCGGCCACGGCGGTCCCGGAGGTGCAGGTCACGGCCACAGGCAGTCCCGAGGCCTTGGCGGCCCCGAGTGCGAAGAACCCGGCGCAGCGCTCGTCGATGTGCGAGTGGCACTCCAGCCGCTGCTCGCGCGCGAGCGTCAGCACCAGCGGGGCGCAGCGCGAACCCGGGGAGGTGCACGCCGTGCGCATCCCGCAGCGAGCGAGCTCGTCGACGAACGCGCGCAGGAGGACATAGGTGTCTGCAGCGTGGGGCATGTGGACATTGTCGTGGAGTGGCGAGGACGAGGCAGTCCGCACCGAACACTGCGGCGGCGCCCGTCCCGATTACGATTGCGGCGTGCCCGATACGCTCGTCCTGCTGCATGGCTTCGCCGGAACGAGCCGCACGTGGGACGGCGTGATCGCGCGGGTGCCGTCCGAGCGCTATCGCCCGCTGGCGCTGGACCTGCCCGGGCACGGCGAGCAGGCAGACGCGCGGCGCCCGATCGCGTTCGCCGACTGTGTGGAGCACGTGCTGGCGCGGGCGCCCGAGCGCTTTGCGCTGTGCGGCTACTCGCTGGGCGGGCGCGTGGCGCTGCACGTCGCGCTGGCGGCGCCCGAGCGGGTTCGCGGCTTGTGCTCGTGTCCACGACGGCCGGGATCGAGGACGGGGATGAGCGGGCACGGCGCAGCGCCGCCGACCACCGTCTCGCCGACGAACTGGAGGAGGGGTCGCTGGAGGACTTCGTCGCGCGCTGGTGCGCGCAGCCGATGTTCGCCGAGGATCCCCCGGCCGTCGATGAGCTTGCGCGCGAGGACTACCGCCGCAACAGGCCGGACGCGATCGCGGCGGTCCTGCGCGGGATCGGCACGGGGGAGATGGTCCCGCTCTGGGATCGGCTGCACGAGCTGAAGATGCCCGCGACGGTGCTCGTCGGCGAGCGCGACGCGAAGTTCCTGGTGTTGGGGCGAGGAATGGTGAACCTGTTGCCTCGGGCGGTCATGGCGAGGGTTCCCGGCGGTCATCGTCTGCCGCTGGAGTGCCCCGCCGCGATCGCAAACGCGCTTGCCGAACCCTGACGCGGGAGCCTGTGCGCGCTTGCGAGGGTGAGCGTGGCGATGCTTCTCAGGGCGATCCGAGCGTCGCGATGCTTCTCGCGGTGATCCGCGGGCTCTCGACGGAGGTACCTGTCGGCGTGCCGGCACCGTCGCTCATATGAATTTGAAGCTCATATGGTTGCCTCTTGACAAGCCCTACAGTTGACGGATGGCAACGCGGTGGCTTGTCGCCAACGATGCGCTGACGGGGCCAACCCCTCGTTCGCCGAAGGCATCACAGGCTGCTCACAAGCGCAATACCAAAGCGAGCAACTCGATCGCGTTGGCGCGCTCGAAGACCGGCGCTACCGAGGAGACCGAACGATCCTGCCCCGCCGGGAAAGAAAGACCTTCGCTGCGACCAAGCAGAGCACACCACTCATCGTCACGGGCTGCCCGAAGGCCAAGGTCCTGACACGCGCACAGAAGCTCGCGCTCGCACTAAAGGCCTGCCACAAGAAACCCAAAGGCAAGAAACGCCAGGCCTGCGAACGCCAAGCACGCAAGCAATACGGACCCCCCAAGAAGGCCAAGAAGAGCACCAAGAAGAAGTAGGCGAGGACAGGGGATCGCGACTGTGGCCGCGCGCTAAAATCGGCGGGATGCCAACGCTGATCCTCGATCCGCCGCCTGCGGCGATTAGTGCGCTGCTCGAGCGTCGCGAGCGTCTCGGCTTGGACCGGCGCGACGAGGTGTGGCAGGGTACCTATCGAATGATTCCTCCGCCGAGCTTTGCCCATCAGCGCATTGCCGAACAGCTCGCGGTCTTGCTTGCGCCGCTCGCTCGTGATGCCGACCTGGAGCCGCTGATCCGGGAGTTGGGGCTTGGCGATTCCGAGGACTATCGCGTCCCCGACGGTGGTCTGCATCGCGCTGGCGCGGACGGCATATGGCACCCCACGGCCGCGCTCGTAATCGAGATCGTCTCGCCGGGCGATGAGACCTGGCAGAAGCTGCCCTTCTACGCCGCCCACCACGTGGACGAGCTGCTGATCGTCGATCCGCAGGAGCGCGCCGTGCACTGGCTCGGGCTGCACGGCGAGAGCTATGAGCCGATCGCGTGCAGCGCCCTGATCGATCTCGCCGCCAACGACCTGGCTGGGCGAATCGACTGGCCGTAGGGCTCCTGCGGGGCTCTACAACGGCCTGACGCCCAGGCCCGGCGCATCGGGCAGCGCGATCCTGCCCTGCCTCACCGGCAGCTGCTCCTCGATGTCTTCGAACATCGCAAGCGTCGCCAGTCCGCACGGCGGGACCGGGCCGCGGGAGGCGAGCGCCGCGACCGCGTGCAGCGCCGCGGCCACGCCCAGCGGGCCGTCGAGCGTGGAGGCGACGTAGGGCTCCGCGCCCGAGGCGCGCACGAGCGTCGCCGCCGCCAGCAGGCCCGAGATCCCGCCGCAGCGGCCGATCTTCAGGCACACCGCGTCGGCCACGCCCGCGCCCAGCGCGCCGTGCTCCGCCGCGGTCTCGTCGATCGCGATCCGCGTGCTCACGCGCTCGCGCACCTCTCTGATCGCATGCAGCCATGCGTCGGCTCCTCCACCAGCTCCAACCCCGCCGGCGCCAGCGCTTCGATCGCCCGCACCGCGCCGTCCACCGTCCACGCTCCGTTCGCGTCCAGGCGCAGCGCGATCTCCGCGCCCGCCGCCGCGCGCACCGCCGCCACCCGCGCCGCGTCGTCGCCGATCCCCACCTTCACCTTGATGCACTCATACCCCGCCCGCGAAGCCGCCTGCGCCTGTTCGGCCGCGCCCACGCGGTCGGTCGCCCCGATCGTCGCGTTCACGCTCACCGCGCGCTCGGGCTATCCGTGAGCAGCTCCGCGACCGGCCGGTCCGCGCGCCTGCCCGCGCGATCCCACAGCGCCATGTCGATCGCCGCCAGCGCCTGCGGCAGATCCTCCTCGCGCCGGCACGCTTCGATCAACTGCACGCCCGTCAAGCCATCCGCATCCGCGAGCACATGCCGGTAGCGCTCAGCGCGCCGCGCACCCGCTCCACGCTCACACCGTCGTACTGCTCGCAGCGGCGCCGCCTCGCCGCAGCCCACCGGACCTTCGTCGTCCGCCGCCAGCGTCACTCCCACCAGCACGCGCTCGCGCACCGTGCCGTGCGCCGTCTCCAGCGGTTTGCGCAGGCGCACCGTCTTCTGCTCGACGCTCAATCTCATCCCAGACCTCCACGCCTCCCGAGCGCCGACAGCTGCGGTGAGCGGCGCCTACAGCAATCGACGAAGATGCGGGGCTCTGGCTCTCCCACCCAAAACCACGCCCCGTGATGGCTCATCACGCTTTCAGATCCCGCCGCTCGCGAGAATCCCCGCCGCGAACAACAGGCAGAACAGCAGCTGCAACATCCCCGTCTGCGCCAGCGCGCCGTTCAAGGCCGGTCCGTCCACGCGCGTGCGCACCGTCCGCACGACCCCCGCCGCCAGCGGGATCGCCGCCCAGCAAAGCAGCAGCCACGGCGACATCCCCAGCGCCCACAGCACCGGCGCGCTCAAAAACGCGCCCGCCACCATCGCCGTGTACAGCGCCCGCGTGCGCTCCCTGCCCAACCGCACCGCCAGCGTCCGCTTGCCCGCGCGCCTGTCCGTGTCGATGTCGCGCACGTTGTTCACCACCAAGATCGCGCTCGCCAACAGCCCCACCGGCACCGCGCATCCGAACGCCTGCCACGGCAGCTCCTGCACCTGCACGAAATACGAGCCCGCCACCGCCACCACGCCGAAGAACAGGAACACGAACACCTCGCCCAACCCCTCATACCCGTACGGCCGCGGTCCGCCCGTGTACAGCACCCCCGCGAGGATCGACGCCGCGCCGACCGCGATCAGCTCCGGGCCCGCCACCGCCACCAGGTACGCGCCACACAGCACCGCCAGCCCGAACGTCGCATACGTCGCGATCAGCACCTGCTTGGGCGGTACCAAGCCACCCGCCGTCACCCTCACCGGACCCAGACGGTCCTCCGTGTCCGCGCCCCGGCGCGCGTCCGAGTAGTCGTTCGACAGGTTCGTCCCCACCTGGATGAACACCGCCCCCAGCAGCGCCGCCACGAACGCCAGCGGGTGAAACACGCCCGCCCCCAGCGCCAGCGACGTCCCCACCAGCACCGGCGCCACCGCCGCCGGCAATGTCCTTATCCGCGCCGCCATCACCCAGATCCGCACCATGCTGGGGCGCTCCGTCGTGCCGCCGCCCGGCCCCGACGCCGTCAGCGTCGTCGTCGAAGTCGTCTGCGTCACCGTGCTCACGCGCGCCTGGGGAACTGCTCGAACTCCGGCCTGCGCTTCTCCCGGTAGGCGTTCGCGGCCCTCCTGGGCCTCCTCGCTGCCGTAGAACAGCAGGTTCGCGTCATGCGCCAGCTGCTGGATCCCGCTCAACCCGTCCTCCGCCGCGTTGAAGCTCGCCTTCAACAGCCGCAGCGCAAACGGCGACAGCGCGAGCATCTCCTCACACCACCTCACCGTCTCCGCTTCCAACTTCGCCAGCGGCACCACCGTGTTCACCATCCCCATCTCCAGTGCCTCCTGCGCCGAGTACTGACGGCACAAGAACCAGATCTCCTTCGCCTTCTTCGGCCCCACCAGGTTCGCCAGCAGGCCCGCGCCGAAGCCGCCGTCAAACGAGCCCACCTTCGGGCCCACCTGACCGAACTTCGCGTTGTCCGCCGCGATCGTCAGATCGCACACCAGATGCAGCACATGCCCGCCGCCGATCGCATACCCCGCGACCATCGCCACGACCGGCTTCGGCAACCGCCGGATCTGCACGTGCAGGTCGGTCACATGGAACCTGCCGATCCCCGCCTTGCCCGCCTCGTCTTCGGCGAGATACCCCGAATCGCCGCGCACCCGCTGATCGCCGCCCGAGCAGAACGCCAGCTCGCCCGCGCCCGTCAGCACGATCACGCCGACCTCCGTGTCCTCGCGCGCGTCCTCCAAAGCCCTCGAGATCTCCACGATCGTCTGCGGCCGAAACGCATTGCGCACCTCCGGACGGTCGATCGTGATCTTCGCGATCCCCGTCGGCGCCTCGCTCGTCCCCGACTTCTCGTAACGGATGTCCTCGTACTCGCCCGCGCTCGTCCACGTCGTCTCTGTATTCGTCATCGCCGCGAAGGCTAGCCTGTGGCCATGCAGGTTGAGGGCTGGCTGCACCGCGCCGCGCGCACGCACCCCGAAGCGAGCGCCTTCGAGGGGCCCGACGGCTCCTCCTCGGCGTGCTCCTACGCGCAGCTGCACCACGCCGCCCGTCGCGGGGCGCGGACTCTCGCCGCTCGCGGAGTCACGCGTGGAGATCGCGTCGCGATCGCCCTGCCACCCGGCCTGCCCTTCGCCGAAGCGCTCCACGCCTGCCTGCTGCTCGGCGCCGTCGCCGTCCCCGTCGACCTGCGCCTCGCCGAAGCCGAACGCGCGCACATCTGCGCCGGCGCCGCACACGTCGTCTCGGAAACACTCAGCGTCGCCTCCGACGCCGATGCCAAGTCCGACCTCGCGCTCGACGAGCGCCACGACCTCGACGCTCCCGCCGCCGTCATCCACACCTCCGGCACCACCTCCGCGCCCCGCCCGATCGAGCTCTCCTACGGCAACTTCCTCTGGAGCGCCCTCGGCTCCGCCGTGGCGCTCAACCGCGATCCCCGCGAGCGCTGGCTCTGCGCGCTGCCGGTCTCCCACGTCGGCGGTCTCTCGATCCTCCTGCGCTCCGCCATCTACGCCACCACCGCCGTCATCCACGAGCGCTTCGAGACCGATCGCGTCCTGCACGCCCTGCGCACCCAGGACATAACGCTCGTCTCGCTCGTCTCCACCACCCTCGCGCGCCTGCTCGACGCGGGCCTTCGGCGACCGCCGATGCTGCGCCACGCGCTCACCGGCGGCGGCCCCGTCCCCGACGCGCTCGTCGCGCGCGCGACGGAAGCCGGCGTTCCCGTGAGCTCGACATACGGCCTCACCGAGGCCTGCTCGCAGGTCACCACCGGCGGTCCACCGCTGTTCTGCACGCGCGTGCGCATCGACGGCGGCGGCGAGATCCTCGTATCGGGCCCCACCGTAGCCGCGGGCTCGCGCGGTCTTGACGGCTGGCTTCGCACCGGCGACCTCGGCTCGCTCGACGAGCGCGGCTTTCTCAGCGTCACCGGCCGCGTCGCCGACACGATCGTCAGCGGCGGCGAGAATGTCGCCCCGGCCGAGGTCGAGGCGGTGCTCGAAGCCCACCCCGACGTCCTCGAGGCGGCCGTGTTCGGACGCGCCGATCCGACCTGGGGGGAGGCCGTCGCCGCGATCGTCGCTGCGCGTCCCGGCGCAACGCTCGATGGTGAGAGCCTACGCGCCCACTGCGCCGAGCGCCTGGCCCGCTATAAGGTCCCCAAGCAGTTCGACATCGCCACCGCCCCACTGCCCCGCACGCGATCGGGCAAGCTGTTGCGCAGAGACCTCTCGTGAACGCGCACCCCAACGACAACGACTCTCCCGCCGCCGACCCCGACGGCGATTCTCGTGAGGAGGTCTCGCCCGCGTTCGACGCAAACGCCCACCGCGAGTCGAGCCTCGCCGGCTGGGAAGCTGCCGCCCCCGGCTGGACACGACAGCAGGAGGCCATCCGCGGCTTCAGCGCACCCGTCTCCGCCTGGATGCTCGACGCCCTCGCGCTGCAACCCGGCCAGCGCGTGCTCGAGCTTGCCGCCGGACTGGGGGAGACGGGCATGCTTGCCGCCGAGCTCGTCGCGCCGATGGGCGGCGTGATCGTCTCCGACCAGGCCGACGCGATGCTCGACGGCGCCCGCGCCCGCGCGCTCGAGCTGGGGCTCAGCAACATCGAGTTCCAGGTCATCGGCGCCGAATGGATCGACCTGCCGCTCGCCAGCGTCGACGCCGTCCTCTGCCGCTGGGGTTACATGCTGCTCGCCGATCCCCCCGCCGCGCTCGCCGAGACACGCCGCGTGCTGCGACCAGGCGGGCGCGTCGCGCTGGCCGTGTGGGACTCCGTGCAACACAACCCCTGGGCGCTGCTGCCAAGACTGGAGTTGCTCGAGCGCGGTCTCGCCTCGCCGCCGGCCGAGGGCACGCCTGGTCCCTTCGTGCTCGGCGACCCAGAGCGCGTGCGCGAGCTGCTCCAGCATGCCGGCTTCGCCGACATCGACGTGCAGTCCCTTCAGATCGAGCAGCGCCACCCCTCCTTCGGCTCCTTCTGGGAGACCACACTCGACATCTCTCCTTCCTTCCACGACGCCGTCCTCAGCCGTCCCGAGCCCGAGATCGCGCAGATCCGCGCCGGCCTCGCCGCGCGCCTGGAACCCTTCGGCGAACCCGACGGAACGCTCGTCATTCCCGGGCGCACGCTCGTCGCCTCCGCCGGCGCCTGAGCCACGGGCCGCCCGGGTTCGCGACACGGGGTTCGGATTCGCGGGCGACCAGATTGCGAGGCGCACCGGGGGTTCGGGATCGCGCGCGGAACCGATAGCCTGCGCGACCATGCTCTACGACGACGACGCAGACCTCACGCTCCTCGACGGCAAGACCGTCGCGATCATCGGCTACGGCTCCCAGGGCCATGCCCACGCCCTCAACCTCAAGGACTCCGGCGTCAACGTCATCGTCGGGCTGCGACCCGACTCCGCCTCCGTCGCCCAGGCGCGCGAGCACGGCCTCGAGGTTCTGCCCGTCGTCGAGGCCTCAAGTCGCGGCGACCTCGTGATGATTCTGCTGCCCGACGAGCGCCACCACGACGTCTGGGAGTCCGACATCCGCGACGGCATCGCGCCCGGCAACATGATCCTCTTCGGGCACGGCTTCTCCATCCACTACGGCGAGATCGAGCCTCCCGCCGGCGTCGACGTCGCGATGGTCGCCCCCAAGGGCCCCGGCCATCTCGTCCGCCGCCAGTTCACCGAGGGCAGCGGTGTGCCCGGTCTGATCGCCGTCGCCCAGGACGCCACCGGCAACGCGCGCGGACTCGCGCTCGCCTACGCCAAGGGCATCGGCTGCACCCGCGGCGGCGTGATCGAGACGACCTTCAAGGACGAGACGGAGACAGACCTCTTCGGTGAGCAGGCCGTCCTCTGCGGCGGCGCCTCAGAGCTCGTACAGGCCGGCTTCCAGACACTTGTCGAGGCCGGCTATGACCCCGAGATGGCCTACTTCGAGTGCCTACACGAGCTCAAGCTGATCGCCGACCTGATGTACGAAAAGGGTCTCGCGGGCATGCGCTTCTCGATCTCCAACACCGCCGAGTACGGCGATTACACCCGCGGCAAACGCGTCATCACCGACGATACCCGCGCGGCGATGCGTCAGATCCTCGCCGAGATCCAATCCGGCGACTTCGCCCGCGAGTGGATCGCCGAGAACCGTGCCGGCCAGGAGAACTTCCTGCGCATGCGCTCAGAGCAGGCCGACACCCAGGTCGAGCACGTCGGCGGCGAGCTGCGCTCGCACATGGACTGGATCAAGCCCTCCTTCTGAGCGGTCGACCGCGGGCGAGGATCTTCCACGATGCTCGCCTACGTCTTCTGGCATCGGCCGCGTGACAGCTCTGAGATCGCGGGCTACGAGCAGGCCCAGCTCGCGTTTCACCGCTCGCTGGCGCGCAACCCGCCGGTCGGCTTCGCCGGCTCGGCCTGCCACCGCGCCCCAGGTTTGCCGTGGCTCGACAGTGCAGACGACGGCTACGAGGACTGGTACTTCGTCGAGGACTACACCGCGCTCGGCGTTCTCAACGAGGCGGCCGTCGGCCACGGCCACCGCACCCCGCACGACGAGCTCGCGCACCGCTTCGGCGTCGGCGCCGGCGGCCTCTACGGTCTTGTCGAGGGCAGCGCCCACCTCAACGGGACCTCCGTCGTGTGGGTAGCCCGCCCGCCGGGCTCCGAGCGCCGTCCGCTCGGCGCGCTGCTCGGCGACGGCATCGACCCGGCTACGGCGGGCCTGTGGCGCCGCCAGTTCGTCTTCGGACCCGCCCCGGAGTTCTGTCTTCTCGCTCCCCAACCGTCCGCCGGCGTCGCCGCGACTCGGCTGCCCGAGGGGTGGACGGCGCTCTGTACGACACACGAGCGCCTCGACGATCGGTGAGCTACACTCGCCCTGTTCTCGCGACTGGCGTTCGGGTGGGCTCAACCACCGGGAAGCGAGGACGTCTCAGCACGATCTTCACCGCCGCACGCCTGGGCACCTCACATAATCGCCTGCCTCCGCCCACGGAGGTCCCTCGACGCGAGAGGAAAAGCCCATGACGACGAGCCCACCCACAGACTCCACGCAACTGCTCATCCCCGAGGAGCTCAAGCCCTCCGACGGGCGCTTCGGCTGCGGGCCCTCGCGTGTGCGCCCCGAGGCGCTCGCGCGCCTGGCAAGCAACGGCGCCGCGGTGATGGGGACCTCCCACCGCCAGAAGCCCGTCAAGGCGCTCGTCGCGGAGATCCGTGCCGGCCTGCGTGAGCTGTTCTCGATGCCCGACGGATACGAGGTCGCGCTCGGCAACGGCGGCGCCACCGCCTTCTGGGACGCCGCCGCCTTCGGGCTCGTGCAGCGCCGCGCCATGCACCTGACCTACGGCGAGTTCTCCTCCAAGTTCGCCACCGTCACGACCGGCGCGCCCTTCCTCGCAGACCCGCTCGTCGTCTCCGCCGAGCCCGGCGACGCTCCCGATCCCGCAGCCTTGGCAGCGCCAGGCGACGGGCCGGTGGATATCGTCACATGGGCCCACAACGAGACCTCCACCGGCGTGATGGTTCCCGTGCAGCGGGTGGGTAAGGCATTCGACCAGAACGGCGATGCGCTCGTGTTGATCGACGCGACCTCCGGAGCCGGCGGGCTGCCCGTGAACGTCGCCGACGCTGACGCCTACTACTTCGCCCCGCAGAAGGCCTTCGCCGGTGACGGCGGCCTGTGGATCGCCCTGCTCAGCCCCGCCGCGCAGGAGCGGATCGCCGCGCTCGCGGCCTCCGAGCGCTGGATCCCCGCGTTCCTCTCGCTCGCCACGGCGCTCGAGAATTCGCTCAAAGACCAGACCTACAACACACCTGCAGTGGCCACGCTGTTCCTGCTCGCCGATCAGATCCGCTGGATGCTCGACGGCGGCGGGCTCGACGGATGCGTCGCGCGCACGCGCGAATCCTCCGGGCATCTCTACGAGTGGGCACAGAGCACCCCCTACACGACGCCGTTCGTCGCCGACTCCGCCAAGCGCTCGCTCGTCGTGGGAACGATCGACTTCGCCGACTCCGTCGACGCCGCGGCTGTCGCGGCGACGCTACGCGCCAACGGGATCGTCGACGTCGAGCCCTACCGCAAGCTCGGTCGCAACCAGCTGCGGATCGGCATGTTCCCAGCGGTCGAGCCCGAGGACGTGCGCACCCTGACTGCATGTATCGACTGGACCGTAGAAAGGATCGCCTCATGAGCGCCGCCGCCCCGGACACCACAGAGCGCCTGAAAGTGCTCGTCAAGGAGAAGGTCGGAGACTCCGGCATCGATCTGCTGCGCACTCGCTTCGACGTCGACCTCGGCATCGACTGGTCACAGGAGGAGCTCGAGGAGAGGATCGGCGCCTATCACGGCATCCTCATCCGCTCGGCCACGAAGATGACCTCAGAGCTGATCGAGCGCGCCGTCAACCTGCGCGTGATCGGCCGTGCCGGCGTGGGCGTCGACAACGTCGACGTGCCCGCCGCCACGCGCCGGGGGATCGTCGTCGCCAACGCGCCCCAATCCAACGTCGTGACCGCCGCCGAGCACACGCTCGCGCTGCTGCTCGCGCTCGCGCGCAACATCCCCCAGGCGCACCAGTCTTTGCACGAAGGCAAATGGGATCGCTCGAAATACTCCGGCGTCGAGCTCTACGAGAAGACGCTCGGCATCCTCGGCTTCGGGCGCATCGGCCAGCTCGTGGCTCAGCGCGCGCGGGGCTTCGGCATGCGCGTGCTCGCCTTCGACCCCTTCGTCAGCGCCGAGCGCTACCGCGAGCTGGCAGTAGACAAGGCCGACTCGCCCGAGGACGTCTACGCGCAGGCCGACTTCATCACCATCCACCTGCCCAAGACGCCCGAGACCGAAGGCTTCCTCGACGCCGAGGCCTTCGCCAAGATGCGCGACGGCGTGCGCGTGCTCAACGTCGCTCGCGGTGGGCTCATCGACGACGCCGCGCTGCAAGCGGCGCTCGACTCGGGCAAGGTCGCCGGCGCGGCGCTCGACGTGTTCCCATCCGAGCCCATGACCGACTACCCGCTGTTCGAGGCCGGCTACCCCCAGGTCGTCGTCACCCCGCACCTCGGCGCCTCGACCGCGGAGGCCACCGACCGAGCCGGCTATCAGAGCGCCGAGCAGGTTCTCGCCGCGCTCAGCGGGGGCGTCGTATCCACAGCCGTCAACATTCCCGCGATCGGCGCCGAGGACATGGAGGTGCTCGGACCCTTCCTGCCGCTCGCCACCCAGCTCGGGCGCCTCGCGATGGAGCTCGCCGAGGGCAGCTCGGTCGAGCGCATCGAGGCCGCCTTCCTCGGGCGCATCGCCGACTTCGACACGCGCCTGCTCGCGCTCGCCGTCATCCAAGGCGCGCTGCAAGGTCGCACGGAGGAGCAGGTCAACCTCGTCAACGCCCCCACCATGGCCCAGCAGCGCGGGATCATCGTCGAGGAGAAGGCCGTCTCCGAGGCGCAGGACTTCAACGAGCTGATCCGCGTCACCGTCGAGGCCGGTGACCAGCGCGTCGCGGTTGCCGGCACCGGCATCGGGCCCAATCGCGTACCCCACCTCGTCGAGGTTCAGGGTCGGCGACTGACGATCGAGCTCGAGCCCTACGTCACCGTCTTTCGCTACCAGGACCTCCCCGGCATGATCGGTCGTGTCGGCACGATCTTCGGCACGCACGGCATCAACATCTCCTCAGCGGCCGTCGGGCACGTCCCCGACGGCCAGGGCGCCGCGGGCACTGAGGGTGAGGACGGGCGCCTGGCGGCGATGGTCGTCACGACCGATGCCCGCGTGCCGGATGAGGTCGTCGATGAGATCGTCGCCTCCGGCGATTTCGTCGACGGCTGGTCCGTGGATCTCAGCTGAGCCGATCCCTCGACCGGCCGTCGCTCGGCGGTGGCCTCGATGCCGGTAGACATGCTCCAGGCGGGTACTTAGCGCTTGCTAAGCAAATCGGGTAGGCTCTGCGCTCGATGCGCGCGGTCGTCATAACCAAGCACGGGGGACCCGGGGTGCTGCAGGTCCAGGAGCAGCCGGACTCGGCGCTCGGCCCGGAGGAGATTCGCATCGAGGTCGCCACTGCAGGAATCAACTTCGCCGACGTGATGGCGCGCCTCGGCCTGTACGCCGATGCGCCCAAGCCTCCTTGCGTCGTCGGCTACGAGGTGGCCGGCACGATCCTCGAGCTGGGGGAGGGGGCATCGACGCCCGAGCACCCGTTCACGCCCGGACAGCGCGTCGTGGCGAGCACCAAATTCGGCGGTTACGCCTCGCAGGTCGTCGCCGCGGCGAGCGACGTCATCCCGCTGCCGGAGCGGCTCACATTCGAGCAGGGCGCGGCGATCCCCGTCAACTACGGCACCGCCTGGGCGGGGCTTATCGGCTACGGGAGCCTGCAGAAGGGCGAGCGCGTGCTGATCCACTCCGCCGGCGGCGGCGTCGGCATCGCCGCCACGCAGATCGCCAAGCGCTACGGCGCCGAGGTCTACGGGACGGCCTCGCCCGGCAAGCACGCGCGGATCTCCGAATTGGGCGTCGACCATCCGCTGGACTACACGAGCTCCGGCTGGGAGCGGGGTTTGCCGCCCTTCGATGTGATCATGGACGCCGTTGGCGGCAAGAGCTTTCGCCGCGACTACGAGATGTTGCGCGCCGGTGGGAGGCTCGTCGCCTACGGAGCCTCCGCCGTCGTCTCGGGCGAGCGGCGCAATCTGGTCAAGGCTCTGGGCACCGTCATCCGCATGCCGCGCTTCAACATGGTCAAGCAGATGTCCGAATCCAAGGCCGTCATCGGGCTGAACATGCTCAGCCTGTGGAAGGACCGCGGGACGCTCGCGCCGTGGGTCGGGCCGCTGCTTGAGCTGGTCGAGGACGGCACCGTCGATCCGGTCGTGGCCGGGGCCTTCTCCTTCGAGGAAGCGGGCGCCGCTCAGAACATGATCACCGAACGCAAGAACGTGGGGAAGGTAGTGCTCACGCCGTAGTTCGGTGCTACCCTGCGCCGTAGATGTCGTTCCAGTTCTCGTCCCTTCTGCTTCTCCTGCTCCCCCCTCGGGGGGAATAGCGCGTGGCGGCCGCGTAGCCGCATACCAACGGAGAGCAGCAGGCAATCGAGACTTGGAAAGGAACCCTCTTCTTCATGAGGAACGACATGAGTGACACTGGAGCACCTTCGCCCCCGGAGCGCACCGAGCAGGCGCGCGTGCGGATCTTCGACACTACGCTGCGCGACGGCGAGCAATCGCCCGGCATCTCGCTGAACCGCCAGGAGAAGCTCGAGATCGCACACCAGCTCGCGCGACTGGGCGTGGACATCATCGAGGCGGGCTTCCCGATCACCTCGCCCGGCGACTTCGAGGCGGTGCAGGCGATCGCGCGGGAGGTCGAAGGCCCCGTCATCTGTGGGCTCGCACGTACGTCCAAGCAGGACATCGACGCAGCCTGGAACGCCGTCAAGGATTCCGCCCGCCCGCGCATCCACACGTTCATCGCCACCAGCGACATCCACATCGAGCGCAAGCTGCAGACCACGCGCGAGGACGTGATCGGACAGGCACGCGCCGCGGTTGCACAGGCGCGCGAGTACACCGAGGATGTCGAGTTCTCACCAGAGGACGGCTCGCGCTCCGACGTCGAGTACATGGCCGAGGTGATCCAGGTCGCGCTGGAGGAGGGCGCGACCACGATCAACGTGCCCGACACCGTCGGCTACACGATGCCGCGCGAGTACTCGGCGATGTTCGACGAGCTCTACCGGCTCGTACCCGGACTGCGCGACGTCGTCGTCTCGGTGCACTGCCACGATGACCTGGGACTTGCCGTCGCGAACTCACTGGCGGGCGTGGAAGCCGGCTGCCGGCAGGTCGAGAGTGCGATCAACGGCATCGGCGAGCGCGCCGGCAACGCCTCGCTCGAGGAGATCGTGATGCTGCTGCACACACGCGAGCCCAGCCTCGGCCTGTGGACAGGGATCGACACGACCGAGATCGCCCGCACCAGTCGCCTGGTCTCGCGCCTGAGCGGCTATCAGGTGCAGCCGAACAAGGCGATCGTCGGCCGCAACGCGTTCGCGCACGAGGCCGGCATCCATCAGGACGGCGTGCTCAAGGAGCGCACCACCTACGAGATCATGGACGCGACGACCGTGGGGTTGCGCAGCAACTCGCTCGTGCTGGGCAAGCACTCGGGCCGCCACGCCCTGCGCGACGCGTTGGAGGAGATGGGCTTCCAGCTCGACGGCCAAGCGCTGAACACCGCGTTCAAGCGCTTCAAGGAGATCGCCGATCGCAAGAAGCAGGTCAGCGCGATGGACCTCGAGGCGCTCGTCACCGACGAGCTGCGCGAGGAGATCCCCGGGTACGGCCTGGAGTGGTTCGATGTCGAGGCGTCCTCGCGCCGCCCGCCGCACGCGCGCGTGTCGGTGACGCTGCCCGACGGCGGCTCGGCCGAGGGCTCCTTCACCGGCGATGGTCCGATCGACGCGGTGTTCCGGGCGATCAACGCGGCCGCAAGCGTCGAGGCGAAGCTCGGCGAGTTCACGATCGGCGCCGTCACCGAGGGGCAGGATGCGCTCGGTGAGGTCTCGGTGGTCGTCGAGGTCGATGGGATGTCGGGCGCCGGGCAGGGCGTCTCGACGGACATCATCGACGCCGCTGCGCGAGCCTACGTGCGCGCGCTGTCGGTCGCGCGGGCGCGGTCATTGGCCTCGGCCGACGCTGTCGGGCTGCCCGAGCCGGCTGGGCCGTAGGCGTGTAAAGCGTCATACGTGCGTCTGTGATAACGTACGCACGTATGACGTCCACGCACGCCGCCCAAGAGGACTCCGCACGACACTCGGCCGCCGCGCCGGACCCGCTCGACCCGGTCACGATCGGCGCGCGGGTGAAGGCGCTGCGCGAGTCCGAGTCGCTGTCGCTGCGCGAGCTGGCACTGCGCAGCGGCGTGAGCGCGCCGATGCTCTCGCAGGTCGAGCGGGGCGAGACGAGCCCGACGCTGACGGTCGCCGCGCGCATCGCCGCGGGTCTTGAGCTGCGACTCTCCCAGCTGCTGCGCTTGGACGAGGACGGGGCGGTCACGATCGTGCGTGCCGGCGAGCGCTCGCGCGGTGGCAACAAGCGTCGCGGGCACGGCTTCGAGGTGATGACCGCGGCGCAGCCCGGGCAGCGGGCGGAGCTCTCGCGTCATACGCTCGCGCCCGCGGGTGCCACGGGTGCGGCCGACGATCCGCCGATGCACGAGCCCGGCAGCCGCGAGACCGCGCTCGTGGAGCAGGGCTCGGTCGTGCTCGTGTGCGACGGAGAGCGCTACGAGCTCGGCCAGGGCGACTGCGTCACGTTCGATGCCGATCTTCCCCACCATTTCGAGAACCCATCCGGCGTGCAGGCGGCCTCGTTTTTGGCTGTCGTCAGCGCCGGACTGAGACGGAGCTAGGAGGCTTAATCCGCGATGCCGAAGACGATGTTCGAGAAGATCTGGGAGCGCCACGAGGTCGCGCACGGGCTGCTGTACATAGACCTGCACCTCGTGCACGAGGTGACGAGCCCGCAGGCATTCGACGGACTGCGCCTGGCCGGGCGCACCGTGCGCCGACCCGATCGCACGCTGGCGACGGCCGACCACAACACCCCGACGGATGGCACGCCCGTGGCGGCGCGGATCAAGGACGAGCTTTCGCGCGTGCAGGTGGAAACACTGGAGCGCAACTGCGCGGAGTTCGGCGTGCCCGTGTACTCGCTCGGATCCGATCGCCAGGGGATCGTGCACGTGATCGGCCCCGAGCTGGGCGTGACCCAGCCGGGCATGACGATCGTCTGCGGCGACTCGCATACCTCCACGCACGGCGCCTTCGGGGCGCTCGCGTTCGGGATCGGCACGAGCGAGGTCGAGCACGTGCTGGCGACGCAGTGCATGGTCCAGCACCGCCCGCGCTCGATGCGCATCCGCTACGAGGGCGAGCTCGGCTTTGGCGTCACCGCCAAGGACCTGATCCTCGGCACGCTCGGGCATCTCGGCGTCGGCGGGATGACCGGCCACGTGGTCGAGTACGCCGGCCCGGCGATCGAGGCGCTGTCGATGGAGGGGCGGATGACCGTCTGCAACATGACGATCGAGGGCGGCGGTCGCGCGGGCATGATCGCCCCGGATGAGACGACGTTTGCTTGGTTCACCGATGTCGAGCGCCCCGGTGCGCCGCGCGGCGGGGAGCTCGAGCGGGCGATCGCCGTCTGGCGCGAGCTGCGCAGCGACGAGGGCGCTGAGTTCGACCGCGAGGTGACGATCGACGCGAGCGCGATCTCGCCGCAGGTGACGTGGGGGACGAACCCGGGGATGGTCCGTGCGGTCACCGAGCGCGTGCCCGCGCCCGAGGAGTTCGAGAGCCCCGCCGACCGCGAGGCGACCGAGCGAGCCCTCACCTACATGGCGCTGGAGCCCGGCACGCCGATCGAGCAGATCGCGCTCGATCGCGTGTTCATCGGCTCGTGCACGAACTCGCGTATCGGCGACCTGCGCGCGGCCGCGGAGGTCGTGCAGGGACGCAAGGTCGCCGAAGGCGTCGACGCGATGGTCGTGCCCGGCTCCCAGCAGGTCAAGGCCCAGGCCGAGGCCGAGGGCCTCGACCGGGTGTTCCGCGACGCTGGGTTCGACTGGCGCGTGGCCGGCTGCTCGATGTGTCTGGGAATGAACCCCGACACCCTTGCCCCAGGTGAGCGTTGCGCCTCGACCTCGAACCGCAACTTCGAGGGTCGCCAGGGCCGCGGCGGACGCACGCACCTCGTTTCCCCGCAGATGGCAGCGGCCGCTGCCATCGAGGGGCATTTCGTCGACATCAGGGATTGGAGCTAACCGTGGACCCCATCAGCGTCATATCCGGAGCGGTGAGCCACCTCGATCGCGCCGACGTGGACACCGATCAGATCATGCCCAAGCAGTTCCTCAAGCGCGTCGAGCGCAGCGGCTTCGGCGAGTTCCTATTCTATGACTGGGCGAAGGAGCCGGGGTGGGATTTGCCGGCCAACCCGATCCTGGTCGCGGGCGAGAACTTCGGCTGCGGCTCCTCGCGCGAGCACGCCCCGTGGGGGCTGCAGGACTATGGCTTTCAGGCGGTCGTCGCGCCGAGCTTCGCCGACATCTTCTACTCGAACTGCACGAAGATCGGCCTGCTGCCGGTCGTGCTCAGCGAGGAGGACTGTCGCGCGCTCGCGCAGGCGGGCGCGGGTGAGATCGATCTGCTCGAGCAGGAGGTTCGCATCGCCGGGCGCGAGGTGTCTTTCGAGATCGACCACGAGATCCGCCATCGGTTGTTGAACGGTCTCGACGACGTCGCGATGACACTCGAGCAGGCAGCGGAGATCGACGAGTACGAGTCAGAGCACGACCACGACGGCTACGCACGCGTGGCCACGACCGCGCTGTAGGCGCTGGGGAGACACGGATGAGCCATCGCATCGTCACGCTGCCCGGAGACGGGATCGGACCGGAGATCATGGCCCCGGCGTTGCAGCTGTTGCAGGCGCTCGGGGAGTCCTTCGAGTTCGAGGAGCACGCCTTCGGCGGCGCCGCGATCGACGCGCACGGCGTTGCGCTCACCGACGAGACGCTCGCGGCCTGCCGCGCGGCCGACGCGGTGCTGCTGGCCGCCGTGGGCGGTCCGAAGTGGGACACCACCGACCCGAATAAGCCGCGCCCCGAGCAGGGGTTGCTGGGATTGCGCAAGGGCCTCGGGCTGTACGCGAACCTGCGCCCGGTCAAACCGTTGCCGGCTCTGTACGACGCCTCGCCGCTGCGGCGCGAGCGCATCGAGGGGACCGACCTGCTGGTCGTGCGTGAGCTGACGGGCGGCATCTACTTCGGTGAGAAGACGCGCACGGCCGACATGGCCAGTGACGTGTGCGCTTATACGACCGCGGAGATCGAGCGGATCGCGCGCACGGCGTTCGAAGCGGCGCGGGCGAAGGTCTCGAGCGTGGACAAGGCGAACGTGCTGGAGACCTCGCGTCTGTGGCGGGAGGTCGTGAGCGGCTTGCACGCGCGCGAGTTCCCGCACATCCAGCTCGAGCACGTGCTCGTGGACAACGCGGCGATGCAGCTCGTGGCGGCGCCGCGGCACTTCGACGCGATCCTGACGGAGAACATGTTCGGGGACATCCTCAGCGATGAGGCGGCGATGATCACCGGGTCGATCGGGCTGCTGCCGAGCGCGTCACTGGGAGAGGACGGACCGGGTCTGTTCGAGCCGGTGCACGGCTCCGCGCCGGACATCGCCGGCACGGGCGCGGCCAATCCTTTGGCGATGTTCCTGTCGGTGGCGATGATGCTCCGCCACGGACTCGATTTGCCGGACGGCGCGGCAGCGGTAGAATCGGCCGTTGAACGTGCGCTCGACGGCGGGCTGCGCACCGCTGACCTAGGTGGTGCGCACGGGACGGCGGACGCGACGAAGGCAGTGCTCGACAACCTCGGATAGGAGCTATGAAAGTGGACCCGACGGACCTCATATGGATGAACGGAGAATTCATCGCATGGGAGGACGCGAAGGTCCACGTCCTGACGCACGGCCTGCACTACGGCACGGGTGTGTTCGAGGGGGTGCGCTGCTATGACACCGAGCTCGGACCGGCGGTGTTTCGCAACGCCGAGCACGTGAGCCGCCTGCGCAAGTCGGCCGAGCTGTACTACATGGAGGTGCCCTTCACCGATGAGGAATTGCGCACGGCCACGCGCGAGCTCGTGGCGCGCAATGGGCTCAGCTCCTGCTACATCCGCCCGATCGTCTACCGCGGCTACGGCACGATGGGGCTCAACCCGTTAGACGCTCCGGTCGACGTGACGATCGCGTGCTGGGAGTGGGGAACGTATCTCGGCGAGGAGGGGATGCGCAACGGCGTGCGCGCGAAGGTCTCCTCGTGGGAGCGCATCGGCCCGCGCTCGCTGATCCCGCACGCGAAGGCCTCGGGCCAGTACCTGAACAGCGTGCTGGCGAAGATCGAGGCGACGAAGTCCGGTTACGAGGAGGCGATCCTGCTCGACGAACACGGCCACGTGTGCGAGGGCACGGGCGAGAACGTGTACGTCGTGCGCGACGGCGAGATCGCGACGCCCGGACAGCACAACTCGATCCTCGACGGGATCACGCGCCGCTCGGTGATGCAGATCGCGCAGGATCTCGGCTATACGGTCGTGGAGCGCAACGTGGCGCGCGCGGAGATGTATTTGGCCGACGAGGTGTTCCTGTCGGGGACGGCCGCCGAGCTCGTGCCCGTGCGCGAGGTCGACGATCACAAGGTCGGCACGGGCCGGCCCGGTGAGATCACGCGCGTGCTGCAGGCGGCGTTCGACGACGCGATCCACGGTCGCTCAGAGCGCTATCGCGAGTGGCTCGACGTGGTTGCCCCCGAGGCGCTGCAGACGCCCGACGGCGCGGGCCCGGCACGAACTTCGGTAAGCGGCTAGCGGTTCGATGGTCAAGCCAGGCAAGAGGATGCGAGGGAGCGTTTTGGTGTGCGCTGGCACACGAGCGACTGAGGACGCCGCATGGCGCAGGCCAGCGGACCACTAGAGCTATACGACGCAACCCTGCGCGATGGCATGGGCGGCGGCGGGATGACGCTGACGGCCGCGGAGAAGCTGCGGGTCGTGCATGCGCTCGACGATCTCGGCGTGCACATGGTCGAGGCCGGATTCCCGGCGTCGAACCCGAAGGAGCTCGAGCTGTTCGAGCTGCTCGAGCGCGAGTCGCTGCACACGGCCGAGATCGTCGCTTTCGGGATGACGCGCCGGCGTGGGGTGGATGTCGCCGAGGACGAGGGGCTGCGCGTGCTCGCGGAGTCGTTCGTGCCCATCTGCACGCTCGTGGGCAAGAGCTCGGCGTTTCAGGCCGAGACGGTGCTGAAGGTGACGCGCGAGGAGAACCTGAGCATGATCGGCGAGTCGATCGTGCATCTCATCGCGCACGGCAAGCGGGTGCTGTTCGACGCCGAACACTTCTTCGACGGGATCGAGGAAGACGTCGGCTACGCGCTTGAATGCGTGCGCATCGCCGCGGACGCCGGCGCGGAGCGGGTTGTGCTGTGCGATACCAACGGCGGCTCGCTTCCCTTGGACGTGCGCGAAGCGGTCGAGGCGGTGCGCGAGCAGGTGCCGGACGTGGCGCTCGGGATCCACACCCACGACGACACCGGGTGTGGCGTCGCCAACACGCTCGTGGCGGTGCAGGCCGGCGCGACGCAGGTGCAGGGCACGATCAACGGCATCGGCGAGCGCACGGGCAACGCCAATCTGGTGACGATCATTGCCGATCTGCAGCTGAAGATGGGCTATGAGGTGCTGGCTCCGGAGCGCCTGGCGCGGCTGACGCAGACCGCGCATTTCGTCGACGAGCTGCTCAATCGCACGCCCGATCCGGCGCAGCCCTACGTGGGCAAGCATGCGTTCGCGCACAAGGCCGGTCTGCACGCCGCCGGCGCGCGCGAGTCGAGCGTCGCCTTCGAGCACGTCGATCCGGCGCTCGTGGGCAATCGCAGCGATGTGCTGATCTCGGAGCTTTCGGGGCGGGCGACGATCATCGAGAAGGCTCGCGCGGCGGGGATCGCCGCGGACGAGGAGTTCACTCGGCGTGTGGTCGAGCGGGTGAAGGAGCTCGAGCACCGCGGGTTTCAGTTCGAGGCGGCCGACGGGTCCTTCGAGCTGCTGATGCGGCGTGAGGCTGGGGGCGATCCTGGATACGAGCCTTTGTTCAAGTTGGAGTCCTGGCGGGTGATCGTCGAAAAGCACGCCGATGGGCGCGCTACGACTGAGGCTACGATCAAGATCTGGGTCGGGGGCGAGCGGTATGTGCGCACCGCCGAGGGGAACGGGCCCGTCCATGCTCTTGACAAGGCGTTGCGCGATGCGATCGGGGAGATACACCCTCATTTGAAGGACATCGATCTGGTGAACTTCAAGGTCCGGATTCTCGATGAGACTAAGGGGACTGGTGCTGTTACGCGTGTTTTGATCGATGCTTCTGATGGGAAGGATGTTTGGGGTTCTATTGGGGTCTCTGAGAACCTGATTGCTGCTTCTTGGGACGCTTTGGTGGATTCGCTGGAGCGCGGGATGCTGGGTGGCGCGCCCTCGTCGATTGCGACGATCCGCTCGGCCGGGACCGGGTAGTGTCGGGACGGGCGGGGGTGCAGGGCTCGGTGCCGGCCGATCGGATGTCGAACCGCCGAGGACCTGAAGACAGCGGTGGTGACGCCGGCGTTTACGGCCCTGTTCCTTTGGCCAAACCGGTGTTGGGGGAGGCTGAGGAGCTGGCCGTGTTGGAAGTGCTGCGCTCGGGGCAGCTTTCGCTTGGGCCTCGGGTGGGGGAGTTCGAGCGGTTGTTTGCTGCTCGGGTTGGGGTGGCGCATGCTTGTGCGGTTAGCAGTGGGACTGCTGGGTTGCATCTTGCGCTTCGGGCGGTTGGGGTCGGAGCTGGGGATGAGGTTGTCACCAGCCCGTTCTCTTTTGTTGCCTCCGCCAACGCTGCTGTGTATGAGGGGGCTCGGCCGGTGTTTGCGGACATCGATCCGGTGACGCTCAATCTCGATCCGGCGGCGGCTGAGGCGGCTGTTACTTCGCGTACACGGGCTGTGTTGCCGGTGCACATCTTCGGCTATCCCGCTGACATGGTCTCGTTCGAGGCGCTTGCTGAGCGGCGTGGGCTGGGGATCGTGGAGGACGCTTGTGAGGCTTTGGGTGCTGTGCACGGTGATGGTGTGGCCGTGGGGGGGCGGGGGCATCCGGCGGTGTTTGGGTTCTATGCGAACAAGCAGATCACCACGGGAGAGGGGGGGATGGTGACGCTTGGCGATGGGGGACTGAAGGAGCGGATCGACTCTGAGCGCAACCAGGGGCGCGCCCGAGACATGGGGTGGCTCGATCACGACCGGCTGGGGTTCAACTATCGGCTCTCGGATATCGCCTGCGCGCTTGGGATTGCGCAATTGGGGCGGTTGGGGGAAATGCTTGCTAGGCGGGCCCGCGTCGCCGGTTGGTATCGCGAGGCGCTCGCGGGCGTAGAGGGTTTGGAGTTGCCGTGTGAGGGTATGAATGGGGACGAGCGCGGTTGGTTCGTGTTCGTCGTACAGCTCCCTCGCAAGGCTGACAGAGACATGGTCTTACTTCGGCTGGCCGAAAACGGGGTGCAGAGCAAGCCGTATCTGCCTGCGATCCACCTGATGAGCTTCTATCGCGAGCAGTTCGGGTACAGGCCCGGGCAGTTCCCCGTGTGCGAGACCGTCGCGGAGCGCTCGTTGGCGCTTCCGTTCTTCCCCGAGATGACCGCTGGGCAGGTGGAGCGGGTGGCTGAGGAGTTGATTCGCGCGCTCGGTCGGTAGAACGCGGCGGTGTCTCCGGGAGACCCGTGAGCCCGCGTCTGCGAACACCGTTGTCGGCGCCGGTCACCGCAGCGGGTGGCACGGGTGGAGGGGGCTTTGTAGCCGCTCCCTCGGAGTCGGAGACAGTCCTTGTGGTCGTCGTACCCGACTCGCTTGACATGGTTCGGCGATGTGGTAAGACCTGTGTGCCCCCAACCTCCGGGCGAAGTACCGGCGCCGGGACAGCTCTGACCTGAAAGACGAGCGTCCCGGCGTCGGCTTACCAACCCCCAGCCGGTGTGGAGCCGGTCGGGATAGCCACATCATACCCCAGATGCGCTCCGGCGCATCTGGGGTTTTCCCATTGTAGTGCGGGAAAAGTGCTGATTTCGGGGGTTAGAATGCCGCAGGTCTTCGGTAGCGTGTCGACTATTGCCGCCGACGAGCGTCGCGCGACAGCTGACTGAAGCTCACAAGGCGCCTGAAGTTCCTGGTGAGGGGGGAGGCTGGGTCTGTCACCGCCGGTCGCCATGTGCCCGGAGGAGTCCGGGGGGCCTAGTGGGAAACACGGGTCTACTTTGGCCTTGACAGCCGGGTAGGGTCTTTGCGAAGGTTGTTGATGTAGTTCCGCCCGCCGGAATACCGGCAGGCGTAGGGATCGGCCCGGGGGTCTCTGACCTGAAAGACGAGCGCCTCCGGATGTCGGTCATACCAACCCTCAAGGGATAAAGGAGCATTGCAACATATGTTACGTATACAAATGATAGGGCTAGCCCTCGTGGCTGCGATTGCGTTCGGCGTAATCGCGTCCGCCTCGGCGTCGGCCGCCGTGTGGGAAGAATGTTCAGAACACGCGACCGTCCTGGAATTCCAAGACGAGCTCTGCGGTGTAGCCGGTCCTCCCAACAACTTCGGTTGGACGGAAATCACTGCCGCTAAATTAGTCGATAGTTTAGGCGAACTGTTATTGGAAGACACAAGTACACTTCTCGGTGCATCGGCAGTGAAATGCCATGGCATTGACCACGGTACGGTCGGACCCGGTGACAAGGACTTAATATCCTTAATCGACGCGGTCGAATGTGTTCCTGAGAAAGTTTGTAAAGCGCCAGTAACAGCTAAAGCTATCAATCTGCCGTGGAATACGTTACTTGAAACAGTTGAAGGTAAAATCCGTGATAAAATAACCGCGGAGGTTGCTGGGAAAAATATAGGCTGGGAAGTGACGTGTAGCACAATAGCCGGAACGATGACCGATAAATGCGAATCGGCATCCACCACGACCGGTATGGACAACAACACATCTGCAGGTGACGTGACAGCGTTATTCGACGCGAAATCCAACAAAGCATCATGCTCGCTGGGCAATGCGACGTCGGGTGTTGTCACGGGCTTCGACTTAATCACCGGATTATTACCCGGTGGAGGTAATCTCGGAATAAGAGTTCACTGAGACGAAGATAAGCATTCAGTAACATATTGACGATGCTGGGTGGGCCGCTGCACGCGGCTCACCCACGCCGGAAGGCTGAGGTCGTATCGGAGGCTGAGGTCGTATAAATAGGGTCAAGTAACAAATAGGGTGGTGAGAGGGGCGTTATGAAGAGGCAACCGAGCGCAATGACTGGCGCCACGTCGGCGAGGGATGTTTGTGTTGGCAGTGTGTGTGGACGACTGTGGTCGTCTGCACGTATTCCCGCGGCTGCACTTATCGTTGCTGCCGGCGTCGCGCTCTGTGCCGGAGCGGCACAGGCCGAAGTACCCAGGCTGATCTCCGACGGCACCTTTGCCGATGAAGGCGCGTTCGGTGTCGCGGTCGACCAGGCGAGCGGCGATGTGTACGTGGCAGGCTTGTTTGCCGGGAACCCCGTTACTAAAGAACTCGAACTCGGTGGTAAGAGCGAGGAGGCCGACGAATCGGGCAAGCCGCTCGTACAGTCGCCGTTCGCACCGGGCCTCGACTTTGGGGTGGCGGTCAATCCGGCGAACAGCGATGTGTTTGTCGCAAACGTCGGCAGCCAGGAAATCGAAATCTATGGCCCCAACGGCGGGGGATTCGTCTCGTCGTTTGGTCCAGTGGAACTCGGGAACCTTTTCGAAAAATCACAGATCGCGACTGACTCCGCGGGCGATGTCTACGTGCCCGACTCACCCGAAAGCAAGGTGGTGGAGTGGAGCGAAATCAAACCCGGGGAATGGAAAGTAAAGGGTGAATTCACGGGTGGTTCTGAACCGCTAAACAAACCGCAGGGTGTCGCGGTCGATTCGTCCGGAAATGTGTGGGTCGCCGATACGGGCGGCAGCCGGATTGAGGAGCTCAGCCCGGCCGACAAACCGGAAGCCGTAATCAAGAGCGAAGGCGTGCAGTCGGTCGCCCTCGACGCGAGCGGCGATGTTTTCGCCCTCGTCGACAACAGTGCGGACTTCTGTGGCTCGGTCAAGTCGCCGTGCGGGCATCTCGTCGAGTACAGCCCTGTAGGTGCGCAACTCGCCGATGTCGGCGCGGGTGATTTCGGCGTTGCCGGCATCACCCTGTCGCTCAGCATGGTGGCTGTGAACGAGTCGAACGGTCGCGTGTACGTGACCGACGGCGCGAACGACCTCGTCTGGATGTTCGTGCCTCCGACCAAGCCGACGGTCGAAAGGGAGTTCACCTCCGAAGTGGGGACCTCCGAATCGAAGCTTGGGGCACTGATCAAGCCGGGCGGGATTCAGACCGCCTATCGCTTTGAATATGGCGCTACCGAAGAATACGGCCAGCAGACGCCCTTCCCCGAAGGCAGCGCCGGGGAAGGTCTAAACGGCAACATGGTGTGGGCGGCGGCGAAGGGGCTGGCGCCTGGGACCACATATCACTACCGCGTCGTGGCGACCAACGCGCTCGGGGTCGCCCACGGCCACGATCAGACGTTCACGACCGCAACTGCCGCGGAAGTCTGTCCCAACGAACAGCTGCGCACCGGCTTCGCGGCGAGCCTGCCCGACTGTCGCGCCTATGAGCTGGTGACGCCCCCGACCAAGGCCTCAGCCCAACCCAACACAAATGCTACAGGGCGCGCCATGGATAGCGCGGCCGTCGATGGCAGTCGGATGTCCTTCAACGGCGAAGTCGAGCTAGGCGCGCCGTCCGCCGGCCTAGAATATGTCTCCACACGAGGTGCGGGCGGATGGTCCTCCGAAGATGTGATCCCGCTCCAGTCCTACACCGGCGACCGGTGCACCACTGGTCCCAATGGTCCACCAGATGCCAAAGTGAACGCGTACTCCAGCGATCTGTCGAAGGCTGTTCTGTACGTCGGCCGGGATGAGAAAACGAGCGAAGGGGGGGGTTGTGGCGCCGAAGGCGTGGAAGTGGTACCGGGGGAACCGTTGGGCGTGGAAAACCTGCTGCTGCGCGATGACACCGGCTCCTACCGGCTGATCAACACGTCTCCCCCCGACGTCACCCCGGAGAGCGCGCACTTCGTGGCGGCCTCCTCCGGTCTCGGCCACGTCCTCTTCACAGAGCACGCGCAACTGGTCGCCGACGCCCCGGCCAGCGTCGACAATCTATACGAATGGGACGAAGGTGCACTGAGTCTGCCGATGAAGCTGAGCGATGGAACCCCCGTCGCGGGCTCGTTTGCGGGGATCTCGCCCGACGGCTCCGAGGTCTTCTTCACATACGAAGGTGACCTGTACGCGCGAGTGCGAGGCGTCGAAACGGTGCAAATCGACGCCTCGCAGGCGGGTGGTGGTGGCGGCAGCAGCAGCTTCAGCGCGGTCGCTGCCGACGGCTCGCAAGTGCTATTCACCGACGACGCCTCGGCCGACCTCACCACCGACACGAAACCGGGCAGCGGCACAAACCTCTATCGCTACGACCTCGACACCGGCCAGCTCAGTGACCTCACGCCGGAAAGCCCTGCCGATGTAGAAGGCGTGAGCGGTATCAGCGAAGACGGCTCATACGTGTACTTCGTCGCCGGAGGCATCCTGTATCTCAAGCACGACGGGACGACCACGATCGTCACGCACAGCCCCGGCGAAGCTCTGGGGGCAGAGGCGCAGGTCTCGTCGAATGGGGTCTTTCTCACATTCACCGTCGCCAACCGGCTGTATCTCTACGACGCCACGACGAACAGCCTCGCGTGCGCGTCGTGCAACCCCGACGGCGAACCGCCCAAGACCGGCGTGACTATCAAACTGGATGAGGCCGGCGCACCGCACTATCTCTCCGACAACGGCCGGGTGTTCTTCGACACCCAGGAAGCGCTGCTGCCGCGCGACACCAACGGCCAGAACGACGTCTATGAGTACGAGAGCGGCCAGCTGAACCTTATCTCGACCGGAACGAGCGCCAGCGAATCCGTGCTTCTCGATGCGAGCGAAAACGGAAGCGACGTGTTCTTTCTCACCATCCAGAAGCTCCTGCCGCAAGATACGAACGAACAAGCGTTGAGCATCTACGACGCGCGCGTGGGCGGCGGCTTTTCCGAATCCTCCTCGCAGCCGTGCACGACGCCCGAAGCGTGCCGCGGGTCGACCTCACCACAGTCCTCGATCTACGGGGCGCCGCCGAGCCAGACGTTCTCGGGCGCTGGCAACATCACCCCGCAGCTCGTGGCTGCGAAGAAAGCCACAAAGAAGAAAACTACAAAATGCAAGAACGGCTTCGCTAAGAACGGGAAGGGTAGGTGCATCAAGAAGAAGTCAAAGAGGTCTAAGAAAGCAAAGAAATCCAGCTACGACCGGAGGGCTAAGTGATGACCCGTACCTCGATCATGCCGGCCTTTGTCGCAGGTGCGAGAAAGAGGAGTCTCGTTTTTGCCCTACCTTTGCTTTGCGCTCTCGTACCTTTCGTTGTTCCTTCGCTGGCCTTCGCCGAAACCCATCCGCCGGCAGTGCCGTCCAGCTTTGGCTCGTTCTCCAACCCGAACGGCATCGCGGTGGAAGAATCCACCGGCGATGTCTATGTCGCCGACCTGGGCAGCGGCACCGTTCCTCAGTCGATATCGAAGTTCGATGCGAGCGGCGCACCGATTAACTTCACATGTGGAGCGCCATGCTCGACCTACTCTACAGGCAACGCGATCACCGGTACGCCCACTGGCTCCTTCGCCTTCCCGGTCACCGATCCCGACACACCGGCGGCGATCGCGGTCGATAACTCAGCGAGTTCGTCGGACCCTTCGGCCGGTGATGTGTACGTGCTGGACGCAGGCGACAACGTGATTGACAAGTTCAGCCCAACCGGCAAATACATCGGTCAGGTCAAAGGCCCGTTCTCTGGTGAACCGCTCGGGCTCGGTGTCGACGAGCACGGAAACGTCCGGGTCTCTAGCTCTCCTTTTGCTGAGGTCGACGTGTTCGACGACGCCCAAGTGAACAGCTTTGTCACAACCCTCAACTCGTCAGCCAATTGGGTGGATTCTATAAGCGCTTCTGCGGGCGCACCGGAACACGGGGTTGCCGTCAGCCCGGCGGGCGACGACTACAATCTCTTCTCCTGCGGCTGTGCCGAAAAGTTCGGTGGCAACATGGAATCGCTCGGCCGCGTCGACAGCGGCTCCCCGTCCGACGTCGCGGTCGCGGTCGACCCGGCGACCGGACACGTCTACGTCGAGACGCAATCCTCCGTCGAGGAGTGGGACACGGGTCGCATGAACGGCGATACCGCACCACGCAATGCGTTTGGTGGAACTGAAATCACGGGCTCGGGAGCACTCGTCTCGCCGAGCTTTGGCTCGGGCGCTTCCGCCAACCAGGGCGGGATCGCCGTCGATGGTGCGACCGGGGATGTGTATGTCTCCAGCCCCACCGAAGGAAAAGTGTATGTGTTCGGTTCTTCGGTTCCGGCTGTGTCAGTTGGAGCGGCGACTGGCGTAAGCAGAGAAGGCGCGACGCTCCAAGGCGTTGTGAATCCGCGGGGCGCCCCGGTTACCGCGTGCAAGTTCGAATACGAAGCCAGCCCCGAATCGAACACCGAAGGCGGACACGAGACCCTGCATGTTCCCGTTACCCAATTCGACCATCAGGTTTCCTGTGCTCAGGCTGTCGGCTCGGGCACGAGTCCCGTCTCCGTGTCGGCGAACATCGGCGGACTGACGCCGGGGCGCCTTTACCAGTTCCGCCTCGTCGCCGAAAACGCAAACGGCGCGAGCCCCAGCGGCGGACTCTTCGCCACCTCTCCGCCCGCCTTCGGCATCAAGGACTTCGAAGTCTCGTTCCTGAACAAAGACGGAACTCCCGACACGCAGGCTGGGTCTCACCCATATCATATGGTCACGAACATCGCCTTCAACACGAAGGTCATACGTACCGAACCCACAGCCGACTCGCAGTACGTGACCGGGCCCGACGGCAGCGTCAGGGACATCGTCGTGGATTTGCCGCCAGGTTTCATCGGCGACCCCAACGCGACGGCGACCAAGTGCACGCTCAGTGAACTGGAACCGACTGGATCTCCCGCCGAAGGGCACTGCCCGGGCGAATCGAAGATCGGCGAACTGGAAGTGGAATTCGGCGGCTTCGACCCGGCCGTGGGGGGTTCGCTCAGGGAGCCGGTGTACAGCATGGTGCCGCCACACGGCGTCGCGCTGCAGATCGGCGCCAACTTCATCGTACCCGACACGTTCGTCGATGTCGGCGTCAAGACAGGCGGCGACTACCCGGTGCGGGGCGCGAACTTCGGCATTCCCGGGGTCGAGCCGATCGTGGCCACCAGGCTGACCGTATTCGGCGTCGTCGGCAGTGGGGAGAAGCGCAAGCCGCTTCTGACCCTCCCGACCGGTTGCACGGGGCCGTTGCGCTCGACGGTCTACGCCGATACTTACCAGGAACCCCGGCGGAACGTCGAAGAATACGTCCAGAAGGAAGTCATCACGAGGAATGTCGCCGGTGAACCGGTGAACCTGACCGGCTGCTCGAAGCTGCAGTTCCCGCCGCAGATTACGGTCAAACCGGATACGACGAATGCGAGCAGCGCCTCGGGTCTGACGGTTGACGTGAACGTTTCCCAGAAGGCCGCGTTGAACCCCGACGGGCTGGCTGAGTCGGCGTTGAGGGACACGACAGTGACGCTGCCGGAAGGGGTCGCGATCAATCCGTCGGGCGCCAACGGGCTAGAAGCGTGCTCTGAGGGCTTGGCGGGCTTCGAAATCGGCCACGGCGTGAACGGTAGCGGCTTTGAAGAATTCAACAAAGCATTCGAACCGGGTGTCAAGACCGCGCTGTTCAACCCGATGGCGCTTGAAGAACTGCACCCAGGTGTGAGCCTGTGTCCGAATGGGTCGAAGATCGGGACGGTAGATATCGCGTCGCCGTTGTTGCCGAAGGGGCAGGACTTGAAGGGGGCGGTGTATCTTGCGGCGCAGAACGCCAACCCGTTTGGCTCCCTGATCGCGATGTACATGTTCGTGGAAGACCCCGTCTCGGGGACCACGATAAAGATCACCGGCGAAGTCAGCCTGACAGTGACGGGCCAGATCGTCACGACGTTCAAGAACACCCCCGATCTGCCGTTTGAAAATCTGGAAATCCATTTCTTTGGTGGCGAACGCGCGCCGCTGACGATGCCTGCGCGTTGCGGGACGTACACGACCCTGGCGTCGTTCACGCCGTGGGACGGCAACGCGCCGGTCAACACGTCCTCGTCCTTCCAGATCGAACATGGTCCGGACGGTGGCCCGTGCCCGGGTGCGAGTCTGCCGTTCAGTCCGTCGCTGGCGGGCGGTGCGACGAACATCCAGGCCGGTGCGTTCTCGCCGCTCACGCTGACGATGAACCGCAAAGACGGTGAACAGAACCTGCAGTCCGTCGAAGCGCACCTTCCCCCGGGCCTCTCGGGAATCCTCTCAAACATCGAACTGTGTCCTGAACCGCAGGCCAACGAAGGCAAATGTGCTCCGAACAGCCTGATCGGTGAAACGACGGTCAGTGTTGGCGTAGGCGGCGATCCGTTCACTGTCTCGGGTGGCAGGTTCTACCTCACCGGTCCATATAATGGCTCGAGCAGCTGTACTATCGGACAACCGGGGTGCGCGCCATTCGGTATCACGTTCGAGGTACCGGCGAAGGCTGGTCCGTTCGACCTGAAGCGCAACAGCGCGAATCCCGCTGGCGAGAATGCCTGCGACTGTGTGATCGTCAGAGGCAAGATCGAAATCAATCCCCAGACCGCCGCGCTTACGGTCACCTCCGACCCGCCCGGGAGTCCCTACGCGATTCCAACGAGCATCGAAGGCATTCCCCTCGAAATCCAGCACATCAACGCCACGACCACGCGCGGTAACTTCCAGTTCAATCCGACCAACTGCGACAGTATGGATGTCACGGGCACGATCCACTCAAGCGAAGGCGGCGTGGACACACTCAGCGTGCCGTTCCAGGTCACGAACTGCGCCGCATTGAAGTTTGAACCCAAATTCAGCGTCTCCACGTCGGGCAAAACCAGCAAAGCAAACGGGGCGAGCCTGACCACCAAGCTCACCTATCCGAAAGTGCCTCAGGGTACCGACGCGAACATCGCGAAAGTGAAAGTCGAACTGCCCAAGCAATTGCCTTCGCGCCTGACCACACTGCAGAAGGCGTGCACGACTAAGCAGTTCGAAGCCAACCCGGCAGGGTGCCCGCCGGAATCAAAGATCGGCTACGCGGTCGTGCACACGCCGATTTTGCCTGTGCCGCTGCAAGGCCCGGCGATCTTCGTCAGTCACGGTGGCGAAGCGTTCCCCAGCCTGACGATGGTCCTGCAGGGTGACAACGTCACGATTGATCTCGTCGGCACGACGTTCATCAGCAAAGCCGGGATCACCTCGACCGACTTCAAGATGGTCCCGGATCAGCCTTTCTCGACATTCGAATTGACACTGCCCGAGGGCAGGTACTCCGCGCTGACGGCGATCGGGAACCTGTGCTCGCCCACGCAAACGGTGCTCGTCAAGCGCAAAGTGACGATTCGCGTCAAAGGTCATCGAAAGACGGTGACGCGCAAGGTTCGCCAGACACAGGCAGCGGCACTGGCGCTGCCCACGGAATTCGTCGCGCAGAATGGGGCGACGATCCATCAGACCACGAAGATCGCTGTCACGGGATGTCCGAAGAAGAAGGCCAAGAAGAAGAAGGCTTCAACCAGTCATCACCGGAGGGGGAAGACTACGAAGAAAAAGTAGAAGCTTCTTCAACAGGCTTGGGCGCCGCTTTTTCCTCTTCGGCGGCGCTTGAGAAACCGGCGGCGGCGTACCCCGAGTCGCCGGCCGGGCACGGTGAACACGCAAGCGGGCGTCGCAAGGCCATCCCCCAGAGGTCGCGCGGCGCCCGCGAAGCGTTAGGCCCACCGATCGGGCACCCCGGGGGTCGCGTGGGTGCGAGTCAGGGCGTGACCATCGCCGTAGCGATGTCCCATGCCTGTTCTGGGCCGATGAACGGCGCGAGCACGAAATAGGTCGCTCGGGGCAGCAGCTCGGACAACCTCGCGATATGTCCCTGTAGCGCGTAGGTGAGGCACAGCTCGAGCAGCCCGCCCGCGACCGCTTCGATCGCGACCGCGGCGGGCAAGCTCAGGTCGGGCGCGTCCTTGGCGCCGGGGATGAGCATCTCGGCGTAGGCGGCGACACCATCGCTTGCACGCTCACCGGCGCGCCGCGTCGCGGTCAGTGCGTCCACCAGTGCCAGATGCGCGAAGGCGGGCTCGGAGGCCAGGAAGTCGAACAGGGCGGAGATGCCGTCGCGGATTCCCATGCGCCAATCGGGTTTGATGGCAACCGCTCGTTCGACGATCGCAAGTCCTCGTGCGTGACCGACTTCGTAGGCGACGATGAACGCGTCCTCCTTGTCTTTGAAATGTTCGTAAAAAGCCTGCAGCGACACGGCGGCGCGCTCGGCAATGCCCTCGACCGTCAGGGTTGCGTAGTCAGTCTCGGCGACTATGTTCGCTACCGCGTCGAGGATTCGCTCGCGTTGGCTGTGTACCACCAAACTGCGTGAGACGCCGGCCTGCTTGCCTCGCGCGAGACCGCGGCGGCGTCCCCCCGGAGAGGAGTCGGATGTGATGGTCAGCGTTCCGGGCGCCCTGCCGCCGATCAGTCCATGGGGCAGCTCGTGGCCGTTCGCGGGCTGAGCAAGCAGCTGCATCATCGAGGCCGGTGGCGGGCTGTAGGAGGTGGCCCACCCGACCATGTGTGGCACGAGCTCTCGCAGTTGCTCCAGCCTGCCGTTGTGCACGTGCGCCTGAAGTACCCCGTTGAGACCGCCAACGATTCCCCTGAGCACGGGGTTGGGGACCGTGCTGGACCCCCGGGCCAGCCCGAGCATGTCGCGCAACAGGTCTTCGTATTCGCTCATCAGCCGCTCGCGGCGTTCGATGCCGGCCTGTCCAACGATCCCGGCCTCGACGAGCACCAGTCGTGCATTGCCGGGATTGTCGATCGCTCGCTCGAACAGCTTGGCGATCGCCAGTTGGGCTCCCTCGGCCGGCTCCGTGGCGGTCTCGTAGGCACGAGATACTTCGCGACGGCCTTCGGTGGCGACAGTATCGTAGGCGCTCAGGAAGCATGCCTGCTTGTTGGCGAAGTGCTCATAGAAAGCCTTGCGCGAAACGCCCGCACGGGTGATGACTTCGGCCACGGTCGTGCCGGCGTAGCCGTTCTCACCGGCCAGTGCGATCATCGCTGCTGTCAGGCGCTCCTTTTGGCTGGCCCGCACCTGCTCGCGCGTGAGCGTGTGCGGGCCGCGCGGGAGGCGGGCCTCCGGGGAGGCGCCTTCCTGCTTTCTGCTCTCCACTGGTGACATTTTCGTGGCGTCTGGGCCAGGGCGCGCCTTCTGGCGTCACGGCTCAGATTATGACCCTCCTGCGTCGACCGTCCTCTCAGCACATGGTATCGGTCCGCTCCATAGACTAGGGATCCATGTCTCGTTTCCGTGAGCCCCAGCATCCGGACTTTCAACGCATGAACGCCTCGATCGCCTTCGACCGAAGGCTGTGGCGGTACGACATCGCCCAGTCGCGGGCGCACGCACACATGCTGGCGGCATGCGGCATCATCTCGGATCTTGACCGCGACACGATGTTGACGGGCCTGGGCATGGTCGAGATCGAGTTCGCCGAGGAGCGTTTTCCGTTCGAGGAGGACGACGAAGACATTCACATGGCAATCGAGCGCCGGCTGACGGAGATCGTCGGGCCCACCGGCGGCAAGCTGCACACTGCGCGTTCACGCAACGACCAGGTGGTCACAGACCTCGCCATGTACACGCGCGAGCATGCCGACACCGCAGTTGCCGCGCTGGACGTGTTGATGGCGGCGCTGCTCAACCGCGCTCAGGAGCATCTGGACTGGCCGATGCCCGGCTACACCCACCTGCAGCGCGCGCAACCGGTGTACCTATCCCATCATCTGCTCGCGTACTTCTGGATGCTCGCACGCGACCGCGAGCGCTTTGAGTTCGCGCTGCGCGAGTCCTCGCGCCTTCCGCTCGGCTCAGGGGCTCTTGCCGGCGTGAGCTTTGCCACCGACCGACAGATGCTGGCACAGGAACTCGGGTTCTCGGAGGTCACACCAAACTCGATCGACGCGGTCTCGGGACGGGATTTCGTGTTGGACTACCTGAATGCGGCCGCGACCTGCGCCACTCACCTTTCGCGCCTGGGGGCTGAGCTCGTGCTGTGGTCCAGCTCGGAGTTCGGCTTCTGCGAGCTCCCCGACGCTTGGAGCTCGGGCAGCTCGATCATGCCTCAGAAGAAGAACCCGGATGCAGCCGAGCTGCTGCGGGGCAAGGCGCCGCGCTTGGTTGCTCACCTCAGCGCGCTGCACGGTGTGATGCATGCGCTGCCGCTGACCTACAACAAGGATCTGCAGGAGGACAAGGAGCACCTGTTCGACGCCTCCGACACGATCGAGCTCGCGGTGGCGGCCGCGACGGGTATGGTTGCTGGTGCTCGCTTTGACCGCGAGCGCATGCGCGAAGCGGCTGCGGACGAGCTAATCGCGGCCACCGACGTGGCGGATCTGCTGGTCAGACTTGACGTTCCGTTTCGCGAGGCCCACGGCGTCGTCGCGGGCTTGGTGCGAACGGCGCTTGAGGATGGGCGCCAACTCTCAGGTCTGACAGTCGCTGAGCTCGCGGAGCACAGCAAGACGCTTGCGGCGAACGAGGCCCGCTTTCGCGAGGTGCTCACGCAGAGCTCATGGCTCGAGTCCAAGGTTTCGGAAGGTGGCACGGCGCTCGTGCGCGTGCGCGAGCAGATCGAGCTGGCCCGAACGACCCTCGATGCCCCACTCAATCGCTGATGGGCTGCCGCGCGAGTTCTACGACCGTTCGGTCGTCGAGGTCGCCAGAGCGCTGATCGGCTGCACGGTCTCCCATGCCGCTCCCGACGGATCGCCCGTCTCCGGGGTGATCGTCGAGACGGAGGCCTACCACGAGAGCGAGCCGGCGTGTCATGCGTTCGTCGGACTAACGCCGCGCACCGAGACGCTGTTCGGGGCGCCGGGGCGCGCATACATGTACCGCTCATATGGAATTCACGCAATGCTCAACGCCGTCTGCGAGTCTGAGGGCATCGGCGCCGCGGTCCTCATCCGAGCGCTACAGCCGATCGAGGGCCTCGAGCAGATGCGCGCGCGCCGCACACTTGATGGCGAGAGCGCCGGTAATACTGGGCGCGCCTCGTCGCTCCGCTCGACCTCGCGTTTGCCAAGCGATGTCGAGCTGTGCTCCGGTCCGGGCAAGCTCACACAGGCGCTCGGGTTGGCGCTCACGGATAACGGCGGCGACCTCAGGCGGGGACCGGTCAAGATCTTGCGTCCCTCGCCCGAGTGGGAGGATCCGAGCGTCGTGGCGGGCACGCGTGTGGGCATCACCAAGGCCGTCGATCTACCGTGGCGCTTCTGCGTCGCCGGCAACGCCAACGTGTCCCGGCCGCGTCCGCGGACAAACGGCGTGTCGCCTTGGAGGCGCGCCAACGCGTAGAACGGTGGAGGGTTCCGCGGAGCGCTCTCTATGGACTGGCGCTGACTCCGCCAGTCGCTTCGGAGCTCGCGCCTGCGCCGCCCCCTCCTTTAGTCGCCGGCGCGCTTTCCGCGGGACTCGGGGTGGCGGGCGTCGGAGGTGCTGAGGGAGTTGGGGCTGCAGGCGCACTGTGTTCGACTCCGCCTGCACTCGGGCTGGTATGTCGTTCGGCCGCGGCTTCTTCGCCGGCTTGAGGCGTTGCTGAGGGCGCGCCGGAAGGCGTCGCCGTTTCTTCGGTAGAGCTGGTAGTGGACTGCGTCGACTGCCCGTGTGCCTTCCCGCCGGACGCCCGCGCGGCGGCTTGCGCCGCCGCCTGTTCCGTGCGGGACTTGTCGATGTGCAGCGCCGAGATCATGAAGTCGTGCCAGATGAGCGCCGGGAAGGTGCCACCCAGCACCGGACCGCCGTCGAACTGTGTGGTCATCGGCACGAGGCCGTTCGGATAACCAACCCACACCGCGACGGTGTACTTGGAATCCCAGCCGACGAACCAGGCGTCGCCGTAATTTGAGGTCGTGCCCGTCTTGCCGGCCGCGAACTGTCCGATCGCCGCTGAGCGGGCGGTGCCGTACTGGAGCACTGTTTCGAGGACCGAGGTCTCGGTTGCCGCGATGTCCGGCGGCAGCACGGGCTTGGTAACGACACGGTTGACGTCCTGGTGGGAGCCGTCGGGGAGGGCGCGCGTCGGCGAGACGACTTCCTGGATCCCGACCGGTGCGCCCGCTTCAGCGAGCGAGCCGCTGACGCGCCGCCCGGAGTGCGCGATCGTCTCATACGCGTGAGCCATGTCCAGGGGTGTCACGCCGACCTTCAACCCGCCGATCGTCATTGCCGGGTTGGTCGAGATCGGCGTGGTGATGCCCATGCGGTGGGCCAAGCGCGCGATGCGCTGCGTTCCGACCTTCAATCCGACTTCGGCGTAGATCGAGTTGTCGGAGTAGGCCGTGGCGCCGGTGAGCGTGTTCGAGCCGGTGTAGGCGCCTTCGTCGTTGTGGACGATGAACCGTTCGTGGCCGCCGGTGTTGGGGACGATGAATTCCTTCTGCTTCGAGGTCCAGGTCGAGTCCGGGGAGATTCCATCCTCGAGCGCGCCCGCGAGGTCGAATGCCTTGAAGGACGAGCCGGGCTGGCGCTCGCCCTCGGTTGCGAGGTTGAACGGGCTTTCGTCGTAGCTGCGCCCGCCGACCATCGCACGCACCTCCCCGGTCGAGTTTTCGATCGCCACGAGCGAGGCCGTCGGACCGCCGGAGTAGGCGAGATAGCCTTCGATCGCGTGTTCGGCCGCGCGCTGAAGTTCGAGGTCGAGCGTGGTCTTGACCTTCATCCCGCCGTCGAACGCGCGCGGCGCCCCGTAGCGTTCGATGACCTGCTGCTGCACCCAACTGGTGAAATAGCCGGCGTCGACCCCTTCGACCGTCGGCTCCTGCGGGGCCTGGATGTCCATCGCCGCGGGGAGCGTCTGTTGGATGCTCTGTTCGTAGACAGGCTGAGTTAGATAGCCCTGTTCGAACATCTGACGCAGGACGACGTCGCGGCGCGTCTTGGCCGCCAACGGATGGTAGGCGGGGTCATACGCGGTCGGGTCCTGGATGATCCCCGCGAGCAGCGCCGCCTCCCATGGTTGCAACTGTTCGACACAGAGCTGGTGGTTTGGCGTACCGCAGCCGAGGTGGTTGACGTCGTGACCGAAGTAAGTCTGCGCGGCCGCCTCGATGCCGTAGGCGCCGTTGCCGAAGTAGATCGTGTTCAGGTACGCCGTGATGATCTTTTCCTTCGACCACTTGTGCGAGAGCTGGAAGGCCAGCGCGGCCTCGCGGAGCTTCTCGAAGATCGTGCGGTGGGATTGGGCCTGAAGCGCGTTCTTGATGAACTGCTGCTCGATCGTCGAGGCGCCTTGGACCGAACCTTTGTGCAGGACGTCCTGTACGAAGGCGCGCGCGATGCCGCGCACATCGACACCGCTGTTGGTCCGAAAGCGCTTGTCCTCGATCGAGATCACGGCCTCCTTGACGATCTGAGGTATCTGCGATGGTGTCACGATCACGCGGTTCTGCTGGCTGAGGACGCCGATCGGATGACCGAGGTCGTCGAGCAAAGTCGAGCTTTGGGCGTCCTTGAGTTGAGAGAAGCGCGTCAGCGAGGGCAGGTCCGAGGCGACGGCTACGAACATCCCAAAGACGAAGGAGATGAGACCCAGCAGCAGGACGGCGAAGAGGATCGCCACAAAGCGCAGCCGCTTCAAGCGCGGCTTGGGCGCCGGCGGGGGCTGGGAAGGTATGTCGGGGGCGACTGTCGCAGCCATGGGCAAAGCGCGGTCTGGGGCCCGCTGCGCTCGGGTGGCAGGGAGGGCCTGATCTGACGGCGAGACCCCGGCGGACACCTGCTGCGGACCCCGGCTGCGGCGAGAGTCTAGCATTGGCTTTCCATGCCGAACGCCACTGATGCGGCTGCCGAGGCCGTCGCCGAGGAAGCCGCGCGGCTGAGCGCGGGCGCTATCGAGACCCTGCCTGCAGGTGCTCTCGCGATCAAGCTGGCGGCGGCTCAGGCCGCGGGCCGCCGGCTCAGGGTCAAGCTCGGGATCGACCCGACCGCGCCCGATATCCATCTCGGGCACGCGGTCGTGCTCGGCAAGCTGCGCGAGTTCCAGGACGCGGGGCATTGCGTGGTGCTGATCATCGGCGACTACACCGCCAGGGTCGGGGATCCATCGGGGCGCTCGAGCTTGCGCCCGATGCTCTCCGAGCAGGAGATCGAGGCCAATGCGACGACCTTTCAAGCACAAGCGGCGCGGATCCTCGACACCAACCCCGGGCGCCTCGAGGTGCGTAGCAACGGCGAGTGGCTCGAGATGGGGATGTCCGAGCTCCTGAAGCTCGTGCGGACGACGACAGTCGCGCAACTGCTCGAGCGCGAGGACTTCGCAAAACGCTTCTCGGCGTCAGAGCCGATCTCGATGCTCGAGCTGATGTACCCGCTGCTGCAGGGCTATGACTCTGTCGCGGTGGACGCCGACGTAGAGCTCGGAGGAACCGATCAGAAGTTCAACTTGCTGCTGGGCCGCGACATCCAGCGCGCCTATGGCCGGCAGGAGCAGGCGATCATGACGATGCCGATCCTCGTCGGCGTGGACGGCCACCAGAAGATGTCCAAGTCACTCGGCAACCAGATCGGGGTCACCGATGAGCCCGAGGAGATGTATGGCAAGACGCTGAGCATCCCGGATGAGGCGATGGCGGACTACTACCGGCTGCTGCTGCGCCGAGATCCTCCCGGCGAGGAGAGCTCGCCGCGGGAGGCCAAGCGAGCGCTCGCTCGCGAGCTCGTCGGCTGGCTGCACTCGCCTGAGCAGGCGCTCGCGGCGGAGGGTCACTTCGACCGCGTGTTCGTCGATCACCGGCCACCCGAGCAGGTGGACGAGGCGCTTGTCCAAGCCAACGAGGACGGGATCGTGCACCTGCCCGAGGTGATCGCCGGCGAGTTCGGAATGTCGCGCTCGCAGGCGCGGCGCCTGATCGAGCAGGGCGCGGTGTCCCTGGATGACGCTATGCTTGGGCCTCAGGAGCACGACGTGGACGCTGGACGGGTCGACGGCGCGCTGCTGAAGGTGGGCAAGCGCCGCTTCAGGCGCATGCGCACCGGATAGCGCTATACTCCGCGGTCGGCCCAAAACGCGCCTACGGACGCAGGGCCGATCGGTCTTCTCGGAAGGAAGCACAAAGCCTTTGCGGAGAGTGATTGATGGTGTCGGTCTTTGAAAACTCAACAGCATGCGCACCTACGATCGACCTCGATCGTGGTGTGCGTCCAGGTTCGACCCGCCGGCGGGATCGCCGCCGATCATAAATCGGCCGGCATTCCGGTTGGCGGACCAAAGAGTCAAAGTAGGAAAAGCAGTACCCCGTCATGGTGCCGGGACCACGGTGTATAGGTACCGGCTCCGTCTTCTGCCTTCGGGCAAAAGGCAACTCCATGACAGCTTTTCGTGAAGTTCTTCACGGAGAGTTTGATCCTGGCTCAGGACGAACGCTGGCGGCGTGCTTAACACATGCAAGTGGAGCGACGAACCAGGGCTTGCCCTGGGGCAGAGCCGCGAACGGGTGAGTAACACGTGGGTTACCTGCCTCGATGACCGGGACAACCCGAGGAAACTCGGGCTAATACCGGATGTGCCCGCAAGGGGAAAGGAAGCTTCGGCCTCCGCATCGAGATGGGCCCGCGGCCCATTAGCTTGTTGGTGAGGTAACGGCTCACCAAGGCTTCGATGGGTAGCTGGTCTGAGAGGACGATCAGCCACACTGGGACTGAGACACGGCCCAGACTCCTACGGGAGGCAGCAGTGGGGAATCTTGCGCAATGCGCGAAAGCGTGACGCAGCAACGCCGCGTGGGGGAAGAAGGCTTTCGGGTTGTAAACCCCTTTCAGTTGGGACGAAGCTTCTCCGGTGAATAGCCGGACGGAGTGACGGTACCTTCACAAGAAGCACCGGCTAACTACGTGCCAGCAGCCGCGGTAATACGTAGGGTGCAAGCGTTGTCCGGAATCATTGGGCGTAAAGAGCGTGTAGGCGGCCCGATTAGTCCGCTGTGAAAGTCCAGGGCTCAACCCTGGAATGCCGGTGGATACTGTCGGGCTAGAGTCCGGAAGGGGCGAGTGGAATTCCTGGTGTAGCGGTGAAATGCGCAGATATCAGGAGGAACACCAATGGCGAAGGCAGCTCGCTGGGACGTGACTGACGCTGAGACGCGAAAGCGTGGGGAGCAAACAGGATTAGATACCCTGGTAGTCCACGCTGTAAACGATGGCAACTAGATGTGGGGGGTGTCGACTCCCCCTGTGTCGAAGCTAACGCATTAAGTTGCCCGCCTGGGGAGTACGGCCGCAAGGCTAAAACTCAAAGGAATTGACGGGGGCCCGCACAAGCAGCGGAGCATGTGGTTTAATTCGACGCGACGCGAAGAACCTTACCTGGGCTTGACATGTGAGTGACCGGCGTGGAAACACGTCTTCCCTTCGGGGCACTTTCACAGGTGGTGCATGGCTGTCGTCAGCTCGTGTCGTGAGATGTTGGGTTAAGTCCCGCAACGAGCGCAACCCCCGTCGCATGTTGCCAGCATTTAGTTGGGGACTCATGCGAGACTGCCGGTGACAAACCGGAGGAAGGTGGGGATGACGTCAAGTCCTCATGCCCCTTATGTCCAGGGCTACACACGTGCTACATTGGCGCATACAGAGGGCTGCGATACCGCGAGGTGGAGCGAATCCCTTAAAGTGCGTCTCGGTTCGGATTGCAGGCTGAAATTCGCCTGCATGAAGGCGGAGTTGCTAGTAATCGCGGATCAGCATTGCCGCGGTGAATACGTTCCCGGGCCTTGTACACACCGCCCGTCACACCACGGGAGTGAGCAACACCCGAAGCCGGTGGCCTAACCCGCAAGGGAGGGAGCCGTCGAAGGTGGGGCTCGTGACTGGGGTGAAGTCGTAACAAGGTAGCCGTAGCGGAAGCTGCGGCTGGATCACCTCCTTTCTAGGGAGCACATAACAGTGCCCCGATCGCACCGGCCGACAGGCGGCCTGCTCCTTGAGAGCGGGAAGCGACCTGGCGGTGATCGCGTGATCGGGCCTAGCATGTCGACCGAACCTGGCTGGATGACCGCACGTCATGAGCAATCCCTCCTACTTGGGCATAGCAATTGGCCGCGGCGCTAAACGACCCCAGCATGCTGTTGAGTTTTGAGAGACCGGCCTAGTCCGCCGGTTCCCGTGAGACCACGTCGCAGATGACGTGATCGAACAAGCACGGAGATCTGACGGGCTATGTGACGGTGACTCTCCACGGTCCTTGAAAACTGCACAGAAGCCACATCAGCCGCCATCGATAAGCGGCGGCTGAATAACGGGTATCACCGGGCCCTGCCCGACCTTCGGGTCGAGTTGGGCCAGATCACCGTCAAGATAGTAAGGGCACACGGTGGATGCCTTGGCACTAAGAGTCGATGAAGGGCGTGAACGGCTGCGATAAGCCACGGTTAGGCGCTGAATAGCCTTTGACCCGTGGATTCCCGAATGGGGAAACCCAGCGCTGGTAATGCGGCGTTATCCCCGGCTGAACACATAGGCCGGCGGAAGACAAGCGGGGGAAGTGAAACATCTCAGTACCCCGAGGAAAGGAAATCAACAGAGATTCCCTGAGTAGTGGCGAGCGAAAAGGGATCAGCCCAAACTTGCTGCGTGTAAGCGGTCACGCGTTGCGCAGCAGGGGTTGTAGGGCGTTTGTTCCGAGCTGTGACCGGCTCGGCGGAAGTTACAAAGTCATGTGGTAGTCGAAGCGTGTGGAACCGCGCACCATAGAGGGCAATCGTCCCGTAGACGAAACTGCATGATCTTCCGTCAGACGTTCCTGAGTAAGTCCGCGCCCGTGAAACGCGGACTGAACCTGGGGGGACCACCCTCCAAGGCTAAGTACTCCTTGGTGACCGATAGCGGACAAGTACCGTGAGGGAAAGGTGAAAAGTACCCCGGAAGGGGAGTGAAATAGTACCTGAAACCGCGTGCCTACAAGCGGTGGGAGCAGGCTTGTCCTGTGACCGCGTGCTTTTTGCATAACGAGCCGGCGAGTTACTCGTCTGCGGCAAGGTTAAGCGATGAGCGGAGCCGTAGCGAAAGCGAGTCCTAATAGGGCGACATAGTCGTAGGCGGTATACCCGAAACTGAGCGAGCTACCCATGGGCAGGCTGAAGCGGGGGTAAGACCTCGTGGAGGGCCGAACCGACCTAGGTTGAAAACTGGGCGGATGACCTGTGGGTCGGAGTGAAAGGCTAATCAAGCTCAGTGATATCTGGTTCTCTCCGAAATATATTTAGGTATAGCCTCGGATAAATTGCGTGTTGGCCGTAGAGCACTGTTTGGACTAGGGGCCCTACCAGGTTACCGACTTCAGGCAAACTCCGAAGACCATTCACGTTTACTCCGGGAGTCAGTTGCTGGGGGATAAACTTCAGCGTCAAAAGGGAAACAGCCCAGACCGCCAGCTAAGGTCCCTAAGTACTAGCTAAGTGGGAAACGATGTTCGAGTGCATAGACAACCAGGAGGTTGGCTTAGAGGCAGCCATCCTTGAAAGAGTGCGTAACAGCTCACTGGTCAAGTGTTCGAGCGCGGACAATGTAACGGGGCTCAAGCTAGTCACCGAAGCTGCGGGTGCGTGATGACTTTCGGTCGATCGCGCGGTAGGAGAGCGTTCCCACGCCAGTAAAGCGGCGGCGTAAGCCAGCCGTGGAGGCGTGGGAAGTGAGAATGCCGGCATGAGTAACGAAAGAGGGGTGAGAATCCCCTCCACCGATTGCCCAAGGATTCCTGAGTAAAGTTCGTCTGCTCAGGGTTAGTCGGGACCTAAGGCGAGGCCGAAAGGCGTAGTCGATGGCCAACAGGTTGATATTCCTGTACCACGTCGCTTCCGTTTGACCGATGGGGGGACGAGGAAGGCTAAGGGAACCCAGGCGATGGTTGCCCTGGGGTAAGCATGTAGGGGCGGCCCTTGTTAAATGCGGGGCTGCATTCAACCCGAGGTGCGATGCCAGCTGGCTCTAAGCCGGCGAGTCCCCGACGCCATACCTCCAAGAAAATCCTCTAGGGAGGAAGCGCGTGCCCGTACCAAAACCGACACAGGTGGGCAAGTAGAGAATACTAAGGTGATCGAGATAACCATCGTTAAGGAACTCGGCAAAATTGCCCCGTAACTTCGGGATAAGGGGCGCCCCAGTAGGGTGAAGGACCTCGCGTCTGGAGCCCGAGGGGGCCGCAGTGAATAGGCTGAAGCGACTGTTTACCAAAAACACAGGTCTCTGCTAAGTCGTAAGACGACGTATAGGGGCTGACGCCTGCCCGGTGCCGGAAGGTTACGTGGAGTTGTTAGGGCTTGACCCGAAGCAGCGAAGCTAAGCCCCGGTAAACGGCGGCCGTAACTATCAGTTGACCGAGGTAGTTGTAAAACTTGGCTATATGCTGGAACATCCGAGTATCCCGCACTACGCAACGTTCTGTCCGAACTGGGCGGTACCGTGAAAATGTGTCGGGTGCGGACAATCAGCAGGAAAGGCCCAGTGTCCAGTCGGACCGGGACGGTCTATCGCGCAAGCGATGTCCTGGACGGCGTCAAAGACGCTGGGAATCCTCAGAGACTATACGCCAAGCTCGATCCTCAGATCAGGGTCGAGATGAGATAGTCCGCTCTCGTGGGCGACCACGAGAGGTCGGCCAGAAATGTCCGGCCCGCTCAGACAAAGTGCCTGAGTCGTAACAGAAGGAACGGTCCTAAGGTAGCGAAATTCCTTGTCGGGTAAGCACAAACACTTGCCCCACCGCCTCGCGAGAGGCGATCGAGAACCGGCTCATATCGGGGAAACCCTCCCTGCCAAAGTGGCAGCGGGCAATCCCGAGGGAAGTCCTAGTGACCCCCTAACGACTGATCCGAAAGGAGAGGCGTGTCACGCTCCGGAGAGTCCGGAAATCTATGTGACACGCAATACGCCGGCCCTCATCGAAAGACAAGGTGCCTATGAAGCAGCAGTACCGCTGGATCCCTGGTATGTCACAGGTCTTGCGGATGGCGAGGGATGCTTTTGCATCTCGCTGGCTATCCGTGCGAAGCTACGTACTTGGCCTCGAGGTCAGGCCGTCGTTTTCGCTCTCGCTCAACGAGAAGGATCTGCGACTGCTGGAAGATCTGCAGACGTTCTTCGATTGTGGTTGGATCCGTGAGTCCAAGAGTGATCGCACCTTCAAGTACGAGGCGCGTTCGATCAGGGACTCACGAGCAAGATCCTGCCGCACTTTGAGCGTTACCCCTTGCGGGGAGACAAGGCGAGAAGCTGTGCAGGCTTCTCCCATGTCTGCCGGATGATCGAACAAGGAGATCATCTGCAGCGCGACGGTCTGAGAGAAATCGTGGACATCGCTTACGAGATGAATCTCGGCAAGCGGCGTCATTCAAAGACCACGCTTCTAAGGGTGCTGGATGAGGTGAAGGTATAGTCTGCGTTCTCGGGTGACGAGAGATCACGTGAAGTTCCGACCTGCACGAATGGCGTAACGACTTCAGCGCTGTCTCAACGATGGGCTCGGTGAAATTGCAGTCTCGGTGAAGATGCCGAGTACCCGCGGCTAGACGGAAAGACCCCGTGAACCTTTACTACAACTTGGTATTGGGATTCGGTGCATTTCGCTCAGGATAGGTGGGAGGCTTTGAAGCGCCGGTTGCGGCCGGCGTGGAGCCAACCTTGAGATACCACCCTTGGTGTATTGGATTTCTAACAGCATTCCGTGAATCCGGGTGCTGGACAGTTCCAGGCGGGTAGTTTGACTGGGGCGGTCGCCTCCCAAAATGTAACGGAGGCGCACAAAGGTTCCCTCAGCACGGTTGGAAATCGTGCGTAGAGCGCAAAGGTAGCAAGGGAGCTTGACTGCGAGACTGACAAGTCGAGCAGGTGCGAAAGCAGGTCTTAGTGATCCGGCGGTAGCAAGTGGAAGTGCCGTCGCTCAACGGATAAAAGGTACTCCGGGGATAACAGGCTTATCGGGCCCAAGAGTCCACATCGACGGCCCGGTTTGGCACCTCGATGTCGGCTCGTCGCATCCTGGGGGTGGAGTCGCTCCCAAGGGTTGGGCTGTTCGCCCATTAAAGCGGTACGCGAGCTGGGTTCAGAACGTCGTGAGACAGTTCGGTCCCTATCTGCCGTGGGCGTTGGAGAGTTGAGAGGATTTGTCCCTAGTACGAGAGGACCGGGATGAACGCACCTCTGGTGTATCTGTTGTCCTGCCAAGGGCATTGCAGGCTAGCTACGTGTGGATCGGATAACCGCTGAAAGCATCTAAGCGGGAAGCCGACCTCGAGATGAGCTCTCCCATCCCCTAGAGGGAGTAAGACCCCTGGTAGACCACCAGGTTGATAGGCCGGATCTGGAAGGACGGTAACGTCTGAAGGAGACCGGTACTAATGGGTCGAGGGCTTGACGGATTTTTTTGATTCGCTCCCAATGCAGGGGGCGAAGTGATACCCGCTGTGGCGCTGTGCAGTTTTGAAGGACCGAGGAGGACTCCTCGGTCTCTCGCCTTTTTCCGGTGGCTATGGCGAGGGGGAAACACCTCTTCCCATTCCGAACAGAGCAGTTAAGCCCCTCAGCGCCGATGGTACTTGGCTCGCAAGGGCCTGGGAGAGTAGGACGCCGCCGGTTTCTTCAACTACGGGTCGCCTGCGGGCGGCCCGTTTTCGTTGCCGCCACACGCCTGATCGCTCGCTGCCGTCGACGAGCCGCTCGACAGGGGCACAGGCACACGTGTGAGGCCGGCGCGGTGCTGTCCTGCGCGTACTCGCGCGGAACGGCCGCGCGAGATGCACGCTGCGGATGGCCGCAGGATGGTGCCACCGACGCCCGCTCACGCGCTGGTGCGCTCGGAGATCCCGTCGATCTTCGAGCGGTCCCCGCCGGCCGGGCTCGTCCTGGTCGACCTCCCAGTCGACGTCGTAGTCGTCCTCGAGCAACAGGAACGAGCGGGCCAGAGAGAGCGCAGTGCGCGCTCGGCGCGTGAGCGGGGATGGAGTGCGTCGGGGGAACATGTGTTCGTAAGATAGGCCCGGTCGCGGACGGATGCAGGCGAACATACGTACGTATTTCCACGCGATCCCGTAAATCGCGCATTCTAGAGCCAAAAATGCGCGTCGTGAGACTGCAACGAAAGTTGCGTCTGCGCGGCGCTGAGGTCGGCGACGCGTCGGGCGGGTCGTGCAGGGCGATCGCGCGCGGGGAGCGAACACCGCTGGAGATGGCTGTTACGCTTGCCATACGCTCCTCGGGCGGTCCGATCCTGGGCCGGCGAGCGCGCGTTCAGCCCATGGAGAAGTTCGTCATCGAAGGCGGCGCTACCGCTGTCCGGCACGATGGTCCCGGCCGGGAACAAGAACGGCGCGCTGCCGATCCTCGCCTCGGCGATCCTCACCGACGAGGAGGTGGTCGTTCGCAACGTGCCTCGCATCCGGGACGTCGACGCGATGCTGCGCGATCCTCGAAGCGATCGGCGTGTCCGTCGCGTGGCGCGGTCCGAACGAGGTCGCGCTGTGCGCCGCGTCGGTTCACGAGGTCGAGGTCGATCCGGAGCTCGCGGAGCTGATCCGGGCCTCGTTCCTGCTCGCCGGCCCGCTGCTCGCGCGTTTCGGTCGCGCCGTGATGCCGCCGCCCGGCGGCGACGTGATCGGCCGCCGGCGGCTCGATCCGCACCTCGACGCCTTCCGCGCGATGGGCGCCACCGCCGAGTGCGCGCCGTGAGATCGTGCTGAGCGCGCCCCGCGGGCTGCGCCCGACGCGACGTGTTCATGGACGAGCCCTCGGTGATGGCGACCGAGAACGCGCTGATGGCCGCCGCGCTCACGCCGGGGGCGACCGTGATCGGCAACGCCGCGTGCGAGCCCCACGTGCAGGACCTCGCGCGCATGCTCGTGAAGATGGGCGCCGACATCCAGGGCATCGGCTCGAACCTGCTGACGGTCAACGGCGCCGAGCGACTGCACGGCTGCGAGCACGACGTGGCGCCCGACCACATCGAGATCGGCAGCTTCATCGCGCTCGCGGGCGTCACCGGGGGGCGAGCTGCGCATCAAGGACACCGTGCCCGGCGACCTGCGCATGATCCGCCTCGTGTTCGAGCGCCTGGGCCTGCGCACCGAGCTCGACGGCAACGACGTGCTCGTGCCCGGCGGGCAGAAGCTCGTCGTGCAGGCCGACGTGGGGGAGTACAAGAGCAAGATCCAGGACGGTCCCTGGCCGGCGTTCCCGGCCGATCTGACCTCGATCGCGGTCGCGCTCGCCACGCAGGCCGAGGGCTCGATCCTCGTGCACGAGTGGATGTTCGAGAACCGCCTGATCTTCACCGACAAGCTGATCCTGATGGGCGCCGACATCGTCATGTGCGACCCGCACCGCGCGATCGTCACCGGCCCGCGCCGACTGCGCGGCGAGCGCGTCGAGTCGCCGGACATCCGCGCCGGGATGGCGATGCTGCTCGCGGCGCTGTGCGCCGAGGGTCGCAGCGAGATCGGCAACATCCGCCAGATCGACCGCGGGTACGAGCGCATCGACGAGCGCCTGCGCGAGCTCGGCGCGCGCATCGAGCGCGTGGCGCCACCGAGCCGGTCCACGCGTAGTCTCGCGGACTCCTCGATGATGCATCCGATCCCCAGCGGCACCCGCGACGTGCTGCCCGACGAGACGCGCGAGCTGCGCGCGATCACCGACGCTCTGCGCGGCGTGTTCGAGCGCCACGGCTACGGCGAGGTGTACACGCCGGCGCTCGAGTACGAGTCGGTGCTCGCGCACGCCGGCATCGCCGGGCACAGGACCCGTGCACCGGGTGTTCGACGAGAGCGGCGCGACGCTCGTGCTGCGCTCGGACATGACCGTGCCGATCGCCCGCCTGGTCGCCACGCGCTATCCGCAGGTGAGCGAGCCGCTGCGCTTCTGCTACTTCGCGCACTGCTATCGCGGCGCGCGCCCCCAGTGGAGCCAGCCGCGCGAGCTGCTGCAGGCCGGCATCGAGCTGATCGGCTCCTCCGCTCCGGGTGGCACCGCGGAGGCGCTGACGGTGCTCTGCGACGCGCTCGACGCCACCGGCTTGAAGGACTACCGCGTGGGCCTCGGCGACGCCTCGCTGTTCACCACGCTGATGGAGCGCCTGCAGATCGCTCCGCAGGCACGCGCCGGCCTGCTGGAGACGCTCGCCGGCAGAGACTTCGTCGAGCTCGGACAGCGCCTCGACGGGATCGGCGCATCGGCGGAGGCCTCCGCGCTGCTGCTCAACCTGCCCCAGCGCCGCGGCGGGCCAGAGGTGCTGGCCGAGTCGCCCGGGCCGGCCGCCGATGCGATCGCGGGCATGCGCCAGGTGAGCGAGCTGCTGGACGAGCGGGTCGCCGCGCGCGTGATCTTCGACCTCGGGCTCGTGCGCAGCATCGGCTACTACACCGGCGCGGTGTTCGAGGTGTACGACCCCACACTCGGCGTCCCGCTCGGCGGCGGCGGACGCTACGACGACCTGCTCGGCAGCTTCGGCGCCGCCCGCCCGGCCGTCGGCTTCGCGCTCGACGTCGAACGGCTGCACATCGCGCTCGCCGGCGAGGAGCGCGGCACCGGCGTAGTCGTGGCGCAGGGGGCATGAGGGCTCGATGAACGACTGGCCGGCAGACCTCACGATCGCGGTACCGCGCGGGGCCCTGTTCGAGGGAACCGTCGAGCTGCTCGCCTCGCTGGGGCTCGACACGGACGAGCTGCGCGGCAACGATCGCAAGCTGCTGTTCGAGGACATCGGCGTGATCACCATGCGCCCCTCCGACGTGCCGACCTACGTCGAGGATGGCGCGGCTGACCTCGGCATCACCGGCAAGGACGTGCTGCTCGAGCGTGGCGGGCCGGCATCCGATCACGCCGCGCGTGAGCGTGGGCGACGACAGATCTACGAGCTGCTCGACCTCGGATACGGGCGTTGCACGATGGTCTTCGCGACGGCAGACCGCGTCAACGAGCGCGGTGAGGACCCCGCCGCCGAGGCGCTGCGTCGGCTGGGTGTGATGAGCGTCGCGACCAAGTACCCACGCATCGCCGCGCGCCACCTGCAGGAGACGGGCCGTCAGGCTGAGATCGTGGAGGTCAAAGGCTCGGTCGAGCTGGCGCCGCTCACCGGGCTGGCGGAGGCGATCGTCGATCTGACCGCGACCGGCACGACGCTGCGCGAGAACGGACTGGTGGTACGCGAAGAGATCGTCGAGTGCACCGCTCGGCTGATCGCCAACCCAGTCGCCTACAAGCTCAAGGCAGCGCAGATAGACCAGCTGCTGGCGCGACTGCGCGAGCGCCTCCCCGCGCCCGGAGTGGCGTGAGTCGATGCGCCTGCAGCGCCTCAGCGTCGCGCAATGCGACGGTCTCGGCGGCCCCTCGCAGGTCGCGGCGCACCTGCGTTCGCTGGTACCCGCGGGCGAGAGCGTCGAGGCGGCCGTGCGCGAGATCGTCGCGAACGTTCGCGCACGCGGCGACGCGGCCGTGCTCTCATACACCTCGCGCTTCGATACCGACGGGGCCACCCCCGCCGGGCTGCTCGTCTCCCGGGAGGAGCTCGACGAGGCGCTGAAGCTGCTCGACCTCGAGCTCGTCGCGGGCCTGCAGGTGGCGATCGCCAACGTCGCGCTCGTAGCGCAGGCCGGAGTGAGCGAGGACGTCGCGGTGGACCTCCCGCAGGGACAGCGCGTGGTGCTGCGCGAGGTGCCCGTGCGCGCCGCCGCCGTGTATGTGCCGGGAGGGCGCGCGCCGTATCCGAGCACGGTCGTCATGGGAGTCGTCACCGCGCGTGCCGCCGGGGTGATCGACGTCGCGGTGTGCGCTCCCCCCGGAGGCGACGGACAGATCGACCCGGTGATCCTCGGCGCGTGCCGGCTGTGCGGGGTGGAGCGCGTATATCGCATGGGCGGCGCCCAGGCGATCGCCGCGCTCGCCTACGGGACCGAGACGGTTCAAGCGGTCGATGTGATCGTCGGGCCCGGGAACCTGTACGTGCAGGAGGCCAAGCGGCTCGTCTCCGGCAGCGTCGGGATCGACGGCTTCGCCGGCCCGAGCGATCTCGTGGTCGTGCTCGACGAGCACTCAGGTCTGCGTGAGATCGAGCTCACGGCCCTCGACATGCTCGCGCAGGCAGAGCACGGCGAGGGCAGCCTCGTGATCGCCATCTCGCCCTCCGCGCAGACGCTCGACGCGCTCGCGCAGACGCTCGAGCGGCTCGTGCTCGAACGCCCCACCGTCGCCGACGCCCCCTGTGCGCTCGTGCAGGTCGCCGATGCCCGCGGCGCGATCGCGCTCGCGAACGCGATCGCGCCCGAGCACCTGCAGCTGATCGGCCAAGAAGTCGAGGCGCTCGCGCGGACGGTCAGCTGCGCCGGCTGCCTGTTCGTCGGCGCCGGCGCGGGCACGGCCTTCGGCGACTACGTCGCGGGCTCCAACCACGTGCTGCCGACCGACGGCTCGGCCCGCTTCGGTTCGACGCTCTCGCCGCGGCACTTCCGTCGGCGCATGAGCGAGGTCGCGCTCGGCCCGCTGGGCGGTGAGACGGTGCGCAAGCTCGCCGCGGCCGGCGCTCCGATTGCGCGCGCGGAGGGGTTCGAGGTACACGCCGAGTCGATGAGCGCGCGTGCGCTCGACCCCGCGGCCGAGAGTGCCGTCGCAAGCGATGCGTAACCTGAGTGAAGCACCGATGGCACCGAGGACACGAAGCACCAAGGACGGATGGACAGAGACCGATGAGTGAGAAGAACCACACGACACGCAGCACCGCGATCGAACGCCGTACGGGCGAGACCGACATCTCCCTGTCGCTCACGCTCGAAGGCACGGGCGCGGGCGCGCGCGAGACCGGCGTGGGCTTCCTCGACCACATGCTCGACCTGCTCGCCCGGCACGGGCGACTGGACCTCGAGGTGAAGGTCAGCGGCGACCTGCAGACCGGTGCCCATCACACGGTCGAGGACACCGCGATCGTGCTCGGTCAGGCACTCGATCGCGTGCTCGGCGATCGCTCGGGCATCGCCCGCTATGGGCAGGCGACGATCCCCATGGACGAGGCCCGCGCGAGCTGCGCAATCGACATATCGGGGCGCCCGCTCACGGTATTCGACGCGCAGCTGCCGCCCGGCGCCACCGGAGGGTTCGAGCACGAGCTGACCGAGGAGTTCTTCCGCGCGTTCGCCAACGCCGCGAAGCTCACGCTGCACCTGCGCATCGAAGCGGGCACGAACGCCCATCACATGATCGAGGCCGCGTTCAAGGCCTTCGCCCGGGCGTTGCGCCAGGCCGTCGCGATCGATCCCACCGAGACGGGCGTGCCGAGCACGAAGGGCACGCTCACCACATGAGTGGGCGACCGGCATGAGCACACCAAGTATCGGATTGGTCGACTACGGCATGGGCAACCGCCGCTCGGCCGAGAAGGCGCTCGAGCACGTCGGCGCGCAGCGTGCACTCGAGCAGCGACCCCGAGCTGCTGGGAGCCATGGACGGTCTCGTGCTGCCCGGCGTCGGCGCCTTCCCTGCCGGAATGAGTGCGATCGCAGAGCTCGGGCTGGATGAGTTCCTGATCGACCGCGCACGCGCCGGCGTGCCGTTGCTGGGGCTGTGCCTCGGGATGCAGCTGCTGTTCGAGCGCTCCGAGGAGCACGGCGGCGCCGAGGGACTGGGGTTGATCGCGGGAGAGGTGCGACGGCTGCACGCGCCCGGTCTGAAGCTCCCGCACATCGGTTGGAGCGAGGTGCGCTGGCGCGCCGCGACGCCGCTCGCCGAGGGCCTGCCTGACCCGAGCTACCTCTACCACGTCCACAGCTTCGCCCCGCACCCGGCCGAGGAGGAGGCCGTGCTCGCCACCGCCTCCTACGGCGAGCCCTTCGCTGCGGTTGTCGGTCAGGGCAACGTCTACGGCACGCAGTCACACCCGGAGAAGTCCTCCACGCACGGGCTCGCGCTGCTGGCGAACTTCACGCGTCTCTGTGCGTCGCGCGGCCGTCCCCGCATGAACCTCTACCCGGCGATCGACATCCTCGACGGCAACGCCGTGAGGCTGACAAAGGGCGACTTCGACGCGCGCAAGGTCTACGACGCCGATCCGCTCTCCGCCGCGCGCGGCTGGACCGAGGAAGGCGCCCGTTATCTGCACGTCGTCGACCTCGACGGCGCGAAGTCGGGTGCGCCGGTCAACCTCGATCACCTCCGCCGCATCGCCGGCGAGTTGGGCGTGCCGGTGCAGTACGGCGGCGGGCTGCGCTCCGCGCGAGCCGTCAGCGAAGCCCTGCAGGCCGGCGCCGCGCGCGCGATTCTCGGCACCGCGGCCTTCACGCAGCCGGGCCTGCTCGAGCAGGTGCTGCAGGAGCACGGCCCCGAGCGCGTGCTCGTGTCGGTGGACGTGCGCGACGGCCACGTCGCGACGGCCGGGTGGACGCAGACGACCGAGATCACGACGTCGGAGGTGATCGCCAGCCTCGCACGGCGCGGCGCCACGAGGCTCGTGTTCACGAACGTCGACCGCGACGGCATGCTCGAAGGTCCGGACCTGCGAGGAAGTACGTCGCGTCGCGCAGGCCGCGCAGGACGGCAGCGTGACCTACTCCGGCGGCATCGGCGAGCTGGAGGATCTGCGAGGGCTCGCCGGGCTGGCGCAGAGCGCAGCTCGAGGGCGTGATCGTCGGCAAGGCGCTGTATGAGCGGCGCTTTACCGTCGCACAGGCCCTGGAGATCCTCGCGCGATAGGGATGTTCCCGGCGGCGCATGTGCCGCCGGGCGGGGCCGCACATGTGCGGCCCCGGGACTCGCCGCATGCGGCGAGTCCGCGATGGGCACATGTGCCCATCGCTGGAGACCCGCACATGTGCGGGTCTCAGGTGGGGCCGCATGCGGCCCCACCGACCTCGCCACATGTGGCGAGGTACCATCCGACCATCTAGGCTGGGCTCGTGCATCTCAAGCGCGTGATCCCCTGCCTCGACGTAGACGGCGGCCGCGTGGTCAAGGGCGTCGAATTCGTCGATATCCGCGATGCCGGCGACCCGGTGGAGCTGGCTGCGCACTACGACCGCGAGGGCGCGGACGAGCTCGTGTTTCTGGACATCACCGCCACACACGAGCGACGCGAGACGATCGCCCAGCTCGCGCGGCGCACCGCCGACGAGGTGTTCGTGCCGTTCACCATCGGCGGTGGCATCCGCTCGGTGCAGGATGCTCAAGTGGTGCTCGACGCGGGCGCCGACAAGGTCTCGATCAACAGCGCCGCGCTCGAAGCGCCCCGAGCTGATCGACGAGCTGGCGCGCGTGTTCGGCTCGCAGTGCGTCGTGCTCGCGGTCGACGCCAAGCGCATCGGCGAGCCAGATGCGAATGGCGATGACGATCGGGGTGACGGACATGGCGATCGCGACGGGCACGGCGATGGCGGCGCGCGTTGGGAGGCCTATCTCGCCGGCGGGCGCACGCCTACCGAGCGCGATGTGCTCGACTGGACGCGCGAGGCGGTGGAGCGCGGTGCGGGGGAGATCCTGCTGACGAGCATCGACCGCGACGGCACCTCCGACGGGTACGAGCTCGAGCTGACAGCCGCCGTCAGCGCCGCCGTGGGCGTGCCCGTGATCGCATCCGGCGGCGCCGGCGAGCTCGAGCATCTCGCCGAGGCGCTGCGCGCGGGGGCCGATGCGGCGCTGTGCGCTTCGATCTTCCACTACGGCCGCTTCACCATCGCCGAGGCCAAGGCTCATCTGATCGCCGCGGGCGTCCCCGTGCGCGTCGCCTGAGGACATCCACCGGGAGTCGATCGCGAGGATGGGCGAGCACACATTCGACGCGAACGCCGTACCCGAGCGTCTGCGCGAGCTGCCGGGCGGCCCCGAGCTGCTCGACCTCGCGAGCGGGCGCAGCGATGTGGCGCTCGTCGGTGGCGCCGTGCGCGACCTGCTGCTCGATCGCCCCCCGCGTGAGCTCGATGTCGTGGTCGTCGGGGACGATCCCTCGTTTGCGCCCGCGTTCCTCTTCGCGCGCGAGCTGGCCGGGCGCCTGGGCGTTCGCGCGAGGATCGAGCAGCACGAGCGTTTCGGCACCGCGCTTGTCACCCGCGACGGCGCCCAGGTCGACATCGCCGGGGCCCGCTGTGAGCACTACGAGACCCCCGGCACGCTGCCGCTGGTAGGGCCGGCGACGCTCGATCGGGACCTGCTGCGGCGTGACTTCACTGTCAATGCGATAGCCGTTACCCTTGACGGTAGGCGCCCCGGAGAGGCGCACGCGCCGCCCGGCGCGCTCGAAGACTTGCGAGCCGGGCGACTGCGTGTGCTGCACGACGCGAGCTTCCTCGACGATCCCACGCGCCTGCTGCGCCTCGCGCGATATGCCGCGCGCTTGGGGTTCGAGATCGAGGCCGAAACCTCCGCTCTGGCCGTTCGCGCGCTGAACGCTCGCGCACTGGACACGGTCTCGGGCGTGCGCATCGGCGCCGAGCTGCGCCTCGCGGCGAATGAAGCCCACGCGATCGGGTCCTTCGCGGAGATGGACCGTCTGGGTCTGCTGAGCGCGCTGCATCCGCGCTTGCGCTTCGATCGCGCCGCGATCCAGCGCGCCCTCGCACTGCTGCCCGACGACGGCCGCCGCGATCTGCTGATCCTCGCCGCCCTGATGCTGCCCCTAACGCTGCGCGCCGACGATTCCCACGCCGAGATCACAGCGCTGCTCGATCGCTTCGAGTTCACCGCGCCCGATCGCGAACGCATCGTCGCCTCCGCCGGCGCCGTCCCGCGTCTCACCGATGTCCTGGTATCCGCCGACGCCGCCGGCGACGGCGGCGCTGCTCGCCCCTCGCGCCTGCGCACCGTGCTCGCCGGTGTCCCCGTCGAGGGGATCGCGCTCGCCGGTGGCGTGAGCGCGCACTGTGCTGAGCCCACCGGTCGCTGGCTCGGCGGGCTCCGCGAGGTGACCCTCTCGATCACCGGCGAGGACCTGCTTGCGGCGGGCATACCCGAGGGCCCCGAGATCGGGCGCCGGCTCGACGCGGCACTCGATCGCAAGCTCGACCGCGAGATCTCCGGCGGGCGCGAGGCTGAGCTCGCGGCTGCGCTGGAGTCGCGCACATGAGCGTATCGGCAAGATCGCCTCGATCAAAAGCCGCGCCCAAGGGCTCCTCGGCGGCGGTCGCCGTGTCCCGGGAGCCGCACGCGTGAGCTCGTCCGACGCTCCCGCCGGGCCCGTAGAGCTGAGCTTTGAGCTGCCCGGCGGCGGCCGCGCGCTGTTCACGACGCGCGCCGACGGCAACCTCTCCTCGGTCGGCGGACTCGACCACGAGCACGGCCTCCAGGCGCGCGAGCGCCTGCGCAACCGGCTCGGGCTTGGTCGCCTCGCCCGGGGCTATCAAGTGCATGGCACGTTCGTCCGGCTGATCCGCGAGCCCGCAGATCTACCTCGGCCCGACACCGACGCCGCGCAGCCGCCGATCGAGGCCGACGGTCACGCCACCAGCGTCGTCGGGGTCGGCGTGATGGCGCTCGGCGCCGACTGTCTGCCGGTAGCGCTAAGCGGCGCCGGCGCGGTCGCGATGGTGCACGCCGGCTGGCGCGGACTGGCCGCGGGCGTGCTCGAGGAGGGCGTTCTCGCGCTGCGCGCCCTCGGCGTCGAAGGCGACATCGCGGCGGTCGTCGGACCCGGCGCGGGCCCCTGCTGCTATGAGGTCGGCCCTGAGGTGCACGCGGCATTCGGGGACGTCGGGGCTGCTAGGGCGGTCGGAGCCGCCGGAGCCGCCGGAGCCGCCGGAGCCGCCGGAGCCGCCGGAGCCGCCGGAGCCGCCGGAGCCGCCGGAGCCGCCGGGGCGGTCGGAGCCGCCGGGGCCGCCGGAGCCGCCGGAGCGGTCGGAGCCGGCGCACCCGCCAATGAGTCGCCCGTCCGCACGCGCGGCGCCGTCGAGGTGCGCGGCACGCCGATCGACCTGCGTGCGATCGCCCACTCGCGACTGAGAGCGGCCGGTGTGCTCGACGTACGCGATGCACACATGTGCACTATTTGCGACGAGCGCTTCTATTCGCACCGCCGCGAAGGCGCCGACGCGGGCCGCAATGGGGGAGTGGCGTGGTTGAGCCGATCCCCATAACCGACCCCGAGCGCGTTCGCGCCCGTCTCGCGGCGATCCGCGAGCAGGTCACCGACGCGACGCGCCAAGCCGGCACAGACCCAGGCGCGGTCGAGATCCTGGCCGCGACGAAGTACGTGCGCAGCGAGGATCTGCCCACGCTCGCCGCTGCCGGGGTCGAGCTCGTGGGGGAGAACCGCGCGAGCGATCTCGCGGCTCGCGCCGAGACCCACGGCGGGCTGTTCGAGTGGGACTTCATCGGCGCCCTGCAATCGCGGCGCGTGCGCACGATCCTGCCGCACGTACGCCTGGTCCACTCCGTCGCCTCGACCTCGGCGCTGCGCGAGCTCGAGCGTCATCGCGCGCTCGCCCGTCCCGAGCTGTCGATCCTGATCGAGGTCAACGTCGCCCGCGAGCCCGGCAAGTCCGGCATCGCGCCGGAGGAGCTCGAGGCCTATCTCGAGCGGGCAACCGTGCCGGTAGCGGGGCTCATGTGCATGCCGCCGCTGGCCTCAGACCCTGAGCAGAGCCGCCGCTGGTTCGCGGCCACACGGGAGCTTGCGATCTCACACGGGCTGTCCCGGCTGTCGATGGGCACCTCTCAGGACTACCTCGTCGCGGTCCAAGAGGGCGCCACGATAGTGCGCATAGGCACGAGCCTGTATTCTTAGGCTTTCACGCGGCAGCGCCCGATGGCTAGCATTAGCAGGGATTCTCGCCCTTCGCGCGAACTCCGCACCTGTACCTATGGCTTTCCGAGACTCCTGGCATCGCGCACTCGTCTACTTCGGCCTCGCCGAGGAGTACCACGACGACTACGACGACGAGCCCGTAGGTGCGGGCGGGGGGCGGGCCCCGAATCCCACCTCGAGGATCGCTATCGCGATCGCCCCAACGTCCGGCGCCTGCGCCGTCGCCGCGACGAGTTCGACGACATCTTCGCGGAGGACGAGCAGCCGCGCGCGCGCTCGGCCACCGCGCTGCGCCCCGTGCGCACAGGCAACGGCAACGGCGACGTGCGCGTCCACCTAGTCGTGCCCAAGTCCTTCAACGACGCCCAGCAGATCGCCGACCGCTTCAAGGACTCCGTCCCGGTGATCCTCAACCTCCAATCCTCGGAAACCGAGCTCTCCAAGCGGCTCATCGACTTCGCCTCCGGCCTCACCTACGCGCTCGACGGAGGCATGCAGCGGATCGCCGACAAGGTCTTCATGCTCACCCCCCGCAACGTCGAGATCTCCGCCGAGGAGCGGGCACGTTTGATCGAGAAGGGCTTTTTCAACCAGAGCTGACAGGCCTGTAGCCTGAGCCCTCTCATGAACGTTGGACTGATCGGCTCAGGCAATATGGCACGCGCACTCGCGCGCGGCTGGAACCGTCCCGTCCTCTGCTCGGATCCGCTGCTCGAGCGTGCCGCCGCGCTTGCAGCGGAGGTCGGAGGGGAGGCCCTTCAAAGCAACGCCGAGGTCGCTCAGCGCGCCGATCTCGTGGTGCTCTGCCACAAGCCCGCCCAGCTTCTGAATGTCGCCGCGGAAGTGGCGCCGCACGCTCGCGCGGTCGCCTCGATCCTTGCCGTCACGCCCCTGGATGCGGTCAAGCAGGCTTATCCTAATCGGCCCGTTTACAGGTTCATTCCCTCCCTCCCCGTCGAGGTACGCCAAGGTGCTCTCGTGTTGGCGGGCGACTCCATCCAAGACGCGGATGTCGATGCGCAGGTGCACGCCCTGTTCGCTGAACTTGGCACGGTCGTCGTGCTTCCCGACGCCCTCGTCGACGTCGCGATGGGCCTGATGTCCTGCGCTCCCGCCTACGTCGCGCTCGTCGCCGAGGCGCAGATCGACGCGGGCGTTCGCCACGGCATTCCCGCCGCTCAGGGCGCCGAGCTCGTCGTGCAGACCCTTGCCGGCACAGCCGAGTTGCTGCGCCGGCGGGGGAACGACACGCACGCGATCCGCCGCGAGGTCGCCTCGCCCGGAGGCGTAACGGCGCGCGGGCTCGACGCACTCGAGCGCGCCGGACTGCGAGCCGCCTTCAGCGACGCTCTGGACGCGGTGCTCGACAAGCGATGATCCTGCTCACCGCCCGCACGCAGATCGCCGACTACCTCTCGACGCTGATCTACGTCTACACGCTCCTGATCATCCTCCACATCGTCGTGCAGCTCCTCTTCGCCGCTGGTCTGCGCCCGCCCTACTCGCGCACGACCGACGCGATTCTCGGCTTCCTGCGTGACATCTGCGAACCGTTTCTGCGCATCTTCCGCCGCCTGCTGCCGAGCTTCGGCGGCTTCGACTTCAGCCCGATCGTCGCCATCCTCGCTCTGGGGATCTTCAACTCGATCGTCATACAGGGCATCGTCCACGGCTGAGCTCGCCGTGCGCGCCGCCCGCTCAAGCGCATACGCTCGCGCCGCGCTCGTGCTCGTGGCGGTGCTCGTCCTCGACCAGCTGACCAAGCGCCTGGTCTCGCACTCGATTGCCCCCGGCGAACGCATCGCGGTGCTGCCCGGCGTACATCTCGTGCATACCCGCAATCACGGCGTCGCCTTCGGTCTGGAGGCCGGTCACGGCACGCTCGTGGCGGTCCTCGTCGGTCTCGCCCTGCTGGGCCTGCTCGTCTACTTCGCGACCCATACCTCGCGCCCGCTCATCTGGCTGGCGACCGGTCTGCTTCTCGGCGGCGCTCTCGGCAATCTCATCGACCGCATCCGCACGGGGGCCGTCGTCGACTTCGTCCAGCTGCCGCTCGGCTGGCCGCCGTTCAACCTCGCCGACGCCTCGATCGTGCTCGGGGTCCTGCTGCTGCTGTTCGCGATCGAGTCACCCCGCTCCGCGCCGCGATGACCGAGGCATTCACGATCGCCTACGAAGACGCGCACCTGCTCGTCGTCGACAAGCCGGCGGGTCTCGTGGTTCATCCCGCGCGCGGCCATCGCACCGGCACGCTCGCGCAACTGCTCGGCGACGCCGCGGCCGGAGGCTCTGACCCCGAGCGCGCCGGGATCGTCCATCGCCTCGATCGCGACACCTCGGGCCTGCTCGTCGTCGCGCGCAGCGACGAGGCCCACCGTCGCCTGCAGCAGGCGCTCGCGCAGCGGCACATCGTGCGCGAGTACCTTGCCCTCGTGCACGGTCGCCCACCCGCGCGCACCGGCACGATCGAGGCGCCGATCGGGCGCGACCCGCGGATCCGCACACGGATGGCCGTGGACGGCGCGCACCCGCGCGAGGCCCGCACGCATTTCGTGCTCGAGCGTCCCCTCGGTCACTACACGCTGCTGCGCCTGCGCCTGGACACCGGGCGCACGCACCAGATCCGCGTCCACTTGCAGGCGATCGGACACCCGGTGGTCGGCGATCCCGAGTACGGGCGGGCGCCACGCGGGGACGGCGAGGCCGTCGTGACAGCTCCCGGGACACTCGGGCTCGAGCGCCAGTTCCTGCACGCCGCGCGCCTGTCCTTCGCGCATCCGTTCAGCGGCGAGCCGATCGACATCCACTCGCCGTTGCCGGCCGACCTCCAAACCGCACTGGAGCAGGCCGAACGGCTATCCTGACGGGTTCATTTCAACCTTCCACCCGCGCGGAGCACTCGATCGTGGCCCTGCCCGGACGGCGAGCATCAAATCGCCACTCCGGGTCCGCGGCGACCGCGCGGCAACAAACTCAACACACACATAAGGGAGCACCCTCGTGGCTCAAGCTCAGGTAGGCATAGCGGAGCTGTTGGAGGCCGGCGTTCACTTCGGCCACCAGACGCGTCGCTGGAACCCAAAGATGCGCCGCTTCATTCATGGCGAGCGCGGCGGCATCTACATCATCGATCTGCTCAAGACCTCCTCGTTGCTGAGCGCGGCGCAGGAGTTCGCCGGCACGCTCGCGCATCGCGGCGGCACGGTCCTGTTCGTCGGCACCAAGAAGCAGGCCCGCGACACGATCCGCGACGTCGCCGAGTCCGCCGGCATGCCCTATGTCAACCATCGCTGGCTCGGCGGACTGCTCACGAACTTCCAGACGATCAACCAGCGCATCCGTCGCCTGCACGACCTCGAACGCTTCGAGGCCGAGGGCCAGCTCGCGCTGCTCCCCACCCGCGAGCGCATGGCCGCCCAGGCCGATCTCGCGAAGCTGCGAGCGAACCTCGGCGGCGTCAAGAACATGCAGCGCGTACCCAACGCGATGTTCGTGATCGACCTCAAAACCGAGGTCATCGCCGTCAAAGAGGCTCAGCGGCTGCGCATCCCGATCATCGGTCTGGTCGACACCAACTGCGATCCCGACGGCATCGACTTCGTGATCCCCGGCAACGACGACGCGATCCGTTCCTGCGCGCTCATCACCCAGGCGATCGGCCAGGTCGTCGCCGAGGGTCATTCCGTCTTCCGTGCCGAGGAGGAACGCGCCCGCCAGGAAGCCGAGGAGCGCGCCCGCCTGGAGGCCGAGGCCCGAGCGCGTCGCGAAGCCGAGGAACAGGCCAAGCGCGAGGCGGAGGAACAGGCAAAGCGCGAAGCCGACGAAAAGGCCGCTGCCGCCCGCGAGGCCGCCGAGCGCCAGGCCGCCGCCGCCGCTGCGGCACAGGCCCCGGCGCCGACCGCGACTCCCGCCGCTTCTGCGTCCACCCCGGCTCCCGCGTCCACCCCGGCTTCCGCGCCCACCGCGGCTCCCGCGGAGGCAATTCCCGCTCCGCCAGCGCCCGAGCCATCGGCGCCGCCGACGGAGGCGGCCCCCGCCGAGTCGACTCCAGCGGTATCCGTGCCGGCAGATCTGCCCGCGAGCGAGCCCGCGGCGCCAGAGTCCGCCGCCGAGACCTCCCCGGGCGCCCCCGCCGTGGAGGTTGTGGCCGGGGAGGAGGCCGGCGCGTCGTGAGCACGGTCGAGATCTCAGCCGGCGACGTGAAGGCCCTGCGTGAGCGCACCGGCGCAGGGATGATGGACTGCAAGAAGGCCCTCACCGAGGCCGAAGGAGATCTCGATCAGGCGATCGAGATCCTGCGTCTGAAGCAGGGCAAGAAGATCCAAGACCTGGGCGAGCGCGTCGCCACGGAGGGCACCGTCCAGGCGTACATCCACGCGGGCGCGAAGGTCGGTGTGCTGATCGAGGTCGACTGCAACACCGACTTCGTCGCCACCAACGACGATTTCGTCACCTTCGCGCGCGACGTCGCGATGCAGATCGCCGCCACACCCACCGTCCGCTATGTCGGTCGCGAGGAGGTCCCCGAGGCCGAGCGCGAGGCCGAGGCGCGGATCTACGAGCAGGAAGCCGCCGACAAGCCCGAGAACGTGCGCGAGAAGATCGTGACGGGCAAGCTCGATTCGTGGTACCGGACGATTGTGCTGCTCGAGCAGGAGATGCACAACCCCAAGTTCGACGGCAAGACCGTCCAGCAGCTGCGCGACGAGCTCACCGCGACTACCGGTGAGAACGTCGTGATACGCCGGTTCGTGCGCTTCGCCATAGGGCAGTAGCGCTCCGGCGGATAGGCTCTGCTCCAGTGGCCGACCCGGCATTCAAACGCATCCTCCTGAAGCTCTCCGGCGAGGCGCTGATGGGCCGCCTGGAGTTCGGCACCGATCCCGAGCGCGTCGCGGCGGTCGCTCAACAGGTCGGCGCGGTACGCGATCGCAGGGTCGAGGTGGCGATCGTGGTCGGCGCCGGCAACATCTACCGCGGTATGCAGGGCGCGGCCGCGGGCATGGACCGCGCGACGGCCGACTACATGGGCATGCTCGCGACCGTCCTGAACGCGCTGCCGCTGCAGGACGCGCTGGAGAAGATCGGCACCGACACGCGCGTGGTCTCGGCGCTCGGCGTATCCGAGGTCGCCGAGCCCTACATCCGCCGGCGCGCGATGCGCCATCTGGAGAAGGGACGGGTGGTGATCTTCGCGGCCGGGACGGGCAACCCGTTCTTCACCACCGACACCGCCGCGGCGCTGCGCGCGGCGGAGATTCACGCGGAGATCATCCTGATGGCCAAGAACGGGGTCGAGGGCGTCTACACGGCCGACCCGGCGACCGATCCGCAGGCCACGTTCATCCCCGAGATCACCCACATGGAGGCGATCGAGCGGCGCTTGCGCGTGATGGACTCCACGGCGCTGGCGCTCTGCATGGAGAACGGCATGCCGCTGAACGTCTTCAACATGGACGACGACACAAGCATTGCGCGCATAATCTCGGGCGAGCGCGTGGGAACGATCGTATCCACACCGACTGCAGAGCAGGGAGGCGGCGATGGCGGCTGAGATGATCGATGTGTTGCTCGAGGACGGGCGCGAGCGGATGGCCAAGTCCGTCGAGTCCGCTCAGCACGAGTTCTCGACGGTGCGCACCGGCCGCGCGAGCCCGTCGCTGCTGGATCGCATCGTGGTCGACTACTACGGCGCGATGACCCCGCTGAACCAGCTCGCGACGATCTCCGCGCCGGAAGCGCGCCTGCTCACCGTTCAGCCCTACGACAAGTCCTCGATCAAGATGATCGAGAAGGCGATCAACGAGTCCGACGTGGGCTTGAACCCCTCCAACGACGGCAACGTGGTGCGCCTGTCGGTGCCCGAGCTGACCGAGGAGCGTCGTCACGAGCTCGTGAAGGTCGTGCGCAATCTCGCCGAGGAGGGGCGCGTGGCGATCCGCAACGTTCGCCGCGACACGATGCAGCATCTGCGCGAGCTGAAGTCCGCCGGCGAAGCCTCCTCGGATGATGAGCATCGTGCGGAGGTCGAGCTGCAGAAGCTCACCGACGCGCGCATCGGCGAACTCGACGCGGTGCTCGCCACCAAGGAGCAGGAGATCCTCGAAGTCTGATGGCCGAACCCCCGGCGAGCCAGAAGACGGGCGGGGAATCGGGCGCCTCCTACGTCGCGATCATCACAGACGGCAACGGTCGCTGGGCGCGCGCGCGCGGGCTGCCCGTGGGCGATGGTCACGACGCCGGCGCGGACACCGTGAAGGCGCGCCTGCGTGACGCCGTCGATCTGGGCGTGCGCGAGCTGACCGTCTACTCCTTCTCCACCGAGAACTGGTCTCGTCCCGCCGAGGAGGTGCAGGGTCTGATGGAGATGTTCGCCAGGCGCATCGCCGGTGAGACGCCGGAGCTTCACGCAGAGGGCGTGCGCATGCGCTTCATCGGCCGTCGCGAGGGCGTCTCGGAGGATCTCGTGCGGCGCATGGAGTGGGCGGAATCGCTCACGGACGCCAACGAGCGCATCACGCTGTTCGTGGCCTTCAACTACGGCGGGCGCGCGGAGATCCTCGACGCCGCCCGTGCATTTGAAGGTGGGGAGGAGGAGGACTTCCGCCGACTGCTCTACGCGCCCGAGATGCACGATCCCGACCTGATCATCCGCACGAGCGGCGAGCGGCGCCTGTCGAACTACCTGCTGTGGCAGTCCGCCTACTCCGAGCTGATCTTCCGCGACGAGCTATGGCCGGACTTCACGCGCGAAGCTCTCGAGGAGTCGCTCGCGGAATTCTCCGCGCGACGGCGCAGGTTCGGCGGGCGCTGATGGCACGAGTCTCGCGCGGGGTGCGCGCTCCGGGCTCTGCTCTGCGTCGCAGCGCCGGGTCGCGCATGCGAATCCCCTTCCGCGCTCCGAGCTCCGACTTCGGCGCGCGCGTGCTGGTCGCGCTGCCGGCGATCGCGCTGGCGCTGTTCCTCGTGATCGAGGGCGGCTCGATCTTCACGCTCGGCCTGTTCGTGCTCGGGTGCCTGTGCATGCACGAGCTCTACTCGATGTACGCGCGCACCCATCCCGCCCGTCTCGCGGGCTTCCTCGCGCTTGCCGGGCTGCTGCTCGCGGCGCAGTACGGCGGCCAGTTCCAGATCCTGCTCGTCGCCGTGGCGGCGCTGCCGGTCCTGTTCGCGTTCACGCTCGTGCAGCCCAAACCGAGCGTCGCGGGGTTGGCGGTGACGCTGCTGGGGATCTACTGGATCGGCTTCGCGCTCGCCCACGCGGTCCTTCTGCGCGGATTGCCGCACGGCGAGGGGATCGTGATCGACGTGCTCGTCGGCACCTTCCTCGGCGACACCGGCGCCTACCTCGGCGGTCGCACGTTCGGACGGCGCCCGCTCGCGCCGCACATCTCCCCGAACAAGACCGTCGAGGGGCTGCTCGCGGGCATGATCTTCACGATCCTCGGCGTGTGGCTCGCGGGCCGCTACCAGGATTGGCTGCCCGGAACCCACGCGCTGGTCCTCGGCCTCGGCATCGCGCTCGTCGCGCCCGTCGGCGACCTGTTCGAGTCCTTCGTCAAGCGCGAGGCCGGCGTGAAGGACTCCGGCGGGGTCTTCGGCGCCCACGGCGGCGCCCTGGATCGCCTCGACGCGGTTCTGTTCGCCGCGGTTGCCGGCTACTACATCTGGTTCGCGTATGTCCACTGAGTCTCTATCGCGGTCCGCCGTCCCGGGCTCCGGCGCCGGAGCCAAGCGCTTGCTGATCCTCGGCTCGACCGGCTCGATCGGCACGCAGGCGCTCGACGTGTGCGCGCGAGAGGAGGAGCAGTTCGAGCTCGTGGGGCTCTCCGCCGAGCGCTCGTGGGAGGCGCTCGTCGAGCAGGCGCGGGCTCACGGAGTGCGCCGGATCGCACTCGCCGACGAGCACGCGGCCGCGCGGGCCGCGGAGGCGTGGACCGACGGCGAGGTGCTCGTGGGCGCCGAGGGCCTCGTCAGGCTCGTGGTCGAGTCCGGCGCCGATCTCGTGCTGAACGCGCTCGTGGGCTCGGCCGGTCTCGGCCCGACCGTCGCGACGCTCGGCGAGGGCATCGACCTGGCCTTGGCGAACAAGGAGTCGCTCGTCGTCGGCGGCGAGCTGGTGAGCGTGCTCGCGGAAGCGACCGGGGCGCGGATCGTGCCGGTCGACTCCGAGCACACGGCCCTGCATCAGCTGATCGCCGGGCAGCCCCCGGGCGCCGTCGAACGCCTGACGATCACCGCCAGCGGCGGACCCTTCAGAGGACGCACGCGCGCGCAGTTGGAGGGGGTGACCGTGGAGCAGGCCCTGGCTCATCCGACTTGGGCGATGGGCGGGAAGATCACGATCGACTCCGCCACGATGATGAACAAGGGCCTTGAGCTGATGGAGGCCCACCACCTCTTCGGCTCGCCCTACGAGCGCATCGACGTGCTCGTGCACCCGCAGTCGCTCGTCCACGGCCTCATCCAGCTTGCCGACGGTGCGATGCTCGCCCACCTCGGTCCGCGCGACATGCGCATCGCGATCTCCTACGCACTGCACTCCGGCGAGTCGGTGGGCCTGCCGATCGCACCGCTCGACCTGGCGGAGGTCGGCACGCTCACCTTCGAACCGGTCGATCTCGACGCCTTCCCCTGTCTGCGGCTCGCGCGCGAGGCCGCTCTCGCCGGTGGGACCGCGCCCTGCGTGCTGAACGCCGCGAACGAGATCGCCGTGCACGCCTTCCTCGACGGTCGCCTGCCCTTCAGGGCGATTGCCGAGACGATCGAGCGCACGTTGGGCGAGCTCCCCCCGAACCGGTGCGTGCATTCGAGTCGCTCTATGAGGCCGATTGGCGAGCGCGGGAGGTCGCGGGAGAGGCGGTCGCGGGGCTGGGGTAGAGCGAGACCGGGCGGTGTCGGCGAGCCGAGTCCGTGCGCGGCGCGTGCGCTGAACGGAGCGCTTGCGAGACGCATCCTGCTGAACGGAGGGAGGTTCTCGGGAGACGAAGGGGCGATCGATGTGTCCCGCAGACGACGAGCGGTCGGGTGAGGAAGTATGGAGGCCTACGCATTCTCCGCTTGGGAGGCACTGAGCATCAGGATTGAGCCGTCGAGGCGCACCGATCCGGTCGACGGCGGCCTCACTTGGTATGTTCACGGTATGACCAAGGCTGCGAAGATCACTGTCTCACTGCCCCCGGAGCAGGTCGAGCAGGCCAAGGCAGCGGTCGCCGAGGGGGAGGCCGCGAGTGTGTCGGGTTACGTCTCCGCGGCGCTTGCCGCAATGGCGCCGGTCGCTGCCCCCGAGGAGGATGAAGACACGATGGCCGACTTTGTCAGGGACCTGATCGCCGAGGACGGTGAGCCCAGCGCCGAGGCTCGCGCGTGGGCGGACCGGGCATGGGCCATGTCGGGGTCCGATTGAAGGGGTTTACCCTCGATGCGGGGGCGTTGATCGCATTGGAGCGGCGCGATGAGCTCATGCTCGCGCTGCTCAAATCCGCACTGGACGAGCCCGACGCGATGCTGCACGTTCCGGCTGGTGTCCTCGCGCAGGCATTCCGTGACGGCGCTCGTCAGGCGCGACTGATGAGACTGCTCGGACTGGCGCAGACGAAGATCGTCGCGCTCGACGTGCGCACCGCCTTCGCGGCGGGACTACTGCTTGGCAAGCGCGGCTGCAGCGACGCGGTCGATGCGAGCGTCGTCGTCTGTGCCCGTGTCAACCGGCAAAGCGTCGTCACGAGCGATCCGGAGGATCTCCGTCGCCTCGATCCCGATCTTCGCCTGGAGGTCGTGTAGGCCTGGCAGCCGGCGGGCATCTGCTCAGACGCCTGCCAAACTGAAGCGATGACCTGGGTCCTGACGATTCTCGGCATCGTGGCGCTGATCGTGCTGCACGAGCTGGGGCACTTCCTCGCCGCGAAGGCGGTGGGGATGCGCGTGGAGCGCTTCTCGCTGTTCTTCCCGCCCAAGCTCGTGGGTATCCGCAGGGGGGAGACCGAGTACATGATCGGCGCGATCCCCGCGGGGGGCTACGTGAAGATCACGGGGATGACCCCCGAGGAGCTCGATGGGCTCGATCCGGAGGTGGCCGCGCGCGCCTACTGCAACCAGCCGCCGTGGAAGCGCATCGTCGTGATCCTCGCCGGCCCGGGGATGAACTTCCTGATCGCTTTCGCGATCTTCTGGGCGATCCTCGCGAGCGCGAACTACAACGGCGATCTGACGCTCGGCAACATCAATTCTTCGATCAAGACGCTCGTGCCGGCGGCGACCGTGCAGGCGACCGAGAAGGGCTCGCCCGCGCAAGGCGTGCTACGGCACGGCGACCGGATTCTCGCGGTTGACGGGCGGTCCGCGACGGTCGCATCGGCCATGCGCGCGATCGCCTCGCACCGCTGTGCGGGCGCCCAGACGGCCGGATGCCGCGCCGCGACGCCCGTGCGGCTGACGGTCAGGCGCGCTGGAGCGGTGCTGACGCTGTCGGTCTATCCCCGCTACAGCACCCAAGCGCAGCGCATGCTCGTCGGCTTCGACTTCGGCGCAGCGCCAAAACAGTTCGGCGCACTCGCGGCCGCCGGCGTGGCCTTGCACGAGATGTGGAGTGCGACGACAAACCTCATCACCGGCATCGGCCGCGCGTACACGAGCTCGAAAGCCCGCGGTGAAGTCCACACGATCGTCGGCATCGGCGAGATCGCCCACGAAGCGGTCGCCGACGGCGCCGGCTACGGTCTCGTGATCCTCGGCCTGATCTCGCTGATCCTCGCCGTCGTCAACCTGTTCCCGTTTCTACCCCTCGACGGCGGTCACGTCGCGTGGGCGCTCGCCGAGAAGATCCGCGGACGGCGCATCTCCGTCGCGGCGATGTGGCGCTACAGCACGGTCGGCATCGTGCTGTTCGCCTTCCTCTTCATCAACGGCCTCTCCAACGACATCTCCCACCTGGGCGGCTGACCCGGCTGTCGGCTGGACCAGTTACCCCGGCTAGATCCGCTGCCGACTCGCACCGCTCCCAGCTGAGCCTGCTTTCGGATGACTTGCTTGCGGCTCAGTCCGGCGGGTGCACGCATACCCAGCTCTTGACGAGGCCGCCGGCGCGCTCGGCCCGCGCCGGGCCGAACAACGCCTCCATCTCCGCGCGGCGCAGCAGCTCGATCTCCTCCCACTCGCCCGCCGCACCCAGCCGCCAGTAGGGCCGGCGCACTCCGACGGGGAGCCAGTGCGCGAACGGCAGGAGCGAGTGCGGCTCCAATGGGAACGAGTACGCAGGAGTCTGCACGAACCAGCCGCGTCCCACCCGACGGATCTCCGCCGCGAATGCCGCGCGGCGAGGCGGGGTGACGTGCTCGATCACGCTGGAGCAGTACACGAGGTCGAACTCTCCGTCGGCGAACGGCAGGCCCGCGGCCGCATCGGCGCGGACGAACGGCCCCGGATAGTCCGGGCGCGCGGCGAGGTCGACGCCGGTGATGTCCAGCTTGGGCTCAAGCGCCCGTAGACCGAGCGCCCCGCAGCCGAGGTCCAGCACGCTTGCGCCCTCGGTTAGGCACGTCAACGAGAAGAACCGCGCGTGCCGCGCGACGCGGGCGCGGGCCGCGAACGGTGAGGCCAGTCGCGCGAGCGGGCCTCGCGCCGTGCCGTAGACGTCCCGTGCGCTCGATTCGGCCATCGCGGGCAGGTTATTCGGGCGCGCGCCTCGACCCCACGTAGAATGTGCTCATGGCCTCAGAGCGGCAGATTCACGTGGGTCCCGTGCCCATCGGCGGGGGCGCGCCGGTCGCGGTGCAGACGATGACCAAGACCGAGACCGCGAACCTGAGTGCGACGATGGAGCAGATCCGCACGGTCGCGGAGGCCGGCGCGGACATCGTGCGCGTGGCGGTCCCGCGCGAGCAGGACGCGGAGGCGCTGAAGACGATCGTCGCACAGTCGCCGATCCCGATCATTGCCGACATCCACTTCAACCACACGCTCGCGCTGAAGGCGATCGAAGCCGGTGCGCACTGCGTGCGGCTGAACCCGGGCAACATCGGCGGACCGGAAAAGGTCGCCGAGGTGATCGCCCTGGCCAAGCAGCACGGCACGCCCCTGCGCGTGGGCGTGAACTCGGGCTCGTTGCCCAAGCACCTGCGCCAACTCGAGTACGACAATCCCGTCGAGGCGCTCGTAACCGCGGCGATCGAGACCGTCGAGCTGATGGAGCGTCTGGAGTTCGAGAACTTCAAGGTCTCGATGAAGTCCACCTCGGTCCCGAACACGATCGCCTCCAATCGCCTGCTCTCACAGCGAATCCCCTACCCGCTGCACCTCGGCGTGACCGAGGCGGGCACGAAGTGGTCGGGCTCGCTGAAGTCCGCCGTGGGCCTCGGCACACTGCTCGCGGACGGAATCGGCGACACGATCCGCATCTCGCTCTCGACCTTCCACGCCGAGGAGGAGGTGAAGGTCGCCTGGGAGATCCTCAAGGCGCTGAAGCTGCGCCGGCGCGGCCCCGACCTGATCGCCTGCCCGACCTGCGGGCGCCTGCAGTTCGACATGGACCGCGTCGTCGTCGAAGTCGAGCAGCGCCTGGAAGCCTATGAGGATCCGATCGAGGTATCGGTGCTCGGCTGCGCCGTCAACGGCATCGGCGAGGCCCGCCACGCCGACTTCGGGATCACCGGCGCGAAAGACATGGGCATGATCTACTCCAAGGGCGAGCCCCTGAAGAAGGTCCCAACCGAGCAGCTCGTCGAGGAGCTGTTCAAGGAGATCGACCGCTACTACGCCGCCGGCAAGACCGTGCAGCGCGACGAGACCGCCGCCGCCGAGGCACGCCGCTGGCTGGAGGAGAACGAGGACGAAACGGCGATGACGCCCGAGCGCATCGCCATGCTCGAAGCCGCAGCGGCCGAGAACGACGCGAGCGCCGCCGAGGTGCTCGAGGCGATGCTCGAGCCGGCACGGCGGACCGAGATGGACGAGGCCGTATCTCCGGTCGCCGGCCGTCGCTTCAGCCGTACTTAGTTCGCCGCGGCGAACCGCTCGGCGATCTTCTCCCAGTTGACGACGTTCCAAAACGCGTCGATGTAGTCCGGGCGCTTGTTCTGGTACTTCAGGTAGTACGCGTGCTCCCACACGTCCACGCCCAACAGCGGCGTCTTGCCGTCGGAGATCGGCGAGTCCTGGTTGGCGCTGCCCACGATCGCAAAGCCCGAGCCGTCGTGCACGAGCCAGGACCAGCCCGAGCCGAACTGGTTCACGCCCGTTTCCTTCAACTTGGCCTGGAAGTCCGTGAAGGAGCCGAACGCCGCGTCGATCGCCGCGGCGAGGTCGCCGCTCGGAGCGCCGCCGCCGTGCGGGCTCATGCTCTCCCAGAAGAGCGAGTGGTTGTAGTGGCCGCCGCCGTTGTTTTTGACCGGGCCTTTCTTATCGCCGAGGCTGTCGAGGTTCTTCAAGACCTCCTCCACGGGCTTATCCGCCCACTCGGTGCCCTCCAGCGCGGCATTCGCCTTGTCCACGTAAGCCTGATGGTGCTTGTCGTGATGGAATTCCATCGTCGCCTTGTCGATGTGCGGCTCGAGCGCGTCGTAGGCGTAGGGGAGCGGCGGAACGGAATAGGCCATGAGGAAGGCTCCTTGTCGGGTCTTTCGTCGGGTGTCTGGGCTGTTCTATCAAAGGGGCCCCGGAGGGCCTCCTGTGCGGAGGTCCGTCCAGATAGGCTCTTCCCTGGTTATGCCCCGTCTCTCGCAATACATGCTCCCGACCGAGAAGCAGCCCCCCGCCGACGCGGAGGCGATCTCGCACAAGCTGATGGTCAGAGCGGGCCTGATCCGCCAGATGGGCGCCGGGATGTGGACGTGGCTGCCGGCCGGCTGGCGCGTACACCAGAAGGTCGTCGCAGATCGTGCGCGAGGAGATGGACGCGATCGGCGCGCAGGAGATGCTGATGCCCGTGCTGCAGCCCGCCGACCCGTGGCGTAAGACCGGGCGCATCGAGATCGAGGAGCTGTTCAAGCTCGCCGACCGCAAGGGCTCGGAGCTCGTGCTCGCGATGACGCACGAGGAGGCCGTCACCTTCCACGCCGCGCAGACGATCCGCTCCTACCGCGACCTGCCGCAGATCCTCTACCACTTCCAGGTCAAGGAGCGCGACGAGCCGCGCCCACGCGCAGGAGTGCTGCGCACGCGCGAGTTCGTGATGAAGGACTCCTACAGCTTCGACCGCGATCAGGCTGGAATGGAGGAGCGCTACAGCCTGCACGTCGGCGCGTATGACCGCATGATGCAGCGCACCGGCCTGCGCTGGTATCGCGTACAGGGCGACGTCGGCATGATGGGCGGCCTCGGCGCGCACGAGTACATGGCGCCCTGTCCCGCCGGCGAGGACGAGGTCGTGCTCGGCGAGGGCTACGCCGCCAACGTCGAGGTTGCGCTGAACAGTCCTGGAGTCGAGCGCACGGACGACGGCGCCTACGTGCGCGACGGCCAACCTCTCACGCTCGAGCCCGCAATCGAGATCGGCAACATCTTCAAGCTCGGCACGCGCTACTCGACCGCGCTCGGCGCCACCTACCTCGACGAGCAGGGCGAGGAGCAGCCCGTGTGGATGGCCTCATACGGGATCGGCCCCGCGCGCATCGTCGCGGCCGCGGTGGAGCAGTACGCCGACGAGCACGGCATCTCCTGGCCGCGCGCGCTCGCGCCCTTCCAAGTCCACCTCGTCGGGCTCGGAAAGCCTGACACGCCCGAGCGCGAGGCCGCCGAGACGGTGTACCGCACGCTGCTCGAGGGAGGCATCGAGACGCTCTACGACGACCGCGATCTGGGCCCGGGAGAGAAGTTCGCCGAGGCTGAGCTGCTCGGCTGCCCGCTGCGGCTGACCGTCGGGCGGCGCACGCTCGAGTCCGGCGAGATCGAGGTCCAGGTCCGACGCGGGCGCGCACAGGCGCCCGGCATACCGCTTGCGGGCGAGCCACCCGCGCTCGTCGCAGCGGTGGACGAGCTGTGGCAGAGCCTCCCCTAGAGCGCGGGCCAAGGCCCGGGGGCGGCGCACCCTCCGAGTCCAACCAGGACCCCGCTCGAGAACGCGACCGATCCGCGAGCGCGCCTGCGCTGACGCTGCGTCGGTTCGTGGGCCTCGATCGCTCCGGTCCGCCTCCGCCGCAGACGCTCGCCGGGCAGCCGCTGCGCCCGTGGACGATCCCCAACGCGATCGGCTTCCTCAGGCTCGCGCTGATACCCGTCTTTCTCGTCGTCGCCTTCTCGAGCCCCGACGGTACCGGCGCCGGTCCGGCCGTGCTGTTCGCGCTCATCGGCTGGGGCGACTACGCCGACGGGATCGCCGCTCGGGTGACGCGCCAGTACAGCCGCCTGGGCACGCTGATGGACCCGATCACCGACCGACTGCTCGTCATCTCCGGCGTGATCGTCTGCTGGCACTTCCAGCTTTTGCCGCGCTGGGCGCTCGCGGTGCTTGTCGCACGCGAGCTCGCGATGCTCGCGCTCGGGCGCTACGGGCAGACGCACGGGGTGGAGCTGCGCATCAACTGGCCCGGGCGCATCGGCGTAGCACCGGTGATGGGCTCGTTCTTCTTCGCCATGGCCGGCCTGCAAACGCTCGGCGAAGTCTTGTTGTACGTCGGGTTGGCGCTCGCGCTGACGGCGACCGCGATGTACGCCCGCTCAGGCCTTCGGCAACTACGAACCCAGTCCTAACCTCAAGCTCAGGTTTACGGTACAGTCAGAGCATGGATACTTTCCCAGACCTCGGCTCGCTGGACGACACCGAGCTGAAGAACCTCATCAAAGAGCTGACCGACGAGGAGACCGAGGTCTCCTACAGACGGCGCATACTGCACGGCAAGATCGACATCCTGCGCGCCGAGCTCGTGAACAGGCTGCGTCACAAGCACGACGGCGGCGACGCGCCCGTGATCACCGGCGATGACGTGCAGCAGCTGACCGACATCCTCGCCAGCCGGCAGACCACCGTCCCGACGGACGCCGAGTAAAGCCCGGTCGGGCGGAGCGCGAGGGACCACGTAATGGCTCTGCACTGCACCGAGTGCGGGTTCGTCAACGTCGAGGGCGCCAACTACTGCCAGCGCTGCGGCTCGCTGCTGCCGCGTGGAGACGGCACCGGCGGGGTGGGCGGGGAACCAATCACCGCGACCTACCGGATCGACGAGGCGGGAGAGTTCGTGCCCGTCGAGGCGGAGGACGTCCGGGCCCACGGCCCCGCGCTCGTGATTCGCGCCGGCGGCGGGCGCGTCGGCGAGAGCTTTCCGATCGCCGGCGAGCGCATGAGCATCGGCCGGCGACCGGACTCCGACGTGTTCCTCGACGACGTCACCGTCTCGCGCGATCACGCGCTGCTGATCGAGCGCGCAGGTCAATGGCATCTCGATGACTGCGGGTCGCTGAACGGGACCTACGTCAACCGCGAGCGGATCGAGTCACAGCGCCTTGAGGAGGGCGATGAGGTGCAGATCGGCAAGTACAAGCTCACCTTCCACGCGCGCTAAGGACCTGCGATGGCCATCGTCACCGCCCAGACCCAGACACCCCAGACAGACGTCGAGCGGCTGAACGCCGAGCTCGAGCACGGCGCCGGCGCCGCCGAGGCGCGGCGGCAGAAGTCGATCACGATCGGCACCGTCTGCAAGGCGCTCGCTCAAGAGTTCCCCGACATCTCCATCTCCAAGATCCGCTACCTCGAGGATCAGAAGCTGCTCACTCCGCGGCGCACCCCCGGCGGCTATCGCCTGTACACCCAGGGCGACGTCGCGCGCCTGCGCACGATCCTGCGGATGCAGCGCGACGAGTTCCTTCCCCTGCGCGTGATTCGTCAGGAGCTCGCGAGCGGGCGCGCGGGAGACGGCGCGGCCAGTGCCACACCGACGCCCGGCAAACGCAGTGGGCGTGAGGGCATGCGGCCGTGGCGCACGAGCGTGAGCGTGCGCGAGGCCACCGGCGCGCTGTACTCGCTGGAGGACGTGCTCGAGGAGACCAACGCCGACGCCAAGCTGGTCGGAGAGCTCGAGGAGTACGGCGTGATCAAGGGCGAGCTGCGGGGGGGCGTGCGTTACTTCGACGAGACCGAACGCGAGATCATCGGTGCGGTCGCCGAGCTCGCGCGCTATGGAGTGGGGGGGCGCAACCTACGTGTGTTCCGCTCCTCCGCCGACCGCGAGGCGACGCTCCTGCAGCAAATCCTCGCGCCCGCGCTGCGCTCGCGCAACCCCCAACGGCGCAAGGAGGCCGTCGAGGCGCTCGAGAACCTCGCCGCCGTCGCCACGCACCTCAAGCATCTTCTCTTGGTGCGCGACCTGCGCAAGATCGTCCGCTGAGATTCGATGACCACCGCATCGGCCGACCTACGCTCGCTCGTTCGGGAGATTCCGGACTTTCCTCGGGAGGGGATCGCCTTCAAGGACATCACGCCGCTGCTCGCCGATCCACGCGCGCTGAAGCTCGCGGTGCGCGGTCTCGCCGACTACGCCCGCCCGCTGAACGTCGATTGCGTGATTGCCGCCGAGGCGCGCGGCTTTCTGCTCGGCCCGGCGCTTGCCTTGGAGCTTGGGGCGGGATTCGTGCTGGCGCGCAAGCCCGGCAAGCTGCCCTACGAGACGGTCAGCGCCGAGTACATGCTCGAGTACGGATCAAGCGAGCTGGAGCTTCACACCGACGCGCTCGGCGCCGGCCGACGCGTGCTTGTGCACGACGATCTGCTCGCCACCGGCGGCACCGCGCTCGCGCTCTGCGAGCTCGTGCAGAGCCTCGGCGGCGAGACCGTCGGCTGCGGCTTTCTGATCGAGCTCGCGTTCCTGCGCGGGCGCGAGCGCCTCGCGCCCCTGCAAGCTCACGCGCTGATCTCCTACGAGTCCTCCTGAGCGGACGACAGGAAGCTCGTCGATGCCGACCGCAAGCCGCACCCGCAAGATCGCCGCATCGCCGGTGGAGCTGTGGGAGACCATCCGCGACCCTCACCACCTGCCTCGCTGGTGGCCGCGCGTGAATCGCGTCGAGGACGTCACCGACACCGAGTTCACCGAGGTGCTGATTACCGGCGCCGGCAAATACGTGCGCGCGGACTTCACCCTCGCCACCTGCGATGAGCGCGAGCGCAGGCTGTGCTGGGAGCAGCGCTTGGAGGACAGCCCGTTCGCCCGCCTGCTCAAGAGTGCCGAAACAGAGGTACGCCTGAAGGCGCTCGACGACGGCTTCACACAGGGAACCGAGGTGACGATCGAGCTGCGCCAGTCGCTGAACGGGTTCTTCTCGCGCTTCGGCGCCTACATGGTCCGCCGTGCGGCCCACAAGACGATCGACGAGGCGCTTGACGGCTTGGAGCAAATCAGTGGCTGACTCGCCGCCACAGGAGATGCGCTGGTGGGGGTGGGGCGATCCCCAGCACGGCCCCGCGCTGAACGCGCACACGCTCGAGCTGCTGCGCGAAACCGTCGGAGTCGCCGACTCCCCATGCCCGCCCGTGGCGCTCGACGCGGTGAAGCTTGCGCCAACTCGCCTATCTGCGGACGCCAGAGCGGCCCTCGTCGGCGCGGTCGGCGCGGACGCAGTCCGGGACGATCGTCTCGAACGCGTCACCCACGCTGCCGGCAAGGGCTATGTCGACCTCGTGCGCATGCGCGCCGGAGAGCCCGCGGGTGCGCCGGATGCGATCGTGCTGCCCGATACCCACGCGAGGCTGCGCGCGCTGCTCGAGCTGTGCGCCAGTCGCGGGCTCGCGGTCGTTCCCTTCGGGGGAGGCACCAGCGTCGTCGGCGGCGTCGAGCCGCTGATCGGCGAGCACGCCGCCGTGATCGCCCTGGACATGAGCCGCATCGCGCAGATTGCCGAGCTCGACCGCGAATCGCGGATCGTGACCGTCGGCGCCGGCATTCGCGGCCCACAACTCGAGGCCGAGCTCGCGAAAGAGGGCCTCACACTGGGGCATTGGCCGCAGTCCTACGAGTACGTGACGCTCGGCGGCTGCGCCGCGACCCGCTCCGCGGGACAGGCTTCCAGCGGCTATGGCGCCATCGCGAAGATGGTGCTCGGCCTGCGCCTCGCGGCTCCGGCGGGCGACATCGCGCTCGCGCCGACGCCCGCCAGCGCCGCTGGGCCGGGAATGCGCGATCTGATCGTCGGCTCGGAGGGAACGCTGGGAGTTATCGACGAGGTCTCGCTGCGAGTGCGCCGCATGCCAGCGCAGCGCCGCTACGAGGGCGTCATGTTCGAGAGCTTCCCCGCCGGTGTGCAGGCGCTGCGGAGCATGGCTCAGGAACACGCGATGCCCGAGGTCGCGCGTCTCTCCGACGCCGCCGAGACGCGCATGTCGATGGTGCTCGCCGGTGGTGGTGGGGTGAAGGGACGGTTGGGGCGCGCCTATCTCGGCGCGCGCGGGCGCGGGGACTCACAGACGGAGCGGTGCATAGCGATCCTCGGCTTCGAGGGCGAGGAGCAGGAGGTCAAGCGCCGACGCGCCCGTACGATCGGCTTCGCCCGCGCTTGCGGCGGGGTCGCACTCGGTGGCTCACCGGGACGAGCGTGGCTCGCCGGACGCTTCCAGGCGCCCTACCTGCGCGACGACCTGCTCAGCCACGGCGTGATGGTCGAGACGCTCGAGACGGCCACGCGCTGGTCGAACCTCCAGCAGCTGCACGAGGCCGTTGGCGGCGCGATCGAGAATGCGCTTGTAGCCGAGGGGACGCCGGGTCTCGTGATGTGCCACGTCTCGCACCTATATGAGACTGGCGCCTCGCTCTACTACACCTTCATCGCCCGGCAGCGCCCCGGCCAGGAGATCGAGCAGTGGCGCGCGGTCAAGCGTGCGGCCTGCGAGGCGATCGTCGTGGGCGGCGGCACGATCACCCACCATCACGCCGTCGGGCGCGACCACGCGCCGTGGCTCTCCGCTGAGATTGGCGAGCCCGGCGTGGCGGCGCTCGGCGCGCTGAAACGGGAGCTGGACCCCGCCGGGATCATGAACCCCGGGAAGCTGCTGCCTTCTATTTAGAGCGCCTAACGCCCCGACCGCACCGCCTATTTTGTTAGGCGCTCTTAGTGAGCGCGAACGCGCCCGCGAGCACTGTGTGCGTCGGTTGGCTCGGCGCTTCGGCGCTCTCGCGCGTCAACAGCAGCTGGTGGTAGTTGCCCGCGCTCGAGGGCAGGAGCGCACCGGCCTGCATGCGACCGGTCGAGTTGACCGTCGTCTTTCCGATCGCCTGCGCGTTCGAGGGCGAGTTGTAGAGCCACAACACATACACGAACCCATGCGTCGGTGGCAGATGTTCGGCGGCCACGTAGATCGCATGCTGGCTCCCTTCGGCGAGAACCTCCGCGATGCCGATCGACTTGCTCGACGATTCGGGTGGTGTGAGCGCGATCTGATTGGTCACTTTCGCTTTGGCGCCGGTCGTTGAGCCTTTGGCGCCGGTCGTGGAGCTCGATGTGCTCGATTTGCCCGATTTCGCGGAGCTCGACGTCGTGTGGCCGTTCGCGCTCGTGCTCGTCGAAGCGTTCGTTCCGGTGCTCGCGCCTGAGCCGCCACCGCCACCGCCGCTCAAGAGGACCACCACGACGATCACCACCACCACGATCCCCGCCAGCAGCAGCGCTCCGCCGCGTCGCGACACAGGCAGGCCCGCCGCGGCGTCCGTCACGCTCGACGCCGCCCCGCGCACACCCTGTCCGTGTCCGCCGCCACGCGTCGAATCCCGAGGCGTGGAGGTCGCGGGAGCAGCCGCATATGGGGCGGGCGCCTCCCCGGGCGAGCCCGCGAGCGCGTCGAGCGCGGCATGCGCACGGTCGCGCACCGCCTGCTCGGGAATGCCGAGCAACTCCGCCACCTGCGCATAGCTCTTGCCGCGATCCACCAGCAGCGACAGCGTCGCGCGCAGATCCGGCGGAAGGTCTTCCAGGCGAGGCATGCGGAGCGTAGGCTATCGTGGCGCCGCGATGGCAACGCCGGGCTTCCCCGAGATCGAGTTCCTGAACTCCGCCGTAACCGGCTTCGATGCGCTCTACGGACTCGAGTTCGTCGAGTTCTCAGACACCGAGGTGCGCGCGCAGGTCGCCGTGCGCGACGAGGTCAAGCAGCCGATGGGGCTCGTTCACGGCGGGCTGTACGCGTCGATCGCCGAGGCGGTCGCCTCCTTGGCGACGGCCGCCGGCGTGATGGGGGATGGCAGCATCGCCACAGGCATGTCCAACAGCACGAGCTTCCTGCGGCCGATCCTCGACGGGACCGTCCACGCGCGCGCGCTGCGGCTGCACCGCGGGCGCACGACCTGGGTGTGGGACGTGACCTTCAGCGACGACAAGGGTCGCACCTGCGCGATCACGCGCATGACGATCGCCGTGCGCCCCCAGCCCGCAGGCTGAGCCTGCGCTCGCATCGCGGCGCCCGTGGTCTGAGGTTCCGGCGGCTCGTCGCCGCGGAGGCTCAGCGCACCGCGCGCAGCGGACTCGGCGTCTGCGAAGGCAACGGGCGTTCACCGAAGCCGGTGTTCGGCAGCGGCGCCGTCAGCGGCCCGCCGGGTGCTCCCGGCGAGTTGATCGGCACCGCGGTCTGTGCCGCCGCGAGCGCGAGCGCCGGGCTGTGGGAATACACGTCGAGCACCACCCCGCCCGTGGGAATCGAGATCGCCCGACCCCTCGCGGCGACATATGCCGGGACGCCGCGCAGAGAGATCGCCGCGCGCGCCGTCCCCGGGCCTTCATCGGGAACGAAGCCGTTGTCGGGAGAGGTGATCACCTTCAACGGCGGCACACACGTCGACTGCCCGCCTTCCAGGCAATCACCGTACTGAACCGTGAACGCGCCGCTCGGGTCGTGCGAGGCTTCCGTGATCGCCAGGCCGCGGAACGACCCGCCAAGCCAATACACCGGGTAGGGCGCCAGCAGCATGCTCTCCAACGAGTTGTGCGGAACCGGCTGATCCTGAATCGTGTTCCCGCACGCGCCCACACACAGCGCGCACAGCACCGCCAGCGCGAGGGCGGGCAGCGCCAGTTGCGATCGACGTGTCCCCGGCAGCGCCGGATGCGATCGTCGCGTCTCCGGCGCCGCCGGCTGCGAGCGATGAGTCTTTGGCACCGCTCAGCGCCCGCCTCGGTAGCGATTCGTGATCGGCATTCGCCGATCACGACCGAACGCGCGCGTGGTCACCTTGATCCCCGGTGGCGCTTGGCGTCGCTTGTACTCGGCGAGGTCGACCAGGCGTATCGTGCGGTCCACCTCCTCGGCGGGCAGCCCGTCGGCGATCAGCCGCTCACGACCGTGGTCGAGCTCGATGTAGCCCTGCAAGATCCGATCGAGCAGCTCATACGGCGGCAACGAGTCCTCATCGCGCTGATCGTGGCGCAACTCGGCCGTCGGCGGTCTCGCGATGATCGAATCCGGGATCGGCGAGGGCACGCGGGGGGGTGAGCCCTCGCGCGCGCCTGCTTCGGCCGGTGAGCCTTCGTGTGCGCCCGCCCTGACCGGGGGGCCCTCGCGTTCGCCGCTCGCGGCGGGCGAGTTGCGCCACTCGCACAGCCTGTACACGAGCGTCTTCGGAACGTCCTTGATCACCGCGAACCCGCCCGCGAGGTCCCCATACAGCGTCGTGTAGCCGACCGACATCTCCGACTTGTTGCCAGTCGTCAGCACCAGCCACCCAAACTTGTTCGACAGCGCCATCAGCAGGTTGCCGCGGATACGCGCCTGCAGGTTCTCCTCCGTCAGATCCGGCGGCAGCCCCTCGAAATCGGTGCGCAAAGTGTGCGTATACGCGTCCATCACCGCCTTGATCGCCAGCTCGTGCGCCTGCACTCCGAGCGCCGCCGCGAGCACATGGGCGTCTGACTGGGTCGCGCTGGAGGAATAGGGCGAGGGCATGATCGCCACGTTCACCCGCTCGGACCCCAGGGCATCGGCGGCGAGGCACGCCACGAGCGCGGAGTCGATCCCGCCCGAGAGCCCAAGCACCACGCTCGCGAACCCATTCTTCTGCACGTAATCGCGCAGCCCGAGCTCCAGCGCCGCGTATACCTCCGCCTCCAACGGCGCGAGCTGCGCGCGCAGCAAGCTTCGCTGCGCAGCGGCGCCGGCCCTTGCGACCGAACCCTGCGCGGGCGCCGTGTCGGGCAGTGCCTCGCCGGTTCGCGGAAGCTCGAGGTCGCAGACGAGCAAGTCCTCCTCGAACTGCGCCGCGCGCGCGACCGGCGCGCCGCTCGGATCGAGCACGAAGGAATGGCCGTCGAACACCAGCTCGTCCTGCCCCCCGACGAGCGCGCAGAACGCGACATAGGCGCCGGACTCCACCGCGCGATGAGCGAACAGGCGCTCACGTTCTGCGCCCTTGCCCGCGTGATAAGGCGAAGCCGAGATGTTCACCAGCAAACTCGCGCCCGCCGCGGACTCCTCCGTGGCCGGCGACCCCGGCTGCCACAGGTCCTCGCACACCGTCAGACCGACACGGCTGCCCGCGATCTCAATCGTCGCTCCCGACAGCCCCGGCGTGAAATAGCGGCGCTCGTCGAACACCCCGTAGTTGGGCAGGTGCAGCTTGCGATACACGAACTGCACCGCGCCGTTGCCCAGCACCGCCGCCGCGTTGTAGACACGGCCCTCGGCCAGCTCCGGAAAACCAACGATCGCGATCGAGCTCGTGCCGCCGATCTCGCGCGCGAGCTCCTCCAACGCCGCGCGGGCGTCCGTAAGGAAGTGCTCGCGCAGCAGCAGATCCTCCGGCGGGTAGCCCGTAAGCGCGAGCTCACCGAACAACACCAGCTCGGCGTCCGCGGCACGCGCGTTGCGCAGGCCGTCGAGGATCCGTTCGGCGTTGCCGGCGATATCGCCGACTGTGGCGTTCATCTGACAGAGGGCGAGGCGCAAAGTCAGAAGATCGCTCAGACGGTGCGTGTGCGCTTGGCCGCAACGCGTTTGCCACGTGCGGAAGCGCCGTTGGCCGAGGCGGCCTTCGAGGCTGCTTTCTTCGTCGCGGCCCGCTTCGTCGGCTTGGCCGGCGCAGGCACGCCCGCGGCTCGAGCCAGCGAGTCGATCGCCCGCTCCAGATCGCGCGCGATCGACTCGAGCTCCGGAACCGCGTCGTAATCGGCCAGCAGCCCGAACCCAAGCCGACCGTCATAGCTCATGACGGCGATCCCCAGCGCCTGACGGCGAGCGAGCGGGACCACCGGATACAGACCGCGCAGGCGCCGTCCGAGCAGATACAGCGGGAACTGCGGTCCCGGCACATTCGTCACCACCAGGTTGAAGTAACGCTGGCGCGCCTGCAATCGCGCGGCCTGGCTGAGGATCGTCGGCGGAGCGAAGCCCGCGAGACTCGTCAGAACCTGCGCGCCGACCGCCTGGCCGGACTCCTTCAGATGCTCCATCGCATCGCGGATCTGCGCCAGGCACTTCGTCGGGCTCTCCACGCCGACCGGCAGCGGCGCCCACATCGCCGCGACCTGATTGCCGAGCGCGCCGCGCTGGGAGTCGGCGCGCACCGAGACCGGGACCATCGCCTTCAGCACCAGATCCTCGGTGTTCACGCCCTGTCCGCGCAGGTAGCGTCCCAGCGCGAGGCTCACCGAGGCCAGCACCACATCGTTGAGAGTGCCCCCCAAAGAGTCCTTGATCGCCTTGAACACCGGCAGCTCGGTGTCCACCCACGTGTACCGGCGGTGCGGTCCGATGTCCACGTTGAACGGGCTCGGCGGCGCCGGCGAGCTGATGCCCGCGAGCGTCGTCGCGCCGATGTTCGCCACGTTGTCCTTCAACTGCCCCGCCACCCGCCGCGGCGCGCGCAGCAATGCTCGCGTACCCCGACCCATCTCCGCCGGAACCGTCGCCCGCTCCATCAGCGCCTCGCCCAGCAGCTTCGCCGACCCCGGCAGCGGCTTCGCCGTCCACGGCGCCGGTGGGCGCGCAGTGCCGGCCGGCTCTGCAGAGGTGTCGAACAGCACGGTCGTGATGTCCACCCCCGAGATCCCATCGACCAACGCGTGATGGGTCTTCGCGATCAGCGCAAAGCGTTTACCCGCCATCCGCTGCACCAACCAGATCTCCCACAGCGGCTTCGAGCGGTCCAGGCGCTGAGAGAACAGGCGCCCGGCGAGCTGCTTGAGCGCGGCCTCGTCGGCTGGGCGCGGCAGCGCCGTATGACGGATGTGGTAGCGCGGGTTGAAGTGCGGGTCATCGGTCCACAGCGGCCGTCCCTGCCCCAGCGGAACGTAGGCCAAGCGCTGGCGATAGCGCGGCACCAAATGCAGGCGGCTCAGCACGTGATCGATCAGCTCCTGCGGTGTCGGCGCAACCCCCTCGAAGACCATCACCGACGCCACGTGCATGTGCGCGGTCGAGTCGTCCTCGAGGTGCAAAAACGCCGTATCGAGGGCTGACAGTCGGTCGGGGTTCGCCATCGCCCTTGATTGTCGCGGGTCTAAGGGTCCACGTCAACGCGCGCGCTGTACTCGCCACCGAAGACCTCTTTCAAAATAGGCGGTGCGGCCGGGGTGTTCATGGACCAAGCTGGGCGACGCGGGATGGTGCAGCGCGTGCTACCGATCGTCCGGGATCGGCCAGCACGTGCAAGCCGTCACGTGGCTGGCCGATCGCGAGGATCCCATAGATCCTCGATCGGTCAGCGCAGTGTCCAGGGACGCATTCGGGCGTGCCGATCTTTTTGAAAGCGGTTCTTAAACGCCCACGCAACGCCAACCGCTGCGGTGAGCGGCGCCTACCGCAAACCGATGCAAGAGCTGGCTCCGGCTCACCCCAAAATCCAGTCCGCTCCTTGCACATCCCGCATGGTTGACACACATACGCCCCCATTCGTGTGTGAGCGATAACACACAGAATCGCCTCCACGATCGACTAGCCTCAAATCTGTTCGACCCTGCCGAGTCGTGCCCGTGGATGGGTGCGAACGGGGGACCCACTGCCGGATCGCCTCACCGAGGCCGGTCTGGATGGGGCGAATCGGCCGCTGCTGTGGCCGTAACGCCCGGCAGATGTGCGCTCCTGCGCGCCTCTCCGCTCGTGAGCCCGACAGCTAACCCCGTAGGCGGACACCCAGGAGGTTCTTCCTCGATGTACGTCCCCGCGACGTCGGCGCAGTCCGCTGCGCTTGCAACGCCGCCGCCGCCATCCCTCGTCGAAGCCGCCACCGGCGGCTCCGCGCCGGGCATCGCGCCCCTCACCGGGCTGAGCTCGGCGACCGCGCACGTCTCTCTGATTGTGCGCCGTCCGGACCTCAACGTGCTCGCCGGCCACCCAAGCACGATCGCCGGCGCCCTGCGCCCCGGGCTCGCCGGGCGGATCGTCTCCCTCCAGGCGCTCGGCGCCCACGGTTGGAGCACGCTCGCGAGCACCCACACCAGGCGCGCCGGGCGTTTTCGCCTGCGCTACACGCCGCGTCACGACGGCAGCGAGCGCGTGCGGCTGCGCTTCGCCGGTGACGCCTCCGACCGCGGCGCACACCGAGCCCTGGGACGCCTGAACGTCTACCGACTCGCCGGCGCCTCTTGGTATGGAGGAGGCGGCGGGCTGGCGTGTGGCGGAGAGCTGACCAGCACCACCATGGGCGTCGCCAACAAGACGCTCCCATGCGGCTCCCTCGTCACGCTGCGCTACGGCGAGCACACCGTCAGCGTGCGCGTCATCGACCGCGGCCCCTACGTCACCGGGCGCGAATTCGACCTCACCGAAGCCACCAAGCGAGCGCTTGGGTTCGGCGACACCGGGCAGGTCTGGAGCACCCGCTGAGCGGCGCCCCCGCGCGGGGGAGGGCGCGTGATCGGCGCACACAGCGCCGGCGCGCCCTCACTTCGCCTTTCGCTCTCGGTGGGAGCGTTCGTGCAGAACTTGGCATCCACGCGCTCCCGCCGTTCAATGCAGCACGTGAGAAGCACGCGCGCACACGTATGGCTCGACGGCCCCGGCGACTGGGCCTGGCCCGGCAGCGGCGGCGCCGGCAGCGGCGGCGAAGCGGCCCTCGAGCTCTCGCCGCCCGCGTGGATCCCAACGCTACCGCGGCTCGCGAGCGCCTCTGCGGGTCAGGGGGCGATCGCCGGCAGCGCACGCTCGCCGCGAACGCTACGCCGGCGCTACGGCGCGAGCCTGCTACTCGCGGCGCTCGCCGCCGTCTGCGTCGGGCTGGCGCTCGACGGGCGCACGAACTTCGAACAGCTCCTCGGCATGCGCCCCACCGCCACGCAGAGCGCCGCCGCGAGCGAGCTCGCACGCTCGATTTCCGTCCCCGCGCAACCGCTGCCGGCGGTAAAGCTCGTCAGCCGCGACGCGGCCGGCAGCTCGATCGACTTCAGCAGCTACCCCTCGGCCGCGCTGCACGGCGAAGGCTCCTTCCTCGTCTACCTACCCCCCGACTACGCCAGCAGCACCGCGCGCTATCCCGTCATCTACCTGCTCCACGGCGACGGTCAGACCGACGAATCCTTCCTGCAAATCGGCCTGCAGAGCACGCTCGACCGCCTGATCGCCCGGCACGCGATCCCGCCCACGATCGCCGTCATGATCCAGGGCGGGCCCGGCGCCAACAACTGGCTGAACCACACCACCGCCGGCTATGAAACCTACGTCCTCGAAGTGCAGCGCCTGATCGACCGCATGCTGCCCACGTCCCCCACACGTGGGGGACGTGCGATTGCCGGCTATTCGATGGGCGGCTACGGCGCTATGCACCTCGCCCTGAACCACCCGCGGACCTTTTCGGCCGTCGAGAGCTGGCTCGGCTTCTTCAACGGCCTCGAAGGACAGCTGCAAGCCGACCGCTCCACCATCTCGCATCTCGGCCTGCGCGCCTACGTCTACGGAGCCGCCTCCGACTACATCGCCAACCCCTCCGAGAACGCGCCCTTCGCCACCGCTCTACGCGCCGCCGGGGCCGACGCCCACAGCGCCGTCTACCCCGGTGAACACGACTTCGAAACGCTCGAAGCGCACCTCGAACACATGCTCGAATTCGCCGCCCGCGGACTCTCCGCGGCACGCTGAAAATTTGCGGCTTCCTCGGCGCCGCTCCTGAGCCGGCGGCGCCGCTCGTGAGCCCGCCGCGTTACTCGTCCTCGGCGACCTGCAGCACGAGCTTGCCGATGTTCCGGCCCTCGAACAGGCCGAGGAACGTATCGGGGAAAGCCTCCACGCCGCCGGGCACCACATGCTCGCGCGCGACGATCTTGCCCTCGCTCAGCCAGCCGGCCATCTCGCGCACCCCGTCCAAATAGCGATCGCCGTAGTCGGAGACCACGAACCCCGTCATCGTCGCGTGGTTGACAAGCAGCGACAGGTAGTTCGCCGGGCCGACCATCTGCGCTCCCGCGTTGTACTGCGAGATCGCCCCGCAGATGATCACCCGCGCATGGCGCGCCAGCCGCGCGAGCGCCGCGTCGAGGATCTCCCCGCCGACGTTGTCGAAGTACACGTCAATGCCCTTGCGGCAGTGCTCGCGCAATCCCTCGCGCACGTCCTGCGCCTTGTAGTCGATCGCCGCGTCGAACCCCAGCTCCTCGACTACGTACTCGCACTTCTGCGCACCTCCCGCGATCCCGATAGCGCGCGCGCCCTTCAGCTTCGCGATCTGGCCCACGACGCTGCCCACGGCGCCCGCCGCGCCGGAGACGACCACCGTCTCACCCTCTGCCGGGCGGCCGATGTCCAGCAAACCGAAGTACGCCGTCATCCCCGGCATCCCCAGCGTGCCCAGATGTCTCGGCAGCGGCGCGACGCTCGTATCGGCCTTCCCTACGGCGTCACCATTGGCTACTGCGTACTCCTGCACGCCCAGCAGGCCCGTCACGTAGTCGCCGACCGCACGGCGAGGATGCTTGGAGGCAATCACGCGGCCTGCGATCAGCGCGCGCATCACCTCGCCGATCCCCACCGGCGCGATGTATGACCTCGCGTCCTCCATCCAACCGCGCATCGCCGGGTCAAGCGACAGGTACAGCGCCTTCACGAGCACCTGCCCCTCGTCGAGCTCGGGAACCGGTTCCTCGGTGTGCGACCAATCGCTCGGCTTGGGCAACCCCTCCGGGCGGGCGGCAAGTCTGATCTGGTGGTTCACGGCGTCCATTGGCTTACGTCCTTGGTCGGTGGTCGCTCTCTCGTGCGCGAACCATACGACCGCAGCCGCGGCGGGGATCTCCCCGTCGTGGAAAACTGTCGCGATGACCGAAGGTGCCCTGTACAGGCGGCTGACCCTCCGCGGCGCACTGCGCGTGCCCGAGATCACCGTCTTCTTCTGGGCGATCAAGGCACTCTCAACCGCGATGGGCGAGTCCACGTCGGACTACCTCGTCCACGCGATCGCGCCCGTGGAGGCCGTCGCGTTCGGGTTCGTCGCCTTCCTCGCGGCGTTGTCCTGGCAGTTTTCCCGGCGCCGCTACAACGCCTGGCCCTACTGGACCGCCGTCGTCATGGTTGGGATCTTCGGCACGATGGCCGCCGACGTCCTGCACGTCGGCTTCGGCGTTCCCTACATCGCATCCAGCGTCTTCTACGCGCTCGTCCTGTTTGCGGTCTTCTACACCTGGCAGCGAACCGAGCACACGCTCTCCATCCACAGCATCGACACCGCCCGTCGCGAGGCCTTCTACTGGCTCGCCGTCGTCGCCACCTTCGCGATGGGCACAGCCCTCGGGGACATGACCGCATCCACACTCGGCCTCGGATACTTCGCCTCAGGCCTCCTCTTCGCCGGTGTGATCGCGATTCCCGCCATCGGCTACTGGCGGTTTGACTGGAATCCGATCTTCTCCTTCTGGTTCGCCTACGTCGCCACCCGCCCCTTCGGCGCCTCCTTCGCCGACTGGATGGGCAAGCCCCAGAGCGCCGGGGGGCTCGGCTGGGGCGATGGCGCCGTCGCGCTCGTGCTCGGAGGCGCCATCTTCTGCCTCGTCGCCTACCTCGCCATCACCCGCCGCGACGTGCAAGAGCTCGAGCACAGCCCGCATGAAGCCCACGCCGCGAACCCGCGGATCGAGGTCTCCCCGGAGACCATCGACTGAGGCGCACGCCCGCCGCGTAGCCAGGAATTGGGCGGGCGGCTGGGAGTCGGGGCGGCTGGCTAAGAGTCGAGCTGCGCCAGGAACTCGAGCAGCTCGGGCACTACCACCTCGGCGTTCTCGCGCTGGGGCCAGTGGCCGGCACGCGGCACGATCAAGGCTCGACTCGGCGCCCCAAGCAGCTCGGCGGTGCGCGTCAACGCCGAGCTCTCACCGAGATCGTGCTCCCCGCCGATGACCAGCCCGGGGACCCGCGGCACACGCCTGAGGGCCGGCGGTTGGCCACCGAGCGGCAGGTCGCGGTAATAGGCGATCGCACCCTCCAGCGTCGCCGGAGAGGAAAACGCCTCCTTAGCGCGCCGCAACGTCTCCTCACGTTCAGGACCCGACCAGCCCGGCGACCAGCGCCGGTAGAGCCTGTCCAGGTAGGCGAAGTCGTTGCGCCGGCACGTGCTCGCCGACCAGGGGAGCTTCAGCGCGAAGAAATGTCGCACCGCCCACAGCGAGGCGAATGAGCGCTTCAGCAGGCTGGGGTGGGGGATACCCATCGTGACAATCGCCCGCACGCGCTCAGGCGCGAGCGCGGCCGCGACATAGGTGGCCAGCGCCCCCCAGTCGTGGCCGACCATCACCGCGCGGGAAACGCCGATCGCGTCGAGCAAGCCCAGCGCGTCGCCTCCGATGGATTCCGGGTCATAGTCGCGACCGGGGACGATCGTCTCCTCGTGGTATCCGCGCAGCCACGGAACCGTCACCCGCCAGCCCGCGTCCACCAACGCTTCCTCGATCTGCGACCACGACCACGGCGTGTCAGGGAACCCGTGCAGCAACACGACGTCCGGCCCCTCACCGCGTTGGGAAACGACGTATCGCTGTCCTCCCTCGCCGGCGATCGTGCGGAACTCCATCGGTGGAGTCTACGTAAGCGCTAGCGTGTGCCGCATGACCTCACCGTGGCCTGAGCTCATCTACGAAGAATGGCACGAGACCTGCGACACGCTGCACGCGCACACCCAGCTCCTGGGCAAGCTCGCCGTCGCGCTCGCCCCACCCGAGCCCCAGCTGCAGCATGCCGCTCTGCGCCTGACCGCGCGCGGATGGGAGACGAACCCGCTGCCGGCGCCCGACGGCTCCGGGGCGATCGTCGTCGCACTCGACCTGCACACCCACGAGGCACTCGTCGAGCACAGCAACGGCGGCTCGCGTCGCGTCGCGCTCGCCCCCGACAAGCCCGTCGGAGCAGTCACGCGCGAAGTGCTCGCGGCCGTCCGCGCCCTGGCGGGCGCGGTCGAGATCGACCCCACGCCCCAAGAGGTGACCTGGAGCGTGCCCCTCGACGAGGACGATGAGCACACGCGTTACGAGCCCGCCCAGGTCGGCTCGTACTTCGCCGCCGCGACGCAGGCCGCACTCGTGCTCGCGGCGTTGCGCGCTCCCTATCGCGGGCGCAGCACCCCAGTCAACGCGTGGTGGGGCTCGTTCGACCTGGCCGTCAACCTCTTCTCCGGCCTGCCCGCCCAGCCGCCCTCGCGGGACTTCATCATGCGCAACGCCATGGACGTGCAGGAGGTCGCCGTGGGCTGGTGGCCTGGCGATGCGCGCTACGAACAGGCCGCCTTCTATGCCTACGCCCATCCCGCGCCCGAGGGCTTCGCCGTCGCAAAGCTCGCTCCGGCCCCGGCGCGCTGGGAGGACGCGCTCGGCGAGTACGTCCTCGATTGGAGCGACGTCCGCTCCGCGCCCGATCCGCATGCTTTCGCGCTCGCATTCGCCCGCTCCGCCGTCGTGCACGCCTGCACCGTCTGTGACTGGGATCCGGCGCTAACCGCAAGCGCTCAGGGCACGCCGCCGCCCGTCACCTGACGCGTTCTCAGGAGTCGTACACTTCTGTTCACACAGCAGGATGTCGTCGCGCGGCCGATGCCTCGGCATCTGCGAGAGCGACATAGTCCGACGAGAGGAGCAGTCGTGAGCAGCGACGAATTGGAGCTTGGTCCTGTCGACATCGTCGTGATCGGCTTCCCACCCGGCGCCTCCCGAACGGGCGAGGCCATCCCGATCTTTGTCGATCTCGTGGATCGCGGGATCATTCGGGTTCTCGACGTGCTCGTAGTGCAGAAGGACGCCGAGGGAGCAGTATCCGGTCTGGCGATCGCCGATCTCGACGGGGACGGGTACCCCGACCTTGCCGTGTTCGAAGGCGCGCAGACGGGGATGCTCGGTGACGAGGATGCCGGCGTCGCCGGCGAGGCGCTCGAGCCGGGCGAGACCGCGGTGCTGATCTGCTTCGAGAACACGTGGGCCGCGCCATTCGTGCAGGCTGTGCGTCGAAATGGAGGCCGTGTACTGACCGCTCAGCGGGTGTCGGCGCAAGACATCCTTGACACCGTAGAGGCCCTCGACGCCGCCGAGGCGGCGTTCTGAGCGCCTTCAGACAAAGGGGATAAAAATGCCACTACTTCGCGGTATGGCCCGCACCGCCGTCATCGCCGGCACCGCCACGGCTGTGTCCAATCGGGTGAGTCGTCGTCAGGCGGGCAAGTGGGCGGCGCAGGAACAGCAACAATACGAACAACAGCCCCAGCAAGCGGCGCCGCCCGCGCCCGTTGAACAGGATTCGACCGCAAAGCTCAAGGAGCTAGGCGAGCTTCACCAGTCGGGAGTGCTCACCGACGAGGAGTTCGCGGCGGCGAAGGCCAAGATCCTCGGCATCTAGCCGGGGTTCCCAGGTGGGCAGGCCCGACAACCGTTTGTCGCCCGTCACATGCGCATTCGCGCCGGTGCGCGCGGATGTCGCAGTGGGGAGCGTCGTCTCTGCAGGCCTCGATCGACTTGATCGCACGGGCGCTTTGCTAGTGCGGATAAGTGCCGCGTTCGCCCAGTCGGGATCTGTGCTACTTTCGCCTGGTCACGGACCACGGGAAAGGACCCATGCTCGCTACCAGCTATCCACTGCTCGAAATCTTCTGGACGATGTTGATCTTCTATGCCTTCTTCATCTGGATCTGGCTGCTGTTCACCGTCTTCGCGGACGTCTTCCGGCGCAAAGACATCGGCGGATTCGGCAAGACCGCGTGGATCGTGTTTGTCATCATCCTTCCGTACCTGGGTGTGTTCATCTATCTCATAGCCGAGCACAAAGGGATCGCCGAGCGGACGTTCAAGCAACAGGAAACGACGCAGGCGGACATGGACAAGTATGTGAGGTCTGTCGCCGGACGCAGCGACCCCACCGAGCAGATCGCCAAAGGCGAGGAGCTGCTCAAACAGGGAACTATCAACCAGACCGAGTTCGAGAAGATCAAGCAGCGGGCGCTCGCGAGCTAGGCCTCCCCGCCACCGAGGCTATGAGCTCACGCCCGCCCGCCTTTCGCCGGGGACGGGTTCGAGCGTGAACCCTAGACCCCAGGCCTCGACTGATGGTGTGACCGCGCAATTGTCCTGGCGGCCGCGAGTCGCGGCGATCGTTGCGCTGCTTGCCCCCGTTGCGATGGTCGTCGTGGCGCTTGTCGCGCTCGCGGGCGATCTCGCGCTCGCCGCGGGCGTTGTCGCACTGGTGCTTCTGGCCTCGGCGGCAGCTTGGTACGCATTGACCCGGAGCGGGCGACGGCGCGCCGTCGGCGCCGTCCTCGCACTGCTCGCCGCCACGGGCCTGGTGGCCCTTTTGATCGCCAATTGGCACGGGCTGCTGGTGCTCCTCGCGCTGCTGGCGCTGCTGGCTCTGTTCGGTCTTGGCGCCCGCTACGCGCTCGCCCGAACGGGTTCTCAGGCGGCCTCGGCTCCGGCCGACGGCGCTAGGGCTAGGAGTTCACGCGCGCCGGCCCCGGCGGTGCTGATCATCAACCTGAAGTCCGGCGGCGGCAAGGCCGAGCGCTTCGATTTGGCCGCCGAGGCTCGACGTCGTGGCATCGAGCCGATCGTCTTGCAGCGGGGCGACGACCTGCTCCAGCTCGCCGAGGACGCTGTACGCAGTGGTGCGGCGATCCTCGGAACGGCCGGGGGCGACGGGTCGCAGGCGCTCGTGGCCACGGTGGCGGCCCGCCACGATGTCGCGCACGTCTGCATTCCGGCCGGAACTCGCAACCACTTCGCGCTCGACCTCGGCCTCGACCGCGACGACGTGGTCGGCGCCCTCGATGCTTTCACCGACGGGGTCGAGCGGCGGATCGACCTGGCCAAGGTCAACGAGCGCGTGTTCGTAAACAACGCCTCGCTCGGCGTCTACGCGAAGGTGGTCCAATCGGAGGCCTACCGCGACGCCAAGCTCGCCACGTGGTCGCAGATGCTGCCCGAGATGCTCGGGCCGGGGGCCGAGCCGATCGACCTCGAGCTCACCACCCCAGACGGTCGGCCCTGCAGCGACGCGGCCCTGGTGCTGGTGTCGAACAATCCGTACCAGCTCACCCACCTGAGCGGTGTCGGCACGCGCGAGCGTATCGACGGCGGCGTGCTTGGCGTTGTCGCCGCGCGGATTCGTGGCTCAGCGGAGGCGTCCAGGTTCGTGGCGCTGGAGCTCGTCGGACAGGCCAGTCGCTTTCCTGGACTGATGTCGTGGGCGACACCAGAGTTCGAGGTCCGCTCCGGCGGACCGGTCGAGATCGGCCTTGACGGGGAGGCGCTCTTGCTGGATCCGCCGCTGCGGTTCGCCTCGATCCCCGGCGCCCTGCGCGTGCGCGTCCCGCGTCAGGCCGGCCTCGCGCCGGCGGCGCGCTCGGTCGCGCTCACGGGCGAGAGCCTGGGCGCGCTGCTGCGGGTGGCCGCCGGGCGATGATGCGTACTGCCGTGTGCCTGGTGCTCGGGCTGGTCGTCCTCGTGCTCGTCGGCTGGGGAGTCGGCGCCCTCTGGACCTCGATCGTCGGGTCGGGTGAGGAGGAGCTGGTGCGAGGGTTCGCCGAACAGCGCACGCCGACGCTCACCGCCATCGCCCGGACGGTCACCTGGGCTGGGAGCCTGTGGCTGCTCGTACCCCTGGCGCTGGCCTGTTGTGTTCTGCTCGTGCGCGCGGGTCTGCCTCGTCAGGCGGCAGCCGTGGCGCTGAGCCTCGCGGGTGCGAGCCTGATCGCGGATCTCGTCAAGGTCCTCGTCGGACGGCCGCGTCCGTCAGTGGAGCATCTGCAGACTGTGACCGGCCCCAGTTTTCCTTCCGCGCACTCGAGTCAGGCGGGCGCGTTCTGGCTCTCGCTGGTGCTGGCAATGCAAAGCGTGGGGGTTGCGTCTACGCGCGTGCGCTGGGCGGCGGCGCTCGCCGCGCTGATCGTGCTCGCCGTCGCGCTCTCGCGTGTCTATCTCGGCGTGCACTACCCGAGCGATGTGATCGCCGGCGTCCTGTTGGGGGCCGGGTGGGCGGTGTATGTCTGCACCTGCGTCGGGGAGCTGGGGCGGCCTAGCTGGAAGGCGCACCGATGAGCGGGCCGATCGGGCGCCTGGACCGCGCGCTGATGCAGCACGCCGCGCGAGTACGCACCCCCGGCCGAGATCGCGTCCTGGTCCTCGCGACGAGGGCGGCCGACTACTCACGGCTGTGGCTGGCCGTCGCGGGCGGGCTCGTCCTGTTCGGCGGTGGGCCGGGGCGGCGGGCCGCGCGCGACGGAGTGATGGCGATCGTGATCGCCGCGATCGTGGCCAACGGACCGGCCAAGCTGCTCATGCGCAGGCGCCGTCCCTCGGCGCACGAGAGCGGACCGGTTCTGATCGCGATGCCCGTGTCGAGCTCGTTCCCGTCCGGGCACAGCGCCGTCGCGTTTGCGTTCGTCACCGGAGCCGGCGGACAGCTGCCGAGCCTCGTGCCGGCACTGGCTCCCCTCGCCGGTCTAGTCGCCTACTCCCGCGTTCACACGGGCGTGCACTACCCGAGCGACGTCCTCGCGGGCGCGGCGATCGGCATCGGGTCGGGCATGATCGCCCGCCGGCTGGTGGGCGGGCCTCAGCTACGTTTGACCCCACGCGAGCAGGAAGACGTCGGTCGGTGAGCGAGCCCGCGGTCGGGCGGATCGAGCGCTGGCTGCCGGGGCTCGGCACGGTCCGCAACTACCGGCGTGCGTCGTTGCGCCACGACGTGGTCGCGGGCATCGTCCTGGCCGCCATTCTCGTGCCGCAGGGTATGGCCTATGCACAGCTGGCGGGCCTGCCGGCCGCGACCGGGCTCTACACGACGGTCGCCTGCCTGGTCGGCTACGCGATCTTCGGTCCCTCGCGCGTGCTCGTGCTGGGCCCCGACTCGTCGATCTCGCCGCTGATCCTGGCCGCGATCACGCCGCTGTTGGCCGACGGAGACACCGGAACGGCAATCGCTCTCGCCGGCATGTTGGCGGTGCTCGTCGGTCTCACGGAGATAGGGCTCGGGCTCGGGCGGCTGGGGTTCGTCGCCGACCTTCTCTCCAAGGAGGTCCAGGTCGGCTACATGAACGGCCTGGGTATCACGATCGTCGTCGGACAGCTGCCCAAGCTGTTCGGCTTCTCAACCAGCGCAGACTCCTTCCTGAAGGAGGTCCGGGTCTTCTTCGAAGACCTCGACCAGACGCACACGACGACCCTGATCGTCGGTGTAGCGGTGCTTGCGCTGCTCGTGATCCTCCCGCGCGTCACCCGGCGTGTCCCCGCTGTGCTTGTAGCCGTCGTGGGTGTGACGGTGGCCTCCGCGGTGCTCGGCCTGGCCGAACACGGGGTGGACACAGTCGGCTCCCTTCCGCGGGGCATTCCCGCGCCGAGCATCCCGTGGACCGACGCGAAAGACGTCGGTCCACTGCTGATCGCCGCGGTCGGCATCGCCCTGGTGTCGCTGACCGACACGATCGCGACCGCAACCAGCTTCGCGGCGCGCCGCGGCGAAGAGGTCAAGCCCGACCAGGAGATGATCGGCATCGGCGTCGCCAACATCGCCGCGGGTCTGTTCCAAGGCTTCGCAGTCTCGACCAGCGGCTCGCGGACCGCGGTCGCCGAGCAGGCGGGCGCAAAGAGTCAGGTCACCGGCCTGGTGGGGGCGGGCCTGGTCGCGGTGCTCCTACTGTTCCTCAACTCATTGCTCGCCGATCTCCCGCAGGCGGCGCTTGCCGCGATCGTGATCATGGCGGCGCTGTCGCTCATGGACGTGGGTATCCTGCGCCGTTACTTCGAGCTCCGCCGCAGCGCCCTGGGCATATCGCTCACGGCGACGGCGGGGGTGATCCTGCTCGGGGTACTGCAGGGCATCGTGGTTGCCGTGCTGCTCGCGATCCTGCTGTTCTTCCGGCGCAACTGGTGGCCGCACGGCGCGGTCCTCGGCCGCGTCGACGCGGCCGAGGGTTGGCACGACCTTGCCAGCTACCCCGACGCCGAACAGCTCCCGGGGATCGTGATCTACCGCTGGGAGGCGCCGCTGTTCTTCGCCAACGCCAGCTCCTTCCGTCAGCAGATCCGTCGCCTGGTACGCGAGCGAGATCCGGCGTGGATCGTCCTGCAGTGCGAGGCCATCACCGACGTCGACGTCACCGCGGCCGAGATGCTCGAGCAGCTCGACCGCGAGCTCAACGATGCCGGCATCCACCTCGCGTTCGCCGAGCTGCGCAGTCGTCTACAGGAGCTGATCCTGCGCTACGGGCTGATGGAGACGCTCGATCGCGACCACTTCTATCCCACGCTCGAGTCGGCCTTGGAGGCCGTCGATGTCGAGCGCCGTCAGGACGGCAGCGGCGACTCCTACGACAGCGCCTGACGGGGCGCGCCGAGATGCAGGTATCCCATCGCTGTTCTTTTCAGAAAGCCGGGCTAGGTGTAAGACCCGAGCAGGTTGTTCAGTCGGTTGATGGGTGTCTGTCGCCCGATGGCTTGGTGTCGTCTTCGATGGTTGTAGGTCCAGGGCCAGCCGTCAAGGGCCGCTGTGCGCTCGTTGCTGTCGCGGTAGATGGCACCGTAGGCCCAGCCGCCGAGCATGGTGCGGATGAATCTCTCTGCCTTCCCGTTTGTCTGAGGCCTGTAGGGCCTGGTGCGAAGGTGGCGGATCCCCAGCGTCCGGCAGGCGATCCCGTGAACAGCTGAGCGGTAAGCCGAGCCGTTGTCCGTTAGGAGCTCCTGGACTTTCATGCCGTGACGCTCGAAGAACCGGATTGCTCGTCGCGGGAAGCCGATCGCTGTCGTTGCCTTCTCGTCGTGGAGAACCTCGGCGTAGGCTAGGCGCGTCGCGTCGTCGATCGCGACGTGCACGAACTCCCAGCCGACCGCTTTGCGTCGTCGCCCAGCTGCATCGGTCTTGGCTGGGTTGTGTCGCTTGTGGCCGTGGATTCGATGCCCGGCCGCGCCGCCCTGGATCCGTCCGAGCTTCTTCACGTCGATATGGATCAGCTCGCCGGCAACGGCCCGTTCGCAGCGTTCTGCTGGCTCGAGACCAAGACGCCCCAAGCGTCCCATCCCGATCCTGGTCAGGATCCCCGAAACCGTCGAGACTGGCCGGTCGAGCACCTCGCTGATCTCAGGCCCCGTAAACCGCAAACGCCGCAGGGCAGCGATCGCCTCGACTGTCCGCTCGTCGCTGCGGTTCGCGACAAACAGCGGTGCTGAAGACCGATCCAACAGGCCAGCTACTCCCTCAGCGCGATAACGACCAACCCACTTCGAGGCCGTGCGGTCGCTGACCTCAACAGCCATGGCTGCCTCCCTCACAGACCATCCACCATCAACAACACGACGGACCATCCGCTCGCGCTGCCTAAATGACAGCGCAGCATTACGGTGCAGTTTCATCCGGTATCTCCTTGGGACTGGGGCTTAGATCACCACCAGCCTCCAAGGAGGACCGGATGAACAACGTCCTCAGGTTCTACAACTAGGACGGGGAAGTGGCGACAACGGGGCCCCTAACTTGCTTCCAGATGAGATTGAGGATGACCGAGAGCGCTGCGATGGCCAGGATCTCCTGGATTCAGACCAACGGGATTATGGCGCGTTTGGTAGGTTACTGGCATACCGTCGCCGTCTCGCGCGAATCGAGGTCTCTTTTGAATGGCGTTGCTGATACCGCAGGCGCTGGTCGCGGCCGCAGGGTCATCGGGATGGGCCGACCGATGATACCTGCGTTCAACCACCGACGACGAGAAGGAGGCGATGTCATGAGAGCACCGGGGGCGGCGTGCTTGGCAATGCTCTGCGTGATCTCGGTCATGTTGGGCGTGTGCGGTTCGAGCAGCGCGAGCGACGCTGGAGGCTCCGCCGGCCAAGCGGTGCAGAGCGTCAAGTCAAAGGTGTCGATAGCCGTGTCGGGAGACAAGACCGGGAGCACCGGTACGAGCGCGTCGACTGACCCCGCCGCGAAGGCAGGCACAGTCCCGAAGACGGAAACGGACGCGAGTGCGAAGTCATCGGCTGACGCCACAGCGGAAAAGGGGACGACAGGGCCGACGACGGTGACGCAGACGAAGACGGAGACAGCGCCAACACAGACGGTCACGGCACCGGCGCAAACGAAGACGAAGACGGTGACAGCGCCGACGCAGACGAACACCGTGATCAAGACGCAAACGACGCCTCCCGCACAGACGACGAGTACGGAGACGAGCGGCAACGGTGCGGCGGCGGCGCTGGCCGCGGCTGCGGCCAAAGGAAAGGGAACTGAAGAAGGAGATGAAGGCCTGCCGGGCTGGGCCTGGGGTTTGATCGGCGCTGGCGCGGCTGGGCTGCTGGCGTGGGCGATTGTGGCGTACCGAGGGCGTCACAGGCACGCCGGCCCCGGTGACCCTGGAGATGGTGGCGGCGCTGGCGCACCACCACCACCACCACCGGGCCGATGATCCAGGGGCCGGCGGTCCGCGGTGAGCACACTCGCGACGCCGCCAGCGGCGCTAGATTCGAGAGGTGTCCCTCGAATCCAGCGAGTTGAAGGTCGCCCACCTGGACGCGGACGCGTTCTACGTCTCGATCGAGCTGCGCCGCCGTCCAGAGCTGCGAGGCCTGCCGGTGGTCGTGGCGGGGAGTGGGCCGCGGGCGGTCGTCACGACGGCAAGCTATGAGGCGCGCAAGTACGGGGTGGGATCGGCGATGCCCGCCGCGCGAGCGCGGCGGCTGTGCCCACAGGCGGTAGTGCTTCCGCCCGATTTCACGACCTACCGAGAGGCCTCGCGCGAGGTGATGGGGATCGTGCGCGCGCACGTCGAACGGGTGGAGGTGGTCGGTCTCGACGAGGCCTACCTGGATCTCGATGGGCTCTACTCTCCGCGCGCGGCCATGCGACGGCTGATCGCCGAGATCCGCGCTCACACCGAACTGACCTGCTCGGTGGGGATCGGGCCGAACAAGCTCGTCGCGAAGGTCGCCTCCGACGCGGAGAAGCCCGCCGGCTTCGTCGCGCTCACACGCGCGCAGGCGTGCGAGCGATTCGCGCAGTCCTCGCCCGCGCTCGTGCCTGGAATTGGGCCGAAGACGGCAGCACGGCTGGCCGAGCTCGGATTGACCACGCTTGGTGCGCTTGCCGCCGCGCCCGAGGATGCGCTGGTCGCGCGGTTCGGACCGACCCTCGGCGTCGAGCTCGGCCGGCGTGGGCGCTTCGAACACGACGGCGTGATCGGCGCCGCGCGCAAGGTCGTTTCGGAGTCGCGCGAGCGAACATTCGACTACGACGTCTCCGACCCCGCGCAGCTGCGCGAGGCGCTGCAAACGATGGCCGACGAGCTCTGCGCGAGCCTCACCGCGCACGGACGCAGCGGACGCACCATAGGAATCAAGGTGCGCCTCGACGACTTCACCACCGCCACGCGTGCCCGCACCATCGAGGCGCCCACCAACGACGTCAACCGCGTGACATCGGTCGCGCTGAATCTGCTCGCCGAGTACGCGCCCGCGCGCCCGGTGCGCCTGCTCGGTGTGCGGGTTGCCGGGCTCTCCTCGCAGGATGAGCGCGCGGCGCCCACCGCGCAGGCCGAGGGGGACACCGGCGAGGCGCTGGACCAGATGATGCTGCAGGTATAGGATCGTTCGATGCCGCTTGCACGAGTGGGGGAGATCGAGCTCAGCTACGAGCGCGCCGGCTCGGGTCCGCCGCTGCTGATGATCATGGGCATGAGCGGCACGTTCGACCATTGGAACGCTGACTTCCTCGCCGACCTGCGCGAGGACTTCGAGACGATCGTCTATGACCATCGCGGCGTCGGCGCCAGCACCCGACTCGAAGGGCAGGTGACGATCGCGCAATTCGCCGAGGATGCCGCGGGCCTGCTCGCCGCGCTCGGTCTTGAGTCCGCGCACGTGCTCGGCATCTCGATGGGCGGGATGGTCGCCCAGGAGCTCGCCCTCAACCATCCTCAGCGCATCCGCGCACTCACCCTCGGCTGCACCTACTGCGGAGGAGAGGGCAGCGCGCTGACCTCTGAAGAGGTAATGCGCAAGCTTGCCGAAGGGATGATGTCCGGAGACCGCGAGCGCGCGCTGCGCGCAGGCTGGGAGGTAAACGTCTCCCCGGAGTTCGCCGCCAACGAGCAGTACGCTCGTTTCAGGGAGATCGGAATGCGCCGCGCCGTGCCCGTCGAAGTGATCATGGCGCAGATGCGCGCGATCACCGAGCACGACACCTCCGCGCGCCTACACGAGATCACCGCGCCGACACTCATCATCCACGGCACGGTCGATCAGCTGCTGCCGGTGCAGAACGGCCGCATGATCTCCGGGCTCATACCCGGGTCGGGCCTGGAGATCTTCGAGGGCGTCGGTCACCTGTTCTTCTGGGAGCGCCCCGAGCACTCGGCCGAGCTGCTGCGCGCTCACGCCGCGGTGCATGCCTGAGCGCTCGCGCCCGGGCGCAACCGACGAACTGCACGTCAAATCCGACGACGGGGTCGAGCTGGCCGGTGAGCAGGCCGGGAGCGGTCCGCCGATCGTGCTCCTCCACGGCCTGACCGCGACGCGCAGGTATGTCGTGATGGGCTCGCGCCTGCTCGAGCGCTCGGGTAGGCGCGTGATCGCCTACGACGCGCGCGGTCACGGCCGCTCCGATCCGGCACGAACAGCAGACGCGTACGGGTATGGCCGCCTCGCGAGCGACCTACTCGTAGTGATGGACGAGCTGGAGATCGAGCGCGCAACGCTCGCGGGCGCCTCGATGGGAGCGCAGACGATCATCCGCTTCACCCTGGAGCACCCACAGCGAGTGGCCGCGCTGGCCCTGATTACCCCGGCCTACGACCCCGCCACGCACATGACCGGAGGGCAAGAGGAGTTCGCGGGATGGGACGCGCTCGCGCGCGGCCTGCGCGAAGGTGGGGTGGGGGGGTTCATGGCGGCGTACGACTTCGCCGCCGTGCCCGACGCGTGGCGCGGCACCGTCGAGAAGGTCGTCCACCAGCGACTCTCCGCCCACGATTACCCGCTGGCGGTAGCGGACGCACTCGAAGCGGTGCCGCGCTCGCGCCCGTTCGAGCGTTTCGCCCAGCTGAGCGCCATCGACGCGCCCGCTCTAGTGATCGCCTCCCGCGACGAGGCCGATCCTGGACACCCGCTGGCTGTTGGCGAACGCTACGCACAGGCGATCTCCGGCGCGAGCCTGCTCGTGGAGGAGCCCGGACGGTCGCCGCTGGCGTGGCAGGGCGGGCAGATCTCGCGCGCTCTGCTCGACCTCTCCGAGCGCGCCATCCAATCGCCGCGTTCGTGATAACGTACATACGTATGCAAGAGGTGCGAACATGGGACGGCAAGACGTATGATCGGATATCCGGTCCGATGCAGGCACTGGGCCAGGCCGTGCTCGAGCGCCTGGAGCTGCGTGGCGACGAGACAGTGCTCGACGCCGGTTGCGGCTCAGGACGGGTCACCGAGGCGCTGATCAAGCGCCTGCCCCGCGGGCACGTCATCGGTGTGGACGTCTCCGAGTCGATGGTTACGGTGGCGCGCGAGCGCCTCGGTCCCGACGCCGATGTTCGCCGCGCCGACCTGCTGCAGCTCGAGCGCGAGCTACAGCAGCCTGTAGACGCGATTCTCTCGACCGCCACGTTTCACTGGGTGGCAGACCACGCCGCGCTCTTCCGCTCACTGCACAGCGTCCTGCGAGCCGGCGGGCGACTCGTGGCGCAGTGCGGGGGAGAGGGCAACATCACCACGCTGCGCGCGCGTGCCGCGCTGATCATGGAACGCGAACCCTACGTCGAGCCCTTCGGCGATTTTCGCCCACCGTGGAACTACGCCAACCCCAGAGACACCGAAGATCTGCTGCTGGACGCCGGATTCGCGAGCACCGAGTGCTGGCTTGCAGCCGCGCCCACCGAGCCCGAGCACCCGCGCGAGTTCCTCTCCACGATCGTCCTCGGTCCGCACGTCCAGCACCTGCCCGAGCCGCTGCGCGAGTCGTTCATGGACGACGTCATGGTCGAGCTCGGCGAGCCCGTCGTGGTCGACTACGTGCGCCTGAATATCGACGCCGTCGCGTAGGGGACTCGCGAGCCCGAGCTTCCCGTGGGGACCGCGTGCATGCTTGCGGGCCTGAGCGCGAGTCCCTCAGGCCAGTGCTGCGCCGGGCTCCGGCAGCCGATCATCGCCGACCGCCGCGCCACTCAGAAGCGAGGCGTAGCGACCGTCACGCTCGAGCAGCTCCTCATGCGTGCCGCGCTCGACCACCTGTCCGGAGTCGAGCACGAGGATCTGATCGGCGTCGCGAATCGTCGACAGGCGGTGCGCGATCGCAATCGTCGTGCGCCCGCGCGAGAGCTCGTCAAGCGCCTGCTGCACCGCGCGCTCGGTCTCCGTATCCAAAGCCGAGGTCGCCTCGTCGAGGATCAGCACCGGCGGATTGCGCAACACCGTGCGGGCGATCGCCATACGCTGCTTCTCCCCGCCGGAGAAGCGATAGCCGCGCTCGCCGACAGGCGTGTCATATCCCTCCGGCAGCGAGGAGATCAACCCGTGGATCTGCGCCGCGCGCGCGGCGTCCTCAATCTGCTCATCCGTGGCATCCGGGCACGCAAAGCGCAGGTTCTCGAGGATCGACGCGTGGAACAGGTAGGTCTCCTGAGAGACCAGTCCCACGGTCGCGGCCAGCGAGGCAAGCGTCATGTCGCGGATGTCCACGCCGTCGATCGACACACACCCGCGCTCGGGCTCATACAGCCGTGCCACCAGATACGCGAGCGTGGTCTTGCCCGAACCGGTCTCGCCCACCAGCGCCGTGCGCGTCCCCGCCGGGATCTCCGCCGAGATCGCCTCGAGCGTCCAGCGAGCCTCGGGCGCGTAGCGAAACCACACGTCCTGCAACCGCACGTCGCCGCGCACGCCGCTCGGCGCGCTCGCATTCGCGCGCTCCACGATGTCCACCGGCAGATCCAGGTACTCGAAGATCCGCCCGAACAGCGCGAGCGAGGTCTGCACTTCCAAGCCCACCGACAGCAGCGACTGGATCGGGAACAGCAGTCGCGTCTGCAACGTCGTGAACGCAACCACCGTGCCGATCGAGATCAAGCGGCCACCCGAGCCGAGCTGCAGCCCGCCGAACAGGTAGACGAGCGCCGGCATGATCGCAAAGCTCATCTGCACCGTCGCCATCCGCCAGCGGCCCGCCATGCGCGCGCGCACCTCCAGATCGGCGAGCTCTCCCGACTCCTCGCCAAAACGCCGCACGAGCTCCGGCGAGCGGCCCATCGTCTTGCCCAACAGGATGCCCGACACCGACAGCGACTCCTCCACGAGCGTCGACATGTCCGCCAGACGCGACTGGCGCACCGACTGGATGCGTCGGCGCTCCTCTCCCACACGGCGCGTCAGCCACACGAAGAACGGGAGCAGAACCAGCGAGAACACCGCCAAGCGCCAATCGAGCAGGAACATCGCCACGATCGTCGCCACCACCGTCGTCACGTTCTGCACGATCGAGGTGGCCGTCGAGGTCACCACGCTGTCGATCCCGCCGATGTCGTTCGCGATCCGCGACTGCACCTCGCCCGTGCGCGTGCGCGTAAAGAACGCCAGAGACATCCGCTGCAGGTGCGCATACACGGCCGCCCGCAGATCGTGCATCACGCGCTGGCCGACCTGGTTTGAGATCCACGTCTGCGCGACCCCGATCACGCTCGTGATCACCGACAACGCCACCATCCCCGCCACCAGCTCCACCAGCAATTCAGTGTCGTGCTGTGGGTATGCCGTGTTGATGATTTCCCGCAGCAAAAACGGGCTGATCACGCCCAGTCCCGCCGACAGGAAGATCAGCGTCAACAGGCCGCTCAGGCGCGCGCGATAGGGCTTGAACAGTGCGCCGATGCGCCGCAGCGAGACCGGCGTGGCGGGTACGTCCTCGGGGCGCAGCTCCGGCTGCAGTGAGCGTCGTCCACCGCGATCGCCGCCACCACCGTGTCCTTGGGCAAATGGCTGAGCGCTCACGCCAGAAGACTCTAGAAGGTGAGCCCGCGTGCTCCGCGGCGCTCACGGCGCGCACCTGGGAGGGCGCGGGGCCCCGGCCGCGTCTGGCGTTGCGCCGCGTGCAAGACGGTGGCGTCGGAGTGGCGCGGCGCACAGGGCCGGCCGCGTCGTAGGCTTAACGCGATGAACCTGTCCGACTCGGAGACACGTGTGCTCGGGTGCATGCTCGAAAAGCAGCTCACCACGCCCGACATCTACCCGCTCACGCTCAACAGCCTGCGGCTCGCCTGCAACCAGTCGACCAACCGCGACCCCGTCGTCGACTACGACGACGCCACGCTGCGCGACGCGCTGCACCGGCTCGAGCGCCGCGGATATACGCGCCTGGCAAGCGGGCGCGGTCGTGCCCCCAAGTACCGCCACCTGCTCGCCGAAGTCCTACCGCTGAGCGGCGCCGAACACGCGGTTCTCTGCGTGCTCCTGCTGCGCGGAGCGCAGACCCCCGGCGAGCTCAAGCAGCGCGCCGAGCGGATGCACGCCTTCAGCGATCTCGACGCCGTACACGACACGCTCAATCGCCTGATCGAGCGCGAGCTCGTCGCGCGCCTGGAGCGCCGCCCCGGTCAAAAGGAGGAGCGCTACGAGCACCTCCTCAGCGCCGACAGCGAGGAGGAACACGCTGAGGTCGGCGCGATCTCGGGGTCGAGCGTCGTCCCGGTCTCCGCGGAGTGGACCGCCGGCGCCCCCCACACGAGCGCCAGTCCCCCCAATGGCGAGGGAGTCCCGACGGGCGTCGCCGGCGAGCCCGCCGAGCATCCATCACCGGTGGCGCCCGCCGACCTGCACCGACAGGTCGACCTCGAGGAGCGCGTCGCGCGATTGGAGCGCGCGGTGGCGGAGCTGCGCGCGGCGGTGCATGCATGATCGTGATCGCCACCGACGCCGCCGGTGGGGTTGGCATCCCGGTCGCGCTTGCGGCCGGGCTCGTGTCGTTCATGTCGCCGTGCGTGCTGCCGCTCGTACCGGGCTACCTCTCAACCGTCGTCGGGGTCGCCCCCGCCGACATGCAGCACGCCGGGGCCCGACGCGTGCTCGTCCCGAGCCTCCTGTTCATCGCGAGCTTCTCCTCGATCTTCATCCTGCTGGGCCTCGGCGCAACCGCCATCGGCTCCACGCTCAACGAACACAAACAGACCCTCGAACAGGTGGGCGGCGTCGTGATCGTGGCGATGGGCGTCCTCTTCCTCCTCACTCCCTTCGTCGATCGGCTCAACTTCCAATGGCACTCCGAGTCCCTCCAGCGCCTCGCCGGTCGCGGCGGGCCGCTGATCGCCGGCGCCGCGTTCGCGATCGCCTGGACGCCTTGCACGAGCATCACTCTCGCTGCGATCCTCACGCAGGCCGCCGTCTCCAATTCCGCCGCGCACGCCGCGCTCCTGCTCGCGTTCTACTCCGCCGGCCTCGCCATTCCGTTTCTGCTGATCGCCCTCGCGTTCGAGCGCGCGACGAACACGCTGGCGGTCGTCAAGCGCCACTTCCCGATCGTGATCGCCATCGGCGGGGCGATCATGATCGCGCTCGGTCTGCTGATCCTCAGCGGCGAGTTCACCGTGCTCAACTCCCAAGCGAACAGCTTGCTTCAAGGCACGGGCCTTGACGTCTCGAACATCTGAGGCCGCCCAGCGCACCGCGCTGATGTCGGTCGCCGCCGCGGTGGCGCTCGTGGCGATCAAGCTCGTGGTTGGACTGCTCGCGCACAGCCTCGGGCTGGTTGCCGAGGCGATCCACTCCGCCACCGACCTCGTCGCGGCATTGCTGACGTTCTTCGCCGTGCGCGTCGCCGGGCGCCCCGCCGATCGCGAGCACCCCTACGGTCACGGCAAGGCCGAGCACCTCTCCGCGCTCGGCGAGGGCGCGATCCTCGTCCTCGCAAGCCTCGTGATCGCCGGCGAGGCGATCGACCGTCTCGCGGGGCACGGCCCAACGGCCGACGCGCACTGGTATGTGCTCGCGGTCGTCGGCGTGGTGATCCTGATCGACGCCGGCCGCTCGCGCACCCTGCACCGCGCCGCGCACGAGCACTCGAGCGCCGCGCTGAGCGCCAACGCGCTGCACTTCACGCTCGACCTCGTCGGCTCCATCACCGTGCTGATCGGTCTGCTGCTCGTGCGCGCCGGCTATCCCCAGGCCGACTCCATCGCCGCGCTGCTCGTCGCCGGGCTCGTCCTCTACTCCGCGGGCAGGCTCATGCGGGGCAACATCCGCGTGCTGATGGACACCGCCTCCGGTCCCGCCGAGCAGACGGCGCGCGCGGCGATCGCCGGAATCGACGAGCCCGTCACGCTCAGCCGCCTGCGCATGCGCGAATCCGGTGGCCGTCACTTCCTCGACGTCGTCGTCGGCGTCGAGCCAGACGCCGACCTCGCCCACGGTCACGCCGTCGCCAGCGCGATCGAGGACGCGATCGCGCGCGATCTCCCCGGCAGCGACGTCATCGTGCACGTCGAGCCCGATACCGCGCTCGGATTGCGTCACCTCGCCCACGGCCCGCGGGCCGTGCTGACCGTCTGCCTCGGACCCGAGCGCACGCTTGCCGACGCCCGCGCACTGGCCGGCCGGCTCGAGCGCCAGATCAGAGACGAGCACCCGGACGTGCTCGACGTCTCGATCCACACCGACCATGATTGAGTCCTACTCAGGTCGGCGTCGCGGCTCGCGCGCCCTGCCGGCGCGCGCGGTAACTCCGTTCCCACGCTTCCTGATTGCGCTTCGCGTCGAGTACGAACGGCGAATAGCCGATCGCCTTCACGATCGCGCTGTTGATCTGCGCCCACGGGGAGGGTAGGGGGCGCAGCACATCCACGAACAGCACCACCCGCGTCTCATCCGTGTCGTTCCAGACCTCGTGGTTGAACGTATCGTCGAAGACCATGCTCCGGCCCTCTTCCCAATGGCGGATGTCTTCGCCGACCCTGATCCGGCACGACTCCGCATCGCTTGGCACGATCAAACCAAGGTGATAGCGCAGCACGCCCTTGTACGGGCCGCGATGGTCGAGGATGTGCTTGCGCGGGGAGAGGATCGAGAACATCGCTGTCTTCATCCCCGGGACCTCGCGCATCAGCGCCGCCGTGCGTGGGCACATCTCCACGCCGAGCTTCGCCTCGAAGCCGTAGCCGTATAGGAAGAACGTCTTCCAGCGATCGTCGTCGGTGATCTCGATCTGGTCCTTCGAGATGTCCTGGAAGTTCGCGAGCTCCTCGCGGTCCTCCAGCAGCCGCTCGGCCTCCTCCCGGATTGTCTGCCAGTTCGCCTCCACTTGCGCCACCCATGGAAAGCGCTCGAGCTCGAAGAACGTCTCATCGCCGACCAGCGAACGGCGGCCGATGAACCGCTCGATCGGCGCCAAGATCCTTTCGCCGATGGCGATCGTCAACTCGACCGTGCGCTCCCAAGCGGACTTTGACTGGTCTGTCATCGCACACTCCCATCCGTCCAGTCGGAACTTCAGACCAGCAGTCTAGGGCCCCCGTCAGACATCTGCCGTCCGGCGGGGGCCCCGACGCGAATGTTTCAGGCGGCCTCTCGCAAAGCTGCCATCTCGGGCGACTCCGCGAGCTTCTTCAAGGCGCGCTGCTCCAGTTGCGAGGCACGCTCGGCGGAGAACCCGAGGCGTTTGCCGATCGCCGTCAACGTTTGCGGCTCCTCGCGGCCGGTGCCGAAGCGCAGCGTCAGCACCGTGCGCTCGGTTTCCGGCAGCTGCGAGATCGCCTCATGCACGATCCGCTCGCGCTCGTTCTCCCACGCCGTTTCCTCCGGCGCCTCCTGCTCGGCGGGCAGCAGATCTCCGAGGGCGGTGTCGCCGTCTTCGCCGACCTGCTGATCGAGACTCACGAGCGCGGCGCGCTGGTGGCGTACCTCCTCGACCTGCTCGATCTCAAGGCCCGTCTCAGCTGCCAGCTCCTCGATCGTCGGCTCGCGCCCGAGCCTGACGGACAGCTCGCGCTCAACCCGCCCGACCTTGCGCGAGCGCTGCGCGACGTGCACGGGCAGCCTGATCGTGCGGCCGGAGTTCTCCAGCCCGCGCTGGATCGCCTGCCTGATCCACAGCGTCGCGTAGGTGCTGAAGCGAAAACCCTTGCGCCAGTCGAACTTCTCGCTGGCCCTGATCAGCCCGAGCATGCCCTCCTGCACGAGATCCGCGAGGGGCAGACCCTGGTTCTGGTAGCGCCGCGCGTTCGATGCGACCAACCGCAGGTTCGAGTTCACGAGCAGTTCCTTGGCCTGCAGATCGCCGCGCTCGATCTTCTGCGCCAGTTCGATCTCCTGCGCAGGAGTCAGCAGGGGATAGCGCCGCGAGTGCGCGAGCAGCTGATCCACGGACTCCGGGATGAAGCTGTCCAGCGCCGCCGTCAGCGCGCTATCAGCTGGTTTTGCTGGTGTTTTGGGGGTCTTGCGAATGGTATCTGCCATATGAGGCCCTTCTTAATCCGATGCTTGCAGTCGGAATTATACGCCGCGATAGTTGCGTTGTCAATTATTCTTTCCGGACCGTCGCTTGGAGTCACGTTCGACACTGTGTACGCCGCTCCCTGCCCGTTGGTTGTGCCTATCAGCACTCTTTCTTTCGGCTTTCCTTCCCGTTCATCCAGCTTTCTGTCCCGTTTTGGACGTCCGCGCGCCCGCGCACGCAAGCCACCGCGTGCCCCCGGGACACATACAACCCGTCAGACGGGCCCAAGTCTCGTCTTATCTACCCAACTTCCGAGCGCTTCTATCGCCTCGCCGGTGGGCGAGGCGATGTACGGTCCCAGAGGCGGGGGAAACGGGATAGGAGATAGATCCCAGAGGTGAAGCAGGCGGGATAGGGGGTAGGTCCTAGACTTCCACCCGATGAGCTCAGCCGACCTCTCCGGCCAGGTCATCGCCGTCACCGGCGCGTCGTCGGGCATCGGCGAGGCCACCGCGCTGCGCTGCGCCCAAGCCGGCGCGGCCCTAGCCCTCGCCGCCCGGCGCGTCGATCGCATCCAAGAGCTGGCCGAGCGGATCGCCGCCGACGGCGGTCGCGCGATCGCGATCGCCACCGACGTGGGGGAGGAGGAGCAGGCCGGCGAGTTCGTGCGTCGCACCCACTCAGAGCTCGGCCGCCTCGACGTGCTCGTCAACAACGCCGGCGTCATGCTCCTCGGGCCGATCGCCGACGCGCCCACCGAGGAGTGGCGGCGGATGATCGACGCCAACGTCTTCGGCGTCCTCTACTGCAGCCACGCCGCGCTGCCGCTCATGCGCGAGCAGGGCTCCGGACACATCGTCAACGTCAGCTCCGTCGCCGGGCGCTTCGCGCGCCTGGGCTCCGGCGTCTACAACCTCACCAAGTTCGGCATCGGCGCCTTCTCGGAGTCCCTGCGCCAAGAGACCGTGCCACTCGGCATCCGCGTCACCCTGATCGAGCCCGGCGCCGTCGCCACCGAGCTCGTCGGCCACAATCGAGCAGAGGTGCTCGGGCAGATCGCCAAACGCTTCGAGGGGGTCGAGCGGCTGAGCGCCGAGGACATCGCGCGCGCGATCCTCTATGCGATCGAACAGCCACCGAACGTCAGCATCAACGAGATCCTCGTGCGCCCGTCCGGGCAGGTCGGGTAGCCATTGGGGAAGGTTCTCCCGCGTGTGGGGTCTTGGGGCTCGAACACGCTCTGCATCGAGATCCAAGCTCGAAGTTCACAAGCCTGCGATGATCCCGACCAGAGGATGAGGCGACAGCGACCACAAGGAGGCACGATGACCGGCACGACGGCAACGGACACGCAGCATGCGAGAGGGACGATGCGCCGATCGAGCTTGCTGCGCCGATCGAGCCTGCTGGGATTCGCACTGCTCGCTCTGCTGGTGGCGGGCTGCGGTTCGTCGAGCAGCTCCTCCACTTCCAGCTCGTCCTCCACGCCCGCCACGCCCGCCACGCCCGCCACGACGTCCAGCACGACCTCCTCGGGCGCCTCCTCGACCGGCGGCGCCGCGGCCCAGTCGGCACTTAGCCTCGAAGCCAATCCGGAAGGCGAACTGAAGTACAACAAGACCTCGCTCACGGCCAAGGCCGGCAAGGTCTCGATCGACTTCACCAACGCCTCCTCGCTGGCACACAACGTCACGATCGAATCCTCCTCCGGCGCGCAGGTCGGCGCGACCCCGACCTTCCAGGGCGGATCGAAAACGCTGTCGGTGACGCTCAAACCCGGCACCTACAAGTTCTTCTGCTCCGTCCCCGGACACCGCATGGCGGGCATGGAAGGCACGCTGACCGTCCAGTAGCGCTGGGTGGGGGCCGCTGCGCCCCAAACTGATCCTTACGTGACCGTAAGGTTGCTAGCGTGGGGGCGATGGCTGCTGTAACTGCATCGCGCGCCCCCACGCAGTCGCACGACCCGAGCGATCGCTACAAGTGGATCGCGCTCTCGAACGTAACGCTCGGCGTGCTGCTCGCCGTGCTCGACGGCTCGATCGTGCTGATCGCGATGCCGAGCATCTTCCGCGGCATCCACCTCGATCCGCTCGTGCCCGCGAACAGCTTCTACCTGCTGTGGATGATCCTCGGCTTCCTCGTCGTCACGAGCGTCCTGATCGTCAGCCTCGGGCGGCTGGGGGACATGTACGGGCGGGTGCGCATGTACAACCTCGGCTTCCTCGTCTACACCATCGCCTCGCTGTTCCTCACGATCGACTGGATGACCGGGCGCGCCGGGGCGCTGTACCTGATCGTCTTTCGCATCGTCCAAGGGGTCGGGGCCGCTTTCCTGCTGGCGAACTCCGCGGCGATCCTCACCGACGCCTTCCCTCCCAACCAGCGCGGCATGGCGCTCGGGATCAACAACATCGTCGGCGTTTCCGGCGTCTTCATCGGGCTCGTGCTCGGCGGACTGCTCGCGCCCATCGACTGGCGGATGGTCTTCCTGATCTCCGTGCCGATCGGCCTCTTCGGCACCGTATGGGCCTACCTGAAGCTCGAGGAGCGCAGCACGCCCAAACGCGCGCGCGTCGACTGGTGGGGCAACCTCACGTTCGCGCTCGGCCTGATCCTGATCATGGTCGCCGTCACCTACGGCATCCGTCCCTACGGCGGCCACGCCACCGGCTGGACGAGCCCGAAGGTGCTCGCGCTGATGGGCACCGGCCTGGCTTCGCTCGTCGCGTTTGCCTTGATCGAGTGGCGCGTACCCGACCCAATGTTCCGCCTGCCGCTGTTCCGCATCCGCGCGTTCACCTTCGGCACGCTCTCGACCTTCCTCTCAGCCGTCGCCCGCGGCGGGCTGATGTTCATGCTGATCATCTGGCTGCAAGGCATCTGGCTGCCCCAGCACGGCTACGACTTCACCGAAACACCGCTCTGGGCCGGCATCTACATGCTGCCGCTGATCGTCGGCATGCTCATCGCCGGCCCGACCTCCGGCTACCTCTCCGACCGCTTCGGCGCGCGCTGGTTCGCCACCGGCGGGATGCTCGGCGCGGCGCTCAGCTTCTTCCTGCTTGCGCTGCTGCCGATCGACTTCCCCTACCCGACGTTCGCCGCGATCCTCTTCCTCAACGGCGTCTCCATGGGCATGTTCGCCTCGCCCAACCGCGCGGCCGTGATGAACAGCCTCCCCGCGAGCGATCGCGGCGCCGGCGGGGGCATGAACCAGACCTTCCAGAACTCCGCCCAGGTGCTCTCGATCGGGATCTTCTTCACGCTCATGATCTTCGGCCTGTCCTCGAGCCTGCCCGCCGCGATGACCTCCGGGCTGAAGGCCCACGGCGTCGCCGCCGCGACCGCCGCCGGAGTCGCGCACCTGCCGCCGGTCTCGATCCTCTTCGCCGCCTTCCTCGGCTACAACCCGATCCAGCACCTCGTCGGTGCCCAGGCGCTGAGCGCGCTCTCACCGGCGAACCGCGCGACGCTCGTCGGGCACTCCTTCTTCCCGCACCTGATCTCCGCGCCGTTTCGCGCCGGCCTGCATGAGGCCTTTGCCTTCGCGATCGTCGCCTGCCTGATCGCCGCGGGTGCCTCGTTGATGCGCGGCGGCAGGTATCACTACGAGCCCCAGCAAAGCGCCTCCGCCACCGAGCTTGCTCGTGCGAGCGCTTCCCTCAACGGAGCTCCGATTGTGAACGGGGCGAGGCCGACCGACGGATCGAGCGCAGGCGAGGGCCGGCGCGCGACAATCACGCAAACCCAGATCGTGGAGGAAGAGCATGCAGGTTGAGTGGTATGGACAGTCAGCGTTCCGTCTCGGCGCGACCGATGCGACGGTGATGATCGATCCCTTCGACGACATGTCGGCGATGGCGGCGAGTCGGGGGATGCAGTTCGACTACCCGCCGATCGAGGACGTCGAGGCAGATGTGCTGCTCGTGACGCACGAGCACATGGATCACAACGGCGTGCAGGCGATCGAGGGCGATCCCGCGATCCTGCGCTCCACCGCCGGACGCCTGGAGTCACCGATCGGCGAGGTCATCGCGATCTCCTCCGAGCACGACGAGGCTGCCGGCACTGAACGGGGTCCGAACACGATCTTCGTGTTCGAGCTCGACGGGCTGCGCGTCTGTCACATGGGCGACTTCGGCCAGCCAGCGCTGCGCGAGGAGCAGGCCGCCGCGATCGGCGAGATCGACCTGCTGTTCGTACCCGTCGGCGGTGGACCCACGATCGGCGCGAGCCAGGCCACGGCGATCGTCGAAGAACTCTCCCCGCGCTGGGTGGTCCCGATGCACTACCGGACTCCACGCATCGGCTTCCTGGAGACCGCCGACGTGTTCCTCGAGGGCTCGACCCACGTCGAGCGCCTCAGCGAGTCGACGTTCGACACCGAGCGACTCCTCGTGGCCGACGGGCCTCTCGTGGTCGTGCCTGCTGCGCCATAGGCGCAGCAGGGTCGGGGGGCGGGCGTCTTGGCGGGGTACTCACGGGCGCGCGTCCAATGTCCCGTCCGCCTCGGACGGCCCACCCAGTGTCCCCTGGACCGCGTTGCGCCGTCAGCTGGCCGTCAAGACCGTCTTCACTCCCTCACCGCTGGTGAAATGCTCGCGCAGCACACCAACAGCGTCGTCGAGCGGCGCGACGTTCATCGGTATCGACTCTGGGCGCAGGCGACCGTCGGCCATCAGCTCGAGCACCTCAGGGATCAGCGCACGCGCGTGCGTGCGCCCCACGTACAGGGTGGCGTTGCGGACGTACATCCGCAGCATCGGAATGCCGGCGCCGCGATGCAGCCCTCCGGCGCTCGAGCAGACGCCGTCGGGGGCCGTGCTCGCGAGTGCGAGGCCCGGGTTGGTGTTCGCGTCGACCACCAGCGGAGCGGGACGGCGACGGCGCAGCGAGCGCGGACGTACGGCCTCGAAGCCCAGGCGCTCGGCGTGCTCGCGAACGTGCGGCCGCGCATCGGCGAGCGTGATATTGCGAGCGCCATAGGCGCGTGCGATCAGGGCCGTGTAGAGGGGCAGGCTCGCGGTGAACAGCGTCTTGCGCTCGCTCGCGGCGAGGATCAGGACCTCAGCTGAGGGGTCCTTGCGCAGCAGCGCCGGGAGGTGGGGCGCGATATGCCGGTAGGCGTCGCAGACGTTGTCGGCGACGCTGGCGGCCGCCGTCGGGTCGATGCTCTGCGGCAACGCCACCAGCATCGCGTCGGCATAGGGCACCGCAAGTTGATCGGAGAACGCGCCGCCCCAGTGTCCAGCACCGATGCCCATGCCATACATCGAGATCGGTGGCACGCTCGTGCAGCTGCCGGTGCGCCCCTCCAGGCACGGCTCGCAGACGCCGCAGTTGATCTGAAACGGCACGATCACACGATCGCCGACCCGCACGTTCTGCACGCGCTCGCCGACCGCGAGGACCTCGGCGACACATTCGTGCCCCAGGTGCAGCGGCAGCGGCAGCTGCGTCGCACCATGCACGAGCGGGCAGTCGAGATCGCAAGTCGAGGCCGCGATCGGATGGACGATCGCACCGTGCTCGCCCGGCGGCGGCGGGACCGGCGCCTCGCGCCATTGCAAGCGTCCTCCGGGAGTGGCCACGAGCGCGCGCATCCGCTCGCGCGTGGGTTTGATCCGCTCCCGGACGCCGTCGGAAGCGGTCGCCGTCAGCCTGCGCAGACGCTTTGCTCCGTCGCGTTCGAGCACGACCGGCGCGGCCGCCGCCGCGTCGGGGGAGAGCAGTCCCGCGTAGTGGCGCAACCAGCCGCGGGGGCGAGGTCTGCGAGAGCGTCTCACGACCCTCGTCGAGCCCCGGCGTTCACGGCCCACGCCACGGGCAGGCCCGCAACGTCGTGGCCTGGCGGCGCCACCGTCAGCTCACCACGACGATGTCGCCCAAGCGCAGCATGTCGAACACCGTATGCGCCGTTTCGATCGGCAGCTCCACGCAGCCGTTGGACTGCGGTGTGCCATAGGAGCCGCGCGGGAAGCCGTGCACGGCATCGCCGCCGTTGAAGTAGTTCACCCACGGCACCCCCGGATCGCTGTAGTGCGAGCCGTCGGGGTTGGTTCCAGTCATCGTCGTCGACGTGAACCTCGAGAAGATCGGGAAGATGCCCTGCGCCGTTTCGGCTCCCGCCACACCCGTGTTCGCGGGCGTGCTCAGCACCACATGGTGTCCGCGATGGACCTCCAGCGTCTCTGGGATCGACTCGGACACCGTCACCCAGGTGTAGGAGCTCGGATTGCGGTGATAGCTGCTCTCCGCGGCCAGCAGCGAGGCCCACGTCGCGTAGTTCGGTTCGCCCGTAGGTTCGAGGCCGTGGTCGGACTGGTAGACGGTCACCGCTCCCCGCGTGGTCTCGTCGAGCTGTCCGGTCTCGACCGCCGGTGCGTCTGAAGGGTCCGGCACGACCACGCCGCGGGGGGGATGGAATATGTGCACAGCCGCTTCACGACGAGTCTCCGGTCCCGACGCGATGCGGACGGCGTACAGCGGATGGAAGTTTGCGCCCATGTAACCGAGCCGGGCCAGGCTCTGCTGCAGCGCCGCCGTCGAAGGGCATGCCACATTCAGGCCGATCGTGTGGCGCTTGCCCAGACGCGAATGACCCGTCGCGATCGTGTTCGCCCAGATCGTCAACGTGTAGCTCGAGCAGGGCATCAGCGTCGAGGCGGGCGTGAACACCAGCGAGTCGCCGACAGTGTTCCACGTGCCTGCGACCGCCGGGCGCAATGTGGGTAGCGGCGAGGTCGCGGCGGGCGGTCCAGACAGCGTCACCGTCAGCGGCTCGGCGCCGTTGGCGATGCTGTGCGCCGGCGCGGAAACCAGTCGGGTGGGGGTGAGTGGTTCGGCAGCCGCCGAGGCGCTCGCGGGGTGGGAGCCGAGAAGGTTGGCGACGCTGCGATCGCGCGTGGCGAGCACGACCGCACCGGTTGCGGCGGTGACCATCACCATCAGCACAACGCTCACCGATGTCACCGTCGCTCGTGGCCGATGCTCGGCGGTCATGTCGCCGTGAGCGACGCCGCCCTCATCGTGCGCAGAGCGACCAGGCAGGTGCTCGCCTATCGCCTTCATGCGACCGACAAACGCGCTCATAGTCAAAAGGCTAACGCATCGATACGACATGGTTGAATCCAATTGGACGGATTTGGACGTCTGCAAGACGGCGCCCGGAGGATAGGATCCAACCGCGTATGAGCCTCGGCGAGGTGATCACGATCGCCCTCGCCGGACTCGCGGCTGGGACGATCAACACGATTGTCGGTAGTGGCACCCTGATCACCTTCCCAGTGCTGCTCGCCTTCGGCTACCCGCCCGTCACCGCCAACGTCTCGAACACCGTCGGGCTCGTGCCGGGATCCGTCTCCGGCGCGATCGGCTACCGGCGTGAGCTCTCAGGCCAGCGCGGCCGGGCGGTGAGACTGGGGACGATGTCCGTGCTCGGGGGCATCACCGGCGCCGTGCTGCTGCTCGTGCTGCCGGCGGCCGCCTTCAAGGCCGTCGTTCCCGTGTTCATCGCGCTCGCGCTCACGCTCACGCTGCTGCAGCCGCGCTTGAACGCGTGGCTCGTCAAGCGCGAAATCGACATGGACCGCCACGGCGCGATACCGACCGCATTCGCCGTCTACGCGATTGGCGTCTACGGGGGCTACTTCGGCGCCGCTCAGGGCATCCTGCTGCTCGCCGTCCTCGGCGTCGCGCTCAACCAGGACCTGCACCGCACCAACGGGCTCAAGAACGTCCTCGCCGGCCTCACCAACGGCGTAGCGGCTCTGTACTTCGTCTTCGCCGCGCACATCGACTGGGGGCCCGCCGCAATCATCGCCGTGACCTCCATCGTCGGGGCCCAGCTCGGCGCGCGCTATGGACGGCGCCTTCACCCCGATGCGCTGCGCGCGTTGATCGTGGTCGTAGGAGTGTCCGCGATCGTGCGGCTGGTGCTCAGCTGAGCCGTTCGACCGCGTCGAGGCCGCGCGCTAGGTAGCCAGCCACTCCTTGGCTGTTGCGAGCTCATCCAGCGAGAAGATGCGCATTTCACACGGGTAGAGCCAGCCGACGAGGCCCACGGCGTGTCGGACCCAGTCTTCGTCGGTGACGAGCGCAACGCGCTCCCAAGCCGAGAGATGTCTGATCCCCAAGCCGAGATCGGCTTTCGCCTGGGTCCAAACGGCATCCGCCTCGACCCCGTGGAAGTCGGGACCGATCTGGAACAGCATGCGCATCTTCTCGTCGCGCTCGATCGCCTCGCGCAGCGGCGGGATCAACACCTCGGTGTAGTCGCCTTTGCTGAACTTGCCCGATCCCCGAAAACCGAACGTGTTCGGCGGCATATCCGCGATCGGCTCGATCATCTCCTGTCAGGGTAGCGACCGGACGAACGGCTGCTATTCTGACACCGTATGCGGTGTAGGGTAGATCCCTCGGCATTGCTGCGCGAAGCGAGAAAGCGCAACGGCATCAGCCAGCGCAGGTTGGCGCTGCGTGCCGGGACCAGTCAGGACGCGATCAGTCGCATCGAGCGTGGGGTGGAGTCGCCGACGCTCGAGCGGCTCAGCAACCTGCTCATGGCGCTCGGCGAGCGCCTCGAGCTGCAAAGCGTGCCGATAGGGGAGACCGATCAGGGCAGCGCCGTGCCTCTCACCCCGAACGAACGCCTGCGCGAGGCCGCCTCGTGGAATCTAGTCGCGACCACACTTGAGATCGCCGGCGCACAGGCTCGTAGGGTCGGTCATCCGGCTACACGCCTTACACAGTCATGACCGACGCCGCCGCACGCCCGCTGGATCTCCGCGAGCTGTTCCGGGTGCTGGACGAGCATGGGGTGGACTACCTGGTGATCGGCGGAGTCGCCGCACAGGTTCACGGACGTCGGAGAACGACGAAGGATCTCGATATCACCCCGGCACCGGAGCTGGACAATTTCACCCGCCTGACCGCTGCGCTCGTGGCACTCGACGCTCACCCGGCCGAGGTGGGTCCGGGCGCCCCGACGCCCACTGCCGAGCAGCTCCGCATCGCACCAGTCGTGCCGCCGCTTATCACTCGACACGGTGAGCTGCACATCTTGAACGATGTCCCCGGCGCCACCGTCTACGCCGAGATGCGCACGCGTGCGCTGAGTACCGATCTCGACGGGATCACCACCTACATCGTCAGCGTCGACGACCTCATTCGGATGAAGCAGGCCGTCGGCAGGCAGAGCGACCTTGAGGACATCGAGGCATTCATGAGGATCGCAAGGGAGGAGGATGAGTAAACCGTCGTTTCGCTACCGTCGAGCACATGACGATTCAACGCATGGACCACGTGGGCATTGTGGTTGAAGACCTCGCCGCCGCGACGGCGTTCTTCGTCGAGCTCGGACTCGAGCCTCAGGGTGAAGCGTCGGTCGAGGGCGGTTGGGTGGACCGCGTGGTGGGGCTCGAGGGCGTCCAGGCAGAGATCGCGATGCTCGAGACCCCGGATGGTCACGGACGCGTCGAGCTCGCGGAGTTTCACGCACCGCCGGTCCCTCGCGGCGATCGACTAGCGCCGGCGAACACGCCTGGCATCCGCCATCTCACATTTGCGATTGACGACCTCGACGGTGTCGTCGCTCGCCTGCACACCCGCGGCGCGGAGCTCGTTGGCGAGATCGAGAGCTACAAGGACATCTATCGACTCTGCTACATCCGTGGCCCGGAGGGGATCATCGTCGAGCTGGCGGAAAAGGTCGGCTGAGGGCGCAGCGATGCCGTTCACACTTAGGAACCTAAGAACGGACCTGGTTGATGTTGGGTCTAATTTCGACGGGTCACCCGACCTGGTGCTCCGTCTCGCGAGCAAAGCACTCGAGCTCAAGCAGTCCGGGCTGAGCTATCAGTACATCCCGCCCGACTACCGGTTTCCTTACGGCCACACGCACAAGGAGCAGGAGGAGGTGTTCGTGGTCGTCGGCGGGAGCGGGAGGATGAAGCTCGCCGACGAGATCGTCGCGGTCGAGAAGTGGGACGTCGTGCGCGTCCCGCCTGGTACATGGCGAGGGTACGAGGCCGGGCCGGAAGGCCTCGAGATCCTCGTCTTCGGAGCACCCAACCTCGGCGAGAACCCAAGGGAAGACGTCGAAGGTCAGCGAGACTGGTGGGCTGACTGAGCGTTACGCACCCCACCTCAGCAGAAGGAGACTCCGTCACGAAGCCCATCGTCGTTGGGCGACGGAGCGGCTGCGTTAGTGCCGCGATGCAGGTGAGACTGCACTTCAACTGCGTTGCTGCTAAAGTGCCTGCACGATGAGTGTTGCCATCACAGTCCGCGGTGTACCCGACGAGGTGCGCGACGAGCTTGCGGCACGCGCTGCAAGGGCCGGAAAGTCATTGCAGGAGTACCTTCGGGGAATGCTGCTCGAGGCTACTACGCGTCCGTCGGTGGGGGATGTCATTGCTCGCGCCCGCGCCCGAGTGGACGCGACCGAGGTACATATTGACGCCGAGACGATCCTAGCCGCGCGCGACGCCGATCGACGGTGAGCACCCGCGTCGTTTGTGACGCCTCGGCGCTCATCGCGCTGCTTTTGGACAACGGTTCCGCCGGCCAATGGGTCACTGAAACGATTGCCGGCTCCGACCTTGCTGCTCCGAATCTCGTCGAGTTTGAGTCGGCGAATATCATCCGTCGCCACGAGCTTGCGGGGATTGTCAGCGCTGACCAGGCAGCGCAGGCCCATGCCGATCTGCTCGATCTCACGATCGAACCATGGCCATATGAACTCTTGGCTGCGAGGGCGTGGGAGCTGCGTCACAACCTGTCCAGCTACGACGCGAGCTATGTGGCGCTGGCCGAGTTGATCGGGGCGGTGTTCGTGACGCTTGACGAGCGCATCAGCGGTGCGCCCGGACTGCGGTGCATAATCACGACGCCGTCGGCGTCCGGCTCATAGCCTCGTGAGCGGGGTGAGAGCGGAGCTCCAAGCGTTAGGCTCGCGTCAGTGAGCGATCTTGGCTTGAAGGTCCCAATCATGCAGGCGCCCGTCGCCGGCGCCGCCACGGCCCGGCTCGCCAGCGAGGTGTCGCGGGCGGGAGGGCTCGGCTCGCTGGGCGCGTCGTGGACCGAGCTGGGGGTCCTGCGCGAGCAGATCCGATCGATCGGGCGGATCACGGATCGCCCGTTTTGCGTGAACCTCGTGCTCGATTTCGAGCAGCACGAGCGGCTCGAGGTGGCCGTCGAGGAGCGTGTGCCGATCGTGTCGTTCTCGTTCGGCCTCCGCCCGGAGTTGATCTCGCGCGCGCGGGCTGGGGGTGCGCGGGTGTTGGTCCAGGTCGGCTCGGGGGACGCGGCGCGAGCGGCGGCCGATGCGGGCGCAGATATGCTGATCGTGCAGGGCGTCGAGGCTGGCGGTCATGTGCAGAGCGTCGTGGGTCTGCTGCCGCTGTTGGCCGAGGTGCGAAGGGCCGTGTCGCTGCCAGTGCTTGCGGCAGGCGGGATCGGCGATCCGGCGTCGGCGCGTGCCGCGCTTGCCGCCGGCGCCGTGGCCGTCGTCATGGGCACCCGATTTGTGGCCTGTGACGAGTCCGACGCCCATCCGAGATACAAGGCGCGCCTGCTGGCAGCCGAAGTGCGCGACACGGTCTTCACTGACCTGTTCGACGTCGGCTGGCCGGCGTCACCGCATCGCGTGCTGCGCAACAGCACCTATCAGCGCTGGGAGGACGCCGGCAGCCCGTCATCAGGCGAGCGCCCAGACGAGGGTGGGGAGGTTGCCGGCGGCATCCCGCGTTATGCGGCAAACCTGCCGCTCGCGGGCATGGACGGCGACGTCGAGGCAATGGCGATGTACGCCGGCCAGAGCGTCGGGGCTATTACCGAAGTGGAGCCGGCGGCAGCGATTGTCGAGCGCTTCGCCGCCGCGCTAAGCAACGGGTAGCCCTTCTCCGAGGGCGCTGTCTTCCGCTGTCCCACATGAGCGGGATTACGCCGTCTCACATGAACGGGACGCCGCACAACCCCCAACTGATGCACTACCACGCTCGATAATCTATGTTATGTCAACCAACAGGTTTCGGCGAGCCGTGTTTTTTGATCGTCTGAGCGCTGATCGGATGCACCACGACTGCGACGAGCCCGATCCTGCCAAGGCGGCACAGCGCTAACCCGCTCGCTACGGCTTAGTACGGAGCGGCTTTCGCGAACGTCTTCGGATGTGCAGGCCGGCGCGATGCGTGAGGCTCGCCGCGTACCCGACACCGTCAAGGAGATCGAGATGCACAGCGGTCACGATTCGCGGCCCGCGATCATCGAGCGAAGCGCTGAAAAGGCGGACATCTGGCTGAAGGACATCGCCGGCGAGCTTGGAAACGATGATCTGCAGTATGCGTATCGCCTGTTGCGTGCTGTTCTGCACGTTCTGCGAGACCGCCTGACGATCGATGTCGCCGCGAGGTTCGCCGCCCAGCTGCCGACCCTGATTCGCGGCATCTACTACGAGGATTGGGACCCGAGCCGCACGCCGATGCCCGCTCATACCGTCGACACGTTCCTCGAGCACGTCGTCAGTGAGGGACGCTTTTCCGGAGAGAGCGAGGCGTCGGCTGCCGTCACTGCCGTCATGGCCGTCTTGGGCCGGCGAGTCACACCGGGCGAGATCGACGCGATCGTAGCGATCATGCCCGAGAAGCTGCGGGTGCTGATCGAAGGCTGATCTCAGGGCGCCTGTGCGTCCGCCTTGTGATCGAGATCGACCAGCTCCCGAGCGCGCGCGAACACGCCGTCGATCATCGGCTCGGTCAGCCTGCCCGTGAACGTGTTCTGCTGACTCGGGTGGTAACAGCCGAGCAGCGTGTACCCGGCGTGCAGCTGCTCCGCGCCGTGGGCGAACCGCGGTCGCGGGCGCGGTATCGCAGCGACCTTTGTGCTATCGGCCCGTGAGGACGAGCCACCATTGCCGCTGTCAGTCAAAGCGGCGCTCAGGCGCAACGCTGCATCCCAGGCAAAGGCGCCCAAGCACACGATCACCGACACGCGGCTCAGCAACTGCAGTTCGCGAACGCTCCAAGGCAGGCACGCATCGCGCTCCTTGGGCGTGGGCTTGTTCGCGGGCGGCGCGCACCTAACAGCCGCGCTCACCCGCGCGTCGATTAGCTGCAGATCGTCATCTCGCGTGCTCGATGTCGGCTGACTCGCCATGCCGGCGCGCCACATCGCTGCATAAAGGAAGTCTCCCGAGCGATCCCCCGTGAACATCCTCCCGGTCCGGTTAGCGCCATGAGCCGCCGGCGCCAGTCCCAGCACCAGTATTCGAGCCCGCGGGTCGCCGAACCCCGGTAGCGGCCTACCCCAGTACTCCTGGTCGGCGAACGCCGCTTTGCGCTCACGTGCCACCTGCTCTCGCCACTCGACCAGTCGCGGACAGCGCCGGCACTCGACGACCTCTTGCAGCAGCGAATGTAGCTCCGCATTCACCTCCGCGAGTGTCCTAGCACGGCGTGGTGTCATGAAAGTCGACCTCTGACATTTGCGGGTCGCGCGGTAGTAGCATCGCAAGCAGTATGTCGCTGTGGATGGTGATCGTCCTCCTGGGTCTGGTGAAGCTGCCGATCGCGGCGCTCATGCTGTGGCTCCCGTTTCGTAACGATCAGGCGATGAATACCGCCGCCGATGCAACGGATACGGACGCGTCCAGCGATTCCGAGGACGATGGCGGCAGTATCGCGCTGACAGCGTCGCCGGTCGATCCTCACCCGCGCTCTCCCCTCCCTCGCCCGCGCCGGCGTGGTCCGCATGGATCGAATGCTCCCTTGGCCCCGCGACGTGTTCGCCGGCCGGCGATCTCCCCGCGGCTCACGACGACCACCAAGCCCGGGCGCTGACGACCGCGGGCTCGCCTGTTGGGGCGTCAGCGGGTGCGCTTGCGCTGGCGGCGCGCGGCCTTCGCTTTTGCGCGGCGCTTTCGCATCATCACGGCCACGTCACGCGCGGGACGTCCTTCGGCGGTCGCCTGACCGTCGGGAACCGGTGCGACCCGGTGCGCATCGCGCAGGATCATGAAGCCGATGCCGGCAATCAGCGCGCACGCCGCGACCAGCCCCAATACCAGCACTGTGCCCGTGTTTGAGTTGGACGTCGATGTCGAGGCCGTGGTTTCCGTAGTTTTGGTCGTGGCGGTCGGGGTCGTCGATGTAGCCGTCTGCTGACCGCCATTGGCCAGTTCGTTGAACGCGTTTCCGCTGGCGGCGCTCGATGCGCTCGCGGCACTTGCCGCGCTCGCCGCACCAGACGCCGAGGACGCGGTCACCGCCGAGGCCGATGCCGGCAGAATCACCGGAAGTAGGCTGGCGATCGCACATAGGCAGCTGAGGCCAACCCGCAATCGACCTGGGACGCCGAGGGACACGTAGTCGAGAATATCGCCTCGCGGCGCCCTCACAACGATCTCGCACTGCCCGAGCGAGCCATCGCGCACGCGATGAGCTCTACGGGGCCCATGCCAGCCGCCCGTTCTCGCCGCCCGCCGCGCAGACCATAGAATGATCGCGCGATGGCACCCAAACAACGTCAGGTCCGGATGGAGCAGCGCGGCGCCCAGGAGGCGATCCAGGCGCTTGAGCAGCGCTCGGACGAGGAGCTTCAGAACGAGACCAAGTACAAGTCCGCTGCGCTCGCGATCCTCGGCGCGCGCGCATCCGAGCGCTTCGATGCCGAGGAGGCGCGTGCCTACTTCCAGCGCGCCATCGCCGCCGCTCGTCCGCAGGAGCGCATGCAGCTGCGCAGGATGGCCGACGCCTCGCTGGCATTGGCCGAACGGCGCGCCGGCGATCTCAAGGACGCGGTCGAGCGCCTCGGGCAGACCCCCCCGACGGGCCGGCAGATGTTCGCGCTGCGCGCCATGGGGCTGCTCATCCCCCCCGCCTCGGCCGGCATTCTCGCCCGTATCCGCGGGATCGTGTTGATCTTGATCTTGATCATCGTGCTGCTGGCGATCGGCCTTGGCATCGTCGAGCTCATTTCGCTGCCGTTCGGCGGGCTTGGGATCGCCCCAGGCGTCCTGCTCGGCTTCTTTCTCGTCGCGGCCGCGATCGCGGTGGTCGTCACCATCGGTCGGCGCCGGCGAAACCGCGCGCAGGCAGAGGCGCGCGGTAGTTCCTGAGCCAACGCTCCGCGAACCGGTGCATCGGGGAGTTGCGCGAAGATGTCTCCGATGGGCAAACAGACGCACCACAAGCACACCTCGCGCAAGGACTACCGCCGTCTGCTCGACACGCTCGCCGAGCACGAGGCGGTGCATCGCGTCGCCACCGGCCGCGTCAAGCCGCGCATGGGCGCAGGGCGTCCCGTCGCCGCGATCTCGAAGGTGCGCCGCGTCGAATCGGGATTGTCGATCACGATCAACTCCGCGGGAGCCATCATCGACGCCTACGTGATCACCGACCGCCCCGACGAGGTGATCGCGTTCATGCGCTCACAGAACTGGACGCTCTGAGTGTCCGCACCGGTCTGCCTGCTAGTCAATCCCGCCGCGGGAGGCGGGCGCGCGCGCAAGGTCGCTCCGGGGGTGCTGCTGCGGCTGCGCGACCTCGGTCTGCAAGTGCGGCGCGAGGATACGCGCGACCTCGAGCACGCTCGCGCCCTCGCGATTGCAGCTGGCCGCGCCGGGGAGACCGTCGCGGTGCTCAGCGGGGATGGAATGATCGGCGCCGTCGCCGATGCGCTGCGGGAGGTGCCAGGCGCCGTCCTCGGCGTGCTCCCCGGCGGACGCGGCAACGATCTTGCGCGCGTGCTCGGCATCTCACAGGATCCGCTCGAGGCGTGCGCCACGATCGCGCGGGGCGTTCCACACGCAATGGATGTCGGCGAGGTCAACGGGCGCCGCGCATTCGTCGGGATCGCCTCAGTCGGCTTTGACTCCGACGCGAATCGCATCGCCAACCAGGCGCCCTCGTGGCTCGGGAACCTCGTGTATGTCTATGGCGCGCTGCGCGCCTTGATCGCGTGGCGTCCAGCCCGTTTTGAGATCGAGCTTGACCCTCCGGGAGAGCGCGTCAGCGTGCTGGCCTACACCGTCGGCGCGTGCAATTCCCAGGCTTACGGCGGCGGTATGCGCGCCGCGCCAAACGCCCTGCTCGACGACGGTCTCCTCGATGTGCTCGCCTTGGAAAGCGTCAGCAAGTTCAGGTTTGTGGCGAAGATCCTGCCGCGAGTGTTCAGCGGCGCGCACATCTCAGAGCCCAGCGTGCGCGTTTGGCGAGCGCGCGAGATCACGATCAGCTCCGATCGTCCGTTTCAGATGTACGCCGATGGCGATCCGATCGGAGCGCTGCCCGTGCGAGTGCGCGCGCTGCAGGGAGCGATCAAGGTGCTCGTACCCGACGACGAAGCGATTCTCGGCGCCGTCTTCGGTTCTCGAGCCTCGCCAAGCGAGAATGCTTCGATCTCTCCTTCCCCCTCCCCCTCCCCGTCGTCGCAAGCGCCGACGTCCTCGTTGGGGCATCCACTCGGGGAGTCCTGATGTCAGCCCTACTCGCGCCAAAGCTCGCGCTTGCGCGGGCCGCAGGTGCACTCTCGCGCCTGCGCGGCGGCGGAGCGACGAGCGCTCCCGGCAAGCTGCTGTTGAAACTCGAGCCCGATGCGATCGGTGCGCTCTCCGCACGCCTGGAGCGTGGCAGCGTGCTCATCTCCGCCACGAACGGCAAGACGACCACCGCAGCGATGGCCGCTTCGATTCTCGAAGGCCGCGGCTTTGAGCTGGTGCACAACCAGGCCGGCGCGAACATGGCCGGCGGAATCGCATCGACGCTCCTCGCGGCCGCTCGTCCGCGCGAGCGGATCGCCGGTGAGCTCGGGCTGTTCGAGGTCGACGAGCTGTGGCTCGCGCCCATAACAGCACAGCTGCGCGGACTGCGAGCGGTGCTGCTGTCGAACCTGTTCCGTGATCAGCTCGATCGTTACGGCGAGCTCGAGACGATCGCCGATAGCTGGGTCTCGGCGTTTAGCGAAGGACCCGCGCGAGCGGCCGCCCTGGTGCTGAACGCCGACGATCCGCTGGTGGCCGATCTCGGACGTGGCCGTGAAGGCGCCCAGGAGGGTCGCGATGATGGGTGCGAGCATGTCCTTTACTTCGGTATCGACGACGACACGCTCGCGCTACCCAGCATGGCGCACGCCGCCGATGCCAAGCACTGTCGCCGTTGCGGCGCGCCATATGTATTCGATGTCGTCTACCTCGGCCATCTGGGGCGCTACCACTGCCCGAGCTGCGGACAGCGACGGCCCTTCCCCACCGTCCGCGCGAGCGCCGTCAAGCTCGACGGCATACGCGGGGCCCGTTTTCGCTTGACCGTTCCCGCCGGCGAGGCCGAGGTGAAGCTGTCGCTTCCCGGCCTCTATAACGTCTACAACGCACTCGCGGCGGCAGCGCTCGCCGTCGTTCTCGAGGTGGGGTTGGAGGAGATCGTGGCAGGCCTGCAGAGCGCAACGGCCGCATTCGGGCGCGCCGAGACCGTGACGGTGGACGGGCGCGAGACTCAAATCCTGCTCGTGAAGAACCCTGCGGGCGCCAACGAGGTACTGCGGACGCTCGCCCTGGAGCCGGGCGAACACGACCTGCTGGGCGTGCTCAACGACAACATCGCCGACGGTCGCGACGTCTCCTGGATCTGGGACGCCGACTACGAGCTGCTCGCCGGACGCGTTCGCAGCGTCACCTGCACAGGAACCCGCGCGCCCGAGTTGGCCCTGCGCCTGAAGTACGCCGGGATCGACCCTTCCCGCATCACCGTGATCGACGATCTCCGACAAGCACTCACTGCCGCGGCAGCCAACCGTCCCGAAGATGCCCAAAGGCCGTTGTACGTCCTGCCGACCTACACCGCGATGCTTGCGCTGCGCGCGCTGCTCGTCCAGCGTGGAGAGGCGGTCAGCTCATGGCTGTAAGCCAAGCGAGCCCGCGCACGCTGCGCCTATGCGCGCTGTACCCGGACCTGATGAACATCTACGCCGACCGCGGCAACCTGCTCGTGCTCCAGCGTCGCTGTCAGTGGCGCGGAATCGGGTTCGAGCTGGTCGGCAGCGGGTTGGGCGAGCAGCTGGAGGCTGGTGCGCATGACCTGCTCTACATCGGCGGCGGCCAAGACCGCGACCAGCGGCTCTGTGCCGAGGATCTCCTCCAGAACAAGCGCGCCTCACTGCAAGAGGCGGCCGCGCGTGGAGCCGTGATTCTCGGCGTATGCGGCGGCTACCAACTGCTCGGCAACACCTACACGCTCGATGAGCAGGCTCTCGAGGGCGTCGGACTGCTGGATGTCGATACCACTCGCGATCCCGGTCCGCGACTGATCGGCAACATCGCGATTGAGGTCTCTCTCGACGAGCAACCCGATCCGCGGGTGCTGGCGGGTTTCGAGAACCACGGCGGGCGCACGCGACTGGGCCAGCGCGCCCAAGCGCTTGGGCGGGTCCTCTCAGGGCACGGCAATGACGGGCGCTCGGCTCAGGAGGGAGCGCGCCAAGGAAACACCATCGGCACCTACCTGCACGGGCCGCTGCTGCCCAAGAACGCCTGGTTTGCCGACTGGCTGATCGCCACCGCACTGAACGTCAATCTGAGCGAGCTGAGTCCGCTCGATGACGGACTGGAGGGCGAGGCGCATGCAAGCGCACGCCGTGCCGCAGGGGTGTAGTCCAGCGAGCGCAGACCGCCGGCTGGTTAGTTAGTCCCGCCCCTCGCTCTCGCGGCGGTTCCCCAGGCGCGAGGAGATGCGATCCGCGGTCGAGATCAGATGCGGGCCGAGCGCATCGGCGAGCTCCTCCACCGCGATTCCCTCGGCGCCGGCGGTCAAGTCGATCGCCGCGGTGATCTCGCCGGCCTCGTTGAATACCGGGGCGGCGATCGCGACCCTTCCCTGCACAAGCTCTTCGTCCTCCACAGCGAGCCCTTCCTCCAAGATCTGCGTGAGCTCGTCACGCAGGGTGCTCTTGCTCGAGATCGCGTTTGGGCCCTGACGCCCCAGCTCCAGGCGCGCCAGCAGCTCGCGGCGTTCGTGATCGGGCAGGTGCGCGAGCAGGACCTTGCCGAGCGCCGTGCAGTAGGCCGGTAGCCTCAGCCCAGCCTTCACAGCCGGTCCCGGTACCGGCTTGCGGCGGCGAAACCCGCGCACATGATCGACGTACAAGATCTCGCTGTCGTCGAGCACCGCGATGCTCGTGGAGTAGCCGGCCCTGTGCGCCAGCTCAGCGAGATCGGCGTGGGCGTGATCGCGCAGGCTGGTCTCGTTCAACGCCGACATCCCTAGGTCGGTGACGCGCAATCCGAGCGAGTACTTGCGACGCGCGCCCTGTTGGAGGTATCCGAGGGCAAGCAGCGTGGTCACATAGCGATGAGTCGTCGAGCGACTCATCCCAAGCTGCGTGGCGACGTCGGCGATGCCCAACACCGGCGCCTCCGGCGTGAAGCACTCCAGGATCGCGAGACCTCGCTCCAGGGATTGCGAGTAGCGCGGTTCGGAGAGGTCGGGGATCCTCCAGGTATCCGGATAGCTTGTACCTGCGCGCGGGGGCATGGTCAGCCGGCTGCTTCCCGCCGCACGCTCGGGGAATCGCCCGAGACCGTCGCGGAGGTGCTCATAAAGGGCCGGACGTCGTCTGACGACGCCCGGCCCATCTCTGGCGAGACGGAGGTAAGGGTGGGGTGACACCGCAACCGTGCCGTCCGGCAATGCCGAACAACGCCCGGCCCTCTGGGAAGGTCAAGTGAGGCGCGGTCGGCGGTATCAATCCTTACCACCGACACGATCATGACGGGCGTCGGGGCCCGTGTATAGCGACATGTCGCTATGTCGCGACCTATGATCCGCGTTCGGCAAGATCGGCCGTGTGGATCGGCGCCGGACAGGCGCCGCTAGCCGTCCGTCGCCGGATCAAGACTGTGCTCGCACGGCGCTCGCGCGGGCGCAGCACCACCCGCGAACCCGCATGCGGCGTCACGATCACGCTGCGCCACTTCGGGCGCTCCATACGCCTACTCGCAGGGCCTACCGTCATGGTCTCGAGCACCGCGCGCAGCACCGTCTTCATCTCCAGCAACGCCAAGTGCGAGCCCGGGCAACGCCTCCGTCCTCCGCCCCAGGGCAGATACGTGTACGGGCCTGGCTGCCCTTCCAGGAAACGCTCGGGCCGGAACTCCTCCGGTTCGGGGTAGACCCCAGGATCGTGATGCAGCAGATAGATGCACCCCAGCAGGTGTGCGGGCGGGCGGTAGGTCCAGCCCCCGATCTCGATCGGCTGCCTGACCGCGCGCGGGATCGTGAACAGGAACACCGGTCGGTGGCGAAGCACCTCCTGAATCGTCGCCGTCATATAAGCATCGCCGGCGCCACGATCGATCTCTTCGATCAAGTGTCGCTGCACACGCGGATTGTGCGCAAGCAGCTGGAACGCCCACGCAAGCTGCGAGGCGGTCGTCTCATGCCCGGCCAGGATCAGCGACATCACGTTGTCGCGCAACTGCGCGCGGGTCATCGGCTCGCCGTCCTTGCGGCGAGCCGAAAGCAGGATCGCGAGTGCATCACGCTGCTCGCCGTCCGCTCCCATGCGTTCGTCGATCAACTCATGGATCAACGCGTCCACTTCGGAGCGGCGTCGAGCGAAGCTCCCCCACACGATCTGTCCAGGTCCGCGGCGAAGAATCGGAAGTGGCAGCAACACGCTGCCGGTGATCGTCAGCATTGCGAGCACTCTGTCCATCAGCAGTGAGAGCGTCGTGTTCGTTCGATGGTCCCCGCCCGCGAAGATGCCTTGCAGAAGGACTTCCAACGTGAGCGCGCGAAGTCGTGGATGTAGCGCGATCGGCGCATCCCGGGGCCACGATCCCGTCACCCTTCGGGCGACGGCCACTACTCGCTCGGCATCCGCATGGATCGCGCTCTTCTGGAGCGCCGGCAGCACTGCTCTGCGGCCGAATAGATGCTCGTCCTCATCGAGCAACATAAACGAGCTGGTTCCTACGATCGGTGCGATCGTATGAGCACCCTCCCCCGCATGCAGTACCTCCGGTGACGCACTCAGCATAGTCCTCACCTGCTCGGGGTCGGCGAAGAACACCATCGGCGGGTGGCCAATCGCTCGTAGTGTGAAACGAGTGCCGTGCGAATAGCGACAGTGCCTGTAATACGAAAGCGGTGATCTCCAAAATACAAACGTCTGAATCGCACGCGGATAGCGAGCGCCCGCCGGCAAATCATTATTGGGTCTGCGCGCTGTGAGCTCTCCCAGGCGGATCGTGCGCCAGAGGTAGGCCGCGGGCAGCAAGAGTGTGGTCAGCCATCCGCCCGCGCGAACCAGAGAGCGAGTCTGTCTGCGCAACCGCGATGTGTTGGCGCTCTCTTTTGCAAGATACATCGCCACCATACTCGCCACGATGATTGTGTGACGGCGACCATTCTGTAGATGCGCCGCTCTCGTGATTGCCTGTTTGATGATCGTCTTAAGACGCTCCACCGCAAGTCGTTCACTTGCATAGTGCGAAACGTAGCTGTGGCTGTCGCCGACGTCGTCCTCTCTGCGATCCACGTAGCTGTCGAGCATCGCCACCGCGAGTGAAATCCAAGGGAAATATGCGGCATCGACGGCAATGGCCTCCGAGGGATCACGCAGGGGTTCCGCGGCCAGGGCAAGCAAGGCGTAGGGCATATATGCGCTGGCGGCCGCAGTCAACTCAAACCAGAAGAGCTCGTGGAGGCATGAGAATGTGCGACTGGACCAAGCCAGCAGATCCGCATCACGCTTGACCGGGTTCGGCTCGTGGTTGAGGCTCTGTACCGAACACCGCTCCACACCGCGCAGCATCAGCTCGGATACCTGGACGTAGGACGGAAGCTCAGCGCACAAACTTCGACATGTCTGCACCAACTGCAGTAGAAAACCGCCGTCGTCCCGGCAGGTGTGGTGTCTGTAGTAGTCGGAGATCGCGGCTTGCGGGTCGAGAGCCTCGACCAGTGCACGATGCAGCTGATGCCCGTTTCTCTGGCCATTGCCGGCGCCTCGCTCGCTGACGCTGTCCAAGAAATCCCACATCACTTGATAGGCGACCAGCAACTTCAGCAGACTGTCATTCCGATGTCGGGGTAGTATCGAAAACAGTCCCGCGCCCTCTGCATTGTCGCGCTTATCGACGATCGCGTCGAGAGCGTCAGCTCGCATCGAGGCGTCTGGGATGTTCGCCGCTTGGGCACGCCATGCACGCAGCTCACGCGCTGTCGCTCGTCGGCTCCACAACACGCCGCGAGAGATCGCGTGGATAAGCGTAATAGTCTGTGCTGGAGATTGGTCCCAGATACCGGTAACTCCAACGACACCAATATTTATCAGCCTAGAAGATCGACCCGAATAACCCCATGGCATCGGTCTTGAGACTCAAGAGAAGCCCACAATGTGTAGGAGTCACGATGGTCTTCGCTGGGTATTAAATCCAGATCACGGATGTGCTCCCACGTCTGCCGCGCGATAGCCTGGTATTGCAATACAGGCTGCCGCAACGATCGTCATCAGGGCGAAGCTGCCGAATGCGATCAGAGTGTTAGCCGAGATAATTACCGGGAATCCGGTGACGGTCACGAGCGCATGGCTTAGAAGCAGCTGGCCGTAGATGCCGAGACATGCACCGAGCAGGCAGCCCATGCCGATCAGCAAGGCACTCTCATAGATAAGCGCACGCCACAGTGTGCGAGTGTCATAGCCCTGTACCTTCATCCGTGCGAAACGAGGGCGACGTTGCCAGATCGAGGCGCCCATCACCGTCGCCGTGGCCAGCACGCCGGCAATGAGCACGAGGATCGCGATCTGGGTGAGACGCCCCAACCCCTGGCGACTCGCCGCCTGCTGGGCCTGTTCGCGCTGTCTCGCTGTTTCGACGGTAAGGCCCGTGCGGGGCCCAAGTGCCTGCTGAATCTCAGCGCGAACGACGGTAGGCGAAGCGTGGGCAGCGAGCATCACATTGAGTGCACTCGGATCGTCGCTTTCCCACGCGCGCGCATAGTCCTGTCCGTTCAGGACGATCGCGCCCGGCGGCCAGCCCAGATTGGTGGTTACCGCGGCAAGTCGCAAGGTCGTCACCCTCGGCGCCGGCAGGGTGAAAGTCTGCCCGATATGCAAGTGGCGCTTGTTCGCCAGCGCGTTTGACATCGTCGCCCAGCCGCCGGCTCGGAGGCGAGCATTTGTCAGCGCATCGTCGCCGGCGACGAGCTGGTTTGCGGGTAGCGGCGATGACGCCGTCGATGGTGGAGCCAGCACCCATATGCGGCGATTGTCATATTCGAGGAACCCAGCCCGATATTCGCCCACGGCCTTCACGCCCGAAAGTCCGCCAATGCTCGATGCGGGCGAGCCGCTGAACGAGGTCGTTGCCAGCAGGTTCTGTTCTTCTCGGGGAACGACCCACAGATCGGTGACGCCGCTCACGCCGCGAAACACCCGATCCAGGCCCCTTTGCAAATTCAGGTGTGAGCCCTCGATCGTGACGCAGGCAAACACCGCGATCGCCGCCGTCGCGCTGATGGCAAGTGATCGGTTGCGTGTTTGCAGGGAGTGCAGTTCGACGACAGCGATCTTGATCGCACCAAGTCCAAGGCGACTCTGCAGGCGCTCGGCTAGAAGAACGATCAGGTCAAGCAGTGGCGGCAGTAGCAACAGCAGCGCGAAGATCAACGCCACGATGCCTAGGACGGCCGATTGAGGCGCGATCGCGAGGATCAATGTGGTCACCCCGAGGCAGATGCATCCACCTATCAACATGCCGATTCTGGAGGGTTCGAGAGCGCTGCGCTCACGAAGACCGTGCTCGCGCTTTCCGTGCCCGATGATTTCTCGCATCGGGCTCAGCACTCCCACACACGCCGCCAGCACCCCAGCCGCGACTGCGATAGCCACGCTTTCCCATGTGACAATGCGCTGCGATCCAATCGGGAAGGCGAACGAGAGAAACCCAGGCGGGGAGTTGAATACCAGGATCGAGATCAGATCCCCTAGGGCAAGTCCGATGATCGACGCGACTGCAGCAAGCACCATCGCATCGAACAGGAGTGTCTTGGCGGTCCCCGCGCGGGTCGCGCCGCCGCGTCTGAGCTCACGTATCAAGCCTCTGCGCAGGTCGGTCGTCAGCAACATCGCGCAGTACGCGAACATAAACCCGACCAGTGCGCATATCGCGGCGAAGGTCTTCGTCGATTGATTGACTGGAGCGGCGGCCTGTTTGAACAGCGTCGCCTCGTAGGCCGCCGGCTCAACGTTGACGCGTCCGGCGGCCAGCCTCACCAGCTCCGCGCGCACTGCGCGATCGGCGCCAGGTCGTACCTGTACGAGGATGCGGGTAATTCGATGTGGCATATCGGTCAGCTTCTGTGCGTAGGCCAAGGGCGCGAGCACGATCGGACTGTTGACGAGCGTCCCGACGCTGCGTTGGGTGAGTTCGACACCAAGCAATGCCCGAACGGTCCTCGCGCCGACCTGAAGCTTCACGAGATTGAGAGGAGCGACGCCCAGCTTGTCCGCGATCGGCGCGGGCACTGCAACTACGTGTTGGACGAGCTGCGCAGCCGGAATATGTCGGAGCAGGTTACCGGTGAGGTGCACATCCCCCGGATCGGTAGCGATCAGATCGACCGACTCGCTTCCCCTCGGACCGCTCACACTTGCCTGACTCTCCATGACAGGTACCGCCGCGCGTACGCCCGGAATGCGCTGCACTTCGCCGAGCAGCGATTCGCTGAACCCCCGCGGTCCCCGTGCCTTCAGCTGATACGTCGACTGCCCCACCACCCCGCTCGTCAGCTGCGCAACAGACGCATCGAGGCTCGAGCTCGCCACCTGTGAGGCAAACAAGAGGGCCACGCCCACCGCGATGCCGAGTACCGCGAACAGCTCTTGTACGAGCACCACCCGGGCTTTCAGCCGCACCACGTACAAGTGGGCGATGTTCGACAAGCGCATCGCTAGCTTGCGGTCTCGCGCGACCCGGCGGCAGCGAACAGGCGGTCGGGCTCGTAGTCGACGAGCTTCCCGTCGAGCAGCGCGTAGACCCGATCGGCAAACGCCGTTGCCTGGGGGTCGTGGGTGACGAGCATCACCGCGGCGCCCTGCTCGCGACCGACCTCCCTCAGCAGGGTCAGGATCTCACGGCTGCGATGAGTATCCAGATTGCCTGTCGGCTCGTCGGCGAGCACCAGTTTTGGGCCCGTCGAGAGAGCACGCGCGATCATCACCCGCTGGCGCTCGCCCATCGACAGCCGATCGGCGCGATGGTTCAAACGATCGCCGAGCCCAAGGCGCACGAGCAATGGCTCGATCCGATGTTCGGCATCGCGCGTGTGTTCGAGCAGCCACAGCTTCATCGCCGCGTTCTGCAAAGCGTTGCCGCCGGGCAGCAGATCCGAGGTCTGATCCACGAACCCCAGCTCGCGCAGGCGGTAGTGCGAACGTTCTGAGTCGCTCAAGCCCGAAAGGTCGCGCCCCGCGACCAGCACCGCCCCGCTGTCAGGCTCGATCAGAGCGGCAATCAGCATCAACAGCGTCGTCTTGCCCGAGCCACTCGGCCCGTAGAGCGCCACCAGCTCTCCGGCGGTGACCGACAGTGACACGTCGTCCACGGCGCGCACCGGCTCGGCGTCACCTACGTGGTAGTGCTTGACCAGGTTGCGCAGCTCGAGCATCGGGTTCTGAGAACCCTAGGCCGACACGCGTCGAGAGCGCGTGCCCGGGAACTCGAGAACGTTCGTTTCGGCGGGCGCTCTCGCACGCACGGCCGGCGCGAGGACCAGCTCTCCCCCGCCCAGCGATCCCACGCGTTGGGCGTTCGGAGTCGGGGCCGAGTCGCCCGCACACACAAGCACCGCAATCCCGCGCTCGGCCGCCAGCACTCCCAACAGCTCCCCGACCTGAGCATGCTCGTCGATTCCCAACGTAGCCGCCAGGTCGTCCACCAGCAGCAATTTGGGCTCACGCACGATCCCCTGTGCCATCGCCACCAGCGCGCGCTCGGAGTCGGCGAGCTCACCCCAATGTTGGCGCGCACACTCCCCCGCGCCCACCTGTGCAAGCGCGCTCCGGGCACGCACGTAGGCGTCGTTGCGACCGCAGCGGTCCAGCAAAGGCAGCGCGATGCCAGTCAACACCGGAACGTCCAAGTGTGGAGCCGAGCGCTCCACCAGCGCGATCTGCGAGCGCAGCAGACGTGAGCGGCGCCGGTCGGACAGGCGCCAAAGATCCTGCCCCGCGAACATCACGCTGCCCCGGTCCGGACGCTCCATGCCCGCAGCGATGCGCAACAGCGAGGTCTTGCCCTGCGAGCGCCCCGCCAGCACGCTCACGCATTCACCGGCATGCACATCGAGCGAGACATCCGCCAGCACTCTCACGACGTGCCGTCGTCCGCGGCGGAAGCTCAACGAGACCCCACCCAGCGACAGGATCGGATCCATCACCGTGCCGGCGCCCGCCTGCGTTGCGGGCCGGCCTGGGACTGGCGGCGCGCGTGCTCACGCTCCAAATACACACGCACGTTCTGCAACCACTTGATTCTCGCATCCCACCACGTCGCTTCGCCGGCGGAGACGATCAACTGCATGGTTCGCTCCCACTCGCTGGTCTCGCCCATATCGCGCTCCGCACGCATTTCCCGGTTCGCGTCGCTCAGTTGCATCGTGCACGCCAGCTCCGCCTCGCGCACGATCTCGATCAGGCGCGGCAGTTCCGCAGACCCCCACAGCGCGATTTTCGCGTGCAGCTCCTCGCGCACAGGCGGGGTCTGCGTCGAAGCCCGCAGCCAGTGCTCGAAGTGGTGCACCCCCGAAGGCGTCGTCTCATAGACCGTCTTCTTGCGCCCGTCCACCGCGCGCAGTCCGCTCTGCACCTGCACGTCCGCCGGACGGACGAGTTTGCGCTCCAGCAGCCGTTCCACCGCCCGGGACGCCGCGCCGCGGCTGAACTGCGCGGAGCCGAGGCGTTCGGCTATGCGTTTGTCGAGGTGGTAGCAGGTGTCCGGTTGCTCGATCAGCAAGCCGAGCACAATCTCGCCGGCGGACATCTCGGACTGTTGGATAGTGCTCGCCATGTCAACTAATCGTAATGCCTATGTGTGCTTCTTGTAGAAGAACAATTTGGATCAATGGAGAACATATTTAGCTGGCAGTTGCGTTCCTACCGCCCGGAAAATCGACGACGTTCGGATGGTCCGGAGCCTGCGAAGGCGGCGGCTTTGCGATCAGCGTCCCGCCGGCGAGCGTCGCCACCCGGTCAGACCACCTCGTCGCCTGCGCTTCGCCCACCCCCACCAACACGCCCATCCCGCGTGCGGTAGCCAGCGAGTGCAGCAGCATCGCGATCGCTTCGGTCTCGCCCAGGCTCAGCGTCGCCGTGATGTCATCCACGAGCAGCACCTTCGGGTCCCGCGAGATACCCTGCGCGATCGCCACGCGCGCCCGCTCGTCGTCGCTCAGATCGTCCCAGTGGCGCTGCGCACACTCGCACGCGCCCACCTCCTGCAGTGCCCGCTCCGCCAACTCGCGGGCACTACGCACCCTGTGTGACCCGCTCAGCGCGAGGGCGATGCCCTCCCCCACAGGCACGTCCACGCCCGGATGCGACGCTCGCACCAGCGCGATCGGAACGCTCGACGAACGGACACCGCGGCGGCGGCGGCGGCGACCGACACCCTCCCCGTCGCGCCAAATGTCTCTGCCCGCGAACAGCACGCTTCCTCGATCCGGGCGCTCCATCCCCGCCGCGACCCGCAGCAGCGACGTCTTGCCCTGCGCGCGCTGTGCGAGCACCGCCACGACCTCGCCCGGGCACACCTCCAACGAGACGTCCACAAGCACCCTCACCACGTGCCTACGTCCCCGCGGGTAGTTCAACCACACCCCACGCAAGACCAACGACCCCTCCATGCTCCAGACACTACCGAAGGGTTCACCCTTCGAGGAATCTTTGTTTCTGTCCCCGCGCGTACCATGTGCTTCCGCCATGGACCTCTCCGAATACCAGCGCCTCTCGCGCCGCACCGCCGAGTATCCGCGTGACGCGTGGCTCGCCTATCCCGCCCTCGGGCTCTCGGGCGAGGCCGGCGAGGTCGCCGAGCACGCCAAGAAGGCCATTCGCGACGACGCCGGCCAGATCTCCGACGCACGCCGCACAGCCATGTCCAAGGAGCTCGGCGACGTCCTCTGGTACGTCGCCCAACTAGCCAGCGAGCTCGGCCTCGATCTCGACAACATCGCTCAAGCAAACCTCGACAAGCTGCTCTCGCGCCAACAGCGCGGTGTGTTGTCGGGTGACGGAGACGATCGCTAACCAGGAGCGATCGCGAACTTCGCGAAGCGCTCTGCGAATCTCGCCGGCACCAATGCCCTCACCCTGACGCCCTCCGGCGTGTCCTGGCGGGCGATCTCGCCCGCCACCTCATGCAGCTCCGCGAGGCTGCCGCCGTTCGCGTAGGGCACGAGCAGCTCCACCGGGCGCAGCATGTGCGCCAGCTCGCGCTCGATCCGCTCCCCCAGCTCCGGCAGGCCATAGCCGGTCTCGCCGCTCACCAGCACCGCGTCGGGATGGTTCACCCGCAGCTCCTCGCGCTCCTCCGCGCTCAGCAGATCGACCTTGTTGAAGACCAGCACCCGCAGGCTCTCGTCCGCTCCGATCTCCTCGAGCGTCTCCTGCACCGAGCGTCTCATCGCTTCGCGCTCCTGCACTGGCGCGCTCGCGTCGATCACGTGCGCCAACAGCTCCGCGCGCCGTGTCTCCTCGAGCGTCGCCCCGAACGCGTCCACCAGCTGATGGGGAAGCTTGCGGATGAACCCCACCGTGTCGCTGCACAGGTACTTGCGCCCGCTCAACTTCCACGTTCGCACCGTCGGGTCGAGTGTGTTGAACAGTCGGTCGCGCACGCTCACCTCCGCGCCCGTCAGCGCGTTCAGCAGCGTCGACTTGCCCGCGTTCGTGTACCCCACCAGCGCAACCGTCGGCAACGCCGCGCGCTCGCGCTCGGCGCGCATCACCGCACGTGTTCCCTTCACATGCTCCAAGCGCCGGCGCAGCGCCGCGATCCGGTCGCGCGCGAGCCGGCGGTCGGTCTCGATCTGGCTCTCCCCCGGGCCCCTCGTGCCGATCCCACCGCCGAGACGCTCCAAGTGGCTCCACAGCCCCCGCATCCTCGCGAGGTTGTACTCCAGCTGCGCCAACTCCACCTGCAGCTTGCCCTCCGCGCTGGCCGCATGGTCGGCGAATATGTCCAGGATGATCGCCGTGCGGTCGATCACCGGCAGCCCCAGCGCCTCTTCCAAGTTCCGCTCCTGACGCGGGCTCAGCTCATCGTCGCAGGCGATCACATTCGCGTCGCACTCCCGCGCCAGCTCCTTCGCCTCGCGTACCTTCCCCGAGCCGAGATACGTGTTCGGGTGCGGCTCCTCGCGTCGCTGCACGAGCTCCCCCACGACCGCCACCCCCGCCGTGCGCAACAGCTCGCCCAACTCCTCCAAGCTCTCGCCTTCGGGCAGCGCAGCGACGCACAGGGCTCGCTGACGTGCACGCTGGGTCTGTTCCACTGCCTTTCAGTGTAGATCGCCCGAGCGGACGTTCGCTACGAATCCTCGCGTAATGCCAACAGCTGTCGTAAGCGGCTTGGACCGCAACAGATGCAAGGGCCGGCTATGGCTTACCCACAAATCCCCTACCCGCTGAGCTCACCCAGCCTGTTCACCGCCTCCAACAGACGCTCGTCTGGCGTCGTCAGCGAGATCCTGAACCAGCCCTCCCCCGCCGGACCGTAGATCGCGCCCGGCGAAAGCACTACGGCGGCCTGCTCGAGCACGTGCTCGCAATAGGCCTCAGAGCTCGCGTATCCGTCCGGTACCGGCGCCCACACGTAGATCGTGCTGCGCGGAGGCTTCACATCGACACCGATCCCGCGCAGCGCCTCGCACACCAGATCGCGACGGCGCACATACAGCTCGCTCATCGCCGCCACCTCCACATCCGCGTCCGGGGAGAGCGCCGCCACCCCCGCCAGCTGCACCGCGTCGAACATCCCCGAGTCGATGTTCGTCTTCAGCCGCCAATACGTCTCCAGCGCCTGCGCGTTTCCGACCACCGCCCCGCAGCGCCAACCCGTCATGTTGTAGCCCTTCGACAACGAGAACACCTCCACGCCCACATCCTTCGCCCCCGGCGTCTGCAGGAACGACGGCGCGCGATAACCGTCGTAGGAGATCTCCGAGTAGGACTGGTCGTGCACCACCAGGATCTCGTACGCACGCGCGAACTCCACCACGCGCTCGAAGAACCCCTCCGGCACGACCGCACCCGTCGGGTTGTTCGGGTAGTTCAGGAACATCAGCTTCGCCTTGCGCGCGATCTCCTCCTCGATCGCGCCCAGATCCGGCACGAACCCCAGCTCCGGCGCCAGCGCCATCAGCACCGGCTCGCCGCCCGCGAGCCACGGCCCGCCCGTATACACCGGATACCCAGGATCGGCCGCCAGCGCGTAATCGCCCGGGTCCAGGAACGCCAGGCTCAGGTTGAAGATCGCCTCCTTGGCGCCCAGCGCAGGCACGATCTCGCTCTCCGGATCCAAGCGCACGTCGAAACGGCGCTCGTAGAAGTCCCTCACCGCGCCCCTGAACTCCGCGCGACCACGGTTGCTCGGATATTTGTGCGTCCCCGGCTCGCTCACGGCCTCCTGCATCGCCTCCACCACCAGCGCCGGCGTCGGCCGATCTGGGTCGCCGATCCCCAGGCTGATCACATCCACCCCTTCGCCGCGCTTCTGTGCGATCTTCGCCTCCAACTGCGCAAACGCATACGGCGGGATCCGCTCAAGTCTCCTACTCGCTCTCATCAAGCTCCCTTGTGAAGTCCTCGCTCAGCACGCCAGCAAACACCGGGCGCGCCCAGCCTGTCAAGTGCACCTGCAACCGCGCTCCGATCTCTACCTCCAGCTCGCCACCGTCAAGTCCGACCACGACCGCAGACGAGCTCGCGGCACCCTCACGCAGACTGTAGGCGACAGCCGCCCCCGTCGCTCCCGTGCCCGAGGACAACGTCTCGCCCACGCCCCGCTCGAAGATCCGCGCGCGAATCGCCGCACGATGTCCGCCATCCTCGGATGCAACCTCCGTGTACCACGACACGTTCGTGCGACTCGGGAACAGCTCATGACCTTCGATCGCCGGTCCGATCGCTCCCAGGTCAAGCTCCTGCAGCGCCGTCAGGCTCTCCACGTGGATCGCGCACTGCGGGTTGCCGATCGAGACGTGCCGAAAGTCCCACGTGCGCCCGTCCGCCACCAGTTGCCCGCGCCCATCCTCCGGGCCGCCGGGAAAGTCCTTCGACGTCAGGCCCGCCCTGCCCATGTCCACTCGGCACGTGTCGCGTCCGGTAATCCTCGGCCTGATCTCACCCGCCGGCGTCTCGATCGTGAACTCATCCAGCTCGGTCCAGCCGTGCCGGCGCAGATACAGGATCGCCTCGCGCGCGCCGTTGCCCGACAGCTCCGCCTCCGAGCCGTCCGGGTTAAAGATGCGCAGGCTCGCCACGTGCTCAGGGTTTGCCGGCGGTGCGAGCAGCAGCACCCCGTCGGCGCCCACGCCCATGTGTACGTCACACAGCCGGCGAACACGCTCGGGGCTCAGCACGAACGACAGCTCGTCCCGCTCCAGGATCAGGTAGTCGTTGCCCAACGCCTGCCACTTCTCGACTCTCACGCTCATCAGGCGCCGGAGTCTAGGATCTCTGCGGCCACCTCGTCGGCTTCGCGCCCGGTCACATCGATCGTCCACACCCCCGCCATCTTCCGCATCCACGACAGCTGCCGCCGGGCGTAGTTGCGGGTGCGGCGCTGCATCCCCTCCACGTCCCCTGCCAAGAGCTCCTCGAACCCGAGCGCCTTGCGTGCGGTCACCGAGATGCCCGCCGCCTCCGCATCTCTCACCTCCTGCGCGGCGCCCGCGGCGAGGATCTCCCCCACCCGCGCGTCCGTGCGCGCATACAGAGCCTCCCGCTCCATCGTCAGCCCCACCAACAGCGTCGGGCGGCGCATCTCCTCGCTCCACAACTGCGACTCGCCGTCGGGGGGCGGCGGCGCGAAGTCCAGTTCGGCGAGCGCCGCCCGCAGATACAACCCCGTGCCGCCCACCACGATCGGGCGTCTTCCCCGCGCCAACAGCCCGTCGATCTCCGCGTGCGCGAGCCTCGCGTACTCCCCTGCGCTGAACCTCGCCTGCAGCGGGACGAACGAAACCAGCCGGTGCTCCAACTCCTCGCGTTCACGCGCGCCCGCGACGCCCGTCAGGATCTCCAGCCCCGCGTACACCTGCAGTGCGTCCGCCGACACCGCCACCGGATCCTCTCCCCGTGCGCGCAGTCTGCGCGCCAGCGCCAGCGCCACCTCGGTCTTGCCCACTCCTGTAGGTCCGAACAGCGCAATCACCCGCATTGACGTAGGCTCTCAGCTCATGCAGATCTCCGGCTCCACCATCCTGCTCACAGGCGCCACCGGAGGACTCGGGCAGGCGATCGCCCGCGCTCTACACGGCCGCGGCGGTACGCTGATCCTGACCGGACGGCGCCTGATGTGCTCGAACCTCTCGCGGCCGAGCTCGACGGTTCTCGCGCGCTCGCCATCGACCTCAGCCAACCCGACGAGATAGATCGCCTCCTCGCCGAGTCCGGCGACGTCGACATCCTCGTCGCCAACGCCGCGCTGCCGGCCTCCGGAACGCTCGACAGCTTCACCATGGAGGAGATCGACCGCGCCCTGAACGTCAACCTCCGCGCGCCCATCGCCCTCGCCCACGCGCTCGTGCCAAAGATGACCGCCCGCCGGAGCGGGCACCTGCTGTTCATGTCCTCGCTCTCCGGCAAGACCGCCTCGCCCGGCACCGGCATCTACAACGCGACCAAGTTCGGCCTGCGCGGCTTCGCCTCCGCCCTGCGCGCCGATCTGCGGGACAGCGGCGTCGGCGTCTCCGCCGTCTTCCCCGGCTTCATTCGCGAAGCAGGCATGTTCGCCGATGCCGAAGTCAAGCTTCCCATCGGTGTGGGCACCTCCAGCCCCGAGGACGTCGCCCGTGCGGTCATCAGCGCCATCGAGCGCAACCGCGCCGAGGTCGACGTCGCGCCGCTCGCGATACGCGCCGGCGCCACCTTCGCCGGGATCGCCCCCGAGCTAGCCTCGCGCGTTGCGCGGCGGTTGGGCGCGGAAGGGATCTCGAAGGAGATGGAGCACAACCAGCGCACAAAGCGCTGAGTCGTCTCCAAGCGCTACAGCCTTACGAACCTCCTACGCACACCTGCACCAAGCCTTACCCGCGCCTACGGGTTCGCTTAGCGCCCGGGTGGACGATGACTCGCACAAATGCAGTCCTCTCGTCCCATACCCAGGAGGTTCACCGATGCACATCTCGAAAATGCTCGGCGCCACGATGGTCGCAGGGGCGCTCGCCACCGGAGGGGCTGTCGCCGGGATCGCGGGCGCTGCGGCCGCACCCAGCGGCAGCACGGGCGCGACCGGCTCCACCGGCTCCACCTCCACGCCGAGCACTACAACCCCCACGGCTCCGCCCAAAGGAGGATCGGGGCAGCCCGGCTCTCAGTCCAAATCGGGTTCGAGCGGCAAACGACCGTGCCCGAACATGGGCTCCTCTGGGTCCGGCTTGGGCTCTGGCAGCACTGGTCCGTCCGGTGCGCCCAAAGCGGGCGCCAGCGGTCCTCCAGGGCCACCGCCGGGCGCCAGCTACCAGTAGCCGGGGCAACTCTCAGCCGGCGAGACCGAAATAGGGCCATAGCGGCGTGGGCGCGGGCGATTCCGCGCCCACGCCGGCCCGCGGGGCGATCGGCGGCTCTCAGCCGGCCGCGCGCACGAGCAGCGACTCCTCGCCCGAGAGTGTCTGGCTCGTCGCCGCGTCGATCCGCACCTGGGTCAGCTCGCCCGGCTGCGCCAGCCCCGCGAAGTTCACCACCTTGTTGTGCCGCGTCCTGCCGCGCAGTCGATCGGGATCGGTGCGCGAAGTACCTTCCACCAGCACCTCCACCGTCCGCCCCACGAAGCGCTGCGCGCGCTCGTGCGCATTGCGCTTGACCGCCTCCACGAGCCTTCCCATCCGCTCGACCTTCACCGGGTGGGGGACCAACCCCTCCGTCATGCTCCCCGCCTCAGTGCCCCGGCGCGGAGAGAACACGAACGTGAACGCGCCGTCATACCGCACTTTCTCGACCACCTCGAGCGTCTGCGCGAAGTCCTCCTCGCTCTCGCCCGGGAAGCCCACGATGATGTCCGTGCTCAGCGCGGCATCCGGTACGTGCTCGCGGATCAGCGCGACCCGGTCCAGATAGCGCTCGCGGTCATACGTGCGCCGCATCGCCTTCAAGATCCGGCTCGAGCCCGACTGCAACGGCAGATGGATGTGCTCGCACACGCTCTCGAGCTCCGCGTGGGCCCGGATCACGTCCTCGCGCATGTCCTTCGGATGCGGGCTCGTATAGCGGATCCGCTCGATCCCCTCGATTGCGTCGATCTCCTCCAGCAGCTGCGCGAACGTCGCGCGCTCTGGTCGCAAATCGCGCCCGTATGAGTTGACGTTCTGCCCCAGCAGCGTCACCTCGCGCACACCCTCGCTCGCCATCGTACGCGCCTCGACCAGTAGCTCCTGCAGCGGCCGTGAGACCTCCCGCCCGCGTGTCGAAGGCACGATGCAATACGAGCACGCGCAGTTGCAGCCCACGCTGATCTGCATCCAACCCTGAAACGCGCGCGCGCGGCGCGCCGGCAGATGGCCCGTGAAACCCTCGAACTCGAAGTACCCCTGCGCGGTCAACGAGTCGCTCGTCAAGAACTCCGCGAGCTTGTGCACCTGTCCCGGGCCGAATGCCACATCCACGAACGGAAACCGCTCGAACACCTCCTCCTTCACCGACTGCGCCCAGCACCCTCCCACGCCCACCACCCGCTCCGGCCGTTCGCCCTTCAGGCGTTTCGCCTCGCCCAGGTGCGCGATGAAACGGCTGTCGGCCGTCTCGCGGATCGAACACGTGTTGAACAGGATCAGATCCGCCTCGCCGCGCTCCGGCGCCTCGCTGTAACCGAGCGACTCGAGCATGCCCTTCATCCGCTCCGAGTCGTGCTCGTTCATCTGACATCCAAATGTGGTCAGGTGGTAGCGCTTCACGGTCATAGCGTACCGGCGCCGAGCACGGCTCTTGCAGGCGTGGAGGGCGTCCCGCCACTGAATACCGAGGGCCGGGGCGTCCGTGCCCCGCCTACGGTCCGCCTAGGAACTACGCCTAGGCGGCTGCGACCGCGGGTTCCTCGACGACGGCCACCGGTGGGACCTCTTTGTCTCTGTCGATCGGGGTCACGTGCTCGCGGCCGATGCCGAGCGCCGCGTAGATCTTCTGCTCGATCTCCTTCGCCACCGCGGGGTTGGCGTCGAGATGGGCCTTCGCCGCTGAGCGGCCCTGGCCGAGACGGTCCTCGCCGTAGGAGAAGAACGAGCCTGACTTCGTCACGATGTTGTGCTCGACCGCCAGGTCGATCAGGCAGCCCGAGGTCGAGATGCCTTTGCCGAACTCGATGTCGAACTCGGCCTGCCTGAACGGCGCGGCGCACTTGTTCTTGACGACCTTTACGCGCACGCGGTTGCCCACGGCCTCAGTGCCGTCCTTGAGTGTCTCGATGCGCCTGATGTCCAGGCGCTGCGAGGCGTAGAACTTCAGCGCGCGCCCACCCGGCTGGGTCTCGGGTGAGCCGAACATAACGCCGACCTTTTCGCGGATCTGGTTGGTGAGGATGCACAGAGTCTGTGTGCGGTTGAGGTTGCCGGCGAGCTTGCGCATCGCCTTGGACATCATCCGCGCCTGCTCCCCCACGCTCGTGTCGTCCATCTGGCCCTCAAGCTCCTTGCGCGGCGTGAGCGCGGCGACCGAGTCGATCGCGACGACATCCACGGCGCCGGAGCGCACGAGCATGTCGGCGATCTCCAGGCCCTGCTCGCCGTAGTCGGGCTGGGAGACGAGCAGCTCGTCGATGTCCACGCCGATCACCTGCGCGTACAGCGGGTCCATCGCGTGCTCGGCGTCGATGAACGCGCACACCCCGCCCAACTTCTGCGCCTCCGCGAGCACGTGGTAGATCAGCGTCGTCTTGCCCGAGGACTCAGGGCCGTAGACCTCGACGATGCGCCCGCGGGGCACTCCCCCGATGCCCAACGCCAGATCGAGCGAGAGAGCGCCGGTGGGGATCGCATCGACGCGCACCTGCGCACCCTCGTCGCCCATGCGCATGACTGTGCCCTTGCCGAACTCGCGCTCGATCTGTGTGAGCGCGCCCTTCAGGGCTGCGTCGCGTGCCTTTGCGGCCTTCTCCTCTTCGTTCACGGGCATGGTCGGGCTCCTCCGGTCGAGATGGACTGAGGAAGTTACGGGGCGCTTCGGACGGAACGTCTGTTCGTATTGCCGACGAGGTCCGTTCGTCCAGGTATTGGGCTTGCGCTCGTGCTCGTCGGACGCTCGGACGATCTGAGACTGCCACTCCAAAACCCCATCGCATGGCCCTCGAGGGCTTCCCGTCCGCCGCTCAGGGATCGACCACGATGATCTCTCCGTCCTTTGCCACGCACCTCTTCAACGCCTGCGCGCGACTCTGCGCAGGGTGTGCGCTCGCGCTTACGGCGATGGCGCCGACGTTCGCGGTCTGCGCGGCTGCCCCGGCGGGTGCACAGACGCATCGATCAAACGTTCACGCTCACGGGCTCCTCACGCGTTCGCACGCCGTCCGCGCGAACGCGCACGGTACTCGCGCCCGCGCTCACAAGGCCTGCGCGACCTCGCACGGCAAACATGGGGGCTCCCACGCCTGCTCGCCCGCCAAGGGCCACAAGCACGACGGGAAGAAGGCCAAGGACCATCGCGAACACGCGAGCGGCAGTCGCCATACCCCCACGCAGAGCAAAGTCCAGACGCCTCCGACGCCCGCACCCGCCGAGTCTCCCGGCACGACCTGTTCGAGCGGCGTCGACGCCACCCTCAACGAAGAAGGAACGTTCACCTGCGCGAGCGGCGGCGAACCGGGCTGTCAGGAAGGCTTCGCTCCGGTCGTTGCGGACGAAGGCTCGACGCTCGTGTGCGAACCCGAACAGGCCGAAGTGGGCGGCGAAGAAGAAGGTTGAGCACGCGGCGGGACCGTGCCGGGCTTTGCCTCGCGCGGCTCAGCGAGGGTCGCTCTCTCCGAGCAGCAGCCGTCTCGTCATATGCATCGCCACGGTCGTAGTGCGGTCTCTGATGTCCGCGCGTGCGCCCGGCAGGTTGACCGAGCGTGTGATCGAGCCGTGAGGTCCCGCGACGCTCAGCCACACGAGCCCGACGGGCTTCTGCTCGGTGCCCCCGCCCGGTCCGGCGACGCCGGTGACGCCGATGCCGACATCGACTTGCAGCCGCTCGCGCACCCCCTGCGCCAGTGTGCGGGCGACCTGCTCAGAGACTGCTCCGTGGTCTTTGAGCAGTTGAGGATCGACGCCCGCCAGCGTGGTCTTCGCGTCATTTGAGTACACGACCACGCCGCCCTTCGCATACTCCGAGGCGCCCGCCGGTCCGGTCAGCCGCGCGCTGAGCTCTCCACCGGTGCACGACTCCGCGGCGGCGATCGTCCACCGGCGCTCGCGCAGCAGGTTGGCCACCTGCATGTCGATGGTGCCTCCGTCGGTCGAGAACAGCGTGTCGCGATGGCGCTCTGAGATCAGCCGCTCGAACTGCTCGTACACGCCCGCAGCTTCCGGCTCGTAGCGCGTGACGACCTCGATCTCGCCGCGTTTCAGGCAGGTCGTCACTTCGAGCCTTCGCAGTTCGATGCCCCGCGCTTCGGCTTGGCGCAGGGTCTCTGCGATCTCCGACTCGGGGATGCCGAACAGTCGCAGGGTCCGCTGCTCGTACACCGTCGCGTCCGCGAGCACCGCGCGCAGCGCCGGCGTCTCGATCGCCGCACTCCACATCGGCTGTAGCTCGCGTGGCGGACCGGGCAGCACGACCACGGTCGGGCCGCCGCCGGGCGTGCTCGGCGGAACCACGAGCCCGGGCGCGGTGCCGACCGGCTCGAGCACCGTAGCGCCGTGCGGCACCAACGCCTGCTTGCGCGTGCCCACCCTGATCGCCTCCGGGTCGATGTTCGGCCAGCGTGTGAGCAGCGGGCGCACGATCGTTTCGATGCGCTCGGCCAGCGCCTCGTCCACGGTCCGCTCGCGATCCTGAAAGCGGGCGACGATCTCGGTGGTGAGATCGTCGGCGGTCGGGCCCAAGCCACCGCTCGTGAGCACGAGGTCGATCTGCTGGGCGGCGGCGAACTCGAGGGCTCGCTGCATGTCCCGCGGCCTGTCGCCCACGATCGTCAGGTAGGCGAGGTCCACCCCCAGCTCGCGCAGCCTGTTGGCGAGCCACGGGCCGTTGCGGTCGCGTACGCGACCGTCGAGCACCTCGGTGCCCGTTACGACTATCGCGGCCCGCACGCTCATGTGCAGGTGGGCAGATGCCCCGGGGCCAGCGTCTTGCGACCGGTCTTGGTGATCGTGTAGCCGATCGCGCCACTGCTCGCGGGCACCGTTCGCGGCGTGCCGTCGATCGTGAGTGCGACGGCGTTGTTGCCAAGCGTCAGCTCGAAGCGCTTGGCGTGGAAGGTGGGTGTTCGCGTACCCGCTTCGAGTGTCTGCCCATTGATCAGTCTCGCGCCCGCCTCGCCGATCAGGCAGACGTACACGGTCCCGGTCGCACGCAGTGACAGCGCGACGGTGGAGCTCGCGCCGCTCGACGTCCCACTTGTTCGCCGGGCGCCGGCGCCATGTGTCGTCTTGTGCTTGGCGGGAGTGTCTGCGCGCGTGCTCGTGCCGGTGTTCGATCCTTTCTTACCGCTGTCGGAGATCAGTCCGACGATCAGCAGCACGATCACGACGCCGACGATCCCGACGAGCGCCAGATATCCGCGCGACGGACGGCCCCCACCCGCGCTGGAACCGCGCGGGACGCGGACTTTGCGCGGGGTCGAGACGATCGGCTCGGGCGGCTCGCTCGGGCGCTCGTAGTTCAGCCGGTATTCCTCGACGATCGCCTTCCCGTCGAGCCCCAATGCGGCCGCGTAGGTGCGCAGGAAGCTCTTCACGAACGTGGGTCCGGGCAGCAGGTCCCACTCTTCGTTCTCGAGCGCGCGCAGGTACTTCGCGCGGATCTTCGTCTGCGCCTCGATCTCGGACACGTCGATCCGCTCGCGCATTCGCGCCTCGCGCAGCGTCTCGCCGATCTCGGGCATACCGCGTGAAGGCTAGAGGGTTGGGCCTTTTACACGTTTCCCAGCACGCGATCGTGCACTGCGCTCACAACTCTACGGGCGTGGGCGCCGCCGCCGGGGATGATTCCAAGGAGGCCAGCACGCGCGGCAGGTCGGCCTCGCTGACCAGCACCTGGCGTGGCTTTGATCCCTCATATCCGGAGATCACTCCGCGGCGCTCGAGCATGTCGATCAGCCTGCCGGCGCGCGTGTAGCCCAATCGCAGGCGGCGCTGCAGCATCGACGTCGAAGCGGTCCGCATCTCCGTGACCAGCACGATCGCGTCCTTCAACAGCGGATCCTCGTCTGGGTCGAACTCGTCCTGGCCGCCGCCCTCGGGCTCGGAGGGCTCGACCTCCTCCAGCAGCTCCTCGCGCAGCTCGGGCTCGCCCTGTTTGCGCCACAGCTCAGTCAGCTTCGCGATCTGGCCCTCGTCGATGTAGGCGCCCTGGATGCGCTGCAGGCGCGAGCTGCCGACGGGACTGAACAGCATGTCGCCCTGTCCGAGCAGTGACTCGGCGCCGTTCTGGTCGAGGATCACGCGCGAATCGGTCTGCTAGGAGACGGCGAAGGCGATTCGCGAGGGCACGTTGGCCTTGATCATTCCGGTGATCACGTCCACGCGCGGGCTCTGTGTCGCGAGCACGAGGTGGATGCCGACTGCCCGGGCCTTCTGAGCGAGGCGGATGATCGAGTCCTCGACGTCGGCCGGGGCGACCATCATCAGGTCCGCGAGCTCGTCGATCACGCAGAGGATGTAAGGCAGCGGCGCTTCCTCGCGCTTTTCGCGAGCCTTGTTGAGCTCGAGCAGGCTGCGCGTACGTGCGAGGGACATGATCCCGTAGCGCTGCTCCATCTCCTTGACGAGGTTCTGAAGCGCGTTGGCCGCCATTCGCGGGCTCGTGATCACCGGCGTCAGCAGGTGCGGGATCGACTCGTAGTGGTTGAGCTCCACCTGCTTGGGATCGACCAGCACCAGGCGCAGCTCGTGCGGGGTGGCGCGCAAGAGGACACTGCAGAGCATCGCGTTGATCGCGCCCGACTTCCCCGCGCCGGTGGTGCCGGCGACGAGCAGGTGTGGCATCTTCGCGAGATCGGCGCCGATCGCCTTGCCCGCGACGTCCTTGCCGAGCCACACCGTCAGCGGCGACCAGTCCTTCGGGCGGCTCTTGGAAAACGTCGCCCAGTCTGACGATCTTGCGTCGCGCGTTGGGGACCTCCACGCCGACCGCCTGCTTGCCGGGGATCGGCGCGAGGATCCGGATGTCGGTTGCAGCCAGCGCGTAGGCCAGGTCGTCCTTCAGCTGGGCGACCTTCGCGACCTTCGTGCCAGGCGCCAAGCGCAGCTCGTAGCGCGTGATGTGTGGCCCCGCGACGGTGCCGATCACCTTCGCCTCCACGCCGAAGTGACCGAGCGCCTCGACGAGGCTCGTCGCCGTGCGCTCCTGTCCGGCGGTGTCCGGGCGCGACTGCTCTCCGGTGGAGCGCGTGAGCAGCCTGCCGGCGTCTGGCATCTCCCAGACGAACTCCGGATCTTCGGTCACGCTGTCGCGATAGCGGCCCTGTGGGGTCAACGTGTCGGGATCGGCGTGGGCGTGGGCGACGCCCGGGATCGTCTCCTCCTCGGAGTCGCCGGCGGCTTGGCCCGCAAGATCCTGGTCGGCGTCGGAGATGCGTTCGGCGTGGATCTCCTCGTCCTCGCCCATTGGATCCTCCTCGATGCCCACGCCGTCGCGCGAGGGGGCCTCCACGTGCGTGGCGCGGACAATCAGCTCTTGCGGCGCGGGCTCCGGAGGGCTCATCTGCAACGGGTCATAGCCGGCGACGGGAGGCATGTGGGAGAAGCCCTCTCCTACCCCACCCGTTGCCTCGTCGCCGCCGGCTATGACCCGTCGGGTACGCATCCACGCGTGCAATCGCTCGCTCGCGGCCCGCGTTGCGTCTGCCGCCCACCCCGCGGTGGAGCGCAGCACCCCTGCGGGCGAGGCGCCGGTCAGCAATGTTACTCCGACAAAGAGCAACACGGCGATCAGCAGATCCACGCCCACGTTCTGCACCAGTCTGTGGGTGACCTGGTAGAGAGTCTCGCCGACGACACCACCGTGGGCCTGTACGAAGACGTTCGACCACGAAGATTCGCCGGTGTTCGGGCTCGCGCTGGAACTGACCCCGAGCGTCCCCCCGGCAAGGCTCATCGTCACGGCAGCGGCGAGGCAGCCGGCGCCTGCGCGCAGTGGCCGCATCTGTGGCCACGCGGGGCGCGCGAGCAACGCGCCGCCGCCCGCGACGAGCGCGATCGGTGCGAAGACCTTGGCTTCGCCTACGCACCAGCCGAGAGCTTCCGCCAAACCCTGGCCCACGCGCCCGCCGTTCCAGCCGCCGTAGAGGACGAAACCCATGAACACACCCACGGCGATCGTCGCGAAGCCGAGCATGTCGAGATGGCGCTGATCGAGCTCGGCCAGGGGAGCCGGCCACAGTGAAGCCAGGCGCTCGCGTGCGGTGAGCGTCGCCGGTCCCCTACCGCCTCGCGAGGAGCGGGAGTGCCCCCTCGTGCTTGCCCGCGCTTTGGAGGCGGGTTTCTTCGCGGTGCGTTTTCGCGTGGCCGTGGAGCGACGCTTGCCGGTCGTACTCATCCCGCGCAACTTCGACGCGCGCGCGTCATAACCTGCCTATGAGGTTCCGCGCATCGCCATAAGGGTTTGCTTGCGCATACCGATGGCGATCCGCGCGAACCCTTACCATCGCTTTAGCGCGTCCCGCTAGATAAAGAAGCCTGCACATGAACGATTTCGCCCGAGCCCCAAGAGTGTTGGTCGTCGAGGACGACGAGGACATCGCGCAGGCGCTGCAGCGCTCACTGCGGATGGAGGGCTATGAGGTGCGTGCTGCACCGGATGGTCCGACCGCGCTGGAGCACGGTCGAGCGTTCGCGCCCGACCTGGTGATCCTCGACCTCGGCCTGCCGGGCCTCGATGGTCTGGAGGTTGCTCGCAGCCTGCGCGCCGAGGACGACGTGCCGATCTTGATCCTCACGGCTCGCGACGCGCTGGAGTCGCGCGTGGAGGGCTTGGACTCGGGCGCGGATGACTATCTCGTAAAGCCCTTCGAGCGCCAGGAGCTCTTGGCGCGGATGCGCGCGCTGCTGCGCCGTCGCCCACCGCGCGGCTCGGCGCCGCTGCGCGTGTCCGACTTGTCGCTGAACGCCGACACCCACGAGGTGATCCGCGGCGAGCGCTCGATCGATCTCACCCAGCGTGAGTTCGAGTTGCTGGAGTACCTGATGCGAAATGAGCGGATCGTGATCTCCCGCCAGCGGCTGCTGGACGAGGTCTGGGGCTATGACCCGTTCTCTACGACGAACACGATCGAGGTGTTCGTCTCGAACCTACGCCGCAAGCTGGAGGCCGAGGGCGACCCCCGCTTGTTGCACACGATCAGGGGAGCAGGCTACGTCCTCAGAGCCTGAGCCAGCTAACCATCCTGAGGAGTCATCGGCCGCGCCGCAGCACTTCCTCGGGCGTCTCACCGCGGCGTTCGATCGTGTTCCGATCCGTACTCGGCTGGCCGGCGTGTCGGCGCTTTTGACGTTTACGATCCTGTGCGCGTTCGCCATCGCGATCGGCTCGCTGACGGTTCAGAAGGATCCGCTCGGACTTCAACCGCGAGGTCGAAACGACCGCGCAGCAGCTGCCGAAGCAGCTGAGCATCAGGGTCAATCCGAGCACGTACAAGATCGAATCGATCGTGCCGCCGCTTCAGGATCTCGTGACTCCTCCCCACACCGCCGTGATCCGAGTGTCTGACGCTCGGCGGCGCCACGGTCGAACAGGCGCCGTCGAACGCCCCTAATCTCGGAGCGCCTTCGGACGATCCGCAGCACGATCGCCGGGTATCGCGTGATCAGCCTGCCCGCGACGATCGGGATCGCCGGCAGCGGCGAGCCGATCGGGCGCGTGGTGATCCAGTACGGACGCTCGGTCGCGGACACGAACGCGACGATCGCCCGCGTCGAGCTGTTCCTACTGCTCGGGGTGTTCGCGGGCGCCGCCTTCGCGCTGCTCGCCGGTGTCGCGATCGCCCGGCGTGCGATGGCCCCGATCGCCGAGCTGACCGCCACGGCGGAGCAGATCGCGCGCACCCGTGACCCCTCGCGCAGCGTCCCCCAGCCGCAGGCCGACGACGAGGTCGGCGAGCTGGCGCGCACGCTCGAGGGGATGCTTCGCGAGCTCGACGCCGCGCGCGGGGAGACGGAGGCGATGCTCGCGCGCCAGCGGCGCTTCGTCGCCGACGCATCGCACGAGCTGCGCACACCGCTGACGAGCGTGCTCGCGAACCTTGAGCTGCTGGCCGAATCGCTGCACGGCGACGAGGGCGATGCCGCTCGCTCGGCCCTGCGCTCATCCAGGCGCATGCGCCGCCTGGTGGCCGACCTGCTGCTGCTCGCGCGCACCGACGTCGGGCGCGTGGTCCCCCACGAGCCATGCGACCTCGCGCAGATCGTGGTGGAGGCCGCGGGCGAGCTGGGTCCTGTGAGCGAGGCTCACGACATCGAGCTGGACGTCGCAGGCGGCGCCGGTGGAGGCCGCACGCGACGAGCTTCACCGCCTGACGATCAACCTGATCGAGAACGCCCTACGTCACACCCCACCCGGCAGCGAGATCCGTGTCTCCACGCGCCTGCTGGGCGGTCAGGCGCAGCTGATCGTCGAGGACGACGGTCCGGGAGTGCCGGAGGAGCTCGCCCCCACCCTGTTCGAGCGCTTCGTCCGCGGCGCCGGCGATCGCGGTGGCTCCTTCGGCCTGGGACTGGCGATCGTGAAGGCGGTTGCGGACTCCCATGGTGGCTCGGTGCGCCTGGAGACTCACGATCCGCACGGCGCGCGCTTTGTCGTCGAACTACCCGCGTCGGTAACGGAGGACGCTACACCTCGACGACAACCGGCAGCACCATCGGCCGCCGCTTGAGGCGGTCATAGACGAGCTTGGCGAGGTCGTCGTGCAGCACCTGCTGGAGCAGGTCGACCTCGCGGATCTCCTCGCCGGCTGCGCGCAGCAGCGACCCTTCGACGGTCGCGCGGATCTCCCCCACGAGTTCCGTCGGCCTGGTCGCGGAAGGGCACGCCGCGAAAGATTACCTCGGGGTCGGCGACCGAGCGACCGTCCTGCTCGGCGATCGTGGCGACGACGATGAAGATGCCGTCCGCGGAAAGCATCCGCCGGTCGCGCAGAGCCACGTCAGCCATGTCGCCGATCTCGACGCCGTCGACGAACACCATCCCGGCCTGCTCGCGCGAGCCAAAGCGCGCCCCGCGGCCGTCGATGTCCAATGGCAGGCCGTTGTCGCCCTGGAAGATGTCCTCGGGCGGTACACCGACGGCTTCGGCGAGCTGGGCATGCAGGCGCAGGCGCTTGAAGTCGCCGTGAAAGGGCATCACGTAACGCGGGCGCACGAGGTTGAGCATCAGCTTGACCTCCTCGGCATAGCCGTGCCCGGAGGCGTGCACGGGCGCATCGGCAGGGGTGACCACGTCACAGCCGATGTGGTAGAGCCGGTCGATGGTCTCGTTGACGGCACGCTCGTTGCCGGGGACGGGCGTGGCGCTGAAGACGACCGTGTCACCGCCCCGCAGCTGCACCTGCGGGTGGTCGCGGTAGGCCATCCGCCGCAGCGCGCTCAGGGGCTCACCCTGCGAGCCCGTGGAGATGATCACGACGCGCTCGTCGGGGAAGTCTTCGATCTCGCGCGGTCCCACGAGCATCCCGTCGGGCACCTCGATGTGGCCGAGGCGGCGCCCGATCGTGACGTTCTTGCGCATCGAGCGCCCCACGAGGGCGACCTTTCGATCGAGCGCGGCAGCCGCGTCGACGACTTGCTGCACGCGGTGGATGTTGGAGGCGAAGCTCGTGACGACGATGCGGCCCTCGCAACGCGCGAAGGCCTCCTCCAGGTGTGGGCCGACGCCGGACTCAGATGGCGAGAACCCCGGCCGATCGACGTTGGTGGAGTCTCCGCACAGCAGCAGCACGCCTTCGCGCCCGAGCTCCGCCAGGCGCGAGACGTCCGCCGGCGGTCCGTCGACGGGCGTCTGGTCGAACTTGTAGTCGCCGGTGATCAGCACCGTGCCGAGCTCGGTGCCGAGCGCGACGGCGGAGGAGTCGGGGATCGAGTGGGTCATGTGGATCAGCTCCAGCTCGAACGGGCCCAGCTCGAGCGATTCGCCGGGCGAGACGTCGCTGCAGCTCGATGTCCTTGAGCTTGTGCTCCTCGAGCTTGGAGCGCGCCATCGCGAGCGTCAGCGGACCGCCGTAGACGGGTGGCGTGGCGCCGGCGGCGCCGAGCTCGCGCAGGACCCAGGGCAGCGCCCCAGATGGTCCTCGTGCCCGTGCGTGACGACGATCGCCTCGATGTCCCGGGCGCGCTCGCGCAGGTAGGTGAAGTCGGGCAGCACGAGGTCGATCCCGACCATCTCCGGCGTCGGGAAGCGCAGACCGACGTCGACGACCACGATTCGATCGTCGTGCTCGACGACGGTCATGTTCTTGCCGATCTCTCCCAACCCCCCGAGGGGCAGGACGCGCAGTGTCTGACTCACGCGGGTGCGCCTGCCGAGCCGGGAGACGTTTGCTGCGCCTGCATCCCCGAATCGGCGAGCAGGCCGTGCCGGGTCGAGCATCGCGCGCACGGCCGCGGTCTCATCCTCGGTGGCGTCGACGATCGGCAGGCGGGTGGCGCCGGCGTTCAGGCCGAGCAGGTTCAGAGCGGCCTTCGTGCAGGTCGGGGAGGCGGTCATGAACAGCGTCTCGTAGACGTCGCGCAGGGATGCGTCGATCTCTGCGCGACGGGCGGGCTCGTCGACCATCTGGCGCATCTGCGTTCCGACGATGTGGCTGGCGACGGAGATACCACCGGCGCCGCCCATGTCGAGCGTGCGCGCGAGCGTCGCGTCGTCGCCGGTGTAAAGGGTCTAGACCGTCGATCAGTTGAAGCTCATCGGGATTCGACTGCTTGACGCCGTCGATCCCGTCGATCTGCGCCAGCTCGGCGAGCAGGTCGGGAGAAATGTTGGTGCCGGTGCGCGAGGGGATGTTGTAGAGCAGGATCGGCCGGTCGGTGGCCGCGGCGATCGCTTCGTAGTGGCGCTTGAGGCCGAGCGGGCTGGGGCGGTTGTAGTAGGGGGTCACGCTCAGCTGCGCGTCCGCGCCGAGCTCGGTGGCGCGTTCGGTGAGGAAGACGGCGTGGCGGGTGTCGTTGGTGCCGGTCCCGGCGACGATCGTGGCTCCGGGCGGACGCTCGCGCACAGCGAGCTCGATCAGGCCGAGGTGCTCCTCGTCTGACATCGTCGAGGCCTCGCCGGTCGTACCGGCGACGACAAACCCATCCGAGCCGTTGCGCGCGAGATGGGCCATCAGCGCGACGAAGGCCTGCTCGTCGATGCGCTGATGAGCGTCGAAGGGAGTGACGATCGCGGTGAGGATCGCTCCGAGGTCTCATGCGTCGCAGTATTCCATGCGGGGGCTCCTCGGCTCAGAAGAGGAGATGCTCGAGGCCGATGGTCGGGTTCTCGGTGAGCGAGCCGACGCGGCGTACCGCGAGCAGCACTCCGGGCATGAAGGACTCGCGCCCGGTGGTGTCGTGGCGGATCGAGAGCGTTTGTCCGACGTCGCCGAGGATGACCTCCTGATGGGCGACGAGTCCCGGCAGGCGCACGGAGTGGATCGGGGGTGGCGGCTCGCCGCTGACCTCGGCCATCAGTTGCGCCGTGAGCTTGGCCGTCCCGCTGGGCGCGTCGAGCTTCTGGTCGTGATGGAGCTCGACGATCTCCGCGTGTGCCATGTGTCCGGCGGCCTGCGCGGCGAAGCGCATCATCAGCACGGCGCCGATCGCGAAGTTCGGCGCGATCAGCACGTTCGCCCGCGGTCGGTCGTCGGATGCGCTCGGGAGCAGCGAAGCTCGGCCAACAGCGGCTCGATGTCGAACCCGGTGGTGCCGATCACGGCATGCACTCCTGCTCGCACGCACGCGAGCGCGTTCTCGAGCGCGGTGTCGGGCCGCGTGAAGTCGACCACGACCTCGGCCTCGGGGAGCACGTCCGCGAGTGAGACGTCCAGCTGCGGATCGGCGCGCCCCACGAGCTCCATGTCCGCGGCGCCCTCGACGGCCGCGCAGACGGTCCTCCCCATCTTCCCGGCTGCGCCCGCGACGGCGACGCGGATCACGCCGCCACCTTTTGCAGCGGGGCGAGGTGCGCGGGTGAATATGTCCTCCTCGGCGCCGACGCCGGCGGCGGAGAGCGTCTCGGGCGCGAACAGCTCGCGCGACAAGCCGCGCAGATCCTCGACGGTCGACGGCGTCGATGCGCTCGACGATCTCATCGACGGAGTAAATCGGCATGTCCCCAAGCAGCGCCGATCCGAGCCGGTTCATGCGGGCGGTGGTGGACTCGAGCGAGAGCGCGACGCGACCCTTGAGGTTCTCGCGCGAGCGGTCAAGCTCCTGTGGGCTGGCGGGGTTCTCGAGCAGCCGTTCGAGCTCCACGGCGATCGTGGCGAGGGCCTCGGTGAGGTTGTCGGGGCGGGTGCCGACGTACAGCCCGATCTCTCCGGTGTCGGCGTATTGGCTTGAGAAGCTGAAGACGGAGTAGGCGAGCCCGCGGCGCTCGCGCACCTCCTGGAAGAGCCTCGAGGAGGAGGTGCCGCCGAGGACGCCTTCGAGCACGCGCAGGGCGAAGCGGCGCTCGTCGTGGCGGGAGATGCCACGCCCGCCGAGGCAGACGTGGTACTGCTCTGTGTCCTTGCGCAGGAACCGCACGCGGCGCTCGAACTCTGGTTCCTCTGTGGCAGCCGACCCCCCAGATGCGCCATGCTCGCCACGAGTGATACCGGCGTCCTGCTCGCGCGTCGAGCCGACATCCTCGGCCCGCACGGTGTCCGCGCCGCCGCGGCTCGCGGCTCGCGCGAGCTCTACGAGCGCGTCGTGCTCGAGCGATCCGGCTGCGGCGATGACGATCTTCTCGGGGGCGTAGCGCCGCTGGTGGAATGAGCGCAGCTGCTCTTGTGTGACGGCACCGACGACGGCGGCGGTCCCGATCACGGCGCGCCCGAGCGGGTGGGCTCCGAAGACGGCTTCGCCGAGCGCGTCGAAGACGCGGTCCTGGGGATCGTCCTCGTACATGGCGATCTCCTCGAGCACGACCTCGCGCTCGGCCTCGATCGATTCGAAGCGCGGCCGCCAGATCATCTCGGCGGCGACGTCGAAGGCACGCTCGAGGTGGCGGTCCATGACGCGTGTGTAGAGGGAGGTGCTTTCGCGATCGGTCCCGGCGTTGATTTCGGCGCCCATCGCGTCGAACAGCTCGTCGATCTCGTGCGAGCGGTAGCGCTCGGTGCCGCGGAAGATCATGTGCTCGAGCAGATGGCTGGTGCCGGCCTGTGCGTCGGACTCCATTGCCGAGCCCGTGGCGATCCAGAATCCGAGCGCCACCGAGCGCACGTTCTCGATGCGCTCGGTGATCACACGCACGCCGTTCTCCAGCGTGGTTGTGCGGTGCTCGGTCATCTCGTGGCGGGTGCCGCCCGTGGCCGCGCCGGTCCCGGCGCGGCCACTGCGGGCGCTAACGATCGCGCCCTGATCCGTGCCGTGGACGGCCCGAGCCGCGCTCGCCCTCACGCCGAGGACCGCCGCCACTGCCACCGCGTGAGCCACCCTCGCGGCCGTTGCGACGAGCGCCGTCGCGCGGAGGCCTTGAGCCGCCCCCGCCGCCACCGGCGGTGACGCCCGCGAGCTCCTCGACGGACTTGCCGGCGATCTCGGGGTCCTCGGAGAGACGCAGGCCGATGCGCCCGCGCTCGCGGTCGACCTCGACCACGCGCACGTTGATCTCATCGCCGCGGTTGAGGACGTCCTCGACGCTCTCGACGCGCTCGCCGGGCGAGACGTTGGAGATGTGCAGGAGCCCGTCGGTGCCCTTGGTCAGCTCGACGAACGCGCCGAAGGTGGTCGTCTTGACGACCTTGCCGACGTACTCGTCGCCGACCTCGACCTCCTTCATCATCACACGGATGTGCTCGGCGAGCGCGTCGCCGAGATCGCCGTTGGCGGAGTAGACGAGCACCTGGCCGTCGTCGTTGACGTCGATCTGGGACTCGAACTCCTCGGAGAGCCCCCTGATCGTTTCGCCGCCCTTGCCGATCAGCATGCCGATCTGCGAGGGGTCGATCTGGATCGTCTGGATCCGCGGCGCGAACTGCGAGAGCTGCTCGCGTGGGGTCTGGATGACGTCGGCCATCTTGGCGAGGATGAACGTTCGCGCCTCGTGGGCGCGCGAGAGCGCGTCGCGGAGGATGTCGAACGTGACCCCGGTGATCTTGATGTCCATCTGCAGCGCGGTGATCCCGCGCTCGGTGCCGGCGACCTTGAAGTCCATGTCCCCGAGATGGTCCTCGACGCCGGCGATGTCGGTGAGGACGACGTAGTCATCGCCCTCCTTGATCAGGCCCATCGCGATACCGGCGACGGGACGCTTGATCGGCACGCCCGCGTCCATCAGCGAGAGCGAGGAGCCGCAGACGGAGGCCATCGAGGAGGAGCCGTTTGACTCGAGAATGTCGGAGACAACGCGGATCGTGTAGGGGAACTCCTCGATCGAGGGCACCATCGGCGCGAGCGCCCGCTCGGCGAGGGCGCCGTGGCCGATGTCGCGGCGCTTGACGCCGCCCATGCGACCGGCTTCCCCGACGGAGAACGGCGGGAAGTTGTAGTGGTGCCAGTAGTACTTTTTCGTCTCCAGGCCGAGCGTGTCCAGGCGCATCTCCTCCTTGAGCGTGCCGAGCGCGGCGACGCTCAGCGCCTGTGTCTGCCCACGCGTGAACAGCGCGGAGCCGTGCGTGCGCGGCGTGACGCCGACCTCGATGGAGATGTCGCGGATCTCGTTCTCGCCGCGGCCGTCGGGACGCTTCTTCTCGACGGCGATGCGCTCGCGGATGATCGCCTTCTCGAGCTTGTCGAAGGCCAGCTGCACGGCCGCACGCTTGGCCTTGGCGGAGACGAGCTGATCCTCGGATGCGCCCTCGGATGCGGCGGGCGCGTGCTGCTCGAGGATTGCGGCCTCGACTGCCTTGGTGGCGTCTTGGCGATCGAGCTTGTCCTCCACTTGGGTGGCGTCGTCGAGCGCCTTGCCGTGCGAGGCACGGATCGCGTCGAGTACGGTCGGGTCGACGGAGATGGTCTCGAAGACTTTCTTCTTCTTGCCGACCTTCTCGGCGAGCTGACGCTGCAGCGCGCATAGCTTCTTGATCTCCGCGTGGGCGATGTCGAGGGCGTCGAGGATCTCCGCCTCGGGGATCTCGTTCGCGCCCGCCTCGACCATCAGGATGGCCTCTTCGGTGCCCGCGACGATCAGATCGAGGTCGGAGGGGTTCTCGGCGTCGGGCAGCAGGTCGGGCTCGTTGGGGTTGACGACGAAGTTGCCGTCGATCTTGCCGATGCGCACCGCGCCGACGGGGGTCGGCAGTGGGATGTCGGAGATCATCAGCGCGGTCGAGGCGCCGTTCATGGCGAGGATGTCGTAGGGGTGTTCGTGGTCGATCGACAGCGGGATCGCGACGAGCTGGGTGTCATAGCGCCATTCCTTGGGGAACAGCGGACGGATCGGGCGGTCGATCATGCGTGCGGTGAGCGTGCCCTTCTCGCCGGGACGGCCCTCGCGCTTGAAGAACGAGCCGGGGATTTTGCCGGCGGCGTACATGCGCTCCTCGACGTCGACCGTCAGCGGGAGGAAATCCACGTCGCGCAGGCTGCCGGCGACGGCTGTGCAGAGGACCATCGTGTCGCCCTGACGGACGACCACCGCGCCGGAGGCCTGCTTGGCCATCCTGCCGGTCTCGAACGAGATCTCGCTGCCGGAGATCTCCACGGAAACCCGTGTTACGGCGTCGTTACTGCTCATATGTGTCTACCTTCCTATGCTCCGCCCGTCGGGTCGGGACACGGAGTGTCCCTGGCGGATCGTTTTCTTTATCTCTTATTCCGAACCAGCGGAGCTTAGCGGAGATGGATGGGAGACCCGCGAGCCCCGCACCTTCGTAGGACGCGGTTGGCGCCGGTCACCGCAGCGGTCGGCGCGAGGAGGATGATCGCGTGGTGTCGATCGGGTCGTGTGTCGCTCTAAGCTAATAAGCCTGTAGCCCAAGCTTGTGTGTGTCGCTCGAGCGTGTGTGTCGCTCAGGCCTGCGCGCCGGGCGCTGCGGCGGCGAGTCCTTCGCGCAGCAGCTCGACGCCGGGCAGCTCGGCGGGAGTGGCCGCCTGATAGCTCCAGCGTATGACCCCGTCGGGGTCGGTGATGATGAGCGCGCGCTGGGGAAAGCCGCCCTCGTGCAGCACGCCGAGCGCTGTGCACGCGGCGCCCTTGGGCTCGAAGTCGGAGAGCTGCTGGATGCTCACGCCGAGCTTCTCGCGGAAGGCGCTCTGGGCGTAGGAGCTGTCGCAGGAGACCCCGTAGATCTGGGCGCCGCCGGCGGTCAGCTCGCCGAGCGCCTGCTCGTAGAGCTGCAGCTGGTCGGTGCAGACCGGGCTGAAGGCGAACGGGTAGAAGACGAGGATCGTCGTATTACCGCGAAGGTCCTGCTCGGTGAACCGCTCGCCGTCCTCGCGCTGTAGTCGAAACGACGGCGCCGGGGCTCCGGGGCCGAGGACGCTCACTTGCGCAGGCCCAGCTCTTTGATCAAGGCGCGGTAGCCCTCGAGGTCGCGGCGGCGCAGGTAGTCGAGGAAGCGCCGGCGACGCCCGACGAGCATGAGCAGGCCGCGGCGGGAGTGATGGTCCTTGGACTGCTCGCGCAGGTGCTCGGTGAGGTGGTTGATGCGCTCGGTGAGCAGCGCGACCTGCACGCGGGTGTTCCCGGTGTCGTGCTCGTCGGACCCGAACTGGGCGGCGATCTCACGCTTGCGCTCTGCGGTTATGGCAGTCATCAGCGGGGCACGGTAGCAGACAGGCTCAGCGGGCCGCGACGATCTCGCGCGTGCGGGCGACGTCGTGGCGCATCTGCTCGATGAGCGCCTCGGGGGTGTCGAAGCGACGCTCCCCGCGCAGGCGGGCGAGAAAGTCCAGTCGCAGGGCGCTGCCGTAGAGGCCGCCGTCGAAGTCGATCAGGTAAGCCTCGATCAGCTCGCCGCGTCCGGTCTCGAAGGTCGGGCGCACGCCGATGCTGACGGCGGCGGGGATGCTGCCGTTGGCCAGGCACGCGTACACCCCGTGTCCCGGGCAGACGAACGCCTCGTCGGGCACGAGGTTGGCGGTCGGGAAACCGAGCTCGCGCCCGCGTTCGTCGCCGTGGACGACCTCGCCGCGCAGTTGAAAGGGGGCGCCGAGGAAGCGTGCGGCCTGATCGACCTCGCCGGCGAGCACGAGACCGCGGATGTGACTGGATGAGACGATCTCCCCATCGACCTCCAGCAGCGGATGTACGACGGTCTGAAAGCGCTCGTCTGCGGCCAGCAGGCGGGGGTCGCCCTGCGCGCGGTGGCCGAAGCGGAAGTTCTCCCCGATCGCCACCCTGTTCGCGCCGAGCGTGCCGACGAGGACATCAGAGATGAACGCATCGGCGGTGCGCGCGGCGAAGTCGGCGTCGAAAGGGATGACGATCAGCTCCTTGACCCCCAGTTCCTCTACCAGCTCGGCCTTGACCTCGAGCGTGGTCAGTAGCTTGGGCGTGTGCTGTGGGGCGACAACCGAGACGGGGTGCGGTTCGAACGTGAGCACGCTGTCTGAGCCTTCGATCACCGCGCGATGGCCGAGGTGGACTCCGTCGAAGGTGCCGACGGCCACGCTGCGGGCGAGTCGATCGCTCTCGCTGGGCGGCAGCACGTCGGGCAGGCTGGTGATCTTCACGACCGGTACAGCCTATTTGGGCAGCGCGGCGAGCGCGTGGTCGAGTGGGATGAGCGGCGGATCGGTCCATGGCTGCGCGCGAGGCGGTGGTGCGATCGCGTCGGCGAGGACGAAGGGGCCGATCGCGGTACGCCTGAGCTCCACGCAGTAGGCGTCGCCGAGGTCGGCGATCAACGAGCGCACATATGTGCCGGACGAGCACTCGATGGCGTAGCCGGCTTGTTTGTCTTTGCGCCACAGCTGCTCGAAGCGATGAATGGTGACGATCCGCTCGGGCATCTCGAACTCCTCTCCGCGGCGCGCACGCTTGTAGGCGCGCTGCCCCCCGATCTTCACGGCGGAGTATCGCGGTGGGCGTTGTCTGATCTCTCCCGTCGGCAGTGGCGGAGGGTCGGGCGGGAGTTTGTCGGTCTCGACGATCTCTCCCTCGGTGTCGCCGGTGCTGGAAACGGCGCCGAGCCGGGCGATTGTCTCGTAGCGCTTGGGTAGCTCCATGAAGCGCCGCTGCGCTTTCGTCGCGGTCCCTACGAGCACGATCAGAAGTCCCGTCGCGAACGGGTCGAGCGTGCCGGCGTGACCGACCTTGACGCCTTTCAGTGCGCGCCTGACCACAGCGACGACATCGTGCGAGGTCATACCCGCCGGCTTGTCGATCAGCAGGATGCCGTCCGGCGTCACGTGCGTGTCACGCGGGCGCCGATCGGAGATCGAATGGGATCTCCGATCGGCCAGCGGCGTGCAGCTGTGCCGCTAGTGCGGCGCGCAGGAACTCGACCAGCGGCTCGACCTCGAGCGTCGTCGTGAAGCCCGCTGCGCGCCGGTGTCCGCCGCCGCCTTGCTCGCGCGCGATCATCGACACGTCGACGTCGTCGTCGGTGGCCCGCAACGACACTTTGCGCCTTGCGCAACCGTCCTCGCCGATGGTGCTGAGCTCGCGCACGAGCGCGGCGAGCTTCGTGCCCTGGATTGCGCGCAGATGATCGATGATGCCCTCCGAGTAGCTGTCTTCGGCGCCGACGCTGAGGAAGTCCTCGGCGCTCAGCGCCGCGAGCGTCAGCTCACCGTCGTCGAAGCGGCGCATCTGTCCGAGCGCGAGGGCGAGCAGGGAGATCTTCGCCGCGGGCATGTCCTCGTAGAGCCGCCGGTAGACGTCCTGCACGTCGACGCCGGCCGCGATCAGCTCTGCGGCCATTTCGTGTGCGCGCGGGCCGGTGTTCTCATACATGAACCGGCCGGTGTCGGTGATCAGCCCCACATACAGCGCCCTCGCGACCTGCGCGGTCGGCGCGATCCCGAGGCCGTGCATCAGGTCCCAGACGATCTCCGCTGTGCACGACGCCTGCGGCACGACGTGATCGAGTGTGCCAAAGCGCGTGTTGTCGTGATGATGGTCGATGTTCAGTAGGTGCTTGCCCTGCTGCAGGACGGCGGCTGAGTTGCGGTCGATGTTGCCGCAGTCGAGGAACACGACGGTCCGCGCCGCGATGTCCTGCGGCGGCGAGGAGATCAGGCCGTCGAGGGTGAAGAAGCGGTACTCGTAGGGCAGCGGCAGGTCCTCGGGCGCGATGAACATCTGCGAGTCCTTGCCTAATGCGCTTAGGAGTCCCTGCATGCCCACGAGCGATCCGAGGGCGTCGCCGTCGGGCCCCTCGTGCGCGGCGAGCACGAAGTGCGAGTCCTCGCGGATGCGCGCCAGCACGCGCTCGCGGGTGACCTCGGTGCTCTCGATGCGATCGGCGTTCACGAGTCCTCGACCTCCGAGCCCTCGATCTCGCCCAGCAGCTCATCAACGCGCAACGCCCGATCGGTCGTCTCGTCGTAGTCGAACTGAAGCGTGGGCGTGCGCTTCAGGCGCAGCTCTGTGGCGAGCCGGCTCTGCAGGTAGCCGTGGGCGCTGCGCAGGCCCTCGAGCGTGGCTTCGCGCTGGGCGTCCTCCGAGGGGGCGCCGCTCTCATCGAGCACGCTCACGTATACGCGCGCATGGCGCAGGTCGGCGCTTGTCCTGACATCTGTCACGGTTACGAATCCAACTCGAGGGTCCTTCAGCTCTCCTGTAACCGCGTCGCCGAGCACTTGCCTGATCGCCTCGTCGACGCGCCTCATACGTCCCGAACTCATCCTATCCTCCAACCGTCACGCGGGGGAAGCCGCACACGAGCGCTTGCATGAGCAACCTCCCATAGACGGTATCCGGCGCGCCCTGAGACGGTCGAGGGTCAAGTGGGGCAAGGACGCAAGGAGCGTGGCGTACTACGTACGCGAGCGACTGAGGACGCAGCATCCACGCCGGCCATCGACCGTCTCAGCCGTCTCAGCTGAGTTCGCGCTCCTGTAGGCGTGTCTCGTAGGTCTCGAGCATGTCGCCCTCGCGCAGATCCTGGAAGTTGGTCAGCACGATCCCGCACTCGAATCCGGAGGCGACCTCGCGTGCGTCCTCGTTGAAGCGGCGCAGGCTCGCGATCGTCGTGTCGTAGATGACGGTTCCCTCACGCACGACCCGTGCGCGCGCGCCGCGCGTGACCTTGCCCTCCGTTACGAAGGAGCCGGCGATCACGCCGATGCGCGATGCGCGGAACAGTTGGCGGACCTCGGCCTGGCCGAGCGGCGTCTCGACCTCGGTGGGCTCGAGCATGCCTTGCATCGCCGCGCGCAGCTCCTCGATCGCGCGGTAGATGACCGAGTAGGAGCGGATCTCGACGCCCTCGCGCTCTGCCACCTGGCGAGCTTCGCCGACGGGACGCACGTTGAAGGCCAGGATCACGCCTCGCGAGGCCGCGGCGAGCATCACGTCGGACTCGTTGATGCCACCGACGCCGCGATGGATGATGTTGACGTTGACCTCCTCTTGGGGAAGCTTTGCGATCTCGTCCTCGATCGCCTCGAGCGACCCGGCGACGTCGGCCTTGATGACGAGACCTAGCTCCTTGACGGCGCCCTCTTGCGCGAGCTTGAAGACGTCCTCGAGCGAGACCTTGCGACCGGAACGGCGCGCGAGCGCCTCGGTCTTCAGGCGGTTGGCGCGCTCGCCCGCGAGCTGGCGTGCGCGCCGCTCGTTCTCGACCACGCGCACGAGCTCTCCGGCCTCGGGTACGCCGTCGAAGCCCAGCACCTCGACGGGCTGACCCGGTGTAGCTCCCTTGACGCGTGCGCCGGTGAAATCGTTCATCGCGCGCACCCGTCCGAAGTGCGCGCCCGCGACCAGCGCGTCGCCGACGTTCAGCGTTCCGCGCTGGATCAGCACACTCACGACGGGCCCGCGGCCCGGGTCGAGCTTGGACTCGATCACCGTGCCCGACGCGTCGGCGTCGCTGTTGGCGCGCAGCTCCTCGAGGTCGGTCACGACCTGGATCGTGTCGAGCAGCGAATCGAGGCCCTGACGTGTCTTGGCGCTGACGTCGACGAACTCGATCTCCCCGCCCCACTCCGCAGGCTGCAGGCCGTGCTGAGTCATCTCCGTACGCACACGCTCGGGCTGGGCGCCCTCCTTGTCGATCTTGTTCACCGCCACGACGATCGGCACTTCGGCGGCCTTGGCGTGATCGATCGCCTCCTCGGTCTGGGGCTTGACGCCGTCGTCGGCCGCGACGACGATCACCGCGAGGTCGGTCACGCGCGCGCCGCGGGCGCGCATCGCCGTGAAGGCTTCGTGGCCGGGCGTGTCGAGGAACGTGATCTCCTTGCCGCCGTGGCGTACCTGGTAGGCGCCGATGTGCTGCGTGATGCCGCCCGCCTCGCCGGCCGCGACCTCGGTCTCGCGGATCGCGTCGAGCAGCGAGGTCTTGCCGTGATCGACGTGTCCCATGATCGTTACTACGGGCGGGCGTTCGATCAGGTCATCCTCGGCGTCCTCGAACACCGGTTCGACCTCGACGTCGTCGGCGGCGTGCACGATCTCGATCTTCTTCTCGAATTCGTCGGCCAACACCTGGATCGCGTCGTCGGAGAGCGTCTGTGTGAGCGTCGCCATCTCGCCGAGCATCATCAGCTTCTTGATGATCTCCGGCACCGGTGCGCCGAGGTACTCGGCGACGTCCTTGACCGTCGATCCGGAGTTCACGCGCACGAGGTCGGTGGCCTCGAGCGCCGCGGTGTCGATCGGCGCGATCGTCTCGTCATAGGTGCCGCGCCGGCGTCGGCCGCGACGCGGACGGCGCTGAGGCTGGTTGGCGGGGCCACCCTGCTGGCGGCGCGAGGCCTGCGAGTCGATCACGACCCGGCGGCGACCGCCGGGCGCGTTGGCGGCCGGAGCGCGCTCCCCGGTGCGCGAGTCGCGTGTGGGGCGCACCCGCTCTGCGGCCGACCCGGCGCCGTCGCCCTCGTCCGCGGATCCCGCGGGCGCCTCGCCAGCCGGCGCCTCGCTCGCCGGTGGGGCCGCAGATGACGCCGGCGCGGTCGCGGGCGTCTCGGGCGCGGCTGAGCCGTTTGCGGTAGCGCTTGGGGTAGTGCTCGTCGCCGCCTGCGGTGCTGCACTCGCTGGTGATGCTGCACTTGCCTGCGGTGTGGAGTTCGTTTGCGGTGTGGCGGTGGGCTTTGGCGGGGAGACGGTCGCGGTCGCGGCGGCCGGCTCGGGGCTCTTTGCGGCTGCGGAGGCGCCCCCGTTGCCAAGCGCCTTCAGGACCGTGGCCTCCTCGACCGACGAGGAGGCGGTCTTCGCCTCAACGCCCGCCGCGTGCAGCTTCTCCAGTAGCTCCTTGCTGGAAAGCCCCTGTTCTTTGGCGATCTCGTGTACGCGCTTCTTGCTCATCTATCCACCGATTCTACGAGTTCGTCGGGGAGGTTTACGGCAGAGCGCAGTGTGCGCGCGATCCCACCGTTGCGCAGCGCGAGCGCGAGACACTCGGGTGAGGGCTTTGCATCGCTCGCCCCTCGACACAGATAGGCCCCGCGACCCGGCATCGTGCAGTTGCGATCGAGCGCCGCACGCCGCGTACGCCCACCGGCGCCGCGCACCGATCCGCGATCGACGAGCGCGATCCTGACCAGCTCCGGCTTTGGCGCCGTGCGCCCGCAACCGACGCACCTGCGCCGCGCGACGTGAGCTCCCGGGGTTCGCGTCACAATATGTGGTGGGTTGAGGGCGTCGGGCCGTTACCGATCGTCCGGGATCGGCCAGCAGACGCCGCACACGAGCGCAGGCGTATCGGCAATACGTCGAGCATCGTGGGTGGCGTATGACGCCGCGGAGCGGCGGACTCAATCCCGACAGATATTGGGGCGCGGACCCCTATGGCGCCGGCTCCTCGGCGGGTGGCTCGACGGCGACGGGCGTGGATACGTCTGGGCCGGCGTCGGTCTCGCCGTCGTGGGCGAGCGCCTCGGGGTCCTCGTCGGCGCTTGCCTGCTCCTGCGGGCTCTCCCCGGACGGCGCGTTCAGATCGGCGACGTTGTCGGTGGCGATGTTCGCGAGCGCCTGATGGGACTCCAGACCGCAGTAGCGCGAGCCCGGCAGGGATGCGTTGGGACAGCGTCTTCCGTTGGAGAGGATCGCCGCACAGCGGCCCTGCACCTCCTCCTCCTCGTAGCCGTGCTCGGCCTCCTCGGCCGCGAACTCGGTCTCCGAGCGGATGTCAACGCGCCAGCCGGTCAGGCGGGCGGCCAGGCGGGCGTTTTGGCCCTCGCGACCGATCGCGAGCGAGAGCTGGTCGTCGGGCACGATCACGGTCGCCTGCTTGGCCTCGTCGTCGACGAGCACCTCGCGCACGCGCGCCGGTGAGAGCGCCTTGGCGACGAACCGCGCGGGCTCGTCGTTGTGGGGGATGATGTCGATCTTCTCGCCGCGCAGCTCCGAGACGACCATCCGCACGCGCGAACCGCGCGGACCGACGCAGGCGCCGACAGGATCGACGCCGTCGGTGTTCGAGACGACCGCGATCTTCGAGCGGTAGCCGGGCTCGCGCGCGACGTTGGCGATTTCCACGAGACCGTCGGCGATCTCCGGGACCTCCAGCTCGAACAGCTTCTTGATCAACTCCGGGTCGCGCCTGGAGACGATGATCGACGGTCCCTTCGTGGACGGCGAGACCTCCTTGATGACGGCCTTGATCCGCTGCGAATGGTCGTAGCGCTCGCCCTCGACCTGCTCGGACTTCGGCAACAGCGCCTCGACGCGTTCGCGCAGCTGCACCAGCGTGTACCGGGAGTCCGACTGCTGCACGATGCCTGTGATCAGCTCGCCGACGCGATCGCGGTACTCCTCGTACATCATGTCTCGCTCCGCCTCGCGGATGCGCTGCAGAATCACCTGCTTGGCGGTTTGCGCTGCGATCCGTCCGAAGTCATCGGGCGTGACGTCCTGTTCGTCGATCTGGTCGCGGTATTCGGCGAACTTCGCCGGGTCGATTTCCGGTTCCTCCGGTTCGCGCATCTCCCCCGTCTCGGGATCGACCGTCGTTTCCTCGTCGATCGTCTCGACGATCAGGTGCGCCTCAAGCCGTTCGGGGATGATCAGTTCGATCACCCGGAAGTCGGCGGTCTCGCGGTCCATTTCCACGCGCGCGTACTTGGCCGAGCCCGGCTGCTTCTTATAGGCGGAGAGCAGCGCGTCCTCGAGCGCCACCATCAGCTTCTCGGGCTCGATTCCCTTCTCGCGCGCAAGCGCGTGCATCGCCTCAAGGATTTCGCGTGACATGTTGGCTTACCTCACTCCTCGACAAGGTTCGAACGACGGATCTCGGCATAGGGGATAGCGACGATCCCCTCGTCGGCTGCCAGCATGACCTCCTCATCGGAGGCGCCGACCAGCTCGCCGGTGAAGCTGCTGCTTGGGCCTTTCGCGCCGGCCACAAGCTCGGGGCGGCCCGTCGGGGTCGCCGCCGGGCGTGGATGGCGGGTGCGCACTCGCGCGCGGCGCCCAACGAAACGGCGGAAGTGCGCCGGCTTGGTCAGCGGACGCTCGGCGCCGGGTGAGGAGACCTCCAGCGAATAGCGCTCGCGCAGCTCGGTCAAAGCGGCGCTGACGCGCTCACACAGCTCGAGCGTGACGCCTTCCGGATGATCGATGAACACGCGCAACCGTCGGCCGCCGACGACCTCGGCGAGCAGCACCTCGACATCGGGCTCGACCACGGCGAGCTGCCCTTCGATATCGGCCTGTAGTGCGGTCATGGCTCTCTGCTCAGTCATTCCCATAAGTTGCAATGTGTGTATGGCGCTCGTATCCGGGTATCCCGTCCGCTTGCGCGGACCGGGTCGTGACGTAAAAAAAGCGGGCGGGCGCCCACTCTCGGTACTGCAACCGGCGTCTGCACGTCGGTTCGAAAGCTGTCCGTCGAGAATAGCATCGGGGCCATCGCAGATCCTCCGCACGCCCTCCTCCAGGCCCTCGTCATCCCCGTCTGGCGGCCCGTCGGGCGCGATCGCGGTAGCGGCGATAGTCCTCGCGTTCGGGCGCCAGCGAGCACGCAAGGGCCAGGGGCTGGCAGGCTTCGCGATGGCGTCCGAGCAGCTGCATCGAGCGTCCTAGGCAGAACAGCGCGTAGTCGTTCGTGGGCGTCCGCAGCGCGACCGCCTCGAACTCCGCGGCGGCGCTCTCGTAGCGCCGGGCATGGAACAGCGCGCGTCCGAGCGCCTCGCGGATCGAGGACTTGTCGGGCTCCAGGTCGCGGGCGCGGCTGAGGGAGACGATCGCGGCGTCGTGATCGCCGTGCTCGAGCAGGTCACAGCCCCGCCGATAGAGGTCGTAGACGCTCTCCATCGACTCCCATTTTAGTGTCTGCACGGGTCCCGAGCGAGCGGCCTCGGGGTGGTGCGCAGTGTCCGCGATAGGTCTCGAAGGAGCGACCATGGAGGGAGGGATTTAGCCCCCCCGTGGGTCCAACTGTTCGCGGGTCCCCCTGCAATCGAGCTCAGACGGTGCTTCGCAACTCCAGCACCGCGTCCAGGATCGCGCCGGCGATCTCCATCTTGCTCGCCCGCGGGACGTGGCGCGCGCCCGCGCTCGTGAGGATCGTGACCTCGTTCGCATCCACCTCGAAGCCGATGTCGGTGCGCGAGATGTCGTTGACGACGATCGCATCGAGGCGCTTGCCCGTCAGCTTGGCGCGGCCGTGCTCGATCGCCTGTTCGCCGTGCTCGGCGGCGAAGCCAACGAGCGTCTGATCCTCGCGCCGCTGCTCGGCCAGAGCGGCGATCACGTCGGCGGTCGGCTCGAGCTCGACCCGCATGGAGTCGCGCCCGGCCTTCTTGATCTTGCCCTCCGCGGGACTCGCCGGGCGGAAGTCGGCGACCGCCGCCGCCATCAGCAGGACGTCGCAGTGAGGGAACTCCTCTTCGCAGGCCAGCCGCAACTCCTCGGCTGTGGAGACCTCCCGCCACGACATCCCCGCTGGGTGGTGCAGCGCGACGTTGGCTGCGATCACCCGCACATCGGCGCCTCGCGCGTGCGCAATCTCGGCCAGCGCCAGCCCCATCCGCCCGGATGAGCTGTTGCCGACGAAGCGCACGCTGTCGATCGGCTCGCGTGTACCGCCGGCGGTAACGAGCACGCGCAGCCCGCTCAGCGCGCCTGCCGCCCGCTCACCTGCCGCCCGCTCAGTCTCACGCTCGCCCGTTCCGTTCAGGTCCTCCCGGTCCGCCGAGTCGTTGGTGTGTGACCCGGCGAGCGCCTGCTCGCACGTCGCCATGATCCGTGCCGGTTCGGCCAGGCGACCGACGCCGTGCTCGCCCTTGGAAGCCAGTCGTCCGCTGTCGGGCTCGACGATCCGCGCGCCGCGTTCGCGCAACGTCTGCAGATTCGCCTGCGTCGCCGCGTGCTCGAACATGCGGTTGTTCATCGCCGGCGCGATCACCAGCGGGCACTCTGCGGCCAGCGCGCAGCTGCTCAGAAGGTTGTCTGCCAGGCCGCTCGCGAGCTTGGCGATCGTGTTCGCCGATGCCGGCGCGATCACATACGCCTGTGCGCGCGAGACGAGCTCCAAATGGCTGAGCGGCTCGTGTTCGGGCAGCGACTGTCCCGGAAACGAGCCGCGCGCCGGATCGCGCTCGAACTCGCTTACAAGCACCGGAGCCCCCGTCAGCGCCTCGAAGGACGCCGCTCCCACGAACCGTCGGCTCGCGGGAGTCTGCACCACCCTCACCGCATGCCCCGCGCCCGTCAGCAAGCGCACCAGCTCAAGCGCCTTGTACGCGGCGATGCCGCCGCTTACGCCGAGCAGGATTCGGGACATGGCTAGGTTGTAGAGCGCTTAGACAGGACTAGCAAGCCCTGGCGCGTCGCTTGCGGCTTTGGCCAACCCAGCGCCGGAAATGCCAACCCAGCGCCGGAAATGCGGCTACAGAGAGTCGGTGGCCAAGCGATCCAAGGACACAGGGAGCGTGGCGTGCTACGCACGCGAGTGACCGAGGACGCCGGAGCGCGCCGGCCAGCGGCTATCTGTAGTGGTACTTGATCTTTCCGGCGGCTACCTCCTCGAGGGCGATCGTGAGGTAGTTCTTGGAGGCCGTGTCCACCATCGGCGGCGGGAACTCGTCGAACGTGCCCTCGCCGAGGTTGTGGTAGTAGCTGTTGATCTGGCGCGCGCGCTTGGCGGCCACGAGCACGCTCGCGTAATTGGAGTCGACGTTCTCAAGCAGTCTGTCGATGCGCGGTGAAATCACTTGGTGTGGGCCTTTCCTGGTTGACCTTGCAGTGTAGTCGCTCGCGTAGGACCTATCCCGATAGGAGCGTGGGGGCCTAGCGGGTAGGTCCTTAATCCAGCTCGGCGGCCACGATCCCCGTCAGCCGCTCCAGTGCATCCTCCAACCTGTCGTTGACGACCACATGGCCGAACTCGGGCTGGGCCGTGAGCTCCTCCTCGGCGACCCGCAGGCGGCGCTCGACCTCCTCGCCGTCGTCGGTGCCGCGACCGACCAGGCGTGTACGCAGCGCCGCGAGCGAAGGTGGCGCGATGAACACCTGCACGGCGCCCGGCAGCGCCGCGCGCACCTGCCTGGCGCCCTGCACCTCGATCTCGAGCACGACAGGTACGCCCGCTTCGACGCGCGCCTGAAGCTCCGAACGCAGCGTCCCGTAGCTGCGCCCTGCATAGTCGGCGTGCTCTACGAACTCGCCCTCCTGCACCGCTCGATCGAAGTCTTCGCGCGTGAGGAAGTGGTACTCCACGCCGTCGCGCTCACCCGCGCGAGGAGCGCGGGTGGTCGCGGACACCGACAGCTCGAGCCCGGGCAGCCGCTCCATCAGTCCCCTGATGAGCGTCCCCTTGCCGACCCCGGAGGGGCCCGTGATTACGAACACGCGCGCCACGGTCTGGACCCTAGTTGCGAGAGCGGCGGAGCTTGCTAACGGCGCAGGAGCGAAACGAGCTCGCTGCGTTGGCGCTCTGATAGTCCGCCGATCGTCTTGCTCGGCGATATCCGGCAGTGCGCGAGGATCTTGTTGACCTTCACGCGCCCGTACTTCGGAACGGCGAGGAGCATGTCGAAGACCTTCGCCGTCTCCAGGTACTCGGGCGGGTTCAAGAGCAGCGCGTGGATCGATAGGCGACCGGCCTTCAGGTCGCGCTTGAGCTGGGCGCGCTTGGTGCGAATGCGGTTGGCTCGCGCGAGCGCGTCCATGCGCTGATTGAGGGACCGCTCGGGAGCCATAACGTGCTTGGACCCGGTCGGTTCGGTCGCCGTCGCCATGGGCGGCGAGTCTACACACCGACGCGCCCCGATCAAGGGAAACCAGACGAATTCATCTATACCTCGACTTGAGGTTGAGTCATGTCGAGGCTTCTGTACGGTGGCATAGCGTGTTTGCAGGGGTTTTTATCCTCCGCACATTTGGCCACACAGCCAGCCGCCCGGTTCTATCAAGCCGGGTCGGCGCTCAGCTCACGAGCTATCCGCCCACCCGCCAACGGGTCGCGAAAGCTCTCCGTGCCCACCGCCACGAGCTTTGCCCCTACGTCGAGCAGATCCCGTGCGTGGGAGGCGGATTGAACGCCGCCCATGCCGATCACGGGGATCTCCACGCTTGCGGCCGCGGCGGCGACCTGCGCCAGCGCCACCGTGCGGATCGCCGCCCCCGACAGCCCCCCGGTCCTGCCGCCCAGCCAGTGTCCCGAAGGGTTGACAGCGGCCTTCGTCGCCGGCGCCGCTCGCGAGCCGCCGGGCTGCGAGTTCCCCTCCTGCTCCTGCTCATCGAGTGCGGTACGTTCGGCCCGCCGTGGCGTAAGCGCCATCGCTCGGAGCGTATTGATCAACGACACCGCGTCCGCCCCACCCTCCTGCGCCGCGCGCGCACACGCCCCGACATCCGCGGTGTTGGGCGTCAGCTTCACGATCAACGGCTTGCGCGTGTCCCCGCGGACCTCCCTCACGACCGCCTCCAGTTGGTGCGGATCGGCGCCGATGTCAAGGCCCGTATGGACGTTCGGGCACGACACGTTCAACTCGATCGCCGCGATCTCCTCGCGTACGTCGCACGCCCGCAGCAGCTGCGAGATCTCCGTCGCGCTCGAGCCCATCACGTTCGTGATCAGCGGGACCGGTAGCCAGCTCGCGAGCGCCGGCAGATCCTCGGCGAGATAGCCCTCCAGCCCGCGATTGGGCAGGCCGATCGAGTTGATCAATCCCGCCGGCGCCTCCCACAGGCGCGGCGGCGGGTTACCCACGCGCGCCTGCAGCGTGATCGTCTTCGACACGAACGCCGCAAACGGGAACTCCCGCTCCAGCGCCTCACCGAACGCTCCCCTCGCGGCGATCGCATCGAACGTGCCCGAGCCGTTGATCACCGGGTGCGCCAACGTCATGCCGCAGAGCTCCACACTCACGCTGGGGCTCCGGCGTGAGCGTCCACATGCTCGAGCTCATCGGCATCGATCACCGGTCCGTCCACGCACACCCGCAGATAGCGGCCATTGCGTGTGGGCACCACGCACCCGTAACAAGCACCGAACCCACACGCCATACCGGCCTCCAGTGCCAGCTCCGCAGGCGTATCCCGTGCGGAGCACAGCGTGCGAACCGCCTCCAGCATCGGCGCCGGACCACACGCATAGACGACGGCGTGCCCGTCTCGCTGCAGTTCGGCCGCGAGCAACTCCGTCACCAGCCCCGCGTGCCCCACCGAGCCGTCGTCGGTCGCGAGGACCACGCCGCTCAGCAACCGTGCGCCGACCGCGTGCGCCGCGTCGCGAAAGCCGAGCAGGACCGTGCTCTCCGATCCCGCCTCAGTCAGCGCGTCCTGCATGATCGCCAGCGGGGCGATCCCCACCCCGCCGCCGACGAGCAGCGCACGCCGTCCTTCTCGAGGCATCGAGAACCCGCGTCCCAGCGGTCCCAGCGCAAAGACCTCATCGCCCGGGGACAACGCGCACAACCTGCGAGTTCCCGGCCCAACGTCCTCCAGGAGGTAGTGCGCCTCGCCGTCCCGCACCCGCGCGACCGAAAACGCGCGCGCCAGGTAAGGCCGTCCGTCCTCTCCCCCGCCCCAACCTTCCGCGTCAGCGAGCATCGCGAACTGTCCCGGGTCTGGCAGCGGTCCATCGGGATCGGCGACGCGCAGCACGTTGTAGGCGCCGAGACGCTCGTTGGCCGTCACCGTCAGCAACCGGCGGTGCGGCGAAGCGAGCGCTCGCGTGCTGGCAGCCGGCACCTAGGAGACCCCGGCTCCGTCCGGCCGCTCCGCTCCGCGCTCCTCTGCCCCGCGCTGCTGCGCGCCGTGCAGCTCCTGCAGGCACAGCACCACCGGCTCGCCGTCCGCACGCGCTCGCGAGATCGCCCGCGCGGCCGACACGCCCGCCGCGAGCGTCGTCAGGCACGGGATTCCGTGTGCAACCGCCGCGCGACGTATCTCCCAGCCGTCAGTGCGAGCACCCGAGCCGGTGGGGGTGTTCACGACGAGGTGTACGTCGCCCCGCTCGATCCAGTCCAGCACGTGCGGTGAGCCCTCGCCGATCTTGTTCAGCCGCTGCACCGGCACGCCCATGCGCGCGATCGCCTCCGCGGTGCCCCGCGTGGCGACGATCTGAAAGCCGACGTCGTGCAACGTCTGCGCGATCGCAAACGCGGCCGACTTGTCCGAATCGGTGACCGTGATGAAGGCCGTTCCCTCACACGGCAGCGGGACGCCCGCTGCCGCCTGAGCCTTCGCGAACGCTGTCGGGAAGTCCGGAGCGATCCCCATCACCTCTCCCGTCGAACGCATCTCCGGACCGAGCACCGCATCCGCGCCCTCAAAGCGGTCGAACGGCAGCACCGCCTCCTTCACCGACACATGGTCCCCATACCCGAGACCCTGCCGGCCCTCCGGCAAGCCCAGCTCCGCGATCCGCTCTCCCAGCATGATCCGGCAAGCCAGCTTCGCCAGCGGCACGCCCACGGCCTTGGAGACGAACGGCACCGTCCGCGAGGCGCGGGGGTTGGCCTCGATCACATACAGCTCGCCCGCGTGCACCGCATACTGCACGTTCAACAACCCCACCACGCCGATCGCAAGCGCCAGCTCGCGCGTGGCCGCACGGATCTGCTCGAGCATCTCCTCCCCCAGCGAATGCGGCGGCAGCACACACGCGCTGTCGCCCGAGTGCACCCCCGCCTCCTCGACGTGTTGCATGATCCCGCCGATCCACACCTCCGTGCCGTCGCACAGCGCATCGACGTCGACCTCCGTCGCGTTCTCCAGGAACCTGTCCAGGAAGATCGAGGGCTTGGACGGCGGATCCGGCGGCGCGGCGCCGGCGTCGGTCCGGGCCGGCATCCGAGACTCCGACGCAGGCGTCTGGGACTCCGGCGGAGGCTCTCGGCTGAGGTAGTCCGCGAGGCCCTCGCGCGAGTAGACGATCTCCATCGCCCTGCCACCCAACACATAGGACGGGCGTACCAGCAGCGGATAGCCGACCTCCTCGGCCTTCTCCAGAGCCTCTCCCACCGAGCGCGCCGTCGCATACGGCGGAGCGCTGTAGCCCAGCTTCGCCAACAGCGCACCGAACCGCCCGCGATCCTCGGCCAGGTCGATCGCATCCACGCTCGTGCCCAGCAGCGGCACGCCCGCCTGCACGAGACCCGCGGCGAGCTTCAAAGGAGTCTGCCCACCGAACTGCACCACCACGCCCTCCGGGCGCTCCACCGCGATCACCCCGAGAACATCCTCCAGCGTCAGCGGCTCGAAGTACAGCCGATCGGAAGTGTCGTAGTCGGTCGACACCGTCTCCGGGTTGCAGTTGATCATCACCGCGTCGCGCCCCGACTCGCGCACCGTCATCGCGGCGTGCACGCAGCAGTAGTCGAACTCGATTCCCTGCCCGATCCGGTTCGGTCCCGCGCCAAGGATCACGACCGATGCGCGCTCGCCCCGCACCACCTCGCTGCTCGCCTCCGCTCCCGCGGCGGAAGGACGCTCCCAGCCCGAGTAGTAGTACGGCGTCCTCGCCGGGAACTCCGCCGCGCACGTATCGACCGAGCGAAACCCCCGCTCGCCCACGAACGGAGCCTCAGGGTCGCTCGCCAGCACCAGCAGCTCGCGTAGGAACCACGGATCGATCGAGGTCCGCTTGTGGATGGTCTCCACGCTCACGCCGCGGCGCAACAGATCGAGGATCGCCTCGAACCGCTCCGGTCCGGGAATCTCCAACCCGTCCAGCAGCTCCCCCTCCGCGACTCCCTCAAAGCACGGCGGCTTGTCCAGCTCGCGCGAGCGCAGCGCCTTCGCGAAGGCCTGCCCGAACGTGCGCCCGATCGCCATCGCCTCGCCCACCGACTTCATGTGCGTCGTCAACGTCGAGCTCGTGCCCGGGAACTTCTCAAACGCAAACCGCGGCCACTTCACCACCACGTAGTCGATCGTCGGCTCATAGCAAGCCGGCGTCACCCCCGTGATGTCGTTGTCGATCTCCTCCAACCGATAGCCCACCGCCAGCCGCGCCGCGATCTTCGCGATCGGGAACCCCGTCGCCTTCGACGCCAGCGCCGAGCTGCGCGACACACGCGGGTTCATCTCGATCACGAGGATCTCCTCGGTTTCGGGATTGACCGCGAACTGCACGTTCGAGCCGCCCGTCTCCACGCCCACCGCCCTGATCACCGCGATCGCCTGGTCGCGCAGCCGCTGATACAGCCGGTCGGTCAACGTCTGCTGGGGCGCCACCGTCACCGAGTCGCCCGTGTGCACGCCCATCGGGTCCACGTTCTCGATCGAGCACACGATCACCACGTTGTCCGCGTTATCGCGCATCACCTCCAGCTCGAACTCGCCCCAGCCCAGCACAGACTGGTCGAGTAGCACCTGTCCGATCGGCGAAGCCTCCAGGCCCCGCGCCACGATCGTCGCGAACTCCTCCTCGCTGCGCGCAATCCCCCCGCCGCGCCCGCCGAGCGTGTACGCGGGGCGCACGATGCACGGCAGGCCCAGATCCGGCAGCGCCTCGCGAGCCTGCGCGAGCGACGTCGCGATCGCGCTGCGCGGCATCGCAAGTCCCGCCGCCGCCATCGCCGCGCCGAACAGCTCGCGGTCCTCCGCGCACGCGATCGCCTCGTAGTTGGCCCCGATCAACTCCACCCCGTAGCGCTCCAGCGTGCCGTCGTCGTGCAGCGCCTTCGCGAGGTTCAGCGCCGTCTGCCCGCCCAGCGTCGGCAGCAGCGCATCCGGGCGCTCGCGCGCGATCACCTGCGCCACCGGCCCCGGCAGCAGCGGCTCGACATACGTCGCGTCCGCCAGCTCCGGATCGGTCATGATCGTCGCCGGATTCGAGTTCACCAGCACGATCTCATACGCCTCCTCGCGCAGCACCTTGCAGGCCTGCACCCCCGAGTAGTCGAACTCCGCGGCCTGTCCGATCACGATCGGGCCCGAGCCCAGGATCAGGATCTTGTGGATGTCATCGCGCCTGGGCATCAGCGCGCGGAGACCCCGCGCCGGCCCTCACAGCAAAACGCTCGCACGATGCCAACCGCTGCGGTAACCGGTGGCGGGACGGCTGTAGGAGCTACGCGCTTACGGGTTTCCCCCAAAAATCCACCGCTCATATCGCTACGCCGCCTCCTCGATCCGCGCCAGGAAACGATCGAACAGGTACAGGCTGTCGTGTGGTCCCGGGCCCGCCTCAGGGTGGTACTGGACCGTGCCTCCGGGCACCTCCAGCAGCTCCAGACCCTCGACCGTGCGGTCGTACAAGTTCACATGCGAGAGCTGCGCCTCACCGAAATCCGTCTGCCAGCGCACCGGCTCGTCGCGCTCGATCGTGCGGGCGCCACCGGGTCCGAGCGCCGCGAAACCATGGTTCTGGGAGGTGATCTCGATGCGCCCCGTCTGCAGATCCTTCACCGGATGGTTCGCGCCGTGGTGGCCGAACGGCAGCTTGAACGTCTCAAGGCCCACCGCGCGGCACAGCAGCTGATGGCCCAGGCAGATCCCCCACACCGGCCTTCGTCCGACGATCTCCCGTACCGTCTGAACGACATAGTCAAGCGCCGCCGGATCTCCCGGACCGTTCGCGAGGAACACCGCGTCCGGCTCCCCCGCGAGCAGCTCCGCCGCCGAGCTCGTGCATGGGTGCAGCGTCACGCGCGCCCCCCGCGCAATGAGCTCGCGCACCATCGAGGCCTTGATGCCCGTGTCGAGCACCGCGATGTGCGGCCCTGCATTCGTCTCGCCGTGGCGACTCACCGTGCTCGGAGTGACCTGCCGCGCGAGGTCCTGCCCCGCCATCGGCGGCTCCGCCTCGATCAACTCGCGCGCCTGCCCTTCAGGCATCGACACAGGGAACACGCCCCCGCGCATCGCGCCCCGCTCGCGGATGTGGATCACCAGCGCGCGCGTATCCACGCCGCTGATCGCCGCGATGCCGCAATCCGCGAGCCACTGCAGCCAGCCGCCCTCCGCGCCGGGCGCATCCTCGCGATCGCACGCCTCGCGCATGATCGCCGCGCGCGCCCACGCACGCTCTGACTCCATCGCCTCGGCGCTCACCCCGTAGTTGCCGACGTGCGGGTAGGTGAACGCGATCAGCTGTCCCGCAAACGAAGGGTCGGTCATCGACTCCTGATAGCCCGACATGCCCGTCGTGAACACGATCTCACCGACCGCATACCCCTCCGCGCCGCAAACGAGACCGTCAAAGCGCGTGCCGTCCTCCAGCAGCACGTATCCCGTCGCGCCGCTCACAGAATCAAAGCCTGCACAGACTTGAACTCCGGGGTGCCCGCGCGCCCCAGCAGCTCGAACAACGAGGACTCGACCGTCGTCACGACCGCTCCCGCGCGCTCCAGGCGCTCGAGTCCGCGCTCGTAGTCGATCGCATGGCGCGAGCCCACTGCATCGGCCGGCACATGCACCTCTACGCCACGCCCGAGCAGATCGTGCACGGTCTGGCTCACGCACACGTGCGTCTCGATCCCGCACACCAGTGCCTGCGACCGCTCGCCCAGGTCGAACCCCTCCGCGCGCGCGGCGCTGAACACCGTCTTCTCGATCACCCGCTCCCCCTCGAGCTCGACCTCGGGCGCGGTATGGCCGAGTCCTTTCGGGTACTGCTCACTGACCAGCGTCGGCAAATCGAGGATGCGCGCCGCCTGCACCAGCTTGCGCGTCGCATCCGCCACACCCGCAAACGACGCATAGGGCCTGAAGCCCTCCTGCACGTCCACCACTACCAGCGCCGTCCGCTCGCGATCGAGCAAGCTCATCAGGCCACCACCACCGAGAACGCCCGCTGTCTGTACACAACCGCTCCCGCCGCCACCGTCAGCAGCACCCGCCCGCGCAGCTGCCGGCCCGCAAAGCAGCAGTTCTCCGAGCGGCTCTCCCATCCGCGCTCGCCCGCGAGGAACTCCGCCTGCAAATCCACCAGCGTGAGGTTCGCCGGCTCCCCCACCGCGATACTCGGCGTCGGCAGGTCGAACAGCGCCGCGCCCGCCGTCATCCGCTCGACAAGCATCCCGAGCTCCAGCTCGCCCGTCATCACCAGCCCCGAGTAAAGCGCCGCGAACGCCGTCTCCAGGCCAGTCGTGCCCATCGGCGCCTGCTCGAACGGAACCTCCTTCTCCTCGCGCGCATGCGGCGCGTGATCGGTGGCCACGCAATCGATCGTGCCGTCGCGCAGGCCCGCGACCAGCGCCCGGCGATCGTCCTCGCCTGCCAGCGGCGGGTTCATCTTCATGCGTGTATCCAACTCGCGCACCGCCTCGTCGCTCAGCAGCAGATGGTGTGGCGTCACCTCCGCACTCACCCGTCCGCCCGCAGCACGCGCGCGAGCCACCGCCTGCACCGATGCCGCGCAGCTCAGATGCTGAAAATGCACCCGCGCCTGCTCATAAATCGCAAGCTCCGCATCGCGTGCGACCATCGTCGACTCGCTCACCGTCGGAATCCCACCCACGCCCAGCGCCGCGCTGACAGCGCCCTCGCGCATCGAGCCCCCGTGCGAAAGCGTCGGGTCCTCCTCGTGCAGGCTGATCACCCCGCCGCACAGGCGCTGGTACTGCAACGCCTTACGCAACATCCCCGCCGATGACACCGGGCGCCCGTCATCGGTGAAGCCAAGCGCGCCCTGTTCGCGCAGCTCGGCCATCTCCGTCAGCTCCTCGCCCTCCAAGCCGCGCGTAATCGCCGCCAGAAAGCCCACCGGGACGCGCGCATCGCGGGCCGCCGCATCGCGCAGGGACCGCAGCAACGGCGTCGAGTCGATCACCGGATCGGTGTTCGGCATCGCAATCACCGCGCCGAACCCCCCGGCCGCAGCCGCGCGCGTGCCCGTCTCGAGATCCTCCTTGTGCTCCTGCCCCGGCGTTCGCAAGTGCACGTGCGGGTCCACAAACGCCGGCAGCAGATGCTTGCCCCCGCCCGCCACCGTCTCGATGCCCGCCGACCCCTCGATCGTGCCGGGCTCCCCCAGCTCAGCGATCAGCCCGTCGCGCACCAGCACATCGCAGCGAGTATCGAGGTCCGTGCGGGGATCCAGCACGTGCACGTCCGCCAGCAGCAACTCGGCCGGCGCACTCGGCCCCTGAATGAGGAAGTCTGCCGCCATTACGCGAGTTGGGGCTCGGGTACGCTGTCGCGGGACATGCGCGCCCGACAGCAGCTCGTACAGCACCGCCATGCGCACCACCACGCCGGCCTCGACCTGCGCCGTGATCACCGCCTGCGGCGAGTCGACCACCTCGCCGGACAGCTCCACGCCGCGGTTCACCGGACCGGGGTGCATCAGTACCTGGCGCGGCGACAACCGCCGGCCGTTGATCTGATACCAAGACGCGTACTCGCGCAACGACGGAACCCAAGTCTCGCTCATGCGCTCGCGCTGCATCCGCAACGCATACACCACATCTGCGCTTGCAAGCTCCTCGAGCGTGTAGCGCACCTCACAGCCCAGCGCCGCCTCGATTTCCCGCGGAATCAGCGTCGGTGGACCCGCGACCGTCACCCGCGCACCCATCCGCTGGAACGCGATGATGTTCGAGCGCGCCACCCGCGAATGCGCCACGTCGCCCACGATCCATATCGACGCGCCATCGATCGATCTCAAACGCTCCTTCAACGTGTACACGTCAAGCAACGCCTGCGTCGGGTGCTCGTGCTTGCCGTCCCCCGCGTTCACGATCGCCGCGCTGCACCAGCGCGAAACCAGCTCAGCGGCCCCCGCCCAAGGTGTGCGCAAAACGATCGCGTCGGGCTTGTGCGCGCTCAGCGTCAGCACCGTGTCCTTCAGTGACTCCCCCTTCTCCACGCTCGAACCGTTCACAGCGAAGTTCACCACGTCCGCCGACAGTCGCTTCGCCGCCAGCTCAAACGAGCTGCGAGTACGCGTCGAAGCCTCGTAAAACAAGTTCAACACCATCCGTCCTCGCAGTGCCGGGACCTTCTTGATCTCACGATCCGAAACCTCCGCGAACCGCGCCGCCTGCGCGACGATCCGCTCGATCGCCTCCCGGTCGAGATCCTCGATCGACAGCAGATGGTTCATCAGCTCACCGCCTCCACGCCCACGCCCAATCGCGCCGGTGCGATTGTGACCTCGTCGACGCCGTCCAACTCCCGCAGGCGCACATACACGTGCTCATCGCGCGAGGTCGGCAGGTTCTTGCCCACGTAATCCGGCCGGATCGGCAGCTCGCGATGGCCTCGATCGGCGAGCACCGCCAGCTGCACGCGTGCCGGACGGCCATAGTCGAACAGGGCCTCAATCGCCGCCCGCACCGTGCGGCCCGTGTAAAGCACGTCGTCCACGATCACCACCGTACGCCCGTCCACATCGAAGTCGATGTGCGACGCATGCACCACCGGCGCCTCAGGACGGCGCAAAACATCATCGCGATAGAACCCAATGTCCAGATCGCCGAGCGGCACCTCCGCGCCGAGCAGCTCCTCGAGCGTCTCGCGCAACCGTCGCGCCAGGAATGCCCCGCGCCGGTGTATGCCCACGAGTGCCGGCGCCTCCGCATCCTCCGCACCGGGATTGCGCTCCACGATCTCATGCGCGATGCGCGTAAGCGCCCGCCTCACATCGTCCTCGCGCAGAACCGTCTTCTCGCTGCCAACGTCCACTAGTGACTACCTTCCTGGCCTCTCAGGACCGGGTTAAAGGATCAGCGCTGACTGTATCAACGGGCGTGGACGATCGCCCGTTAGCTCTACTGCACAGCGACCGGCTCAGCCGGCGGAGTCTCGCGCACCCGCCGTTCAGCCCAGCGCACCAGCCGCGGTTCGCCGCGCTCGGGAAACGGGACCTCGATCGTGTCGAAATCGCGCGGAGCCTCCGTCGCGGCGAACACCTCCCGCGCCTCTTCCCGCAGCTCCCCGCCCGGATAACGGCTGGAGACATGCGTCAGCGCGAGCATCCGCACCCGCGCCTCGCGCGCCACCTCCGCCGCCTGCCTCGCCGTCGAATGCGACGTCTGGCGCGCGCGCTCAGCCTCCTCCTCGGCGAACGTCGCCTCGTGCACCAGCAGATCCGCCTCGTGCGCCGCCACCACCAGCGCCTCGCACGGCGCCGTGTCCCCGGAGATCACCACCTTGCGTCCCGCCCGCTCCTCCCCAGCACCTGCTCGGGCGTGACCCCATCGACCGCCTCCCCGCGCTGCAACCGCCCAAAATCCGGACCCGGCTTCACGCCGAGACTTTGCGCCAGCTCCGGGTCCAGATGCCCGGGCCGTGCATCCTCCACGAGCGCGTACCCGTAGCAAGCGTTGCCTTTATGGCGCACCGGAATCGCCCCGATCAGATACCCCTCCCGGGCCACCGTCTCCGTGGGCTCCAGCTCGATCACGCTCAGCTCATACGGCAACCGCCCGTACACGAAGCGCATCTGCTCCATCAGCCCGCTCAGGCCGGGCGGCCCATACACGCTCAGCGGCGCGCTGCGTTCACGCAGCCCAAACGACTTCAACATTCCCGGCAGCCCCAGCCAATGGTCTGCATGGAAGTGCGTGATGAACACGCTCCCCACATCCGCCAGCCCAACCGACTTGATCAGCTGTCGCTGCGTGCCCTCGCCGCAGTCGAACAAGATGTGCTCCCCCCCGCGGCGGACCAGCACCGCCGGCAGGCCCCGCCGAGCGCTCGGCACCGACCCACCCGTGCCCGCAAAGAAAACCGATAGATCCATCCGCGCAACGGTAGCGGCGGGACGGGTCGAGCGGAGCCGGCGTGTCTGCCGCGGACCGACGCGGGTCTGTGCGGAGCGCGCCCGCGCACGCCGGTAAGCTCTCAGGGCGACGGCCGCCGAGTCAATCGGCGCCGCCTGCGCCCGTAGCTCAGTGGATAGAGCGCTCGCCTCCGGAGCGAGAGGTCGCAAGTTCGAATCTTGCCGGGCGCGTAGGAAAAGGTCCCCTGTAGGCTAAGGCGGAAATGAAGATCCGCGAACTTATGGATGGCATCGACAAGTTCGATCTCGTCATGCCCGAGTTCCAGCGCGAGTACGTCTGGGAGCGTGAGCAGGCCAAGCAGTTGCTCGTCTCGCTATATCGCGACTACCCCACGGGCAGTCTTCTGTTCTGGAAGACCGACAAACCACCGGAGATCAAGAACAGGGCCGTCAGCGCGGACAAGATCGGCACGACTTCGGTGATCCTGGACGGTCAGCAACGCCTCACGACGCTGTACCTGCTCATGCGCGGAACGATCCCTCCCTACTACCGAGAGGAGGACATCGAGAATGATCCGCGCGATCTCTACTTTGACGTCGAGACGGGCGACTTCCAATACTTCCAGCACATCCTGATGTCGAAAAACCCCTCGTGGGTTCCCGTTATGGACTGTTTCTCCGGCGATGGGCTCAATCCGTTTGAGATCGCGAAGGCCAAGGCCGGCGCAGACGGCGATCCCAGCGAGCTCGCCGAGCGCCTCTACAAGAACCTGACCAAGCTGCAGAACGTGCGCGAGGCGGACTACCCCGTACAGACCGTGCCGCCATCAGCCGACATCGACGCGGCAATCGACGTCTTCGATCGCGTCAACAGCCTAGGCACGAAGCTCGGAGCGGCCGACCTCGCGTTGGCGCACATCACTGGGCGCTGGCCGCAGGCGCGTCAGGTGATGAAGGCGAAGATCGACGAGCTCGCGCTCAAGCGCTTCGTCTTCGACTTGACCTTTATGACGCGCGCGCTGACAGCCGTCGTTCACGGGCGCGCACTGTTCGAGACGATCCACAGCACTCCGGCCGAGGAGCTGAAGGCGGGCTGGCAGCGCCTTACGACGATCCTCGACTACCTCGTCACGGTGCTCCCGGGCTACGCGAATATCCACTCCACCGAGGATCTCAACACGAACAACGTGCTCGTGCCCGGGATCGCCTACCTCGCCGCGCGTAACGGCAAGTTCGACGAGGACAAGGAACTGCGGCGATTCATCCACTGGCTCTATGCCGCGAGCATCTGGGCGCGCTATACGAGCCAAACAGATCAGCGCCTCGATCACGACATCTCGCTGATCGGCCAGTTCGAAAGTCCGTGGAGCGAGCTGATCGACAGCATCATTGATCAGCGCGGACGGATCGAGGTCAAGCCGAGCGATCTCGACGGGCGCATAATCCAACACCCTCTGTATCGCATGACCTACGTCGTCGCCAAGGCCGCGGGCGCGGTCGACTGGTTTAACGGCAGTCCGCTCTACGACACCCACGGCCCGAGTTATGCGATCCACAGTCACCATATCTTTCCCTCTTCGATCCTCTACGGCGAGGGCGGCTATGACCCTGACAATCACCTACACAAGAAGATCGTCAACGAGATCGCAAACCGAGCCTTCCTGACCGGCACGTCGAACATCTCGCTCAGCAACGCCTTGCCCGAGGTCTATCTCGCAGAAATCGAAGCCAAGTATCCGGGCGCGCTGACTAAGCAATTTGTCCCGACCAACCCTGAGCTCTGGCGGCTGGACCGCTACGAGGACTTCCTAGCCGAGCGCCGCCGATTGATCTCCGAGGCGATCAACTCGCATCTACAGGGGTTGATGGTCGACCATGAGCCCGACCCCGGCAAGCCCGTCAGCGAGCTCGTCACGATGGGCGAGAGCCCGACGCTCGAGTTCAAGTCAAGTTTGCGTTGGGATTTTCGCGAGCAACAGGTCAACAAGGCGCTTTCTCGCGTGATCGCAAAGACGGTTGCCGGCCTGATGAACTCCGAGGGTGGCACGCTGCTGATCGGTGTCGCCGACAACGGCGTCGTTGTCGGCATCGAGAACGATCTGAACTCGCTCTCCAAGAGCGACCTCGATGGGTTCGAGCAGGCTTTCCGCCAAGCGCTAGCCGACAACTGCGGCGTCGAGTTCAGCTACCTCGTAGGCAGCAACTACGAGAGCGTAGACGGCGCGACGGTGGCGATCGTGAAGATCGAGCCCAGTCCAAAGCCGGTGTTCCTGAACGGCTCGGGCACGACGGAGTTCTTCGTGCGGGTCGGCAACACGACCCGACCGCTCGACCTTCAGGCCAGTCACGACTACATCAAGATGCATTGGGAGAGCTAGGCAAGGCCGGCGAGAACCGCTGCGGCTACCGCCGGCGCCGGTCGGATCACTCGTCCTGTTGAGCGACGCTCCCGGCTCGCGCGACCGCGCTCTCGACGACCAAGTCGGCCAATGCGTTCGGCACTCCTGTCGCAAGAGCCGCAGAACCCCTCCACAGATGCGCATCGACGTTCGTCTCCGCCCGTCCCCGAGATGATCAGCTTCCGATCGGGTTCCCGGCGCCGGTCGCGACCGGCAAAGATGCTCCCAGCACCCGCCCACTTGAGTCGAGCGCCTGCACGACGACGTAGCGCGCGGATGCGTTCGGGAGCGTGATCGCCGTCTCGAATCCGCTACGCGGAGTCGCTGCGCCGGGAGAGAGTGTGCGCGTGCTGCTGCCCGCCAACAGCCGCCACGTGGCCACGGCCGTAGCGCCGTTCCAGCTGACATAGGCGATGAGCCTTCCATGAGCGCCCTCGCGAACCGCGAGAGACGGCCGCTGTTTGGGCGTCCCCGCCCAGGCGAACTTGAGCGCGGTGTAGGACTGATAGGTCGCGGGAAGATGAGCGTCAAACAGGATCTGCCCAGAAGGGGAGTATTCGGAGAAGAACGGTTCCTGCCCCCAACCGACGAACCAATTGCCGCTGGCCAGTGGCTGGAAGTCTCCCTGGCTTGCGGCCAACAGCGGCGTCGGGTGGACGAAACTCGCGACAAGCCTCGCGGTTTTCGTCTGGGCGTTGAGCGCAAGCACCGTCACGCGCGATTGCGAATGGATCTTCGGCGTGCCGCCGTTGTCGAAGAACGAGATCGTGCCGCCGGGATCTTCGCGTGCGTCGTGCTGCCATGCCGGAGCAGCGCCCGGAGCCAACGCGAACGTCGAGTGCTTGCCGCCCAGACGCCAGATGATCTTGCCGGTGCGCGCATCCACGTAGTAGGCGGCCCACGTGTTGCGCGAGTCCACGAGCACATCCGGACCGTGTTCGGAGACGGCGTTGATGTGGAAGTAATCCCACGGCGAAACGGGCGTGCCTCCGTGTCCAATCGGCATGTAGGAGTCGGCGAGGGCTACGTGGTCGAGTGCGTGCCATTCCGAGCGCACGAGTCCCGTGCGCAGGTCTATTTCCTGAAACAGCGTGTCGGCGACAGCCCCGTCGGCCGGTCCGCCGTAGGCGCTGAGGTTGCAGCGGATCGCGTCGTATACCGTGAACAACGCCGCGCCCTTGGGTGTGATTTCAAACGCGTGCAGGTCGGGCTGGTAGCCGTTGCCGCCGCGCACGATCGCGATGTTGTTGTAGGAGCTGTCGGTGATCACGACCGCGGCGTCGCCGCGCCCTCCGTTGAGCAGCGGGTCTTGCCACCATGTGAGCACGGGCCGGCCTTCATAACTCTGCACGCGCAGATCCGCTGCTCTGGACCCGTGTGGGATCGGCTTGAACCACACAAGTTCGCCGGCGCCATTGAGGATCATCGGCCCGTACTGCCCCGGTCCGGCGTACGGCGCCAGGAAGATGTCACCCGGCGATGCTGTGCTCGTGCCGCCACCGGCGGCGGTCGTGACAGTGACGGTGGGCGGTCGCAGATCCGAGCGCGAGACGAAGTGTTGGAGTTCACTCGACTTCGCCGGCGGAGGCGGCGGAGGCGGCGTCTCCAAGGAGCGGCTAACCGAATCGACCTCGGCAACCGTGAAGCGCCAAGCGAATGGCACGCTCGAGCCATTGGCGCTGCGTAGAGCTCCACGCACTGTCACCGTCTCGCCCTGCGTGAAGGGTCTCCTGGGGAGGAAGCTCGCCCCGTCGCCCTGCGAATAGGCGGTGAGCCGGCCCGTATGCGTTCCGCTGCGCGAGCCCACCACGACGAGTTTCTGGATCTCGGCGGCCGGTACACCCAGCAGACTGATCTGAGCAAGGTAGGAGGCATCCTCGGAGTCGGGCTCCGGCGAGACGCTGAGGGCGCCGCCGGCGAGGGCGCGTGAGACGTTGAGGGTGCTCGGCACGCAACTTGGAGCGCTCGCCGAGGCGCCCGCTCCGGCGGGCGCGCAAACCGTGACAAGCAGGATGAGCGCGCACGCCGGCAGAACAAGTGCCGGCGGGAGGCGCAAACGATTGGGTAGGAGTGGATTCAACCGGCGGTGAGCCTAGCCAGAACACCCCGGGCGTGCGCCGCTAAGCACGCTACCCTGGAAGGATGATCAGCCAGGCAGATCGCGCGGCTGAGCGGCGCCGCGTAAAAATGGAGGAGATCGAGCGTCAGGTGAAGGACGGTTCGCTGACGATCCGCAAGATGACGGCCGAGGAGCGCAAGCGCTATCCCCCGCGTCCCTCTACCGGACGCGGACGCAGGCGCTGAGAGCGCACCAGCGCCTGCTGATGCTCTGACCTCGCCCGCGAGCGTTAGCTCGCAAGCGATCGAGCGAGTCGAGGTGCGCCCCGCTCGTCGTCCTGCAGCTGTAGATATCGCAGCACGACCCGTCCGAGTACGATCACATCGCCGCTTTGCAGATCGGCCTGTGTGACGCGGCGGCCGTTCACCAGCGTGCCGTTGGCGCTGCGATCGTCAAGGATGCGCGCTCCCGAGCCTCTGTGTACGAGGATCGCGTGCCGGCGTGAAACCGAGCCCTCGTCCAGATGCAGGTCCGCGGACAGGCCACGTCCGATGTGGATCACCTCGCTCCCAAGGGGCACGAGCAATGTCTCTCCCGCTCCCTGCACCTCGAGATAGCGGCCCGGCTCGGCCTCCCGAGGCTCGCTCGCGCGACTGCGGTTGCGCTCGTCCAGGCACGCGATCACGTCGATCCGTTCGGTCGCTCCGAGCTCGACGTTGTGCGGTGCTTGCACTGGCATGGTGTGAGCAGTCAAGCTCACCGTACTCAGTCGAAGCTCAACGCTCGTGAAGAAATAGCGAAAACGAGGATTACGCGGCGCGCGTGGTCTTCGGCGGGTCCGGGCGACGGGGCGTGCGCTTGGAGCTCCACCAACACCAGCCACCAACGACGAGCACGGGCACGACGTAGAGCATCGAGATGTACCAATGCATGAGGCAGGCGAGCGGGGCCATCGCGGCAAACGCTATCACGCACTCACCACGCTTCCCCGTCCGGCTTTCCCGCGGTCTCAGGGGTGCTGACGTCGACATCCGGGCCGATGATCGCCTCCCCGTCGCTGGGGGCGCCCGCTCGCGTGCCGGCACGCGAGCGACGTCGACGCACGAACACCACGAACGCCAACCCGAGCAGCACGATCGCGACACCGAGCACGATCACCGCTGTCGAAGCATGCGAGCTCTCCGGCGTCCAGAACAGCTGCCCATCCACGGCTCCCGCCTGCGTCCCAACCCGGATCGGCACCTGCCAGTCGAAGATCAGCGTGCGCCTGCTCTTGTCCTTGACCTGCGGGGGCGTCAACGGCGACATCCAGTGGATGCGGTGGTCGTGCCATTCGAACTGGCCGGTGCGGTCGACGACCACCCAATGCGGCGCCGCGCTCGGGCTCGCGGAGGCCGGGACCGTGACGTTGCCGTAGAAGCTCGTGTTCAGATAGGTCGCAGGGGAGCGCGTGTTCTGCTCGGCGGTGCCGTTCGCGAGCACCCGTGCGTAGGGTTCTCCCTGATAGCCGTAGATCGTGATCGTCTTGCCGGTGTGGTTCGTCAGCAACAGGCGGTCGGCGAACTCGAGTACTTCCAGGCTAAGTCCCGGCACGCTCGGAGTGACGGAGGTTATGTTCGAGCGGTAGTCGAAGTTGCTGCCCTGATCGTCGATTGGGTTCCCGCTCTCCCTCGCCGTTGTCGCAGTCGTGCTCGCGGCCCTCGCAGCGACGGTCGTCGAAACCAGCGAGACGAGCCCGACCGTGCAAAGCAGCGCCGGCAAAGTTCGGCGGGCGCGGCAGCGCAATCGCTCGATCGTGGCGGGAAGGCGAGCCGACATCCGCTTCACCGTAGTGCAGACCATGCGCGCGGGGCGCCGGCGAGCCTCACGTGCCGACCGCCGAGAGCAGCCACAGGCCAAAGCTCGTGAAAGCGACCATCACTGCCAGCATCCAGTACTGCGAGCGCACGGCTTCCTCGACGTTGTCGTACATCGCCAGAGCCCGGTCGTGCGCGAGCGCGAGACCGGCCACGTGGCCGGTCACGAGCGCGGCCACCTGCACGTACCAGATCGCCGCAAAGGAGATCACGTTGTAGTCGATCTGATAGCTGCTGGTCCCAAACAGGTTCGACCCGTCGCCGAGCGGGTCCGAAGCGAGGTAGCCGATCGCCTGACCTTGCCAGATCAAAAGCGAGAAGTAGTGCGCGAGCACATACGCGAATCCGATCGGCACGAGCGTGTGTGCGAAGGCGTGCATCAGCTGCTTGGTGTCGTAGCGATCGCTGACGCTGCGCACCCCGGCGATCCCGAGTCGATAGACGCCGAAGACCAGCGCCACACACAGAACCAATCCCACCGAGTAGGTCAGCTCGTAGGCAGGCGTCTGATTGAACCCGAGACCGGTGAAGATGTTCGCGAGACTAGGCTCGATGTTGCGCCACACACCGCCGTTGCTGAATCCGTCGAAGGTCGTCGTACCGATGATCGAGCAGATCAACGCGACAGTTCCCGGACGGATCTCGAGGTCGGTGATCCCGCTGAGCGGGCGGCGCAGGCAGATGACGCTCTGCTCGTCGCGACACAACGGCGCCAGGCGCGAGAGCAGGTTGAAGTAAGCCCCGAACCCATCCGCACGCCCACCCCACTCCTCTACACCGAATAGCGTCATCCCGGCGAGCATCACTAGGAAGTAGGCAAGCGACAGTGTCGCGAGCGTCACGGGATGATCCCTGTCAGCGGGGACATAGACGAGCTCGAGCCAAGCGAAGCCGACGATCGCCGCGACCGCCGGCCACATGCCCAGCCAGTCGGGATAGCGAAGCGGGGCGGCTCGACGCTCGGACACGGGACGCCCGTTCGTGATCCTGCGCAGGAGGTCGATCAGCGCGTTTACCGCTCGCGCACACGTACGCCACGGGCTGAAGGCGCGAAACACGTCCCCGAACAGCACGCTCGCCACCGGCACGCCGACCCAGAAGATGACGTAGATGAACGTCACCGAGAAGTTCGCCAGCGGCACCTGCGCACCAGCGAATCCGCTGTACAGGACCAGCGCGAACAACGCCACGCCCACCAAGCACGCCAGCCATTCCACAACTCCCGGCAGGCGCACGAGCGCTCGCCGACGCCGGTGTTGCAGCTGAGGCGTCGTCCACATCGTCGAGAGCGCCACGAACGAAACCACGAGCACGATCGCGGCTGTCCAACTGAACAGCCACACGGGGATCGGAAGGTTCGCCCGGCCCACGATTCCGTGCGCCTGGGCGCTCGCCGGAATCGCCAGCGCTGCGGCTGTCAAGCCGCCGAAAAGGATGGGCAGCTTGCGAGCCAACGCGCGGTTCATGCCCGGCGCAGTCTACGGATCGTCACCGGCCCCGGGAGCAGGAGAACGGGAGGAGCGCGCTGGTTCCCAACGGCGATTCCGACGCGATCCCAGGCTGTGAAGGCATAACCTTCGCCTGCATGAGCGCACTCCCCCTCGCCGTCTCGACCAGCATCGAGGCCGCCCTGCAGGTCGGGCCGCTGGCGATCGCCGGGCTGCTCTACGCCAAACGGGTGCGCACCCTCGCGATCGAGGGACGCAATCCCGTGCCGGGCTGGCGACAGGCGTGCTTCTACGCGGGCTTCGTCACGATCGCCTTCGCCCTCACATCGCTCGGTGGGGCCAGTCAGGAACTGCTGCTCGTCCACATGGTCGAGCACCTGCTGCTCGGCGACATCGCGGCGCTGCTGATCGTGCTCGGGCTCACCGGCCCCCTGATCGCCCCGATCCTGCGCATCCGTTTCTTCGATCGCCTGCGCATCCTCGCCCACCCGCTGATCGCCTTCCCGCTGTGGGCGATCGACCTGTACGCGTGGCACCTGCCGGTCTTCTACCAGGCCGCGCTGCGTCACACCGGCGTGCATGCGCTGGAGCACGCGATGTTCCTCGGCTTCGGCATCAACATGTGGATGTGTCTGTTCGGGCCGCTGCCGATGCCGAGCTGGTTCGGCAACTTCGCCAAGCTGCTCTACATCATCGCCGTGCGCCTGGCGGGAACGGTCCTCGGGAACATCTTCCTGTGGTCGGGCACGGTCTTCTATCCGTTCTACGCCCACGGTGACGCCGTGCATCACATCTCGCCGTTGGCCGACCAGAACATCGCCGGAGCCGTGATGATGGTCGAGGAGTCGCTGCTCACGCTCGGCCTGTTCTGCTGGCTGTTCTTGAAAACGGCGCGCGAGGGAGAGGAACGCCAGGAGTTGCTCGACTTCGCTCAGGCCCAGGGAGTCGAGCTGACCGACGCGCGCGCCGCTCGTGCGGTCGCGGCCGGTCGCGGCGCGGAGCTGCGTCGGCGCCTGGAGAGCAGCACCGGGGCAGCCGAGCACTGAGAGCCTGTGCGGCGCTATTCTCAGCGCATGTGCGTCGGCTGTGCGATGGCGGCGGCCTCGGCCGCAACCGGAACCCGGACGTGGCTTCAAACCCACAGCTTCGACTGGCTCACCCCCGCTCGCCTACGCGCGTTGACGGTCGCCGTGATGTCAGCCGCCGCGATCGTCTCCACGATCGGCTTCAGCGGCTCAACCCCACCGGCGAAGCACTCCGTGCCCTCGCGGACCGTGAGCGCGGCCTCAGCTCACCGCTAAGCGCCGCCGGCAACAGCCGGCAAGATGGTCAGCTCCGCGCCGTCGGCGACCGGTGTCTGCAGACCGTCGAGAAAGCGGATGTCCTCACCGGCCACGTACACGTTGACGAACCGCCGCAGCGAGCCATCCTCGTCGCTGAGGCGCTCGCGCAGCTCGCCGTGAAGCGCGTACAGCCCGTCGAGGACGTCCTGGACGGTGGCGCCGTCGAGCACCGCTTCGGCCTCTCCGCCGGAGGCGGCACGCAGTTGCGTTGGGATCTTGACCGTGACGCCCATCAGACCGCGACCGTCTCGGGCACGTGCGTCTGGAAGGACTCGAGCGTCGGAGCGATCGTGTGCGTAGTGAACGTGTCGCGCACAGCATCTAGTGTCTTCAGGCCCTCGCCGGTGATCACGAGCACGACGCGCTCGTCAGGGTCGATCTCGCCGCGCTGCGCGAGCTTCGTGAGCACCGCCGTGGTGACGCCGCCCGCCGTCTCGGTGAACACGCCCGTCGTCTGCGCGAGCAAGGCGATGCCCTGTCTGATCTCATCGTCGCTGACCGCATCGACCGAACCGCCGGTCTCGCGCGCCAGCTCCAGCGCATACGGTCCGTCGGCCGGGTTGCCGATGGCCAGCGACTTGGCGATCGTGTTCGGCTTGACCGGTCGGCACACCTCATGCCCCGCGGCGAACGCGCTCGCCACCGGCGAGCAGCCCTCCGCCTGGGCGCCGTTCATCTTCGGTGTCTCGCCGTCCAGCAGGCCGACCTCGCGCCACTCTGAGAAGCCGCGGCCGATCTTCGTAAACAGCGACCCCGACGCCACCGGGGCGACGATGCGGTCGGGCAGCTCAAAGCCGAGCTGCTCGGCGATCTCGAACGCGAGCGTCTTTGAGCCCTCCGCGTAGTAGGGGCGCAGGTTGACGTTCACGAACGCCCAGTCGCGCTCTGCGCAAAGCTCCGTGCAGAGGCGGTTGACGTCGTCGTAATTACCCTCGACGGCGACCAGTTTCGTCCCGTAGACCCCGGTCGCGAGCACCTTCTGCTCCTCCAGGTCGGAGGGAATGAAGACATAGGACTCGAGGCCCAGCGCGGCACCGTGCGCAGCCACGGAGCCCGCGAGATTGCCCGTCGAGGCGCACGCGATCGTCTGAAAGCCAAGCTCCCGCGCGCGTGCCGTGGCCACGGAGACGACACGATCCTTGAACGAATGGGTCGGGTTGGCGGCGTCGTTCTTGACCCACACCTCGCGCAACCCCAGCTTCTGCGCCAGACGGTCCGCGCGGATCAGCGGCGTGCATCCGGCCGGCAGGCCCGTGCGCAGCGAACCTCCGCCTCCGGTGTTCTCCGGAAACCCTCCGCGAGCGCTGCGCCCGTAGTCCGTGGTCGGCAGGAAGTCGGCGTAACGCCAGATGTTCTGCGGACCTGCCTGGATCCGCCGGCGCAGCTCGTCGCTGTCGCCTCCGGCTAGACGGCTGTGGTCGTAAGCGACCTCCAGCGGGCCGAAGCAGCGCTCGCACACGTACAGCGCCTCCAGCGGGTACTCGGACTTGCACTCCTTGCACTCCAGATGTGTCACAGCCATCTTGGGACTCCTTTTGAAGACCTTCGCCAGTTCTACGGTGTGGCGAAGAGCAAGAAGCCCGCCACACATCTTCTGGAATTGGCACCTTCCCGTCCTAAGACGGTGGTTGCCGGGGCTTCATCGGGCCAGTCCCTCCACCCCTCTTGATGTGTCCTGCTATGTAGCGGGCAAGTCTAGCAAGCGTCCGGACGGATGCAAGGCCACTGCCGACGAGCCGCCCGATCACGCCACGCACGGCGGGCGGCTGCGCTCAGCCCCGGCGCGGAGGCGACCGCAAGGACGGGTAACGCTCGCGCTCGCCCGGTGTAGTGGCGTGCGATGAGCGTAGCCAGAACCGAGACTTCAACCCAGATCGGCGAGCAGATCCAGGCGCCCGGCCAGGAGCCGGCGGACTTCGAGCCGGAGGTCCAGGCCGTCAAGCGGCGCATGTTGATCATCGTCAACCCGTACGCGACAACTGTTTCCGACCGCCTGCGCCACCTCGTCGTGTATGCCCTGCAGGGCAGGTTCGAGGTCGATGCGGTCGATACCGAGGCCCGCGGTCACGCCACCGAGCTCTGCCGTGAGGCTGCGCACGAGGGCTATGACGTGGTCGTGGCCTTCGGTGGCGACGGTACCGTCAACGAAGCCGCCAACGGCCTGCTCGGCTCCCCCACACCGCTGACCTGCCTGCCGGGAGGCTCGGCGAACGTGTTCGCGAAGATGCTCGGCATTCCGGGGGAGCTCGTCGACGCGACCGAGCACCTGCTCGCATTGGCTGACGATTGGCGTCCCCGCAAGGTCGATCTGGGAGTGCTAAGCGCCGGCGAGGGCCCAGAGGACGGCAGCGTCGCCGACCGCCGCTGCTTCACCTTCGCCTCCGGTCTCGGCGTCGACGCGAGCGTGGTCGAGCGAGTCGATGCCAACCCCCGTCGCAAGGCGCGCTTCGGCGCCTACTACTTCACCTGGGTGGCGCTGGGTACGTTCGCGCGCCGCTATCTCCTCCGGCCTCCGCGTATGGAGGTTGTCCTGTCCAGCGGCGAGAAGCTCGCAGGCGTCACCACCATCGTCCAGAACGGCTCGCCGTTCACCTACTTCCAGAACCGGCCGATCGAGATCGCCGACGGCACCACGCTCGACTCGGGGTCGCTGTGTGGCTGCGTGCTGCACCGCGCCACTCCCCTGTCGATGCCCTCCATCGGCCTGCGCGCGTTCTCCAAGGGCGCGCGAGTGACTCGCCATCGGCAGGTCACCGGCATGTCCGAGCTGACCGAGCTGAGCGTCTGCTCCGGAGATGAGCGACCGTTGCCGTTGCAGGTCGACGGGGACTATCTGGGCGAGGTCACGCACGCGCGCTACTCAATAATGCCCGCCGCGCTTAACGTGGTGGCTTAGGTACCTGAGCCGGTTAGGCCGCCGCGCCGCCGGGCGTGACGCGATATGCGTCGAAGACCGAGTCGATGTTGCGCAGTCGCGTGATCGCGCCCTTCAGTCCGTGCGTGTCGGCGACCTCGACGACGAAGCGGTTCTTGACCATCGGTCCCATCGACAGGCAGCGCGCTTCGAGGATGTTCGCTCCGGACTCCGAGAAGGCACGCGAGAGATCCTCGAGCAGGCGGTGGCGATCCCAGGCATCGATCTGGATTTCGACCACGAACGAGGTGCTGCGCTCTCCGGCCCATGAGACGTTCGTGAAGCGTTCGGGGTCGCGCGCGAGAACCGCCGCGTTGGGGCAGTCCTGGCGGTGGATCGTGATCCCGCGTCCCAGCGATATGTAGCCGACGATCTCATCGCCCGGCACGGGACGGCAGCACTTGGCCAGGCGCAGCATCACGTCATCGACGCCTTCCACTTCGATCCCGTACTGACCCGAGGACTTGGTTGGGCGCCGGCGCGCACGTCCGACGCGCAACAGCTCCGCACCGGTGTCCTCGCCGTCGGCGGCCTCGCCCTGCTTCAGGCGCTGCATCACCTTGTTGACGACGATCTTCGGCGACACCTTGGCGGCTCCCAGGGCGATGTAGAAATCGTCGGCCTTGCGGTAGCCCATCTCACGAATGACGTCCGCGAGCAGCGCCGAGCCGGTGATCTTCTGCGCGGGCAGGCCCTGCTTGCGCAGGTGCTCCTGCAGCACCTCGCGACCGGTGTGCTCGGTGTCCTGGCGCGACTCGGCTTTGAACCAGGCCTTGATCTTGTTGCGTGCGCGCGTGGTCTTCACCATCGCCAGCCAGTCGCGCGAGGGTCCGCGCTCGCGCTTGGCGGTGAGAATTTCGACGATGTCTCCCGAGTGCAGCTCGCAGTGCAGCGGAACGATCTTGCCGTTCACGCGCGCGCCGACGCAGCGGTGCCCGATCTCGGTGTGAACCTCATAGGCGAAGTCCAGCGGCGTCGCGCCGGCGGCAAGCGACTTGACCTCGCCCTTGGGTGTGAACACGTAGACCTCGTCCTCGAACAGGTCGGTGCGCAGTGTGTCCATGAACTCTTGCGGGTCCGAGAGCTCTTTCTGCCAGTCGAGCATCGAGCGCAGCCACTGGAGCTTCGCGTCCTCGGGCGAGCCGGCGCGCCGGATGCCACCGTGCCCTGCCTGCTCGGAGCCGGGCAGATCCTTGTACATCCAGTGCGCCGCGACGCCGAACTCCGCCATCTCGTGCATTTCGCGGGTGCGGATCTGAATCTCCAGCGGCCGGCCCTCGGGGCCGATCACGGTTGTGTGCAGCGACTGGTACATGTTGAACTTCGGCATCGCGATGAAGTCCTTGAACCGACCCGGCAGCGGCTTCCACAGCGAGTGGATCGCGCCGACGGTGCCGTAGCAGTCCTTCACGGACTCCACGATCACGCGCATCGCCGTCAGGTCGTAGATCTCGTTGAACTCGCGGCCCTTCTTGGTCATCTTCGAGTAGATCGAGTAGAAGTGCTTGGCGCGTCCTGCGATCTGCGCCTCGATCCCGAGCTCCGTGAGCTCGCTCGCGAGATACTCCCCCGCTTCGCCCACGTAGCGCTCGCGCTCGTCGCGCTGCTGGGCTACGAGACCCTTGATCTCCTGGTACTTGCGTGGATGCAGCGTCGCGAACGCGAGATCCTCGAGCTCCCACTTGATCGCGTGAATGCCCAGTCGGTGAGCCAGCGGTGCGTAGATCTCGAGCGTCTCGCGCGCCTTCTCCATCTGCTTCTGCTTGGGCATCGCGTCGATCGTGCGCATGTTGTGCAGTCGATCGGCGAGCTTGATCAGGATGACCCGCACGTCGGTGGCCATCGCGACCATCATCTTGCGGTAGTTCTCCGCCTGCGCCTCGTCGCGCGACTGGAAGGTGATCCCGGTCAGCTTCGTCACGCCGTCGACGATCTGGGCGATCTCCTCGCCGAAACGCTCCCCCACTTCCTCGATCGATGCCGAGGTGTCCTCGACCGTGTCGTGCAACAGCGCTGCGCACAGCGTCTCGGTATCCAGACGCATGCCCGCGCAGATGCGCGCCACGCCGACCGGATGCACGATGAAGTCCTCTCCAGACTTGCGCCGCTGGGCGGCGTGGTGCTCGCAGGCGAACGCAAACGCGTCCTGAACGCGCGCACGATCGATGTCCACCGCCGAGTCCGCTGCATGCTCGGAGACGATCGCGAACAGATCACCGAGCAGGCGACGCTCCAGCTCGTTGAGATCCAGGCGTGCCGCGAGCGGCTCCGCGGTCGGCTCCTCAACCGTGGCGAGGGTCGTGGCGTGTGGATCTACAGCTGGCGTCATGCTCTAAGGGTAGGGGACTGCCCTCCCGGATTGAAGCGGGATAGTCCCTGACCTCACGCGAACAGAACCAGCTCCTGTTGATCGCCCGGTATCTGCGCTGTAGCCGGCGTTGGGGATGCAACGGGTTGTCTCTGGGCAGGCGCACGACGTAGATCCTCGACCCGGAGCGCGCCTGCCGGACGCGCGCGGCGAAGCACGAGGCGCGGCTCGCTGACACCGTTCCACTCGTTGATCTCAAGCGTGAACGTCGCCTGCGCCGGTTCGCCTTCGGCGACGCCCAGCCCTCCGCCGGTGTTGAACGCGACGGCGCGTGCGCGTCCGGCCTTCGAGTGGACCGTGAAGCGGGCATGCTTGCCTTCGCCCATCGGGCGCACGTCGACGAACGTCGCCTCGGCGATCATCAGCGAGACCGACGGGTTGGCCTGGCCGAACGGCGCCAGTTCACCCAGCTCCTCCGCCAGCGCCATCCCGAGCTCAGACCCGTCGACGATCGCATCGACACGCTCTCTCGGCGCCATGTCCTCGCTGCTGAGCACCGAGCAGGCGTAGGAGTCAAGCGCCGCGGCGAAGCGCTCCACGCGATCGCGTTCGATCTCCAGGCCAGCCGCGGCCCGGTGCCCGCCGTAGCTGCTGAGATGCTCCGAGCAGGCCGTCAGTCCAGCCAGCAGGTCAAACGCCTCACAGCCACCGCGACCCGAGCCGCGTCCCTGCTGCCCATCCAGAGCGATCAACACCACCGGCCGGTTGTGCGTCTCGGCCAGACGCGAGGCGACGATACCGATCACGCCCACGTGCCAATCCTCGCCCGCGAGCACGAGTGCTCGGCGCTCCTTCAGATCTCCGAGCGCGGCGATCTGGGCTTCCGCCTCGAACCTGATCGTGCGCTCGGTGCGACGACGTTCGTGGTTGACCCGGTCGAGCTCGTCGGCGATCTGCGCCGCGCGAATGGGGTCTTCGGTGAGGATCAGCTCGCAGACCAGCGTCCGCCCGATACAAACGGCCTGCCGCGTTCAATCGCGGGGCCAGTCCGAACGCGACCGACCGCTCGTCGACCCTCGCGGGATCGACGCGCGCAACCGCCATCAGGGCGCGCAGACCCGGGCTTGACGGTGCCTGCGAGCGCCCGCAGGCCTCGGCGCACGAGCGAGCGGTTCTCGCCGAGCAGCGGCACCACGTCGGCGATCGTCGCGAGCGCCACCAGATCCAGATCCTCGACGGGCGCGCGTCCCTCCAGGCCCTCGGCCAGCTTGTACGCGACCGCCGTGGCGCAGAGCTCCCGGAACGGGTATCCGCACACCGTCGGGTGCACGATCGGAGCGTCCGGCAGCCCCCCGTCGGCGCGCACGCTGTGATGGTCAGTGACGACCACGTCCATCCCGAGCTCCTTCGCCGTCGCGACCTCCTCGACGGCGGTGATCGCGCAATCGGCGGTCACCAGCAGCCGTGTCCCCCGCGCCGCGAGCCGCCGCACGGTGTCGGGGTTCAGCCCGTAGCCGTCCGATGCTCGGTCGGGCAGGTACCAGTCGACATCGGCGTTCAGGCGTCGCAGGGCGCGCACGAGCACGGCCGTGGAGCAGACCCCGTCCACGTCGTAGTCGCCGTGAATCGTGATCCTGTCGCCCGCATCCACATGCGCGAGGATCGTCGCGATCGCCGTCTCGATGCCGGCGAAGGCCGTGTGGGGATGGTCCTCATCGCCCTCCATGAACGCCCTGGCGCGAATGGGATCGCTCATGCCGCGACGAACCAGCACCTGCGCGAGCGGATCGCTCACGCCGAGCTCACGCCGCAACCTCTCCACCGCGCTCGGCTCGCACTCCGGGATCTCGAATCGGGGCTCCCCCACCCCCGGGAACCTACGGACAGGACTAGACGGAACGACCTTCGCGCCGGATGCCCTCGAAGTACACGGCGGCGATACCGATGAGGGCGCCCGGGACCGCGTAGAGCACGACCGCAATGTCGGTGGCCTTCTGCCCCGGCACCTGCAGTGCGCCGACCTTGGCGCCGTAGATCACCAGCCCGACGATGATCGCGCCGAACAGCGAGCCGAGGAAGGCGCCGACGATCCCGCCCCAGAAACGATCGGGCATGAAGATCGTGAAGTGCCAGATCGCCAGACCCATCATCACCCAGCCGAGCATGCCCATTAGTGGCTCCCTTCGTGGGTACGGTGGATTATCCGACGGATGAATCGTCGTTCCTGGCAAGGACGCAGGGCGAAGCCCTTGCTGGCGGCAAGGGCAAGTCCGAGGACGTCGCCAGGGGCGACGAGGCGTCGGCGAGAAGCCGGCGTACTCGCGGAGGGAGCCACTTAGCGAGACCTCCCGTGACGTTTGTTGCGCGGGCGCCGGTTGCGTTTCTCGCGCGCTTTCGGGGCTTCCTTCAGCACGAGATCCTCAGGCGTCAGATCGGCCGCGGGGTCGCGCGCAGGAGCGCCTTTCGCGCCCGTACCATCTCCGTCGGCGGGTGATCTCGCGGTCTGCGCCACGCCCGCTCGAGTGCGCGCGCCTGACTTGGGAGCGGCATCGACATCGAGATCCTGAACGAGTTCGCGGAACTCGTCGCGGGAGATCTGCTCGCCGGGCTCCTCTGCGATCAGGCCGCCGCGGCGCGAGCGGCGACGCTTCTTCCGTTCGGGCTCGACGTCGACCGGAGCTCCCCCGATAGCGGTCGCGTATGCCGGCACGGCGCCGAGTTCGCCGACGATCCGCGCGCGACGCTGGCGATAGGAGCCCTCGCGCTCCTTCCAGTGCGTCAGCACGGGCGAGGCGATGAAGATCGAGGAGTACGCGCCCGAGGCGATGCCGACCATCAGCGCGAACGCGAAGTCCTTCAGCGTGCTGCCACCGAAGAACAGCAGCGCGAGCACCGGCAGCAGCGTGCAGAAGCTCGTCGCCAGCGATCTCGTGAGTACCTCGGACATCGAACGGTTGACGATCTGCGAGAACGCCGCCCTGGGCATGCGCGGCACGTTCTCGCGCACACGGTCGAACACAATGATCGTGTCGTACAGCGAGTACCCGAGGATCGTCAGCAGTGCCGCGACCGTCGCCGAGGTGACTTCTCGACCTGTCAAGGCGTAGATCCCCGAGGTGATAAGCAGATCGTGCATCAGCGCGATCAGCACCGGGATCGCGTACTTCCATTCGAAGCGCAGGGCGATGTAGGCGGAGATCACCAGCAGTGAGGCGATGATCGCGATGATCGCCGAGTTGGCGATCGTCTGGCCGAACGTCGGCCCGATCGAGGTGCTCGAGAAGTCTCTGGTGCCGGGTGAGCTCGGACCGTTGCCGAACTTCGCATCGAGCGCGCTCTTGACTTCATGCACCGCCGTGGGCTTCAGTTTCTCCGTCGAGATCTGATACCCGCTGCCGCCGATGCCCTTGCTCGAGTACTTCTGCACTTGCGCCGTGGGATAGCCCTCGGCGCTCATCACGGCGCTTACTTCGGCCTGGCTCGCCTCCCTGACGAACGCCGTCTGGATGCGCGTACCGGACTTGAAGTCGATGCCGAAGTTCAGGCCCTTGCCACCGATCGCCAGGGCGCCGATCAGAAGGATCGTGCCCGACAGCGAGAAGAACCACTTCGATGCGCCCATGAAGTCGAACGTCAGCTGCGCGCTTGGGCTTGCCGGCGCCGAGTGCCCACGAGTGGCTCATCAGTTTTGTGCGCCCCATCGTGCCGAGCGCCGCGCGCGTCGCGAGCACAGCGGTGAACAGCGTCAGCATGGTGCCGATCCCGAGCATGAACGCGAAGCCCTTGACTTCCGCCGTAGCGAGGGCGAAGAGGATGAACGCCGTCATGAACGTGACCACGTTCGCGTCGACGATCGCGGCGAATCCGCGCGTATAGCCGGTGGCGATGCCCGAGACGATCGAGCGCCCGCCGCGGATCTCCTCCTTGACGCGCTCGAAGATGACGATGTTCGCGTCGGCCGCGATACCGATCGTGAGGATCACCCCGGCGATCCCCGGCAGCGTCAGCGTGACCGGGATCAGCTTGATCAGGGCGAAGAAGTAAGCGCCGTAGATGATCAAGCCGCCGACCGCGATCACGCCCAGCACGCGGTAGAACATCAGCAGGAACATGCACACGACCGCAAAGCCCACGAGGCCGGCGACGAGCCCTTGGTGCAGCGCGGTTTTACCGAGCGTCGCCGATACCTGCGAGTTGGAGATCAGTTCCAGGCGGATCGGCAGAGCACCAGACTGCAACTCGTCGGCGAGCGCCTGTGCAGAGGTGATCGTGAACCCGCCCGAGATCTGCGAACCCTGCGAGGCGTCGATGCCTTCGGGGTACTGGGTGTAGTCGATTGAGGGCGCCGTGATCAGCTGACCGTCGAGTGCGACCGCGAAATGCTGCTGCGCGGCTTCCTTGCTGACGCCCGGTAGCTGCGCTTCCTGGCCTCGTTGGGCGATTTCCTTGGTCACCTGCTGAAAGACCTGCTTGCCGTGCGAGGTGAACCCGAAGTTGACGTTCGGCGCGCCCGTGCCCCCGCCGCCTTCGTCGAAGCTCTGCTGAGGGTTCGTGATGTCGGCCCCGGTCAGGACCGGATCGTCGTTGACCACGTAGAAGCTGTTGGGGTTCTGTTGAGTTACCTTGCCCGTTTTGGGGGATTCCACCGGGCGCGCCTGCAGCAGGATCGTGCCAGGGTTCACGCGCGCGGCCTTGGGCTTTGAGCCCGCCGGTGGTTTATAGCCGTCGGCATAGAGGTCCTGTTCGGTTTCCTGCGGCTCACAGATCGGCTTGCCTCCAGCGCAGAGCATCTTCTGGTGCTTGGTGTCGATCAGATACCAGCTGCCGTAGATGCACCCTTTGGCCTGCGCGGGCGTGCAGCCAGGCTCGTATGTCGTGGCGTTCTTGCGCAGGATCGCCGGACGTTTGGCGGCGCGCTGAACCGCTTCGTACTGCGGCAGCCCCGATTCGTTGGAGCCTGCGTTGGCGCCGCCCGTGACGGTCGGTTCGCTCGCGCCGGCCGGCTTGCCGGTGGGGCCGATGACGTTTGGCTCCCAGTCATAGAAGTAGAGCTGCGCGGTCTTTCCGACCTCGGCTTCGGCGCGCTGCGCGTTGCTGACGTCGGGCAGGTCGACGTCGATTTCCTGCGCGCCGCTACGCTGGATTTCAGGCTGGGAGACGCCGAGTTGGTCGACGCGCTTGCGCATGATGTCGATCGAGCGTTCCAGCGATTCGGGATCGACCTTCGACTGGGCCGTCGGCCTGGCCTGGTAGACGAGCTGCACGCCGCCCTTGAGGTCCAGTCCGAGCTTCGTCGGCATCAGCACGATCACCGCGAGCGATGCCGCGAACAGGCCCGCCACGATCAGCAGGATGAAGATGTTGCGCCGGCGGTCGTTCATCCCCGGAGCCGATTGATCGTGGTGGGTTGGAAGGGGGGCATCGCTCGACGGAGACTACTTCTCCGGGGTGAGTACAAGCAACAGCCCGCCGTCGTCGTCGTAGGCCGGGAACATGTCGGCCTTCGCGCTCGCCGCCACATCGCGTTCGCCGCTGACCACGACCGGCTTGTCCAAGGCCCGCACTCCCCACTCCAAAACCGTCGCAACAGGGTCATCGCCGTTTGCGAAGCTGAGCCCCAGCACCTGCTCGACTCGCTGGCCGATGACCTCCTCCTCCTCGAGGCCCGTGAAGGCGAAGGAGTTCTTGCCGCAACCGATGATCCGGCCCTCGGCGTCGCACACGAAGAAGGCCGCGTCGGGCGCCGGGTAGTAGTCGTCGAGCAGCTCGAAAAGGAACGCGAACCCGCACTTCGCGCAGCCCTTCGGCTGACGCGTGAAACCGATGTTACGGTCGAGCTCGGTCGTGCGGTGACCGCAGTTGGGGCAGATGAAGGGGTGGGCCATAGGCACAGACTAGGGAAGCGGACGCATCGAGGGCTCCGTACCCGGCGGGCTCGCTCATAAGCTCTTGTCCAAGCCGATCCGAGCACGCGAGGCCCTCCGCGGGGAGCCCTCGGCGGCGCCCGCCGAAGACGCCGGGGACGCTCAGAACAGTGCAGATCCCGACGACGGGGGCGCCTGCATGCCGAGGTGAGCGAATGCCGCCGGCGTAGCGGCGCGTCCGCGCGGCGTGCGCTTGATCAAGCCCTGCATCAGCAGGTAGGGCTCGTATACGTCCTCGATCGTGTCCTGCTCCTCCCCCACCGCGACGGCCAGCGTCGAGAGCCCCACGGGCCCGCCGTCGAACTTCTCGCAGATCGCCCGCAGGATCTCCCGGTCCAGACGGTCAAGGCCCAGCTCGTCGACCTCGAGCATCTCGAGCGCCGCGTGCGCGGCAGCGGCCGTGACGACGCCAGCCATGCGCACCTCGGCGTAGTCGCGCACGCGCTTGAGCAGCCTGTTGGCGACGCGCGGCGTGCCACGCGAACGGGCGGCGATCGCCACGGCGCCGTCCTCGTCGAGATCGATCGCGAGGATCCCGGCCGAGCGCCTGACGATCGCCGCGAGCTCCTCCGTGGCATACGGCTCCAGACGTGCCTGGATGCCAAAGCGATCGCGCAGTGGAGTCGTCAACAGACCCGTGCGCGTGGTCGCCCCGATCAGCGTGAACGGGGGCAGATCGAGCGTCACCACGCGCGCGCCGGCGCCCTGTCCGACGGTGATCGGTAGGCGATAGTCCTCCATCGCCGGATAGAACGTCTCCTCGAGCGTGCGCGGCAGCCGATGGATCTCATCGACGAAGAACACGCTGCGCGGCTCGAGCGCGGTCAGAAACGCCGCAATGTCTCCCTTGCGCTCCAGAGCGGGCCCCGCGGTCTGCACGAACGGTGCGTCGAGCTCCGTGGCGATGATCTGCGCGAGCGAGGTCTTGCCCAATCCCGGCGGCCCCGCCAGCAGCACGTGATCGAGTGCGTCGCCGCGCGCGGCCGCGGCCTCGATCGCGACCGCGAACTGCTCGCGGAGAGTCTCCTGGCCGATGAACTCATCCAGTCGCCGCGGGCGCAGCGAGCGGTCGAGCTCATCCTCGGCCACGAGGTAGGGCGTTTGGATTCGATCTACAGAATCAGACATCCAGAGCCGCCTGATGAGGGCGCGGAGGTCGAGTTGGGCAAGGACGCCGGGAACGTGGCGTACTACGTACGCGATAGGCCGAGGACGCCGATCCAGCGAAGGTCATCCGCGTCCTCATCCCGTACGCGCAGCGCGCAGGGCGTGGGCGATCAGCTCCTCGGCGCTGTCGCCCTCGGCTGCGCGCAGCAGCTCCTCGACCTCGCCCGGCGCGTATCCGAGCTGTAGCAGCCCGTCGCGCGCGAGTCCGCGCGGACCGTCCCCGCGACGGGCCGTGATGTGCCGGCCCTCTTCGACCGCGCCGTGTACTCCCACGACGCGCTCTCGCAACTCCACGATGATGCGCTCCGCGGTGCGCTTGCCGATCCCGGGAACGGCCTGAAAGCGCGCGGCGTCCCCGCCGGCGATCGCGCCGATCAGCTCGCGCGTGGGCCCGCCGGAGAGCACCGCGAGGGCGACCTTCGGACCGACGGCCTGCACGGAGAGCAACATCAGAAACAGGTCGCGCTCGGCTTCGGCGTGAAACCCGTAGAGCGTCAGGGCGTCGTCGCGCACGATCAGGTGGGTGTGCAACATCGTCTCCGCGCCCGCGGCCGGCACGTGCGTGAGCGTCTGTGCGGACACCGCCGCGCGGTAGCCGACGCCGCCGCAGAGCAGCACGACGTGATCGGGGCGGCGTACGATCACCTCGCCCTTGAGCACGCCGATCATGTGACTGCACCGGCTCCTGCCAGCGCGCGCGCAAGGGGCGCGCGGTTGTGATGGCAGACGGCTACGGCGAGCGCATCGGCAGCATGGTCGGATCTCGGCGGGGTCGGCAGCGAGAGCAGCGCCGCGACCATGCGCGCGACCTGCTCCTTGTCGGCGCGACCGTTTCCGCAGACCGCGCCCTTGACCGCCTGCGGTGTGTAGCTCTCGCAGGAAAGCCCGCGCTGTCCCGCGGCCAGCAGCACGACGCCGCGGGCCTGTCCGACGGCGAAGGCGGTGCGTACGTTCTGACCGAAGTACAGCTCCTCCAGCGCTACCCCGTCGGGCTCGTGCTCGGCCAGCAGCGCGTCCACGGCCGCGTGAATGTCGGCGAGCCGGCGCTCGATCGGAAGCCCCGAGGAAGTCTGGATCGTGCCGCCGTCGAGCGCTACGAGGCGGCCCTGACGGTGAGCCACGACGCCGTAGCCGGTGTTGGCCAGGCCGGGGTCTATGCCGAGGACGATCACACCACGTGATTCTGCGCACCGGCCCGGACGCCTGCCTGCGGCCCTGCTACCCAGGGGGCTCTGCCGGAAGCCCACAGGTCGTTGAGAGCGACGGCGTCCTTGTAGGTGTCCATACACTCCCAGAACCCGTCGTGGCGGTAGGCGCGCAGCTCGCCGGCGGCGGCCATGTGCTCCAGCGGCTCGCGCTCGAGCACGCTGTCGTGGCGCAGATGATCGAGCGCGCCGCGTCGCAGGCAGAAGAAGCCGCCGTTGATCCAGTGCTCCGAGCGGGGCTTCTCGCGAAAACCCGTCACGCGACCGTCCTGCGCGAGCTCAGTGACGCCGAACTGCAGCGCGGGCCGCACGACGGTCATGCTCGCCAGCGCGCCGTGTCCGGCGTGAAAGGCAAGGAGGCTCGTAAGGTCGATGTCGGCGAGCCCGTCGGCGTAGGTGGCGCAGAAGGTCTCCTCCCACGCGAGCCGTCCCTCGAGCAGCTTCAGCCGCCCGCCGGTGGGAGTGTCGGGACCCGTCTCGACACACTCGACGCTCACGTCCGCCGGCCACGCGTGCGCGGCGGCGTAGCGCTCGATCATCTCGCCCTTGTAGCCGGTAGCGAGCAGGAAGCGCGAGAAGCCCTGCGCGATGTAGAGCCCGATCACGTGCCCGACGATCGGCTCGCCGCCGATCTCCACGAGCGGCTTGGGGATCTCGCTCGTGCGCTCCCGCAGGCGTGTGCCGCGACCTCCGCAGAGGATCGCGACCGGAGGTCTAGCCTGCAACGCGCTCGAGCACCTCGGCGGAGACGTCGAAGTTGGCGTGCACTTCGCCCACGTCGTCGCTCTCTTCGAGCGCCTCGATCAAGCGCATCAGGCTCGACGCCTGGGACTCGTCGATCGGTACGAGCGTGGAGGGCCGGTATTCGAGCTCGGCGCGCTCGATCGCGACCTCCGCCTGCTCGAGCGCCGAGCGCACGCGCGCGAGGTCGGCCGGGGCCGTAAGGACCTCCCAGGCGCCGTCCTCGGAGGTGATGTCCTCCGCGCCCGCCTCGACGGCGGCCATCAGATCGTCTTCGGAATGGCGCTCCGCGTCCACGGCGATGACGCCGCGCTTGTCGAACAGGTAGGCCACCGAGCCGGGCTCGCCGAGCGAACCGCCGTGCTTGGAGAAGGCGTGACGGACATCTGCGCCGGTGCGGTTGCGATTGTCGGTCACGGCCTCCACCAGGAGCGCCACGCCGCCCGGCCCGTAGCCCTCGTAGAGCACCGTCTCCAACGTCGCCTCGCCATCGGAGCCCGCGCCGGCGCCTTTGGCGATCGCACGTTCGATGTTGTCCTTCGGCATGGAGGCTTCTTTGGCCTTGCGGATGGCCAGCTCGAGCGCGGGATTGCCGACAGGATCGCCGCCACCGTCGCGCGCGGCGACCGTGATTGCACGGGTGAGCTTGGTGAACTGCTGCCCGCGGCGCGAGTCGACGATCGCCTTCTTGTGCTTGATCGATGCCCACTTGGAGTGTCCTGACATGGGATGGAGTCTAGGATGCGAGGCCGCATGGCGTCCCCCGACCCGGGCATATTCAAGGCATATGACATCCGTGGCCTCTACGGCGAGCAGCTGGACGGCGACGTGGCCGAGTCGATCGGGCGGGCGTTCGCGCAGGTGCTGTCGGGGCTCGTGGGCAAGCCCGTGGGAGAGCTGCGAGTCGGGTTGGGGCGCGACATGCGCTTGAGCGCGCCCGAGCTGGCCGCGCGCTACCGCATCGGTCTCCTGGAGGAGGGAGCGGACGTGATCGATGCCGGCCAGGTCGGCACCGAGATGCTGTATTACCTCGTCGGCTCGCGCGAGCTCGACGGTGGCCTGATGTGCACCGCCTCGCACAATCCCGCCGCCTACACCGGAGCCAAGCTCGTGCGCGACGGCGCGCTCGCGCTCTCCGGCGACGCCGGCATTCAGGACATCCGCGTCGCGATCGAGTCGGGCCTCGGCATCGCTCCCGGGGGCGGCACGGCGCAGGACGTGGACGTGTACGGGGAATTCCAGGAGAACGCCCTGCGCTTCGTCGATCCCGAGGTCGTGCGCTCGCCGGTGGGTCGCGAGGGCAGGCCGCTGAAGGTGGTCGTGGACGGCGGCAACGGCATGGCGGGGCCGATGGTCGGCCCGCTTCTGGAGCGGCTGGGACTGGAGTTGATCGAGACCTATTGGACGCCCGACGGCACCTTCCCCGACCACGAGCCCAACCCGCTGCTGGAGGAGAACCGCGAGGCGATCATCGCCAAGGTGCGCGAGAGCGGCGCCGACTTGGGGATTGCCTGGGACGGGGACGCGGATCGCTGCTTCTTCATCGACGACACCGGTGAGTTCGTCGACGGCGACTTCCTCACGGCGCTGCTCGCGCAATCGCTGCTCGAAAAGGCCGCATCGGACCCCGCCAACCCCGAGGCGGTGCTGTATGACGTGCGCGCTTCGCGTGCGGTCGCAGACACGGTGCGCGAGGCGGGTGGCGTTCCGCACGTAAATCGCGTCGGGCACGCATTCTTCAAGACCCGCATGCGCACCGAGGGCTCGCTGTTCGGCGGCGAGGTCTCGGGGCACTACTACTTTCGCGACTTCTACTGCGCGGACTCCGGCACGATCCCCGCGCTGCTGATCCTCGAGCTGCTCGCGCGCGAGGGTCGTTCGCTCTCGCAGCTGCTGGAGCCGTTGCGCGCGAAGTACTTCATCTCGGGCGAGATCAACTCCGAAGTCTCCGACCCCGAGGCGAAGATGGCCGAGATCGCCGAGCGCTACGGCGATGCTCGCCAGGACCGCTTGGACGGCATTTCGATCGACTACGAGGACTGGCACTTCAACGTGCGCCCGTCCAACACCGAGCCGCTGCTGCGTCTGTGCTTGGAGTCGCTCGTCTCGCGCGAGGATATGGAGCGTCGCCGCGACGAGGTACTGCAGCTGATCCGCTCGTGAACTCCGAAGAGCGCCAGAGCGAGGAGCCTGAGGAGGCCGAGCTACTCGCACGCGCGGCCGAGGCCGGCATCCATCGCCTGGCGATTCCCACTCCGTTTCAGGTCGGACGCGTGAACGCCTACTTGATCGAGGACGACCCGCTGACGCTGATCGATTCGGGACCGAACAGCGAGCGTTCCCTGCAGGAGCTGGAGCAGGGTCTCGCCACCCTTGGACATGCGGTCGAGGATCTCGAGCTGCTGGTCGTCACCCACCAGCACGTCGACCACTTCGGGCTCGCCGCCACCCTCGCACAGCGCTCCGGCGCCGAGGTCACGGCGCTCGCCGCGCTGGCTCCGTACCTGCGCGACTTCGAGACGGCCACCGAGCTGGACGACCGCTTCGCCCAGCGGGTGATGCTGCGCCATGGCATTCCCACGGACGTCATCACCGCGCTGCGTTCGGTCTCCGCCAGCTTTCGCTCGTGGGGCGCCGCCGTCGAGATCACGAGGCCGGTTCGCCACGAGGAGGAGCTGCGCCTGCGCGATCGCACTCTGCGCGTGCTGCACCGTCCCGGCCACAGCCCCTCGGACACGGTCTTCGTCGACGAGTCCCGCGCGATCATGTTCGCGGCCGATCACCTGCTGGCGAACATCTCCTCCAATCCCCTGCTCGCGCGGCCCCTAGACGCCGGACCGGACTTCACGGGGCCGCGCCCGCGGGCGCTGATCGACTACATGGCCTCGCTGGAGCGCACGCGCGAGATGGACCTCTCGCTGGTGCTGCCCGGTCACGGACCGCCGATCGCCGATCACACTTCGCTGATCGCCTCACGCCTGTACATGCACCGCCGCCGCGCGGAGCGCATTCACGGCCTGATCGCCCAGCGCCCGCTCACGGCGCACGAGATCGCGACCGAGCTGTGGGGGAACGTCGCGGTCACGCAGGCATACCTGACGCTCTCCGAGGTGCTCGGTCACGTGGACCTGCTGCGGGAGCAAGCGCGGGTCGCCGAACGCGAGGATGCCGCGAACGGGGTCGTGCGGTTCGAGGCGGCCTGAGTCGCGCGACGCCATCAGCGCTACGCGACCATTTTGAGGACAGTTCCAGCTGATGGGCGTAGAGTGAGCTCGACGACCCAAGCACACACCCGTCCCAGGGAGGAACGCATGATTCTCGTCACAACCTACAAATTGAAGCCATTCCTAAGCAAAGAGGAAACCAGCAAGCTCCTGGACGTCTTCGCCAAAGCGGGCGCGGGGCCCGGCGTAACCGCGCACTATGTAGCCGTCGACGGCGGCCAGGGCGTTGTCATCTCTGAAACCGACGACCTGGCAGGGGGCTATCGGAACCTCCTCAACTACACGCAGTGGGTCGAATACGACACCAAGGCGATGCTGAGCATCGAGGAGGCCGTGCCATTGATCGCGGACTCGCTCGGCTGATTTCGAGCGCGGTCGCTGCTGGGGCCTGGATGACAGACCCAGCCCCCAGCCGACCTTCAAGTGCAGCCGCCGTTTAGCGCTCGACCCGTTTGATTAGAAACGTGATTCCACGGTGCTGTCTATGAAAATTAGATCAAGTGCTGTTCACCAGCTATCATTGACCGGTGTGTGGCGCGATTAATTGACAGCTGGGTCGGGCTGAGGGGAGGCGCATCTTGAGTGGGGACGCGGCAATGCAGGGAAGCACCTCGAACCCCCACCTGAACGTGTTCGAGCCCTACCGCGACCTCGGGCGCGGCCACGAGGACCAGCTGACGCGAGCCGCGATGATCGTGTTGCGGCTCGTGCCGCTCGCCCGCGAGGCGCTGCTGCACGAGATCGGCGAGCCCTCGCAGAGCCATCTGCCGGATTGCACGATCGACCTGCAGGCCGCGCATCTGGTCGATCCCTCCGAGGAAGGCGCCTCCAACGGCAAGATCAAGCGAGGACGGCTCGTGAGCGTGTTCCTCACACCCGACTTCGAGCCGCCCGAGATCGACGGGAGGGTGACAGACACCGATCGCGGCCAGCGCTTCGACGGGGTGCTGCGCTTCGACCCCGAGCTGGTGGTGCTGCTCGAGAGCAAGGTCTGCCGCAAATGGGCCAAGCGCAACGGCCATCGCGTGGGCGAGCTGAACCTCGGCGGTGTGCGCTTCGCGCAGCGGCGCACGTGCCTGCTGCGCTGGCACGATCTGCTCGAGGCGTGGTGGCGCCTGGCGGAGATCGGTGTGCTCTCCCCCGCCGAGCATGCGCTCGTGCAGGACATGCTCAGCTACGCCCACCAGGACTTCGGACAGCTGCTGCCCTTCGGCAGCCTGCGCCGCGTGGGCAGCGACCCGACGCGGCGCAAGTGGCGGCTGCGATCGCTGCTGCGCGAGGCCACCTCGATCGAGCCCGAGCGCGTCGGCCTCGTGCACGTGCGCCTGGACACCGCGCTCGGCACGCTCTCGCTGCAGCGCGCGGCGCTCGATGTCGACGAGGACGATCGCCTCACCTTGCACATGTGGCCCGGGGAGCTGAAGCCCCAGGCCGAACACCTCTACGCGGCCGGTCACGCCGAGCGCCTTTGCGAGCTGGACGCGCCGCCGGGGTGGCGCGTGGAGCCCCAGCCGCTGCTCGGGTTTCGCAACGCGCCGCGGCGCACACGCGTCTACCTGACTTGCACCCTCGACGCGAGCACATACGCGCGTCGCTGGGAGGGCGAGGACTGGTCGCACGTGGGCGCGCACCATCGCAACTCGATCCGCAGCGAGCTGTGGCCGTGGCTGCTGCAGCGCGGCTACGCCTCCGAGCGCGACAGCGAGCGCCTGGACCCGTTCCTGCGCGCCCTCGGGCGCCGCTTCGCGCACCTGCGCCCCAGCCTGCACGTCGCACGCTCCTGGTCTTGGACCGAAGCGTTGCTGCTCGAGGACGAAGGGCGACTCGTGGGCGAGATTCACGACGCAATCAACGCCGTGCTCGGTGCGCTGGAGGAGCCGCTGCTCAGCGCAGAGAGCTCAGGAACAGCCGATGAATCCGATCGTCAGCCGTCAGCTCGGCGTGGAAGGCGATCACGAGCAGACCGTCCTGACGCGCCGCCACCGGATGACCGTCCACCTCGGCAAGGATCTCCACGTCCGGGCCGTGCTCGGCGATCCACGGCGCGCGGATGAACACCGCCCGCAGCGGGCCTCCCTCCAGGCCGCGCACCTCGAGGTCTGTCTCGAACGAGTGCAGCTGACGTCCGAAGGCATTGCGCTGGGCGCGCATGTCCATCAGGCCGAGATGCTCGCGATCGAGCATGATCAGCCCCGCGCACGATCCCAGCGCGGGCACGCCGCGAGTCCCGATCAGCTCGTGCAGCGGCTCGCGCAGTCCCTCGCGCTCGATGCCGAGCGTCATCGTCGTCGACTCCCCGCCCGGGATCACCAATCCTTCAAGGCCATCGAGGTCGGCGACCGTACGCACCTCGCGCACGTTCGCGCCCAACCCCCTCAGAACACGCGCATGCGCCTCGAACCCGCCTTGCAGGGCGAGCACGCCGACTATCGACACCAGCACCGTAGGGCGGTCGAGGGCGAAGCTGGCCTAGGACGCAAGGACGAAGGCGTGGTGGGCCCACGTCGAGTCCGAGGACAACGGCCGGCGCCGGTCATCGGCCGCCCTACCAGCCGCGCTGCGCGAGCAGCTCCTCGTGCTCCAGCTTCGAGCTCTCGATGCTCACCATCGCCGGGCCCAAACCGCGCGAGGCCGCGGCGACGCGCTCGGGGTCCTGCCAGTGGGTGGTCGCCTCGACGATCGCCCGCGCGCGCGCCGGGGGGTCCTCGGACTTGAAGATGCCCGAGCCGACGAACACGCCCTCGGCGCCCAAGGCCATCATCAGCGCGGCGTCCGCAGGCGTGGCGATGCCGCCGGCGCAGAACAGCACCACCGGCAGCCGACCGTCCGCCGCAACGCTCCGCACGATGTCCGCGGGCGCACCGAGCTCCTTGGCGGCGCTCGCCAGCTCGTCCTCGCCGAGCGTCGTCAGCCGGCGGATTTCTCCGGTGATGGCGCGCATGTGGCGGACGGCCTCCACGATGTCGCCCGTGCCGGCCTCGCCCTTGGAGCGGATCATCGCCGCGCCCTCGCCGATCCGGCGCAACGCCTCCCCGAGGTTCGTCGCGCCGCACACGAAGGGCACGGTGAATGGATGCTTGTCGATGTGGTTGCGCTCGTCCGCGGGCGTGAGCACCTCGGACTCGTCGATGTAGTCGACCTCGAGCGCCGCCAGCACGCGCGCCTCCATGAAGTGGCCGATGCGCGCCTTCGCCATCACCGGGATCGAGACCGCCTGCTGGATGCCCGCGATCATCTCCGGATCGGACATCCGCGCCACGCCGCCGTCGCGACGGATGTCGGCGGGCACGCGCTCCAGCGCCATCACAGCCGCCGCGCCCGCTTCCTCTGCGACGGTCGCCTGCGCGGGCGTGACCACGTCCATAATCACCCCGCCCTTCAGCATCTCCGCCAGGCCCGTCTTGACCCGGAATGTCGCCTCGTCGCGCATTACCCGGGAGGATAGCTGGCGGGGCTGAGAACCTGTTTCAAAATAGGCGGTGCGTGCTGGGGCGTTCATGGACCAAGCTGGGCGACGCGGGACGGCGCAGCGCGTGCTACCGATCATCCGGGATCGGCCAGCACGTGCAAGCCGTCACGTGGCGATCCAGGGCCGTGTCCAGGGACGCATCCGGACGTGCCGATCTTTTTGAAACAGGTTCTAAAACGCAAACGACCCGCACTGGGCGGGTCGCTTACGAACTGGGGTTGCCGCCGAAGCGGCCCCGGATTCACTAGCTCGTAGTGTAGCGCCCCCGGCGGGAGTCGAACCCGCCAACCCCAGTTAGTGAATCCGGGGTCCGCATCCGGCGGCGAGGGCGCAACCGCGCGAACGCGGCATAGACACCGTACGGACCGCTTGGGATGTTTTTCTGGGGGCACATGTGCCCCCAGCGGGGCCGCACATGTGCGGCCCCGGACGATGCCGCATGCGGCATCGTCACGGACGGCGCATGCGCCGTCCGACGAGGCAGTGCATGCACTGCCTCGGATCTGGCCGCATGCGGCCAGATCTCCCGCAACTACTTCAGCCGGAAGGCCTTGATGCGGTCGTCGTACTGCGCGGAGTCCTGCGAGTAAACCCCGTATGCCAGCGCCTGGATGATGCTCAGGAGCGCCGTGTGCGAGCGCACGTACGCTGGGGAGTTCGAGGAGTAGTACAGCTTGATCTGCCCCAGCTTCGCGACCTCCGAGAGCGTCGCGTCGGTGATCGCCGCCGTGCGCGCCTTGCGGTGGCGCGCGAGCTTCATCGCGCGCACCACCAGCGGATGCGGACGGCCCGCGGAGAGTCCGATCACGAGCGTGTTCTGGTCGATCCGTCCCAGACGGCTGAGCGCCTCCTGCGAGGGGCTCGCGACGACGTCCACGCGCAGATCCAGCAGCATCAGCAGATGGCGAAGGTAGCTCGCGAAGAAAGCCATCTGATCGGTGCCCGCCACGAGCACCTTCTCGGCTTCCACGATCGCCTGCACGAGCGCCTCGACGGAGCTGCGCGAGACCTTGCGCGCGGTCTCCTCCACGTTCAGGTAGTCGGCTGTGAGCGCGCTCTCGAACTCGTTCTGGTCGAGCGAGAACAGCGGCGTCGAGCTCGTACTGTCGGTCGCGCCCGCCGGAGCCTTCGCGTGTACGCGCCGATATTCCTCGCGTGCGGCCGCCTGCAGCTCGGGGAAGCCCTCGAAGCCAAGCGCCTGCGAGAAGCGCACGACCGTCGAGCTCGAAGTGTTCGCGCGACGAGCCAGCTCCTCCGCTGTCTGGAAGGCCGCCTCGTCGAGATGGTCAACGATGTACTGCGCCACGTCCTTCTGCGAACGCGAGCACTCGTCAAAGCGCGCACGGATGTACTTCGACAGGCTCTGGTGCTCGCTCGTGCCGTTCACGGGCGGCGCCGGCGCGGTGGGAGTCGCGACACGCTTCATCGGCGGTCTGATTCGACGCCCCTGCCCGTCTCTCCTGCTCGCCTCCTCTGAGATCGCCGGCCGGATGTTCGTGCCCGATAGGGTCTGCGCACGATGCAACGCACCCTGTTCGAGGACGTACACGAAGACTTCCGCGCGAGCTTGCGCACCTTCCTTGCGCGCGAGGTACTCGGCGAGGAGGGGCGCTACGGCGAGTGGGAGCGCGCCGGCATCGTCCCCCGCGAGGTCTTCGCGCTCGCCGGTCGCGGCGGCTTTCTCGGCATGGCCGTCCCCGAGGCGTTCGGTGGCGCCGGCGCCGAGGATTTCCGTTTCAACCTCATCGTCGGCGAAGAGACCCAGCTCGCCGGAGTCGGCAGCTTCGGCCTGGGGATAACCCTGCACAACGACATCTGCCTGCCCTACTTCCTCGCCTACTGCACCGAGGCTCAGCGCGAGCGCTGGCTACCCGGCATCGCCTCCGGCGAGCTGATCACCGCGCTCGCCATGACCGAGCCCGGGATCGGCTCGGACCTCGCCGCGATGAGCACCCGCGCGCGCCGCGACGGCGAGCACTACGTCGTAGACGGCGCCAAGACCTTCATCACCAATGGCATCAACGCCGACCTCGTGATCCTCGCCGTCAAGACAGATCCCTCCGAGCGTCACCGCGGCATCTCGCTGCTCGTGATCGAGCGCGGCACCGAGGGGTTCGAGCGCGGACGCAACCTGGAAAAGCTCGGCCAGCACGCACAAGACACCGCCGAGCTGTCCTTCGGCGATGCGCGCGTGCCCGTCGAGAACCTGCTCGGCGAAGAGGGCCAGGGCTTTCGCTACCTCGTCTCGAACCTCTCCCAGGAGCGCCTCTCGATCGCCGCCTCAGCCGTCTCCGCCTGCGAAGCCGCGCTGAGGTGGACGCTCGACTACGTGCGCGAGCGCCAGGCCTTCGGTCAGTCGATTGGCTCTTTTCAGAACTCGCGCTTCGAGCTCGCGCGGATGCGCTCGGAAACCGACATCGCGCGCGCCTACATCGACCGCTGCGCACAAGCGCTCAGCGCCGGCGAGCTCACACCCGAGGACGCCGCCACCGCCAAGTGGTGGTGCACCGAGCTGCAGGGGCGCGTCGTCGATCGCTGCCTGCAGCTGCACGGCGGCTACGGCTACATGCTCGACTACCCCATCGCCCGCGCCTACGCCGACGCGCGCGTCACGCGCATCTACGGCGGCGCCAACGAGATCATGCTGGAGATCGTCGGCCGTTCGATGGGTCTATGGAGGCAGTGAGGGCGGGCAGTCGGTGCCGAATGAGCGTCTTCGAGAGCTCCACGAAGTAGTCCAGCGCGCGTGGGTCCGCGAGCGAGTCGACGCTCGCCGCCTCGCCCGGCGGGGTGCCCATGAGGATCTTCTTGATCGGCACCTCCAGCACCTTGCCCGAGAGCGTGCGCGGCACCTGCTCGATCTGCAGGATCTCGTTCGGGACGTGCCTTGGCGAGCAGTCCTCGCGGATGCGCCGCGCGATCCTCGCGCGCAGCTCCTCATCGAGCGTCACGCCCTCGCCGAGAACCACGAACAGGATCATCCACAGCTCCGCATCGCGCTCCGGACGCGGCACGTCGACCACGAGCGCGTCCAACACATCCTCCACGGCGCCCGCCGCGCGATAGATCTCGCTCGTGCCCATGCGCACGCCCTGGCGGTTGATCGTCGAGTCCGAGCGGCCGTAGATGACCGCTCCCCCGCGCGGCGTGATCCGTACCCAGTCGCCGTGGCGCCAGATACCGGGGTACATCGCAAAGTAGCTCTCGCGGTAGCGCTCGCCGCCGTGACCCGCGCGGTCGGGTGGATCCTCGCCCCAGAAATACAGCGGCATCGAGGGCAGCGGCTGTGTCAGCACCAGCTCCCCCACCTCGTCCACCACGCTGTGTCCGCCCTCGTCCCACGCCTCCACCGCACATCCAAGCCCGCGCGCCTGCAGTTCGCCTTCGTACACCGGCAGCAGCGGACAGCCGCCCACGAACGCCGTGCAGACATCCGTTCCCCCGCTCGTGGAGAACAGCCAGATGTGATCGCCCACGTGCTCCTTCACCCAGCGGTAGCTCTCCGGCGCCAGCGGCGAACCGGTCGATCCGATCGCGCGCAGCGCCCGCAGATCGTAGTCGCGCGCCGGCTCCACCCCGGCCTTCGTGCACGCGCCGAGCCATCCCGCCGAAACGCCCATGCACGTGATCTGCGTCTGCTGCGCCAGCTCCCACAAAACACCCATGTCGGGATGCCCGGGACTGCCGTCGTAGAGCACGATCGCCGCATCCGTGAACAGCGCGCCGATCAGGAAATTCCACATCATCCAGCCCGTCGTCGTGAACCAGAACATGCGATCGCCCGCGCGCAGATCGAGGTGCAGCAGGCTCTTCTTCAACTGCTCCAACAGAATGCCCCCGTGCCCATGCACGATCGCCTTCGGCAGCCCCGTCGTGCCCGAGGAATACAACACCCACAGCGGATGATCGAAGGGCACCTGCTCGAACTGCAACCGGGCGCCGCTCGCGTCCTCCGCCGCGCCCACGCCCGCACCAACGTCCTCACTCTCGCGATCCCGCGCCGCGGCGTCTCGCCCCAGCTCCAGCAGCTCGCTCCAGCGCATCCCGCCGGGCAGACCCTCGACATCGGCGGTCGGTGAGAGATAGGGCATCAGCACCGCGTGACGCACGCTCGGCAGCTCCGCCACGATCGCCTTCAGCGGCTCTGTGCGGTCGTAGTCGCGCCCGCCATGGCGATAGCCGTCGACTGCCAGCAGCACCGTCGGCTCGATCTGGGCAAACCGATCGATTACGCTGCGCGCTCCGAACTCCGGTGCGGCGCTCGACCAGATCGCGCCGATCGACGCGACCGCCAGCAGCGCCACGAGCGTCTCGGGGATGTTCGGCATATATGCGACCACGCGGTCCCCACGCCCGACGCCAAGCGCGCGCAGGCCGTCGGCAACCTCCGCTACCTGCACCCTCAACTGCGCCCAGGTCAGCGACTGCAGCGTGCGCAGCTCCGAGGCGTGCAGCACCGCGACCGCATCTGGGTCGCGCTCGCGCATCAGCATGTTCTCGGCGTAGTTCAGCTCGCTCCCCGAAAACCAGCGGGCCCCCGGCATCTCGCGCGAGTCGAGAACCTGCTCGTAGGGGGCGGAAGCTCGCACCGCGCCGTACTCCCAGATGGCCTCCCAGAAGTCCTCCACCTCCGACACCGACCACGCCCACAGCTCCCCATAGTCGGCAAACCCGCGCCCCCTGCGCTCACCCGCCCAGCGCATGAACCGCGTCATCTCCGAACGCTCGCGCTCCTGCGCGCTCGGTTCCCACAGCGGCACAGCCCCCACGTCGGAAGTCATCTACGAACCCTCCTTCAACCCCTGTGTGTATGCGTGACGGGCGCACCTATGCTCGTAGCTCGCACACCGTGTCGTCCTCTTGCAATTGATACTCGCTTTTCGCTCCGCACGAAAGCAGGTCGTTCACAGCGCAACCGTCACGGCGCGGACCCCGCCGCCGGTATGCTCGCCCGCCATGGCCCTAGACGACCTGCGCGAAGAGTTTCCGGTGCTGCGCCGGCTCGCCTACCTGAACGCCGGCACCGACGGTCCGCTGCCCGCCGTCGCCGTGCGCGCCGCCGGCGAAGAGCTGGCACGGGAGGCCGACGACGGCCGCGCGATGGCGCACTTCGAACGTCGCGCCGAGCTCGGCGCCGAGCTGCGCGGCGCCTACGCTCGTGCGCTCGGCTGCGCGGCGGAGGAGGTGGCGTTGACGACGTGCACCAGCGAGGGCCTCGCGCAGATCATCGCCGGACTCGATTTGCGGCCCGGCGATGAGATCCTCACGAGCGACGAGGAGCACCCCGGACTCCTGGGCGCACTCGCCGGTGCGCGCGCAAAGAAAGGCGTGACCGTCCGCATGGCCCCCCTTGCGCAGATCGCCGAGGCGGTGAATGAGCATGAGACGCGGCTCGTCGCGTGCTCGCACGTCGGCTGGATGAGCGGCTCTCTCGCCCCCGCCGCGCTCTCGCAACTGCAGGTTCCCGTGCTGCTCGACGGCGCACAGGGGGTCGGCGCGATCCCCGTGGACGTCCATGCGCTTGGCTGTGACGCCTACGCGGGCGCGGGTCAGAAGTGGATGTGCGGTCCCGACGGCGCCGGCATGCTGTACGTGAGCGCGAATCTGCGCGCACGCCTGCGCGTCGAACGGCGGGGCTATTCCAATCTGGCCGAGCCGAATGCCGGCTTCGACTCCCCGCTGCACGAGGACGCGCGCGCGCTCGACACGATGTCGCTGAGCGCCGAGACGCTCGCATGCGCGCTGGCCGCGGCGGGCGTGCTGGAGGATGTGGGCCGGCAGGCGCTGCACGAGCGAGCGCGCGAGCTCGCCGCGCGCCTCGTCGTGCGGTTGGAGCAATCTGGGCGCACAGTCGCGCCGCGTGGGGACACCACGCTCGTGTCCTTCGAGAGTCCCGATCCCGAGCTCGAGCGCGAGCAGCTGCGCGAGCACGGGGTGATCGTGCGTAACATTCCCGGCGCCCCCTGGCTGCGGGCGTCTGTCGGAGCCTGGAACAACGAGGACGACCTCGATCGGCTCACAGACGCGCTCGCACGATGACGCCCCCGAAATGACCTCAGCTCCTCAGACGTCCACCATCGCGGCGGCGCCCACGCTCGACGCGGGAGCAGCCACAGCGATCGCAGCGCCCCGGCGCGGCGCGCGCGTATTGCCCCAACACATCGCGCTCGCCGCCGTGCTAGCGCTCTCGGCGGTCCTAAACGTCAACCACCTCTCGCGCAACGGCTACGCCAACACCTTCTACTCGGCCGCCGTGCGCTCGATGCTGCACTCGTTCCACAACTTCTTCTTCGTCTCCTTCGACCCCGGTGGCATGGTCACCGTCGACAAGCCCCCGGTCGGCATGTGGGTGCAGGGCCTCAGTGCCGCGATATTCGGGTTCCATCCGCTCAGCCTGCTGCTGCCCGAGGCGATCGCCGGCGTACTCTCGGTCGCCGCGCTCTACTGGGTGGTGACTCCCGGGTTCGGTCCCACGGCCGGCGTGATGAGCGCGCTCGCGCTGGCCGTATTCCCATCCTTCGTCGCGGTCTCGCGCGATAACAACCTCGACGCGGTCCTGATCCTGTTGATGATCCTGGCCTGCGGCGTCGGGCTGCGCGCGATCGGCTCCGGCAAGCTGCTCACGCTGCTCGGATGCACTGTGCTCGTGGGGGTCGCCTTCAACACGAAGACCCTCGCCGCCTACCTCGTCGTGCCGGGTCTCGCGCTCGGCTACCTCGTGTGCGCGCCCGGATCGCTCGTGCGCCGCAGCACGCAGCTGCTCATCGCCGGCGTAGTGCTGGCGCTCGTCTCGGCCTCCTGGTCGCTGGTGGTCGAACTGACACCCGCCTCCCAGCGCCCGTTCGTCGGCGGATCGGTCAACAACACCGAGCGCGACCTCACCTTCGGATACAACGGTTTCGGTCGCGTCGAAGGTCAGGTCGGCGGACCGGGTCGCATCCCGGTCATCTTCAAGCACGGCTCGCTCGCGCACATCGAAAAAGAAACCCTCCGAGCCCGGGCCGCTGCGCAGGGTCGTGGCGCCGGAGGCTCCGGCCGTAGCTCTGCTTCGCCCATTCCCGTAGCGACGCCCGCACCGGGCGCGGGTGTAGGCGCGGGCGCCCATCCGGCGCCATCGGCCGCGCACCCGCGACCGGTCGCAAAGAAAGTCGCCCTCTCCAAGTATCTGCGCGATGGTCGGCTGCGCTACCCGGTCGCCTTCGGCGGACCGACCGGACCGCTGCGACTGTTCGAAGAAGGTCTCGGTGGCCAGGCCGGGTGGATGCTGCCGTTCGCGCTCGTCGGCCTGATCGCACTGGCTCTGTGGTCGATCGGCGCGGGCCCGCAGTCCCTCGATGGAGGCGCCGCGAGCAGTGAGGGAGCGCCCGCAGCCGAGGGCGCTCGAGTTCGGATATCCGCCGATGACCCCGAGGACATCGGAAGCGGCGCCGGGAACGGCGAGAACCTGGGCGGGCGGCGCGATCGGCGTCTGGCGGGCCTGATCGTGCTCGGCGGCTGGTTTCTCGTGGAGGCGGCGGTACTGAGTCTCTCCAAGGGGATCGTCCATCCCTACTACCTCTCCGCCCTCGGCCCCGGCACAGCCGCGATGGTCGGCGCCGGCGCAGTCGCTTTCGTCGCGCCGGGAGCGCGCCGTCGTGCACGTCTCGCACTGATCCCCGTCGCGGTCGCCGGCGCCGTGGCGGCGCAGCTGACGCTGCTCGGTTACGACCACTACATGCACTGGTTCAGGCCCGTGCTGATCGTCGGCGCAATCCTCGGCGTGATCGCGATCCTGACCTTCAAACGCTGGACGCGACCGGCGATGGCACTGACGATCGGACTGCTGCTGCTCGCGCCCGCGGCCTATGCGACCACCAGCTGGCAGTTCTCAGTCGAGGGCACGTTCCCGGCCGCCGGCCCACGCGCCGCCGGCGCGGTCGGACCCCTCGGCGAGAGTCCCCACGATCTGCGCATCACCAAGGCACTCGTCGACTACGTGGACGCCCGTCATCCAGGCACGCGCTGGGACGTGCTCACCGAGGCGTCGATCACCTCCGCCCCGATGATCCTGCTCGGCCACAACGCCGGTGCGATGGGCGGTTACAGCGGCAACGACCCCGCGCTGAACGGACCGGGCCTCGCGCGACTGGTCGCCGGCGGCGAAGCGCGCTATGTAGTGCTCGGCGGCGCCTACGCCGAACGCGGCGGCAACGCCGGCTCGAACGCCGTCATCGAATCCTGCCGCGTGATCCCCGCCGTGGCATGGCAGCCGCCGCCGATCAACCACAACGCGCTGCTGCTCTACGACTGCGCCGGACGGGAGCGCCGGCTGCGAGCGCACTGATCCTACGCCGCGACGGATAGCTCGCGGTGGAAGGCCCGCGCGAACAGCTCGCTCTCGCGGCGCGCCGCCCAGCGGGGGACCGCCGACTCGCCGTCGGCGATCAAGCGCAGTTCGATCTCTCCGCCCGCGCCGTTGGCGCTGCCCGCCGCGGTCGTCTCGGCACCGGAGGAGTCGATCAGCCTGAAACGGGCCGCGCGCACGAGCTGATCGCGCGAGCGCTCGAGATCCTCGGCGAGGCGCAACAACACCGCACAGCGATCCAAGCGCGCGATGTCCTGCTCTGTGAACAGCGCAGCCAATGGTCCCGGGTGTGGCATGCCCTTGCGGTGGTAGCGGGCGGCCTGCGCGATAATCGCCACCTCGATCGGCGAGTAGCCGGGTAGGCCTCCGTTGAGGATCAGATAACGCGAGTGCTTGTGGTGATCGTCGTAGTCGACGGACATGCCGATGTCGTGCAGCATGCACGCCGCCCACAGCAGTTCGCGCTCGATCGGATCCCCCGCGTGCAGGCCCAACCTCGCGAGCTCGTCGAACATCGCCAGCGCGAGGGTTGCGACGTGGTCGGTGTGGGCCGTATCCGGACGGTACTGCGCCGCCAGGTTCAGGACGCTCGTGCGGCGCAAGTCGGCGAACAGCGGCGGATCTCGATCGGCGAGCAGGCGCTCGAAGAACACGCCCTCGCGCAGACCCGCCTCTGTGACTTCCAAGCCGTCAAACCCGCCCGCGAGCAGCGCGCCCTGCACCACGATCGCGCCGGCGAGAATCAGATCGGCGCGCGCCGGCTTGATGCCCGGAACGGTGCTGCGCTGAGATGCGGGGAGCGCCGCCAGACGCTCCACGAGCTCCTCCAGGGCCTCGTTGGAGACGATCGTCGCCTGCACTCCGTTCGAGGGCAGGCCGCAAGCGCGCTGCACGGCGGCGGCGAGGTTGCGCACGGTGCCGCCGATGCCGACCAGGCGCGAGCCGGAGTGCGCCAGCCACTGCGCGCGCGCCAGCTCGTTCGCGACGTGTTCGCGCAGCTGCTCTATCTGCCTGCGTTTCGCCGGCCCGTTTACGGGTAGAAACCGCTCGGTCATACGCACCGCGCCCAGCCGCCACGAGCCGAGCTCGCACGCGGCCCGATCGAGCACGCGCACCAGCTGCAGCGATCCGCCACCGAGATCCAGCACGCACCCGTCGGTCAAGGTCGTCGAGTTGACCGCCGCCAGGTAGCCGTAGCGAGCCTCCTCCTCGCGGCTCAGGACGCGAATCGGCAGGCTCGTGCGTTCGCGTGCCTGTGCCAGGAAGTCGGCGGCGTTCTCGGCATCGCGGATCGCGCTGGTCGCGAGCGCGTCCACGGAATCGCCGCCGAGTCCAGCGGCGCGACAGAAGTGATCGAACACGTCCAGCGTGGCGAGTGCGCGGCGCATCGGCTCCTCCCCCAGCCTGCCCGTCGCGGCGAGACCCTCGCCGATACGCACGGGCTCGTAGATCTCGTCGGTTCGCCTCCACCAACCCTTCCAGGCCATAAACACGACGAGCCGGAACGAGTTCGAGCCCAGGTCGATCACCGCCAGCCGCTCGCGCGGCGCCGTCACGATTCGCGCACCCCCGTCATGATCTCAGCGTATTCATCGCGCCGGAGGGCTCCAAGCGCATGCGCAGGCCGCACTCGGCGAACGTCGAGCCCGCGAGGCGGCGCTGGAGCTCAGGCGAAACGCTCGGACAGGCCGAGCTCGGACCGGGCGATGCGCATCCGCTCTGTCAGCTTGGCCTCCGCTTCGGCGTCCGCGACGATCTGCATGACGGGGATGGCGAGACCGTCGGCGAGGCTCGTGAGCTTGCTCCAGGTCGGGTTGCGCCGACCCCGCTCGATGCCCGAGAGATAGGTCGGGTGCATGTCCGATTGATGTGCGAGCGCTTCGATGGTCAACTTGCGCGCGCGCCGCAGGCGGCGGATCGCGCGACCCAGCTCGGGATTGGTCGGTGCTGGCGTGGACACCTCGGCAACTTCGCTGGTCGGCGAGTACATGACTACAGGTGATAGAGTCCGATGTAGACAAATGTCGGTCTACTTTGTGTCTTCTTTCAAACACGGCCGGCTCGATGTGTACTCAGCCGCGAAACATGCACTATCGGCTCGCCTCGTCAGTCTGGGTCGGCCGCGCCGGCCAGATAAGCGGCCACGGCCAGGGCGTCGGCCCGCAACGCCGCCGTGTCCGCGCGCGTGAGGCGAGCGAACGGTCGCAGCTCGACCTCTCCCGCTCGCAGGCTCCACACCGCGACCGCTTGGCCGCGCACGAGCGCGAACGGTCGGAAGATCCCGTTGAGGGTGATGATCGGCTCTTTCTCCACCAGCACCGGCGCTCGCGATACCCACCCGTGAAGCAGCGGATCGAATGCGCCCAGCAGGCGCGGCGGCGGCAGCTGTGCCGCAACATCGCTGCGCGCGAGGTCCACCAGGCCGTCCTCGCGCTCTACCAACTCGGAGGCGATCGAGCGAAGCCCAGCACGCGCATCGCGCAATGCGAGCCCTGCCCACTTCGCGAGGTCACGCTCGCCGGCAGGGCCGTGGCCTGCCAGATAACGGCGCGCCAGCTCCGCCAGTGCCCAGTCCCGATCGACCGGCCTGGATTTCGGCAGCCACTCTCGGACCAGCACGTATGCGTGCTCGCGGCCGACCATCGGACCGCGTATCACCACACCGCGCAAGCTGGCCTCCAACAGCAGGTTCACGAGCGCCTGTCCCTCTGTTCGCACCCCCGCCGCGGCGATCCGCTCGCGCAGCTCACCGCGCGTCGAGGGGCCCTGATTGGCGAGCGTTCGCTCGATCGTCCTCACGCCACGCTCCGTTGCCTCTGGGGTAAGGCCCTCCTGAGCCAGTCTCCGCAAGCTGCTCGTCCGCAGGCGCGGCGCCGTCAGGGCCTGCAGCCACGGGTAGTCCTCACTGCACACCAGGTGCAAGGTGCCTCGGTTCAACCAAGTGATCACGACCGCGCGCTCATTCAGCGCGCGGTTCACATCCCTCGCTGTCAGGCCCTCGCTGCGGGCCCTGATCGCCAAGCGCGCACCACGCGGATCCTGAGCCTGCACCGCCAACAGCCGCTGTACCACGGCAGTGGCGTCTTTCGCCGGCGATCCGGCCAGCAGCTGGGCGCTCAGGCGCTCACGGAGCATCGTCGCTGGCACAGTAACGTTCGAGTGCCCGCCCAACGACGCGAGTCGTCGAGCCTCAGGAGGACCGATGTACGTCAACCCCCACTTCGCCGAGCGCGAGCTGCCGATCCTGCAGGACATAATCGAAGACGTGCGCTTCGGCGTCCTCGTGATCTGCTCCGACGGTCCGCTCGCGGCACACATCCCATTTGTCCTGCATCGCGAGGAGGGTCGTTTCGGAACGCTCGTCGCGCACGTCTCCGCGCGCGATCCGCTCGCGCGTCATCTCGACTCCGAGCACGAGGCACTTGCGATCTTCAGTGCACCCCGCGCCTACGTCTCGCCGCGCTGGTGCCCGAGCGGCGGCCTGCCCACGTACAACTTCCTCGCCGTCCACGCCTACGGTCGCCCGCGCCGGATGGAGGATCCGGACGTCGTGCTCGGTCATCTGGCCGATCTCTTGGCAGTTCACGAGCAGCGTTTCTCACAGCCCTGGTCGCTTGAGGCAGTCGCTGATGAGTACGTCGAGGAACGACTGCCTCACATCGCCGCCTTCAGCCTCCCGATCGACTCGCTGCAGGGCAAGCGTAAGCTCAGCCAGAACCGCACGTCTGAGGATCGCGAGGGGATCGTCGAGGGGCTGCGTGAGCGCGGCGGGGACGACGACCTCGCGATCGCCGAGGTCATGGCCGGCTATGCCTACGCCGTGCCCGACCGCTAGCACCCGCCAGCGCGAACGCCACCCTTTCGTTCACCCGCCTCTCCGCCGCCATGTCGATCGTAAGCCCGCAGATCCACCAGCAGTCGCCGATGGCAATATGGCTCAAGAATGCGCGATCCCGGCATGGGCCCGCCAGGACTCGAACCTGGGACCAATCAATTATGAGTGCGTTCCAGGACTTGCGGCTGTTTGCGGCTGGTCGTGGATTTGGCTCTAGGACGGGGTTTCTTCGGGGTGTGTCTATCCGACGTTTGCGGCTGTCTCCGGGTGCTGGGTGGCCCCCGCGGTGGCCCCGATCCGTCGTTAGCGGAAGGTTGGTGGGGGGCTCGAATGCTCACGCCAACACGCCCGATGCTCCGGTCAGCCCGATCCTCAAGCAACCACCCAATCCCGCCGAAAATACAAGCACGGTGGGCATCGAAGACAGACCGTATATGCGGCGCACACCGCCGCCGCCGTCACCACCACCAGGGCGACCATCGCGGCAACCGTTGCCGCATCGTCGAACAGGAGCCGGCATAAGATTGCTGCTCATCGCGCTCGTCGGCATCATCCTGATTTTGGCCACGATGCTGACGGTTGTTGAGGCTGAACGCTGCCGCGAAGGGTTCCAAGCACAAGTGTGCCGGATCTAGACATCCATCTCGATCTAATTTTTGGAGATAAGACCGCCAGTCCAATCGCCGAACGGTCGGTGTCGTCGGCCACCAAGCGAGCTGGACGAGCCGAGGGGAAACTAGATCGAGAGCGCGCGTCGCAAGAGCGCGAGGGCGCTTTCTCTGAGGCGCTGTTCGGCTTGGGGAGCTGGCTGGGCGTCTCGCTCCGCGCTCCGGTGGGCATACCGCCCGCGCGCCTTATCTATTTCGGTGATTTCCTTCGCTGTGACCTCGACCGGCTCCGCTTGGCCTGTGCTGAGCAGGGTAGTCAGCCGCTCCGATAGGACCGCTCCGCGTGAGCGCGTCCGCACGCGCGTCAAGGCGGCCTTGACGGTCTGCCTGACTCGATCACGCTCCTCCGAGGAAAGTCGGTCGGGAAGTGCTTTCATGGTGGCCGTCGCAGCGACGTCGATCTCGTCAGCGCTTAGAAGCTGTGGCTCGGCGGTGATGATCGCGTTTGCCTCTCGCTCGTAGATGCGGAAGTAGTGGATCAGGCGCGTGGGCGCATCGTCCTCAGTATTTGCGAGGCGCCAGGTATCGAGGTCAGCGCGGAGGTCGGCGTCGGCGCGTATCCGTGTTGACGCCTCGAGGTTGTAGCGCACGTTCTCGATTCCATGTATCGAGACGCCATGAACGGACGCTGTGACACCGATCCCGATGCCGGCTACAGGCTGTTTGGCGCCCTCAAGTTGCTCGATCTCGGGCGGCGTGACCGGCTCAAAGACGACCCAATTCCCGTTCGCAACGGTCAGGATGTGGCACAGGTCGATCGCTTTGCGCAGGCAGTCAGGCTCGGCGTCGGCTCGGTAGGGCTGGGCCGTGATGACGCTCAGTCTCCCGCTCGACCGGGGAGTTGCCCTCGGGCGTGCAGACCATCTCGTACCAGTCGCTGCTGCGCGTCCCGCTGAGCCGGGTGTCCGCGCTCGGACCGTTCGCCCCGCGAGCTTGCACGTCGTAGGTCATCTTCCATGCCGGAGGCATATCCATGGGCCAAGTATCCACGGTCGCATGCTGGGTCCTACGCTGGAGGGCGTGACAGACGAGGAGGAGCAGCGGCGGCCGAGGGCTTGGGGCTGGTTCGAGCCGGCCGATGAGACGGTGGCACCGCTGTTGGTCGCTCTCGGGAGACTTGTGTGGGGTGCCGCTGCCCTTGAGAAGATGCTGCACCTGGAACTCGCTCGCGTCCACTACGAACGCGCGGAGGCATCCGGCGATCCCGCCGGCTACAGGCTGAGAGATATTCTCGTTGCGACCGAGCAACTGACCGGCGGCCAAGCGCGCTCCCAGCTCGAGGTTTTGGGGCTGCCCGCCAATCTGAACGCTCGCATCCGTGACGCGATCGGACGACGCAACGCCCTCCTGCACCGACCGTTCGAAGACGCCGACCTCGCAAGAGCTGTAGGCACCGGGGAGGGCATTGAGGCGGTAGTCGAGCGGATCGAACGACTTGCACTCGACTGCGGCGAGCTGGGCGTCGAGCTTGAGCGCTTCGCCGGTGACAAGCTCGCGGCGGTGCTCGGCATCTCGCGCAAGCAGATGGCGCAGATGGTTGCGACGCTCGACCCGGCCACCATCCCTGACGAGCAGATGCGCGCCCAAATCGAAGCTGTGCAGGCGTCCGGCATCGACCTCAGCCAGCACCCCTACCCGCGGGCAAAGTAGCGGATCGTCGCGCTGTGGGCGTCATTGTTGTCGCGCTCGCTTTGACCACAGTGCCGACGAGCGTCAACAGCAACCCGAACGAATGTCGAAGCCGCGCCGCCAAACCTGGGTGCGAACGCGACAAAGGGTCGGCAGCCAGGCGCCTCGGGCGGTGAGGTGCTGGTCCCTGATCCGCTTCTCGGCCCACTCGTGGGCCAGCTCAACGACGCTTGCTCGCGGGCGCGGCCGGCAGGATGTCGTCCCATACGTCGGCGCTGCCGAGTCCGTCGTCGACCTGGTGGGTGTAGACGTTCATCGTCGTGGTGAGCTGTGAGTGGCGCAGCCAGCCTTGCACCTGCTTGGGCGTCTTTCCGTGCGCGAGCAGCAGCGACCCGCACGCCTTGCGGAACGCGTGGAAGGCGATCCCCTGGTAGTCGTAGATCGGCTTGCCCTTCGCCGTCTCCCCGACCTTCAGCGCCAGGCCGGCAGCGAGGAGCGCCGGTCGGAGCACGCGGTTGTAGACGTTCGAGTAGGTCAGCGGCGTGCCTGTCTGGGATGGGAACACGGGCGCTGCCGGTCGTGCGTTCGCCGGGCGGAGTTCTGCCAGCCATGACGCCATGCTCGCTGAGAGCGGTACTCTCGCTTCGCTGGCATCTGTCTTGAGCTGTTTGCGCCGGCCCTGGTAGACCTGCTCGGCGACCATGATGTGCGGGTCATCGCCGAGGTGCACGTGCTCCCAGGTGAGTCCGAGCAGCTCGCTGATGCGAAGGCCTGTCTGGGCCAGCAGCGTGAAGAATGCCCGCCACTGTTCGGGCATCGCGCGCAGTATCGCCAGGACGTCCTCGGCGGTCAGCCGGCGCGGCCTGCGCTTTGGGTGGCGCTGCTTGGCCTTCTCCGACGGTACGTAGCGGACGCCTGCGGCGGGGTTGGAGGCGATGTCTCCGTCTTCCCTGGCGCAGGCGAGCATGACTGACAGCGCGATCCTCGCCCGGCGGATCGTGCTGGGCGACGCGCCGCGCTGCTCGAAGCAATACGTCTCCTGCTTCGAGCCCGTTGGGGTCTTACTTCAAGCAGCGCGGCGCGTCGCCCAGCACGATCCGCCGGGCGAGGATCGCGCTGTCAGTCATGCTCGCCTGCGCCAGGGAAGACGGAGACATCGCCTCCAACCCCGCCGCAGGCGTCCGCTACGTACCGTCGGAGAAGGCCAAGCAGCGCCACCCAAAGCGCAGGCCGCGCCGGCTGACCGCCGAGGACGTCCTGGCGATACTGCGCGCGATGCCCGAACAGTGGCGGGCATTCTTCACGCTGCTGGCCCAGACAGGCCTTCGCATCAGCGAGCTGCTCGGACTCACCTGGGAGCACGTGCACCTCGGCGATGACCCGCACATCATGGTCGCCGAGCAGGTCTACCAGGGCCGGCGCAAACAGCTCAAGACAGATGCCAGCGAAGCGAGAGTACCGCTCTCAGCGAGCATGGCGTCATGGCTGGCAGAACTCCGCCCGGCGAACGCACGACCGGCAGCGCCCGTGTTCCCATCCCAGACAGGCACGCCGCTGACCTACTCGAACGTCTACAACCGCGTGCTCCGACCGGCGCTCCTCGCTGCCGGCCTGGCGCTGAAGGTCGGGGAGACGGCGAAGGGCAAGCCGATCTACGACTACCAGGGGATCGCCTTCCACGCGTTCCGCAAGGCGTGCGGGTCGCTGCTGCTCGCGCACGGAAAGACGCCCAAGCAGGTGCAAGGCTGGCTGCGCCACTCACAGCTCACCACGACGATGAACGTCTACACCCACCAGGTCGACGACGGACTCGGCAGCGCCGACGTATGGACGACATCCTGCCGGCCGCGCCCGCGAGCAAGCGTCGTTGAGCTGGCCCACGAGTGGGCCGAGAAGCGGATCAGGGACCAGCACCTCACCGCCCGAGGCGCCTGGCTGCCGACCCTTTGTCGCGTTCGCACCCAGGTTTGGCGGCGCGGCTTCGACATTCGTTCGGGTTGCTGTTGACGCTCGTCGGCACTGTGGTCAAAGCGAGCGCGACAACAATGACGCCCACAGCGCGACGATCCGCTACTTTGCCCGCGGGTAGGGGTGCTGGCTGAGGTCGATGCCGGACGCCTGCACAGCTTCGATTTGGGCGCGCATCTGCTCGTCAGGGATGGTGGCCGGGTCGAGCGTCGCAACCATCTGCGCCATCTGCTTGCGCGAGATGCCGAGCACCGCCGCGAGCTTGTCACCGGCGAAGCGCTCAAGCTCGACGCCCAGCTCGCCGCAGTCGAGTGCAAGTCGTTCGATCCGCTCGACTACCGCCTCAATGCCCTCCCCGGTGCCTACAGCTCTTGCGAGGTCGGCGTCTTCGAACGGTCGGTGCAGGAGGGCGTTGCGTCGTCCGATCGCGTCACGGATGCGAGCGTTCAGATTGGCGGGCAGCCCCAAAACCTTGAGCTGGGAGCGCGCTTGGCCGCCGGTCAGTTGCTCGGTCGCAACGAGAATATCTCTCAGCCTGTAGCCGGCGGGATCGCCGGATGCCTCCGCGCGTTCGTAGTGGACGCGAGCGAGTTCCAGGTGCAGCATCTTCTCAAGGGCAGCGGCACCCCACACAAGTCTCCCGAGAGCGACCAACAGCGGTGCCACCGTCTCATCGGCCGGCTCGAACCAGCCCCAAGCCCTCGGCCGCCGCTGCTCCTCCTCGTCTGTCACGCCCTCCAGCGTAGGACCCAGCATGCGACCGTGGATACTTGGCCCATGGATATGCCTCCGGCATGGAAGATGACCTACGACGTGCAAGCTCGCGGGGCGAACGGTCCGAGCGCGGACACCCGGCTCAGCGGGACGCGCAGCAGCGACTGGTACGAGATGGTCTGCACGCCCGAGGGCAACTCCCCGGTCAGCGGGAGACTGAGCGTCATCACGGCCCAATCCTACCGAGCCGACGCCGAGCCTGACTGCCTGCGAAAGCGATCGACCTGTGCCACATCCTGACCGTTGCGACGGGAATTGGGTCGTCTTGAGCGCGGTCACGCCGCTGCGAGATCGAGCAACTCGAGGCGCCAAACAGCTGTAGCCGGCATCGGGACCGAGGTCACAGCGTCCGTTCATGGCTCTCGATACATGGAATCGAGAACGGGCGCTATAAAAACCTCGAGGCGTCAACATGGGATACGCGCCGACGCCGACCTCCGCGCTGACCTCGATACCTGGCGCCTCGCAAATACTGAGGACGATGCGCCCACGCGCCTGATCCATACTTCCCGCATCTACCAGCGAGACAAACGCGATCCATCACCGCCGAGCCACAGCTCAAGACGCTGACGAGACTTCGACGTCGCTGCGACGGCCACCATGAAAGCATATTCCCGACCGACTTTCTTCGGAGGAGCGTGATCGAGTTCAGGAGACCGTCAAGGCCGCCTTGACGCGCGTGCGGACGCGCTCACGCGGAGCGGCACTATCGGAGCGGCTGACTACCCCTGCTCAGCACAGGCGAAAGTGGAGCCGGTCGAGGTCAGAGCGAAAAAAGGAAAAATCGACCGAAATAGATAAAGGGGCGCGGCGGGACGGTATCCCCCGGAGCGCGGAGCGAGACCTGCAGCCAGCTCCCAAGCCGAACAGCGCTCAGAAGAAGGCGCCCTCGCGCTCTGCGACGCGGCGCTCTCGATCTGGTTTCCCCTCGGCTCGTCCAGCTCGCTGGTGGCCGGCGACACCGACCGTTCGGCGATTGGACTGGCGGTCTTATCTCCAAAAATTAGATCGAGATGGATGTCAGATCCGGCACACTTGCGCTTGGAACCCTTCGCGGCAGCGTTCAGCCTCAACAACCGTCAGCATCGTGGCCAAAATCAGGATGATGCCGACGAGCGCGATGAGCAGCAATCTGATGCCGGCTCCTGTTCGACGATGCGGCAACGGTTGCCGCGATGGTCGCCCTGGTGGTGGTGACGGCGGCGGCGGTGTGCGCCGCATATACGGTCTGTCTTCGATGCCCACCGTGCTTGTATTTTCGGCGGGATTGGGTGGTTGCTTGAGGATCGGGCTGACCGGAGCATCGGGCGTGTTGGCGTGAGCATTCGAGCCCCCGACCAACCTTCCGCTAACGACGGATCGGGGCCACCGCGGGGGCCACCCAGCACCCGGAGACAGCCGCAAACGTCGGATAGACACACCCCGAAGAAACCCCGTCCTAGAGCCAAATCCACGACCAGCCGCAAACAGCCGCAAGTCCTGGAACGCACTCATAATTGATTGGTCCCAGGTTCGAGTCCTGGCGGGCCCATGCCGGGATCGCGCATTCTTGAGCCATATTGCCATCGGCGACTGCTGGTGGATCTGCGGGCTTACGATCGACATGGCGGCGGAGAGGCGGGTGAACGAAAGGGTGGCGTTCGCGCTGGCGGGTGCTAGCGGTCGGGCACGGCGTAGGCATAGCCGGCCATGACCTCGGCGATCGCGAGGTCGTCGTCCCCGCCGCGCTCACGCAGCCCCTCGACGATCCCCTCGCGATCCTCAGACGTGCGGTTCTGGCTGAGCTTACGCTTGCCCTGCAGCGAGTCGATCGGGAGGCTGAAGGCGGCGATGTGAGGCAGTCGTTCCTCGACGTACTCATCAGCGACTGCCTCAAGCGACCAGGGCTGTGAGAAACGCTGCTCGTGAACTGCCAAGAGATCGGCCAGATGACCGAGCACGACGTCCGGATCCTCCATCCGGCGCGGGCGACCGTAGGCGTGGACGGCGAGGAAGTTGTACGTGGGCAGGCCGCCGCTCGGGCACCAGCGCGGCGAGACGTAGGCGCGGGGTGCACTGAAGATCGCAAGTGCCTCGTGCTCGGAGTCGAGATGACGCGCGAGCGGATCGCGCGCGGAGACGTGCGCGACGAGCGTTCCGAAACGACCCTCCTCGCGATGCAGGACAAATGGGATGTGTGCCGCGAGCGGACCGTCGGAGCAGATCACGAGGACGCCGAAGCGCACGTCTTCGATTATGTCCTGCAGGATCGGCAGCTCGCGCTCGGCGAAGTGGGGGTTGACGTACATCGGTCCTCCTGAGGCTCGACGACTCGCGTCGTTGGGCGGGCACTCGAACGTTACTGTGCCAGCGACGATGCTCCGTGAGCGCCTGAGCGCCCAGCTGCTGGCCGGATCGCCGGCGAAAGACGCCACTGCCGTGGTACAGCGGCTGTTGGCGGTGCAGGCTCAGGATCCGCGTGGTGCGCGCTTGGCGATCAGGGCCCGCAGCGAGGGCCTGACAGCGAGGGATGTGAACCGCGCGCTGAATGAGCGCGCGGTCGTGATCACTTGGTTGAACCGAGGCACCTTGCACCTGGTGTGCAGTGAGGACTACCCGTGGCTGCAGGCCCTGACGGCGCCGCGCCTGCGGACGAGCAGCTTGCGGAGACTGGCTCAGGAGGGCCTTACCCCAGAGGCAACGGAGCGTGGCGTGAGGACGATCGAGCGAACGCTCGCCAATCAGGGCCCCTCGACGCGCGGTGAGCTGCGCGAGCGGATCGCCGCGGCGGGGGTGCGAACAGAGGGACAGGCGCTCGTGAACCTGCTGTTGGAGGCCAGCTTGCGCGGTGTGGTGATACGCGGTCCGATGGTCGGCCGCGAGCACGCATACGTGCTGGTCCGAGAGTGGCTGCCGAAATCCAGGCCGGTCGATCGGGACTGGGCACTGGCGGAGCTGGCGCGCCGTTATCTGGCAGGCCACGGCCCTGCCGGCGAGCGTGACCTCGCGAAGTGGGCAGGGCTCGCATTGCGCGATGCGCGTGCTGGGCTTCGCTCGATCGCCTCCGAGTTGGTAGAGCGCGAGGACGGCCTGGTGGACCTCGCGCGCAGCGATGTTGCGGCACAGCTGCCGCCGCCGCGCCTGCTGGGCGCATTCGATCCGCTGCTTCACGGGTGGGTATCGCGAGCGCCGGTGCTGGTGGAGAAAGAGCCGATCATCACCCTCAACGGGATCTTCCGACCGTTCGCGCTCGTGCGCGGCCAAGCGGTCGCGGTGTGGAGCCTGCGAGCGGGAGAGGTCGAGCTGCGACCGTTCGCTCGCCTCACGCGCGCGGACACGGCGGCGTTGCGGGCCGACGCCCTGGCCGTGGCCGCTTATCTGGCCGGCGCGGCCGACCCAGACTGACGAGGCGAGCCGATAGTGCATGTTTCGCGGCTGAGTACACATCGAGCCGGCCGTGTTTGAAAGAAGACACAAAGTAGACCGACATTTGTCTACATCGGACTCTATCACCTGTAGTCATGTACTCGCCGACCAGCGAAGTTGCCGAGGTGTCCACGCCAGCACCGACCAATCCCGAGCTGGGTCGCGCGATCCGCCGCCTGCGGCGCGCGCGCAAGTTGACCATCGAAGCGCTCGCACATCAATCGGACATGCACCCGACCTATCTCTCGGGCATCGAGCGGGGTCGGCGCAACCCGACCTGGAGCAAGCTCACGAGCCTCGCCGACGGTCTCGCCATCCCCGTCATGCAGATCGTCGCGGACGCCGAAGCGGAGGCCAAGCTGACAGAGCGGATGCGCATCGCCCGGTCCGAGCTCGGCCTGTCCGAGCGTTTCGCCTGAGCTCCAGCGCCGCCTCGCGGGCTCGACGTTCGCCGAGTGCGGCCTGCGCATGCGCTTGGAGCCCTCCGGCGCGATGAATACGCTGAGATCATGACGGGGGTGCGCGAATCGTGACGGCGCCGCGCGAGCGGCTGGCGGTGATCGACCTGGGCTCGAACTCGTTCCGGCTCGTCGTGTTTATGGCCTGGAAGGGTTGGTGGAGGCGAACCGACGAGATCTACGAGCCCGTGCGTATCGGCGAGGGTCTCGCCGCGACGGGCAGGCTGGGGGAGGAGCCGATGCGCCGCGCACTCGCCACGCTGGACGTGTTCGATCACTTCTGTCGCGCCGCTGGACTCGGCGGCGATTCCGTGGACGCGCTCGCGACCAGCGCGATCCGCGATGCCGAGAACGCCGCCGACTTCCTGGCACAGGCACGCGAACGCACGAGCCTGCCGATTCGCGTCCTGAGCCGCGAGGAGGAGGCTCGCTACGGCTACCTGGCGGCGGTCAACTCGACGACCTTGACCGACGGGTGCGTGCTGGATCTCGGTGGCGGATCGCTGCAGCTGGTGCGCGTGCTCGATCGGGCCGCGTGCGAGCTCGGCTCGTGGCGGCTGGGCGCGGTGCGTATGACCGAGCGGTTTCTACCCGTAAACGGGCCGGCGAAACGCAGGCAGATAGAGCAGCTGCGCGAACACGTCGCGAACGAGCTGGCGCGCGCGCAGTGGCTGGCGCACTCCGGCTCGCGCCTGGTCGGCATCGGCGGCACCGTGCGCAACCTCGCCGCCGCCGTGCAGCGCGCTTGCGGCCTGCCCTCGAACGGAGTGCAGGCGACGATCGTCTCCAACGAGGCCCTGGAGGAGCTCGTGGAGCGTCTGGCGGCGCTCCCCGCATCTCAGCGCAGCACCGTTCCGGGCATCAAGCCGGCGCGCGCCGATCTGATTCTCGCCGGCGCGATCGTGGTGCAGGGCGCGCTGCTCGCGGGCGGGTTTGACGGCTTGGAAGTCACAGAGGCGGGTCTGCGCGAGGGCGTGTTCTTCGAGCGCCTGCTCGCCGATCGAGATCCGCCGCTGTTCGCCGACTTGCGCCGCACGAGCGTCCTGAACCTGGCGGCGCAGTACCGTCCGGATACGGCCCACACCGACCACGTCGCAACCCTCGCGCTGGCGATGTTCGACGAGCTCGCGAGGTTGGGCCTGCACGCGGGGGATCCGATCGAGCGCGAACTGCTGTGGGCGGCGTGCATGCTGCACGACATCGGCATGTCCGTCGACTACGACGATCACCACAAGCACTCGCGTTATCTGATCCTCAACGGAGGCCTACCCGGCTACTCGCCGATCGAGGTGGCGATTATCGCGCAGGCCGCCCGCTACCACCGCAAGGGCATGCCACACCCGGGACCATTGGCTGCGCTGTTCACAGAGCAGGACATCGCGCGCTTGGATCGCTGTGCGGTGTTGTTGCGCCTCGCCGAGGATCTCGAGCGCTCGCGCGATCAGCTCGTGCGCGCGGCCCGTTTCAGGCTGATCGACTCCTCCGGTGCCGAGACGACCGCGGCGGGCAGCGCCAACGGCGCGGGCGGAGAGATCGAACTGCGCTTGATCGCCGACGGCGAGTCGGCGGTCCCCCGCTGGGCGGCGCGCCGCGAGAGCGAGCTGTTCGCGCGGGCCTTCCACCGCGAGCTATCCGTCGCGGCGTAGGATCAGTGCGCTCGCAGCCGGCGCTCCCGTCCGGCGCAGTCGTAGAGCAGCAGCGCGTTGTGGTTGATCGGCGGCGGCTGCCATGCCACGGCGGGGATCACGCGGCAGGATTCGATGACGGCGTTCGAGCCGGCGTTGCCGCCGCGTTCGGCGTAGGCGCCGCCGAGCACTACATAGCGCGCTTCGCCGCCGGCGACCAGTCGCGCGAGGCCCGGTCCGTTCAGCGCGGGGTCGTTGCCGCTGTAACCGCCCATCGCACCGGCGTTGTGGCCGAGCAGGATCATCGGGGCGGAGGTGATCGACGCCTCGGTGAGCACGTCCCAGCGCGTGCCTGGATGACGGGCGTCCACGTAGTCGACGAGTGCCTTGGTGATGCGCAGATCGTGGGGACTCTCGCCGAGGGGTCCGACCGCGCCGGCGGCGCGTGGGCCGGCGGCCGGGAACGTGCCCTCGACTGAGAACTGCCAGCTGGTGGTCGCATAGGCCGCGGGCGCGAGCAGCAGCAGTCCGATCGTCAGTGCCATCGCCGGTCGCGTCCAGCGTTTGAAGGTCAGGATCGCGATCACGCCGAGGATTGCGCCGACGATCAGCACGGGCCTGAACCAGTGCATGTAGTGGTCGTAACCGAGCAGCGTCAGCTGCGCCGCCACGGCGCCGGCGACCGCGACGGGGATCAGTGCGAGACGTGCACGACGGCGCGCTCCCGGCGCGACGAAAGCGACTGCGCCGGCGCCGACCATCGCGGCTGTGCCGGGGCCGAGGGCGGAGAGGTAGTAGGGATGGACGATCCCCTTGGAGAGACTCAGTACCGCCGCCTCCACGAGAAACCAGCCGCCGAGCACGATCAGGCCCGCCAGACGCCGATCGCGCCGCCCGCCCAGGTTCTCGCCGTTCCCGGCGCCGCTTCCGATGTCCTCGGGGTCATCGGCGGATATCCGAACTCGAGCGCCCTCGGCTGCGGGCGCTCCCTCACTGCTCGCGGCGCCTCCATCGAGGGACTGCGGGCCCGCGCCGATCGACCACAGAGCCAGTGCGATCAGGCCGACGAGCGCGAACGGCAGCATCCACCCGGCCTGGCCACCGAGACCTTCTTCGAACAGTCGCAGCGGTCCGGTCGGTCCGCCGAAGGCGACCGGGTAGCGCAGCCGACCATCGCGCAGATACTTGGAGAGGGCGACTTTCTTTGCGACCGGTCGCGGGTGCGCGGCCGATGGCGCCGGATGGGCGCCCGCGCCTACACCCGCGCCCGGTGCGGGCGTCGCTACGGGAATGGGCGAAGCAGAGCTACGGCCGGAGCCTCCGGCGCCACGACCCTGCGCAGCGGCCCGGGCTCGGAGGGTTTCTTTTTCGATGTGCGCGAGCGAGCCGTGCTTGAAGATGACCGGGATGCGACCCGGTCCGCCGACCTGACCTTCGACGCGACCGAAACCGTTGTATCCGAAGGTGAGGTCGCGCTCGGTGTTGTTGACCGATCCGCCGACGAACGGGCGCTGGGAGGCGGGTGTCAGTTCGACCACCAGCGACCAGGAGGCCGAGACGAGCGCCAGCACTACGCCGGCGATGAGCAGCTGCGTGCTGCGGCGCACGAGCGATCCGGGCGCGCACACGAGGTAGCCGAGCGCGAGACCCGGCACGACGAGGTAGGCGGCGAGGGTCTTCGTGTTGAAGGCGACCCCCACGAGCACAGTGCATCCGAGCAGCGTGAGCAGCTTGCCGGAGCCGATCGCGCGCAGCCCGACGCCGCAGGCCAGGATCATCAACAGGATCAGGACCGCGTCGAGGTTGTTATCGCGCGAGACCGCGACGAAGGATGGGAATACGGCCAGCGCGAGCGCGCTCATCACGCCGGCCGTGGGACCGAACCCGGGAGTCACCACCCAGTAGAGCGCGGCGACCGAGAGTACGCCGGCGATCGCCTCGGGCAGCAGCAGGCTGAGCGGATGGAACCCGAATATCGCGGCACTGAGGCCCTGCACCCACATGCCGACCGGGGGCTTGTCGACGGTGACCATGCCACCGGGGTCGAAGGAGACGAAGAAGAAGTTGTGGAACGAGTGCAGCATCGAGCGCACGGCGGCCGAGTAGAAGGTGTTGGCGTAGCCGTTGCGCGAGAGGTGGTTGACGTTTAGGACCGCCGAGAGCGCTAGCACGGCGGCGAGCGCGATGTGTTGGGGCAATACGCGCGCGCCGCGCCGGGGCGCTGCGATCGCTGTGGCTGCTCCCGCGTCGAGCGTGGGCGCCGCCGCGATGGTGGACGTCTGAGGAGCTGAGGTCATTTCGGGGGCGTCATCGTGCGAGCGCGTCTGTGAGCCGATCGAGGTCGTCCTCGTTGTTCCAGGCTCCGACAGACGCCCGCAGCCAGGGGGCGCCGGGAATGTTACGCACGATCACCCCGTGCTCGCGCAGCTGCTCGCGCTCGAGCTCGGGATCGGGACTCTCGAAGGACACGAGCGTGGTGTCCCCACGCGGCGCGACTGTGCGCCCAGATTGCTCCAACCGCACGACGAGGCGCGCGGCGAGCTCGCGCGCTCGCTCGTGCAGCGCCTGCCGGCCCACATCCTCCAGCACGCCCGCCGCGGCCAGCGCGCATGCGAGCGTCTCGGCGCTCAGCGACATCGTGTCGAGCGCGCGCGCGTCCTCGTGCAGCGGGGAGTCGAAGCCGGCATTCGGCTCGGCCAGATTGGAATAGCCCCGCCGTTCGACGCGCAGGCGTGCGCGCAGATTCGCGCTCACGTACAGCATGCCGGCGCCGTCGG
>CAVOMT010000003.1:0-224700 GCA_963697115.1 uncultured Solirubrobacterales bacterium
TCGGAGAACTCCTCTGCCGCAAGCGCGTTCTGGCCCATCGCAGCCGTCAGCCGTTCGATCAGCTCGGGGTCGATGCCGATCTCCTTCGAGGCCTCCTTCAGCGTGTAACGGGCCTCAGAGCTCGGCAGCAGTTCGTCGATGTAGCCGAACGCGAGCTTCCCGCTCTGGCTCGCCTCCCTGATCTTCTGGACCGTGTGCCCGCGCTCGCGCAGCCGCGCAACGATCCGCACGTGCGACGCCGCCGCCGGCGTCCACTCGCCCTCGTACTGGGGCACGAGACCCTCCTTCACCCAGCGCCTGACCGTGCCCGCGCTCACACCCGCGCGCGCCGCGACCTGCTCGAGCGTCAGCGTGACCGTCGGAGCGCTCTCCTCGCCGGAAGTCTCTTCGGGGGGTGTGTCGGGGGACGTGGCCATCGCCATGCAGTCTAAAGTCGCGACCCATGTCGCAGCCCAAGCCCGCTCATCCGGCCGATCCTGTCAATCCGTCTGGGCCCCAGGCGATCCATCTGCATCCCACGGCCGAGCTCGCCGAGCGCGTGCTGCTGCCCGGCGATCCCGGGCGCGCGCTCGCGCTCGCACAGGTGCTGATCGCCGCGCCGCGCATGTTCAATCACCACCGTGGCCTGTGGGGCTACACGGGCCTCGCGAATCTCGACGGCGAGCCCTTGACGATCCAAGCCACCGGCATGGGCGGCCCGTCCGCGGCGATCGTCCTGCACGAGCTGATCGAGCTGGGCGCGCGCCGCGCCGTCCGGGTGGGGACCTGCGGCGCGCTGCAGCCAGGACTCGCGCTCGGGGAGCTCGTGATCGTCGATGAGGCGATCTGCCTCGACGGGGCCTCGCGCGCGCTCGGGGCCGGCGACCGCACTCGCGCCGATCCCGCGCTTGCCGATGCGCTGGCCGGGGCCGCACCCGCCGGCTCTCGTCGCGGAGCGGTCGTCAGCGTCGACCTCTTCTATGACGACTCCTCGCGTCTGCCCGACGCCGCCGCGGGTGCGCTCGCGATCGAGATGGAGGCCGCGACCCTGTTCACCCTCGGCGCTCGTGCCGGCGTTCCCGTCGGCTGCCTGCTGGCGATCTCCGACACGTTCGACGCCGCGGGCGTGCGCACCCGCATCGACGATCACGCGCTGCTCGGCGCCGCCGAGGCGATGGGCGCCGCGGCGGTCTCCGCGCTCGGCGCCCTCAGGGGCTGAGCGCAGCCTCGACCTCGCGGCCCTTCTGTGTGAGGCCCCAGGCGTTCGCTTCGCCCTTCGCCTGCCCCGCGCCGCCATTGGCGATCAGCCCGAGACGCTCAAGCCTCCCCAGCAGCTTTGAGATCTGCCCCTGGTCGTGAACGTCGGCGATGTCCGCGATCTGCCGGTTGGACGCGCCCGGACGCTCGGCGATCGCCGACAGCACGAGCAGCGTGCGGTACGTCAGACGCATCTCCAAGCCCCGCAGCGGATCCTTTACCGGTTCGGACGCCTCACGCGGTCGCGCGGCTTTGCGGGTGGCCTTCACCGGCGGGGCCTTCAGCTCCTTCGCCGCCGCCGCCTGCCCGAGGTAGGGCAGCACGATCATTGCCATCAACGGGTTGATCAGCTCGCGCAGCGGCCTCGCCTGGGCGTGAGCGCGCGAGGACCCGTTCGCGCGGCGGGTGGCCGCCTCTTCGAGCAGGCGCGCGTGCACGACGCTCAACACCGCCCCCACCACGCCCTCCGCGGTCAGCGGCGGAGGATCGCTGCCCCTGCGCGCCTCGACGCGGCCTTCATCGACGGCCTTCTTTACAGCTTCGAGCACCCTCGCCCTACGCTCCAGCACCCTCGGACCGCCGCCCAGCGCGTCCACGATCAGCAGTGCGCCTAGCTCGGGCTCCTCGTCAATGAGCAGGATGAAGGCAATCAGTCCAGCCCTTACGCGCCCTGACCATCCCACCTCGCCGGTGCCCGCAAGCCCCGTGGAGACCGCCTTGCCCGCGCGGGTCAAAGCCTCGTCGAAGAGCGCGAGGAAGCAATCTTCACGGTCTTCGAACTGCTCGTAGAACGTACGCCGCGAGACGCCCGCGCGATCGGTCACCCGAGCGACGCTCATCGCGCCGTAGCCTCCCTCTCCCATGACCTGCGCGGCAGCGGCGAGCATCCTGTGTCGTTGCGCATCGCTGATGCGATTGCGAGGGGCGCCGTTAACGCCAGCTCGTGACCGGCGCGGCGCTCGTATCGAGCTCTGCCGCGCCGCGATCATGACGACCTCTTCGCCCTTCTGGCCTTCTTGGCCTTTTTCAGGGGCCCGTATTTCTTGCGTGCTTGGCGTTCGCAGGCTTGGCGTTTCTTGCCCTTGGGCTTTTTGTGGCAGGCCTTTAGTGCGAGCGCGAGTTTCTGTGCGCGGGTCAGGACCTTCGCCTTGGGGCAGCCGGTGACCGCGAGTGGTGTGTTCTGTCTGGTTTGTACGCCGTTTTGGGCGATGAGTTCGGTGGGCATGCTGAGGTGTTGGGTGCAGGGGTTCCCGATCGCGGTCAAGGCGGAGTAGGGGCCCGAGGGGAGCATCAGTTCGAAGCTGGTGACGGGCTGGTCGGGAACTGTCTTGAACGTGCTCGAGGTGATGCCTGTTTTGCTGATGAAGGTGCTGCCGACGAGGTCGATCGTGATGCCATACCCCTGTAGTACGAGGACAAGGTTCGGGAACGCTTCCCCACCATTTGAAACGAAGTACGCGGGCCCTTCCAGCGGGATTGGCAGTATCGGCGTGATAGCTCTGCCGTGCCCGACGACTGAGGCTGCGGGACAACCGGCGGGGTTGGTGTGGAATTGTGCGGCGGTGCACGCCTTCTGCAGTGTCGTTAGGCGTGAGGGTAGTTGCTTTGGTAGTTCGACTTTGACGTAGTGGATGTTCGCTTCCTCATGACCCGCGTTCTGTGCGCCTTGGGCTGGGGCGGTGAGCTTGACGTTCAGGCTCGTACCGTTTGCTTTGGAGACCTTCCCAGACGTCGTGGCGCTGAATGCTGGTTTGAATGCGAGGCTCGCACAGTCAGCGGCCTGGAACGGGCTACCCACCGCGGCGGGAACATCATCGTTGGGGCTAGCGAAGTTCTGTCCCGACCCGTAGACGGTGGCTGCGAAGGTCTTTCTTTCGCAGCTGGTGGGGTTGCTCGTGAAATTCTGACGGTCTACGTAGATTTGGATGTCACGGACGTGGACGATGATCCCGTCGATGATGTGCGGGATCTGATCCGCAGCACCCTGCGGAATACTGACTCTCGCCGTGATCGGATCGACCTGCAGGGGTAGGTGCACCACCACGGTCCCGAGGTCAAACGGTCCGACCTTCGCGGCGCTGATAGAGACTATCGAGAACGGGGCGCCTTCAAACGGTCCGCTCAGGTACAGCTTCCCCGGGGCGTACGCCAACGTCGTCCCTACACCGACTCCGACCTGTGAGTGCCCGATCTGACTCCCAGCTGGACAGGATGGTTCTGCCTCCTCCGCCGCCCCGCTCTTCGAACGTGCCAACGCGATCTGCGCTTGGCTGCAGAACGGGACCCCATTCAGATTGGCTGTGAGTCCTTCGGGTAGTTGTGTCGTGAACCCGGTGATCTCTTGTTCGCCGTCTTTACGCGTGATCTGCAGGTCGAGGGGGCTGTAGGCGCCCGCGGCGTTGTTCGCCGTCCCCGCATTCAAACCGGGAGCAAACGGCGGGGCGCCGCCTGCCGGGCAAGGGCCGCCGTCGACACCGTGTTCGATCTGAAAGGACGCGGACCGTTGCACCGGGCTAGTCGAGGAGAATGGTGTGAGTTGTGCGACGGTCTTGTATTCTCCGCATGTCGTGGGGGTCGCGAGGGGCGCCCTGGCGCCTTCACGGAAATGCAGACTAAAACCGCTGTAGGGCAACGGTGGAAGGTTTTCGAAGGTCGTGACCAACTGCCCCGTGACCGGGTTCGGGACGACGTGTCCGACCTGCTTGATAAGCACACCACGTTCACGGGCCCTTAGGACCATGTAGATCGCGAGCAGGCTACCGAACTTGTTCTTATACGGTTCCGCCAGATACAGGGAGCCTTCGGCGGGTTCTTCAAGCAAAGGGGTACGAGCGATCACCGACCCCAGCTTCGACGCTTCCGGGCACCCTCCCCCCGCCGGGGTTTCGAGCTGCTCGCTCTGATACTGCGCTTCAGAGCAGCCAACTATGCCTTCCGCGAATGAGGGATTGGCGGTGAATCCTTCCGGTAGTGCGACCGTTATCTTCGAGGGCTCAGTTTCCGCGATCCCACCCGGGCTCAACAAGCCCTGATTGGGAAGCTTCAATTCAAATTCAAGACCACTAGGACTACCCGCATCCCTAGCAGTCGACCGAGAGACAACTTCGGGGTCAAACGGGACCGCATCACAACCCGTCAAGGCAGTCGGACTTCCCCCCGCATCCAGCGATTCGACCATTTCCGTGAGATAATTGCCGGGGTTGAGCTTGGAATCGACCTGGATACTGGTCTCGAGCGGAGCGTTACAGGTCGCGGGCATGGTCAGATAGGGCAGCGTTGACGCCGTGGAGGTGCAGCCCGGGAGCGAGGCAGCGCCGGCATGTTGTTGGCAGAAGCGTTCGGCGTTGTGGGAGGGGTCGGCCGGGACACCCCAGATCGTCTCGATCACTTCCTCGACGGGTACCGGGATGTCGACCGCGGACACCCGCAGGCCGTAGCCAGCTTCGCTTTGCACCGAGACGTACTGCAGGACGTTTCTACCAAAGAGGCTATAGCCGAATTGGGTCGGCACGCCCGGTGGCGGTACGACGTTGTACACGGGAACGAGGATGCGACCGAGGGCGACCACGGTGGCTTCCAGGGTGCCGATCTGGGTCTCGGCGGGGCAGTGGGGGGAGGCGCCCTCGAAATCCTGGCGTGGGCAGGCCGGCACCGCTCCGGGGTTACCGACCAGCCCCACGGGGGGATCGACCAGGGCGTCACGAATTTCCCCACCTTCGATCTGACCCGAGGAGTCGGTATTCATCGCGAAGCGCACCGTGAAGGCGGCGGGATGAGAGCTTGCCTGTTCGTCGATCGTGCCGTCCGCGTTCAGGGCCCTCGCCGCGGTCTGGCTCGGGACCAGGCCGAAGTCAGCCTCCGCGGAGCTCGTACTCACAATCACGAGCACCACCACCGCAATCACCAGGCTGAGGAATCTAATGGAGATACGCATGATCACTTACCCCCCTTCCGCTTGACCTTGACTGTGGGTTTGGGACCAAAGCGTTTACGCGCCTGCTTTTCACACGACACCCGCCTGAATCTAGACTTGTCCTTGTGACAACTCTTCAACGCCTGCGCAAGCTTCTGCGCACGCGTCAACGACTTCGCCTTCGCCCTGGACGACACAGGCGGCATGGGCGATAGGAGAGCGTTGCCTGCTCCTGCGAAGGAAAACGAGCCCGGCGTCTGGTAGCTCGGGGGCGATACGACCGCTTGACAGCTTTCACCCTGACATTCCGCCCTAGCGACTTCTGTTTCGCCCGATATGCCTCCGCCTTCACGAGCATCATATACGTCAAGCAGTTCGTCTTTGTCCTTGAGCGTCAGCTGGTCGCGCGTGTCGAAGAAAACGTTCGCACCGTTTTCGTCGACCGCGATCAGATTGGAATCAGCGGTACCCGTTCCCGCGGAGATCAGGAAGATGCAGCCCGCTTCTCGCCGGCAAGTTCCTTCTCGGCCGGCACCCTGGGGCTCGAACTCGTACACGTCTTCGACCCCGTCGTTGGTATCACGAGAATTCAACGAGTCGGCACTATCGAAATAGAGCCGGCCTTCGTCGGTCAGGTAGCGGGGCTGAGGCAGCGGCCCGGGCGCTCCTTCGATCCGCCGCAACGTGCTATCACCCAGCGGCGGTTCGCCGGTCGGGTCACACGAAGCGCAACTGAGCTTTCTTGTGGCCGAATCGTAGATGAAAGCCTCCTGGCACGGGCCGTCGACGATTGAGTTCGTGATCCTTGAGCACAGTCCGATGTCGTCATAGCCAGTCAGTTGACCGGTGGAGGCGAACGCGAGAAAACGGCCGTTGCGGCTGGCCTCGGCCGTACGGGCGCCGGGTATTGTTGCCCAATCGTTGGGGCCGTGTCCCGTCCCTGCACCATCGGAGGCGGTGAGGGTAGCGATGAAATCGAGTCCGCGTTCGCTCCATGAGTAGAGATTGTCTTCGCCCGCTTGGGCTGACTGACCGCGTTCGTTGCTCCCCGCCGCAGGCAGCACCGCGGTGTCGACGAAGTAAACGCGAGAGATCCGGCCCCCTTCTTCGCCTGAGCCCGCGACGCCCTGAAAACCTTTCTGGCCTCCCGTCAGATCGGTACAGGCTTCGGTGAGCAGTGAGTAGAGACAACCATCTGAGAGCAACACCTCAAGACCATCAGCGGAGGCCGTCAGGAACGTACCGGCATGCCTAACCTCGCGTGTCACCTCGCCGTCTTCACGCACGTACAGTTCGCCCGCTTGCCCGGTGAAGAACACCCTGGAACCATCTCGTGAGACGGCATGAGCATCCGGGCTGGTCGAAGCAAACCCCCCGCCCGTGGCTACCGTCGTGTTGCCCGGCAGGACGTCCACCAGGACAAGCTTGCCGGCGTGCCATTCGTAAAGGTCGCTCTTCGACACCCCGGGGTCCGGCGGCTTGGGCGCGAAGGGTGTGCTTTCTGTCAGCGTGTCATTGGCAGCGAAGAAGATGCGCGAGAAATCGACGGAATCACCACCATAGGCAACATGAAATTCATTCGCACTGCGATCAGGCGGCGCGCCCGTAAGGAGTGGAGTCGTCGAGCCCGGGGCAGACGTGGCCTGGAACTCTAGCCCAGCCGGTTTAGACCCGGAAGCTTCGACGCTCAAAAGACCCTGCTCGAGCGAAGAGTCAAACGCGGTCTGTTTGACCGCGTTCAGCGGCAAAGCGGGAATCAGCGCCGTCGTCTGCCAGCCCGAAATGGTACGCCGCGAGACATAGGAGTCGTAATTGACCGCGCCTTCGAAGAGAGTGAAGGGCTGGCCCACATACGAGACCGCTTCACCATCGGGAGAGCTCTGCATCGGAAAGATGTAACCCAAGGAATTGGGCTTGCACCGTTCGAAGCAACTCGCGATCCCGGGCTCGGCAGGAAGCACCTCGCCGCCGTGCTTCTGCGCAGGGGAGACCAGCTCATATGCGCGATGATCGGGCAAGCCCGGCGCATACAACGGATAGGTTATAAGAGCAAACGCTTCGCCCTGGCTCACGCACGGTTCACCCGTTTCCACATTGCATTTGCTCATCGCTACGACACGAAAACGATAGGCGGTGTCGGGCATGAGACCCGAGATCGACACCGCCGGCTGACCCACCACGTTGCCCGCGACTTCCCCGCCACCAACCGGCGCTTCAACGGCCCCGGCAAAGCGCTCTTCAGGCGAGTTGGTCTCGTACTTAGCCTCCGTCAAGTATTGAAACACATAGTGAGTACCAAAACCGTGGGGATTTATTTCGGCATGCAGTACCGTCGAGCCCGTACGTGTGCTGGAAACCGACTCCGACTCGATCGTTGGGGAATGCACTTCCGCGGGAGCAAAGATATACCCGAGGCCTTTGTAGGCCGGGATTTCACCAAAGTGCCATTCGGCATCGGCGCCGTAAAGAACGCCGCGTGGGCGATTCGCCCCCCACGCGCCAGTCGGGGCAAACGCCAAGGCGCGTATTTTACCAATCGGCGGCGAGCCTACGATCTGTGCTTGGGCTTCTTCGAATTTGCCTTTTTCAGGATTGCACGGCTTTAGCCGGTGCACGCCCCTCTTGCTTGCCGAGACGACGAAGTAGAATACTTCGCCCGTCACCGGGTTAGTCGTCATCGCATATGACTGCCCGTTGGTGTTGTAAGTACAGACGGGAGGAGCCGTGGGTGTCGCGAGCGAAAGCTCCTGAATAAATGCCTGGTTGGCCACGTAGATATGGCCGGCGTCGTCGAAAGAGAGCTGTTCTCCCTGCTGGTTGAGTTTGATGTCCTGGGAGCCCCCGCAATAGACGTAGTGTTCGTAGTCGCCGTTTTCCGGACGAAAACACATGATCCGATTTTCTTCTCCGGTTCCTTCCATACGGTCGGCGATGTAGACCTCGCCGTCGCTGTCCACCGCGATCCCCGTATCCCTGGCATGCAGCTTTTCGGGATCGCTTTCGACGGTTTTTCCTTCGGTCTCGGCGTCGCCGAATCGAGCGATCAATTCTGAGCCGTCGGCACTGAAGACTTCGATTAGATCGTGTACCCGATATCCAGGCGCCAGACCATTGAGCACGTAGACATAACCATTGCTCTGATCGACAGCGACGCCCGTGGGCCCGTTGAAATAGCCAGCGGCTTCTTCGTGGTACACAAAGGCGCCGCCGTTCCCTGGTTTGCAGGTATCACCGTCGGCAGGCCTGCAACGTTCGTAGCGGGGCGCCCCGGGGTCAACAAGTGTGGCGACCTCGACCGACGAAATGGGGTTGCCGCCGGTGAGACTGACATTGATAGCGCTCAGCCCGGGGAAATGGCGGGAACCCGCATAGGCCCCCTCGAAGGTGACGTCGTAGGGGGCGCTGCCTGTGGCGTCACCAGGACCACCCATGAGCGACAGATCGCCCGTTGCGAAGGCGGGGAGAGCGACAAGGGCTTCCTTGACTTCAGCGGCGGAGGCGCCTGCTTGGATCGGAACGGTAGTCTCGGCTGCTTCTATCGAGCGCGGAACAGAGTCCGCAGACGGAACCGAGAGTTCAAGAGTGCCCGAACCGACCGCGACGATCGTGGTACCGGGTGGGACGCTTTCGGAGACCGAGACCGTATCGCCGACGCGAAACGCGCCAAATCTCGTCGTTACGCCGGTGACGACATTGGAGCCTTTGGTGAACTGGCCTTCGCCTTGTGCCGTGCTTGCATTGAGCGTGTAGGCGCCCGATGTGGCCGCGACAGTTAGCGACTGCACCGCGTCGGGCAGGTCGGGGCCCGACTTGATCGTTTCGTAGCCCCATGCTTCCTTGAATTCACCCGTGGGGCTGTAGCGGGAGATACGCTCGCCGGCGGCGACGTAGACGCTGCCTGCTTCGACGCCGCCGGCGCCGGTGGTGTTGACGGCCATCCCCACGGACCCTTCGAGCTGTTCCCCGTTGCCGCTCTGCCCAAAGAGACCGACCTGTTCGAAGTCAGCCTGAGCCGTAGCAGCAAAGAGCAGCATTACCATCGACACCAAGGCTGGGAGCCAGGAGCGCAGATGTCTCCCGAAGCCAATCATCGCTTGCTCTCCTCTGTCGTGACGCGTGGTCGCTGTCCAGTTGGGTGTGTTAGTGAACATGGATCACCGTCCCGTTGTGCTGGCCTTGTAGATAGAGCGTGTAGCGGCCGCGGTGCAGGGATCCGAGCCTGATGCGAGGCGCGCCCCTGCTCTTGCCGTGCTCGACGACGTGCCCGTGGCTCACCAGCACCCATCGCAGCGTTCGGGATACCGCCGAGGACTTTGCCGATGGGGCGTACTTGACTGTGCAGGTCACCCTCGTCTTCTTGTTCTTGCCGTTCTGGGTGATCTTGCACGTGACCCTGCCGGCGGGGCCGACAGGGCCTTCCTTGCCCTGCGCTCCGACGGGACCCGCCGCGCCGGCGGAGCCTGTATCGCCCTTGGCGCCCTGAGCGCCCGCCGCACCACTGGGACCCGCGAGACCCTGTTCACCCTGGGCGCCCGGGAAGCCGGGGTTACCCAGCGCACCGGCGGCGCCTTCTTTACCCGCAGCTCCTTCTTTACCCGCAGCTCCTTCTTTACCCGCCGTGCCTTCTTTACCAGCAGCGCCTTCTTTACCCGTCGCTCCTTCTTTGCCCGCAGCTCCTTCTTTGCCTTCTTTGCCGGCTGCTCCTTCTTTGCCATCGGTTCCTTCTTTGCCGGCTGTTCCTTCTTTGCCTTCGATGAGGAAGATGGCGGTGGCTTCGACTTCGGGGGCGCCTAGTTTGACTTGGCAGGTCGTGCCGGTGAGGTGACGACAGCCGATCCAGCCCGCAAACACCGAGCCGACGGCGGGGGATGCTTGCAGTTCGATGGTCTGGCCTTCTTCGAAGCTGGCCTGGTCTTCTTCACAAGCGGGCCCGCAGGCGATGCCGGTGTGTGGCGCGAGACTCGTGACGGTGCCTTTACCGTTGCCGCCGCCCTTGAAGACAGTCAACGTCGAGGGGTGAGCGATAGCGGTGAACCCAACAGTCACACCGCTCGCCTGCTTGATTTCAAACTCGCAGGAGCTTGTAGAGCAACCGCTCGCGGAACCGGTACCCGACAACGATGTCAGTTCAGCGCCGATGTTCGCGGTTGCTTTCACGCTCACGTTCGTCCCATACGATTGCGGGCTCGAACAGGCCCCATAGCTTCCACTGTGCGCGAATTCGCATTCCACGCCACCCGGACCCGAAACGTTGACCGCCAACCCCTCCGATTCAAACGCGAACGCGACAGTCAGACCGCTCGCTTGCTTGATTTCGAATTCACACCCACTCGTGGAGCACGCGCTCGCGGAACCGACACCCGACAGCGACGAGAGCTCAGCACCGGCATCGGCAATGGCCTTGACCTTTACGCTCGTACCGTACGGTTGCGGGCTTGCGCAGGGACCGTAGCTTCCACTGCTCGCGAATTCGCATTCCACGCTACCCGGACCCGATTCGCTGACCGTCAACGCCTCCGCTTCCAGCACGAACACCACGCTCACACTGCTTGCCTGCGTGATCACGAATTCACACCCACTCGTGGAGCACGCGCTCGCCGACCCCGTACCCGACAGCAAGCCCACTTCCACACCAACGGACGGGATCGTCTTTATCTTCACGCTAGTGCCGTACAGTTGCGGGCTCGAGCACGCACCGAAGCTCCCGCTGTTCGCGAATTCGCATTCCACGCTACCCGGACCCGATTCGTCGACCGTCAACGCCTCCGATCCAATAGAGGTCGCCTTCAAAGTGACCGCTTCGCTCAACGTCACGACACACGGCGACGTTGTGCCCGTACAAGTCCCAGGACTCCCCGTGGTCGTACTCCAACCCATGAATTGGCTGCCCGCTTCCGGCGTTGCTGTCAATTCGACCATCGTGACCGACGCAAACAGTTCAGAACAATGCGTACCACAAGCGATCGGTTCCAGGCCGAGACCACTCTGCACGCTCGTCACGGTCACTGCGCCGCTGCCTTCCTTTTCGATCGTCAACGGGATACCCGAGGGCACAAACGCCGCTGCAGCAGTCACGCTTTCTTCGCCCACTTCAACCGCACACGGCGAAGTCGCTCCACTACACGTCGTGTTCGCTGCATGTTCGACCGTCCAACTCTGGAACTGATTGTTCAGACCGGCCGTCGTGGTCAACTGCGGACCCTCCCACTGGAAGTATTCGGCCGAACAGCTACCCGCCGCTTCTTCGCATTCAGAGATCGCACCGGAGACCGCTTCAGAGCCTTCCATCTGGCTCACCTTGCCCGCACCGGTGGGCGCCACAGTGACAGCGTGCGCGGCGGCTGGTGCCCATGTTTCGATGTGGGTGTTGCCGAGCCGCGCCGTGTACATGTTGCCGGTCGCGCCGTTGGCGTCGATATGGCGGTTGATGGCGACCGCCTCAGACAGACCCGCCAACTTCGTCCGCGAAACTTCCCTCGCTTCAGTTTCACCGGACGCGTCGACCTCGACGACCGCTTTCAGAATAGAGGCAGTCGCATAGAGATGACCAGTGACGGGGTCCACAGCGACCGACGCGGTCACGGCGCTGATGACTTCATAGCCTTTGCTGCCGGTCGCAGCATCGAACTTGTGAACACCGCCCCCAGAGCTGGCCACGAAGAGCGACCCCGCCGTCGGACCAACGCCAGCAGCCAACTGACACGGCTTTTCGCCGCTGAAATTCAACGTGTTATCGGCCACACCCGGCACGGACCCCGAAGCCACGTACTTGTGGATCCGGCCCGGTTCACCGTATTCAGCGACATAGAGAGCACCTTCAGGACCAACCGCAACACCACAAATTTCGTTCGAGAAAGCACCTTCGCTGGACGCCGTCAACGCGGTCTGCGGATTACCATTTTTGTCATAGATTTTCAATTCATGAGCACTGCCACCCGGAGCGACATAAACATTACCCGCAGTCGCCGCACTGGAATTATCAACAGCGATCTGAAACTTATTGTTGGCCCCAAACGAAAGACCCGTGATCGGACTACTAAACGCATCCGCCATACCATCTTCATGAAAACGTTCGACCGCACCCCCACCCTTATTCGCGACAAGCAAATCACCACTAGACTGATAAACAGCGAGGCTATAAGGACTAGAAAACACCGGCTGTTCAACCGACCCAAAAGTCCCGAGAGCATGGAACCCTGTGACCGGTGCCCATGTTTCGATGTGGGTGTTGCCGAGCCGCGCCGTGTACATGTTGCCGGTCGCGCTGTTGGCGTCGATATGGCGGTTGATGGCGACCGCCTCAGACAGACCCGCCAACTTCGTCCGCGAAACTTCCCTCGCTTCAGTTTCACCGGACGCGTCGACCTCGACGACCGCTTTCAGAATAGAGGCAGTCGCATAGAGATGACCAGTGACGGGGTCCACAGCGACCGACGCGGTCACGGCGCTGATGACTTCATAGCCTTTGCTGCCGGTCGCAGCATCGAACTTGTGAACACCGCCCCCAGAGCTGGCCACGAAGAGCGACCCCGCCGTCGGACCAACGCCAGCAGCCAACTGACACGGCTTTTCGCCGCTGAAATTCAACGTGTTATCGGCCACACCCGGCACGGACCCCGAAGCCACGTACTTGTGGATCCGGCCCGGTTCACCGTATTCAGCGACATAGAGAGCACCTTCAGGACCAACCGCAACACCACAAATTTCGTTCGAGAAAGCACCTTCGCTGGACGCCGTCAACGCGGTCTGCGGATTACCATTTTTGTCATAGATTTTCAATTCATGAGCACTGCCACCCGGAGCGACATAAACATTACCCGCAGTCGCCGCACTGGAATTATCAACAGCGATCTGAAACTTATTGTTGGCCCCAAACGAAAGACCCGTGATCGGACTACTAAACGCATCCGCCATACCATCTTCATGAAAACGTTCGACCGCACCCCCACCCTTATTCGCGACAAGCAAATCACCACTAGACTGATAAACAGCGAGGCTATAAGGACTAGAAAACACCGGCTGTTCAACCGACCCAAAAGTCCCGAGGAAGTGATGCGTAGGGACAGGCGCCGCCGACGCAAACGTCGGGAGCGCCAACGACGCGAAAGCCACACACACCAAAATCACGGGGACCAAGGCCCGCGTTGCAAGCGCACCACTCCCTCCGGCACGGTGAGAGCATCCACGGTGACGATCGGCGCAGCGCAGAAGGGACGTAAGCGCGTGACTTGGCTTGCTCACTCGAATGCCTTTCTCTTTGGTGACTCGAAGATTCATGCGAGGATGCCGGGATGGCGCTTGCGCGGGCTCGGCGAATCGCGCACGAATACACGCGCGCGTGACGATGTGGCTACGCCGCCAAGCGCGCGGCGAATCGACTGGCGGTGGGCTTGCCGGACGTTCGCGTGCGTGTAAGTAAGGCTTCGGTCTCGCGTTACATCGCACGGACGGCGAACAACACTTAGCGCGTGGCTTGGGAACTTCGAATCAAGCGCGTCACGGCGCGGCTTGCCAAAGCCCGCGCAGGGCCTTGGAACCAGTAGTGATCCGGTGCTTAGACCGAGGTCGTTACTGGGACAGAGAGAGAGAGAGAGAGAGAGAGATGTGTCAGCGCTGCTGACACATCTACCGACGGGCCTGTTCAGGCACGCGAAGACTCCCGGCACGTATTTCCCCAATGAAACCACGCGAAAACAGCTCCCTCATCGAAGCGATCCAGGTCCCTCTCCAAAGAAACCCTCTTATAAGAACAACAGGTCGACCACGAAGGGAAGACCCAAAACCCGATCTATCTATGACCAGACACCCACAGTGGATGCCATGACAAGGAGCAATATACATTCACGGGCTGCGAATGTCAAGCCCCCTATCGTCAAGCTCTCCGTCGGAGACGACAACCGGCTTTTGCGAAGCCGATGTCGGGCCAGATGAAGGGGTGGCCGCGAGTACCGGGCGCGTGTCACCCGCGCTCGATACGAAGCTCGCCGACCCCCTCGAAGCGCCGCGCGCGGCAGAACTCGGCAAAGTCCTCGAGCCCGTGGGTAACGGCGCCATAGACGACGACGTTGTTCTCACCGGAGGGCAGACGGCACTCGGCGGTGCCGTAGGCGAAGGCGAGCTCGCCGGCGGCGGGATCCCAGGTGAGATCGCCGGGACGGGGCAGGCGCACGGCGTTCTCGCGCTCGACGTCGAGGTCATAGGTGCGGGTACTCATGACCATCTCGCCGCTCCAGGCGACGTGGACGACGGGCACGTGTAGAGGAAGCGCGGCGAGCACGGCGGCGGCGGTGTGCGGGACGCCCTGGTCGAAGAGGACTCCGCCGGCGCCGCCGCCGTCCCAGGCGAGGGAGATCCGGGCGCCGCCGCGGCGGATGGATTCCCAGCGCTGCTGCCACCACCAGGATGAGGCGTCCTCGACGTTCATTGGGCGCCTTTCGGTCTCATCGCTCTCATCGCCCACCGCCGCCGTCATCATCATCACCACCACCACCGGCAGCAGGGGCGGTGGCAGGATCGGCGGGCGCCTCGTGGTGGATCGTCTCGTAGCAGTCGATGCGGGTGTCGACGAGGTTGTCCTTCCAGAGCCCGTCCCACGGCGGCAGGCCGCGTTCGGCGCGAGCGGCACGGGCAGCGGCGAAGTCGTCGATGGAGCGAACGCGGTAGACGGCCCAGTAGCGCTGGCGGCGCGGGCCGAGATCGCCGTCGTCGGGCAGGACCTGCAGGCGCCAGCCGCCCTGGAAGCCGGGATGGGAGATCAGTTCGGGGAAGTGGGTGTCGTCGTACCAGCGATTGAAGTCGCGCTCCTGCTCGGGTGAGCCCTGGAAGTCGGTCTTGACGATCGCCCAGTAGGGCGCGTCGGTCTCGTCCGGTGCGATCGCGACGAGCGTGCGGTAATAGGTGCGCTCCCAGTCGATGAGATGGCTGCCGACGTACTCCTGCCACTCGCCCCAGGGAGCGCCGTGGGAGCGCGCGAGCGCGTCGTTGAAGGCACCGGCAGATCCCAGCTCGTAGATGGCGTAGTAGCCATGCTCGTGTGGGAGGGTCTGGGTGGGGTGCTGCAGCGCGCGTAGCCGCCAGCCGCGCAGAAAGCCAGGCTGGGCGACCCATTCGGGGACGTGCTGCTGGTTGTACCAGGCGTTGAACTCCCCCTCGCGCGCGCGGCCTGAGTCGGAGATGGAGGCCTTGACGACGCTCCACACGCGTGGCGCGGGGTCGCTCGGGTTCGAAACGCCGGCCATGCGGGGATCTTACGCCGGACCCCCGCTTGCGCGCCCGCCGCGATAGGCTGCCGCGCATGCAGATCGAGGGCAGCTCAGCGATCGTGATCGGCGGGGCCTCGGGGCTCGGCGAGGCCACGGTGCGCCGGTTGCAGGCGCAGGGCGCGGTCGTGACGATCGCGGATTTGAACGCCGAGAAAGGCGCGGTGCTGGCGCGGGAGCTGGGCGCGGAGTTCGTGGCGTGCGACGTGCGCGAGGAGGAGCAGGTCCAGGCCGCCGTCGAGCAGGCCGCGAAGGGACAGGGCGGGCTACGGATCGCGGCGTGCTGCGCGGGGATCGGCTGGGCGCAGAAGGTGGCGGGCTCGAAAGGCCCGCATCCGCTGCTGCCGTTTGAGACGGTGATCCAGATCAACTTGATTGGGACGTTCAACGCGCTGCGCTACGCGAGCGCGGCGATGATCTCAAACGAGCCTTCAGAGGACGGCGAACGTGGAGTGTTCGTGTGTACCGCCTCGATCGCGGCCTACGACGGCCAAGTCGGCCAGATCGCGTACGCGGCCTCGAAGGGCGGGATCGTCTCGCTGACGCTGCCGGCGGCGCGCGACCTTTCGCAGTACGGGATCAGGGTCAACACGATCGCCCCGGGCCTGTTCGACACGCCGCTGCTGGCGGCGCTTCCGGAGGAGGCCCGCCAGAAACTGGGCGCGGGCGTCCCCTTCCCGCAGCGCCTGGGTCAGCCGGCGGAGTACGCGCAGCTGGCCTGCCAGATCGTCGAGAACCGGATGCTGAACGGCGAGACGATCAGGTTGGACGGCGCGCTGCGCATGCCACCGCGCTGATCTGATCGCAGACAGTGCGCTGCATTTGACGGCGAAATGCGGTAGCATTGAGCCATGAGCGCTCCATCCCGCACCTTGCTCGAGCCCGGCCATGAGGCCGAGTGGGCCGAGCTCAATCGTGAGAAGCGCGAGTATCACCAGCGCCGGGCGCGGGCGATGACCCCCTCCGAGCGCATCGCAGAAGGTCAGAAGCTATCCCAGCAGGCGGTTTCCCTGTTGGCCGCTTCCATGCGGGCCGGACATGCCCCAAGACGAGCCTTCTGGTCCTGACCTCGACGGTGTCGTCGCCGACGCCAACGTGGTCGGGCTGCAGCACGTCGTAATCGGCGGCTTCAGCGTGATCGCAAATGGGTTCGTGCGGGCGACCAAAGACTCAGACCTGCTCGTGCCGGACGGTCGGGAGACCGACGAGGCGATCCTGCGCTTCCTCGATCGGATCGACGCGTCGCGTCTACGCGACGGCAAGATCCTGACGCAGGAGGATGTGGCCGGCGCTCATCACGTGCGCGTGAACAGCCGCCACGGCATCATCGACATCATGCGCGGAGGCCTCCCGCCGCTCGACTACGACACGGTCTCTGAAGAGGCGATCGAAACCGAAGTCGGCTCGCAGCCCACGCGTGTGGCGGGGCTGCGCAGCATCGTCGGCTTCAAGCGTCTCGCGGGACGCCCCCAGGATCGTCGCGACCTCGAAGAGCTGGAGTCGCTCCACGGCGAGCTCCCGATCGTGCCGATCCCGGGACTGGACGAAGACACGTAGCGGCGACCCGGCGCCCGCGGCCCGCCGCTACTCCCGGCATTGTGCGCTCAGCCGATGCGCTCGACGAGCATCGCCATGCCCATGCCGCCGGCGACGCACATCGACTCGATGCCGTAGGTGGCGTCGAGCGTCTGCAGGTCGTTGAGCAGCGTGGTCATGATGCGCGCGCCGGTCATACCGAAGGGATGGCCGAGGGCGATCGCGCCGCCGAAGGGGTTGAGCTTCTCGCGATCGAGGCCCAGCTCCTCGATGCAGGGGACGATCTGCGCGGCGAACGCCTCGTTGATCTCGACCACGTCGATGTCCTCGATCTTCATGCCGGTCTGCGCGAGCAGTTTCTGGATCGCGGGGATCGGGCCGAGGCCCATGACCTCGGGGCGGATCGCGGCGACGGTCGAGGCGATGATGCGCGCTTTGGGCTTCAGGCCGAGCTCGCCGGCCTTCTCCTCGACTCATGATCAGCAGCGCCGCGGCGCCATCGTTGAGCGGGCAGGAGTTACCCGCGGTGACCGAGCCGCCCTCCTTGAACACGGGCTTGAGCGCTGCCGAGCCCCTCCATCGAGGTGCCGGCTCGCGGGCCGTCGTCCTTGGTGACGACGGTCTCGGGCACGTCGATCTCGTTGCCCTCCTTGTCGACGTCTTTGTGCGCGGGCACCGTCACGGGCACGATCTCAGGGTCGAAGTGCCCGGACTCGACGGCGGCCACGGCGCGGGTCTGGGAGACGAGCGCCCACTCGTCCTGGGCCTCGCGGCTGACGTTGCAACGCTCGGCGACGTTCTCGGCCGTCATGCCCATGGGGATGTAGACGTTGTAGGCCGAGCCCTCCGAGCCGTCGACGGCGTGGTTGAACTCGAACTCGCTGCCGCGCCCGGTGCGCGAGACGGCCTCGACGCCGGCGGCGATGTAGGTGTCGCCCTCGCCGGCCTTGATCGCGTGGAAGGCCATGCGCGTGGTCTGCAGCGAGGAGGCGCAGAAGCGGTTGACGGTGCACGCGGGGACGTGGTGGTCGATTCCCGCGAGCAGCGAGGCGATGCGCCCGATGTTGTAGCCGGACTCGCCCTCGCCGATAGCCGCAGCCCATCATGATGTCGCTGATCGAGGTCTGCCTCGAGCGCCGGGTTGCGCTCGATCAGCGCCTTCAGCGGGATCGCCGCGAGGTCGTCGGCGCGGACGGTCTTCAGCGAGCCCTTCACGGCGCGTCCGATGGGCGTGCGTATGGCGTCGACGATCACTGCCTCTGGCATCTGTCGCTATCTCCTTGGGGTTGGGGACGGAGAGACTATAGGTCGAGCCGAGACACGCCCAGCTCGTCGAAGCCCACGTGGTGCGCGAGCTCGTGGCGCACGGTGCGCACGACCTGGTCGCGCAGCAGCTCGGGGTCGTGGCCGAAGTCGCGGCGCAGGGTGTCTCTGAAGATCACGATGCGATCGTGGGTGTCGTCGCGGCGGCGTCTGCCCGCCCTGGTAGAGCCCGTAGGCGCCGCGCCGGCGGCCGCCGTCGGAGATCACGACGGCGACGTGCGAGAGCGCGTTGCGCAGCAGGTCGGGGAGGTCGTCGAGGGCGTCGCGCACGAGCTCTTCGAAGTCCTCGTCGTTGAGCGGGTCGAGCTCGAGGAACTCGCATTTCGTCGGGGTCCACCGCGAGCCCTTCGCGCGCGAGCCGCTCGGAGCGCAGCACGAGCTCGTCGAACTCGGCCTCGGACTCGGGGTCGCGCCAGCCGCCGAGGCGCACGGCGACGAAGGCCGCGCAGCCGAGCAGCACGGCCACGACGATCACCCCGATCGCTAGATCCTCGACCGCGCGCACGGCGCCGACGTTGCTGAAGCCCTGACCGACGACGATCACGACGAGGCCGAGCGACATGCGCGATCAGCGCGGCGAAGCCCGCGCGGCGCAGCTGACCGGAGGCGCGCTGTCGTGGGGAGAACGACCGACGACGCACCGAGTCTGCCCTCTACTTGAGCGTGCGGGCGATCACGAGCCGCTGGATCTCGTTCGTGCCCTCGTAGATCTGGGTGATCTTGGCGTCTCTCATCATGCGCTCCACCGGGTACTCCTTCACATAACCGTAGCCGCCCAGCACCTGCACCGCCTCGATCGTCACGGCCATGGCGGTGTCCGAGCAGAAGACCTTGGCCATCGAGGAGTACTTTCCCCGCTCTGCATCGCCGCGATCGGCCAGCGCGCAGGCCTTGTACAGCAGCTCGCGCGCGGCGGCCGTGCGTGTTTCCATGTCGGCGAGCTTGAACTGGATCGCCTGCAGCTCGATGATCGGCTGGCCGAACTGCACGCGCTCGCGCGCGTAGGAGACGGCGTAGTCGGTGGCGCCCTGCGCGATCCCGACGGCCTGCGCGGCGGCGCCCAGGCGGGTCTGCTGGAGGGTGCCCAGCGCGACGGAGAGCCCGCGGCCGACCTCGCCGATGACGTTCGCCTGGGGCACGCGCACGTCCTCGTAGATCGGCTGCCCGGTGGGCGAGGCGCGGATGCCGAGCTTGTGCTCGAGCTTGCCCACGCTGAACCCCGGCCGGTCGGCCTCGACGACGAACGCGGTGATGCGCCGGCTCTCGCGGTCGGTGACGGCGAAGGTGATGTAGAAGTCGGCGATCCCGAGGTTGGAGATCCAGTTCTTCGTGCCGTTGATCACCCATTCGTCGCCGTCGAGCACCGCGGTCGTTTTCATTCCCGCGGGGTCCGAGCCGGCCTCGGGCTCAGACAGGGCGAACGCCGGAGACCACTCGCCGCTGGCGCAGCGCGGCAGGAAGCGCTCCTTCAGCTCATCCGAGCCGTAGAGCTGGATCGGCAGCGTGCCGAGCTCCTGCACCATCAGGATCAGCGCGCAGGCCGCATCGACCTTGGCGATCTCCTCGACGGCCATGTTCAGCATCAGCGTGCCCGTGCCCGTGCCGCCGTACTCGGTCGGGAAAGGCAGCCCGAGGATGTCCTGCTCGCCGAGCAGCTTGCGGATGTCCCACGGATACTCCGCGCGCTCGTCGATCTCGGCCGAGCGCGGCGCGATCCGCTCGCGCGCGATCTGACCGATCGTCTGACAGAAGTCGAGGTGCTCCTGGGGAATCGTGTAAACGTCGTCGAGGGTCTGCATGGGGCTGATCCTAGTGAAGAGCGCGCCGCGCGCAGGCCGGCGCCGACCCGCGCGATCAGTCGGTGATCTCGAAGAGCGATCTCGCGCTGATCGGCTGCCTGTTCGCACGTACTTGCGCCCAGATCTCCTTGAGCGGATCCGCCGCCTCGTAGAAGGTCCCGCGCCTGGCTCCGAAGCGCGTGAGGAGACCTGCCCGGACGATCGCCCGGAGATCGTCCGTGGCCCCCTGGTTGGAGATCTCCTCGTCCCACATCCTCAGCGCGGTGCGATAGGAGGAGTTGCGCACTCGCATCCCCACCGTCGCGTCGAACAGCGCGCTGAGTGCTCGCGGCGGCAGGCGCTTCTCGTCGCATACGGCTTCGAGCCTGGTCCAGATCTCCGCGGACTCCTTCACGCGCCGAAGCACGCTGCTGGCCTGAATGAAGTGCGCCTCCAGGCAGTACCTGACCCATGGCCGAGCGTCGAGCTGGGGACTCCACCGTTCGGCGCCAACCTGCTGGAGGACCCTGTAGTAGGTCTGGGTGTTCCTACCGAGGTACTCCTCGATGCTCGAGAACTGCGGCGCGAGGATCTGATCTCGCGCAAGGACCAAGGTCTGCAGGCACCGCGACATGCGTCCGTTGCCGTCGCGGAACGGATGGATCATCACCAGGTTCAGATGCGCCATCGCGGCGCGAACCATGACGGACGTTTCGCCGTCGGAGGTGAGGTCGCTCGTCAGCTCCTTCACGAGCGCCGGCGCCTCGTCGGCCGGGGGTCCTTCGTAGACGATGTCGCCGGTCGCATCGTTGCGAATCCAGATCGGCCCCGGACGCCACAGGCCGGGACTCGCTTCGAGCGTGTACTCGGTCATCATGAAGTGCAGGCTGCGGATGACCTGCGGCGTGTACTCGAAGTGCTCGTCCTGCGCCAGTTGCAGGACGTAGGTCATGGCTCGCCGATAGCCGGACACGGCGTTCCAGTCCTCTGCGCCTGCCTCCGTCGGCTCCTCCCCGCCGATGGCCGCGAGCGCGTCCTCCACCGAGACGTCATACCCCTCGATGCTGTTCGAGCCCTGGATCGCGCGGGCCCCGAGGACTCGCCTGACCTGTCCGACCCAGCGTCGAGGCTCGGCGATGCGAAATCGGAGCTGCCTGCGCAGCTCGTCGATCTTCGCGAGTGCCGCCTCCTCTTCGAAGCTCATCGGGGGGGTCTGGAAGATCATCTGGGCACCCGGCGCGGCCCTTGATAAATGGAAAGAATCATAGACTCTCTTGATATTATCATGGGCATCCTTGAAGAAGGATGTGATCCCGTTGCCTAGACCTTCATCATCCGCAGGGCCGCATGCGGCCCTGCGTCGGGGCGTGCATGCACGCCCCGACGGGATGGCGCATGCGCCATCCCGGATCGGGGCGCATGCGCCCCGATCGACCCCGCGCATGCGCGGGGTCGCGGGCGGCGCATGCGCCGCCCGAACGGCATACACGCGGGTAGAACGTTTTGAGACCGTCGGCGAGCGGGTAGTGCAGAGGTATGACATTTGGCACATCCATCTTCCTCGTCGCCGTGGGAGCGATTCTGCGCTACGCGGTGACGGCGACCGTCTCCGGCATCGACATCCAGACGGTCGGCCTAATCCTGATGATCGTCGGCATCGCCGGACTGGTGATCTCGCTCTTCTACATGATCGCCTGGGCGCCGCGGCGCCGGCGGCTGGCGGGCGAACGCGTGGTCGAACGGGACCCCTACGAGCAGCCGCCGGGCTACTGATCCTCGCCACCTCGAAGCTCGCCGACTCATCAAGCCGGCACGTCGCGGCTCCGCGCCGATGTCCGATCCCGTTGTGACGTCCAGTTCGCGCGGGCGACCCGCGCAGGCACGTCTTGCGCCGCTACGCTGAGGTGCGTGAGCACGGGCCTGGACACGAGCCAGATCGAGATCGACCCCGACCAGCTCGCCGACCTGCGAGCGCGTGAGCCGCAACTGCAGCTGATCGACGTGCGCGAGCCCTATGAGCGCGAGGCCGGACGCCTCGCCGACTCGCGTCACATCCCGCTCGTCGAGCTGACCGCGCAGGCCCCGACGGTCGCGCGCGAGCAGCCCGTCGTGTTCTATTGCCGCGTGGGCTCGCGTTCGGACATGGCCGCGCAGGCCTTCCGCGCCGCCGGCTACGAGGCCTACTCGCTGCGCGGCGGCCTGCGCCGCTGGGCCGACGAGGACCGACCGCTGGAGCCGCGGGATGGATACGTTGCCGAGCACTGATCGACACCCACACATCCACGGGCACACGCTCGCGCCGTCCGCAGCCGGCCTGCGCGCGGGCGCAAAGCCCTGAGAGGAGAAGCGCAGCGATGGAGGCATCATCGGAGTACCCCAACGTCACAACCGGCGAGGGCTATGCCGTCGGCGACCTCGACGCGCTGGGCGAGGGCCCGGGCTTTCGCAAGGTGCGCAAGGGCCTCGGCGTGACCGCGTTCGGTGTGAACGCGATCGTGATGCCGCCCGGCATCGAGAGCGGCTTTCACTTCCACGACGAGCAGGAGGAGCTGTACTTCGTGCATCGCGGCGCGATCGAGATCGAGTTCGGCGACGGCTCCGTACAGCGCCTGGGCGAGGGTGGTCTCGCGCGCGTTGATGCGCACACCCACCGCAAGATCCGCAACCCCGGCGACGTCGAGGCCGTGTACCTGATCGCCGGCGGCAAGGACGGCTACATCGGCCGCGACGGGCGCGTGCCCGAGGGCGAGGACTCGATGCGCGTGAAAGCCATCCACGACGCCTCCGGTAGGTCCTCGCAATGAGCCGTCGTGACGCCTCCCGTGGGGCGCTCGCAAGCGGCCGCCACGACACGCCCGAGAGACGGTAGCGGCGCGCCGGAGCCCGCCGCCGGGGGCACGACGACGACCGAGGAGGACCCCCAGACCCACCTGCGCGTGAACCGCGCGCTGGCGATCCCACGCGCGGAGATCCTGCTGCGCGCGAGCCGCTCCTCGGGGCCCGGAGGGCAGCACGCCAACGTGACCGCCTCGCGCGTGGAAGCGAGCTTCGACGTGCTCGCCTCGCGCTCGCTCAGCGACGCCCAGCGCGCGCGCCTGCTGGCCCGCGCCGGGGAGCGGGTCGTGGCCGTCGCCCAGGACGAGCGCTCGCAGACGCGCAATCGCGAGCTCGCGCTGGCGCGTCTGGGTAAGCGCATCGCGCAGGCGCTCGTCGTGCCCAAAGCGCGCCGCCCGACCCGCCCGACGGCCGCTTCGCGCGAGCGGCGGCTGGCCGCCAAGCGCCGCGGCTCCGAGCGAAAGCGCGAGCGCCGCCCGCCCGAGGAGGGGTGATCCGAGGTCCGTCGCGGCAGCGATGCCACCCAGCAGCCCTGGCACGTTCAGGCGCGCACGAGCCCAGGCGCACGAGCCCAGACGTCGGGCCGCGGCGGTGCGCTAGTTCAGAAGCTCCTTCACATAGCGCTGGTGCAAGCGCCCCAGCGGCGTCTTCGAGGGCTGGAAGCCGATCGCATTCCACAACAGGCCCGACGCGGGCGCCCAGGCGACGATCAGATAGGCGCCGAGCACGAGCGCCGTCGTGCGCAGACGCCGCGAACGCGACAGCGCAGCCAGCGGCAGCAGCCACAGGATGTACCACGGCAGCACCCACCCGAGCGTGACCAGCAGCGCGACCGTCGCCCAACCCGACGCCGTGATCGACTCGCACCGCCGCCACGCCATCGCACAGCACGCCAGGATCGACAGCGCGAGCGCCGCGCTCAGCAGGCTGTGCAGCGTTTCGGTCTCCCCACCCGCGCCAACCGCGAGCCCGAGCAGGTTAGGGATGCTGATCGACGTCACGACCTTGCTCTGCGTGCTCAGATCGGGGATGTGCAGCCCGAACGCGATCAGGCTCGCGCCGCCGACGATCAGCCCGGCGAGGATCATCCCGAGCACGACCTGCGTCAGGCGTCTCGGCGCGCGCACGATGCTCGCGAGCACGATCGGGATCAGGATCCCGCCGGAGGCCTTCATCGCGGTCGCCGCCACGAACGCCGCGCCCGCGGCCATGTCGATCGGCGACAGCGGCCACAGCCAGCCTCCGATCCTCGCCGAGAGCCCGGGCCGCGCGGCCGAGTCCTCTGCCACGTCCCCCGCGGCGCGCGCACGCCCGAGCAGCAGCAGGTAGAAGCCGAGCACGATCGCGAAGACGATCAGGAAATCGTTGTGATCGCCGCCCAATCCCCACACGATCACCACCGGGTTCAAACCCACGAGCACGATCGCCCGCACAGGATCGAGGCCCAGTAAGCGCGCGCAGCGCCACACCAGCAGGATCGTCCCGAGGCTCGCGGCCATCAGCACGGTCTTGATCGCCCAGAACGACGCCGCCACGCCCAGTGGCACGAGCGCGAACGTCAGCAGCGTGAACAGCGGTCCGTACGGGCTCAGCAGCTGATGCCAGTTCGACAGCGCATAGCTCGGATCGCCGTGGGGCTCGAGGATCGGGTAGGTCGTGTAGGGGTTCAGATGGTGCACGACCTCCATGCGCCCATAGTTGATGTAGTTGAACACATCCGTCAGCGACATCGGCGGCGCGAGGAAGAAAATCGCGTGCACCCCCACCACCGCCGCGATCACCCAGCGCGCGCGCACGCGCGAGTCGGCGATGCTCGGCACGTAGGAGTACGCGAGCAGATAGCTCACATACATCGCCACCAGCGCTCCCGTGAACGTCAGCTTGAGCGCGGTCGCGTTGCGCGTCAGCCCCGGCCACAACCCGCCGAGCGGGCCGGCCATCCAGCCCGGGAAGAAGCCCGCGTGGCTGGTAGCCGCGAACAGGCTCGGGCGGTCGGCCGCGATCAGCACGAACAGCAGGCTGCACGCCACCAGCACCACCAGCGCCCCCACCGCCACCCGCGCGCGCGTACGTGCACGCAACGCCGCCTGCTCGGGCGCGCTCTCCGCCTGCGTACCTGTACCCGCCCCGCGCGGCTCTGCGAGCGAACCGTCGCGTAGGCGGAGTGTTGTCGCGTCGCTGCCCATGCTCTAGCGGTCTACCGGTGGTGGGATCCACGCATAGCGATCACGCCGCGCGCGAGGCCCTCATGCCCTCGTGGCCCCTCATCTTAGGGCCCCGCACAAGCCGCGAGGCCCCCACAAAAAAGAGAGCCCGCCGAAGCGGGCTCTCTTGAAGATCGATCCCGGGTCCGCTGCGAGCGGACCCGGCGAGAAGCAAGCTCAGATCGACTGGACGTTGACGGCCTTGGGGCCCTTGTCGCCCTGCTCGGCGTCGTAGGAGACCTTCGCCCCCTCCTGCAGCGAGCGGTAACCCTCGCCGTTGATGCCGGTGTGATGGACGAACAGGTCCTTCTCGCCGTCGTCGGGGGTGATGAAGCCGAACCCCTTGTCGTCGCTGAACCACTTTACTGTGCCGGTAGGCATGTGGGTACTCCTCCACGGTATGTGCGTGCTGCCGCGCGGAGGATGCTGCTAGAGCCTCGACCTGCGAGCTTGCACTACTTTCGCCGGTCTTCTGTGCCGGCCAGACGCCCCGACCGTAGCAGGTCGTCCCATCTGCGTGTTTAGAACTTGCTATTCATGCAAGCGTGCCAAGCACGCCGATCGAGCTCACCCGACTGCTGCCCCCCGGCGATCCGGCCGCCGTTCAGCAGATCGTCGCCGAGATGGGGCTGCACGAGCGTGGAGCGGGCGTGCCCGGTCCGGACGGACGTACGAGGCCCTACGTGGTGCTCAACATGGTCGCCACGCTCGACGGCCGCGCCACGCTCGAGGGGCGCTCCGGACCGCTCTCCGACGACGCCGACCGCGCGCTCTTCCACGGGCTGCGCTCGCTCGTCGACGCCGTGATGGCCGGCGCCGGGACCGTGCGCGCCGAGCACTACGGCCCGATCGTGCGCGACCCCGACACCCGCCGCGCGCGTCTGCAGCGCGGCCTACCCGAGCAGCCCCTCGCGTGCGTCGTCTCCGCGGGACTCGGCTTCCCACCCGACCTGCCACTGCTCGCCGACCCCGACTCCGAGGTCGTGTTCCTCACACCCTCACAGGCGAGCCTCCCCGAGAGCGCCGCCCGCGTGCAGTACATCCGCACACACACCCGCGACGGCTCGCTCGACCTTCCAGGCGCGCTCTGCGAGCTGCACGATCGCCTGCACGTGCGCACCCTCCTGTGCGAGGGAGGACCGCACCTGAACGGCGAACTGCTCGCCGCGGGGCTCGCGGACGAGCTGTTTCTATCCGTCGCCCCGCTGCTCGCCGGCGAAGACCCCGCGGACGAGCGCCCGCCGCTGCGCATCCTCGCCGGCAGCGACCTCGACCCCCCGCTCGAGCTCGAGCTGATCTCGGCCCTCGAGCACGACTCACACCTGTTCCTGCGCTACCGCGTGCGCGGCGGCGGCTGAGCGCTCACGGCGACGTTCAGCACGACGCTGTTCGGCACCATCACCGTGTCCTCGCCCGTCACGAACGTCGTGTACAACAGGCCTTGCGAGCTCACCGTCCCCTCGATCTGACCGGCCAGCGGCCCGCCCTGCAGGCGCACGCGGTCGCCGACCCTGAAGGGTCGCGCGCTCAGCAGCACCACCCCCGCGAACAGGTTCCCGAGCGTCTGCTGCGCCGCCAATCCGAGGATCACCGCCGTGAACGCCCCGCCCACGAGCAACGTGCGCGCTTCCACCCCCGCCACGCTCAGCGCCACCAGCACCGTGATCGCCAGCATCGCCAGCCGAATCAAGAACCCCACCGGACCCGCCGCCGCCGGATCCACTCGCCGTAGCAGCGCCGGCCCAAGCGCACGGCCGAAGTTGCGCGTAATCGCCCACCCCAGCACCAGCAGCAGCACCACCGTCACGATCCGCACCGCCGCGTTCGCCCCCGGCGAGCTCCCGTGCGCTTCCACGCCGAACAAGCTCGCGCGGTTGTCATACGCGACGACCACCGCCACGAACAGCACCCCAAGGATCACCGCCTCCCAACCCGCGCGCCGCGCCGCCCGCGGGCTCACCTGGTCGAGCAGCCCAACCTCACTCCACGCCTGGCTACGCGTCTCGAACATCTTCTGCGGTGTTTTCGGAACCGGAGGCGTCATCTCAGCTGTCCATCATGGCTACCCACATCAAGACCGCGCCGCACGCCCGATCGGACGACCGCACCGCCACCGTCAGGCGGTCGTATATATGACCATGAACGCCCCGAACACCAAGCAGTAGATCGCAAACGGGATCAGCGTCCTGGTCTTGAAATATTTCACCAGGAACGACACCGTGAACACCGCCGTCACCGCCGCCGCCGCGCACGCCACAAGCGCCTGACCGCGCACCCCATCCCCGAGATGACCCAGCAGGTCCGGGAGCTTGAACAGGCCCGCCGCCAAGATAATCGGCGTCGCCAAAAGGAACGCAAACCGCGCCGAATCGCTGTGATCCAAACCGCGCGCGAGCCCCGCGCCCATCGTCACACCCTCGCGACTGATCCCCGCGATCAGCGCCGTGGACTGCGCCACGCCCACGACGAACGCCTCGCGGTACTCCAGCGTGTCGAGCTCGCGCCCTCCGTCCGCCTTCATACCCTCCGCGGCGGCCAGTTCGCGCACCTGCGCACGGCGGCGAAACCACTCCGCCGCGAACAGCACCAGCCCGTTGACCATCAAGAAGATCGCCGCCACCTCCGGCTTCGCCGTCACCCTGCGCAGCTCGCGCTCGAACACCAGCCCCAGCACCCCCGCCGGGATGCTCGCCACGATGATCAACCAAGCCAGCCGCTCGGTGCTCGTCTGCGCACGGCGCGTCGAGAGCGTGCGGAAGAACGCCCGCACGATCTCCACCCAATCGCGGCGGAAGTAGAACAGCAGCCCGAGCGCGCTGCCCACGTGCAGCATCACCACCAGCGCCAGCCAGTAAGACTCCGACTGCGACTGCGCGTCCACCAGCCCGTTCCAGCCGAAAAGCGTCGGGAACAGCACCGTGTGGCCAAGGCTCGAGATCGGGAACAGCTCCGTCGCGCCCTGCAGGATCCCCAGGACGATCGCCTGGAAGTAGGTGATCGGCGAGGTGGCGATTGTCAGCATCGGCGCGACAGCATACGGGTTCGTGGAAGAACAGGTTGGGGTTCGAGGGGTCCGGGCCGTGAGTGCCAGACGACGCACGCGAGCGCAGACGTGCTGGTGGCACGGCGAGCATCGTGGGTGGCGGCTGGCGCCACGGAACGGGCGTCTCGGGCACCAAGATGTTTCTTCTACGGACCCCATGGACACGGCAGGACACCGACCCGCGGTAGCGCGCCTAGATGAGCGGATTCTCATCGCCCGTTCGCAAACGCCCACAGCGCGTAGCCGGCAAGGGAGAGCGGCGCCGGCAGGGTCCATTCGTGGGACTGGCTCACGGCTCTCCCACCCCTACCCGCGCCCTATGGCGTTCACACACCCTTCACAAGATCATTCCCGGCTGGTCACAAAAGCGCCCCTGTGCAGGGCAAACATATATGCGTACGGATAGCAAACAGAGGAGCAACGATGACCCTCACCGATAGCATCGACGACGCTACCGAGCGCGTCAGCAGGGTGGACATGCACTGCCACTCCACCGCCTCGCAGATATCGAAGCTCGGCGTGCAGCGCGCCGCAGGACTGCCCGAGTGCGCCACCCCGCCCGAGGAGGTCTACGCCCTGGCCAAGCGCCGCGGCATGGACTTCGTCACGATCACCGACCACGACACCATCGACGGCGCCATGCAGATCGCCGACCGTCCCGACGTGTTCGTATCCGAGGAGCTCACCGCGAGCTTCCGCGGCGAGCCCTCCATGCAGGTGCACGTCCTCTGCTACGACATCACCCCCGCCGACCACGAGTGGCTGCAGGGCAAACGCGCGGCGACGTCGAGCTGTGCGCCGCCTACATGTACGAGCGCGAGATCGCCTGCGCGCTCGCCCACCCCTACTACACCGTCGGCGCCACGCCACTCACCGCCCGGCACCGCCGGCGCCTGGCCGAGCTGTTCGGCGTCTGGGAGGTCCGCAACGGCGCCCGCGCGCCCGAGCTCAACCGCCCCGCCGCCACCTACATCGCCACCCGCGACTCCATCGGCATCGGCGGCTCCGACGACCACGCCGGCATCGACATCGGGCGCACCTACACCCAGGCCCCCGCCGCCACCACCCCACAGGAGTTCCTTGCGCACATGCGCGCAGGGCGCGTGCGCGCCCGCGGCGCGCAGGGCAGCGCCGCCAAGTGGGCTCACGCCGCGATCGTCCTCGCCGCGCGCTCGCTCGAGCGCACGAACGCGCCGCCGACGCCCGGGCGCCGGAACCGCGCCGCCCGCCCGCCCCGACCCGCAGCGCGTGATGACGATGGTCCGCCGCCTGCTGCGCGAGGGCGACGCCCGCCAGGGCGCCACCGGCTCGGGCGGCGCGGTATCTCCCGAGGACGCCCGCTGCCTGCTGCGTGCATGGCTGGCGGCGGTCGAGCTCGACCACCTCGATACGCGCGGGCTGATCGCGCACATGCAGGACGAGGACTTCAGCCACGCCGACCTCTACCGGCGCGCCTGCCGGCTGCACGAGCGCAAGCTGCGCGAGGCCGTCGAGCTGGCCGTGCGCGCCGCGAGCGACCCCGCCGAGGCGTCCGTCGCGGCGCCGCGCAGGGCGTGTTCGAGGGCTGCATCGCCGCGATCCCCTACGCCCCCGCCACCGCCTTCCTGGCCAACGAGCAGTCAAAGCTCGCGCGCCTGCCCTTCGGCGGCGAGCGCGAGACCCCGCGCGTAGCGATCCTCGCCGACGGCATCGGCTCCACGCACGGCGTAACCCGCACGATCGAAGAGATCCGCCCGCGCGGCGTCCCTGGCTATGAGATCGAGGTCGTCGCCACGGACCCCGAGGTCGACCGGCGTCTCTCCGCCGTCGCCGAGATCGACGTGCCCTACTACCCCGGGCTGCGCATCGGCGTGCCCAGCCTACCCGCCGCCGTGCAGACGCTCGCCGACGGCGCCTTCGACGCGATCCACGTCTGCTCCCCCGGGCCCGCCGGCGTGGCCGGCGCGCTGCTCGCGCGCGCCCTCGGCCTGCCGCTGATCGGCAGCTACCACACCGAGCTCACCGCCTACGCCGACCTGCGCTCCGGCCGCCGCGAGCTCGCCGGGGCGATGGCGATGGCCGTCAGCGCCTTCTACCGCGCCTGCGACATCGTCCTCTCCCCCAGCGCCGCCTCCGACGCCGCGCTCGCCGCAGATCGGCATGCCCTCCGAGCGGATCATGCGCTGGGACCGCGGCGTGGACACCGCGCGCTTTGATCCCGCCCTGCGGCCCGGCCGCGCCGCGACGAGGCGCCGAGCCGGATCAAGTCATGTACTCCGGGCGCATCACCCGCGAGAAGGGCGCCGAGCTGCTCGCCGACGCGTTTCTGCGCGCGCGCGCGAGCGAGCCCCGCCTGCACCTCGTGCTCGCCGGCGGCGGCCCCGAGCAGGAGCGGCTGCGCGAGCGCGTCGGCGCCGAGCACGCCACCTTCCTCGGCTGGCTCGCCGGCGATGAGCTCGCGCGCGCCTACGCCGACGCCGACATCTTCCTCTTCCCCTCCGCCACCGACACCTTCGGGCAGGTCATCCTCGAGGCTCAGGCCTCCGGGCTGCCGGTGATCGCCGTCGCCGAGGGCGGGCCGCTGTCGCTGATCGAGCACCGCGTCAGCGGGCTGCTGTGCGAAGCCGACGCCGACGCGCTGGCCGGCGCCGTGCTCGAGCTCTGCAGCTCGCCGCTCCTGCGCGAGCGGCTGGCGCTCGCCGGGCTGGCCTCCGCGCGCGGGCGGACGTGGGAGCGGGCGCTCGCAGCGGCTTGGCGAGGGCTATGCGCGGGTGCTCGACGGCGAGCTCCTCGATGGCGTTGGGCGAGAGGACACGCCGGGCGCGCCGAGCGCGTCCTCCGAACGTGTCGCCTACGCCGCGTAGACGCGGGCATCGCCCACGTTCACGTTCATCACACATAGGCGCGCCCGCCCTCCGGCTAACTCAGCCTCACCCGTCGCGGTTTCACGCACACCATCCACACGGATGACTCAATACGTACAGTACGTTTATATCGTTTCTAACTATGCCCCGCCTACAAGCATCTAGAACGGGTCTGCTGTACGCTGGACGAGTCCGCGACACACTCCACAGGCCGGAGCTCGGGCGCAAAAAAGGGGGGTCGGGTCGGTTCGTCCTGCAAGGCCTGTATCCACCGAGACGGACATCGAGCGGTCGTCCACCAAGGGAGCCCTGTAGTCAAGCCGACCGACCCCCCTTTGTCAGGCTATCAGTCGTCGAGACGCGCCGACGCATCCGTGAGGGATCCATACAAACGGGATTTGCTGCGCGTCGAACGCGTGCCTGCCTGGGTTACCCACCGCAAAAACAGGATATGAGGGAGGGCCACTCGTCGAGCGGCCCTCCCTATAACTCCTACCCGTTCTTGAACCTAAACTACGATTCGCCCTTCAACGGCACCGACAGGGATTTCCCTACGCCTGCGTGACCATCCCATAAGGCCGGTATCGAAAGGGTACCTTGAGATACGCCCATGACGGTCGGTTTGAATGTGACTTCGATTTTGCAGTGAGCACCTGTTGTCAATAACGTCGTGCATCCGTTGGTACCGAGCCCAAATTGCCCACCCGCGGGAGCAAGCGTGGGAGTATCGAATATCACGTTGGTGAGCGCTGCGACTAACACGCTGGCCGTGCCCGTGTTTCCTAAGGCAATCTCCCCAAAATTAACATCTGCCGCCCTCACGAGCGGCCCTAAGTTGACGAGCGCAGCCTCTTCAACCGCGTATTTGCCGACCGCTTCTTCTATTTCCCGATAGTCGTGATTGGCGAAGTCGGTCTGCCCGCCAAGAGGATCGACGACGTAACTGAGATAGTCATGAGCCGTCTGTCCTTCCGTTTCGGTGAGGTCGGCTTCCGTGTACATGGCCAACCCGATATCCCACGTCAGCGTGCATATCGGATAGTTTTCGTTGCCGTTGTTAGGGTGACCGCCGTACACTTCCGACCAGTCATCGTCCGGGCCGACCGTGGTCGGCTTGTTGGTATAGTTGGTTCCTTTGCAGTTGGCTTCCGAGGTGCCCACCGCCGGTTCGCCGGCGGTCGTCCCGGGGAACTTGAATTTACCAATCGCTTCATTTTTGACAGCCAGCCACCGCACACCGCCGGCAAAACCTTTGCGAGCGTCGCTCAGGTTGGCGTAACCTATGCTACCTGAGATTTTTTCAACTTCTTCGACCTCTCCTCCACCCCCATTGTTTGTGGACCGTTTCCAGTCGGAAGCTTCATTTGGCCATTCACGATTTGGTTCTGTCTCGGGCTGCAGATCTTTCCATGTGCGACCGCCAGATCCAGGTAGTATACCGTTGTAGATTTCAAACAAGTAATGCTTGAACTGGTATGTCGTGCCTGAGCCATCCTTGCGCACGATACGGGTGATTAATGTATTGCATTCCGTGCCTTCATGTGTGGAAATTTCACTCCATAAGGTAATTTTGTTTAACCAGATTGCCTGAAGGTCACTGTTTTCAATATGATTTTCTTTTAGTTTACAGTTCGTGGGATAGTGCACGATCATCGCAATTGCGGCTTGCGCCACGGGTACCACAAGCGCCTGTCCAGATGCCGCTAACGCTGCTAAGTCGATTTCGTGCAGCTGTTTAGCGTTCGGAGCGTCATCAGTGCCGATGAACTGATCTATTTTTTCTTTGGGGGATTTAGTGCTGTTAACACCCACGCTTCCAGGCCGACCGCGCTCCCCGAAGGGGTATACGTTACGGTCGGCGTGGCGCCGCTGCCCTGCGTGCCGCTACAGGCGCTTTCCGCGATGGATAACGAGAAACTTTTGCCTGCAAGCGTGCTTTCGTGATCCCATAACTGCTGTGCGATCTTCTGCAGCGACGAACCTTCGCCGTGGATGTTCGCGCCCGAACACTGTTCGGCGGCCACGGCCGTGCCCGCGCCCAGCGCGGCACTCAACAAGAACGCCGCCGCGACGCAGGCGCCAATCAGAGCTGCCGTGCATAACTTCAATGCTGACATGCTTAAGGTGATCCTCATCCGAGTCTCCTTGGTCGTAGACGAGCCGGGGCTCGTCCGGTCATGAGCCCATGGGCCCCTTGCGCGTCCTACCCCCAACAGGCGGTACGCGCGAAACATGGTTTGTGACCAAGTCCACGTAAATGTTACCAAGATGTTTACGTATGTTTACGTAAACAATCGTTCCTCCGCCGACTCCCCTCTCCATCTGAGCTTGTGGCTTGAAAGCTCACCGAGACGCCGTCTTCAGGCAGAAATGGCCCCGCGGATCTCCTCGATCCACGGGGCCACATGTCGCGTCGAACCCCGTGCAGGGCAGCCAGTTAGGGCTGGGTGTGTCTCACTCCTGCGGCGATGTCGGATTTGACGGACGCCTCGCCCGCTTCTTTGGAGCCTGGAACCTTGTTCCAGCCGACCCGGCTCTGGCCTTCCTGAGCGTCGGCGAGAATCGCGGCCGGCAGCGGCGAGTAGTCACGCACCTTCGCTGCTTCCTGACCGTCCGAGCCGAGGACGTAGGCCAGGAAGTCCTTGACCGTACGCTGCATCGACTGACCTTCTTCGGTGTTCCCGAAGACCACCGACGGGTCGTCCCACGCGAGCTCGTAAACAAGCGTGCAGATCGGCCAACCCGTCCTGCTGCCCGCGGCGGAGACCGCGCGCCAGATCGGTGTCACCGTTGTGTCATAGCCACTCGGAACGTAGTTGAACGTCGGGTTGTCGCAGTTGGCGCCCTTGACGTTGTCTTCGCCCGAATTCGGGTCGCGAGTCGGCTCCACTCGCTGGCCGGCGCCGTTTTCGACCGAGAGCCAGAAGCCCACGGATTTGCTGTGTTTGATGTTTTTCGGCGAGAAGAAGCCGAGGCCTTCGGCGCGTGCGAAAGACAGGCTCGAGAAGCCGATCGAGCCACTCGCTTCGGCGACCACGGCCGCCTCTTCCGAATCCCCGCCTTCGATGCGGCGGGTTGCGGTGGCGCCTTCGTCATTCGGCCATGTGGTGTTCGGTTTGGAGCTCGACTCGGGCCAGCCCCTGGACGGGTCGACCTTCGCAAGCCACTGCTTGAACGCGTATGTGGTGCCGTCGGACACGCCCGGGACCACACGCACGATCGGAATGGCCGCGCAGGAGGCTTCAATGTCGGGCAGCAGTCCTCCCCACGTCGAGATTTCGCCCGCGTAGACCTTCTCGAGCTCGGCATTGGACACCGTGAAGCGGCCATCGGCTGTCGCCTCTCCCGCCGGGATTGCGCAGCCTTCGGGGAAGTGCACGATCGGCACCACAGCGGCGCTCGCGACCGGGATCTGGCGAATCAGGCCCGAATCTTCGCCCGGTTTGTCGCCCAGGTCGATGTTCAGCCACTGGGCCAGCGTGGGCGGCTCTTCGGTGCCGGCGAAGCGATAGCTCGGATTGCGCACGCCGCTGCTCGCGCCGAGCGCTTCGAGGGAGACAAGGCTCGTCGTCACCGGGCCGTATTTGATGCTCGGGCCGCGTCCAGCACACGACAGGGGGAAGGTGACGCCTTCTTCCTCGAACTCGGATGCCCAATTGAACGCGAGGTTCTGTTGCAGCCCGGTCGGGACACCCGACGCGGTACCACCCGAACATTGCGTTGTGAACGGCGGCGTGAAGTCGGCCTGTGCGACCGATGACGCCATGAGGGTGAGCGAAGCCGTGCCGAGAAGCACAGCAACCGCCCACCCCAACGATCCAGCAAACAGTCGTCTCATCGGATTGCCTGTCCTTTTCCGCAGCGTATGACCGGTGTTGAGTCCGGTCATACGCTGCTCGATTGATAGTCGAGGCGATCCTAAGCGCTGTTGTTTAGTTCATTGTCACTAAACTGAGAAACGTTTAGTCAATTATTTCTTGCGCTTCTTCTTCGGTTTTGGGCCGTACTTCCGTTTGGCCTGCGCAACGCATGCCGAGCGTTTCCGCTTGGCCTTGATTTTGTCGCACGCCTTCAACGCCTTTGTCAGCTTCTGCGCATTCGTCAGCGGTTTAGCAGGCGGAGGAGGCGTGTGTGTCGTTGTGGTCGTCGTGGCGGGCGGAGGTGGCGGTGTGGTGGCGGCGGTCGTCGTCGGCGCCGTTGTCGTAGGGGTAGTTGTCGTCGCTTCCGGCGTGCCCTGAATGGTAAGCGACTGGGTCACCGGAGCGCTCTGCGTTCCTTCTTCATTGACGACCGTCAACGATACCGATTCCTGCCTGCCCTGATGGCCTGTATTGGCGAACCCTCGAGTGTAGGTGTCTCCTTCGGCAAATTTCTTCGTCACGGTTTGCCCGTCGCCGAATTTCCAGATGTATTCCTTGAGTTTGTTCGTCGGGGCACAGCCGTGCCCAACGGTGCATTGCCCGGTGGGATCTCTCGAGAGTTCCGCATTGAACGTCACCGCTTCTTCCGGCTTGGGGCTCTGCGGCGAAACTTCGAAGCTCGCTTCCGGAGATGCCGCGACGACTTCGATCTGTCGCGTCACCGGCGGTGGGTTGCCGTAGTTCCCGTTGTTTTCGAGCAAGATCTTCAAGCCAACCGTGTAGACGCGCGGCGTGAAATATTCATCCTGCTCGCTGAGACTCGGTGGTGTTCCCGTCTTCTTGGTTTCGTATTTGCCTGACCCTTCCAGGTCCCACTGCAGTTCTACCGGAGCTTCGCCGTTCAATCCCGCCTCGACGGCGGTGTAGTTGACTACTTCGCCCTTTTTGACCACCACCTTCGGACTGCTCGAGTCTGAGCCGATCAGGAATGACGCCGTCGGCGTCGGGCAGCCCGAGCCGTTGGGTCCGAACTTGACCAGGTCGAACCCGTATGACGAGTGTCCAGGGCTTCCCGACGCGAACGCTCCCTCGTCGAGCGCGTAGACCACGCCGCCTGAGCCCGAGGCGACCGCGGTGGCAGCCGAACCAATCACACAATGGGGAGATGTGCCGCCGCCGAAGACCACCTTCTGGGAGCCGTCGGTCGTCGACATACCCCTGACCTCATAGCTTCCCGCTTCACTTCCGCTTGCCGGTTTATTGGTCTCGACCGCATAGACGAGGCCTTCGTCCGGCGCCACAGAGACCTGCGGACCGTAGTCGAGCGATACGCCTCCTTCCCGTCCACCGGTCAGTTCACGAGCACCGCTCACACCAGCATCGCCGGCGACAATAGTCGCTGTCGCAAAATTGGACGTCAACTTGACCACTCCGGGTAGGTGTGAGGATCCCGAGAGACTGTGTACGCTCAGGAAAAGTGAGCCGTCGGCTGCTATGGAGATGCCACTGGCAGATCCCGCGTTTGAGATTTTCTTTCCCGTATCTTCAAAAGTCGCGCCGAGAGCGCCGGCGAGGTACGGAGATGCGCCGGCAGCGATCCGCTGCAGCACCGTGGGCATGAATTCATTGCCACCACCCAGGGCGACCAGGTCGTGAGTGGTCGGATCGACCGCGAGACCATGTGGCGCAAACAGCGCACCCGTTTCGCCGGCTTCCGGAAATTTGTAGAACAGCGCCTCTTTAACTCCCGCAACTTCGACTTTTGTTATTTCCGTCGCCGGCTGCAACGCTTCGGTAAAAACATAGATTTCGCCGGCATATGCTTCTTCTTCGTTTGCTTCGTTCTCCTCAAGAACGTAGAGGCGATGCAGCTGTGAATCGAACGCGAGTGCCGCGATCGTACGGTGGTGTTCTTCGGGCAGTTCCGGAGTCGGTATCGTGACGCTCGCCACCGGAGTGCCGAGACTTGCGCTGAACTTCTGAATACGAAAACTAGAAGGTCCACCACCGGAACGGACAGCGCCGGGCTCGTCGAGCACGTAGACACTGTTGTTCGAGGTGTCCACTGCCATGTCCGACGGCCAGCTGAATTCACCGGCTGATCCGGCGCCGAATGAGCCCACCTGTGCGAGTTCGCCAAACGCGGCCGCCTGCGCGTCTTCGCTGCCTACCGTGGCAGCAATCACCACACATACAACAGCTACAAGAATCGCCGATGCGATCTGTGTGATCGTAGTCCATCGTGTCATATCCATCCCGCTGACTGTCATGTTCTCCCTAGAGTTGTTTGATCGAGGCGCGCAAGGCGATGATCAGCACAGTGAGCGACCGGGACGCGCATGCCCGGTCGCTCACAGCTCATCGCCTAGTTCGCCAGAGTGTTTATGGCTGAATCAGTGCTGCCTCTTCCTGCGCGTATTTTCCGACCGCTTCTTCGACTTCCCTGAAATCGTGGGTTTCGAAGTCGAGCTGACCGCCCGTTTTGGCCACGACATAGTTCAGATAGTCGTGCGCTGTCTGCTCTTCCGCACCGGTCAAGCCGGCGACTTCGTAGTGAGCAAGCGCCACGTCCCAGGTCAACGTGCAGATCGGGTAGTTTTCGTTGCCGTTGTTGGGGTGGCCACCGTACGCTTCCGACCAGTCGTCGTCCGCACCGACAGCGACCGGCTTGTTGGTGTAGTTGGTTCCTTTGCAGTTGGCTTCCGAGGTGCCCGCCGCCGGTTCGCCGGCGGTCGTCCCGGGGAACTTGAATTTGCCGATCGCTTCGTTTTTAACCCCTAGCCACCGCACGCCGGTGGCAAAGCCTTTACGAGCGTCGCTCAGATTGGCATAGCCGATGCTGCCCGAGGTTTTTTCAACTTCTTCGACCTCGCCACCGCCGCCGCTTTTCCCAGACCTGACCCAGTTCGCGGCCTGATTCGGCCATTCACGGTTCGGTTCGGTCTCCGGCTGCAGTTCGCGCCAGGTCCGTTCGCCCTTGCCCGCCTGCGATTCTTGCCGTTTCGTGTTGTTGATTTCAAACAGATAGTGCTTGAACTGATACGAAGTACCCGATCCATCCTGGCGCACCACGCGCGTGATCGCCACTTCGCATTCCGTGCCTTCGTGGGTCGAAATTTCACTCCATTTCGTGATTTCGTTTGCCCAGACCTTCTGCAGGTCGCTGTTTTCGATGTGATTTTCTTTGAGTTTGCAGTTCGCCGGATAGTGCACGATCATCGCGATCGCTGCTTGGGCTACGGGAATGACCAACGCCTGACCTTTGTTGCCCACCCCTTTGGCGGCCGTATCAATTTCGCCCATCTGCGCCGCACTAGGCGCGTCGTCGGTTCCGATGAACTGGTCGACTTTTTCTTCGGGCGACTTGCCGCTGCCGTTGACCCCCCATGCTGCAAGACCGGCGGCACTGCCCGACGGGTTGTACATCACGGTCGGTTCTTGGCCGGTGCCCTGCACTCCGCTGCATGCCGAGGCGTCCGCCGATTCGTTGAACCCCTTGCCGGCAAGCAGGGCTTCATCGTCCCAGATCTGCTGTGCGATCTTCTGCAACGAGGATCCCTCCCCGTGGATGTTGGCGCCTCCGCACTGCGCCGCCAGCGCGGTGCCCGCGCCGAACGTCCCGCCGAGCGCGAGCGCCGCGGTGGCGCCCATTCCCAACAGGGTCGAGATACTGAACTTGGCTCTCATGCGAGAACTCCCTTGGTGTAAGGACCCGAAGGCCCGTTTTCTCGCGCCCCGCCACTCGCGAGGAGACGCGGTGGATACACCCGGGATCTTCCCGTGGAGCCTGTCGATGAATGTGAATAAACAGTAATAGTTTACGTTACCTTCCCTAAACATCTGTGTTTTTGGGTCGTTGATTGCGAGATCGCCGGGAGCTCGACGCACCGACACGCGCGAGCTGCGGCCTCGCGCCGCGCAGGCCGGCTCCCGCGAACGCGGCCAGGAGCACCAGTCCGAGCGCCCATGCCGGCAATGGCCCTTCTTCGGGCCCGTGCCGGTAGGCGACCATGTGGTGCACCATCTGGATGGCGCCCTCTTCTTCGCGCTCGTACTCCTCCACCCCGACCGTCTGGGAGACCTCGGCGGTGCCCGAGGGCGGCGTCGGCCGCGCCGGGTTTGGCGCCGGTGGCGGCAGCAGCGGCAGGATCGGGAACAGCTGGACCGGTGCAAGCGGAACCGCCGGCAGTACCGCCGGGTGGGCCTGCGCGGACGGCGATGAGGAGACCGGCGCCACAGGCGCGGGAGGCGACGGCGGCGGCGGTAGTGTTTCGGCCGGCGTCGCCGCCGGCGCGGTGGCCGGCGCCGGCAACGGCACGGGCAGGCCTTCCTGCTGTTCGGGCGCCGGTGGGTGGCGCAGGCGCACGGTGCCACATGGTTGCTCGACGCTGCCGGGCTGCACCGTGATCGTCTGTGAGGAGGACAACCCGCCGGCGCGCACCGTGACGGTCGTGGTGCCCGCGTTGTAGGCGCAGAACAGACCCGACTCGACCTGTGGAACCACTTCTCGTCGTTCGTTCAGGAGTTCGTCGTCGGGACCTTCTTCGAAGCGTCCGTTCGGGGTGAGTTCTCCTTGATTGGTGCGCGGTTCGTCGGGGATCGGCCTGCCGGCGGCTTCCTGCAGGACGGTCGTGCCTTCCGGAGAGGTCGGGTCCGCCTCCACGAACTGGCCGATGTCAGGGTTCGACGAGGTGAAGGTGTAGGACGGGAAGATCCCACTTGCGCAGGCCGCTCCCGTGCAGACGCTCGGGATCGGCACGTAGGGGTCGGGCTTGAAGGCGCAGGCGGCGCTGGCCCTTTCGCAGAGCATGCCCGCGTGTGGACGGCGCGCCAGTCCCGTGAACTGAGTGGGCTGACTGCGACGCAGCAGCACGCCTCCCGTCGCGTCGAGCGCCAGTTCGGAGATGTCGGGGATCAGTCGCACACGCACCGGCGCCACGTTCGTCGATGCCTTGCGCCGGTCGGTTTCCACTTCGCTCAGCAGCAGACCGCTGGCCCCGAGGAAGTCGGTCACGTCCTGTTCGGGCGGCGTGACATAGCCCAGCGTTCCGCTGCCGAACGCTGGGATCGGGATACCGTTTGCGGCCAGGTGGGATATCTGATTGCTTTGCGGAGCGTCGTAGAAGTAAGCCGATGCCGCGGCGGTGCCGGCCACTGCGGCGGTCACGCAGCCGGCGGGGGGCGTACCGGCCAAAATCGGCACGACCTGTGCTCCATCGGCGGCGACGTTGGCCGTGCCGGCGCTGCTGGTCAGGCCACGACTGCCGATCACGATCGCCGGCACGGGCTCAGGGCCCCCACTGTTGTTCTCGTGATTTCGCGCCGCCGCGAGCTGTTGGGCCAACCAGCATTGCTGCGGCGTGCCGAGCACCGGGTGTGAGTAGTCGAGCACGATCACCCACACGGACCCGCCGGAACCGGAGCCGGTGGAGAGGAACGCATACGCGCCGCTGCCGCCCGGCGGCGCGGGAGAGCCCGCTGGTGCGGTTCCCACCGGCGCCGAACCTCCCATCGCCGTCGCGAACGCGGCCAGCGAGCTCTCGTCGAGATCGGAGGCCGACGGCGCCGCGAACACGCTCAATCCCCGGGCAGATTCGGTGAGCAGCTGGGCGTAGCGCTGCTCCTCGCGCTGGAAGTCGGCTTCTTCGAACCCCGGATCGTCGCTCAGGCCGGGGGCCAGGTGTTCGCCTGTGTACAGGAACGCTCGCACCCCCGGGATCTGCGCCGCCTGGCCGATCGCGTTGGTGAGCCACGCGTCTGGGCCAAGCTGGTCCTCGGCCATGTCGGCGCACGCGGTCGCGCACTGCGCATTGCCCCCGATCGCGAACGTCGCGTTGCCGGCGGCCGATTCTTCGGGCGTGGCGGCGAAGCCGGCGGGGGCTGCGCCACTGGCCGGGTAGCGCATGACTCCCGCCGTCTGGATCGGTTCCCGATCGAAGACCGGAAGGTTCTGGTTCAGTTCCCCGCTCTGACCTCCCACGGCCCAACCCTGCCCGCTGCCGGGGGCGAGCGCGAGCGCGAGCACCGCGTCGGGCACCTCGGGCCAGTCGACCCCGTTCTCGCCGGGCGGCAGGTTCCCGCCTGTGTTGGGCGAGGGGTAGTCGCGATGCTCCTCGTCCTTCCATCCCGCGGGGGTTTCACGTAGCAGGAAGCCGCTGGCCGGCAGCGGATAGGGCGCAGTGTGGACAGGGGCCTGACCCGGCTGGGGAATCTGTTCCAGTGCCCGATCGACTTCGCTGCCAGACTCTCTGTCGGTCACGCTCGCCCCCCCGATGTGATCGATCGAGATCACCGGGCGCACCGTTTCCCCTTCCCTGAACGCCGCCAGCGCAACGGGGTAGCCGGCCACCGGGCCGGCCGGTGTGGGAGTCCACGGAGCGCCTGCGCTCTGGCGTACGAGCACGCTCCCGCTGACGAGCGCCACCGCCGCGCCGCCGTCGGGCAGCCCCGCGACCCGCGCCGGTATCTGACCCTGCAACGCGGGGTCGGGATCGACCTGCCAGCCGCTGCCGCCGTTGACAAGCAGCCCGCCTTCAAAGCCGATGAACCCCTCGTTGGGATCAATGCGCGGGATCTGATAGGTGACGAGCGCCTCGGCGCCTGCGAAGGCGATCGAAGTGAAGTCGGCGTCCTGGAGCCCGGGCGGCAGCGGTTCCTGTTCCCAGGTCTTGCCATAGCCGAGCAGCACCCCCTGCTGGCCGATCGCGTAGCCGCGCGCCGGGTCGGTGGGATCGAAGGCGATCCCGGTGAAGTTGGCCAGGAACAGGTTGGGAGGGCGTGCCGGGTCGGGCTCCCACAACCCTGTGTCCGCGCGCCACAGCCACATCGCACCGTTCGTGCCGACGGCGTAGGCGCGCCCTGGTTCTGGCCAGGCCACTCCGCGCAGGTCGTGATTGGTCTGCGCTTCGCCGTTGGAGGAAGAGAGAAGCGTTTCCCGCGCCCATCCCTGCCCGGGGGTGTAGCGGGCGATCTGCCCGTCCACACCGACGGCGATCGCCGGCGCCCCCAGGTCGCCCGGTGTGCTGCCTGGTTGCGTCGCGATCGCATCGAGCGGACGTCGGAACGGCACCGGCCAGGACTGCAGGAGGTCGGGCTGGCGGTGCGTCGTCAGATGGGTGAGCGGCCCGCCCTGTCCCGGGTTGTTGGCGAGCCAGCCCTCTTCGGGCGAGGAGAACGCCGCTCCGCCCTGGGCGCCGCTTTCCCCGCCATCGCCCAACACGCGGATGAACTCTTCACCGTGCAGGCTGAGGCTGATGCCGTCTTCGAGCCCGGTGATCACCCTGCCCCCCTCGGGACCGCCGCCGGTCCAGGCGAAGCTGCGATAAGGACCGCTCGGCAGCTGCGAGCCGAGCGGATGGCTGCACATCGCCGCCACGGCCGCGGGCGGGTCACACCAACTGGTGGTGACTTCTCCCCCCGGGCCCGATGTGGCCGGTACATAGAAGAGCGTGAAGCTGTCGCTCTGGCGCGGCTGCCCGGCGGGGGTCACGGTCAGCTTCCCATCCACCCACACCCCCTGGCTCGTGACGGTCAGGGACTGGCCGTTTTCCAGTGCGGAGACTTCCACCGCCGCTTCTTTGAAGGTGGGGCTCGCCTGCGCGAACGCGGCGCCGAGCGCTCCCGTGCCGAGCGAACGCTGGCGCCAGCGCGGCGTGGGTCCGCTCGTGTCGCGCGAGAACAGCACGATCCCATCCGCGCTCGAGCCCGTGCGCGCCAGCAGCCAGGCGTTGGTCGGAGAGGTCGCATCGATCGCCAGCACGCGAAAGCCGGGTTTGGGCGGCTGGCAGGGTTCCACGTTCACGCCGGCGCAGATCAGCTCGCGTGTCCACGCGCTCTTTTCCCCGCCGTCGTAGGCGAGCACGCTTCCCTGGACGTGGCCGGCGCCCTCGAACGGCACGAGCAGGAGACCCGTGCGCGCATTCGGCTCTTCCAGGGGCGCCATCAACACTCCTGCTTCGCCGGCGGTGAGAGTCTCGCCAGGCTCGAGCAGCGCGTTGGGCTGGACGGGGGACGTCTCGGGACTCAGCGTGGGCGCCTCGCGAAAATCGCCGGCGGGATTGCGGATGAGCACCTGCGTGACGTGCGCGGTGTCGGCTCCGACGAGCGCCACGCCACCCGCGGGGGTCGTGCGGCCGGCCAGCGAGCCCCCCAGCGGCGTGAAGCCGCTGAGCGGCTCCCCATCGACGTTCAGCGGGCCGGGCTGCGGCTGCCAGACTGCGCTTTCGTCGGTGTAGCGCAGGATGTGAAAGCCGCCATTCAGCGCGTAAGCCCAGCTCTCCCCCGCGGCCTCACCTGGGGTCGAGCCGATCAGCGTCGTGCTTTCGGGCGCGCCCAGCACCGGCTGGGCTTCGGGGACGATCCCGTTGGGCGCGACGAAGGCCGGAACGCTCGCCCCCGAGGTCAGCGCGAGCGCGCCGCCCCCCGTGATCGCCGCCAGCGCGAGACACACGGCGAGGACGCGCGCGCGCATGCCGAGCCCGCGCACCGCGGGCGCTCTGTTCGGGGAGTCGCTCACGGTAGCCGCAGTGAGGGCGCCGAGGACAGCGGGCCGGCGCCGGGCGCGCGCAGGGAGGTGCCGACTGTGGTCGGACCGCCTGTGGGCCCGCCGCCTCCCCCACCGCCTCCGCTCGGGATGAGCGGGACCGGACCAATCGCGTGGACCTGCAGACTGAGCTTCGTCGGCCATGCGCTGCGGCGCAGGCGCAGGCGCAGCGTGCGCCTGCCGCGGGCGAGCACGAGTTGCCCGGTTGCGGCCACGGTGCGCTTGCGCCGCAGGGCCAGCAGCCGCACATGCGACTTCGTGGCGAGCGTGAAGCTGAGCGCGAGCGTCGTGCCCTTCAATTTCGTCTTGACGTCGCTGAACAGCGGGGCGCGGACCAGCGGACCGGCGGTTTCGACCAGGGACGCTGTCGGCGGCGGTGGAATCGAGGCCGGATTGGCGCCGGAGTCGTCCGGGGGAGCTTCGTCTGGCGCCACGAACGGGAGGCTCGCGTCGGGCGGGCGGTAGGTGATCAGGCTTTGGAAGTTGAGATCTTCCTCGCGCGGCTGATCCCCGCCGAGGTGAAACAGCCACCCCTTGCTCGTGGCCATCCAGCAGTCGTTCGCGGCTGGGCAGGCGATCGCTCCGGCTGCTCCCTTGGGACCGAGTCCTTCGCTTGCCGCCGGCATGCCTTCGACCGGGTCGAGTGTCCCGTCGCTGTGCAGCCGCACCACCTGCGCCTGCGCCGGCGCCGGTCCGGCGGCGCCGAGCGTGGCCCAGATGTCGCCGCCGCCCGGTTCACCCGCGATGCCGGCGACTTCGCCGAGTGGCGCCGCAAGCGTCTGCTCGCGAAACTGATTGGCGCCCGTCAGCCGCAGCACCGTCCCATCGCCCGACACCGCCCACAGACCGCCCGAGTTCGCAAACCGGACCGTCCCGCCCGTGGACGCCAGCGCTTCGCCGCTCGGCCCCTGCAGGATCAGCGGCGTGAACGGTTTGCTCGAACCTTCGATCACACGGTGGATTTCGCCGCCCGCGCTCTCGTACAGCCGGTTTTCGAAGAAGGCCAAATCGGAGACCGCGACGGTCGGGTCTTCGAGCTGCGGTTCGAGCGTTTCCAGCGAGGGCAGCGCACTCAGCGCGCTGCCGTTCCAGTGCAGGTGAAAGGCGCCGCTGTTCAGAGAGCCTGGGAGGACTTCGCCGCCAAACCAACAGTCCGACGGTCCCGCGCAGGCGGCGGCATCCATCGACTCGTAGGACCCGGACACTCCGATCGGCTCCGCGTAGGAGGCGACCACGCGGCCGTTCAGGAAATGACAGAGCGAGCGATCCTGCACTGCCCGGCCACCGCTCGTGCGTCCGAGCTGCTGCCCGGTCTGCTGATCGGAGATCGTCCAGAACTCGTCCGGACCGGCCCACGCGATGCGCCCGTCCGCGCCCCCACAGACGGTCGAGAGCTCGCTCCAGGCGACCCCGTTGTAGTAGTAGAGCCCGGCCGGCACCGCTTCGTTGCCGGCGGTTATGAGCAGACCGCGGTTGGGCGCCCAGAAGCTGATCTGACCGACGTGGCCGAGCGGCACGGGAACGCCGACGCCCGCTTGGCCTTCCGGCGGCGGCGGCGCTGGGGGCTGGGCCGAGTGCCAGCCTTCGGCGTGCGCGAGGGGGCTACCCAGACAAAGAGCCGGGAGGACCAGCAGGGCGAGCAGTGCGAGCAGTGCGCGAGTCATCTCGCCTTCGCTCCATGACTCGATTTGACGGTGGAGTGGCCTGATCTCTTGGTCTTGGCGCGCTTCTTCGCCGCCACCCTCACTTTGACCCGGCGCAACGAGATCGCCAACGTCTGCTCGAGCGGGGGACCGCCGGCCCCGGCGAACGCAACGCGCACGTTCGTGTAGATGCCGGCTGCCGAGCCCAGCAGACCCGCATACGTCGGTGAGACCTTCAGAGGCAGTTCGAGCAGCTCCGGGAGCGCGCCGGACATCTGCGCGTGCGCGACCGTGCGGTGCTCGAGCACGCTGCGCTTCGCTCGTCGATGTCCGCTCGCGCGAGCTGACGCCTTCACGGCCCGGTTGCGCGCTCGCCCGCCGGTGCGCGTCGAATGCGCGGCGACGACGACGGGCACTGTGGCAGCGGCCGTAGCCTCCACGCGGCCGGCTCCGGGGATGGCAACGTCAAGCGTGGCCGTTCCATTCGCGTGCGTCACCGCCACCACGCTCAACCGCCACTGCGGGCGCGAGGGTTCCTGCGAGCCGGGCGCCGGGCCGATCAGCACCGGCCCCGGCGAGGTCGGGACCTGAGTGCTCTTCACCGTGAACACGTCGTCGGCTTCGTTGGCGTCGCCGGAGACGAGGTTCGAGGCGCTGTCGGCGAACGCCAAGATGCTTCCTTCCCGCATATACGAAGGCGCCGCGGCGCCTTTTTCGGTGACAGTGCCGCTCCCCGAGATGAGCGAGGGGCCTCCGTCGGGGCCGTGGGTGACGCGCACGAGCGCTTCCGAGTCGCGGTCGATTTCGTAGAGCTCGACCAGGCCGAGTGTCGCGAGCGGCGTTTCGGCGAAGAACGGCGGTGCAAGCGGGAACTGCTCGCGCTGGGTGGTGAACGCGATGTGCTCGCCGTCGGGAGATATCGCGATGTCGTAGATCTCACCCGCCGTGGGCGTGTAGATGCTGTCGGAGCCGGGGTTGAACTTGAAGGGGACCGGCACCTCGCGGGTCAACTGGCGCAGCGCCTGCGTACGCGACAATCCTTCGTGCATGTCCGCCACGAACACGTTGGAGGTGCTGAACGGCGGGTCGCCGAGCAGCGCGACCGTCCAGCCGTCGGCGCTCAGCTGCGGTGTGGCGTCGTAGGTGTTGATCGTCACCCAGCCCAGGTGATCTTCTAGTCCGCCTCGTTTCTCGGAGGCCAGTTCTGGCAACGGACCCCGGCAGGCCGCAATCGCGAGCGTCCCGTCGGGCGGGCAGCCGGGCGCGAGCGGGTCGCCGCCACCGACCATCCGACGTGTTGGTGCGCGCGGGCCGTCGACGATCCGCCGCCACAACGGCTCGTCATAGGATTCGTCCACGGAGCTGGGTTCGTCGTCGCGTTCGATCTGGGCGCGCTCGTCGCTCAGGAGCGGAACCTGCGCGGGGATGTTCACTCCGAGCCACGCCACGGTTGAGCCGTCGGCGCTGAGCGCGGCCCCGGAGGCGACGGCGCCGCCGGCGACCGGGCGCTCTGTCATCTGGCCGCTGCCCGCTTCCCGTTCGACGCTCACCAGTATCGTTTCGTGGCTGTCGAGGTTGCGCACGGCGACCTGTCCGCCGGGGGTGGGCGTCCCCGGGGTGCTGCCGCCTGGTTCGCTCGTCAGGTTCGAGGCGCCGCCGATCGTAAACGCGACCTTGCGCCCATCGGCGCTGAGCGCAACGCGACCGGCGGCTGATGCCCCTTCGCTCGAGTAGGTAAGCCCTTCGGTGCTCGCGCCCGGGGTGCTCAGCGCCGAGGCCAGTTCGAAGGGGCAGCGTCCGGTCGCTTCCGTTTCCGGTGTGCAGGCGGCTCCGTCTGAAGCGACGTCCATGTCGCGCACGTAAACGTTGCGGCCGGGCTTCGCCGCCTTCACCAGCGCGACCGCGCTGGTGAAGCTGACATAACGCCCATCGGCGGAAATCGACGGCGCAGAGGCTTCCCTGGGCGCGGTCGGCGTCTTGACATAAGTCGATCCGCCGGCGACCAACTGCAGCTGGCCGGTCTGCAGGTCCTTGCGGAAGATCCCCTCGACACCGTCGAGGGCGCCCTGCATCACCAGGTAGCGCCCGTCGGCGGAGATCGCCGGTGCGCTCGCCGATTCGAACTGGTCCAGCGGACCCACCGACTGCAGTTCGATCGGTCCGAAGTCGGCGTGCGCGGAGGCTGCGGACAGGGCGCCCAGCACAACTACGAGCGCCAGCGCGAGCAGGCCCGCGAGCGATCGCCCGATGATCTCGCCGGGCGCCCTCATCGCACATTCACGCGCAGGTGCACGGTCGCTTCGTTTCCGACCCTGTCGCGCATGTGCACGACGATCACGTAGCGGCCCGCATGGGCGTAGATGTGCGTGACCGCAAGCCTGTCGCGCGAGTGCGCCCCGTCGCCGAAGGAGATGCGGGTGTAGCTGGCCACGACACCCGACTGGGCGTCTTTGACCCGCACGAGCACCCTGTGACCGCGGCGAGAGCGGACCGTCGCCACTGGTGGGGCGCCGTCGACCTTCAGTTCCCCTTCGCTGCTGAGGGTCTGCTGGCCGGATGCATCGGTCGCGAGCACCTGCACGTGGCGCACGCCGCTGCCGAGCACCCGCCGGTCGGGCAGCACCGAAGTGAGGTGGATTCCCCGCCGGACGATCCTGCCGTCGACGATCAGGCTGTAGCTGACGCCGCCGGTGGCGTCTTCGGCCGGCGCCCAGCTGACCTGCGCCTTGGCCGGTTTGATCCAGCCGACCGGGAGTTCCAGGTAGAAGGCCGGCGGCGGCACGCTCACCCGGGCGCCGACGATCTCGTATTCGCCGGGCTCGCCCTCGCGAAAGCCGACTAGCGACTCGCCCGATTCCGAGCCGCCGACGGCGAGCTGGGAGACCGGACCATCGACCGCGCCGGAGAGCAGGGCGACCTGCGCAGCACCACCGGGGAAGTCCTCACGAACAGCCGCCCCCAGTCCCGACGCGCCACTCGCCGGCCACGCCGTTACGCCGCCGCCTTCGGGATTCAAAGCAGTGACGGCTCCCGCGCCCGTCGCGCTGGCCGCAGGACCCAGTGCGAGCTCCGGCGTCGCACTGGCATGTTCTCCGCCCACAAGCAACTGCGCCGCGCCCGCGGCCATCGAGGCGATGCGGTAGTCGCCCTGGTCGTCCACCGCGACGGTCGGGACACCGACTTCGCGTGTGGGAAAGTTCGCCAGCGGAGTCGGCCCGGTGAGCTTCGCGCCCGTGGGAGCGGTGCTGACCGGCAACGTGTTGACGAACAGAGAGGGCGCGCCCGAGCGCGCACCCTGCGTGTTCGCGATGCGGCTGACGATCTTCGCCTCACCGAACTCAGAGACGCCCAGCGCGAAGGCGTCGGCGTCTTCGGCGACCGGCTTGCCGGCGTAGGTCGTGGGACTGGCCGGGAGCACGAGGCCGAGCGTCGTGCCGAAGACCCTTCGCGCCCAGATGCGCGCAACGCCGCTGGCTTCGGGCTCCTGCCATGCGATCACCGCTTGATTGCCGCGTCCGAGCGCGACCTGCGGACCGTTGACTTCGCTCGGCGCGCGCATCGAAAGCAACGGATCGCGGTTGACCTGCTCGGGTGAGGACCACAACTCGCCTTCGTAGCGGGCGAGACGAATGTCCGCCAGTACATCGCCGGGGCGCAGCTGTGGGATCGTGGTGAGTACGTTGGTCGTCTTGAAGTTGTTGGTCACCGCGCGGTAAGCGACGAGTCCCTGACCGTCGGCGGCCAGCGCAAGCGAGGGATCGACGCCGAGCCCTTCACCGACGTTTGGATCGACGATGAACGGCGCGCCGAACGAGCTCGCGCCCCCATCCAGAGTGCTCGACTCGAGCGCCCGCTGGATGCGGTTGTTCACGGTGGCGATCTGAGTCACCCACACGACCAGCAGCTGACCGCCGTCGGCCGCAGCGATACGTGGATAGCCGGCTCCATAGGGGCTGTCCCAGTCCACCCGCACCGGCGCCAGCCAGCGCCCCCCCGCGTACTGGGAGGCGAACACGTGCGGCACGCCTTCGATCTGCTTGATGTAGACGAGTCCCCCGCTCCCGTCCGCGGACACGGCGACGCCGCCGAATTCGCCGATCGCCGAGCTCGGCCCGTCGATCGTGCTCGGCGCCTCGATCAGCGCGTGCGCCGGCGCCGTGCGCACCCAGCTGCCGAGCACGAGCAGCAACAGGAGACACGACGCGTAAAGTCGAAATGGCAAATCGGGAAGCACACGCACACGGAAGAGTTCGTCGTCCGCGGTCCGGGGGGCCGGGAGATCACGGAGAACTTCGCTCAGGGTGTACCCCGAAACGAGGACCGTCAAGGGTCGTTTACTAAACGATCACATAATCTTTGCTTTATAAACATTGTCCGCCGGGTCCGCTCCACCCGCAGATGCCGCTTTCGACCGGGGATGAGCGCCCACCGAGGTGTGAAGAGTTGACACCAGGAGCGCCGCCGTAGCGAAGAATCCGTCCGTGCAACAGATTCACAACGGGTAACAAAATCACCACACGAGCGCCCTACGCTTCACGTCATGCAAGACGAGTCGAAGTTGGGACGATCGTTGTGGGCGATCTTGCTGACCGTCGTCGTGGCGATCGTGATCTTCAGCTTCGCCCGCCACCCCCTGTTGGGCGGAGACGGCGAGGCGTCGGGGTTCAGCCGACCGCTGACGCTGTGGGTGGCGGGAGCCGAAGGCAACGGTCAGGCACAGGCCACAGCCCGCGAGCTTGCGGGGTGCTGGGAGATGAGCGGACGCCCGGTAACCGTGGGCGTGCTGCCCGGCGGCGCCTCATCCTCGGTTGTCGACTTCCTCGAGCGTGTCCACGGCACGCCCGACGAGCTTCTGCTGATCACGAGCACGACACTGTCGGACATCGCACGCGATCGCCAGGATCAGCTCTTGCCCGAACCGCGTGAACACGCCCAGCGAGCTGTACACCTGCTTGCCGGCGCCGCACCGATCGCCGCGCTGGGCGGGGAAAGGCTCACGCTGGCGGTGCGCGCGGATTCGCCGGTGCGCAGCTCCTCCGAGCTGCTGTCCGCGCGCTACGTACAAGCCTCGCCACCGCTGTTCGGGGTCGCCGAGGACACGTGGCTCGAGGGAAATCTCGCGGCGCTGGTGAACAGCTCTGGGCTGCACGGCGACCTTCCCTACAGCGTGTTCACGTCCTCGCGCAGCGCCGTTCTGAGTCTGGAGGCCGGCGAGGTTCAGGCGGTGCTGGCGCCCTATGGAGCGATCCACGAGGCTGTGCGAAGCGGCCGGGTGCGCGAACTTCCGTGGCCTCGCGCGAGCGGCAGGACGCCGCGAACGTGGTCGGCGATCATGGCGCCGACGGGACTGAGCACAGCGACGATTCATACGCTGCGCGAGCAGACACGCGGACTGTGCGCCGGCCCGGACCGGCGCAGGCTGCTGCGCAAAGACGGCATCTCGCAGATCGCACCCGCGAGCGTCGGCTTGGCGAGCTTCGTGAGCGACGGCGTTCGCGAAGCCTCCCAGCGACAGGCGCTGGTCGAGAGGATCATTCGCTCCTACTAACAACGTCGATGTTACGTCGACGCCGAAAGACGGATACAGCCCGCCCGCGAGCACCCTCTAAACCGAGACAACGTTTATTGTTTGGAGCGATGTTCAGAGGTCCACGTCGTGATGTCTGGGGAGATCAATGCCACCAACACCGGACGACTTCACCCGGCTCTACCGGCGCCACGCACAATCGCTGCTGCTCTATTTCCAGCGCCGCGTACACGAACCCGAACTGGCACGGGATCTACTGGCAGAGACATTCACCTCCGCGATCGCCGGCGGTATGGGGTTCAGAGGCAGTACAGACGCCGAGCTCTCCGGATGGCTGTGGGGCATCGCCCGCAACGCGTTGGCCGACCAGCGTCGTCGCGACGAAGGAGAGCACAGACGGCGTCGACGGCTCGGCCGCGCACGCCCTGGCCTCACCGACCGCGAGATCGAGCGCGTCGAGGAGCTCGCGGGGATCGCGGACCTGCGCGAGGCCGTCTGCCAACACATGGCGCGGCTTCCCGACGAGCAGCGCGAAGCGTTGCGGCTGCGAGTTCTCGAAGACCTCCCCTACAGCGAGATCGCGGCACGCATGAGTACGACTCAGAACACGGTGCGCGCGCGGGTTTCGCGCGGGCTGCGCGCACTTAACGTCGCGCTCGAGGACGAGCATCGAGCATGGAGCAGGGATCGATGAGCGAGCGCGACGACCCGCTCGACCCATTTGAGCCGCGCGAGCTGGGGGAGCGTGCCTATGACCATGAGCTGCCGTTCCTCGTGGATCTCGAGCGCGAGGTCCGTCGCGAAGCGCAGCGTGTCGCCGACGCGCGCTCGCGAGCCGGCCGCGAACACGAGCGACGACGGCGCGCCGGCGGGGAGGCGCCGGCGCCCGCCTCGGGCCCGCGCCGCGTGCGCGGTCACGTCGAGGCTGACCTCGGTAGGACCCCGAGCACGGCATCCACAACCCGCGGCGGCCGGAGCCGGCGAGCGTCCGCGCGCGTGGCACGGCGTAGCGTGACGCTGGTCGCGTTGCTGTGCCTGATCGCGGCGAGCGCCTACGGCGCCCATCGCGTGCTCTCACCAGGCGCCGGCGACGGGCCGAATCCGGCGTATGTGTCCCAGGGAGCATTCGTGCTCGTCGCCCGGAGCGGGGCGGGCGAAGAAAGCTGGTCGCTGCGCCTCTACCGTCGTGGCGATGAACTGTGTCGGGTGCTTGCGGTCGCGCAGTCGGAGGCCTCGCGCTGCACCCCCGCGCCCGGAGGGCGAACGCTGACGATGACAAGCGTGTCGAGCCCGCAGACGCGCTACCTGTTCGGCGTCGCCGGCGCGCAGGTGGCCCAGGTATCGGTGCATGCCGGCAAGGCGACTCGCACTGTTCCCACGCGAACTCCAAATCTCACTCAGACACGCGCAGGCGAGCTACCCGCACACACCCGTTACTTCGTCGCCGCGCTGACCCGGCCGGCGGGAGCGCCGGATCCGCCGGCGCGCGTACTGGGCCTGAACGCGGCGGGGCATCCGGTGGGAGCCGCGCAGATCGATTGCGGTCAGAGCACCGACCCGCGACGCTGTTCCTTGACTCGATAGCAACCCGAGCTCCGCCCTGTGTTGACATTGTTGTTTTTTAGGCAAATCTCGTCACAAACGACCGGTAAGTCCGTCATACTCCGTTCATGCACGTTGAGAGCATTCGGGAGGACGAGGCGATCGGCGATTCGATGCTGGAGGAGATCCGTCGCACGGCGACACAGCGCCTGCGTCAGATCGAGCCCCTGATCGAGGAGGCCCATCGCCTGCGCGAGGTGCTCGAGGCGATCGAGCGCGGCCCGCTGACCGAGGGCTCGCAGCCTCGCTACGAGGGCCTCAAACTGGCCGGCGGCGCCGGTGCCCCACGCGCCGCGAAGGGCGCGAACAAGCGCGTGATCCTCGATCTCGTCGGTCAGCGACCGGGGATAACCGTGGCCGAGATCTCAGCCTCCACGGGCGTGAAGCGGACGGTCGCGGCATCGACCGTCAGTCGCCTGAAGCGCACGGGCGAGCTGCGTGAGCACAAGCAGGGCGGGCTCTGCCTGGCGCGCGAGCTGCAACCCGCGCGATGAGCTCCAGCGCCGGGTAGCGTCGCACTCCCTACACGGTCGCACTCGCCGCACAGAACATCCGCTGCGTAAACAATCGCGAAGACTGTTGAGAGCGATCCGGGTTGTTTCTCCGGATGTTCACACGAATGTCGGGCTGGGCGTTGAATGTACCGTCCTTCATGAGCAATCCGCGCTTGGCCTCATCGCAACGCAAGCACTCCCCCCTGCGACTGGCCGCTCAGCGCGCCGGCGACGTGCTGAGGGGAATCCTGCGCACGCTCGGCAGAGATCCGCTGTCGACCTTTCTGCTGCTCGCGTCGATCGGGCTTGTGATCGCGTTCTTCGTGCTGCTCGGCTCGCTGCGCCCGGAGGGCAAAGGCCAGCAGGTGGCGTTGACGAACGTCGTCACGCTCGCCAACTCCCAGCACATCCGCACGGCCGTGCTGCTCGACCACGATCACCAGGTCACCGCGCAGACCGACACCGGCCTTGAAATCTACGCGGACTACCCCTCCTCGGACGCTGCCACGCTGACGCTTCTGGAAATCCTGCGCAAGGGCGGCGCTCAGGTCTCGATCAACCCTCAGAGCAGCAAGCCGGCGCGCCAGATCGTGGTGCAGTTCCTGATCCCGATCCTGCTGCTGGTGTGCTTGTTCGCGTTCTTCACCCGCCAGACCGGCGAGGGCTCGGGAGGGATCGCGTCGTTCTCGAACTTCCGCGGCCAGGGCCGGCGTAAGAAGAAGAACGGCGCCCCGATCACGTTCGCGTCGGTGGCCGGCGCCGATGAGGCGCTCGCGGAGCTGCGCGAGATCAGGGACTTCCTCGACGACCCGACCCGCTATCTGGAGGCGGGCGCCGCCGCACCCAAGGGCGTGCTGCTGGTCGGTCCGCCCGGCACCGGCAAGACGCTACTCGCGCGCGCGACCGCGGGCGAGGCCAACGCGGTCTTCTTCTCGGCCTCCGGAGCGGAGTTCGTGGAGTCGCTCGTGGGGGTGGGCGCGGCGCGCATCCGCGACCTGTTCGCCAAGGCGCGGCGGATGGCGCCGGCGATCGTGTTCATCGACGAGCTCGACGCCGCCGGGCGAAAGCGCGGCGCGGGCGTCGGCCAGGGCAACGACGAGCGCGAGCAGACACTCAACCAGCTGCTGGTCGAGATGGACGGGTTCGGCGGGGATGCGGGCGTGGTCGTGATGGGCGCTACCAACCGTCCTGACATCCTCGACCCCGCGTTGCTGCGTCCCGGACGCTTCGACCGCCAGGTCGTAGTCGACAACCCGGACGTGCACGGACGCCTTGAGATCCTTACGCTGCACAGCCGCGGACGGCAATTCACCCCCGAGGTCGATCTGCTGGAGATCGCGAAGCTGTGCCCCGGGTTCTCGGGCGCGGAGCTCGCTAACGTCGTCAACGAGGCCGCGCTGCTGACCGTTCGCGAGGGCAACGTCGAGATCGATCAGCACACGCTCAAGGAGGCCATCGACCGCGTCGTTGCGGGGCCCGCCAAGAAGCACGTGCTGAGCGAGGACGAGTGCTGGACGATCGCCGTGCACGAGGCCAGTCACGCGGTGGCCACGCGCGCGATCGGGCAGGTGGTGAGCGCTCAGAAGCTCTCGATCATCGCGCGCGGGCGCCAGCTGGGAACTGCCGCGCACATGCTGACCGATCGCGATGCGGTGATGCACGGGCGCTCGGATCTGGAGCGCCATCTCGTCGCCATCCTCGCGGGCACGGCCGGCGAGCTGATCGAGTTCGGCGAGGAGTCCACGGGCGCCAGCGACGACCTGCACGCCGCCACCAAGCTCGCGCGGCGGATGGTGACGAGCTACGGCATGAGCCACCGCCTCGGACACGTCACGATCGGTGAGGCCGGCGGCGAGGTGTTCCTCGGCGCCTCGCTGCAAGATCTCGGCTCGATCGGGCCGGACACCCTGAACATCATCGACTCCGAGGTCGAGCGCATCGTCGAGGAGGCCGAGGTCAGGGCCGAGCACGTGCTGCGCCTCAACTGGGGAACCGTGCGCGAGACCGCCGGTGCGCTGGTCGAGCACGAGACGCTCTCGGGGGTGGCGCTCGACGCGGTGCTCTCCACAGTGCAGCCGATCGACCTCGCGGCGATCCCGTTGCCCGAGCGCGACATCGACGCGCGCCGGCGCGGCTTGGGCTGAGCGCTAGGTCCTGAGCGCGAGGTGACAGGCGCGGGTTGCGGGGGCCGAGACTCGGGCGTCGCCCAGGTTGGGTCGATGTGTCCGCGGCCGTGCGCGTACGTGCGATGGAGCGCTTTCAACAGCGATCCTGCTGAACGGACAGGCGCGCGCTAACCCGATTTGGTGAACAACGACGGCGAGAACGAACTAACTTCCTTGTGGCCCGCATATCCCAGGTGGCCGAGCTTGAACAGGTCCTCGACGGTGCGCAGCAGCGAGAAGTGGTTGTAGGTGTCCTGCACGGTCGCCCCGCCCTTGATGAACGGGGAGAGCAACAGCGCGCCCACCTGTCCCCCACCCGGAGGGCCGATCCCGCCCGCGGGCGCGGGCATGTTGGGGAAGGTCGGCTGTCCGCAGCAGGAGCTCGAGTCCTCGTATTCGCCGCTGGAGGGAGCCTCGTCGACGGTCAGCACGAGCAGGCCGTTCTGCTTGTAGGCCTTGGAGGCCGTGATCTCCGGGATCACCTTCTTCAGCCACCCGTCCGCCGCTTCCATCCCCGCGGGCGCGCCGGGCGCGCACGGGGTCGGGTTGCCGTCGTGGCAGCGGTCGGGCACGACGTAGGCGAAGCTCGGCGTGCTCTTGGCGCTCGCGAGATCGGACTTCAGCTTCTCGAGTCCCACGTCGTCGCTCGCGCACGCCGAGGAGTCGGTCAGCGAGTGGAAGTAGACGAAGGGGTTGCGCCAAGTCGCATATGCCTGTCCCGCGGGCGGGGTGGGCGCCGAGGTCGGGTCTGGCGCACCGAGCGCCGGGTGGCCGCAGGCGCCGTAGGCGCTGCCGGCGCCGGCGCCGGGTTCGTCCATCCCTTCCAGATATGCCCGCCACGTCAGGTGCTTGGCGGTGAGCTGCCCGGCGAGCGTCTGCGTCGCGCTCGGGTACACGCAACCGTGACCGAGCGTCTGACCTTCGGCGCCGGCGCTGCCGGGCGTGAGGTCTTCGTAGGTCGGACAGTCCTGCGCGGTCTGCGGCGTCGGGCCCTGACCGCTGACGAGCGCGATCGCGTTCGTGAGCTGTTCGTGGGCGACCGCGTAGTAGCGGACCAGCAGCGCGCCCTGGTGCTCGAGCGTCCCCGTCAGGTAGTGCGCGGACGAGGCCGGACCGAACGCGGTCGCATAGGGCTGATCATCGAGCATCACGACGAACACGTGCTTGACGCCCGGGAGCTTCGTCGGAGTGGCGCCTTCTTCGCTGCCGGAGGAGCCTTCCCCGCCACCGGAGGCTCCGGATGAGCCCGAGGCGCCGGATGTGGTTTTGGTCGTGCTCTTGCTCGACGAGGAGGTGCTCGTGCCCGTGGACGTCGAGGAGGTTTCCGGTTCGGAAGACGCACTCGGGGTCGCTTCCGGTTCCGCGGCCGGAGGTGTGGTTTTCGCCGCCGCCGTCGCGGTCGCAGTGGCGGCGGGCGCCTGGGCGACCAGAACCTCGCGGGGACGCACCCGCCGCGAGCCCGAGCCCTTGGCGACCGCGCCCATCGCGACGCCGAACCCGAGGAACGCGACGAGCAGGAGAGCTGAGATCTGCGCCGGCGGCAGCACCCGCGACCATGCCTTGCGGGCCTCCTCGCCACCGGGTCCGGCTCCGAGCTCGCGCTCGTAGCCGAGCTTGCGTTCGACCTCGGCGAGCTCGGCGTCGCGCTCCTGCAGCTGCGCGGCGCGGCTCATCAGGACGTCGTTGCGAAAGTGGTCGCGCACCGCCATCTCGTATGCGAGTCCGCCGAGATCCCAGTGCAGCTCGGCGACCTGCGCCGCGAGCTCCTCGCGGCGGCGTTCGAGCTGTGCGGTGTCGTAGCGGGGCAGCGGTCCCTGCTCGCCCGTGGATGGCGTGCTCATCTAGCCCGTGGAGACGACGTTGGGCAAGTTCTTTGACTTCTGCTCATAGCTCCCCCCGCTGCCCGTGCGCAGGTTTTTCAAGACGGTCGGCGGAGCCGGTTTGCTGGGGGTCGAACCGACGCCCGCTTCTTTGGCTTTGTGTTTGGCCGCAGCCGCAGCGGCGGCCGCCCCGGCCGCGGCTTTGGCCGTCGGCGTTTCCGCCGGCGTGGTCGGCGGCGTGGTCGTGCTCGCCGCGCCGGTCGCGGCCGCCGGCACCGTGACAATCTGCGGCTGGGATGTACCCGAGGACGAGCCCCCGGAACGCCCGATCAACACCCCGACGCCCATCGCCAGCAGCAGCACGCCGATGCTCGCGATCAGCGTCAGCACGCTGCCCCGCTGCCACGCCGAGCCTCCCGGCGAGGTCGGCGCGAGCGGCGGGCCCGCGGGGGGAACGACGCCGAGGCCGCCAATCGACGGCTGCGTGGGCTGACCCGGAGCGCCCTGCACAGCCGCGGGCGCGCGTAGGCGATCGAGCAGCATCCCGCTCAGGTACGTGCGAGGAGCCCCGCATTCCAGGCAGTAGCGCTGGTCCAGCGCCAACGGCGTGCCGCAGTGTGGGCAGGGCTCGACGCCCGTCGGCGTCGCCTGTGCAGGGGCAGGAGTATGCGCAGAGGCAGGGGCGTGTGCGGGCTCGGCAGCGGCCACTCCCGGCGCCGTCTGCGCCTGCGCGGGCTCGGCAGCGACCGCCCTCGGCGCCGCCGTGACGGGGATCTCCGTCGTTATTGCAGTCGGATCAGTGGACACGATTCGGTCGCTCGCGGCCGTTCGTCCGCAGTCCAATCGTCAACGCGATCGTCCTCGCAGGCGTGACAATTTTGTGAACACGGCTCAAATCACCCGTTTTCGGCGGTGTTCGCGCCCGGCATCTCGTTGAACGCACAGCGGAAGTTCTCCGGCTGGGAGACCGGCTCGGAGCCCGCGAAGCCGCCTTTGGCGCCGTTGGAGTAGACGGTCACGTACTGCAGCGTCGAGGGCGCGGGCACCGCCGGCAGCGGCACCGGGTTCGGTTCGCCCGTACGCGGATCCCCGGTCGAGCCGACGCTGACGCCCTCGGAGCCGGCGGCGTCCGAGCCGGCGGCGGTCGTCACGAGCGTCGCGCTCATCTCGCGCTGGTCCTTCAGTCCGACGCTCGGGTCGAGCTCGATCGTGGCAGTCAGCTGCGAGTCGTGGATCGTCGACTCAAGCTTCACGCGCGCGGCGGCGCCGATCAGCTGCGCGGCGGTCGGCAGGTAGCCGCCCTGTTTGACGCACGCCTGGCTGGCCCAGAAGTAGTTGTTCAGGCCCGCCTGTGCGTTCGTGAGCGGATAGGGCGAGGTGTCAAGGCACCAGGTGCCGAGGTTGACCGTCGCCGGTGGGCAGCTCGGTTCGATCGCCGTCAGCTTCTTGCCGCCGAGCTCCTGTGAGTTCTTGACGGTGGGGATCGCCGCGGCCGCGAATTTCTTGTTCTTGCCGAGCAGCAGCAGGCCGTTCTTATAGGGCTTCGCGCTGATGCGATGGCCGTCGATCGCCGCGACGACCGCGCGTCGCGCCGCGTCGGCGAGGCCCGTGCTCGAGGCGACGAGCGCGAGGATCGAGATCGCAAGCGCGGCCGTGCCGGCGTGGCGGGAGATGAAGGAGCGCTCGCTCATGGTCGTTGCCTCCTGGGGCGTTGGTGTCGATGTTGGTCGCGAACGCCGGCCGCGCCGCTATGGGCGGAGCGCTCACCTGTGGTTGCGTAGGCGGTCTCGATCGGACGGCCGCGGCGCCTGGGGCCCAGACGCAGCGTCGCCCCGCCCGCCGCGGCGAGCACGACGAGCAGCGCCAGATACACGGCCGGCGAGGGGGCCTTGTTGTTGCCCGCGCCTGGCGTTGCGTACGCGCGCGCGGCGACCGGCAAGCCGCGGTAGTCCGCGGCTCGATACGCGGCGAAAGCCTGCGACTGCTCGGTCGCCTCCTCCTCCTCTTTCTTTTCTTCGAACACCCGTACGCCAGCTCCGCCCGGGGGGATCGGACGGGCGAACGCGCCCGCGGGCGGCGGCGGGATCGCCGGTACGCCGTTCTGGGGCAACAGCAGCAGCGGCGTGAACAGCAGCGCGGCCGCGGGCGGCGGGGGCGACTTCACCGCCGCGGGCTTGGCCGCGGGCGGGGAGGCGAGGATTGGCGCGGGCGGCGGCGCGATCGGGGCAGGCGCCGGGGCAGGGGCCGGCGGAGGGGGCGAGGGCGCTCCCGCGGATGGGGTCGCGGCTGCTTTCGCGAAGCGGCTCGCAGCCAGCGGCACGGTGCCGCAGGGCTGCTCGACGCTGCCGCCCAAGACCGTCACCGGCACAGAGTAAGAGAGCCCCCCGGCCGAGATCGTGACCACCGTGTTACCCGCGTTGAACGCGCACAGGATTCCGGATTTCGAATCGGGAATCACGTGCCCCGCGGAGTCCTGCAGGGGCTTTCGCAGATTCGTGGAGTTGGGGTCGTGCTCGACGAAGTTCGCGATTTCCGGTTCGGAGGAGGTGAACGTGTATTCCGGTTCGATCATGCTCGCGCAGTCCGACTGCAGGCACAGGGGCTGAGGGAATTCGCTGTAGGGGCTCGCGCCTGGCGGGTTGGGGCTGCCGTCGGCCGAAGCAGGCCCCCAACGATCGCCGCTGACAGGGCGCCGCGCCAGGCCCTCGAACAGCGCCGGGGCGCTGCGCCGCAAGAGCGTCCCGTCGAGCGGGTTCAGCGAGAGGCTCTGCACCAGCGGGATCAGCCGGGCCGTGACCGGCGCGACGTTCGTGGCGGGATTGCGCTGGGCGACGTTGACGCTGACGAGCAGGTAGCCGGTCGCGCCGAACAGGGCATCCGGTTGGCCAGGCGTGAACGATCCGCTGATCGCCGAGCGGTAGCCAAGCGTGCCCGTGCCGAACTCCGGGATCGTCACCGGCTCCACCCGCGGGGATGCGGCTGGCGCGGCTTTCCTCCGGGCGCTCGTACAGATACGCCGAGGCGCCGCCGGAGACCATGATCTGCGCCTCTTCGCTCGCGTCGGTGGCGACGTTCAGCGCCGGCGGCAGACCAGGGTTGAGCTCGCGGCTGCCTACCACGATCGCCGGGATCCCACGTGCACGGGCGTCGGCGAGCATCTCCCCCAGCCACGGCGCCTGCGGTTCAGCCGGGTTCTGGTAGGGATCGCTTGCGGCCAGCGAGCCGCGCGAGTTGTCGATCACGATCACGCGCACCGTTCCCGCCGAGCCGGTGCTGTCGAAGGCGTAGTGGGTGCGCGCTCCCGGCCGCACCGGACCGGTGGAGCCGGGGATATTCGAGGTGCTGATGCCAGACGGCAAGCCGCCTTCCCCGAACGGCGCGGGGAAGCCCGCGAACGCTGCACCGAACGCGCCGGCATTGTTGCCTTCGGAGTCCCCCGCGGATACGGCCGGGAATACTCCGAGGCCACCGCCCTGGGCAAGCAGCTGTGCGTAGCGATCGGCCTCCGCGCTCGACTCCGGACCCTCGCCCGGCGTCTCGCGCCCGCCGGTGTAAAGCAGGGCTCGGGGCCCATTTGGCTGTCCGGCAAGGCCGTCGATCGCACTCAGCGCGCTCGTCAGGTTACGGTCGGGGGCGATTCCCTCGTCGGCGAGATCAGCGCAGGGTTCGGCGCACTCGGCGTGGCCGGCGAGCGCAAACGTCGCGACGTTCGCCTGCAGTGGGACGGAAGAGGTCGCGGCACTCGGCGGGCCCTGCGCGCCGCCGCCGGGCGCATAGCGGTAGATCCCGGCGGTCTGCACGTTTTCGCGCACCGCCTGGCCGGAGCCGCCGCTGTCGGTCCCGCGTCCCGCGTCGTCGGCGTGCCCACTCCAGCCGCCGACGGCCCAGCCCGAGCCTTCGGGACCGAGATCGAACGCGGCGATCGGATCGGCCTTGACCGGCTTGTCCTCGCTGTCGCCGGCGTAGGCGGCGCGCTCCTCGTCCTCCCAGCCACCGCCCGTTTCGCGCAGCACGTAGCCATCGCCGGGCAGCGGGTTGGGCGGGATCAAGGGTGGCGGCGTATTTGGATCGATCGGTGGCAAGATCAGCGGTGGCGGATAGACGAAGTCAGGCACGACTGAGAGCACGGCGCGCACTTTCGAGCCGTCCATGTAGGCACTCGCCGCGACCGCGGTCTCGTCCACGATCGGCTGTTCGGAGAAGTGCCATGGGCTACTCGCGCTGTCTCGCTCCAACACCACATCGTGCCCGGCGAGCACTGCGCCGCCATTCGGCAGACCGGCGACGACGTTGAGTTGCGGTCGACTCGGCAGGCTCGCCAGCAGGGAGTGGACTTCAGGGTCGATCGCCCACCCAGAGCCGGAATTGACGAGCAGATCGTGTTCCGCCACAACCATCCCCTCCGAGCCGGCGAAGGCGACGGAGGTGAAGTTCGCCTTCAGAGCTTCTGCGGGATTTCCGTTGAGCCCTTCGCTGAACTCCTTCTGAAATGGTTCGGGCAGGGGATCCTGCGTCCAGGTCTTGTCGTAGCTCCACAGCGTCCCGTTGAGACCAACGGCATAGCCGAGCGCGGGATCGCCCGGGTCGAAGGCGATCCCCAGCAGATCGGCGTGAGTCCCTTCCGGCGGCGCTGCCGGATCTTTCTCCCACAGGCCGGTTTCCGCGCGCCAGACCCACAGCGCACCGAGATCGCCTACTGCGAAAGCGCGATTGGCTTCGGGCCATGCGACCGCGCGCAGCGTCGGCGAACTGACTGCTCCGCTCGAGCTGAGCAGGAACTCGCGCTGCCAACCCTGTCCGGGGATGTATCGGGCCACGGCGCCATTGGCGCCGACGGCCAACGCCTGCGCGCTGGGATCGCCCGGCGTCGTCCCGGGCGCCGGCGCCACGGCCGTGAACGGCGCACGCGCGGACACGGGCCAACTCGTCAGGCGCTGGGGCTGGGAATCGCCTGTGATCTGCACGGGTCCTTCCAGCCAGCCATCGTCGGGCGTGTAGAAGGCGCCGCCCGGCGCATCGTTCGGGCCGGCGCCCGGCATCCGCTCGCAAGGCCGTGCCTTCGAGGCTCAGGTAGGAGCCCATGTTGGTCGAGTCCCCTCCCCCGGGCTGCAACGGGTTGGTGATTATTCGCGAGCCGAAGCCGGAACCGTCGAAGGCAAAGCTGCGATAGCCGGCGAGACGTCCAAAGCGAGCGCCGAGCGGATGGGTGCACAGGGCTTCACCGCCGCCACTGTGTGCGTCGCACCAGCTGGCCGTGACTTTGGCCTGGGCGATGTCGTAGTAGAGAGTGAAGTCGTACCCGTCACTGCCGCCGCCAGGCGCCTGCATGTTGCCGTCGATCCACACGCCCTGATCGCTCGCCGGTCAGTGATTGGGCGGGGCCTTTGAGCGGGGTTACGCCCGAGACACCCTGTGCGGGCGTTGCCGCTTGCGCGAACAGCGCCGAGCCCAGTTCGACCTCCTGCCAGTGGCCTTCGCCCGCGCCATTGACGACGCGCTTGAACAGCATCGCTCCCGAATCCGCTTTCCGCGCTGGCTTGACCAAGCAGCCAGAGGTTCTGAGCCGAAGTGCCCGCGAGCGCGACGACCGTGAACGAGCCCGTGTAGCCGCCGGGCAGTTCCACAGGCTCGCGCGACCACTGTGTCCCGTTCCAGCGCACAACCGACGTGTCCTGTTTGCGTCCGAGCGCGGCGAAATACGCTTCGGTGTGACCGTCGCTTTCGACGGCCGCATCGGCGAGCGCCCCGGCGCCTTCGCCTTCGACCAACGTTCCCGCAGCGGGATCTCCGCCTTCCCCTGCTTCGGGAAGTACTCCCGCAGGCGGTTCCGGCAGCAAATGGAAGCGTCCACCCGGATCGCGTGCGAGCACCACGATCCGCTTCCCAGACGCTCGTGTCGGTGTCCTGCCCGCGAGCAGCCCACCGGCGTGTGGCGTGATCCTCGCGGAAGCACGATCTGGGCTCATGCCGCGATAAGGCTGGCTCTGCGCTTCGTCAGCGGGGTTTCGTAGATCGTCCAATCGGGATCGGCGTCGGTCGCACGCTCGAACACCAGCTGGCCCGGCGGCGATTCGCCGCTCGGCGCGGCGAATCGCGCGCGCCCGTTCCCGTTCGCGGGCGGCGGCACGTTGAGCGGCAACACGTCGTAGGCCCACGCCTCCCCCGGTTCGCCCGCGGTCGCGGCGCCCATCAGGACCGTGCTCGCGTCCGCGGCGCCGAGCACCGGCTGGGGCTGAGGATCGCCACTGCCCGTGTCCGCGCGCGCACCGGAGCCGATCAGATGCGCCAGAAAGTCGACGCCGAGCAGCGCGATCAGCGCCACTCCCGCGACTGCGCCGATGCGACGATGGGCAAGGCGACGGGAGCTCATCGGCGCATGCTCGTCGCGACCGCGTTCGGGCCGGCGCCAGCGGAGCCCGAGGACGAGCCCGATTCGCAAGACGTGGCCACCGCGTTCGGTCCCGCCCGCCACCGCCTGCCGGAGGAGCCCGACTTGCTTTCACATCCGGTCGCGGGCACCGGCTTGAGCTTGACGAGCGCCTTGGTCTTGAAGCTCAGAGCCGGTCGGCCAACGCTTGGCGCTGAAGCTCAGCTTCAACGAGTGCTTCCCGGCCTTCAGACGCTGCTTGGCGGTCTTGGCGATCGTCTTGCCGTGGCGCTTGGCGACGAGCTGGACCTCGGCGAGGCCCGCCAGCTTGAAGCTGACGATCACCGTCAGGCCGCGGCGGGAGACCTTGATGTCCTTCAGCAGAGCCGGTATGACCTCGGGTACGGGCGTTTCGAGGCTCTTCGCCTGTTCGACCGCCACGGGCGGCGGAGCGAACAGCTGCGAGTTATCCGCCGGCGGGGTGTCGGGCACGAACTGTTCGATCGACTCGTTTGGGCGCTGGGTGATCGTGCTCGCCCAGTTCGAGTCGGTGTCTTCGGGCAGGACAGACCCGTTGGTGTAGTGGAACAGCCAGCCCGCCGAGGTGGCCATCCAGGCTTCTTCGGGGCCGGTGGCGGCGATCACCTGCGCGCTTCCGCGCGCCGGGCCGCTGACGGGCAGGGCATCCACGGTCGTCGCTCCATCGGCCCCGATCAGCGCGACTTTGGCCTTGGCGGTGGCGCTCCCGCGCGAGGAGTAGGGCTGGTCGGCCACCCAGGCGTTTTCGGTGCCGGGCACCGGTGCGATGTCGACGAAGCGATCTTCGTGGCCCGAACAGCGAGGTGTCGATCGGAGCCTGCTGAAAGAAGGGTTCGGAGTAGTGCACGGCAACAGGCGGGCTTGGCACCGAGCCGTCGTGCGGCGCGTCGGGACCCGAGGCGGCGCCGCCGCCGGAGAACCACAGGTCGGAGCCATCGGACTTGGCCGACAGCAGCTCGGTGCCTTCAGCTCGGCACACCCGGATAGGGAAAGGGCAGGAAGTTCGCGTCGGTGAACGTCGAGCCGATCGAGCTTGTGAATCAGGATCGGGTGTTCGGGCTCGGGTGTCGCCAGCGTCACCGGCGTGGTCGTGTTGCCGGCTTCCGCGCCGACGAATGTGCTCTCGTAGAAGGCGCCGTGGAAGAACGCCAGCCCGCTGACGCCACGACCCTGGGGCTGGTAGGAGGTGGTCAAGCTGGTCCCGTTCCAGTGCAGATGGAAGGCGCCGATGCGCTGCCCCGAAGGGATCCTGGCTGCCGACTCCCGCAAACCAGCAGTCGTTCGGACCGTTGCAAGCGGCAGCATCGAGCGGATGGAAGGGATCGGGCGACTGCAAGCGGAGTCGAGTAGGAGCCGACCACGACGCCTTCCTTGAAGTGGCACAGGCCCAGGCCAGAGCCCACCCGTGGCTCGCTCGGTTCGGTGATCGTCCAGAACTCATCCGGACCCGCCCAGGCGATGCGCGAGACTTCGCCGGCGCCGCCGCACACGGTCGAGAGTTGATGCCAGCCGCGCCCGTTGTAGAAGAACAGGCCGTCGGAGACGGTGGCGTTGCCCTCGACGCTCAGCAGGCCCTCGTTGGGGGCGTAGAACTCCATGTCGTCGACGCGTCCCAGCGCGACCTTGAACGGTGCGCCTTCAGGCGGCGGCGGCTGTTCCAGGCGCCAGCTCGCTTCGCCCCGGGCGGACGCGACGCCGGCCGAGGCGATCGCCGCGGCGATCAGCATCCCGGCGGCGAGCCGCTTCAAGGTCTGCGCCCCGGGTCTCGCTCGGGCGCGGGACGGCGCACGTCGCGCAGTTCCTCGAGCGTCGTCTCCTGCACCGTCGAGAGCACGGCGTCGAGCGCCACGCCCGACAGCGTCTCCTGCTCGAGCAGCGCGTTGGCGGTCTCCTCGACGGCGTTCCAGTGGCGGTCGAGGATGAACGCGGCGCGTGGCTTCGGCGTCGCCGACGAGCCGCTCGACCTCGCGGTCGATCAGATCGAGCGTGGACGGCCCGACCGAGCCGAGGTCCTGCAGCGAGGCGCCGAGGAAGACCTCGCCGCCCTTCTCGCCGATCGTGACGGGACCGAGCGCGGTTGACATGCCGAAGGAGGTGACCATGCTGCGCGCGAGCGAGGTCGCGGCGTGCAGATCGTCGCTGACGCCCGTGGAGAGGCTGCCGAACGCGATCCGCTCTCCGGCGGTGCCCGCGACGATCACGATCAGCTGGCGCTGCAGGTCGAACTCGGTCTGGATCACCTGGTCGCGGTCGGTGAGCATGTGCGCAGCCGTGCCGAGCGTGCGCCCGCGCGCGACGATCGAGAGCTTGCGCGTAGAGCTGGTGTGCCCGAGCGCGTCGGTGACGACGGCGTGCGAGGCCTCGTGCACGGAGATCAGCCAGCGCTCCTCGCGCGTGAGGATGTGCTTTTTGGCGGGTCCGGCGACGACGCGATCGATCGACTCCTCGAGCGTCGCCTGGTCGATCTCGTGGTTGGCGTCGCGCACGCTCAAAAGCGCCGCCTCGTTGATCACGTTCGCGAGCTCGGCGCCGCTGAAGCCGGGCGTCTGATGCGCGATCTCCTCCAGCGAGACGTCGGGGCCGAGCGGGCGCTTGGAGCCGTGCAGGCGCAGGATCTCCAGGCGCCCGTGCACGTCGGGGACGTCGATCGTGACCTGGCGGTCGAAGCGCCCGGGACGCAGCAGCGCGGGGTCGAGGATGTCGGGGCGGTTGGTCGCGCCCATCACGACGAGACCGCCGTCGCCGGAGAAGCCGTCCATCTCCACCAGCAGCGCGTTCAGCGTCTGCTCGCGCTCGTCGTTGCCCTGCCCGATGCCGGCGCCGCGCTTGCGCCCCGCGGCGTCGAACTCGTCGATGAAGATGATCGCCGGGGCGGCCTTGCGCGCCTTGGCGAACAGGTCGCGCACGCGCGCCGCGCCGACGCCGACGAGCGACTCGACGAAATCAGAGCCCGACAGCGAGAAGAACGAGGCGTCGGCCTCGCCCGCGACGGCCTTCGCGAGCAGCGTCTTGCCGGTGCCCGGAGGCCCGACCAGCAGGACCCCCTTCGGCGCGGCCGCGCCCACGTTCAGGTAGCGCGAGGGGTCGTTGAGGTAGTCGCGGATCTCCCTGCAGCTCGGCCACCGCCTCGCCGGCGCCCGCAACGTCCGCGAACGTAATCGCTTCGGTTTTGCCCTTGCCCTTCTTGCGTCCTTTGCCGGTGAACTCCGAGAACGCGGCGATCCCGCCGGCGCCACCGTCGGCGCCGATGCGCATGAACAGCGCGAACAGGCACACGAGCAGCAGAATCGGCAGCAGGAACTGCACGAGGATCGCGCGCGGGGCCTTGCCCGACTGCTGATCGACGTTGACCACCACGCCCGCGCGTGTCAGGGTCTGCAACAGCCCCTGCGTCTGCGCCCCCGAGACGGGATACGCGGCCCAGTATTCGAGCTTCGCCGGCGTAGCCAGTGGGGCGTTTTTAGAAGTCGTGTTGAGCTGTTCGGAGGCGGATGTCGTCGTACCCGCCGCCGTGGTCCCACCGGAAGTCGTCCCTGTCGGCGTGCTGCCGGCAGTCGGCGTCTTCAGCGCGATCTCCACGCGATCGTCGTGATCGAGCAGCGTCGCGGTCGCAACCTGTTTGTGTTCGGCCAGCGAGACCACGCGGCTGATCGGCAGTTCCGTGCCGTGACTGGAGGGACCGATCGATCCTAGCAACAGGAAGAACATGACCGCCAGCGCGATCGATGCGACCGTGAGGAACAGCGCCAGCTTGTCGCGGAACACGAGCCGGCGCACGCCGATCGCGATGTCACCCGCCGTGGCGAGCACCGGATTGCGTTTTTGTGCGAGACCAGAGCGCACCGACGGACGAGCGGCCGATGAGCGTGGCCTGGGAACGCCCGCAGCCCCACCCGGTGCGCGGCCGTTTGCGGGCGCAGGACTCGTATCTCCGGGCTCTGCGCCCTCGGGCTGGATGTCGTCGTCGGCCATAGGTGTTGAAAGCTCTTGTCGTCGTGGTTGTCGTTGCTACGAAGTCGGTGAAAACCGACCGGAGCACGGACGGCGCCCGGCGCCTAACTGCGGTGCCGGGCGCCGGGGCCGCGTGCTTGGATTTTGCCTTGAGTCGGCCAGCTGCTGCCTAGCCTTTTTTCTTGCCTTTCTTCTTCTTCTTCGGCGTGATCGCGGCCTGCGTGATCGTGATCGTCTTCGTCTTGCTAGCCGCCGTTCCGCCCGTGGGCGTGAACGTCACCGTGATCTTGACCGAGAGCTTGTGGCCCTTGACCTTCGCCAGCTTCTTCAGCGTCGCGCTCGAGATCGGCAACGTCACCGTTCCCTGACCGCCACCGACGCTCGCCGTCACATTCGAGACCGTAACGCTGCCGCCGACCGCCTTGATCTGCACTTTCCCGGCGTCGGGCAGAACCAAGGAGAGCACGATGCTCTTGCCCTTGATCTTGGTCCCGGCTACCGAGAAAACGTTGCTCGGGGGCGTGACGACCGTCGTTGCGACCGTGGTCGCGACTGTATTCGGTTTGCTTTCCGGCGGTTTCACTGTTTCTTCGCTACCACCGCCGGAACCGGCCGACTTGTCCCAGTCGATCGCTTTTACGCCATTTTCGGCGATCTGGATGACATTGAGCGGCAGCGTTCCATAGTCGTGCAACGCCAGCTGGAACTGACCCTTCGTTGACTCAACGCCTTCGAGATAGTCCTTCACCGTTCTGGCCTTTTCCTGCTCGAGTTGGCTTTCGCCGTAGACGGGGGCGTCGTCGTCCCAAGCGAAGTCGTAGGTCAGACCACAAACCGGATAGGCATGGATCGCGTCGCTTGCAATCGCGGAGGCCGTCGCGCCCGTGCCGATCGCATTTTCCCAATCGCCGAGCGTCGGATCCGCCCCCGCGGTCGGGTACCCGCGGTAATCGGCATCCGTACAGTCTGCGCCTTCGGGCGAAGCGCTGAGGTTGGATTTCGGTTCTTCGGTGGGCTCAACATAGGTCGCACCCACAGCGTCCCCTTCTTCGGGACTGACCGTCTGCATCGGGACCCAATAGGTGTGATCGTCTTTTTTCTTTTCCATACTGAAGCCCTTCTTGCGCGACGTGGCAAGGTCGGCGTAGCCGATTGAGCCATTGGTCGCCGCCACCGCTTCCGTAAGAGGTCCTCCGCCGTTGGCAAGCGCGGTGCAGATGTGGTTTGTCGCTTCGCACACCTTCGTTGATTCGTTCACCTTCCCCGGCTGTTTCTTTTCGGCGTTGAACGTTTCAGGCCAGACGTGGTTGTCTCCGGCCACCGGCGCCGAAGTCCACAAGCCCGAAGGCGCGCCAGGGAGCAGACTCAGGTACGACTTGAAGTTGAACGTCGTGCCCGATCCGTCGAACCGCACGATGCGCATCACCGGCAGCGCACCGCAAACCGCCGGTGTTGTTCCTTTGCCGGAAGCCGTGTCTTCTTCCATATCGGATACGGGGACGATTTCTTCCCATTTCACCGCTTCTCCGTCCCAGATTTTCTCCATCTCGGGGGCGGTGATGTGTACACGCAGCGTTTCTTCAGAGTACTTGTCACCAGTGTAGCCACCAGTGGTGTCGTTGTTCTTCCCCGTTACTTCAGAACCAGTACCTGCTTCGCCTGGTGCAAGTCCGCCTGTGCTCGTATCCCCGTTGCCGGCGGGAAGGGCCGGGTTCTTCAGCTTGCAGCCGTCGGGAAAGTGCACGATGATCGCGACCGCGAACGATGCAACCGGGATCTGGTGGATTACACCGGGTTTTTCGCTACCCGCATCATCGGCATTGGCCTGCTGAGTGACGGTCAGCGGAGCGTCGCTCCCCCCGAAACGGGTCGATTCGGCGCGTTTACCGGGACCTGATTCGGAGATTTTGAAACCGAAGCATTCAGCGCTGGTGGCTTCTCCACCAATCGAGGCGATTCCGCAGCCACTGCCTTCAGGGGCATACGTTACGGCCGGAGCGGAGCTGCCGCAACCTTCCGTGCTGCTATGCCAAACCGTGGTCGTCCAGAATTCCAACTGCGCTTCCTTCTGGGCCGACGAACCTTGGCCCGCCACGGGAGCGCCTTCGCATTGCCGACGGTAAACGCGGCGTGGGCCGACGGTGGCGCCATAGCCGCGGCGAAAGCCAAAGCGGCCATCGCGCATAGCGCCGCAACGACGGCGCGGGTACGACCGCGTTCTGCGGTCAGGGGAAAGCTTGCACGCATGAGCAGGGTAGGTCCTTTCACGAGCAGAGGTCGGAAACGAGGCGAGTCTCACACGCCTCTTTGCCCGAGCGCAAGCCCGTTCACAGAAGATATACAAGCCGGTAACGGGGCAGCATCAAGTTGTGACGCGAAGTTACGACTTGGTTTCAGGTTGGTAACAAGGTGGTAACAGGCCCTGCTTGTTTCATCAGCGTCGACGGTAGACGTGGGCGCGGTGAGCGACCGCGACCACACTGACCGTCTGGGTCTTGTGGTCGAGCGCGTAGATCACGCGATAGGGGACGCGGCGTACCGGGCTCAAGGCTTACCGAGACGCCTTGAAATTGGCAGTGATCGTGGGCAAGAAGTCGAGGGTCGCGGTCGTGTACCGCTCGGGTATCCGCTGGAGCCGGCGTTGAGCGATTGGCATCACCCGCAGGCGCCCATGACGCCCCGTTCACGCCGCTACTGGCGCGGCCATCTCTGTAGAGCTTGACATCAGGGCAAGCCGGTCGACACCGTCTGCTCCGATGACAAGTGCGCTGTGCTGCTCCAGAGCTCCGATGACGATAGCCAGACGCTGATGCAGCTCGGCCGGCGAGCCGCCGACCAGGGTGACATCGATCTCGATCGTGTCGTGCTCGAAGTCCGCGCACGCCGATGCACCCGGCGCGATGTCTGCGACGTGATCGCCGAGAACCTCCTCGACGTGGAAGGCAGCCGCCTCCAGGAGCTCGCGAGGCACCCGCTGTGGCGCCTTGAGGGTGATCAAAGCAGACGCTTCAATCGTCGATATGCCGTTCTCGATGGTCATCGCCTCTGATTCTACGCCTTCAGACCCGATCTTTTGAGTGCGGAGAGCTTGTTTGCGCGGGTACGTGATCCGCTCGGAGTGCTCGGAATCGGGACCATCCGCATGTCGTTGGGTGGATAGCACTTGATGTGCTTGTTGCCGGCCCGCTCGCACCACCAGCCCTGCGCCCATACGCGCGCAACCAGATCATCCATCTCCTTGTTCGGGAGCTTGGGACGTCGGGCATGAGGATCGGCGGCTCGCTTTGGATGCATCGGCTCGCAAGATGCTAGTCATCAACCCGGGGAGCGATAACCCGAACGCCTCAGCCCTTCTTCCCCTTCCCCTTCCCGGAGGACTTCTTCGCGGGCGAGGCCGTGACGAATGTCGCGGCCACTTCGTCCGAGAGCGTTTCGGCCGGTGCCGGGGGCGTGAAGGCGATTGTGACGTTGGCCTTGAGCTTGCCGGCGCGCTTGAGCTCCTTGAGGTACTTGGAGGAGATGTGGAGCGTCAACGTGGTCGTGCCCTCCGAGCGCGCGTTCGCCGTCGTGCTCGCAAGCAGCACTGGCGGCGCCGGCTTGCCTTTCTTCTTGGCCTTTGCCGTGTGGGCGGAGGACTTGCGTGCAGGCGAGGGCTTGGCCGTCGCGATCTTGGGGATCGAGCCGCGAGCCTTGGCCGTCAGCCTGCCGGGGCCGGGCGTCTCCACGAGCAGGATGAGACCACCGTCCTTAGCGCGCTTGACGGAAACACCGAGTTCCGGAGAGGAGATTGCGGTCAAAGAAAAACCACCTGAACCAGCGTTGACTTCGGCCGGTGCCGGCGCCGTTCCGCCTGCAGCTTGGAGCTTCGTCGTAAAGGCGTCGGCGGCGCTGTTGGCGTCACCGAAGATGAGGTCGGTCGCCGAGGAGACAAAAGCCACCATCGAGCCGTCCTGGGACAACGTCGGATTGACCAGGACAGACCGGTTCGGATCGCCGCCTTCGTAGTTCAGCACCGCGCGTTCGAGAGTGTTCGAGTCCAGATGGATCACGTACAGATCGCTAGCGGTCGGACAGCGCGCGAAGCGAGCCGATCAGCTGCGGTTCGGGCAATACGAAGCTGTCGCGCAGGGAGGTGAACGCGATCGTCGATCCATCCGGCGAAAGCGCCAGCGATTCGATCGACGGCGTCGAGCCCGGGTTACCAGACCGGACGCCGAGGGTCAGCTCGCGAGTGCCCGCCTTGCGCGACACGCCGGGTCTCATGCTCGTGACAAACACATCCAGGCCACTCGACTTCGTGACGTTGGGACGCGATGCCGATCCTGCCAGGAACGCGACGGTGTAGCCATCGCCGCTCAACCCCGGAGCTGTCAGAGCGATACTCCCCAAAGCGGACTCGGGCTCACTCAGCGGCCCGTAGCAGGGACCGGTTGCAGTCTCATTGAGTGTGATTTCTCCATCGGGAGGGCAAGCCGGATCATCGGGATCAGCGATACCTGTAATGCGTCGCGTCGCGGCATCCGGTTCCTGCCAACGCTGCCACAAGTAGTGGGGTTCGCTCGTATTCAACGACTCGCCGGACAGGAACCGGGTTTGTGCCGGGCGCGTTGGTCGCCACCCATGCGACAGTTGAGCCATCAGCGCTGATCGTGGCTGGCCCAATCGCCCCGCCCGCCGGCTTGCCTTCTTCGGGTTCGCCTTGTTTCTGCCGACTCACAAGCGTGGTCGTCCGCGCAGTCAGATCTCTTACAAAGAGTTGTTCTGGCGGCGTTTCGACACCAGCGTCATCGGGCAGGTTGACGATGCTTCGTCGTTCGGAACGCGACGTAGCGGCCATCGGCCGATATGGCCGTGTTCGGCCATACCTCCGCGCCGGGTTCTGCCCGGCATGAGGGGCTTCATGCAAGGTGTAGCTGGCCGGTTCTTCTCCTCCGCTCTTTGCCGAGACGAGCGTATAAGCGCCAGAGTCCTTGCGTTCGGCCGTGAGCGGCACGTCCATGTCGCGCACATAGACGTCGAAATTTTCGTTTGTTGTCTTGGGGGCAAGCTGCTGAGCAGTGTCGAAAGGCGACGTAGCGTCCGTCGGCGCTGATAGATGGATTTTCGCGCCCCTTCAAGGATCAGGTCAGAGGGATCGCATTCGCCTTTCGAGTTCAGCGCCGACCTCGTGCCGTCGGCCACCAGCGCAAGTTCGCCCGTGTCGCGGTCGTAACGGAAAATTCCGCCCTCCCGGCACACACCAGGCGGTTCGGGGTCTCCACCGCGACGCCATCGTTTTCAAAGAAGTTGGTCGCGCGCGTCTGAAAGACGACATAGCGCCCATTAGCCGAGATCGCTGCATCGGTGGTTGCTGCGTCGGCCTGTTCATCGGAGGCATGATCGACCGAGACGATTTCAGCGCCGAAACCCCCAGCCGCCGGCCCATAGATCGCATGCGCCGAGGCGGCGAACACGAGCAAGCAGAGAACCGCGACCTGGCCCCGAGACGAAGAACCCGCTTCACGAAACCTTCACCACCCTGCGCACCTTGGCCGGTTGCCGGCCTTGTCAGAGGCCGTGACGGTGATCGTGTATGTGCCCCCGGAGGCGTAGCGATGGCTGAGCACGGTGCGCCCACGTGCGCTGCCATGCCGGCCGCCGACACCGAAGCTGACCTGCACCGAGCTCGCTTCAACCCCGGAGACCTGCCCGTGCGCCCCGTCGCTGACGCGCACGGTGACCGAACTGCCGCGCACGCGCACGCTGCACTTGCGGGGGTGTGCGATCGACCTTGATCGTGGCGGGCACGGAGTCGACGACCTGCCCGAGCGAGTCGGTCGCCTCGACCTGGATCGTGTGGACGCCGCTCGAGATCTCCGAGCCGTGGAGGATCGTTTCGGTGGTGGTGAGGTTTTCGGCGACTTCGCGGTCATCGACGAGCACGCCGTAGGTGATCGCGCCGGCGCCCGCCAAGGGGGTTTCCCACTGCAGCGGGACTTTCGCGGCGTGGACCCAGCCCGAGGGCGTGTCGAGCACGAACTCGCCCGGAGGGGCGCGCACGACGACGGCGCCGATCTTGGTGTTGGCGCCGTCGCCCTGCAGGAAGCCGACGATCGCGTCGCCGTGGTGGGAGCCGCCGATCTGCAGCTGATGCACGGTGCCGCCGCCGGGTGCGGAGACGAGCTGGCGGTTGGGGGTGCCGTCCGCCCGGCGCTCGAGCACGCCGACGGCGCCGGCGCCGTGCTCGTCGACCTTCCAGGCGGCGGCGAGCGCGCCGTTGTCGGCGCGCGTGAGCACGGGTTCGCCGGCGATGTCGCTGGCGCCGTCGTCCATGCGCACGGGCGTGGAGAGGCCGGCTTCGGCGCCGCGCGCGTCGAAGCTTGCGACGCCCGAGCCGAAGCCGACGTCGAAGTCGCCCTCGCCGTCGAGGCCGAGGCTGAGCGGACCGATCGGGCCCGCAGGCCCTTCGGCGCCGCCGCCATCGACGATCCGCGCGGGCGCGAAGGCGGCGCCATGGGGGTCGAACGAGGAAGGGATCTCCGAGACGAACACGCGCGGGCGGGTGAAGCCCGAGCCGGGCGCGGGCTGCTGGCGCCAGGCGACCGCGCCCTCGCCGAAGCCGGCGGTGTCGAGCGCGAACTCATCGGCGGGGCCGTTGAGCGCGTGGCCCGCGTAGGTGGAGGGACTGACCTGGAGGATGTTGCCGGGCGACCATCCCGAAGATGCGCCGCGCGTAGATGCGGTTGACGAACGAGTCGTCGGGCTCCTGCCAGGCGACGATGCCCTGCCCGGTGAGATCGATCGCCACGCGCGGGGAGTTGGCGGCGGTGGGCGCGAGCATCGGCTGAGCGAGGTTGCGGTTCAGCGGCTGCCCGAACGAGGACCAGAACTCGCCGTCGAAGCGCGCCATGCGGATTTCGGCCTTCACATAGCCAGGCGGGATTTCCGGCGTCGAAGGGCCGCTGATGGCGGTGATCACGCGGTAGGCGACGAGCGCGCTGCCGGCGAGGTTCATCGCCACCGACGGGTAGGTGCCGATCGCCTGGCCGATGTTCAGGTCGACCGGGACCGGCGGCTGAAAGCCGGTCGAGCCGGGCTCGAGCGCCGCGGAGAAGAGACCGTCGGTCGTGGAGGAGTAGTGGTTGGTCCAGACCACCACCAGCCGCCCGCCTTCGCCGGCGCCGATCGCCGGGAAGGAGGATTCGAAGGGCTGGCCGACGTCGACGCGCTGCGGCGCCTGCCACGCCCCGTGGGAGTAGAGCGCGGCGAAGATGTGCGGGCGCCCGTCGACGCGCTTGCGGTAGACGAGCCCGCCGCTGCCGTCGGTGGCCATCGCGACGCCGCCGAGTTCGACGATTTCCGCAGCTGGCGCCGTCGAGCGTGGTGACCGGCGAGATCAGCGCCACCGCCGGGGCCGGCGCGCCAAGGAGCACCACGAGCAGCGGCACGAGCGCGAGCAGCGAGCAGGTTCGGGCGCGAACGCGCGGGCGTCGAAACTCCCGGACGCCACGTGCGCGAGGTGGACGAGGCACCCCGGCAGATTGATCGCAGGCGGCGGGCGACCTGTTAACGAGTTGAGAACATTTGCCCGCGTTCACATCCTGTTCACGTCTGGATGTCCGACTGCTCGGAGACTGGCGCTCACGTACCCGTCACTAAGGAGCAGAGTCTTGCGACTACGACCCACCCGAACTTTGACCGTCCTGCTGGTCGCGGCGGCCCTCACGCTGGCCGCCCCCGCCGCCGCCGGCGCGCGCGCGCTGCTGCTGAGCGGCTCGACCTCGATCTACCCGCTGATGATCCAGCTCGCCGCCGCCTACCACAAGGCGACGCACCAGCCGACGCCGAAGGTCAACCAGGGGACCTCCGACGCGGGCGTCAACGAAGTGAACGCCGGCAAAGTCGACATCGGCGACGTCTCGCGCGACCCGATCGTCGGCTCGGACCCGCACGGGCTCGTGTTCACGAAGATCGCGCGCGACGGCGTGTGCATGATCACCTCCCCGAACAATCACCTGGCGAACCTCAACCAGCAGACCGTGCAGGGCATCTTCACGGGCAACATCCGCGAATGGAGCGAAGTGCCGGGCTCGAAAATCACGGGCTCGATCGACCTCGTCGACCGCATCGCCTCCTCCGGTACGCAGGACGCCTTCCAGAACATCTTCCTCGGGCCGAGCCTGAAGATCGCCCCGAGCGCGGATGCGGAGGAATCGAACGGCCTCGTGCAGAGCAAGGTCAAAAACGACCCGAATGCGATCGGTTTCGTGTCCTTCGCCTTCACCGCCGGGGTCAACCCGGTCGGCTACCAGGGCATCCCCTGCACGCTGCAGAACGCCAAGTCCGGTCAGTACCAGGGCGTGCGTAACTTCTGGATGGTCACGAAGGGCTCGCCGAAGGGTCCCGCGGCGAAGTTCATCGCGTGGATCACAAGCGGCAACAAGACGACCAAAAAAATCATCGGCTCGCAGTGGATCACGATCCACTAGGCGCAGAGCAAACCAGTCGTTCACGGCGCGCCGGGGGGCAGCCCCCCGGCGCGCGCTTCGCGAGGACTCCTGAGCGGCGATGCGCTCCCGCTTTGCCAGGAACACGCCGGACGGTCGCGCCGAGCTGATGCTCGGCGCGGTGTCGGTGGGCGTGCTGGCGTTGATCGCGCTGATGCTGGTGACGGTCTTCCTGAAGGCGTGGCCGTCGTTCGCGCACAACGGGATCAAGTGGTTCTTCCCCGGCGGTGACGTCGATCAGCAGCTGAAAGCGATCATCACCGGACCGACGGACCCGGAGCACTACGACTACTACATCCGCGCGTGGCCGCTGATCTGGGACACGATCGTGACGACCGGGCTGGCGGTGATCTTGGCGCTGGTCATAGTCGGTGCTCGCGGCCGTGTTCGTCGTCGAGCTGGCGCCGGCGGCGGTGCGGCGCACGATCGACCCGGTGATCCAGCTGCTGGCGGCGGTGCCGTCGGTGATCTACGGGCTGATCGGGATCCTCGTGGTGGCGCCGTGGATCCAAGGGTTCATCTCCCAGCAGCGCAAGCACTCGGTGCAGTACGTCGTGCAGCTGACCGGCGCGAACCTCACGACGGCGGTGGTGATCCTCGCGCTGATGATCGTGCCGATCATGGTCGCGATCATCGTGGCGGCGCTGGAGACGGTGCCGCGCTCGTGGACGGAGGGCTCGGCGGCGCTCGGCGTGAACCGCTGGCGCACGATGTGGCGCGTGTCGCTGCGCACGGTGCGCCCGGCGATCCTCGCAGCGACCGTGCTCGCGACCGGACGCGCGCTGGGCGAGGCGATCATGCTCTCGATGGTCGCGGGCTCGCGCGCCTACGCGGTCAATCCGCTCGATGGGGTCACGTTCCTGTTCGAGCCCGTGCGCCCGCTCGCGGCGACGATCATCGCCTACATCGACGGCATCTCGGTGGTGCCGCTCGAACAGACGCTGTATGCGATGGCCGCGGTGCTGCTGGTCTCCTGCGCGTTCCTCTCACTGGCGGCATGGGCCGTGAAGCAGCCGATGAAGAAGTACGGGATAGAGCGTGATGAGCAGCGGAAGCGCCTCCCAAGCCCTCGGCTCGCCACCGCTCGCGCCCCCCGCCGAGGCGCTGCGGCGCGAGCGCCCGCGCAACTCGGTGGGCAGCTGGCCGCTGATCGATCGCGCCGCGTACATGCTCTGCTGGGCGGTCGGGATCGGCCTGTGCGTGGCGGCGGGGGCGATCGTGGCGCTGATGCTGGTGAAGGGCATCGCGTACGTGCGTCCGAACCTGCTGTTCACCTCCCCCGGGGTCGGCGCGACGCAGGCCACCTCGGGCGGGTTCCTCGACCCGATCGTGGGCACGCTGCTGCTCGCCGGGCTCGGCATCGCTGATCGCGGCGCCGCTGGGCGTGGCGGTGGCGGTGTGGCTGGGCGAGTACGGGCGCCCGGCGGCGCTGGCGCGGGCGAGTGGAGTCGGGCATCGAGATGATCGCGGGCGCGCCGAGCGTGGTGCTGGCGATCTTCGGCCTGTTGATGTTCTCGCGGCCGTTCCTGGCGTTCCTCTCGCAGACCTCGGCGGGCGGGTCGGTGTTCGGGCGCTCGTTCTTCACGGCCGGAGCGATGATGTCGCTGCTGGCGCTGCCGCTGGTCGTGGGCGCCACGCGCGAGGGTCTCGCGCAGGTGCCGGGCCACGTGCGCGAGGCCTCCTACGCGCTGGGCAAGGCGAAGATCACGACGATCCGCAAGGTGCTGCTGCCCTCGGTCAGGCGCAACATCGCCGGCGGCGTGACGCTGGGGCTGGGGCGGATCATCGGCGACACGGCGATCGTAGTGATCCTGCTCGGCGCGACGCTTCACCTCGAAGGCGCGGGCGGCGCGCCGGGGCTCTCGACGCTGCGCGGCACCGGCGGCACGCTGACGAGCTACGTCAAATACTTCTCGCCCGCCGGCGAAGGCAACCAGGCGCGAAAAGGCCTACGCGGCGGCGTTCGTGCTGCTGCTGATGGTGATCGCGCTGAACGCGCTCGTGACGCGCATCACGCACGAGCGCCGCGGGATGTTCGAGCGGATGATGGCCTGGTCGTGGCTGCCGTTCTGGAAACGGGAACGAGCGAGGACGTCCGATGAGCCCCGCGAGACCGCCGCGCGCGCGCCGGATCGCCGGAGGCGGCGACCCCACCGATCGTCGAGCGCCCGTCCGTTCACGCCGACAGGCACACCGAACCGCGCGGGCGACCGCGACGAGCCTCGCGGGCGGCCCGGCGACGCGGGCCCCTCCCCCAGAACGGCCACGCGACCGCGCCGACGCCGCGAATCCCAAGCGCCGCCGACGAACGCGCTGCCCCCGGCGAGCGCGACGGTCGAGCGGATGGCGATCGAAGGCGTGTGGCTCGCGTACGGCGATCGCTGGGTGGTGCGCGACGTGAGCCTGCCGGTGCGCCAGGGCGAGGTGCTGGCGCTGATCGGCGCGTCGGGCTCGGGCAAGACGACGCTGCTGCGCTCGCTGAACCGCCTGACGGAGATCACCGACGGCGCGACGCGCGCGGGGCGGATCGCGCTCGACGGCGAGGAGGTCGAGACGATGGAGGTCAACGCGCTGCGCCGGCGCATCTCGATGGTCTTCCAGCAGCCGAACCCGTTCCCGATGAGCATCTACGAGAACGTCGCATACGCGCTGCGCGAGGAGCACCCTCCGAAAGGACGCCGCAGGCGCCGCTCGCGCAAGGAGCTGGAGCCGGAAGTGGTCGCGGCGCTGCAGCGCGCGGGGCTGTACGAGGAGGTGGCGGACGATCTCGACCATCCCGCGCTGCGCCTCTCGGGCGGCCAGCAGCAGCGTCTGTGCATCGCGCGCGGGCTGGCGGTGAAGCCCGAGGTGCTGCTGCTGGACGAGCCGTGCTCGGCGCTCGACCCGATCTCCACGGCGACGATCGAGCAGCTGATCGTGGAGCTGCGCTCGGACGTGGCGATCGTGATCGTGACGCACAACCTGCAGCAGGCGATGCGCGTGGCCGATCATGTCGCGTTCATGCACCTGGGCGAGCTCGTGGAGTACGGCCCGAGCGCGCAGATCTTCGGCGCCCCGCGCAACCAGCGCACGCGCGATTACGTCGGCGGGGTGTTCGGTTGAGAGCGCTCGCGGCGGTCGGCGAGCGCGCTCGTGCTCGCGGTCACGTTCAGCGCCTGCGAGACGACGGCGGAAAAGAGCGCGAAGCTCGAACGGGCCGCCCACCACACGCGCCTGGCCGAAAAGGGCTTGACGATCGCCACCGCCAGCCGGCGAGGTGCGCGTGCTGAGCGCGACGATCGTGCACGGCCACGAAGGCAACGCGGCGGTAATCACGCTGCAGAGCACCGCCGCGCAGACCTTGCGCGCGGTCCCGATCGCGATCACCGTGAAGGACGCGCACGGCGCGACGCTCTTCCAGAACGACACCGCGGGCCTGGAACCGGCGCTGACCTCGCTCGGCTCGCTCGCCGCGCACAGCCGAGCGACGTGGATCGACGATCAGATCCTCGTCTCGGGCACACCCGCGAGCGTCAGCGCGACCGTCGGCGAAGCGCCGAGCGTGAGCGGAGCGCTGCCGCGAATCGAAGTGCAGGGGGTTCACGCAAGCGAAGAAGGCGGCACGCAGGACGCGGCGGGCACGGTGCACAACGCCTCGAACGTGACCCAGCAGAGCCTCGTCGTCTACGTGCTCGCGCGCCGCGCCGGCCAGGGTGGTCGCGGCCGGCCGCGCGGTGCTCCCGGAAGTCGGCGCGAACGCGTCTCTGCCGTTTCAGGCCTTCCTTCAGGGCGACCTCAGCGGAGCGCAGCTGGAAGCGAGCGCTCCGGCGACCAGACTCGAATGACAGCACGACTCGCCCCTTCGACGGGTTGGTTGAGGAGCATGAGCCAAGCCTCTAGAGGAACTGCAGCGTGCAGCCAGAAGCACAAGGCAAATGTCTGGCACCTTTGAGGACGCTCTCGCGATCCGCAAGGCCATTGCCGATCTCGGTTTCGATATCTACGAGCCGCTCATGAGCCATCCCGAGATCGTGTACTCGACAGCTGAGCTGGAGACACTTCTGGAGCAGGAGTTGCTGGACCAGGTCTTTGATGCGCCCCTCAGGACAAGAGGAAAGCTTGCAAAGCAAGCCGTGGCCGCAGCCTTGGGCTATCCAGTTCCGGAGACACTGAGAAGAACACAGCCGCGCTTCCCGGGTCAAGATCTCGATGTGTACGTGCAGCAAAGCGACAACCTGCAGATCTGGAACGCCGAGGTCACTCCAACTCGTCGTTACGCCGTCCTGCGTGTCGACGCAGCCAACAGAGTGGTGGCGGTTCGCGTCGTCGAGGGTACCGAACTGGCAGTGTTCGATAGGACTGGAACCCTGACGAGCAAGTACCAGGCACAGCGTCGAGCGGGCAGAATGGGCAGCAACTTGGTGTCACCCGACGATACTGAGACATTCACCACAGCGCTCGCCCCAGCGGACGAGCTTGGCGCCGAAGTATTGGCTCAACTGCAGCCGGCAAGCACTCCGCAGCACAGCCAGGTCTTCAGTGTCTCATCCCTCCATAAGCGACTCTTGGGGCTTGTAGGATGCAGGTTGCCGTATTCGCCTAGCGAGAGACAGCGAGGAGAGCAGTTGCACCGTGCTGCATGTGAGGCACTTGGGCTAGGGAGCTATGCAGATACAGGTCAATTCCCCGACATCACGTGTCAAGCCCTCGAGGTAAAGCTGCAGCTGGCTGGAACCATCGACCTAGGTCTCGTAACGCCGGACAGCCAAGAACCAGCCCTAACGCTCTCACCTCGCTTGCGGCATTGCGACGTTCGGTACCTAATCGCATATGCAGAGCGCGAGGACGATGTGTTGCGTATAAAGGAAATCGTGACGACAACCGGGGCCAGTTTCTTTGAGGAGTTCCAACGTTTCGGCGGGCGCGTCCAGAATCGCAAGTTGCAACTGCGCCTACCGAACGACTTCTTTCAGTCCAAATAGCTCAAAGACTGCGGAATCGAGCGCGGACTCGACCTTGGCCACGAGCTCGGAATCCGTAGCAGGGTCCCGCTGCCTCATCAGTTTGACCATCTCTGCGATGTCTCGCATGGCGGCGGAACTTACCTCCGGAATGGGCAATTCTTCGAGGTACTGGGTCATGAAGCGCCGCCGGCCCGCATAGAGACGATTGCCACAGCAGAGATCGTAATATTGCAAGGCAAAGGACGAGTTCGCCACCGCCAGAGCCAGCATCGTCTCGGTTTCCGACTGCTTATCGCAGGACAGCCAGTAGCAATCCCCGTTTACGACAGAGCCGCTGCAATCGAGGAAAAACCGGGGCCGATCTGAGATGTCAGGCCACACGAGCTTTGGCGCGGCCCACGCGTCGGGCTGCTGCGGCACCCATATCTCATACCAGGCCCGTCCGGCATTGCGCACATACTCTCGCCCTTCGAGTCGCTCTCGATGCCTCTCCAAGTAGGTGGCCGCGCGAGGAAAGCCAGAGAGGTCCACCGGTCTCCGTCGCCCTTTCTGCATCTCATATGGATACAGGACTGACCGCATCCCTCCCGCGCTGTCTTGCGCCCGCCAACGTGCAGCCACTCGGTGAGTTATCAGTGGGCGGAGAAGTACATGCTCTGGCTGCATCTCTTTCGGAAGGTCATCCCACGACGGCCGAATGAAGATGCTGTCGGCGGTAGTCTTAATCCCTACACGAATCGGTCCGATATCACCCATTCGAGCAGCAGAGTGCTTTGCGACCATGCCAAGCCAACGCAAACCGCCAGGTGAGGTCAAACGCCAGGGCCGCTCTGCGCTCGGCTCGATGAGTGCGCCACGCTCGATGGCAAACCGCCGGTCCTCGACCCTCACCGTCCCCTCGGTCCCCGCTTCGAGTGCGCTCAATAGGGACCTGTTGTCCGTAGCGTCCCCCGAAGATCCCGTGCACTCGTACACGCGAACGAAAGTACCGTGATCAGCGACGGTTGCATTCACACGTCTAGCTATCACCACTGCAGGGAGAACGGCAGCCTCGAACAGCTTCGTGTCCCCGAGATCCCAAATCTCTGAGATCTTGTAATGCCTTAGCAACAGAGATCGCAGCGAGTGACCGCCCTTCGTCGTGAGAAATCGGTTCGAACACAACAGGCCAAGCATCCCACCCTCATCCAGAATGGCTGTCATAGCTGCGACGAAGGCGTGGTATAGATTGATGCGACCGGTCAAGCCAAACTGACGACCGAGTGCCTGGGCTCGTGCCGACCCGAGCACCTGTGTCCGCACGTAGGGCGGGTTCGAGATGACCAGGTCGTACCTCGACGGAAGCTCTCCCTGCTCCATCTTGGGTGCGAGGAAGTCGTCGCAGCGGACAATTGTGCTGGCGGCGTAAGCACTACCAAGACGTTCATTGGCAGCGGTCACAGCCACCTCGTCGCGGTCAATCCCGACGAGGTGGGGAGCAGGCGACCCCGTCGCCTCGATTGCACAAGCCACAGCCAACAGCAGCTCACCGTCGCCGCATGCCGGATCCAGCACCGCGAGCGGTTGTCCTCCGCCCATCTCGGCAAGCGCTCTACGCGCCACAAAGCCAGCGAGATGCGAGGGGGTGTAGTGCACCCCATGACTCTTACGAGTCGTGTGGCGCTTGCGGACAGTCGGCGACACCCTCAGCGCCGTCTGCGCTTCAGCGTGATCCCCTCGAGCACGTGCGCGACCGTCTCGCACGCGTCCACCGCCGCCTCGAGCGACTCGAAGATGTCCTTCCAGCGGATCACCACCATCGGGTCGATGCCGCCCGCGAACAGCGAGGTCACGGCGTCGCGCTGCAGACGGTCGCCCTCGTTCTCCAGCCGGTGGATCTCCACCAGGTGGGGTCCGAGCTCGCCGCCGCTGTGCAAGCAGCGCAGCGCCCCGAAGATCTCCGCGCCGGCGCGCGACGAGCACGTCGGCGAACTCCACCGCCTGCTCCATCGGCGCTTCCACGCCGTACAGGTCCAGCTGCGCGGCGGCCTGCTCGGTGTAGTCGACCACGTCGTCGATCGCCGTCGCCAGCGCATAGCCGTCGCCCGCGTCGAACGGCGCGCGCACCCGCCGCCCGCCGCCCATGCGGTGGATGATGTCGTGGGTGATGCGATCGCCCTCCTGCTCGCACGCGCTCAGACTCCTGCGCCAGCGAGGCGTGCTCGGGGAACGCTCCCAGCAGCTCGCGCAGCAGCAGCGCCGAGCGCTCGACGTTGCGCCCCGCGTCCTCCAGCAGCGCCGCCAGGGTCGTGTCGATCGGACGCGCGAGAAGACTCATCGCGCGGAGATTATGGACATCAGCCGGCGCGGCGGGCTCTCTTCACGAGTTCTTCACGACTCGATCACGACTTCGCAACCCGTCCGCACGCCGTCCGGGCGAGGCTATGTGCCCGTGGCGGCCGCTGCCGACAACACGAGCACCCTCTATGCCGGCGAACTGGAGATCCGGCTCGGCGAGGGTCTCGTGCTGGCCACAGGGCGCGCGCTCACGCTGTCGGTGCGCGAGTTCGAACTGCTCGCCGCGATGGCCCGGCACGCCGGCGCGATCGTCACACGCGAGGCGCTCTACTCCGAGGTCTGGGGCGGTGAGCTGCGTCCGGGCGACCGCTCGGTCGACGTGTACGTGAGCAAGCTGCGCGGCAAGCTCGAGACGGCGATGCCCGACCGGCGCTTCATCCACACCCACCCGGGCTTCGGCTACCGCTTCCAGCCCCAGCCCGCGCGCGAGACCGGCGCCGCCGGCGGCGGAAGCGCCGAGGCAAGCGAGCCCGTCGACGTTTCCGAGATCGCCGAGCAGTCCACCGAGGGGCTTTTACGAAATGTTCACATCGGTGCGGTCGGCGATTCGTGAGACTGACGCAGGCAACATCGGCCGGCAGGGACTCCGCTTGCGTGCGAACGCTCGCGGCGCGACGACCGGCACCCACATAACCCAGTAGAGGGAGAGACTCTCAGTGATCCATAACAAGATTGGCGCGCTCGCAGGCGTCGCGGTGCTGGCGCTCGGCCTCGGCGCATGCGGCTCCAGCTCCTCAAGCTCAAGCTCGTCGTCCTCGAGCAGCACCGGAGGCACGATCTCCGGCGCCGGCTCGACGTTCGCCGCACCGGTCTACCAGCAGTGGGCATCGTCGCTCTCGCCCCTGACGGTCAACTACCAGGCGGTCGGCTCGGGAGCGGGAATCACCTCGCTCGCGGCCAAGACCGTCGACTTCGGCGCCTCCGACCCGCCGCTGAAGCCCGCCGACTTCGCGTCGCTTGAAAAAGTCGGCCCCGTCCAGCAGATCCCGATGTTCCTGGGCGCGATCACTGTCTCCTACAACCTCCCCGGCGTGCAGACCGGCCTGAAGCTCGAAGGCATCGACGATCGCCGACATCTACCTCGGCAAGATCAAGACCTGGAACGACGCCGCGATCAAGGCGCTGAACCCGGGCGTGTCGCTGCCGAGCACCCCGATCACGGTCATCCACCGCTCGGACTCCTCCGGCACCACCGCCGGCTTCACCGGCTTCCTCTCCGCGGTAGACCCCGAATGGAAGTGCGAAGGTCGGCGAAGGCAAGGACGTGCAGTGGCCGACCGGAACGGGCGCCAAGGGCAACGCCGGCGTCGCCGGAGCCGTGCAGCAGACCGACAGGCGCAATCGGCTACGTCGAGCAGGCCTACGCGCTGCAGCACAACTTCACCTACGCCTCGGTGAAGAACCAGCGCCGGCAACTTCGTCGCGCCGAGCCTGGCCTCGACCAGCGCCGCCGCCTCGGTGGTGGTCGTGCCGGCGAACCTCGGGATCAAGATCTCCAACCCCGATCGGCGCGCAGGCCTACCCGATCACCTCGCAGACGTTCGTGGTGGTCTACAAGGACATGTGCAAGGCCGGCATCCCCGGCGGCGAAGCGGCCGCCAAGGGCGTCGTGCAGTTCCTCGAACTACGGTCTCGGCTCCCAGGGCCAGTCCGTGCTCGCCCAGGCCGACTACGCGGCGCTGCCGTCCTCGATCCTGGCGAAGTCCAAGGAAGCCGTGACGAAACTCGAATGCAACGGCTCGCCGCTGCGGCTGATCGCGCACGCACGTCACTCCATGACCATCGCCGATCGGGTATAGACAGGTTATGGAGGCCGCATCGCTTGCGACCGGCGGGCGCTCGATTCTCGGGCGCTCGCCGGTCGCACGCCTACCCGATCGCGCGCTGCGCTACGGCCTCACCGCGCTCGCGGCGCTGATCCTCGCGCTGATCGTCTACTTCTTCTTCCGCCTCGCCGGCGAAGCGCAGCCGGCGTTCGCCAAGTTCGGCGTCCTCGGCTTCACCTTCGACAACGACTGGAACGTCTCCGCCGAACAGTTCGGCGCGCTGCCGCTGGTCGTCGGCACGCTGATCACCTCCGGCCTGGCGCTGCTGATCGGCGTGCCCGTCGCGGTCGCCACCGCGATCTACGTCACCGAGCTCTGCCCCGGGCGCATGCGCGCGCCCGTCACCGTCCTGATCGAGCTGCTCGCGGCCGTGCCCTCGGTCGTGTACGGGCTGTGGGGCATCTTCTTCCTCGCGCCCAAGCTCGTGCCGGCCGAGCAGTGGATCGCCGACACGCCTCTCCTTCATCCCCTTCATCGGCGGGGGCGTCGTGACGATCCCCAACATCTTCGTCGCCGGGCTGATCCTCGCGATCATGATCCTGCCGATCGTCTCGCGCGATCTCGCGCGAGGTGATGGCCACCGTGCCCTCCGACCACAAGGAGGCCGCGCTCGGCCTCGGCGCCACGCGCTGGGAGATGATCCGCCTGGCCGTGCTGCCCTACTGCCGCGGCGGCATCATCGGCGGGGCGATGCTCGGCCTCGGCCGCGCGATCGGCGAGACGATCGCGGTGACGATCATGATCGGCGACGCCCCGCAGATGCCCCAGCACCTGTTCGGCCAGGGCTACGCGCTCGCGGCGGTGATCGCCAACGAGTTCGGCGAGGCCCAGGGGCTGCACCGCTCGGCGCTGTTCGCCGCCGGCCTCGTTGCTGTTCGTGCTGACGCTGCTCGTCAACGCGATCGCGCGCCTGCTCGTGCTGCGCGCCGCGCGCGCCCGCGCGCCCCAAGCGCAGCCGCCCGCGACCGCGCCGAGGGCGCGCCCCCCAGCGATCGCCGGGAGCGGCCGGGCTGTGAGCACGCCATCGACCGCCGGCGGCGGCCGCAGCCGCGGCAGCGGCCATACGCCGGCCCGGCGCCTCGACCGCTACGCGCTCACCCCCGCGCGCAGGCGCCGCGACCGGCTCGCCCGCGGCGCGATCCTCGCCGGCACGATCCTCGCGCTGATCCCGCTGCTGCTGATCGTCTAGTACCTGCTCAGCAAGGGCCTCGGCTCGTGGAGCTGGAGCTTCTTCACGACCGACCCCACCGGCAACACCTTCTTCAAGAACTCCACCATCGGCGGCATCAAGAGCGCGATCCTCGGCACGATCGAGATCGTCGCGCTCGCCTCGGTGATCTCGATCCCGATCGGCATCGGCGTGGCGGTGTGGCTCGTCGAGTACGGGCGCAGCGGCTGGTTCGCGAACACCGTGCGCTTCTTCGTCGACGTGCTCACCGGCGTGCCCTCGATCATCTTCGGCCTGTTCATCTACATCGCGCTGATCATCGGCACCGGCAGCTCCTACGCCGGCTACAAGGGCTCGCTCGCGCTGGCGCTGCTGATGCTGCCCGTCGTGATCCGCTCGGCCGAGGTGATGCTGCTGCTCGTCCCCGGCGCCCTGCGCGAGTCGGCGCTCGCGCTCGGCGCGCCGCGCTGGCGGGTGATCGGCAGCGTCGTGCTGCCGACCGCGCTGCCGGGGATGGTGACCGGCATGCTGCTCGCGATCGCGCGCGCCGCCGGCGAGACCGCGCCGCTGCTGTTCACCGCCGGGCGCGACCTTCAAGACGAGCACCAATCTCGGCGGCTTCATGAACTCGCTGCCCGTGCAGATCTACAACGACGTCACATCTCCCACCACAGCCGTGGTAAACCGTGCGTGGGGCGCCGCGCTGACGCTCGTCGCGATGATCCTCATACTCAACCTCATAGCCCGACTCGTCGCGCGAAGGAGTCGCCTTGCATGACCACGCCTCACCCCCAACACCGACGCCAACGGCTTCGCCGCTGCGCTCGAGACCGCCGACGCCCGCAGCGATACTCGACCCCGACGGACCAGCCACGATGGATCCCGACGAGCTCGCTGAGCCCAGCCAAGCCCGCGCGCCCGGCGCCCACGCGCCCGGAGGTCTCGCGCCGCGAGCAGGTCCGCCGCGCTGGGCAAGCCCGGCCTGGGCGTGCGCCTGCAGGGGCTGCGCGCCTTCTACGGCGAGGCCGAACAGGTCAAGGGCGTCGACCTCGAGTTCCGCGCCAACGAGGTGACCGCGATCATCGGGCCCTCGGGCTGTGGCAAGTCGACGATGGTGCGCTGCATCAACCGCATGCACGAGGAGATCCCCGGCGCGCACGCCGAGGGCAGGGTGCTGCTCGACGACTTCGACGTCTACGACCCCTCGGTCGACGTCGTCGCGGTGCGCCGCGCGATCGGGATGGTCTTCCAGAAGCCCAACCCCTTCCCGACGATGTCCGTGTTCGACAACGTCGCCGCCGGCCTGCGCCTGACCTCGCACGGCCGGCGCGCGCGCTCGAAGGCCGCCCAGCAGCCAAGGTCGAAGCGGCGCTGCGCGGCGCGGGGCTGTGGGAGGAGGTCGCCGACCGCCTGCACGAGCCCGGCTCGGGCCTCTCCGGCGGCCAGCAGCAGCGCCTGTGCATCGCCCGCTCGCTGGCGGTCGACCCCGAGGTGATCCTGATGGACGAGCCCTGCTCGGCGCTCGACCCGATCGCGACGCTGAAGATCGAGGAGCTGATCGAGCAGCTCAAGGCGCGCGTGACGATCGTGATCGTCACCCACAACATGCAGCAGGCCGCGCGCGTGGCCGACCGCACCGCGTTCATGCTCGACGGGCGAGCTCGTCGAGGTCGGCCCGACCGAGGAGATCTTCACCACCCCCAACGACCCCCGAACCGAGGAATATGTCACCGGCAAGTTCGGCTGAGCTCCGCGCCAGAGCGCCGACGCGCAGACGCGCGCGAGATCCCCGACGCGCTCGGCGGCCCCGACGACGGCGCCGCGCCCGCTCCGGCCCAGGGCCGCGCGCACTTCCAGCAGCAGCTGCTGGAGCTGCAGGAGCGCGCGCTCGGCGGCCTCGATCTCGTCGTCGAGCAGCTCGACCGCGTGCTGGAGGCGCTCGACCACCAGGACGTCGAGCTCGCGCAGATGGTGATCGCCGACGACGACCGCCTCGACGGGCGCTACCTGGAGGTCCACCAGGGCATCCTCTCGCTGCTCGCCCTGCAGGCGCCCGTCGCCGGCGACCTGCGCCTCGTCGCGGCGCTGCTGCACGTGATCATGCGCGTCGAGCGGATGGGCGACCAGTGCGTGAACATCGCCAAGCTGATCCCCCTCTCCGGCCACGAGCCGCCGGTGCGCCGCGAGGTGCTCGACGCGCTGCTGAAGATGGGCGCCCAGGCGCGCTCGGAGGTCGTCCAGTCGCGCGCCGCCTTCTCCGGGCGCGACGTCGAACTGGCCGAGGACCTCGTGCGCCAGGACCACGAGATCAACCGCCTGAACCGCGACATCTTCCGCATGGCGATCGAGATCGGCGAGGACCCCGACACGCGCGAGTGGGCGATGCACATGATCCTCGTCGCCCGCGCGCTGGAGCGCATCGGCGACAACGCCGTGGACATCGGCGAGCAGGTCGCGTTCGTCGTCACCGGCCTCTTCCGCGAGTTCTCCGACTCCTCCCATCCCGCCGGCGTGCCGCCGGACGCCGCGCCCGACACAAGCCCTGAACACCCTGCAGCGCGGCCCGCTCGCGCCCTCGCCCAGACATGACGCGCGACAGGCTCAGCGGCGCCGAGCGCCCTCGATCGACCTCGCAAATAGCGATTTTCGCTTGTGAACATCCTGTTACCGTGGGCAGGACGTTGCACACGGGGTCCGCGCGGTCCCCTACACTGCGCGGCGATGACGGAAAGTATCCGCGCCACGGAGGAGGCGGCGCCGTCCAGCACCCAAGGCGGCACGCTCGCTGCGCATCGCGGTGCTCGACCGCGACAGCGGCTTCATCCAGGTTCTCAGCAAGCGCCTGGACCGTCTCGGCTGGGAGCACCGCGTGCTCGCCGGCCCCGTCCCGACCGACGCGATCGCCTCGATGCGCCTGAGCGCGCTGGTCGTCGACCTCGCGGTGCTCGGCCCGCAGGCGTGGGAGTGGCTCGAGCGCCTGTGCGGCGCGCTGCCCGAGCTCGGCGTCGTCGTCTGCACCGGCCCCTCGACCGTCGCCCAGCGCGTGCGCGGGCTGCGCCTCGGCGCCGACGACTGGATCACCAAGCCCTGCCACCCCGAGGAGGTGATCGCGCGCGTGCAGGGCGTCGCGCGCCGCCGCCGCCGCGTCAGCGGCCGCACCGAGGTCAAGCCGCTGCTGGCCGGCGAGGTCGAGATCCGCACCGACCGCTTCCAGGCCTTCGTCGCCGGCCAGCAGCCTCGACCTGACCCGGCGCGAGTTCGAGCTGATCGAGCTGCTCGCCGCCGCCGAGGGGCGGGTGCTCGAGCGCGAGGAGATCTACTCGCGGCTGTGGGGCTACGCGATGGTGCGCGGCGACCGCTCGGTCGACGTGTTCGTGCGCAAGCTCCGCCAGAAGCTCGAGAAGCGCCTCGCCGCGCTGGCGCTACATCCACACCCACTTCGGCATCGGCTACCGCTTCGCGGCGGAGTCGCTCGACGCGATCGCCGCCGGCGCGAGCCTCGTCGCGGACGGCGACATCGATGCCGCGCGCCGCGACGGCCGCCTCAATCCCGGTCGATTGGGACGCCGGCGATCAGCGCGAGCTCGCGGGGACGCATCAGGACGCGAGCTCGCCGCCGGCGCCCTCTAGCCGCACCACCGCCAGGCCGCCCTTCTTCAGGTCGATCCGCCCGCCGGTCAGTCCGCCCGACCAGTCAGCGACAGGTCGGGCTCGTGGCCGACCAGCAGCAGGCGCCCGTCCTGCGCCGGGACGCTCGGCCAGCGCGTCGAGCGCCTGCGCGGCGTCGAAGCCGCCCGCGAGCGGCGGGTGCTCGCGCAGCAGCTCGCGCTGCTGCGCGCTCCAGCCCTCGGCCGCGAGCTGCGCGGTCGTCGCGGGCGCGCACCTTCGGGCTGAACAGCACCGCGTCGAACGCCACCGCCAGCCGCTCGATCGCGACCCCCGCCGCGCGCGCCTGCTGCTCCCCGCGCGCGGTCAGCCGGCGCTCCGAGTCCGCCGCGTGCCGTGCGGCTCGGCCTCGGCGTGACGTAGTAGCCAGAGTTGGCGCGCCATTGCCCGGCATCAGACTAGCGGGATCGCAGAGCTCCGCTCGACGGATCGAGTGCCGACGTCTCGCCGGGACAGGCTCGCACACGCGGCGACGGCTTGTAGCGTGGAGTAGCGGTCGCAATGTTCGACGACCCCGACGACGATCGCCGAGGCACTCGAGGACCCGGCGCTGTACATCAACCGCGAGCTCTCCTGGCTGGACTTCAACGACCGCGTGCTGCAGCTCGCCGAGGACGAGGCCGCGCCGCTGCTCGAGCGGGTCAAGTTCTGCGCGATCTACACGACGAACCTCGACGAGTACTACATGGTGCGCGTCGCCGGCCTGCACGACCAGATCGACGCGGGCGTCGAGAGCCCGAGTCAGGACGGGCGCACGCCCTCGCAGACGATCGCGCTGATCCGCGAGCGCGTGCTGGAGCTGGGCGGGCGCCTGAGCGACTGCTTCGAAGGTCGGCTGCGCCCCGCGCTGGCCGAGCACGGGATCGCGCGTGGTCGGCGTGGAGGAGCTCGACGAGGACCAGCGCGCCGAGCTGGCGCGCCACTTCCAGCAGGTGATCTTCCCGGCGCTGACCCCGCTGGCGGTCGCCCCCGGGCGGCCCTTCCCCTACATCTCCAACCTCTCCCTCAGCCTGGCGGTGCTCGTGCGCGACCCGCGCGACCGAGGAGACGGTGTTCGCGCGCGTGAAGGTGCCGACCGAGATCCTGCCGCGCTTCGTGCGCGCTGCGAGCAGCGCGCCGCGGCGCGCGAGGCCGCTCCGACGTCTGGTGGCGCTGGAGGACGTCATCGCCCACCATCTCGACGCGCTGTTCCCGGGCATGGAGATCGTCGACTGCGACGTCTTTCGCGTCACCCGCGACGCCGACCTGGAGGTCTCCGACGACGCCGCCGACCTGCTGCAGGCGGTCGAGGACGAGCTGCGCCGCCGGCGCTTCGGCGAGATCGTGCGCGTGGAGATCGGCACGCGCTGCTCCGACGCGGCTGCGCGCGGAGCTGATCGAGCTGCTCGGGCGTCGCCGAGGACGAGGTCTACCCGGTCGAGGGGCTGCTCGACATGGGCGCGCTGTGGCAGATCGTGCGCCTGCCCGGCCACGCGCGAGCTGCGCGAGGAGCCGATCGACCGGCATCACCCACCCGCGCCTGCTGCGCCACGAGGGCGAGCGCCCGGACGTGCTCGGGGCGATGCGCGAAGGCGACCTGCTCGTGCACCACCCCTACGACTCGTTCGCCACCTCGGTGGAGCGCTTCGTGCAGCAGGCCGTCGCCGACCCGAACGTGCTGGCGATCAAGCAGACCGTGTATCGCACGAGCGACGACTCGCCGCTCGTGCCGGCGCTGATCGACGCCACCGAGCGCGGCAAGCAGGCGGTCGCGCTGGTCGAGCTGAAGGCGCGCTTCGACGAGCGCATGAACATCCACTGGGCCAAGGCGCTGGAGGAGGCCGGCGTGCACGTCGTCTACGGCCAGCCGGCGCTGAAGACGCACGCCAAGTGCGTGCTCGTGGTGCGCCGCGAGGGCGACGGGGTGCGCAACTACGTGCACATCGGCACCGGCAACTACCACTCCGCGACCGCCCGCCTGTACACCGACTTCGGCCTGTTCACCACCGACGAGCAGATCGGCGCGGACGTGGCGGACATGTTCAACTACCTCACCGGCTTCGGCCGCCCGCTGCACTACCGCAAGGTGCTGATCGCGCCCAACCAGCTGCGCGACGGCATCCTCGCCCAGATCGAGCGGACGATCGCCGCGCACTCGCCCGCAGACGCCCGGCGCGGATCGTGATGAAGATGAACGCGCTCGTCGACGGGCGCTGCATCCGCGCCCTCTACGCAGCCTCCCAGGCGGGCGTGCAGGTCGATCTGAACGTGCGCGGCATCTGCTGCCTGCGACCCGGGCGTCGCCGGGCATCTCGGAGAACATCCGCGTCGTCTCGATCGTCGGGCGGCTGCTCGAGCACTCGCGCGTCTACGCCTTCGAGCGCGGCGGCGAGCACACGATCTACATCGGCTCCGCCGACCTGATGCCGCGCAACCTCGACCACCGCGTGGAGCTGGCCACGCCGATCGAGTCCCCGCCGCTGCGCGCCGAGCTGCTGGACACGCTGGAACGGGCCTTCGCCGACAACCAGAGCTCCTGGGAGCTCGACGCCGAGGGCGTCTGGCACCGGCGCTCACCGGCTCCGGGCGAGCGCCCGCGCAGCCTGCAGCTGGAGCTCGCCGAGCTGCACGCCCGCGCGCGCCGCCCGAGGAGCAGGCGCCGTGCGCGCGGCGCAGCCCGCGCCTCAGCCGGCTTGAGCGGCGGGCACCGCGTCCAGCGCCGCTTTGAGGTCGTCGACCGACTGGTAGTCCAGGCCCAGCAGGTGGTCGTGGCGGTGGCGCACGACGCCCTGCTCGTCGATCACGATCACCGCGCGCTTGGTGCCCAGACGCGAGGAGTAGGCGCTGTAGGCGCGCGCCACCTGCTTGTCCACGTCGGCGAGCAGCGGCACGTTCAGCGAGTGCTTGGCCGCGAACCCCTCGTGGGAGTCCAGATCCTGCGAGGAGATCCCCACGACCGTCGCGTCCAGCGCCGCGAAGTCGTCCGCGCGGTCGCGGTAGGAGCAGAACTGTTTCGTGCAGACCATCGTGTTGTCGCCGGGATAGAAGAGCAGCACCACCCGCTCGCCGCGATGGTCTGAGAGCTTGAAGGGGCCGTCGGTGCCGGGCAGCTCGAAGTCCGGCGCCTGCTCGCCGACCTGCGGAGTCTTGGCCATGCGAGTCAGCATATCGGGGCCAGAACCGTTCTCGCCCGAGACGTGGAGCAGGGAGTAATCTCCGCTGCTAGTGCTGCACGCTCTGCTCTGTCTGCTGCCCGCGCTCGTATTGGCTCTGCCGCTCCTGGCACGCCGCTATCCCGGCGAGCGCGCCCTGCACGCGCTGCGCCGCTCACAACCGGCACACCGGCCGCGTCTGCGCCCGCGTTCCAGTGCGGCTTCGCGGACTCGCGTGGTGGCGCTGCTCGCGCGCGGAGGGCGTCTGATCGGCAGCTCCCTCGCGGTGCGCCCGCCGCCCGCGGCAATCATGACGAGCTAGCCGACCTCGGCCCCGGGCTGGGGCGCGTGCTGCTCGTCTCGATACGCCCGCGGAGGACATCGTCCACCGTAAGGCGACCCACCGTCCAAGTCCTCGCGCAAGCGGCGCCGTAGCCAAGCGGCGCAGTGGCGGTTCGCGCAAAGGATCCACGCCGGTCGACTCCCGAGTCTCGACGCACTCCCGCGAGGAGCCCCCGATGTCCCGTCACCGCACCCTGCCGATACTCGTTCTCACACTCGCCGCCGCCCTCACGAGCGCCCCGGCGGCGTGGGCGCACGCGCAGCTGCTCGGCACCTCGCCGACGTCGGGCTCGACCGTCCAGACCCAACCACGCGAGGTGATCTTCGAGTTCAACCAGGACGTCGGCGGCACGCTCGGCGCCGTGCGCGTATACGACGCCCAGGGCAACGAGGTCGACGACCTCGACATCTCCCACCCGAACGGCAACGAGCACTGGATGGGCGTCGGCCTGAAGCCCCATCTACCCGACGGCACCTACACCGGCACCTACCGCGTGATCTCCGCCGACACGCACATCGTCTACGGCGGGCTCGTCTTCAACATCGGGCACGCGGGCGCCGCCCCGAAGTTCACAGTCGCCGGCGCTGATCGGGAAGAACAAGAGCGGCGAGGCCACCAGGCTCTCGCCTTCGGCGTCGTGCGCGGACTGGACTACCTGACGATCGCACTGATGCTCGGCGGTCTCGCCTTTCTCTTCTGTCGCCTGGCTCCCGAGCCTCACTGCTCTCGCCGGCTCCCCGCCACGCTGGCCTGAGGCCTCGCACGCGTTCGCCTCGCGCCTGTGGCGACTGTTCGCCTTCGCGATCGCGCTCGGCGTGCTCGTAAGTGTGCTCGGCGTGCTGCTGCAAGGCGCGAGCGCCGCCGGCGTCTCGCTGTGGGCCTCGCTGAAAGGCCCGATCCTCGAAAACACGCTGGAAAGCCGCTTCGGCCGAGTCTGGGGCCTGCGCGCGATCGACTGGCTCGCACTCGGCGCGCTCCTTTTGCTCGCCCGGTCGCTCGGCCGGGATGTGATCCGCACGTTGCAAGCCAGTGCCAACGGTGCGCAACCGGCGGGCGCCCAGGACGAGGAGGGGCCGTCGCTGACCCCGCCCGCGCCGCGCGCGATCCTCGCGCTGCTCGCAATCGGCGCTCTGTACCTGGCGATCACGCCCGGCGCTCGCCGGTCACGCGAGCGTCGAGAGCCCCGTCGCCGTGTTCTTCCCTTCCGATGCGCTGCACGTCCTCGCCGCGAGCGTCTGGGTCGGCGGCATCGCCTGCCTGCTTGCTCGCGCTGCCCGCCGCCACCCGCCGGCTCGAGGGCCACGAGCGCAGCCGGCTGCTGCTCGGCACGCTCGCGCGCTTCTCCCCGATCGCGCTCGGCGCGGTGATCGCGATCGCCGCGACCGGCGTGATCCAGGCCTACATCGACGTGCGGAGCTTCCACGGTCTCCTGCACACGACCTACGGCGCGCTGATCATCGTCAAGGTCGTGCTGCTGCTCGACGCTCATCGGCCTCGGCTGGGTCAACCGCGAACGGGTCATCCCCGCGCTGAAGCGCCTCGTCGGCGACGGACCGCCCGCCGGGCGCAACCGGCGTGCTGGCGCGCCGCACGATGCGCGGCGAGCTCGCGCTGATGCTGTGCGTGTTCGGCGTCACCGCCGCACTGATCAGCTACGCGCCGCCGATCGACGCGGCGTCGGGACCGTTCTCTATCAACACCACGCTGGGTCCGGCCGAGCTCGAGATGACCGTCGAACCGGCGAAGGTCGGGCTGAACACGATCCACCTCTACCTGATCGACGCCAAGACCGGCGCCCAGTTCACCGCCACCAAGGAACTCACGGCAACCGCCAAGCTGCCGGCCAAGGGAATCGGCCCGCTGGCGCTGAAGGCCGATCGTCGCGGGCCCCGGCCACTACGTCCTCGACTCCGCCGTGCTCAGCCCGGGGGGCACGTGGGAAATCGAAATCGTCGACCGCGTATCCGAATTCGAACAGTTCAGCCGCACTGGTCAAGGTGCCCATCGGATGAACCCACAGAGCCCCCCACAGCACCCTCCGCAGACTCCCCGCAGAACGAAACCACATCGAACCGACCGGACGAAATCCCCCTTCCCCGGACGAACCCAACAGGAGGAAGCACAGCGATGAATGCCAAGAAGATTGCCGCTGCTGCTCACGGCCGGAGCGCTCCTCGCGCCCGCGGGTGCGCAGGCGCACATCAGCCTGCACCCCAACACGATCCCCGCCGGCGCCTTCGCAACGCTCGACGTGCGCGTCCCAGGCGAGCAGGAAGGGGCGTACGTCAAGAAGGTCGACGTGCTCTTCCCGCAGGGCTTCACGGGTGTGGACTACGAAAACGTGCCCGGCTGGAGCACGCACGTGATCGAAGCCAAGCTCGCCACCCCGATCAAAGAAGACGGCGAAACGATCGACACCGAGGTCTCACAGATCGTCTGGACCTGGACCGGGCCGTTGGGCAAGGTCGGACAACGGCCAGTTCATCCAGTTCCCGCTCTCCCTCGCGATCCCCACCGACGCGGCCGGCAAGGCGCTCGAATTCAGGACCGTCCAGACCTACAGCAACGGACAGGTCGATCCACTGGATCTCCCCCTCGCTCACAGCCGAACACCCCTCGCCGCGGATCAACATCACCGCCAAAGGCGGGGTCATCCAGGACAGTCGCCGGAGACGAGGCCGGTCCCGCAGCGGGGCAGACGGCCGCCGAGCGCGCCAACGACAACCCCGTCAACGCCGACATCGACGACGAGCGCTTCGCGGTCGAGCACCAGCGGAGCGAGCAAGGGCCTCGCCATCGCTCGCGCTGATCCTCGGCGCGCTCGGGCTGATCGCCGGTCTCGCCGCGCTCATCGCCTCACGGCGCCGGCGCGCATGAGGCCTCGCCGCTCGACCTCCGGCGCGCTAGCCTGAATGACATCATGGAGGAATCGCTTCGCGGTCAGCTTCTGCTCGCCTCGCCGGCGGTCCACGACCCGAACTTCGAGCGGGCCGTGATCCTCATCGGAGTGCACAGCCAGGAGGGCGCGATGGGAGTCGTACTCAACCGTCCCTCCACCGTCACGGTCGGCGAGGCGGTGCCTCAACTGGAGCAGGCCGTCGCCGAGGAGGAGCCCGTGTATGTCGGCGGGCCGGTCCAACCCAGCGCGATCGTCTGCCTGGCGGAGTTCCTGGACCCGTCCCCGGCGGGCCTGTTGGTGCTCGGGCGCATCGGCTTTCCCGCCCCCGACGCCGGAATCGAGGAGCTGACCGAGGCGACGGCTCGGCGGCGCGTGTTCGCCGGCTACGCCGGCTGGAGCGAAGGGCAGCTCGACGAGGAGGTCGCCGACGGCGACTGGATCGCACACGCCGCGATCCCCGACGACGTCTTCACCGACGTCCCCGAAGACCTCTGGAGCACGGTTTTGAACCGCATGGGCGGCGGCTATGCCCTGCTCGCGCGCATGCCCGCCGATCCGAGCGTGAACTGAGCCCAGCGTCGGACCAGGAGAGTCGATCGCGCGAGACGGCTACCCTTGCAGGGAGCATCTCCCTCGTCCGGCCCCCCGACCCTCCCCGGAGACCGCCATGCTGAAGCTCGCCCGCTGGTCGACAACCCATCGCAAGTACGTCGTCATCGGCTGGATCGCGCTGCTGATCGGCGTGAACGTGCTCGCGCAGTCGGCGGGGACCAGCTACTCCAACAACTTCACGCTGCCCAACTCCGACTCCCAGCGCGCGGCCGATCTGCTGCAGCACAGCTTCCCGGCGCAGGCGGGCGATCGCGACACGATCGTCTACAAGGTCTCCTCCGGCACCGTGCACGACCCCGCGGTGCGTGAGCGGATGCAGCGCGACGTTCGCGCAGGTCGCAAAGCTCCCGCACGTCGCCGCCGTGATCAGCCCCTATGCGGGCGCGTCCGCCGGCAAGCCGATCTCCGCCGACGGCCAGATCGCCTTCGCGACGGTCGTCTTCGACGAAAAAGCCAACCTGCTGCCCACGAGCGCGCCCGAACGCGTCGTGGACACCGCGCGCGCGGCCGCCAAGCCGGGGCTGCAGGTGGAGCTCGGCGGGCAGGCGATCGAGGCGACCGAGCAGGCCGGCTTCGGCCTGTCCACCGCGGTCGGCCTGCTGGCCGCGATCGTCGTGCTGCTGCTGACGTTCGGCTCGCTGACGGCGATGGGCCTGCCGATCGTCACCGCGCTGTTCGGCCTGGGCACCGGCCTCGGCGCGATCGCGCTGTTCACGCACGTCGTCGACACCCCCAACTTCTCCTCCGAGCTCGCCGCGATGATCGGGCTCGGCGTGGGCATCGACTACGCGCTGTTCATCCTCACGCGCTTCCGCGAGGCCTACCGCACTCCCGGCCCGACGTTCGGCGACGCGCGCGAGTCGGTCGTGCAGTCGATGGACACCGCCGGGCGCGCCGTCCTGTTCGCGGGCACGACCGTCGTGATCGCGCTGCTCGGGATGATGCTGCTGGGCGTCGACTTCCTCTACGGCGTCGCGATCTCGGCCTCGATCGGCGTGCTGCTCGTGATGCTCGCCTCGCTCACGCTGCTGCCCGGCGCTGCTGACGATCGCCGGCGCACGCGTCGCCCGTCCGAGCCGCCGCGCGCGCAAGCGAGAAGCGCGCGAAGCGCAGGCCGCGGCGCAGACAAGCGCGGGTGGAGCGGCCAACGGCGCCCAAGCCACCGCCGGAGTGGGCGTACTGGCTTCCTCGCCCACCGACGATGCCACGCTGCAGGCGGGCCACACGTGGCTGCGCTGGAGCGCGTTCGTGCAGCGCCGGCCCTGGACGATCGCGATCTCCGCGACGGCCGTGATGCTCCTGATCGCCGCTCCCGCGATGGCGCTGCGGCTGGGCTCCAGCGACGCCGCCAACGATCCCGCCAAGCCAGACCACGCATCGCGCCTACGAGCTGCTCGCGCAGGGCTTCGGCCAGGGCTTCAACGGCCCGCTGCTGGTCGTCGCCAAGGTGCCGAACGCCGGTCGCGAAGCCGCCAAGCAGGGCATCGTCACCGCCACGCCACCGAGCGCCGCGGCGCCGGCATCGGTCGAAAAGCTGCGCGCGGCCATCGCCGCCACCCCGGGCGTCGTGTCGGTCGCCCCGGCCAAGCTCAATCCCGCCGGCGACGTCGCCACGATCACCGTCTACCCCCACTCCTCGCCGCAGGCCTACGCCACCACGCAGCTCGTCTCCACGCCTGCGCGACACCGTGGTCCCGCCCGTCGAGAGCCAGACCGGCATGACCGTGTACGTCGGCGGCGTGACCGCGGGCGCCGTCGACTTCGCGACCGTGCTCGGCCATAAGCTGCCGCTGTTCATCGGCGTCGTCGTGCTGCTCTGCGCGCTGCTGCTGATGATCGTGTTCCGCTCGCTCGTGATCCCGCTGCAGGCGGCCGTGATGAACCTGCTCAGCATCAGCGCCTCGCTCGGCGTGATCGTCATGATCTTCCAATGGGGCTGGTTCGGCGGCCTGTTCGGCGTCCAGACAGGGGCCGATCGAGTCGTTCATCCCGGTGATGCTGTTCGCGATCGTGTTCGGCCTGTCGATGGACTACGAGGTGTTCCTGATCTCGCGCATGCACGAGCGCTGGGCGCACACCCGCGAACACTCACGCTCGGTCGCCGAGGGCCTGGCGCTGACCGGGCGCGTCGTGACGGCGGCCGCCGCGATCATGGTCTGCGTGTTCCTCTCGTTCATGCTCGGCGAAAACCGCGTCATCAAGGAGTTCGGCCTGAGCCTCGCCAGCGCCGTGTTCCTCGACGCGCTCGTCGTGCGCTGCCTGCTGCTGCCCGCGGTGCTGCACCTCGTCGGCGAGCGCACCTGGCGGATACCGGCGTGGCTCGACCGCGCGCTGCCGCGACTGAACATCGAGGGCACCGTGCTGCCGTCGGACACCGCGCCCGAGAGCGGCGCTCACGCCGGCGGAACGGGCGCGCCGGCGCCGGCGCAAGTCCCCATCCGCGCCCCGGCGTCGCGACCGAGGGAGTGGAGGGCTGAGCCGCACCCGTCCGGCGGGGGGCCGCGCTGCTCGCCCTTCTGCTCTGCAGCGGTCTCGCTCGGCCGCTGCACCTCGCGGGCGCCGCTGCACACGCGACCGCTCGCGCAGTCGGCGCAGAACGTCCTCGCAACGCCCGCGCTCACGCGAACCTCGGTCGTGCTCGCGTTCGTGCCGGCAGGCGAGCGAGAGCTCGCGAGCGTCCCGGGCATGTCCGTCGGGATCATGTCCGCCACCCAGGGCGCCTACACGCCCGCGCAGCTGCTGCTCGACATCACCCAGGGCGCGCGCATCGCGCGCTCGGCCTACTCGCCCACCGACCCGCCCGCCGCTGTCGCTGCGCACGCTCGGCGCAGGACCGGCGACGATCCTCGGGCTGGCAGGCCGGCCCGCCGAGCGCGCCGAAGACGCCCCCCAGCTGCTGCGCCCCGGCCTGCTCGCCGCACAGATCCCCGGCGGCGCCGCCTACGCGGGCATCGCCGGCGCCGACCACCTCGACGCGATCGCCGCCGCCGACCGCACCGGGCACAGTGGCAGCCGTCTCGCTCGGATCGGCCCGACGCTGCTCGCCCGTATCGCGGCTGCTCGCCCGCACGCACCGCCTGCGTCGTCGCCGACCTGCCCGCCGGCCCGACCGGCCTCGGCGACCTGCGCGCGCTGAGCGCCGCCCGCGCCCCGGGCGAGCTGCTGCTCGTCGTGCAGCGCGCGCGCGCGCCACGCGGGCACGAACTGCTGTGGGCCGGCGCCGCCGGACTCGCGTCTGGCGCCGGCACGCGCCGAGCCGAGACCGGCCCGGCGACGCCGATGAGCACGCTGACCTCGCAGACGACCAACCAGCGCGGCCTGATCGCCGCGGTCGATCTCGCGCCGACGATCCTGCGCCACCTCGACCCGACACGCCCGCTTCCGGCCGACATGCGCGGCGATCCGATCCACACCGACGGCACGCTTCACTCCGCCGAGCCTGCGCGCCCTGATGGCGCGCCTGCACGTGGTCGGCCCCCGGCGCCTGCGCGCGCTGGGCTGGCTGCTGAGCGCGTGGGCGCTGCTGCTGCTCGTCTGCGCGCCCTGGCCGCGCGCGCGGGCATGGGCGATGCGCGCGGGCGCGCTCGGCGTGCTGTGGGCGCCCGTCGCCGTGCTGATCCCCGCGGCCCTGCAGCCGAGCGCGGCAGTCGAGTACCTGACGATCGTGCTCGCCTGCCTCGCGCTGGGCGCGCTCACCGACCTGCTGCTGCCCTGGCCGCGCGCGCCCGCTCGCCCCCGCGATCGTCGGCGATCCTCGCGCTCGCCGTCGACGCGCTCGCCGGCACGCAGCTGCTGGTGCGCTCGCTGCTCGGACCCAACCCGATCCTCGGCGCGCGCTTCTACGGCATCGGCAACGAGCTCAAGTCCGGCCTCGCCGTGCTCGTGCTCGCGGCCGTCGCCGCCGCGCTGTATCCGGCGATCCGCGGTCGGCGCGCCGCGCTGCGCGATGGCCGGCGCCGGCGTCCTGCTCGCCGCCGTCGAGGGCTCCGCGCGAATCGGCGCCGGGGTCGGCGGCGTGATCCTCGTCGGCGCCGGGACGCGCCGTCGCAACGGTCATGCTGCTCCCCGGCGCCCTCACGCGCAGGCGCGCGCTGATCGTGCTGATCGCGCCCGTCCTCGCCCTCGTCGCGCTCGCCGCGCTCGACCTCGCCACCGCCCACGGCAGCGGCCACTACACCGGCAGCATCCTGCACGCCCGCTCGGCCGGCGATCTGCGCGACGTGATCGTCCGCCGCTACAGCGCCGCCTTCGGCGAGCTGCACAACCACGCGATGCCGGTCGCCACGCTCCTCGCGCTGCTCTGCGCGATCTCGGCGTGCGCCGGCGCGAGCGCCTGCTCGGCCCCGTCGCCGGCGACCCCGCCTGGCTGGCCGCCCTCTGCGGCGGCCTCGCCGCGGGCGTCGTCGGCGCGCTCGTCGAGGACTCCGGCCCGGTCCTGCTCGTCGTCGCCGTCTTCGCCCTGATCTGCGTGCTCGCCTACCTGTGGGGCCGGCCCGTCACCGCGCGTACCTCCACGCCTACGCCGCGCGACAATCCTGGCACGCACCGTGCAACACGATCTCGTGCTCGGACACAGCCAGCGGCACCCGCTCGCTGAGCGTCGCGATCGCGCGCTCCAGGCCCGCGTCGGAGAACGGCATCACCACGCCGCACTCGTCGCACACGAGATGGTGATGGTGCTCTTCGTGCTCGCACACGCGCTCGTAGCGCACCATCGCCTGGCCCGTCTCCACGCGCTGCACCAACCGCAGCTGCTCCAGCTCGTCAAGGATCCTGTACACGCTCGCGCGGCTCACCACACGCCCGCCCCGGCCCCGCGCGCGCAAGGCCTCCTCGATCTCCTGCGCCGTCAGCGCGCACTCCTGCTCGTCGAGCAGCTCGAGCAGCGCGCGCCTGGCGCCCCCGCGGCGGTGGCCCGCGGCCGCGAGCGTCTCCTCTGCGCGCTGCGCCCAGCCCGCGGTCGCGCTCGCGTCCGTGCTCGTACTCCCACCCCTGCCCGTGCCGGCGCTCGTTCCGGCGCCTCTGCTCCTGCTAACGCCCGTGCTCGTATCGCGCCTGCTCATGGTGCGATGGTACCCCGCGCCAGACCCACCTTCGAGGTCTCCCGCAGCGTGCGCTCGCTGCCGCCGCGGTGCTTCGAGTCGCCGGTGCTCCGTCGCTTCCTGCGCACATCCACGAGCGCCGCAACCGCATACACCCCCACCGCCAGCCCCACGATCGCCGTGCTCGGGGGCAGCCGCGGCACGGCGTAGCTGAGCGCGAGCCCGCCCCACATCGCCCCCACCGCCAGCGCCCCCGCGAGCGCGATGCCCGCATATGGCCGACCCGTCAGCCGGTGCGCGGCCGCCGCCGGCCCGGTCAGCAGTCCCAGCAGCAGCAGCGCGCCCACCGCCTGCGTCGCGCCCGCCGCGACCACGCCCAGCAGCGCCAGGAACGCGACGCTCAGCACACGCGCCGGCACTCCCCTTGCAGCCGCCACGTCCGCCGCCAGCGAGACGAACAGCAGCGGCCGTGCGATCGCCAGCACGCCCACCGTCGCCGCCAGCGCCACCGCCGCCGCGACGCGGGCTTCGCCGCCGTCGAGGCCGTAGATCGAGCCGAACAGCGTGTGCGCCGCCTGGATGCCCGCGCCGCCGCCCGCGCTCATGCCGAACAGCGTCAGGAAGAACACCCCCAGCCCGAGCACAAACATGAGCACGATCCCGATCGCCGTGTCCTGCGCGGCCGAACCACCACCACCTCCAGCCCGCTCCTGCCCACCGGCGCGTCCCCCCAGTCCGAGCAGACCGATGCCCGCGCCGACGAGCACCGTCGCAGCGAACAGCCCGACACGCTCGTCGATCCCCGCCGCGGCGGCCGCCAGCGCGCCGGGGAACGCGACGTGGCTGAGCGCATCCCCCGCGAACACCTGCGCGCGCAGCACCACGAACCAGCCGCTGACCCCGCACGCCAGCGCCACGAACGTGCCCGCGAGCAGCGCATTGCGCATGAACTCCTGGCCGAACACGACTACCCGCCCGCCTCGCGCTTCTCGCGTGCCGCAATCGCATCCCGTACGACCCCGCGCGCTTTGCCGATCACGCGATCACGCCCTCGCTCGCGGCCACGTCCACGCCCGGCTCCGGGCGCCCGCGACCGGGGCCCGCGGCGCGTCGCGATCGGCGTCTGGATCGCGCCCAGTCCCATGAGCGTGCGAGCACATACAGCGCAAACGCAATGCTCGCCACGTAGAACCCCGCCGGATACGCCGAGAAGTAGGCGATCCCGAGCCCGACCCACACGATCACAAGGCCGATCGCCACCGTCAGCACGAGGCTCAGCCCCGGGCGCGCGGTCAACACCTGCGCGCTCGCCGCCGGCGCCACCAGCAGCGCGAACACCAGCAGCACGCCCGTCACCTGGCTCGTCGCCGCGACCGCCAACCCCAGCAGCCCGAGGAACGCGATCGACAGCCCGCGCACCGGCACCCCGCGCGCGCCCGCCAGATCCGGGTCGACGCTCGCGAACAGCAGCGGCCGCCCCAGCACCGCCAACGCGACCAGCGAGCCCGCCGCGATCAGCGCGAGCGTCAGCACCTGCCCGTCGGAGACGCCGAGGAACGTGCCGAACAGCAGGTTCTCCAGATCCCCCAGCACGCCCCCGTACAGGCTCACGAACAGGAACCCCAGCGCCAGCGCCAACGCCTGCACCGCGCCGATGCCCGCCGACTGCTCGCTCCACGAGCGTGTCCGTCCCCCCGCCAACCAGCCGATCGCAAGCGCCCCCACACCGCAGAACACGAAGTAGCCCCACGCCGCCGCAATCCCGATCAGCGCCGCCCCCGCCGCGCCCGGGAAGGCCATCGTCGCCAGCGTGTGCCCCGCGAACGTCTGCGCACGCAGCACCATGAACCAGCCCACCAGCCCCGCCATCACCGCCACGATCGTCCCCGCGAGCAGCGCGTTGACCATGAAGTGGTATTCGAGCACCTCGCTCGCATCGTGCGCGAGGTTCCACGTAAGGGTGGGTTCGCAACGTGCCTCGATGCGCGTGCTCGTGGCGATCGTGGTGGTGGGATGGCGGCTCGGGCTGACCGACGACGACCAGCCGTCCGTCACGAGCCTTCAGCACCTCGACCGGCACCCCGTAGAGGCCGCTCAACGTCTCGCTGTCGATCACCTCCTCGACCGTCCCCTCCACCGCGCGCCCGCCCGCGAGGTACACGACCCGATCCAGATACGGCAGCAGCGGGTTGACGTCGTGCGCCACCAGCAGCACCGCCACGCCCTCCTCGCGGCAGATCCGCTCCACGAGCGCCGCCACAGTCGCCTGGTTGGGCAGGTCGAGGCTGTCCAACGGCTCGTCCAGCATCAGCAGCCGCGGACGCTGCACGAGCGCCTGCGCGATCAGCAGTCGCTGCTGCTCTCCGCCGGAGAGCTCGCCGATCGGTCGCCCCGCGTAGGCGCTCGCGCCGACCAGCTCGATCGCCTCCGCCACCCGCGCCGCATCCTCGCGCCGGCGCCTGCCCGCCACGCTCCAGCGCGGCGCCGGCAGCGGCACGCCCCAGCGCTCCCCGTCACAGCCCAGCCGCACGATGTCCCAGCCCGCGCAGCCGCGTGCCCGCGTCGAACGCGCGCCGCTGTGGCAAATACCCGACTCGCGCGTTCGCGCTTCCCGCGCGCTCGCCCAGCACCGAGATGCTCCCCGCGCGCAACGCGAGCATCCCCAGCGCCACCTTCAGCAGCGTCGACTTGCCCGACCCGTTCGCCCCCAGCAGCGCCACGAACTCGCCCTCGCGCCATGCTCATGTCGACCCCGCTCCAGACCGTTCGCCCGCCGACGTCCACGCGCGCGTCGCGCAGCTCGATCGCCGGCTCCCTCCCGATCACCGCACCGGTTACCGCGCTCACCGCCCCGTCCCCGCTCGCAGCGCCCGCTCGAGCCCTTCCAGCTGCGCCACCTGCCACTGCTCGAAGGTGTCTCCCGCCGGCGCCAGCGTCTCGGTCACAGTCGCGATCGGGATCCCGTGCGCGCGCGCGATTTCGTTCACCCGCTTCACATCCGGCGTGACGTTCTGGCTGTTGAACACCCACACCGCGATTTCGCGACGTTCGGCCTGTCGATCCACCGTCTGCTTGTCCTGCGCGCTGACTTCGCCGCCCTCCGCGATCGCCTTCGCGAAGCTGTACGGGGTCATCAGCCTCAGCCCCAGGTCTTCGCCCAGCGGACGGAAGATGCTCTCGCTGTAGCCCACCGGCGTGCCCGCGTAGCGCGCTCGGATCTGCGCGCGCAGCTGGTCGTAGCGCGCGAGGCTCTCCGTCTCGAACGCCCGCTCCCGTCGCCGCGTAGTACGCCGCCCCGGCCGGGTCGAGCCGCTCGTAATCGGCGACGATCGCTCCCACGACCCGTCTCACGCTCGCCGGCGAGTACCACTGGTGTGGGTTATCGCCTTCCTTCAAGCCCAACACATCGCCCACGTTCAGCACCACGCGGCCGCCGCCGCCTTCCGCCGGGCTGGCCGCGAGCAGCTTCGGCGCCCAGTTGTCATAGCCGATGCCGTTCACGATCGCCAGCTGCGCGCCCGCCATCGTGCGCGCATCCGCCGCCGTCGGCTCGTAGCTGTGCGGATCGGTGTCCGGGTTGACGATGATGCTGCTCACAGCGACCCTGCTCCCGCCGAGCTGGCCGGCGATGCTGCCCCAGAAGTTCTCCGCGGCCACCACCCTCAGCCGTCCGCCGCCCGAGCCCGCCGTGCCGGCCGTCGCGCTCGGTCCGCTCCTGTCACAGCCCGCCACTCCCGCGGCCAACAGCGCACAGGCGAGCACCGCCAAGATGCGTGGACGCGCCGGCCATACCGCCCGCTTTCGTGAGCGGGAGCGACACCCTTCGCCGCGAGTTCTCATAGCCACTGGCCCACCCTATCAAGATTGAGTCTCATTCTTGCCTTGGGTCCTCCCCGCCCGCAAACGGGCGGGGAGTATGATCGCCGCGCATGCCGCCCCACCCGCCGCCTGCCGAGGATCGGCCCGACACGAGCGCGCCCCCGCTCACGCTCGAGCAGGTCGAGAAACTGGAGGGCAAGTTCGGCAACCGCTTCCTGCTCGAGCCCCCTCCGGACAACAAACTCCCCAAGGCCGGGCATGTCCGCCCAGGAAGCGATGCGCCTGGTCGGCGAGGAAATGATCCTCGACGGCCTGCCCATGCGCAACCTCGCGACGTTCGTGACGACCTGGATGGAGCCCGAGGCCCACCAGGTGATCGACGCAGCGCTGAAGGTGAACTTCATCGACCACGCCGAGTACCCGCAGTCGGCCGAGATCGAGCAGCGCTGCATCCGCATGCTCGCCGACCTCTTCAACGCCCCCGGCGAGACGACCGGCGCGCGCACCCAGGGGTCCTCCGAGGCGATCATGCTCGGCGCGCTCTCGCTGAAGTGGAAGTGGCGCGAGCGCCGCGAGGCCGCCGGCAAGGCGACCGACTCGCCCCAACCTCGTCTTCGGCGGCGACGTGCACGTCGTGTGGGAGAAGTTCTGCCGCTACTTCGACGTCGAGCCGCGGATCGTCCCGCTCGCGCCCGACAAGTACACGATCGGCCCCGAGGACGTGGAGCCACACGTCGACGAGAACACGATCGCCGTGGCCGCCGTGCTCGGCACGACCTTCACCGGGCACGCCGACGACATCCACGGGATCAACGACCTGCTCGTCGGCCTCAAGAACGACAAGGGCCTGGACGTGCCGATCCACGTCGACGCCGCCTCCGGCGGCTTCGTCTGGCCGTTCCTGTACCCCGGCTCGGAGTGGGACTTCCGCCTGGAGCAGGTCCGCTCGATCAACGTCTCCGGCCACAAGTTCGGGCTCGTCTACCCCGGCATCGGTTGGCTCGATCTTCAGAGAGAAGAGCGACCTCGCCGAGGATCTCGTCTTCTACGAGAACTACCTCGGCAAGCGCGACGCCACCTTCACGCTGAACTTCTCCACCGGCTCGGCGATGGTGCTCGCGCAGTACTACAACTTCGTCCGCCTCGGCCACTCCGGCTACCGCTACGTGATGGAGACGATGAAGTACAACGCGCGCACGCTCGCCAAGGAGATCGCCGACTGCGACTTCGAGCTGATCGGCGGCAGAACAGGACGAGCAGCTCCCGCTCGTCGCCTTCAAACTGGCCGGCGAGCACCCCTACGACGAGTTCGACGTCGCCGCGCAGCTGGCCGCCGAGCGCGGCTGGATGGTCCCCGCCTACACCCTCCCGCCCAACGCCGAACACGTCAAGATCATGCGCGTGCTCGTCAAGCAGACGCTCAGCCACTCGCTCACCGTCGCCCTCGGCCAGGACATCAAGCAGGCCTGCGCCACGCTCGAGGCCAAGGGCACGCTGCACGAGGCCGACCGCAAGCGCGTGAAGACGAACACTGGCTTCTGATCAGGTAGTCGAGTCGCCTGCCGCCGGCTTGGCCTCGCCGCCGCCTTCGTTCAGCTTGCGGCGACGATCCACCAGCAGACACCTCACGACCACCACGATCACCACGATCGCGATTCCGCCGACGATGTAGCGCAGCGTGTGATGCGTCGACTTCGCCGCTTTCGGTTTGACCGTCGCGACCGTGTAGCGCGCGCCGTTCGAGCTCGCAAGCGTGATCAGGCGCGCCTGGTCGGAGGCGTTGTAGATGACCGTGTAGTGCCTGCCGTCGTTCATCGACACGTGGATGTGCCCCGGCGCCGGCGTCGGATGGAACGTCACCGCGTGCACTTCGTGCTTGTGCAACTGCGCTTCCAGCGGCGGCAACCCCTCCGGTTGGAAGTGGATCGCGGTCGTGCTCGCCGCACTTGCGCCCGCAACCAATACCAGCGTCAGGAACGCGCTCAAAAGCGCCGTGCGAAGTGCTCGTGTCGATCTCATCCGCGGCACCCTACCTGAGAGAACCATCCCAAGCGCTGCGTATGTTGCTTGATGGCATTCCGGTGTGGTGTAACGGCAGCATCCACGACCGTCTCTCGTGGGGTGTCGGTTCGAATCCGACCGCCGGAGCCATGTGTTGAAGGCAGCGGTAGGGCCTGATAACCTTAGACGTACGAGAGACGGTCGTGCGGCGTAGGTTTGGTGCCAGTGCCCTACCGAGGCCCGCTAACAGCGGGCCTTCGCCGTTAAACCTGCCCCGTGTCCCGCCGATACGCGCGGCCCGCGAGCACGCTCAGGATGATCGTCCAGGCGATCATCACCGCCCAGCCCTTCGCCGCCCAGGCGTGCCCGCCGACGGCGATGTGGCTGGCCTGCACGAGCCAGTAGGAGGGCACGAGCTGGACGAGGTCGTACACGAAGCCGTGCGTGGCGATCGGTCCCCAGGTCCCCCCGATCAGCGCCAGCAGCGCGATGCCACCGCCCATCGCCGGACCGATCGAGTCGGGCGTCAGCAGGTGCCCGATCGTGATCCCCAGCGCCGCGAACGGGACCAGGCCGACCAGGATCAGACCGGTCATCTGGAGCCATTCGCTCGCGCCGAGCCTCACCCCCAGCGATGTCCCCGCCAGATACAGAGCCAGCAGGCTGATCAACGCCATCATGTAGGCGGTCAGGACCTTCGCGCGGAAGTAGTTGCGCGTCGAGAGCGGCGTGATGCGCAGCTGTCGGTTCCAGCCGACCGCGCGCTCGGCGGCGATGCGCGCGCCGCAGGAGAGCATCGCGCTCATCGTCCCGAACGCCGCCAGCCCGACCATGAAGTACAGCGGCGCCGAGATGCCCGTGTTCGCGAAGTTCTGCGCGTGCCGGTTGGGGCTCGCGATCAGGAAGTACAGGAGCAGCGGGAACCCGAGCGAGAGGATGAAGAAGCGGCGGTTGCGCAGCGTGCGCAGCAGCTCGTAGCGGGTGTAGACGAAGGAGTTCATCCCTCGACCACGTCCCCAACATCCTCCGCGCCGGGTGCGGCGTCCCGCTCCGTCGCCTGTCAGCTCTAGGAAGGCCTGCTCCAACCCACCGGCGACGATCTCGATGTCGCGCGCGTCCGCGTGGGCCGCGAGCAGCGCGCGGATCGCCGCGTCGGAGTCGGTGCAGACGAGCGTCGCCGCTTCGCCGCGGCGCTCGACGCTGCTGACACCCGGCAGCGCCGCCAGCGCATTCACCTCTACATGCGGGAGCGTCGCGCGGATCGTGCGCGTGCCGACCATCGCCTTGATCTCGTTCGTCGGCCCGTCGGCGACGATGCGCCCGTGCGCCATCAGCACGGCGCGATCGGCGTACGCGTCGGCCTCCTCGAGGTAGTGCGTCGCGAACAGGATCGTCTTGCCGCGCGCCGCGAACTCGCGCATGGTGCTCCAGAAGGAGTGGCGCCCCTCGACGTCCATCGCCGCCGTCGGCTCGTCGAGCACAAGCAGCTCGGGATCGCTCACCAGCGCCACCGCGGAGCGCACGCGCTGGGTCTGTCCGCCCGAGAGCTTGTTCGTGCGCTGGTCGGCGAACGCGTCGGCGCCGGTCAGCTCGAGCGTCTCCTGCACGCCCAGCGGCGCGGGATAGAGCGAGGCGATCATCGTGACCAGCTCGCGCACCGACAGGTCTTTGATCAGCGCACCCGTCTGCAACATCGCGCCGACCGCGCCCTGCGCGACCGCCTCGGCGGGAGGGCGGCCGAACACCGACACGCTGCCCGCATCGGGCTCGAGCAAGCCGAGCAGCATGTCGATCGTCGTCGACTTGCCCGCGCCGTTGGGGCCGAGCAGCGCGAGCGTCTCGCCGGCGGCGATCGACACGTCGATGCCGTGCACCGCGCGGATCGGACCGCTCGGGCCGCTGAAGGTCTTGACGAGCCCGCTGAGCTCGATCCCGGCCGAACGCTCACCTGCGGACTGTGCCGCCACGAGCATCACTTGCGGGCGTTGCGCATCGCCTTCAGCCGCTCGACCTTCGGCAGCACCACCTTGCGCATGCGCACCGTGCTCGGCGTCGCCTCGACCGCCTCGTCCTCGCGCACGAACTCCAGCGCCTCGTCGAGCGTCAGTTTGCGGTGCGCGTCCAAGCGCACGAGCACGTCGGAGGTGGAGGAGCGCATGTTCGTCAGGTGCTTCTCCTTGACCGGGTTCACGTCGAGGTCCTCCGAGCGCGAGTTCTCGCCGATGATCATCCCTTCGTATACCTCCTCGCCGGGACCCACGAACAACGAACCGCGCTCCTGCAGGGTGAACAGCGAGAAGGTGACCGTCGCCCCGCGCCGGTCGGCCACGAGCACGCCGCTCTGGCGCGTGAGCAGCTCGCCCGCCCACGGCTCCCAGCGGTCGAACACGTGGTGCATGATCCCCGTGCCGCGCGTCTCGGTGAGGAACTCCGTGCGAAAGCCGATCAGCCCGCGCGCCGGCACGAGGTAGTCCATGCGCACCCAGCCGGTGCCGTGGTTGGTCATGTGCTCCATCCGCCCTTTGCGCGCGGCCAGCAGCTGCGTGACCGTGCCGACGTGCTCCTCGGGGACGTCGACCGAGAGGCGCTCGACGGGCTCGTGGCGCTTGCCGTCGATCTCGCGCTCGACCACGTGCGGCTGGCCGACGGTCAGCTCGAAGCCCTCCCGGCGCATCATCTCCACGAGCACCGCCAGCTGCAGCTCGCCGCGGCCCTGCACCTCGTAGGTGTCCGGGCGCTCGGTCTCGCGCACGCGCAGCGAGACGTTGCCGATCAGCTCCTGATCGAGGCGCGCCTTGATCTGGCGCGCCGTCAGCTTGCTCGCCGTCTTTGCCCGCCAGCGGCGAGGTGTTGACGCCGAGCGTGATCGACATCGCGGGCTCGTCGACGGTGATCACCGGCAGCGGGCGCGGATCGTCGGGGTCGGCGAGCGTCTCGCCGATCGTCACCTCGGCGATCCCCGCCACCGCGATGATCTCCCCCGGACCCGCCTCGGGCGCGTCGACGCGCTCCAGCGCGTCGGTGACGTACAGCTCGGCGACCTGCGCTTTCTGGATCGACCCGTCCGCGCGACACCAGGCGATCTGCTGGCCCTTGCTGATCGTGCCGTGGCGCACGCGGCAGATCGCCAGTCGCCCCACGTAGGGGGAGGCGTCGAGGTTCGTCACGAGCGCCTGCAGCGGATGCTCGGGGTCGTACGTCGGCGCGGGGATGCGCTCCAGCAGCAGGTCCAGCAGCGGCGCGAGGTTGCCGCCCTCGAGCTGGATCCGCCCGGCGTTCGGGTCGTACTCCAGCGAGGCCACGCCGGCCTTGGCGTTGCAGTAGACGATCGGGAACTCGATCTGGTGCTCGTCGGCGTCGAGGTCGAGGAACAGCTCGTACACCTCGTCCACGACCTCCGCCACGCGCGCGTCGGGACGATCGACCTTGTTGACGACGAGGATCACCGGCAGCCTCGCCTCCAGCGCCTTGCGCAGCACGAAGCGCGTCTGCGGCAGCGGCCCCTCGGAGGCGTCCACGAGCAGCAGCACGCCGTCGACCATCGTCAGGCCGCGCTCGACCTCGCCGCCGAAATCGGCGTGCCCGGGCGTGTCGATGATGTTGAGCTTCACGTCCCGGTAGCGCAGCGAGGTGTTCTTGGCGAGGATCGTGATGCCCTTCTCGCGCTCGAGGTCCATCGAGTCGAGCACGCGCGTGGCCACGTCCTGGCCGACGCGGAAACGCGCCCGACTGCCACAGCATCGCGTCCACGAGCGTGGTCTTGCCGTGGTCGACGTGCGCGACGATCGCGACGTTGCGGATGTCATCTCTGGGGACGAGCACGGTCCGACAGGCTAGCGGTGCGTACGCGCACGAGTCCTCGATACCAGTGCGCAAACCGAAGCGCGCGAGCGCCGAGCGGATAGCGCTCGGCTTGCCGGCGACGCGTCTCCTCCAGCGCCGCCGCGAAGCGGCGAATCTCCTGCTCCTCGATCACGAGCGGCGGGAGCGCCTTGATCACGTTCATGCGATGGCCCGCGACCTGGCAGAAGATGCGGTGCTCGTGAAACAGCGGCACGGTGATGAGCTGCGAGAACAGCCCGGGCTGGCGGCGCTCGACCGTCTCCCACAGCCTGCGCGCCGCCGCGCCGCCGGGCGGGCCGAACTCGATCGCCCACATCAGCCCGAGGCCGCGCACGTCGCGCACGACCTCATAGCGCTCGACCAGCGGCCTCGTCAGCTCCAGCAGCAGCGCGCCCAGGCGCTCGCGAGCGCGCGATCAGGTCCTCCTCGTCGAGCACGCGCAGCGTCGCCAGCGCGGCCGCGGCGGCGAGGTCGTTGCCGCCGAAGGTCGAGCCGTGGCGGACCGCGCGCTCCATGCCGTCGAACACCCGCTCGAACGCCGCGCGCGAGACGAGCACCGCGCCGATCGGCGACGATCCCTCCGGAGAGGGCCTTGGAGAGGCAGATCAGGTCTGGCTCAAGGTCCCAGTGCTCGCAGGCGAGGAAGCGTCCGGTGCGCCCGAGGCCGGTCTGGACCTCGTCGCAGACGAACAGCGCGCCCGCCTCGCGGCACAGGCGCTGGGCGCCCGCGAGGTAGCCATCGGGGGGCAGGTTCACGCCCTTGCCCTGCACGGGCTCGAGCACGAACGCCGCGACGTCGCCGCGTGCGAGCGCGCGCGCAGAGCGCGTCGAGATCGCCCCACGGGACCGGATCGCAGTCGGGCAGCAGCGGCCCGAAGCCGTCGCGGAAGATGCGCGTCGCCGTTGAGCGAGAGCGAGCCGAGCGTGAGCCCGTGGAAGGCGTGCTCGGCGTACAGGATCCGCGGGCGGCCGGTCGCGGCGCGGGCGATCTTGATCGCCGCCTCGACCGCCTCGGTGCCGGTGTTCGCGGGCACCATCGCGCCAACCGAGTCGGGCGCGCGCGCGAGCAGCTGCTCGGCGAGGACGCCGCTCAGCAGCGTCACGCCGAGCTGCGGCAGGTTGCCGGTGCGCGCCGCCATGACCTCCTCGATCGCCGCGATCGCCTGCGGGTGGGAGCGCCCGATCGCGAACACGCCGTAGCCGCCGAACAGGTCGAGATAGCGCTCGCCGGCGGAGTCGATCAGGTGCGCGCCCTCGCCCCCGGTCCAGGTCCGGTCGAAGCCGAGCGTGCGCAAGATCCGGCCCATCTGCGGGTTCAGGTAGCGATCGTTGAGGGCCAGCTCCTCGCCGGTGCGCCGGGCTATCAGCTCGCTGATGCTGGGGATCGGCTCGGCGGACATCGCTCTACGAGCCTAACCGGGTCCCAGTACCACGTCACATCTACGAGTATGTGGAGTGCCACTAGATGCTCAAAAGCCTGTCAACCGAGCGGCTTTCCGGCCATCGGTAGACAAACGTCTCATGCTGGAGACACGCCTAAAGGAGGCGTGCAAAGTGGTCGAGTAGATCAGAATGAACGGGGGGTCCTCGCAATCGTCTTCGTCGTCTTCGTGGCTGTGCCCGACCGAGCTCGACCGCGCGCGGGTCATCGACGCGAGCGACCGCGTGCGCACGATCAGGCGCGTGGGCTCGGGCGCGGTCGGCCTGGCGCTGCTCGCCGTCGCGCCCTGGATCGGCTGGTGGACGCTCGGCCTGCTCGCGCTGTGCGCGCTGAACTTCGCCAACGTCGAGCGGCGCATCCGCACGAGCCCCCGTCCCGAGCGCGTGAGCGCCTGGGCGATCGTGATCACGCTCGGGCTGATCGGCGTGGGTGTGGCGATCAGCGGCGGCCCGCACAGCCCGGCGCTGCCCTGGATGGTGCTGCCGGCGCGCGATGGCCGCCGCGCGCTTTCGCCCCCAGGTCGTGGTCGCTGCGCTCGCGCTGACGATCGTCGCGATCGTCACCGTCACGCTCGGCGTGGACCCCGCGGCGACGATCGCCGATCCCGGTCGGACGTCATCGCCACGCTCGCGCTGCTCGCGGGCGTCGTCTCGATCGTGTGGGCGCTGCAGTCGGCCGAGCTGCACCACCGCGACGAGGCGATCCTCGACCCGCTCACGGGCCTGCTCAACCGCCACGCGCTCGTTCCGCGCTTCGTCGAGATCTCACTGCAGGCGCGGCTGACGGGCCAGCCCGTGAGCCTCGTGCTGTGCGACGTGGACGGCTTCAAGGAGATCAACGACGAGCACGGCCACGACCGCGGCGACGCGGTGCTGCGCGACATCGCCTACGAGCTGCGCAAGCGGCTGCGCTCGTTCGAGCTCGTCTACCGCCTCGGCGGCGAGGAGTTCCTGATCGTGCTCCCCGGCATCGGCCTGCGCCGGCGGCGTCGTCACGGCCGAGCGGCTGCGCGAGGCGGTCGAGCAGGCGCGACCGAAGGACATCCCCGTGACGATCTCACTCGGCGTCAGCTCCGCCGGCGGCGCCGCGGTGGACTACGACGAGCTGTTTCGGGCAGCCGACAGGCCCTGTACGAAGCCAAGCGCGAGGGCCGCAACCGGGTCGTCGCGGCCGCGGGTCCGGATCAGGTCGACGGTTTGGGCGAAGTTCCGGGTCTCCCGGCAATCGAGGACCTGCACGGAACCGAGGCTTTGCGAGACGAGAGCGATCCGGCTTTCGCCGCGCAGTTCGTCGAGTAAAGGCGGCCGAGACCGGAACGGCGCTTACGGGACCGCGGCGGCCGGCCCACTCAGGGCAGATAGCGCACGAAGGTCCCGGCGGGCGCACGCTCAGGAACGCGCTGCTCCTGGCGCGGGCGACCGAGGTGCAGCAGTCCGATCGGCCGCTCCTCGCCGTCCAGCCCGAGCGCATGCCGGCCGGCGGGCGAGTCGAGCAGCGGCACGGTCCGCCAATACCCCGCAAAGCCGCGGCCGTGCGCGGCGAGCAGCACCAGATACGCGGCGACCGCGCCGGCGAGTAAGTCCTCGGCCTGCTGGGATTCATCGCCCTCGCGACTGACCGATGCCACGACGAGCGTGGGCGCGCGATCGAGCTTGCTGCCCGAGCCGGGCGAGAGCGACTCGGCGATCTCCTTAAGGCGCGCAAGCGTCTCCGGACCCAGCACCCGAAAGCGCCAGGGGTCGGTAAGGTGATGATTGGGCGCCCACCGCGCCAGCTCGAACAGTTCCTCCAGCACCTCGTGCGCGACCGGCTCGGGGGCGAAGGCCTTGTGCGTGCGGCGTGTTCTGATCGCGTGCTCGAGCTCCATGGACGGTAAGCCTAGAAGCACTGAGACGAGCTGTCCGATCCAGCGCTGCTAAAGTCCACGCGCTCATGTCAGGCGGCCAGACACCAAAGCAGAAGCAGTCTCACTCGCGCACGGCGAAGCGTCGCGCGCAGCACAAAATCGTGCAGGCGGCGCCGAACGAGTGCCCGCAGTGCCACCAGCCCAAGCTGCCGCACCGCGTGTGCCCGAGCTGCGGCTCCTACCGGGGCCAGGACGTGCTCGACTCCGGCTCCGCCGCTCCCGTCGAGGAGTAGCGCGATCCCCTCCGCAGCCGTGCCCCCGCTGCGCGAGCGCCCGGCGTGGAGCGCCCTCGGCGAGCACCACCGGCAGATCGCGGGCACGCACCTGCGCGAGCTGTTCGCCGCCGACCCCGGGCGCGGGGAGCGGATGAGCGCCGAGGGGGCCGGGCTGTACCTGGACTACTCCAAGAACCGCGTCACCGACGAGACGCTCGCGCTGCTGCTGGCGCTGGCCGAGCAGTCGGGGCTACGCGGAGCGCACGCGGGCGATGTTCGCGGGCGAGCGCATCAACGTCTCGGAGGACCGCTCGGTGCTGCACGTCGCGCTGCGCATGCCCAGAGAGGCCTCGCTGATCGTCGACGGCGTCGACGTGGTCGCGCAGGTGCACGAGGTGCTCGCGCGGATGGGCGCGTTCGCCGAGCGGGTGCGCGCCGGGGACTGGCTCGGGCACACCGGCAGGCCGATCCGCAACGTCGTCAACATCGGCATCGGCGGCTCGGACCTCGGGCCGGTGATGGCTTACGAGGCGCTGCAGCCACTACTCCAAGCGGGAGCTGACGTTCCGGTTCGTCTCGAACGTCGACTCGACCGACTTCGTCGAGGCCACGCGCGACCTCGATCCCGCCGAGACGCTGTTCGTCGTCTCCTCGAAGACGTTCACGACGCTGGAGACGATGACCAACGCCCAGTCGGCGCGCGAGTGGGCGCTGGCGGGGCTTGGCGGTGAGAGCGAGGCGATCGCCAAGCACTTCGTCGCCGTCTCCACGAACGCGCAGGGCGTGAGCGAGTTCGGGATCGACACCGAGAACATGTTCGGGTTCTGGGACTGGGTCGGGGGGCGCTACTCGATGGACTAGCGCGATCGGGCTCTCCACGATGCTGGCGATCGGACCCCAGCGCTTCGCGGAGCTGCTCGCGGGAATGCACGCGCTGGACGAGCACTTCCGCACGACGCCCCCTGCGAGCGCAACCTGCCCGTGCTGATGGGACTGCTGGCCGTCTGGTACGGCGACTTCTTCGACGCGCAGACGCGCCGGGGTGATGCCCTACGAGCAGTACCTCAAGCGCTTCCCCGCCTACCTGCAGCAGCTGACGATGGAGTCAAACGGCAAGCACGTCACGCTGGACGGCGCCAAGGTCGACTACCAGACCGGCGCGATCTACTGGGGCGAGCCCGGCACGAACGGCCAGCACAGCTTCTACCAGCTGATCCATCAGGGCACGAAGCTGATCCCGCTCGACCTGATCGGGTTCGGCCAGACGCTCAACCCGCTCGGCGCACCACCACGACATCCTGATGTCGAACGTGTTCGCGCAGGCGCAGGCGCTCGCCTTCGGCAAGACCGCGCAGGAGATCCGCGCCGAGGGCGTCCCCGAGGCGGTGGTCCCGCACAAGGTCATGGAGGGCAACCGCCCGACGAACACGATCCTCGCGCGAGAAGCTCACCCCCTACACGCTCGGGACGCTCGTGGCGCTGTACGAGCACAGCGTCTTCACGCAGGGGACCATCTGGGGGATCGACTCCTTCGACCAGTGGGGCGTCGAGCTGGGCAAGAAGCTCGCGAAGGAGATCATCCCCGAGCTGACCACCGAGACCGAGCCCGAGCTGTCCCACGACAGCTCGACCAACGCGCTGATCCGCCGCTACCGCGCGCTGCGCTGAGGCGCGCGCGGGAGCACGAAGCGCCGCACGGCTTCGGCGAAGCCGTCGTGCTCGTTGGAGCCGGTCACGCGGCGCGCCGCGCGCTGCACCTCGCGGTCGGAGTTGCCCATCGCGATCGACAGGCCCGAGCGGGCGAACATGAGCACGTCGTTGGGCATGTCGCCGATCGTCGCGATCTGCTCGCTCGGGGATCTCGTAGCGGGCGCGCGAGGTAGTCCACGACGCTGCCCTTGTTGGCCTGTGGGTGGGTGACGTCGACGTAGTAGGGCTGCGAGCGCGCGGCCGAGACGTGGTCGCCGAAGCGCTCCTGCGCGTCGGCCGCGGCGCGCGCGACCGCGTCGTGGTCGTCGCCGACGCCGACGATCTTGGCGATGCCCTCGGTCAGGCCCTCGTAGTCGGCGCGCAGGGTCGGCGCGAACTGGACCGTGGCGGCCTCGCGATCGACGTGCGGCCCCTCGACGTCCTGCACGAACCAGTCGGCGCCCCGATAGAGCCACACGTCGAGGCCGTGCGAGCGCAGCAGCTCGATCGCCGGCGGGACGAGCTCGGGCGGGATCGTGCGCTGCTCGAGCACCTGCATCTCGCGGTCCACGAGCAGGCCGCCGTTGAAGGCCGCGATCGGGGTGCGGATGTCGAGGGGCTCGATCAGCATCGACATGCCGCGGGGCGGGCGCCCGCTGGTGAGGGCGAACAGGACGCCCGCCTCGCCGAGCTCGCGCACGGCCGCGATCGCCGCGTCGGTGAGGGCCTTCTCGGGCGTGACGAGCGTGCCGTCGACGTCGGCGAGCAGCAGGCGGATCGCCGGCGAAGTGCTGGAGGAGGGCGAATTGAGCGACACTGCACAGGGCACGGTACTGCCCGCGGCATCGACCCGGGGCCGGCCCGAGAAGAAGCGAGAAGATCGCAACCCGGCCCACGACGCCGGCTTGGTAATCCACTGACGAAGGAGCCCGACGATGGCCACGGACACACCGATGCAGCTGGGGATGGTCGGACTGGGGCGCATGGGCGCCAATATCGTGCGGCGGCTGATGCGCGACGGGCACCGCTGCGTCGGCTATGACGTCAGCCCTGACGCGGTGGCGACACTCGCGGCCGACGGCGCGCGTCGGCGCCGAGCTCGATCGCCGACTTCGTGGTGAAGCTGGAGAAGCCACGCACGGCCTGGGTGATGGTGCCGGCCGGCGAGATAACCGACAAGACGATCGCCGCGCTGGCGCAGGAGATGGAGCCGGGCGACACGATCATCGACGGCGGCAACACGCACTACCACGACGACATCCGCCACGCGGGGGAACTGAAGGGCAAGGGCATCCACCACATCGACTGCGGCACCAGCGGCGGCGTGTGGGGACTGGAGCGCGGCTACTGCCTGATGATCGGCGGCGAGACTGAGGTCGTGCAACGCCTGAGCCCGCTGTTTGCGACGATCGCGCCGGGTGTGGACAGCGCGCCGCGCACGCCCGGACGCAGCGGCGAGCCGAGCCCGTCCGAGCAGGGGTATCTGCACTGCGGCCCTAACGGCGCGGGGCATTTCGTGAAGATGGTCCACAACGGCATCGAGTACGGGTTGATGGCCGCCTACGCCGAGGGCCTGTGCATCATCCACTCAGCCGATGCGGGGCTGCACCAGCAGGAGCAGGACGCCGAGACGAGCCCGCTGGAGCGGCCGGAGTACTACAAGTACGAGATCGACACGACCGAGGTCGCCGAGGTGTGGCGGCGCGGGAGCGTCGTCGGGTCGTGGCTGCTGGACCTGACCGCCCAGGAGATGCTCGCCTCGCCGAAGCTCGAGGAGTTCGCCGGGCGCGTGTCGGATTCGGGCGAGGGCCGCTGGACGTCGATCGCGGCGATCGAGGAGGGCGTGCCGGCGCCGGTGCTGACGGCGGCGTTGTACTCGCGCTTCGGCTCGCGCGGGCTGGACGAGTACGCCGGCAAAGTGCAGTCGGCGATGCGCAAGGGATTCGGCGGGCACGACGAGAAGCCGGCGAGACACGACAGCTGACCGGGCGAGCATCCCCGGAATCCGTCCGAAGGGTGCAGGCGTAGACTGATCGTTGGATGACCAACGACCTTGCGCGCTGGCAGTTCGCAACGACGAGCATCTACCACTTCCTGTTCGTGCCGGTGACGATCGGACTGGCGTTTCTCGTCGCGCTCCTGCAGACGCGCCTGGTATCGCAACCAGGGGTGGGCGAGCCCGAGTACAAGCGCGTCACCCGCTTCTTCGGCACGCTGCTGCTGATCAACGTCGCGATCGGGGTCGTCACAGGCCTCGTGCAGGAGTTCGAGTTCGGGATGAACTGGTCGGCCTACTCGCGCTTCGTCGGCGACGTCTTCGGCGGCCCGCTGGCGATGGAGGGCCTGGCGGCGTTCTTCCTGGAGTCGACCTTCCTGGGGCTGTGGATCTTCGGCTGGGATCGGCTGCCCAAGCGCGTGCACCTGGCCTGCATCTGGATGGTGGCGGCCGGCTCGATGCTCTCGGCGCTGTTCATCCTGGCCGCCAACTCGTGGATGCAGCACCCGGTCGGCTACGTGCTGAACAGCCACGGACAGCCGGTGCTGAACAACGTCTGGGCGCTGTTCACGAACCCGACGTTCCTGTGGGGATACGTGCACGTGATCCTCGCCTCGCTGGTGACCGGCTCGCTGGTGATGCTCGCGATCTCCGCCTGGTACCTGCGCAAGCGGCACGAGGCGCAGGCCTTCTACCCCACGGCGCGACTGTCGGTGCTGGTGCTGCTGCCGGCGATCCTGCTGCAGATGTTCGTCGGCAACAAGCTCGGCGAGATCGAGGCGAAATACCAGCCGGCGAAGATCGCCGCGGCCGAGGCGCAGTGGGAAAACTGCCAGCCGTGCTCGTTCTCGGCGTTTCAGATCGGCGGCGGCAACAACGACGAGACCCCCACGCAGGTGATCGCGATCCCGCATCTGCTGTCGGTGCTCGCGACCGGCACCTGGGGCGGCGCGGTCGATCGGGCTAAACCAGCTGCAGAAGCGAAGACGTCGCCAAATACGGGCCCGGCAACTACATTCCCGACGTGTTCATCCAGTACTGGTCGATGCGCGTGATGGCCTACCTGGGATCGCTGATCGCGCTGCTGGCGCTGTGGGGCGCATGGCTCGTGCACCGGGGCACGCTCGCCCGCTCGAAGTGGTTCCTGCGCGCGAGCCTGGGGGCGGTGGTGACGCCGTTCGTGATGAACACCGCCGGCTGGCTGCTGACCGAGAGCGGGCGCCAGCCGTGGATCGTGCAGGGACTGATGAAGACCGTCAACGCCAACTCTCCGTCGGTCACCTCGACCGATATCTGGATCAGCCTGATCGCGTTCGTGCTGATCTACATCGCGCTCGGCGCCGCGGACCTGTCCTGATGCTCCGCTACGCCCGCAAAGGCCTCGAGCCGGACGAGGATGGCCCTGACGGGTCGAGCGCGGGCGCGCAGACCCCGACCCCGGCCATGAGCTACTGAGGAGCCGCGTCGCGATCGTGCATCTGCACACCGATCTGGTTCGTGATCATCGCCATCTTCTGGGTCGGGTTCTTCGTGCTCGAGGGCTTTGACTTCGGCGTCGGCGCGCTGCACACGATCGTCGGGCGCAGCGACTCCGAGCGCAAGCTCGCGCTGAGCACGATCGGCCCCTGGTGGGACGGGAACGAGGTGTGGCTGATCGTCGCCGGCGCCGGGATGTTCGCGGCCTTCCCCGGCTGGTACGCGACGATGTTCTCGGCCTTGTACCTGGCGCTGCTGCTCGTGCTGGTGGCGTTGATGGCGCGCGGCGTGGCGTTCGAGTTCAAAGACAAAAGCGACGAACCCGCGCTGGCGAGCGACTTGGCGGTGGGCGATGACGATCGGCTGCCTGCTGATCCCGCTGCTGCTCGGCGTCGGGCTGGGCGACCTGCTGAACGGCCTGCCGATCGACTCCAGTCCACGAATACACCGGCAACTTCTTCGACCTGCTCACGCCGTACGGCCTGTGGACCGGCCTGACGCTGCTCGGGCTGTGCCTGCTGCACGGCGCGACCTTCCTCAAGCTCAGGACCACCGATCGTGTGCGCGAGCGCGCCCGCGCCGCCGCGCGGCCGCTCGGATGGGCGGCGATCGCGCTCGTCGTCGGCTGGGTGATCTGGACGCGCAGCGTCGCCGGCGGCCCAGACGTACCCCAGCCCGTGGAGGTCCTCGCGGTGATCGCGGCGATCTTCGCGGCGCGGCTGGCGATGACCGACCACGACGGTCTGGCGTTCGCCTCCTCGGCGGTCGCGATCGCCGCGACCGTCGGCTCGATCTTCATCGACCTGTATCCGAACGTGATGGTCTCGAGCACCAGCGCCGCGTACAACCTGACGGTCGACAACGCCGCCTCCGGCCACTACGCGCTGACGGTGATGACGGTCGTCGCGGTGATCTTCTTCCCGCTCGTGCTGATCTACCAGGGCTGGTCCTTCCACGTCTTCCGCGGCCGCCTGCAGACGCTCAGGCGCGCAGCCCGACCGGCTGCCCGCCATGCCACCCACACCACCGGGGCCGCCTGCGCCACCGGGGCCACCGGGGCCGCCGACGCCTCACCCCAGACCGGCGGCGGATGAGCGGCGCGCCGGCGCACCGCGTGGTGATCGTCGGCGGCGGCTTCGGCGGCCTGTTCGCGGCGAAGTTCCTGCGCCGCGCGCCCGTGAAGGTCACGCTGATCGACCGGACCAACCATCACACCTTCCAGCCGCTGCTCTACCAGCTGGCGACGGGCATCCTGTCCGAGGGCGCGGTCGCGCCGCCGCTGCGCGAGGTGCTGCGCAAGCACCGCAACGTCACCGTCGAGCTCGCGGACGTCACGGCATTCGACCTGCAAGCCCAGACAGTCACCGCCGCCAGGCCGATAGGGACGGCCATCACGGTCCCCTATGACTCCCTGATCGTGGCGGCCGGCGCCACGGGCTCCTACTTCGGGCACGACGAGTTCGCGCGCTTCGCTCCGGGGATGAAGACCGTGGACGACGCCCTGGAGCTGCGCGGGCGCATCTTCGGCGCGTTCGAGATGGCCGAGCTCGAGGAAGACCCCGAGGCTCCGGCGGGCGTGGCTGACGTTCGCGGTGATCGGCGCCGGCCCCACGGGCGTGGAGATGGCCGGACAGATCGCGGAGCTCTCGCGGCGATCGTTGAAGGGGAACTTCCGCAGGATCGATCCGGCCAGCGCGCGGGTGCTCCTGCTCGACGGCGTCGAGGCGCCGCTGGCCACGTTCGGCGAGAAGCTCTCGGCGAAGGCCACGAGCGAGATCGAACGCACGGGCGTCCAGCTGCGGATGCGCAGCCTCGTGACCGACGTGAAACCCGACGCGATCGTCGTCCAGGGCCCCGACGGCGAGGAACGCATCGCGTGCCACACGAAGGTGTGGTCGGCGGGCGTTCAGGCCTCCCCGCTGGGTGCGATGCTCGTGGCGGCCACGGGCGCCGGGACCGACCGCGCCGGACACGTGCAGGTGCTCCCCGACTGCACCCTGCCGGGCCATCCGGAGGTGTTCGTCGTCGGTGACATGATGTCGCTGAACGGGCTCCCGGGGGTCGCGGAGGTCGCGATGCAGTCGGGCATCCACGCGGCTCGCACGATCAAGCGACGAGTGCAGGGCGACGCCGCCGAGGCCAGGCCGTTCGTCTACCGCGATCTCGGCAGCATGGCGACGATCTCGCGCTTTCGCGCGATCGTGAGCTTCAAGGGCCTGAAGATCGGCGGGTTCCTCGGCTGGCTGATGTGGGCGTTCGTGCACCTCACGTTCCTCACGGGCTTCAAGAACCGCTGGATCGCGCTGTTCAAGTGGCTGACCGCGTTCGTCGGCAGCGCTCGGGACGAGCGGACGATCACGATGCAGCAGGTCTCGGCTCGCGTCGTCGGGATGCACGTGGGGATCAAGTCGGGCGAGGAAAGCCTGGCCCGGTTCGTGGACGAGCGAACGGCGAGACGCCTAACCGCTCTCGCGCTCCTGCTGCCACAAGGCCACGTAGCGGCCGCCGAGCGCGAGCAGCTCGGCGTGGGCGCCTCGCTCGACCACGCGGCCGCGATCGAGCACCAGCACCTCGTCCACCTCCTGCAAGCCGGCCAGCCGGTGGGTGATCAGCAGGGTCGCGATCCCGCGGGTCACCGCCAGCAGGTCGGCGACGATCGCATCCGCGGTCTGCGTGTCCAGGTGCTCGCCGGGCTCGTCGAGGACGAGCAGCGGGAAATCGGCGAGCAGCGCCCGGGCGATGGCCAGGCGCCGGCGCTGACCGCCGGACATGCGCGCGCCGCGCTCCCCCACCTCCGTGTCAAGCCCCGCGGGCAGCCCCTCGGTCCACTCGAGCAACCGCGCCCGCGCGAGCGCCGCGCGCAGCTCCTCCGCGCTCGCCCCGCGCCGGGCCAGGCGCAGGTTCTCCTCGAGCGTGCTGTCGAACACGTGCGCGTCCTGGGAGACCAGCCCGATGACCGTCCGGCGACGCATCGCCGTCGAGCTCGGCGATCTCCACGCCGTCGAGCGTGACCGACCCGCCGTCGTAGGGGAGGAACCGCAGCAGCACGCCGGCGAGCGTCGACTTGCCGGCGCCGCTGGGTCCCACGACGGCGACCCGCCGGCCGGGGCTCAGATCGAGGTCGACCCCGTCCAGCGCCGGGCGGCGCGGCGCCCGGGTAGGTGAAGCGCAGGCCGCGCACGCGCAGGACGTGCGGAGGCGGCGGGAGCGCAGAGCGGATGCGCCGGCTCGCTCACCGGCGCGGGCGTGTCCATGACCTCGAACACCCGCGCGGCCGCTGCGACGCACGCGCTGGAGCGTCTGCGTCGCCGCGGGCAGGCCCGTGACGAGCTCGAAGGCAGACCAGCGGGATCAGCGCCAGCCCCGCGAGCAGCACGCCGTCGAGCCTGCCCGCGTGGACCGCCGCCACGCCGACCAGCAGCGCGCCCCACATCGCCAGGCCGCAGCACAGGCTCGTGAGGCCCTGGCCGATGCCCGCCGTGCGGGCGCTCGCAGCGCGCGATGCGCGTGAGCAGCGCGTCCGCGGCGAGCGTGCGACGCGAGCTGCTCCGGAGCGCGCCCGTTGACGATCAGCTCCGGCGCGCCCTCGATCAGGTCGACCACGCTCGCGGTCAGCTCCGCGCGCGCCGCCGCCTGGCGTCCCTCGCCGCGAGCGGCGAGCCGCCCCGTCAGCCACGGCACGAGCGTCGCGGCGATCGCCAGCGCCACCAGCAGGATCAGGCCGGCCGCCGGGAGCATCGACCACACCAGCGCGACCGTCGCCGCGCCCACGCCGAGGGCGATCGCGAAGGGCGGCACCACCCGCAGCAGCAGATCCTGCAGCGCGTCGACGTCGTGCACGAGCCGCGCGAGCAGGTCGCCGCTGCGGAACGCCGGCAGGCCGAGCGGAGCCAGCCGCTCCAGGCGCGTGTAGAGAGCGACCCTGATCTCCGACAGCACGCGGAAGGCCGCGTCGTGGCCGACCAGCCGCTCCGCGTAGCGGCACAGGCCGCGCGCGAGCGCGAAGAACTGCACGCCGACGATCGCGATCGCGACCGCCGACTCCTGCGGGCGCTGCGCCGAGCGCGAGATCAGCCAGGCCGAGGTCGCGATCAGGCCGATCGCGGCGGCGAGCGCGCCCGCGCCGAGCAGCGTCGCGAGCGCCAGGCGCCCGGCGGCGGGACGGGCGAGCGCGAGCGTGCGCAGCAGCGGCGCCTGGGGGCCGTGGTCCTGTTCCATGGGGGGCGGTGCGTCACGCCGCAACCTCGACCGGCGCGAGCGAGACGACCCGGTCGGCCATCGCCACCAGCGCCGGGCGATGGGCGACGAGCACCACCGTGCGCCCGCGAGCGAGCCGGCGGATGGATTGCACGATCTCTCGCTCGGTGTGGCCGTCGAGGCCGGCGGTCGGCTCGTCGAGCAGCAGCAGGGGCGCGTCGCGCAGGAACGCGCGCGCGAGCGCCAAGCGCTGGCGCTCGCCCGCGGAAAGCCCGGCGCCGCGCTCGCCGAGGATCGTGTCCAGCGCCCGTCGGGCAGGCTGGCCACGGCGTCCGCGAGGCCGGCGTCGACGAGCGCGGTCCAGACCTCCTCGTTCGACGCCTCGCGGCGACCGAGGCGCACGTTATCCGCGATCGAGGCGTGGAACAGGTGCGGTCGCTGGGGCACCCATGACAGACGCGCCCGCCACGCGTCGGGGTCCAGCTCGGCGAGCTCGACCCCGCCAACCCGGATCGAGCCCGCATCGGGCGCGAGCAGCCCGAGCAGGACGCTGAGCAGCGTCGACTTGCCACAGCCGCTGGGACCGACGAGCGCCAGCGTCTCCCCCGCCGTCACCGTCAGCGAGACGTCCGCCAGCGCGGGCTCGGAGCGACCGGGGTAGGTGACCCGCAGACCGTCGATCGTCAGATCGCAGACCGCCGGATCGGGAACGTCGGTGCGCGTGCCCGCGGGCGCCGAGCGGTGTCTCGAGCACCGCGAACACCTGCTCGGCGGCGGCCATGCCCTCGGCGCTCGCGTGGTAGTTCGCGCCGAGCCGGCGCAGCGGCAGGATACGCCTCGGGGGCGAGCACGAGCGCGAACAGCGCCGTGCGCAGGCCGAGGTGCCCGTCCATCAGGCGCAGGCCGATCGCCACCGCCACGAGCGCCACGGCGATCGTCGCGACGAGCTCGAGGATCAGCGAGGACAGGAACGTGACGCGCAGCGTGGACATCGCCGTCGTGCGATAGCGCTCGGTGATCTCGCGGATCGACGCCGCCTGCGCCCTTGCCCGCCCGAACACCTTCAGCGTGGGCAGTCCCGCGACGACGTCGAGGAAGTGGCCCGCCAGCCGCTCCAGCGTCTGGAGCTGGCGGTCCATGCGCTCGCGCGTGCTGGCGCCCACCAGCGCCATGAACAGCGGGATCAGCGGGATCGTCAGCGCGATGATCGCCGCCGAGATCCAGTCGCCCGAACAGCACCGCCACGATCACGACGACGGGCACGATCACGGCGAGGAACAGCTGCGGCAGATACAGCGAGAAGTAGCCGTCGAGCGCGTCGATCCCGCGCGTGGCGAGGATCGCCAGCTCGCCCGTGCTCTGCTCGCGGGAGCTCATCGGAGGAGAGCGCCGGGATGCGCGTCCAGCAGCGCGGTGCGCAGCTGCGACTTCGCCCGCGCCGAGGAGCGGCTCGCCGCGAGCTCGGCCGCCCAGGCGAGGAGCGCACGGGCCACGACGACCGCGAGCAGGACGGCCAGGGGCGTGCGCAGCTGAGCGAGGCTCGCTCCCGCCGATGAACGCGCGCGCGACGACGTCCGCGAGCAGCCACGCCTGCGCGACGATCAGCAGCGCGCCGAGCGAGCCGAGCGCGACCGAGACGAACAGGAACGTGCGGGTCGCGCGCGCGTACCGGAGCAGTCTCGGATCGAGCGCTCTCACGGCGCAATCATGACGCGCCCGGCCGCTTCGGGTCCCTGATGAGGAGGCCTACGCCGCATGCGGCGTAGGCGCCAGGGCCGCATGCGGCCCTGGCTGGAAGCCGCGCATGCGCGGCTTCCCCGAGCGGTGCATGCACCGCTCGGCAGGTCGGCGCATGCGCCGACCTGAACAACATCAGCCTTACTTGGACACCTACTGAATCTCCGCCAACCGCTCGATCACGATGATCCGCGCCGGCGGCCTCGATCAGCGCCAGGTGGGAGAACGCCTGGGGGAAGTTGCCGAGGTGCCGGCCGGTGGAGGTGTCGAACTCCTCCGCGTAGAGCCCCAGCGGCGAAGCGACGCTCAGCAGCCGTTCCATCAGATCGCGCGCGCGCTGCTCCTCGCCGACGATCGCCAGCGCCGAGACGAGCCAGAAGGAGCAGATCAGGAAGCTGCCCTCCTTGCCGGAGAGCCCGTCGTCGGTCTCGTCGGTGCGGTAGCGCAGCACGAACCCGTCCTCGGTGAGATCGTCGGCGATCGCCAGCACGCTCGCGCACAGACGCTCGTCATCGCCCGGCAGGAACCCGAACAGCGCCGCCAGCAGCGTCGAGGCGTCGAGCGCATCGGTGTCGTAGTGCTGGCGCAGCACGCCTTCTCGGTGAGCCCGTGGGCGAGGATGTCGGCGCTGGATCTCCTCCGCGGTGGCCGCCCAGGTGGACTGCAGCTCGGAGTCGCCGGCGCATCGCCGCGAGCTTCGCGAGGCGCGGTCCATCGCGACCCAGCACATCAGCTTCGAGCAGACGTAGTGCTGGGGCGCGCCGCGCGCCTCCCAGATGCCCTGGTCGGGATCGCGCCAGACTTCGCTCGCGCACTTCGCCTGCGCCTGCACGATCGGCCACAGCCGTCGCGGGAGTCGTTCGCTGCGGCGGGTGTGCAGCAGGATCGAGTCCAGCGCCGCGCCGAACACGTCGTTCTGGCGTTGGTCGAAAGCGCCGTTGCCGACCCGCACCGGACGCGCGCCGGCATATCCGGAGAGGTCCTCGCGCGTGGACTCGCTCAGGTCGCGCCGGCCGTCGATCCCGTACATGATCTGCAGCGCCCCATCGGGGTTGGGCTCCAGGTCGGCGACGAACTGCATGAACTCCTCGGCCTCCCAGTCGAGGTTCAGGTAGTGCAGCGCCTGCAGCGTGAACGTCGAGTCGCGCAGCCAGGTGTAGCGGTAGTCCCAGTTGCGCTCGCCCCCGGGCGTCTCCGGCAGTGAGGTCGTCAGCGCCGCGACGGTCGCACCCGTGGGCATGTACGTCAGTCCCTTGATCGCCAGCGCCGAGCGCTGGATCGCCTCGCGCCAGCGGTGGTCGGGCAGCCGCGCGCGCCCGAGCCAGCCGCGCCAGTAGCGCCCGGTGCTCGCCAGGCGCGCGTTGGCGTCGTCGATGTCCTGCGGCGCCGCCAGGCCCTCCGCCCAGGAGAGCGCGCAGTAGATCTGCTCGCCCTGTTTGAGCACGTGCCGCGCGCGTACCCAGTCGCCCTCGACGCCCACGCCATGTCGGTCTGCAGCCGCAGCGTCAGCTGTCCGCCGGCGCCGTCGGGACCGCTCGCTTCGGCACGGTGACCTTCGTCTGAGACCGACCACGATGGCGTCGTGCGCCCGTAGTCGAACACCGGTTCACACGTCAGCTCGACCTCGACCTCGCCCTCCAGGCACACGGCCACGCGCAGCAGCAGGTGCTCGGCGTCTTCGTCGGTCGGCGGACGCGTGTGCGGGCGTGACGAGTGTCCACGCCGCGGCTGGGCCCGAGCGTGAGCGCGTCGCGCACGGCGACCCAGCCGGTCGGCGTCGTCCACGTCGTCAGCAGCGTGTTCGTGCCCGGCTCGTACGACGCGCGCGGAGGGCACGTTGATGCCGAACGGAGCGAAGCGGAACGCGCCGGCCTGACGGTCGAGCAGCGTGCCGAACACGCTGGGCGCGTCGAAGCGCGGCACGCACAGCCAGTCGATCGCGCCGTCGGGCGCCACGAGCGCGCCGGTGTGGCAGTCGGACAGGAAGGCGTAGTCGGCGATCGGCGGGAACGGCGAGGGCGCGGCCGCGCTCTGAGGCGCAGCCGCGCTTTGAGGTTCAGGCGCGCTCTGCGACTCGCTCGGCGGGGCAGCGTCGGCGCCCGCGGAAGAGGCGTCGCTCACGAGGACACCCACGGCTCGCGCCAGGCGCCGTAGCCGTTGACCAAGCGATCCGTCGCGCTCGGGCCCCACGAGCCCGGCGCGTAGGACTGCACCGGCGGCGGCGTCGTCGAGCAGCGGCTGGAAGATGCGCCATGCCTCTTCGATGCCGTCCTGGCGAGTGAAGCGCGTGGCGTCGCCGCGCATCGCGTCGAGCAGCAGCACCTCGTAGGGCGTCGGCGCCTCGCCGCCCTCCTGCGCGAACTCCATGTCGAGCGTGACCGCGCACGGGCCCTTCGCGTCGGCACGGTGCGCATCGAGCTGCATCTGCACGCCCGTCGCGGGGTCCAGCCTGATGACGAGCTCATCGGGCTCGGGACGGCGGTGATGGCCCTTGCTCTCCATGAACCCCAGCCGCGGCGGGTGGCGGAAGACGACGCGCAGCTCGGTCTGCGTGACCGGCAGGCACTTGCCCGCGCGGATGAACCACGGCACGCCCGACCAGCGCCAGTTGTCGATCTCCAAGCGCAGCGCCGCATAGGTCTCGGTGCTCGAGCCCTTCGCGACGCCTGCGATGTCGCTGTAGCCCTCGTACTGCCCGCGCACGTAACGCGCCGGATCGGCCGTGGCGGTCGAGCGGAAGACCGCGTACTTGGCGTCCTTGAACGTCTCCGCGTCGGCGGCCGCCGGAGCCTCCATCGCGGCGACCGCGAGCACCTGCATCAGATGGTTGATCACCACGTCGCGCAGCGCGCCCACGGGGTCGTAGAAGTGGCCGCGATCCTCTACGCCGAAGGCCTCGGCCATCGTGATCTGCACGCAGGCCACATGGTTGCGGTTCCACACCGGCTCGATCATCGTGTTGGCGAAGCGCAGGTACAGGAACTCGTCCGTGCCCATCTTCCCGAGGAAATGGTCGATGCGATACAGCTGGGACTCTTCGATGTGCTCGTGGATTTCCTTCGCCAGCGCGCGCGCCGAGGCGAGGTCGTGCCCGAAGGGCTTCTCCACGACCACCCGCGCGGTCTTCGTCAGGCCGGCCGCGGCGAGCTGCCCGATCACCGGCCCGAACAGGAACGGCGGGATCTCCAGGTAGAACACCGGGCTGCGCGCCTCGCCACTGCCGCCACCGCCACTATCGGCGCTGCCACCACGGCCGCCATCGCCACCGTTGCCGGCGCCGCCGCCGAGGGCCTCGCCGATCGCCTGTGACGCGCCCGTAGGTGGCGGCGTCGGTGAAGTCGCCGCTGACGTACGACAGCCGCGCGGCGAAGCGCTCGAACACCTCGGCGTCCAGCGGCTCGCCCGTGCCTTCGATGCATTCGCGCGCGTGCTCGCGCAGGTGCTCGACCGTCCAGTCGTCCACCGCGACGCCCACGATCGGGCACTGCAGCAGTCCCCTGCGCTCCAACCGGTAGAGCGAGCGGAACGTCATCACCTTCGCGAGATCGCCGGTGATGCCGAACACGACCAGCACGTCGGCCGGTGCGGGGCCCTGCGGGTCAGGCATGTGCTGTGAGGGTCGGTGCCGGCATCCGTTGGCAGGCTAGCGATTCCCGCCAAGCGCCGCCCGTCGCCGGTGGGCGCATCGTGGACAGGTCAGGCCGGCGTACCGGCGGACAGCGCGGCGAGCTCGACGCTACGTTCCCACAGGCCCTGCGCAAGCGTCTCGTCCTGCGCCTGCGCGCTGGGGGCGATGACCTTCTCGTCCTGCACGTACTCGCCCGTGAGACCCGCCGCCTCGTCTGAGAGCGCCAGCCACACCAGCGAGCGAGCGCCGCGCTCGGGCGAACGGAAGAACGGGCCGCCGACGGTCGTCAGCACCTTCCAGATCCCGCGCTCGTTCTTGCCGAACCCGGTGCGCACGACGCCCGGGTGAAAGCAGTTGGCGTGCAGCTCCGGCGCGCGCCTGGCCAGCTCGCGCGTGAACATGATGTTGCACAGCTTCGAGGTGCCGTACACGCGCATCGCCGCGTAGGAGCGCTCGGACTGCAGATCATCGAGATCCAAGGCGCCCGCTCTCATGGGCATCGGAGGCGGTCGTGACCACGCGGCCCCCACGCAGACGGTCGCGCAGCAGATCGGTGAGCAGAAACGGCGCGAGATGGTTCAGCGCGAACGTGCGCTCGAGACCCTCGGAGGTGAGCTGCCGCGAGGCGAACAGCGCCCCGGCGTTGTTCGCCAGCACGTCGATCTGCCCATAGCGCTCGCGCGCCTCGCCGGCCAACGCGCGCACCTCCGCCATCAGCGTCAGGTCGGCGACGTGCTCGTGGATCCTGCGCACCTCGCCCGCCGGCCGCGCGGGCCTCCGCCGCGACCGCGCTCGACACGCTCGGGCTCACGGCCCACGAGCGCCACCTCGACGCCCTGCCGGGCGAGCTCGATCGCCGCGGCGCGACCGATGCCGCGCGTGGCGCCGGTGAGCAGGACGAGCGTCATGGCGCGGACTCTACCCCCACCGCGCCGCGCCCCACGTTACGCGGCGCGACGGCGGCGAGCCGCTCGATAACCTCGTCGCGATCGGTGCCATGGGCCCGCAGCACCCGCTCGAAGTCCGCGCCATAGACGTCCATCACGGCCATCAGCACGTCCGGCGTCGCGACCCCCGCGGCATGGCGACGGCCGGCGCATGCGAGCGGCCTGCTCCAGCACCCGCGCGAGCGCGTCGCGATCCTCGAGCGTGCCGGCGAAGCCCACTCGTGTCGCGTCCTCGATGGGGTCGCGTAGCGGCCCCTCGCTCACGCCGAGCGCCTGCAGCGCGGCGCCCGGCCTCGCCGTGCAGGCGCAGGATGCGAAGCCAGCGCTCGGCGGCGTCCTCCGGCGTGCAGGCGAACGGCAGCGCGGTGGATGCGATGCCCAGCACGATCGCGGCGTCGGGAGCGAGCGTGGGAGTGGACGCGGCCCAGGCGCTCATCGAGCGCCGCCGCCCAACCCCGCTCGGCGTCCAATCTGGGGAGGATGCAGCAGCGCGACGTTGTCGCGGCGCAACGTCACCTCCGGCGCAGCGTCGCGAGAGGCGCAACTCCAGCAGCGCGCTACCCGAACGCTCCGCGACCGCGCGCGTGGATTGATCAGCTCGGCGATCTCCCGGCGCGGTACGCCGCACGCGAGCAGGAACGGCTCGATCCGATCGCTCGCGCGCCTGCTCGCGGTCGAGCTCGAGTTCCTCGACGAGCACGCCGGCGGTCGCCTCGGCGCCCTCGACGCTCAGCAGACAGGCGGCCATGTCGTCGGGACGCGAGTCGGTCTGTGCGGCGACCCGCTCCAGCAACTCCGGCGCCGTCGTCCGCGATCCGAGCTCGGCGAGCGTCCGTGTGAGGCGCCGCGCGCCGAACAGCTCCTCGCCGACCCTCGCCTCGGTCACGCCGTCGGTGTGGAAGCAGATCTGCGAGCGGCCCGGCATCGAGACGACCGTCTGGCGCGTGCCGGTGCGCGCGCCGGCGCCGATCGGCGGCGCGGAGCAGACGGTGATCGGCTCGATCGCTCGCGAGCCGAGCACGATCGGCGGCGGATGACCCGGCGCAGGCATAGGTGAGGGTGCGCTCACGCGGGTGGTAGATCGCGGCCACGACCGTCGCGAAGGACTCTTCCGAGCTGGCGCTCGAGCACCGCTCCCGCCGTCTGCACCGCGCTGCGCGGCGACAGCCCGGCCTCCAGATACGCCCGCAGCGTGAAGCGCACGAGCGCCGTGTGCGGCAACGCCTGGCGTCCATGGCCGGAGACGTCGCCGAGGATCACCGCCAGACGACCATCCTCGAGCGCGAACAGGTCGTAGAAGTCACCGCCCGCGCCGGGGCCGTCCGCCGGGACGGTAGGCCGCGGATGTCCCCACCGGGCCGAGCCGATCGGGCGCCACCGGGAGCAGCGCGGCCTGCAGCAGACCCACGTCCTCGAGCAGCTCCCCGCGCTGCTGCTCCAAGTCGCCGGGCGCGCAGCGCCGCCAGCCGCGAGCGGATGCCGAGCGCGAGCGCGAGCGCGAGCAGGGCGCCGATCAGCGCCCACACGAGCGTCGGCACGACGCCGACGATTTTGGTGATCGTCGTCACGATCGGCGTCGGCCTGCTCGCGCTCGCGGCGCCCCGCAATGTCTCGTGCCCTTTACCGGCGGACGTCGAGCGTGCGGGTGCGACCGCAGCGGCGCCTGCCGCGGACGCTGTCCCGCCCGCAGCCTGCAAGGCCGTAGACGTCTGTCCACCGGCGCCCACGCTCACACGTGCGCTGGAGCGGCGGCCGTGACGGTGCGCATGCGTGCCGTTCCGCGGATCGCCGCTTGTCGAGGTCGCGGGGCGCGAGCTCGCGACGAGCTGGGCCTGAGGCGTGTCCACGGGCGTAGCCGCGGGCGCCGGCGCAGCAGCGGGCGCCGGCACGACACCGGCTGCCGGCGTTGAGCCGGTCACAGGCGCGGCGGCGGTTGCGGATGCTGAGCCACTGGCCGCCGGGGACGCGACGGTCGACGGCTGCGCGGCGCCGGTCCGCGTCGGGCTTGGCGTCGCGGTCGCCGTGGCAGCGGGGCTGCTCACACGAACCCGCACCGACGGAGTACTCCCACCTTCACCTTCACCACCGCCCGAGACATCGCCACGGCGTCCCGAGCGCCCTCGCGCGTGTCCGCGGGGGGACAGCGGGTGGGTGTCTCGGCCGCTCGCGGAGCCACCGGAATCGCGGTGGCCGCCCATTCCTCCCGCGCGATGTTCGGAGCCGCCCGCACCTACCGCGCGATGTCCGGAGCTGCCCCTACTTACCCCATGATGTTCGGAGCCTCCCGTACTTACCGCACGATGTTCGGGGCCGCCGGCGCCGGACGCTTCGCTCGACCCGGCTTTTTCCCGAGTGGCCGGCTCACGCGCTGCCGGGGCCGGCAGTGCTCGCACCGGCGGCAGCGGCGGCGCCGGCGGAGGCGGCGGAGGCGGCGACAACAGCGGTATCTGCAGTCCGGAGCTCGACTGCGGGTGTCCGATGACACGCGACGGTTCGGGCCCTTCCGACGACGGTTCGGAAGAGCCTTCCGCGCCAGACCGCACCAGGTGGGCGGGCCCATGCGTGGCGGGGATGGGTGACGAGGGGGCAGACCCTTTTGAGAGGGCGGTCCCTTTCGCGGGCGAAGGTCCTTTCGCGGAGGAAGGTCCTTTCGGCACGGACGCCGAAGGAATCGGTCGCGCGTGAGCGACGACCCTCTCTCCGGCTGCCGGGATCGAGATCGCCGCCAGGGCGCAACAGGCGAGGGCTATGGCCGCCGGCAGGCGCCGACGTAGACGGGCGAGCGGACGGTGCTCACTTCCCGGGCGCGCCATCCGTGGACCTGTCGGTCAGCTCGCGCATGCTTCGCTCCCGCGCGCGTGTGCGAGCGCCTCGTCGAGCGTCGGGAAGATCGCAAACTTCCCGTCGAGCCCGGAGAACTCGAAGATCTTACGAACGTTCGGGCGCGTACAGACGATCGCCAGGCGGGCGTCATCCTCGTCGAGCCGACGCTCGATTCCCACAAGCACACCCAACGTCGTCGAGTCGATGAACGTCACCTCTGTGAGATCGACGACCAGTCGATCGCTGCCCTCGTGCAGCGCGTCGACAAGCATCTGCTTCAAGCTCGGGGCCGTGAACAGGTCAAGCTCTCCCTCAACCGCGATCACGCTGGTACGCGTGTCGAGCTTGCGCTGAAGGATCCCGAATGGAGGAGCATTCGGTGGTGTGCGCTGGCTGTCGATTGGACTGGATATCGCAAGTTCCCCGCTCTACGCGCCAACCATCTCTTCGTGAGACTCGGCACGACCCAACGCACTGATTCCATCTCGTAGACACGTTTGGGCCTCAATCATCACGTTCGGCCATGCTCGACCCTCTCGTTAAGCATACGACGCGCGCTCGAACATCCGTCCACGCAGCCGAGCGCTCGTGCACTGAGCGTACGGGCGCCCTCGCGCCGGGCCTCTTTTCAGCGGGTCCGGCTCTGATGCACAACCGCGTCGAGGACGCCCGCGAGCGTATTGATGCGGGTGAGGTGCTCGCGCGTGAGCGACTCCAGCTGGACTTGCCCGTGGCTTGTGAGCCTCAGGTGCAGACGCCGGTGGTCGCGCTCGTCGCGCACGCGCTCCAGCAGACCCGCCGTTTCGGCTCGTTGGGCCAGCTCGACGACGCTGTGATGACGTATGTGCAGCAGCTCGGCCGCATCCCCGATCGTCGGTCCGGCCGCAGTCGGATAGCCGCGCACGACGAGCAGCAGCTGGTGCAGAGATGGTGTGAGGCCGGCATCGTGCGCTGCCTGCTCGCTCCAACGCAGGAAGTCGCGCAGCTCGGTTCGGAATGCGAGCAGGCGCTGATAGTCGCTGTCGTGCAGCCTCCGAACCGACGAGACGCGACTGGTCATACCGGCTCGCGCGTGGGCAGCAGGGCGCCCAACCCGCCCGCCAGGCGACGGGGCGCGAGCGGGCGCTCGCGGTGGCGCTCCTCCACGAGCACACGCTCGTGCGCTCGCAGCAAATCGAACTGAGTGACGAGCCCGACGAGCCTGTGGGGTTGACCGCCGTGATCGATGACCGGCAGCACCCCGTGCCCGCTCGAGACCATACGGTCTGCCACGGCGCGCAGGGTCTCATCCGCGCGCGCCGTCACGGGAGTCCGGATCAGGGCGCTCACAGAAAGCTCACCGTGCGCTTGGCGGGCAGCGAGCACGTCGGACCACGCGAGCACGCCCTCCAGCTCGCCGCCTGCTCCGAGCACCGGATACAGGCGCTGGCGGCGCTGCTCGGAGCCCTCGGGCAGGCTCTCATACAAGGCATCGACGGGCAACGTCGGCTCGACGGTGAGCACATCGGTTGCCATCACATCACGGACGAGCAGCGCATGCAACGGGTCGATCTCGTACTCGCGATTGACGTGGTAGCCGCGGCGAGCCACCTTCTCGGTGAGGATCGAGCGCTTCAACGTCAGGACGCTCACCAGATGGGCGATCGCGCACACGACCAGCAACGGCAGGAGCGCGTTGACGTCGTGCGTGAGCTCCAAGGCGAACACGATGCTCGTGAACGGCGAGCGCATGACACCGGCGAGCGCTGCCGCCAGTCCGAGCAGCGCCCACGTGCCCTCGTCGGCGCCGGGGAGGACCGCTCCGAGCAGACCGCCGAGGGCGGCGCCCAGCATCAACAACGGCGCGAGTATCCCCCCGCTCGTGTTCGATCCGAGCGCGACCGACCATACGCTGAGCTTGACGATGAGCAGCACCGCGAGGGTGCCGAGCGCCAGCTGCCCCGCGAGCTCGGCGCCGATCGTCGCGTAGCCGACGCCGAGCACGCGAGGGTCTATCGACCCGCCGATACCGACCACGAAGCCACCGATCGCCGGCCACCAAACCCAGTGCACCGGCAAGCGCCCGAACAGATCCTCGGCGCCGTACACGCAGCGGGTCATCACCCAGGCGAGCCCGCCGCACGCCACGCCGACCAACACCGCGCCGGCGGTCACGGAGAACGGCAGCGCACCGTGTGTGGACATCGGAAAGAGCGGGGCGCGGAGCAGCAGACCGTGAGCGGCGAGCGCTTCACGCACGGTCTCCGCGGAACACGCGGCCAGCGCCACCGGAATCATCGAGCGCGGGCGCCACTCGAACAGCAGGAGCTCCACCGCCAGGAGCACGGCCGCCACGGGGGTGCCGAAGACCGCGGTCATGCCCGCCGCGGCGCCGGCGACGAGCAGGCAGCGACGCTCCGCCGCGGTGAGGTGCAAGAGCTGTCCGAGGATGCTCCCCACCGCGCCGCCGGTCACGATGATCGGCCCCTCGGCGCCGAAAGGACCGCCGGTGCCGATGCTCACGGCGCTCGAGATCGGCTTGAGGATCGCCAGGCGCGGCTCCATGCGGCTCCCGCGCAGCAGAATCGTTTCCATCGCCTCGGGGATGCCGTGACCGCGGATGCGCTCGGAGCCAAAGCGCGCCATCGCCCCCACGATCAGCCCCCCCGCTACCGGCGCCAGCACGCTCAACGGCCCTAGCACCGAGGTGTCGGGAGGCGCGAGCGAGGTGCTGAGCGTACCGGTATAGGCGAGATGGGTGATCAGCCCGATCAGATCCAGCAGAGCGAGCGCCAGGAACGCGATCACCACCCCGACCGCGATTGCCGCCGCCGACAGCCCGAGCACCTCTCGACCGGTCGTGAAGTCTCCAAGCTCCCGCTCGGGAGAGTCCTTGGATCGGGAGTCCGGCTCCACGATCGCGTCGTCGGGAACCCTGTCGTTGCGCTGACCGTGCGTCACTGAGGGGACAAAGTATATCGGGAGCCGATATAAAGGCGCTCAACCCCTGATAAGCTCGCGCACGCCGCTTGGCGCTTTGGGGGGCCGTCGGGAGCGAGCCGAGTCTCCTCTTGGCGCAGATCGATTGCCGTTCTCGTTCGAGGGAGAAGCACCGAGCAGTGAAGCTTGTGATCGCGATCGTGCGCCCAGAGAAGGTCAACGACGTGCTCGAGGCCCTCTACCGTGCCGAGGTGCGCGGCATCTCCATGAGCCGCGTGCAGGGCCACGGCGGCGAGCTCGACCGTGTCGAGACCTACCGGGGAACCACCGTGAAGATGGGGCTCTCCGAGAAGGTGCGCTTCGAGGTGGCGGTCTCCGACGCGTTCGTCCAGCCGACCGTCGACGCGTTGTGCGCCGGCGCGCGAACGGGCGAGGTCGGGGACGGCAAGATCTTCGTCCTGGCGCTGGAGCAGGCGGTGCGCATCCGCACCGGCGAGACCGACGAAGGCGCCGTGACGCCGCTCGGCGAATGAGCGCCGTCGTGGCAGCGTCGTTGCTGGGGCTCGTCAGCGCGGGCGACACCGCCTGGATGCTCGCCGCGACCGCGCTCGTGCTCTTGATGACGCCCGCGCTGGGACTGTTCTACGCGGGGCTCGTGCGCTCCAAGAACACGCTCAACACGTTCATGATGTCGATCGGTGCGATCGCCGTTGCGCTGGTCACCTGGGCGCTAGTCGGCTACTCGCTCGCGTTCGATCAGGGCGATGGGTTCATCGGTGGTCTCGGCCACGCGTTCCTGCGCGGTGTGAGCTTCGCTCCGCGGCCCGGCATGACGATTCCCCAACTCGTCTTCTTCGCCTTCCAGGCGACCTTCTGCATCGTCACGGTCGCGCTCGTCTCGGGCGCCGTGGTGGAGCGCATGAGGTTCGGTCCCTTCCTGCTGTTCGCCGCCCTGTGGTCGGTGCTCGTGTATGCCGTGCTGGCGCACTGGGCTTTCGGCGGCGGCTGGCTGCAGGCCCACGGGACGCTCGACTTCGCCGGCGGCGTGCCGGTGGAGATGGGATCCGGCTTCTCGGCGCTCGCCGCCGCGATCGTCGTGGGGGCGCGCAAGGACTACGGACGCCAGGCGCTGCTGCCGCACAACGCGATCTACGTGCTGCTCGGCGCCGGCCTGCTGTGGTTCGGCTGGTTCGGCTTCAACGGCGGCAGCGGCTTCTCCACGGGTCATTCCAGCGTGCTGGCCTTCACGAACACGCTGCTGACACCGGCGTGCACGCTCGCCGTTTGGTTCGTCTTGGACCTGCTGCGCGGCAGGCACGTCACGGCGATCGGCGCGGCCACCGCGATCATCGTGGGCTGCGTCGCGATCACGCCCGCCGGCGGCTACATCAGCCCAGGCTGGGCAATGGCGCTGGGCGCGATCGCGGCCCTGCCCAGCTACGCGATCATCCTCTGGCGCCCGCGCACACGCGTGGATGAGACGCTCGACGTGCTCGCCGCGCACGGAACCGCCGGTCTCGTCGGCATCCTCTTCGTCGGATTCATCGCTCAACGCGCCTGGAACGGCATCTCGAACGGTCTCCTCTACGGCAACGCCGCTCAACTCGGACACCAAGCCATAGCGGCACTGGCCGCTCCGGCCTACGCCTTCGCCGCCACCTTCGTGCTGCTGCGCCTCATCGGCCTGGCGATGCCGCTGCGGACCACCGAACACGAGGAGGCGCTCGGCATGGACGTCGTGCAGCACGGCGAGGAGGCCTACGCCACCGGCGAGGGCGCGATCCTGGTCTCGACCGACGCGGGGATCGAGAGTGCGGTTGCCGTGGCTCAGTCCTGACGCCGCGCCACACGGGCGCCGTCCGGCTCAGTAGCTGTACCCGCCGCCGCTACTACTGTTGCCGCCGCTACTGCCGCCGCCGCTCGATTCGGCGGGCGGCGATTCGGCGGGCGCCGTCGAAGTGCTGTTGGTGCTCGACGCCGCGGCGGGCGCCCCCGTCGTGACGGCGCTCCAGGTGCCGACGTCTTTGATGCCCTGACCCTTCGTTTCACCGGGCTGTTGATCCTGGGCGAAGGTGTAGAGCGGCGCGCCCTTGTAAGTGACCTGCACGGTCCCATCGGGGCGCTTGACGGTCCCGAGTGAGCCGACTTCGCCGCCGGGCGTGCTGCCCGAGGCGACCGTGAGTGGATGCCAGACACCGACGCACGCGGAGCTCGTGCAGATGAAATGGCCTTTCTGCTCGCCGCTGAGGTGGTACAGCGTCATGCCCTGGGCGTTGACCAGGATCGTGCCAAGCGAATTGGAGGCGGTCTTCACGACAGCCCCGGACGTGCCGGCCAGTGTCGATCCGGTGGCGGGGTGCAACAGCTTCACGGTGTTTTCGCCGTCGTCGACGAAGTACACGCCGCTACCTCCCGGCGCCACGACCAGCCCGAACAACGCGCCGGCGCCGGTCTTCGTGTCGGCCGTCTGCACCATTGTCTGCTTTCCGGCGGGGGTCGTCTCGACCATGTTGCCGTCACCGCCGTTGGTGGTGAGGATGTCGCCGTTCGGCGCGAGCACCATGCCGAGCGGTTCCTTGAGGTGAGCGCCCGCGGTCACGACCGTGCCTCCGTTTGCGGCGGGCGTCGTGCGGGTCATCGCTTCGGAGATCGCGAGGATCTTGCTGTCCTCAGTGGAGGCAACGTACAGCGTCCCGTTCGCGGCGAGCGCCAGCCCGGTCGGGCCGAGCACGAGCGCTTCCGCGGAGTTCACCCAGGGGATGCCCTTGGCGATCACCGTTTCGCCCAGCACCGTCGGCGTCTGGTGTGCGCCGGATTCCAGTTCGATCCGCAGCACGGTCGAGTTGTCGTTCGTGTGAACGCCCTTCGCCGCCCCGCCGTTGAGCGCGTTGCTGACGAACAGCGCCGTCTTGGAGCCTTCGCTCTTGGCGGTCGAGTCCCAGGGGCCCTGGATGTTCTTGCTCGCGATCGTCTTGACCACCTTGCCTTCGCTGTCGAGCACGATCAGGCAGCCGTACTTGGCGGTCGCCGTCTTGCCGTTGGTCGTCGGCAGGCTGCCCACGACGACGTATCCACCGGGCAGTATGTTCAGCGCGGTCGTCAGCCCGACGCCGCCGGGACATGAGCCGGGGAGCGTCTTTGGGTCGATCGTCGCAAACGGCGAGACCTTGCCGGTGCTCGAGACCTGCACGATCGTCGTGCCCGTGCCCTGGCCGGTTTCCTTGGCGCTTTCCTTGGCGTTGAAGTTGCTGACCAGCAACTGACCCGCCTGGAGCTTGCCCACGCTGCTCGGCACGAGGACGATCCCGTACGGGTTGACATCGCCATTTGCGGGAACAGTGGTGGCGATCGCCGAGACGGTCTTCAGCGGGGCAAGGAACGCGGCGGTACTCGTCGCAGAGGTCGGCGACGCCGTGCTCGTTGCGGCAGACGACGAGGCGGAGCTGGAGCTGCTGCTTGTGCTCGAGCCCCCACAGCCGGCAAGCACTAGGACGACGCCGGCGAGAGCAAGGATCGACGTTCTGGGCACTGGTATGTCTCCTGTCCTTGGGATGTCCGGGATGCAGGCGACACAACGAGACGGTCGCCGCGATAGCCGCGCTGGTCCCCAGGACTCCGGCGTTGCGGATTCCTTCCCCACTGAGCAGCTTTCCATGAGCTTTCTCATCGTTCTGTTATCGAGCGCTTAGCAGCCACGAAGACACTGCAAACGTGTCTGTCGATCGCCAGATGCCCGTCCAGCGCGACGCGGCAGAACGCTCCACGGCCGACCGTTCCGCTCGCCGCCCGCATGACTTGCAGGAGCTTGGCGCCGACGAGCCGACGCGCGGAGGCCTTGCGCGTTTGCTGAGCGGCGGGACGACGGGAAACGAGCGCCTGACAGCAGCTACGGGCATCGTCTTGATCGTGCTGCTCGCGGTGATCGGCGTGACAATCCTGCGCATGGGGCCGCTGATCTCGGTGCACCTGTTCATCGGGCTCGTGCTGATCCCGCCGGTCGCGCTGAAGATGGCGAGCACCGGCTACAGGTTTATGCGCTACTACACCGCGAACCCCATCTACCGCCGGCGCGGCGCGCCGGCGGTAGCGCTGCGCCTGATCGCCCCGATCGTCGTGGCCAGCACCGTCGCGGTGTTCGCCACCGGCGTGGCCCTCCTATTCGTCGGCTCCTCCTCCTCGGGCACGCTGCGCCTCTTGCACAAGGCGAGCTTCATCCTCTGGGTCGGGTTCATGGCCATCCACGTCCTCGGTCATCTGCCGGATCTCGACAAGACGTTCCTCTCAAGACGCGGCGGGCGCGTGGAGTACAACGAGTTCGTCGCAGGACGCGTGGGCAGGGCGATCGCCCTCACCGGAGTCATCCTCGCCGGCGTCGTCTTGGCGATCGTGCTGCTGCCTCAGTTCGGAGCCTGGACGCACTTCGAGGCGTTTCGCCACCATCACTAGCCGGACCGCGGCCCGACGCTACGGGTCGCCTGCTGGTGAACGCGACACTCGACCTCCAAGAGACGCGCGACGCGACCCCAGCGCGCGCCAGCGCAACACTCCAGCGAGCTCAATCCTCAGCGAAGCATCACGCCGCGACCGTCACCGTCAGAATCGTGCCTTGGACCTGTCCACCGCTGTCGCGCCCACCGGCGAGCACGATGTGCCCGTCGAGCGCCACGGCCGCAACATCCGACAACCCTCGCGGCAAAGATCCAACCGTGTGGACCGCCCCGTCGGCGCCGATCGCCAGGATGCGTCGCGTTTGGCTTGTAGGAGCCGATTCGCGCCCACCAATCACGAACACGATCCCGTCGATACTCGCGGCGGCAGCGTGTGTGAGGGATCGGGGCAAGAGGCCGATCCTCGTCAGCTTCTGAGTCTGCGGATCGAAGCGATATATGTCGCGACTCACCGTTTCACCGCTCGTGCCGCCCGCGATCACGATCTGTCCGGCGACGCTCGCGACGGCGGCGTAGCGCAGTGGCTTGGGCAGCGCGACAACCACGTGCGCCGCCTGGCCCGGGCGCCACGCGAGAATGGTGCGCAGCGGTCCCTGACCGGTGTAGCCGCCGACGATGTACACCGTGCCGTTCACCTCCGCGCTCGCCACGTCCGAAGCGGGCGTAGGCAGCCGCCCGGCAGGGCTCGCCACGCCGGAAGCATCAATACGGGTGATCGTCGGGTAGGAGGCGATCACGCCGCCACCGAACAGGTACGCCGCTCCACCAAGGAAGCTCGCTGAGGCGTCATGCAGGGCATTTGGCAGCGCCCCGATCACGCTCGCCGTGCTCGCACTCGCGCGCACGATGCTCGCGACCGATGTTTCGGCCTGGTTCAGGCCGCCGAGCAGATAGAAGCGGTCGGGTCCCATCGCCACCGCCGCGGCGTCCTGCACCGGGGTCGGCAGCGCGCCCGTCTGGACGACCGTTACTCGTACGCTCCTCGATCCGGCCGCGGTCGAGCTGGCGGCGGCTCTCAGATGAGCGTCGCCTGTGCTCGAACCGCCCTGACCGCCGCCGCGGGAGAGCAGGACGATCGCGGCGATCACCACCACCGCCAATCCCAGCACCACCACGCCTCGCCTGCGCCTGACCAGCCGGGCTCGGGTCGCACGCCTACTCACGACGTGCACACTCACAGCGTCGACTAAACGAATGCCTAAGGTCGAGTGAGACTTCGCTCATGCTCCCTCTGCTCGGCGAACGACCGGGCTAAATGGGTTCTCATCGAATACTCAGCTGTGCTTAATCGAGCACCAACATGCTGCCCTGCGTGCCCACCGAGCCCAGTCCGGTCGATGACCGGCTAGCGCGCAGACACGCGGCCCGGCGAAGGCGAACGGCCACACGGCGGCGGATGACTGCTCTGGGCGTCTTCGCGATCCTGCTCGTAGCGATCGCGATTGCGACGGCCAGTGGACAGGACGATCGCCCGAGCACCCGCGCGAATGCTGTCGAGAGCGCCCACACACACGTGGCGAGCGTGGCGCTGCGTCCCGGATCCGACCCGTCGGTCCTGCCCGGTCCGGTGCTGATCGCAGACCGCGACAACAACCGCCTGCTCGAGGTCAGCCCCGGTGGGCGAATCTTGTGGCGCTTTCCAGCGCCAGGCGATCTGGCTTCAGGCCAGACGTTCAAGCTGCCCGACGACGCGTTCTACTCGCCCGACGGGAGGCAGATCGTCGTAACCCAGGAGGACGACTACGTCGTCAGCGTGATCGATCTCTCGAACGATCGCATCTCCTACCGCTACGGCCATCCGGGGATTGCGGGCGCAGAACCGGGCTATGTGCACAACCCCGACGATGCGATGCTGATGTCGTCGGGCGATCTCCTGTCGGCCGACATCAAGAACTGCCGCGTGCTCGTCATCCATCCGCCCGCACACCGACCGCTGCGTCAGCTCGGGATTACGGGTGACTGCGAACATCAACCCGGCGTCTCCTACGGAAGCCCCAACGGCGCATTCCCGATGTCCAACGGCGATTCGGCGATCACAGAGATCAACGGCGACTGGCTGGATGTCGTGGATCCTCACGGACGAGCGGTCCTCGACACCCATCCACCCGGCTTCACCTACCCATCGGACACCAACGAGGTTCACCCGGGCCTGTTCCTCTCCGTCGACTACACCAATCCCGGAGCGATCGAGACATTCACCAGCACTGGTCAGCTGCGCTGGCGCTACCAACCCACCGCGAGCCAGGCGCTCAACCAGCCCTCGCTGGCCCTGCCACTGCCCAACGGTGACATCCTCGCCAACGACGACAAGAACGACCGTGTGATCGTCGTCGACCCGCACACGAACAGGATCGTGTGGCAGTACGGCCACACGCACGTGCCGGGCACCGGCGCTGGATTTCTCAGCAACCCGGATGGGGTCGATCTCGCTCCTCCCTACGCGTTGGACCAGCGCTTTGCTCGCACGCTGCAGGCGCCGTGAGGGCAACCTAGCTCCTTGGCGACTGTGATGTTGCCGTGGAGCATGAACGCGAGCCCACCGAACATCGCCTTTTCCGTCAGGCCGGGCTGCCCGGCGAGCTGCTCGCGGATGCGGTGGGCGAGTTCTGCGTCGTATGCCATCTCAGCTCATCTCAGCAAATGGTGGTCCGTAATGGATCGGCAAGATCTGCGTGTCATCTTCCCGGCATGGCTTCGCCGATCGTGCCCGCGTCGGTGGCCGAAGCAGCCGGCCGGCCGTGCTTGCGGGTCGATCTTACGGACTACCTCGTCTACCTTGGATGAGCGATGATCACAGCCGAGACGCTCACCCTCGAAGATCTCCGGTCCGCCCGCGGCGTGGCGGTGCTCGTCGTCGACGACGAGCCGACGATCGGCGAGATCCTCGCGCGCTACCTGCAGCGCGCCGGGTTCGACACTCGTGTCGCGCTCGACGGCCCGAGCGCGATTGCGCTGAGTGCCGAGCGCCATCCGGATCTGGTGATCCTCGACATCATGCTCCCGGGGATCGACGGCCTCGAGGTGATGCGCCGGCTGCACGAGCTGCTCAGCCCGCGGCCGGCGGTGATCCTGCTGACCGCCAAGGGCGAGGAGTCCGACCGGATCATGGGCCTGCGCCGCGGCGCGGACGACTATGTGGTCAAGCCCTTCTCGCCCGGCGAGCTCGTCGCGCGCGTACAGGCGGTGCTGCGCCGCAACGGCAGCGAGACCGACGATGGCGCGCAGCCGCTCGAGCTGGACGGACTGCAAATCGACCCTGCGGCCCGCACCGTGCGGACGGCCGCAGGCGCCGTAACGCTGACCCAGCGCGAGTTCGACCTGCTGCTGTTCCTCGCACGCCACCCCGGACAGGTCTTCTCGCGCGATCAGCTGATGGAGCTCGTGTGGCAGTTCGCCTCCTACACGGACACCTCCACGGTCACCGTCCACATACGTCGCCTGCGCGCGAAGATCGAGCTCGAGCCCGACCGTCCGCGGTTCATCCAGACGGTGTGGGGCCTCGGCTACCGCTTCCAGGCATGAGACGCTCGCTCCTGATCCTCCTCTCAGCACTCGGAATCTGCGGCGCCGTGATGGCCGCGCTGGGCGGCGCTCATGCGGTGCTCGTCTCAGTGGCGATTTTGCTGCCGCTTGGGGTCCTCGCGCTGTTGATCGCACACGCTGCCGAGGCCGGGCGTCTGCGCCTGCCGACACTGCGAGGCCGTTTCGAGATCGGCCTGGGTCTCGCGCTCGGACAGCTGCTGGCCGCCGTAGCGATCGGCGCAGCGGTGATGTTCGTCTCTCCCCACGACGCGTGGGCCACGATCGCGATCCTTCTGTTCGCCGCGCTGATCGCCGCGCGCGCCGCGCAGTTGCTCTCGCACGGGGTCGTAAAGGACGTGCGCGCGATCCGCGACGGGTTGCAGGCGCTGCAGCGGGGCGAGCGTGACGTGCACGTCACGGCCGGCTCGAGCATCGAGCTCGTCGAGCTCGCCGAGGCAGCCAATCGGATGATCGAGACGCTGCACAGCGAGGAACGTTCCCGCGACACCGCCGAGGCGACGCGCCGCCAGGTGGTCGCCGCAGTCTCCCACGACCTGCGCACCCCGCTGACATCGCTGCGACTGCTCACGCAGGCGCTCGAGGACGGTCTCGTGGACGAGGAGACGGCCAGCCGCTACGTGCGCACGATGAGCGCCAACGTGCGTGCGCTCGGAACGCTTGTCGACGACCTGTTCGAGCTCTCGCGCCTGGATGCGGGCGACTTCACCTGGACCACGCAGACGGTGGCGCTCTCCGAGCTCATCGCCGAGACGGTCGCGGCGATGCGCGCGCAGGCGGACGCCGGCCACGTGGCGGTCAACACCGAGATCGCCCCCGGCCTTGGGCCGGCGCGGGCGAACCCCGAGAAGCTCCAGCGGGTACTCTCGAACCTGCTCCAGAACGCGATCCATCACACGCCGCCCGACGGCAGCGTGCTCGTCACAGCCGAGCCCGCCGACGGAGCGGTCGAGATCGAAGTATCCGACACGGGCCGCGGCATCGCCGCGGAGGACCGCCCGCGCGTGTTCGACGCCTTCTACCGCGGTGGGAGCGAGGCCGCGCGCACGCGTGCCGGCAGCGGCCTCGGCTTGGCGATCTCGCGCGCGATCGTCGAGGCTCACGGAGGACGGATCTGGCTCGCCGAGGCATCGGCAGGCACGAAAGTCCGGTTCACCCTGCCCGCGGGCAGCAGCTGAGCGTTCACCAAATGTTCATCTCCGCGCAAGCCTCGTGTAAGGAGTGACGGGCATCGTCGGCGCTGTCGGGGAATGATCCCCGCCGGACCGAGGAGATTGCGATCATGAAGCTGTCCCGCCTCGCAGCGCCACTTGCGCTGGCACTCACAGGAGCACTCGTCCCCGCCGCCACCGCCGCGGCCCATCCCGGCTTCTTCCGCCACCACCCGCCCGCCTTTCATCATCACCCACCGCTCCCTCCGCCTCCGCCTCGGCGCGAATCACCCGTCGTGGGGCACGCTTACGTCGATGACAACACCGCCGGCGCGAACACGATCGCCGGCTTCGCGCGACACGCGGACGGCTCGCTGACGCCGCTCTCCGGCTCGCCGTTTTCCGCCGGGGGCGTCGGGTCCGGTGCGGCCCTCGCCTCCCAGGGCGCCCTGCAGTCCTCCAGCGACGGGCGCTACCTGCTCGCGGTGGATGCCGCCAGCAACCAGGTCTCGGTGCTGCGGTTCGGCTCAGGCGGCGTGCCCGTGCCCGTTGGCGCGCCCGTGTCCTCCGGCGGGAGCGAGCCCGTCAGCATCGCCGTGTCGGGCGATCTCGTCTACGTCGTAAACGCCGGAGCAGAAACGAACGTCAGCGTGTTCTACCTCGCACCATGGGGCGGCCTCTATCAGCTGCCGCATTCGACCGCGGCACTGCCCGCGGGCTCCGGTGCGGGTGACGTGCTCGTGAATCCCACCGGGCGCAAACTCGTGGTGACGCTCGTCAACACCTCGACGATCGCCAGCTTCGACGTGCGCTTCGACGGTCGGCTCGCGCCCGCTCCGGGATCTCCATACCCAGCGCAGGGGCCGGGACCGTTCGGCTCGGAGTTCAGCCCCACCAACCCATCGCAACTGTTCGTCAGCAACGCCCACGGCGGAGAAGGCGCCGGGACCGTCTCGGCCTTCGACGTCGACGGCGCGGGTGAACTGAGCTCGATCGGCTCCTCCCCGTTCGCCGATCTCCAGACAGCTCCCTGCTGGGTCGAGATCAGCCACGACGGGCGCTTCCTGTTCGCCGTGAACACCGCATCGGGATCGATCTCCAGCTACGCGATCGCCCCCGGCGGCTCGCTGACCCTGCTCGGCAGCACCCCCTTCGGTGCGGCCGGGGCCGGCGCGGTGGACGCCCGTCTCTCACCCGACGGGAGAACGCTGCTGGTGAACGGCAGCAAGGCCAACGTCGTCGCCTCCTTCGCGGTGAACGGCGGGAATCTCACCGAGCTCCCGAGCTCACCCACGCCGCTGCCCACGGGCGCCGTCGCCTCAGGCATCGTCGTCGACTGAGGACAGCAACTCTCCGCCGGCCCCGGGCTTCGTCGCCGGGCCGGCGGTTGGTTGCACGAGACGCGAACCGCGGGAGCGGCAACCGGAGAAGAGGATCGGCGCCCTACAAGCTCACCGCGCACGGGCGCGCGACTTGACGAGCTGGCCTTCGACGGCGCCCCATTCGGCGTTGGCGCCAACCGGTTGGTTGCCCCGTCACAGCCCTTCGCAGAGGGCATTCGCCTGTTCGAGTTCGTCGGCTACGACGTTCTCAATGGTGGAGGGACCTCGTGACCACCGAGCGCCTCAGCGCATACGCCTTCACGCTGACCGCACCGCATGCGGTGCGGTCCGGTGCTGCACATGTGCAGCACCGCCGAGCGGCGCATGCGCCGCTCGGTAGGCGGGCCGCATGCGGCCCGCCGCGGGGGCGCGCATGCGCGCCCCCGCACTACTCCCCCTCGATGCGCGACTCATGGCGCCCGCCTGTTTCGCGAGCGTTCTAGGCGGCCACCGGCTCGGCGATGCCCTCGGGTGCTTCCTCGTGGCGCAGGTCGATGTCGCGGACGAGCACCAGCGCCAGAACCGCACCGAGGAACGCGAGCGCGCTGCCGGCGAGCAGGATCGATCGAGAAGCCGTGCACGAAACCCTCGCGCGCGGCGTGCACCGACGTGCGCCGGCGTGCCGTGCGCAAGCGTGCCGGAGGACACCGCTTCCGCCAGGCCGCGTGCTTGGCTGCGCCGACCGCCGGCAGCAAATCCTCGATCCGCTGCCGGGAGAGCGCCAGGAACAGCGCACCGAGCCCCGCCGTGCCCGGACGCGATCGCGACCTGGCGAAACGTGTCGTTGATGCCCGAGGCGACGCCGCTCATGCGCTCTGGCACACTCGACAGCGCGACGTTCGCCAGCACGGGATTGACGAGGCCGACGCCGAGACCGCCGACGATGAAGCCGGGAAGCAGCACGGTCCACGAGTCGTTCGCCTTCGCGCTACTCATCAGCACGAGGCCGATGCCGGTGATCGCCAGGCCGGCCGACCGAGCAGGCATCGAGGCGCGACCTTGCCCTCCAGCGATGCGGTCCCGCCCGCCACGAAGAATGTGCCGACGGTGAACGGCAGGTAGCGCAGCCCGGCCTGCAACGGCGAGAGGTGCTCGATCTCCTGCATGTAGAGGGTGATGATACAGGAACAGCGCGAACATCGAGCCGCTGAGCGCGAACGCCGTCATCTGCGCACCGGTGAACGCGGGGTTGCGGAACAGGCCCAGCGGGAGCATCGGCTGTCGACCCGCAGCTCGATCGCGATGAAGATCATCGACAGCACGGCGGCGCCGATCAGCAGGCTGAGGATCGTCGTCGACGTCCAGCCGTCGGCGTTGCCCCGCAGCAGCCCGAGCACCAGCAGGGCGTTGGCCGCGGAGAACGTGATCGGTGCCGCCCCAGTCGATTCCGCGAGCGGTCTCATCCCGCGATTCCGCGACCTTCAGGACCGGTGACCACGATCGCGGCGATGCCGATCGGGATGTTCAGGAAGAAGATCGACTGCCAGCCGATCGCCGTCGTCAGGGCGCCACCGACCAGCGGGCCGAGCGCGACGGCGACGCCGATCGTCGCGCCGTAGATCGCCGTTGCGGTCGCCCGCTCGGGCCCGCGCCACTCCTGCGCGAGCAGCGCCAGCGACACCGCGAACATGACCGCCCCGCCGACCCCCTGCAGCGCCCGTGAAACGTTCAGCACGGTCGGCGAGCCCGCCAGGCCGCAGAGCAGCGAGGCGAACGTGAAGATCGCCGACGCCGATCATGAACACGCGCTTGCGCCCGAGCCTGGTCGGCGAGCGAGCCCGAGGTGAGGACGAACGCGGCAAGCGTGAGCGCGTACGCATCGACCACCCACTGCAGGTCGGTGAAGGACGCGTTCAGATCCTTGCGGATGCTCGGCAGGGCAGTGTTGACGACGGTGATGTCGAGCAGCAGCATGAAAGTCGCGACGCACACTGCGATCAGCGTCCACCATTTGCGTTCCATCTTTGCCGATCCTTCCCGAGGGGGCAGTTGAGCCTCAGGGCTCCTGCGCAGGCTACTGAACACGCCCCGACGTTCGCTCGTGCCGCGAGGCCTGCTCGTGCCGAGCGGCCGAGTCGTGCCGAGAGGCCCGGTCGTGCGGAAGGTAGTCTGCGACGGGTAAGGCGTTCGAACGGGTCCCACATGCCGCCCGCCGCGAAGGAGAATGACGAACGATGGATCTGACGTTCAACGAACCCGAGATCGCGTTTCGCGACGAGCTGCGCGCCTGGCTCGCCGCCAACGATCCGGGCGCCGAGCCCGACGGCGACGAGGACGCGCAGCTACGCCTGGCGGCGCGACTTCCAGCGGCGGCTCGCCGAGGGCGGCTGGGCGGCGGTGCACTGGCCGCGCGAGTACGGCGGTCGCGGCGCGACGCTGACCGCAGTCGGCGATCTTCTTCGAGGAGCTCGGCCGCTCCGGCGCGCCGCTGCCCGCCAACGTGCTCGGCCTGCTGCTGGCCGGGCCGACGATCATGACCTGGGGCACGACCGAGCAGAAGGAGCGCTACCTCGACGCCGATCCTCACCGCCGAGGAGATCTGGTGCCAGGGCTTCTCCGAGCCCGACGCCGGCTCGGATCTCGCGAGCCTGAAGACGCGCGCGGTGCGAGACGGCGATGAGCTGGGTCGTCACCGGTCAGAAGGTGTGGACGAGCGGCGCCCAGTACTCGAAGTGGTGCATGCTCGTCGCGCGCACCGACCCCGAGGCCGCCAAGCACAAGGGCCTGACCTACTTCCTGATGGACATGGAGCAGGACGGCGTGCAGGTCCGCCCGCTGCGCCAGATCACCGGCGAGCCGGAGTTCAACGAGCTGTTCATGGACGGCGCCCGGATCCCGGACGAGAACGTGCTCGGCGGCGAGGGCAACGGCTGGAAGGTCGCGCTGACGACGCTGATGAACGAGCGCGCCGGCCTCGGGTTCTTCCTGCAGGTCCGCCTGCGCCAGCTGCTCGACCGCGCTGATCGACGAGGCCGCCGCGCGAGGGCCTGCTCGAGGACCCCGTGGTCGCCGACCGGCTCGGCGAGCTGCACCTGCGCACCGAGATCGCTGCGCCTGACGGCCTACCGCGGGCTGACCGCGATCGAGAAGTACGGCCAGCCCGGGCCCGAGGGCTCGCTGACCAAGTGGATGTGGTCGGACACCAACCAGCAGCTGACCCAGTTCGCCGCCGATCTGCTCGGCCCGCGCGCGCTGCGCGCCGGCGATCCGCTGGGCGTATGAGCTGCTGCGCGCCCGCGGCAACTCGATCGAGGGCGGGCACCACCGAGGTGCTCAAGAACATCGTCGCCGAGCGCGTGCTCGGCCTGCCCAAGGCGCGCTAGGAGGCCGCCGTGGACTTCGACCTGACAGACCGATCAGCGCGAGATCAAGGACGTCGCCCGCGAGCTGCTCGCCGCGCGCTCGCCGTTCGCGCAGGTGCGCGAGGCGGCCGAGGCAGGCGCGTACGACGGCGCCCTGTGGGGCGAGCTGGTCGAGCTCGGCTGGCCCGGCATCGCCGTCGCCGAGGAGCACGGCGGCCAGGGGCTCGGCGCGGTCGAGCTGGCGGTGCTGCTCGAGGAGCTCGGGTACGCCTGCGCGGCCACGCCGTTCCTGTCCACCGCCGCGGCCGCCGCGGTGATCCAGGCCGCGCGGCACCGACGCAGCAGCGCGCGCGCTGGCTGCCCGGGCTCGCCTGCGGGCGAGCTGACGGCCGGGATCGGCGCCGCGCGAGCTGGCCGCCGACGCCGCCGGCGCCGCAGTCGTCGTCGTGCTCGATCGACGGCGACGAGGCGCATGCTGATCGAGTCGCCCGAGACCGACCCGCTCGTCTCGATCGATCCCACTCGCCGCTTCGCGACGCGTCGCGCGGCGAGGGCGAGCCGCTCGGCCGCCGGCGCCGCCGAGCGCGTCCACGCGGCGATCGCCGCCGAGGTCGTCGGCGTCTGCCAGCGCGCGCTCGACATGACGCTCGACTACGTCAAGGAGCGCAAGCAGTTCGGCGTCCCCGTCGGGTCCTTCCAGGCCGTCTCCCACCGCTGCGCGGAGATGCTGCTGCACACCGAGAGCGCCCGCTCGACCGCCTACTACGCCGCCTGGGCGGCCGATGCCGACCCGGTGCTGCTGCCCGAGGCCGCGGCGCTCGCCGCGGCTGCCGCTGCCGACGGCGGCCGCGAGGTCACCGCCGGCGCGATCCAGGTGCACGGCGGCATCGGCTTCACCTGGGAGGCCGACGTCCACTGGCTGTACAAGCGCGCCCAGCTCGACGCGGCGCTGCTGGGTGGCGCCACGCGCCATCGCGCGACGCTTGCGCGGCTAGCCGCCGCGAAGGTGCGGCAGTCGAGCCGGGATCAACCGCACTAGCCCGGCGAAGCAGCTACTCCCGAACGGGACCTTCACGGCCCTCAGAAACCTCCACGGCCGCATCCCAAGCGTCATTCCACAGGCGCATCTGGCTTCCGCTCGGTTGTTGGACCGCCGTTGGGCGGTGCCGCCCTGCTCAGGGCAACGACGCCGACGACGACCGATTCGTGAGGTGCACCGGTCGAGGGTCCTCCCGGGTTGAGATAGACGACCTTGAACCCCTCGCTCGAAGCGCAGCTGGGGGTGACGACGAACATGCCGAGCGACAGCGTGCCCACAGTTTCATGCGCTCTGATCTTGCGCCCCACCCTCCAGCTGGTTTCGGGGCGACCGCCGGTCTTGCAGCCGGCGAATCCCTCGACCAGGTATCCCGGGGCGGCTGCGGAGGCGACGGCGTAGGGGGCCGTGAACTCGACCTTGCCCTTGTAGCACGGGTAGAGCAGGAACGCAGCCTTGCACGCTGTGGGGGACTGGGACACGAGCGCGAGTGCAACCGGCGCGTTCAGGCTGCGCGTCGGGCTGGACCATCGCTCGCGCTCGATCACGCGGCGTGGCAGTGGTGCGGTGTGCGTTCCCAACGGCTCGTGAATCGTGACATGACCGAGGAGCGTGGGTTGCGGCAGGCCGGCGACGAAGCGGACGTATTCGACCGTGAAGCTCACCGACCGGCTGCAAGCCTCAGAGAGAACCGTGCCGACGGGTATGGTCACGAGCGCGCCCCGCGCGACGTCGGCGCCGGGCCCGTCTCCTGCGAGGCCGTGACAGGTTCGTGCCGACACCTCGTAATCCTCGCCGGCGTCCGAGACGGGGTAGGGCGCACGGAAGCTGATCTGCGCGCCGGTGATCACACCGGCGTGGATGTCCAGGTCTGAATGCAGCGGCTCGTGGACGACGGGCAGCGGAGCCGGGTGTGGCGGCGGCACTTCTGAGAGTCCGCACGAAGCCAATCGCAGGTTGCCACGGTCGATGCATGCCCGTCCGGCGTAGCTGTACGTGATCGCGGTCAGAGCTCCATTGGGGGCGGCCGGCCGGCTGTAGTTGCCCGGTTCGTCCCTCCCATCCGTCTCGCCGGCGCTGCCCAGCGGTCTGCCACTGGTGTAGCGCTGCACGATCAGGTATGCCCCCAGGCCTGGAAGCACCGGCTGAGTGCGTGTCCCCGCGCCCTCGCGGTAGGTGACGCCCACCGCGTGCGCTCCGAGCAGCCCGAAGGAGATCTCGCGGCGGTCGGAAGACACGCCGGCTCCCCGTCGCGGACTGCCGGCCGCGCTCAGCTGCAGCCCGACGCTGTCGCCCGCGTAGGTGTCTCCCGGACTCGCGCAATTTCCCGCCATCCACCCCTGTCCACTGCCGAGGACGTCCGGGAGCGCGTCCGCTGGCAGCGCGTGGAAGCGCCCGTCGTCGTGAAACGCTCCGTCGACACCCAGCTGTCCGAGCTTGCCATCCAACACACGTCCGATCTGCACGCAGATAAGACCACGGGTGGTGTGGACGATCCGCATTCCCCACGGCAGGCCTCCAGCAGGATCGGCCGCTCGCAGGGGCAGCAGCCGAACCTCGCCCTCCACGGGTACGCCCTCGCCGGCGGTCGCGATCGGACGCACGACCGGTCTGACAGGCGACCCAGTGAGGATCACCCCCGTAGCGGCAAGAGTGATCGTCGTAGTCGCCAGCACCAGGATCAGGACGACAAGGACGACACGCAGGCGCGTACCCGGCACGCTGCGTGCGCGCCCAGTCCAGCCCGCGGCGCGGGCGAGGGGCCGCCTCATCCTGCGGCCGGCGGCGTCGTGCAACTGCCGTTCGATCTGGGGGACGATGCTCACGTCGGCTCCTTCAGTTGACTCTTGATGCGCGACAAGCCGCGGCTCACCCGCTTGCGGATCACCAGCTCAGAGGTGCGCAACTCGCCCGCGATCTCGTGGTAGGAACGCTCGTCCAGCACGTGCGCGCGAATCGCCTCACGCTGGTCGGCAGAAAGCTCGTCCAAGAGCGCGAGCGGTCGACCGTCCAGACTGCACAGCGTGTCGATCCGTTCCAGGTCATCCTCGCTGAGAACGACTGCATCACGGATGCCGACCCGGTGTCTGGCGCGCGCTTCGACACGGCCTCTGCGCATGCTGCTTACGAACGTCCGCTGCGCGATCGTCAGCAGCCAGGCTGTGGCGGTCGGCGCCTGCGGCCGGTAGCGTCCCGCGGCGCGCAGCGCCGCCGCGAACACCTCCGCCGTGAGGTCCGCCGAGATCTCGGGATCTCCCGTGCGCCGCAGCATGTACATGAGCAGCAGCCGCTCATAACGCCGGTAGAACAGCGCGAACGCCTCGGGATCACGGCCGGTAGCCGCCAACAGGTCGGCGTCGGAGGGCTCGGCGCTCACGTCCATACCTTCATAAACGCACAACTCGCGGGTATGTGACCGGCGACGTAGACTCCGCGCATGGCCGAGTCAGGCGAGACGGTGCTGGTCACAGGAGGGACGGGCTTCCTCGGCGGGTGGTGCGCTGTCGAGCTGCTCCGCAGCGGCTACACGGTTCGCACGACCGTCCGCGACCTCCGGCGCGGCGATGACGTGCGCGCCTCGCTCGCCGCCGGCGGTGTCGAGCCCGGCGAGCGCCTGTCGATCCTCGCCGCCGACCTCGGCGCGGACGAGGGCTGGGACGAGGCGGTGACGGGATGCGACTACGTGCTGCACGTGGCCTCGCCCTTTCCGCCGGCGCAGCCGAAGGATCCAAACGAGCTCATAGCCCCCGCCCGTGACGGTGCGCTGCGTGTGATCGACGCGAGCCTCGACGCAGGCGTGCGGCGCGTAGTGATGACCTCCTCGGTGGCGGCAATCCGTCATGGACGCTCACCGTCCACCGCCGAGCCGTACAACGAGGCCGACTGGACCGACCCACAGGATCTAAGGCGGACACCGTACGTTCGCTCGAAGACGATCGCCGAGCGCGCCGCATGGGACCATGTGCGGGAGCGTGGCGCCGAGAGCCGGCTGGCGGTGGTGAACCCGGGCGCGATCATCGGCCCGGTGCTCAGCGAGGACCGCTCGTTCTCGCTGCAGGTGATTGAACGGCTGCTGGGTGGCATGCCGGCGGTGCCTCGACTCGGCTTCGCGTTGGTCGATGTCCGCGACGTCGCCGACCTTCACATTCGCGCGATGACCGCCCCAAAGGCCGGCGGCGAGCGCTTCCTGGCCGTCAACCGCTTCCTCTGGATGAAGGACGTCGCCGCAATCCTGCGCGAGCGCCTCGGCGCCGGCGCCGCCAAGGTGCCGACCCGCGTCGCGCCCGACCTGCTGATCCGCGCGATGGGTCTGTTCGACCCAAGCGTTCGTACGATCGTAAACGACCTCGGAGAGTCACCCACGTACACGGCCGAGAAGGCGAAGACGACGCTTGGTTGGGAGACGCGCCCAATCGACGATTCGATCGCGGACACCGCACAGAGCCTGATCGAGCGCGGCCTGGCGGGTAAGCGCTCCGGCTGAGCATGGGTGTGGCCGATCTGAAGATCGTCGGACTCGGCGGCTCACTGCGAGCGTCTTCGCGTAGTCGGGCTGCGCTTGCGGTTGCCCTTGAGGGCTCCGCTGCAGCCGGAGCGGAGGTCGAGTTGCTCGACCTCCGCCAACTGGATCTGCCGATGTTCAACCCCGATCACGAAGCCGACGCACCGGATGTCGTGCGGACGCTGATCGAGGCCTGTTATGAGGCGGACGGGATGTTGTGGAGCAGTCCGATGTACAACGGGTCGGCAGCGGGGTCCTTCAAGAACGCGATCGACTGGCTGCACGTGCTGGGATCACGCGACCCGGCATACCTGCATGACAAGGTCGTCGGCCTGATCAGCGCCGCAGGCGGAACGCAGGGGCTCCAAGTCATCAACACGATGGAGTTCTCGGTGCGCTCCCTCCGTGCCTGGGGCGTGCCGTACGCGGTCCCGGTGTCACAAGCGCCCTCTGCCTTTGGAGACACAGGCATAGTCCAAGACGAGACGATCGGGTTGCAACTGCGCACTCTCGGCGCCGAAGTGGTCCGCGTCGCCGAGCGCTTCGCGCACGATCCTGCGCTGCACAGGTCGGCCGAATGTGAAGGCGCGGCCGAACGCGTGACGCAGACGGTCTGACGCGGCCCTTCTGCTTCAGTACGTAGCGTCCAATGGGCTTGCGCCTCAGGCGCCTACTGCCGCGGACCGTGAAGGCACATCCGCCTGGGCGCCAGGGCTGACCCCAAGGTCACCATCGACCTGCTCGACGATCAATTTGGTCACGAGCTTGGTGTCATCCCACATGGGCGCGTGTCCGCAGTCGGAGAGCGCGATCGCCTGGACGCCGGGAATCTCGCGACGGTAGCGCGGGGCGTGCAGGGGGCCCGGCAGCACGCGGTCGAACTGCGGCGTGGCCAGCAGCACCGGGCAGGCGATCCGGTCGAGATCGCCGATCGTGAGTCCGACCTCGTCGGCGCGCAGCGCTTGGATGGCGCGCCGGCTGATCGAGCAGTGCAGCGCCGCCTGCGATATCCCGGCTGCATCCGCCGGAGACACGAGCTCGCCGTGGCGCATGATGTCCCTGAAAGCCAGACGGCGGGTACCGGGGCGCTTCATGATCCGCTCGCTCCACGCGTGTGTTCGCTCGAGCATCTTGATCTGCTTGGCGAAGAAGTTCCCGATGCGCGGTCCCTCGCCGTCGCCATGGCTCCAGCCCCCCGCAGGCGCGAGCGCGACGACCGAGCGCGCACGCCCGCGCTTGGCCAGCTCGAGTGCGATGCCACCGCCCATCGAGTTGCCGACGAAGTGCGCCGTACCGACACCCAGTTCGTCCAGCAGCTCCTCGACCGCGTCGGTGGAATAGCTGAAGGTCATCGGCTGATCCACCGGGTAGGACGGCCCGCCGTGGTGACCCGGCAGCGTCGGCGCTATCACCTCGTAGCGGGCGACCAGGTCGGCGAGGATTGGGCGCCAGATCGTCCACGCGGCGGTGAAGCCGTGTAGTAGCACCACCGGCTCGCCAGATCCAGCCCTGTAGATCGCGGGTGAGATTTCCGACATCGACCGCGAGTCTAAACCCTGCCGGTAGCCACGGGCAAGCCGCGGCAGAGCCGAACGTCCCGGGACGCACCGGGCATCCGGCATGCGACCTACATTGCTGCGATGCCCGACGGAACACTCGAGCGCAGCTACGGCAAGGTCTTCGACGAGGTCGCCGACGAATACGATCGTCACCGTCCGGCCTATCCCGAGGCGTTGCTCGATCACATCTGTGAGGTCACAGCTCTCAGCGCCGGCGATCGAGTGCTCGAGATCGGCTGCGGAACCGGACAGCTGACCCGCGACCTCCTCGCGCGGGGCCTGCGCGTGACAGCGATCGAGCCCGGCGATCGGCTGGTCGCACTTGCGCGGGAGAACCTCGGGGGGAGCGGCGAGGTGGAGTTCGTGAACGCCCTCCTCGAGGATGCATCCCTCCCCCGCGAGTGCTTCCACGCCGTGTTCTCGGCCTCGGCGATGCACTGGATCGATCCCGACCTCGGCTGGCGGAAGGCCGCCGATGCGCTCGTGCCGGGCGGAACACTTGCGCTGGTGCAGTATTTCGGTCTGAACGATCCGCGCAGCGCCGATGACCAACAGGCCCTGCTCAAAGTGATCGCGAAGATCGCGCCGCAGTTCGCCGCGAGCTGGCCGAGGTATCGGGAGCTCGACGCGATGCTCGCCGGTGTGCACGAGCGTCGTGGGAACGTCTCAGACGTATGGGCCTGGCTGGGCAGTTACGACGTGGGCCGCGACTATGCAGCCGGCCTGTTCGACGACGCGCAGATCGCGGCTGTGCCGAGGCTGCTCGAGCACACCGCCGACGAGCTGGGTGCGCTGCTGCGCACGATGTCGTTCTGGTCGAGGCTCTCGCCCGAGCAGCGCCAAGCCGTCGAGCACGAGAACCGGCGCCTCTACGAGCGGATCGGTCGACCGATCCGCTCTGGCGCCGTTGGGTGTGTTGTGAGCGCTCGCCGCCCCGCGTAGGTCATCAGCAGGTCGAGGTGAAGACTACGAGGGCGGCACGGTTCCGGGAACTGTGTGAGCGCCGCTCCCACTGACGACGCTGGGTCTGCTCGTCGGTCTAGACGCGGGAGAGGGCTATGGCACGATCCGCGCACGCCCGCATCTCAACTATCTAAGCTGGGTGCTATGGACCTCCCGATGGCTCCGAGTTGCGCACTGGACGAGGACGGGCTGCGCTCGCAGCTGGAGCGCTACCGGCAGACGGGCCAGAATGCGCGGCTGATCCAGCGGAGCTCTCGCAGCCTCGTCGCGGCCCTCGATCAGGACGTCGACGTGGCGCTAGTCGCGGAAACCGTAGCGATCGAGCAGGAGTGCTGCCCGTTCTTCGCTCTGACCTGGGAGCCGGATCGACGGCGACTCACCATCTCGGTATCTCAAGCCGCGCACGAGCCGGCCCTAGACGCAATCGCGTTCGCCCTGAACCTCCAAGCCTCAGACTGAGAAGCCGTGCTCACGGCCTTCGGCGCGGCAGCCGTGACGTTCATGATGTTCATGTACGCCTTGGAGCGACGCCACCACCGCTACATCCTCGCCTTCGCCCTCGGGTGCGCCCTGTCAAGCATCTACGGGTTCCTCGCCGGAACATGGCCGTTCGGCGTGGTCGAGGCCATATGAACCATCGTGGCCCTCAACCGTTACCGCCACTCAGCCCCCTACTAGACCCGTCGCACTGCTGCGCCGTCACACTGCTGCTCGGATCATTGAGCGGAGCAGTCAAGCTCCAATACGAGCCTGTATGTCTTACACGAACTCTGCCGCGAGAAACAAATCGAGAATCTCGCGCACGCTCCATCGACCTTCTGCGGTCCCAATCCTCGCGGACATGCCCGAATCCCCGCGAATACCGCCCCGCCTCCATGCCGAGCGTATGCCATCGTGAACGACCCGTTTAGCATGGGCGCGGGTTAGGCACGGGGCGGGAATCAGGTTGCGGTCCTCGATAACGTTGAGGCGATGCGCCGCGTATGTGGATTCGCAGGATCAATTGATCGCCGCGAAAGCACCAGAGAATCAATCATCGCGCATGGGTAGAAAGCGCCCTATGTTCTGGCCTGCCGTCGAGCAGGTGCTGCGAGAAGCCGGGACGCCGCTGCACGTCAAGGATATAACCGCAGCCATCGAAGCTCGTGGCCTGTGGAGAAGCGAGGGAAGGACGCCCATCGCCACCGTCGCAGCCAGACTTGCCAGCGAGGTGAAGGAGAATGGGAACGCTTCCCGATTCAGACGGGCATCGACACCGAACACGTTCGAGCTCAACCCCAACGTGATCGAAGCTGCCCATAAAGTGGATAGGGCGCAGAACGAATCGGCGGCGCAGAAGCGAATCCCAGATGAGCCGAGGCATGGTGTCAGCGGTCGCCTTTCCTTCGTCGATGCTGCGGAGGCTGTTCTGTGGCGATTCGGCAACCGCCAGCCGATGCATTACCGCGACATCACAAAGATCGCGCTTTCCGAAGGGCTCGTGCAGACTAAAGGCAAGACTCCTGAAGCAACCCTGTACGCGCGCATCATTGACGAGATCGCTGCCGCCGAGAGACGGAATCGTCAGCCCCGATTCGCGCGTCACGGCAGGGGCTTCGTGAGCCTGGCGGCGTGGCACGCTGACGCAAGCCGGCAAGAGCCACAGGAGCACGCCAGCGCGTTGACAGATGTGGGGCCGCACCGTCGCCCATCGCACATCAGGTCGGACCGAGTCCTCATCGAGCCAGCTCCATTCGTCGAGGCGATGTTGCGAGCCGCCGGCTGGCACGTATCGAGCGAAAACGACGGTTACGCCGTCGAGCCGGTCGCTGTCCGCAACTTCAGAATCGGCCGTCGCATCCTCGACTACGCGCTGCTCGCAAAGGGACAAATGCTCGGCTTTGTCGAGACCAAGCGACATCCAATCCCACTCGAGCTAGTCGAGAGACAGACCAGTGCGCTCGCCGAGGAAGTCAAACTCCATATGGGCGGGCCAGGCGGTGCTCATAGCGGCTTCATGTATCTCGTCAACGGTAGTGAGATCTTCTTCCTAGCCAAGAGCGACGATGCGTCGCGTAGAGAGGTCGCCGGCTTCCATCGCCCCGAGACGCTGATGGGATGGGATGAGGCGGGACCATTCCGTCGGCAGGTAGCCGAAATGCCCCCAAGTGACATTGACGGGCTGCCGGTCCACCACACCGAGGCGTTGCAGGCCATCGAGAGATCGCTTGCGGCCGGCGATCGCCATACCCTGGTCGAGTTGCCTACAGGCGCCGGGGCGATTAGCCTGTGCACCGCCACTTGCTACCGGCTGCTGCGCCAGACGACAACACAGCGGATCCTCGTCCTTGTCGCTAGTCAGGCACACGCCCTGCAAGTGGCTGAGACGTTCTCAGAGCTCCAGACACCAGATGGCCGCTTCGGAGACCGCTACTCGGTCGCGTTGGCTACCCGCGCTGACACACCAGCACACGCGAACGTCCTCGTCATGACCATACAGAGACTGCATGTGCTGATGTCAACAGAGCTTGATCCATTGACGAGCGCTGGTGCCGGCGAAGAACAAGAAGGGGGCGACCCTCATCCGGGCCCGCCCCTCGATGCTTTCGATTTCATCTGGTGTACAGAGCCACGCGCACTAGTGGCCACCGGTGCAGAGCGACTACTCGATCGCCTCGATGCCCCTGTTGTGGGCACGTCGTCGGTCCCATCGCGGGAGGTAACTGCCTACTTCGACGGGAACGTTGTGATCAGTATTGATCTGGCAACGCTCATCGAGCGCGGGAGCGTGAGGTCCGCCGAGGAATGGATCCGCAAAGCGCCATCCCGACAGTACGGGCTCACCCCCGCTCCCTTTCTTCTGGATTTTCTACAGCGCTACCTGACCAACAGGCAGGCCGCTCGTTTGGTCGATCCAGCTGTGTGTCACCCAGCGCTCCTAGCCGCAATCATGGATGCCGGGGCAGCGCGGCAGGCGGTGGGCTTCGTAGCGGATACGGAATTGGCAGACGTGGCACGTCGCACCTATCCGGACAAACGCATCGACTGGATGCAAGGCAACATGCTCAACGCAGACGAGGAGGAGTTCTCGCTCATCGGAGCCTCAGACCTGATCATCTCCTTTCCACCTCTTGGCATGCAGAGCAGGGCCACCACATTGACGACGCGAGCCGGTGAGATGGTAGAGATCAATGACGAGGCTGGCCGTGGGCTGATGCTCAGGGCTGCGACCCGTCTCGCACCCAACGGCGAGGCGATCTTTCTCGTGACAGACAACTTCTTTTACCGTCGCGGATCCGCCCAGGCACGATCCCTGCTCAGCGCACTCGGACTGAACGTACACGCAGTGGTGGCAACCGAGCATGGGATCGAGGACCTCTCTGTGCCGACAAACCTCATCTTCGTCAGTCACACGAACTTCGGATCGACCTTCGTGGGACAGCTCACGCCGCAGGTAAACGTCGACCATCTTCTGTCGAACTTGCTCCGCCGCCGTCGCGGAGCTGTACCCGAGCTTGGGCGGTTTATCCCATGGGAGGACTTCCGCGGCTATACGCCTCTCGCGGCAGCGGAGCAAGCCGCATCGCTGATCGCGAGCAGCGACCTTGACACCGTTCCGCTCGCAGAGATCCTCGCCGAACCGGTGTCTTCACCATCCCGTACCGACAGGACCTTCGTTCCATCGGAAAACGCAGTTTACCTCTTGAGGTCTCCCAATGGACCGGTGCATACGCGCCGAGAGCAGCTTACCGGCAAGCCGCAGAATTACTACCAGCTCATCTTGGATCCGAGATACGCCGTGGCGGAGTATGTCGCCTTGACGTTGACAACACCACTAGGTCGTGCCTTGCTGGCGGCGCTCGGACACGGCAGCATCACCGCTAGCATCCCTCTGCGCGCCCTCGCCGATCTGCGCCTCCCGCTACCCAGCGTGGAGGTACAGCGAACGGTAACCAAAGCCCAGAGCCAGATCCGAGGGCTGCACTTGGAGCTCGACGGCTTGGAACGTAAGCTCGCAAGCAATCCGCGCGAAGCAGCGACGGTGGCTAAGGCACTACAGGAAATTGGGGAGCGCGATCCACGTACGACGCTTCGCGACACCATGCCGTTCCCGCTCGCGTCAATCCTATGGCGCTACGAGGCCGACGCGGATGTGGTAGCGAAGGTCGACCACCTTCACCGTTTCTTTGAGGCTAGTGCCATTTATCTCGCTACCGTCTTGCTCAGCACGTTTTACTCGCGCGGCGAGATGTCCGATGAGGAACGTCCGCCCTGGTCGAAGCGAATAGCGATGATCTCATTCGAGCGAAGCAGCTTTGGCATGTGGACGTCGCTTGGTGCACTGCTGGCCGGCCACACTCGCGCTCGTATCACTGGAGATGACCATCAAGGCGAGCCGGCGCGGGCCCCATGGGCACTCGATACCCCACGTTTCATCGAAGCAGTCAGCAGCGAGGATCTGTGGCAACTGCTCGACGATGCTAAGGATGAGCGCAATCGCAGCAAGGCCCATGGCGGCATCCTTGGAAAGAGCGAGCTTGAAGACATCCACATGCTCCTCGGCAACCTGCTTACACATTTCGGCGAACTGGTGAGCGAGCCGATGACCGAAGTGCGACTGATTCGCCCCGGAGCAGCGAAGTTTCGTAGCGGCGTGGGTCACTACGAACGAACAGAGCTCCTGCAAGGTCCTCATGCGATCTTCCAGCAGACGCACCTCTCAGCACTTGCGCAGATGGACGCCGACGAGCTTTATCTTGTCTCCTCGTCCTCGAGCACTGTGCGGCATGCTCTGCAGCTTGCACCATTCCTACGGCTGCAAGCCTCACCGCGCAGTACGGAGAATGCATGCTACTTCTACAGCAGGCTCACCGATAACGCTGAAGCGGAATTCATCTCCCATCACTACGAGGCACTACCTCGCATCACCCTGCAGGACCAGAAACTGATGGAGTTCCTCGCACGAATCGGCGCGCCCGTGAAGCGAGTCACACCACAGCACAAACGACCTGCCGCATGAAATACCCGGCGAGACCCATAAACACGGGTAATTTCGGCCCTCTGCGGGCCCATTTGCGGTCCCCAAACCAAGGACATACCGAGTTTCGCGCCCGTGGAGGCCCGGTGTATGCCATCCCGTACGCACGTGTGCTGCTCCGGGGAATTCTGGGCGATAAGCGCCGGCTCTCTGCGCGAGACCACTGGGCGCAATCCCCGTGCCCCAGTGCTGATATGCGCGGTTAGGCTCGCAGGCGAACCGGCAACGTCTTCAGCTGGTTGGCGAACGGCGACACTACGTAGCGCGGCGTGCCCGCTATCTGAATGCCGGGGAAGCGCTTGAGGGTCTCCTCGATCAGAATCCGCAGCTCCAGGCGCGCCAGCGCGGTGCCCAGGCAGAAGTGTCGCCCTCCGGCGCCGAAAGCCTGGTGCTCGGGATTGCGGGTGACATCGAAGCGGTCAGGCTCCTCGAAGCGCGTCCCGTCGCGATTCGATGACGGATACCACATCACGAGCTTCTCACCTTCGCGGATCTTCTGCCCGTGCAGCTCGGTGTCGCGAGTCGCGGTCCGGGCGAAGTGCCCGAACGCGGGGAACATGCGCAGCGACTCCTCGACTGCGCCAGGCACAAGCGAGGGATCCTCGACGAGCATACGTAGCTGCTCCGGGTACTCCATCAGCGCCCGCATGCCGCTGCAGTACGTCGCCTTGGTGCTGTCGTTGCCGGCCGCCATCAGCAGCACAAAGCCCATCACGATCTCGTGGTCCTCAAGCCGCTCGCCGTCGACCTCCGCGTGCACCAGCACGCTGGTCAGATCATCGGTCGGCGCCTGCCTGCGCTCAGCTATCAGCCTGCCGCAGCGCTCGAAGATCTCCGGCACGTCACGATCCATCACTACCTGTGTGCCCTCGGGCGAGACATCAGGGTCGCCTGCGGCAACGAGTGCGTTCATCAGGCGCGCCCACACCTCGTCGTCCTCGGGCGGCAGACCCATAAAACTGCCGATCACCCGCGAGACCGCCGGCTGCGCGACGTCGCTGACCAGGTCACAGCCTTCCCGGTCCCCGAGCTGCTCAAGCACGTCGATCGCGATCGCGCGAATCGCGTGCTCGTGTTCGGCGATCCGCTTCGGCGTGAAGCCGCGTTGGAAAAGTGACTTAAGGCGATCATGCTTGGGCGGATCCATGCCGATGAACATCGCCTGCTGCATCTCGAGTGACAGGCCAGCATTCTTGGTGGCGGTGAAGCCACCGATCTCCGAGGAAAAAGTCTGCCAGTCGCGACTGACCTCGAACACGTCCTCGGCTGTGGTCACCGACCAGAAGCCGTCCTCATCGGGATAGTCAGTGATGCCATCCGACCAATGCACCGGACACTCGGCGCGCAGCCGACCGAACAGCTCCAGCGGTGGCCCCTCGTGGAAGTTTACGAGATCCCCAACCCGCACTTGATCAAGCGGCTGCTGCTCTCGGCCGATGGTGCTCACAAAGTACCTCCCGGGTGGTGATTTGGGCGTCCCTCAAAGAAGCTTACTCTCGAACCACGAGCCCTAATGCCTGGTGTGGCGATTCGGCCGCTCCCTCTCACGCCTAGTGCCTCCATCGTCAGCATCAGCGAGGATAATCTCATCTTTGTCGCCACGACGCCGCACGACTCAAACGGTGCGCTTCGATAGCCACGCAAGGATCTCCTGCTGCTCGACTTGGCCAGCTGCGATGCGCTCGACCATCGGCACATCGACATCCGGCTCGGCGCCATGCAGCCGCAAGCCATTCGCTTCCAGAAAGAGGCCGGTTAGGAAGAACGCGGTGCGCTTGTTCCCGTCGGCAGCGGATGGTTGCGTGCCAGACGCTCCAGCAGAATCGCGGCCTTCTCCAAGACCGTCTGATAGACCTCGACATCGCCAAAGCCGGCTCGCGGCGCTGCGAGCGCGGACTCAGCAAGACCGGCGTTAGGGAGACGGTCGATCTGCTCAGGCGTGGTGCCAAGAACATCTGCGGCGACATCGCAGAAATCCCCGAACTCGGGGTAGTGGACAGCCACCGCTTGTTACTTGCCCAAGCGGCGCAGCGTCTCGCGGTGCTCCTTGGAGAACCGGCGGCGCTCCTCGGCACGCTCACGATCAGTGCCAGGGAAACCGCGCGCGAGATCCGGACGCTTGGAAGGCGGCGGCGCCACCTTCGGCGTAGCAGTCCTCTTTGGTCTGGTAGCGCTCATGATCCAATTGTAGCCCGGGCTGTACCGCAGGAACCCTTTCGCGCCTTCTTCTTATATCCATGCCCGAAAGATCAACAGCACTCCCATCGTGGCCAGTACTCCTCAGAAGGGCTCTTGAGATCCTGCGCGTGGTCTGGTCTGATCGACGGCAGCCATGCGCCACGACAAGCCGCAACACCATGCCGCGGAGCGCAGACGCGACATCACGGGTCCCACGAGGCGCAGCCAATGAAGCCATCCTTGGCATTGACACCGACGACCCCGTGATCGTCCACGCCATGTCCGCCCGCACCCAATACCTACCCCACCGATGACAGGAGCAAAGCTGATGCACACCGACGAGGAGATCCAGCGAGCCGCGAAGCTCGCCGAGGTCTTCGACCCATCTGGCATCCCGATGGACGACACGACCGACCTGCGGACTCTCGCAGAGGCCGTCGATGGCGTGCGCGCCGGCGAGGCTCGCGTTCGCGAGCTGGTTGCACGCGCACGCGCCAACGGCCGGTCGTGGGGCGAGATCGGGATCGCGCTTGGCGTCTCTCGCCAGGCCGCGCGTGAGCGGTTCGCCGAGAAGATAAGCGCGTAGGACGGCGAAGACCGCAACATCGGAGCTTTTCGCTATTCCGGAGGTTTGCCACCGGCCGGAAGAACGTAGCGGTATCGAGTCGCGGTGAGACCGGAGTCATCCGCACTCCAGTCTTTCCACCAGCGTGCCTCCCCGCCGCTCGTGTGCACTGGGCCATCTGCTGCCCGAGTCCACCGGATTCCGTCCACGACGTAGAGGTCCGTGGGAATGGACTCTCTTGAGTTGTCGACCTCGCCAGTGGTTAGCTCGACGGTGGTCGCCACACCTGACGAGCCCTTTACCTCGACGCGGCGCACGTCCCGTCCCCTTGTGGCTACCAGGTCGTAGGGCTTCGAGGAACCGGTGTAGTCGACGTCGTAGCCATGCGCCCGGTATTCCTCTATGGCCAGGTTCACGGCTCGCCACTCAATGGCGCTGCGAACCGCGGAGTCGGCGACGTATCCGCTGTCGCCCCCCTTTGGCGCCCTGCCCTTGCCTCGCGGGTTACGTCTGGGGCCAGCGATGTCCTCCAGCTCGCCCAGACTGAGGATCTCCAACACCTCGCGAGGCATCTTCACGAAGTACGTCTGTTGGGCACGCAGCTCGCGCTTGTCGCTAAATCCGAAGGGGAAATACAGAGTCGTGTTGGGATAACGGGCTTCCAGCTCCGACTGAGCGTGCCTAAGCTCTGGCTCACGTTCTCGCACCTCGCCGATCAAAACCGGGGCGGGCAGCCGGATGAAATTCACGAGCGGCATCCGCCACGCGGGTCGCTGCCTGAGGCTTCCCCTGGCGCGCCCGACGGTGCCGTGCGCCTGCCACGAAATGTCGGTGTCCTCATACGTGCCGGTGGCCTGCGACCATGCAACGATCCCAGGTTCGCCGGCGGGCGTCTTGTGCCAGTGGAGGACGATGTCTCCCGCAGGCACATAGGTGATGAGTTCGTACCCCCAGTATGGGCGACCACTTCCGTCCGTCGTCGGCGCGAATAGGTCAGCGCCTAGGTTGTCACGATCCGTGATCTCCATCCAGAAGCGCTGCCCAGGATCGGCCGCCCACCACTCGTTGATAGCCATGCCTAGCATGATGCCCGGCAGGGTCGACAGCTACCGCAGACTCATGCAACCCCTGGACTCATCGCTGCAGGGGCGCAAGCGCTGCGGGCTGACCATGTTTGCTCCGCCCTGCAGGGTATTTGCGGGGGAATCGGCGCCCGTCTGCGGGGAACCTGCGGGGGCCACGACCACCGAACATACGCAAACACTGGCGAAACGACCAACGCCGAACCCCAGCGTCCTTCGGGCCTTTTCGCCTGCATTCGCGGAATTTCGCCTACCTTCGCAGACAACTCTCTATATCGGGGCGAACGGTTAGAGAACCAATAAACACGGGGGATTTCGGCCGCCTGCGGTCCCATTTGCGGTCCCCATACCGCGACCATACCGGGCTTTGCGCACGTGAAGGCTCGGTGTATGCCATCCCGCACACACGTATGCTGCTCCGGGGAATCCGGGCATGGGTGCCAGCTCTGTGAGTAATCCTCCACGATCTACAAACGTGGTTTTGGAGCGCCGGCGGTACTCGACGGCGAGAAGCTGAGCGGACGCTTGCCCCCAGCTCTAGGTGTACTTGCGAAAGAGGCTCATGCGAAGAGGTTAGATCGACTCCGGCCCGCCTGTGCTCGTCTGACCGATCGTGCCGCCGGTCACGCTCGCGTAAAGCCCTGAGGTAAGGTAGACGCTTGCCGTGAACGCGACGGACACGATCAAAGCCCGAGAGGATTTCGCCGATCCTCATCATGATCGGCGCTGGCTGATTCTTGCGTTGCTAGGGACGGCGCAGCTGATGGTCGTGCTCGATGCGACGGTTGTGAATATCGCGCTCCCGTCGGCGCAGAAAGCGCTCGCCTTCTCTGACACGAACCGGCAGTGGATAGTCACGGCGTACTCGCTCACGTTCGGGAGCCTGCTGCTGTTGTTCGGCCGCTTCGGCGACCTGTTCGGCCGCAAGCGTATGCTCGTGATCGGGCTGGTTGCCTTCGCTGTCGTCTCGGCGATCGGGGGCGCTGCGCAGAGCTTCGGGATGTTGGTCACTGCGCGGGCGTTCCAGGGCGCGGCGGGTGCGCTGCTCGCGCCGTCGGCTCTGGGGTTGCTGACGACTACTTTCACCGAGCCGCGTGAGCGCGGTATCGCGTTCGGTGTCTACGGCGCGATCGCGGGTGCCGGCGGAGCCGTGGGCCTGCTCCTCGGCGGCGTGCTGACCCAGTACCTGTCGTGGCGTTGGTGCCTGTACGTCAACGTGGTTCTCGCTGTCCCCGCCGTTTGCGCTGCGCTGGTGCTGCTCACGAATCAGGTCCCTGCGGAGCGCCCGAGGCTCGACGTGCCGGGCGCCATCGCCGTGTCGCTCGGCCTGTTTCTGATCGTCTACGGGTTCTCGCAAGCCGAGCCGCGCGGATGGACCGACATCGAGACGCTCGGATCGCTGGTCGCAGGCGTGATCCTTCTGGGGGCGTTCGCGGGCATCGAGCGACGCTCAGATCATCCGCTGCTCCCGCTGAACATCGTGCTCGACCGCAACCGCGGCGGCTCCTATCTGTCGGTGCTGATCTCCGGGGCGGGGCTGTTCGGGGTGTTCCTGTTCCTCACCTACTACCTCCAGAAGACCCTTCTCTATAGCCCGGTCGTGACCGGACTGGCCTTCCTACCGATGGTCGGGATGATCATCGTCGGCTCGACGACATCTAACGCCGTGCTGCTTCCCCGGTTTGGGCCAAAGCCCCTTGTCCCCACCGGCATGCTCCTGGCCGCGCTCGGCATGGTGCTCCTCGCGCAACTCGGCGTGCACTCGACGTACGCGGCGCACATCCTGCCGGCGCTACTCGTGATCGGGCTCGGACTCGGCCTCATCTTCGCGCCGTCGATCAACACCGCGACGCTCGGCGTCAGCCAGGAGGAAGCCGGCGTCGCCTCCGCCACTGTGAACAGCTGCCAGCAGGTGGGCGGATCGATCGGCACCGCGTTTCTGAACACGATCGCCACGACCGCCGTGGCGGGCTTCCTCGTCGGCAAGGCGGTCACGCCGCTGGTGGCGGCGCAGGCCGCGGTGCACGGCTACACGGTCGCGTTCTGGTGGGCAGCCGGCATCTTCCTCGTGGGTGCGGTGGTCGCGGGGACCCTGTTTCGACCCGGAGCTCCCGTGGCCGTCCCAGGGGTCGAACCCGCGGCGGCGATGGCTTGAGCAACGTGGTCACGATCTCCGCTTCCTACGGCGCCGGCGGCAGCTGGGTCGGGCCGCGGCTCGCCGAGCGGCTCGGGTACCAGCTCATCGACCGGGCTATTCCCGTGCAGGTCGCCGAGCGCCTCTCGGTCCCGGTCGAGCACGCCCACGCGCACGACGAAGCCGCCGCGTCGCCGTTCACACGACTGCTGGCACGCATGCCGAACACGAGCGGCGTCGTTGTCCCCGAGCCCACGACCGATGCGTTCTGTCGTGAGACCGAGCGAATCCTGCTCGACGCTGCGCGTTCCGGCGATGTCGTCCTGTTGGGGCGCGCAGGCGCGCTCGTGTTGCATGACCAGCCGCACGCGCTCCACGTGCGCCTCGACGGGCCCGAGGAGGCACGCATCTTCCAGGCGATGCGTATCGAGGAGATCGACGAAGACACGGCGCGACGGCGACGACGCAACTCCGACAGTACCCGGGTCGACTACGTCAAGCAGTTCTACCGTGCCGACCCCCGGGACCCGCACCACTACCACCTCGTGCTCGACTCGACCGCGGTGGCGTTGCCAACCTGTGTCGAGCTGATCGCGACGGCCATCGGGGTACGCGCGCGGAGCTGAGGTGGGTCTCGCGGCGATCGAGAGATCCCACTGGCACATGGTGAGGCTGGGATGAATTGAGCCCCGGCTCGCTCAGCGGGTACCTTTGGCGTAGCCGAGAAGAGACATATTGACCAACCATTCGACGGGCGCGCGATCGTCTGTATACACGGGACCTCCACGCGGCGGAGGGGTCAGACGCGAAGCAGCGGCTTCGGCGAGCACCCGCAGGTCGGGCGGCAACCATGCCACCGAGCTTCGCAGGGCTCGGGAGGAAATCGGCCTACCGCTGCTGCTCGCAATCAGGAGCGTGTTGGTTGGCTGCGAAGGGTCGCGCAGAACGTTCGGGAAGACCGTGGCAAGCGTTGCGCTCACCGCTCGCTCCAGCGCGTCTGAGCCTTCAGGGTGTCCGACGTTCACGACGAACACGCCTCTCGCGCTCAGATGGGCGCGAACGAGCGCGAAGAACTCGCGCGTGGTGAGGTAGAACGGGATGTATGGCTGCCGGTAGGCGTCGAGGAAGATCGCGTCGTAGCGTCGAGAGGTAGATGCGAGCCACGGCCGCGCGTCGGCGGTGATGAAGTGCAAGGTTGTCAGCGTCGGCAGACCAAAGAAGCGGTGTCCGATCGAGGTGAGCTGCCCGTCCAGCTCTACCGCGTCGATCGTCGTGTGGGGGAAGTAGTGGCTGTAGGCGCGCGCGGTTGTGCCGGCCGCGTCCCCGAGGATCGCGATCCGTGAGGGCGAGGATGAGAGTCCGGCAAACGGCAGCACCAGGAACTGGTCCCAGTAGTTGTTTGTGAGGTAGCTGTGCGGCACGTACAGCGAGTGCACGGCGACGCCTTCGTTTAGCTGCAGCAGTCGTTCACCGTCGGGCCGTTCCACCACGCGCGCGTACTGGTAGGGCGTTTCGGTTTCATAGATCACCTTCCCTTCGCCCGTGACACCGGCGTTGACGGCGCCCGGGGGAAGCGCGAGCAAGACGAGCAGAGCGATCGGTGCGAATGTCCAGCGCCTGGACAGGCCCGGCGCTGCGACGATCGCGAGTGCCAGCGCGAAGGCCAGGAACGTCCTGTGTGTGCCGGCGAATGGGATCAGCACCAGCGCAGCGAGAAATGTGCCTACCAGCGAGCCGCATGTCGAGACGGCGTAGAGGTGGCCGGACACCTTCCCGGAGTCTTCGGGGTGTGCGATAGAGAGACGGATCGCGAAGGGCGCGACCATCCCGAGCAGGACGATCGGCACTGCCACGAGTACGAGGACAGCAACGAGCGAGCCAAAGAAGCCCCCGACCGACAGCGAGCCGAGCGCGCTGGCCGCGAGCCGCAGCAGCGGGGCACTCACAAACGGGATGGCCGCGAGCATGAGCGCTGCCGCGAGCACAAGCTGACACAGCCGTGAGATGTGAGGCGAGCGGTCAGCGATGCGCCCGCCGAGGGCGTATCCCGCCGAGAGCGCGACGAGCACGGTCGCGATCGTGTTCGCCCAGATGATCGTCGAGGCGCCGAAGTAGGGCGCCAAAAGGCGTGCCGCCGCGATCTCAGTTCCCAGGCTTGCGCCCCCGACGACGAACACGAGCACACCGAGGGCGCGGCTCGACGTGAGGCCGTCCGGCCCTCCGCTGGTGTCGCACGTCCGCTCGGCGATCACGGGCCTGCCGCCATCGTCGGTGCGCGGCGCGTGGGAGGCTGATCGGCGGTAGTCGGCAACGTGATCGTCACGGTCGCGCCCTCGACGCGGACCGTGCCACGGTGGCGCTCGGCGATCGCGCGAACGATCGCGAGACCCAGGCCCGAACCGGGCCGTCCGGCGGACTCCTCGCCGCGCCAGAAGCGCTCGAAAGCACGCTCTCGTGCATCCTCGGGTATGCCCGAGCCTTCGTCGCTGACCGAGATTTCCGCGAGGTCCCCGTGCTGGCGGAGAGTGACCTCGACCTGCCCGTCGGCAGGACCGTGTACCAAGCCGTTCTCGATCAGGTTCGTCACGGCGCGAACGAGCGCTGGCGCCTCCCCCGATACGACGGGGCGGGCATCAACGACGCTACGGGTGCGATCCTGCCCGGCGATCGCCTCGGCGACCACGCCGGCGAGGTCGACCGGCTTATCGGGGGTGGAGGTTGCTCCGGCCCGTTCGAGCGTAAGGAGATCCCCTACGAGCCTGTCCAGTCGTGCCGCGTCGTGGCGCAGATCGTGGATCAGCTCGTCGCTCGCGCCCCATGCTGCCAGGAACTCGATGTTGCCGAGCAGAGACGTGAGCGGCGTGCGCAACTCGTGCGAGGCGTCGGCCAGCATCCGCCGTTCGCGATCATGAGTCGCCTCGAGCGCGCCCAGCATGCGATTCAGCGCGGCGGCGAGGTCCTGAAGCTCATCCCGTGTACCAGGTTCCTCGACGCGCTGGGTTGGACTGGCGGTTCGCTCGATGGCGGCGACCCCGCGAGAGAGCCGGTACAGCGGACGCAGCGCACGCGCTACCAGCAGCGCCGCGAGCAAGGCGCCAATCAGCGCAGCGCCACCGCCGAACAAAAGCAAGCCCACACGCAGGCGCCGGCCAACGGAGTCGATGTCGCCGAGCTGAGAGGCGACGATGACCACACCGCCGCTCGCCTGCCCGCCGGTATCCGCCAGCGGGGCGGCATAGAGGCGCGACCGGCGTTGTTCGATCGTGAAATCGGCGTATCCGGACCGGCCCTCCATCAGGGCTCGCCTCACCACCGCCAGCGTCGGAAGCACACGCGCGCCGAGTGACAGCGAACGGCTGAGAATCCGGTCGTGCGCGTCGAGCACCTCCACGTCCAGCTGCCTGCCGCCCTCCGCGCTGTCGAGAACTCCAGGGGTCCTCAGCAGCGCCGGCGCGGAAGCGCTCAGCCGCGCGACATCGCCGGCACGTTCTCGCAGGCTCGTGTCGAGGTTGCTGCTCAGTTCGTAGGTCACGAACTCGGCGGCGGCGCCGGCGATCCCCGCGACCGCCAAGAAGACCGCCACCGCAGCGGCGCCCACCAAGCGACCACGCAGCGAACGGACGATCCTCATTCGCGCAGCACAAAACCCACGCCGCGGACGGTCTCGATCAACGGTGGATCGCCGAGCTTGGCTCGGAGATTCGCGACGTAGCGATCGACCACATTGGCGGAAGCGGCGCCGTCCCAGACCTCCTCGACGGCCCGCTCACGCGAAACCACCTGCTTGGGCGCGCGCAACAGCAAATCGAGCAGATCCACCTCGCGAGAGGTCAGCTCAAGCGCCCTGCCGCGCCGAGTCGCGACCCGGCTGTCAACGTCGAGCGTCAGGTCGCCGTAGGCGAGCAGCGAACCGGCCGGCTGGCCGCGCCGCGAGAGCGCGTGGATACGCGCGACAAGCTCCTCGATCGCGAACGGCTTGACGAGGTAGTCATCGGCGCCGGCCTCGAGCCCCAGGACCCGATCGGAGATCGCGTCGCGCGCGGTGAGCATCAGGATTGCGCTTGTCGTGCCCTTGGCACGCATGCGGCTGCAGACATCGATTCCGCTGAGACCCGGCATCGCAACATCCAGAATCACTACATCGTATGCGCGACGCTCGGCCGCAACGAGTGCCGCTCCACCATCCGCGGCTATGTCAACCGTGAAGCCCTCGGCAACCAGCGAGCGCTCAAGCATCCTGCGGACAGGAGGGTCGTCGTCCACTACGAGGAGGCGCTCGGTGGCCAACGGCTTATCCTCCGTCCACGTCCCGGCGCACGAACAGGAGCCCGGCGGCGAGTAGAGCCGGGATCGAATAGAGCGCGCAAACCCATGCGGCCCTAATGATCGGCTGCCAATCGACTGGTTTTCGCAGCAAGCCCTGCCAGGCGTTGAACTGCATGCTCAAAAGGTAAGGCCGGATCGCCTCGGTGCCGGGCAGAATCCCAATCAGGTCAAACACAAGCACGACCATGAGCGTGCCGACGACCGCCGCGGCGCTGTTGCGCGTGAACGTCGAGAGCAGCAGGCCGATGCTGGCGATCGCCAGAATGGGGATCAGGTAGATCGCGAGACTGGCGAACACGAGGCCCAAGGCTTCCGGTGCCGCGACTCGCTGACCCGAGAGGCTCGTTAGCGGGTGAAACCCTGAGACGAGACAGCCGGCCAGGACCGCGACGGCGCCACTCGCGAGGATCGCGCCAACGGCGTAGGTAGTCGTGGCAAGGGCCTTGCCGGCCAGGAGCGGGCCGCGGTCAACCGAGCGGGTCAGGATCGTCTTCAGCGTGCCGTTGTGATCCTCCGATGCCACGATGTCACCTGCAACGAGGGCAACGATCAACGGGTACATCCAGGTTGAGCCGAACAGCAGCAGCACGAGTGGGATCGCGAGCCCGGTTTCGTGTATGTATCTCCCGAAGGCTACATCGGTTGGTGCGCTGCTCTGCGTCGAGATGGCGATCGAGAAGATCAACGGCACGGCGACCGCGGCGCCGAGCCCGAGGTAGGTCCGCTTGAGCGCCCGCAGCTTGCGCAGCTCCCAGCGGTAGCTCACGAGCGCAGCGCCCATCAGGCGCCCACGCTCAGCGCCTGTGGCTTTGGCTCCGGCTGGCGGTCTTCGGTCAGCGAGAAGAACAGATCCTCAAGGCTTGCGACGCGTTGGTGCAGCTCGATGACGCCGAGGCCTCCCTCGACGAGCGCGACAGAGAGCGCAGCGATCGCTTCCTCGTTATCTGCCGTGACCGCGATCCCAGGCTCGCCGTACTCGCCACCATCCGGCTCGACGGGTGCCACGCCAGGTTGGGCGCTGCTGATCGCGAGCGCGCGCCGATCGTCTGTCGTGCGCAGGCGCCACACGGAGGAGGCGTTCTGCTTCAGCTCGGACAGCATGCCTTCGTACACGATGCGCCCGGCGCGGACGATCGCGACGCGGTTGCAGAGATCCTCAACTTCGTTGAGGAGATGACTCGACAGGACGATCGTGATCCCCGAGTCAGCGAGGCGTCGCACGAGCTGGCGCATGTCGCGCATCCCGGCGGGGTCCAGACCCGTTGCAGGCTCGTCGAGCAAGAGCAGGCGCGGGTCGCGCAGGAGAGCCGCTGCGATCCCAAGGCGCTGGCGCATGCCGTGCGAGTAGCCACCCACCCGGTCATGCGCGCGGTCTGCGAGTTCGACCGTCTCAAGCACCGAGTCGATCCGTCGGGCGCCCGCTCCCATACGGTCCAGGCCAGCCAGCAGCTCCAGGTTCGCACGACCGGAGAGGTAGGGGTAGAACCGTGGCGCCTCCACGAAGCCCGCCACACCGCGCAATGCGTCCGTGCCGAGGAGCGGGTCACCTCCGAACAAGCGCACCCCGCCGCTGGTGGGGCGGATCAGCCCGAGCATCATGCGCAGCGACGTCGTCTTGCCCGCCCCATTGGGGCCGAGGTAGCCGAAGATGTCGCCCGTCTGAACCGTGAGGCTGACGCGGTCTACGGCGACGATATCGCCGTAGACCTTGACCAGCTCGCGTGCCTCGATCGGCGGCGCGTCGGCAGTTCCCGCCGCGCCCGCGTGAGCACCGTTCACAGTGCTCGTGCCGCGGCCTCCGCGGCGGCCGGCGGGACTGAGCCGATCACCGTGTACTGCACCCCACCCTGGCGGAACGTCAGGACCGTTCCGAGCGCCGTCGCCAGCTCGTGGCCGTTGGAACCGTTGATCGAAACCGTGGGCAGTGATTCGAGTGTCTTTTCATGCGAGGAGGAGTCGGCGGCGCTCTCAAGCACCGCGATGCCGCCGAGTCCTTCGCCGTAGACGACCAGAGCCGCGTCCTTGGAGTCCACCGACGCCAACCGCACTTCGCGCCGCGGGAGGCCGACCAGCGTCGCGGGCGCAGCGACGTTGAAGGGCAGCGCGCTCTGCACCGCCGATGCGCCTGTCACCACTTCGTCTCCGCTGTGGCCGGCAGCCGGCGGCGAAAGATCGACGACCTTTGCGCCGGACGGGATCGAGATCGCGAACGCGCTTGCTTCCACGGGGCCGTAGCCGATTTCGGTTGCCGCCAGTTCCAACACGGGAGAGGGGTTGCCGGCGGCGTACACCGCTGCCCGCAGAGGCGTGCCGTTGCTCGCATCCCAAGCGAGCTGGATCGACCCGAGCAAGCCCCCGTCGTGCTTTGGCGCCACCTGGACTGTGTACGTCGCGTGGCCCGCGACGTCGGAGGGAACCGCGCCCGAGACATTCGCATCGGCGGCGAGCTGGCCCAACATCCGTTCGATCTCGGCGACACTCGGGATACCCGACCCCTGCGTCGATGCTGGCTCTGAAGCCTTGCCGGGAAGGGCGAGCTTGTACACGGTGTCGCTCGTCGTGTCATACACGGTCACGTTCGTGCCATCCCAGAGAATCTCGACATCGCCGTGTTCGGACTGCAACTCCAGCCGGACCCGGCCGTCAGGGCTGGCCCAGAGGCGACCCGATCCACTCTCCAAGAGAGGGCTGCTCTGCCCGACACTCGAGGATTCCACCAAGCGGTTCGTGAACTGGATCCTCGCGGTCACCCCCGCAACCCGTGGACCTGCCAACGCATCATGCAGCGCCGTCTGCAACGGCTTCGGCTGCGGCACCGGGCCGGATGAAGACGTGGCGGCCACCGCGATCGCCACACCGACGGCGAGCACGCCGATCAGCGACAACAGAACCAAGACGAGGCGGCGGGTGGGAGCACTGCGCAAGAAAGCAAACACGAAGACCTTCCTTTAGAGCGGGGGAACTGTCTTTGGAAACCGTAGACGCCGTCTCTGAGGAAACCCTGACGAGGCGCGGTGGGGCCCGCGGCGATCTCCCGCGGGCGCATCGCCGGCCCGATCTCCCAGCCCGGGACACCCGTCAGAGTTTCCTCAGAGACGGCACTTAGGGTCTCACGCTGCGAAACCGTTTCCCAACGCAGAGAGGACGGCTCACCGAGTTCCATGAGAGATCCGCACGAGACGCTAGGCATCGTCGCACGAGTCGCGCGATGGGCAGCGCAACACCGCCGGAGGGTGGCGATCGGCTGGCTCGCGCTGCTCATCGGTGCGCTTGGACTATCGGCTGGGCTGGGCACCAAGTTCGCCAGCGACTTCTCGCTCCCAGGCACGGAATCCCAGCGTGCTGCCGACCTGCTCAAGCGTGACTTCCCGGCCCAGGCTGGCGATTCCGACCAGATTGTTCTGGCTGTACACGAAGGGACCGTGACCGACGCGGCGGTGCGATCGCGGGTTATACCGATGCTGACTGCAGTGGGGAACCTCCCTCACGTCACCGGCGTGATCAGCCCCTACACGGGGAAAGGAGCCTCGGCGATCTCCCCCAACGGCAAGGTCGCATTCGCGACCTTGACCTTCGACGAGCGCGCGAACGTGCTTCCGACGTCGGCCACCGAACGGGTCATCAGAGTCGCGAAAAGTGTGGGCTCGCCGCAACTTGAGGTGACGCTCGGCGGTGATGCGATCGAACAGGTCCAGGGACCCTCGCTCGGTACGGCCACACTCGTCGGCCTACTAGCCGCAATGATCGTGCTGTTCCTCACATTCGGATCGCTGATTGCGATGGGCCTGCCGATCATCACCGCGCTGCTCGGACTCGGGACCGGTATCGGGCTGGCCGGGCTCGCCTCCAGGTTCATCGTTATGCCCGATTTCGCGACACAGCTCGCGGCCATGATCGGCCTCGGCGTCGGGATCGACTATGCGCTCTTTATCGTCACCCGCTTTCGCGAGAACTACCTCCTCGACGGTGACATCCAGGGCGCGATCCTCGGAGCGATGGATACCGCTGGCCGCGCCGTGCTGTTCGCGGGCATCACGGTGATCATTGCCTTGATGGGTCAGTTCGCCCTCGGCGTCGAATTCCTCTACGGACTGGCGATCGCATCCTCGCTCGCGGTGCTGATGACGATGCTCGCCGCGCTTACCTTCCTGCCTGCCTTTCTGTCGCGGTACGGCGAGCGCATCGGCCGACGCCGCGGCCGACGGGCGCGTAATCAGCAGGCAACCGCTGCGCCGCCCCGGTTCTGGGGCCCTTGGTCGGCGTTCATCCAGCGTCACCCTTGGGAGGGCACGATCGCGGGGCTTGCGATCATGCTCACCCTCTGCGCGCCCGCGCTCGCACTTCGCCTGGGCAACAGCGACGCAGGCAACAACCCGCCCGGTCAAACCACCCGAGAGGCATACGACCTGCTCGCCAAGGGCTTCGGCCCAGGCTTCAACGGACCGCTCCAGGTGGTCGCGAGCCTTCCCCGAGCGAACGACGCAGCGACACTCACGAGCATCGCGAGTGCGCTGCGCGCGAGCGGCGATGTCGCCTCCGTATCGGCGCCTCGCATCAGCCCACGGGGGCTGACGGCGGTCTTCGATGTCTACTCACGCTCAGCGCCGCAGGCGCTCGCGACCACCGAACTCGTGAACACCCTGCGCAAGCGCATATTGCCACCCGTCGCAGCCAGCACCGCCGCGACGCTTCTCGTCGGGGGCACAAACGCCACCACGATCGACTTCACCCACGTGCTCTCCAGCAAGCTGCCGCTGTTCATCGCAGTGGTCGTCCTGCTCTCCGCGCTGCTATTGCTGGTGGTCTTCCGCTCACTCGTCATCGCCTTGCAAGCCGCGGCCATGAATCTGCTCTCGATCGGCGCCTCGCTCGGGGTGGTCGTCGCCATCTTCCAGTGGGGCTGGCTCGGCAGCATCTTCAACGTAAAGGGCGCACCGATCGAGGCGTTCATCCCGGTGCTGCTGTTCGCGATCGTGTTCGGCCTCTCAATGGACTACGAGGTATTCCTCATCTCACGCGTCCACGAGGAGTGGACACGCACACACGACCCCCACGAGGCCGTCCGCCACGGACTCGCCTCAAGCGGGCGAGTGATAACCGCGGCGGCCACGATCATGATCTGCGTCTTCCTCTCCTTCGTCGTTGGAAACAACGACCGAGTTCTCCAGCTCTTCGGGCTCAGCCTCGCGACCGCCGTATTCCTCGACGCGTTCGTCGTCCGCAGCCTGCTCTTGCCTTCGGTGCTGCAGCTCCTCGGCCAGCGCACGTGGGCGCTGCCGAGCTGGCTCGATACACGGCTGCCCCACATCGCGATCGACCGCGACTCAGGCACACCGCCGGCCCTCGATCCGGGGCCAGCGGGCACCGTCACCGAACCCACCTGACCACCGGCTCACGGACGCACCCAAGATCATGGCTGATTCAACCAACCAGCTCCGGGCCACGCGCAGCAATCGTCTATCGGCGAGCAGCCCACGCAAGATGGTCGAGCCACGGCCCAGTTCAGCAGCAGATCGTGGGCCAACTCGGCCGCGAGACCCTCGATCCCGTCACCCCGCTACGACTCCGTGGGTCGCTCGGTTTCCTGGTCGTGTGGGATCTCAACGTGGTGGGGACCCATCTGCTTGAGAGTGAACGGGTAGGAGCTGTGCTTGTCGCGACCCAGGACGTCCGGTGCGAGCACGCCGAAGATGAGGAATACGCCTCCGAGCACTCCGGCCTTGATCCATTCATCGTGCGTGATCGATCCCTCGGCCTTCGCGGAGCGGATGTAGGCCGTGCCAATCGGGGCCTGGAGGAAGAGGGCGCTCCACGCACCCGGCGCGTACTTGGTCCGAACCAGGATCGGCATCCCGACCCAATGGGCGAACACCTGACCGATCCCGAATATCGACCCCGCCAGCCCCAACCACTTCTGCTTCGGGAAGATGATAGGAGCTGCATACAGCGCGGTGAACGAGAGGTTGGCGAGGGCCGCTGACTTGGCGTTAAACGGATAGTTGAGCGGCTGGTCGCTCTTGAACATGCCCGCGTTGACCTGACCGGGGAAGTAGCCCGGTTCGGCGTACTCCTCGACCTGATGGGCGGCCATCGTCATCGAGTTCATGACCGCCAGGGTCCGCAGGTCGATCGGTTTCTTCCGGTTTGCGACGAGGATGCTGACGCCGCCCACGGCCATCCCGGCCACCGCGCCGACCTTCGGCCAGTTCTCGGTGTACTTGCGAAAGAGGCCCATTGCGAAGAGGTTAGATCGGACCCAACCCGGTGTCCAGTGCCGCGGTCAATTCGGCCTCGGGCGCACGGTCGAGCTAAGCGGCAGGACCGCTAGGTAGGTGCGGCCCCATCTGCTTTGCCGTGAAGCGATAGGGACTGTTCTTGTTCTTAAGGAGGATGTTCGGACCGGCGATGCTGCTGATAGCGAACGCGAGGTTGTAGACCGCCGCCTTCGCCAGGTCAGACCGCTTGATCGGCTCCTCGGCATGCAGCGCTCGCAAGTAGTTGACCCCGATCGGGACATGGAGGAGGAGCGAGGCGAGGAAGCCGGGGCTGTAGCGATCCCCGGCCAGTCTCGGGAAGATCGTGCCATGACCCGCTGCCTGTAGGAAGCCGAACAGGACGGGCGCGATCCCCAACACGCGCTGTCGAGGGAAGGCGATCGGCAGCGCGTAGAAGGTGTAGGCGAGAGGGACGTTGACGATCAACGCCGTGTTGGTGTTCAGCGGGTATCGGTCCGGCTCGTCGCTGTGGAGGACGCCTGCGTTGAACTGGCCGGGAAAGTAGCCGGGGTCCTCGTACTCCTCGTACTGATGGGCAGTCAGCGCAGCGAAGTTGAGCGCCGCGAATCTCTGAGGCCGGGACAGCCTTTTGGAACTGAGAGCCGTCGCGCCCGCAATCCCCATCCCGAGAAGGGCGCCCACCCGCGGCCAGTCCTGGCGATAACGGTCGAGCATGCCCACTTGACGAGGGTAGAGCGCAGGCCGGTCCGTGTCCAGACCGGAGGATGACCCGGAAGGCGACGCCGACGCCCAAGGCATGAGCCATCGACGGACAGATGCGGTCCTTTTGCGGTCCCTTTGCGGTCCCAATCCCACGGACATCCCCGAATACCCGCGAACACTGCCCACGCCACCCGCAGCGTTTTCGCGGCCTTTCGCCCACATTCGCGACTGTTCGCAGTTCTTTAAGGCAATCGGGGCGCCGAGATTCGAACTCGGGACCTCACCGACCCGAACGGTGCGCGCTACCAGGCTGCGCCACGCCCCGACGCAGCGCGCAGTATCCCACACGAGCGCCGGCGAGCGAGCGCGGCGGGCATCTCGGCCGGGTATCGTCGCCCCATGCCGACGCCAACCGCACAGATCCTCGCCTACCTCGACGAGCTCCTCGAGCCGGCCCGCTTCGAGGACTACTGCCCGAACGGCCTGCAGGTCCCGGGTCCGCCGCGAGACCGCGACGATCGCCACGGGCGTGTCGGCGAGCGCGGAGCTGTTCGAGCTCGCGGCGCACGAGCGGGCAGACCTCCTGATCGTCCACCATGGCCTCTTCTGGGGCAAGAGCACAGGTGCGATCGACGAGCAGCTGAAGCGCCGCCTGCAATTGCTGTTCGACGCCGATATGGCGCTCGCGGCCTACCACCTCCCGCTCGACGCGCACCCGGCCCTGGGCAACAACGCCCTGCTCGAACGGGCGCTAGGCGCCGAGCGCGACAGGGGTGCGCCTTTCGCCCTGCACCACGGCGAGCCGATCGGGCGCCTCGCGCGCTTCCCCGGCGAGGGTCTTCCCGCTGGTGAGCTCGTACAGCGCGTGCGCGCCGCGACCGGCGGTCGCGAGCCACTCGTGTTCGACGCGGGGCCAGCGAACGTGCGTACGCTCGCGATCGTCTCGGGCGCCGGCAGCGACTATCTCGCAGAGGCCGCCGCGGCCGGCGCTGACGCGCTGCTCACGGGCGAGCCGGCCGAGCGCGCGATGGCGCAGGCGCGCGAGCTCGGCGTGCGGTTGATCGCCGCGGGGCACTATGCGACAGAGACACACGGCGTGCGCGCGCTGGGCGAGCACCTCGCCGAGCGCCACGACCTGCGGCACGTATTCATCGACGTGCCCAACCCTGTGTAGCGATCTCTACACCCCCACAATCGCCACGTTCGACAAGGACGACGACGCGGCCAAATGAGGGCATGCGGCGCAAATGAGGGCATGCGGCGCAAATGAGGGCATGCGGCGAAATGAGACGCGCGGATTGCGGGAAAGGTCTCTTGCACCGGTCCGCGCCCAGCGCTAAGTTTTGGTGCGCAGCCGGACACATATCTCGGACAGGAGGAGTTCTCCCGATGGCCAACCACCTGACGCCCACCGAGCTCGCCCGCGAAGCCGGATTGGGGCGCCGAGAAGTTCTGTCGAAGTGCCTCGAAAACGGCGTGCCGATCTTCAAGGGGCGGATCGACAAGAGCCTGTTCCTCGCCTCGATGCGCGACGGCCGCTCCCCGCAACGTCCCACCGCGTCGTCGAAGACGTAGCGCCGAACCGAAGCGCTGCCTGAACGCACTTCTGAACTCACCTCTGAACTGCGGCGCTCGCCGCGTCCTGCTCAGCGGCGCCCGCCGCCTCCTGCCGCTCAGCCCCGCGCGTTCGCGCGCGCCTGCGGCCTCCCACCCCGCCTCGGCGCTCGCGCCTGCGGCCTCCCGCGCCGCCTCGCGCGCTCGCGCGCGCGCCCGAACTGCCCTAAGATCAGAGGGTCGCTCGAAGGTCGTCTCGGGGCCGAGTGGCACATCAGCGTCGATCGAGGAGGAGAGCAAGTCATGGAGGCCACTACCGCGCCGTCTGCAACCGCAGTCGCAAACGATCGCCGACCTGATCCCGAACGCGGCCGCGCGCTATCCCGATCGCACGGCGATCCGCTACAAGCAGGACGGCGAGTGGCAGGACGTCACCTTCGCGGAGCTCGACAAGACCGTGGGCGAGGTGGCGCTCGGGCTGATCGACCTCGGCATCCAGGCGGGCGAGCGCGTGTGCATCCTCGCGAACACCCGCCCCGAGTGGTCCTACGCCGACCTCGCCGCGACGTCGGCCGGCGCGGTGGTCGTGCCGATCTACCAGACGAACTCGCCCGAGGAGTGCCACTGGGTGATCTCCGACTCCGACGCCTGCGCGGTCGTCTGCGAGGACGCCTCGCAGCTGGCGAAGATCGCGGCGATCCGCGATCGGCTGCCACACCTGCGCACGATCGTCACGATCGACGCGCCCACTGCAGAGGAGCTGACGCCGGAGATCGCCGCACTGGAGGCGATCTCGCTGGAGGACGTGCGCGCGCGCGGACGCGAGCGCTCGCTGCGAGGAGCTCGAGGCGCGGCGCATGGGCGTGCGCCCGGAGGACATCTTCACGTTCATCTACACCTCCGGCACGACCGGCCCGCCGAAGGGCTGCGTGCTCACGCACGGCAACTACCGCGCGATCGTCGACATGGTCGAGTCGCGCGCGAGCCTCGCGAGCGACGCGGGCGACGTCGTCTACCTGTATCTGCCGCTTGCGCACTCCTTCGCGCTGCTGCTGCAGCTGCTCGTGTTCGACCTCGGCGTGACGCTCGCGTACTTCGGCGGGGACACGAAACAGATCATCGGCGAGCTCGCCGAGGTCAAGCCCACGTACCTGCCTTCGGTGCCGCGGATCTTCGAGAAGATCTACACGCTCGTCAGCGCCAACGCCGACCCCGAGGAGCTCGCGGGCGCGGTGCGCGTGGGGATGCAGGTGCGCGAACACCAGCTCGCCGGGCGGCCGATCCCCGACGAGCTGCAGGCGCCCTTCGAAGAGGCCGAGGAGCGGCTGTTCAAAAACGTGCGCGCGGCCTTCGGCGGGCGCGTGCGCGAGGCCGTCAGCGGCGCGGCGCCGATCGCGAAGGAGATCCTCGAATTCTTCTACGCCTGCGGCGTGCCCGTGATGGAGGGCTACGGCATGACCGAGACGGCGACCGCCGCGACCGCGTGCAGCCCCGAGAACCACCGCTTCGGCAGCGTCGGCAAGCCCTTCCCGGGCGTCGAGGTGAAGATCGCAGACGACGGCGAGCTCTTGATCAAAGGCCCGAACATCTTCCAGGGCTACCACAACCGCGCCGAAGAGACCTTCGGCGCGATCGAGGACGGGTGGCTGCACACCGGCGATCTCGGGCGCGTGGACGAGGACGGGTTCGTCTACATCGTCGGGCGCAAGAAGGACATCATCATCACCGCCGGCGGCAAGAACCTGACGCCGGCGAACATCGAGAACGACCTCAAGCAGTGCCGCTGGATCTCCCAGGCGGTGATGCACGGCGATCAGCGCCCCTATCCGGTGGCGCTGGTGACGCTCGACGAGGAAGAGATCGCCGGCTACGCCGCCGAGCACGGGCTTCCCGCGGACATGCCCTCGCTCGCGCGCGAGCCCGCCGTGCGGGCGCTCGTGCAGGAGGCGCTCGACAGGGCCAACGCGAAATACGCGCAGGTGGAGCAGGTGAAGAAGTTCGCGATCCTCGACCACGACCTCTCGCAGGAGACGGGCGAGCTGACGCCGACGCTGAAGGTCAAGCGCAATGTCGTCAACGACAAGTACGCGGACGTGCTCGATCGGCTGTACGCGGACTGAACGAGCGCACGATGACCGATCGTCCCCCGCGGACGCAACGACGGCGTCGCGCCACCGACTCGCGCGTGCACACGGCGAGCGTGGACGTACGGTCGCGGGCGCCGAGCGGGACACCTGCGAACATAGAGTCCAATGCGCACCGACCCCTCCGATAACGGCGGCCTGTTCGTCGGGCGCCGGCCCGGCACGGCGCCGGTCCGCTTTCGCGCGCTGCCCGAGCGCGGCAGCGACCTGCGCCGGCGCATCGACGGCTCGCTCGCGGGCATCCTGCTCGCGGGGATGGTCGGTGCTCAGCCTGCTGTGCTGGGGCCCGATCCCGATCGCATGCCTGTGGATCGCCGCGCAGGTCAACTACCTCTCGGGCAGCGTAACGCTCGGCATCTTCGTCGCGTTCGTCGGGCTGTTCGTGCTGCTGTTCGGCGCACTCGCGATCCTGCGCCGCATGGATCAGGCGTGGATTCTCGTGCGCCGCGCCGCCGGGCACGACCAGCGCACGGGGGCGCTCGGGCGCGTGTTCGCGATCACCGCAGTCATCTGCGGCACGCTCGTTCGTGATCTGGTTCGTCCTCATCCACGGCCCGGGATCGAGCGTGACGCCGGGCAACAAACCGTGACGGCAACGCCACCGCGTCGGCGCCCTCGCCACAGACGACCGCGCCGCGGGGAGGCGGATGGTCGTGAGCCTGCTCGACTACTACCGCCAGTTCGAAGGCATGTCCGAGGAGGAGGTCAACGCGGGACTGCGCGAGGAGGCGGACGAGCGCAAACGCAAAGCGCTGATGCGCGTGGAGACGCTCGATCTCTCCCAGACGACGTGGCCCGAGCTGGCCCATCCGAGCGTCGTCAACGCGATCACCTTCATCGCGCGGCGCGGCATGCAGCGCTACCCGCACCTGCGCGGCTCGCAGCTGCGCGACGAGCTCGCCGACGCGCCACGGCGTGGACTCCGCGCGGGTGATCCTCGGCAACGGCGCCGCCGAGCTCTTGAGCTCCGCCGCGCGCGCGCTGCTCGAGCCCGGGCAGCGGCTGCTGAGCGCGTGGCCCTCCTATCCCCTGTTCCCGATCATGGCCCGCCGCGCGCACGGCCAGGCCGTGCGAGTAGCAGGCGGTGTCGATGGTCTGCTGGAGGAGCGCGCGCACGCCCGGCACGCGCGTGATCGCGATCGCCAGCCCGAACGACCCCACGGGCGAGCTGCTGCCGCGCGCCGAGCTCGAACGCCTGCTCGAGGGGATGCCCGACGACGTGGCCGTGCTGCTGGACGAGTCGCTCGTCGAGTTCGCCGACGCCCAGCCGGTCAACTCCTCGCTGCGAGCTCGCGGCCGAGCACTCGCGGCTGTTCGTCGTGCGCAGCTTCTCCAAGGCCTGGGGACTCGCGGGACTGCGCGTGGGCTACGCGATCGGCGGACCCGGATCGGAGGAGCTGCTGGCCGAGCTCGAGCCCGACCTCGGCGTCTCGGAGGTCTCCCAGGCGGGGGCGCTGGAGGCGCTGCGCGCGTGCTCGGAGATCGTCTCGCGGCGCGTCGCCGCGATCGCGCGCGAGCGCGCCGCCGTGACCGAAGGGCTGCGCGAGCGCGGGTTCGACGTGACCGACAGCCAGGCGAACTTCGTCTGGGCCGCCCACCCGGCGGTCGACGGCGGCGAGCTCTCCGCGCGCCTGGCCCGCGCCGGCATCCTCGTCGCCGGGCGGCGCCGCGCTGGGCGAGCCCCAGCACGTGCGCATCGCCCTGCGCGACTCGCGCGCGAGCGGACGCCTGCTCGAGGCGCTCGACAAGTCGCTGTAGGCGGGCTGATGCGGTCGCCATCGGCGCACGCGCCGATGGCCGGGGTGCGCATGCGCACCCCGGGAGAAGCCGCATGCGGCTTCTCTACCGAACGGCGCATGCGCCGTTCGGCGAGGCCGCACATGTGCGGCCTCGGGTGAGCCCGCATGCGGGCTCACCAGCCATGCCGCTTGCGGCATGGCTCACCCAATCGGCTTTCTTAATCGCGCGTGCGGCGCCGTATCACGCGACGCTTCTCAGCCGGCCAGACCCGACTGGCGCAGCAGCGCCCCGGTGGTGCCCTCGAGGATCTTCCGCCACGCGCTCGACTGCTCGGGCTCGATCTCGTCGAAGTGCTCCACCACCGCGCGCAGGCGCTCGCCGAGATGCTCAGCCCGTGGCGCTCGGCGACTTCGCGGTAGTGCTCGTATTCGCCCGCGAGGTGCTGCGTGACCGACTCGAAGCCGTGCTTGCCGATCTCCACGCGCGAGGCGAAGCTCATGATCGACGTCTGGAACATCAGCTTGTCGGCGGGCTCGGGCTCGATCAGGACGATGTCCACGCCCGGGTAGCGCTCCTCCCAGCGCTCGGCCAGCTCGTGCAGGCGCTGGTGGGCGAGCAGCTTGAACGCCTGGTAGCCGATCTGCGGGAAGCCCATGTCCGAGACGCGCTTCGCGCGCACCCCGCCGAGCGTGCGGACGGTCTCGGAGAAGTCGTTCACGAACGGCACGATCGGGTTGATCACCACGACCAGCTTCGCCCCGGCCTCCACGGCGATGTCGAGGTTCGTCGTCGACATCAGCCCGCCGTCGACCAGCTCGCGCTCGCCCACGGTGACCGGCGCGTACACCATCGGCAGCGCCCCCGAGGCGCGCACGGCGGTGGAGATCGGCACGTCTCCGTAAATCCGTCGTCGCGCCGAACACCACCCGCTCGCACGTGTCGAGGTCGGTCGCCGTCAGGTACAGCTCGTGGCGCAGCTGCGCGAAGTCGTCGGTGCGCCCCGGCTCGGAGAGCACCTTGCGCAGGTACTCCTCGATCCCCGCGCCCGTGTAAGCGCCCGAGGGCAGTCCCTCGGCGAGGCCCAGCAGCACGTCCATCAGCGACACCTGCCCGCGCTGGCGCACGACGTCGCGCGCCAGCCCCAGCGCGCGCCACGGCAGCATCGCGCCCTTGCGCGCGAGCTCGGTCAGGTTCGGGCGCAGCAGATCGCCGAGATCGACGTCCTCGAACGGCGAGGGCGTCTGGTGGGTGACGACCTGCATCATCTCCTCGGGCGTCACGCCGTTCGCGCACAGCGCCGCGATGAACGAGCCGGCGGAGGTGCCGACGTAGATGTCGAACTTGTTCACCGTGCTGTTCGTCGCCAGCAGATCGAGCGCGCGCAGCGCGCCGATCTCATACACCCCGCCCGTGAACCCGCCGCCGCCGAGCACGAGCGCGGTCTTGTCGCTGCGCCTGCGCCGCCGTTTACGCCGGCCCGAGGCCGTCCCGATCGCCGCCCGAGCGGACTCTCCGCCCCGGGCGTGTGCCGCGGAGCCATTGTCGCGCCGTCGCCGGTTCCAGCTTGACAACACGTCCCATACCACCCAACATCATATGCCCCGCGTGACCCGGAACCGGATTGCCCACACCCTGATCCTGCTCTGCGGACTGCTCTCGGCCGCGGTCGCGCTGCCCTCCGCGGTGCCGCGGCGGCCGACGCGAGCGCCGTCAACCTCGCGGGACTGCAGGCCGATCTCACCCACCAGCTCGCCCTCGCGGGGCCCGCGGACGGCGCCTACGTGTATGACCTCACGGCCCATCAGGCGCTCTTCTCCGAGCGCGCCACCACGCTGCGCCCGCCGGCCTCGGTGGAGAAGGTCTACACCGCCACCACGCTGCTCGCGCGCATGGGGCCCACGGCACGGCTGAGCACGACCGTCTACGGGGTCGGGCGGCTCGCGCCCGGCGGCGTGTGGGAAGGCAGCCTCTATCTGCGCGGCGGCGGCGACCCGACGTTCGGTTCGAGCGCGTTCATCCGCGCCCACTACGGCGGTGTCGGCGCGTCGGTATCGACGCTCGCGAGTCAGCTCGTGCGCAGCGACGGCATCCACCGCATCACCGGCTCGGTGCTCGGAGACGAGTCCTGGTTCGACTCCCTGCGCGGCGAGCCCTCCAGCGACTACGCGCCCGACCCCTTCCTCGAAGGCACGCTCTCGGGGCTCGCCTTCAACCGCGGCGCAAGCGGCTCCGAACGCGGCGCGCACGCACCGGCCGCGTATGCCGCGCGCGAGCTGTGGGCGACGCTGAAGAACGACGGCGTCTCGATCGCCGGCCACAGCGCCGCTGCGACCAGCACCCCGCCCGGCGCGGGGCAGCTGGCGCGTGTGGAATCGCCGACCGTCACGCAGCTGCTCGGCCTCACGCTGCCGCCCTCGGACAACTTCTTCGCCGAGACGCTCGTCAAGGATCTCGGCGCACGCTACGCCGGCGCGGGCACGACCGCCGCGGGCGCGTCGGTGGTGCGTCAAACGCTCGCCTCGCTGCTAGGCATCCACCCGCACGTGCTAGACGGCTCCGGTCTCTCGGAATCCGACCTCACCTCTCCCTACGAAGTCGCCGACCTGCTCGTGAAGCATCGCCGCAACGCCGATCGGGCCGATCCTGCGCGGCGACCTCGCGATCGCCGGGCACACCGGCACGCTCGCCACACGCATGCGCCACACCGGCGCCTCAGGACGCTGTCAGGGCAAGACCGGCACGCTCACCGGCGTCTCCAACCTCGTCGGCTACTGCACCGCCGCCGACGGCCACACGCTCGCGTTCGCGATCTTCACCGACGCCATCGCCACCGAAACCGCGCACGTCTTCCAGGACCACATGGCGATCACGATCGCCGGCTACTAGCCACGCCCGATCTGCGACTCGCCGCACCGGTTCCCGACTAGCCGCGCTGGTTCTCAACTAGCCGCTCTGGTCCTCGGCTAACCGCGCCGATTCCCCTAGCCGCGCCGGTTCTCGGCCGCGTCGATCAGCTCACTCAGAGACACGCCGAGCGCCGCCGCGAGCTTGCGCAACGTCGGCAGACTCGGCTGGTGCAGGCCGCGTTCGAGGCGGCTGAGCGTCGAGGTGCTGATGCCCGCCGCATGCGCCACGTCTTCCTGCGGCCGCTCGCCGCGTAAGTGCTTGATCGTCGTGCCCACAGACACAGGAGAACATTGACTGCTTCAAGGCACATATGCCAGAGCAAGAATACCTAGGCAATATTGCTTTGGTAGGCTGCGCGAGCCTCGGACCGTATCCCCACAAGGTCATCGTCCGGGGACGCCACACAGAGCCCTCGCTTGACGGTCCCTGCCAGAGCGGGCGGGGGCTCTGTGAGTTAAAGGCCGCGCCCCGAGGGACGATGACGATGCGACGCGACGACGCGAAGACGGCTCACGCTTCCTGGTGCTCGCCCTCCAGCACCGCCCGCAGGCCGTCCTCGTCGAGCACCGGCACCGCCAGGCGCTGGGCCTTGGCGAGCTTCGACCCGGCGGACTCGCCCGCGACCAGGTAGTCGGTGTTCTTCGACACCGACCCCGTCACGCGCCCGCCCGCGGCCATGATCCGTTCGCTGGCCTGCTCACGCGTCCACTCGGGCAGAGTGCCCGTCAGGACGAACGTCTTGCCCACCAGCGGCCCCTCCGAAGGCGGCGGACCCTGTTCGCGCAGCTGCAGCCCGAGGCCGCTCAGGTCGGCTATCAGCGCGCGCATGCGCTCGTCCTCGAGCTGCGCGCGGATCGTGCGCGCCATCTTCTCGCCGATGCCCGGCGTCTCGGCGATCTCCTCGGCGCCGGCCGCCTGCAGAGCCTCGATCGTGCGAAAGCGCATCGCGAGGTTGCGAGCGGTTATCTCGCCGACCTCCTCGATCCCGAGCCCGAACAGCACGCGCGCGAACGGGCGCTGCTTGGAGGACTCGATCGCCTCGATCAGGTTGCTCGCCGACTGCTCGGCGAAACCCTCGAGCTCGGTGAGCTGCTCGACGCTCAGCCGGTAGAAGTCGCCGTCGGCGCGCACCAGCCCGCGCTCCTGGAGCAGCGCCACCTGCTTCTCGCCGAGGCCCTCGATGTCCATCGCACCCTGCGAGACGAAGTGCTTGAGCAGCTGCCACGCACGCGCCGGGCAGTCGCGGTTCGGGCACTTCGTGAACACGCCCTCGCGCGGCTTTACCGTCTTGGTGTTGCAGAACGGGCAGCGCGAGGGCGGGCGCGGCTTGGGCGGGCGCTTGCCGGAACGGTCGAGCACGTGCGGCGCGGGCGAGACCACCTGCGGGATCACGTCGCCGGCGCGCATCACGATCACCTCCTCGCCGGGGCGCAGGTCCTTGCGCCGCAGATCCTCCTCGTTGTGCAGCGTCGCCAGCTTGATCGTCACACCGCCGACGGCCACCGGCGTGAGCACCGCATAGGGGCGCAGGTCGCCGAACTTGCCGACGTTCCACATCACCTTCTCCAGCGTCGTCACCGCCGTGGTCGGCGGGAACTTCCACGCGATCGCCCAGCGCGGATCGCGCCCGACCGAGCCCAGGCGGCGCTGCAGCTGCAGATCGTCGACCTTCACCACGACTCCGTCGATCTCGAAGTCGAGCTCGCCGCGGCGACGCTGCCACTCCAGGCACTGCGCGATCACCTCCTCCTCGCTGTCGAGCACCTGGATGTCAGGGTTGACCCTGAAGCGGTGCTCTCTCAGCCACTCCAGCGCCTGGGAGTGGCGTTTGAGCTCAAAGGACAGCCCCTGCACGACCCCCACCTGGTAGCACCACATCGACAGCGGGCGCTCGCGCGCGTCGGCCGGATCGAGCTGGCGGATCGTGCCGGCGGCCGAGTTGCGCGGGTTCATGAACGTCGGCTCGCCCAGCCTCCGCGCGGCGCTCGTTCAGCGCGGCGAAGTCCGCCAGCGACATGTACACCTCGCCGCGCACCTCCAGCAGCGGCGGCACATCCTCGACGCGCAGCGGGATCGAGCCGATCGTGCGCAGGTTGTGCGTTACGTCCTCCCCCACCTCGCCATTGCCGCGCGTGGCGCCCCGCTCAAGCACGCCGTCGCGATAGACGAGGCTGATCGCCAACCCGTCGATCTTCGGCTCGACCACGAAGCGAAACCGCGGTTTCGCGATCCCCTCGCGCGCGAGATGCGTGCGCATCCGCTCGACCCACGCCCGCAGCTCCTCCTCCGTGCGCGCGTTCGGCAGCGAAAGCATCGGCTCCAGGTGCGTGACCTTCTCCAGCTTCCCCACCGGCTCGCCGCCCACGCGCTGGGTCGGCGAGTCGGGCGTGCACAGCTTCGGGTGCTCGGCCTCGATCGCGCGCAGCTCGTCAAGCAGCGCGTCATACACGTCGTCGCCGATCTCCGGATCGTCGAGCACGTAGTAGCGGTAGGCGTGGTGTTCGAGCTGCGCGCGCAGCTTCCGCGCGCGCGCCTGCACCCCCGCCGGCGCCTCGCGCGGCGCCGCCACGGCGGGGGAATCGGCGCCCTCGCGTGCGCTCACGACGCCGGACGTGCGACCGAACCGAGCAGCTCCTCCAGGTCGAAGCCCCTCAGCGCCTGCAGGCCGGCGCGGTCGGTCAGGTCGAAGTGGATCGGCGTCACGGCGATGCGACCGGCGGCGACGGCCGCGAGGTCGGTGCCGGGCTCGTCGTGGAACCCGGGGTCCGAGCCGTAGATCCAGTAGCGCCGGCGGTGCTCCTCCTCGCGCTCGAGCTTCAGCTCGTCCTCGTAGATGCGCTTGCCGATGCTCGTCACCTCCACCCCCGCGGGCTCGCCCGCGGGGACGTTCACGTTCAGCAGCGTGCTCGCAGGCAGCGGCACGTCCTCGATGCGCTCCACCAGGCGCGCGACGAACGCCGCCGCGGTCTCGAAGCCAAAGCCGCCGTCGTAGCGGAAGTCGAGCGCCCGCGCGCGGCGACTGCTGGGAGACCGCGATCGCGGGGATGCCCAGCACGACCCCCTCGAGCGCCGCCGCGACTGTGCCCGAGTAGGTGATGTCATCGCCCAGGTTCGCGCCGTGGTTGATGCCCGAGACGACCAGATCGGGATGAAAGCCCTCGACCAGGCCGAGGCTCGCCAGCCGCACGCAGTCCACCGGCGTGCCGTCGGTCGCATAGCCGACGGTGCCGTCCGCGAACGGCGTCTCCGCGACCCACAGCGGCCGGCGCGTGGTGATCGAGCGGGCCATCGCCGAGCGGTTGCCGTCGGGCGCGACCACCGCGAGGTTCACGCCCTCCACGCCGACGCAGCGCGGCGCGCATCGTCTGCAGGCCCTCGGCCTCGATCCCGTCGTCGTTCGTGAGCAGCACGTTCAGCATCGTGATGGTGGTGATCCTGCTCTCCCAGCATAGGGGCCGGCTCGGCTCCCGCCGTGGGAGTCCTGTTACTCAGCGGACGGATAGGTGACCGAGGCGAGAGCCAGCCCGTGCGCAGGCGCCGTCGGACCGGCCTGCGACGCGCGGGCGCCCGCAGAGCAGTCGGCGAACTCGGCCGGCGTACGCTGGTGCGAGGCGACCTCGAGCATCGTGCCGACGAGGATCCGCACCATGTGGCGCATGAACGTGTCGGCCTCGATCCAGAACTCGAGCATCTCCCCCTCCGTCCCCTCACGCCACTCGGCGGCAAGGATGCGCCGCTCGAAACGCACGTGGGCGGTCTCGGTGGGCGTGAACGCGGTGAAGTCGTGCACGCCGAGGAGCGCACCCGCGCACTCATCCAGCGCGCCCCGATCGAGCGGGCGCGGCCACCACAGCGCGTAGCGACGCTCGAACGCGCTGCGCGCTCGCCGCGTGAGCATGCGGTAGCAGTAGGTCCGTGCTGATCGCCGCGCGGCGCGCGTCCCAACCATCGGGGGCCGGCTCGGCGGCGAGCACCGCCAACGTCCTCGGGCAGCAGGCCGTTCAGACGCCGCGGATCGACCGCCTCGTGCGCATAGCTCGCGACCTGTCCCCAGGCGTGCACCCCGCGATCGGTGCGCCCGGCGACCGTCAAGCGTCAGCGGCTCGCCCGTCGCGGAGGTCTCGCCGAGGACCGTGTGCAGCGCGCGCTCGAGCTCCTCCTGCACCGTGCGCAGCCCGGGCTGGCGCGCCCAGCCGATGAAGTCGGTGCCGTCGTACTCGAGCGTCAGCTTGGTGACCATCTGAGGGCCGCTCCGCGGCGTCAGCCGCCTCAGACGAGCTCGATGAACACCATCTCGGTCGCGTCCGAGCGGCGCGGACCGAGCTTGAGGATGCGCGTGTACCCGCCGGGCCGGTCGGCGTAGCGGGGGGCGAGATCCTCGAAGAGCTTGTGCACCGCGAACTTGTCCTGCGACAGTCGCGAGAGCGCCTGACGGCGCGCGTGCAGGTCGCTGCGCTTGGCGAGCGTGATCAGCCGCTCGACCTCCGGTTTGACCGCTCGGGCCTTGGCCGAGGTCGTTTCGATGCGCTCGTGCTCGATGATCTCCTTCGAGAGGTTCATCAGCAGCGCCTTGCGATGGGCGCTCGTGCGGCTGAGCTTGTGTTTGGTCTTCTGGTGTCGCATGAGCGGATCTAGTCTAGGGGGTCCAGGGCGGTCCGGGTCAGTCCTGACGGAGATTCAGGCCCCGCGCGTGCAGCGTCTCGATGACCTCGTCGATCGACTTTTTGCCGAAGTTCGGGATCGCGTTGAGCTCGGCCTCGGACTTCGAGATCAGATCGCCGACCGTCTGGATGCCGGCGCGCTTGAGGCAGTTGTAGGAGCGCACGCCGAGCTCGAGCTCCTCGATCAGGATGCCCCACTCCTCGCCCTGCAACGCTCCCGCGGGAGCGCCGCCACCGCCGCCGGGCACGGCCAGGCCGTGACCGTCGAGCTGGCCGCCGGGTGCGGCGCGCAGCTCCTGGATGCGATCGGCGTCGGTGAAGATCGCCAGCTGTGAGATCAGGAGCTCCGCGGCCTCGCGCAGCGCCGCCTGCGGGTCGATCGAGCCGTCGGTCTCGATGTCCAGCGTGAGCTTGTCGAAGTCGGTCTTCTGCCCGACGCGCGCCTGCTCGACGGCGTAGGCGACGCGCCGCACCGGCGAGAAGATCGAGTCGATCGGGATCACGCCGATCGGCTGGTCGGGGGACTTGTTCTCCTCGGCGGGCCGGTAGCCGCGGCCGCGGCCGATCGTCATGTACAGCTCGAGCTTGGTTTTCTTCTCGAGCGTCGCGACGTGCACGTCGGGGTTGAGGATCTCCACGCCCGCGGGCAGGTCGATGTCCTTGGCGGTGATGTCTCCAGGCCCGGTCACGACCAGCGGCGCCTCGACCTCGGTCGCGTCGGAGTGCATGCGACAGACGATGCCCTTGAGGTTGAGCACGATGTCGGTCACGTCCTCCTTGACGCCCGGGATCGTCGAGAACTCGTGCGCGACCCCCTCGATGCGCACGCTCGTGACGGCGGCGCCGGCGAGCGAGGAGAGCAGCACGCGGCGCAGCGAGTTTCCGAACGTGTAGCCGAAACCGCGATCGAGCGGCTCGATGGTGAACGTGCCGCGGTTCTGCTCCACGGACTCGGATGTGATCCGGGGAATTTGGAAGTCGAGCATCAGCGTCCTAACGTCGTATTGGTCTCGCACCGGCGCCCTCGCGAACACCGGCTCCGGAGCGCCGCCTCCCCCGCCCGCGGGCGAAGTGATGACGGCATGGGCAAACCTGCTACTTCGAGTACAGCTCGACGATGAGCTGCTCCTGCACCGGCGCGGCCACCTCGCGTCGCTCCGGCTTGCGCAGCACCTTGGCCGTGAGCGACTCGTGATCGGCCTGCAGCCACGCGGGTATCTGTCCTGTCAACTCGGTCGCGTCCCTGACCACCTGCGTCGCCGCCGTGTCCGCCTTGATCGCGATCACGTCACCGGCGCGCACCTGATAGCTGGGGATGTTCACCCGCCGGCCGTTGACCGTCCAATGGCCGTGACGGATCAGCTGGCGGGCCTGCCTGCGCGAAGCGGCGAACCCGAGCCGCACAAGCACGTTGTCAAGCCGGCACTCCAGCAGCACGAGCAGGTTCTCGCCCGTGATCCCCGGCTGCCGAGAGGCCTTCTCGTAGTAGCCGTGGAACTGGCGCTCGAGCACACCGTAGTAGCGGCGCGCCTTCTGCTTCTCGCGCAGCTGCAGGCGGTACTCGCTCTGTTTCATCCGCCCGCGGCCGTGCTCGCCCGGCGGGTAGGCGCGACGCTCCACGCCACACTTGTCCGTCAGGCAGCGCTCGCCCTTGAGGAACAGCTTCTGCCCCTCGCGACGACACTGCTTGCACTGGGCGCCGGTGTCTCTGGCCATCTCAGACACGCCTCCGCTTGCGGGGACGGCAGCCGTTGTGCGCCTGTGGGGTGACGTCCTTGACGCCGGTCACCTCGAGGCCCGCGGCCTGCAGCGAGCGGATCGCCGTCTCGCGGCCCGAGCCCGGACCCTTGACGTAGACCTCGACCTTCTGCAGACCCTGCTCGAGGCCCTTGCGCGCGGCCGCGTCGGCGGTCACCTGCGCGGCGAACGGCGTGGACTTGCGCGAGCCCTTGAACCCCGCGCCGCCGGCGGACTCCCAGGCGATCACGTTGCCGGTGGTGTCGGTCAGCGAGACGATCGTGTTGTTGAACGAAGTCTTGATGTGCGCCTGGCCGATCGGGATGTTCTTCTTCGGCTTGCGTTTGCCGCGGGCGCGTTTCGGGAGGGGCCATTACTTCTTACCGGCTTTCTTCTTGCCCGCGACCTGCATGCGCTTGGGACCCTTGCGCGTGCGAGCGTTGGTCTTGGTCTTCTGTCCGCGCACGGGCAGCCCGCGACGGTGGCGCAGCCCGCGGTAGCAGGCGATCTCCTGCAGGCGCTTGATGTCCTGCGAGCGCTCGCGGCGCAGATCGCCCTCGACGGTCAGCGAGCGGTCGATCGCGTCGCGCAGTTTGGCGACCTCGTCCTCGGTCAGGTCGCGCACGTAGGTGTCGGGGCTGACGCCCACCTCGGCGAGCACCTTGTTCGAGGTCGAGCGACCGATCCCGAAGATGTAGGTCAGCCCGATCTCCGAGCGCTTGTTCAGAGGCAGGTTGACCCCGGCGATTCTTGCCATCAGATACGCCTCCAGCGGGGCTCGGGGGTCGTCAGGCAAGGACGCAGGAAGGGGACAGTGGACACCCACGGACCCGACCGAGGACGCAGCATGGCGATCATCCGAGTCACGCTGGTCAGCCCTGGCGCTGCTTGTGGCGCTTGTTTTGGCAGATGACCAGCACCGCGCCGTGGCGGCGGATGATCTTGCATTTCTCGCACATCGGCTTGACCGACGGTCTGACCTTCATGATCCCTTTCGGCTGGTCCCGGCGACCGGGCTCTGGCGGCCGTTGTGGCCGCCGCTACCAGGTCGTGGATAACGTGCCCTCACGCGCACAGACGTCTCGCGTTCGAGCAGGACTCCGGATGGTAGCAACTCGGCGAAGCAGAGCGCGGTCCCGCGCAGCATGTGGCGCGCAACGGGGCGGCGCACGTAGCGCACAACGAGGGCGAGACTGCATCCGCCTCCCGGGCGCCGCGCGGCGGCGCCACCTCAGCCGGCGCTGGTCGCAGCCTGAGGCTCGGCGAGCGCTGGACGCTCCTCGGGCGGCAGGTGCCAGGGGGTGAGGATGCGCGGACCCTGCGGCGGTGATCGCGACCGTGAACTCGAAGTGCGCCGCGGGGGAGCCGTCCTGGGAGAAGATCGCCCAGCCGTCGCCCGCCACGCGCACGCCGGCGCGCCCGGCGGTCATCATCGGCTCGACCGCAAGGACCATGCCCTCCTCCAGCAGCGGGCCGCGGCCGGGCCGGCCGTAGTTGGGGACCTGGGGGTCCTCGTGCATGTCGCGCCCGATGCCGTGGCCGACGAGCGAGCGGACCACCGACAGCCCGGCGCCCTCGGCGACGCGCTGGATGGCGCTGGAGAGATCGCCCATGCGATTGCCGGCACGGCACTGCTCGACGCCGGCGTGCAGCGACTCGCGGGTCGCCGCGAGCAGGTTCTGGGCGACCGGGTCGATCTCGCCGACGGCGAACGTGCGGGCGGCGTCGGCGACCCAGCCGTCGAGCGTGACGCCGACGTCGATCGAGATGACGTCGCCGGCGCCGAGCGCGTAGGAGCCGGGGATGCCGTGCACGACCATCGAGTTCGGCGAGGCGCAGATCGAGCCGGGGAAGCCGCGGTAGCCCTTGAACGTCGGCGTGGCGCCGCGGGAGCGGATGAAGCGCTCGGCGAGCGCGTCGAGCTCGGCGGTGCGTGACGCCCGGGCGGATGTTGCCCTCCAGCAGGTCGAGGGTCGCGACGAGCACCTCGCCGGCGCGCGCCATGCGCTCGATCTCCTCGGGGGACTTCTTGATGATCACCTCACGAGCTTAGCTGTCGCCGCCCCCTACAGCTTCTCCTCCAGGCGCAGCGTCGCGAGGGTCGCGCGGATGCGATCGTGGACCTCGTCGGCGCTGCGGCGCGCCGTCGAAGCGGCGCAGCAGCCCGGTGCCGTCGTAGTAGTCGATCAGCGGCTCGGTCTGGCGGTGGTAGACCTCCAGGCGCGTGCGGATCGTCTCCTCGCGGTCGTCGTCGCGCTGGATCAGGCGCGAGCCGTCCTGATCGCAGACGCCCTCGTGCTTGGGCGGGTCGAACTCGACGTGGTAGATGTGGGCGGGGTTCTTCACGCACACCCGCCGTCCGCAGAGGCGACGGACGACCTCCTCGTCGGGGACCTCGATCGCGAGCACCGCGGTGAGCCGGCGATCGAGGCCGCCGAGCGCCTGCGCGAGCGCGTCGGCCTGGGCCTCGTTGCGCGGGAAGCCGTCGAGCAGGAAGCCGTCGCGGGCGTCCGGGTCGGAGACGCGCTGGATGATCATGCCGACGATCACCTCGTCGGGCACGAGCTCGCCCGCGTCCATGTAGCGCTTGGCCTGCGCGCCGAGCTCGGTGCCGGCGGCGACCTGAGCGCGGAGCATGTCGCCGGTGGAGATGTGCGGCAGGCCGAAGTCTTCGCGCAGACGCTCGGCCTGCGTGCCCTTCCCGGCGCCCGGCGGACCGAGCAGGATCAGGTTGAGCTCGGACACAGCCCGAGACTACCCCCTCGCAGCGGCGCAGCATCGCTGAGCCGCGAGTGCTCACTCTGACGGGACGGGGCGGCCGTCCCGACCACCCCGAGGCGCTACTTGAGGAAGCCCTCGTAGCTGCGCATCATCAGCTGAGCCTCGAGCTGCTTCATCGTTTCGAGCGCGACGCCGATCACGATCAGGATCGAGGTGCCGCCGAACTGGAAGTTCTGGTGGGTGCGCGCGAACAGGATCGCGGGCAGCGCGGCGACGGCGGCGAGGAACAGCGCGCCGGGGAAGGTCAGGCGCGCGAGGATGCGGTCGAGGAATTCGGCGGTCGGGCGTCCGGGGCGCACGCCGGGGATGAAGCCGCCGTACTTCTTGAGGTTGTCGGCCTGGTCGACCGGGTTGAAGGTGACGGCGGTGTAGAAGTAGGTGAAGATGAGGATCAGGATCGACTGCCGACGATGTAGTGCCAGCCGTTGGGCGTGAAGAAGTCGGAGATCTGCGTGCCCCAGTGGGTTTTCACGAGCTGGCCGACGGTCGGCGGGAAGGCCATCAGGCTGGCGGCGAAGATCACGGGGATCACGCCGGCCATGTTCACGCGCAGCGGCAGGTAGGTCTGGCCGCCCTCGGTCATGCGCCGGCCGATCACGCGCTTGGCGTACTGCACGGGGATGCGCCGCTGGCCCTCCTGGACGAACACGATGCCGGCGACGACGGCGAGCACGAGGAAGGGCATCATCACCTTGAAGACCTGGTCCTGGGTGGTCCACCACGTCTGGATGCCGGAGGGCAGGCGCGAGACGATCGAGGCGAAGATCAGCAGCGAGATGCCGTTGCCGATGCCGCGCTGGGTGATCAGCTCGCCGATCCACATCAGCAGCACGCAGCCGGTGGTGAGGCAGACGACGATCAGGAAGATGTGCGGCGCGTCGAAGTGGGTGACGACCGATTCGCCGGCCTTGGCCTGCAGGGAGTGGAACAGGAAGACGTAGCCGATCGACTGGGCGAAGGCGAGCCCGACGGTGAGGTAGCGGGTGTACTGGGTGATGCGCGCCTGGCCGACCTCGCCTTCCTTGGAGAGCTTTTCCAGCGAGGGCACCGACCACCTGCAGCAGCTGCAGGATGATCGAGGCGGTGATGTAGGGCATGATGCCCAGCGCGAACAGCGCGATCCGCGACGAGGCCGCCGCCGGAGAAGAGGTTCAGGTAGCTGAGGATGCCGAGCCGCCGAACTGCTTCTGGATGTTGTTGACGGCCGTGAGGTTGACGCCCGGCACGGGGACGTGGGAGCCGAGGCGGTAGATCAGCAGCATCGCCGCCGTGAAGGCGAGCTTCTTGCGGATGTCCGCGACCTGGAAGGCGTTGAGGATCGTGGCAGAGCATGGCGCTTGTGGCTCGCGCGCTCCGGGAGCGGCTGAGCCTGGTCGCGGCCGCGGAGCGGCCCGATTCTAGTCGATCGCGCGGTCGGCGCCGCCACGGTCGAGCAGCGGTCCCGCGAGCCGGCTAGGCCTCGACGACGTGGCAGGTGCCGCCGGCGGCCTCGATGCGCTCGCGGGCGCTCGGCGCTGAAGGCGTGGGCGTGGACGGTGAGCGCCTTGCGTGAGCTCGCCCTTGGCGAGGATCTTGACCGGGATGTCCTTGCGCGTGCCGAGGCCGTTGGCCTTCATCAGCTCGATCGTCACCTCGGCGCCGGCGTCGAAGCGGCTCTGCGAGCGTCGCCGATGTTCACCGGCTGGGTGTGCGTGCGGAAGGGCTCGAAGGGCATCGACTTCTTCATGTGCGGGCCGCGGAGCTTTCGCATGCGCATGTGGATCGGCATCTGGCCGCCCTCGAAGCGCGCGCGGCGCTTGGAGCCCGAGCGCGAGCCCGCGCCCTTCTGGCCGCGGCCGGAGGTCTTGCCGGTGCCGGAGCCTTCGCCGCGACCGATGCGCTTGCGCGGGCGGCGGCTGCCGGGGGCGGGGGCGAGGTTGTGCAGGCCGATGCGCTCGCGGCCTCGTCGCTCTCCTTGGCGGTCCGGGCTCACTTGCGCTCTCCTGCGACCTCGACGAGGTGGCGGACGGCGTGCAGCATGCCGCGGGCCTGCGTGGTGTCGTTGATCTGGACGGTGTGGCCGATGCGGCGCAGGCCGAGCGAGCGCAGCGTGTCGAGCTGGCGTCTGGTTGGCGCCGTTGCTGGAGCGGCGCTGGGTGACGTGTGCAGCGGTGGCCATCAGGCGGGCGCCTCCTCGGGCTGCGCGCGGCTCGGCGGGCCTGCCTCGGCGGCTGTCTCCGTCTCGGCGCTCGCACCGGACTCGGGCGTCTCGGCTCGGCGGCTGGCCTCGTGTCGAGCTCGCCGACGCTCGCCTCGGGCGACCGTCGGCGGCTCTGCCGCCGAGGCCGAGCACCTGGTCGATCGAGAGGCCGCGCAGCTCGCGCGACCTCCTCGGGCGTGCGCAGGCCGCGCAGGCCGGCGACGGTCGCCTTGACGAGGTTGATCGGGTTCTGCGTGCCGAGGCTCTTGGAGAGGATGTCGTGGATGCCGGCGAGCTCGAGCACCGCGCGCACGCCACCGCCGGCGATCACGCCGGTACCGGGAGAGGCGGGCTTCAGGAGGACGCGGCCGGCGCCGAAGATGCCGGTCGTCTGATGGGTGATCGTGCTGCCGTGCTTGGGAACCCGGAAGAGATCCTTCTTGGCGCGCTCGACGCCCTTCTGGATCGCGAGCGGCACCTCGTTGGCCTTGCCGTAGCCGACGCCGACGACTTCGCGCTCGTCGCCGACGACGACGAGCGCGGTGAAGGAGAAGCGGCGGCCGCCCTTGACGACCTTGGCGACGCGGTTGATCTCGACGACCCGCTCCTGGAGGTCCAGGCCGGCGGGTTGACTGAGCGATCTGTGGTGACGGTCATAGGTGAGCGGAGAGGGTAGCGGTTGGAGCGGCGTCAGACGGTCAGGCCGGCCTCGCGGATGGCTTCGGCGAACGCGCTTGACGTGGCCGTGGTAGCTGGTAGCCGCCGCGGTCGAACACGGCCTCGGCGACGCCGGCGGCCTTCGCGCGCTCGGCCAGCAGCTGCGCCGGCGCGCGTGGCGCGCTCGGCTTTGCCGCAGCGAGCGCAGCTCGGGCTCGTACCAGGTCGACCGCGGCGAGCGTGCGCGCCGGCGACGTCGTCGACGAGCTGCGCGGAGAGGCCGCGGTTGGAGCGGAACACGGAGATGCGCGGGCGCGTCGGCGGTGCCGGAGATCTTCGCGCGCACGCGGCGGCGGCGTTTGAGGCGGCGGCTGCTCCTTGGTCATGACGGCTCATGCGCGCTTGCCGACCTTGCGTGGCACGTACTCGCCCTCGTAGCGGATGCCCTTGCCCTTGTAGGGCTCGGGCGGGCGCTGCTTGCGGATGATCGCGGCGGTCTCGCCGACGAGCTGCTTGGAGATGCCCTTGACGACCACGCGCGTCGGCTGGGGCACTTCGAATTCGATGCCCGTCGGGCGCGGGGATCGGCACCGGGTGGGAGTAGCCGACGGCGAGCTCGAGGTTCTTGCCCTTGAGCTGCGCGCGGTAGCCGACGCCCTGGATCTCCAGGCGCTTCTCGTAGCCGTCGGTGACGCCCTGGACCATGTTGGCGACCAGCGAGCGGGTGAGGCCGTGCAGCGCGCGGTGTTCGCCGCGGTCGGTGGGGCGCGTGACGAGCAGCTGCTCGCCCTCCTGCACGACCTCGATGTCGCGGTGGATGCGCTCGGAGAGTTCGCCTTTGGGGCCGCTTCACGCGCACCGACTCGGGCTCGATCGCGACGGTCACGCCGGAGGGCACGGGGATGGGCTGTCTGCCGATTCGGGACATGCTGCTCGCTCGCTACCAGACCTGCGCCAGGACCTCGCCGCCGACGCCGGCGGCGCGCGCGTCGTGGCCGGTCATCACGCCGTGGGAGGTGGAGACGATCGAGGTGCCCATGCCGCCGAGCACCTTGGGGATGTGCTTGGCGTCGACGTAGGTGCGCCGGCCGGGGCGGGAGACGCGCCGCAGCCCGGAGATCGCCGAGCGGCGGTCGTCGGTGTACTTGAGGCGGATCTGGATCAGCTGGCCGGCGCCGCCGTCGGGGGCGGGGACGACGGACCAGGAGTCGATGTAGCCCTGCTCGTCGAGGATCCGCGCGAGCTCGCCCTTCAGCTTGGAGGCGGGGATCTCGACGGTCTCGTGGGCGGCGTGGATCGCGTTGCGCACGCGCGTGAGGAAGTCGGCTATCGGATCGGTCATGGACATGGCGGATGCGTCTGGGTCGAGTTACTGGGGCTCGGCGTCTACCAGGAGGACTTGGTCATCCCGGGGATCTGGCCGTTGTGGGCGAGCTCGCGCAGGCAGATGCGACACACCCCGAACTTGCGGTACACCGCGCGCGGCGGCCGCAGCGGTTGCAGCGAGTATAGGCGCGGGTCTTGAACTTGGGCGGGCGCGCCTGCTTGACGCGCATGAGATGTCTTGGCCATCAGTCGGCTCCTCCTGTGTCGGCGCGTGTCTCGCGTCGTTGTCGGTCGCGTCTGGACCTCGGCGCTCGTCGAAGCCGCGGGGCGTGCCCTGGCGGGCGAACGGCATGCCGAACGCGTCGAGCAGGGCGAAAGCCTCGGCGTCGGTGGCGGCGGAGGTGGTGATCGTGATGTCGAGGCCGCGGACCTGGTCGATCGCGTCGTAGTCGATCTCGGGGAAGATGATCTGCTCCTTGACGCCCGAGCGAGTAGTTGCCGCGGCCGTCGAAGGAGCGCGGGTTCAGGCCGCGGAAGTCGCGGATGCGCGGGATCGCGATCGAGATCGAGGCGGTCGAGGAACTCGTAGCCGCGCTCGCCGCGCAGCGTGACGGCGACGCCGACGGGCATGCCCTCGCGCAGTTTGAACGCGGCGATCGACTTGCGCGCGCGGCGCACGCTCGGGCTGCTGGCCGGCGATCGTCGCGAGCTGCTCCTGGCGCGGCCTTCGAGCACTTTGGAGTCCTGCTTGGCCATGCCGACGCCCATGTTGAGGGTGATCTTCTCGAGCTTGGGGGCCTGCATCACCGAGGAGTAGCCGAAGCGCTCGATCAGCGCCGGGCGGATCTCCTCCAGGTAGCGGGCCTTCAGGCGGGCGGGCGGGGCGTGGCGTCTGTCGGTGCGTCATGATCGAGTCGCTCAGTCCAGTCTCGCGCCGGTGCGTACGGCGCACGCGGGAGCGCTTGCCGTCCTCGCGCTCGATGCCGCACGCGGGTGGGCTTGTTGCCTTTGGGGTCGAGCAGCATCACGTTGGAGACGTGGATCGGGCCCTCGCGCTCGATCACGCCGCCGACTGGTCTGCGTCTGCGCGCCGCGCACCTGCTGCGGCCGCGTGTGGCGCTTGACCATGTTCAGGCCCTCGACGTAGACGCGCTCGTTGCGCGGGTCGACGCGCAGCACGCGGCCGCTCTTGCCGCGGTCCTTGCCGGAGATCACCTGCACCTGGTCGCCGGAGCGGATCTTCAGCGTGCGGCGCGGGCGTAGCGGCTGCGGCTTGCGGGCCATCAGAGCACCTCCGGCGCGAGCGAGACGATCTTCATGAAGTTGCGCTCGCGCAGTTCGCGCGCGACGGGGCCGAACACGCGCGTGCCGCGCGGGTTGTTCTGGTCGTCGATGATCACGGCGGCGTTCTCGTCGAAGGCGATGTAGGTGCCGTCGTCGCGGCCGATCGGCTTCTTCGTGCGCACCACCACGGCGGTCACGACCTCGCCCTTCTTGACGGCGCCCTGGGGGTTGGCCTGCTTGACGGTGGCGGTGATGACGTCGCCGACGAACGCGTAGCGGCGCCTGGAGCCGCCCTTGACGCGGATGCAGAGGATCTCGCGGGCGCCGGTGTTGTCGGCGACGCGCAGCCGGGTCTCGTTCTGGATCATCGCTGCCTCGCTCCAGCGACGTCGACGAGCCGCCAGCGCTTGGTGCGCGACAGCGGCCGGCTCTCGATCACGCGCACGACGTCGCCCTCGTGGGCGTCGTTGTTCTCGTCGTGGGCGTGCAGGGTGCTCGAGCTGCGGACGATCTTCTCGTAGCGGCGGTGACGGCGGGCGATGTCGATGCGCACGGTGATCGTCTTGTCGGCCTTGTCGGAGACGACGATCCCCTGGCGCACCTGCGGCGCGCCCTCGGCCGGCGCGTGCACCGGCGCCAGCGGCTCGGGCGCGGGCGCCGGCGCCTGCGGCGGCCTCGGCGGCTTTGGCGCGTTCCTGCAGGCGACGGGCGCGGCGGCGCGGCGGCCTTGTCCTTGCGCTCGGCACGCGCTCGGCGTGGCGCTCCTCGGGCGTGCGCGTCGGGCGCGGCCTCGCCGGCGTGCGTGGAGCGGCGCGCTTGCGACGGCGCTCCTTGGCGCGAGCAGCACCTCGGCGGGCTCGGCCGGCGCTCGGCGGCGGCTCGGCCGTCGGCCTCGCGCGGCAGCGCTCTCGGCGCGGGCGCAGCCTCGGCGCGTCGGCCTCGGGGGCCTCGCTCGCCGGCGTCCGCCGGGGCGTCTCGGCTCGTCTCGTCGTCTGTCTCGTCAGCCATGTCTTCTCAGTCTCTTGCTCGGTCGCTCAGTCGCTCTCGATTGTCGCTCGGTCCGTCAGCTCGCGCTCGCGCGCGACGGTGAGGGCCCGGGCGAGATCGCGCTTGGCGCGGCCGATGCCGGCGGTGTCGTCGAGTTCGCCGGTGGCGTTGGAGAAGCGCAGGCCGAACAGGTCTTTGCGCAGCTCGGCGATCTGCTTGGCCAGTTCGTCGTCGAGGTCGCGCGATCTGCTTGGCCTTCATCGCCTCAGTCCTCGCGCAGCACGAACTTGGACTTGACGGGAAGCTTGTGGGCGGCCAGGCGGATCGCGTCGCGGGCGAGCGGCTCGGGCACGCCGGCGAGCTCGAACATCACGCGGCCGGGCTTGACGACGGCGACCCAGCCTTCGGGCGAGCCCTTGCCGGAGCCCATGCGGGTCTCGGCCGGCTTCTTGGTGACCGGCTTGTCGGGGAAGACGTTGATCCAGACCTTGCCGCCACGCTTGATCTTGCGGGTCATCGCGATACGGGCGGCCTCGATCTGGCGGTTGGTGAGCCAGCCGCTCCTCGAGCGACTTCAGGCCGTACTCGCCGAACTGGACCTTGACCTGGCCGCGCGAGACGCCGGCGCGGCGGCCGCGGTGCTGCTTGCGGTGCTTGACGCGCTTGGGGGAGAGCATCAGCGGGCACCTCCGCCGCCGCCGAGCGGGGACCGCGCACCGCCGCCGACCGCCGGGACCGCCGCCGCGGCCGCCACCGCCGCCGCCACCGACCGCCGCGGCCACCGCGACCGCCGCCGGACCGCCGCGCACCGCCACCGGGACCGCCGCCGCGACCGCCGGGACCGCCGTCCGCCGCGGCCACGCCCGCCGCCGCCGCGACCGTCGCGCGCCGCCGCGGCCGTCGCGGTCGTAGCTGGGCGGCGCCGGCGCGGTCATGTCGGTGAGGTCGGCGCCGGTGTAGCCCTCGGGCATGATCTCGCCCTTGTTGATCCAGCACTTCACGCCGATGCGCCCGAACGTGGTGCGCGCCTCGTAGAAGCCGTAGTCGATGTCGGCGCGCATCGTGTGCAGCGGCACGCGACCGTCGGAGTAGCTCTCGGTGCGCGCCATCTCGGCGCCGCCGAGGCGACCGGCGACCTGGACCTTGACGCCCTTGGCGCCGGAGCGCATCGCGCTGGTCAGCGCGCGCTTCATCGCGCGGCGGAAGGCGACGCGGTTCTGCAGCTGCTCGGCGATCGACTGCGCGACGAGCTTGGCGTCGAGCTCGGGGCGCTTGATCTCGAGGATGTTGACCTTGATCTGCTTGCTGGTCATGCGGTGCAGGTCGCGGCGCAGCGCGTCGACTTCGGTGCCGGACTTGCCGATCACGATGCCCGGGCGGGCGGTGTGGATGTTGACCTCGAGTTCGTTTGCGTCCTTGCGGATCGTGATGTCCGACAGGCCGGCGTGCGCGAGCTTGCCGATGATGTGTTCGCGCACGCGGATGTCCTCGGCGAGGTACTCGGCGAAGTAGCGCTCGTTGAACCAGTTCGACTTCCAGTCGTGGATGTAGCCGACGCGCATCGCCTCGGGATGAACCTTCTGTCCCATGCGTTCTAGTCTCTCTCGTCTAGTTCTGTGGGTGGGGTCTGGTGGCGGTCGCCGTCGTAGGGGGTGAGCGTGATCGTCAGGTGGCTGGTGCGCTTGCGGATCGGCGTGGCGCGACCCATCGCGCGCGGGCGAAAGCGCTTGATCGTCGGGCCCTTCGTCGGCGTAGGCCTCGCGGACGAGAGATCTTCCTCGAGCAGTTCGTGGTTGTTCTCCGCGTTGGCGACGGCCGACTCGAGCAGCTTGCTCCAGTCGCGGGCCACCTCGCGAGGGGTGAAGGCGAGGATAGCGCGTGCCTCCTGGACGGACTTGCCGCGGAGGTGGCCGCAGACCATGCGCGCCTTGCGGGCCGAGGTGCGGACGTAGCGGGCGTGGGCGCGCACGACGCGGCGTCGGGCGCGGCGCGGGGGGCTTGCGGCGGGCCGGTTTCGGCGCCGGCTCTTGCGGGTCTTCGGCCGCGGCTTCTCGGCGGGCTCGGCGGCCTGCTCGGCGGCGTCAGTCGCGGCCTCGGCCTCTGCGGCAGCCTTCTCCGCGGCGCGGCTTCTTCGCGGCTGCTTCGCCTTGGCAGCGGCCTTCGGCTCGCGCTCCGGCGCCTCCTCGGCGGCAGCTTCGCGGCGTCGGCTGCTTTTGCGCGGCGCGCTTCTTCGCGCGGCCGGCTTCTCGGCGGCCTCGGGCTCCGCCGGCGCCTCCTCGTCAGGTTCTCCTCCTCTGGCGCTTCAGCGGACCTTCCCCGAGCCGGCGTGGCCGCGGAAGACGCGCGTGGGCGCGAACTCGCCGAGCTTGTGGCCGACCATCGACTCGCTGATGAAGACGGGTACGTGTTTCTTGCCGTCGTGGACGGCGATCGTGTGGCCGACCATCTCCGGGAAGATCGTCGAGGCGCGCGACCAGGTGCGCAGCATTTTTTTGTTGTTCTCGGCGTTCAGGGCCTCGATGCGCGGCGATCAGGCGCTCCTCGACCCACGGGCCCTTCTTGCTGGAGCGGCTCATCTCTGCTTGCCCTTCCCGCGGCGGCGGCCGCGGACGATGTAGCGGTCGGAGGCCTTGCTCTTCTTGCGCGTGCGGTAGCCGAGCGTCGGCACGCCCCACGGGGTGACCGGGTGGCGGCCGGCCGTGGTCGAGCCCTCGCCGCCGCCGTGCGGGTGGTCGACCGGGTTCATGGCGGTGCCGCGGGTCTGCGGGCGCACGCCCATGTGGCGCTTGCGGCCGGCCTTGCCGACCTTGACGTTCTGGTGCTCGGCGTTGCCGATCGACGCCGACGGTGGCGCGGCACTCGGCGCGGACGAGGCGCATCTCGCCGGAGGGCAGGCGCAGGGTCGCCATGTCGCCGTCGCTGGCCATCAGCTGGACCGAGGCGCCGGCGGAGCGAGCCATCTGCCCGCCACGGCCGGGCTGGAGCTCGACGTTGTGCACGACCGTGCCGACGGGCATGCGCGCCAGCGGCAGGCAGTTGCCGACCGCGATGTCGGCGTCCTCGCCGGAGGCGACGGTCATGCCCACGGTCAGGCGCTGGGGGGCGAGGATGTAGCGCTTCTCGCCGTCGACGTAGTGCAGCAGCGCGATGTAGGCGGAGCGGTTGGGGTCGTACTCGATCGCGGCGACCTTCGCGGGCACGCCGTCCTTGCGGCGCTTGAAGTCGATGCGGCGGTAGGCGCGCTTGGCGCCGCCGCCGCGGTGGCGCGCGGTCTTGCGTCCGTGGGCGTTGCGCCCGCCGCTCTTGTTGAGGCCCTCGACGAGCGTCTTCTCGGGCTTGGACTTGGTGATCTCCGCGAAGTCGGGATAGGAGACGAAGCGCCGTCCGGGGCTGGTGGGCTTGGGCTTGCGAATCGGGCATCGGCTACCCTCCTGTCCAGGCCGCGAGGCCCTGGAAGATCGGGATGCTGCTCGCCGGCGCGCACCTGCACGATCGCCTTCTTCCACGTGCGGGTGCGTCCGCTGGTCGGCGCCGCGGCGCTTGGGCTTGGACTTGACGCTGATCGTGCGGACCTCGACGACGTGGACGTCGAAGAGCGCCTCGACGGCCTGGCGGATCTGGGTCTTGTGGGCGTCGGGATGGACGCGGAAGGTGTAGCGGTTGGCTGCGGAGAGGACATAGCTCTTCTCGGAGACGACCGGGCGGATGATGACCTGGGAGGGGTCCATCAGGCCTCGCCTCCGCATCGGCGGCTCCAGCGCGGCGGGCGCCGGCGCGGGCGGCTGAGCGGCCTCGAGCGCGGTGCTTCGTGACGACGCAGCAGGAGGCGGCGCCGACGATGTCGGCGACGCCGACGCCTCGTCGGCGTCAGTGACGGCGACGCGGGCGAGGTTGCGGAACGGACAGCGCCGGCGTCGCGACTCCTCGGCGGCGAGAGCGACACGAGCGTGGCGGAGCCGCGCTGCGCCCCAGTCGTCGAGCAGGTCGAGCGGCCTGGCTGGTCTTGGGCTCCGTGAAGAGGGCGGCGTCGAGGACGCGCGAGCGAGCCGCGCTCGAGCGTGCAGCGAGAGCGCGCTGCGCAGCGCGGCGCGGTGCTCCTTGCGGTTGACCTTGAAGGTGTAGGAGCGCGGCTGGGGGCCGAACACGGTGCCGCCGCCGGTCCAGATCGGCGAGCGGTTGGAGCCGGCGCGGGCGCGGCCGGTGCCCTTCTGGCGCCAGGGCTTGGCGCCGCCGCCGGAGACCATGCCGCGGGTCTTGGTGGCGGCGGTGCCGCGGCGGCGGGCGGCCTGCTCGGCGCGCACGGTCTGGTGCACGAGCGGCCCGTGGAAGCGCGCCGCCGAAGGCGGCCTCGTCGAGCTTCGCTTCGGCTTGCGCCGGTTCCGGCGCCCGAGGACCGGCGCGTCAGGCATCGGTGCGCACCTCCACGAGGCCGCCGCTGGCGGCCCGGGACCGAGCCGCGCACCATCAGCAGGTTCTTCGGCGGGGTCCACCGCGACGACCTCGAGGCCCTTCTGGGTGGCGCGCACGGCTGCCCATGTGGCCGGGACCGCGGATGACCGTGCAGCACGCGCGAGGGGGTGGCGGAGGCGCCGATCGAGCCGGGGGCGCGCACGTTGTGCGAGCCGTGGGACTTGGGGCCGCTGCTGAAGTTGTGGCGCTTGATGGTGCCCTGAAAGCCCTTGCCCTTGGAGATCGCCGGAGACCTTCACGCGCGCGCCCACCTCGAAGGACTCGACGGTGACGGTCTCGCCGAGCGTGAGCTCGCCGGCCTCGTCGCGGAACTCGACGAGGTGGCGCAGGGGCGGCGCGTCGGCCTTCGCGAGGTGGCCGAGCTCGGCTTTGGTGAGGTGCTTCTCGCGTGCCTGGCCGAAGGCGAGCTGGACGGCGTCGTAGCCGTCGCGCTCGGCGGTGCGGACGGCGGTGACGGGACAGGGCCCGGCCTCCAGCACGGTCACGCGCGCGACGCGTGCCGTCCTCCTGGAAGATCTGGGTCATTCCGAGCTTCTTGGCGAGGATCGCGGACATCGATCGGGTCAGGTGGCGAGGCGGATCTCGATGTCGACGCCGGCGGGGAGATGGTCCAGGCGCTGCAGCGAGTCGACGGTCTTGGGGGTGGGCTGGTGGATGTCGATCAGGCGCTTGTGGGTGCGGATCTCGAAGTGCTCGCGCGAGTCCTTGTCCTTGAAGGGGGAGCGGATCACGCAGTAGACGTTCTTCTCGGTCGGCAGCGGCACGGGGCCGGAGACGGTGGCGCCGGTGCGGGTGGCGGTCTCGACGATCTCCTTCGCGGCCGACTCGATCGCGGAGGTGTCGTAGGCCTTCAGGCGGATGCGGATCTTGTTTTGGGTGGCTGCTGCCATGTGTCGGTTCTCTGTGAAGTGCCTGTCGCTTAGGTCGCTGGCTTCTGCGTGTCTGGAATCCGCTCCGGACCGCGCCTTCGCGGCGGAGCCTGCTCGTCGTATCGGCTGCCAATGAACGGCCCCGGCGCAGCGGGCCGCCGGTGCTACTCGATGATCTCGCTGACCACGCCCGAGCCGACGGTGCGGCCGCCCTCGCGGATGGCGAAGCGCAGGCCCTGGTCCATGGCGATCGGCTGGATCAGCTCGATCTCCATCTGGACGTTGTCTCCGGGCATGACCATCTCGACGCCCTCGGGCAGCTTGGCCACGCCGGTGACGTCGGTGGTGCGGAAGTAGAACTGAGGCCGGTAGCCCGTGAAGAACGGCGTGTGACGGCCGCCCTCCTCCTTCTTGAGCACGTAGACCTCGGCCTTGAACTTGGTGTGCGGGGTGATCGAGCCGGGCTTGCAGAGCACCTGGCCGCGCTCGATCTCCTCGCGCTTGGTGCCTCGCAGCAGGCAGCCGACGTTGTCGCCGGCCTGGCCCTGGTCGAGGATCTTGCGGAACATCTCGACGCCGGTGACGACCGTCGTGGTGGTGTCGTGGATGCCGACGATCTCGACGGTGTCGCCGGTGTTGACGATGCCCTGCTCGACGCGGCCGGTGGCGACGGTGCCGCGGCCGGTGATCGAGAAGACGTCCTCGACCGGCATCAGGAACGGCTTGTCGAGCTCGCGGACCGGCTCGGGGATGTAGGAGTCCAGCGCCTCGGCCAGCTCGAGGATCTTGCCCTTGTAGGCCTCGTCGCCTTCGAGCGCCTTCAGCGCCGAGCCGGTGATGAAGGGGATGTCGTCGCCCGGGAAGTCGTACTCGGAGAGCAGCTCGCGGACCTCGACCTCGACGAGCTCGAGCAGCTCCTCGTCGTCGACCATGTCGGCCTTGTTGAGGAACACGACGATGTAGGGGACGCCGACCTGGCGGGCGAGCAGGATGTGCTCGCGGGTCTGGGGCATCGGGCCGTCGGCGGCGGAGACCACCAGGATCGCGCCGTCCATCTGCGCGGCGCCGGTGATCATGTTCTTGACGTAGTCGGCGTGACCGGGGCAGTCGACGTGCGCGTAGTGGCGGTTCTCGGTCTGGTACTCGACGTGCGAGGTGGCGATCGTGATCCCGCGCTCCTTCTCCTCGGGAGCGTTGTCGATCTCCTCGAAGCTACGGGCTTCGGCGCCGCTCTTCTCGGCCAGCACGGTGGTGATGGCAGCGGTCAGCGTCGTCTTGCCGTGGTCGATGTGACCGATGGTGCCGACGTTGACGTGCGGCTTGTCGCGCTCGAACTTCTCCTTCGCCACTTTCTGTTCGCTCCTGTATCGACTTGTACGTCCGCCGTCGATGAGGGCGAACCGGGGAAATCTATCTAAATGCGGGCTTCGTGTATAGCTGGGTCGTCTTGGCTGCCGGGCCTCACGCGGGACCGGCTCGCCGGTGCGCTGTTCGACGATCTTCTCGGCGATGTTCGGGGGGACCTCCTCGTAGCCCTCGAACTGCATCGTGTAGGTGGCGCGTCCCTGGGTGTTGGATCGCAGGTCGGTGGCGTAGCCGAACATCTCGCTGAGCGGCACCGTGGCGGTGACGGCCAGCGCGTTGCCGCGCCGCTCCTGGCCCTCGACGCGTCCGCGGCGGCGCGAGAGGTCGCCGATGACGTCGCCGAGGAAGTCCTCGGGCGTGACGACCTCGACCGCGAAGATCGGCTCGAGCAGGACCGGCTTGGCGCGTTTGGCGGCCTCCTTGAAGGCGAGCGAGCCGGCGACCTTGAAGGCGATCTCCGAGGAGTCGACGTCGTGGTACTTGCCGTCGACGAGCGTGACGCGCACGTCGACCATCGGGTAGCCGGCCTTGACGCCGTTCTCGAGCGCCTCCTCGATGCCCTTCTTGACCGCCGGGATGAACTCGGAGGGGATCGAGCCGCCCTTGATCTTGTTGACGAAGTCGAAGCCCTCGCCGGGCGCCGGCTCGAGGTTGATGTAGACGACGCCGAACTGGCCCGAGCCGCCGGTCTGGCGGACGAACTTGCCTTCGACCTTCTCGGCCGTCGCCGCGGACCGTCTCGCGGTAGGAGACCTGCGGGCGGCCGACGTTGGCCTCGACGCCGAACTCGCGCTTCATGCGGTCGACGAGCACCTCGAGGTGCAGCTCGCCCATGCCGGAGATCTCGGTCTGGCCGGTCTCCTCGTTGGTGCGCACCTGGAAGGTCGGGTCCTCCTCGGCGAGGCGGCCGAGCGCGACGCGACATCTTCTCCTGGTCGACCTTCGTCTTGGGCTCGACCGCGACCTTGATGACGGGCTCGGGGAAGACGATGTTCTCGAGGTGGATCGGCGCGTCGGGGGCGGCGAGCGTGTCGCCGGTGATGACCTGCTTGATGCCCACCGCGGCGGCGATGTCGCCGGCGTAGACCTCGTCGACCTCCTCGCGGTCGTTGGCGTGCATCATCAGGATGCGCCCGATCCGCTCGGTGCGGCCGGTGTCGACGTTGAGCACGCGCGCGCCGGCCTCGAGGTGGCCGGAGTAGACGCGGAAGTAGGTGAGCTTGCCGACGTAGGGGTCGGCCATGATCTTGAAGGCGAGCGCCGCGAACGGCTCGGAGTCGTCGGCGTTGCGGGCGACCTCGCGCTCGCTGCTCCTCGCCCTGACCAGTTCGGTGCCGGTCACCGGCGGGCACGTCGAGCGGCGAGGGCAGGTAGTCGATCGACCGCGTCGAGCAGCGGCTGCACGCCCTTGTTCTTGAAGGAGGAGCCGCACAGCACCGGGGTCAGCTTGGTCGAGAGCGTCGCCTTGCGGATCGCCTGCTTGAGCGCGCTCCTCGGGGATCTCGGCCTCCTCGAGGATCAGCTCCAGCAGCTCGTCGTCGTAGTGGGAGACCTCCTCGAGCAGGTGCTCGCGCGCGGCCGCGGCGGCGTCGGCCAGCTCGGCGGGGATCTCGACTTCGTCCTGCTCCTTGCCGAGCTCGTCCTTGTAGACGATCGCCTTCATCGCGACGAGGTCGACGACGCCCTCGAAGTCGCCCTCGGCGCCGATCGGCAGCTGGATCGGCACGGGGTGGGCGCCGAGGCGGTCGATCATCGTCTGCACGCCCTGCTCGAAGTCGGCGCCGATGCGGTCCATCTTGTTGATGTAGGCGATGCGCGGGACGTGGTACTTGTCGGCCTGGCGCCAGACGGTCTCCGACTGGGGCTCGACGCCGGCGACGGAGTCGAACAGCGCGATCGCGCCGTCGAGCACGCGCAGCGAGCGCTCGACCTCGACGGTGAAGTCGACGTGGCCGGGCGTGTCGATGATGTTGATGCGGTGGTCCTTCCACTGCGCGGTGGTGGCGGCGGAGGTGATCGTGATGCCGCGCTCCTGCTCCTGTTCCATCCAGTCCATCGCGGCCGCGCCCTCGTGGACCTCGCCGATCTTGTAGGTGCGGCCGGTGTAGTAGAGGATGCGCTCGGTCGTCGTCGTCTTGCCGGCGTCGATGTGCGCCATGATCCCGATGTTGCGGGTGTTTTCGAGAGTGAACTTGCTTGGCATGGCTCAGGATCCTGGTGGCTGTGGATGTGGTGGTCTCGGCGTGCGGGCAAAAAAATGGGCCCCTCGGGCCCACGCGCGCTGCTGGTCTGTGCTGGACCGGTTCGCGTCGTTATCTGCTCGAGGTCTCCATCTTCGATCAGCGTGCTCCGCGGCGGGCCGCTCGCACGGCATGCGCCCCGCCCGCGGCGCGCGGCCGACTATAGCAGAGGGATTCTCGGCGGTCTGCGCCGTCGCTGGCGTCGCGTCGACGGACCTCGGGCGCTGGATCCGGCAGCCGGCGCTCGGGGCTCCTCGAAGACCGCGCCGAGGCGCTCCAGCACCGTGTGGCGGCGCGCAGCTCGCGGGTCGAGACGTCGGCGAGCGCCGCCTCCCAGCGCCCGCGCCAGAGCCGCGCGCTTGGCCTCGACTTGCGCGCTGCCCTGCGGGGTCAGCCGCGAGACGACCACGCGCCGGTCGCTCTCCGAGCGCGCGCGCTCGACGTGGCCGGAGTCGGCGAGTGCGTCGAGCATCTGGGTGACGGTCGCGGGCGTGAGCCGCGCGGCGAGCGCCAGCTCGCCGGCCGAGAGCTCGCCGCGCTCGTGCGAGCTCGATCAGCAGCTCGAACTGGGCGTGGCTGATCTCGGTGCCGCGCGAGGTGGGTGTCGCGGCCGCGCATGCGGCTGAGGCGCGGAACAGGTGGCGGAAGGCCAAGCCGAGCGAGGTCAGCTCGGCGGGCTTCGCGTCGTGCCTCGCGCGGCGCAGGCTGCGTGGTCGCGCCATCGCGAGATGCCCTGCCTCCTATCGCGCTCTCGTGGCGCGCAGCGACTCGGTCTCCGCGTCCGCGGCCTCGCGGCTCGGCTTCGCTCGCGGCGCTCGGCTTTCAGCAGCACCAGGCACGGGATCAGCGAGAGCAGCGCGATCCCGAACGCCCACCAGTAGGCGTGTGTCGAACGCGTCGGCGAGCTGCGCGGGGTGTGGGCGCCGACCGGCCGCGCTGGAGCACGACGGCGAGGATCGCGACGCCGACCGCGCTGCCGAGGCGCATCACGCACGTTGATCTGCGGCGTCGCGTCGGAGAGCTGCTCGGGGCGCATGCGCGGCGAAGGCGGCGGTCATCGCCGGCATGAAGCACAGGCCGATGCTGATGCCGCGCACGAACAGCACCAGCGAGATCGCGACGATGGAGGTGTTCGCGCCGATGAAGGCGAGCGGGATCGTGCTGAGCGCGAGCAGCGAGACGCCGACGATCGCGATGCGCCCGCCGCCGTAGCGCTCGGTCAGGCGGCCGGCGAGCGGCATCATGATCAGCGCGCCGATGCCCCTGCGGGCCGGTCGAGCAGGCCGGTGTCGATCACGCTCAGGTGGCGGACCTCCTGGTAGTAGAGCGGCACCAGGATCATCGCGCCGAACAGCGCGGCGCCGAGGCCGAAGGTCGTGAACGAGGCGCCCGCGAAGACTTTGTTGGCGTACAGCCTGATGTCGAGCAGCGGGCGCTCGATGCGCAGCGCGTGCAGGCAGAAGGCGACGCTCAGCGACGATCCCGGCGAGCGAGCGGCCGAGCACCTCGCTCGGAGCCGAGCAGGGGCGTGCCGAGCCGAGCTCGGAGATGCCGAAGATCGTCGAGCGCGGCGCCCGTGGGCAGCAGCGCCAGGCCGAGCCTGTCGAGCCGCCCGGCCTCGCCCGAGTCGGTCTGCGGGAGCATCCGCCAGCCGAGGTACGATCGCGACCACGCCGATCGGGGCGTTGACGAAGAAGATCCACGACCAGTGCAGGTTCTGCAGGATCAGGCCGCCGACGACCGGGCCGAGGATCGGCGCGAGCATCGCGGGCATCGAGACGACGCCCATCACCCGCCCCATCCGCTGCGGGCCGGCGACCTGGGCCATGATCAGCTGCGCGAGCGGCATGATCATGCCGCCGCCGATGCCCTGCAGCACGCGGAAGACGACGAGCGCGACGAGCGTGTTCGACAGACCGCAGCACAGCCGAGCCGAGCGTGAACAGCACCAGCGAGACGAGGTAGACGCGCTTGGCGCCGAAGCGGCGCGCCATCCAGCCGGTCACCGGCATCACCGCCGCCAGCGCCAGCAGGTAGCCGGTGACGACCCACTGGACTTGCGAGATCGAGCTGTGCAGGTCGTTCGAGAGCGTGTCGAGCGCGACGTTGACGATCGTCGTGTCGAGGATCGACATGATCATCCCGAGGATCACGACGCCCGAGATCACCCAGACGTGGCGCTCGATCTGTCGTCGAGGCATCGGTACCGATGGCCGTCTCAGGTGACGTGTCGCCGAGGCCGTCGGCATACCGCGAGCTGGGTACGGCGGCAAGACCATTCCGTGGCCTGAACGCTGTCGAGGTGACGTCGAAGCATCCCTCGTCTCGGCGTGCGCAGGGCATAGGACGCGGACGATGCGGCCACGAGGCTAACGAGCATGCCCTCAGCCGTGCAGGCACCAGAAGCGGCGATGCGCGTGGCTCAAGCGTACGTCGGCAGCATGCGGCCGATCGCTGCCCGAGAGCTCACCGGCAGGCGCGGTCGCACAGGTCAGCCGCCGCTACCAGCGGTAGTGGGCGAAGGCCTTGTTGGCCTGCGCCATGCGGTAGATGTCGTCCTTGCGCTTGTACGCGCCGCCCTGCTGGGACTGCGCGTCCAGCAGCTCGTTGGCCAGGCGCTGGGCCATCGTCTTCTCGCGGCGCTGGCGGGCGAACTCGACCAGCCAGCGCACGGCGAGCGTGCGGGCGCGGCGGGCAGGCGACCTCGACGGGCACCTGGTAGGTGGCGCCGCCGACGCGGCGCGAGCGGACCTCGAGCGTCGGCGTCAGCGCCTTGATCGAGGCCTCGAGCGTCTCGAGCGGGTCTTTGTCCGAGCGCTCGCCGATCAGCGCCAGCGCGTCGTAGACGATCCGCTCGGCGGTCGACTTCTTGCCGTCGAGCATGACCTTGTTGATGACCTGCTGGACGAGCTTGGAGCGATGGATCGGGTCCGCCTCGACCGGGCGGATCTGGGCGGCTGCGCGGCGGGGCATCTAGGTCTCGGCGGCGTCTATTTTTTCTTCACGCCGTACTGCGAGCGCGCCTTCTTGCGGTCGCTGACGCCGGCGGCGTCGAGCGTGCCGCGCACGACCTTGTAGCGGACGCCCGGCAGGTCCTTGACGCGGCCGCCGCGGACGAGCACGACCGAGTGCTCCTGCAGGTTGTGACCCTCGCCGGGGATGTAGGCCGTGACCTCGATCGAGCCGGAGATGCGCACACGCGCGACCTTGCGCAGCGCGGAGTTAGGCTTCTTCGGGGTCGTCGTGTACACGCGCGTGCACACGCCGCGCCGCTGCGGGGCGGCGACCTTCTTCTTGCGGCCCTTGCCCGACTTCAGGCCGGGGGTGGCGAGCTTCTTCTTGGGGGCGACGCGGCCCTTGCGCACGAGCTGCGAGGTGGTCGGCATTCGGCCGGGGATGGTAGCAGCGCGGCGCCGCCCGTGCCGGAGCGAGCGGTGGCTAGGCGCTTCGCCGAGGCCGCGGCGGGAGCGCCCGCGGCGCGGACCGGGGCGGGCATCATCGCGCGAGGCGACGATCACGAGCACGAAGGCCAGCGCCTGCAGCGCCACGCCGACGGCGCTGCCGGCCATCGGGTCGCCGAAGACGATGATCCCGCCGGCGATGCCGGCGATGTTCGCGGCGGTGCCGGTCACGGCGATGACCGGGACGGCGTCGCCGTCCTGCAGGCCGCGCGCGGAGGCGTAGAAGGCGACGATCGAGGCGAGCGACCGCGACCGCGAGCCAGGGGCTGAGCAGCAGGCCGAGCAGGCCGTGCGCGCCGGTGATGCCCGTGAGCGCCTTGATCGCGGTGTCGGAGACGCCGAACAGGATGCCGGAGGCGGCGGCGAGCATCACGCCGTGGTGCTCGACCGGACCGCCCATGCGCGGGCCCATGATCAGCAGGCCGCCGATGCCGAACAGGCCGGCCTCGAAGGAGATCATCGCCGACCTTGGAGAACTGCGAGTGCGCGCCGTGCATCGCCGGCAGCGTCACGCCGAGCAGCACCAGGCCGGCGGCCGTCAGGCACAGGCCGATCCACTGGCGCCGGCCGACCTCGAAGCCGAACATGCGCTCGGCCATCACCGCGATGAACACGATGCCCGCGGCGAGCGAGACCTGGATCACCGACATCGGCGCCAGCGCCAGGGCGGCGACGTGCAGGCGCCCAGCTGGCGGTCGCGACGAGCATCCCGATCGTGAACCACTTCGAGGCGAACAGCGCGCCGCGCGGAGCGCAGCGGGTGGCGCGACCTGCACGCTCGGCGCCGCGTTGGCGCCCCGGTACTTGTAGAAGAAGCCGAGGTTGGCCACGAAGGCGCAGGCGAGCGCGAGGAGGATGCCGAGGGCGAGGGTCATTTGGGCGGTTGGTCCAGTGGGTCTTGTTCTGTTCGGGAAGTCAGAGGTGCGGTGTAGAGCGTCCTACTGCGCAGAGCTCGGCGTCCCCGCGCCCGCCCTGGACTGCATCGACAGAGCGCGGCTGCTGCTTTACTGGCCGCACTCGATCCGGGCACATTACCGGGGCGAACCTGTATGCAAGCTAAAGAGCCCCCCGTAGACGCCCTCGCCAAGCCTGGCCCATCCAGTGACCGCAAGATCACGCCGAGCGTATCCGACTCGCGGTGGACGACCCGGACCTCGGCGAGAAGCCCCTGCTGATGGTGGACATCGACGGGGTCATCTCGCTGTTCGGCTTCGCCGGGCAGACCCCGTGGACGGAGCGCACTGCGACTCCCGCCGGCTCGTTCCACACGATCGACGGCATACCCCACTTCCTTTCGCCCGCCGCCGCGGCGCACCTGCTGACCCTCGCGGCGGACTTCGACCTCGTGTGGGCCAGCGGCTGGGAGGAGAAGGCCGAGGAATACCTGCCGCGCCTGCTCGACCTGCCCGCGGGCCTGCCCTACCTGCGCTTCGAGCGCTCGCGCCGGCCGTCGGCAACGCGCACTGGAAGCTCGGCCGCGATCGAGCAGTACGCCGGCTCGCGCGCGCTGGCATGGATCGACGACGCGTTCAACGACGCCTGCCACGACTGGGCCGGAACGCGCCCGGCGCCCACGCTGCTGGTCCAGACCGCGCCCGAGCGTGGCCTCACCTCCGTCGAGGCTCAGCTGCTGGTGGACTGGGCGCGAGAGCTCTCGCCGGCGCGCCAACCGGCGTTCCAGGTTGGCGCGCACTCCAGGCCACTCCTCCTCGATCACGCTGTAGTAGGCGGAGTCGCGCACGCCCACGCCCGGCATCTGCATGTGCCTGCGCAGGATCCCCTCGAACCGTGCCGGGAGCGCCTCGATCGCCGCGCGGGAACGCTCGTTGCGCGCATCGGTCTTGAACTCCACCCGCATGCACTCAAGGCGCTCGAACGCGTGCTCCAACATCAGCAGCTTCGCCTCGACGTTCGCACCGCTCCGCCACATCGAGGGCGTGAGCCAGGTCCAGCCGATCTCCACACCCCGGTGGGCCTCGCGCACGTTCAGATAGCGCGTGCTGCCGATCGGCTCTCCGCTCGCGCGGTCGATCGTCGCGAACACCCCCTCCCTACCCGCCCGCGACTCGGCGAGACTCGCGGCCATCCAGGCGGAGAAGAACTCGCGACTGTCTCCGACCGGCGCCAGCCACCTCCAGATCTCAGGATGCTGAGCGGCGACGAACAGTCCCTCCTCGTGCCGAGCACGAAGCGGCTCGAGCACAACGATCTGGCCCTCCAGGCGCGTTGTCAGCCGCTGCTCCCACATGGCGGCCCGCAGGCTACCTGCTTGCCGCGCCGCGATAGGCTGCCGACGCGATGGCAAGCACGAACATCAACGATCCCGTCTTCGACGAGCCGCGCGAGCATCCCGGGTTTCGCTGCAAGCGGGCGCGGGTCAGTCGCCAGGCCGGCAGCGAGAGGCTGGGAGTGAGCTTGTGGGAACTGCCCCCCGGCGAAGCGGCCTACCCCTATCACTACCACCTCGCCGAGGAGGAGCTCGTGCTGGTGCTCGATGGCGCCCCGAGCCTGCGCACGCCCGAGGGCTGGCGCGACCTCGCTCAGGGGGAGGTCGTCGCGTTCCTGCGCGGCGAGCACGGCGCCCATCAACTCGTCAACCGCACCGCCGAAACGGTGCGCTTTCTGGCGTTCAGCACCAACGGCGAGCCGGACATCGTGATCCGCCCCGACTCGAACACGCTCGGCGCCTACGAGCGCCAGGCAGACGGAGGTGGGCTGCGAGCGGTCTTCCGCACCTCGGACAGCGTCGACTACTACGACGGTGAGCAACCGCCGGACTGAGAACCTCTTTCAAAATAGGCGGTGCGGTCGGGGCGTGCATGGACCAAGCTGGGCGACGCGGGATGGCGCAGCGCATGCTGGTTGCACGTGCAAGCCGTCACGTGGCGATCCAGCGCCGTGTCCAGGGACGCATCCGGACGTGCCGATCTTTTTGAAAGCGGTTCTAAGCGCCCCTAGACCCACTGCAAACCTACCGTCCGCACTCACCCGCGTTCGGCCCGGACCGGCCCGCCCGAACGGAGGCGGGGGGACACAGCTTCCATGCGGCGCATACCGTCTGGCCTACCCAATCGGGTAGGCGCCGGGCTCGCCCCGGCGCCCCCACACCACCGGACGTGCGGGTCCGCATCCGGCGGTTCGCTCAGCATTCCCGGAAACGGCGGTAGGGACCGGTGAATCCCTTCAGGCCGTGACTCCTCCAGTAGGCGTTTGGTAGGGCACGCTGGAGCGGCGCGGACCCGGCGATGCGCCAATATCCCTTGCGTGTGCAGGCCCACTGATGGGCCTGACCCTCGGGGATACCGAGCGCGACCAGGTTGCGTCGCTTGGTGTGGATACGTTTCCACTCCTTCCAGCGAACCTGCCTCAGTCGCCTTCTGAGCCACTCGTCGAGCTCCTCGAACGGCGAGGGTGTATCGGCCAACGCAAAGTAGGCCGTCCACCCAACCGTGAAGCGGTTGATCTCTCTGATCCGCCGCTCCATCGAGATGCCCCAGCGCCGCGAGGTCAGCCGACGCAGGCGGTCCTTGGCTCGCTTGCGAGCCTGCTTATCCACCGCACCTTGACCTCACCATCGCGGCGAAAGAAGCCGAACCCCAGCAGGGAACGCTTCGTTGCCGGGTGAACCACCGACTTCTCGCGGTTGACCTTGAGCTTCAGGCGCTGCTCGACATACTGCGTGATGCTCTCCATGACGCGCTGCCCCGCCCGCTCGCTCTCGACGTAAATACGTCCGTCGTCGGCGTAGCGAACGAAGCGATGCCCGCGCCGGTCTAGCTCCCAGTCCAGGTCGTCGAGCATGACGTTGCTGAGCAGCGGCGAAAGTGGAGAGCCCTGCGGAGTCCCCTCCCCCGTCGCGTGCGCCAGCCCGTTATCCATGACGCCCACTTCCAGGTATGCCCGGATCAACTTGAGCACCTGCTTGTCATCCACCCGTCTTGCGACCCTCGCCATCAAAGCGTCGTGCTGAACCCGATCGAAGAACGAGTGCAGATCAAAATCGACGCACCACGCCGCGTCATCAGCGATGAACTGGCGTGCCCGCTCAACAGCATCATGCGCCGAGCGCCCCGGCCTGAAACCGAAGCTGTGGGGATGGAAATGCGGGTCAAAGACTGGCGCGAGCACCTGCAACAGGGCCTGGCAGATCAACCGATCCACCGCAGCCGGCACCCCCAACACACGCAGACCACCCGAAGGCTTGGGGATCATCACCCTCCTGACGGGCTGCGGCCGGTAAGTGCCCGCGTCAAGCTGCGAGCGGACCTGCGGCCAACGATCTTTCAACCACGGCCGCAACTCCTTGGTGCTCATCCCGTCGATGCCCGCGGCACCGGCGTTACGCTCGACACGTCTGAGCGCCAAAGCGAGATTCCCGCGGGACAAGAACATCTCCCACAAACTCACCTCGGCGGGGTGAGCGCTGGTGTCATCCGGCGCCGAGGAGTCGCTGCGCTCTGGCCGGGCATCCTTGGGCTTCACCCTCAGACCCTCCCCGCCAGGCCCCCGAAAGGGTTGGCTGCGGTCAATGCGACTCCCACGAGCACGAACGTCCTGTCGCTCGGCTTCGCGTTCGGCCCTTTCCGACGATGATGATCCCCGCCGGTGGTATGACCTCTGCTGACTTCTCCACGGCGAGCAGCCCCTCTCGGGCACCGCCGTCCCGTACCACCCCGCGACCCATACGGACGGGGCATCTGGGACACCCATAGAGATCTCCCCAGGTAAGACCAGCAACCTTCATCGCGCACCCACCGCGTCTACGTGACAGCCCTTGATGGACATCGGGCTTCGCCACGTTTGGCTGGCTCGCCCGGACCGCCCCGCCTTATACGCGCAGCACGACAAAGCCCGAACAGCCTCGCCGCACCATGTGTTCCTAGAGTCGCGACTTCGCCTCCGGCTTCCTTCCCACCCCGCCTCACGACGACGCAGTTGCCATTGACTTGTGGTTGGTGCCATCAACCTCCACAGGGGACTCGCACCCCCGAGCTGCTGGCCATGCTGGGCGCACCAAAAAAACGCGACCGGGCATAACCCGGCCGCGTCTACGATACTCTGCGCCCGAGAGCTACTCCCCGGAGGAGGGCTCGTCCGGGACCTCGAGGTCGGCGAGCTCCTCGACGAAGCCGGGGTCGGTGGTGCCGGCGCCGATCTTCTCCAGCGAGGCGAGATCGGCGTCGAACTCCTGGCCGTAGCCGCCGAGCCCATCGCCGCCGGAGAGCCCGAGCTCGGCCGCGATCTCGTCCTGGTCGAGCAGCCCCACGTCGTCGATCGCCCGCGGGCAGCGGTTCGGAGGGTTCGATCTCGATCCGCCGGTAGCGCTTCAGGCCGGTCGCGGCGGGGATCAGCTTGCCGATGATCACGTTCTCCTTCAGCCCGTTCAAGCGGTCGGTCTTGCCCTCCAGCGCGGCGTCGGTCAGGACCTTCGTCGTCTCCTGGAAGGAGGCGGCCGAGAGGAACGAGTCGGTGTTCAGCGACGCCTTGGTGATGCCCGAGGATGATGTCCTCGAACTGCGCCGTCTCGCCCTTCTTCTTGGCGACGTCGTCGTTGACCTTCGCGAATTCGAAGCGGTCGACGAACTGGCCGGGCAGGTAGTCGGTGTCGCCCTTCTGGTCGACGCGCACCTTCTTGAGCATCTGGCGCACGATCAACTCGATGTGCTTGTCGTTGATGTCCACGCCCTGGGACTTGTAGACCTCCTGCACCTCCTTGACGAGGTACTGCTCGGTCTCGGTCCGGCCCCTGATCGCGAGCAGCTCGTGCGGGTACAGCGAGCCCTCGTTGAGCTGCTTGCCGGCGTCGATCTTCTCGCCCTCGGCGACGAACAGGCGCGTGCGCCGGGGGAAGGCGTGTTTGTGCTCCTCGCCGGCCTCGTCGGTGATCGTGACCGTGAGCGCCTTCTCGGTCTCCTCGATCGAGACCTTCCCGTCCTGCTCGGCGATCTTCGCGAGGCCCTTCGGCTTGCGCGCCTCGAAGAGCTCGACGATCCGCGGCAGGCCGTGCGTGATGTCCGCGCCGGCGACACCGCCGGTGTGGAACGTACGCATCGTCAGCTGCGTGCCGGGCTCGCCGATCGACTGGGCGGCGATGATCCCGACCGCGTCGCCGATCTGCGCGAGCGCGCCGGTGGCCATCGCCCGGCCGTAACAGGCCTGGCAGACGCCGCTCGGGGCCTTGCACTTGAGCACCGAGCGCACGGGCACGGCCACGCGCACGCCCTTGGCGTGATCGTCGGCGAACGCCGCGACGATCTCGGCGAGCTCGGCGCGCCCGATCTCGGCGCCCTGCTCGGCGAGCATGCGCCCGCGCTTGGTCGTGATCGGCTGCGCGGCGATGCGCCCGACGAGGTCTTCGTTGGGCTCCGATCCCCGCCATCGCCCCACACGGTCATCTCGATGTGCTCCTCGGTGCCACAGTCCGCTTCGCGGATGATCACGTCCTGGGCCACGTCCACCAGCCGGCGCGTCAGATAGCCCGAGTCGGCGGTCCGCAGCGCGGTGTCCGCCAGGCCCTTGCGCGCGCCGTGCGTGGAGATGAAGTACTCGAGCACCGACAGCCCCTCGACGAAGTTGGCCTTGATCGGCCGCTCGATGATTTCGCCCTTCGGGTTGGCCATCAGCCCGCGCATGCCCGCGAGCTGGCGGATCTGCTTGAACGAGCCACGGGCGCCCGAGTTGGCCATCATGAAGATCGGGTTGAGCGTGTCGAGGTTCTCGATCATCGCGTCGGCGACCTCGTCGGTGGCGGCGTTCCACTTCTCCACGACCGCCTCGTGACGCTCCTCCTGAGTGATCAGGCCCATGTCGTACTGGTCTGAGATCTCGTTCACGAGCTCCTCGTACTTGTCGAGGATCGCCTGCTTGCTCGGCGGCACGACCACGTCGTTCTTGGAGATCGTGATGCCCGCCTGCGTGGCGTACTTGAACCCGAGGTCCTTGAACGCGTCGAGCACCAGCGAGATCGTCGTCGCGCCGTAGGTCTGCACGAGCGCGTCGATCAGGCGGGTGGTGTCGCGCTTCTTCATCGACTGGTTCACGAACACGTACTTGCTCGCGTCGAAGCCATCGCCGAGCGCCTCGTGCAGAGCGCGCTCGATGCGGTCGTTGTAGATGATCCGCCCGACCGTCGAGAGCACATGGCCGCCCTCGCGTCCGAACGGCCTGAACTCGGCGACGTCGTGCAGCTTGACCACGCCGGCCTCGTAGGAGAGCTCGGCCTCCTGCGCGGTCCTGAACACGTGCGGACGCGCCTCGCCCGAGGGCCAGCTGCCGCCCGTCAGCAGCTCCCGCTTGGCGGAGAGCTCGTCGGCTTCGGGCCCGTAGGTGAGGTAGTAGGCGCCGAGGATCATGTCCTGCGTCGGCGTCGCCAGCGGCGCGCCGTGCGCGGGCGAGAGGATGTTGTTGGAGGAGAGCATCAGGATGCGCGCCTCCGCCTGCGCCTCCGCGGAGAGCGGCAGGTGCACGGCCATCTGATCGCCGTCGAAGTCCGCGTTGAAGGCATGGCAGACCAGCGGGTGCACCTGGATCGCCTTGCCCTCGACCAGCAGCGGCTCGAACGCCTGGATGCCGAGACGGTGCAGCGTGGGCGCGCGGTTGAGCAGCACGGGGTGCTCGTGGATGACCTCCTCGAGCACGTCCCACACCTCGCCGATCATCGAGTCGACCATCTTCTTGGCCGCCTTGATGTTCTGCGCGGACTTGCGCTCGACGAGCCGAGCCATGATGAACGGCTTGAACAGCTCCAGCGCCATGATCTTCGGCAGCCCGCACTGGTGCAGCTTCAGGTAGGGGCCGGCGACGATCACCGAGCGCCCGGAGTAGTCCACGCGCTTGCCGAGCAGGTTCTGACGGAAGCGCCCCTGCTTGCCCTTGAGCATGTCCGAGAGCGACTTCAGCGGCCGGTTGCCCGGTCCGGTGACGGGGCGTCCGCGGCGGCCGTTGTCGAACAGCGCGTCGACGGCCTCCTGCAGCATGCGCTTCTCGTTGTTGACGATGATCTCCGGCGCGCCCAGGTCGAGCAGGCGCTTGAGGCGGTTGTTGCGGTTGATCACGCGGCGATACAGGTCGTTGAGGTCGGAGGTCGCGAAGCGCCCGCCGTCGAGCTGCACCATCGGACGCAGCTCCGGCGGGATCACCGGGACGGCGTCGAGCACCATCATCTCGGGCTTGTTCCCGGACTGGATGAACGCGCTGACGACCTTCAGCCGCTTGACCGCGCGCGCCTGCTTCTGGCCCTTGGCCGTCTTGACCTGCTCCTCGAGCTCCTTGCGTTCGGCCTCCAGATCCACCTGCTGGAGCAGGTCCCTGACGGCCTCGGCGCCCATCCCGCCGCGGAAGTACTCGCCGAACCCGTACGGCGAGCCGAAGCGCTCCTTGAGCTCGCGGAAGGTCGTCTCGTCGTGCTCGATCTGCTTGGGCTCCATCGTCTTGAACAGCTCCCACACGCTGCGCATGCGCTCGGCGGCGTCCTCGATGTAGGCCTCGGTGTCGGCGATGTCGGCGTCGAAGGTCTTGCGCAGCTCCTTGACGAGCTTCTCGCGCTCCTCGTCGGAGATCTTCGCGAGGTTCACGTCGAGCGAGTCCGCCCACAGGTGGTCTTCGTCGTTGAAGCCGGTCTGTTTGCCGTTCTGCAGGTACTTCTCGCGGCGCTTGAGCGACTCGCGCAGCTCGAGCACGCGCTCCTCGCGCTCGGCGGCGTAGGAGTCGAGCACCTTATTGACCTCGACCTCGAGCGTGTCCAGGTCCTTCGCGCGCGCCTCGTCGTCCACCCACGTGACGATCGAGGCGGCGAAGTACAGGACCTTCTCCAGTTCCTTCGGCGCCATGTCGAGCAGGTAGCCGATGCGGCTGGGCACGCCCTTGAAGAACCAGATGTGGCTGACCGGCGCGGCCAGGTCGACGTGGCCCATGCGCTCGCGGCGGACCTTCGAGCGCGTGACCTCCACGCCGCAGCGCTCGCAGACGATGCCCTTGTAGCGCACGCGCTTGTACTTGCCGCAGTAGCACTCCCAGTCCTTCGTCGGACCGAAGATGCGCTCGCAGAAGAGACCGTCCTTCTCGGGCTTGAGCGTGCGGTAGTTGATGGTCTCCGGCTTGATCACCTCGCCGGAGCTCCAGCCGCGGATCTGCTTGGAGGAGGCGA